>NZ_JAHWDP010000009.1 GCF_019312585.1 Halomarinibacterium sedimenti | reverse complement strand
GGTTGACTTACGTGGTATGGCAACAGAGCGAACCTTTAATGTTTCTAGCTTAGCTTCAGGAGTGTACATGGTACAGATCCAAAGCGAAAGCGCACAAACAGTAAAACGATTGATTAGAAGATAGTCAACCTATATCTTTAATAGTAAAACCCCCTCCAGAAATGGAGGGGGTTTTTTGTTTTTAATATCCAACTGATATTTAAGTATTTATACTTATTGTATCCCTACTCAAATCCCTATACTTTAGTACATAATAAAACTAACAAATTATTAATCATTAAAGACAACTTAATTATGACACCATTTTTAGGACAGATTCAAGCTTTTGGATTCAATTTTGCACCCCGAGGTTGGGCAAAATGTGAAGGACAATTATTGCCAATTAGCCAATACAATGCACTATTTTCATTATTAGGAACTATGTATGGGGGAGATGGAAGAACAACCTTTGGACTTCCAGATCTCAGAGGTCGATCTATAGTAGGAACGGGAAACGGGCCTGGGTTATCAACAATAACTCAAGGAGAAAAAGGTGGTGTAGAAAATATTACTCTTACTTTAAATAATCTTCCTTCTCACACACATAATATAGGTGTGAACACAAGTACAGGAGAAGAAGCAAATCCAAGCGGAAAACACCTAGGCTCTATTACGGACGGGTACGCAGAAGATGCAGATGCAAATCTAGCAGCACCATCTAATGCAGGTGGAGGACAATCATTCAATAGTAGAAATCCATTTTTAGGGATTAATGTGTGTATTGCTCTTGAGGGTGTATATCCATCTAGAAACTAAATATTAACTAACCTTTATACTAAAACAATTTATTATGGAACCATTTATCGGACAAATTCAAGCTTTCGGATTTAATTTTGCACCACGAGGGTGGTCGCAATGTAATGGACAATTATTACCAATCAGCCAATATACAGCAGTATTTTCATTATTAGGAACCACTTTTGGGGGAGATGGACGAACAACTTTTGGCCTTCCTGATTTGAGGGGTCGCTCTATCGTGGGAATGGGTAATGGACCTGGATTAAGCAATATTACTTGGGGAGAAAGAGGTGGAGGAGAAAATCATACACTTACTGTAGCCCAAATGCCTTCTCATACACACAATATCGGCGTAAATTCTGCTGCTGGAGAAGAATCAAATCCAAGTGGAAAACACCTAGGTGCAATAACAGATGGATATGCAGAAGACTCTAATGCAAACCTTGCTGCACCAGCAAATGCTGGTGGTGGACAATCTTATAGTATAAGAAATCCATTTCTTGGAATCAATGTTTGTATTGCATTACAAGGAATTTTCCCATCACGTAACTAATAAATTCTAAACTCAGTATATAATTGATCTAAGGCCGTTGTGTATTTATATTCAGAACGGTCTTTATATTATTTCTTAATTGAAACGATAAGTTTTGGATTTAATCCTACCTCGTATTGAGTATTTACTGATAAAGCTTCTTGCTTATCATCAATTTCACAAAAGATATATGGAATGGTTAGTCCGCTTTCTTTATTAGTAAGCACTTCATTATCAAAAATCTTTATTGTGGTTGTTACAGCTAATGCTGTATTATTTTTAAGTTCAGAGTGCGTAAAGCACACTTCTTTTTTTGGAAAAAAATAGCTTTCTACACCATTAAAATTATACTGTAAAGCTTCGCGTTTATTTAACGAAAAAACTTTTTTATCCACTCTGCTTGAACTATTAAAAATAATTGAATTATTATCAAATTCTTCTTTATGATTTAATAAAGAAAGTTGAAGTGAAACCTCTTCAGGAATAAGACTTACATCTCCACGGCATTGTTTCATTACATTGGCGGTGATTGCCACTTGAGGTTCTCTTGCCAAGGCATGTTGTAAGCATTCAATAATGACAACATCTATCTCGTGAGAATTTTCTAAATTTATTTTAGTGGCATCTTCAAGAATTACATTCTTTAAATACGCTTCGGCCCCTAAGCTCTTAAAAACATTTTTAACATGGGCAAAGCTAATGGGATTTACCTCAACCAAAGTTAGTTGAATTTCTTCAGAAGTATATAAAGTTAATAGCGGTAAAACGAGAGTTGCAAAAGGACCCGATCCACAATACAAAATTTGCACAGGTTCTTTATTTTTACTTTTTATTTTTGAAATGGCTAAATTAATTCCGCGAACAAATTTCTTTGTCCGCATCATATCATCGAGACAACGAGCCGCCCAAGTAGGTCCAATGGCAAGACCGTGAGGAAGTGCTATATTATCTCTGTTTTCCTCAGTTTCATATTCAAGGTTACTTATTTCCAAAAGTAGTTCTTTATAGGATTTTAAAGCATTACTTAATTCAAAATAGTTTATGTCTTCACTCAAGATTGCCGGAGCAATGTCCTGTAGTCTTTCCAAATAATTTTTCATCTAATAATTTAAAAGGGGAGTTTCCTTGATGCTCTAAAATAAACAAATTTATTTCTATATAATCACTAGCTATTATTTTTATGGCGAAAAAAGCACCATTGGTCGAATACTTTAGGAATCATAGTGAATTAAATCTATATTTAAAGAACTAACTAACCAAAATTATGAAAGAAAACATCAGCCGAAGGATTTTCATAAGAAAATCTGCCGTTGCAACTACTGGTCTTGCTCTAGTTGCATCCTCAACCCCACTACTTGCATTTTCGGAAAGTAATTCACCTTATAAAGGGTACAATCCCTTTGCAGAAGAAAAAAATGATTTACGCACAAATCCATTTGGCAAACACATTGCTGTATCTGGAAAAATATTTAGTTCCGATGGAGAAACAATTCTACCCAATACAAGTGTAGAAGTTTGGCATTTATCTCCAGATAGTAAAAAGTTTAGGCATAATGCTAAAATAAAAACCAATGAAAGCGGTGAGTATTATTTTATAACAGACCTCCCTTATAAAGAAAAAAATGTCCCTAGAAATATATTCTTTAAGGTGACAAATAATTCTGAAAGCTACTTTACAAAACTATATATCTTGAGTAATACGGCTTATTTTAATTCTCAACATTGGGAAGAGAATCAAAACCTTGGTAAGCACTTAGCTACACTTAGCGAATCAACTAATACTCAAATGAGTATACAATTTAATATTTCACTAACTAACCAAACTTTAAAAAACTAACTATTATGGAACCATTTTTAGGACAAATTCAAGCTTTCGGATTCAATTTTCCACCTCGTGGATGGGCTTTTTGCGACGGACAATTACTCTCAATTGCTCAAAATACAGCCCTT
Organism: Halomarinibacterium sedimenti; assembly: GCF_019312585.1. Lineage (GTDB taxonomy): Bacteria > Bacteroidota > Bacteroidia > Flavobacteriales > Flavobacteriaceae > Halomarinibacterium > Halomarinibacterium sedimenti. Next base: position 26,154 of record NZ_JAHWDP010000009.1, on the reverse strand, counting down.
TTTTCTTTGTTAGGAACCACTTTTGGTGGCGACGGACGAACAACATTTGGGTTGCCAGACTTACGAGGTAGAAGTATTGTACATGTGGGTAATGGACCTGGTTTAAGTACCATTACTTGGGGACAAAAAGCAGGAGTAGAAAACCATACACTTACTGTAGCCCAAATGCCATCGCACACTCATAATATAGGGGTTAATACAGCCTCAGGCGAAGAAACTAATCCTAGTGGAAAACACCTTGGTGCTATTCAAGATGGATACTCTGAAGATTCTAACGCCAACCTTGCTTCTCCAGCAAGTGCTGGAGGCGGGCAATCTTATAGTATTAGAAACCCTTATTTAGGAATTTATGTAAGTATCGCCATGGTTGGCATTTATCCATCCAGAAACTAAGTAAATGAACACCAAAATTGGGTTATTACTACCTAGGTCGGATATGTTTCCAACTTTGGCTGGAGATATATTGAATGGCTTAAAGCTTGTTTTTAAAAAAAAAATGGATGTAGCTTATACACCATCATTTATCATCGAAGGAACAGGTAATGCGGCAGACGATTCAATAATTCAAAAGGCAGAAAAATTATTGCTACAGGAAGATGTTGACCTCACTATAGCTTTCTGTAGCATATTTAAATTAAAAGAACTTGAAGGTGTATTTACAGCTTATAAAAAACCTTTACTCCATATTGATTTAGGAGGAAGAATTTTAAAAAAAGAACATGTTAGCCCAAATGTTTTACACCACACCCTTAACATATGGCAAGCTAGTTATGCAGCAGGTAGATATGCTGTTAATGCCTTTGGAAAAAAAGTAGCCATTGTAGGGTCTTATTACGATTGTGGGTATCAAATAACCGAAGCATTTGTTCAAGGACTGAATGAGGATGATGGTAAAGTTGAAGCATTTTGGGTAGGCCCCATGGACTATAAAACCGAATCGTATGATACTATGATTGAAGCAATTAAACAAGCGGATCCAGATTTTATCTATGCCCTTTTTAGCTATAAAGAAGGTGAAAAAGTGTTTCGCAAAATTGCGGGTTCAGAAATAAATGGAAGAATACCTATTCTTTCCAACCCTTTAATGAATGAAGAGACTTTAGAGGATTATAAAATTGAAAAAGTAACTTCAATTGCATCTTGGTCTTTGGATGATGAAAATCCTGAAATGAAATCCTTCATTATAGAATATAAAAGTCTGTACAGTGAAAACCCAAATATTATGAGCCTAATGGGTTTTGAAATTGGACAATTGGTTTCAAAAATAATAGAAAAGGAACATCGAATTCCTAGTAATATTGGTGAATATATGGCGAATAAAAAAATTGAAACACCAAGAGGAACAGTACATTATAACTCCTATAATGAGTCCTATCCAGCTACCTTTAAGGTGAGACAATTTAAATTTCGAAAAGATAATTATCAAAATGTCGTAACAGAAACTTTAGATGCAAGTGTAGCATCAAACCAAAACCAAAAATTTGAAGAATCGCCATTAGCAGGATGGCAAAATCCATATATATGCACCTAAAACTGAAATTAAAATTACGTAAAACTACGTATTCATTTTACCAATATGGAAGCCTAAATTTGTTTTTATATTGTTAATTATCAAAATATTAGACTTACTATTCATTTAAATAAAACATTATGAAAACTATTACCACTCTACTTACTATTGCCATTACCTTTATGGCCCTAAGTGTTAGCTTTGGTCAAAAAGCAGTGGTTATTGGAACTAACCACGTGACCAGCGATGGTTTTGCCTTTTTAGTAACGCAAGACCTTGCCAATGGTGAGGTGGTCTATTTTACTGAAGACGAATACAACAATACTACCAATGTATTTGCAAGCGGAGAGTCGATCGTACGATTTACAGCCTCCGGAGTTATTACAACCGGTACGGTTGTCTATGTGGAAGAAACCGGAGTATCAACCAATACGTTTAACGTCACCTGTACAGGTGGTGGTGCCTGTGGAACCACAGCGCATTTTGGCGGGGGATTCTCTCTTAGAACCGATGGCGAAGCCTATTATTCGTATACCGATACCAATGACGATCCTTCCGATGGGGTCACCGAGATCTATTCGGTATTCTTCACCGGAGAAGTAGGACAGCCCAATCCGGGTGGTCCAATCCCGGCGGCACTTGATCCTACTCCAGATTTTCCAAATGCAATAGTGATAGATGGTTTTCCTGCTGTAAGCCCCGGAAGAGCCGAGTTTATGTACGCTGGGGCTGGAGTACGTGACGGAAGATGTAGAGACGACCTTGAAGTAGTGAGTAATTATTTACACGGTCAGGCCTATCAGGCACTAAATACAACAACATTTGGTAGTTTTACATTATCGTGTACGAGTCCTACTATTACCGTTACCTCTTCACCTGCTTCGGTGGCTGAAAATAGCGGAACACCAATGGTATACACCTTTACATTAAGTGTCCCATCTGCTGGTGTTACAACGGTTAATTTTTCTGTTGGAGGTACATCAACATTCCCTTCAGATTATGGTCAATCGGGGGCAGCCACGTTTGGTGCGGCATCCGGTACCGTAAATATTCCCAATGGAGCTACGACCGCGATGGTGACGATAACTCCTACTGGAGATACAACCCTGGAACCAGATGAAACAGTGATTCTTACAGCCACTTCAGGAACAGGATATATTGTAGGAAGCCCTAGCGGTAGTACTGGAACTATTACCAATGACGATACCATGGCTATTACTCCCTTAGTTGCTGTTACTGGACTTAATAATGCGGTTGCCCCTGGGGTTGAAGGATTTTCCTTTGTTGCTTTGGATGATATCCCCGCAAGTACAGAAGTATTTTTTACTGAAGAAGAGTTTAATATTAACACCTTAGCTTTCTCTATTACGAGTGGTGAAGGAGTTGTTCGATGGACAGCTCCAGCAGGAGGTGTTCTAAGAGGTGAAGTAATAGTTGCTACGGAAAACTCACCCGATGTTTTTACAGCTACTTGTGACAGTGGAACCTGTGGAACGTTTACTACAATCGTGACCGGATTTACCTTTGCCTCAAACGGTGAAGGATTCTTCGCTTACAGCGATACAGATACCGACCCTACAAATGGTGTCACTCAGGTGCATTCCGTATTATTTACAGGAACGAGTGCGACTCCAGGTGGTAATATTCCTGCAATAGAGGATCCTTCTACTGTATATATTGGCAGCGTTGTGGTGGATGGATTTCCAGCAGTTCAACCTTTACGGACTGAATATGACCCAGCGCTTAGGGGCGTTACCGTAGATCAAGCAAATTTCCAAAATACAGCTAATTGGCTGCATGCGCAGGCCAATGCTACGCTTTCAACTGTACCCTTTGCTAACATCATTATAACAACAGGATCTAGTAATCCAACACTAACATTAACAGCCTCCCCTACTACCACTGTAGAGGATAGTGGGACAGGAATTGTTTATACTTTTATGCTTGATGCAAATGCAACAGCAGACACCACAGTTAATTTTACGGTTTCAGGAACCGCTACATTTACTACAGATTATACTGTGTCTGGAGCATCTACCTTTTCATCAACTTCTGGATCGGCAGTAATTTTAAATGGAAATAATAGTGTTGCGGTTACAATTACTCCAGTTGTAGATGCCATGGTTGAACCATCAGAAACGGTCCAACTCATGATAGATTCAGGAACTGGATATGATGGTGGGACTCCAAACTCGGCTACAGGAACTATAACTAACGATGACACTTCAGACTCTGATCCCTTAGTAGCAATTATGGGTATGACCCACGATTCAGGAAGTCCAGATGCGTTTGCTTTTGTTGCCGCCCAAGATATTCCAGCAGGAACTGTGGTGTATTTTACAGAAGATGAATTTGATAATACAACTTTACTTTTTTCCTCAGGAGAATCAGTACTACAATGGACTTCTCCAGGTGGAGGGCAAATTGTTAAGGGTGACGTGATTGTAGTTACTGAAACGGCCACAGACACATTTTCAGTAACTTGTTCGGACACCTCAGGAAATGGATGCGGAAGCATAGTCGTAATTGTTGGCGGTTTTGCCTTTGCAACTAACGGTGAAACTCTTTATGCCTATGAGGATAGTGACACAAATCCCGCCAATGGAGTAGATGATATTTATGGAGTGATGTATACTGGTAATTCTAGTACGCCAGGCGGAAACCTGCCTGCAATAGAAGACCCAACCGGCATCTACTTAAACGCCCTTGTTGTTGACGGATTTCCTGCAGTGGCACCCGATAAAACAGAATATACTCCCGCAGGAAGAGCGATTCCGGTTGGAGCGGCAGATTTTGAAAATCCTGCCAACTACGATCATGCATTTCCTTACGGAGCCGGTTTATCGACCGTACCATTTGCCGATCTAAGTATTGTAGTAACTTTTACCGCTCCTGCCGATTTATGTCTAGACGCTGGTGTGCAAGCAGGCTTAGGAAGTGGAACACCCGTCGGAGGTGTTTATAGTGGCCCTGGAGTTACCGATGATGGAAATGGAACAACCTATAGCTTTGACCCTGCCGCTGCCGGAGTTGGAATACACACCTTGACTTATACTTTTGGAGGAGGTAATGCAATGGATGATGTAGAAGTCTTTGCATTACCATCTGTTACCTTTACAGCACTTGCGGATTTATGTCTTGACGCTGGTGTTCAGGCTGGGCTAGGTGGTGGAAATCCAGCCGGTGGAGTTTACAGTGGACCTGGAGTTACTGATGACGGCAATGGAACAACTTACAGTTTCGATCCTGCTGCCGCAGGCGTTGGAGTACATACATTAACATATACATTCACAGACGCGAATGGATGTACTGCTAGTGCTTCAGATGATGTAGAAGTATTTGCATTGCCTGTCGTAGCGTTTACAGCCCCTGCAGATCTCTGTATAGATGCAGGAGTTCAAGCCGGTCTTGGCGGAGGAACCCCGACTGGTGGTGTTTACAGCGGTCCTGGTGTTACCGATGATGGCAATGGAATGACTTATAGTTTCGATCCTGCGGCCGCAGGAGTGGGAGTACATACCCTAACTTATACATTTACCGACGCCAACGGATGTACAGCTAGTACCTCAGATGATGTAGAAGTATTTGCATTGCCTGTCGTAGCGTTTACAGCCCCTGCAGATCTCTGTATAGATGCAGGAGTTCAAGCCGGTCTTGGCGGAGGAACCCCAACCGGTGGTGTTTACAGCGGTTCTGGTGTTACCGATGATGGAAACGGCATTACTTATAGTTTCAATCCTGCGGCCGCAGGTGTTGGAACCCATACGTTAACTTATACGTTTACCGACGCCAACGGATGTACAAATAGTGCTTCAGATGATGTAGAGGTATTTGCCTTACCAACAGTAACATTTACAGCTCTTGCCGATCTCTGTATCGACGCAGGAGTACAAGCCGGTCTTGGAGGAGGAACTCCAAACGGTGGTATTTACAGCGGTGCGGGAGTTACGGACGACGGAAACGGAATGACCTATAGTTTTGATCCTGCAGCAGCAGGTGTTGGAACACATACCTTAACTTATACATTTACCGATGCCAATGGATGTACAGATAGTGCGAGCGACGATGTAGAAGTATTCGCGTTACCTACAGTTACTTTCACAGCACCACCAAGTCCGGTTTGCCCGGGTGCTGTCCTCACCGGACAGGGAGGTGGAACTCCATCGGGAGGTGTTTACAGCGGTCCTGGCGTAACCGACGATGGCAATGGAACAACCTATACATTTGATGCGGGTGTAGCCGGAAACGGAACACACACCCTCACTTATACTTTTACCGATGCAAATGGTTGTACAGGAAGTGCTTCAGATACGGTTACGGTAGAAGATACTCAGGACCCTGTCGTCACTTGTCCAACGGACATAACTCAAAACAATGACCCTGGGGTTTGTGGAGCTGTAGTAATTTTTACTCCAACAGCAACAGATAACTGTCCCGGAGTAACAGTTTCGAGTGTACCAGCCTCCGGTAGTGTATTTCCTGTTGGAATTACTACTGTTACGGTTACAGCAATTGACGCTACAGGAAATACGGATACGTGTACATTCGATGTAACAGTCAATGATATTGAAGATCCAACTATTACTTGCCCAGCAGATATTACAGTTAATAATGATCCTGGTGTTTGTGGCGCCGTAGTAACTTTTGCAGACCCTACTGTGGCAGATAACTGTGGAGGTACAATGATAATGGAAACATTTGCCTTTACAGGGACTACCGACACCTTTGTAGTACCAGCAGGGGTAACTTCGATCACTATCGAATCTCAAGGAGCTCAGGGTGGTTTCAATGGTGGACTTGGTGCATCGATTAGTGGAACATTTGCTGTGACTCCCGGAGAAACCCTCAACCTAATGGTCGGTGGCGAAGGAGGCAGTAGAACCAATAACGCCGGCGTTGGTGGTGGCGGAGGAGGATCCTTTATTTGGAATCCTTCAGGCCCTACCCTGTTAATAGCAGCCGGTGGTGGCGGTGGTGGCGCTGGTAATGGGAACGGAGTTCCCGGAGCAGGTTCGGCGACCAATGTACCAACCGATAGTACGAACGGTAGCGGAAACGGCGCTGGTGGTGCTGGCGGAAATGGTGGAGCCGGCGGAGCTTTAGTTGCCGGGGCTACCTGTGATGCAGGTGCCGGCGGCGGAGCCGGATGGCTTAGCAACGGAGCCGATGGTGCATCACCAAATGCCCCATTGAGTGGCGGAGGAGTAAATCCTCTTGCCGGAGGTGCCGGAGGTAATGAAGGACCAAATTGTACGTTCCCTCCTACTGGATCTGCTGTTGGCGGATTCGGCGGCGGTGGCGGCGGTGGTGGAGTATCCGGTGCCGGCGGTGGTGGCGGTGGCTACAACGGTGGCGGTGGTGGAAACAGCTGGGCCGGTGGCAACCCTCCAGGATGGGGAGCTGGTGGCGGTGGTGGTTCCTTCAATGCAGGAACCAGTCCAACCAATACAGGCGGAGTACGTGCCGGTGACGGACAAATTGTAATTTCTTACACTTTGCCTCTTGTTATTACGCAAACTGCTGGTTTATCTAGCGGTAGTACATTCCCTGTTGGAACAACGACTAATACATTTCTTGTAACAGATCCCTCTGGAAATACAGCAACCTGTAGTTTTGATGTTACCGTCTCTGATAACGAACCTCCAGTTGCCAACTGCGTAGCGCCCTTTACGCTTCAGTTAGATGCTACTGGAAATGCAAGTATTACTCCTTCCGACATAGATAATGGAAGTACCGACAACTGTGGAATTGCTTCATTAGCGGTTTCACCAAGCTCCTTTACGTGTGCAGATGTTGGACCAAACACTGTAACATTAACTGTAACAGATGTAAATGGAAACTCAAGTACTTGTACTACAGTGGTTACGGTTGAAGACAATGTAGCTCCAACAGCGGTATGCATGGATATTACAATTGATTTAGATGCCGATGGAAATGCAACCATTACCCCCGCAGATGTAGATGGTGGTAGCACCGATGCTTGTGGCATTGCTTCCTTATCCATTGATGTAGACACCTTCGATTGTAGCGATGTAGGACCTAACAATGTGGTGTTAACGGTTACAGACGTTAACGGAAACAGTTCTCAGTGTACTGCTGTTGTTACTGTACAAGATGTTACAGCACCTGTTATGGCATGTCCTGCAGATATAGTTGCCGTGGCAGAACCAGATATTTGTGGAATAACATTAACCTATTCAGATCCAATAGCATTAGATGCTTGTGGTGTCGCATCAGTGGTATTAACAAGTGGTTTACCTAGCGGAAGTGTCTTCCCTGTGGGTGTTAGCACCGTGGAGTGGACCGCAACCGATGTGAATGGTAATAGTTCCACCTGTAGTTTTATAGTAACCGTAACAGACACAACACCTCCTGTTGCTATGTGTCAAGACATTACAGTCCCGTTAGACGCAACAGGTAATGCTACGATTACAGTTGCAGATGTGGATGGTGGAAGTTTTGATAACTGTGCTATAGATACTATGTCTATTGATATTAACACTTTCGACTGCAGTGATGTTGGACCTAATGACGTTACTTTAACAGTAACTGATATCTACGGAAACGTAAGTAACTGTATCGCTGTCGTAACGATTGAAGATGTAACGGCTCCGGTGGCTGTTTGTCAAAATATTACAGTTCAATTGGATGCGACAGGAACAGTAACAATTAATCCAGCAGATTTAGATGGCGGAAGTACTGATGTCTGTGGCATTGATACTGCAGCATATTCTGTGGATATAGATACTTTTGATTGTTCTAACGTTGGGGATAATCCAGTTGTTCTTACAGTAACCGATGTTAACGGAAACACGGCAACGTGTACCGCTATCGTAACAGTTGAGGATATTACTGAACCCGATGTGGTTTGTCAAGATATCACTGTTGAACTCGATGAAAACGGACTTGCTACCATTGTAGCAGACGATGTTATCGCTAGTAATACTGACGCCTGTGGTATATTTGAAACAAGCATTGATATTAGTGAGTTTAATTGTGATGATATTGGAACACCTGTACTAGTGACCGTATTCTCTGAAGATGTAAACGGAAACATTTCGACTTGTACCGCAGAAGTTACGGTTGAAGATTTATTAGCGCCAGTAGTAACATGTCCAGAAGATCAAACCGTAGATCCTGGTGGAGCAAGTGATCTATATGAAGTTCCAGATTACTTATTAACTGGAGAAGCTACAGCTATTGACAACTGTACTGATCCTTTAGTAATCACTACTCAAGATCCTGCACCAGGAACATTACTTTCGGAAGGAACGTATACGGTTACAATTACTGCCGAAGATGAATCAGGAAATATTGGAACTTGTACTTTCGAATTGACAGTTGATAGTACGTTAGGAACAAACGATCCTAAGTTAGACATTTCAACTATTATTATGTATCCGAATCCTGCTCAGGCAATAGTAAACATTAGCAACCCACAGGCAATTCCGTTGGAAAATGCTGCGATCTATGATGTCACGGGGCGTTTAGTGAAAACTTTCGACTTGAGAGGTATGGGAACAGAGAAAGCATTGGATATTGCATTATTAGCTTCAGCTTCATACGTTGTTGTTATCCAAAGTGAAAGCGGAACACTTACAAAACAACTTATTAAAGAATAAGATTGTAATTAACATTTCAAAAATAAAACCCCTTCAGCTATTGAAGGGGTTTTATTTTATAATACAAATTTGAACATTTAAGAATTTTAAACAAAAAATTACTTTAAAATCCGTTTGGTAATGGTGCGACACCAGTGGGTGAATTACCCATATCAACTGTTATTTCATTTACAGCTTTTGTAATAAAACCTTTTCGATAAATAATAATATTTAACCACATATCTATCGAAGTATTAATATAAACACCTGATGAATATTTTTGCCATTCCGAATTATTCACAAAAGCTCTTAAAAACCAAGTATTGGTAATTGGATTGGCATAAGCGTAAATTTGATATCCCTCTATGTTATCATCAGAAATTAAACTATGTGGCATAATACTTCCTGTTCTACCCGCTCCAGCTATTCCGCAAGAATAACCTTGAACACTTACTAGGTAATCCTCCGTAGAAATCCTTGTGTCATAATCAAGCAAACCAAAAGCAGATAAGCTCTCAAATTTGAATTCAGCATAGTTTATAGGCCCATACTTGCTTATATCAATATCATAACGATTTAAATCATTTGAAACAGATCTAACTAGAAATTTAGACCCACGAATATTTGTATTTTCTCCAGGGTTTTCTAGGTATAATGCTTCATCTAATTTTACATCACCAACAACATCTAAAGTAGAAGAAGGCGTAATGGTGTTAATCCCAACTTGGGCATTAACAGAGATTATGGAAGCAAAAATTGCAGTAAAAATGTAATTATTTTTCATATTGAAATGTTTTATTCAAGAATTGGAACCGAAGATGCGACACCTGTATTTGACCCTCCTAAAGAGCTAGTGATAGCAGGTAAATCTTTAAAATATTTTTTATCGTACACAACTAGTGTAACGTGATATGTAATGGAATCTGTAGGATCCAAATCAAGTTCTTTATTGCTAATTTCTAAATGCCAAGTGCCTCCACTTTTAAAAGTTCTCACAACAAAATGGCCAATTGAATAATTGTCACCACCAGGGACTTTTTTTATGGCATCGCCTACTTGTCTAAAATTAGCTACTCCAACTACATATTTAGTTTCGTCATATTGTAAATCAACATCATCCAAATTGTCTAAATACACATTATTAAAAGTGTAGTTAATAATATTTACAGGAGCAACCTTCAAGGCATCTACATCTAAAACAGCTAATTTCCCAATAGGGTTAGATGTCGTAAGGCGTGTTACTAATTGAAAATCTTCTTCAGTAGCAGACACGGTTGACAAATTTTCAATTTTAAAATCATCTTGCGTTAACATAGATCCACCTACATGCAAATCGGCTTCAGGTGAAGCTGTACCAATACCTATTTGAGCATTTAGAAGATTATAAGAAGCAAATAAAATAATAAGTAGGATTTTTTTCATAAGGGCTGGTATTAGTCTATAATTGGTGAGATTGCAGTTCCTACCGAAGTATTATACATTGGTATAGGAATAGTGCCAAATTGTTTTGACACATCCTTAGAGAATATCAAGGTGCTTACAGTCCAAACTCCCATTGCATTGGGGTCAAGATTTGCTGCTTGAGGATAATCCGCTACAATGTGCCAAGTTCCATTGCTAACAAATGCTGAGGCAAAAGGAATACTTGAATTTTTCTCAGCACCAGGGTTATTTGTTAAATCTAACTCTTGATTAAAACTTGCAGATGTAACTATAATAGTATACTCATTAGCATCTATTAAGGTATCAAAGTCCTTCACCCAGTCAAGGTTTGGGTCTTCAATAATGTATTCCTGTATGTAGGCTAGAGCAGCACCTGTAGGATTACTTACATCTAAAGATTTTATAGTATTATCTCCTTCTTGTATTAAAAAGGTGGAAGAGTCCTCATCTTTTAGACCTGAAAAATTTCCTATGTCTATACTTCCTGAGATTTGTACACCTCCAGCTACCTCTAAAGTAGTTCTAGGTGTGAGGGTATTTATTCCTACCTGTGAAGCCATAATTTGACTTAAAAAAATAAGTAGATAAAATACCAAATTGCGGGGGCATTTGTAGGTATTCATAAGTATTAAATTTGGGTAATACAAATGTACGTCAAGGAGTTACACAAAAATGTTAAATAAATTTTACAAATAAGTTTTGTGACGAATAATTATGTATTTCATCGAAAACACATTAATTTTTATTACATATTTGTAAGAAGATAGGGTAAAATATGTAGGATTTTATAAATTCTAATCTTTAACTGAACTTACTTTTTCATATTTTAAAATCCAGTAGGTAAAGTAGCTATACCTGTACTCGCATTACCCATATCTATTGAAATAGGAGAAATAGATTTTGTTATAAATCCATCCCGATAAATAATTACATTTAAGTATAGATCTATAGGAGCAGGATAATAATGATATGACGGATCAGCAACCATAAACTCAGCATTATTAACAAATCCTCTTATAAACCATGTTCCTGTAGTAGTATTTTTATAAGCATATATTTGGTATCCTTCTATATTAGTGTCGGTAATAGTACTATGGGCCATAACATTGGTGTTCGATGTTCCAGCCCCTAAAAAGTAATATCCTTGAATGGTTACTATATAATCATCTATAGGGATTTTAGTATCATAATCCTGTAACCCATCTTTTGATAGATTTGCAAATACAAATTCGGCATAATTAATGGGTCCATATTTGCTTAATAAAATATCATATTCAACTACTTCATCACCTGTTGTATTAATTAATAATTTTGAACCCCTAATTGTAGTAAATTCACCCGGGTCTTCCAAATAAAGACTTTCTTCTAATTTTACATCTCCTGCAATATCTAAGGTAGCTGTAGGATTCAATTTATTGATTCCTATTTGTCCAATTGAAATTGTGGCAACAATAAGTGTTAAGGACAAAGTGAGTATAATTTTTTTCATAAGAATACATTTTATTCAATATTAATCAAGAATAGGTGTCGAAGATGCTGTTCCAGTATTTGATCCTCCTAGGTCTGTTGTAATAAGAGGTAAGTTTCGGTAAAATGATTTGTCATACACAATTAGAGTTACTGCATATTCTATAGTATCTAAAACATCTGCATCTAAAATTCTATTTTGGATTTCTAGGTGCCATGTACCAGCACTAATAAATGTACGCACTACAAAATTTCCAACTGAAAAAGTTGATGTCGCTGGAACAGGCGTCTTAGTAATGGCATCACCTGTATATCTAAAATTTGAGATGGCTACAATATATTTTGAAGCATCATATTGTAGGTCAAGGTCACTAAGGTTATCCAACTGAATATTTGTAAAGCTATAATCCACAACATTTATAGGTGCCACTGCCCTATCATAAACCGATAACTCTGTAACCTTTCCTACGGGGTTCGATGAATTGCTCCGGGTTATTAATTTAAAATCCTCTTCCAAAGGCAAAACAGTAGGTAGTGTACTCATTATAAATGACTCTTGGATAAGCATATCCCCAACAACGTGTAAATCTGCTTGCGGTGATGATGTTCCAATTCCAATTTGAGCATAACTTACCCCTACTGCAAAAAAGATGATATAGGTAATAATTCTTTTCATAGGATATTGATTTTTAGTCAATTATTGGTACAACAGCACTTGAAGTTGTGCCTCCCAACATTGGAATTACAACCGTACCAAATTGTTTTGATAAATCATTAGAGTAAATAAGTGTTTGGATATTCCAAGTACCAATAGTACCAGCCGTATTTGCTGCCACCGGAAAATCTGCAATAATATGCCACGTGCCATTTTTTACAAATGTAGATGTATATGGAAGCGTAGCATTATCGGGAGCATTATGACTGTCTGAAATAATTAGCTCCTGATCAAAACTAGCTGAAATAGCAATTAAAACATAATCTGAAGCATCTATTCCAGTATCAAAATCTTTTACCCAATCTTTATCGGGGTTTATGATTTCATACTCTTGAATATATCCTAATGCTGCACCTGTTGGGTTACTTACATCAATAGATTTTATTGAATTATCAGAATCTTGAATTAAAAAAGTGGATTGTTCACCATCAGTTAAGCTTGAAATATCTCCAATATCAATAGTACCGGTAATATTTGTGTCTCCTGCTATCTCAAGGGTCGCTCTGGGATTTGTTGTATTAATTCCAACTTGGGCAACCATGTTTTGGTATAAAACCGTTAGAAGAATTACTACAACAAAGCGGGGGCATTTGTAGGCATTCATAAGTATTAAATTTGGGTATTACAAAGATATGTCAGTAAACCATAGCTAAGTGTTAAATTATTTATATGATATTGTATTACAACGAATTATATATGTATTTTATCGAAAATATAAGATTTAATATGACTATATGTAGGAATTACGCACAAATATGATAGCAATTTTGGACTTTTTTAAAATCCTATTTAGAAGTAAAAAATGTATTTTTGAAAAAACAATTTCTTTATGCTTCCTTGGCACCAATATCTATTAGGACTACTCTTTGTTATCACAGGATTTTTACATTTTCAGAAACCAAAAATATATTTAAAAATAATGCCACCCTATATTCCAGCTCACAAGACTATGGTACTTCTTAGCGGAATATTAGAAATGATATTAGGTTTTATGCTATTAAATCCTCCCACACAGCAAATTGCAGGTTGGGGAATTATGATACTTATGCTGCTTTTTCTACCTGTACATTTTTATATGTTACAAGAGAAAAAGGCTTCGTTAAAACTTCCAAAGTGGGCATTAATTGTAAGGATTCCACTTCAGTTTTTTATCATGTATTGGGCGTATTTTTATGTTTAATCTGGACAAAATTATTTCTGTAAGCACAGGGCATTCTATAAAATTACCTTTAAAAAATGCCGAAATAACCTACTACCCTAACTTCTTTTCAGAAAAGAAAGCAGATTACTATTTTCAGAAACTCCTTAAAGAAACTCCTTGGCAACAAGATGATATAAAAGTCTTCGGAAAAATATATCCGCAACCCAGACTTACAGCGCTTTATGGAATTGAAGGCAAAAGCTATAGCTATTCTGGAATAAGGATGTTCCCAAAACCATTTACCCCAGATTTGTTTTCAATACTAGCTCAGATTGAAACAGAAAATCAAGAAAAATTTAATGCAGTTTTACTCAATTTATACAGAAACGGAAACGATAGTAATGGTTGGCACAGTGATGATGAAAAAGAATTAGGAGAAAACCCTGTCATAGCTTCGGTGAGTTTTGGCACCCCTCGATTCTTTCATTTAAAAAATAAAAAAGATACTAAGGAAACCTATAAGCTTTCGCTTAGTCATGGAAGTTTATTGCTTATGGCTGGAGCAACACAACATTATTGGCAGCATCAACTTCCTAAAACAAAAATGGTACAAGACCCACGTATCAATCTTACCTTCAGAAAAATAATAGCTTAACTAAAAATAGTATTCAGCAAGTTCCCCAACCGTATTCCCCCTTTTTGAAGCTGGTTTCTAACCACATGAGCGTACCTGTACATATATTCGTAGCTCAATTTATCTCCTACTTTAGTATAATCATAAACGTCCAAACAAAGAGTACGGCTTTCATACATCCAATCTTCCACATTCCCTTTTTGAATGGCGTCAAGCTCTTCTTGTGAAAGCTTATTGGTATTTTGAGCTAATTCAGTATAGGTCATTCCAAATTTTTCAATAATTTTTTCATCCCAAACCCAATGTAAATTTACGCCTTCATCAAACCATTGCACTTGAAAAGTATTCCCTCCTCTATCTTCCGCTAAACCCACATGTAACGGCTGGTGTAAATCACCCATAAAATGAACTAGCATTTTTAAATAAAAAGCTTTATCATCCTTAGAAGCCTCTTTACTTTTTAAAACTTCTACACATTTTTTTATGGCCACAATAATATCTCCTTTTTCGCTCTTTGGGGATTTTTCGTAGGTGCTGTCAAAAGGAAAGTTTACATAATGCCACGGAGAAAATGCTTTGTAGCGTTCGTCACTTTTTATCTCATCTGCAAAGGTAGAAACCAGTGCTAGGGATTGCCCATCAAGGATATCTTCAATAATTAATTTTACCTCTGGAGATAGATACGATTGTGCAATTTCACCTACAGCACGATGTCCTGTAGGACCCCAATCTTCAGCAGCATAACTACTAGTAACAAACAAAAATGCAAAAGCAAGAAAGATAAGTTTTTTCATTTCAATATAAATTTCAGTAAAGATACAACAGGCATTTTAACTAATTGTTATTTCATCGAAATTTGGAAACACAAGAAGTACATCATCTTTTCGTTTTATAAAAGCCGTACCTTTATAAAAAACTTGAACTATGAAAAGCTTGGTTATTCTCTTTCTTTTATTTCCGTGTATTCTTTTTTCTCAAACAACAGATAAAAATGGAAAAGACATAAGTGTTTCTCCTATGGTAGACGGTACAATTTTGGTTCCAAGCACAACCGAAAAACCTCCTCTTGCCATACTTATAGGAGGATCTGGTCCCATAGACAGAAATGGGAACCAACAAATGATGAAGAATAATTCATTGAAATTCCTAGCAGAAGCACTTTATGATAACGATATCGCTGTCTTTAGATACGACAAACGAATTGTAAAACAAATTAAAGACCGAACTCTTAATGAAGAAAGCATCCATTTTGATGATTTTATAAAAGACGCCATAGATGTTATTGAATATTTTAAGCGTTCTAAGGCATTCTCAAAGATTTACGTAATTGGGCATAGTCAAGGTTCTCTTGTTGGAATGATCGCCGCTCAAAATAGAGCAGATGGCTTTATTTCACTTGCCGGTGCAGGTCAAGAAATAGATGATGTTATTGTAGATCAATTAGAAAAACAAGCCCCTGGGCTAAAAGATAATGCCCGAGAATCTTTCGACGATATGCGAGCTAATGGGGTTGCGGTAAACTACAATCCAGGACTTGCCTCTATTTTTAGGCCACAAATTCAGCCATTTTTAATTACTTGGATGAATTATAACCCCCAAACAGAAATTGCAAAACTTACTATTCCCGTACTCATTATTAATGGAGAAAAAGATCTACAGGTTCAAGTTTCTGAAGCTGAAAAATTAAAAGAAGCTAATCCCAATGCACAATTTGAAATTATTCCTTCCATGAATCATATTTTAAAGGAAATTGAAGGCGACGGTATTGAAAACAGCAAATCATACAACGAACCGAGCAGGCCTATCATTCCTAAAGTAGTGGAAGTAATTTCAACCTTTATCTTACAATAAAAAAATTGTATTTTGCGTGAAAATAAGACCCTCATGCAAGAACCCATCACCGAAACTATTTTAGACACAACTCCACTTTTAACCCAAGATACTGTGGTATTTGGGCTTTTAATGGTTGCTTTAGGCTTTATTTTTTATACCTCTTCAAAAGAGTCTGGCTTTTGGCATCAATTTTATAAAATAATTCCGGCGCTTTTTATGGCATATTTTATTCCTGCCATTTTTACTTCGGTAGGATTAATAGCACCAGACTGGACAACGGTAACATCCTCTGGTGAAGCTGTTGAAGGAAGCACTTCTATTTATTATGTCGCCAGTAGGTTCTTGCTTCCTGCGGCATTGGTGTTAATGACATTGAGTTTGGACTTAAAGGCTGTGTTCAATTTAGGACCAAAAGCATTAATCATGTTTTTAACAGGTACGGCAGGAATTATTATAGGTGGACCCATTGCTGTGCTAATTATAGGATCTATTTCTCCTGAAACCGTTGGAGGTGAAGGTGCAGATGCTGTATGGAGAGGGCTTTCTACCCTAGCAGGTAGTTGGATTGGTGGTGGGGCAAATCAGGCGGCAATGCTGGAAATATACGAATACAATCAAAAACTTTATGGGCAAATGGTGTTTGTAGATATTGTGGTTGCTAATATTTGGATGGCCTTGATTTTAATAGGAATTGGAAAATCTGAAAAATTTGACCGCTGGTTAAAGGCAGATACTTCTGCGATTGAAAGTTTAAAAGAAAAAGTGACCACTTTTTCAAAAAAAGTAGATCGAAATCCTACATTATCAGATTATATGATTTTAGGTGCCATCGCTTTTGGAACGGTAAGTGTAGCACATTTTGGAGCCGATTTCCTAAGCGCTAGTTTTGAAGGATACGTAAATGGGCTTCCTAAAGGGTTAATGAAAAACTCCCTTACGTTTTTAAATTCTTCCTTCTTTTGGATGATTTTTATTGCCACCGTCATTGGCGTCCTCCTCTCCTATTCCCCATTAAAAAAATATGAAGGAGCTGGCGCAAGTAAAATAGGAAGCGTATTTATTTACATTCTTGTAGCGTCCATTGGTATGAAAATGGATCTCTCACTCATTTTTAACAATTTAGGACTTATTGCTATTGGGGCTGTGTGGATTGCTATACACGCTGGATTATTAATTCTAGTAGCTAAACTTATTAAAGCTCCTTATTTCTTTTTGGCAGTAGGTAGCCAAGCCAATGTGGGAGGGGCAGCCTCGGCACCTGTAGTAGCCTCAGCATTTCATCCATCATTAGCCACGGTGGGAGTGCTATTGGCTGTTTTTGGTTATGCCATAGGAACTATTGGTGCGGTGGCCTGTACTTTTTTAATGCAATTAGCTTCGGCAGGGTAACTAATTTGAAAGAAAATTAGCATCTTTGCGGCTCTTAAAAATTTACGGATGAAATTTATATTTTCAGTTATTGCTTTTCTGTTCATCCTTGTTAGTTGTGATTCTTCAACGGGTAAGATGAAACTTTCAGGAAATGTTGATGGTTTGCGTAAAGGAACGCTTATACTTCAGAAAATAGACGATACTAGCTTTGTGAATGTCGATTCTGTAGTCATAGATGGTGTATCCACATTTCAGTTTTCTGTACCGGTGGAAAATCCAGAGGTATACTATTTAACCATGCGATTTAATGATAGTTTAAAAACGGAAAGAAGGGTGCCTTTTTTTGCGGAGGCTTCAGAAATTGTTTTGAATTCAAAACTGAAAAACTTCGAAATTGAAAGTTCTGTAGCGGGTTCTGTAAATCAGGCGAAGTGGGATGAATACAGTAAACTCATGAAGCGTTATAATGATAAAAATCTCGACTTAATTGAACAACATTTTAACGCACTAAAAGAAGGGAAAGATTCTTTATCTAAGGCATTAAAATTGCAACAGCAACGATTAGTGTCTTCGCGTTACTTGGCCACCGTTAATTTTGCCAAAAACAATAATGATTTTGAAATAGCACCGTATTTAATGCTTACTGAAGTGTACGATGCCAATATAAAATATCACGACACTATTTATAAATTGCTTACCCCAAAAATAAAAGACTCCAAATACGGTAAAGCATTGGAGTCTCTCATTAAAGATCGTAAAAGCGAATAGCTTACAGCGCGTTAATTTTGTCGATTAATTTTCTGCCTCTTTCTTCCAATTCTTGATTGATAGCCTTAAAGTGTTGTTTTTTGTTTTCAACACTACGGTCATTCACTTTTGTAATAAGCTCGTCAAAAGTTTCGATAGCTTCATCGATAATTTTTTCAGAATTTTTTGTTTCTTTCCCTGGATTTGTAAGTTCCCAGATATAAACCGCTTCAATAATATCTCCTAAAACGTAATTGATGTCTTTTTTTAATGTGCGTACGCTTGCCATAGTTTAAAAATTTTATGCAAAAGTAGTCATTTTTATAGTTTTACGGCACGTAAACCTCTAAAAGTGTTGCTCCTTCAGTTTCGATTTGAATGTGCTGAAAACAAGCGGGTAGTAATAGCGTTTCGCCCAGCTTTATAGGTTCGCCATTTATAATTGCAGTTCCTTCCACACACATATACACCATAAACGAATCTATTTTTGAAATATCTTTCTGAAAAGGTTTTGTAAGTTTTACAATATTTGTTTCGAAATAGTCCGATGTACACAAAGGCGTAGTCTCATTCTCGGATACCGAATACTTCAGTTTTGCATCAGATTTTTCAAATGAAATTACGTCCAAAGCCAAGTCGGTATGCAACTCACGCATACTCCCGTCTACATCGGGGCGGTCCCAATCGTAAATTCGGTAAGTAATGTCACTCGTTTGTTGGATTTCAGCCAATAAAACACCTGCTCCAATGGCGTGGACTGTTCCGGGAACAATAAAAAAGGCATCTCCTTTCTGTACTTTTTCAGCATGTAAAATTTTAGTGATGGCCCTTTTTGAAAGATGTTGCAAATAGGTTTCTTTGTCCATTTTTTGGTTGAAGCCTAAAATAAGCCTCGCATCCTTATCTGCCTGTTGTATGTACCACATTTCGGTCTTTCCAAAGCTATTATGGCGTTGTTTCGCAACTTTATCATCAGGATGCAACTGAACGGATAAATCCTCTCTTGCGTCAAGAAATTTAAAAAGTAAAGGAAACTCCTTTCCGTATTTTATTAAAACTGCTTCGCCCAACAAATCGGTACCATACTCATCGATAAGCATATTTAAATTTTCTCCTATCAATTTACCGTTTGAAACAATTGAAATATTATTTTTTACCCCAGAAAGCTCCCAACTCTCCCCTAGTTTACCTTTTCCTTTTTTTCCTAAAACTGATACTAGCTTAGAACCTCCCCAAACTTTTTCCTTGAGTTGAGGATGAAATTTTAACGGATATAATTTCGATTTTCCCAATTCTAAATATGTTTTAATGCTTCTTCTATATGTGCATCGGCACCCATAGATTTAAACTTAAAGGTAAGGTTTCCTTCTTTATTGAAGACATACGTTTCGCGACCCGGAAGAATTCCAAGGAAATTTGACTTTACACCAAAAAGCTTTCTTACTTTATTTTTAGAGTCTGAAAGTAGTATAAAAGGTAATTTATAGTGCGTTGCAAACTTTTGATGGGATGCTACACTATCGGCACTAATACCTATAACTTGCGCTCCTTTTGCGGAAAATTCTTCAAAGCTATCTCGAAACCCGCAGGCCTCTCGATTACATCCTGGGGTAAAGTTTTTGGGATAAAAATAAATTACAAGAGGGTTTCTACCTTTTAGATCAGTACTTGAAATAAGATGTCCTTCTTGATTGTTTAAAGAAAATTCTGGCAATGAGTCTCCTAATTTCATACTATCCCTTATAGACTACAAAATTTCTAGGAGTTTCGTAAAGCTTTACAGAAATTCCATATTTTGAATCCAATTTCTTTCGGAGTTTATTCCATATTACAATTGCAATATTTTCGACCGTAGGATTTAAGTTTTTAAACTCTGGTACTTCAATATTAAGGTTTTTATGATCAAAGGGTTTTTCAACCTCTTCAAATATTACCTTTTTAAGAACATCTAAATTAATTACAAAACCTGTTGTAGGATCTACATCGCCCGTAACCCCTACTTCTAGTTCGTAGTTATGTCCGTGAAAATTTGGATTACTACATTTACCAAATACTTCGCTATTCTTCTCATCACTCCAATCTTTACGGTACAACCTATGTGCAGCGTTAAAATGGGCTTTTCTGTAAATAGTTAAACTCATGAGCTAATATTTTCGTGAAATTTATCAAATATAATCTTAAACCAAGCGGTATAATGGTCTGGGTTATTTATCACGTCTTCTTTCACTTTTTCAAGAGGCATCCACTTCCATGAAGCAACTTCATCAAGGTTAATATTAGGTGCTTCATTATACGTTCCAACCATAATGTGGTCTAATTCATGTTCGGTTAAGCCGTTATCGAAAGGAGCCTTGTAAATAAAAGTAGTAGTTACTTTTAAGTCTGTAGTAAATCCCATTTCTTCTTCAAGTCTTCGTTTACCCGCTTCTAAAGTAGTTTCTCCATCACGTTGATGACTACAACATGTATTTGTCCACAGTCCTGGAGAGTGATATTTATGTAGGGCTCTTTGTTGGAGCATTAATTCTCCATTATCGTTGAATATAAAAACTGAAAAAGCTCTATGCAAAACACCTTTTTCATGAGCTTCTTGCTTAGGCATTAATCCAATTTGTTCATCTTTCTCGTTTACGAGAATTACTTGTTCTTCTTGCAAAGCATTCATTTTTTTCAAAAATACGAAATGACTTGTTAAGAAAAAGCAAAAGCGCCCAACGATGTGTTGGACGCTTTTAAAATTGAAACAAAATTTGGCTATTAATTTTGTATTATAAACATAGAGCGTCTATTCAATTGGTGTTCTTCTTCGGTACATTCTACGCCGTCCGAACATCTATTTTGAAGTTGTCTTTCGCCATATCCTTTGGCAGTTAATCTACTCTTACTAATTCCTTTTTCAACCAACCAATTAAGTGTAGATTGTGCTCTCTTTTCTGAAAGTACTTCATTATACTTAAATGGCGCACGTGAATCTGTATGGGATTCGATATGAATAATCAATTCTGGATATTGACGCATAGCGGCTAAAATTTTTGCTAACTCCACGGCTGCATCTGGTCGAATATTATACCTGTCAAAATCGAAATATATTGGTTGAAGTGCTAAACGACATCCTAAGTCATTAGGCGGACAAGGGTCACATTCTAGTTTTAAATCAACTGTAATAGTACCTGTTTTGCTAGGGGTTCTTACTTCTCTTTCATTATACTCACAACCATCTTTTCCTCCTCTAATAATATATTTTGAATCACAAGCTGCTAATGCTTCAAAATTGTATTTCCCATTCTCATCGGCTACTACTTGTGCAACTTCCTTATTATTTTCATCTAATAGAAATACAATTGCTCCAGGTAATGGCTCACCTGTAAGTTCATTGGAGATAAGACCTGTAATGGTAATTTCACATTTTTCTTGAACTCGATAAATGTCATCTGAAATACTTCCTTTATCACCATCTCTATTGGAGGATAGATACCCAATGCGTTTTTCTTCTCTAATTATAAACCCAAAATCATCCTTAGGACTGTTAGCAGGCTCACCTAAATTAGTTACTTTTCCTGCTTTCCCATCTGCATTAAGGGGTGCTACAAAAATATCCAATCCTCCTAAACCTGATTGTCCATCACTGGAGAAATAAATATTATTCATTTCACTAATAAAAGGAAATCCTTCACGAGCTTCGGTATTTACATTAGGTCCTAAATTTACAGGTTCACCATAAGTGCCGTCTTCATTAATATCCACAAACCAAATATCACTCATTCCAAATGTTCCAGGCCTATCAGATGCAAAGTATAAACGCTTTTCATCTTTGCTTAGTGCAGGGTGTCCTACTGAAAATTCTTTGCTGTTAAATGGTAATTCTTCAACATTAGTCCAAAAATTATCACCGCTTTTTGTGGCTTTGTATACTTTTAAACGAATGGTTTTTTCTTTATCTCTCCCTTTTTTACCATCAATAAAGTTATTTCTAGTAAAATAGACAGTATTTCCATCCTTCGTAAAAGTGGCAGACGATTCGTGATATCTTGTATTGATGTCTCCATCTAACGGCATAACATTAGATAGATACCCATTTTCATCCATATCTGCCGTAAACAGATCTAAGAAAGGCTGTTCGTCCCAAGCAAAGGTTTTAACACCCTCGGTATTTTTTGTTGCCGAAGCAAAAACTATTTTATTGCCATAATACGATGGTCCAAAGTCTGAATACTCTGTATTAATTCTAGTTTTCTCCACGATATACCCTTTTGCTTGAAAAGCAATACTTTTTAAATAATCTGGGTCATCTTTATAATTATTTAGGATAATTCCCGCACCTCCAACTTTGGAATATGCTTCCATCATAAGATCAGACTCTTCATACTTACCCATACTTTTTAAACATTGTGCTGTTCTATAGTAATAGATTGGCTCTACCTCATTTGGATATTGATTGATTAACTTTTGATACCAATTAGCAGCATCTGCATATTCACTATTGTAATAATAGGTATCTCCAAGCTTTTGAAATACTTGAGCCGATTGGTATCCATCTTCGACCACTTTTAAGTAAATCTCTCGGGCATCGATATACGAATATTTATCATACTCTTTATTTGCCTTTTCAATTTGGCCTTTTTGGGCAATGGAGCTACTGGCAATTAGGGTAACCAGCAGGGACATAAGTATTTGCTTTAATACTAATTTGGTCTTCATATTTAGTTAGTTTAGAAGAATCTTGGTGTTAACACGCGTTCTGGCTTACTGTTTAGGTCAAAACGAAGGAATACTTCGTAAGAACCATCACTATAAGTTTCAATATCGGTAGATTGGTAATCATATCCTAATCCAATAAAGATTGAATCTGAAACTTGAAAACCAGCCATTGCACTTAGTGCTGCACTCCATCTATAAGAGGCACCAAGGGTAAATTTATCATTTATTAAGAAGTTAGCTGAAGCATCCCATTGTAATGGAGAACCACTTACAGCCTTTACTAAGGTCGCGGGCTTAAATTTTAAATTATCACTAATATCAAATACATATCCAGCAATTAAAAAGTAGTGTAATCTTTCAGCAGCCGTAGTTTCACCAGCAATAAGAGAACCATTTAAAATATCTCTAATTTCTGATTGATCAAAGTGTTTTGTTGTAAGAAAATTTGGCACAGAAATCCCTGCGTAAAACTTTTCGGTGTTATAATATACTCCCGCTCCAATTTGAGGCTGTAGTTTATTATCGATATTATCATTTTCGAAAACATCACCTCCATCGGCTATATTTAACTTTGTAAAATCGACATCTAATAAATCTAAACCAGCTTTTGCTCCAAAGGAAACGATTCCATCTTCAGAAACATTAATCCTATAGGCATAGTCTATGGTAATGTTGGATTCAACAGCAGGACCAATTTCATCATAGACAATGGACAAACCTAAGCCCATATTATCTAATGTTCCAATTGGGCCATTGACCGTAAAAGTTCCTGTTTTGGGTGCTCCTTCAAAGCCAACCCATTGGGTTCTTCCAAGAAGTCCAAAGCTTAATACATCCCTTGATCCAGCATAGGCCGGATTTACCACCTGAGTGTTGTACATATATTGTGTGTACTGTGGGTCCTGTTGGGCATTACTCGAAATGGTGGTCCCAAGTAAAAGTAAAACCAAGATTGCTATGTAACTGTTTCTCATCTTACTGCTTTTTGAATTCCGAGGGGCACTAAACCCCTCGGATTTTTGTTTTTATCTATTAATGTATAGGTATCCTGTATAATTTGACTGTCCTGGATTTTCTCCATTTATGGTCAAGATATAGAAGTAGGTTCCTGTTGGTAATAATTCTCCCGAATTAATGGTTGCTCTTGCATTTGATTCGCCTGTAAATACATTCTCCTCTCCTGAAAGTCCTCCATAACCATCGGTTTCCCAGATAAGTACTCCCCATCTGTTGTAGATCTTCACATTATTATCTGGATAATCTTGAATTCCTCTAATTTCGAAGAAATCATTTAATCCATCTCCATTAGGAGTAATACCGTTGAATATTTCAAATATTCCTAATACATCTGGTATATCAACAATTGTTGGATCATCTGGTTCGCCATCACCATCTAAATCTGTATTCGTTAGGTCACTAGGATCATCAGATAAATCTGAAACCTCAGTTCCATCATCTGTAATACCGGTAGCAATAGCTTGATTAATTACTTCTCCATTATCAATATCCTCTTGGGTTATTGCATAAACTGCTGTGAACGTGTCACTATCTGTTTCTCCTGGAAGTAATTGAGCTATTGGACCTCCCATAACTTCAATTCCAGGTAAGTCATCCACAAGTTCAATGTTATATAAAGTAACATTACCTGTATTGGTTACACTGAAAGAATACGTTATGGTCTCACCTACTTGAGGTAGATTATCTCCATCATCGTTGTAAACTCCTGCTTTTTCAAGTGATATAGAAGGCTCTTGACAAAGTGTACTAACAGTTGGGTCATCTTCAAAGTTACTATTGTTATCACTCAAGTCTGAAACAACATCTCCTGCTGGAGTTGTACCTTCGGCAGTCGCTTGATTACTTACAAAACCATTATCAACATCCTCTTGAGTAACTGTATAAACAGCTGAGAAAGTTTCAGTATCCGACTGCCCTGCGGCAATTGTAACTGGTCCACCAATTACGGCTACTAATGGGTCTGTAACAATTACATTAGTTAATTCTACATTACCAAGGTTCGTTACAACAAAGTCATATACAATTGTTTCACCTAAATCTATACATCCATTATTGTTCTCATCATTAGGAGTTCCTTCTTTAATGATTGCAATTCGTGCATCTTGACAAAGAACCGTAATTGTTGGGTCATCTTCAAACTCACTATTATCATCAGACAAGTCTGATACTTGGTCTCCTAATAAGGTAAATCCAGTTACAATGGCTTGATTTTCAACAAAACCATTATCTATATCGGCCTGTGTAATAACATAGGTTGCAGTAAATGAAGTTCCATCTGTTGCAAGTGGAGCCAAAGTGATTGGTCCTCCTTGTACATTTACAAGAGCATCAGTAATAGTGATGTTGGTCAATGTTACTGTACCTTGATTAAACACTGTAAATGCATAGGAAATTGTTTCCTTTGGATCTGCACAACCATTACCATTTAAGTCATTGAATGTTCCTACTTTAACTAAAGCAATCACAGGGGTTTGACATATAACAACTACAGTTGGGTCATCCTCAAGTATACTACTTTCATCAGACAGGTCACTAACAGTATCACCTCCAGGAGTTGTACCTTCCGCAGTAGCCTGATTCACAACTTCTCCAGCATCTACATTAGCTTGAGTAAGTACATAGGTAGCTGTATAAGTCCAAATCTCTGTTAGGTCTAATTCACCGTCACCATCGGCATCGCCACCTTGGAATACAATTGGTACTACTGGGTTTGGCGCTTCTAATAATGGATCCGATACAGTAATATTATCGAGTGTTGTATTTCCTGTATTGTAAACAGTGAATACATATTCAATAACATCTCCTTCCACTGGACATCCTCCTCCACTTGGTGTTGGTGGAATACTACCTTCTTTAACAATTGCAATAGCTGCATTTTGACATAAGGTAACTACCGTTGGATCGTCTTCTAACACACTGTTGTCATCTGATAGATCATCTACAGTGCTTCCGTTTGGTGCAGTACCCTCGGCAGTT
>NZ_JAHWDP010000008.1:35557-76188 GCF_019312585.1 Halomarinibacterium sedimenti | reverse complement strand
CGATGCAATACCACAGTTGTCACTTGAACTTGCAAGTACTTCACCTGGTGTTAAGTTATAATCTCCATTGGCATCTAATTCTACCGTAATGTCTTGACAAGCAATTACCGGATCTTCGTTATCCTCTACAATAATATCAAAACTACATGTAGATGTATTCCCATTTACGTCTGTTGCTGTAAAAGTAACTGTAGTTGTACCCACTGGAAAGGCATCTCCCGAGCTCAATACTAAAGGATCTGGAGAGGTTTGCACAACAGAAGCAATTCCGCAAGCATCAATTGCTGATGCATCGGCATAGGTAACCACAGCGCTACATTGTCCAGCATCGGTATTCGCCATAATATCTGCTGGACAGGCCATTACGGGATTTATAGTATCCTCTACAATAATAATGTGATCACAAGTTGCTGTATTTCCACATACATCAGCAATTTCATAAGTGCGTGTTATAGTTACTGGAAAACCTCCACTACTAACTTCATTTATTAGAGCGAAAGTAGCTGTATCACCATCTACCGTCGACCCACCGGCAGTTTGAAATTCTGTAAAATTAGCAAAAGCTGGAGGGGCATCTGCAGCCGAACATCCTTCCACATTTTGAGTTGGAGGACAGGTTAAGCTTACATTCAACGGGGTGCAGGTCATGGTTAAATCGAAAGTTCCCGTTGCCGAAGCAAATCCATGGACTAATACGTAATACGTAACTCCTGCCTGAGTACAAACATCTAAACTAGTTGTAAAATTTAAACAACCAGCTCCAAAATTATCATCCTGACCTGCTTCACAAACGAGAGTTCCACATGTTCCTGAATACACAGATATTTTGGTGTCGTAAGAAGCTTGATTACAAGTGCTTAAATTGGTTATTCCCTCAATTCCTGTAAAAGTATACCATACTCCAGGTGCTGTATTACTAGTATCACAGAAGGGTGCTCCATCAAAAGTGGCCATGGTAGTATCCCCACTTACAGTTTGTCCACAAGTAATTGGATCCGCATTTAAACACAAGTCGTTAGTAGGAGGAGCACCCCCAAATAACGGAGCTTCCCAAATTCCTCTACCATAGGTACTTGCTCTTATTAGTCCACTAGTTTCATTTATTTCTAAGTCATACACTGGAACATTGGGTAAACCAGTCTCGTATAATTGCCAGGGAGTTACATCTGAGGTATAATAAACACCAACACTCATTCCAATATATAATGCATCTGCTGGTGTTCCCCCCGTATTTTCGAAAGCAATACAATGTGCTGGTAAGTTTGGCAATGCCCCTGAAATATTAGTCCAAGTTGCACCTGCATTCGTGGATTCATAAACTTTTTCGCCAGCTGTATATCCCCCTAAGGTTATCCAGACCCTATTTGCATCGGCAGGATCTACTGCAATAAAGGTAATAGTTAATCCAGGCCAAGATCCTGTAATGGTAGTCCAAGACCCTCCTGTGTTTGCTGAAGTTTGAATTGCACTTCCTACAGCCGCATAAAGTCTTGTAGGGTCATTTACACCCACAGCAAAAGCTCCACGTCCATCTGAACCTAAATTCGTCCAAGTAGTCCCACTATCTGTACTTCTAAAAACATCACTATATCCGCCATAAATTATATTTGGATTTGTGGCATCCATAGCGTAAGGGGTGACCCAGGACCCTATACTACCTGGAGGTTTAATCCCAGTAGCAGTATTCCCTCCATTAGTAGATCGTCTCAAACCACCATTTTGAAAACTATAATACAATGTGTTATTATCATTATAATTTATCATACAATCCATACCATCGGCACCATAAATTTGTTCGATTGTAGTGGTACCTGTATATTTATTAGACCCATTGTCCTGAGCTCCTCCAATTAAAAGATTTGGATTTGAATCTACCCCTGCAATACGATAAAGTTGCATGATTCCTAGACCGTCCCAAATATTATTCCAAGTAACACCATGGTCAGTACTTACCGAAATACCGCCATCACTACCACAATATAAATTGTTATTTAAAGGGTTATAAACAAGATCATGAATATCGGCATGAACATATTGCCCCCCAATTACCCAATGTGCACTATTTACATGATTAACCCCACCATCAGTAGATCTAAAAACATTTACACCTCCACTAACTACATTATTAGCATTAGTTTGATCTACCGCAATTGCCAAATCATACCAAGATTGATCACCAGACCCACCACCTCCAGTAGATCCTTCTAGAATATTAGGAGAGGTAGACATCGTTGAAAATGTAGTTCCCGAGTCTGTAGAGCGATACATCCCTCTATAAGTACCTGCTCCGCTAAACCCTCCAGGTCCAGCTAGGTAATAAACATAATTTGCGTTGGCCGGAGTAACCGCGATAGCAATACGAGATTCTCCTGTAGGAAGACCTGAACTAATTACGGAAAATGAAGTTCCTGTATTGGTTGATTTATAAAATGTATTTGTACTTACAGCATAAACCGTTGACGGGTCACCAGGTTTAAATTCGATATCTCTAAAATTTCCACTCTGCACTGTCGACCAAGTATTCCAACCATCGGTCGTTTTCAAAAGTCCTACCGTGGTTGCGGCAAACATTATGTTGCTGTTGGTGGGATGCATTAATAACTTATACCCTCTATTAAAATTTGTTACTCCCCATGAAAGTCCAGTAGGCGCCCAAGTAGCACCACTATCTGTGGATTTCAAAACACCAATAGATTGGGTATCCCCAGCATCTCCATCCCCAGTTAAAATATAAATAGTGGATGGCGTTGTGTGGTCTACTGAAATTCCAGAAACTCCAATGCTTGCAAGCATATCCGCCATGACAGTCCAAGTAGCACCACCGTCGGTAGTTCTCCATAAACCTCCTGCAGGTGTGCCAATATAAAAGGTGTTCGCATCTGTAGGATGGAACCCAATGACATTGACCCTGCCTAATCCAGCACTGTATCCTTGATTTCCTACTGTAAAGCTTGTAGGGCCAAGATCTGTCCACCCTACTGGCATTCTGTTACCTACAGATTGACTACCAAGATTTAATTTTCTGGCTGCTTCCCAATTTAACTTACTAAAGTTCTTGGCAATTTTACCATCGGCATTAACCAAACGCTGCATTTTATATTCCCAACGCTTGTATTGCTTGTAACCACTGCCTCTTCCCTTATCACGGGTTGCAAAATAGGCTTCAGCCTTTTGCTGAACTTCTTGAAGCGTAGTATTTGCTTTTGGATTTTGAATTAACTCAAGGTATTCCTGAGACATACCAGTACTCATTCCTAAAATGAACAGAAGGAATGAAAAAAAGATAGACTTTTTCATTTTGAAAATTATTGGTTAGTTAGAATTCTAAATTTAAGAAAAAAATAATAGAAGCACAGTGAAATTTATACAAAAAAAGCTGAAAATGAGATTCTTACAATTCAGTTCTTTTGGAAAACCTTAATTTTATGGTTGTTACACCCTAAAAGTAACCGAAATGAATTTTTATCTGAGAAGTAATTTAACCGCGAAATAGACTTTACATTTTCTGAAAGAGTCAACCCAGTTCTTTGCAAAGAAAGCACCTTAAAGCCACCTATTTTATCATTCAAAATAGTTACACTTTGTAATGCATCATAACGTGTCGTTTCAACTTCAGATCCATAATTATTTCCAACTAAAAGCACATCTGGATAAGTGTCATCATTAAAATCGTGAATTACCATCCCATTTAATTGGGAGAATTGAGCCTCTACTGGTAGTTTGGTTTGAGTAAATGAGGTTTTATGGTTCTGCAACAACAAACTAGAAAATATCGTTACTTCTTTATGGTAGGCATTATTAATTCCATTGACCCCAAGGATATCTTCAATTTTGGCCTTACTAAAGGCATCATACGTTGGAAATTTATCTAAAATTCCTGGCATCTGTTGCGAAGAGCATTCCCTCCCTCTAACGGGTAATTGTAGATCCCCCTTTTCTTTTGCCAAATAAATATCAAAACTCCCGTTTCCATCAAAATCATTTGCATAAATATGTAATGGTGAATTCTCACTTGGGTGGAACTTATTATTTTCACCTATATTACCCAGAATATAATCATCATCTCCGTCTTTATCCCAATCGACTACAGTAATTTTACTCCACCATCCAGAGGTATTTTCTAAATTAAATTTTGAAGTTGCATCCATAAAAAAGCCTTGGTCGTTTTCATACAAACTAATAGGCATCCACTCTCCAACTACCATCAGATCTAAATCGCCATCTTTATCAAAATCTGTAAAAACAGCATCACTTACCAACCCTGGATGTAGTAAGGATGGCGCTAACAAATCGGTTACATCTGTAAATTTTCCGTTTATGTTTTCCAATAGATAGCTTCGAGGAGGTAATGGATATCTACCGGAGATTAAACGTCCACCAACAAAAAGATCTGTATCTCCGTCACCATCAAAATCACCGCCTGTAACTGACAATCCACTTTTAAACATTTCGGGAAGGGCTTGTAAATCTTTTTTAAAAATTCCTTTACCGTCATTAATGTAAAGTCGGTCTTGAAGGTTTGGATTTCCTTGCACAAAAATAGCACCACCACTTACTACATATAAATCTAAATCTCCATCACCATCAGCATCAAAAAATAAACTTTCCAAATCTTCTGAAACAAGATCCTTTTCCCAAGGTTGTGACTTACTTTTATAGAAAGTCCCGTCTTCCTTTTGAAGGTATAATACTCCAGATTGTTTGTGGGCTCCCCCCACAAAAAAATCCTCAAGTCCATCTCCATTCACATCACCAACGGCAATAAAAGGACCAAATTCTGATTGTTTATGAGGAAGTAAAATCTCTTCTGCAAAGTCATTGAATTCATTTTCTCTATGCTCAAAATCGATTCCAATATCTTCGGTAACTTCTCTAAACAACTGGTTATTTATTTCCTTCTTCTTTGTTATTGTTTTCGGAAGAGATTCTGAATTTAATAGTAGATTTTGATTCGCTGAAATGTTCGTCATACGACTCGAATACCCATCAGCCCATTCTACCACAATACTATCAACAATAGATTTTTGCCCTAATCCAAAGTGGAGTCTGTATTCTACAGAAGACTGAAACCCTCGTGAAGGAAATAATCTTTTGGATTGAATCTCTTCACCCGAATAAATCGATACTTTAGCTCCCACAACAAAAGGATTTGGCGCAAGTCCCTTTAATTGCAGTGACACATAATTTTCAGTTTTAGAAATTTTATTCTCAAAAACAACAGAAGGTACTCCCATAGAATTCACTACCAAATCTAAATCTCCGTCATTGTCCAAATCGGCATAAGCAACCCCATTGGAATTAATGGGTTCACTCAACCCCCAATCTTGGGTAACATTTTTAAAACCCAGATGACCCGTGTTTTTAAACATATAATTTGAAATAACACTTGCTGGAATCATCTCGGTCGCCACGTCCCACCGGACTCCATTTCCCTCCTTAAGCATTCTATCCAAACGAATTTTTAAATCGTTATCCGTGACATCTTTTTTAATTCCATTGGTCACAAAAAGGTCATTCCACCCATCATTATCAAAATCGGCTAAAAGTGGCGCCCAACTCCAATCGGTTTTTGCAACGCCAGCTAATTGTGCTATTTCACTGTAGGTACCAATCCCATTATTAAGCTGAAGCGTATTAATCATGTATTGGTGCCCGTATCCTTTTTCGACCATTTGGTAAAAGCTTTGGGTATTCATAGAAGCCATCATTCTTTTAGAGCGTAAATGATCTTCCGAAACCATGTCCAAAACCATTAAATCGGGCAGATTATCATTGTTGATATCGGCCATATCCGATCCCATACTATAAAATGACGAATGGTTAAAATAGTCTGAAAATGTTTCTTTAAAAGTTCCGTCCTGATTATTGACAAACAGTTTATCAGGTTGCTGAAAATCGTGAGCAACATAGATATCGTCCCATCCATCATTATTGAAGTCTTCAATCACGGCGCTTAACCCCCACGCATGGGTTTGTATTCCCGCTTTTATGGAAACATCACTAAAAGTGTGATCCCCATTATTTTGATACAACCGATGACTCGTATCGTGTGAATACTTTAAATCATTATCAAAATCGAAAAAAGAGTTTTGCTGAAAATATACTCTATGATTTACCACCAATAAATCGAGGTCACCATCTTTATCAAAATCTATGGGATAGGCCTGAGTACTATACCCCGAATCGTCTATCCCAAACAACGCTGCAGATTCTGTAAAACTGTTATTCCCATTATTGATATACAGTAAGTTTTTGCGAAGCGATGCGTCTTCAGATTTCCCCGACCGACACACATAAATATCCAGCAAACCATCATTATTTGCATCCCACATGAGCACTCCTGTATGCCATGAATTCTTTTGTTTAGAAATACCCGCCTCCTCAGTAATATTTTTAAAGGAAATATTCCCTAAATTTAGATACAATTGATCTTCCACTTGGTTTCCCGTAAAGTAAATATCGGCAAGTCCATCATTATTAATATCACCCACCGCAACGCCCCCTCCATTGTATAAATAGGGATAATTAAAATAATTTTGAATTTGATTTTCAGTGATGGAATTGGTAAAATCTATCCCTATTTTTTCTAAGGGTAACGCTTCAAAACCAACTGTGTTTTTAGAAAGAGTTGCTTCTTTAGAATCCTTTTTGGCACAAGAAAGAAATAGCATTCCCGAAAGAATTATTCCGAAAAAAAAGGCAATGGAAAAGTTTACTAAAGGTGTTTTTATAATGATTGGTTTTCAGTTCTAAAAAAGCTTGCGATTAAAGATAATCGAAAGAATTGAAACCAAAAATTTACAAATCGTATTTCACCACAAACATCATAATTCTGGGTAGCACAAAATATTGACTTGTAGTATTGTATTCTTCGTTAAAACTATCGGTATTTGTCGCTTCAGTATTTAAAATGTTCGTGGCTTGAATACTAAATTCCCAAGGACTATCTCCTTGTTGATAATAAAGCGTTCCATTTAAGAAGGAGTATTTATTTTCGATGGTATTGGCTTTATTGGTGTAATTATATAAATCCCAAGTTGTCGAAAGTGAGAAATGTTTCAGAAAATTTATATCAGTATTAATATAGGGGCGTTGTGTATAAAAAACCTGCTCCAACCCACCATTGTCATAATTATTTATTGACAGATTGTACCCCACCTCAAAATTAGGCCACTCTCTAAAACTACTACGTGCACTTACACGATAGCTTTGTGTAAGACTTTCACTTTGCCTGATCTCTTCATTAATAATATTGTTAGACGTACTTAAACTTACATTGGCATTGGCAGCCAATTCAATTTTTTTAATTCGTTTGCTAAATCTCCCAAAAGCCGAAAACGTTTCGTCCGGAAAATTACTGTCAATATTCTGAGGGACCGTTACCTGATTAATCGCAACAATTTGAGTATTATTTTTAATCCCTTTTAATCGACGCGTATAGTTTAACGATCCCGAAACATTGGTGTAATTAAATAAATTAAAACTGAAATAAGTCAAGTTATAGCTATGCGAAAAAGCATTTTCCAACAACCTATTCCCGCGAAACATTCGGTTGTAATTATTGAAAACATAGGCTTCGGCAAAGTTGTTTACATCGGTATACTCTGCAGAAAGGGCGTAATTAAAACGTAAACTTTCACTTTTCTTAATTTCCCAAAGGGCAAAAACATCTGGAAGCAATCGCCAATCATTTTGAGATTGGGATAGCCCTAACTGGTCATTTTTCACATTGTAATTATGAAGCGTTACCCCAGGCGAAAATGTAAACTGCCCTGTTTTAAATTTGTAGTGCAAGCCTAAAAACACATCTGTAAATCCATACGAAACATCATTTACAAGGGTTTCAGTTTCTCCTTCAATTTCTTGAGTCTCAAGTAAATCTTCCCTACTTCCATCATCCAACAACTGAAAGATATTCGAATTGAATTGCTGTTTACTAAGTGTGCTACCTAACGTAAAATTTACATTGCTTTTATTGTTGATAATATGGTAATAATCCACCTTGGCATCCAGCTTATTGGTTTTTATATTCTTTTGCTGATTGATGTTGTATCGATTCTGAAGGGTATCTAATGGCAACACCCCTGGGAAAGGCAATAAATCGGTTGCCGCGTTGTAAAAAGGGTCTTCATCTTGATAGAGATGTTGCACCTGCCCTGCAAAAATATTATCGTCATCTACCGTGTAATACACATTTAAATTCTGATTAATCGAAGCAGGTTTGTTCTCTTTATTTTCTGAAATATTATTGCTGAAATCTTGAAATAATGATAGGGTATTGTCCGTTTCAGTTTGTTTTGAAGCTTTTAGCAACACGTCGTAATCCATTTGTAAATTCACGTTGGGTTTATAGACGCCGCTGAGCTTTAGCATCCCTAATTGATTGTGCTGATTGGAATTACTTTCGGTACTTTCAGTAACCCCAGATGTAATGAACTGTGTAAGGGAATTAGTAACAATGTTGGTTTTATTGTCTGAAAGAATTCCGAAACCACTTATATCCAAAGACTGTGTAGCGGCATAGCTAAAATTTCCTGCTAAAAACTTGGTTTCAATACTGCTGGCACGGTTGTTTTGGGCAATGGCAAACCCTAAATCGCTTTCACGAATATTGAAATTGGTACCCCCACCCCGATTAAAATTCCTAAACCCTCCCGTAAAGTTGAAATAATCGCGCCACGTGAATGGCACTTCGCCAATATCATTAAAATCTGTTATAAAATTGAGGCTGTATTTTGGGTTGTAATAAAACAATTTGGGATGTACCAAATATCTTGCTTCAGCTTCATCGTCTACTCCAGAACCTGCAGTCACTTCGCCAAACCAAAAGTTCTTTTTCCCTTCCTTTAATTTTATATTGATGGCAATATTGTCTTGATTATTAGTCACCCCTCTTAATTGCCCAACTTCGCTATAATTTCGTAATACCTCAACTTTATCAACTGCATTAGCTGGAATATTTTTGGTCGCCAATTTCGAATCACCATCGAAGAAATCTTTTCCCTCTACCATCACTTTAGTAACAGCCTTCCCTTCTACCTCAATTTCGCCGTCATCATTAACCTCCACTCCTGGAAGATTTTTCATAACATCCCCTAGTTTTTTTTCATCTCCCCGATTAAAAGAGTCGGCATTATATGTAATTGTATCTCCTTTTACAGTTACAGGCATTTCGTAGACAATTTCTACCCCATCAAGCTGATTGGCCTGCGGATTGAGGTTAAAATTTAAACTTAAATCATTAGAGTCTTCAGGGATGGTAAGTTCCTTTTCAAGGGTTTCAAAACCCAAAAAACTTGCTCTAAGAATATAGGTGTTATTTACAGGAAGATCTAATTGAAACTTTCCTTCGTGATTGGTAATAGCATAAGACTCAATATTCCCTGAAGCTTTTACGGTGGCAATCACATTGGCTAATTCAAGAGGGTCTCCAATGCTATCTTTTATAAAACCACGAAGTTTAATACTTTGTGCAGAACCAACAACTGTGATAAACAGAATTATAAAAAGGAGTAATTTTTTCATAAAATAGACTGTCCCCAATGATTTAGGAAATTGATAATAACGTAACTTTTACTTGAATTTTATCCACCGAATCTTCTTCCACCTCCACCACGTCGGCCACCGCCGTTTCTGAAGTTTTCTCGCATTTCGTCGGTTTTTTCTTTTACAATCTTATTGTATTCTTCCCTACTAACTTCTTCCCCTTTTGAAGGCGGCTGAATGGCCTCAGCTTCTTTGGGATTTATTATAATTTTTGAACAAAGGATGGTCGTTCTATCTACATTTAACTCTAAAATTAAACCCGGTAGTCCCGCATATTCTCCAGGACCATTCTTCACCGGAATTTGTGGGGTAAACCAGGCAGTAACCAACACTTCTTTTGGTATTTCCAAGTCTTCAAAAGGGTCTTCAACTTTAGTGGTATCCTCTTTTTTTTCAGCTTCATTCTTTTCCTCATTATCTCTATCTCGTCTTCTTCGCATCATACTCACATCATTTGGGTCTACTTGCTTGTAGGCAGTCGCTTTAATTACTAAATACTGCCCAATTTGCTTTGACTCTTTTCCTACTTCCCATCGTAAGTTTGTGATGGTATCTTTTACCAAAAATTGCTTTCCAAAGAACTCTCTTTCTTCAATAAGTTGATTTGTTTCCAAATTTTTATATTGATCTCCCGCCGAAAAACTACTCATCATCATTCCGAAACCACGACCATTATCACCAGCTTCCAATTTTTCGTCCTCGCTATAAATGGATTCATTGCCATTAAACGTGAGGATATATGTTTTTTCAAGAAAACTCTTCATTCTTTCCTTGATTTGCTTTTTCATATCCTCGGTCATATCTCTTCTTCCAAAATTATCCATATCTACGGTGGTTTTGGATTCGTAATACGCCTTTCCGCTTATGTTTTGAGAATAGGAAAAGGAGGTAAATAAAAGGGCAAAAACAATAGAAGGTATCTTCATGATAGGGTTTTAAAATAGCATACCAATGTACACTATTTGTAATAAACCTTTTAGACTAGTATTCCTAAAAAAGGTTTAATATTACCCTCCAATTCTTATGCGCATTTGGTTTCCACCTTCTCTCCTGCCGTCACCTTCAAATTGTTCGTTCATTTCTTTCATTTTCTTTTCCATAATTTCTTCATATTCGGTAGCGGTAACAACTTTTCCTTTGGTTGGCTCTTTAATGGCAAGCCCCTTTTCAGGGTTTAACACAATTTTACTGCACAAAATAGTTTCACTCCCATCATTTACTTCTAAAATTAATCCTGGCAAACCATCGTAATTTGCAGGTCCATTTTTTACAGGTATCTGTGGCGTGTACCATGCCGTTAAGGTTACTTCTTCTTGGGATGTCACTTCCTTATTTTCCCCATCGGAAGAAGACTCGGCAACCATCACTGTTCTTGTTGTTGTGTAAGTAGCTTTAAAGCATGTATATTCACCTATGTTCTTAG
This sequence comes from Halomarinibacterium sedimenti, assembly GCF_019312585.1. GTDB lineage: Bacteria > Bacteroidota > Bacteroidia > Flavobacteriales > Flavobacteriaceae > Halomarinibacterium > Halomarinibacterium sedimenti. The sequence continues at coordinate 65,219 of NZ_JAHWDP010000008.1, read as the reverse complement.
TTTCTTTCCCCATAACCCAGTCACGATTCTCGAGGGCATCTTTAATAAGAAATTCCTTCCCAAAAATTTCTACTTGATCTGCATAGCGGTTTTCTTTTAAGTTTTTATACAACACATCATTTCCTCCGCCATTGCCCGCTATAACGAGTTTCATTCCACCTCCTTCAATAACCGAATCATCATCCAACTTCACCTCTTGCTTGTATTGAGATTCATCATTGGTAAATTCTAAAAAATAAGTTCTTTCCGATTGTTTTTTAAGCATCGCCATGATTTGTTCTTTCATACCATCGTTCATGGTACTATCCAACTGAATATCCATTTTTCTTTGGCTTTTGTAGGTGGCAATCCCTTGAATGTTTTGAGAAAATACATCAGACACTCCTAAACTTAGAGTGAATATAAATAGTAGAAATATTGTTTTCATATTGGTTATTTAATCATTTTTATAAAGACGAAGTAATATTAAAATTGTTGCAAATTAGTTGTTTAAATTGTAATGAATCATTTTGTATCTTTCAGCAACTATGAAATTTTTTTTAATAATCTTTTTTATTTCTGTTACAACCGCTTTTTCACAAGAGCTAACACTAGTTAATAAAGCAGCCTTACAAGTGGACCACTTTGTAGGTTTCGACGCCTACAAACATATTTATTTTATAAAAAATGGAGCGCTCCATAAAGAAGGTGATTTAGGGAAATTTGTATTTCAAGATTTTCAATTAGGACCCATAGCCTCGGTGGACATTATAAACCCATTAAACGTTGTTGTTTTTTATGCCGAAATGAACACTGTGGTTTTTTTAGACAATCGTTTAAATGAAAAAGAACGAATTAATTTTAACGACCTTCCTTCATTTTTAAACATTAGTGCCGCAACAAATGCCGGAAATAATAAACTTTGGATTTTCAATACAAATACGCAACAATTAGAATTATACCATTATCGAAATCAACAGCAAACCCAAGTATCACAGCCATTTAAAGGTAAATTTATTACCCAAGTGAGCAATTTTAACACATGTACCATACTTACCAATACACACTTGCGACAAATTAATTTATACGGAAGTTTACTTTCTGAAATAAAACTCGAAGATTACAAAAGCATTGTTCAAAACAATGAAAAAATAGTAGCTGTAAAAGATAATTCGCTGTTTTTGATTAATGAAAACGCCGTTAACCGTTTGAGTTTTACCTTCAACGAAAACCCGATTAAAGACTTGCAACTAACGCAAGATTTCCTGTATATTTACGACAGTAAAATACTTTATACTTTTACACTAACCCAACCTAAGTAGCAAGATTTATGCACGTTGCCATAGCAGGAAATATTGGCTCTGGAAAAACTACGTTAACACGTTTACTCGCCAAGCATTATAAGTGGAAAGCTCATTTTGAAGATGTAGAAGACAACCCCTATTTAGACGATTTCTATAACCAAATGGAGCGTTGGTCTTTTAACCTTCAGATTTACTTTTTGAACAGTCGATTTCGGCAAATCTTAGAGATTCGTGAAAATGGTAAAAGTGTTATTCAAGATAGGACCATTTACGAAGACGCTTATATCTTTGCTCCCAATCTCCACGCCATGGGATTAATGACCAATCGTGATTTTGAAAATTACAGAGCCTTATTCGATTTAATGGAAAGTGTGACCGAAGGCCCCGATTTATTGATTTACTTACGTAGTTCTATCCCTAATTTGGTTAATCAAATTCATAAACGTGGACGTGAGTACGAAAACTCTATTAGTATTGATTACTTAAGCCGTTTGAACGAACGCTATGAAGCTTGGATTCACGGATATGACAAAGGCAACCTTTTAATTATTGATGTAGACAACATCAACTTTGTAGACAAACAAGAAGATTTGGGAGAGGTCATTAACAAGATTGATGCAGAGCTTCACGGATTGTTTTAAAAAACTTATTTATAAAAAAAGCCCGAACAAAATGTTCGGGCTTTTTTGTTGGTAGAAAATTGGAATTAGCTTTTTTCTACTTCTTCTATAACTTCTTTAATCACTTTTTTACCGTCTTCTACTTCTAATTCGGCTTCCTTCATTGCGTCAACTTGAGCTTTTACTTCTTCCTCAGTTCCTTTAAATGTTTTTGTTTCGGTAGTAGTTTCACCATTTTTTGTAGTTTCAATGGTTACAGTTGCAACAGTTTCATCACCTTCTACACCCATTTCAACTCGAATTTCTTTAGTTACGTCTTCGACCACTTTGGTACCTTCTTCAGTAATAATCATGGTATCTCCCTCCGAAGTAATTCCAGAAACCTCTGTGCTATGTCCTCCTAAAATTGGAGAAATTACTAGTCCTACTAAACAGGTAAGTTTAATAAGGATATTCATAGAAGGTCCAGAAGTATCTTTAAACGGATCTCCTACGGTATCCCCAGTGACAGCCGCTTTATGCGCATCACTTCCTTTAAAAGTCATTTCGCCATTGATTTCTACTCCTGCTTCAAAAGATTTTTTTGCATTATCCCAAGCACCACCGGCGTTGTTTTGGAAAATCGCCCACATAACACCACTCACACAAACACCAGCCATATATCCTCCAAGCACCTCTGCACCTAACGGGTAATTACCTGTAAGCATTGCGGTTCCTAATCCAATAATTAAAGGTGTAACAATAGTAAGTAACCCTGGTAATAACATTTCTTTTAAGGCAGCTTTGGTTGAAATATCAACACATTTAGCATATTCTGGCGTTCCAGTACCTTCCATAATTCCAGGAATTTCACGGAACTGACGACGCACTTCCTGAACCATTTCCATAGCTGCTTTCCCTACCGATTTCATTGCCATTGCAGAGAATACAACTGGAATCATACCTCCAACAAATAAGGCAGCCAAAACAGGTGCTTTAAAGATGTTAATTCCATCAATTCCGGTAAAGGTCACATAGGCTGCAAATAATGCTAAAGCTGTTAAAGCGGCAGAAGCAATCGCAAATCCTTTTCCAACAGCAGCTGTAGTATTACCTACTGAATCTAATATGTCGGTACGTTCACGTACTTGATCTTCTAACTCACTCATTTCAGCAACACCTCCTGCGTTATCTGCAATAGGCCCAAATGCATCAATAGCTAACTGCATCGCTGTAGTTGCCATCATTGCAGAAGCTGCTAATGCTACTCCGTAAAATCCTGCTAATGCATAGGATCCAGCAATCGCAACTGCAAAAAGTAACACACTCCAAAAAGTGGACTTCATCCCTACTGCTAGACCAGCAATAATGTTTGTTGCGGCACCTGTTGAAGAATTTTGTACGATATCCATTACTGGCTTTTTCCCTAAACTAGTATAGTATGCTGTTACAAAGGAAATTAAAGCTCCTACAGCTAAACCAATACAAGCTGCATAAAACACATTAATAGAAGCTACCTCAACCATTCCTTCACCAAAGAAGTTCATAGTCATCGTTTGTGGAAGCATCCAATCTATCAAAAAATAACTTGCTATAAGGGTTAACCCAATAGCAAACCAGTTTCCTGTATCCAATGCTTTTTGAACTTGCGCTTCTTTAGCATCGTTATTTTTAATTTTTACGAAAAACGTACCAATAATAGAAGCTAACACTCCAACCCCTGCAATTACAAGCGGAAGTAGGATGGGCCCCATATTATTGAAAGCATCGGTAAATGGTCCATCAACAGACATATCTCTAATTACATAGTTTCCTAGTACCATCGATGCTAAAACTGTAGCTACATAAGATCCAAAAAGATCGGCTCCCATACCAGCAACATCACCTACATTATCACCTACGTTATCTGCAATAGTAGCAGGGTTACGAGGATCATCTTCAGGAATACCTGCTTCTACTTTTCCTACTAAATCTGCTCCTACATCGGCAGCTTTGGTGTAAATACCACCCCCCACACGAGCAAATAATGCAATACTTTCGGCACCTAAAGAGAATCCTGCTAGGGCTTCTAGTACCACTGTCATTTCATTATAAAAATTACCTCCCTCAGTAATAAATTGCCCTAAGAAGAACATAAAAAATAAACTTAGCCCTAAAACTGCTAATCCAGCAACACCAAGACCCATTACAGTACCACCGCCAAAAGAAACTTTTAATGCTTGTGGTAAACTCGTTTTGGCAGCTTCGGCAGTTCGAGCATTTGCGTCGGTTGCAATACGCATCCCAATATTTCCTGCTAAAGCAGAAAAGATAGCACCAAATATAAAAGCGGGAACAATCATCCAGCTAGTGGTTGGAACCACCACAGAAATTGCATAAAGTAGGACAGCAGCAATCACTGCAAAAATTACGAGTAGTCTATATTCGGCATTTAAGAATGCTAATGCACCTTCTTTAATACTTTTAGAAATAGATTGCATGCGCTCGCTTCCTGCAGGCTGTTTCTTAACCCAGCTCATTTTAATGAACATGAAAATCAAACCAAGCACAGCAAGTGCAATGGGAACGTAAATAATGTTTTGTTCTAACATAGTTGATTATTTAGTAAATAGTGTTTTCAAAATTGCGAGTGCAAAAGTAGTAAAATTGATTGGGATAGGAAATCAATAATTAAGAAGAATTTAAAACGAAAAACCAAATTCTCCTGTCACCCCAAACCTTCGGACATCTGGATTGTCTAAATAATTGCCTCTAAAGTTAAAATCGATTCGGAATATTTTAAAAATATTACCTACTCCTACACTCCATTCCCAGTAGCCTTTGGTAGGAGCTTGCAATAACAATCCGTTAGGTTGATTGAGCGCAATATTTTCGTCTGAAAGAGAACCGTACGCGGCTCTAACCCCTACAATTTCACGTAAGTTTAATTTCCGAAGCCAAGGAATTCTTGAAAATAATCTTCCGCCAAAATTATGTTGCATATGCATACTTAAATAGGTATCGCTTACAAACTCGTAAAAATCAAGGTTCGTAAAAGAGTTATAAATACTAAATAAAGTTTGGTTTCCTGGTATTGGACTCAACAATCCTAAAGGTACCGGATCAAATATCTTCCCAGCTTCAACCGTTGTGTACAATCTACCAATTCCTCCAATATTCCATGGTTGAAAATACAATCCTTGTATACGTGAATAATTAAAATCACCTCCTAAAACATCTTTCAACCCTTGTGTATATCCTACATAAAATGTGGGGAAATCCCCATCATTAATCACGGTTTGCTCTACCCCATAGCCTGATGTTTTCCTATTAGGCGAATAATACAATCCTAAATCAAGTTCGGGTTGTGAAATTTTACTTTGAATGCCCCCGTTTTCATCAAAATATTTTAAACTGAAGGTATCCGTAGCCGATTCTAACGTTCTATAGGTCCCAGTTAATCGAATTTGCAGGTTTTTTACGGGATCTATCGATAATCCCGCCGCTGTTAAATTAACTCGGGTAAGTTTGTCGTTTGCCCCAACCGTAATAAGAGCAGAAGAAGCTAAATTTCTACCTAAAACATCATTACTATTTGTTAAACTAGCCCCTGTTTGCTCTACATCTTTTCGGTTACCTCCAAAAATGGTTAAGCGTGATTTCCTATCAAGCAACCATTTGGCAGAAACGCCATGCTTAAATCTTCGATCTTTAAAACCATACGCTCCAAAAACCTCAACTCGCCAAGGATCATTCTGACTAAAATACGTACGCCCTCCTAAACGAATGCGTAATCCTTCTGCTTCGTTAAAACCAAAAATTGAAAATACAGGCCCCACATCAATATTACCCACTTGATAATATCCCGAAGCCAATGTTGCTCCTATATTATATAAACTTTTAAATCGAGGGATGGTTTTTAAGGTATCCAACATATTATATACCCCCTTCTCATCCCTGCTCAATTTTTCCATTCGACGCTCTTCCCAAAATTCATCAGGTCGCATATAGATATCTTCATTATAAGGATCTATTTGCTCTTTATAGAAGCTTTTATCCTTCGGAATATCAAATTCATAATGATCAAAAAGGGTCGTCCTTTTACCATAAATTCCTTGTGCTTTCTCTTTTTTACGAAGACTAAAATCGCTTAAAAAATAATCTCGTGTAATAAGAAAAATGGAATCGTTTAGCACTTCAAATTCTTGTTCAATATATACCTCTCTCACCCAGTTCAGGTTGGCACTTTTACTGGCTCTAAGATTAATTTCTTTGATTGCCCACGTACTGTCATTTACCCAAAAATCCCCTTTAAAGGTGAGTTCATTTTTTCGCCTTGGGTAATACACAATATTATAGCACCATTTATTATCCCTAAAGGCACTATCCAACAACACATAGTTATACACATCCACACCAGTTCTGGAAAGTGGACTAGTAAACGCTTTGTCGAAAAACTTTAAATAGTTATCATAGACATCGTACTCCTTGTACATATCTTTTATGAAAGCTATAAGGGTTTGATTGTTTTCAAATCCGCTATTCTTATTTCCTTCAAGAATCTCTTTTTCTTCCCTTAAAAGATTATCTCCATATACTTTTGAATAGGCTTCATTAATAAAAATGGGCAAATAACTATTCCCTGTAATATTGGAAGTGTCTATTTGTTCCCAAACAAATTCCATTCCCTTAAAAATTCTACTTTTAATAAGTGAAGAATCAATTGTATTTAAATCGAATTCGAGTTTTTCGTATTTATCGTATTGGTATTGTTTAAATTTTTTAACCCCGTTTTGTCTACGGTTTTCCCAAATTTTCCGAAGAATAACAATAGCAGGGTTATCTTTTTTTGATGTTTTCCCAGAATATACCACCACTTCCCCGAGTGACTCCACTTCTTCTTCTAAAACCACTTCTAAATTATAACTTACTTTTTGAGAAAGCGGAAAAGTATTCAGCTTATAACCTACAAACGAAACCCAAATAGCATCGTGGGTACTATCACTCTCTAGATAGAACCTTCCATTTTCGTTGGTAATAGTTCCTTCGTTTGAATCTTTGAAAATAACATTGGCAAAGGCAACAGGCTCTCCAAAAGTATCTTTCACAACACCACTCACCTTTGTTTGAGCAAAGAGAATTGAAGTAAAAAACAAAAGAAATAAGGGGAGGTTTTGCTTCATTGCAAAGGCTTGGGATTCATTGATTTGGAAACGAAAAAATTGATAAAAAAGTGCAATTATTCTTTATATAACACTTTTTTAACAGCCTTAACAACATCATTTTGATTAGGTAACCACTCTTCCAGTAATACTGGCGAATAGGGTGCAGGAGTATCTGCAGTATTTAATTTTATAATGGGAGCATCAAGGTAATCGAATGCTTGCGATTGTACTTGATAGGTAATCTCAGTAGCCACATTACCAAATGGCCAAGCTTCTTCAAGAATCACCAAACGGTTTGTTTTTTTAACACTATTCAAAATAGATTTATGGTCCATAGGTCTTACGGTACGCAGATCAATAATTTCACATTCTATTCCTTCTTTAGCAAGTGTTTCGGCAGCGGCATAGGCTTCCTTTATAATTTTTCCGAAGGATACGATAGTTACATCTTTTCCCTCGCGCTTAATTTCTGCAACGCCTAACGGAATTAAGTATTCACCCTCGGGCACCTCTCCTTTATCCCCATACATTTGCTCACTCTCCATAAAAATGACTGGGTCATCATCACGAATAGCACTTTTCAGCAATCCTTTAGCGTCCGCTGGATTACTAGGCACCACCACTTTTAATCCTGGGCAGTTGGCGTACCAGCTTTCAAAGGCTTGTGAGTGTGTTGCTGCTAACTGACCTGCAGAAGCTGTTGGACCTCGAAAAACAATAGGGCAGTTAAACTGTCCACCACTCATTTGCCGAATTTTTGCAGCATTATTTATAATTTGATCAATTCCAACTAAAGAGAAGTTAAAAGTCATAAATTCTACAATGGGGCGATTGCCATTCATCGCAGAACCTACAGCAATACCGGCAAAACCAAGTTCAGAAATGGGCGTGTCGATGACTCGTTTTGCACCAAACTCGTCCAGCATTCCCTTACTGGCCTTATAAGCACCGTTATATTCGGCTACTTCTTCGCCCATTAAATATATAGATTCATCGCGACGCATTTCTTCGGTCATCGCTTCACAAACGGCTTCTCTAAATTGTATTGTCTTCATGGTAGTATTTCAATTTATGCTTCTGAAAATTTTTCAGAACCACAAAAATAATATTATTTAGAACGTTCTTATCTCTTTTTAAAATATTTCTGAAATTTTATTATGCACGCATAGGAAAATTACATAGATTATTGTATCTTCGTAGCCCAATTTTAACGAGCAAAAAAGTCTTATTTATATGAAAATATTAGTGTGCATAAGCCACGTTCCAGACACAACTTCCAAAATTAATTTTACCGAGGGAGACACAAAATTCGACACCAATGGTGTTCAATTTGTAATCAATCCCAACGACGAGTTTGGACTTACCCGTGCTATGTGGTTTAAAGAAAAACAAGGTGCTACTGTTCATGTAGCCAACGTTGGAGGACCTGAAACCGAGCCTACTCTTCGTAAAGCCTTAGCCATTGGAGCCGATGAAGCGATACGAATAAATACTGTGGCAACCGATGGCTACTCTGTGGCAAAACAACTGGCCAATGTAGCTAAAGAAGGTGGTTACGACCTTGTAATTGGTGGGCGCGAGTCTATCGATTATAACGGCGGAATGGTTCCTGGAATGATTGCACAATTAACAGGAGCTAACTTTATTAATACTTGTATAGGTCTTGAAGTTGAAGGAAATAACGCTACTGCTGTTCGAGAAATGGATGGAGGGAAAGAAACGTTAAAAACGACACTTCCATTAGTAATTGGTGGGCAAAAGGGGTTGGTTGAAGAAAGTGATTTGCGAATTCCGAATATGAGAGGCATTATGCAAGCACGATCTAAGCCACTTCACGTAAAAGAAGCTGTGGATATTTCTAACGAAACGGCCTCCATTCAATTTGAAAAGCCAGCTCCAAAAGGCGCTGTGAAATTGGTCGATAATGTGGAAGACCTTGTAAATTTATTACATAACGAAGCAAAAGCTATCTAAAAGAAAATTATGTCAGTACTCGTATATACAGAATCAGACGGAGGAAAATTTAAAAAAATTGCTCAAGAAGCCGTGTCCTATGCAAAAGGCATCGCCGATATGTTGGGAACCAATGTAACAGCGGTTGCTATTAATGCTGAAAATGTTTCTGAATTGGGGGCGTTTGGTGCTTCAAAAGTATTAGAACTATCCAATGATTCATTAAAGAATTTTAATGCTGAAGCCTACGCCAGTATTGTAGCGGAAGCAGCAAAAAAAGAAAATGCACAAGTAGTTGTTTTAACGTCTAGCATCAACAGTAAATTTATTGCGCCACTTCTAGCTGTAAAGTTAGATGCAGGATATGTTCCTAATGTTGTTTCACTTCCAGAAAGTGCCAGCCCGTTTAAAGTAAAACACAGTGTATTTAGCAACAAAGCATTTTCACACACTGAAATTAAAACCGACACTAAAATTGTTGGACTTGCTAAAAATGCATTTGGAGTAAAAGAACACAATACCACAGCTACCACTGAAGCATTTTCTCCAGAAATTTCATCTGGAAATGTAGAAGTAGTTTCCGTAGATAAAGCCACCGATAAAATTACCATTGCTGATGCAGAGATAGTTGTTTCCGGAGGAAGAGGATTAAAAGGACCTGAGAACTGGGGAATGATAGAAGAGTTGGCCAGTGTTTTAGGTGCTGCAACTGCTTGTTCGAAACCAGTGAGTGATATGGGATGGAGACCACACAGTGAGCACGTAGGGCAAACTGGAAAGCCAGTAGCATCAAACTTATACATCGCAATTGGTATTAGTGGAGCAATTCAGCATTTAGCTGGAATTAATTCTTCAAAAGTGAAAGTGGTTATTAATAATGACCCAGAAGCTCCCTTCTTTAAAGCAGCCGATTACGGCATTGTAGGAGATGCTTTTGAAATTGTTCCACAACTCATTGAAAAATTAAAAGAGTTTAAGTCACAAAACGCATAATTTTTTATTAATTTGTACTTTAATTAAGGGCTGTTTAAATTAGGTAAGTCCCATTTTAAACAGCTTTTTTTAATGTAAAGAATGAGTTTAGTAAGACTTAATATCAAAGGAATTTCATATAGCCAAACCCAAAATGGCGCATATGCACTTATATTAAGTGAAGAAAAAGGGGAGCGAAAACTCCCTATTGTCATTGGCGCTTTTGAAGCACAATCAATCGCCATTGCGCTTGAAAAAGAAATTAAACCCCCTCGCCCACTCACTCACGACCTTTTTAAAAACTTTGCAGATCGATTTCAAATTGTTGTAAAACAAGTGATTATACATAAGTTGGTGGATGGCGTGTTTTACTCAAGTATTATTTCAGAAAGGGATGGAATAGAAGAAATTGTGGATGCTAGAACCAGTGATGCTATTGCTTTAGCGCTTCGGTTTAACGCACCTATTTTTACATATAAAGCAATTTTAGATAAGGCTGGGATCTATTTAAAAACAGCTTCTAAAGAAGAAAAAATTACCAAAGAAGAAGAAGAAGTAGTCATCGAAAAGCTGCTTACTGGAGATGATAAAGAATCGCAAAAAATAGTTTCTGAAAATTACAGCAAGTATACCTCCAAAGAACTTAATCAAATGCTCGATGAAGCTGTACATAATGAAGATTATGAAAAAGCTGCTGCCATAAGGGACGAAATATCTAAAAGAGAGAAATAACCTATGCAACAACTTTTTCTATTTATAGCTTTTATTGTATTTCAAGGCTTCAGTTTTGGACAGGATTTAGAAAAAGATTGGCAATTTACTTCGATAGAAGATTCAAACAATAATCCATTGTTTGAGGTAAACGCCAATAATGATAAACTTACATTTAAGGATGGTACATTTCAATATTCACTGGAAGCAAAAGACAACTTAAAAGCCTCTGGAGATTATATTTTTCAGAATAATTTATTGGTTCTTTTCTATAACCTGCCCAGTGATACTATTCGGCGCTATAGAGTTTCTCAATTAACGGATAGCACTTTAGTTTTTTCAGAGAATAATATAAGCTACGCTTTTAAAAGCCTTCCGAAAGAAGGATTAGCAACAACTACAGAAGAAGATTCAGATACAGCCGATGCGATTATTCCGTCCCAAGGGTTTTCAGTTAATAGTTTATGGCGTGGTATTTTGGGGATGATATCGCTCCTTATTATTGCATTTTTATTCAGTTCGAACAGAAAAGCCATTAACTGGAAAACAGTTGGTATAGGATTAACGTTTCAACTTGTCATTGCTATTGGGGTATTAAAAGTTAAGTTCGTTCAATCTATATTTGAAGGGGTTGGAAAGGTATTTGTTAAAGTCTTAGAGTTTACGCAAGCAGGGAGTAAATTTTTATTCGAAGGATTGGTGGTGGATATGGACACCTTTGGCTTTATTTTCGCCTTTCAGGTATTACCCACAATCATTTTCTTTTCAGCTTTAACCTCGGTATTATTCTATTTAGGAATTATCCAAAAGGTTGTAAAAGCATTTGGATGGTTACTCTCAAAATTGCTTAAAATCTCTGGTGCCGAAAGTTTAAGTGTGGCAGGAAATATTTTCTTAGGACAAACGGAAGCCCCTTTACTCATTAAAGCCTATTTAGAAAGAATGAACAAAAGTGAAATGCTTTTGGTTATGATTGGTGGAATGGCAACCGTTGCTGGCGCTGTGCTGGCCGCTTATATAGGGTTTTTAGGCGGTGATGATCCCGTATTACGACTTGTTTTTGCCAAACATTTACTTGCCGCTTCTGTTATGGCGGCTCCAGGTGCTATCGTAATATCCAAAATATTATATCCTCAAACCGAAGCTATTAATACCGATGTTACAGTCTCTTCAGAAAAAATTGGTTCTAACATCCTTGATGCCATTGCAAATGGGACTACTGAAGGATTACGATTGGCCGTAAACGTGGGTGCTATGTTACTGGTATTTGTTGCTTTTATAGCGATGCTGAATTGGGTTATTGGTGGCATTGGAGAAATGACCAATATCAATGAATGGATGGTTGCTAATACATCGTATCCTGAACTTTCATTAGAAGCCATTTTAGGGACAGTGTTTGCTCCATTAATGTGGCTTATTGGTGTCGATCAAGCAGATATGATGATGATGGGACAATTATTAGGTATAAAATTGGCCGCGAGTGAATTTGTGGGATACATACAATTGGCAGAATTAAAAAACACCGCAAGTGCAGTCCATTTAACCTACGAAAAGTCTATCATTATGGCTACCTATATGCTTTGTGGGTTTGCCAACTTCGCCTCTATTGGTATCCAGATTGGGGGTATTGGGTCGTTGGCTCCAGGGCAACGCAAAACACTTTCTAAATTTGGAATGAAATCCCTTATTGGGGGAACCATTGCTTCGTTAATTTCGGCAACCATTGCTGGAATGATTATTGGTTAATAACTATTCATAATTGAAACATACTTACGCTTTCAAAAAGGCGTTATCTTTTTTACATTTACCGCAAATCATTTTATTGAATTATGAAGCAGTACCACGATTTAGTGAAGCACGTTTTGGAGAACGGCGCAGTAAAACAAGACCGTACAGGCACGGGAACTAAAAGTGTTTTTGGATACCAAATGCGGTTCGACCTTAGCGAAGGTTTTCCTATGGTGACCACAAAAAAACTGCATTTAAAATCTATTATATACGAATTGTTGTGGTTTTTAAATGGAGATACCAACATTAAGTATCTTCAGGAAAATGGCGTGCGAATTTGGAATGAATGGGCCGATGAAAACGGAAATTTAGGTCCCGTATACGGACATCAATGGCGCAACTGGAATAGTGAAGAAATAGATCAAATTTCTGAAATAATTGAAACCCTAAAAACCAATCCCAATAGCCGAAGAATGTTAGTAAGCGCTTGGAATCCATCTGTGTTGCCAGATACTTCAAAATCATTTTCAGAAAATGTAGCCAATGGAAAAGCAGCCTTACCTCCTTGTCATGCCTTCTTTCAGTTTTATGTAGCGGAAGGCAAATTATCGTGCCAGTTATACCAACGCAGCGCTGATATTTTCTTGGGCGTACCTTTTAATATAGCTTCCTATGCGTTATTTACCATGATGATGGCACAGGTTTGTGGATATAAGCCCGGAGATTTCATTCATACCTTCGGTGATGCGCATATTTATAGCAATCATTTTGAACAATTAGAGCTCCAACTGTCGCGTGATATAAGGCCGCTACCAAAAATGTTGCTAAATCCAGAAGTAAAAGATATATTTGGCTTCAAATTTGATGACTTTACATTGTTAGATTATAATCCGCACCCACATATTAAAGGTGCTGTTGCGGTTTAAAAATTTCCTACTTATGAAAAAACTACTTGTACTACTATGTATGTCCGTTTCGGTAATGGGCTTTTCCCAAGAATGGGGTGGTGTTGATAAAAACACGGTTACCATGAAAGAGGTTGCTCCAACATGGCCTGGATGCGAATCTAAAAGTGGCGCTGGCACCGATGCTTGTTTTAAACAAAAATTAGCACAACATATTGGTAAAAACTTTAAATATCCTGCCGAAGCTTGGAAAAATAACGAGCAAGGAAAAGTAATTGTAGAATTTATGATTACCGAAAATGGCACCGTGGATATTAAAAATATTTCTGGAGGGACTGCTTCTTTACAAGAAGAGGCAAAAAGAAATATCATGCTTATCCCAAAAATGAAAAAACCGGGAATGCTTGCTGGAAAACCAAAAGCGATAAAATATACGGTCCCTTTTGATTTTAAAACTGGGAAGTAAATGAAGTTTTTATTTTCAGTTCTACTGTGTTTTTTAATTTTCACAACCCAAGCTCAGCAAATCAATATTGAAATTTGTAACGAAGCAAGTAATATTGCCGCAAGAAATAGTTGTATAAAAGGCGCTATAGAATCATTATTATTCAATAAGCTAAAAAAAGTTGCTAGTAATTCCCAAACCTCTCAAGATGTACAAGCTGAACTTTATCTTGACGCCATAGGAAATTTTTATCTAGACACTTTGGTTTCTTCTAATCCCCAAATGACAATAATTATGGAAGAAACAATTCAAGGAATAAAACCTTTAAGCTCCTACAAAAATACAAGTGGACAAATGCTTGAGGATATAATTTCACTTTCCCTTAAAGTGGATCCTGTTATGAATGATTTTAGTAAAGAAGATGAGCTTGGGTCAGATTTAGAAACTCAGGAAGCTGAGACTAAAAAAGAAGAAAAAGAGAACATTGCATTTGCGGTCATTGAAAATGTACCTGTATTTCCTGGATGCTATGCGGATTCTAACCAAGAACTAAAAGCCTGCATGTCATTGAATATCCAAAAACATGTGGTTAATAATTTTAATTTATCACTCGCTAATTCCCTTAATTTACCCTCCGGAAAACAACGAATTGCAGTTCAATTTAAAATAGACAAATTTGGATTTATTGTTAATGTAAGAGCCAGAGCCGAGCATCCTGCTTTGGAAGAGGAGGCCATACGAGTTGTACAGTCACTACCTCGAATGATTCCTGGGAAACAGCGCGGGAAAGAGGTAGGTGTTTTATATGCACTCCCAATCATTTTTCATGTAGAAGGGGAAACTCCACAAAATGAGAAACAGGCAAAAAAGAGGAAAAAAAGAACTTAATTCCTTTTAAGAATTTCAACTATCTTGTTAAGATCATCCATCGTGTTGTAATAATGAAAACTCACTCGCATCCCACCCCCTCGTGGAGAGCAAATAATCTTGTGATCATTTAATTTTTGAAATAAGGTTTTATCCCCTTTAATATTGAAAATAGAAGAATGTATCTTTCTATGTACCGTATGAGGAAGCAATACACCTAAAGCTTCAAATTGTGCCTTTGCTGTTTCCGAAAGAACTGCTATTTGATTATAAATTAACTCTTTTCCAACTTCTTCAAAAAATACCATGGATTGTTCCAAGCTTCCATAATTTAGAGTGTCCTGATGACCAGGCTCAAAATGCCTAATAAACAAGGTTTCTGAAGCTTTACTTTCAAATCGTTCTGCCGAATTAAACCCAAGGGTTTGTGGATGGATCCGTTCCTTCGCACTTTCTTTCACCATAAAAAACCCATTACCGTAGCCAGCGGTGAGCCATTTGTAAGCACTCGCTCCTAACACATCGATTCCACTTTCAGAAAAGTTAAAAGGCTCGGTACCCAAATATTGTGTTCCGTCTGCAACAATAAGCATATTGGGATACTTCGATTTCAATTCTTTTATAAATTCTAAATCGATTTTAATCCCGGTAAGCCATTGCACAATACTAAACATAAAAATAGCTGGCTTATGTTTTGATACTGCTGCTTCAATATTTTGTTCTAAATGCTCGTCAATTTCACCATAGCACACATCAAAATCACGCATCTCTACGGGCCAATTAATAGATGGATAATCCCCTTTAAGCAACAATATTTTCTGTCCTTTAGGAAGTCCTTCTAGCAGGGTATTCATTCCAAATGAAAGATTGGGAATAAGTGCCGTTTCCTTTTCCGAAGCATTAAAAAATTGCGCTACTTTTCCACGTATTTGCTCAATATGCGCTTTGTGCTTATCCCTAAAAACACTAGCATAATTCATTAAATCTAGATCGTGCTGCCGTCGCCATTCAATAACAGGTTTAGGGACAACTCCATTGGATGCGGTATTTAAGTAGGTACAATTTTGTAAACCTGGAAAATGTTTTTTGATATCTTTCATAATAGAAATGAAATATGCCTAAAATTAGGTATTTTTACCAAAGCAACCCCTTTTTTATGTTTTCAAAAAACAAAAAAACAGATAGACTAGATTCGGAACAACGCGAACAATACGAGTACGCTCGCAAACGTGTAAAACAGAAAAAGCGATTGATGCAGCATTTTATCGTTTTCCTGGCAGGATCTGTATTATTAGTTATAATTAATCCTGTTCTGGGAATAGGAAAAGGTTTTTTTATTCCAAATTGGTTTGTTTGGGCTATCTTACTATGGGCATTATTATTTTTAATCCACTTGCTCAATGTGTTTATTCTGAATAAATTCATGGGAAAAGAATGGGAAGACAGACAAATTGAAAAACTAAAAGCAAAGCAACAAGCCAAAATTGATTCCTTATATCTTGAGGTTGAAAAAGAAATCACTTCTGCCGAAGTAAAAAAAAACGACCCTCCAGAGGAAACTACAACACTATGATTACTATTATTGCCGCTGCGGGTGAAAATAATGAACTAGGAAAAAACAACGATTTGGTTTGGCACTTGCCAGACGATTTTAAACGATTTAAACAGCTTACTACAGGACACCATATTATTATGGGTAGAAAAACTTTTGAATCTTTCCCCAAGCCCCTCCCCAACCGAACCCATATCGTGATCACTCGAAATAAAAACTACCGAAAAGAAGGGATAATAGTCGTTTCTAGTATTGAAGAAGCCCTAGAAAAAGCGAAAGAAGATTCGCAACCCTTTATTATAGGAGGGGGAGAAATTTATAAGCAAAGTATCCCTTTTGCTGATAAAATAGAATTAACACGTGTTCATGGAACTTTTGAGGCAGATACTTTCTTCCCCACTTTTTCTAAAGAACACTGGACTCTTGTGCATCAAGAATTTCACGAAAAAGACGATAGACACAACTACAGTTTTACCTATGAAACTTGGCAGAAAAAATAGTGTTATTTTTGTTTACCAATAACAAATAAATTTGAAATCTCAAATATTATATAGATGAAAGCATATGTTTTTCCGGGCCAAGGAGCTCAATTTACTGGAATGGGAAAAGACCTTTACGAAGCTTCAGATAAAGCCAAAGATTTATTTGCACAAGCAAACGAAGTGTTAGGATTCGATATTACCAAAATCATGTTCGAAGGAACTGCTGAAGAATTAAAAGAAACAAAGGTCACTCAACCAGCTATATTTCTTCACTCTACCATTTTGGCAGAAGTGATGGGCCCTACCTTTCAGCCCGATATGGTTGCAGGTCATTCTTTGGGAGAGCTTTCGGCTTTGGTTGCCAATCGTACTATTGCTTTTAGTGACGGATTAGAACTGGTGTATAAAAGAGCGCTTGCCATGCAAAAGGCATGCGAAATGACTCCCTCCACTATGGCAGCTGTTTTAGGGTTGGAAGATGCAATTGTTGAAGAAATCTGTGGAAAAACTCCTGGTATTGTGGTGGCTGCGAACTATAATTGCCCAGGGCAATTGGTCATTTCTGGAGAAATTGAAGCGGTGAATTTAGCTTGCGAAGCATTAAAAGAAGCGGGGGCAAGACGCGCCCTATTACTTCCCGTTGGTGGTGCTTTTCATAGCCCTCTCATGGAACCTGCTCGTGAAGAACTAGCAGCCGCTATCGAGAATACACAATTTACAGCGCCAGCTTGTCCTATTTATCAAAATGTGAGTACGACAGCGGTTACAGATGCTTCTCGAATAAAGAAAAATTTGATGGAGCAATTAACCGCTCCAGTAAAGTGGACACAAAGTGTGCAAAACATGATAAAAGATGGAGCAACCACATTTATTGAAGTAGGTCCAGGAAATGTTTTACAAGGATTAGTGAAAAAAGTAGATAATACCATGCTTACTGAAAAAGCTACTTTTTACGTAGGATTGTAACTTTTTTACCCGTAAACTTTTATCGGCATTGCCCAAAATCATCACTATAGGCTTTAAGTTAGTATAAAATTAAAGCCCTATGGATAAGTTAATGACACCCACTGCAGATGAAAGAATAGATCTTATTTTACAAGACCAATCCTCTTCTTTCCCTAATGAAACTATTTCCATTCCGAAAAAACTATGGCTTCAAACGCTTTCTGAAATATCGCTTTGGCTGTATTCTTTTCATCAAAAGCAACAATTAAAATATAAAAGAATTGTTGAAAAGCTCACTAATGAGTCACTACCTCAACCCAAAATTAAGGTACAAAACAAAGTCGCATCCGTTTCGGAAGAAATCATTAACGAGATCCTTTTTAAGATAAAGGAATTTGAATTAAATAAAGGATATCTAGACAAAGACCTAGACCTTTCAAGTCTAGCTAAAACTTTAGGAACAAACCACAGCTATCTTAGCAGAGTCATAAATCAGGTAAAGGAAAAGTCTTTCAAAAACTATTTGAACGATTTACGGATAGAATACGCCTATGTCGATTTACAAACAAATCCGAAAAAGCGGCGATATACCATTGAAGCTATTGCTAGGGATGTTGGTTTTAAAAGTGCCGAAAGTTTTTCAAAAAAATTTAAACAACGATTTGAGATGTATCCATCGGTCTTTTTGAAAAAGTTAAATGAAGGCAATTAGTGTCTTCCCGATAAGTAATTTATTGTTTATAAATTTCCCCTTCTTTCATCACAAAAATTACATTTTCTAGGGTGCTAATGTTTTGGGTTGGATCTTCATCCACGGCCACGATATCTGCAATAAAGCCTTTTTCGAGTTGCCCTAGTTGGCCTTCCATATCAAGTAATTTTGCATTGGTGATAGTTGCAGATTGAATAGCAAACATAGGAGTCCAACCTACTTCAACCATGTATCTAAATTCCTTGGCATTTTCTCCATGAGGAAAGACGCCGGCATCTGTTCCAAAGGCGATATTAATACCTTCTTTCTTTACCATAGCGAAGGTTTCTTTTAATTGAGCATCGATAGCTAAAATTTTTGGTATAATAATATCTGGATAGTAATTAGGAATCTTTGCCATTTCAGCAACGTATCTGCCAGCCGACAAGGTAGGGACTAAATAGGTACCATATTGTTTCATCAACAAAGCCGTTTCCTTATCCATAAGAGAGCCATGCTCTATAGTGATAACTCCAGCTTTAATAGCTATTTTCATTCCTTCAATTCCGTGAGCGTGGGCTGCTACAGACATTCCATATTCTTTGGCTGTTTTTACAATTTCATTGGCTTCATCTTGCGTAAATTGGGCATTCTGCCCATTTTTTGTAACACTTAACACTCCTCCTGTAGCTGTGATTTTTATCCAATCGGCTCCGTTTTTATACCGTTGTCTTACTGCCTTTCGTGCCTCGGCTGGACTATTGATTACTCCATCGGCAGGACCAGGATCTCCCATTAATTCTTTTTTTCTGCCGCTGGTAGGATCTGCGTGACCTCCTGTGGTAGCAATGGCTTTTTCGGCTGTAAAAATTCTAGGCCCCGGGATTTTACCTTTAGCAATGGCATTTCGCAATGAGACATTGACTCCACTTCCTCCTAAATCTCGAACCGTTGTAAACCCAGCCATTAACGTGCGATTGGCAATTTCGGCGGCATTATAGGCTATGTCTGCATCATTAAGTGTAAAAGCCTCAAGGTATCTCGTGGGGCTCGTTTCACTTTCAATATGAACATGCATATCGATAAACCCTGGCAAAACAGTTTTAGATTTTAAATCGACAACTATTACAGAATCATTTGTTGGAATAAGAAAGCCATTTTCAATACTTTTTATAGTCTTTCCTAAAACAATAATTGTCTTGTCAATTAATACTTTTCCATTTTTAGTATCGATTATTTTCCCACAATGGAGAAAGGTCTCTTGTGCCTGCGCCGTAATAAAGACCAATAAAAATAATGTGAGTAGCGTATTTTTCATAAAAGAAAGATAGTATAATTTCTGAAGATTCAGAAAGAAAGATTTCGAGGTATAATTTTTTAAAAGGAAAAAATACTAAACCCCTCTTACACTTTTTTCCCACTCCCATGCAGAAGCCAAGGCTTCTTCCATGGTTTTTTCAGTTTTCCAACCAAGTTCCTTATTTGCCTTGGTGGTATCTGCATAAACCGCAATGACATCACCAGGTCTTCGATCCACAATTTTATACGGAAGCTTTTTGCCCGTAACTTTTTCAAAAGCCTTAATGACTTCCAATACAGAACTACCTCTTCCAGTACCTAAGTTGAATATTTCAAAATTTGAAGAATTTCTTTTTTCAAAAAGACGTTGAAGCGCAACAACGTGTGCTTTTGCTAAATCAACTACATGAATATAATCGCGAATACAACTGCCGTCCGGGGTTGGGTAATCATTTCCATACACCGAAAGTTCTTTTCGCAAGCCTGCTGCGGTTTGCGTAATAAACGGAACTAAATTTTGTGGTGCCCCTTTAGGTAATTCACCTATTTCGGCCGATTTATGTGCCCCTATAGGATTAAAATACCGAAGTGATATAGATTGAATATTTGAGGCATTGCAAGTATCTTGTATTATTTCTTCACTTATTTGCTTCGAATTTCCGTAGGGAGAAACAGCTTTTTTTACGGGCGCCTCCTCTGTTATAGGCAGACTATCCGGCTCTCCATAAACCGTACATGAAGAACTGAAAATAAAATTTGAAATAGCATGTTTTTGACATTGCTGAAGCAGATATACCAGCGAGTGAAGGTTATTTTCGTAGTACAATAATGGGTTTTCTACACTTTCACCTACGGCCTTACTTGCCGCAAAATGAATAATCCCATCTACCGAATTTTCTTTAAAAAAAACTTCAACCGCATTTTTGTCTCGTAAATCTATTTTGTGAAATGCTGGTTTTTGCCCGGTAATTTTTTCTATCCTATCCAATACACTTATATCGGCATTGGATAAATCATCAATTATAACAACACTAAATCCTTTTTCTTGAAGCTCAACTACCGTATGAGAACCTATATATCCTAACCCTCCTGTAACTAGTATTTTTTTCATAAAGTGTAGGTCTATTTTGTCACAAAATCAATCACCGTTTTTGTAATAAAATTAATTTGTTCATCGTCCAACTCAGTATGCATAGGAAGTGAAATGACTTCTTTTACCAACTGATTTGTCACAGTAAAGTCTGCTTCATCATAGCGCTCATCTGCATAGGCTTTTTGCGCATGTAATGGAATTGGGTAGTATACACCGCATGGAATTTCATTTGCGTTAAGATTTGCCACTAATGCATCTCTGTCTGTGTTCAAAACTCTAAGTGTATATTGATGAAACACATGGCAATCACAAACATCGCAAATAGAATTGCCGTTTTTACAACATCCTGTTGGAGTAATTATATTTGAGATTTCTTCAAAAGCTTTTGTATATTTTCTGGAAGCATTTCTACGAGCCATATTATAGGCATCTAAATTTGGTAATTTCGCTCTTAAAATAGTGGCCTGTATAGAATCTAATCGTGAATTAACACCTACCACATCGTGATGATAACGGACGTACATTCCGTGATTTACAATTCCCCGAAGCGTATGTGCTAAATCATCATCATTGGTAAAAATGGCTCCTCCATCCCCGTAACAACCCAAATTTTTCGAAGGAAAAAACGAGGTTGAAGCGACATGTCCTATAGCTCCTGTTTTCTTTTTACTTCCATCTTTGGATGTATACGTAGCCCCAATTCCTTGCGCGTTATCTTCAATAACATATAAATTATGCGCTTTAGCAATTTCCATGATTTCATCCATTGGCGCCGAAAGACCAAATAAATGCACTGGTACAATGGCCTTAGTTTTAGGAGTAATGGCTCGCTTTATTGCATGTATGTCAATATTAAAATTCACTGGATCTACATCCACCAAAACAGGAGTGAGTCCTAAAAGGGCTATCACCTCTACCGTTGCGGCAAAAGTAAAATCTGCAGTAATTACTTCATCACCTGCCTTTAATCCAAGACCCATCATAGCAATTTGCAAAGCATCGGTTCCATTGGCGCACGGAATGACATGCTTTACACCCAAATAATCTTCTAATTCTTTTTGGAATTGATGGACCTCAGGACCATTGATAAAAGCGGTTGATTCTATCACATCGAGTACTGACTGATTTACCTGCTCTTTAATGTGTTCGTATTGACCTTTAAGGTCAACCATTTGTATTTTTTTCATGAATGTTTTCTCAAAGTGTTCAAAATTACGAAAATTGAAAACGGCGCACAATGCAATTCCCCAAAGAAACGTATTTTAGCATTACTTATTCTATGATGCGAACACTTTATACTTTTTTAACCTACGGAAGTCAAGTAGCACTTTGGCCCACTCAATTTTTCAGTAAAAAAATGAAACTCTTTGTGGATGGGCGTAAACAAGTTTTTCAAACTTTAAAAGAAAACATTTCATCAACAGATAAAACCATTTGGTTTCATTGTGCTTCTTTAGGCGAATTTGAGCAAGGTTTACCCATTATGGAAGCCATAAAAAAGGAGAAGCCCGATCATAAACTTATTATTACCTTTTTTTCACCATCGGGATACGAAATAAAAAAGAACACACCCATAGCCGATGTCGTTACGTATCTTCCTTATGATACCCATAAAAATGCAAAGCAATTTCTAAAGATTGTACACCCCACACTTGTATTTTTTGTAAAATATGATTTTTGGCCTAACTATTTATTCGAATTAAAAAAACAGGGAATTCGCACTTTTTTAGTTTCAGGATTATTTAGAAAAAATCAGTCTTTCTTTAAATCCTATGGCTCATTTATGCGAAAGGCATTAGGTTGTTTTGAACAATTTTTTGTTCAGAATGAAAATTCAAAAAAATTATTGTCCCAGATTGGTTTTGAAAATGTTACAGTAAGTGGAGATACACGATTTGATAGAGTTTCCCACCAAATTGAAATGGACAACACACTTGATTTTATGGATTCGTTTAAAGGGGATTCTTTATGTATTGTCTGTGGAAGCGCTTGGCCTGAGGATGAAGCTGTTCTTTTAAATTACATAAATTCATCTCCATCCCATGTTAAATGGGTAATTGCACCACATAAAATAGACTCAGATAAAATTGCCTCCTTTAAAAACAAACTGTTTAAGAAAGCCGTACTTTTTTCGGAAAAAGGAAAGAACATCCTCTCGGAAAATTCCATTTTAATACTAGATACTATTGGGTTACTTTCAAAAGTATATAGTTATGCCGATATAGCTTATGTAGGGGGAGCTATGGGAACTACGGGATTGCACAATATTTTGGAACCTGCCACTTTTGGAATTCCAATAGTAATTGGCAAAAATTTTAAAAAATTCCCAGAGGCACTAAAACTTCAAGATATAGCGGGTCTTTATGCTGTTGAGAGCGAAGAAGATTGTACCAAAGTTTTAGAAAAATTTGTAACGGATAGAAAATTTAGAGAGCAAACAGGTATGATCACTGGCCATTTTGTGAATAGCAACACTGGTGCTACACAAATCATTATCCAAAAAATAAGTTAAAAATCGATTTTAAACTTAATATTTGTTAAAAAAGTAGGCTTTTGTATTTTCTTTAACATCATTCAATTCTTCAAAATTTATATTGGCATGTACAAACCATCAAAAACCGATGAATCATGAAAAAACTATGTTTAGCTATTATTATTGTTCTAACTACTTCAATTTATAGTAGTTGTCGCGAAAAAGAAACTAAGGTAATCATTGAAGAAAAAACCGTTGAAACCACAGAGGAAAAGAAAGGAATTCTTGAGCGAGTGGGTGAAGAAGTAGACAAAGAAGTTAACGAAGAAATTGATGAGGAAATTGAAAAAATTGGAAACGACGACCAATAATAACTACCTCTTAACACAAATATTTTAAACCATCAAATATTAAAAATCATGAAAAGATCAATCGTATTATTAGTTCTAAGTTTAATTCTTACTTTTTCATTTACCTCTTGTAGAGAAAAAACAGAAAAAGAGGAAATCATTGAAGAAATACAAGAAGACGGAGCCACTTTGAAAAAGAAAGTAGATGGCGATGAAGTAAAAATTAAAATGGAAACGGAAGACAAAGAAGTAAAAATTAAAGAAGAAGACGGAGAGACAAAAATTAAAATTGATGACGACTCCGACTCATAATCTAGAATAACTACAAAAGGAAAGCCTGCATTTTGCAGGCTTTTTTTATGTTTTTAAGTTACTTATTTGCCCTTTCAATTCTTCCATAGATTGTTGGAGTTGACGCAGCAAAGTACTTTCAGAGGGTTCTTCGATACCGAAGGTGAGTTTACTATTGACCATCCAAAGCTCTTGAATTTCTCTTATTTCAACTTCAATAGGTAAGTATTCAGGATTTAAAGAAATCAATTTCACCTTTTGAGGTGTATTTGGTAATTTTTGAAGCTTCTTTACCAAAACCGAATCATTTAACACTACAATATATATTCTACTATCTGAAGCTTCAGAAATACTGGCAACGGCGCGTCCTAGGACCCATTCATTGGGTCTTATATTGGGTAACATGCTATCACCTTCTACTTGAAATCCTCGATAAGATGCATTTCTATATTGTGGTAGCGGAATATTAAAAGCCGGCAATTTCCCAACCCACTCTACATCTTGAATATTGTGAGGATATCCAGCCGCAGCCTTTTGGTTTACAAGCAAAATACTGTCTTCTCCATCACTATTTAAGGTAATTACCTTAGGGCTCACATCATTTTCATTAATATTAATGTGCTTTGCATAGCTTTTACCGTACAACCACAACGGGTTAATGCCAAATTGATGTAATAGCTGCATAACTATTTTACCAGAAAGTTTTGTTTTCCCTCTTTCAATATCTGCTGTACTTGCTTTAATGCCTAAAACCTCCGCAAAAGATAGCTGGGTATGCTTTAATTCTTCACGAATCTTTTTAAATCGTTTTACCTCAATTGATAGTTCTTTATCCATTATTCAAATATAACCAAAATAGGAATATATCCAATATAACTTAGGAATATTTCCTATAAAAATAAAATGTAACTTATTAGTACTCAAATCATAAAATTTATATAATTTTGACCTTGAAAAATTAATTACTAATCTTATCAACTATGAAAAAATTATTTATCTCATTCGCAGCACTTTGCTTAGTAGCTTCTGTATACTCTTGTAGAGAAACTGAAAAGAAAGCCGAAGATGCTATGGATGCTACTGAAGAAGCAGTAGAAGAAGCAATGGATGCTACTGAAGATGCTATGGAAGAAACTAAAGACGCTATGGAAAATGCCGTAGATAGCTTAGGGAACGCCGTAGAAGAAAAAGTAGAAGAAGTAAAAGGAAACTAATTCCTAAACCACTTTACAAAAAAAGCCCGTGAATATTCACGGGCTTTTTTTATTCTAATCTATTAATTCACTATTTCTCCAAAATAATAAACTCAGATCTCCTGTTTAATTGATGATCTACCTCGCTACAAGGGACGCCATCTGCACATCGATTCATAAGTTGGGATTCTCCGTATCCGCGTCCAGTTATTCTACTGCTATCTATTCCTCTACTCACAATATAATGCACCGTTGATTTTGCACGAGCATCCGATAATTTAAAATTAAAAGCATCACTTGCTCGACTATCGGTATGTGATCGAACGTCAATTTTAAGTTTAGGGAATCTTAACATAGCTTCCACAACCTTATTTAGTTCTAATTGCGCATCTGGACGAATATAAGACTCAGCAAGATCAAAATAAATAGGATTTAAATTTAATAACACCCCTAAATCTTGACCAACCTTGGCCTCTCTAATCTCTTTATCTTTTTCTGAAGCTAAATAAAGTGTTTTCTTAATTTCACTTTCATATTCCCCAGTCGTTACAAATGATTTTTCAGAAGTCGAAAAATCTGGCTTAGAAGCTCGAATTGCATATCCCGTCGAACATTCAATTACATCAAACCAAAATTCTCCTTTATTATTAGATTTTGTTTCTTCCAATACGTTATTATCGCTGTCTAGAAGCACCACTTTCGCATCTACAATTAAATCGTCTGTTTCTTGATCTCTAACCTCCCCTGAAAGTGACTGATGACAGTTTTTAATTAATTGTGCTGTTTGTTCAAACGAATAAATATCATCCTCACCTAATCCTCCGGGTCTGTTTGAAGAAAAATATCCTAATCCTGTTGAACTATTAATAACAAATGAAAAGTCATCATTCCTACTGTTTACAGGCGCTCCAATGTTAAATCCTTTATCATAATTTCCTTCTTCACTTAATTCTGAAACATAAATATCCAATCCTCCAAGGCCTACATGCCCATCTGAAGCAAAATACAAGTCTCCATTTGTATCAATAAAGGGAAAGGTTTCACGTCCTTCCGTATTAACAGCATCCCCAAGATTTACTGGCTCTCCATAACTATCCCCATCAATGGAAACTTTATACAAATCTGAAGATCCTTCTCCACCAGGCATATCACTGGCAAAAATTAAAGCTTTTTCATCGGCGCTGAGTGCAGGATGTGCAACTGAATAATTGTCACTATTAAAAGGCAATTCTTTTGCTTCACCCCATCCTTTTTCGGTTCTGGTGGATTTATATAGTTTTAAGTTTGTAATTCCTTGCCCGTCTTTTTTACGTTTTTTATTCGTAAAATTATTGCGCGTAAAATACATAGTTTGCCCATCCTTGGTAAATACTGCTGTTGACTCGTGATATCGAGTGTTTATATTACTTCTATAACGCCGAGGCTCTCCCTCTTCACTTGCAAGTATGGCATATAACTCAGAAAAAGGCTGGTCATTCCAATCGTGCAATCTTTGAGACGCTGTACGTGTTTCTCTATTGGAAGTGAAAATAATTTCTCCTCCATTTAAAGTTGGTCCAAAGTCTGATAACTTAGAATTAAATGGAACTGTGAAAACATTAAAACGTCCCGATTGTAATTCAATTAGTTTTAGATAATTTCGTTCCTCAGAAAATAAAGTAGCCCTATCATCTTTTGAAGCTTTTTCATTTAAACGCTCCATAATTCTATCTGCCGTTGCGTATTTTCCAATCGTTTTTAGAGATTGAGCATAACGGTACAAATATTCTTTATTTATGTCTTCAGAAAAAGAAAAGAGTGCGCCATACCATTTGGCAGCATCTTCATATTCTCCGTTAAAATAATAAGAATCTCCTAGTTTTGATAAAATGTTTACAGAGCGATAACCACTTTCAACTGCTTTTTCATAGGCCGCTCGGGCATCCATAAAGGCATAATTGCTATAATGCTCATCTCCTTTTGCTTCTTTTGTATTTTCTCCTTTTACTTTTTTAGTTTCTTTTAAAGAAGACCCTTTCTCCTCTTGTGCAAAAGAAATGCTACAAAAGAACATGAAAGTAAGAGCAAATAAGAAATATTTTTTTGTACTTGTATTCATAATAGTTACGTATTAAAAGAATCTTGGATTTTTTAGACCTTCATTTCTGTTAAACAATTCAAATCTTAGGAAGACTTCGTAAGAACCATCGTTATACTGTTGTAAATCGGTTGTTTCCCAATCATATGCAAAACCTATCATTAGTTGATCTGAAATTTGGAAACCAACCAACCCACTTAAGGATGCGCTCCATCTATAAGCAGCTCCTAGTGTTAATTTTTCGTGTATTAAAAAATTAGCTGAAATATCTACTTGTAAGGGTGACCCAGAAACTAACTTTGAAAGTAAAGCAGGCTTAAATTTTAAATTTTCGGTAACATCAAAAGCATAGCCAGTCATTAGATAAAAATTGACACGTTCTTTTGCCGTGGCGCTTGCATTTGAATTATTACTTATGGAAGCCTCATCAAAATGTTCGGTTTGTAAAACATTAGGAACGCTTAATCCTAAATAAAACTTATCTGTGTAATAAAAAGCTCCTGCTCCTACTTGGGGCGAAAATTTATCAATGTTAATTTCTGCCAATGCATCATTCTGAAAAGGTCCTTTTGCTCGGTCAGAATTAATATCTAAAATATGTCCTCCTGCTTTAAGCCCTAATGCTAGCTTCCCTATTTCAGAAACATCTAATGTATAGCTAAACATAGCATCGATAAAAGTCTCATTAGAGATAAAAATTTCGTCACGAGTAATATTTAGCCCTAATCCTACCTTTTTCCCTACAGGAGAGTGGATCCCAAAATTCATAGTCCTTGGTGCTCCGTCAAGCCCTACCCATTGAGTTCTATATAACCCAATAACACTAAGCATATCCCTTGAGCCAGCATATGCAGCATTGACACTTAAAGGATTGTACATATACTGAGTATACTGCGCATCCTGTTGGGCATACATATTCTCTGTGCAAACCCCTAAAGCAATTAGAATTAAAACAAGTGTGAAAAATTTTTTCATAGGTTTCAATATTTGGCCTACTGGGCACACACCCAGTAGGCATTTATATTATACTTTTATCTTCTATTAATATATAATGGTCCAGCTAATTGTTTGGTCTCTCCATTAGCGTTCACATAATTAAGAACGTAATAGTAAGTTCCAACTGGTAGCAACTCATTTCTTTCAACTGTTGCTCTTCCGTCTGAATATCCTCTGAAGAAGTTATCTCCTTGACCATATCCTTGAGTTCCATACACTTTAACACCCCAACGGTTAAATATCTCTAGGTTATTATTAGGGAACCTATGGATACCTCTTATTACAAACACATCGTTAAGACCGTCATCATTTGGTGTCATGATGTCAAAGACTTCAAGGTTATCATCTTCTGTAATATCACCATTGTTTTCTTCTTCATAATCTGGAAGTCCATCACCATCGTCATCTCCTACTTCATCTCCATTAGGTATTCCATCGCCATCACAATCTAGGTTTAACCATTCTTCAGTTACAATAGTTAAGTCTTGATCTTCCCAGTTAAAATCACAAGGATCTGTTGGGTCTGTGGACTCGTCTCCTTCAATAGGATCTACTTCATCACCATTAGGTACTCCATCGCCGTCACAGTCTAACATCTCCCATTCTTCTGAAGGCGGCAGAGTTTGACTATCAAAAACAAAGTCACAAATATCTAATGGATCTGTACCATCACTCACTTCATCTCCATCATTAACACCGTCACCATCGGTATCTGGATCAAGCGGATCTGTACCAATTGTAACTTCATCTCCATTAGAGAGCCCATCATTATCACAATCTGCATTTAGCCATTCCTGACTTGGAGGTACTGTTTGACTTTCAAGAATGAAATCACAGAAATCTAAAGGATCGGTGCCATCTAAAATTTCATCTAAATTAGTCACTCCGTCGCCATCACAATCCAACGCCTCCCACTCTTCACTAATAGTCATAATATCTTGACTTAATGGGTCATAATCACAAGGATCTACTGGATTAGTTCCGTCTACAACTTCTTGGCCATTGGTTACTCCATCACCATCACAGTCACCATCAATCCAAGCTTGACTTGGAGGAACCGTTTGACTGGTCCATACTAAATCACAACTGTCTAAGGGGTCCGTGCCATCGGCAACTTCATCGCCATTGGTCACTCCATCACCATCACAATCTAAGGCCTCCCATGCGGCGGTTGGTGTGGTATCTTGATTGGCTAGTATAAAGTCACAAGGATCTACTGGGTCTGTACCATCAATCACTTCCTGACCGTTGGTTACTCCATCACCATCACAATCCAAGGCTTCCCAAGCAGCACTCGGTGGTACTGTCTGGCTAGCTACTACTAAATCACATTCGTCTAAGGGGTCTGTACCATCAGCAATCTCATCGCCATTGGTCACTCCATCACCATCACAATCCAACGCCTCCCAAGCAGGTGTCGTAGGGACCGTCTGGCTTGTTAATTGGAAATCACAAGGATCTACTGGATCGGTGCCATCAATTACTTCATCGCCATTGGTTACTCCATCACCATCACAGTCACCATCAATCCAAGCTTGACTTGGAGGAACCGTTTGACTGGTCCATACTAAATCACAACTGTCTAAGGGGTCCGTGCCATCGGCAACTTCATC
>NZ_JAHWDP010000008.1:0-35457 GCF_019312585.1 Halomarinibacterium sedimenti | reverse complement strand
CGGTGGTACTGTCTGGCTAGCTACTACTAAATCACATTCGTCTAAGGGGTCTGTACCATCAGCAATCTCATCGCCATTGGTCACTCCATCACCATCACAATCCAACGCCTCCCAAGCAGGTGTGGTTGGTAAGGTCACACTTGAGGCCATATAGCTACAGCCATCTTGGGGATCTGTTCCATCAATAATTTCATCTCCATTGGTCACTCCATCCCCATCACAGTCTATTGTATTCCAAGAAGTGGTAACATTAGCTATTACTTGATCTGCTTGATTATAATCACAAGGATCGAACGGGTTTGTGTCATTTGGACCATTGTTGTTAATACCATCACCATCCTCATCAACCTCATCTCCATTTGTCACTCCATCTCCATCACAATCTGCGGCAGCCCAAATATCATAAGCGGTTTGCTCTGGGGTACTTGGCGCATTTGGATTTGGCGGTATTGTTTGTGCTGTTACATCACAAGGGTCAAATGGATCTGTTCCATTGGTTGCTTCTGTTCCATTGTCTTCACCATCACCATCACAATCTGCAGTAGCCCAAACTCCATAGTTAGGATTACTTGGAATTGGAATGGTAGCAATACTTACATCACAAGGATCAAATGGATTTGTTCCATTAGTTACTTCTACACCATTACTCTCACCATCGCCATCACAGTCTGCTGCGGCCCAAACATTATAAGCATTTTGAGCAGGTGTTCCAGGTGCATTTGGATTGGTTTGTACGGTCTGCGTCGCAACGTCACATGGATCATAAGGATCTGTTCCATCTATTGTAGCTTCTGTACCATTATCGACGCCATCACCATCACAATCTGCTGCAGCCCAAATAGAATAATTAGGGTCTGCAGGATTTGGAATTACTTGATTTGTTACACTACAAGGGTCGAGAGGATCTGTGCCATCATTTTGTTCTTGTCCATTACTAGTCCCATCGCCGTCACAATCTGCTAGTAACCACATTGTAGTTTGAGGTAAGCTTATTAGTACTGGATTATAATCACAAGGGTTTTGAGGGTCTGTTCCACTAGCAATTTCATCGCCATTGGTTACACCATCGCCATCGCAATCTGTGTTGTTCCAAGTTGGACCTACATTTGCAAGATTCTGACTTGTTACTAAATAGTCACAAGGGTCATATGGGTCTGTACCATCGACATTCGCTTCTGTTCCATTAGTTACCCCATCTTCATCACAGTCTGCAGCTTGCCAAATAGGGTTTGAAGAATCGTAGCCAGTATAACCCGGAGCTTGAACTGGATCACAAGGGTTGTTTGGGTCTGAGTCCACATTATCAGTAACGCCATCTCCATCTGTATCCCCTATAATTATAATAGATACAATAGCCTGCGAGCAAATATCCTCTGGACCTGGGCCTAACGGTGTAATATCATTACAAACTTCATATACTACAGTAACAGTTGTGTTACCTTCACTTGCCAGTGGTGTATAAATCAACTCACCAGTATCTGGGTCAAATACTATCGTACCAGCAGCTGTCCCAGTTCCTGTATCAGTTATGTAAATCGTACCCGTTGAACTAGGATCATTGTTTGAAAAATAATCATCATTCCCAATAATTTGAATATTTTGTGGAATACCAATAACTGCGGAATCTGAATCATCAATTGCCATAGGTGTTAAAGGATTAGGATCCGTTGTATCTGGATTTCCGTCATTATCATCATCCAAATCGCACAAATTGGCAATGCCATCACCATCATTGTCTGGACCAAAAGTTGTCACAGTTGCATTTGTCCCTAGATAACTGGCAGCGATAACAGTCCCATCAGGGTTAGTTGGTGGCGGGGTTCCGGTACCATATTCTCCACCGTCCCCTCCATCTGCGTTCAAATCATTGT
Organism: Halomarinibacterium sedimenti; assembly: GCF_019312585.1. Lineage (GTDB taxonomy): Bacteria > Bacteroidota > Bacteroidia > Flavobacteriales > Flavobacteriaceae > Halomarinibacterium > Halomarinibacterium sedimenti. The sequence goes on along the minus strand of NZ_JAHWDP010000008.1, from coordinate 33,586 downwards.
AGGCTTCATTAGCATCTGTACAATTGTCACTATCAGAATCTAAATCTAAATGGTTTGGAATTCCATCTAAATCTATATCGAAAGCATCTGGTATACCATCTAGATTACTATCTGTATAATTTGTAATTGAGCCATCCCCTGTCCCATTATCAATTGAATCTGCATAATTATATATCCCATCTCCGTCTTCATCACCAAACTCATCCAATCCTGGGTATTCATCAGTATCTAAAATACCATCATTATCATCATCAAGATCGACTGAGTCAAGAACTCCATCTCCATCTGAATCTCTAGAATCACGATAATCTACATCTCCACCTGAGCCAACATCTCCATCCGAGTCAGGCAATAAAGTTGGATCATCAATATTTCCATTAGGATCCGTTAAGTCATTTGTCGTATCCACTGCATCGTCAAGTCCATCAAAATCTGTATCTAGTCCAGATAAAATAATTCCGGCTTCATTAGTATCGTAAATTCCATCATTATCTGAGTCAAAGTCTAAAACATCTGCATTATCAATACCATCAGTATTTACAATAGAAATTCCTTCACCATTTCCTGGAGCACTTTCATAATTATCATCTAATCCATTTAAATCTGCATCAAATGTACTTGGGGATATATAACCATTCGTTGTTTGACCTTCAATATTATCTGGAATTCCATCATTATCAGAATCTAAATCATAAGCATCAGGCACTCCATCAAGATCAAAATCAAAATTATCATTAATCGTATCTCCATTTGTATCTACATAACCTGGTATATCAGGATCTCTAAAGTTTAGAATTGCATCACCATCTGCATCAGCTCCAGGGTCTAACCCGGTACCACCGGATTCATCTAAATCCAAAATACCGTCATTATCATCATCAATATCAGTGATATCCGATACCCCATCATCATCCCAATCGAGAGGATCAGGTCCTATTTCACAACCAAAACCATCATTTTGACCAGATGGATTGGCAATTAATATCTTTACTAGATTAACCGAAGCCGGATTAGCGACATTTGTAATTTTATATATTGCACCATTCAAATTATTGAAGGTATAAAAATTACCAAATCGATCTTGCCAAGCCGCACCCCAACCATTACCGTGAGCTATGCCATCTAGGCTATTATCCACTGTTAATGCTCTGTTAGTAACTGTATTTCCTACTAAATCAATTACTCGAAGCGTTGAAAAACCAGCAACACCATAGATGCTATTTCCCAGAAGAGAGAAATCATTTGAACCTCCTGCTCCGGCTATTACTACTTCGGTTACGGGTATTGAGGCCGGATAACTTGCAATACCTGTAACATCAAAACGTACAATACTATTCCCATTTACGAATCCGACGAAATCGCCTTGTGCGAACAGGACATTATTGAAGTTTACAGAATTACCTGTTATATTAATATCTCCTATATAATTGTAATTGTTGGCAGGATCATAAACTCGGACTGTTGATCCTCCGGTACTAGAATATACATATTGAGTTGTGGCGTTATAAGCCGAATTTGAAGCACTAATGTTAGTTACTCCAGGAAATTGACCGACAAGAACATATGATTGCTGAAAATTATTATACCTATATATTTCTGTAACACCAGCACCTGCATTACCAATAGTTTGATATAATGTATTAACAGGTCCACAAACAATTTGGGCTTGCAAATTATTGGCTAAAAGGGATCCCAAGATAATTGAATACAATACCCATACCTTATTAAGGCTACGGTATATTTTACTTTTTTTAGAATAAATATTTCTCATATGAAATGAATTATTTAATTGTCTTTTTTATGAATTCCAAGGCGTTATATCTATTGAATAAATGAAAAGTCCAAAAAGAAATTTATCACGGCCAAGTGTATTATTATCAAAAAAAAAAGCACTCATAAATCAAGCGAGCACTTTTTATTCCTAAAAATGTAATAGAATTTTAAAATCATAAATATTGAACCAAGTAGGATTATATAAATACTATGGTATTCGTAAAATTTTAATTGAAAAAGTTCGCTTATAATGGGGGAGCGAACTAATTATGACAAATATAGAGTTAAAATGTTAAGATTTTTAACATTTTTATCGATAAAAAGTAAAATATATCGAAAAAAGACATTCTATTCGTTTAACTGTAACTTTTTATCGTTGTATTGCGTATTTTAAAATGAAATTTAACAATTTATTATTAGATAAAATGCAATATAAATCGTTAAAACACCTTTATTGATAAATTTCTATGCGTAATACCTTTAGGATAAAAATAAAATTTTATCGATAAAGTGTAGGAAAAATCCGACAAAAATACAAAAAACATACTTTTTTCATGCTATTTTATTTTAACAAATTCCAGTCTAAATTTGACCTTGAATTTTAACCAAAACCTATCATCATGAAAAAAGTTATCCTTACCTTAGCAATGCTTACTTTAATTGTAGCCGCTAGTTGCACACCAGAATCATTAGCCAGTGACCAACAACAAATCGATAAAGACAAATACGAAATTCCGCCAAACGGATAATAGAAAAGGTAAAATAATCTTAGGGGTATTCCTCTCTATTTTGCTAGTGACTACCCCTTTTTTATTTTACATATATAAATTTGCACCTTCTGAAGCAACAGAATGGAAAACCATTTTTGGAACCATCCATTCTGGAGGTTTTGGAAGTGTTCAAATGTATATGCATGCGCTATTCACAAAAATTATCTTTGTGATGTTAACAGGCATATGGTTCCTCACTTCGCAAAACTGGTGGAAATATGCCATATTAGTTCCATTAACGCTGTTTCTTTTTCAACTCTCTGGTGTTGTAAATGCCAAAATGGAATATATAGATGAGTTTGATTTTTGGTATTCTTTACCAGTAGTATTACCCATCCTATTCTTCCTTATATATATATCATACATCATTAGCAAAAAAAGAACCGGCTATGATGACCTAAAAGACGATGTCGATCGAGAAATAAAGAAGATTTTAAGCGACGATTTATAACATGCAAAAAGCCGAATCAAATGATTCGGCCTTTTTTTGTACAGAAGGCGGGACTTGAACCCGCACGAGCATTACTGCCCACTGGATTTTAAGTCCAGCGTGTCTACCAATTCCACCACTTCTGCTTCCTTTGGTAAAAAGACTTGTTTTTCGGTCTTTCGAGCGAAAAACGGGATTCGAACCCGCGACCTCAACCTTGGCAAGGTTGCGCTCTACCAACTGAGCTATTTTCGCGAATTATTAAGAACGTTGCTTCTTTAACAAAGCGGGAGCAAATTTAAAATATTTAACGCAATTACAAAGAGTTTTTTAGAATTTTATGAAAGACTTATTTTTTCAACTTCACTGAAGCATTTCGTTGCAGGGTACGCTTTATTTCATTGAGCTTCATTAAAGCTTCTACAGGTGTCAATGTATCGATGTCTGTTTCTAAAATTTGATCTCTAATTTCTTCCAGCAATGGATCATCCAATTTAAAAAAACTTAATTGCAGTTCTTCTTTAGAAAGTTTTACCATTTCATCTGATAGTTCTTCAGAAGAATGTGATTTTTCTAAACGCACCAAAATTTTATTTGCACGTTGTATCACTGCTTGAGGCATACCAGCCATTTTCGCAACATGAATCCCGAAACTATGGTGAGAACCTCCAGGCACTAATTTTCGAAGAAATAATACATTGTCTTTTAACTCCTTTACCGAAACATTATAGTTTTTAATTCTATTGAAAGTTTCAGTCATTTCGTTGAGTTCATGATAATGGGTGGCAAAAAGTGTTTTTGCTTTTGAAGGGTGTTCATGCAAATATTCACTGATGGCCCAAGCTATGGAAATTCCATCATAAGTACTGGTCCCACGGCCAATTTCATCAAGCAACACTAAACTTCTTTCGGAAATATTATTAAGAATACTAGCCGTTTCGTTCATCTCCACCATAAACGTTGACTCCCCCATGGAAATATTATCACTCGCTCCTACCCTTGTAAAAATTTTATCGACACAGCCCATTCGCACTCCCTTGGCAGGAACAAAACTTCCCATTTGAGCCAACAAGACTATTAATGCCGTTTGTCTTAAAATAGCACTTTTACCACTCATATTGGGCCCCGTAATCATGATGATTTGTTGGTTCTCCCGGTCTAAAAACACATCATTAGCAATATAGGGCGTGTCTGGTGGTAATTGCTTTTCAATAACAGGATGACGCCCTTCTTTAATGTCTAAATCGAAAGAATCATCCAGCAGAGGACGTGAGTAATTTGCTAATTTGGCTTGTTGAGCGAATGATGAAAGGCAATCTAATTGTGCTACCGCTTTTGCTGTTTGTTGTACCGCATCAATAAAGGGCAACATCCATTGTACCAATTTTGCAAAAATATCTTGCTCCAAAGCCAGAATCCGTTCTTCGGCACCCAAAATTTTACTTTCGTATTCTTTTAGCTCTTCAGTGATATAACGTTCGGCACTTACCAATGTTTGCTTTCTAATCCATTCTTGGGGCACTTTATCTTTGTGGGTGTTACGTACTTCAATGTAATACCCAAAAACGTTATTAGAAGCTATTTTCAGAGATGTAATTCCGGTGCGTTCCTGCTCTCTTTCCAGCATCTTATCAAGGTAATCCTTCCCTCCCTTGGCAATACCTCTCAATTCATCCAACTCTTCATTGACACCTGGAGCAATAGCATTTCCTTTTAAAATATTGACGGGTGCTTCCTCTTTAAGTGTTCCTTTTATTTTATTCCGAAGTGTTTCACAATCTTGTAGTTGTTCTCCAATAATTTGAAGCGATTCATTTTTCGAGTCCTTTGCTAAAGCTTTTAACGGCACCACAGCTTCCAACGAATTTTTTAGCTGAATGACCTCTCTGGGATGAATTTTCCCAGTGGCCGTTTTCGAAATAAGCCGTTCTAAATCTCCTATCCTTTTTATATGTTGCTGCGCCTTTTCCAAAAGGGGTAGATGGTCTAATAAATAACTCACCACCTCATGCCGCTGCACTATTTTTTCCTTATTTTTAAGTGGTAACGCCAACCAACGCTTCATCAACCGCCCACCCATAGGAGAAATAGTTTTATCAATAACATCAAGCAGCGTTACAGCATTTGAAGAATTTCCATGGTATAATTCTAAATTCCGAATGGTAAAACGGTCCATCCACACATATTCGTCTTCAGCAATTCTGGAAATTCGTGCAATGTGTTTTAACTGGTTGTGTTGTGTTTCACTTAAATAATGAAGTGCCGCTCCCGAGGCAATGATACCTGCATCCAGATGATCGATTCCAAAACCTTTCAAATTAATAGTTTCGAAGTGTTTGTTTAGGGTTTCATGAGCATAATCCTTTTGAAAAACCCAATCTTCGAGGTGAAATACATGAAAATCATTACCAAAACTTTCCGTAAAAAGTTTGCGCTTTTGTTTACTGAAAAGCACTTCGGAAGGGTTGAAATTCTGAAGCAATTTATCGATGTATTCCACAGGACCTTGAGACGTTAAAAACTCGCCAGTCGATACATCCAAAAATGAAACCCCCACGATATCGCCTTCGAAGTGAAGGGCTGCCAAAAAGTTGTTCGAATTACTTTGAAGAATATCATCGTTTAACGCCACACCTGGAGTCACCAATTCAGTGACGCCCCGCTTTACAATCGTTTTAGTTTGCTTAGGATCTTCCAATTGATCGCAAATAGCTACACGGCAACCTGCCATCACTAGTTTGGGCAAATAGGTATTTACAGAATGATGCGGAAAACCCGCCAATTCGGTCATGTCTCCTCCGTTATTCCTGGCCGTTAAAGTGATGTTCAAAATTTTGGCAGCTCGCACAGCGTCTTCTCCAAAAGTCTCGTAAAAATCTCCTACCCGAAATAGCAATAGTGCATCAGGATATTTCGCCTTGATGGTATTGTATTGTTTCATTAATGGAGTGACCTTTTTCGCCATATATTTTTAAGGAAAAGAGAATAGCTAAAATAATTATTTATCAAGTTTTTAAAGTAAAATATAGCCAATAGTTTTAGAAAGTTTTTCACAAAAAACACCTTCAGAAAAATATTGAATGTTAATCTAAGAGGTGCTAAATAAGAATGATTATATGTTCAACAGAACACCGGAATGTTTTACCTTCGCTTTGCGAGTAAAGTTTTACCTTTGTGTTTTCTTCATTATATGAAACATCGAAAATTAAAAAATAGTGAATTGGATCGAATTTCTCCTTCAGAATTTAAAGAAGTACAGAAATCGCCCATCATTATTATACTCGACAATATTAGAAGTTTGAATAATATTGGCTCTGTTTTTCGTACGGCCGATGCCTTTTTAATTGAAAAAATTTATTTGTGTGGCATCACCGCTACCCCACCCCATAAAGATATTACTAAAACAGCGCTGGGTGCTACCGAAAGTGTACGCTGGGAATATTCGAAAAGCACTTTGGAAGTCATTGAAAAACTAAAATTAGAAGCTGTTCATATCATTGCGATTGAACAGGCTGAACATTCCGTTTCTCTTTTAGATTTTAAGCTCCAGAAAAATAAAAAATATGCCTTTGTCTTTGGTAACGAAGTAAAAGGAGTTACTCAAGACGTGGTAAATGCAAGTGACGCTGTTGTTGAAATTCCACAATACGGCACAAAACATTCTCTTAATATTTCAGTGAGTACTGGGGTAGTAATTTGGGATGCTTTTTCAAAACTAAAAGCGCTTAGTCCATAACTTCTTTTAGTACCGACAAGTAATCTTTTCTATTATTTACAAAATCTCTTTCTGAAACATCGATGAGTTTTACATTTCCAGCATGTTGGGTTTTAATGAAATCCAGATACCCTTCATTAATCTTCATTAAATATTCTGCCTCAATACTCTGCTCATACTTTCTTCCTCGCTTTTTAATATTTTCAAGCAACCTTTCGGTGGTTTGATATAGATACATATACAAATCGGGTTTGGGCAATTCTTTGTGCATTAAATGGAACAGTTTTTTGTACAAACTGTGTTCCTCTTCCGAAAGTGTGATTTTCGCAAAAATCATACTTTTATACACATCGTAATCTGCTACTACACAATCCTTAAACAAATCATATTGTGTAATATCTTCCACCAATTGCTGATATCGATCTGCTAAAAAAGACATTTCTAATGGAAAGGCATATCGACTTGGCTCCTGATAAAACTTAGGTAAAAAAGGATTCTCTTTAAAGCGTTCTAAAATTAGTTTTGCATTAAAATCGGATGCTATTTGCTGCGCCAAACTCGTTTTCCCTGCACCAATATTTCCTTCGATGGCAATATAATTATACTTGGAAATAGTGTAGTCTTTTCTTGGGTTTTTAAGCCATTTTGAAAGCTTTATAACCTCGCTAGTATCTTCGGTTTTTGCTAGCATCCAAATGACATTTTTCAATAGCTTGGGATGAGTCACCTGGGCATTCACCTCAGCGAGGGGCTGTAACACAAACTTTCTGTTTTGAAGTTCGGGATGTGGGATGGTTAGTTTTTGTGTTTCAATTTCTACATCGTCATATAGCAATATATCTATATCGATTGGCCGAGAGGTATATTTTTTTAGGCTGTTTCGTTCTCTCCCCATCTGTTTTTCAATAGTGAGGATTTTTTTAAGAACTTTATTAGGCGCTAACGCACTTTGAACCCAAACCACACAATTTAGAAAATCATCTCCTTCAAATCCCAAGGCTGGCGTTTCATAAACCGACGATATTTTGTAAATGCTTCCAATCTCTTCAAAAATCGCATGTACGGCTGTTTGAAGATTATCAAACTTGTTTCCAAGATTGCTCCCAAGAGAGAGATATATGTTTTGTAGTGGTTTTATAATGTGTTACTTTTACTCTTAAAGCGAGCGTTATTTATAAATTTATTGCTTTCTTATTTTAGGTAACGAAAATAAACAACCCTTTCAAAAGGGCATCAATAAACCGTAAAAAAAACTATTTGAAAACCAAAGACGCCCTTTTTGCTCAACGCATTTATTTACTGTTAGCGTCGCTATTCATCTGCTCGTTGGTGGTTTCCAATCTCATATTTCAGAAATTTTTTTACTGGGACTTTTTTGGACTCTACACCTTCGAAATTTCCGTAGGCATCCTACCCTATCCCATTACGTTTTTAATCACCGATATTATTAGTGAAGTGTACGGAAAGAAAAAAGCCAATCAGGTAGTAACTATGGGGATTTTCGCTTCATTTTTTTCCTTATTTATCATTTATATTTCTAACGAGGTTCCGGCGACTACGTGGAGTCCCGTAGATGATGCTTTATTTAGTAAAGTTTTTGGCGCGACGGCCGTTGCCGTTTTTGCCTCCATGATGGCATACTTATTTGCACAGTTTATAGACATACAAATATTTCATTTTTGGAAGCGAATTACCAAAGGGAAACACCTCTGGCTTCGAAATAACTTTTCAACCTTTACCTCCCAATTTATTGATACGTTTACCGTGTTGTTTCTCTTGTGTAGCTTCGGAAAAATAGATTGGGCACTTTTTGGTGGTTTATTGCTAAGTGGCTTTCTTTTTAAGATTTTTATAGCATTAATTGACACACCTTTTTTATATCTTTCGGTATATGCACTTCGCCAAAAATTTGGATTACCTATGGGCGGAGAATTGCAATTGGAAAACTAAAAGACTTATTTGACAATGACGAAGAAAAAAATACTAAAAATAGTAGGGATTTTTCTACTACTTATGTTGCTATTACTGGCCCTTACCCCAATATTTTTTAAAGGCACCATGGAGCGATTAGTGAAACGAAGTATCGATGCTAATTTAAATGCCGATGTTGCTTGGGAAGATTTTGATCTTACCCTTTTTCGAAGTTTTCCAGATGCAGCACTTACCATAAAAAACTTTAGAGTTATAAACAGGAGTCCATTTGAAGGGGATACCCTAGCTAGTGGAGCATTTTTGAAGCTGGATTTGGGCATTACACAACTTTTCAAAAGCGAAAACGAATCGATCGTAATAGACGCCCTTTATTTTGAAAAAACCTTTGTGAATATATTAATCGATTCAACCGGTCAAACCAATTATGACATTGCCATTAAAAGCGATTCGCCAATAGCTGATGATACAAAAACAAATACAGGGTTTACCTTCGATTTGAAGAAATACGAATTGAAAAATTCGCGAATAAACTATTTGGACAAAGCCACACAGACTTTTTTAATGCTAAAAAATGTAAATCATACTGGAAAAGGTGATTTTTCATTGGCACAATCTGAACTGGAAACAAAAACAAGCGCTCTGGCTTCCTTGCGTATTGAAGATATTGAATATTTAAGCGAGAATAGTGTTTCGCTCGATGCCATTTTCCAAATGGATTTTGAAGAACAGAAGTATGCGTTTCTTGAAAATGAAGCTAAGATTAATGAGCTTCCACTCACCTTTGATGGTTTTGTAAAAATAAACGAAAACAACAACGAAATTGACATTACCTTTAAAACACCATCTTCTGACTTTAAAAATTTTTTAGCCGTAATTCCAAAGGTATATGTTAAAGAAATTGATGGAGTTTCCACTACAGGAAGCTTTACCGTAGATGGAATGCTTAAAGGGATTGTCGATGACGACCACATCCCGACAATGGATATAAAAATTGCCAGTGAAAATGCATCCTTTAAATATCCTGACTTACCCAAAGCAGTTCAAAATATTTCCATCGATGCCACTTTAAAAAATGAAACGGGGCTAGTAAAGGATACCTATCTCAATATTGGAGGAATGACCTTTAAAATTGACAATGAAGTCTTTTCGGCAAGTGGGAATTTACAAAATCTTACAGCCAACGTTTTAGTGAACCTAGCCCTCAAAGGAACCCTTAACCTAGCCAATATTGAAAAAGTGTTACCAATTGAATTGGAACAAGATTTAACGGGAATATTTAAAGCCGATTTTACTACCAATTTTGACATGGAATCGGTTGAAAAAGAACAATATCAAAACATAAAAAGCTCAGGGACAGCTAGTTTAAAAGACTTCGCTTATCAAGATGCCGCTTTCAAAAATGCCATTCAAATAGCAGATGCCAATGTTACCTTCTTTCCTGGAAATATAAAATTGAATTCCTTAACGGCAAGTTCTGGGCAAACCGATTTAAAAGCAAGTGGAACCATTCAAAATTTAATTCCGTGGATATTAGCTAAACAAGATTTAAAAGGAAATTTTACAGCGCAATCCAATACGTTCAACCTTGACGATTTTATGACTGCTGAAGAAAACACTTTAGCAAACGGAAAGCAAGCAGAGGATGACGATGTTATTAAAATTCCAGATTTTCTCAATGCCACTTTAAATTTTACGGCCAATAAAGTGATTTATGATAATGTAAACCTTACAAATGTAAAAGGAGCCATAAGCATTAAAGATGAAGCAGCGTCTTTAAGTAATGTATCCTCTTCTGCCTTTGGTGGGGATATTTTATTTTCTGGAAATGTATCCACAAAAGATAAAATTCCAAGTTTTACGATGGACCTGGATTTAAAAAAGATTGATATTGGTGAATCCTTTGGTCAACTTGATTTACTCAAATATTTTGCTCCTATCGCAAAAGCGCTCGATGGTGACATAAACACCACCATAAAACTAAATGGTAGCCTTAACAAAGATATGACTCCAAATTTAGCTACGCTTGCTGGAAACGCCTTGGCACAAATAATTACCGCCGAAGTAAACCCTCAAGAAGCACCATTGCTTACTAAATTAGGAGAAAAAGTATCTTTTTTAAATATTGACAAATTAAGCCTTCGTGATTTAAGCACGGCTTTTTCCTTCAATGATGGTAAAATTGAAGTCCAACCTTTCGATTTTAATGTGAAAGGTGTAAAAATTACCGCAGCTGGTAGCCACGGTTTAGACAAAACCATTGACTATAACCTCACTATGGATGTTCCAGCACATTATTTGGGAGGGGAGGTTAATAAACTATTAGCCAAGTTAGACCCTGAGGAAGCAAAAAATATGACGGTTGTAATCCCGGCAGGTTTAAAAGGAAATTTTACAAGTCCACAGGTTTCATTAAAAACAGAAGACGCTGTTAAAATGCTTACACAAAAACTTATCGATAAACAAAAGCAAGATTTAAAAGATAAAGGAATAGATATTTTAAAAGATATTACCAATGTTGTTAAAGACAAACCGAAGGACTCAACAGGAACTCAAGAATCTACTAAGCCTCAAACCACCACAGACGTTGTAAAAGATATTTTTGGAAACATTTTTGGAAAAAAGAAAAAGCAGGACAGTATCAAAGACGGGAATTAAAGCACTGAAATTCCAACATAAAGTCCTTCATTGCCTCGAATATTAAATACGGTTTGGTCTTCAAAAATAAGGTATTGTCCTTTTATACCCTTCAAAACACCAGTGTACTCAATGGCTTTTTCTAAATTGAGACTTTTGGGCTTTATTGGGTATTGAAGTACTGGAAATTCTAAATTAGTTTCCGTATTGTTTTCAATATAATAGGGTTTTGCTTCCTCTGGAATAAATTGTTTGAGCTCATTTCTCCAAGCCACCAAATCCTCATCTTTAATTTCATTTTTAAGCATGGTTCTCCAATTGGTTTTATCACTTATGTGGTCTTTTAAAGCCACTTCGGTAATTCCTGCCAAATAACGATTGGGGACCTCAACTATTTCTATGGCTTCATGAGCCCCTTGATCTATCCAACGTGTTGGCACTTGACTTTTTCTTGTAACCCCCACTTTAATGTTGCTACTATTGGCTAGATAGACCACATGAGGCTGGATTTGAACTTTTTTTTCAAATTCCAAATCCCTATCCTCTTGGTCCAAATGAGCCTTACTTAATTCTGGGCGCATGACCCAATCTGCTGCTTGTGGCACTTCAAAAAAGCAGCTTTTACAAAATCCTTGTCGAAAAATTGGTCTATCCAATCCACAATTTAAACATTGGTATTTTATAAATTTAAGGGTGACGTTTTTATCAAGTAACTGGTTTACATTGATAAAGTTACTTTCAAGAATTAAGTAATACTGAATGGGCGAACCATTTTCAGTTTCCATTTTTGTGAGAACTCCTTCAAACTGCATATAAAAAATTACTATTTTTAGGTTTTAAAGATAGCGGAAAAATATGCCAATTCCCATAGTCAACTCTATTGCTTCATGGTTTTTAAAGAAACGGTTTCACCAAATCGAACTTTTTCTTAAATACCCACTTGAAGTACAAGAAGAACTTTTAATGAACCTTTTACAGAAGGCTAAGAATACCGAAATTGGCAAGCAGTATGAATTTTCTACCATAAAAAACTACACCGAATTTTCAAACAGAATCCCTATCACAACCTACGAAGATAACGAGCCCAATATAGAGCGTGCGCGTCGGGGAGAGCACAATATTTTTTGGCCAACTCCTATTAAATGGTTTGCTAAGTCGAGCGGGACTACCAATGCAAAAAGCAAATTTATTCCTGTTAGTCAGGATTCTTTAGAAGATTGTCATTATGCCGCAAGTAAAGATTTATTATGTATTTATTTTAATAATAATCCCGAATCTCAATTGTTTGTTGGCAAAAGTTTACGCCTTGGCGGCAGTAAGGAATTGTACAAACAAAACGGAACTGCCTTTGGTGATCTATCGGCTATTTTAATAGACAATATGCCGTTTTGGGCAGAGTTTAGTAGCACCCCAAGCAACGAAGTTTCCCTAATGGCAGATTGGGAAACTAAAATGCAGGCCATTGTAGACGAAACCATTAAAGAAAAAGTAACGAGCCTTGCAGGTGTTCCTTCGTGGATGCTAGTATTACTGAATAATGTATTACAAACTACCCGAAAAGATAGTTTATTCGAAATTTGGCCTAGTTTGGAGGTTTATTTTCACGGTGGGGTGAGTTTTGATCCGTATGTAGATCAATACAAAAAAATACTCCCAAAGGAGGATTTTCTCTATTATGAAATTTATAATGCTTCGGAAGGATTTTTTGCCATTCAAGACCAGAATAAGAGTAAAGAATTATTGTTGATGCTTGACTACGGAATTTTTTACGAGTTTATACCTATGGATGCTTTTGGAAGTCGCGAAGAAAAAGTCATTCCTTTAAGTGAAGTTGAACTAGATAAAAATTATGCCATAGTCATAACTACAAATGCTGGATTATGGCGTTATAAAATAGGTGATACGGTTCGATTTACTTCTATAAACCCATATCGCATTAAAGTGACTGGACGCACCAAACACCACATTAATGTTTTTGGTGAAGAACTCATCATTGAAAATGCCGAAGCCGCATTAAAGAAGTCTGCTCAACTAACCGAATGCGAAATAGTCGATTTTACGGCTGGTCCCATCTTTATGAAGGGTAAAGAGAAAGGAGCTCATGAATGGATTATTGAGTTTAAAACGCCCCCTAAAAACTTTGAACAATTCACGGAAATATTCGATAAATCACTTCAGGAAGTCAATAGCGATTATGAAGCAAAACGCTTTAATAATACTACATTAAAAGCTCCAAAAATACACGCTGCAAGGGAAAATCTATTTTACGATTGGTTAAAAGATAAAGGAAAATTGGGCGGGCAACATAAAATTCCAAGACTCTCAAATTCCAGAGATTTTATTGAAGAATTGCTACAAATTAACGGTTAAACCAAAGCTAAATTTACACTTTATCGATTATTTTAATAGGTACAACTAAAAGATTTGGTAGTACTTTTCTTACAATATACATTTGTTTTATAATATTACAATTGGGGCTGTAATGAGAACATTATTAACTATACTTTGCATAGCATTTCTTGCTAGCTTAACTTCTTGTGGAAGTGTTCAATCTCACATAAACACAAATAAAGAAATAGCTGGATATACGCTTAAAAGCAAAAAGGAATTACTACAACAAAAGGTATTACATACCTCAATAAAAACTGTTGTTGTACAACCTTAGAATTAATTTTACATAAGAAGTAAAAACCCTCAAATATTGAGGGTTTTTTATTATATATGGTATTGTTGTTTAAGAAACTGCTTTCAACTTTTTAATGGTAGCTTTGCTCAGCTTCTCTTCTACATATTCTTTTGTTACATGTAATTTTTTATCGTTTGTACCTGGAAGTTCAAACATAGCATCTGTTAGTGCTGCTTCGCATAAAGATCGCAAACCACGTGCTCCTAACTTATATTCAATAGCTTGATCCACAATAAAATCTAGAGCTTCTTCCGTAATAACAAACTCGATATCATCCATTTCAAACAGTTTTTTGTACTGCTTTATGATGGCGTTTTTAGGCTCGGTTAAAATAGCCCGTAGCGTTCCTTTATCTAGAGGATTCATATAGGCTAAGACTGGGAGTCTTCCAATAATCTCAGGAATTAACCCAAATTCTTTTAAGTCCTTCGGAATGATATATCGCAATAAATTATCCCGTTCTAAAGTTTCTTCCTTTTTGGAAGCACTAAAGCCCACCGCTTGCATATTCAAACGTTTGGAAATATGCCGCTCAATCCCATCAAAAGCTCCTCCAGCAATAAACAGAATATTTTCGGTATTGACTTCAATAAATTTTTGGTCTGGGTGCTTACGTCCACCCTTTGGTGGAACATTAACTACAGTTCCTTCCAAAAGTTTCAACAACGCTTGCTGTACTCCTTCCCCACTCACGTCACGAGTAATGGATGGATTATCACTTTTACGCGCAATTTTATCTATTTCGTCAATAAATACGATTCCGTTTTGAGCTTTTTCAAGATTGTAATCTGCCGCTTGAAGTAGTCTCGTTAAAATACTTTCCACATCTTCTCCCACATAGCCAGCTTCTGTTAACACCGTTGCATCTACAATGGCAAGTGGGACATTTAACATTCTGGCAATAGTCTTGGCCATCAATGTTTTTCCTGTACCCGTTTGCCCAACAATAATGATATTACTTTTCTGAATTTCAATATCATCGTCCGTCTTGGTTTGAAGCAATCGTTTGTAGTGATTATATACTGCTACAGACATTACTTTTTTGGTATGATCTTGCCCAATGATGTAATCGTCCAAAAATTCCTTGATGGATTTTGGCTTCTTTAGCATCATATCCTTAGAAAGTTCGGCATTTTCAGAATGTAACGCCTCCTCAATGACAATACCATGAGCCTGCTCTATACAGCGATCACAAATATGTGCATCTAAGCCTGCAATAAGCAAATTGGTTTCGGCTTTTTTACGACCGCAAAAGGAACATTCTAATTCTTCTTTCGACATGTGTCTTGATTTAAGTTTTTAGCTTCGGGTAAGGATTTCATCAATCATTCCATATTCCAAAGCTTTATCTGCTTTCATCCAATAATCACGATCACTATCCTCGTATACCTTATCAAATTTTTGCCCAGAGTGCTTCGCGATGATTTCGTACAATTCATTTTTTAAGGTCAATATCTCTTTAGCTGTAATTTCAATATCGCTTGCCTGTCCTTGTGCACCACCCATTGGCTGGTGAATCATCACACGAGAGTGGGTTAATCCGCTTCGTTTCCCTTTTTGACCAGCACACAATAATACTGCTGCCATAGAAGCTGCCATTCCAGTACAGATAGTCGCGACATCCGGCTTAATAAATTGCATGGTATCATAAATTCCTAATCCTGCATAAACACCACCTCCTGGGGAGTTGATATAAATTTGAATATCCTTTGAAGCATCCACACTTTCCAGAAACAATAACTGTGCCTGCACAATGTTTGCCACTTGGTCATTAATTCCTGTTCCAAGAAAGATAATTCTATCCATCATTAAACGCGAAAAAACGTCGAAAATAGCGATGTTCATTTGACGCTCTTCAATAATATTTGGGGTAAGTCCCACGGGATACATACTACTTACAATTTGGTCGTAATACATACTATTAATCCCTTGATCCTTAATTGCAAAGTCTTTAAATTCTTTTCCGTAGTTCATATAAATTTATTCGTTTTTTATGTAAAAAAAAGCGTTGAATTTGATGAATTCAACGCCCTAAATATACCTATTTTTTCGCTGAATTAAGCGTACGCTTCTTTTATGAATTCTTCGTACGTAACTTCCTTAGTCTTCAGTTTTGCATTTTCCTTAAAGAATTGAAGCAATTTATTAGTATTTAACTGCTCTGTTAATTTTTCTACCTCTTCTTTATTACTCATAATTCTAGCAGTAATTCCTTCTACTTCTTCATCTGTAGGGTTTATTTGACCAAATTGCATCATTTGTGCTTTAATCATATTATTTGCGTAGCTTTTTAACTCCTCAAATGTAATTTGAAGACTTTTATTTTCTTCGCGTAATTTCCCTTCAATTAATTGATAACGCAATCCTTTTTCACTTCTTTCATATTCAGCTTTTGCTTCTTCTTCGGTAAGTTTAGATTCGCCCGTTGATTTTATCCAACGCTTTAGGAAGTCTGATGGTAAGTCAAATTTTGTAGTTTCAATTAATGTTTCCACCACATCATTCAGCAATTTTTGATCACTTTGCTGCATAAATTGACGCTCGGCATCTTCTTTAATCTTTTCCTTCAATTCTTTTTCTGAAGTTACCACACCTTCACCAAACAACTTGTCGAACAACTCTTGGTTCAGTTCCGCCATTTCGCGTGTATTAATCTCTTCAATAGTCAATGTAACCTCAATATCCAACCCATGAGCATCGTCATGAGAAACGCCTAAATATTTTTGATTGTCATGGTCATCATTAAACAATCCTTTTGTTTTTAGGGTAACTACATCACCAACCTTGGCTCCAAGCAGGCTATCTAATTGTTTTTTGCCTTTAATAACATCGGTAGAAAAGGTTGCCTTATTGTTAATCTCTTTTTCTTCAGAAGTAAACGTTACTGTAATCTCGTCTTCCTTTGCCACTACTTTTTTCGAAATCAGTTTTCCATATTGTTTTCGAATGGTTTTTACTTGGTTGTCAAGCATTTTTTTATCGGCTACAACCTTATAGCTTGTTGTCGCTTTCTTTTGAAGGTCAACTTTAAAATCTGGAGTTAATCCAAGTTCAAATTCGAAAGAAAAATCTTCAGAATCCCAGTTAATATCGGCATCGTTTTTAGGAAGTGGATTCCCTAAAATATCTAATTTTTCTTCTGTTAAGTAGGTGTTTAGCTTGTCTTGAAGTAATTTGTTTACTTCTTCAACTAAAACTGCTTTACCAAACTGTTTTTTAACCATTCCCATTGGAATATGACCCTTACGGAACCCCGGTATGTTTGCATTTTTACGGTAATTAGAAAGTACTTTTTCTACGTTTGCAGCGTAGTCATCTTTTGAAATTTCTACCGTAAGTACAGCATTTAAGCTATCTATATCTTTCTTTGTAATATTCATGAAAATCCCTTAAAAATTGGGTGCAAAAGTAGTGTATTTGTTAGAACCTAACAAGCAAATAGCCAGTGTATTTATCGTCTTTATGTATCCTTTTCTACTATAGAGAATAGGATGGATTGTAAAATGGACAATAATACACTAAACGCCAACGCCCACCAGAAGTTTCGAACGGCAAATCCATCGATAAAATAGTCTGCCATTAAAATGATGGCAGCATTAATAACCAATAGAAATAATCCTAAAGTTACAATGGTTATTGGAAAAGTAAGAAACACTAAAATAGGCTTCACTATAAGACGTAAAATGGCTAATACCACAGCTACAATCACTGCCGACCAATAACTTGCCACTTCCACTCCAGGAAGAATATAAGCCAAAATCATAACCGCAACGGCGGTAAGTAATATTTTTAATAACGTTTGCATAGTTGTTTGTTTTGTTGACTTAAATTTCGAAAAATCATTTTAAAAATTCCATAATCTTATCATAAAATTGAGACGGGTTGTCGGCATGTAACCAATGTCCTGCCTTAGAAATGGTTTCAATTTTAGCTTTTGGAAAATGTTTGTGTATGAGAATTTCATCCATAGGAAGGATATAACCCGATTTTTCACCTTTTACAAAAAGGGTCTCTTTTTCAAAAGTGGCATCATTTGCAAGTGCATTACCCACTATGTTGTATTCTTTAATAAGGACTGGAAGGTTGATGCGCAGTGCAAGCTTTCCTTTTTCTATCCAATACAGGTTTTTCAATAAAAATTGACGCGTCCCAAAATGCGGAATGTACTTTGAAAGCACCTCATCTGCTTCCCCTCTTGAGGTTATTTCATCAAAATTTAAAGACGATAACGCCTTCAAAATATCTTGATGGTGTTCTGGATAGGATTTTGGGCCTATATCTGCCACAATTAGTTTTGAAACTTTTTCGGGATAGGTTGTTGCAAACTCCATGGCTGTTTTTCCACCCATAGAGTGCCCTAGCAAAATAATTTCTTTCAATTGATGCTCCTCACAGTAATGCTTTAGGTCTTCACTCATGGATTTATAGGTGAACTCATCGCTATGGAAACTTCTTCCGTGATTGCGCTGGTCTACCAAATGAACTTGATACTCTTTTTCAGAAAAATCATTCCCCAGTGTTTTCCAATTATCCCCAGAACCTAAAAACCCATGAAGAATAACAAATGGGGTTCCTTCCCCAATTATTTGAGAGTGCAATTGCATTATTGTAGTTTTTGAAGATATTGTTTGATCACATTTTCTAATCCCATATAAAGGGCTTCGCAAATGAGCGCATGCCCTATAGAAACTTCCAATAAATTAGGAATATTTTCCTTAAAAAACTGAATGTTATCCAATGATAAATCATGTCCTGCATTAATTCCCAATCCAAGTTCATGGGCTCTTATCGCACATTGTGTATATGGTTCAATGGCTTTTTTGTTTCCTAAACTATATTGATGGGCAAATGCTTCGGTATACAATTCAATTCTATCGGTTCCAGTGTTAGCCGCTCCTTCTATCATTTCCATATTAGGATCTACAAAAATGGAGGTTCTAATACCCTGTTTTTTACAACCAGCAATAATTTCCTTTAAATACCCTCCGTGTTTTATGGTATCCCAGCCAGCATTGGACGTAATGGCATCCACAGCATCTGGAACTAAGGTTACTTGGGTAGGTTTAATTTTAAAAACCATATCCAAAAATGCATCCATTGGGTTTCCTTCAATATTATATTCGGTGGTAACCACTGATTTTAAATCGTATGCATCTTGGTATTTTATATGACGCTCATCAGGTCTTGGATGAATGGTAATTCCTTGGGCTCCAAATTTTTGAATATCTTTTGCAGCTTGCACCACATTAGGCATATTTCCTCCCCGAGCATTGCGTAGTGTGGCAATTTTATTAATATTAACGCTTAATTTTGTCATTTTTTAAAAGATATTTGACAAAAATACAAACTTGAAGTCCCTTTTGGCACGGTTATTTTAAGTAATTTGCATAAAAATTGAATAGTGGATACACAAAGTTATATCATAAACGATTTAAAGCCTTTCGATAGTAACGATACCCTAAGGCAAGTAAAAAATGCTTTTAATCAGCTTACCTTTTCACACATTCCTGTTTCGGAAGAGGGTATCTTTATAGGTTGTATTTCTGAAACGGACGCTCATTGTTTTGATAGTGATAAAACATTAAACGATTATCGTTATGCAGTAGAACCTTTTTTTGTGAGAGTGACTACCAATTGGCTTGATATTTTGGAGGCTTTTGCACAAAAAGGTTCTAATATAATGCCTGTTTTAGACGAAAAAGGATCCTATGTTGGGTATTACGAACTGAGTGACATTATGGATTTATTCAATCACACCCCTTTTTTAAATGAAACAGGAGGAATTATTGTCGTAGAAAAAGGAAGCCACGATTATTCTTTTAGTGAAATTTGCCAGATTGTTGAATCGAATGATGGAAAAGTTCTTGGTGCATTTATTTCTAATATTGAAAATGACATTACTCAAACTACCATAAAAATTGGTCATTCTGGAATGAATTCCATCGCTCAAACGTTTAGAAGATATGGTTACAATGTAGTTTCAGAGCACGAAGAAGATAAAATGAATGATGAGCTAAAAGAACGTTCAGACTACCTTAACAAATACCTAAATATCTAAGCAATGAAGATTGGTATTTACGGGCAATTCTATCACAAAGATCCAGAAGAATATATTCAACTTATTTTGGATGTACTCCAAAAAAATGGAGCAAACGTCTTTATTGAAGAAGGTTTTTTGAAAATCATTGAGCAACACGAAGGAATTTCAACTCCAGTAAGTAGTATCGAAACCTTCAAAAAACTAGATACATCTTACGATTTTTTTTTGAGCATTGGAGGTGATGGAACTTTATTAAAATCCGTCACTTTTGTAAGGGATTTAGGCATTCCCATTATAGGAATTAATACAGGACGACTTGGGTTTTTGGCAACTATTCAGAAAGAAAAAATTACTGAAAGCATTCAAAATTTAATGGAAGGGAAATATCAAATATCTGAAAGAAGTCTCCTAACCATCGAAACTACCCCACCTAATAAAGAGCTTTCTCCCCTCAATTTTGCCTTAAACGAAATTGCAGTTAACCGAAAGAATACTACCTCCATGATAAAGGTAGACACAAAGGTAGATGACGAATATCTTACCTCCTATTGGAGTGATGGCCTTATAGTGTCTACTCCAACGGGCTCGACAGGATATTCTTTAAGTTGTGGTGGACCTGTTATGGATCCAGGAGCTTCAAGTATTATTATTACGCCTATTGCCCCGCATAATCTTAACGCAAGGCCTTTAGTATTACCAGACTCTAGTGTTTTATCTTTAAAAGTTTCGGGAAGAGAGGATAGCTATTTGGTTTCTTTAGACTCAAGGATTGCAACCCTTACCAACGATACGCATATTACTATTAAAAAAGCTCCATTTACCATAAAAATGGTCCAAATGGAAAATAGTTCATTTATTAAAACCCTTAGAGAGAAATTACTTTGGGGAGAAGACAAGCGTAATTAAACAATAAAACCTCTTAAATTTTGTTTTACACACTGTACTAATTTGCTGAAACTATGGTGAAGCAAAGTTAATTGTTATATTTGCAAACTTTTAGAGAATATGAGGTACTTTTTATCGATTTTTTTAATTACAAGCTGTATTTTTTTGGGAAATTCACAAACCTATGAGGTTGGAGGGTTTTTGGGAGGAACCAATTATATAGGTGATATTGGAAAAACCAATTATATCTCCCCAAACAACTTAGTTTTTGGAGGAATATTTAAATGGAATCGCAGTGCACGTCATTCTTTTAGGGGATCTATAATGTATGGTGAAATAAAAGGAGATGATTCTGAGTCAAGTGAAGAAAGAAGAAAACAAAGAGGATATTCCTTTAACAATTCTATATTAGAAGCTTCCGTAGGACTTGAATATACCTTTTGGGAATTTAATATACATTCAGGATATCCAGAGGGAACACCGTATCTTTACACAGGACTTACCTATTTTGGATATAATGCGCTTTACAAAAGAGGAAATGATCAAATTGTAGAATATGATAATGCTGGTTCAATTGCAATCCCCATGGTAATTGGCTATAAAGCAACTGTTGGTTCTCGGTTTGTTATTGGATTTGAAATTGGTGCGAGATATACTTTTACAGATAATCTAGACGGAAGTAACCCCACTGGGGGACTTGCGGACGAAGAAACGCTTAAATTTGGAAATATTAATAGCGATGACTGGTATGTATTTACTGGCGTTTCATTAACAGTTATGTTTGGACGAAAACCCTGTTACTGTAATTTTTAAATGGATTTAATTACCCAAATAGACAAAAAAAAGCTTCCAAAGCATCTCGCGGTGATTATGGATGGAAATGGTCGTTGGGCAAAAAAACAAGGGTTATTTAGAACTTTTGGCCATGAAAATGGTACAAAAGCCGTTCGAGAAATTGTTGAGGCTTGTGCAGCACTTCCTATTCCCTATTTAACTTTATACGCTTTTTCTACCGAAAATTGGAACCGTCCAAAAATTGAAGTAGAAACACTTATGAAGCTATTAGTTTCATCCTTAAAAAGTGAAATTAAAACTCTTCTAGATAATCAAATAAAGCTTAACGCAATAGGCAATCTAGACGCGCTTCCTAAAAAAGCACGTAGAGAATTATTGGATGTAATAGAAAAGACCAAGTCCAACACACGCATGACCCTTACCCTAGCCTTAAGCTATGGCTCTAGGGAAGAAATTATAAAAACTATTAAAGAGATTAGCGACAAAGTTAAAAATAACCTAATTTCGCCGTCGAGTATTGATGAATCAGTAATAAATAATCATCTTTACACCCGTGACTTGCCAGATGTAGATTTGTTAATAAGAACAAGCGGTGAGTTGCGAATAAGTAATTTTTTACTGTGGCAAATAGCATATGCCGAATTGTATTTTACAGATACCCTTTGGCCAGATTATAGAAAAGACCATCTTTTTGAAGCGATTATAAATTATCAGAAAAGAGAAAGAAGATTTGGAAAGACGAGCGAACAACTTGAACCATAATACACTGAAACGATTTTACAACCACTTATACTGCTTATTGTTTTTGGCAGTATTCACTACTATCTCGGCTTCGGCTCAAAAAAAAGAGCTAGATTCTGGAACTCGTTATTCCATTAAAAGCATTACCGTTACTGGCGCTCAAAACTTTAATGAGAATACCGTAATTGCTTTTACTGGACTTAAAATTGGAGATAGAATTTACATTCCAGGAGAGAAACTAAGTAATGTTACCAAAAAACTTTGGGAACAAAACCTTTTTAGCGATATCGCATTTTACGTGACAAATATTGATGGTGATGAGGTTGACCTTGAACTATACATTGTAGAACTTCCGAAGTTAAATGAAGTTACTATAGAAGGTGTTCGTAAAGGGAAAGCAAAAGAAATTAAAAAGGATAATAACTTGGTAAACGGAACAAAAATTACCAAGAACCTAATCACTACTACCAAAAATTATATTAAAAACAAGTATCGAGATCAAGGCTTTTTTAATACCAATGTTATTGTCTCCACTACCCCAATTAAAGATTCAACTGGGGTTGAAACGGGACAGGATATGAAAATCCTTATTAACAAAGGAAAAAGAGTAAAAGTGAAATCCATTACTTTTGAAGGGAATGAGCAGATAAAGGATAAAAAGCTTCGGAAGTTTATGAAAAACGTGAAGCAAAAAAATCCTATTCGAATTTTCAAAAAATCTAAATATACCGATGTTGGATACGAAGAAGATAAAGCGACCCTTATTCAGAAATATAAAGAAAATGGTTTCCGTGATGCTCGGGTATTAAGTGACACTCTTATCGTTAATGACGAAAAACATATTTCGTTAAAACTAAAAGTTGAAGAGGGTAAGAAATACTACTTTGGTGATATTCGGTTTATTGGAAATAGTGTGTATACAGATAGCCAATTAAAACAATATTTGGCTATTAATAAAGGCGACACTTACAACGGAACGTTACTTCAAGAACGAATTGAAGATAAGTCTGAGCCTGACGCAGCAGATATTACCAACCTATACCAAAACGAAGGATACTTATTCTCCCAAATTAATCCTGTTGAAGTCGCAGTTAGAAACGACACCATTGATTTTGAAATTAGAATTAGGGAAGGAAAATTGGCCTATTTTGACCATGTTACAGTTATTGGAAACGATAAAACCAATGACCATGTTATCTATAGAGAATTAAGAACACGTCCTGGTCAAAAATATAGTAAGCGAAACGTTATTAGAACCATAAGAGAATTGGGACAATTAGGGTATTTTGACCCAGAACAATTATCTCCTAATTTCAAAAATGTGGATGCCAACAACGGTACTTTAGATATGGAGTATTCGGTAGTTGAAAAAGGTTCAAGCCAGATTGAATTACAAGGTGGTTATGGTGGAGGTGGATTTGTAGGAACACTTGGATTGTCTTTTAATAACTTCTCACTTCGAAACATCTTTAATGGAGAAGCATATAAGCCTATCCCTATGGGAGACGGACAACGATTATCGTTAAGAGCACAGGCCAGTACTTTCTATCAGACCTATAGTATTTCGGTTACCGAGCCTTGGTTGGGAGGTAAAAAACCCGTACAGCTTAATACCTCTTTTTCGCATACCATCCAATATCGATATGATTTTGTGGCGCGTGAAAGAGACAAGGACCAACGCTTTTTAATTACTGGGGGTTCTGTAGGTATTGCCAAAAGATTAAAGTGGCCAGACGATTATTTTCAGTTATCTCAAGCCGTAAGTTTTCAGCATTACAACTTAAAAAATTACAACACAGGACTTTTCACTTTTGGAGATGGATTTTCAAATAACCTTGCATATACCATAGGAATAGGAAGAAACAGTACTTCTGCAAACCCTATTTACCCGAGAAGCGGATCAGATTTTAGTTTAAGCGCAAAACTTACTGTTCCCTATTCGTTATTTAATGGCGTTGATTATAGTGCTTTGGCAGACGAACGAAGTGAATTAGAAACCATTATTAATACAAACACCTCTACAGAAACGGAAGTGGTGGATGCTAGAGAGCGACGTTCTGAAATAGATCAAACTCGTTTTAACTGGTTAGAATATTATAAGGTTAAGTTTCAAGCCACTTGGTATTCTACTATTGTAGGTGATTTGGTACTACGCCCAAAAGCAGAGTTTGGATTTTTAGGAGCGTATAATAATGATAGAGGAATTCCTCCGTTTGAAAGATTTTTTGTGGGAGGGGACGGATTAGGTTCTTTCAGTTTGGACGGAAGAGAAGTAATTCAATTACGCGGTTATCCTAATCAATCACTTTCAACAACCGATGGAGATAACATTTACAATAAATTTTCGTTAGAGTTACGTTACCCAGTCACATTGAAGCAATTAGCTTCAATTTATGTATTGGCATTTGCAGAAGGTGGTGGATCATACGACGGCTTTAGAAATTACGATCCTTTTAATTTAAAAAGGTCTGCTGGCGCAGGAATTCGTATATTTATGCCTGCTTTTGGTCTTTTGGGGATAGATTTCGGATATGGATTTGATCCTGTTTTAAATGGAAATCAGAAAAATGGATGGGAAACCCACTTTATCATTGGGCAACAATTTTAAATTTGGCACGATATTTTCTAAGTAACAACCAGCAATTATGAAAACAACTAGATTCATTCTTTCACTTCTGGCAATTATTTGTTTTAGCTTCGCTATGGACGCCCAAAGAGGTGTGCGAATAGGCTATATTGATATGGAATACATCCTTGAAAGTGTTCCAGAATATCAAGAAGCTACTACACAATTAGAAGGAAAAGTTCAAAAATGGAAAAAAGACCTCGAAAAAATGTCGAAGGAAATTGACCAAATGAAACTGAACTTGGCAAATGAAAAAGTGCTTCTAACCAAAGAATTGGTAGAAGAGCGTGAAGAAGAAATTAAAATTCTAGAAGACGAAATGCTAGAGTATCAACAAAATCGTTTTGGCCCTAATGGCGATTTAGACATCCAAAGACGCCAACTAGTTCAACCCATTCAAGATCAAGTATTCAATATTGTTCAAGAAATTGCAGAAGCAAAAAAATATGATTTCATTTTTGATAAATCAGCAGACATTGTGATGCTTTTTGCCGCAAAAAGAAATGATATAAGCGAACAGGTTTTAAGACAAATTAACCGTGCTGCAAAAAGAGAAGAAGCCACAAACAAGAGAGAAAAGAAAGAAATAGAAAAGCGCGACAACTTATCGCTTGAAGAAGATAAAGAAGTTACTGCACGAGAAGAAGCCATTGAGGACAAAAAGAACGAAAGAGAAAAAATGATGGAGGAGCGTAAAAAACAACGTGATTCTCTTAGAGCAGTTAAAAAAGCCGAATTTGAAGCCAAGAGACAAAGGCTTCTTGAAGAAAGACAACAAAGAAAAGACTCTATCGAAAATGCCAGAAATGGTGGTGGTGGACCTCCAACAGGCGGTAGCGAAGAAGGTGATGGAGGCAATTAAATATTAATAATAAATCTATAAACACTCAAATAATTTCTTACAATGAAAAAAATTAATTTACTTTTTGTAGCAGTAATGCTTTTTATGGGAGCTACTAGTTTTGTAAATGCTCAATCTAAAATAGCACATATTAACACTGGAGATTTAGTGGCTGCTATGCCAGAAATGAAAGCTGCACAAAGCCAGTTAGAAAAATTACAAAAGACCTACGACACAGAGATAAAGGCCATGGCAAAAGAGCTTGATACTAAAATTAAGCAGTACGATGCCGAAGCCGATTCTAAAACGGAAGAGGAAAACAGAAAAAGAATTGAAGAAGTGCAAGGCATGCAAAACAACATAGGTGCTTACAGACAACAAGCGCTTCAAGATCTTCAGAAAAAAGAAGGAGACTTGTACCAGCCTATTTTGGACAAAGCACGTAACGCGATTCAAAAAGTAGCGAGAGCACAAGGCTTTCAGTATGTATTAGATTCTTCTCAAGGTTCTGGAGTAATCCTTTCAGATGGAAAAGATCTTCTTGCAGATGTAAAGAAAGAATTAGGAATTTAATTTCTGAATCACAAAAAATTTAAGACCCCACAGAAGCATTTCTGTAGGGTCTTTTTTTATCTTTACTCGCAAAGCGAGGGTTAAATATAACGAGGCTAAACAAGATTTTATTCTTTTTCGCAAAAAAATGTCACTTGTATTTACACAATATTAGTTTACACTCAATGAAACAAAACGGAGCTATTGGAATTTTCGATTCGGGTGTAGGCGGCACCTCCATCTGGAAGGAAATCCATGGACTCCTCCCTTTTGAAGATACCATCTACCTTGCCGATAGCAAATATGCTCCTTATGGAAATCGCTCCAAAGAAGAAATCACTGCTTTAAGCATAAAAAACACCGAATTCCTCATCGCTCAAGGTTGCAAAATTATTGTGGTAGCCTGTAACACTGCCACTACCAATGCTATTAAAGTATTACGAGCCAATTACAACATCCCTATCATTGGTATTGAACCAGCCATAAAACCAGCTGCACTACATTCTAAAACAAAAAGTATAGGAATTTTAGCTACCAAAGGAACGCTTAGCAGCGAACTGTTTCATAAAACATCTGAAGCCTTTACAAACGGTATTCAACTCACCGAAGTAGTAGGAGAAGGATTAGTCTCCCTTATTGAAAAAGGTGCCTTAGACAGTCTTGAAATGATGGAATTGCTAGAAAAACATATACGCCCTATGATAGAAGCCAATATTGACTATCTGGTGTTGGGTTGTAGCCACTATCCGTATATCATTCCACAGTTGCAAAAAATACTTCCCAAACATATTACCATTATCGATTCTGGGGAAGCGGTAGCAAAGCAAACCAAGGCTATTTTAGCTGAAAATGATTTATTACGAAACGAAGAGCGAATGCCTACGCTTCGGTTTTATACAAATTCTGAAGTCGATACGCTTCAATTTTTGTTAAAAGAGTTTGCTGTAAAAATTTCGATTGAAAAGAAAGGTTTTTGATTACTACTTAAACCAACTCGAATACTTCACGTAATTTTCAGCAATTCGGTTGATTTCTCCTTCAATTAAACCTTTACTAATTTCCTTTACTTTTTTGGCAGGAACGCCAGCGTAGATACTTCCACTTTCCACGTGTGTATTTTTAGTAACTACCGCCCCCGCTGCAATAATACTATTGCTTTCTACCACGCAATCGTCCATCACAATGCTCCCCATTCCAATAAGCACATTGTCGTGAATGGTACAACCATGGACAATGGCATTATGCCCAATGGATACATTATTTCCAATATTAGTGGGTGAAGTTTGATAGGTCGCATGAATCACTGCACCATCCTGCACATTCACTTTATTGCCCATTTTAATATAATGTACATCGCCACGTATCACGGCGTTAAACCAAATACTGCAATGATTCCCTATAACTACATCGCCAACGATGGTAGCATTTTCGGCAATAAAGCAATCAGAAGGGATTTGAGGGTGTTTTCCGTTGATGGGTTTTATAATCATAATTTTAACTAAAATAACTTAACAATTCCTTCTTTTTAGATGGACTTACCATAATTTCCTTTCCGTTTTCAAGGACTACGCTACCGCCTTTTCCTTTTTTGTATTCGATAATGGCATTTACATTTACCAAATACGACTTATGCACGCGTGCAAAGCCATTTTCGGTGAGCATATCTTCAAAATACTTTAAGGTTTTACTCACCAATTTCTTTTTGTCTTTCAAGAAAATGTTGGTGTAATTATCGTCTGCCTGGCAGTATAAAATATCTTCCACTTGCAATACTTCAAATCCGTTTTGCAACGGAATGGTTATCTTACCCGCCACCACTGTTTGCTTCGGTTTTAGTATCATATTTTGAAGCCTGTTTTCTTGTTCTTTTATTTCAGAAACATACTTTACCGCATCAATCAATTTATCGATATCAATAGGCTTTAATAAATAATATGAAGCATGTGCATTCAACGCCTCAATGGCATAATGGTCGTAGGCAGTGACAAACACAGTTTCAAAAGTTCTGTCGCCTACTTTATCTAACAAATCGAAGGCATTTCCGTAGGGCATTTCTACATCGAGAAAAACCAAATCTAGTTCGTGAGTATTGATAAGCACCAAGGCTTGATCTATATTGGCGGCTTCTCCCAAAACTTCAACATTTGGGCAGTATTTAGTCAAGTAATTTTTTAAAATTTCCCGACTGGTTTCTTCGTCTTCAACAACTATGGCGCGTAGATTCATTTAGTCCTTTTTTAAGGTGAGTCTAACAAGGGTTCCCGCTTCATTTTCAAAGGCATCCTCCACAATAACATCCACCTTGTCCTTATACATTTCATTGAGGATAGAAATTCTTTTCTGAATATTTCCCATTCCCTTGGATTTTTGTTTTTTCTGATTTTCGGTCTTTAATTCCTTTGATTTTTTTCTTCCAATTCCGTCATCCTCAATCGTGATAATAACGGTTTCTTTATCTTTTTGCTGAAAATTAATTTTCAACATTCCTTTGTCTTCTTTATATCGAAGTCCGTGCCAAACGGCATTCTCCACATATGGCTGAAGCAACATTGGCGGAATTACAAAATCGTCTACATTTATACTTTCATCGACAGTTACCTCATAATCAAACTTATCTTTAAAGCGGAAGTGTTCCAGTTTCACATACAATTCTAGCAATTCAATTTCTTTGGAAAGCGGAATAAAATCCTCTTCGCTATTTTCCAACACCGAACGCATGAGTTGTGAAAATTCACTTAAATATTTATTGGCCGCACGTTCGTCATTACTAGCAATAAAACTATTTACCGAGTTAAGGGCATTAAAAATAAAATGCGGATTCATTTGCGTTCGCAACGATTTTAGTGCGAGCAGATTATTGGCAAACTTTTGCTGCTGTACATTTTTCCGCTGGGTGTAGGCAGTAAATAGCAAGAGCAATGCAATGACAATTAACGAGCCTATAATCCATTTTTGAATTTTGTTATTTTTTTCAATCAACTCCTGATTTTCAAAAGCTAGTTTGTATCTGCTTTCATTTAATTTACGTTCGTTTTCAAGACTTGTTATACGATTTTGTCGCAATGCAATTTCTTTGCTGAAACGTGTGGCTTGTGATAACTCCTGTTCTTTTTTAATGTACAATTCATCTACCACTTCCACATAACGCTCATAGCTTTCAGCGGCTTTTCCATAATCGCCAATATCTCTATATATTTCTGAAAGTTTACGCGTGGCATCTTTTTGCACAACGAGATCCTCTTTTTTATCTGCTTCGGCAATACTTTTTTCTAAAAAGGGAATCGCCTCTTGATATTTATCCTGCGCCACATACGCATTGGCAATTTTATAATTTTGACGTTGCGGCGTTAGCGGACTATTTATATCATCTTCAGATTCTTCGGCATCCATGGACTGTATTTCGTCTAAGGTTTCTTGGCGTAATTCAATTTCCCTATCAAAATCACGCTTTTGATTGTAAAAATCGGCTACTTTATTTTTCTCTTCAACAGCACGCTTTTTATTCTCACTTTTTGAAAGGGTAAGCGAGTTCTCAAAATAGGTTTGTGCCTCTTCAATAGCGCCACCTTTAGCGTAGGCCTCTCCTATTTTGGAGTTTAAATCGGTGATTTTTGGTGAAATCTTTTTCTGATTAGCAATATCCAATCCTTTTTGATAGTTAAATACGCTTTTTACAGCATCGTTGGTCGCTTTGTAGTTATCACCAAGACCCTCGTATGCCTCTACTTGCTGATAGGGAGTAAGATCTGCTTTAAGTAAATTTTTATACTCTTGAATGCTTTCTTGGTAATTTCCGTTTCGCATATAGGCTTTCGCCAGCTTGATACGGGTATTAATATTTGGGCTAAAATTGACACTCTGTTTGTAATTTGAAAGTGCTAAATCGGGCAGTTGCCACTGTAAATTTATATCGCCTAAGGTTTCAAATGCCACTGCATTTTGAAGATTTGTTGGGTTTTTCCCTGTTACCGATTCAAGTGCTTTCGTGACATACTCAATACTTCGTTTTGCATCCTTTTTCAAAAAATAGTTTGCAGAATCGATATAGACTCTAAAAAAATCTTTATTGGCTGACCTTGATCGCGTTGAAATGGGGGCAGCTTCATTTTCCACTTTTTCAACTTCAACGGTAATTTTTTGTTGGTCTTTTATAATATAATAGACGGTTTTAAAATCATCACTCCGCACCACTAATTCATCTCCAATTCGTGCTTCAATAACGAATTCTCCAGCGTTGTTGGTAGTGGTATACCCTTTTCCCGTGATTTCGATATTCACCTTTGAAATAGGCGAATAGTCTGCAGCATTCACCACCTTTCCCTTCAGTAAAAAAACAGGTTGCGATGTTGCTTTATTTTGAGCAGAACAAAATAATATTCCGCTAAAAAACAACAAGAAACATATGGATAAAATGCGTTTCATTTCGGTTTTAAAATGTAAACATACGCACTTTGAAGCAGATGAGAAAACGGGGATTTTCAATTATTCACATTTTCGATGGACAAAAAGAATGGTTCTCTAAAAGTGTGTATCATTTCCCTCATTCACATGGGTCATTCACTCAAAGTAGTTTTTTTCAGAAAAAAGATGGGTCTATGTTTACACAAAATAAAAACAGTTAGTTATGAAAACCTTGAAAACACTCCTCTTTATCACACTATCCCTTTCCTTTTTTGCTTGCAAAGCAGAGGAAAAGAAAAAAGTAGCTTTTACAGAACCTATGGAAGTCTCTTCGCCCATTTCTAAACATTCTATAAAAGTAGCCTTATTATTAGACACCAGTAATAGTATGGATGGTTTAATTGACCAGGCCAAAGCACAACTTTGGGAAATTGTCAATGAACTTTCGTATGCAAAATGTAAGCATGAGCAACCCAATTTGGAAATTGCTCTATACGAATATGGAAACGACAATCTAAGCTCTCGCGATGGTTATATCAGAAAAATATTAGCATTTACAAGTGACCTTGATGATATCTCGAAAGAGTTGTTCTCTTTAACCACCAATGGAGGTAGCGAATATTGTGGAACCGTAATATCTGCATCCTTATCACAACTTGATTGGGGAAATGATGCAGATGACCTTAAAATGATATTTATAGCAGGTAACGAGCCCTTTACTCAGGGAAAAATTGATTATCGTGACGCCGCAAATATGGCAAAAGAAAAAGACGTTGTGGTTAATACCATCTTTTGTGGAGACTACACGCACGGGGTAAACACAAAATGGAAAGAAGGCGCACAACTAGCCTACGGTGATTATATGGCAATAAATCACAATCAGCAAACCGTGCATATTCCTTCTCCTTACGACGATTTAATTCTTCAATTAAATATTCAATTAAACGGAACATATATTCCTTATGGACGTTACGGAAAAGAAAAAGTTGCGGTACAGGAAATGCAAGATGCGAATGCTGAAGAGTACAGCAAAGCAAACGCTGTAAGCAGGACAGTTTCAAAAGGTTCCCATTTTTACAACAACAGTACTTGGGATTTGGTAGATGCTGAAAAGGAAGCAGATTTTAGTTATGATAAATTGAAAAAAGAAGATTTACCTGAAAATCTTCAGGGAAAATCGAAAGCTGAAATTAAGGCCTATGTTGAAAAGCAAAAGAAAGAACGAGAGCGAATTCAATCTGAAATTGCAAAATTAAATGAGCAAAGAAAAGCGTTTATTGCAAACGAAAAAAAGAATACCAACAATGGTTTAGAAAGTGCTATGATTGAAGCACTTAAAAAACAAGCTAAGAAGAAAAACTACACTTGGAATTAAAAAAAGCCCCGTTCGGGGCTTTTTTTTTATTTTGTGTTGGGACGCAACATCCCGTTGTATCTCATGTCCTGAGACCAACTTTTATAATTACCTTCTAAGAAATTGTATCCTATAGTTAACTGGTGAAATCCTCCCTTTTGTAGGCGAACATTTCCAGTCTGATAAGAATAGGTATATGCTACAACAAACTTGTTATAGTTTACCCCTATCACAGGCGTAAAATATTGTAGTTGTTGATCTTTAATTTCCGTACCGTCTAAGTATTCGGCTCCATCAAAACTTCTTCTATACGAAATTCCTCCCCAAATTCTTCCAAAATCCATGCTTCTAAAGGCTTTGAAGTTTACATCAATAGATTGTTCATTAGTTCTTTCTTTCCATATAAACAAAAATGATGGCTCGTAAGTCCAAATTCCATAGGTAGTAGAAATACCATAAGAAGCCGCTAAGTTATATGCCCTTTGATTATTGGATTCTAATTCTTCCGTAAACAAATTTCTATTTCTGAAAAGCAAATTCTTAACGGTAAAATGAGCTTGAAAATCTAAAAAGTTATAAGACATCCCTGCATCCACATTAAAATAGGATGTGCTCTGAACAATTCCTGCGATAATAGGATCAAAATCATTAGGATCAAAATTAGTTTCATCCAGTTTAGACTGTATAAGTCCCGCACTTAATCCAAAGGATAATTGGTTTAAATCATATTTGCTTCTAGAGAACATGATATGATGCGCATAGGTTAAATATCCTCCCACTTGCGAATGATATCCGTTTTGATCATTAAATACAATAGCACCAATTCCTGCGCGATCACCTAGCCTTGTATGATAACTTAATGTTTGAACATTAGGCGCCTCATTTTGGTCAAACCATTGCTGTCTAGCCGTTAGTCTAACTTTACCGTAAGAATACGATCCTGCCATTGATGGATGTAACAAATAAAGGTTATCTGCAAAATAATCTGAATAAGTTGGAATCCCATCCTGTGCATACATAAAAGAAGTACACAAAAATATAAGACTTAGAAATGCTTTTTTTATTTTCATAATTAACTATTATCTATCGTTTAATTGTAAAATGCCCTGTAAAGGTTTTGTTAGTTTCGTCCTCTTTGTACTCTACCCTAAACC
Source organism: Halomarinibacterium sedimenti (assembly GCF_019312585.1). Lineage (GTDB taxonomy): Bacteria > Bacteroidota > Bacteroidia > Flavobacteriales > Flavobacteriaceae > Halomarinibacterium > Halomarinibacterium sedimenti. The sequence continues at coordinate 257 of NZ_JAHWDP010000008.1, read as the reverse complement.
AGTAATCGCTCGATGGTAGTGGTGACCCATTATAGGTACCATCCCATCCCGATCCACTAGGACTTATCTGCTTGAGCAGTTTCCCATACCTGTCAAAGATATAAATCTTTGCCGTAGGATCGTACTGTGCAATACCAATTATATTCCACGTGTCGTGGTACCCATCGCCATTGGGGGTCATAAACTGTGGATAGTCCACTACCCCTACCTCAAGGGTCACACTACCACATCCATGAGCATCGCTTATGGTGATGATA
>NZ_JAHWDP010000007.1 GCF_019312585.1 Halomarinibacterium sedimenti | reverse complement strand
TCCAGATGGCACCTATACCATTACCCTCTTTGCAGAGGATGAGTATGGAAACGTAGGTGAGTGTACATTTGTACTTACCATAGAGAGTATCCTTGGCAAGGATGATAACTTGTTAGACATTTCTACCATAGTTTTATATCCTAACCCTGCAAAAGCAATAGTAAATATTAGCAACCCTCAATCCATTGCATTGGAGAGTGCTACCGTGTACGATATTACAGGGAAAATGGTTAGAGTGTATGACTTAAAAGATATGGGAACTGAGAAGGTACTAGATGTATCAATGCTTTCTTCGGCTACCTATTTAGTTCATATTCAAGGTGAGCATGGTTCAATAACCAAACAGCTTATAAAAGAATAGGCCTAATTTGATTAATTTTAGTTAGTTGAGAACCCCCAAGAAATTGGGGGTTTTTTATTGCGTGCATTTTATATCATATTTATAAAAAGACACTATGGAAACTCCGTAGCTCCTTGCAGTCTACTTCGGGTCTACTTGCAGTCTACTTCGGGTCTACTTGCAGTCTACTTCGGGTGAATTGCAGTCAAGGTATTATGTAAAATAGCATGGTACCCTCGACCTTTTACCCGCTACCTAGCACCCATTTTTAATTCAAATTAAATATCTTTAAGCAGTGATTCAAAAAGCAGCCCTTTACTTATGCCTTATTTGCTTCGCCTTTTCCTGGTCTCAAGAAGGGAAAGTGTTGCATAAAGTATTTACCAAGCAAGATGGTTTAAAACTCGATTACATAGACACCATGGTCTATGACGACGACGGCTTTATCTGGCTGGGGGGTTCTAGTCTGGATATGCGGGAGATTATCAATAGCGACAAAAAACTTTCCTTACAGCGTTTCAACGGAAAAACCTTTCATAGCATACCCCTTCCTAAACTTAAAAAGCCTATTACCAATATTCGGCAATTGTTAAAACGCAGTGATGGTAAGTTTTACGTATTAGGCGCCATGGGCTCTGGAAATAACTTTTTACTACTTTTTAATCCTATTACTACAGAATTTCAAGAGATTGAAATAGTACCCAACTACCCGTTGCCCTTACAGCTTTCAAGTATTTTTCAGTACCAAGGAGAGGATTATATCCTATATCAAATAGAGCAAACCATAACAGTAGCCAAACTTTCTGAAGCATTGGAAGTAGAAACTCTGTTTACCTATACAGACACCGAAACTCGTTTTTCAATAGATGAATACACTGTATTTATCCCTTTTAAGGAGTTTTGCTTACTAGGGGATAATCATTTACCCGTCCATTACTTTAACTGGGATGGAACACTCTTAAAAAAAGAACCCAATACAAGAAGAGTTAATAATAAAGATGGGGAAGGAGTACGTCGCTATATCGACGAATATGCAATACAGGATGGGATTACTTACATTATGTTATATAGAAACCCACAACTACAGTATGTTAATGAAAAGACTATGGCTATTGAGCCAGTTGGGATTGCTAATACAAGACTAAGCAGCCAACATTTAAAAATTTCCAAAGACTCAAAGGGAAATGCTTCTTGGATAGCTTCAGAAGGAGGAACCCTCTCGGTACAAAAACTCGCCCCCAATACGGGGTTTGAAACACACTTTAAAAGAGATTTATTTAGTTCTTCTGAAGCCTTTACAACCTTATCTAGCGATATAGCCAAAGAACTATGGATAGGTAGAAATAAGGGAGAGCTTCATTACTTTCAGTTTCCATCACAAACCGTGCGTACCTTTTTACCAGATGTTGAAATGCGCGCCATTGCAGCTTTGGACAAAAACACCTATATCATTGCCACCGAAATGGAAGGATGGTATACCTTAAATCTTGAAGACAACTCCGTAGCTCCTTTTTCAATTTCTAGTGGTGCTATTGACATAATACCAAATTCTTCAAGAGCCATCTTTAAAGAAGGGAATACACTATGGAGCAATAATGGCGGTCATATTATTGAGATTGATATCCCTACGCAAGAAGCCAAGACCTATCGTCATTATCCTGTACTTTCCATGGTTAAAGCAACCGACAGCACCTTTATATATGGCACCAATGGATATGCCCTAATGGAGTTTAATAAAAATACCAAAGAGCATACGCAATTACTAGACACTAAAGAATACATCCTTTATGGACTTGCCATCAACAATGCTGTGTGCGTTGCAGCAACCAATAAAGGGGTGATTACCTATAATTTAATATCTAAAGAACATCGCATCTATGGTTCTGAAACCCTTGAAGACCCATTTTTATTGATGGCTACATTTCACTCCGAATATGGATTTTTGTTGGGTAGTCGGTCGGGGAACATCTACCATTTCGATCCTATACAAAAAACCTTTACAACGAAATATAAGGATGTCTTTGAAGCAGGGATAGCAACCCTATTGTTTGATGAGAAACTGTGGTGGATTAATACCTTTAATGGGGTAGTGGCCTTTAATCCAAATGACCAAAGCATTACACGTTATTCTGAAAAGGACGGCTTTAGCCACAATGAAACCAATAGATATAGTGCACTTGATACGGGTGATGGTTTTCTTGTAGGTACCATTGCGGGTATTAATTATTTTGACCCTAAGGCACTTACCAATGAAACTCCTGATTGGAAATTGCACTTATTATCCCTGAAAAACTATAATAACAAGACAAATTCACTTACTACACTTCAAGATAGGAGCCAATTGGATGCTCTACAAGAAATTGTTTTGCCTCAGGAAAACAAAACCCTATCGTTGGATTTTGCGCTATCTAATAATGCTGGTGGCAAAGAACACTCCTTTAGGTATCGTTTAAATGATGAAGATTGGGTTGATATAAAAGAGCAACAATTTATTAGCTTTCCTAACCTGGCAGCAGGAAATTATATATTGGAGATAGAAGCGCTAGACTTTTCGGGTAATCGTATAGGAGAACCCCTTCGCTATTCTATTTATTCTAAGGACTTTTTTTACAATCAGTGGTGGTTTTATCTTCTGTTATTACTGGCTGGCTTTGGAATTGCACTATATCTTCTGCGCCAATCCTCTCAAAAACGAAAAATACAAGAACAGTTTTCTGGGGCTTTGCTAGTTTCTCAGGAAGAAGAGCGCACACGTATAGCAAAGGAACTTCACGACAGTATAGGGCAGCAATTAACTTTAATTAAACGAAAGGCTCAAACCGAAAATAAAGATGAAATAGCGGCTTTATCCCATAAAACATTAGAAGAGGTTCGCAGTATTTCTAGAGGTTTATATCCGGCAGTATTGAAGCAATTAGGGCTGTCTGAAAGTATAGAACAACTCATTTTAGAAATAGATGAAGACACTTCATTATTTTGCACAGCAGAGATAGACAATATTGATTCGTATTTTTCTAAGGAAGAAAGCTTAAATTTTTATAGATTTATACAGGAATGTATTAATAACAGTTTGAAACATGCGGAGGCGACCAATCTTTTGGTACAAGTAAAAGATTTACCAAAGAGTATATTGCTTCAAATAAAAGATAATGGTAAAGGATTTGAAGTTTCCGAAGCCATAAAAAATAATAGTTTAGGCTTAAAAACATTAAAAGAACGTATCCGGCTATTACGTGGCACCATGCAAATACATAGTGGCCCAGCAAAAGGAACTGTTATTAATTGTGAAATCCCGAAAAAGTGAAAAACAATCCTTCCATTTTAGTTGCCGACGATCACCCTATGCTATTAAAAGGGTTATTAGACGAATTACAACAACACGGATATACTGTATTAGAAGGTGCAACCCAAGGAGCACAGGCCCTAGAATCTATCCTTGCACATCAACCTGATATTGCTATCCTCGATATTGAAATGCCTATCCTAACAGGTTTTGAAGTCATAAAAAAATGTATTGAAAAGGATTGTGATACAAAATTTATTATCCTAACCTCCTATAAAGAAAAGGCCTATGTGCATAAGGCTAAAAAGCTGAATATATCTGGATATTTACTTAAGGACGAACCCTTTTCTGAAATAGAAAAATGCATTCAAGCGCTTCAAAAGGATGAAAAGTATTTTAGTAGCAGCTTTACCGATGTGTTTGACAAGGAGATCTATCCACAAATGGATAAAATAAAGTATCTTTCTCCTTCCGAAAGGACTATTGTACGACTTATTGCGCAAGGAAAAACTTCTAAAGAAATAGGAGAGTTGTTAAGTATTTCTCATCGAACCGTACAAAAACACCGAGGAAATATTATTTCAAAATTAGATTTACCTCCTAGTATGGATGCTCTAAATGTTTGGGCTTCTGAAAATAAAGAGTTATTACTTTCCCTTTAAACTACGTACCCCTACGTATTTTTAGACAACGCATGCGTATTTCCTAGCGTAGGTTTATCAAATATCTTTACCGTAAGAAAAATAATACAATATGTATAGAATTACGGTATTTTTTGTCTTACTCTTTTTTCAAGTTTCTTTCTCGCAAGATACCACACCTCCCACCGCAGTTTGTCAAAGTGCCACTGTAACACTAGATTCTTTTGGAAATGGTAGCATCACTGCACTTGATGTAGATGGGGGCTCTACAGACGATGTTGCTATAGCAAGCCTTTCTGTGAGTCCAAGTAATTTTGATTGTTCAGACATAGGGGTAGTAGTGGTAACTCTAACAGTTACCGATACGTCTGGAAATACCGATACGTGTACAGCGAATGTAACCGTTGAAGATACCGAAGATCCTGTTGCGGCCTGTCAAGATATTACCGTTTCGCTTGATGCTACCGGAAATTATGGTTTTACTAATGCTGACTTACAATTTATGGGTGCTGGTAGTACCGATAATTGTAACTCCCTGATTTATAGTTCGGTGCCAAACGCTTTTACTTGTGCAGATGTTTACAATCCTCAATTAATTGACCTAGTCATTACAGGAGTATTGGATGTCGATATTGATAATCCAACACCTACGGTAGCAGTTCAAGCTGTGGAGGTTTATGTTATTGAGGATATTCCCGATTTATCTTTATACGGAATTGGAGTTGCCAATGATGGAGGTGGTAGTGATGGGCAAGAATTTACCTTTCCAGCCGTGGCTGCTTCGGCAGGAGATTATTTAGTGATTGCATCAAATGCAGCCGACTTTGCAACCTTTTTTGGGTTTGCTTCAGATTTTGAAAGTGCAGTTCTCGATATGAGTGGGGATGATGCAGTTGAATTGTTTTTTAATGGAAGCGTCATTGATACGTTTGGAAATATCAATATGGATGGCACAAATGAACCTTGGGAATATTTTGATGGTTGGGCCTATAGAAAAGATGAAACACAAGCAAATGAAGGAGCATTTGCTTTTAATAATTGGATTTATTCTGGTACTGAGATTTGGGATATTACAGACCCAGTATCAGGGAATGTATTGATACCATTTCCTTTTGATAATTATACCTATACCATTAGTGGATCCACAACTCCAATTTCTTTAACACTGACGGTTTCAGATGATTCAGGGAACACTAATACTTGTATGGCAAATGTTTATGTGGAAGATTCTACTCCTCCTGTTGCCAATTGCCAAAATATTACTCTACAACTAAATGCCAATGGAGAAGCGTTCCTTACTGCCGAAGATTTAGACAATACAACAACACCTTCAACCGACAATTGTAGTATTGCCTTCTTTTCGGCAGATCCTAGTGCATTCTTTTGTGATGATGTTGGAGTGAATAATGTGGTACTTACAGTAATTGATAGTTTTGGAAATAGCAGTATCTGTAATGCCACTGTAACTATTGAAGATGTGAATGATCCAACGGCATTTTGTCAAAATATAACAGTTCCATTAGATGCTAATGGTATGGTAACCATATTACCTGCTGATGTGGATAATATTAGTACCGATGCATGTGGAATTACAAGTCGGTCTTTGGATATAGATACTTTTGATTGCACAAACGTAGGCGCCAACACGGTTACACTTACAGTCACGGATGCAAATGGAAGACAAGACACTTGCACAGCACAAGTAACGATTTCCGATGTAACGCCTCCCAACGTGGTATGTCAAAACATTACAATTCCACTAGATGCGTCAGGAATGACTTCGATAGCGGCGACTCAAATAGATAACGGAAGTACTGATGCTTGCGGAATTGCTTCAAGAACACTTAGTGTAAGTAGTTTTACTTGCAATGACCTTGGTGCCAATACAGTTACCTTAACTGTTACAGACAACAACGGAAACAGTGCAAGTTGCTTTGCCGAAGTTACCATTGTCGATACAAATCCTCCTGTTGCGAATGCTATGGACATCACCGTATTTCTAAATGCTTCTGGGACGGCTACGATAGTAGGTAGTGATGTTGATAACAACTCTACGGATAATTGTGCAATTACTACTATTACAGTAAGTCCAAGTAGTTTTGATTGTTCAGATACAGGAAGTCCTGTTTTAGTAACTATGACAGTGACTGATGTTTCAGGGAATTCTAGTACTGATACTGCCACGGTTACGGTGGTTGATGATAGTCCGCCTACAGCAGTTTGTACAGATATTACTTTGCCACTTGACGTTACAGGAATTGCTACGTTAACTCCAAATCAAATTGATGGCGGAAGTGGAGTTTCGTGTGGTGCTGCAACATTAACCATTGACACAACAAGCTTTGATTGTAGTGATATCGGGCCTAATACTGTAACCTTAACCGTTGCAAACGCGGCAGGAGCTTCGGCCACTTGTACTGCTGTTGTAACCGTAGTAGACAGTACTCCTCCTAATGTTATATGCCAAGATGTTACCGTTATTTTAGATGGAGCCGGTAGTGGGACGATAACCACTTCCGACATTGATAACGGTACTACAGATGCCTGTGGTATTGCCTCCCTAAGCCTAAATACAACAACCTTTGATTGTTCGGATGTGGGTGCAAACACGGTTATTTTAACAGCAACAGATGTAAATGGAAATTCGAGTAGTTGTACCGCTATAGTAACTGTTTTAGATAATATAAACCCCTCTGCTATTTGTCAAAATATTACAGTTTCATTAGATGCTTCAGGAGTAGCGACAATTACCCCTTTACAAGTGGATGGTGGTAGTAGTGATTTTTGTGGAATAGCAAGTAGAAGTATTGATATTTCTTCCTTTGATTGTAACGATTTAGGAGCTAATACAGTAGCACTTACCGTTATTGATACTTCTGGAAATATGGCTACTTGTAATGCTATTGTTACCGTTCAAGATGTAATTTCACCTACAGCGGTATGTCAAAACATAACAGTGCAACTTGATACCTCGGGTTCTGCTATCATAACGGCAAGCGATGTTGATGGTGGAAGTACAGATGCCTGTGGAATTGCTTCCACGAATATTAGCAATACCATTTTTAATTGTAATAATGTGGGCGCTAATTCGGTAATTTTATCGGTAACCGATACCAGCGGAAATACAAGTACGTGTAGTGCGACCGTTACGGTACAAGATCTTATACCTCCAACTATGAGCTGTCAAAATATAACGGTGGCCTTAGATGCTTCTGGGACTGCTTTTATAACCCCTCAAGATATTGATTCGGGTACTTTTGATGCCTGTGGTTTATCTTCTGTATCGATTGATAGATCCAATTTTTCCTGTGCTGATTTGGGCGCCAACTCGGTAGTGTTGACCGCTACAGATATTTATGGTAATACGGCTAGCTGTACCGCGACGGTTACTGTAGTTGACGTGATTGATCCCTCAATTAATTGTCCTTCAAACCAAACCGTCATAGCGGATGCTGGAAATATGTATATCATTCCTGACTATTTTGCAGAAGGTCTTGCCGATGCAAGTGATAATTGTACTAACCCTATTACTGCTGTGACACAAAACCCAACCCCTGGAAGTAGTGTTGGATTGGGACTAACAACAGTTTCCTTAACCGCTATGGATAGTAGTGGAAATAGTGATACGTGCAGTTTTCAGCTTACTGTAAATGAACTATTAGGAGTTTCCGATAATCAAATAGAAAAAACAATTAGCATCATACCAAACCCTGCTTCAGAGTATATTACCATTTCTACTTCTGAGTTTGTTTCCATTCAGCAAATCAAACTATTTGATATTCACGGTAGGAAGATAAAGGAACAGGTATTTCAAGTAAACCAAAATGTGGTAACCCTAGATATTTCCATCTTAGAAAATGCTATCTATTTTGTTGAAATTAAAACAGATAGTGGCTTTGTATTAAAGCGTTTAATTAAAAAATAGATTTATGAAGAAGCTACTAAGTTCTTTATTCATTGTAGCATTTGGTTGCTACAGTTTATCTGCTCAGGAAGCTGTAAGATCAACTTTTTCAGCCTCAGGTTCCTCATCTAGCATTCGTGTAAATGATAGGGACTATGTGATTCAGCAAAGTGTGGGACAGCAAAGTATTATTGGGACTTCACAAAGTTCCGTAGCGATTATGCGTCAGGGATTTATACAGCCTCCCATTGAAGTGTTTGCGCTTTCAGAAACCGATAATAGTTTGGATGCAGTAGTATATCCCAATCCTTTTCAGAATATAGTGCATGTCCGCTTTAATGAAACCCTTAAAAAACCTGTTAATATTGTTCTTTATGATGTTCTAGGCAGAATTGTACATACCGAAACAAAGGTGGTTACTACCTCTGAAACGTCTATTCACCTTGATGGTTTGTCTAGTGCGCAATATATCCTGACAATTACTTCAGAAAACAAAGAATTTAAAACGTCTCTCTTGAAAAAATAATTATGAAAAAACTACTCATTTATAGTCTTTTACTAGCTACTATCAGTTCTTTTGGACAACAAGTCTTTTTTGAAACGGGGCTTAATGTTTCTGATTTTAAGTTCAGAAATAATGAAGGTGAATACCTTGAAAATCTTCAGTCTAAGACCCAAAACTATATTACTGCTGGGTATAAACACAGAATTTTTACTGATGGACTAAACATTAGCACTGCGATATCTTACAACAATTATGGAGCAATTGGAAGCGATCCCGTTTTGCAAAACTTTTTTGAATGGGACATTAGCTATTTAGGGTTTAACCTCGGGTTGGATTATGAGGCATTTAAAGTAGGGAACTTTGCTTTTTATATATCTGCTGGAGGTTCTGCTGAATATATGACCGATGGGGTACAAACCATCAACAACCAAGTGTATAATGTGAAGGATGTGGAGGAGTTTAAAGACATTGCCTATTTCTTCAGAAGCGGCGCAGGGCTACGATTTGATATTTCGGATACAGCCAAAATGTACTTCCAATATGCATACGCCACAGGATTAGCTTTAAATGATAATAACAATTCTAGTGTGACAAGACTGACCATAGGAGTTGATACAATTGCATTAGGAATTATGGTGGACATTCCTTGTAATAAAAAGGAAGAAACTCCAGAGGAAACTGAAACAAACGAATTAGAAACTAATTAGTTATGAAAAAAATAGCGCTACTTCTTATTTTATTAACTGCATTTGTAGCTAAAGCCCAAACGGATGGATTAAGTTATCAAGCGGTTATAATCGACCCAAACGAACAGGAACTTCCTGGAGTTAATGCTACTGGGAACATTCTTCCAAATGCCGATGTAACACTTCGGTTTACAATTCTAGATGAATCTGGAAATGTGGAGTATAAAGAAACACAAGACACAAGAACAGATGCGTACGGAATGGTAAACCTAATCATTGGCAAGGGAAACCCTCTGACAGCCAATAGGTTTACAGATATTTTTTGGGGTGGATCCCGAAAAGACCTTCAAGTGGAGGTAAAATTGTATGGGCAGTATGCCGATTTAGGAAAAAACAAACTCACTTTTGTTCCATATGCCTATCATAGAGATATTATTGCAACAGGCTATTTTGCTTTAGACGGAGCTGCAACTTTAGGAGATTCTTTAGAGGTAGAAGGAATGACCGATTTAAATGGATCCCTTTCTGTAAACAATGAAAGCCCAACCAATTTAACAGGAACCCTATCTGTAGATGGGCAAACCGATTTAAACAATACGGTTAACATTAACAATGGCAGTGAACTAATTGCCAGTGGAAATGTGAATGTTGTAGGGGACACCCAACTGGATAGCAATCTTACGGTTGATGGAATAACCAATTTAAATAGTGAATTGAATGTAAATAACAACAGCGCAACGGTATTAACAGGGACACTTCGTGTAGATGGCCAGACCGATTTAAATGGCGATGTAAATATCAACAATGGAAGTGTGCTTAATGTGAGCGGTCCTCTTAACGTAGAAGGAATTACGACTCTTGGGGATGATTTAATTGTTGAAGGAACTACCAATTTGAATAATTCCCTAGATGTGAATAATAACAGTCCTAGCCGACTGTCAGGCACATTAACCGTTGAAGGGGAGACCTTGTTAGAAAATAGCTTAACCGTAGAAGGAGCTACAAACCTTGAAAGCTTTTTCAATGTAAATAATCAAAGTCCTTCCATACTATCAGGGAGTTTGACGGTAGATTTAGGAACCAATTTAAACAGCAGCCTATCCGTAAATAATGGCAGCCCAACCTTTTTATCGGGACCCTTAAACGTGGATGGTCCAATTGGATTAAACAACAACCTAACGGTAAACGGGATTACCAACTTAAATGGTTCGCTCTTTGTCAATAATAACGCACCAACAAATCTTACTGGTAGCTTATTTGTAGGAGGACCTGCCAATATGGACGGAACACTCATTGTAAACGGAGAAACAACATTAAACCAAGGTTTAACAGTGGCAAATGCTTCTGAAACGAATTTAACGGGACAGTTAAATGTAGATGGAGAAACTTTTTTAAATAACACCTTAAATGTGTTGAATGCTAGCCCTACTAATTTAACAGGAAATCTAACAGTAGATGGCGAAACTACCTTGAATAATTCGTTGGAAGTAGCTAATAACACACCTACGTTGCTTACTGGCACCTTAGAGGTTGGTGAAGCCACTACCTTGCAAAATGAATTATCAGTACTTAATGGAAGTAGTACCGTGCTAACAGGAGCACTGACAGTGGATAATGAAACGACTCTAAATAGTTCCCTAACAGTAGCAAATGGCAGTCCTACCCAATTAACGGGTATACTTGATGTTACTGACGCAACGACTTTAAATGATATTCTTACGGTAGCTGGAGCAACCACAATTAATAACGATTTAACTGTAACGGGTAATACCTTCTTAAGTAGTTTAAATACACAAACCATCAATATTGAGAGCGATAATGCCAACTATATTGCCAGTTTTGTAAATACGAATAGTGCTACAGGAGATGGCATTGTCATCAAATTAGGAAAAAACCACGGTGCTTTAAATGGTGGAACAGTTTATAATTATCCCAATCCTATACAAAGTGATCTTCAAGGGCCTTTAAATGCCTTAAAAGCAAGAATTCAAAATGCAGGTGGTGGTCCCATTACATTTTCGGAGGTTATTGCTTTTGCGCCTGCCGCGCAGCGTATCGCTACATTTAACTATGTAAATAATTTAATCTTTTCTGAAATTAACACCCGATCTATTAGTGGCACATCTGGAGGGTTAACATTACCTATAGCTTTTCCTAACTTAACGGTTCCAGGTACTACTTTACTTAATGGATATAATGTATTTGGAGGAGTCAATATTCCTTTTGTTAACATCTCTATCCCATCTTGGTCTATACCAACGATACCTTTACCTAATATTCCCATACCTATTCCGTCGGCTCAAATACCCAATCCGGCACAATACCTTCCAAGTTTACCAATAAACCTTCCGGTAGGAGGCCTACCTTTTGTAGTACTTCCAGCCGATATTATTGTAAATTATTTACCTGCAACGGCTGGCGATGTCTCTCCAGACTCTCTCACTAAGGAGAACGAATACATCACCTTTCAGGATAAGGATGGGAGAAAAACAGGAACTATTCGTGCACAATCCCTTTGGGATTTCAAAGAAAATACCTTGTTGGATAATATCTATATGTTGAATCTACTTTCCGATTTTGTTGGAATTGATTTACTAGATGGTATTACGGCAGGAACGGTCTCGATTACAAATTTCATTGATGAATTTAATAAAATAGGAGTAGAGTATTCCTCTGGAAATGGTGATTATGCGGAATGGTTAGAAAGAATGGATGCCTCCGAGTTTATTTCGGCTGGTGACATTGTAGCGATAGTAGGAGGTAGAGTGACTCGTAATTTAGAAAATGCCGAACAAGTCATGGTAGTTTCACATCGACCTATCATTTTAGGGAATGCCCCTGAAGAAGGCCTAGAAACCTTGGGAAATAACATCGCTTTTATGGGGCAAGTTCCTGTAAAGGTATTAGGGCCTGTTAGCACTGGTGATTACATAGTTGCAGATGAAAATATTAAAGGCTATGGTAAAGCTATTGCTCCAAATGAAATGACTGCTCAAGATTATAAATATACCGTTGGACGTTCCTGGGAAGAAAATCTGAAAGAAGGTCCGAAGCTCGTCAATACAGTAATAGGGGTTCACAACGGAGATTGGATTCAAATTGTTCAAAAACTTCAGAAAAAACAAAAGTTATATGAAGATAAATTCAAAAAAATTGAGGCACAAGTTATAGAGCTTGACAACAAAGCAAACGAACTATTATTAGAAAACAAATAAGTATGAAAAAGATAGTTCTTATACTCGCCTTACTTGCAGTATTTATTACACAGGCACAAACCGATGGGCTAAATTATCAAGCGGTAATTATTGACCCTAATGTTCAAGAATTACCTTGGCAAGATGCAACTGGAAATATTCTTCCTAATGAAGTTATTACCCTTCGATTTTCGATTTTGGATGAATCTGGAAGTATAGAATACCAAGAAACTCAGGAAACTAGAACTGATGCCTATGGTATGGTAAACCTTATCATTGGTCAAGGAACCCCATCCACAGGGAATCGGTTCACAGATGTTTTTTGGGGAGGTTCTCGTAAGGACCTTCAAGTGGAAGTAAGTTTTCAAGGTCAGTTTTCTGAAATTGAAAAGAAGCCACTCACATTTATTCCGTATGCCTATCACAGAGATATCATTGCTACGGGTTATTTTGTCTTAGATGGTCCAGCTACGTTGGGAAATACATTGGTAGTTGAGGGTACTAATGATTTGAATGGTTCGCTTTCAGTAAATAATGAAAGTCCTACAAATCTAACAGGAACACTTACGGTGGATGGACAAGCCGATTTAAATAATACTGTAAACATTAATAATGGTAGTGAATTTAATGCTAGCGGCAATGTAAATGTAGCAGGTGACACCCAACTTGATAGTACTCTTAATGTGGATGGAATTACTAATTTAAATGGAGACCTTAGGGTAAATAACAATAGTTCAACCCTTTTAACTGGCAGCTTTCAAGTGGATGGTGAAACCAATTTAAACGGTGACGTAAATATTAATAATGGTAGCACACTTACTATAAATGGTCCATTAAATGTTGAAGGAATTACGACCTTGGAAGATAACTTACTAGTTGAAGGCACAACCAATTTAAACAATTCTTTAGATGTCAATAACACAAGTCCCACTCATCTTTCAGGCACCTTAACAACGGAAGGGCGAACCACGTTAAACAATACCTTACAAGTACTTGGTGGTACTGATTTAAACAATATTTTTAGAGTAAATAATGCAAGTGATTCTTATTTATTTGGAACATTAATTGTGGATTTAGCCACAAACTTAAACAATGGATTATGGGTTAACAATGGAGCAACCACCTTATTGACTGGGCCATTAAATGTCAATGGGGAAATACTATTTGGAAATGACCTCACTATTAATGGGAACACCAATCTAAATGACGCTCTATTTGTGAATAATAGTGAAAACACAAATCTGTCAGGAAGCCTAAATGTCCTTGGAAATTCCCTATTAGAAAGTGAATTAAAAGTAAATAGTTTAACCACGTTAAATAATACCCTTACGGTTACCAATCAAGAAAAAATGTATGCTACGGGTACATTAAACGTACATGGAATAAGTAATTTAAACAATTCTTTAAAAGTAACTAATGGAGCGTCTTCATTTTTAAATGGTGCCTTAACCGTTGATGAAGTTACATTATTTCAAAATAGTTTAACGGTTACCAATTCAAGCCCTTCAACGCTTTCAGGAACTTTAAATGTTGAAGGCATCACCACTCTTTTAGACAATCTTCGGGTTGAAAATAATAGTGCTACATTGCTTACAGGTAGACTAGTGGTGGATGAAGCGTCCACTTTAAATGACCTTTTAGTTGCTAATGGTGCTAATACCCAATTAACTGGCGAGCTACAAGTGAATGAGGCATCTACATTCAATTCAACTACAGCCATACAAGGGGCTACATTAATTAATAACGATTTAACGGTTACTGGCAACACCTCCTTAACAAGTGTATCTTCGGGTAGTATCAATGTATTCGGGGATACCGCTGGATCCATAGCAACTTTTTCAAACACAAATACTGCAGACGGAGATGGTATTTTAATAAAATTAGGACGCACTCACGGGGCTTGGAATGGCAGCGACTATAATTCATTACCCGTTCCAATTCCAGCCGCTATAACTGCAGCAAGGGATCTATTAGTTGCGGCAGTGAATAATTCGGGAGCCGATCCAAATTTAGACTTAGCAGATATTATAGCCTTAACGCCGAGCACTATGAGGAGAGGCTCTTTAATAGATGTAAATAACTTTGTTTTCAATAAAATAAATTCTGGATTAGGATTGCCCAAGGCTTTTCCTTCATTAAATATGCCAGGGCAGATATTACAAAATGAGGTTACTTTCTACAATGGTAATAATGCTGTGTGTTCAGGGCAATATTGTTATAGCATATGTGTTCCTTTTGTAGGGTGTTATACGGTCTGTATTCCCCCAGTAAATGTGTGTGTTCCTGCAATACCCAGGATATATTTTCCAGGAGTAAACCTTCCTACCATACCTCTTTCATCGCCTTCTATTCCCGATTTATCTCAATATGTTCCTAAGTTACCTACCACAATTACAGTAGATGGTTTTCCCAATACGGCAATCCCAGATGTCTCTTTAGGTAACGTTGCCTATTCACTAAGCAAAGAGAATGAATACATTTCTTTTCAAGATAAAGATGGAAGGCAAACAGGCGTCATTAGAGCCCAATCTATGAGTGATTTTAGAGATAACACTATCTATGATAATATCTATATGCTGAATTTACTATCCAATTTTGTAGGGGTTGATCTGGCTGATGGTGTTGCTGCAGGACTAACAGGGGTTTCTAATGTCATTGATGAGTTTAATAAAATAGGAGTGGAGTATTCTTCTGGAAATGGTGATTATGCCGAATGGCTAGAAAGAATCGATGTTTCAGAAAATATTTCAGCAGGAGATATTGTAGGTGTTATAGGGGGAAAGATTACACGTGACCTAACAAATGCAGAACAAGTCATGGTGGTTTCCCATCGGCCTATTATTTTGGGGAATGCCCCAGAAGAAAAAGATTTTCCGCTTGGAAATACAGTTGCCTTTATGGGTCAAGTTCCTGTGAAAGTTATGGGACCTGTTACCCACGGAGACTATATCATTGCTTCCAAAACCATTGTTGGATACGGGAAAGCCATTTCGCCTAATAATACGAAAGCAGAGGATTTCAAATACACCGTAGGACGTTCTTGGGAAACGAATAGTAAAGAAGGTCCAAAATTAGTGAATACTGTAGTGGGTGTAAATGATTATGATTTTAGTTTAATACTTTCAAATTTTGAAATGCAACAAAAGAACTTAGATACTAAAATTGAAACCTTAGAACAAAAACTGGAAAGAATTTCAGCAAAAATCACAAAAGCAAAACAAGATGAAATTATATATGCAGTTGAAAAATAATATGTGTGGATTCCTATGGGTTTTACTATTAGGTTTTTCCAATGTTCATGCACAAGAAGTAGCAACAGAAACTACCATTCCTGCTGAGGATGCCATAGTGTTACTTGAAAATGAAGAAAACTATAAGATTTGGCTCGAAGCATTAGAAGAACCCGGAGTTAAAGTAGAAGGAAATACGATGAGTTTTAGCTTTGAAGCCAAAAAACTAATAGCAGATGTTTCCTATAGAAATTCAGTTTATAAAAGTGATTACACCTTTGAAGATGTAGCCCAAAGCCTTAAAAGCATGGAATTACAAAAAGCATTCTGGCAAATGATTACGATGTATCCTAATCATAAACAGGAAGTAGTGAATTATATTTTTGCTTACGATCAAGTAATTCCTACAGACAAAGTAGTATCAGCTGCATTTTATACCTATGCATTCTTCGATCCACAAATAACCGAAATTGTAGAAGGTAAACCCAACGTACTACGTCCTGATATTTTTGAAGCCTATTTAAAAAACACAAATGAAATAATGCACTACATTAAATATTTGAGAGAGCAAGGTGCAATTGAAAAGTAGAACTAACTAATTAGCCAATTTTTAAGAAATCGTCTTCACAACCAAAGAAGGCGATTTTTTTTATTTTTAAGCAGTAATCCGTTACATTTGTTGAAAACAGGGTATGGCAGGAAATTCTTTCGGAAATGCATTTAAGCTAACCACTTTTGGAGAATCCCATGGGGAAGCGCTGGGTGGAATTATAGATGGTTGCCCTGCAGGGTTAATATTAGATTTTGAAGCCATTGAAGCCGAAATGCAGCGCCGTAAACCTGGACAATCTGCTATCGTAACTCAACGTAAAGAACCCGACTCTGTTAAGTTTCTTTCGGGTGTTTTTGAAGGAAAAACCACAGGAACACCCATTGGTTTTATTATTGAAAATACCAATCAAAAATCGAATGACTACTCACACATTAAAGATGTGTATCGACCTTCTCATGCCGATTTTACGTATGATAAGAAATACGGTATTCGCGACTATAGAGGAGGAGGGAGATCTTCAGCCAGAGAGACGGCTTGTCGTGTTGCAGCGGGTGCCATAGCAAAACAACTACTAAAAGACATCAAAATTACTGCCTACGTTTCTGGAGTTGGAAATCTACAATTAGATTCAGATTATGCAGCTTTGGATTTTTCAGAAATTGAAAAAAACCCAGTTCGTTGCCCCGATGCTAGCCTAGCAAAGCAAATGGAAGCGTATATTAAAGAAATTCGTAAAGAAGGAGATACAGTTGGAGGAAGAGTTACCTGCGTGTTACAAAATGTACCTATTGGTTTGGGAGAACCTGTGTTTGATAAGTTTCATGCACAACTTGGCAAAGCAATGCTTTCTATTAATGCGGTAAAAGGAATTGAATACGGAAGTGGATTTGCTGGAACCCACCAAAAAGGAAGTGAACACAACGATCTTTTTAATGCAGATGGAAGTACCAAAACTAATTTTAGCGGCGGTGTTCAAGGAGGAATCACCAATGGCGAAGATATTTATTTTACAGTGGCTTTTAAGCCTGTCGCTACTATCATGCAAAAACAAGAAACGATAAATGCCGAGGGGGAGTTGGTTGAAATGCAAGGAAAAGGCCGTCATGACCCCTGTGTGGTTCCGCGTGCAGTTCCAATTGTTGAAGCGATGGCAGCATTAGTATTAGCCGATTTTTATTTACTGAATAGACTTTCAAAAATTTAATATAGTTACCCGACTTTTAGGGCAAATAGTATGAAAAAACTAGCATTACACTGGCAAATAATTTTAGGAATGGTTTTGGGAGTGGTTGTGGCACTTCTTTTAAACAATTTTTCTTGGGGAGCCCAATTTATAGGAAATTGGATAAAGCCCTTTGGAACTATTTTTATCAATGCGCTCAAATTAATTGCTGTTCCATTAATATTAGCCTCTTTAATTAAAGGTGTATCAGACTTAAAAGATATTTCAAGTCTTTCTAAGATGGGGCTAAGAACAATTTCTACTTATATAATCACTACGGTTATTGCAGTTTCAATTGGGCTTGCAGTTGTAAATGTCGTAAAGCCGGGTAATAGTATTTCAGAAGACACACGAAACGAATTAGTAGAAGCTTATGGAGGAGAAGCAGAAATGCGCAAGCAGGAGGCTGCCAAGCAAAAAGAGGCCGGACCTTTACAGGCGCTGGTAGATATTGTTCCAGACAACATTATTGGAGCTTCTGCGAATAATAAAAATATGCTTCAGGTAATATTCTTCGCTATTTTTTTCGGAATAGGATTAATTCTTATTCCTGAAAAAACATCAAAACCCGTAAAAGACTTCTTCGATGGCTTTAATGAAGTCATCCTTAAAATGATTGATCTTATTATGCTTGCCGCACCTTATGGCGTTTTTGCATTATTAGCGGCCTTGGTTGTGGAAGCACCTAGCGCCGATCTTTTTGCCGCTCTAGGAATGTATGCCATAAGTGTGATTATAGGCCTAGCGTTAATGATTTGTGTGTATCTATTATTGGTCTGGATTTTTACAAAGAAGTCCCCCAAATACTTTCTAAATGGAATAGCACCTGCCCAGTTATTGGCTTTTTCAACAAGTTCTAGTGCTGCCACACTTCCAGTTACCATGGAACGAGTGGAAGAACACTTAGGTGTTAAAAAAGAGGTAACAAGCTTTGTGTTACCTATTGGAGCCACTATCAATATGGATGGGACAAGCTTGTATCAAGCGGTAGCAGCTGTCTTTATTGCCCAAGCCTTTGGGATGGACCTTTCAATAGGTGCCCAACTAGGAATTATCGTCACAGCAACTTTGGCTTCCATAGGATCTGCAGCGGTGCCAGGAGCAGGAATGGTAATGTTGGTCATTGTGCTGGCTCAAGCGGGTATTCCAGAAGCTGGACTAGCACTTATTTTTGCTGTCGATAGACCTCTTGATATGTGCCGAACTGTGGTAAATGTTACTGGAGATGCCACGGTTTCTATGATGGTAGCAAAAAGTCAAGGGAAGTTAGGAGAACCCCATGTAAAAGATTGGGATGATAACTATCCTCATAAATAACAAAAGGGCCACAAATTGTGGCTCTTTTTTTATCCTTTTTTTTGAATTTCCACTTGATGCGGATATGGTATTTCAATACCTGCTGCATCAAGATCTTCTTTAATCGTGGGGAGCAGTGCAAACTGCGTGGGCCAGAAATGTTCATTCATTACTGAACAACGAACCGTGAAATCGATTGAGCTGTCATTCAAATTAACCAATTCTACTACAGGAGCAGGGTCTTCTAACACATGTTCCTGCTTTTTAATGGCTGCCATTAAAACCTCTTTTGTTCGTTTAATATCGGCATCATAGGAGACTCCTATAGTGAGTATAATTTTCTGAAATCCTTCAGCCGTAAAATTGGTGATAGCTCCGTTAGAAAGGGCACCGTTAGGTATAATAACCAATCTATTTTCTTTGGTTAACAACTTAGTTGTAAAGATTTCTATTTGCTTAACTGTACCTAATTCGCCTTGTGCCTGAATTACATCTTCAAGTTTAAAAGGCCTAAATATCATGATTAATACGCCTCCTGCAAAATTGGAAAGCGACCCCTGTAGTGCCAAACCAACAGCCAATCCTGCAGCACCAAGCACTGCAATAAATGAAGTTGACTCAATGCCTAATTGGCTTAGCACAACAATAAAAAGCATTATTTTAAGCCCCCAAGAACTTAAGTTAAGTAGGAATTTTTCTAGTGTAGGATCAAAATCTTTTTTAACAAAAAATTTCCGCAAACCTTTTATTAATAATTTAATTACCCATAATCCAATGAGTAAAACGAGGAGTGCCGAAATAATTTTAGGACCATATACAAAGAGTGCGTCTTTAGCCCATTCTAATGCCTTTTCACTTAATTCCATAAAATGTAATTTTTCACAAAACTACTAATATTGAATGGGGCTTCCTAAGATTTTTGATATGCTAACATTTGATTAACATAAATGAAATTTTTACCCATAATCCATATTAACTTTGAAAAAGGGAAGCTGAATATGTGATTATTATTATATTTAATTTTCTAAATAAATAATCAATGAACGTTTGTTTTATAATGTATCCGTGGGCCGAAATGAATCCCGAAGACGATTCCACTTTGGCAATGATTCACGAGTTTGTAAAAAGAGGGCACGGAATGGCAATTACCACACCAGCCAATTTAACCATTCGAGATAGTGTGGCCTACGCTTTTTGCAGGTGTGTTACCCGAAAAGATAAAATACCCAACTCATTAAAATCCTTTCATAGTAAAACGGAATTTTACGATGAAATGCTGCCTCTAGCAGGTTTTGATGTCATTGTGTTGCGTAGTAATCCGCCATTGGATATGATTATGCTTAACTTCTTGGACAGTGTAAAAGATGATGTCTTTATTATGAATGATTTGGACGGGATTCGTAGAGCCAACAATAAGCTTTACACCGCTGTTTTTGAAGATGAAGACAACGAAATAATACCAAAAACGCACGTTACGAAGAACAAGGAATATTTAAAAAAGATAATTAAGGAAGGTCCCGAAAAAATGATTTTGAAACCGCTTAATGGTTTTGGTGGTTCTGGCGTTATCCTCCTTGAAAGGAATGCTATGAAAAGTATCAACTCATTACTTGATTTTTACATCGATAATAAAGACGGTACCTCAAACTATGTGATTTTACAAGACTATATTGAAGGGGCAGACCAAGGGGATGTGCGAATTTTGCTGCTTAATGGAAGACCCATTGGAGCCATGCGACGGGTTCCAGGTGAAGAAGACCACCGTTCTAATGTGAGTGCGGGTGGACGTGTTGTAAAACATACACTCACTACTCAAGAAAAAGAGTTGTGTAGAAAAATTGGTCCAAAATTAGTAAAGGACGGGTTATATTTTGTGGGTATCGATGTTATTAATGGGATGCTAGTGGAAGTAAATGTGATGTCCCCTGGAGGAATTACCTATATGAATCGAGTTTACAAAACTCGTATTCAAGAAAAGATTATCGACTTTGTAGAAGATAAAGTGCTACAGCGTGTAACCGCCTTTGAAAGGAGAAAAAAACTTCGTAAACACGTTGATGATGCTTAAACAACTCCAAACTTAAAAAAATATGGTATGCAACGTCTTTCAGTAGATAACATCATCAAAAAAATTGAAAAGGAAGAACTTTTTGAAGCTGTTTCAGAAGATTATTCTTTTACGTTAAAAATTGATAAATACACTCACTATGTCTGTGGAGCAGTACATGATGGTGCACAATTCCGAAGAGAACTTTGGGATAATTGCCTTCATACCCAATACGATCGCTGGTTTGAAGAAGACCCTTGTACTAAAGAGTTTGTAAATTCCCATCCTATTGTCATGGCGGGTTGTGACAGCCGATTTGAATATGACCTTAATCGAGATCCAGAAAATGCAGTGTTTGAAACGGCTTGGGGAAAACAACTTTGGAAAAACCCACTTCCCAAAGAACAATACAATAAAAGCCTCGAAAAACACACTAATTTTTACCGTGTTGTAAAAGCTTTAATTTCAAAACTCGAAGAAAAATTTGGCGTAGTGGTAGTCTATGATATACATAGTTACAATTGGAGACGCTGGGATAGGGAAGTACCTGTTATTAATTTAGGAACATCCAACATTGATAATGAACGTTTTGGAAAGCTAGTCGAGAATTGGAGGGTTTCTTTATCAGAATTACAATTGCCATATACTAACGAAACTACATCCAAAATAAATGATACCTTTTTTGGGAATGGATATTTTCTAAAATTTATTACCCAAAACTTTCAAAATACCTTAGTTTTGGCGACTGAGTTTAAAAAGATTTACTGCGATGAATTAAATCAAATTGTTTTTCCTGAAGTCGTTTCGGCGATAGAAGAACAATTAAGGGAAAAAATTCCTGCACACGCAGAAGCCTTCTACATTGCACACAGAAAATAATATGATTGCGACAAAAGACCTTTCTAAAACGTATCCTAATTTATTTAAAATTGATGCCGAATTGCACCGATTGGTTCAAAAAATTGAATTACTCGATTATATCAACCCTACCAATATAGAGCAGCAAAAAAAGGAGTTTTTTGCTTCAAAATATAATATCAATCCTACTTTTAAATACCGAAAAATTGACTTTAATGCTCACAAACTTCAACAAGCGTTATTTTCGCAAGATATAGATACGATAAAAGACGAAGAAACCCGTAACTTTTATCGCGATGTTATCTATGATTATTCAGGTCTTATTCAGTGTATTGAAACCATTGGGAAAGGAAAACGTTTTTATTTCAACGGACTTAAATCCTTTGGAACACCTACGGAAAAAGATGTAGCGAACGCCCAGTTTATTCTTCATTTTAAGGATGAAGCCTTTAATGAGGAAATGTTTCCTGTTTTTAATGTGGAAGAAGCTCAAAGTTATTTTATTGAGTTTTCAAAGAAATTCAATTTTAATTACAGCGTAAAGCTTTCCAATAAAATATCGGCTGCAGCGATGGTTCAAAACAACACGCAGACTTTATTTTTAAAGAAGAACCACCGTTATAGTGCCAATCAGTTAAAAGTCCTAGCCAATCACGAAATAGGAGTACATATGGTGACTACCTTTAATGGAATGAGCCATACATTGAAAATTTTTCACAATGGCTTTCCCAAAAATGTAGAAACTCAAGAAGGATTGGCGGTTTTTAGCGAATATATGAGTGGTTGCTTAACGTTGTATCGTTTAAAAGAACTATCATACCGAGTCATTGCGGCAGATAGCCTTAGAAAAGGATTTGAGTTTAGAGAAACCTTCGACTTGCTTCACAATCAGTATAAATTAAATAGGGAGGAAGCTTTTAATATTTGCCTTCGCGCTTTTAGAGGGGGAGGGTTTACAAAAGATTATACCTATCTCACGGGGTTAAAAAAGGTATATAATTATCATCAGAAAAAGGAAGACTTAAACATTTTGCTTTCTGGAAAGGTAAATATTTCGAATGTGGGCTTAAT
This sequence comes from Halomarinibacterium sedimenti, assembly GCF_019312585.1. Taxonomy (GTDB): domain Bacteria; phylum Bacteroidota; class Bacteroidia; order Flavobacteriales; family Flavobacteriaceae; genus Halomarinibacterium; species Halomarinibacterium sedimenti. The sequence continues at coordinate 76,867 of NZ_JAHWDP010000007.1, read as the reverse complement.
TAAAAAATGGAAAGACTGGGGAATGATTTCTGAAAATCCCTATCGTAATTTTGCCTTTGATAGTAATAATAATCAGAGCAAAACCATTGAGTTTATTCTTGAGAATTTAAAATAATAAAAGCCTCATTATTGAGGCTTTTATTTGAAAGAAACTTTTTTAAATCAGTTTCCGCTTCTTCAATACTTTAAGTATGAGATATACCACCGAAGCAATAATACCTGCGTAGAACCAAAAGTCCATATTGAATACAAATTCTTTATTCACAATAAAATCACCTACCATTTCAAAGAACCAAAAAAGGAGGAAGATGGCTGCGATTCCGTTTTTCTCTTGACGAATTACTTTTCGTAAATTAAAAGATCTATTGGAAGCTTTGTAGTTTTTAAAACTAGGAAAGAAAGGTGGCACTTTTTCTGAATACTTTACATAGGCATCTTCAAACTTTGTGCGTAAAAAAGCTTCTTCAGCAAAACAAATACGTAGATAATAATAGCTGTAATAAAAGAGTACAAAGGCTACTAAAAACCAAAAGGACGCGGTTAACATCGCGATTCCCAACCACATAAAGAAATTCCCTAAATACAACGGATGTCTAACAATCGAATAGATCCCGGTGGTATTGATTTCATCTGCAATTTGTCCTTCGTGGGTGTTTCTACCTGAGGTATTTTCGGCAGCATAGCCTATAGTGAAAACTCTTATGAAAAACCCTAATAAACTAACGCCTAAACATATGTATTTATAGGTTTCGGTATATAAAAAGTCGCAATACGCGTCTGGATTTAGTTTAAAATAGGCAAAAACAGCCAATCCTACCACCAATATAATAAGGGGTAAAAAACTTCTGTATCTAAATAAAAAATCACCTTGGGTTTTTAATTCTTCGCGTAAAGCCATAATTGGGTTGGGTTATGGCGCAAAGATAGTATAAATCTATAATTAGGGAACTAAATAAGGACTATAAGAACTTTTGCTTGAGTTCTGGAGTAGGAATCATACAACTATCCTTTTTACCATACCACTTATAGCGATTTTTAGCAATATAGTCATACACCCAATTTCTTATAAAGTTTGGGATAATGATAAATGCATAGAGTAGAGGGTAGCCTTTATTTAAGTATTTAGCGATACGAAGTGCAGCAGAAGACTTTACGTAGGCCTTTTGATTGTCAATTAAAATGATAGAATCTGTTTTGGAAGTATCAATTCCATATTTTTGTATTAGCGAAGCACCAACATCACTTTGCAATGCGGCAAACTTAAATTTGTTCTTCGGGTCGTGTGTAATAATAAAGTTTACCGAGCTATTGCAGAGATTGCAAACCCCGTCGAAAAGAATGATTTTATATGAATTTTCGTCTTTCATTTATACTTTTTCAAGTTCTTCTAAGCTTACATTAGTCGTAAACATACCGTAATTTACAATAGCTTTTTTCTTTTCTATGGTATCTATAGTGCCAATAGCTCTTCCATCGATCATTCTAACTCTATCGCCAATTTTTAAGGTTACCTTGGGTGGAGGTGGCGGCAATTTGGCAGCAGCTTCTTTTTCTTTCTTTTTTCGTTTCCGAATGCCTTCCACTTTACGTTCAACTTCCTTAAGAACTTTTTGCTCTTTTATTTTTTCAACTTTTTTTGCTTTGGGAGCCACTTTCTTTCGCTTCACATTTTCCTGAAGCACCAACTTCATCAACTCGTCAATGAGTTCTCGTTTGTTTTTATTATTGAAATACTTTTCAGAAAGAATATCGAAGCGTTTTCCTAAGGAAATAAGTTTCTGATTAGCATCAAACAACTCCTGGTAACTTTCTAATTTCTGCTGAATTTTAGCATTGGTCTGTTCCAATTGTTTGCTTTCCTCTTTGGCCTTTTCCTCTTCTGTTTTTAAAGAGGCAGAGGTTTTTCGAAGGTTAGAACGCTCTTTTTGAAGGTTGGCAATGGTCTTATCAAAACGAACCTTTCCACGTTCAATCTTTTTCTTTGCCTTATTTATTAAACTATAAGGAATACCATTTTTTTGAGCGACTTCAAACGTAAAGGAACTTCCTGCTTCCCCCAAGTGCAGATGGTACAAAGGCTCCAAGCTTCGGCTGTCAAACTGCATATTGGCATTGGTAGCAAAAGGGAGTTCGTTTGCTAGAAGCTTTAAATTTGAATAATGGGTTGTAATAATTCCGAAGGCTTCTCTTTCATAAAACACTTCCAAAAAGGTTTCGGCCAACGCGCCTCCCAATTCGGGATCACTTCCAGTTCCAAATTCATCAATTAAAAAGAGCGTATTTTTATTACACTTCTTTAGAAACTGGTTCATTTGTTTTAACCGATAACTATAGGTGCTTAAATGATTTTCGATGGATTGATTATCGCCTATGTCGGTTAAAACTCTATCAAACAAACATATCTCGCTATACGGGTCTACAGGAATCAACAACCCACTTTGAAACATAAGTTGAAGTAACCCTACCGTTTTAAGTGTAATACTTTTTCCGCCCGCATTAGGCCCCGATATGACAATGATTCTATTTTCTGAATGAAGCGTAATCGATTGCGGATAGGTTTTCTTTTTTTTCTTTTTGTTGGAACGTAATAATAGTGGATGATACGCATTCTTTAATTGAAGATTCCGTTCTTTTGAGAATAGTGGGAGTATTCCATTAATTTCTAAAGCGTATTTCGATTTGGCATGCCAAGCATCGATTTGAATTAGATATTCCTGATAGCTTACCAATAGTGGCTTGTAGGGGCAAATATACTGCGTTAGGGCTTTTAAAATGCGTTTGACTTCTTCGGTTTCTTCGTAATATAAATTACTTAGTTCATTGGCATACTCTAAGGTTTCTTGTGGTTCGATATAAACAATACTTCCTGTTTTAGATTGCCCCAAAACAGCCCCTTTTACTTTTCTTCGGTGCATAGCCTTTACCGCTAAAACACGTCTATTTTCCATCACAGACTCCTTAATTTCATCTAGATAATCTGCTTGTGCATACCGACTTAACGCACGGCTAAAGGAAGCACTCACTTGGGTTTTTACTTGCTGAAGTCGTTTTCGAATGTCAAAAAGGGCAGGGGAGGCATCATCTTTTACTTCTCCATATTTATCTAATATGTTCTGAATGGCTTCGGAAATGAGAGAAGTATAATTAATAGTTGTGGCGTATGCTTGCAAATGGGTGTAAAACTCTTCGTATTTTTTAAAGAATTTTAGGAGCTCTTTTGTGGTTTCTGTTACCGAAAGAATTCTTCTAAAACCTGAAGCTTCAATCACACTATTTTCAATTTCTAAAAGGCGTAATTCCTTGGTAATGGCTTCAAATCCGTGATTGGGAATACGATTATCATTCTTAAAAGAAGCGGTAAATTCTTTAACTCGTTGTAATTCGGGTAAAATAGCATCCTCTTCAGAATATGGAAGAATTTCCAAGACTTTGTCTTTACCCATTTCGGTAATACAAAATGCGGCAATCTGTTCCAGCACTGTGGGAAACTCTAAATCCTTAAGCGTATTCTTCTGAATTTTAATCATAATAATTCCCGCTACGGCGGGAAAGGTGTCTTATTAAATTCTTACTTTTAATCCCTACAAAAGTACAAATAATGACCGTAAAAATTGAACCTTCTTGGCTAGTCCAATTAAAAGAGGAATTTGAAAAACCCTATTTTAAAGATTTAGTCAATTTTGTAAAAACAGAATACCAATCCAATACGTGTTATCCTCCAGGGAGTCAAATATTTTCGGCGTTTAATCATACACCATTTTCACAAGTAAAAGTGGTTATTATTGGTCAAGATCCGTATCACGGACCAGGGCAAGCGCACGGATTGTGTTTTTCGGTTCCAGAAGGGATTGCACAACCCCCATCCTTACAAAATATCTTTAAAGAAATTGCTTCCGATTTAAATTTACCTATTCCAGTGAGTGGAAATTTGGAGCGTTGGGCAGATCAAGGAGTATTGTTGTTAAATGCAACGTTAACTGTTCGAGCCCATCAAGCGGGAAGTCATCAAAATAAAGGGTGGGAGCAATTTACCGATACTGTTATTTCAAAACTTTCGGAAGGTAGGGAAGAGTTGGTTTTTCTATTATGGGGAGGATATGCCAAAAAGAAAGGAAGTGTTATCAATAGGGAAAAACACTTAGTGTTAACAAGCGGTCATCCTTCTCCACTAAGTGCTAATAGAGGGTTGTGGTTTGGTAATAAACATTTTAGTAAATCGAACAAATACCTTTCAAACAAAGGGCTTAAGGGGATTAACTGGTAGAAACACTATTCCTCTTCAGGAACTTCAGGTTCAGTAGAATCGTTACAGCTAAATTGCAACAACAAGAAATTTGTAACTAAAAGAGCCCCCAAAACAATTAAAAAAGTTACCATAATATACTTAAATTACACTTGTAAGATGCTGGGTTGTGTGTAGGGTTGCGTTTTTCTTAAAAAAAATATAAAATTTCTGAGGCAGGCATTTTAGTTTCAATTAAATCAAGGTGTTGCAAGGTGTCTTGTACTTTTTCAACCTGCATGCTGGAAAGATTCTCTTGACCCCATTCCGTTAAAGAAAGCCATAACTGAACATCTTCAATTTTCTGATTGTATCTATTGGCAATCATTTTATCGATAGAGGGAATATTTTTAAATTCTAATGTAGTCTTATTTATAATTTCTATAATTGCTTTAACAGCTTCCTTTTCATTTTCCAACGCATCGTTTCTTACCGCAATCACAAAGCAAGGCCAAGGGGTAAGACATTCACCTACTAAGCGAAATGTTCCATTATCTACGTAAGGTTTTGTGGTAAATTTTTCCCACATAAAATAATCACCATCACCCTTTGGCAAACCTTCCAGTGCTCCTTCAAGGTTTTTAATAGGTTCAAAATCTAAATCTTTTTCAATATCCCAGCCTTCATTTTCAGCATTTACATACGCCATTAAATGGGATCCACTTCCATACCGGCTAATAGCTGCTTTAGTTCCTTTTAAGTCTGAAACTGAAGTATAATTAGAATTCTTTGCCACATGAATTCCCCAAATTAATGGTGATTTTACAAAGCACTGTACAATTTTACATTCATTCCCATGAATAATATCGCGAATAATTCCTTCAGTAAGAATCACCGCCATATCAATTTCCTTTTCTCTCAATGCCTTACACATTTGCCCAGTACCTCCATAGTAATCAATCCATCGAAGATTAATTTCTTCTTCTTGGTATTCCTTATTTTTAAGCGTTAAATACCAGGGTAGGTTAAAGTGCTCTGGTACACCACCTATCTTAAAATGCTTCATTTGGTGAGGGTTTCGAGAGTATATACAATAAGTTCTTCAATGGTTTCAAGTGGTTTCTCACTAAAGGTGCCTAAGGCCCGATTGGCTAAAATTGCATTTAATGATAGTGCCTTGTGCCCCAATAGTTTTGCCATTCCATAAATAGCCGCCGTTTCCATTTCGAGGTTTGTGATATTCTTTCCGTTGTAATGGAATGAAGCAATTTTTTCAGTTAGTTGGGAATCCTGAATTGGAAGTCTTAATATTCGGCCCTGAGGTCCATAAAAACCAACATTCGTCGTGGTTATGCCTTCCGTAATTATTTCGGAAGTAAAAAGAGATAATAACTCTGAATCCGCTGCAATGGCATAGGGCTTTGAGTTATTGGGGTTCCATTGAGTGTGTTTTACAAAGGCTTCGGAAAAATCTTGTTTGAATATTTTATCTGTATCCCCGTAAAAATGCAACAAATTGTCGAAACCAATACCGATTCCACTGGCAATAAAACTATTTAAAGCAATTTCTGGTTGTAATCCACCAGAAGTTCCCACTCGTATAATTTTGAGTACTGTTCTATCGGTTTTTATGGTTCTGCTGTCAAAGTCTATATTGACTAAAGCATCTAGTTCGTTAAAAACGATATCAATATTATCGGGACCAATTCCCGTTGAAATTACAGTAAGTCGTTTTCCTTTATACGTTCCTGTATGGGTTTTAAATTCTCGGTGTTGCGCTTTTACTTCAATGGTGTCAAAATGTTTGGAAACCTGCTCCACACGATCTTGATCTCCTACTGTAATAATGGTATTTGCTATTTCACCCGGCTTTAACTGCAAGTGATAAATGCTACCGTCTGGATTTAGAATTAATTCTGAAGCTGCAATTTTCATCCGCCAACACGCTTGGTTTTAAATCCTTTTTCCTGAAGAAACTTCATAATTCTATCACGATAATCTCCTTGAATAATGATTTGTTCGTTTTTAAAACTTCCGCCTACGCTTAATAATTGTTTAATTTCCTTTGCCAATTGTTTGAAGTCGCTATCGGCGCCGTTGTAGCCTTCAATAATGGTAATGGGTTTCCCTTTACGCTTTTCGTATTTACAAATTAATGGCTCGTCTTGAAGCCAAACAGTAGAAGGAGTTTCTTTTAATGGTTCTTCAGAAGGAACATGGTCTGGGAAAAGACTTTTTAGTTGATCTTGTAAATCCAAAGCTTATTTTTTAATAAGTCCAATCTCCACCAATCGCTGGTGTAAAAACTCTCCAGCAGTAATATCTTCAAACGCTTTTGGATGGTTTTCATCAATACATTCTTCTAAACAATTTAGTTTCATATCACTGCGAGGGTGCATAAAAAATGGAATGGAATAACGTGGGGTTCCCCATTGTTCTCTAGGAGGATTCACTACGCGATGAATGGTAGATCGCAATTTATTATTAGTATGCCTTTCCAACATATCCCCAACGTTAATAACCAATTCATCTTCCTCGGGAATAGCATCAATCCATTCACCATCATTTCGTAAAACTTGCAATCCTCCCGTTGAAGCTCCCATTAACAAGGTAATTAAATTGATGTCACCATGAGCCCCAGCTCTAACAGCCCCTTTGGGTTCTTCTGTAATAGGAGGGTAATGAATAGGTCGTAAAATACTATTTCCATTGGTCGCCCAATAATCGAAATATAATTCATCCAAACCGATATATAAAGCTAAAGCTCGGAGCACATAAATCCCCGTTTTTTCTAACTTTCTATAAGCTTCCATCCCAGTTTTATTAAAGTTGGGAAGCTCTGTTACTCGAACGTTATCTGGATATGTATCAGGAAGGTTGGCATCATCACTGGGTTCTTGTCCAAAATGCCAAAACTCTTTTAAATCTCCTTCTTTCTTTCCTTTTGCGTGTTCCTTACCAAAAGATACATAGCCTCGTTGTCCTCCAAGGCCTTCAATCTCGTAATTGCGCTTAGCTTCTTCAGGAAGGGCAAAAAAGGCTTTAACTTCTTTGTATAGTTCTTCAACAAGTTGGTCGCTTAAAAAATGATTTTTTAAAGAAACAAAACCTATTTCTTCATAGGCCTTTCCAATTTCTTGAACGAATTTATCTTTTCGTTTAGGATCTTCAGAAAGAAAATCGGCTAAATCTACACTAGGAATATTGTTCATCTTACATAATATTATCAAAGTGCAAATATACCAATTATTGGTAGTAATTCCGAAGGAAAAAAAAGGGAAAACCAATTTGTAAGCTTAATAATTTTTCTACTTTTGAATTATCAAATCGCCTATATGAATCCCGATACAATTTCGAGTCATCATTTTAAATATAATAGAGACGGAATAGAGGACTCAACCCTCTTAACCCTTTACAGATTAATGCTAAAACCTCGAATGATTGAAGAAAAAATGCTCATTCTTTTAAGACAAGGAAAAGTTTCCAAATGGTTTAGTGGTATAGGACAGGAAGCCATTTCGGTGGGTGTTACTGCCGTTTTGGATAAGGAAGAATACATTCTTCCCATGCATCGGAATCTTGCTGTTTTTACAGGACGTGACATACCTCTACATCGCTTGTTTTCACAATGGCAGGGAAAAGCCAATGGTTTTACAAAAGGACGAGACCGAAGCTTTCATTTTGGCACACAAGAATATAAAATTGTAGGAATGATATCCCATTTAGGGCCTCAATTTGGGGTGGCCGATGGAATTGCGCTTGGAAATCTATTAAAAAAGAACAATCAAGTTTGTGCCGTTTTTACAGGTGAAGGTGGTACCAGTGAAGGAGATATACACGAAGCGCTAAACGTAGCTTCGGTTTGGAGTTTACCCGTTTTATTTTGTGTTGAAAATAATGGTTATGGCTTGTCTACCCCTACGAGCGAGCAGTATAAATGTGAACATCTTGCCGATCGCGCAAAGGGCTATGGAATGGAATCTCATATCCTCGACGGAAATAACATCCTTGAAGTATATAGCAATTTAAAGCGTATCACTGAAAGTATGCGTGAAAATCCTCGTCCCGTTTTTGTGGAGTTTAAAACCTTTAGGATGAGAGGTCACGAAGAGGCGAGTGGTACTAAATATGTCCCTCAAGAGCTTATGGATGCCTGGGCAGCTAAAGATCCCTTAGAAAACTTCACTGAATTTTTAAGAAATGAAGGCATTCTTTCAGAAAAAGATGAAGTGAAAATGAAAGAAGAAATTCTTCATGAAATAAATGAAAATTTAGACATCGCTTTTGCCGAAGAAAAAATAAAATCTTCTGAAAGTGAAGAATTAAAAGATATATATCAAGAATTTGTATATCAGAAGGTTAATGAAAATTCAGAAACAAAAGAACTACGATTTGTTGATGCTGTTTCAGAAGGCTTAAAGCAATCCATGGAACAGCATGAAAACCTTGTTTTAATGGGACAGGATATTGCCGAATATGGGGGTGTATTTAAAATAACAGATGGATTTGTAGATGCTTTTGGAAAAGAAAGAGTGCGAAACACTCCGATTTGTGAATCGGCAATCGTTTCTGCAGCGATGGGATTATCCATCAATGGATTTAAAAGTGTGGTAGAAATGCAATTTGCAGATTTTGTGACCTCTGGCTTTAATCCTATTATTAATTATTTAGCGAAATCCCATTATCGATGGGCACAAAATTCCGATGTCGTTATTCGGATGCCTTGTGGCGCGGGTGTAGGAGCTGGACCTTTTCACAGTCAGACAAATGAAGCTTGGTTTACACATACCCCAGGATTAAAGGTGGTTTACCCAGCTTTTCCTGCAGACGCAAAGGGGCTGTTAGCCACTTCGATAGAGGATCCAAACCCAGTAATGTTCTTTGAACATAAGGCATTATACCGAAGTATACGACAGGAAGTTCCTACAAATTACTTTACCATTCCGTTGGGGAAAGCTTCTATACTTAGGGAAGGAATCGATGTTTCCATCATAACATACGGTGCTGGAGTGCATTGGGCATTAGAAACTCTTTCAAAACTAAATATATCGGCAGATTTAATTGATCTACGCACCCTCATTCCGTTAGATGTTGAAACTATCCTTTCTTCGGTAAAAAAGACGGGGAAAGCTATAATTCTCCAAGAAGATTCTATGTTTGGAGGGATTGCTTCCGATATTTCTGCGTTAATTACTGAAAACTGTTTTGAGCATTTAGATGCGCCCGTGAGGCGGGTAGCTAGTCTTGAAACACCTATTCCTTTCGCTTCCAATCTAGAAAATCAATATTTACCCAAAGAGCGATTTAAAGGGATTCTACAAGAGTTACTTGATTATTGAATTCTTTAACATTTATCGTTAATCTTCTTCTAAATATTTTTGTTTGTTGTTTTTTAATAGTAATCTTTACATAGAAAATTAAAGATATTAATAATACCGATTATCAATACAATAGGTGCTATTTTTTGTATCTTTAGTTAATAACTAATTTACGTTTAACCTCAACTATAATCAATTATGAAAAAATTACCATTTTTAGTACTATTAGTTGTTTTGGTTTTTGCCTGTGGCACACCAAAAACAGTAAAAGAATCAAGAAAAGTAATAAAGGGATATTGGTCTCTTGACGATATTGCCTACAGCGAAAAAGGAACTTTTACCGTAAAATTATTAAACGATACTTCACGAGAGTGCTTTACAGGAAGTTCTTGGCGCTTTATCCCTAATAACAATACAGGAGTGTATAACATTGACAATTCAAACTGCCCAAGTGGTGACAGAAATTTCATATTCGATATTCAAGAAATGAATCCAGAAACAGGGCTTTATGATTTTCTTTTAAAACCCACCAGCGAAAAAAATAAATCTGAGAATAATGTTGGTTTTAGACTACGTCTAGCACAATTAAATGACACTAGTATGAAATGGGAACAAACGGTTTCCTTAGACGGTAAACCCTTTACCATTACTATGAGATTTTCAAAAATAAGTGATTAATAAAAACCAAAATATACTATGAAAGCAATAATGAAACAAATAGGAATTATAGTTTTGGCAATGACCATTTCTATTGCCTTTACCAATTGTGAAGCCACCAAAAATGCTAATAATACTCAAAAAGGTGCTGTAATTGGTGCTGCTGGTGGTGCCATTTTAGGTGCTGTAATTGGAAACAATGCTGGTAAAGGAGGTAATGGAGCCATGGGTGCCGTAATTGGTGGCGTAGTGGGTGGTGCTGCAGGTGCAATTATTGGAAAGAAAATGGATAATCAAGCCAAAAAGATTGAAACAGAAATTCCTGGTGCCGAAGTAGAACGTGTTGACGACGGAATTGTAATCACTTTTGATGGTGAAAATAACGGAGTGTATTTCGATACAAATAAATACGAAATTAACGCTGCATCGAAAGTCAATTTAGATAAACTAGCATCTATTTTAATGGAGTATCCAGATACTAATGTATTAGTGGTAGGCCATACCGACAGCGTTGGTGCTGAAGAATACAATATGACACTTTCGAAAAATAGAGCCCAGTCTGTAACAAATTATTTTACAGGAGTTAAAGGACTGAGTGCTGGACGTTTTACAACCAATTGGTTTGGAGAAACGACTCCTATTGCAACAAATGATACCGCTGAGGGTCGTGCACAAAACCGTAGGGTAAATATTGTCATTGTCCCTAATGAAAAAATGAAAGAAGATGCTCAAAAAGAAGCAGATGGTAATTAAACTTTGATATCCCATTTTGATAAAGCCGTAACAATTGTTTCGGCTTTTTTTTACGCTATCTTTGCCGTGTGAATTTAAAAATACTACACACGTCCCCTCAAATCCTCGCAGTTAAATTGAATGCAGCGGGTGAACGTAGCTTAAGAAAACAACATCCTTGGATTTTTTCAGAAAGTATTCAGAAAATAAATAAAGAAGGAAATGCTGGTGATATTGCTGTGATATTTAGTCAAAATGGTAATAAACCCATGGGTATTGGCTTGTTTGACCCTCATTCCCCCATAAGAATTAAAATGCTTCATTTTGGTAGTGGTGCAAAAATTGATAATGAATTCTTTTCCGAAAAGATTCAGTTAGCTCATTCACTTCGCGAAGATTTATTAAAAACTAACACCAATAGCTACAGGCTTATCTTTGGAGAAAATGACGGCTTCCCAAGTTTGATAGCAGATGTATATGCACACGTTTTAGTAATAAAATTATATTCAGCAATTTGGCTTCCCTTTTTTGAAACTATTGTGACTGAATTATTGAATGTTTCAAAATGCAAGAGTGCTGTCTTGCGGCTAAGTAGGAACATTCAAAAACAAACCGATGTCCACCAGCTTACAGATGGCACCATTTTGTATGGTGAGCTTAAAGATGAGGATGTACATTTTATGGAACATGGAGTGCAATTTTCTGCAAATGTGATTAAAGGTCATAAAACAGGTTATTTTTTAGATCATCGCCATAACCGAAAAAGAGTAGGGGAACTCTCCAGAGGAAAGACCGTACTTGATGTATTTGCGTATGCAGGCGGATTTTCAGTACATTCCCTAACCAATGGGGCTAAAGAAGTAACTAGCTTAGATATAAGTGAACAAGCTTTACAATTGGCAATAGCCAACGGAAAATTGAATACATTTTCCGGAAAACACAAAACACTTGCAGGTGATGCCTTTCAAATACTACAGAACCTTATCGCTGAAAACAAAACATTCGATGTAGTGGTCATAGATCCTCCTAGTTTTGCGAAAAGCGCTAAAGAAGTCCCAATGGCATTAAAAAAATATTCACAGCTAGCATCATTAGGGGAGCAGCTAGTCGCTTCAAAAGGACTACTTGTACTTGCTTCCTGTTCCTCGAGAGTAACTTCGGAAGAGTTCTTTAGCATCAATGAAAGGGTGTTACGTGATTCCGGCAGAAAATTCAAAATAATGGATAAAACCTTTCATGATATTGATCATCCCATCTCGTTCCCAGAAGGGGCTTATTTAAAGTGCGGATACTATCAATTAGATAAATATACTCAAAATCCAAACTGTTGTAAATCCTGTTAATGCCAAAATGGTGGTCATCATAGTCCAACTTCTGAAAGTTTGTTTTTCAGAAAGCCCCAAATACTTACTTACTAACCAAAATCCGCTATCGTTTACATGAGACATAATAGATGCTCCTGCTGCAATGGCAATCACTAGCAGTGCTTTATCCATTTCTCCTGTGGTCGAAAGAAGTAGCGGGGCTGTTACTCCCGCAGCCGTAATCATAGCAACGGTGGCAGACCCTTGTAAGATTCTAACCAAAGCAGCCACTATAAAAGCAAAGAACAAGGTGCTTAAACCCATTTCTGCAAAATAATTGGCGAGCATATCCCCACTTCCTGTATTAATAAGCATTTGCTTAAATACCCCTCCCGCACCTGTCAATAAAATAATAATTCCAGCAGGCGCCATGGATTTTGTGGTGATTTTTAAAAGTGTCTCCTTGGAAACTTTTTTCCGAATCCCCAAAATATACCAAGCCAATAAATTGGCAAGTATCAATGCAGAAAATGGATGCCCAATCATTTTCATCCAATGGGTAAATCCTTCCGATGCCCAACCATTGGCAATAGGACTACTCAATAAAGTGTTAAACACGATTAGAACAATGGGCAACCCTATGATAGCTAAAATTACCCATACGGAGGGTAGTGAATTCTTAGTTTCAATTCCGTCTGAAATCTCTTCAGGAGCTTCTACAAAAATCCGTTTGGCAATATACTTCCCGAAGATAGGGCCACTCAAAATTGCGGAGGGAATACCCACAATAAATCCGAATAAAATGACCCATCCTAAATCGGCTTTTAAAATATCGGCTACAGCCACAGGACCTGGCGTTGGCGGAATAAACGCGTGGGTAATGGCTAACCCTGCCAATAAGGGGATTCCGTATAATAATAACGACTTTTTAGATTTCCGTTGTAGGGAATAAATAAGCGGTACCAAAATGATAAAAGCCACGTCAAAAAAGACGGGAATGGCAATAAAGAAACCGGTGAGCATCAATGCCCAAGTGGCGCCTTTGCTCTTCGTCTTGCTTAATAGAAAAGAGGCTACCGCTTCGGCTCCACCAGAATGTTCCAAAATCGCACCAAACATAGCACCCAATCCTACTACTACTGCAACAAACCCAAGGGTGTTTCCCATACCTGTTTGTATGGTTTCAATAATATATTGTGGCTCCATACCCGCAATAATTCCTACGGTTATACTCGCAATGAGTAACGAGATAAAGGCTTGAATGCGAAGTTTTAAAATGAAAAATAGTAAAACTACAATCCCAGCAAATATGGCTAAAATTAATGTGCTATCCATTTGTTTTCCAGTTGGTTGTAAATGATTGATCCTTAGGAGCGTCGATTCGCTTATAGGTGTGCGCACCAAAAGCATCCCGCTGTGCTTGAATAAGATTTGCAGAGGAAAAGGCTGTTATGATTCCATACCAATATTGGAGTGAAGCCGATAAACAGGGGAGGGCATTGCGCTGTTGCATTCCCCAAACCAATATATCGACAACGGCACTTTCGCTGTGTTTTAACTTTTTCAGAATAGCAGTATCCTCTAAAAGAATAGAATGATTGCCCATTATTGGATGTATTGTCTTGAGCAACTCCGATTTTAAAATACACCCGTTGGTCCAAACACGTACGACTTCACTTAAATCGACATCCCAACCTTCAGAATTTGAAGTAGTTTCAATTAACTGCAATCCTTGTTGATGATTCAATAAACGTGCAAACTGATAAGCCTCTTTAAGTTTTTCGGTATCTATCGTAGCTAAAAATGATTCATAGTCTAATCTTTCAGAAAGTGTTGTCCGCAATTCTTTGGTGTTAGACACAGCACGCTCCATGACTGCTGCAGTAAGTATGGTGGCCGGAAACCCTTGCTCTAATGCCGCTATGCTTGACCAAGTACCCGTACCTTTGCTGGAAGCAACATCCCAAATTTTGTCTAAAAGGGATTCCTTGTTTTCTTTTTTCTGAAGTATGGCAATAGTTGTTTCCAAAAGAAAACTTCCAGTTTCACCAGTGTTCCAATCTATAAATAGTTCTGCTATTTCATCGTTACTTAAACTAGGCTTTAAAAGTGCATAAACTTCGGCGAGTAATTGCATTTCTCCATATTCTATTCCGTTGTGAATAGTTTTAATAAAATGCCCTCCACCATTAGCTCCCAATAAAGAAATACAAGGCTTGTTATTAAAGTCTTTAGCGGAAATAGTTTCAAGTAATACTTTAACTATATTATAAGCTAAACTATCACCGCCCACCATCATGGATGGCCCTAATAACGCTCCTTCTTCGCCCCCTGAAATTCCTATCCCTAAGTAATGAAACTTTTGATCCTTTGCCAGTTTTTCCCTTCGTTGGGTGTCTTTGTAATGTGAATTACCCCCATCCATAATAATATCGCCTTGAGATAGCAGGGGAGTTAGTTCTTCCAAGACGGCATCCACGGGACTACCAGCAGGAATCATGAGCAGTATCTTTCTAGGTGTTACTAGCGATTCTACAAATGCTTCAAGGTTTGTAAATCCTTGGATGTCTTCATTTTGTAATTCGGAAAGGAGGGAAGGGATCACCTCTTTTTCCGCCTCGGTGTATCTATTATATGCCGAAAGTGAAAAACCATGGCGTAGGATGTTTTTTGCTAAGCTTCGCCCCATCACACCCATTCCTATGATGCCAAATTCTGAACGTTTCATTGGTTGTATATTAGAAATAATTTTAGATACTATCGCTTCAGGGGTTTGATCTACCGAAACCAGAATACCGTAGGAGGGAGGCTCTAGTGTTTCAAACTGCGACTGAAGCAATTCAGGTTTCATATAATGATTGCGAGCTTCCATTCTTTTAAAAATGGTTTTATAATCGCCATCCAAGTAGATCCATTGGATACTATTCCCTTCCGAAAGAATTTCTCGATAGGATTCCTTTAACGCGGAACACGCTAATACACCGCCTTGTTCCCATGAACGTATCTCTTCTTTAAGTTTTAGGAGCCACGGTTTACGGTCTTCGTCATCCAACGGAATTCCCGATTCCATTTTTTCAATATTGGATTTGGGATGAAAGTCGTCTGCATCATAAAACGGAATAGCCAATTGCTTGGCTAGTAATTGCCCTACAGTGGTTTTTCCCGAACCACTCACCCCCATAATAATATATGCTTTTCTCATTCGTTAACGGTTCCAAAAAATGATGAAGGCACTCCTTTAACCCCAGGAACTACCCTAAATACAGAACCTGCCAAAGGAAATTGAATTTTTTCGTCCTCGGTCATATCTACCGTTGCCGTTGTAATATAGAGGATATCCAGATTAGGCCCTCCAAAAGCGCAACTAGTGACGTTATGCGCGGGAACTTCAATCCTTGTAATCACGCTACCCGTTTTAGGGTCAAAGCAAACTACAGCATTGCCGTTCCACATACCCACCCAAAGGTTGTCATGTTCGTCTATAGCCATTCCGTCGGGAAAGCCTAAAGAGGCTGGAACTTCTACCGCCACGCGTTCGTTTGAAATGGTTGAAGTTTCAGCATCATAATCAAATGCGCGAATCTTTGCCGTGGGGGTGTCTATATAATACATGGTTTTGGCATCTTTGGTCCAAACGATTCCGTTAGAAATAGTAATGCTATCGAGCATGGCTGTAGCGGTTCCATTGGGAGTTACTTTATACAACTTCGCATTAGGTTCTTTTTCGGCTAAATGCATAGATCCCACCCATAAGTTTCCGTTAGGGTCACATTTCCCATCGTTAAACCGATTTTCAGTTGTATCGGCTTCAACGTTAGAAAGTCTTGTTAAACTTCCATTCTTAGTATTTTGAATATAAATCCCATCTTCCAAAGCCACCACGGCCGTACTGTCTGATTGGGGGACCACCGTTCCTATACGGGAAGGCATCTCGAACGAGGTGTTTAGTTTGGTACTAGGATTATAGATATATAATTTCTTACCCAAAATATCCACCCAATATAATTCTTGAGTTTTATGATTCCAAAAAGCACCTTCACCTAACTCGGCTGGAATTTGTAATTCTAGAGTAACTTCTGCCGTAGTAGAAGATTCATTTTCAAGGACTTGCTCTTTGGAGTTTTCTTTACAACTGCTAATAAAAAAGATGGCTAAAAGGGTAAAAATTAAACGGGTAGCGAACATAGAAGATTGTTAAAATTTTGATTTATAGTATGTTGATTTAAAAAAAGATTTTAAATTTAAACTATTAGAGCGGTATTCTGCAACTATTAAAACTATTATTATGACACAATCTTCCTCCAAAAAAAAGCATGCAAGCTTCCAGAGTAATTACCGCAGATCCCTTAATTTTCGTCATTCGGCTAAAAAGGAAACCTTTGTATTAAACGAGAAAGGGGAGTTGGTGTTGAGGAATGATGCTTCAGAGGATGAATAGTAAACTCTTTTTTATGTAAGGCTGCATTACTCCAATGCGGCTCTTTTTTTCTTCAATGCACTCCTGCTAAAGTGCAATATCACCACCGAAACCACCCCACAGATCATAAACCCAATAAACACTGGGAGTACACTATTTTCAATGTAGCGACCTATAAACGTACTAATAGGAATTCCCATTAAGGTTGAAATGAGACCTGTAATGGCAGCTGCCATTCCCGCTATATGCCCCATGGGTTCCATTGCTAAGGCACGCAGGTTTCCGAATAAAAATCCAATAGCAAAAAACTGCACCGAAAAAAATGCCATTAATACTTCAATACTTGGGTTGGGTTGCCCATAAAACAGTACCACAAATAGGGTTGAAACAATTAGAAATGCATAGATGGATAGGGTGACCAATTTTAACATTCCGAAACGAACTACTAGATTTCCATTGGTGAATATTGCCAAACTAATAGCAATCGCTAGACCTGCAAAGAGGTAGGGGAACTCTTCTTTAAGTCCGTATTGAACTTCAAAGATTTGCTGAGAACCACTTAAATACACTAAAAAGGCGCCCAAAATTAATCCCGAAATAAAGGTGAAACCCATAGTAGATTTTTCGGTTAAGACTTCTTTAAATCCTTTATTAAAACGTTCACGGGTAAAAGGGATTCGCTTGTCAAGGGTAAGGGTTTCGGGTTGTCGCTTCCAAAACCAAAAGCAAACCAAAGCACTAAAGAATAGCTGTATATAGAAAATTCCCTTCCAATTATAGTAATCCAACACCAATTTACCAGCTGCAGGGGCAACGATAGGCACCAAGAGAAAAACCACAGTAACAAACGACATGATACGAGCCATATAATCGCCGCTATATAAGTCACGAATAATAGCAATACTTATCGTTCGTGGTGCCGACAATCCAATCCCTTGAAGAATCCGGCCCGCAATCATAACGGGTAAACTTTCAGCATAGACACAAATAATACTTCCAATTAAAAATATTCCGAAACCCATATAAACAATGGGTTTACGACCTTTGGCATCAGATATAGGTCCAAAAACCAGAGGACCTACCCCCAAACCCAAAAAGATCATGGTAATTATGAGTTGGTTATCTGCGGGACGCTGTGTCCCAATAGTAATCCCAATAACGTCTAACGCTGGAAGTAACGCGTCAATAGCAAGTGCAACCACCGCCATAAGAGAGGCCATCATGGCAATAAACTCGATTTGGGAGGCAGATTGTCTTTTAAACATACTGCAAAAGTAGAGCTAATTCTTAGAAGCAAGATGGCTTATCGATGTTAAGATTTAATTAAAAAAACATCTTTCAGAAAATCTAACAACCTAACATTGGTCATAGTAGGAAGCCCAAAAGTAGATTATTTTTAGTATCTTAATTGTTCTAACTAACGTCTTTCATAACATTCATATTCTATGAAAATTTTTGACAACAAACACATCAAAAATGTCGTTCTTGTAGGCGCGCACGGTGCCGGAAAAACGACGCTAGCCGAAACGATGCTCTTTGAAGCTGGGCTCATCAATAGAAGAGGAACCGTCGAACAAAAAAATACGGTGTCCGATTATCACGAAATCGAACAAGAACGAGGTACTTCTATTTTTGCGACACCATTGCATACCGAATGGAGGAATTACAAAATTAATATTATCGATACCCCTGGATTGGACGATTTTATTGGAGAAATTATTTCTTCCATTCGCGTGGCAGATACTATTGTACACGTCATTAACGCCGAACACGGCGCCGATATTGGTACAGAAATCATTTGGGATTATGTGGATAAATACCGTAAACCTACTGTCTTTGTCATTAATAAGTTTGACCACGAAAAGGCCAATTTCGATCAAAGCGTAAACAGTTTGCAACGCTTAGTAGGAAAAAATACAGTCTTAATTCAATACCCTATAAAACTGGATGGTGCCAATGCCATTGTAGATGTTATGAAAATGAAGTGCTACAAATTTGGTCCCGATGGGGGAAAACCAGAAAAAGTGCCTATTCCAGAGGCTGAATTAGACCGCGCCAACCAATTGCACAACGATTTGGTAGAAAAGGCAGCCGAAAATGATGAGGATTTAATGGAATTGTATTTTGACAAAGGCACCCTCAACGAAGATGAAATGCGCCAAGGGATTAAGTTAGGGATGCTTAATCACGATTTGTTCCCAATATTCACGACATCTGCACTATTAGATATGGGAAGTGGCCGCTTAATGGGCTTTATAGACAATGTGGCGCCTAGTGCTTCCGATTTAAAACCCGAACAAAGCGAAGAAGGGGAGTTGGTGGCTCCTAAAGTAGACGCGCCTACAACCTTGTTCATCTTTAAGACCCTGTTCGAACCCAATCTTGGGCAGGTTTCTTTCTTCAAAGTAAAGGCCGGTGAAGTGAAGGTGAATGATAAATTCTATAACCAGAGTACCAATGAAATTGAAGTGGTGAATAACCTATATATTATGGATGGTAAAACCAAGCATCCAGTTAACAGACTAACGGTGGGGGATATTGGCGCTACCACCAAACTAAAAGGCACCGAAACAAACGATACCTTATCGCAAAATGAAAATGGGCCTACCATTAAACCCATTCAATTTCCTCAATCGCGGTTAGAAAAATCGGTTTCTGCAAACAGTAGTAGCGAAGAGGAGAAACTCAACGAAGCATTGCGACGCATTAACAGTCAAGATCCTACCATTACCATGCAGTACAATCAAGAAACACATCAAACCATCGTGGGCTGTCAAGGAGAATTGCATTTAGCGGTTTTGGAATGGCAATTAGAAAACAGCTACGGACTTAAATGCAATTTCCAAGCGCCTCGCATATCGTATCGGGAAACCATACAGCGGTCTGCCAACGCCAATTACCGCCATAAAAAACAATCGGGAGGGTCTGGCCAGTTTGCTCAAGTGCATTTAAAAATAGAACCGTATTATGAAGGAATGCAAGAACCAGAAGGGTTTAACATTCGTGGTAAAAATGAAATTGACTTAGACTGGGGCGGGAAACTGGTATTCTATAATTGTATTGTAGGCGGTGTGATTGACACCCGCTTTTTACCTTCCATTATGAAAGGCATTTTGGAAGTCATGGAACAAGGTCCATTAACCAAATCCTATGCACGCGATATACGCGTGATGGTATACGACGGAAAAATGCACTCGGTAGACTCTAACGACATTTCGTTTAAAATTGCGGGAGCAACCGCCTTTAAGGATGCCTTTAAACAAGCAAATCCTAAATTATTAGAACCCATTTTGGATGTGAGTATTAAAGTTCCAGAATCGATGGTTGGTAATGTGATGACCGAATTACAAACCCGCCGTGCCATGATTCAAGGAATTAATAGTGAGGACCAATATCAAATCCTGAAAGCGATGATACCCAAAGCGGAAATGAGTGATTTTTCAACCAAATTGAGGTCTGTCACACAAGGACGTGCGAATTTCACATCTACATTTTCAAAGTACGATGCAGTACCCACACACGTACAAAAGGAATTGGTGGCGTTAAATGAGTCGCAAGAATAGAGAATAATCTTATGATGCCTTCAGTGAGATAGGGGTTTTAGTAGTATTTTTAGTCCATCATTCTAAATAGAAAGAAACAAAACTATGGAAGAACAGCTTAAAGAGCTATTATTTAACCCTACCGTTGGGAAGATAGCAACAGTAGTAATAGGGGTGGTTATTATTTGGCTCGTCATTAAGATGATTCAAAAAAACCTAATCACAAAAATAAAGGAAGACAATAACAGGTATCGCGCAAAGAAGCTCGGGAGTTTTATAGGATTCTTTTTAACCATCGTCCTAATTACGGTAGTGTATAGCAATAAATTAGGCGGACTTACAGTTGCCTTGGGAGTTGCGGGTGCGGGGATTGCTTTTTCATTACAGGAGGTCATTACATCCTTTGCCGGCTGGTTGGCTATTATACTAGGAGGCTTTTATAAATCGGGGGATCGTGTGCAGTTAGGTGGAATTAAAGGAGATGTGATGGATATTGGCGTGTTACGAACCACCTTAATGGAAACCGGGCAATGGGTAGATGGCGATTTGTACAACGGACGTATTGTACTAATTGCCAACAGTTATGTGTTTAAAGAGCCTGTTTTTAACTATTCTGGTGATTTTCCTTTTTTATGGGATGAAATTAAAATTCCCATACAATTCGGAAGCAATTACGAAAAAACCACACAGATCCTGTTAAAAGTAGGAAATGAAGTGGCAGGAGATCTTTCAACCAAATCTAGAGAGCAATGGCAAGAATTAAAATCTAAATATAGATTGGAAGAAGCACAAACCGAACCCATGGTATCGTTAGTGGCGAATGACAATTGGGTAGAATATACGTTACGTTATATTGTAAACTACAAAAAGAGACGCGCTACAAAAACAGCGCTATACACCAAAATTCTAACAGAGGTGGATGCCACCCAGGGAGAAATTAAATTTGCCTCTGCCACATTTGAATTGGTAGGAGCACCCGACTTTAAAGTAAACGTACAAAACAAAGCCTAGGTATTTGAGGTGTGCAACAGCTATCATTACCGACCTAAGATTCTCGTATTTCATAAAAGAAGGAGTGAGTCCCTAAATATTCTATTTTACATAATATACATTATAGAACATTTCACACATATCAGGATTTACGTATAGCTCCGCTATTTTGCATAATTACAGATATGACTGCCGTTAGGCTAATATCGATGGTAATTATGTAAAAGTAAATCCACAAGACATGGTTTAACTAACCCTCCATTTTAGATAGCTACGCTATTTGAGCATAAAACCAGTTATTGGGCTTTAGCACTATAACGTTCGGTTTTATGTCAAAGCAATTTGATAAATAAACTTATAGAACATTTCCATACATCAGGATTTACGTGTAGCTCCGCTATTTTGCATAATTACAGATATGACTACCGTTAGGTTCATATCGATCGTAATTATGTAAAAGTAAATCCATTAGACTCATTGTACAACAACCATGCCTTTTTAAAATTAACTTGTGTTTAAAAATCGTATTTTTTATAAATTATAAAAAATATAAAATTTTAAACAATTGTAAGAGCCGTAACCAATTAAAACAATGTATCCATATCCACAGGCTCCACAATATACGGTTTGTTGGTATCGATGCCCCGTTTATACAAATCCCTACTTACGGGATGTGCTTTAAAGGGTGAATTGGTAAATCCCGTGGCAATAAGTTCGTTTATTTGGCTTTTGTTAAGATCGTCCAGCCAATCTTCAAAATAATGTTCATCCAGCACCAAGGGCATTCTTTTTTTACGGTTATGGATTTCTGCAAAGAAAGGATTCGCGGGTACCGTTAAAATAGAACAGCTGTATTGGTTCTCTTCTAGTTGCGAATAGATACCCGCAAAAGCAAAAAGATCGCTCCCGTCTTGGTACCTATCTGTAGGTTGGTAACAGAAATACGGTATGGATACCCCGTTTTCGTGATGGGGTTCAAAAAAACCATCTACCACAATAAGGCAACGATGTTCTTCGATGCTGTCTTTATAGGTGTTAGACTCAAACACCGTTTCGCTTTTGGCATTAAGGGTGTTGTATTTCTTTAAAAATGCGAAGGGGTCTCCACTCGCCCAGTCTGGCACCAAGCCCCACATAGCAGGGATGATGACCGTTGGGTCGTGAATAGGTATGATTTGCAGGTTGTTATGTGTAAAGCCAGACATATGAAAAAAGGGATCATAGGTGGCATCCAGCATCTTCGCAACTTCCAAACGATGAACGATTTCTTCTCTTTTTTTACGGAGGCTTGTTTCGAAACACATAGCTTAAAAGTAATAATTATTTGAGAATTGCTACCCCTGTGATGACATTTTCAATATAACCCGATGCTTTAATAGTAAACACATTAAATGTATACTTATGAAAACGATCTTACACAATTTCATTGTTTTAATATTATTAACGACCACTACTACCCTTCTCGCGCAAGAAAATGAAAATGATGGTTCTTTTTTTGATGGGTGGGACTTTGGTGCCAAAGCGGGGATCAATTTTTCGAATATGTATGGCGACGTTGGAAATAATACGTTCCTCACTTTTGCCCACGCAGGTTTGGTTATAGATAAAAGGACCAGCGACGAGTGGCTCATTAGTTTTGAGCCTCATGTATCTGGCGAAGGACAAGTCCTCAACGGTGGTTACGATAGAATTATCTATTTTAATATTCCTTTTCTAGGTAAGTATCACGTTTCGGAGGCGTTATCCATAGATGGTGGTATCCACCTAGGCGTAAAAGTGACTGAGCAAACAAAATTCCAAAACGGAAATAAAGAAAATAGAAATCGGTTTAAAAGGATAGCTCCAGGTTTTACCGCAGGTGTAACTTACGATATAACTGAAGACTGGTTCTTACAATTTAGAACCAACCTTAAATTATCGGATGTTGTACGTAAAGAAGGCGGCGACTCCGAAGGATCTACCATTCTTGCGTTTCAAGTATCTATAGGAAAACGATTTAATTAAAATCGTTTTAGGCAAACACGGTAGGCTTAAATTACTTTACCAAGGTTACTTTAACGGCATTCATCCCGCGTTGTCCTTTTTCAAGTTCGAAAGAAACGGCATTACCTTCGTTAATTTCATCTATTAAGCCGCTTACGTGGGTGAAGTATTTTTCTTGATTCTCCCCATCTACTATAAATCCGAAGCCTTTGGAGTGATCAAAAAAAGACACGGTTCCTTTTCGTACAGGATCGAAGGCTTCTCTGTCTTCGTCTGTCATTTTAGGAACGCCAATAACGATGTCATCTGCGGCTACTTTTACTTTTTTGGAAGGGTCTGGCGGTGTATCTACTAGATTACCCATATGGTCCACATAGGCAAATTCGATACCTGCGGTTCCGTTTTCTTCTTTTTCTAACTTACGGGCTTCCATCTTTTTACGTTTGTCTTCCCGTTTTTTAGCACGTTTTTTTTCTTTTTCAGTTTTACTATACGTTTGTTGCGATTTTCCCAATGTTATGTTTTAAGGATTAATGGTACATTATAGCTTTTATATTTTAAATTCCCTATTTATTTTAAATAAATTTTTAGGGTCAATACAAATTAAAATAAAAACTACAACTCTTTAGATCACTTCCAGTTTATATCCTATCCCATGTATGTTACTAATTTGAAGGGTTGGGTCTGCTTGTAGCTTTTTACGGAGTTTTGAAATATAGGTATCTAGACTGCGCCCTACCACCACCCCATGGTCTTCCCATACTTTTTTGGTGAGCTCTTCACGAGAGATGGTTTGGTTAGGCTTTTCTGCAAAAATGATAAGAATTTCGCATTCTTTTTTGGAGAGCTGTATTGTTTTATTGTCCGTTACCAAAAGGTGTTGTTCTGGGTACAATAAAAAATTGCCTAAAGCTAAGGAATTATTTTCATCAAGGGTACTGGCTTTAGGACGCTTCTTTTTAAATACTATTACTCCCACAGGAACAAACGCCACAAATAGTAATAGATATAACAAGGAAGGTTTATTGAAAATACCTTGATTCCCTTCTTGGGATACCGTGCTCATGGTGCTTGCAATAAAATGAACTTTCACTTTATAGCATTGTTTTGGCAAGGTACGTCCTCTACAAGGGATAATACTTTCCTCTTCATTAGCTTTCATTTCGTAACTATAAGCCACTTCCCCATCGATACATTGCAATACTTCTACGCGATAATGCTTGGGAAGGATTGCCTTTGTGAAGGTAGCTTCAATAAGGTCTAAAAGCGCATCGGGTTCAATCTCTAAAGACTTTTCGAAGGAAAGTTGGTAGGTATCATTACTTTGATCTATAATGGGCAGTACCAAGGAAGTGGAATCTCCTTGAACCAATAGTAGTTGGTTGCCCACTTCCCGCAAAGAGATTTTAGCCCGTTCGGGGAAGTCGTTTTGTAGCGTTTGGCTATTTGGAAACAAGCCTACAAACACCAAAAAAACGGCTAATCCAGCAAATGAAAATAGTGTGTCGCCTTTAAACATATTGTAAAGTACGTGGATTTTGGGCAATTTTCACAGGGGTTGACACTTCTTTTACATTCTTTTGACAGTTTTGAACCATAAGAAACCTAGTTTTACTAAAAACTAGAAATATGAAAAACATCATTACTCTTATTGCATTCAGTTTTTCACTACTTAGCATAAGTCAGGAGACGGAACTCGTTATTGTAAAGGCCAATAGTACATGGGGGAAAGAAATTATTCCTTTTCCTATTGAATGGGCTCCTAAATTCACTTTTGAAGGATTTGAAGAGCTCCGCTTTGCACCAGAATGGGATAAAAAGGAAAGTGAACAATTTTGGACCTTGGTAATGGCTTGGGAAGTTAATACCGACACTCCTTTAACTGAAAAATCCATAGCCTTTAATTTTGAGCACTATTTTGATGCATTAATGAACCCCAACCATTGGGCAACCACTTTTCCTGCTCCTAGCCTTTTATTGGTTGATATTACAAATAAGGATTATCTTTTAAAGGATAAGCCTACAAAATATAAAGGGAAACTAAAGGTGTTTGATGGTTTCCACAGTGGGGAAATGATTTCTTTAAACCTTTTAGCCGAAGTTCTTTTTTGTCTAAATAAGCAAAAATCGATTATCCTTTTTAGAATATCTCCTCAAAATACTTCTGCCCCCATATGGAATGAACTTAATGCTATTGAGGTTTTACCCGAAGTCTGTCAATAATATCAATAACCTTTTACTTTTAGCGAATAGGCAATTGAATGTATGAAGGATACTTTTTTGAATGATGCACGGTATTTGTTGCAATAACACCTTCAGATTCGTCATAATTATTTCCTCCGGTATTTAAATTACGAGCAAATCGAGGAAAATTACTACTGGATATTTCTATACGAATGCGATGTCCCTTTTCAAAATAATTACTCGTAGACATAGGGGTTAAATCTACTTTATATACGTTCCCCTTTTCCATAAAGACTTCTTTATCGTAGCCTTCTCGATATCGCACCCGCTGAATGGATTCATCTAAATTATAGGCTGTCCCATCAGGATAGACATCTATTAATTTAATGGTAAAGTCTGTGTCCTTAACATCAGATGATACATACAGGGTAGATTCAATAAACCCTGTCACCTCTACTCCTTCTTTAAGTACATCAGTCGTGTACACCAGGATGTCGTCACGTTTTTCCATTTCTTGCTGGTCGTAGGCACCTCCATTTACCGCATTTCCTGTACAACATACATTTCCGCCCCAAGATGTTACAGGATTCATAGGGTCATAGACAAAAGTATCTGGATTGTCTTTGGATGGCTTTTTTGTACTCAAGGAACCATCACCCAGGCGGGAATTGGCTTTTCCATAGCTATTGAGGTAATACGTTACCATTTTGGAATCGGCTGGTGGCCATTGTTCTGCCGATTGCCATTGGTTGCTTCCCATAGTATAGTATTGTACTCTTGGGATGGTTGTTTTAAAATCGTTGGCTTCATTTTTCAGCCATAGATCGAACCATTTGGTAATTTGTTCGTCGTAATTAAGTCTGGCATCACCAATATTGCGCTCTCCAACGATAGTGTTTTCTGTAGCGCGAGTATAGCGACAATGCAAGGTAGGCGCTATGACTAAGTATTGATTATCACGAGTTTCGGCATTTTTAGCATTATTACGCACGTGATTAAACAGAGCCAAATTAGGACTGATACTTACATCGTACCAAGAGGTAAACCAAAAGCTAGGCATATCGATTTCCATATTATCATGATATAAACCACCTGTAAACCAAGCGGGATCGTTGGGTTTGCGACGTACCATTTTATCGAAAATCTCTCGTTTACCCTTCATATTTACCAACATATCCTGAATAGGTAGATATTGTAGCGCTTCAGCCATGTCTATTTCTGGGTTTTCTGGGGCTAGATCGTAAAAGCGTGAAATCCTGATTAAATCCTCTTGGGTTGCACCAGCCGGAATTCTAGGTTTAAACTTATCGTGCTCTACGCTGTACAACCACGCAAAAAACAATAACTGCTCTACGCCACCTCGGTACCAGTTTCCTTGTTCATAATATTCACCTACACGTCCCACACCTGCTCCATATCCTTGTGGCACCATAGCTGCAAAAGAGGGATGATCTAGGGCGGCAACCGCCATTTGCCATTCGGCAGTAGAGGAACAACCTAATGCACCTATTTTTCCATTAGACCAAGGTTGGTCTTTCATCCAAGTAAAGGCATCGTATCCATCGGTTAAAGGTACGCCGAGGATATCCCACTCCCCTTCGGAGAAATAGCGACCTCGTTCATTTTGAACTACATAAGCATATCCTTTTTGCACCCAATTATAGGCAGCTTGAGCGGTTCTAGTTTGTTCTTTTCCATCTCCCCAAGAATTGAAATTATACGGAGTACGCGAAAAAATAATCGGTACTTTTCCTTCCGATTTTGGGCGGTATATATCGGTTGCTAGTCGCACCCCATCTCGCATGGGCATCATTACTTTTTGGTCGATGATAGCAATTTCCTCTAATTTTGAAAGGATATCTTCTTCTGTTTGAGCGCGAACATTTTGAAATACAAGGAGAAATAAGAAAAGGAATGGAATACGGTACAACTTCATAATGATTTAGTTTGGTTTGAAGCGAATAAAGTTAACTAAAAAAAAGACTCTTAGAAGCTTATTACTTTCATTGCAAAAAAGGTTGAAATAAAAAAGCCATCAAGAATGATGGCTTTACTAATACGATTGAGTTTGACTCTTAGATTAAACTCACTTTAACAGCGCTTAATCCTCTATCACCTTTTTCGATGTCGAATTTTACTTCGTCGTTTTCTCTAATATCGTCTAGAAGATTTGTGGAATGCACAAACACTTCTTCGTTAGTGTCTTTTACTGTAATAAAACCAAAACCTTTGGCTGTATTGAAAAACTTTACTGTACCTTCTTTCATAATTGTTACTTTATTGTTGTTTATTAATTTATTTATAAATTGTTTTATCATTATTTCTGTTTTAAAATTAAAATTCATTGTGTTGTATTTCTACAGGTATTAATACTGGTTTTTTTCCCAAACTACGAAGCATTTGTACATGATCCCAAATGGCGTGTAAGAGGTTTCTTTTTACATTGTAGGGCATTCCAAATTCTTTGGCTGTTTCTGATACTATAGTTGCCAACTTTTTATAGTGTATATGGCAAACATCCGGCAAAACATGATGTTCAATTTGGTAATTTAAACCACCTATAAACCAATACATAAGTTTGCTGTTAGGTGAAAAATTAGCTGTGGTAGCAAATTGGTGGGCGTACCAATTGGCATTCATTTGTCCTTCTTTATTTGGTAAAGGAAATTCATTTACTGGCATAATATGTGCAATTTGAAACACAATACTCACCATAAGCCCTGTTATAAAGTGCATACTTATAAACGCAAGCAGGACAATCCACCAAGAGAATGGAAGCATTATCATTGGCAAGACTAGTGCGTAAGAATAGTATAGAACTTTCCAGGCTATCATAGAGGCTAGCGTTTTAGGGTATTCTCCTTTTTTATTTAAAAAACCCATGTCGTAATAACGTTTTAACCGAACAAAATCCTTTGTCGTCACCCATGATAGCGTTGATATTCCATAAAAAAACCAAACATAAATATGCTGAAACCTGTGCAGCCAATAATACTTTGCATGTGGTGAAAAACGAAGGAAAAAAGGAGCGTTTATATCGTCATCTGCCTGTTCAATATTTGTATAGGTATGATGTAATACATTGTGCTGGATTCTCCAAACCGTAGCGTTGGCTCCAATAAGGTTAAAAGTATACCCCAAAAAAGTATTTACTTTCTTATTTTTTGAATAAGAACCATGAATGGCATCATGCATGACTCCCATCCCTATTCCAGACATTCCAAATCCGCTAATAATATATAAAGCAAAAAGCAGTACTGTTGATGTTACTATCCCTGAAGATAGTACCAATATAGGAACAAAAAACAAACATAGCATAATGATAGTTTTTACCTTCATTATACGATTTGCATTTCTATTTTTCCCGTGCAATTTGAAATATGCATTTACCCTGCTTCTTAATGTCTTAGAAAAGTTAGGTTGTATGTTCTTTGAAAATATGGGATTTTTGATAAAATACGTTTTGCTTTTGTAATGAAGTAAATCAAATTATACGTTAAGCTATAATTAATTTAAGTCATATACGCTTCATTGCGCTACAACAATTACATTATAAGGAAAGCAAAGGATTGATTAAATTCTGAAGAATAATAAAAAAAGAAAAGCCGTTCTAATAACTAATTGCTGTAAAGATACTGTAAATAAATGACACATCTCCTATTAATTGTGAAAACAGCGATGGTTTGCGAATAAGTTTATAAAAAACGAACCCCATAATTTTAAAACTATGGGGTTCGTTAAAGGGTAGATTGTTGCTAAACTAAACTAGTATTCAACACTATTTCTGTGTTTAGTAGTTTTGAAATGGGACAAACTTCCTTTGCTTTTACTGCAATTTTTTCAAATTTTTCAACTGAAATGTTAGGAACTTTTCCTTCAAGATTAAGAGCAATTTGAGTAATGCTCCCATCTTCAAAAGTAACAGTGGCCCCTACATCCAATGTATCTGCTGTGTAGTTTGATTCATTGAGTAAAAAGCTTAATTGCATGGCAAAACATCCTGCATGAGCCGCCCCTATTAATTCTTCTGGATTGGTTCCTCGTCCGTTTTCAAAGCGTGTACTAAAAGAATACTGAGTATTTTCTAGTATTGTACTGGCCGTGGTGAGTGTCCCTTTTCCTTCCTTACCACTCCCCTTCCATTGTGCATTTGCTTTACGTGTAAATTTCATGTTTTTTATTTTTCATAAAATTAATTCAGCTAGCATCAAGAAACAAAAATTTATAACTAAGGTTTCGTTAAAAAAATAAATTGGCTAATACAAACCTTCTAAATTTAATAGCCAATTTAACATCAAAAAATCAATATTATAAATAAAGAGCTAAGTTAAAATTCAATAGAAAGTTGCTATTAGAGTTGTTAAAAATCAGGCGGTGATGTTCCACTTTTGTATTGTTATTTTTTATGTTATGGAATTAAATTCAATATTAGGAAATTTTGCAGCTTTTTTAACTACGGTTAGCTTTTTACCTCAGGCAATAAAAACAATAAAATCTAAGAATACAAAACAATTGTCATTGCCTATGTATTTGATGTTTGTTTCTGGTGTCTTCTTATGGATATGCTATGGAATTATGAATAACCAAATGCCTATTATAATAGGTAATATAATTACTTTTATCCTTGCGGGTATAATATTAGCATATAAATTAAAAGATGTTAAGTCTTAACATAAAAAAAACGCTTCTAAAAAGAGGCGTTTTTTTATGATTTTTAAGGGTATTATTGTTTGATTATTTTCTTATTGATTGTACCAAAATCTGTTCTAATTTTTACAAAATACACAGAGGGTGTTAAATGAGAAATATCTAATCTTACTGAATTTCCAGTTTCTTCTTTTAAGGCTACTTCTCTCCCCTGTAAGTCAAACACGGTAACGCTTCCTACCTGTGCATTTGGTGATAAAATTGTTATCTCTCCTTTTGAAGGGTTTGGAAACATGGATATATCATTCAACACAACTTCGTCTGTAGACAATCTTAAACTGGCTCGTTGAAATACTAGGAAAAACCTATCTGCAAATGTGCCAATACCACTTTCAAATTGATAAGTCCCATTTTTTAGGTTTGCTGTGGTATTTTCATAGGTATCTAGTAGTAGGATTCCTGCTCGGTTGATGTTTATTCCCTCTAAGTTGGTAATTGAAATCTCGTAGCTTACTTTTTCTTCAATTAAAGTTGAGAACCCTAAGGGAATTTTCATTCCACGGTTAAATGGTTCACGGGTTTGAATACCAAGCTCTCCAGTACCATCCTCTAACAAACTATACAATGATACTACCGTAGCCATTCTTCGGCTATCGTATCCTCTATCGATATCTGGTGTACAGTTCTCAGAAAATGCAATTAACGTACTGCTTTGCATTTCGTATTGTGGGGTTGCAACCTCGAGCCAAATTCGGTCTAGGTTTTCCTCATTATTTCGCAATGTATTATTGTTATCTGTTCTACGCATTGTATTGTTAAAGGTTGCTGTTCCTGCGGCATTTGCCTTAATGGCAAAACCTTGTCCTGTGGCTATGTAGCCATTAGGGGCCGTTCCTCCACTAGCAGCTGCAGTTCCTCCACTTAAGTTGTACATTGAGATATCTTCCATTGAGAAATTCATTGCACCAGCTCCAGGCATTGTTGGACTTGGAGGGGTATTGTGTTCCCAAAAATAGACTTCGTCTACCATGGCATTTGCATTGATAAAATCGTTAGCCCAAATAGCACTTGGGTATGGATTTGCCAAGATATTGGGCGATGCATTTTTGTTATCTGCCGGTAGTGGCCCTGGGGTGTTATACAATACTGAGAAATTTACATTTCCGTTGTTTAGCGTTCCCTGTTGATAGGTAAAGTTAAAAATACCTCCTGGCTGCCCGTAGCCTGCCTGTGGACGAACAATATATCCTTCTCCGGGAGCAATACCTAATGCGTATTCTTGCCAATTATCATAATTGTCGTCTGCAAAGTTTTCTGCTAAAGGAAATGCAGCTGCTACCGCTGCATTGGGTACGAAATTGCCTGTAAGGTGGTCTAATACCAAAAAGGAAGTATTCCACACTCCCGTTCTTGTTTCACCGGTCATTGGGCTACCCATAATCATAAAATCACGCGAGGCTAAGTTGGGTGTAGTTACATTTACGTTGATGGTGCCATTGTTTAACACCACCGCATCTGCATCTATTTGTACTAAACTTCCTTGATGCTCAATAAGTAAGATTCCATCTATGGTAATACTGTTCACAGTTTGTAAATAATTGTTTGCTGACACGGTTAAAGTAACACCCGAGTTTACAGTTAATGAGCACGCATTTAAATTACCGTGTATATTAGTATCATAATTACCGTTAATAATTACAGGGTTTGATCCATCTGGAGCTCCAAGTGGACTCCAGATAGCTCCATCCCAAGTTTTAGTGATTCCGACACAGGTTACAAACGCACTTGGTGGACCAAAATAGTAGGTACCATTTAGACCTGTAAAGTCGCCCGTTAATGTAACATGAGAGCCAAAAGTTCCAATAGTTAATGGAACTAAATCAACTACTGAAGTTGCACTACCCCTAATAGCCACTAAATCGGCTCTTGTAAAAAATGGGGAAACTGCACTTTCCCAGCCAGCTATTTCCGTTTCTTCGAAATAAAACGTTAGGGTTGTATCGCCAGTACCTGTTGTGCTTGTGGGTATTATTTCAAAAGTTTTGTCCATTACTAAATTAGGAGATAAACTACCGTTATAGGATTGTGCACCTGTTCCTGAGCGACTAACAGCAACATCTGTACAACCATAGTTAAATGTATTGTTATTAGTAATATTTGCCATCATATCGCCAGTGGAAGGGTCACTTGCATAAACGCTTCCTGTAAAAGGGATATTGATTTGATCTGGACTTCCACTATTTACAGCGGTTTGTATTCCAGTAGTAACCGTTGTTGTAATTGTTACATTGTCAAATAAAAGGATTCCATTGTTAGAAAAAGAATTAAAATGTCTAACAACAAAATAACCTGTTTGACCAGCTATTGCGGCATTGTTTAACGTTCTAAATTCTCCTGCGTTTGATAAAGAATTTCTCTCCTCTAGTTGTATACCAGCATTAATATTAGCAGCACTACTAATGTTAGTAGCCCAATAAACAGCATAGTGTTCTATTGTATTATACCCTCCTATTCCAAAAACAAATTCTGTATTAGTAGCGTCTGAAGGAATGGTGATTTGAGGGCTAATAAAGTAGTTATTTGCATTTGCTTTACCGGATCCCCCTAATATAGTAAGATTAGTTTCAGATCCTGGGAAATCACCTGATATTCCTGTATAGGTTAGTCCGGTTAATCCTATGAAGTTTCTTCCATCTCCATCTCCATCTAATAAAGACCATGAGTAAGCCCCATCAAAATTTTCATCTAATAAAACAATATCTTGTGATACTACAGGAGCAGTATCATCATTAATAATAGTTAGTGTATAAGTATCTGCATTGGTATCTGCTATAGCATCTCCTCCATTGGCATTTACTGTAAAATCAATAATTGCGGTTTCATTACTTTCTACAAAACCATCTTTATATACTCTAATGGTCATAGTTTGCGGTGTTGTGGATCCTGCAGGAAAGGTAACACTTGAAGTAAGCAAATCGAAATCCAATCCAGAAGATGCAGAACTACTACCATTAATAGTAAAATTAACATCTGCATTTGCTGACGCACCTAATCCAATAAAAAGAGCTACATCGATGTCTGTAAATCCACATTCTGAACCTTCAGCGATATTACCCGAAGTAGTTGCAAAAGAAATTTCTGGAGTACACATATTTACGTAAGCTGCTCCTACTCCCACAGCATACCAAGCATTGGTTACAGATTCAACTTCGGGTGAACATGCACCAAAAGCTGTTGTTGCTGCTTGAATAGATAGGGTTCTAGCATTGGCAAAGGTTGAATTTGCACTCAATAAAAGTAGAGTAGCATAAGCAATTTCTGAAGCATCTGCCATACCAATGCTGGTTACATTATAATTACTGCCAATATCGTTTGTTCCAGAACCTCCTTCCACTAAAAGGTAAAACCAGTAGTTTAAAACACCACTATTGGTATGTACTCCACAATAATCATTACCATTTGTAGGAGTTCCACAATTTGGATTAATCCAATAAGTACCTCCATAAGTATCGGGTTGCCCTTTTGCATTTGGATTACTCATAGACCGAAGAGCAATACTCCCACTACGTCTATCGATTTCATCCCCAATGAGCCAAACTTCATCGTTTGGATTGTTATCTGGTCCAGTGCCTTTTGCAAAATATTCTACAGCAGCACCCCAAATATCTGAAAATCCTTCATTCATGGCTCCTGATTCTCGTTGATAGGCTAGGTTTGATGTATAAGTTGTTACAGCATGTCCTATTTCATGTGCAGCTACATCGATTGATGTAAGTGCATCAAAACCAGAGCACCCCTCTGTATATCCACAAGAACCATCGCCATAGGTCATCACACTTCCATTCCAAAAGGCATTATTATATCCTGGGTTTCCAACTACATCATCATAATGGACAAAGCTTCTTATTTCAGCACCCGACCCATTAAAACTATTCCTTCCGTGAATTGTAAGCCAATAATCATATGTCATTTCTGCACCCCAATGAGCGTCAAGGGCAGCATTATCTTTATTTACATTGTCGTGTTCTGCAGCAGTCCAATTGTTATCTGCATCAGAAAAATTTGTTAATGGATAAGTAGGTGTCCTTCCACTATCATACGTATTAATTCCATTGCCTCTAGTATTGTCTCTAAGTCTATATATACTAGAAATAACTCTGGTAGTAATAGTTTGAGTTCCACTATATCTTGTTGCTGCTGTACCAATTGCTAATGGGCTATAATTTTCAACATCTTCAGTCGTTTGGCAAAATTCTTCTTCCGTTTTCACAGTTACAATATCTTTACCCTCAAATCCGAATGTTTCAGCGTGCTTAATAATGGCATCGTAAAAAAGTACTTCTCCGTTTATTGCATCAATATATAGATTCCCGCGGCTAACAGGATAGGTAGCATATATATCAAACTTATACGCAAGTTTCATTTGTTGAATTTCTCCAATATCCTTTTCAACCGAATAATTTGGAAGAATAACTAATTCCCCTTTAGGTTTTTCATAGTTATCCATTACAGCAGCAT
This sequence comes from Halomarinibacterium sedimenti, assembly GCF_019312585.1. Lineage (GTDB taxonomy): Bacteria > Bacteroidota > Bacteroidia > Flavobacteriales > Flavobacteriaceae > Halomarinibacterium > Halomarinibacterium sedimenti. Next base: position 42,353 of record NZ_JAHWDP010000007.1, on the reverse strand, counting down.
CTTCTGGATGCTCCCACATATAGTTTTGAGCACCTATATGTTGTAGGGCTTTTTGAAATGCAGCTTCAGCTGTTATGGATGGTGACGTGTTGAAATTATCTGGAACGGAATAATATTCAGAAGTTAAAAACTCCACATTATTGTTTTTCCCATGTAAGGCAACAACGGCAAACTCGACTTTTAAGTTTTTAAAATATTGTTGCCATTTTTTATGAATGACACCTCTCTTATCTTTTTCTTCTGAAAGAAATTGGAAAGAAGTTTTTGTTGAAGGATTTAAAACTTCTTTGAAAATTTCTTGTGCATCTTGTAGCTTTTTACTTTCTGAAGCTTTAAAAACAACCAAATCGGTATTTGTGGTTGTAACTTCTTGAGTAGTAGATTTACGTAACGGGGCTTGTGAGTTTTTTTGAGTATAGCCACTTAATCCAAATAATAACAATAGGATTAAAGCATAAAAACTCTTTGTACGAACTCTCATAAGGATACTATTTTTTTCAAAAATAGCATTTTATCGGTTTTTTACAACATTTTATCCGATAAATATCGAAAATATAACATATAATAAAGCTAATTACTTAATAAAAGTAAAAATTACCTTATTATAAGTTTAATTGCTTCGGAAGAATTACCAGAATTTAATTGTACAAAATAGATTCCACTTTCTAAAGAACTATCCAAATTCCATGAGATGTTTTCTTCACCTTGACATCCCCCTTTGTAAACATTTGCTACTTCTCGACCAAGTAAATCGAAAATTTTGACATTAATGTTTTGCGATTCTTTGCAAGAATAACTAATAATAATATTCTCACTTGATGGATTTGGTATAACCGAAAGATTAGAAATTGGCGATGTATTATCGTTGATTGAAAAAATATTTTCTGGCGTGATACGGGTATAATAAACATCCTGACCTCCATTGAGCGTGTTAGCCCAAGCGACGTGAGCATAATTATTATCGCTTACCATATCGAAGTAGTCCCCCATTTTATTTTGCTGTGGCCAGCCTATAGTTGAATTGAAGGACGGTGACAAAAACTCATTATTAGACCAAGTATCCCCTTGATCTTCAGAAAAAGAATAATACAACCTTGATTCAAAATTATTTACGTCATCTCTAGTATCTAACCAAACCACATCAATTCTTCCGTTTGGTGCAACACTCATAGTGCCAAACCAATTATATCCACCTAATGCATCTGTATTTATTCGAATAGGTGCCTCAAAAGTAAGACCTCCGTCTGTACTTCTAGCAAACATGACATCACAAGGATCGTTATCTCGCTTTACCGATGCCAACACATATACAATATCTTCGAAAGAAGCATTTGAAATATCAACGTCTACCCAAGCTTGTCCCACCAATCCTTGCGGATTTAAAGGAAATGCAGCGTCTAATTGTCCGTCTAAATCTACATTTGAAACAAAATCCCAAGTAATTGCTTCATTTGGGTCTTGTGCATTACTGGATTTAGCCACAATAATACTTCCTCCACCGGCACCCGTTACATACAATGCGCCATTTCTATCTACTGCCAAAGTTCCCCAAAAGGGGTCTCCATCTATCATGATACAATCTTCAAAAGTAAAACTTCCGTCTGTGGATCTTGTAAACTGCCCAGGTTCGCAAGTGGTAAAGTTGGAATTCCAATAGGAATAATTATTTCTATCCCCTATACCTCCTGTTCTGTCCATCCGCATCCATTGTTTATCACCACCCTTCGCAGGGAAGGGTCCAGACCAGGCAATACCTCCATCGGTAATTTGATATACATCGCAATTAAAATTTCCTCTAAGGCTATTATAATAGAAATTTCCTTGTGAATCAAAATCCAAAACAGGATCTGATCTAAAAACCCCCGGATTTAGAACCCCTGGAAAAGTCCAGGTGAGTCCACCATCAAGTGAATATCCACAGCCTGCTTGTCTAAAATTACTAGTAACAATATCAAATTGTCTCCACCCAATTACAATTCTATTAGGATTTGTTGGATCCACTGCAATGGAAGGTTCATTTCCAGCATCACCTATAATATCTAATCCATTGGCATCAACATTAACTTGTGAGGTAATTATATCAGACCGTCGAACACTATACCCGACTTGTCGTGGCATAATTGATTTATCAACTTGCACATACTCATCATCTGGCAACTCGTTGTGTATTCCTCGCAAACTTTCTTGACTTTTCACAACGAGAAAAGCAAATAAGAAAAGTAATAATATGGATAGAGATTTAAGTTTCATAAGGTTATAATTTTTCTAAAAATACATTTTTTATGCATTAGCTCACTTCGGAACACCTTAAAATAGTGTGCCTTTTTATAAAACAAGACTCATTGTTCGGGTGGAATTAAATTTTTTAGAATTTATCATTTATTAGTATCTTCGACCACTAAAGAAAAAGGAATGCTCAAAAAAATATTATCTCTATCATTTTTACTTGTTGTTACCACTACAACCCTTTTCTCGCAAGAATATACTGTAGAAATTGAAGACAAATTAGAAAATAACAAATTGCTTTTATATGCTGTAAATAAAAACTTAGTAGATCTTGATGTCTCCATAGAGGTTGAGGGAAGCGGATTTAGAGCCAGAGGTGGGAGACAACTTTTATACCGTGTTCCTGCTACTTCAAAAGTGAATATTGCTACTTTAATTGTTGAAAGAGGTTGGCAAGCTATGTATACTTATAAACTATATGTAAGTGATAGCTTATCGCGTAGGGTTCGCAAAGTGCCTTTTGAATTAATAAAAATTGACCCTAAAAAACCAATTACACTATTTATTCCAAAGAATTGTACAACTAAATGTGATACACTTGTAAGTTCATTGAATGAAAGTCCTTATAAATACCGTAAGGTTATAATTGAAGATGATGAACGTGTAAAACAACAACTATCTGGTGCGTTAGTAGGTGGGATAGAACGATTAGATTCCATGGAAACTCCAATTGTCTCTATTGGTGGAAAAATGTACGTTACGCTTGAGTCCTACCAAGAGTTAATGGCTCGTATGGAAGAAGAGGAAGTACAAGTAAAAAAATAATGCAACATAAGTATACTGAAATAGATGCTTTAGAAAAGTTTTACGATACTAATAACATTCTAATACTAAATATAACACCTTCAATTTTTGAAGGTGTTTTTGTTATCACGATACTTTTAAATGATGTTTCTTACAAAGTCTTTATTCAAGATGAGTACCGAGATCTTGAAATTAGAAATACCTTATTACATGCTGTTCTTGTATTACGTGAATGGGAAATCATAGATGATAGTACCGATTATTTAGATTGGTGTCGACAACAAGGCTTTCCTGTAAAGAATGAGGTTTTAAGACAATATTATCAAGAGACTTCTGCCAATATACCTCAAATTACAAGTTATTTTAAGGATAACAAATTAAACTCGTTTATTACTGATTTAGACTTTCAATTAAACGCTAGAGCTGCCCAGTTTTTAAGAATCACGACATACAATTAAACTTATTTGTGAGTTTGGAATGTTTATTGGTTTTACCATAAAACCTAAAACCATCATCTCATGAGAACTGTAAGATTCACTCCCGAAATTAATGCAGGAAGTATGGCAGACATTGCTTTCCTATTACTCATATTTTTTTTAGTGGCAACAACAATTCCTAACGATAAAGGTATTGTTAGAAAACTTCCCCCCAAATGTCTTACTGGGGATTGTACTGTCCCTGCTAAGGAGCGAAATGTCTTTAGAATATATTTAAACAAAGACAATGAACTATTTGTAAATAATGCGCTTATATCATTTTCAGAATTAACCGAAGCTATTAAATCTTTTGTAGATAATAATGGGGATGGAACTTGTTTGTATTGTAAAGGAGCCTCTCTTGAAAACCTTTCAGAAAATCCAAAAAAAGCAATTATATCTTTAAATTCTTCTGGGGAGTCAAGTTATAAAAGCTTTATAGCAGTTCAAGTAGCCATTAGCCAAGCATTTATTGAATTAAGGGAAAGTTATACCATGCAATATCTTAAAAAAGAATTTGCACAACTTTCGGAAAAGGAATTATTAACATTAGGAGAAATATATCCCATTTTACTTACAGAAGCAGCTTTAAAATAAAAGGTTATTCTTTAATTACAGTAATAATAGCTCTTCTACCTGTAAGTAAATTCCATTCTTTCGCAGATACAATAAGCCCATTATCATCGTAAACGTGTAATTCGGCTGTGTTAGGTCCAGAAGAGCCTTGATTTAAAGCTTCAAATTCTATTTTATTGATACCTTCCTCTAGGGTGAGTGTAAATCCAGAAAAAGAGCTATTTAAAAAAACACTGGATTGAACTATATCATCATTTACATATACTCTAATTAAATCTCCATCTACATATTCATGATCTCGATATTGAACACTTACAAACCGTGCTCCCGTTTTAATATCGCCTAAATTCATGTCCCTATCAAATTCTAGCGATGGCTCTTTATCCTTTGTAAAAGCCTTAGGTGCCATGTCTGTTTTGTTATCTAACAATCCATCGGTTTTAGTCATATCCAATTTTTCATTTTCTTCTTCTCCTATAGACATGGTTGTATTAGGGTCACGCTCTTCTAATGGAATTGTTAACGTAGGTTTTTTTCTTGCAGGTAACTCAAGTCCTGTACTTTCAGGAGTATTGGTTTCATTAATTTCGAACTGAATAGAATTAGTGTTGTTTTCAATTTGCGAACAAGCCAATTGAAATACAAAAAGACAAATGATAAAAAGATAGCTTCTTTGCATAGCGATTGAATTAACAATATTCAAGCCAAATAATACTAAATATCTTCTTTTTTTGAATCCGCATTCTCTTTCCCTTTTTTCCGATGTAAAAAATAAAATACAACTAACAACAGCGGAGCTACAATAAATAATAGCACGTCAAAAATATTTGACAAGTCAATAGGAGTATTATTACTTGGGTTAGGAACCTCTGTCGGTATTTGAAGTTTCATAGCGGTTTATTTTGTATAAAAATAAAGAAAATGCGTTGGTTCAATTTAGTAATTCCGAAGATTTTAATAAACATTAACAAATACGGATGAAATGCAGGTTTAATTAACAAAACAATAGCAGTCTTTAACGAATAATTTTACGCTACCCCACCGTTATCATCCTCATAAAACATAAAACCATTTACTATGAAAAAAGTTATTGCACTAACCATGACCGCAGGTCTATTAAGTTTAACCGCCTGCGTTTCCAAAAAAAAATATGTTGAATTAGAAAATCAATACAACGATACTCGATCAACATTGGTTAAGACCCAACTAGAAAAGGAAGAAATTGAAGCAAAATATGCCAAGATTGAAGAACGCGTAGCGAATTACAATGCAAAAATTAAATCATTAAGTGACGCAAATGTAGAATTAGAAAATACAAGTTTAAAAAACTATGGTAACGTTGTTTTATCTAATAAGGATAAAGCTCAAATGAAAGCAGCATTGACAAAAGTAGATGCCAATGAATTGGCACAAGCGAGAACCCTAGAAGATTCTATGAATCTTATTATCTCCTATAATTTGAAAAAGAACCTTGATGATACATTTGTTTCCGAAGGTGAAAATGACGACATAAGTGTAGACATTGATGAAACCGTTGTGATGATAACCATCTCTGACAAATTATTATTCAATTCAGGAAGTTACAGAATTAACCCCAAAGCAAATAACCTATTACAACGATTGGCCGATGTTATTAATAGTGAACCTGCTATGGAAGTTCTTATTGAAGGACATACCGATGCTCAAACAGTAAAACCAGGTGCTTATATTAAAGACAATTGGGAATTAAGTGTAGAACGATCTACCGCTGTTATTAGAAAACTACAAGATGATTTTGGTGTTGACCCTGCAAAATTAATCGCAGCTGGAAGAAGTAGTTATCACCCTTTAACCGAAAATGAAACCAAAGAAGGGCGTTCAAAAAATAGAAGAACCCGAATTGTGATATTACCTAACTTAGATAAGTTTTTAGCCTTACTTAGCGCAAACTAATCCATACTTGCAAGCTTTGTAAAACAGCCCCTTAATGGGGCTGTTCTTTTTTTATAAACTATTATTTAGACGGTGGCATAGATGGTCGCACCTCAATTTTACTTGGTAACGTACGAGGGTGCATCTTTAATAAATCCACTACAATCTCACCAATATCTTCCTGTTGTATCTTCCAAGAATCTTCATCGCTAGGAGTTCGCCCATTAAAATGTGTTGCTACAGAGCCAGGCATAATGGTACTTACTTTAATGCCATGTTGGCGTAGATCTAGCATCGCTGCTTGGGTAAAACCTGTGAGTCCAAATTTACTTGCATTATAGGCACTTCCGTTTGCAAAAAAGTTAGTCCCTGCCAAACTGGATATGGTAAAATAATACCCTTTGTTTTTTATAAGCTCATCTACCGTTGCTTTCAAAGTAAAAAAAGCCCCAGTTAAATTTGTTTCTATTGTTTCGTTCCATTGGGAAACTGTGAGTTCATGTACAGGTCCAAAATGCCCTACCCCCGCATTGGCAATCACAATGTCAATCTTACCAAACTCTTCTACTATTTGACGCACGGCTTCCTTTTGGCTTTCATAATTTCTTACATCTGCCTCAATTCCAATAGCATAAGTAGCGTCGTTTCCACCTCCATTCAATTGTACCAATGCCTCTCTAACTGTTTTTTGATGTCTTCCAGTTATAGCCACATGAATTCCATTCTTTAATAGAGCTTCAGCAATGCCAAAACCAATTCCTTTTGTTCCTCCTGTAATAAGAGCTACTTTACTATGTGTTTTTTGCATCAAATTCTTTTTTTCAAAGATAATGTATCTTTGAGTATTATACACTTTTACTTTTTTATGATAAAGTATGCTTCCTTTATTTTTTTCTGTTTTTATATTGCTCAAGGATTTGGTCAAAAGTCTTTGGTTGCGATTGAATCCTTATCTACTGAATTTGAATTTGAAATAAGATATGCAACCCCACAAAATTTTATGGGTGAAACCTTATATCCTTGTGCAAAATGTGTCTTACAGCCAGAAGTAGCTAAAGCCCTAACCCTTGCAAATGACTATTTCTGTGAAAAAGGATACAAAATAAAAATATACGATTGTTACCGTCCATTAGACATCCAAAAAATGATGTGGAAAAAAGTACCTAATGCAGCCTATGTTGCCAATCCGTATGGCAAAGGATCCATACATAACAGAGGTGCTGCGGTAGATATTACCTTGGTAACCCTTGAGGGCTGTTATGTTGAAATGGGAAGCGATTATGATTTCTTTGGAAAAGACGCCCATATAGATAATTATAATTTTTCGGAAGAAATATTGAATAATAGAAAGCTATTGATAGAAGGAATGAAACAATTTGGTTTTCAAACCATTAGAACTGAATGGTGGCATTTTAGTTATCAAAAAAACTTCCTATACCCTATTTTGAACGAGCCTTTACCATGTGATTAAAAAATCGTTAAAATAGCAGTACGCCCAATACAAAATGTATCTTTGCAAAAATTTTACCTAATGGATATTTCAATAAAGCAATTTAAAATTATCAGTACGCTGGAAGCTATTTCATTTTTGTTATTACTGGGAATAGCAATGCCCTTAAAATATATATTCGAAATGCCTCAAATGGTACAAGTTGTGGGAATGCTTCATGGAATTCTTTTTATAATGTATGTTATGGCAGCTTATTTTATGAAAGAAAAGCTGCAATGGCCCACCTCTACTTTTCTTATTGTGTTACTTTGCTCTGTATTGCCATTTGGTCCTTTTTACGCTGAAAGAAAATATTTAAATGGATAAAAAAGACATAATTCAATATGCCGATATGCTTCGGAAATACCTTTACCAACAAGGTATGACCGATTTTTGGGCAACACTTCTCAACACTATTGTTGTTGCTATTATTGGTATTATTATTGTTTTTATTCTTGATTACATAACTCGTAATGTTATTGTGCAGCTTTTTAAAGCCTTCAGTAACAAAACGAAAACTACGTATGATGATTTTCTAGTAAAAAGTAATTTTCCTCGTTTTGTAGCACATCTCGCTCCATGGTTTTTGATTTGGTATTTAATCCCCATTATATTAAACGACTATCCAAAAACTGAAAAATTTAGCCTTATGATTGCCAAAATTTTATTGGTGATTTTATCTGTCTATATTTTTAGGAGTATCCTTCGTACCACAAAGAATTACTTACGAGAAAGTAACGAGAAATTTAATGACAAGCCCCTAGAAAGCTATCAGCAAGTATTAATGATATTTGCTTGGGGAGGTGCCATTTTTTTAATTGTAAATTTAATTTCTGGATTTAGCATTGAAAGTTTGGCTTCATTGGGGGCAGCTTCTGCTGTATTATTACTCATTTTTAGAGATACCATTTTAGGTTTTGTTGCAAGTATACAAGTATCGGTCAATGATATTGTGCGTATTGGAGATTGGATTACCTTCAGCAAATTTGGCGCAGATGGTTATGTAACTGAAATAAATCTCGCTACCGTTCGTGTACAAAATTTCGACAATACATATACCACCATTCCTACCTATAGCTTGATTGCCGACTCCTTTCAAAATTGGAGAGGAATGCAGGAATCTGATGGAAGAAGAATAAAAAGGTCCTTATTCATCAAACAAAACTCGGTTAAATTTCTATCTCCAGAAGAAATCGAAAAATTAGAAAAAATTGAGCTCATTAAACCCTATTTGGACCATCGTGAAAGGGATGTAAAACGCTACAACACCGCACATAATGTTAATAAAGAATTACTTATAAACGGGCGTAATCAAACAAACCTTGGAGTTTTCAGAAAATATGCAGATGCATTTATTAATGAAAATCCTGCTATTAACAAAGAATTGTTTTTAATGGTTCGGCATTTAGCCCCAACAGATCGTGGGATACCCATTGAAATATTCTGTTTTAGCCACGATAAAAGATGGGAAAACTACGAACATATTCAAGCAGATATTTTCGACCATTTAATCGCTGCCATCCCCTATTTTGGATTAGAATTGTTCGAAATTCCTTCAGGTAAAGATTTTGAAGGCCTAAAAGGTTAATCCTTCTAATCGTTTTTGTTTAACCGGTCCTTTACATATTCAATTTGGGTTTTCCCATGTGGTACAGGGATTCCATCCTCGTCAAGATTCACCATTATAATTTTATCAATGGTTATGATGGTTTCTCGTGTCATTTTATTTCTCACCTCACACTGAAGTGTAATTGACGATTTACCAAAATGTACTACTTCAATTCCAATTTCAACGATATCTCCCTTTTTTGCTGAACTTCTAAAGTTTATTTCGCTCATAAACTTAGTTACTATTCCAGGGTTTTCTAGCTGAATAATGGTGTACATGGCAGCTTCTTCATCAATCCATTCTAGCAATCGACCACCAAATAAAGTACCATTAGGATTTAAATCTTCGGGTTTTACCCATTTTCTACTGTGAAATCTCATTAAAACTTATTTTTAGGGTTGTCCATTTTAGGAATAACCAAATTTGTCCCTAAACGGTTATTTATATTTTTTATAAAATGTGAAGAAAGCAACGGAGATGCCTTTTCAATATTTTGATGAACAAAAAAATAGATATTCTCTAATCCCTGTGAAACCCACTCCTCTAGCCTATCTACCCAATCGTCCAACCGATCATAATCACTTGGGTGATTTGCCCCATTATAGCGAATAAATGCCGTTGGGGTTGTCATTCGCATATGTAATAAATCTCTTCTGCCGGCCGTATCAACGATTACATTTGAGATTTCGTTTCGCTCTAAAATATCGTACAATTCGTTTGCAACAACGGTATCATTAAACCAATCCGTATGGCGAAATTCAATTGCAGGCTTTATATCTTTAGGAAGCATTTTAAAGAACGGCTCTAGTCTTTCAATATTTTTGGGTCCAAAATTATCTGGCATTTGTACAAAGGGCATTTCAAGCTTTTCTTTTAGATTTGAAGCGTGTAAAACGTATTCATTTAATACTTCCTCACAATCTACAAGGCGTTTCCAATGGCTTATTCCTTGAAAGAACTTTGGGAAGAAGCGAAAATTTTCTGGAGTCTTTTCATACCAACCGGCAAAGGTATCCACGGGAAAAATTCTATAAAAAGTAGCATTTAATTCTATTGAATTAAACTGTGTGGAATAATATGCTAATTCATCTTTAGTGCCACGAGGATAAAATCCTTTTAAATCGGCTTTATTCCATTTTGCACATCCCACATACACTTTAAGAGGGTTTTTCAATTTATTTTTTTGTAAAAGTTCTTTTGTGGATGGATGATCATTAGGAAGTGAGAAATCTATGTTATCTGGATCATCTACTTTTCCGAATTTCATATATCAAAATTTTTGTAAAGATACCCATTTTGAAAGTGAATTTAAATTTCAAAAAAATATTAATTATTGTAACAATAATGTAAAAATCGATACTTACTTTTACGTAAAATCTTAATAAAACACTTATGAACAAGTTAAAACTTATAACATTAGCCATTTTATGCTTTGGAGCAACCACATTTCTTCAAGCACAAACTGCGGATGAAATTCTAGCCAATTATTTTGAAAATACTGGAGGACTTGAAAATTGGAAAAATGTAAAAACGCTATCTTTTGAAGGAAGTGTTAATTTTCAAGGAATGGAGTTGCCTATTGCCATGATTCAAATGAATAATGGGAAATCGTTAATGAAAGCAGACTTTCAAGGGCAAACATTTTATCAAAATGTGTATGATGGTGAAACACTTTGGGCAACCAACCAAATGACCATGGCTGCCGAGAAAAGTGATGCTGAAGCTACTAAGAACTACAAAAATGATATAAATGATTTTCCTGATCCTTTTATTGATTATGCATCAAAAGGACACTCTGTGGAGTTAGTGGGAACCGAAACCGTTGAAGGGACTGAAACCTTCAAAATAAAGTTAACCAAAGAACCCATTATGGTTGATGGGAAAGAAGAACAAGATATTACCTTCTATTATTTTGATGCTGAAAACTTTGTTCCTATAGTTGTTGAAAAAGAAATCAAAAGTGGGCCTGCAGCTGGAATAGTTGGACAAACAAAATTTAGCGATTATCAGGAAGTTGAAGGATTGTATTTTCCATTTTCCATTACCGAAGGTGCTAAAGGACAACCTGGCGGACAGCAAATTACTATCACCAATATTGTTATTAATGGTGAGGTAGATGAAAGCATCTTTAAATTTCCTGCTCCAGCTTCAGATGGCGGAAGCAAAAATTAATTTTATTGAATACAATTTAAGATTCCTGCCTAGCGGGAATTTTTTTTAAACAAAACTCAACCAAAATGAAACATATTCTAATACTCTTTGCCGCATTACTTTTAATTCCTTTTTTTGGAAATTCTCAAGATGTTTCTCTTAAGGGAAAAGAATTATTTGGAGATATGACGGCACGGCAAATAGGCCCAGCACTTATGAGCGGTCGCATAAATGATATCGAGATGCACCCTACCAATCCAAGAATCATGTATATAGGAGCCGCAGGTGGTGGTGTGTGGAAAACAACGGATGGAGGTGCTACTTTTTCACCCATTTTCGACGACTATGTGCAATCCATTGGAGTTGTAACACTGGACCCAAAAGATCCGGACAATACCATTTGGGTAGGAACTGGTGAAACTTGGACACGGAACTCGGTTTCTATTGGGAATGGCTTGTTTAAATCGACAGATGGTGGAAGCACATGGAAAGAGGTTGCTGGATTCGAAGATAGCGAGCGTATTGCATCCATAGTGATTAACCCAAATAACACTAATGAAATATATGTAGGTGTTCTAGGTGCTTTATGGAGCGATAGCGAGACACGAGGTGTTTATAAAACTATTGATGGTGGAAAAACTTGGAACAAGATTTTATATATAAATCCCTCAACGGGTACAGGAGATGTAATTATGGATCCTAAAAATCCTTCTACACTTTATGCTTCCATGTGGGAATTTAGAAGATCTGGATGGGGGTTTAATTCGGGAGGTGTTCATAGTGGTATTTATAAATCTGTGGACGCTGGAAATACATGGAATAAAATTCATAATGGTTTTCCATCGGGTTCGCTCGGAAGAATTGGTTTGGCACTAGCTCCTAGCGATAGTAATATTCTGTATGCTGTTCTAGAAACAGAAGATAAAACGAAAAATGGTCTTTGGAAATCTACCAATGCTGGTGTAAGTTGGGAACATCTAAATAATGACTTCGGATTGGTGGTTCGACCCTTTTATTTTTCTCGAATTACAGTGGATCCTCGTAATCCAGATGTAATTGTAAAAGGTGGCTTAAGCGGATCTATAAGTAGAGATGGAGGGAAAACCTTCAAAGATTTAGGGAATATGCATAGTGATATTCACGATATTACATTTCATATTAACGACAGTGATGTTATGTTTTCTGGCACCGATGGCGGATTCTATCGTTCTTGGAACGGAGGAACTACTTTTGAAATTACCGAAAACTTACCGTTATCCCAGTTTTATCACATTAGCGTTGATAATGAAAAGCCTTATAATGTATATGGTGGACTTCAGGATAATGGAAGTTGGTATGGTCCCTCCTCTTCACCGGGTGGAATTGAAGCCCGTGATTGGAACAGCGTAGGATACGGAGACGGCTTTAGAGTTTTAAAACATCCAACAAAGAATATTATATATTCTGAAATGCAAGGAGCTGCTAGTGTTTGGAGATATGATGTTGATAAGAATAAAACAAAAACCATTCAGCCTTTAGCTGAAACAGGAAAACCAAAATTGAGATTTAACTGGAATGCCCCTATGGCAGTGAGTAATCATAACCCAGATCGCTTTTATATGGGAAGTCAATTTCTACATAAAAGTGATGATATGGGAGATAGTTGGACCATTATTTCTCCAGATTTAACCACCAATAATAAAGCTAAACAAAACCAAGAAGAATCAGGTGGCTTATCCATGGACAATAGTGGTGCAGAAAATCATACAACCATTTTCACTATTGCAGAATCTCCTCTGGATGAAAATGTTATTTGGGTTGGTACGGATGATGGAAATGTGCAGTTAACTACCAATGGTGGTACCTCTTGGAACAATGTTACTCCAAATTTAATAGGTATTCCAGCAAATACTTGGGTATATCATATTGAAGCAAGTGTCCACGGTAAAGGGACAGCCTATGTGGTTTTTGATGGACATACATCGGGTGATTTTAAACCCTATGCCTTAAAAACAACAGATTACGGAAAGACTTGGACAAATATTATTTCAGAAGATATTGAGAAAAATGCTTTTGTCCGTAACATACAAGAGGATTATGAAAATGAAGATTTGCTGTTTTTAGGTACTGAATTTGGACTGTATGTCACTATTGATGGAGGAAAAAATTGGTCTAAGTTTACTAATAATATGCCAGCTGTCGCTGTTCATTTTATTGATCTTCAAAAAGAAACCAATGATATTGTGATGGGAACTCACGGACGAGGAGTAATTATTATTGACGACATAAGTCCGTTACGTCAAATTAACCAAGATGTTCTTTCAAAAGATGTACACTTTTTTGAAACAAAACCATTTACCATGGTGGAGCAAAGTGGTTTTTCCGGAGGTTTTGGAAACGAAACCCAATTCGTTGGTCCCAATAGGTCTACTGCAGCACGTATAATTTATTATTTAAAAAAGCGGCACACCTTCGGTAAAATGGAAATGGAAATTCAGGATATGGATGGAAACAAAATTACGTCTCTTCCCGCCGGAAAATCTAAAGGAATTAATGTAGTCAACTGGAATTTCACTTCTGCTGCGCCCAAAATGGCCGAAGCAAAAACACTTTCGTTTGCAGGTTTTAGTCCTAAACGCGTTCCTGCTGGGAAATACAAAGTGCTATTATCAAAAGGAAAAGACACGTATGAGCAAGTCATAGAACTAAAATATGACGAAACTTCTTTAGGCACGTTAGCCGAAAGAAAAGAACAGGAAGCACTCACCAACACCTTATTTAATATGGTGGAAGATTTAGCGTATTTAGTTTATGAAATTACTGAAACTCAAAAAGTAGCGCAACTTGTCATTGAAAATCATCCCAAAGGGAAAAAGGATGCTCAAAAACTATACGATGCCTTAGAAAATCTTAGGAAAGATTTAGTAATCACTACGGGTGATAACTATGTGGCTTCTGCAGAGCCAGAATTGCGTGAACGCATGGGGGAATTATATGCAAACGTTGCTTCAAGTTACGATAGAGTTTCTGGCGCTCAAAAGCAGAATTATAAATTAATTTCTGAAGAGTTCGAAAAAGAAAAACTACGCTTTAACGAGATTATGGGAAAAGAAGGTAAAAAGTTTACTTCCTTTTTAGAAAAGAACAATCTTGAAAAGCCTGCAGTTTTACCCAAAGAAGAATATTTAGGTAAAAAGTAACCTTTTAAATATTATAAAGCCCTGTTATTATTGACGGGGCTTCTTTTTTTATTGTTGAAATCATTGTGCATAACTTCATCTAGTTGTAGCCTTTTTCACACTTCAAATCCATAATTTTATTAAAACACATCACCATGGAAACTCGAGATGAAGTGCTTTTAAGTCTTCGCCCTACAATTGTATCCGCAAAAATTACCCCTGGAATGTCTTCCGACGAAATTTTTCAAAATCAAACATTACGCCCTGTTACTAAGCTTCAAAACGACTTATTATTGGCTGTTTTTAAAAACTATGTTGCAAAACACAAAAACGTTTTTTACGATCTTACTATTGAAAAACGGCTAGATTATATTGAGAATGCCATTCACAAGGATATGAAATTCAGAAATTCTTTGAAGGGAATTATCATAGGACAATTTACACTTGCTGAATACGAAACCTATATTCAAAACTCATCGGCTCTTAATAAGCGAATGATGAATATTGTAAAGGATCGTTTAAAAAGTAATATCCAACTCCTAGAATACGCGGAACTTTATTAGGTAAGTGTAGATACTCCATTTAGGTCAGTGGTAAGTACTTCACTCAAATAATCAAAAAATGGGCGAAGAAGTTCGTAGTGATGTAAAAGTTTATCTTTAAAATCTGGTGAAGTTACCTCTTTATCTGAAAACTTATGAGTAACAAAAAAGCTTTTCAAACGGATTAAATCGATATTGGGATCTTCTTTGCTAAATCCTTTTGGGGCAGTTTTCACTTTATATTCTTGAATAAAACCTCCAAAGGCTTTATTAAATTCTTTCGCTGCTAAAATTTTACGAATTGGAGTCGCATCCATTTCAAATTCTTTTCTAATTCTTAACAAATCAGCAGGATTGGGTTCAAAAAACCCTCCCGCCATTAATGTATTTCCTGGTTCAATACGCAAGTAATAGCCGCCTCTACGATGTTCTCCTGCCCTACTAAAACTTACACTTCGATGAACATTATATGGTGTTTTATCATTGCTAAAACGAATATCTCGATTAATGCGAAAGACTTTTAGCTTTTCAATTTGGTCCTTTTGATTTAACCCTTTTTCCACTTCAGTATAAAAGCTTTTAAGTGCCTTTTCATTTTGCTGATATTCTTTTTTATGCTCTTGCATCCAATCACGGTGATTGTTTGCTCTTAAATCTTTTAAAAAACTGAAAACAGTTGAAGGAATCGTTACAGACATAGTTTAAATTTATGCCTAAATATACTATATAATATTTTTTGTACTTTTATTTCAAACAACTTAAAACCAAAACATTATGACAACAACTAACAAACCCTCTGCTGTTTTTTGGATAATTGCAGTAATTGCGGTTATTTGGAATGGTCTAGGAGCTATGGCCTATGTCGCTCAGCAGTCAATCACTCAAGAGGAATTAGATATGCTACCAGAAGCAGAAAGTGCACTTTATAATGATATTCCTGTTTGGGCTACTTCTGCTTTTGCTATTGCCGTATGGGCAGGATTATTAGGGTCCCTATTACTTATATTCAGAAAAAAGTGGGCTAAACCCGTGTTCTTAGTATCCCTAGTTGGGATTTTAGTCCAAATGGTGTATAATTTATTCCTTAGTGGTGCTATGGATGTATATGGTCCCGGCGGAATGATTATGCCAATTATGGTCGTGGTCATTGGGTTTTTCCTTGTTTGGTATTCCAATAAAGCAATTGCGAAGGGATGGTTAAAATAGATTAAAGAACATTTCTAAAAAGCCCAAATTGGGCTTTTTTTATGATTCATTTTTTGTGTTTAAATCATAATCTTCGTAAAACCCTAAATCCTTATTTTTAATGAGTTTAATCCAAAAGGCTATTTGCCCTGTATGATAGGAATAATGCTCAACAACGTGGATAATTATTCCTATGCCCGAAAGTGTAAATCCTTGCACATTTCGTTCCCGCAAAAATTCTTCATAAGATGTAGTTAATAAGGTTTCCTTCACCTTTTCCACCGTATTTTTAAGTTTTAGAAGCAGTTCTTGTTTTGAAAATCCACCTCCTGTTAAAAATTCTTCATCTCTATTTCTTGTATCTGGAAGATTTCCTAAAGAAGCAATAGCATATTGTGTCATATTACCACACAAATGAAGCAAAAGATTCCCAATACTATTAAGATTATTATTTGGTTTTCTCCAAAGTTCCTCGAAAGAAATTTCTTGCAAACTTTTTTCAACCATTCGGGTGCTTTCATCTATGCGATAACATAGATTTTGCTTAAAATCATTTAAAAATTTATGGTTTTCCATACGTATATTAATGCTTGTCAATTTAAAGTTAATAAATCGGTTAAAATAATAGACGTTGAATATTCTTACACCTTTATAATTTTGTAAATTTGTCTATATAGTGCCCCGCAAAACAATAAATTATAACAGCCTAGCTCCGTAAATGAAAAACTTCATCATAGCTTTTTTAGTTTTTCTTATTTGGTCATTTTTTGGTTTATGGCTGTATTCATGGCTTAACCCGGTAAAACAAACCGATAAACTTAGTGACATCACTCCTATTGAAACAAATGAAGAAGTCCCTCTAGTGAGTATGGACACTTTAGATACTTCACTTATTGACACTTTAAATCTTACCGAAAATATTCAGAATACTTTTGAAGAAGAACCATTAAGTAAAGGATTGCGAGCTACCAATCAAGATGGAGATGTTATCTTTTTGTTTACAAAAGGAATTACCATTTTTAAAGATACTTCTACGGTTGTCATTCCGCCAGAGATTTTAGACTTCAAATATAAAATCAACACCTACCTCTTAGAACACCCGAAGGAAGAAGTCCAAATTATAGGGCTATATGCCGCTTCTGAAAAAATAAAAAATCCAAATCTTGGGATACGAAGAGGGAATAAGATTCGAGATATTTTGGAAAGTGTGGGAATTCCACGAGAAAAATTAGCTATAAAATCAATGATAAAGGATTTTAACTATGATAATAATGGTGCTTTTCCGTATGGTATCTCGTTTACTTTTAAGCCCTTAGATACAGTTAGACTTAATTCGTTAAAATTTAGATTGCCAGAAGACAAAACAATTTACCCAAAGTTGGTAAATAATGATATTTTTGTAAATGACGTCCTTAAGGAATTATTGGAAGAGGTTAAAAATGTTCTTTCATCAAATCCAAATGTAAGAGTTGAAATTGTTGGGCATACCGATAATATAGGAAATGCCAACGATAATTATATGCTTGCCTTAAAATATTCTAGACAAGTTCGTTGGTATTTAATAAACAAAGGAGGTTTAGCTAAAGATAAAGTAATTGCATTGTCTGAAGGAGAAGCAAAATCTATAGCAAATAATAACACCGAAGAAGGGCAATTTTTAAATAGACGCATAGAAGTAAAATACAGAGCAAATTAATGAATCCATTGAACGAGTTTATAAATCAATTACCAGATTACTTTGGGATTTTTCTCTTAATGCTCAGTACGTTTTTAATTGGCTACTATGCCGCTTGGTCTATTCAGCGTTCAAAATATTCAAAAATTGTAAAGAAAATTAAACGACAAGCTAACCTTAACAAGCTAAATAATCTTTCTCCAAACATCTCAGACATAGAAACTATTTTTACTGAAATTAAGCCCAAAATAGTGGAAGTTGTTAAACAAACCCAGCAGGAAACCATCGATAGAAATAAAGAAGAAGCACTTGCAAAGTCTGCTGAAGAAATTGTTGAAAAAGCAAGAACGAGCTTTATTACCTATACCAAAAATAAACCTGAATTAAATTTTGAAAACTTTGGTTATGGTTCTAAGGAAAACAAAGACGATCTTACTCAAATTAACGGAATAGGCCCCTACATAGAGCAGCGACTTAACGAAATAGGAATCTATAATTACGACCAAATTAGCCGATTTAAGGAAGAGGATATTCGTATACTTACCGAGCTTATTGATTTTTTCCCTGGCAGAATAGAGCGCGACAACTGGATTGCACAAGCAGAATCCCTAAAAACGTATTAACAAATGGAATTAAGTACACTTGATTGGATTCTTATATTTTCATTCTTTGCTATTTTTCTTCTTATTGGTGTTATTGTAAGCAAAAAATCGGGTAAAAATACACAAGAGTTTTTTCTTTCTGGGAAGAACATGCCTTGGTGGCTTTTGGGTATTTCTATGGTAGCTACGACCTTTTCTGCCGATACCCCTAACCTAGTCACAGATATTGTTCGCCAAAACGGAATTTCAGGAAACTGGGTTTGGTGGGCATTTTTATTAACGGGAATGTTAACCGTTTTTGTTTATGCAAAACTATGGCGACGTTCTGAAGTACTTACCGATTTAGAATTTTATGAATTGCGTTACAGCGGAAAAGAAGCTGCATTTTTAAGAGGCTTTAGAGCTATTTATTTAGGTGTATTTTTCAATGTTATGATTATGGCAGCGGTCTGTCTAGCAGCCATAAAAATTGGTGGAATTTTATTTGATTTGGAACCTTGGGAATCTGTTGTGTATGCTTCCGTAATTACAGTTATATATAGTTCTATTGGTGGTCTTCGTGGGGTAATTTTTACAGATTTTCTTCAGTTTATTATTGCCATGGTGGGTTCTATTTGGGCTGCTTGGTATATTGTTCAAATGCCAGAAGTAGGTGGATTGGATACTTTATTAGCAAATGAACATGTAGCCGACAAACTTAATTTTCTCCCCGATTTTAGCGATTCGAAATCCCTTTGGACATTATTATTAATTCCTATTGCTGTGCAATGGTGGAGTGTTTGGTATCCTGGTGCAGAGCCTGGTGGAGGCGGATACATTGCGCAACGTATGCTTTCTTCAAAAGATGAAAAAAATGCTATTGGTGCTACGCTCCTATTCAATATTGCGCATTATGCTATTCGCCCTTGGCCTTGGATTTTAATAGCCTTAGCGTCTTTAATTCTGTATCCAGAGCTCTCAGATATTTCGAATGCCTTCCCAAATGCTAAAGCCGGCCACGATTTAGGGTATTCTGCCATGCTTACCCATTTGCCTTCTGGCTTATTAGGATTAGTCGTTACTTCCTTAATTGCCGCTTTTATGAGTACTATTTCAACTCATTTAAATTGGGGCTCATCTTATATCTCATTAGACTTTTATAAGCGCTTTGTAAAAAAAGATGCTTCTGAAAAGGAATTAGTAAACATTGGTAGGCTTTCTACGGTAGTTTTAATGATCCTTTCGGCATTATTGGCACTTCAATTTGAAAGCGCTTTAGATACTTTTAATATTCTCCTACAAATTGGTGCCGGAACGGGGTTAATTTTTATTCTACGATGGTTTTGGTGGCGTGTGAATGCCTATAGTGAAATTACTGGAATGATTGTTTCTTTTGTGGTCGCCATTTTGTTCCAAATGGTGGATTTTGGACTGGAAGACCACGAAAAATTAGTCTTAGGAGTTTTAATTACTACAGTAAGTTGGATTGCAGTAACACTTCTCACCCAACCTACTAATATGAATACGTTGGTTAACTTTTATAATAAAGTAACACCCTATGGCGTAGGCTGGAAATCGTTTAAACAAAAAGCTTCTTCAAACTATCATTTAAAAGAAACCCACGATCGATTTACCATTGATTTTGCCTCCATGCTCCTAGGAATTGTATTTGTATATACTTTCCTCTTTGCAACGGGGTATTTGATCTATGGAAATATATTAGGAGCAACAATATTATTTGCTGTCGCAGTAGTTTCAGCTATTGTTATTTTTAAACTTTGGAAGAAAAAATAAAGGAGCTCCTAAGAGCCCCTTTTATTTACAAAATCCGAAATTGATTAGTCGATACCAAATTCTAATCCAAGTGATATAATATTCCAACTTCCACCATCAAGACTTACCCCTCTATATCCAAGAACAATATCAATTAAATCGCTTACAGAATAGGCTGCTCTTGGAGCATAATAAAAGCCTCCATCGTTTCCGTCTGGTGCTAATCCAACTGCGTACCCAAGATCAGCTCCTAATGAAAAAGCATCAGACACATTAAAACGTGCAGCTGCAGCTATAGGGAGGAAAGTAGCATCTTCACCATCAATTGTGACAGTCCCTACCCCTGTATCAAGTTCATATTCCTTTCCAAAGTTATGTTGTACTCCTAAAGTTGGTCCGGCTGAAAAACTATCCGAAATTTCAAATAAATACCCCAAATCTACCGCAATGGCAAAAGTAGCAACATCTCCAGAATCCCCAACAGGAAGACCTCCAGAAACACCAGCGGTGAATTGAGCATTTGCTGTAAATCCTGTTACAGCAATAAATACTAATAATAATACTTTTTTCATGATTAAAATAGTTTGATTAATATGTAATAAAGCTATTAAATAATAACATACCATGCCTATAGGTCATTTGCCCTATTTTTCAACAAAGTTGTTAACATATTGATACCCAATAAAAAAAGGCAACAAATGATGTTGCCTCCTCTAAAATTTATAGTGTTTCTAAATTACAAGAACGAATATCCCGCAGATACGATAACTACACTGTTTTTTCCATCCCCTCCCTCAAAGACATCGGTAAGACCAAAATTATACCTTCCGTCCAAACGAATCCCAAAAGGCAAATCTACTCCTACTCCAATTACTCCAGTAAGGTCAAAACTTTTAGAATCCACATCTTCTTCAATATCTTGAAAAACAGACTTAACATTATCATCTACCACAAATCCAAACTGTGGTCCTCCGTGAATATGAATACTTTCTGTAAGGAAGTATTTCAAGACAACTGGAATGTTTACATAATTTAAATCAATTTCACCACCATCAAACTCAGCTCCCTGTTGAGAATATAATAAATCTCCTTGTATTCCTACTTTATCTCCTAATTTAGCCCCTGCAAAGGCTCCAAAAACAAAGCCAGTTTTGTTACTTAAACCAGTGGCGTCTGTAATATTAGAAAAGTTCATCCCAGCCTTAATACCAAGATCAAGGTCCTGTGCATAAAAGGTAGTCGAACTAAGAGTAATTGCTAATAAAATCAGTACTTTTTTCATATTATATATTTGTTTGTTTATTCTACGAAATTATAACGAAATTTGTAACTAGCACATTTTTTAATAAAAAAATAAGATTTAACGTGAAGTGGAGCCAAGCCCTTAAAGATTATCAAAACTACTTGCATATTGAAAGAGGGTTATCTCAAAATTCAATTTCTAGTTATCTTTTGGATATTAAAAAATTAATGAAATGGCTAGAGACCAATACTATAGAAGAAAGCCCTGAAAAGATAACCGATAAAACAATTCAAGAATTTATTTATCAAATAGCAAAAGAAGTGAATCCTCGATCGCAAGGTCGTATCATCTCTGGGCTACGTGGTTTTTTCAACTACCTAATTTTTGAAGAATACCGAAAAACCAACCCATTAGAACTTATTGAAAGCCCGAAAATTGGTAGAAAACTCCCCGACACCCTTTCAGAAAGTGAAATTGATGCTATTATTCAGCAAATAGATTTAAGTATGCCACAAGGGGAAAGAAATAGAGCGTTGCTGGAAACCCTTTATGGTTGTGGTTTGCGTGTTTCGGAAGCAACAAACCTTAAAATATCCGATTTATTTTTTGAAGAAGGTTTTATAAAAGTAACTGGTAAGGGTGATAAGGAGCGATTTGTTCCCATCGCGAATAACACGATAAAATACATTTCCATTTATTTGAAAGAAATACGTGTACACCAAAAAATAAATGAAAAAGCTAAGGACACCGTTTTTTTAAACCGAAGAGGAAATCCACTCACCCGTGCCATGGTATTTACTATTATTAAAGACTTAACCGAAAAAGCTGGAATACATAAAACAGTGAGTCCACATACCTTTCGACATTCCTTTGCTACCCACCTTTTGGAAAACGGTGCCGATTTACGCGCCATACAACAAATGCTAGGTCACGTAAGCATTACCACAACTGAAATTTACACACACATTGACAAGTCGCACTTAACCAAAGTAATGGAGCAATTTCATCCTAGAAAGTAAAGGTTAAAAAAAGGTTATTTAATGAATTACGCTTTACGACCTCTTTTCCTTTTTGTAGTTTTAAAGAAAAATATAAAACGTGAAAACATTACAATTTACCAATGGTGATACTATACCAGTTGTGGGCTTGGGAACATGGAAAGCAAAAGGAGACGAAGTAAAGCAAGCTTTAAAAACGGCTATTAAAATAGGCTACAGACATATTGATACGGCCGCCATTTACGGAAATGAGGTCGATATTGGCGAAGCATTAGCAGAAGTATTTGCCGAAGGAAATGTAACTAGAAAAGATTTATTTATCACCTCTAAACTTTGGAATGATGCACACCATCAAGAAAATGTCATTCCAGCTTTAAAAGATTCGTTGCAAAAACTGCAGCTAGAGTACCTTGACCTCTATCTTATCCACTGGCCAGTTGCCTTTAAAGCAGGAATCCCTATGCCCGAAAGTGCTTCAGATTTTGTACCGCTCTCTGAAGTTCCCATTAGTAAAACGTGGAATAAAATGGAAGAAGCAAAAGAAAAAGACTTGGTAAAGCATATTGGCGTTTCAAATTTTAGTGTCAAAAAGCTTTCAGATTTAATTGAAAAAGCGAAGGTAGCTCCTGAGGTTAATCAGGTAGAGCTTCATCCCCTATTACAACAAAAGGAATTACTTCAATTTTGCACTAAACACAACATCCTGTTAACGGCTTATTCTCCTTTAGGTTCTGGAGATCGTTCGGAACAAATGAAAGCGGCTAACGAGCCTAATTTGTTTACTATTCCAGAAATAACAAGTATTGCACAAAAACACAACATTCATCCTGCACAAGTATTAGTGAGTTGGCACGCCAATAGAGGAACTTCGGTAATTCCTAAATCGGTTACTCCCAAAAATATGGAAAGTAATTTAAAGGCAGGTGAAATTAAGCTAGATGAAACCGATATGAAACTGCTAGCAAGTTTGGATAAAAACTACCGGTTTATTACAGGTAAATTCTTCGAAATGCCTGAAAAAGGATATATTAATATATATGATGAATAAAAAAAGGCTCATATTTGAAGCCTTTTTACTTGTGTAACAATATTACACTATTTGGCAATATTGACCGCTCTAGTTTCCCGGATAACGGTAACTTTTACTTGACCTGGATAGGTCATATCTGTTTGAATCTTTTGAGAAATTTCGAAAGACAGTTGTGCTGCTTTATCATCACTTACCTTTTCACTCTCTACCATGACACGTAATTCTCTTCCTGCCTGAATAGCATAGGCCTTTTGTACGCCTCCAAATCCAAAGGCAATATCTTCTAAATCTTTTAAACGCTGAATGTAAGAATCCAATACTTGCCTTCTTGCTCCTGGGCGTGCCCCGCTAATGGCATCGCACACTTGAACAATAGGCGAAAGTAAATCGGTCATCTCAATTTCATCATGGTGAGCACCAATCGCATTACATACTTCAGGCTTTTCACCGTATTTCTCAGCCCATTGCATTCCAAGGATGGCGTGAGGCGTTTCTGTTTCAGCTTCCGGTACTTTTCCAATATCGTGAAGTAAACCAGCGCGCTTTGCCAATTTTGCATTCAGTCCTAATTCCGAAGCCATGACGCCACAAAGTCTCGCTACTTCACGAGAGTGATGCAATAGGTTTTGGCCGTAAGAAGACCGATACTTCATTCTTCCTACAGCTTTTATTAGTTCTGGATGTAATCCGTGTATCCCTAAATCGATAACGGTTCGCTTCCCAACTTCGATAATTTCTTCCTCAATTTGCTTGGTGGTCTTTTTAACCACTTCTTCAATTCTGGCAGGGTGAATACGACCGTCGGTTACCAATTTGTGCAATGAGAGTCGTGCAATCTCTCTTCGAACTGAGTCGAAGCAAGAAAGAATAATTGCTTCTGGGGTGTCATCAACAATAATTTCTACTCCGGTGGCTGCCTCAATGGCACGTATGTTTCTTCCTTCTCTACCAATGATACGCCCTTTCACATCGTCGCCTTCAAGATTAAAAACCGACACACAATTCTCTATGGCTTCTTCAGTTCCTATTCGTTGTATGGTATTAATAATGACTTTTTTTGCCTCTTGCTGAGCAGTCATTTTAGCCTCTTCCAGGGTGTTTTGTATGTAGGCCATTGCATTGGTCTTGGCCTCCCCTTTTAGGCTCTCTAATAGTTGATTTTTAGCATCTTCTGCTGATAGGCTTGAAATAACTTCAAGCTGTTCAATTTGACTTCGATGAAGTTTATCTAATTCGGATTCCTTCTTTTCAATATACTTTAGTTTTTCATCGAAAGCGTGTTTTTGAGACTCTAAATCCGAACTCAACTTTTTATTTTTTGCTAACTCGCTCGAAATTTGAGATTCTTTATCACGTATTCTCTTTTCGGCATCAGCTATTTTTTTATCACGGCTTAAAATAACTTTTTCGTGTTCAGACTTAAGCTCAATAAACTTCTCTTTGGCTTGAAGTATTTTTTCCTTTTTAATAGATTCTGCTTCAGTATTTGCTTCTTTAAGTATAGCGGCTGCGCTTTTCTTTGCAGATTTCATCATTTGTGAGGCTTGCTTTTTTTCAAGTATTTTTGAAATAACAAACCCTATTATCAATCCTGCAACTGCCGCAATTATTATTGTAATTATATTGTCCATTGTTGTTGATTTGGTGAAATAAAAAAGCCTACATTAATAATTGTGATTTTGTATAAACTCCTTAAAAACAAGTTTAGGGTTAACAAGCTGGTCAAGTATCCGCTCAAAGACGGCTCGCTTTTACAACTTCAACTCACCCTTTTTAAAGAATTCCTGTTGAGTTTACCAAAAAATAATACTAATGTAGGCAGTAACCTTATTATTATATTTTAAAGAACGTTATGCTAAATGATCTTGTAATAGTTTGTTTAAAGCTTCAAGCTTCTCCTCTATTTGTTCTTGATCATTTACTTTATCAATGTCTTTTTGTTCTACCTGAGCTGCAAACTGAAGAGCACACATTGCCAAAACATCTTGTTTGTCTCTTACGGCATAACTATTTTCAAAACGCTTAATCATCTCTTCTATTTTCTTAGTGGCCTTTCTAAGCCCCTCTTCTTGATTAGGGTTAATCGTTAATGGGTAAACCCTGTCTGCAATAGAAAGCTTTATTTTTAACGCGTTGGACATTGATTTTATTGTTATTCGGAAAGTTGAGCAATGCATTGATCTATTTCCCGAACTAAAGCATTTATTTTGAGTTTTGTATCTCGTTTGTATTGGTCGCTGCCAAGCATTGAGTTTGCTGTTTTTAAACTCTCAAACTTTTCTTTCCAATCATCAATTTGTTGTTTAGACTGACGTTGTTGTTCTTTTAAAATCTGAACTTCTTCTTCAAGTTTAAGCTTACTTTGCTTCAGTTTTTCAAAATTATGAAGCAACTTACTTATTCTATTTTCAAGAGAGTCAACAATATCTGAAAGTTGAGACATTCAATGAGCTTTATCAATACTTATTTCACAAAGTTAACATTCGGGTTTAAATAAGCCAACTCTTTTTCTGTATTTTTTTGTAATATTGATACGAAGTACAATAAAATCGAAAACTCCCCATTAATTCTTAGTGAAACAACCTCATAAAATGAAGCACTTTATCCTTTACATTTTCCTTTCTACGTGCTTGGTCCGTAGTCAAGAAAATATTCCAACAGATTATTTTAGCAATCCGTTAGAAATTACGATGATACTTTCTGGAAATTTTGGTGAGTTACGGAGCAATCATTTTCATAGTGGGCTCGACATTAAAACACAACAAAAAACGGGTTTTCCGGTCTATGCCCCTGCCGATGGCTATGTAAAACGCATTAAAGTATCACACTATGGCTATGGGAAAGCTTTGTATATCCAGCATCCTAATGGATACAATACAGTGTATGCTCACTTAGACAAATTTGATGGTGAAATTCAAAAATATGTAAAGAGAAATCAATACAATAAAGAAACTTTTGAAATTGAACTTTTTCCGGAAACATCTGTATTGCCTGTAAAAAAAGGCGATATTATTGGGTTTACGGGTAATAGCGGAAGCAGCGGCGGTCCACATTTACATTTTGAAATTAGAGATGCGGCTTCCCGCCCTATGAATCCTATGCTTTTTGGTATTGAAATTCCAGATACAAAAGAACCACTTATAAACAGTGTTTTTGCATACCCAATAAGCGAAGACGCACACGTAGATCAATCACAAAATCCTGTAAAACTTAGATTGAAAAGGCAAAAAGACGGTTCTTATGTCGCTGAAAATATTAAAGCCTTTGGAAAAATTGGCTTTGGAGTGTCTGCTTACGACCAACAGAATGGAGCTTCCAACAAAAATGGAGCCTACCAAATTAAAACAAAGTTTAACGGTGAAGAACGATTTACTGTCCTTTTTAATAAATTTTCATTTGATGAAACTCGCTATTTAAATAGATATATAGATTATAAATATTTTGAAACCAATAAGAGTCGTGTTCAAAAACTATTTAGACAATCTAATAATCCGCTTAGCGTCATTACACAAGAAGTTGATAATGGATATGTTCAGGTAGAGGACGGTTTTGCTTCGGTTTACACCATAGAGGTAAAAGATTTTAAAGAGAATTCGGTGTTAATTACCATTCCTATTGATGGAAAAAAGGATGAAATTCTCACCCCAAAAATAGTGGAAGAAACTTCAGATTATATTTATGCAAATCAGGCAACTTCCATAACAAAAGGAAAATTTAGCATCTATATTCCTTCCGAAAGTTTATATGAAGACACCTATCTTTATATAGAAACTAAGGGCGATACGCTAAACTTTCATGAAGACATTATTCCAATTCATAGAAATATTAGTATCACCGTTGATGCTTCAAACTATGAAGAGTCAGATTTAGACAAACTCTATATCGGGAGAATTAATTATAGAGGAACTCCGTATTATAATTCTACTTCTCGAAAAGGTTCAAAATTAACCGCAGGAATTCGGACCTTTGGTAAATATTGCCTCGCCATGGATACCATTCCCCCTATTATAGAACCTAAAAACTTTAAAGATGGACAATGGATTAGTAAACTTGATGAATTAAAAATTAAGATTGATGATAAAGAATCTGGAGTAAGTAGCTATCGTGCCACCATAAACGGAAAATTTATTTTAACAGAATATGATTATAAAAAAGACGTTCTTATATATGATTTTAATGACAATGTGATTGAAGAAACCGAAAACAATTTAAAACTTATCGTTGTGGATAATGTGGGAAATAGTACTACATTTGAAGCAACTTTTTTCAGAAAACAACTTTAATTTTTGCTTTTGAAGACGCTACAATTTACCCTACTGCTCCTTTTTACACTTTTAACAACTTTAGTTTCGGCACAAACAGCTACCATAAAAGGACTTGTTTTTGACGAAAACAATAAGCCTATCTCTGGTGTAAATGTTGTGGCTGGCGATAGCGGAACACTCACTACTTTTGAGGGCGCGTACATTCTTGAAATTCCTTCAAACCAAGATGTTACCATTGTATTTTCCTATATGGGATTTAAGGACGCAAGACTTACATTAAACTTAAAACCGAATGAAGATTTTGAGTTTAACCCTACTCTAAGCGTAAGTATTGAACAAATTGGGGTTGTTGAAATTGATATTAAAAAGAGAAAAAGAGTTGAAGGAATTACATCCCTTACTCCTGAAACTATAAGACGAATTCCAGGCGCTAATGCTGGAGTTGAAAATGTATTGCAATCGTTTGGAGGCGTTAATGCGAATAACGAATTAAGTACACAATACGCTGTGCGCGGTGGAAACTATGATGAAAACTTAGTGTATGTTAATGAAATTGAAGTCTATCGTCCTTTCCTCATCCGAAGTGGACAACAAGAAGGATTGAGCTTTGTGAATAGTGATTTAACTTCAAGTGTCGATTTTTCAGCGGGTGGATTTCAAGCAAAATTTGGCGATAAACTTTCATCCGTATTAGACATTACCTACCGTCGCCCCACAAGTTTTGAAGCTTCCCTAGATGCTAGCTTATTAGGCGCAAGTGTTTCGGTGGGTGGAAAATCCAAGTCAGGACGGTTAACTGGAATTGTCGGACTTCGATATAGAGACAATAGCCTTTTTGTTAATGCCAAAGAAACAGAAACTAATTTTAGACCCAAATTTGCAGATGCACAAACCTATTTAACGTATAAAGTAAGTAGCAAGTTTGAGTTGGGAATTTTAGGAAATGTTTCTATAAACGATTATCAATACGAACCTTTAACGCGTCAAACAAACTTTGGAACTCTTGCCGATCCTCGTGCGTTGTTGGTGTTTTATGAAGGTCAGGAAGAAGATAGATACAATACTTATTTTGGAGCTTTAAAAGGCACCTACGCCGTATCAGATAACTATACAGCTAAGTTTATTGGTTCTATTTATCAAACTACCGAAAAAGAATACTACGATATTCTTGCACAATATTTATTAGGTGAAGTAAATACCAATATTGGAGATGAAAATTTAGGCGAAGTTGAATTTGCTGAAGGCATTGGCGGACAACTAACTCACGCAAGAAACGACTTAGATGCACTCATTATGAATTTCCAACATAAGGGTATATATGATATAAAAGATAGCCGAATTGAATACGGAATAAAATATACTCGCGAAGATATTCGTGACCGTATTCAAGAATATGAAATTATAGATTCTGCTGGATTTTCTATTAGACCTCCTCTTGAGGACTATGCGAACGATCAGCCATATGAAGCATACGACTCCCCAATTGTACCCTACACTACTATTAGAGCACAAAATGATGTTCAAATTAGCAGAATTTCTGGTTTTGCACAATGGAGTAAAAGAACCACTTTAGGAAATAACGAGTTATACCTTAATGCTGGTGTTCGCGCACAAAACTGGAATGTGAGTGGCGAAGGTATTAAAAGTACAACGCAAACCGTATTTAGCCCAAGAGCTCAAATTACATTAAAGCCTGATTGGGATATGGATATGTTGTTTCGTCTTTCAGGAGGGTTTTATCATCAACCGCCCTTTTACCGTGAATTGCGAGACTCAACTGGAACTGTTAGACCAGGTGTAAAGGCACAACAATCTATTCATATCGTTTTCGGAAATGATTATAGTTTCGATTTATGGGAGCGTCCTTTTACATTAAATTCGGAAGTATATTACAAAAGCCTTACCGATGTAAATCCCTATACCCTTGAAAACGTACGAATTCGTTATAGAGCTAACAACAATGCCATTGCGTACGCCTATGGAGTAGATTTACGTTTAGCAGGTGAATTTGTACCTGGAACTGAGAGTTGGGTGAGTTTTGGATACCTTAAAACAGAAGAAAATATAGATGACCGTGGTTATATTTTTAGACCTACAGACCAGCGTTTAAAGTTTGGAGTTCTCTTTCAAGATTACGTGAAGATAATTCCCGATTTAAAAATGTATCTCAATATGGTTTATAACACCGGATTACCAGGAGGCTCCCCAAGTTATGCAGACCCTTATAACTTTCAAACCAGGTTAAACGATTACAAAAGAGCAGATTTAGGCGTATCCTATGTATTAATTCACGACAAGAAAAGAAAAGACAGTGGGATATTTAAGTCGTTTAAGGAATTAACTATTGGTGCAGAGATATTCAATATTTTTGATGTACAAAACTCTATTACAAACACCTTTGTAAGAGATGTATATACCAAAGTTCAGTATGCCATTCCGAATTATTTAACTCCTAGAGTTTTTAACGTGAGAATAACTTCGAGATTTTAATTTTCGACAAATTCTTTTAGCGTCTTGATAACATAATCAATTTCTGGCTTTGTGTTAAAACAAGAAAACGAAAATCGAATTGAAGGATTTTTTAGTTTGTAGGGAGAAAGTATTTGTTTAAGAACATGCGAACCTTCATCACTTCCACTCTGGCAAGCACTTCCTTGCGAACAAGCAATGCCTTTTAAATCCAATTGAAATACTAACAATTGAGCTTTATCTTCAGGGATAGGTAAATTCACACTTAATATAGAATAGGTGCTTTGTTCGGAGTCACCACTTAAACCATTAAAAGTAACGTTGTTAATGCTTTTTGTTAATTCAGTTTTAAAATATTCCTTTAAAGAGGCTATATATTGTTTTTCATCATCCAAATTTTGATATGCAATTTTCAATGCTTCTGTCATTCCAGCAATTGCATAAACTGCCTCTGTTCCTGCGCGAAGACCACGCTCCTGTCCACCACCCACAATAAGAGGTTTTAAGCCGGAATTCTTTCTTACAAAGGCAAAACCAACGCCTTTTGGCCCATGGAATTTATGCGCTGAAGCTGCTGCAAAATCTATAGGCACTTTTCCAAAATCGGTTTTAAAATGTCCAATAGATTGTACCATGTCACTATGCAACAATGCGCCATTTTCCTTTGAAATTGAAGCAATCTTCTCGATAGGTAAAAGCGTTCCTATCTCATTATTAACGTGCATTAAGCTAACAAGTGTTTTATTTTTACACTTTTTTAAAAGAGTTTCGAAATAATCAATATCGATACTACTATCTTCTTTATGATTTACGTATAAAACTTCAACCCCCTCTTTCTTCTGAAGGGATTCAACCGTATGTAGCACTGCGTGATGCTCTAATTTACTAGTAATAATTGTTTGAACTCCTAAATTCCTAACACAACTCTGTATGGCAAGATTATCGGCTTCGGTACCACCAGATGTGAATATAATTTCTGAAGCCTGGACATTAAATAGCTTCGCAATTTCTTTCCTACAATTTTCAAGTAACGATTTAGATGATCTACCGTATGTATGTGTAGATGAAGGATTTCCATATTCTGTTTTAAGAACATTCGTCATGGTGTGGATTACCTCATTTCGCAACTGGGAGGTTGCCGCGCTATCAAAATACACTTTCTTCATAAAACTCTATTAATCGTAAGATTCTGCAAAAATACATATTAATATCTCTTATTGGCGGACGCTTTACAGAAGAATTCCTTTATTTTGCATTACAAATAAAAAAAGTATGAAAAGACTTCTTGGTTTTTTTCTTCTAAGCATCCTATTCATTGGATGTAATGACGGAGATGTAATTGTTACTTCTTTCAGCTTTGAGGATACCAATCTTCAATTTTGCACTGGAAGTGACTCGTACCTATTTTTCAAGATTAATAACGCTGATACCGAATCTATTTCCTTGCTTTTTCAAGGTGACTCGGATATTTTTTTTACTTCAGATACCACTAGGGTAACCCTTGATGGAACTTCAAACTATATAAATTTCAGAATTTATAATGGCCAAGTTAGTTCTAGTTATTTCTGCAATGAAGTCCCGCCTACCACACCACAAGCTATTGATGAATATCTAGGCAACTCAGGAGTCGCCGAACTCGTAACTATTGCTAGTTATGATGATTTAGACGGAATCGATAGTGACGACGAAGGATTATTGGACACAGATGAAGACGGGATTTTAAATTACTTCGATTTTGATGACGATGGTGATAATGTTCCAACGCTTCTTGAGTTGGATACTGAAAATGCGGACGGCGACAACAATCCTTTAACAAATCCAAAAGATACTGATGGAGATTCAATTCCAGATTATTTGGACGATGATGATGATGGAGATGGAGTATTAACTAGATATGAAGATTCAGACTTGAATTTAGACCCAACTAATGACATAGATGATGTAACTGTTGGCCCAAATTTCTTGAATCCGAAAGTTTCTAATAGCTATATTTTAGACATCTACAGAGAACACTCATTCGATTTTTCTACTAATATTGTATTAAAAATTTACAATTTAGTTCTTACCAATGGAAAGGAGCAAATAACTTACGAAACTCTTATTTTGGGGAGTATAGAAGGAATACAAGCTGGGACCCTATTGACTACCCCTAACTTCTAAACCCCCATTATGGATTGAGGAATATAGACTTCAAGAGCACCTCGACCATATTTTTGATAATCAGCATCGTAACATTTTAGACCTTCATACCTCCCAATTAAAAACTCTAATTCTGCTCGTAGCACACCCTCTCCTATCCCATGAATAAAGACAATTCTTTGAATTTTTTTTCTAATGGCAAATTCTAATTTATGCTTTGCACCATCCATCTGAATATTTAGTATTTGATAGCTTGATAAACTTTTATGGTTATTTACTAATTGTTCTATATGTAAATCTACTTCCATAGGAGGCAAAGCTCCTTTTTTAGGCCGTAAAATTTCCTT
Source organism: Halomarinibacterium sedimenti (assembly GCF_019312585.1). Classification (GTDB taxonomy): domain Bacteria; phylum Bacteroidota; class Bacteroidia; order Flavobacteriales; family Flavobacteriaceae; genus Halomarinibacterium; species Halomarinibacterium sedimenti. The sequence goes on along the minus strand of NZ_JAHWDP010000007.1, from coordinate 9,706 downwards.
TCTTTTGGATTTAGAATTTATTTCAGAATGGATTACATAATCAATTCCCTCAAGATATTTATCCTTAGGAATTCCTTGATCGACAACAATTTCATTTCGATTAAAGGTCATTTCAAAACCATCCTTAGTTTCAATAACAACAGATTGTCCATCTATCGCTTTAACTATTCCAGATATGTCTTCATCTAAAACAGAAATTCTCACTCCAACTTTTAGGCTTTTCATAGATAATATTATTCACTTTAACGAAAATTAGTTCAAATATCACTAAAAATGAGGAAATTACTTTCAATTATTCAAAAATATTGTTATTTTTACAACTTGAAATAGAAGGCTTTACCCCAAATAGACCCTTCATAAACATAATAAGTATGAAAAACCTACTACTATTATTGGCTGTTGCAACAATAGCTAATGTATCTTATGCTCAGTTGTACGTATCCCCCAACGCAACTACTTCAACAGACTCTTATGTCTATGTCAAAGACCAACTTTTATTTGTTGAACAGGACATTAACTTAGTTTTAAATACAAATAATCCTACGACTGTAGGAAGTATTTATTTACGAGAAGGATCTCAACTTTTACAAGGAAATTCAAATTCTACCAATAGTGGGACTGGTCATATCTCTGTTTTTCAAGAGAGTAATGCCGATTCATATGATTATAACTTTTGGTGTTCCCCAGTAGGAAGATTAACCGGTTCTGGTAATCAAAACTTTGGAGTTCGCCGTCTCTGGGATTCCTTAAATGTTACAGAATCTTTAAGGTCTGAAACCACGGGGAATTTTAATTCAGTTTCATCACCATTACGAATAGCCACTAGATGGCTTTATACCTTTAATCCTGTTAATCAAAGATGGGCCGCAACAGGCGCATCGGATCTTGTTCCAGCAGGATATGGATTTACAATGAAAGGTACAGATGTTACTGTACATTCAGATCCTTATAATGAGCCCCAAAACCAACGTTACGATTTCAGAGGACGACCTAACAACGGAAACATCACTATACCAGCGCAAACTGCTGCAATTCCATTTACTGATGGAACTAATTATTATTTTACTTTTACAGGGAATCCATACCCTTCTGTTTTAGATTTAAATTTATTCTTTAATGATTCTGACAATCAAGAGATTGATGCAATTCGTTTTTGGGATGAAGATAGATCTATTAACTCACATTTATATATTGATAATAAAGGTGGTTATGGTACCTGGATACCTGGACCCACGCCTTATGTAGATGGTGGAGTTTATACAGCGCCTAATTTTATGAATTATGATAGCCAAGGAAATCCAACTACAGATACTGGTGTAAATGGCGCTTCTTTTGAAAGACTTTATGCTCCTGTTGGACAGGGATTTATGGTTTCATCAAATTCTGGAATAGTTGATGCAAGTCCAAATCAACTTATTTTAAAGAATAGTCAGAGAGCAACTACTTTTATTAAAGAAGGTGCTGGAAATTTTTCTGAATTTAGAAATTCTGTTGAGGCAACCCCGCTTCTAAGACTTCACGCAATATTTGGAGATAACACGCACTTTAGAGATATGGTCTTAATGTTTCACAATTCTGCCACGTTCGATTTTGATCGTGGGCTAGATGCTACACATCCCAGTGATGGCGCTATAACAGAAGCATATTTTACCATTAACGGTGATGATCCAGCCAAGAAGAAAAATCTTGTTATCCAAACGGTTCCGTATAAAGGTGGAGATAATATGTTCATTCCTATCTCTTTTAAACTTAATCAACAAGAGAATGTTAAACTTATTTCTGCTGAAATAGTAAATCCACCATTTCAGAATGTTTATTTATATGATAAACTTAATGGCACTTATTTGCCAATTTATCCAGATGAATCGGCAAATGAAAATCCTGAAACAGCATCTATATTGCTAGATGCTGGAACATATGAAGGACGATTCTTCATAACATTTAAAGATAAACAAATTATCTCTGATGAAGATGATGAAGATGTTCCAATTATTAGTGAAAGAGGTATTACTCAATCTGTTGATTTCTTCCAAAACAATCCTGCAAAGCAATTAGAAGTTTCTAATCCTGATGGATATGATATCAAAACACTTAACATTTTTGATATGGGTGGAAAGTTGGTATACTCGGAAAGTAATGTAGGAAATAGTTCTAAACTTACATTCCCAACAGCGAATTTAAGTGATGCCGTATATCTAGTTAGATTATCAACTACAGACAATCAAACTATTGTTTATAAAATAAATGTAATTAATAAATAAGATTTTTAAGACATGGAAGAGTATATGCTCCCCTGTCTTAATAAAAAACTATTCGGAATTGAATGTTTAGGCTGTGGCATACAACGTGCCACGGCCTTTCTTTTTAAAGGAGAATTCCTCTTAGCATTTAAGGCCTATCCAGCAATATATACCCTTATTCTTCTTGTACTTTTTCTAATTTCGACATTTTTTATTGAATATAAATATGGAAAGTTTATTAAAGTATTCCTTATTTCCATAAACATCTTGATAATAATAGTGAGCTATTTTATAAAAATGTATACTACATATCACGTATAAATTTAACAGAAACTCTTGTAGCTTAGAGATTTTTGCTTAAATTTAAAGGATAATAACTAACTAATCATATCATTATGGAACAACAAAAATTACCTAATGCAACGCTTATATTAGTGTTTGGTATTATTTCTATTGTAACTTGCTGTTGCTATGGAGTACTCGGTTTAATTTTTGGTATCATTGCAATTGTAATGGCTAAAAAAGCGACTCAAACCTACTTAGAAAATCCAGAACAATATAGTGGTTATCAAAATGTAAAAACAGGGAAAATACTAGCGTATATTGGTATTGCCCTTAATGTTATTTATTTAATATATACCGTTTGGTTATTTGCTACTCTTGGTTCAGATGGAATTATGAATATGCAACAAGAAATGCTTGAGAAGTACGGAATGTAATTTTTTAAACTAAATACAAAAAAAAAGCGACCTTAATAGGGTCGCTTTTTTTTTGTAAACAACAGGCATTAGCCTTTATTTTTCAAACTCTTTTAATGTTTTAACAATAATTGAAACACAATCCAAAAGTTGATCTTCTGTCATTACCAAGGGCGGTGCAAATCGGATAATATTCCCGTGGGTTGGTTTTGCTAATAATCCGTTATCTCTTAAACGAAGACAGATATTCCAAGCCGTATCACTTTCTTCAGTATCATTGATAACAATAGCATTAAGAAGTCCTTTACCTCTTACCAGTTTTGCAATGCTGCTATTTTCTATATATTCATTTAACTTCTTTCTAAATAATTCACCCAAGACATAAGCTTTCTCGGCCAGTTTTTCTTCCTGCACGACCTCTAAGGCAGCCATCGCAACAGCCGCCGCAATGGGATTTCCCCCAAAAGTAGATCCGTGTGAACCCGGTGTAATGACATTCATAATAGCGTCGTTTGCTAAAACGGCTGATACTGGGTAGGCTCCCCCACTTAATGCCTTTCCTAAAATTAAAATATCAGGTTTCACCTCTGGAGTACCACTGCAATTTTTATTTTCGCAACTACAATTACCACAAGTAGCTAATAATCTCCCTGTTCGAGCAATTCCCGTCTGTACTTCATCCGCAATAAACAAGACGTTATATTTTTCGCAAAGAGCCTTAGCAGCTTTTAAATAGCCCTCAGAAGGTACATACACTCCTGCTTCACCTTGAATGGGCTCCACCAAAAATCCAGCAACGTTCTTATTCGATTCTAGAGCAGCTTCAAGTGCTTTTAAATTATCATATTCAATTTTAATAAACCCTTGTGTATAAGGTCCAAAATTCTTTCTTGCCACAGGATCGTTAGAAAATGAAATAATGGTAGTGGTTCTTCCGTGAAAGTTATTTTCACATACAATGATTTGTGCATCGTTTTCAGAAATTCCTTTTACTTGATAAGCCCAACGACGACAAATCTTTAAAGCTGTCTCAACAGCCTCGGCTCCTGTATTCATAGGTAATAACTTATCAAAACCAAAGTATTCTGTGGCATACTTTTCATATTTCCCCAGCATATCATTATAAAACGCACGTGAAGTTAATGTAAGCTTTTGCGCTTGACTCGTCATTGCATTTACAATTTTAGGATGACAATGACCTTGGTTTACGGCAGAATACGCCGAAAGGAAATCGTAATACTTTTTTCCTTCAACATCCCAAACATACACACCTTCTCCCCTAGATAAAACCACAGGAAGCGGATGGTAATTGTGAGCACCGTACTTGTTTTCTAAATCGATTGCTTTTTGCGACGAAGTTTTTTCTAAAACTGCCATAACATAAATTTTTAAGAGTAATAAATAAAAAATTCCTGCTATACCTTTATTTTTTCGAAGACTCGAAAATTCAGCGGAGGAGAGAAATCATCCTTGGGCGCAAATTACTAAATTTTATGTACATTTTTTATAGAAAGACATTACTTTTGCGCCTATGGCTAGACGAAATAAACGGAAAGTTTTTAAAGACATAGAAGTGATTGATGCTGGGGCAAAAGGAAAGGCCGTGGCTAAGGCTCCAGACGGGAAAGTTATCTTTATAAATAATGCTGTACCTGGCGATATTGCTACGGTACAAACCACAAAACAGCGAAGTGGTTATTATGAAGGAACCGCAATTGAATTTTCAAAATATTCTGAAAAAAGAACAACACCCGTTTGCGATCATTTTGGTACCTGTGGAGGATGCAAATGGCAACAAATGGCGTATGAACATCAGTTATTCTTCAAACAAAAAGAAGTTGAAAATAATCTTAAGCGCTTAGGTAAAATAGAACTTCCAGAGGTTACTCCCATTCTTGGCTCCAAAAATGAATATTTGTATCGCAATAAAATGGAGTTTTCCTTTAGCGACAGTAAATGGCTTACCAAAGATCAAATTGAAAGCGATAAAGTTATTGAAAACCGAAATGCTTTAGGGTTCCATATTCCAGGAATGTGGGACAAAATTTTAAACATTTCGACATGTCATTTACAAGCAGATCCAAGTAACGATATCCGAAATTTTATTAAAAAGAAGGCTGAAGAATTAAAACTTCCTTTTTTTAACACCCGAAATCAAGAAGGCCTATTGCGTACTTTAATGATACGAAATACTTCCATAGGAGAAGTGATGGTATTGCTTCAGTTTTATTATGAAGACAAAGAAAAAAGGGAGTTACTTTTAACTGCTATTTCTAAAGAATTTCCTGAAATAACATCGCTTTTATATGTTGTTAATTCAAAAGCAAACGATACTATTTACGACCAGGAGGTTATTTGTTTCAGCGGAAGAGATCACATTTTTGAAGAGATGGAAGGTTTAAAATTTAAGATCAATGCTAAATCTTTTTATCAAACCAATAGTGATCAAGCCCATGAATTGTATAAAGTAACAAGAGATTTTGCAAATTTAAAAGGTGACGAATTGGTGTATGATTTATATACTGGAGCGGGAACCATTGCGCAGTTTGTTGCTAAAAAAGCAAAGTATGTTGTTGGCATTGAAGCAGTACCAGAAGCCATTGAGGCTGCCAGGGAGAATGCAAAACTAAATGGAATTGAAAATGTAAGCTTTCATGTGGGTGATATGAAAAAGGTGTTTAACATTGCTTTTATTTCAGAACACGGAAAACCCGATGTGGTTATTACCGATCCTCCTCGTGACGGAATGCATAAAGATGTGGTGGAGCAACTTATCCGGCTTTCACCCAATAAGATTGTTTATGTAAGCTGTAATAGTGCTACACAGGCTCGAGATTTAAGTTTAATGAATGCTTTTTATAAAGTGACAAAGGTGCAACCAGTAGATATGTTTCCGCAGACACATCACGTAGAAAATGTTGTACTTTTGGAAAAACGAAATTCTTAATGGCCCTTAGATTATTTTCAGCTTTATTTTTATTGGCACTCTTTATGGGTTGTACCCGAGATGATATTTGTCCTGAGGATACTGCTACCACTCCCCTTTTATACATTGAATTTAGAGACATCACAGATAGAGAATCGACCAAAGCTGTACAAGATTTGGTTATTTATGTAAATAATGCAGACAGTACTTTAGTCACCGCTTCTGCCATTAATGATACGGAAGTTTTAATTCCATTGGATACCGAATTAAATCTATCTTCATTCCTTTTTGAATATAATAGCACTAGTGAAGAAGATCATAACTTTGATGCAATTTCCTTTAATTATTCAAGAGAAGAAGTTTATATAAACAGAGCTTGCGGATTTAAAGTAATTTACAATGATTTATTTGTGGATTTGGAAGAAGAACCTTTAAACGGTAATTGGATTCTGGATACTGAAATTTTAAAAACAACTGTTGACAATGAAAACGAAGTACATATTACTATTTTCCATTAGTATGCTTTGTGCTTCATTTTCTATGACAGCACAAGAAACTTCTGAAACGACTACGGACACAACAAAAGTAGCTACACAAAAATATGGTTTACGTGTTGGCGGTGATCTTTCAAAATTAGCCAGAACAGCTTTTGAGGATGGTTATTCTGGTTTTGAAATTGTGGGGGATTTACGTTTTTCAGAAAAGTTTTATGCTGCTGCAGAAATTGGAACTGAAACGCGAGACTGGGATGAAGATAGTTTAAAAGCAACTATTTCTGGTAGTTACATAAAATTAGGCGCCGATTACAATGCGTATAATAATTGGATAGGAATGAACAACGCCATCACTGCTGGATTGCGTTATGGATTTGCGACTTTTTCTGAAGAATTAACAGCTTATCCTGTCTACACTACAGACATTACGTTTCCAACTGAAATTCGAACAGATCCCATTGAATTTTCAGGATTAAATGCCAGTTGGATTGAATTTATATTGGGAGTAAAAACCGAAATTTTCACTAACCTTTATCTCGGCATTAATGTGCAAGTAAAACGAATGATAAGCGAAAAAACGCCAGACAACTTTGATAATCTTATCGTTCCAGGATTTAATCGAACGTATGACTTTAGCAAGTTTGGTGTGGGATATGGATACAGTTTGTCGTATTTAATTCCAATTTTTAAGAAATAACTTATTGTTTACTTGCCTTTTTACTGCCTGAATACATTTCGTATTTCACTAATTTTGCTTCCAACTTTCCGTTAAATAATTTAATTTTTTGTGAAGGTCGTAATCCCACACATTTTAGTGCATCCATATTAGAAGTAATCATCCAGGCTTGTGAACCTGGATAGCCATGCTTTAAGGTGTTTCCAATATTCCCATAGAATTCTTCGATATTTTTTACAGAAAGGCGTTCGTCATAGGGAGGATTAAAAACTAAATGTAGGTATTTATCATGTTCTTTTTTGCTTTCAAAGAAGTTCTGTTCTTTGATTTCTATAAAATCTTGCAGGTTCGCATTCTTTACATTCTCTTTTGCTTTCTTTATGGATATTGGATCTATTTCATACCCAACAATTTTAAAATGAAAATCTTTAATTTTTTTCAAAGAAGCACTTTCTATAATTTCGTATAGATCTTCATCAAAATCGGGCCACGTTTCAAAACCAAACTCATCTCTATTTAAATTTGCAGGGATATTACAGGCTATCATGGCTGCTTCAGTAAGGAACGTTCCACTACCACACATAGGATCTAAGAAATCACATTGCCCTCTCCAACCAGAAAGCATCAAAATTCCTGCAGCTAAGACTTCATTTATTGGCGCCAATGCAGAACTTACTTTATATCCTCTTTTATGTAATGATTCGCCAGAACTGTCTAATGAGATAGTACAAATATTTCTGTCGATGTGAATATTGATTCGTAGGGTAGGATGATCTAAATCTACATCGGGACGCACCCCTTCCCTATCTCTAAAACGGTCTACAATAGCATCTTTGGTTTTTAAAGCGATATATTGAGAATGGGTGAAAACTTCAGAAAAAACAGTAGCATTAACAGCCAGCGAGCCATCACTTGTCATATAATTTTCCCAAGGGATGTCATATACTTTTTTATAGATGTCGTCTTCCGTAAATACATTAAAATAATCGATGGGTTTCAATATTTTAATGGCAGTTCTACAACATAGGTTGGCTTTGTACATAAACCCTGTGTCCCCTTCAAATGAAACATTTCGGATCCCTTTTTCTATAGATGAAGCTCCAAGTTCTTGAAGTTCTTTTGCTAATAAATCTTCCAGGCCGTAAAGGGTCTTGGCAATCATTTTAAAATTATTTTCCATGTATTGTGTTCAAACTCTTTGCAAAAATAGCCTATTTTAGCAAGGCATTACCAAATTTAACCCATGGTTTATTTACTTCCATTTTTAGCAATAGGTGCTGGATATATTATTGCGTTACTAATTTCTAGCAAGAAAGTATTGATTCATCAATATTTACTTTCATTTAGTGGTGCTTTTCTACTATCCATTACGTTATTTGAATTACTCCCTGAAGTTTTTGAAAGTCCTTCAAAAAGTATTGGAGTACTTATTATGATAGGTATTCTGCTTCAAATTATTCTTGATTTTATCACCAAAGGAGCAGAACATGGACACGTTCATTTACATGGTGACCATAAAGATTTTCCGTGGTTATTGTTTTTAGGATTATCGATACACTCTATTATTGAAGGGTTTCCCATCACTGAAAATGCTGATGTTTTATGGGGAGTTGTCATTCATAAAATACCTATAGCGGTGATTCTTACCATCTATTTTATAGCTGCTGAATACTCAAAAAAAACAACGGTATTTTTTTTACTATTGTTTGCATGTATGACCCCACTAGGAAGCTTTTTCAAAAATAATATCTCAGTACTTTCAGATTATTCTACAGAAATAAATGCGATTGCTATTGGTATCTTTTTACACGTATCCACCACCATTTTATTTGAAAGCAGCAAAGACCACAAGTTTAATTTAATGAAGTTAACTACTATTTTTATAGGTGTGATACTCGCTTACCTACTTTAAATGACATCGAGAAATATAAAAAAGAAATGAAACACACTTCCCGCTAGGACAAATACGTGCCAGATAGCGTGATTATAAGGAATTCTTTCAAAGGCATAAAAAATAGTCCCAAGAGTATAAAATAAACCTCCCAGTCCTAATAATGTAATTCCTAAAGCCGATTGAACTTCCCAAAGGTTTTTAAAATCGAATATAATTAACCACCCCATAGCTAGATATAGTAAAAGGGAAAGTTTATCATATTTACCTGTGAAGAAAATTTTTAAAATGGTTCCTGCAATAGCAATTCCCCAAACCGTCCAAAAAATGGTCCAACCATTTTCATTCACTAAAGAAATAAGTGCAACAGGAGTATAGGTTCCCGCAATTAAAAAATAGATCCCTATATGATCCAGTTTTCTGAAAAAAAATTTCCATTTTTCACTAGAAACTGAATGGTAAAGCGTGGAAGCTGAATACAGAAATACAAGCGTAGCTGAATATAGAACTATACTCAACGTATCTAATGCATTGCCATTATTAAAAATTAATAACAATATTAGCGCCACAAAAGATAATAGTATACCTATACCATGGGTAACCACATTCCAAAATTCTTCCTTTTTGCTATACATATTGTAGGTAACTAATTTTCAACAAAAATAGTATAAAAAAACCCCTCCAATATTTTGGAGGGGTTTTTAAAAGAAGGCGGCGACCTACTTTTCCACATAGATGCAGTATCATCGGCGCAATCGGGCTTAACTTCCCTGTTCGGAAT
>NZ_JAHWDP010000006.1:14894-100195 GCF_019312585.1 Halomarinibacterium sedimenti | reverse complement strand
GTTGGAGAGAGCAGTTATCTATGATGCCAACGGAAGATTGGTACAACAGGTTGACTTACGTGGTATGGCAACAGAGCGAACCTTTAATGTTTCTAGCTTAGCTTCAGGAGTGTACATGGTACAAATCCAAAGTGAAAGCGCACAAACAGTAAAACGATTAGTAAGAAGATAATCATCTTGCTAACCTAAATACAAAAACCCCCTCCATTTCTGGAGGGGGTTTTATTTTTTATAAAAGTAAATACTATTTTTTCTTTTTAGGAACTTTAATGTTTTCGTGCTTATTCTTTTTGCGGATTCTTACTTTTCCATAAGTTCCTCTTATAATTTTACCTCTCTTAGTTTTCTTATCTCCTTTTCCCATACTTTTTAATTTAGATTAATAAATCTAAAATTACTAAAAAATATAAAGATGAGTTTTTAGGAATTTCTAATGCTTTTTATAAATGATGAAATTCCGGCAATACCTTCCTTGCTTATCATCTTTATAAAAGCACTACCAATGATGGCACCTTTTGCATAGGATATTGTTGAAAGAAAAGTTTCATAATTGCTAATTCCAAAACCAACAATCTGTGGGTTTTTTAATTTTAATTTTGAAATGCGTTCAAAATAATCAGTTTGCTTTGCACTAAAATCATTTTGAGTTCCCGTAGTACTCGCACTACTTACCATATAGATAAAGGCAGAACTACTGCTGTCTATTTCTTTTATTCTTTTGGTAGAAGTTTGTGGTGTAATTAAAAATATATTGGAAAGATTATATTTTTCGAAGGTTGCTTTATATAGTGTGTTATATTCTTCTAAAGGAAGATCTGGAAGAATTAAAGCATCAATTCCAATTTCTTGACATTTTTTGCAGAATTCCTCAACGCCATACTGAAGTATCGGATTAAAATATCCCATGATTATTAAAGGAATTTGCACCGTTTTACGAATGTCTTTGAGTTGATCGAAAAGTAAGGCTGTATTCATCCCATTTTTTAAAGCATGTGTGGAACTCGTTTGAATGGTAGGTCCATCTGCTAAGGGATCGCTAAAAGGGAGTCCGATTTCTATAAAATCTACTCCGTTTTTTTCCAATTCTTGAATGATGGAAACAGTATTGTTTAAGTTAGGATAACCAGCTGTGAAATAGATGGATAATAACTTTTTATCTTGTTGAAGTGTTTTTTGTAATCTATTCATTTTCTATAATCTTTGCGTTAGGGATTGAGTGTGCTATCGTGTAGCAACGAAAGCCCGACCACGCAATTGCGTGGAAACGCCCAAATAGTTAAAGTTTAAAATAATTGATATAGGTGTTTAAGTCTTTATCGCCACGACCACTAAGATTGAGAACAATAATATCGTCTTTTTTAAATTTTAGTTCTTCAAAAATTGCCAAGGCATGACTACTTTCTATGGCGGGAATGATTCCTTCTAATTGACTTAACTCCATTCCAGCTTTCATGGCATCGTCGTCTGTAATGGAAATAAATTTTCCTCTACCGCTAGTGTATAAATGGGCGTGCATGGGGCCAACACCGGGATAATCTAACCCAGCCGAAATAGAGTAGGGTTCTGTTATTTGACCATCTGGAGTCTGCATTAAGAGTGTTTTGCTTCCGTGGATGATTCCCATTTTTCCTAATACCGAAGTGGCCGCACTTTCGCCGCTATCAATTCCTTTTCCAGCTGCTTCTACAGCAATGATGCCCACTTTTGGATTATTGAGATAGTGATAATAAATTCCCGCAGCATTACTTCCGCCACCTACGCAGGCTACTACATAATCTGGATTTTCTCTTTTTTCTTTCTCAAGTAATTGTTTCTTTACTTCCTCCGAAATAACACTTTGAAATCGAGCCACCATATCGGGATAGGGATGGGGCCCCACCACACTGCCAATAATATAATATGTATCTATGAGGTTATTAATCCAATCACGAATAGCTTCATTAGTGGCATCTTTTAGGGTTTTGCTTCCGCTTGTAGCTGGAATTACTTTTGCGCCCAGCATTTTCATTCGGGCCACATTGGGTGATTGCCGCTGGATGTCGATTTCACCCATATAAACAATACACTCAAGTCCCATAAGCGCACAAACTGTAGCGGTTGCTACCCCGTGTTGGCCCGCTCCCGTTTCGGCAATGATTCGTGTTTTTCCTAACCGTTTTGCTAGTAGAATTTGACCAATAGTGTTATTTACCTTATGAGCTCCCGTATGACATAAATCTTCACGTTTGAGATATATTTTTGTATTGTATTTTTCTGAAAGCCTCTTTGCAAAATAAAGTGGTGTTGGGCGTCCTACATAATCTTTTAACAATTGCCTAAATTCCTTTTGAAAACTTTCTTCAGCGGTTATTTGCAAATATTGTTGCCTCAGTTCTTCAACATTTGGGTATAACATTTCAGGAATGTAGGCACCGCCAAATTCCCCGTAGTATCCTTTTTCATCAACATTATAGTTCATATATAAATTGTTTTAATTCTGTACTGTTTTTTAATCCTGGTCCTATTTCAAATTTGCTATTAACATCAATGGCATATAATGGTAATTCCCTTTCCATTAATGTATGTATTTTATCAACTTCTTCTAGACCAATTCCACCGCTTAAAATGAAGGGTTTTTTTGAAGGGTATTGTCTAAGGACTTGCCAATTAAAGGTGATTCCATTTCCTCCTTTGTTTTTTCCTTTGGTGTCGAATAAAAATTTGTCAACTACATTTTCATAAGGTTTTAATAAATCATAATTGAATGTTTCACCTACCGAAAATACTTTCCAAATTTCAAGATTAGAGGTTAGGTCTGAAAGTTCACCACAATATTCGGGAGATTCTTCTCCATGTAGCTGAATGATATTTAGTTTATGAGTGGCTGCCTTTTCAATAACTCTAACTACTTTTTCATTTACAAAAACACCTACCTTTTTAATATCGGAAGGAATCTTAGGAATTTCCCCTTCAAAGTTTCTAGGGCTTTTATCGTAAAAAATAAAACCCAAATAATCAGGGAGCAATGTTGCGACTTCGGCAACATTGTGTTTCATTCCGCATATTTTTAATTTTGGCTTCACGATAATGTTGTAATAAAATCTTTTAAAGCTTTTCCTGGATTTTCAGTTTTCATAAAATGTTCTCCAATGAGAAATCCTTCGAACCCGTATTTTTTCAATTCTTTTACATTTTCAACAGAATTGATTCCACTTTCAGAAATTTTTACAAATTCGGAAGGAATTTTTTCAGAAAGTCGAATACTATTTTCAATAGAGACTTCAAACGTTTTTAGATTCCGATTGTTCACACCTATGATATCAACTGTGGCATGAACCGATTTTTCAAGCTCTGCTTCATTGTGTATTTCAACTAAAACATCGAGTTGTAATTGTTTTGCTAAAATTGAAAAATCTCGAATTTCCTGTTTTGAAAGACTTGCGGCTATTAACAAGATAGCATCTGCTCCGTAGGCTTTGGCTTCAAAAATTTGGTATTCCTCTACAATAAATTCCTTCCTTAGGATGGGTAATGAAACGGTCTTTCTCACCAATAACAAATCGTCTAACGAGCCTCCAAAAAATTGAGTATCGGTTAAAACCGAAATACCTGAAGCACCTGCCAATTCATATCCTTTTACTACTTCGGGTAGTAGAATTTTATCGTTAATAACCGATTTACTTGGGGATTTCCGTTTGTGCTCTGCTATAATTCCTGTTGAAGAATTTTTGATTGCCTTCGCTAAGGAATTTTTTTCTTTTTGAAAATAAAAGGATTGTTCCAACAGGGAAACAGGAAAGACTTCTTTCTTAGAAGCAACTTCCAATCTTTTATAGGCATTTATTTTTTCAAGAATGGTCATTGCTTAGTTTTTGAAGTGTTTGTAAACTTTTTAGCGCCTTTCCAGACAGCAATGAATCTTTAGCCTTTTCGAAACTTCTTTCAATGGAACTATGTTCCACAGTGGTTATAGCCATGGCTGCATTAGCACAAACCACATTGTTTTGGGCTTCGGTGCCTTTCCCATTGAGAATCATTTCAAAAATTTTTGCTGATGCCTCTATAGTATCCCCTCCGTAGATTTCCTGTTGTGAAATTTCAGTGAGGCCAAAATTGGAGGCATTCAATATTTTTTCAGAATTTCTTGAAATCATTTTTACAGGGCTGGTTAATGAAATTTCGTCATAGCCATCCATAGCATGAAGCACAGTAAAGTTTTTAGTTCCTTTTTGGTATAAATACCCATACATACGTGCTAATTCTAAACTGAAAACTCCCACTAATTGATTTTTGGGAAAAGCTGGATTCACCATAGGGCCTAGCATATTGAAGAATGTTTTCACCCCCAATTCTTTGCGAATAGGGCCAACATTTTTCATAGCAGGGTGAAAGAGCGGTGCGTGCATTACACAGATTCCTGCTTCGTCCAAACATCTTTTTAGGAAGTTTGAATCGCTGCTAAATTTAACTCCAAGGGTTTCCATCACGTTACTACTTCCACTAATAGAAGAGACACCATAATTCCCGTGTTTTGAAACTAATACCCCGGCACCCGCGGTTACAAAGGATGCTAATGTTGAAATATTAAAGGTGTTTTTTCCATCACCTCCTGTGCCACATAAGTCAATCGTATTATAATTTTCTATAGGCACTTTTATACACAATTCTAAAAGGGCATCACGAAAACCTTCTAACTCCTCCAATGAAATACTACGCATCATGTACACCGTCATAAAAGCAGCAATTTGGCTACTGTTGTATGTGCCTTGAGAGATATTTACAAGAACCTCTCTGGCTTCTTCTTTGGCAAGTTGTTCGTGATTTATAAGCCTGTTTAGGATATTCTTCATATTAGTTTTCTAACCAGTTTTTTATTATTTGTTTCCCATTGGGCGTAAGGACACTTTCGGGATGAAATTGTACCCCACAAATATCAAATTCTCTATGGCGCAGCGACATAATTTGTCCCGTTTCATCTACAGAGGTAATTTCCAAGGATTCAGGGAAATTTTCTTTGGAAACCACCCATGAATGATATCTTCCAATTTCTATTTCATTGTCAAGCCCTTTAAAAAGAGGGTCGCTTTCTACTAGAATAGTAGCTTTCGTTGCTACCCCGTGAAATACTTTTTTAAGGTTGGTGATTGTTCCTCCAAATACTTCTCCAATGGCTTGTTGCCCAAGACACACACCAAAGATGGGTTTTTTACCAGTGTATACTTTAATTACTTCTTTTAATAACCCAGCTTCATCTGGAATTCCTGGACCAGGTGAGAGTAAAATCTTGTCGAAATTTTCGATTTCTTCCATTGAAAATTCATCGTTTCTAAAAACAGTTACTTCGCAATCGAATTCCTCCAAATAGTGTACTAAGTTGTACACAAAACTGTCGTAATTATCTATGACTACTATTTTCATTTTTATATCGTTTCGGCTAGTTCCAGAGCTTTCGTTAAAGCACCTAGTTTATTATATACTTCTTGCAATTCCTTTTCTTCATCACTTTCTGAAACAATTCCCGCTCCGGCTTGAAAATGTAAGGTATGATCTTTACTAACAAAAGAACGTATGATAATGGCGTGATTAAAATTACCCTCAAAATCCATAAAGCCAATAGCGCCCCCATAAAAATCACGATTGACATTCTCGTATTTTTCTAATAATTGCATCGCTTTATGTTTGGGGGCTCCACTTAATGTCCCAGCGGGAAAGGTATCGGCAACAATTTGAAGGGTATTTGCATTACTTTCTATTTGGGCGGTAACCTTACTTACCAAATGAATTACATGGGAAAAGAATTGTACCTCTTTATAGGTTTCCACTTTTACTTGGTTTCCATGACGACTCAAATCGTTTCGAGCCAAATCCACCAACATGACATGTTCGCTATTTTCCTTAATATCTTCGGCTAGTTGTTTTGCTAGTTGGGCATCTTTTTCATCATTCCCGGTTCGTTTAAAAGTTCCCGCAATAGGATGAATTTCGGCTTTGCCATTTTTTACAATAAGTTGAGCTTCTGGCGAACTTCCGAAGATTTTAAAATTTCCATAATCGAAATAAAACAAATAAGGGGAGGGGTTTACGCTTCGTAACGTTCTATAAACATTAAATTCGTCTCCAGTAAATGGTTGTGAAAATCGTTTGCTTGGAACAATTTGAAAAACATCCCCTCGTGCACAATGCTCTTTGCACTTTTTTACTAAAGTTTTAAAATCTACATCGTTTAAATTTGAAGTTACTTCGCCTGCTCTTACAAAGGAGTATTCTGCAAAGTTTTTCGATTTTAAAAGCTGTTCAATTTGCGGGATATTATTTTCAGTATTATAACAATGTGCAAAAATATAGGCCTCATTATTAAAATGATTGATGGCTATGATATTTTGATACACTGCATAAAATACATCAGGAATGTCGAGCTGGTCCTTTTTCTTTTCAATAGAAATATTTTCAAAATAGCGAACCATGTCATAACTCATATATCCAAAAATCCCGTTGTTGATAAATTTGAATTTTTGAGTGGCGTCTAATTCAAAGGAAGATGCAAATTGTTGAAGAATTTCTGGTATATGGGTTGCTTCAGAAATTGATATTTCTTCATTTTTGCCATCAGGGAATTGCTGAATAATAGATTCCTTTTCAATTTTTATTGAGGCAATAGGGTTGCAACAAATATAACTGAAGCTATTATCGTTTGCGTGATAATCGCTACTTTCTAAAAGTAAACTATTTGGAAATTTATCCCGTAGCCTCAAATATACCGACACGGGTGTAAGGGTATCTGATAGTAATTTTTTAGAATATGTTTTTAATGCGTATTTCATACTATAAAATAAAAAAAACCTGTCGTGAAAGACAGGTTTTTATATTAGGTACATACAAAGTGGTCTAGCTCACGACTGATTACGTAAATTATTCCACCACCAAGTATGTTGATTTGTTATTTTCATTGCTTCAAATATAGAAATGAATTTGAAACTAGCCATACAAAAATTTAAAAATTTAGGGTGACGTCTAATTGAAAATCGTCATAAATAGTTTTATCCCCTAAATTATCGAAGAAACTTCCGGATCCATAACGTACATTAAATTTTGATCTGTCTATTGTAACGGTAGTTGTAGCCGTATTTCCATCCTTATTTAAATCGAATGAAATAGGTTGTGTAATTCCTTTAATGGTAATGTTGCCATTAACAGTATAGATACTTCCATTTTTCTTAGCGTTATTAACAACCAAAGTAGCTGTTGGATAATCTGCTACTCCGAAGAAGTCGTCGGATTTTAAATGACCTTCTAGTTTTCCTTTCATATCCCCTTTAAGGTCTAATACAGTGATAGAAGTCATATCAATAACAAATTTACCACCTAAGATATTATCACCGTCCATTTCTAGATATCCTTCTTTAAGGGTAATAATACCGTTGTGTTTTCCTGTTACTTTTTTACCTAACCAATTAATGGTACTTTCTTTTACTTCAATTCTTTCTTTTACAGAGTTTGTGAAAGCTGATGCCGTTGTAGCAATTGCTAAAATTAATACTGTTTTTACTGTCTTTTTCATAATGTTAATTGTTTTTAATTTAATTGTTAATTTCTTAGTTTGTCTAAGAATGAGTTTAATTTTTCTTTTTCATTGATGGAGAGTTTCTCCATAATATTTTTGTTCACTTGTTCGGTAAGTGGGTCTAATTTTTTTAATAATTCCAATCCATTTTCAGTAATAAATACTTCTATTTTTCTTCGGTTTTTTTTACAAATTTGTCTTTTTGCATATCCCTTTTGAATCAGTTTGTCAATCAATCGAGTTGTATTACTGCTTTTATCTATCATCCGTTCTTGTATAGTGGATAAATTGGCTGGATTCCCTTTTTGCCCCCTTAGGATACGCATCACATTGTATTGCTGTGCCGTTAAATCGTATTCTTTAAATTTTGCGGCAGCTATTTCTTCAATTTGTCTGGCTGTATACATCAAATTAATAACAGAACGAGTACTTAAGCTTAACGGACTAGTATTTTTTATTTCACTTTCAATATCCATAGTTGTATATACAATATTTGTACATACAAATGTACTATTATTTTTTGAATGAAATGCCAATTAACAAAAATTTAGCTTTTACTATTTATGATAAATATTAATCAAACGTTAAAGCGTATACAAGAAATTAATACTTTCAGTAGATTTAGGCTATGAAAAAAATTATGTTATTGTTTTCTGTTATTCTTGTTACTTGGTCTTGTAAGGAAAAGACAGAGTCTACCATTTCAGAAGTAATTAAAGAACCCATCACAGAAAAATTTTTACCCATTCCAATTTTTAATTTTGAAACACTGGAAGATGCTTATTTTAATAAAGAAGATGGGTCTACCTATGTCATTAACTTTTGGGCAACCTGGTGCAAACCTTGTGTAAAAGAATTACCTGCTTTTGAAAAGCTAAATGAAAATTATAAGGAACAAGGAATTAAAGTAGTTTTAGTAAGTCTTGATTTTCCAGAAAAAATAAAAACAGGGGTAGTCCCCTTTATTGAAAAACATCAACTACTAAGCGAGGTGGTTTTACTAGATGATCCTGATGCCAATACTTGGATTCCAAAAGTGAGTGAAGCATGGAGTGGAGCTATACCGGCAACCCTAATTATAAAGGATGGAAAAAAGGTCTTTTTTGAAAAGTCTTTCACCTATGAAGAATTAGAAACTGAAATAAAAGCAATAACACAATAAAAAGAAAATTATGAAACGTTCAATTTTAAAAAAATGGCTTGTACTAGAGGTAGTTGCTTTAGCACTTATTGTTGTTGGGTCATTTAGTTTTACAAATACTTCTGAGGCACCTGCTTCAGATGGATATACCATTGGTGACGCGGCAACCGATTTCAACTTAAAAAATGTAGATGGAAAAATGGTGTCCTTATCTCATTACAAAGATGCAAAAGGGTTTATTGTGATTTTCACTTGCAATACTTGTCCCTATGCTGTTGCTAGTGAAGACCGAATCATAGCGTTGGATAAAGAATTTAAGTCCAAAGGGTTTCCTGTAATTGCTATTAACCCTAACAACCCTGAGGTGCAACCAGACGATACCTTTGAGAAGATGCAGCAAAAGGTAAATGAAAAAGGATTTACATTCCCTTATCTTTATGATGACTCTAGTAGTATATATGCAGAATATGGCGCTAAAAAAACACCTCATGTGTATTTACTTCAAAAAGAAAAAGGGAAAAATATTGTAAAATATATTGGCGCCATTGATGATAATGTGCGTAATGGAGCCGCCGTGAAGGACCGTTTTCTTGCCAATGCTGTAAATGAATTGCTTCAAGGGAAAGAAGTAACTGTAAAAGAAACCAAAGCTATAGGCTGTAGTATAAAGGTTTAATTAAGTAAATTAATTTTTCGTAGAAACCCCGAAGCACCATCCAAGTGTTTTGGGGTTTTTTATTACTTTTATAAAAAATTAAAAAATATGCAAGAACTTAACCAATCTCGGTGGAGAGATCAATTAGAAAATGATGCTAACGCTGTTGTTTTAGATGTTAGAACCAACGCCGAGGTTGCCGAAGGAATGATTCCAAATGCACAACAAATTGATATTATGAATGCGGCTAATTTTATGGAAAAAGTAAAACAATTGGATACGTCAAAAAATTATTATATCTATTGTCGATCTGGAGGGAGAAGTGCTCAAGCATGTATGATTATGAATTCATTAGGATTTAAGAACACATACAATCTTATTGGTGGAATGATGCAGTGGAATGGTGAAACCGTTTAAAACAATTTAATTATGAAAAATATACTTTTATTTATTGCTATCACCTCTTTGGTAGCTTCCTGTCAAAATAAAAAGGAAGGGGAAATTATTATGATTACCCCAGAACAAGTGGTGAATGCTGTAAACTCAGAAAAGGACCTTCAGTTGGTGGATGTTAGAACCAGCGATGAATATTCTGTAAGCCACTTAAAAAACGCCCAAAACATTTGTGTAACGAATGATGATTTTAAAGAGAAGGTTGCCACACTCGATAAAGACGAACCTGTATACGTATATTGTAAAAAGGGCGGAAGAAGTGCGCAAGCTGCACTCATTTTAAAAGAGATGGGCTTTACCAAAGTATATGACCTCCAAGGTGGTATTGACAATTGGGAAACCAAAGGGCTAGAGACGGTGAATTAATAAAAAAACCCGAGTATTACTCGGGTTTTTTTGTGGAGTCTGGGAGATTAAATTTCGCCCACTTCCTATGTTGCAAATAAGAAACCAAACTGTTGACTCAGTTTGCGCTTTCATTTCATTTCAAAACCACAAGCAAGTTTGTTTTTTTCATAAAATGAAAAACCATACCTGTTGGTATGGTTTCTAGAGGGTTGTGGAGCCGGGGAGATTCGAACTCCCGTCCAAACGTGCCGTTGTAGAGCTTTCTACATGTTTATTTTCCATTAGGGTTTTCGATCTATTACTGGCTGGAAACAACCTGCGCAAGACTTAGCTTCAATTTGGTTTCGTAAGTGTATCAAAGCCCTACACAAACTAGGTTTACTTTTACGAAGCCACTAAATCGATTGCCGCAAACCAAGGCTCTCGAGTGACTTCCTGCTTGCCCGCCTTGCGGGCCGAGGCATTATCCTACTATAATTCGGATTATGCAGCTAGGGCGTAGTTATTCTCGCCGTTTAAAAAAGATGAAATATGAGATTTACGAGCTGTATCCCAGCGCTCGACATGCTTACCGTACAATGAAACCCGCTGTCAAAACCAGTCGGCCCCTTGTTATTTTCAATGAACTTTTGGGTGGCAAAGATACATTAAAAACCTATCTTTGCAGACCTAAAATAGAAATCAAAAAGTATTCCAAATGCCCATTACCTTCGCAATTATAAAAGAAAGAAAGAATCCACCCGATAGGCGCGTTGTTTTTTCACCTGAAAAGTGTCAAGAAGTCATACAAAAGTTTCCGGATGCACGAATTATTGTAGAGGCTTCAGACGTTCGAATTTTCCCAGATGAAGCTTATAGAGAAGCTGGATTTGAAGTGAAAGAAGATATTTCAGAAGCGAATGTGATGTTAGGTGTAAAAGAAGTGCCAGTGGATGCATTAATTCCCAATAAAAAGTACTTCTTCTTCAGTCATACCATAAAAAAACAACCGTACAATAGAAAGTTGCTTCAAACTATTTTAGCAAAGAAAATAGAACTTTTTGATCATGAGACCATTGTAAATGACAGCAATCACCGATTAATTGGGTTTGGGTATTATGCAGGATTGGTAGGAGCGTATAATGGATTTAGAGGATTAGGACTTAGAGACAATCTCTTCAATTTACCTAAAGTAGAAACCTTACCAGACTTAGAAGCGGTAAAAGCCGAGTTGGATAAAATTACCCTGCCTAATATTAAAATCATTCTTTCGGGGACAGGAAAAGTGGCTCGTGGTGCCAAAGAAATTCTTGATCATTTAAAAATACGGGAGGTGCCTGATGCCGAATATCTTGCTAAGGAATATAATGAACCCGTCTATTGCTTAATTGATGTTACTGAATACAACAGGCGAATCGATGGTGGTGAATTTGAAAAAGACGTTTTTTACTTAAATCCTGAAGGCTACGAAAGTGATTTTATGAAATATGCCAAAGTGAGCGACATGTTTATCACAGGTCATTTTTACGGCAATAATGCACCTTATCTTTTTACAAGAGAAGATGCTAAAAGCCCCGAGTTTAATATAAACTTGGTTGCTGATATCTCTTGCGATGTTGATGGTCCTGTCGCCAGTACGCTGCGTGCTTCAACAATAGCCGAACCTTTTTACGGGTATGACCCAAAAATGGAAAGCGAAGTGCCTTTTGGAGCTCCTAATAGTATTGGAGTCATGGCTGTAGACAATCTACCTTGTGAGCTACCCAAAGATGCCAGTGAAGGTTTTGGGGATATGTTTTTAGAAAACGTAATTCCAGCATATTTTAATGGAGATAAGGATGGGATTTTAAAAAGGGCAAAGATTACCACAAATAATGGTCAATTAACAGAGCGATTTGCATATTTACAGGAGTATGTAGGTGGATAATCAATCCTTTTTTCTTAAAATATTCTATTTAAATAGCATCATGTAGGATATTTATTACATTTTATCGAAAAAATTCAGAAAAAGCTTACGAACCTTTGATTATTAATAGATTAAAGGGTTATTTTGTACTATAAAATAAAATTAAGCCTAATGAAAAATCTAGCCCCCATTTTCATTGCTCTACTTATTGGATATATAAGTAACGCTCAAGTAGGAATAAATACTACAGAACCTACAGCCACTTTAGATGTTAATGGAACTCTGCGA
This sequence comes from Halomarinibacterium sedimenti, assembly GCF_019312585.1. Classification (GTDB taxonomy): domain Bacteria; phylum Bacteroidota; class Bacteroidia; order Flavobacteriales; family Flavobacteriaceae; genus Halomarinibacterium; species Halomarinibacterium sedimenti. The sequence goes on along the minus strand of NZ_JAHWDP010000006.1, from coordinate 87,885 downwards.
TTACGTGATGCAGAAAAAGGTCCCAACGAAGTCATAGCCACAAGAATTGTTGGTATTGATGACAGCGGAAATATTGTTCAAGTAGAAGTTGCTGAAAATCTTATTCTTGAAAACAATACCATAAGAGCCAATGACAAAATCCTTACTATTGGTGATATTGATCCTATTGGTGTACCTATAATAAGTGATTTAAACCTTATTATTTGGCCAGGTGAGCCTAATGAAGATAAATCTGTAATTAGAATTAGAAGTATACTGGGCGATGTTATAGTCACAGGTATTGCAGCAGGTCAAGACGGTCAAACCATTTGGTTATACCCAACAACAGGTGATCTAACATTTATACCTAACAGTCTTTTATCACTCTTTGGTAATAGAATTGAAAATAATAGTAATCTCGTGGTCCAACGATATGAGATGGTGAAATTAATGTATGATGCCACAAGATCCAAGTGGATTATTATGGATAGATAAAATGAACCAATATAGAAAACAAAAAAGCACTCCAAAACCGGAGTGCTTTTTTGTTTGTATTAAACACCTTAATAATTCTTTTAGAGCTATAGTCTTATTGATTCTATATTGTTATTGTTTGGAAAAAATAGATAAGATGTTTAACATCCTTTAGGTTTAGAAATGCTCAACAATAGCTATACTTTATTTCAGTGGGTAGAATTTAAAGGGATCATCTAATAGCAAGTTTAATAATTATGTAATATAATACTTTGTGAGAAATCCTATACTCGTCAATTATATGGTTGGATTAATGGTCTTATTTTACGAATTGCCTACAACCTTTTTTCTGTTTCATTAGAATGTAAATGATATCAGCATTAAGCTACTCAAGTTTTTTATAAAGGGTACTTAGCTAGTTTAAGTTGCCATAAGAGGCTAACTATCCAAAACAAATCAATCACCACTTAAAGTGAAAAGAATGATTGATAAACCAAAAATCTAGTAGGTATGGTGAACAATAATTGTTACAACGTAAAGTTCCTTCGATAAAGTACAAGGGAAATTGGTTTTTATGATGGAATAAAAGTACGGTAAGTGCTATTAAATAATATTATACTTCTAGGAGTTGTCTTTCAGTTATATGTTTGGCAATGGTATCTAAAAAGATATTATTTTTATAAGGTTTAATTATAAAGTCATTCATTAAATTAAAAGAACTTTCCCCAACTACCTTTTCCATCTCTACTGCAGTAAGTGCAATAATCGGGATATGGGTATCCTTTTGCCTAATAGCTTTTGTAGCTTCAAAACCGTTTACCTCTGGCATATTTATATCCATGAGTATAAGGTCAAATTTTTCCTCATTCGCCATTATAATACCTTCAGCACCGCCAGGGGCAATACTTACACTGGCACCATAGGCCATTAAAGTCTTCTTAGTTACTAAAAGATTAATTTTGTTATCATCCACAACTAAGATATTCTTCCCCTTTAATAAGGAGTCTGAATGCTTATGAGTGTCTTTATTTTGAGTACTTTCTAATTTCGTTTCCTCATAACAAAGTTCGAAATCGATTTCAGTTCCTTCACCTACAGTACTCTTTATTGTTATTTCAGACTCATATATATCTAAGATTTTCTTTACAATTGGTAATCCTAGTCCAGTGCCTTGATGTTGGTCATTATTATTTGACTGTAAAAATTCATCAAAGATTATTTCCAGTTTTTCTTCTGAAATTCCAACACCGGTATCTTTTATATTAAAATGAACACAAAGCTTGTTATTTTGATTTTTTACTCGTGTTAAGTTAATGGTAATTTCACCGTCAAAAGTAAATTTTGATGCATTGCCTATTAAATTTATAAGTATTTGAGATATCTTCACTTCATCCCCAATAAGATATTCTGGGATTTGGTCATCAATATTTACAATGTATTTATTTGGATGTGAGGCATTAATAAATTTTGATGATTTAACCACATTTTCAACTATTTCTCTAAGGCTAAATTTGTTTCGTTTAAGCTCTTCTTTTTTAGTGCTATAAATACTTGTTAATTGAAGCACATTATTTATAAGTGATAAAAGGTGATTTGCTGAAAATTTAAGAGAAGCCAAATTCTCTTTATGGTTTTTAAGTTTGGCATCTCTCATAAGAATAGAGGAAATACCAATAATACCATACATAGGCGTCCTTAACTCGTGAGTGATATTGGAGAATAAAATACTTTTTGCTTTTGCAAGCTCTTCAGATTTTTCCTTCTCTTCAAGATATTGCTTGTTTTTATCAATAAGGTGAAAAAGCAATTGCTTTCTTTTTCTATAAGAAATAAATAAGAATATGGCCGAAATTAAGAGAATTGCCGAAGCTATTTTTATCCAGAAAATAGTGGTTTCCCTTTTGGCAGTTTGCTTGTTTATTTCATTCTGAAGCAACTGCGATTTAATTTCTTGTTGATAAAAGTTGGTTTTATATTTTGCTGTGGCATACTCAATGGCCTCGATTTTATCACTTTTATACTTTTCACTTTTGTAAGTATCCAAAAGTTGCAAGTGATTAATGGTTTCAAGTAAATTCCCTTCCTTTTGGTAGGCTTTGGCTAGATAATCATGTCCTTCTATTAGTCCATCCTGAAATCCTGATTTATCCGAAAGTTTTACACTTTCAGTCAATACTTCTATTGCTTTTTGGGTGTTATTTTGTAGAAAATACAGTTTTCCTGTAAGGAGCTTTGCTCCTGCGTGATAGGCATCTGGATTTAGTCCTTTAACATAATTATTTGTTTCTTCCACATAAAATTGAGCATTTATAACATCTTTATCATCTAAAAATAGCTCTGCAATATTGTAGTTTATAATATATAGGTGCGTAGTGTCTTTTAATTTTTCAGGAAGTGGTAATGCCTTTTTATAAATTTCTATAGCTTCTTTCCTTTTACTCCGAAGGGCATAATAGTTTCCTAGATCAATTCGTGCCGTGGTTATAACTCTTGTGGAGTCATGTTCTTTTTCTGCCTTTTCAATTGCATTCGTAAAAATACGCTTAGCTTGTAGGGTGTCCTCAACTTTTAAAAATGCGTTACCCATTAAACTAGAAATGGCTACTATGGCTTTAAGATTGTTTAGCTCATTTGCTAATTCTAACGTAGGTTCCCCTAATTCTATGGCGACATCGAGATTATTCCCATAAAATTGTTTGCGGATGTGCTTCACCATACTATCCAGATGCTTGGCTTTCTGCTCTTTTTGAGCATTAGCAATACTATCTGTAAGCTTCAATTCAGAATTCTGGGCAGAGAAGAGTATGGTTTGCAGTAGTGCAATTACTAATATGAAAACTTTCTTTTTCAAGTAGGTTCATTTTTTTGGGTGGTTAAATATATATAAAAATTGACAAGAGGTATTGATTTTGCTCATATAATCGTGGAAATGAGTAAAATAACGATGAAATACAATATTTTGTTAAGAAAATACCTACAAAATTGAAATTCATTCACTATTTATAGAATGAAAATCAATAATCTTGATCTATGTCCTATGATCTTGGTCATTTTTTTTGATGTTTCATTTTAAGAGATTTAAGAAAACTTAAAAACAATAAAATGAAGCAAAGAACACCCGTTTCCGCAATTATGACCAAAGAGGTTATTACACTTAATAATACCGATAGTTTAGAAACTGCAGAACGATTATTTAAATCGAAAAAGATTAGACATATACCAGTAGTAAGTGGCGAATCTATTATAGGAATGTTAAGTTATACCGATATTCTTCGAATAAGTTTTGCAGATTCTGTTACAGCAGATGGCGATTATGTTGATACTTCGGTATATAATCTATTTACTATAGAGCAAGTAATGGCAAAGAATTTAATAAGTATTTCTTCCCATACAACTATAAAAGAAACCGCCGAAATACTTGCGGAAAAAGAGTTTCATGCCATTCCCGTCGTGGATAATAGCAAGCTGGTAGGCATTGTGACCACCACAGATTTAATTACATATTTATTAGACCAATACTAACCAGGTTTAATTTTAAAGTTCCTGTTGTGTGATAAGCATCAACAGGAACTTTTACTAGGCTAAACGTCGAGTTTGTTTAAGAATAAAACCGTCAAGAACCCAATACAATGGGCCCCTAAGTCTAAAGGGTCAAAAGTATTACCTATCAAGATATAAAATAATTTGGATTCGATTCCTAACAAAGGAAAAAGGTTAAACCATTGAATTATTTCTACACTTATAGCAAGCAATAGAACAGCCAACAGCAGTTTATTTGCTGAGAATCGTGTTATCCATCTGCCAAAATAATAGAGTAAGGGGATTACCAAAACATCTCCCACAAATCCACGTATAAATTTGTGAAACTGAAATAATGCTATGACTACTTCTATGGTTAATAGGAGCAAAAAAATCCAGAAATATCTATTTGTTTTTTCTAAAAGTAGAGCCTTCCTTTTAGTTGTAAAGGAAGACTCTTTTCCTACTTTATTCATTGCCCCAATCAATTTTTCGGGAAGCAAACATGATAATAGCTAGTATTATAAATAATCCTATGCTACCCACTAACAATGCATATTTTTCAAGCTGAATGATTACGTAAATAAATCCATATAAAGAAGCCAAAGATCCACAAATCAATAAAGGAAATTTAAATCCTTTTAAAATAGCTCTTGAGTATAAGGTAATTAAGCCTAAAACCGAAGCAGAAGCAATAACATATGCTTTAAAAAAAGAACTGTGCTCCGAAATGGAAATAAGCAAGGTGTAAAACATCACTAATGCCAATCCAATCATGATATATTGAAAAGGATGGATGTATATTTTACTCACCAGCTGAATTAAAAGGAAAACCAAAAGCGTAAGTCCAATAACCATAAACCCGTATTTAGCAGTTCTTTCACTTTTTTGATACTCATCTATTGGGATAATTAATTTTGAACCAAAAGCAAACTCGGTTAAATCGGGTAATTCATTAAAAAACTCTTGCTGAAACTGTCTGTTTATTTGCAATACTTTCCAGGTAGATTTAAAGCCATCTTTGGTTATTTCTCGGGATCCATCATCTGGTAAAAAGTTACCATCAAAACTGGGGGAGTGCCAATTGGAGGTCATGCTTACGTCGGTTTCTTTTCCAATTGGGATAAACTTTAAACTTTCGCTTCCATTTACTTTCATTGTAAAAGAAAAAGGAATCATTTCAGTACTTTCTTTTGGGAAATTGGAAACAGATTGTGTTTCAATTGTGTTTAAATACGCCTGAGAATATTTTGGCGTCATTGCTAGGGTTTCTCCTGCTAGGTTTACTTCAATAGTGTTTCGTATTCCCTTCAGGTTGGATGTTTTTATCAATACTGAAATTTTATCCCAAATAATATCCTTATGTGGAATGTCTTTGCTGGAGAAATCAATACTTGGAAAACTACCGTCGACTGCTATTTCGGAAGTAAACACAACCGACTCATAAATACTTCTTTTAAGAGGTTCTTCTTTTGTGGTGACTTTAGAAACAATATTTAGATCGTCTGGAAAAAGGTAGGCGTTATTGATGATTTCTTCAGTTTTTATTTCAAAAACTTTGGTTTCTGGAATGTACACCTTTTCCTCTCTATATGTTTTATAAGGGATTTTTAATATGGGTCCAGAAAGTAACACTTCATTACCCCATTTTCCATTGATTTCTTGAATGACTTCTTGTTGTCTATACGCTCTTTCTGTAATTAATGTCTTTACAAATTCCAAGGGAATAAGTAATACGAATAATAAAAATCCAACGACAATCATTCTAGCCGTAATGGATGTTTTTAGCCAACTTGTAAACTTCTGTTTTTTAGGTTCCATATTGATATTTTTTAGAGTTTATGAAAAATGAATAAGTATGTAGCCATAGCCAATGGCTATAGGAATATTTAATAGAATGATTAAGATTGAAAAAAAGGTTTCCAACTCATTGTGTTTGATAAGTTGAATAATGAGGATTAATAACACAATGAGATTATAGATAACAGCGATTAATAAATACAAGGCAGTTAAAAAAATAATAGGAATTATTTTGCCTGCCACAAGGAGAAGTAAAAAGAATAAAGTTCCTATTGTGTAAAAAGTAATTGCAGTTTTTTGCGCAGTTTTTAAAGTCATACTAGATTTTAAAGTACTTTGAAAAACAAAGTAAATTAATAAATTTTTTTATTTTCTAATTAGTTTTTCTAGTGCGTCAATATGTTTTTTAAATTCCATTTTACCCAATTTCGTAGCACTATAACGTGTATTGGGTTTACGGTCTATAAATTGTTTTTCCACTAAGATATATTCTGCATTTTCTAAGGCTTTAATATGGCTGGCGAGGTTTCCGTCGGTAACATCGAGCAATTCTTTAAGGCGGTTAAAATCGGCATCGTCATTCACCATAAGAATAGACATAATGCCTAAACGTATTCGGTGATCAAATAGCTTATTTATGTTTTCGATGATTCCCAAAGCCTATTGTTTCTTTTCTTGAAAATACATAATACCTCCGTAGATGATATGCATCACGCCAAATCCAAATACCCAAAAATAGAATCCATATCCAGGTAGGGCGGCACAAAGCAATCCTGCAATAATTTCAACATAACCTAGATATTTTACATTTCCAATGGTGTATTTTGAAGCATTAACTAAAGCAAGTCCGTAAAAGATAAGCATCAGTGCTGCAGTAAGCCCGTAGTGTTGGCTGTTCAGTTTAATTAAAATATAAATTCCGCCCGTAACTAATGGAATCATAAAATTAAGTAATAACCTTTTGGTGGTATCATCCCAAATTTTAGCATTATTAGCTTTGGCTTTTCTTGTGGTAAGTAGGAAAGCGGTCACGACACTCAACACAGCTACAGCAATTAAAAGGCCCACCAACATTTTAAAATTCCAACTATGTAATGTTACGTAATCTTGATTGGGCAGCAAAAAGAAATAGGCAACTCCAGCACCGATAAGCGCATATATTCCTGCAAAAATACCCGAAAGTCCGCTAAGGGATATAAATCGGGAGGAACGGTTCATAAGATTTTTAATCTCACTAATGTCTTTTAGATAATCTTGCTCACTCATAATAAAGTACTTTGAATTACAAAGTAATGTTTTTCCTTTTTATTTTCAAAGTATTTATTCGTTAATATTTACATAAAATTTAATGAGACATGGAATGGTGTCCCTTTATGAAAGGATTTTTTTTGCTTTCAATGGACTGTATTGCATTTTTTCCTTCTTCAATAAAATAGACTCCATTACTATCAACGCTACCGTAGTCCAAATATGAATATTGCCCGTTTGGCCAATTCACAGCAATATTTTTAATCGCTTTACAATCGCCTAATCCAATTTCAGCCTGTAAACTGTTGGCGCCAAAGCTTCCGCCAGAACTTACGGTGTTATAAATATCTCTTGTTGTTCCATCTTTTTCTTCTACGGTTATCTTAATTCTCGCTCCAATGGCGGAACGGTTAGAAGTAGTACCTTTTAAACGCAGCGTGATCCATTGATTGTTATTCCCAGGGTTTTCAAATAATGCATTCTGAAAAATATCACCAGAAACCGAACCTCCCATAACGGCATAAATATCTTGGTCGCCATCGTTATCCAAATCTGCAAATCCAATCCCGTGACCTTTTTGAATATGTCCTAAATTTCCTGAATAGGTAGCATCCTGAAATGTTTTACCCTCGTTATTTCTAAACATTCTATTTGGAGTAATGGAGCGATAATCTGGTGCACCTGTGCTTAAATAAAAATCCAAAAAGCCATCGTTGTCAACGTCTCCGTAATTACATCCCATCGTTGGTAGAATGCGGTCTAAATTGGTTTTTTTTGTATTGTTTGAAAAAGTTTCATTTCTGTTATTTTCATACAATCTTGGAAAATCTGAATTGGATTTTAACCCAAGGTAATCTGCCGTAACCTCCATGGAACATTGTTTTAATAAATAGCGATCGTAACAACTCACAAAAATATCCTCCCAACCATCGTTGTTATAATCAAAGAACCAAGTTGGGAAACTTTCTTGTGGGTCTGAAACATTGGCTTTAACCGAAATTTCTTCAAATTTCCAATTTTCTATAGACGAGCCACCGCGATTCATAAAAAGCTTGTTGGGACCATCAAGAATAGAAATATATAAATCTTCCCACCCGTCATTATTGGCATCGGCTGCGGTGACACCTTTAATATAATTTGTGATGTTAAGGTTTAATTGAGGGGCTATATCTTTAAATGTTCCATCTTTTTGATTTACAAAGAACTGTGCTGGATTCAATTCCGCATTAGTGTGCGTTTCATTCCCTACATATAAATCTAACCAACCATCTGCATTAAAATCGAACCAAACCGCAGATTGGGTAGGGTGGGGAGCGTACATTCCGGAAGCTAAGGTTACGTCGCTAAAGGTACCATCACCGTTATTCTTTACTAGGGAGTTGGGGAGTTGCCCCATCCATTTATAACCACTCCAAGCACTTCGGATGATGTAAAAGTCTAAATGACCGTCATTGTTATAATCTGCCTGAACCATATTTAAACCCCCAGTAAGACCATTTAATCCAGAAGCTTCAGTTTTTTCAACGTAACTGCCGTTGCCATCACTTTCAAAATAATGAAGTTGTCCGAATAATCCCCAAGAAGAAACTAGCACATCAATAAATCCATCATTGTTAAAATCATCTACAATGACACCACCCGCAAGCTCATTTACATCCAAACCTACGTTCATCGAAATATTTTCAAAAACAGGTAGGTTGTATTCAGGTTTAAAAATATTTGGAGGTATTAACAAATGCGTTGGTACGGCAGTTGGATATTCGCCAAGTGTCATATACGCAACATTTAATAACCATTTGCTTTGAAGATCATCTGGAAAAACCTTCAGTATTTCTTTATAAATTTCAATTGCTTTTTGAGAACCCGTTTTATTTTTATGGATTCCGCCACCTTTTATTGGAAATAAACACGACTCTGTAGTGTGATTGTCCCTACAATTAATTTGTTCGCCAATACGCATATAGCTAATAGCAAGAGCTTCGTGAAGCCCCTTAGTAGTTGCGTTTATTACTTTATTTTCTGGCATTCTATTTAAAAGATCTTCAAAAACATTGACCGCATCTTGAGATCTTCCAGCATCAAGTAATGTTTTGCCGTATTCGACGTATAAATTTATTGGAAGTTGATTTTTTGCTTTTGCAGCATTTAGTTCTTGCTCGACCAGCTTTAGCTTTTCAGAGCTTTCATATATATGCTGTCTATAGTTAACATTAGATTTTATAGACTGGATACTATCGATCATTTGTATTGTAGAAATCCTATAATCCGAATTTTTTGGATTTTCTTCTGCCGTTTTTATTTCTTTGGATTCTTCTTTACAAGACCAAATTACTATAAAGAGTAGAAGGAACAGATACTTACTTTGCATTTGAGGTAATTATAAAAATGTTTAAACAATGTTACCCCTTATTTTTTAGAATTCAAAAAATACTATTGTCATTATGTTTAATGAATTGAAAATTCGATTCATAATCAGTAAACAGGAAAAACCCTGTATAAAAAACAGGAAAAACCCCCTGTAAATTCAGGAAAAACCCTGTTGCATTATTCCATAAAAAGGTTGCATATTTGAACTATAAATGGTGTTATTATTAATTTGCCATCGATATTTAAGTTTTTAGTAATAATCGTCTAATGATTAACTGGGGAGTTAAAAATGCGGTTATTTTGCTCAGAAAAGGTTGTTCTATTGAACAACCTTTTTTATTTTTAAAATATGAATCCAGCCGAAGCTTACATACTCGAAAAACCAGAACCCTTTAAAACTATTCTTTTACAAGTGCAGGTACTTGTGGAGCAAACGCTTCCTAATTTTGAGTTGCTTTACAAATGGCGTTTGCCCTTCTATTTTACAGAAGGTTGTCCTATTTGCTATTTAAACGTTACCAAAGGCTATGTAGATGTTTGTTTTTGGCTTTCGGATGAATTCTTAATTAAACATCAAGATTTAATTACTGAAAAAAGGAAACGTGTAAAATCATTGCGATATCGCTCTCCTGAAGAAATTGATGCTCAATTATTAATTCGTTGTATTAAAGAAGCCTACCGAACTAGGGAAGAGGGTTTTAAAGTGCGTTAACCGTTTTTCGAATTGCCACCAAGTCGGTAAGTAATTTTTCCAATAAACTTAAATCAAGCATATTAGCCCCATCACTTTTTGCATTTTTAGGATCAAAATGTGTTTCAATAAATATTCCATCTACGCCTACAGCAATTCCCGCTCTCGCAATGGTGCTTATCATTTCGGGACGACCGCCCGTAACACCGGCACTCTGATTGGGTTGTTGTAAACTATGAGTAACATCCAACACGGTGGGGGCAAATTGTTTCATGGTGGGGATGCCTCTAAAATCCACTATCATATCCTGGTAGCCAAACATGGTTCCGCGATCGGTGATAAGAACTTGATTGTTATTGCAATCTGTTACTTTAGTAACGGCGTGTTTCATGCTTTCAGGACTCATAAACTGTCCTTTTTTAAGATTTACCACTTTACCTGTTTCGGCAGCAGCTACAACTAAATCGGTTTGGCGAACTAAAAATGCTGGAATTTGAAGCACATCCACAAATTGGGCGGCCATGGCAGCATCACTTACTTCGTGAATATCTGTTACCGTAGGAACATCAAAAGTCTCCGATACTTTTTTCAGAATTTTCAATGCCTTTTCATCGCCTATTCCTGTAAAACTATCAATCCTGCTTCGGTTGGCCTTCTTAAAACTGCCTTTGAAAATATACGGAATTTCAAGTTTGTTGGTAATTCCAACAATTTTTTCGGCAATACGTAATGCCATTTCTTCGCCTTCTATCGCGCAAGGACCAGCTAGCAAAAAAAAGTTTTTGGATTGGGTGTGTTTTATCTTCGGAATAAGGTCGAGATTCATGTACAATAGTTTTGAACGGCAAAGATAATCATTTTCATTAGCTGAATTAGGGATTTCTATTCCAAGGATACTTAGAAAAATAATAATTCAATAAAGTACAAATATTCAAGGAAATAGCAGTACTTTTGCACGTCCTAAAAAAGGGGAAGTCATGAAGATTAAAAACATAGCTATTATTGCCCACGTAGACCACGGTAAAACCACATTGGTAGATAAGATTTTACACCACTGTAGCTTGTTCCGTGAAAACGAAAAAACAGGCGAATTGATCCTTGATAATAACGACTTGGAGCGTGAGCGTGGTATTACCATTACCTCAAAAAACGTTTCGGTAATATATAAAGACACCAAAATTAACATCATCGATACCCCTGGTCACGCCGATTTTGGTGGTGAAGTGGAGCGTGTATTAAACATGGCAGACGGGGTTTTGTTGTTAGTAGATGCCTTTGAAGGCCCTATGCCACAAACTCGTTTTGTCCTTCAAAAAGCTATTTCCTTAGGAAAAAAGCCTTGCGTGGTGATTAACAAAGTAGATAAAGAAAACTGTACTCCAGACGAGGTGCATGAAGCTGTTTTTGATTTAATGTTTGAACTAGGAGCCGAAGAATGGCAGCTGGATTTCCCAACGGTGTACGGTTCTGCAAAGCACAACTGGATGAGTGATGATTGGAAAAAGCCTACCAATAACATAGAATCTCTGTTGGATATGGTATTGGAGCATATTCCTTCACCTAAAACGGAGGAAGGAACCTCTCAAATGTTGATTACATCTTTAGACTATTCTTCGTTTACAGGGCGAATCGCCATTGGACGTTTACAAAGGGGAATTTTAAAAGAAAATATGCCTATTTCTTTGGTGAAAAGAGATGGTAAAATTCAAAAATCTAGAATTAAAGAGCTACACATATTTGAAGGGCTTGGAAGAAAAAAAGTAACCGAAGTAAGTGCTGGTGATATTTGTGCTATTGTAGGATTGGAAGGATTTGAAATTGGTGATACTGTTGCTGATTTTGAAAACCCTGAAGCACTGCAAACTATTGCCATAGATGAACCTACGATGAGTATGTTGTTCACGATAAACGATTCGCCTTTCTTTGGAAAAGACGGAAAGTTCGTGACCTCAAGACACATTAAAGAACGTCTGGAAAAAGAATTGGAGAAAAACTTGGCGCTTAGAATGAAGCCAACCGATAGTGCCGATAAATTTATGGTTTTTGGAAGAGGGGTATTACACCTTTCTGTTTTAATAGAGACCATGCGCCGTGAAGGATATGAGCTTCAAATTGGACAACCACAGGTTATTATAAAAGAGGTAGATGGTGTTAAGTGCGAACCAGTTGAAGAATTAACCATCGACTTACCAGAAGAAGTAAGTGGTCGTGCTATTGATATGGTGACTATCCGTAAGGGTGAAATGATAAGCATGGAAGGAAAAGGCGAGCGTATGATATGTAAGTTTTTAATTCCTTCACGTGGAATTATTGGTTTACGAAATCAGTTGCTAACCGCTACCGCTGGGGAGGCTATTATGACACACCGTTTTCTTGAATACCAGCCTTTAAAAGGAGGAATTCCTGAAAGACAAAACGGAAGCTTGGTTTCTATGGAAAATGGAACAGCCATTCCTTATTCTATCGATAAATTACAGGAAAGAGGACGATTTTTTATCGATCCAGGAGAAGATATTTACGAAGGACAAGTAATTGGTGAAAATTCTCGCCAAGATGATATGGTGGTGAATGTAACCAAAACAAAAAAATTGAGTAATGTACGTTCTTCTGGAGCAGACGATAAGGCGAAGATTGTTCCAGCGATTAAGTTTTCGTTAGAAGAAGCGTTGGAGTATATTCAGAAAGACGAATATGTGGAGGTAACCCCAAAACATTTAAGGCTGCGTAAAATTTTCTTAAAAGAGGTGGACCGTAAACGAGGTAAACTTTAAGTAAAATAAAAGTATAGTCTCCTCGTTTTTTAGTTATTTTGTTGAGGTTTTGTAAAAATAGGGTGAATTATGAATAATTTTTTAATGATATCTTTATACTTCGATCCAGGTTTGGGTGCAATGATTGTGCAAGCTATTGTTGCTGCAGCCGCTGGGATTTTATTATTTTCGAAAAATGTAATGTACAAAGTGAAATCTTTCTTTGGATTAATAAAAGAGGAAGATGAGCACTATGATTCCATTGATATCGAAGACGATGAAACCCAAGAAAATGAATCAAAAAAGTAATAACACGCACCAAGCTTCTTTTAGAGATCCATCGGGATATATGTTTCACGATGGCGATACCTTGCGAAGAGTTATTAACCCTATTTATTTTCCGCAATACCAAAGGCTAAAATCTTCAGGTTTTTTTGAAACCCTATTTAAAAAGGGATTGTTAATTCCACATACGGAAACTTCCGTTGCTGAAGACACAATAATCATTACCCCAGTGAAGATTCCGTTTATTACCAACCCTTATGAATGGAGTTTTGAGCAATACAAACACGCCGCATTATTAACACTTCAAATTCAAAAATACGCCTTAAGCAAAGGCTTTATTTTGAAAGATGCTTCGGCTTATAATGTTACCTTTCATAAAGGAAAACCCGTTTTTATCGACACCCTTTCGTTCGATTTTTACGATGAAAACACCCCTTGGAGGGCTTACAAGCAATTTATTACACATTTTTTAGGACCGTTAGTGTTAGCACATTATCATGGTACCGAAATCTTTAAAATGATGCAAACCCATATCGATGGGATTCCTGTAAAATTAATTGCATCATTACTTCCCAAGAAAACAAAATTTAGTTCAACTCTTTACACCAATATTCACTTATTGGCAAAAATGGAAAGTAAGCATAGTGTAGATTACAAAGCTGAAACCAAAGTTGCGAAACTTTCTAAAAAGGCACAGAATAATATTTTAGAAAGTCTTTTCGATTATATCAAAAAACTAAAAGTTAGTGAGGCGACCGAATGGGGTGATTATTACAACAAAACCAATTACGATAAAGAAGCTTTTGATGGTAAAAAGCATTTAATAAGAGATTGGGTGTTGGACCTTAAGCCTAAATCTGCCATAGATATGGGAGGAAACGACGGTACGTTTGCAAGAACGTTTTTAGACGAAGTCCCAGAGGTTATAGTAACCGATATCGATAGCAATGCCGTAGAATATAACTATTGGCAAGTACAACAAAATAAAGAAGAGAACATGCTTCCTTTTGTATGTGATGTGTTACAACCTTCTCCTGGGATTGGTTTTAATAATGTGGAACGTGATTCGCTTATTGAGAGACTTCAAAATTATGCCCCAGACGTAACCCTAGCATTGGCATTAATACACCATATAACATTATCTGGAAATGTACCCTTTGAAAAATCCGCCGCATTTTTTGCGAAATTTTCTAAATATTTAATTATTGAATTTCCAAAGCGTGAAGACTCTTGGGTTGAGTCCCTTTTGGTTAGAAAACGAGAATTTATTAATCATTTTGATTTTTACAACCTTGAAGCTTTTGAAAGGGGCTATTTAATTTATTTTGACCTTGAAAAAAAGGAAGAAATTAAAGGTACTAACAGAGTACTCTTTCAATTTAAAAAACGAAAGTAGTAAAAATGAAATGGCTTACTAACTTTTTAGTATCCAAAAATATTCCGTATGGTTTAGCCGGAGTAGCAACAGGATTATATCCTCTTTTATTTTACAGTTCTAAAAACTTTCACCTTTCAAATTCTTGGATTCAGTTTGCTTTTTTAATCTTTTTATTTTTAATAGTTCCAGTACTAATTTTTTTATTTTTTAAAAAATTCAACAGAATTCCATTATATCTGAAGTATAAAAAGCAGTTTCTTTTTTTTCTTAGTGCATTTTTGTTTTTGTTTTTTATTGAATTAATCCTTCATGCAAGTGTTGAAAAAATACTTGCCTTAATTACTTTTATTGCATTAATTCCTTTGTCTTTCTTATTATATAAATTCCATAAACAGTTAATAGTTTTCCAGTTATTACTTTCAATTATGGGATTTATGGATTTCGTGCCTACCCTATATAGGCATATACAAATTGATATGGAGTGGACGCAACAGCCAGATGATATTGAAAGTGTTGTATTAAAAAAGAAACCCAATATTTATTTTATCCAGCCAGATGGGTACATTAGTTTGTCTGAAATGGAAAAAGGCCATTATAACATGGATGCTTCAGAAATTAGAGCTATTTTAAACTCTAATGGTTTTACACTATATGAAAACCTAAGAAGTAATTATGCATCTACATTGTCTACCAATGCTGCCATTTTTCAAATGAAGCATCATTACTACAATAAATTTTATTCTCACAATAATGGATTTAATCCTCAGGAACTGTTAGTAAGTAATAATTCTGTGTTATCTATATTTAAAAATAATGGTTATAAAACGCATTTGCTATTACATTCTCCTTATTTTTTAATGAATCATAAAAAAATAAATTATGATTATTGTAATTTTAGTTTTTTTGAGATACCTATAATAAGTACAGGATTTAAAAAATTAAAACAAGTAACAGAGGCACTTGATGAATCTTATCCTTTAGAAGAAGGGACTCCTCACTTTTTTTTCATTGAGTATATATCACCTGCGCATATTCCAAATAAAAAGAATGATAGTCGTGGTATTGAAGAGGAAAAGGCACTTTGGAAGGAAAGAGTGATTCAATCAAATGAAGTTCTTGCAGATTTAATTTCTACCATAAATCAAAACGATAAGAATGCACTTATAATAATAATGGCAGATCATGGGGGTTATATAGGTTACGAATATGCCCATCAATTGTTTGAAAATACACAAGATAGAGACTATATTTATTCGGTTTTTGGAACCTTAGGTGCTATTAAATGGCCAAATAATAATGTACCCATATTTAATGACAGCTTAAAAACTTCTGTAAATACTTTTAGAATTGTATTTTCCCATTTAAGTGAAAATGAAAAGTACTTAAACCATTTGCAGGATAATGGTAGTTATCAAGTAATTGGGAAAGGAGCGCCAAGAGGAATCTATCGTATGTTAGATGATAAAGGGCAGGTTGATTTTAAAGAAGTTTTTCTTTTTGATAACGAATGAAGGCATTAAAAAACATATTTGATCAATTTAAGATTGATGGTACAAACCCACTTTGGTTGGGCCTTATTTGTGGAATATATCCCTTTCTTTTTTATGTTTCAAATAATTTTTACGCTACAAATTCCTGGGAGTATTGGTGTTATTTCTTGTTATTTTTTATTGGTATTCCTATTGTCCTTTTTTCAATCAGTATACTTTTACTTAAGAATATAAAAGGCTTATCTAGTTTTAGAGGACATATTCTTTTTGTCCTCATAATTTTAGTGGTCGTTTTTTTTACCTCTTACGCTTCCTCTTTAGTAATTAAAAAGAAGCTATTATTGATAGCTTTAGTTGTAGCTGTTTTACTTTCTATAAAACTTAGCGATCGCTATAAAAAACTTCTTTCCCTAATTTTGGTTGTAAGTATACTTCCTTTGGCCAAATTGGGATATAAAATTTACGATCAAGTGCGTGAAAAATCTTGGCTTCAGCAACCAGATAATATTGAAGAAATTGTGTTTAAGCAAACCCCAAATGTATATATGATTCAACCAGACGGATATGTGAATAAAAGTATGATGGAGGGGGGCTTATATAATTATGAAACCGAGTTTTACGATTGGTTGGAGACAAATGATTTTACACTTTATAATACATTTAGAAGTAATTATCCAGCTAGTTTAAATTCTAATGCATCTCTTTTTGCTATGAGGCATCATTATTTTGGAAGCTCCTTATTGCCCGATTTAGAAATGCCTTATGCGAGAGAATCCATATCCGGAGATAACCCAGTAGTAAGAATCTTTAAAAACAATGGGTATTTTACTTTTTTTATTGCAGAAGACGAATATTTTCAGCAAAACAGATGTGAGCAATTGTACGATTATACCAATACTAATCTAGATGAGATTCCTTATTTTGGCTTAGGAGGGGATTTAAAAAGAGATGTACTAGCAGATGTGAAAGAAGCATTTACTATTAAAGTAGATAAACCAAAGTTTTTCTTTATTGAAAAATGTTTACCACATCATGTTCATTTTGATGCAGCAAAAGATAGAATTGAAACTGAACGATTGGATTATTTATCTAAAATTGAAGAAGTAAACATTTGGCTTAAGGAAACCATCAATTTTATTTCTAAAAAGGATCCAAATGGGATAATTCTTGTTTTAGCAGATCATGGAGGTTGGGTAGGTATGGAAAATTACAGAGAGATGTTTAGCACTCGGGATGCGACAAAAATTCACTCTATTTATGCCGCTTTATTTGCAGTAAAATGGAATGGTATAGAAAATACTGGGTACGATGAGGATTTAAAATCAAATGTTAATGTTTTTAGAGTATTGTTTTCTGCAATGAGTAAAAACAACGTGTATTTAAAGCATTTGGAAAGTAATGATAGTTATAATTTAAATAATGAAGGTTCCTTTTTTAAATCGGTTAGAAAAGTAATAGATGACAATGGTAATGCTGTTTACGAAAATCTAAAAAATTAAAATTATTTATCAAGTAAAATCATATAGGAAGGAGTACAAATTAGCTTGGGATACGTTTGTAGACCAAGCAAAAAACGCTACGTTTTTATTTAAACGTGATTTTATGGAATACCATAAAGATCGTTTCGAAGATTTTTCTATACTTATATATAAAAAAGATAAATTAGTTTCTGTGATGCCTGCAAATAAAAAGGAGGACACAGTTTATTCGCATTCAGGGTTAACATATGGCGGGATTGTCTTAAAAAAGGATGTCAAGCTTAGTGAGGTTTGGCACATCTATAAGACCTTGCTTCAATTTTTTGAAGAGAAGGGGTTTCAAAAGTTTGTGGTAAAAGAAATGCCCAATATGTACACTATTTATCCTGCAGATGAATTTTCTTATTTAACCTATATTTTGAAGGCTAAATTGATTCGTACAGATATAGCCAGTAGTATATTTCTCCCTAGTGCCATAAAAATTCAAAGTAATCGAAAAGAAGGGGTGAAAAAAGCCGAAAAAGCACAGCTGACTATTAAAGAAGAATCTAATTTTGAAGGATTTTGGAATGAAATACTAATCCCAAATCTTCAAAAAAGACATGGAGCCTCTCCAGTACATAGTATTTCAGAAATAACCTATTTACAATCTAAATTTCCTAAAAACATCAAGCAATTTAATGTCTATTCTGGAAGTACAATCGTTGCAGGAGCCACAATTTTTGAAACCCAAAAAGTAGCCCATGTCCAGTATATCTCGGCTAATGAAAATAGGCAAGAATTGGGAGCACTAGATTATTTGTTTTATTATCTTATCCTAGAAAAATATAAAAATAAAGATTATTTCGATTTTGGAACCTCTAATGAAAATGGTGGGAACAATCTTAATTCAGGATTATTATATTGGAAAGAATGCTTTGGGGCTAGACCTATGGCACATCGATATTATGAAATTGAAATTTCGAAATACAAATTAATGGACACCGTATTTATATGATTCCTTTTATAAATTTAAAAAAAATAAACGCTCGCTTTGATATGGCTTTTGAAGAGACCTTTAAAAAGACCATGGAAGCTAGTCATTTTATTTTAGGAGAAGAGGTGGCAGCTTTTGAAAAGAATTTTGCACAATATTGTGGTGTTTCGCATTGTATTGGCGTTGGTAATGGATTGGATGCCCTGCGCATTATACTGGAAGGATATAAAGTATTAGGGAAACTGAAAATAGGTGATGAGGTTTTAGTAGCATCTAATACCTATATAGCTACTATTTTGGCTATAAAACAAGCTGGATTACAACCCGTATTAGTAGAAGCCGAAGCCAAGACTTTTAATTTTAATTTGGATAGTCTAAAAGACAATATTTCTTCAAAAACTAAGGCTATAATGCCTGTCCATTTATATGGTCAACTTTCTCCCATGAACGCTTTGCAGGAAATAGCAGATCAATACAAATTGTTGGTCATTGAAGATGCCGCACAAGCTCATGGAGCTATTTCAATAAATGGAAATAAAGCAGGAAACTTGGGAAATGCTGCTGGATTTTCATTTTACCCAACAAAGAATTTAGGAGCATTGGGTGATGCTGGCGCTATTACTACGAATGATCATGAATTAGCTTCGGTTGTAAGAAAACTAAGAAACTACGGAACTTCTTCAAAATATGTAAATGATAAATTGGGTTTCAATTCGCGTTTAGACGAATTTCAAGCCGCTTTTTTGAACATAAAGTTGGACTCTCTGGATGTTGATAATAGTAAACGTCGTGAGATTGCTGCGCGATACCTTTCAAAAATAAATAATAGCAAAATTGTACTTCCCTTTTATGATGGTTCGGGAAATCATGTATTCCATTTGTTTGTCATTAGGGTAGAAGACCGAGAAGCATTTACGGACTATTTAACCAAAAATGAAATTGGATATTTAATTCATTACCCTATAGCACCACACCGTCAAAAAGCACTAAATGAATTTGAGTATCTTAATTTTCCAATTTCTGAAAAAATTCATGCGGAAGTAGTAAGTTTGCCTATGAGCCCTGTGATGAATGAGATGGAAGTAGATAGGGTTATTTCGGTTTTAAACGCCTACTAGTTGAAGATACCAAAATTTATACGACAAAATTTGCTGTTAAAGATGACGTCTTTAAATGCAGCAACCATCGTAATTCGATTGGTGGTGACATTTTTTGTAAACCGCGAAATTACAGATGTTATTAGCAAAGGAGGGTACGCGAAGATTGGTAACTTACGCAACCTTATTGCCCAACTGACTTCCTTTACTTCTTTAGGAGTTTTTAATGGGGTTGTGAAATATGTTGCAGAGCATAAGGAAAATAAAGAGCAACTTCAGAAACTATTTTCAACAACTTTTGTATTTACTACGCTTGGTAGTATCATTACTTTTGTTGCTTTATTTTTTGGTGCCTCATTTTTTAGTGAGTATTATTTTAATTCTTCAGACTTTGTTTACATTATAAAATTAACTGCTATTGTTATTCCTTTTATTAGCATCCAAAGGGTTTTTAGCGGGGTTATTAATGGTCTTTCAGAGTATAAAAGTTTTGCTAAAATAGAATTGGTTGCGTATTTAGTAAGTGCAGCACTAACTATTGTTTTTCTATTTTACAAGGAATTAGATGGTGTTTTAATTTCTATAGCACTTGCTCCTGTAGTACAAGTATTGGTGATGATGTTTTTGGTTGTGAAAATCCTAAGAGAATATGTTCAATTTTCGCAATTAAAATGGCAAGCACCATTAGCAAAAAGTTTATTTGCATTTACTATTATGTCTTTTTTTTCTACCCTGCTACTCAATCAAGTTGAAATAGAAATACGGAATATGATTGAGAATAAGATTAGTGAAGATGAAGCAGGTATCTGGACGGGTCTTATGTTTATTTCAAAAAACTATATGGTTTTTTCGAATGCGTTACTAACCCTATATGTATTACCAAAATTTTCTGGAATTTACAATAAACCCGATTTTATGAAAGAGTTAGGTAGCATATATAAAACATTGTTACCGTTGTTTGCCGTTGGGATGTTTTTGGTCTATTTATTTAGAGACGTTGCAATTGACTTAGTATTTAAAGGAGATTATAGTGCTATGTCGCCACTGTTTAGGTGGCAATTGTTAGGTGATTTTATTCGATTAGCAGCAATTCTTTTAGCATCGCAATTTATTGCCAAAAAAATGGTTTATAATTTTATTTTCACTGAAGTGCTTTCTTTAGCACTTTTTTATGGCTTTGCCTATTACTTTGTAGATATTTACGGTATAGAAGGAGTTACCATAGCACATTTCCTTAGATATATAATTTATTTTATAGTAGTTTTTGTTTTAATTCTACGATACTTTAAAAAACAAAATAAAAAAGCGCAACTTAAATAGTTGTGTATATTTGAAAAAACTATTTGGTTTTGAAAAACATAAAACTTATCGATATCCCAAAAATAAGTGATCCAGATGGACGAGGGAATTTGTCTGTTATTGAAAAAACAATCATCCCTTTTGATATTAAAAGAGTGTATTATTTATATGATGTACCCTCAGACTCTAGCAGAGGAGGGCATGCACATATTAAATTACAACAGTTTTTAATTGCCCTGAGTGGTAGTTTTGATGTGGTTTTGGACAATGGAAACCAAAAACAAACAATTACTTTAAATAGGCCTAATAAAGGACTCTATATTCCTCAAGGTATTTGGAGAGAGTTAGATAATTTTTCTGCAGGGGCTTTGTGTCTTTCCTTGGTAAGTGATGTCTATAAAGAAGAAGATTATATTAGAGAATATAACGATTTTTTAAAGTACATCATGCGTTAAATACTATTGTAGAGTTTGTTATATTTTTTTGCAATTTCGATATACTGATGTTCTTTTTGAATAAATTTATGAGCATTATTTCCAATTTCAGCAATTCTCTCAGGATTATCTATTAAATAAGATAGCTTTTTAATTAAATAGGTTACATCAGGTCTAGCTTCAATACAAACTTCGTCTTTTTTAAGGTTGAAATGAGATAAAAAATCTGAATTTGCACCCGTAAATACAACCTTCCCTCTAGCCATGCTCTCTAGTGCATTATATCCTTGATCTTTAGCATACACTTGATCTAATATAATATGAGAAGACTGTAAATAGGAAATATATTCTTTAAAAGGCACATTTTCAGTTTTTATGATTTCAACCTTAGAGGTATATTTTTTATTAATTGTGTGTAGTGCTTCTTCAAAAAAGCAAATACCTTTAGCATAGTAGTTTCCTCGATTTATTCCTAAAAAAATACGAATTTTATCAGCTATTGGGTTATCTTGAATTTGTGTATTATTTGTAATAATAGGATTGGGAATAAGTCCTTTAAATTTTGGAATTTTTGTTAAAGGGGCAACATAATCAAAATCTGAAGCCACAATCGCATTTACATTTTTAAGTATAAATTCGTGAGTTTTTTTATGTGATTTCTTTTGGTATTCTAATGCAAAATTAAAATGTGATTTTAACTTAGGATTTTCAAAAAAAGGGGTTAATAATGATAGTTCTTCTTTATGATTAAATGCATACGCAATATTTGAGTAATCTGCTCCACAACTAACAAGGACGATTTTGTGATTATGATTAAATATTTTTTTTAATAAAAAGCGCTCCCAAAAAGCGTAAGTTTTTATGGGTCTTTCATTAATTAATTGAACTACATCGTAATTTTTTAAACGATGAAGTTGAAAATGAAATCTTATCCCTCTCTCCAATTTAGAAATATCTAACTTTAGAAATTTATATAAACCAAGTTTAATATATCTAATTAAAGTATTGTTTACAAGGGTTGGTCTAATTGAAATATCTGAGGGAAAATTTTTAAATCCATCACCATCTCCAACCAAAGTAACTTCATGGCCAATAGCTTTGAGGCCTACTTTAAGTGAATTATGTAATCTGCTATATTCGCCTAACAGCAAAATGCGCATAAAGGTTATATTTGTAACAAAAATAGTTTTTTAAAATCATGGCGCAACCAAAAATTAAAATTGCATTTGTAGGTATTACATTAAATACCGGTGGCGCCGAACGTGTTCAAGCAAAATTATCTTTTCTTTTTGAAGCACAAAACATAGAGATTCATCATATTTTGGTTAATGGAGATGTAGGATATTCCTATGCCGGACAGCTTTTCGACATGAGTGTTTTAAAAAATACTTCAAACAGTCCGTTTAATAGATTTAAACGGATGTTAACCCTAAGAAAGTATCTAAAAAAACATAAATTTAATTATATTATTGATTTTAGGGATAAACGTAATTTTATTCAAGAATACGCCATCGCTAATTGTATATATAATGCTCCCTCGATCCAGTATGTGCATAGTTTTAATACCCAATTATATTTTCCGAAGAACAATTTTTTGGCAAAAACTATTTTTAAAAAAGGTTATGGAATTGTAACTGTTTCAGAAGCTATTGAAAATAAAGTAAGGGAAGAATATGGCTATACCAAAGTTACTACTATCCATAATCCAGTTGATATACTCGAAATTGAAAAACTAGCAGCAGATGATATTTCTGTTCCAGAAAAGTATATTTTAGGCATTGGAAGGATGAAGGATAATGTTAAGCAATTCGATCATCTTATTCATGCATTTCAAATCTCTGTAGCTACATCGCAAAATATAAAATTGGTAATAGTAGGCGAAGGGGAGTATAAAACGGAATTAGAAAAACTCGTTTTAGAAAAAAATCTTAAAGAACATGTTGTTTTTTATCCTTTTGCAAATAATCCATTTCCTTATTATAAAAATGCCTTATTTACAGCAATGACAAGTAAATTTGAAGGGTTTCCTAATGTATTAATTGAAAGTTTAGCAACTGGAACTCCTGTTGTGTCCTATAATTGTAATTCTGGACCAAATGAGATTATAAATCATAAGGAAAATGGACTTATTGTAAAGAATCAAGACATTGATGGAATGGCATTAGCCATTAATTCTATGCTTTTAGATAAAACACTTTATGAAAAATGCAGGCAAAATGCTAAGCAAAGTGTGGCACGTTTTTCTCCTAATCACATTATAACAGATTGGTTAAAATTTCTTGAACTTAACTAATTAATAAGAACTTACATTTATTCCCTTTTGTAGAAGTTTTCTTTTGGAAACATAAATTGTTTTTAAAACAAATTGAGGAAGTCGCAATAGTAGCTTTTGTTTCCAGTTTAAATTTTTGGTATCAATTCTAGATTTTAACTTTTTAAATCCATCATTATT
This sequence comes from Halomarinibacterium sedimenti, assembly GCF_019312585.1. Classification (GTDB taxonomy): domain Bacteria; phylum Bacteroidota; class Bacteroidia; order Flavobacteriales; family Flavobacteriaceae; genus Halomarinibacterium; species Halomarinibacterium sedimenti. The sequence continues at coordinate 64,168 of NZ_JAHWDP010000006.1, read as the reverse complement.
ATTCTCCATTTTAAGAAGCTTTGCCTTTACGTATCTGTGAAAATCTAAATATTTTTTTAATTCTTTATTATTTGGATTTTGGTCTTCATAAAAGTCGTAGTCGGGAATAACTTTTCCAGATAATTTACTGTGGGTAATTTGATTTTCACTTATAAAATTTAATGTGGCTAATGGTTCGTTTATAAAAGCTACTTTGTGTTTTAGATTAAGCCTAATATTAAAATCTACATCTTCGCTATAGTTGATGCGTTCATCAAAATAGCCTATATCATCAAAAAGTTTTTTGTTGGCGCAAATGCTAGACATACAATAATAGTTGTATCCCAAACTGGTGGAGAAAAAGTTTTGGATAATACCTTCCGAATTTATGCCTAGCAAAGGAAATGGAAACATTACTTTTCTCTCTTCTCCAAAGGTAATTTCATAAGTGGAGGCAAACACCGATGTTTGATTTTGATAAGTGCCAATAAGTGAATTCATTTTTTCTAAAAAAGTAGGTTTCCACAAATCATCTGCATCTATAAAAGCAACGTAGTCGGCCGTAGCATTTTGTATGCCTGTATTTCTTGAAGCCGAAAGGCCTTTGTTTATAGGGTGTTGTATAATTTTAATTCGTTTATCAATAAAAGAATTTACTTTTTCTAGACTAGAATCTGTAGAGCAATCATTAACAATTAGTATTTCAAAATTTTCATAACGCTGATTTAAAACACTTTTAAGTGTTGCTTCAACATAGTTCTCTTTGTTATAAAGTGGAATAACAACAGAAAATCGAATACTATTTTCCATGTTTTAGTTTTATGTAGTGATATAGCTTGTAAAAATCTAACAAAATAATATTTGGCTTTTCTGAACATAAATTGTGTTTCATCTTAATTAAAAAAGGGTCAATAATCTTATAAGTAAATTCCACAAGATGCATTCTCTTTAGCTTTAAATAAAACTTTTGTAAGGATGTAAAATTCTCACTTATATTATTTTTGGATTCTTGATAAATTAATGTGTCAATTGCCATAAGGGATTTTTCTAAAAAAACGCTACCTTTTTCCAATCCGTGATGATATACAGGATTATCTATATGTTTAACTTCCATCCCATTTTTTTGAAGTCTGTACGAAAAAATGTTATCCATTCCATAGCTATTATCGAGATGTTTATTTATTTGTAAAAAAGTATTCTTTTCAATAAATAGGTTTTGGGATATAATATAATATGGATTTTTATTTCTTTCAAAAACGGATTTGGATTCTCTTTTGGTTCCATAAACCCAACGTAATAAATACTCTCTGGTTGGCTTTTCTTGAGAATATTGTATACCTCCAAAAACAACGGAAGTGATTTGGTTTAATTCTTCAATATATTTTTCAATAAAATTATCGTTAACTGGTGTTGTATCTGCATCTAGAAAAAGCAACCAGTTGTATTGAGCATTTTCTGCTAATAAATTTCTTGTTTTGGTTCTACCAACATTTGTTTCTAGCTTTCTGTAAGATGTGTTTTTTAATGAAACAATCTCGGTATTTTCAGTAAATACCTTTGTAGATGCATCTTCAAGCACAGATATTTCAAAGGGAATATTTAAAACTGAACATTGCTCGTGCAATATTTTAACCAAAGGAAAAATGGAATAGTTATATGTTGGGATTAAAATGGAAATCATACCTGGTTAAACAAAAATAGGATATGCAAAGTTAGAAAGTGATAAATGTGATGTAAATTTAGTAATTTGTTTTCCATAAAATTTTTCTATGAAGACCTATCTTTTTGTATTTGTATTTAGTTTGAATGTTCTTTCATGCTTTAGTCAAAAAGAAGAGGAATGGTTTTATTTGGTCGCAACTTCTGATACTATTTCACCAAGTTTTAAAAAGAAAAATGGAATATTAACTTACATGGGTGAAGACAAGGCTTTCAAAAAGGTCTTAGAAAACTACTCAATTAAAACATTTAAAAAAACTTACAGAAATGCATCTAAAAAGAATTTAAAGAGAACATTTTTTGTTATTGCAAATAATGTAGCATTGCTAGATGATATATTGAAAAGAGCGCCACATTTATTTACTTCGGGAGAATTAATTTCAAAGGAAGATAGAAAAATTTATGAACCTAATGATTACGGATTAACAAGTACTATTGGTGAAAATCTTGGTGCTCAAGTTAATTTAGATTATTTAGATTTTTTAGGAGTTCCCAAAGCTTGGTATTATACCACAGGGTCAAGAGATATTATTATCGGAATTTCAGATGGAGCCATTGATACCAACGATATAGAATTTAAAGGAAAGTCTAAAATTATTCATAAGTCAACACTCTCAAAAGGACATGGTATTTCCGTTACAGAGACAGCAGCGGGACAGGGTGATAATGCTTACGGAATTGCAGGAATTTGCTATGATTGTACCATTTATAGTTCAAAATTTGGAGATTTTAAAGATTTACAACAGCTCGTAGAATTATCCAATTTGGGAGTGAAGGTTATCAACTGTAGTTGGGGGGCTACTTTAAATTATCCTTCGGCACAAGAAGCAATTAACAAGATGTTTAAGAACGGAACCATTATAGTGGCTGCGGGACATAATGATTCTTTTTCCAAAACCGAGGGAGAAAAATTCTATTATCCCGCTTCTTATGATAATGTGCTTTCCATTTCTTCTGCAATGCACCGTTATAAAACAGCACAAGAAAATATTCTTAAAGGTGAATCTAAAAATGGAACCTTTTATTATGCTAACAATATAAGAGGCTATGTGGGTCGTAATGCCGGATTCGTTCAAAGAGATACTACCTTGGCTCCCTATATTTATAAAGAAAGTGTTAGAAATTTAAATGTATCAGTTGACCTAGTAGGGCCCGCAGTAGGCGTATATAGGTATGGAGAACGGTCACTTCACCAAGAAGATGAGGTAAGTGAAGGTTCTCAAACATCGGGTGTTGCACCGTTAGTAACAGGAACCATTGGTCTTATGTTTTCATTATACCCTTGTTTGCCAGTTGATGAGGTAGAGTCCATCCTTAAAATAACTTCTTGGAATATTGACCATATCCCACAAAACAAACCTTACACAGGTTTATACGGCTCAGGAATGTTACAAACAGGAGATGCCGTGGAAATGGTATTTCAATTATATAACGAAAATGAAACAGCGTATATCGATAATCAGCACTTTTCTCGTTGGGATTTTAAACTAACTTCTTTGTCTAAAGAGATTATTATTCAGAATCAAAAATTTACAGATAGTGCTACACTAAAACTGACTGCCAAAAATAGGATTGTTATCAAAGAAAATACAGTAATAAAACCTGGAGTCAACGGTAAAATAGCTTTAAAAATTAATCCGAAGCTTGAGAAAGAATGCGATTTGATACTTCGTGATCCAAGTATATTGGATGAGTAATTACACTGTTTTCTGCACCACTTCAAAAATCTGATTTTCATCACATTTCAAAGTTTTTGAAGGGTATTTTAGTAGTAAAGCATAATCGTGAGTGGCCATTAAAATGGTATTGCCATTTTTGTTTATTTCCTGAAGCACTTGCATCACTTCAACACTTGTTTGTGGATCCAGATTTCCTGTAGGCTCATCCGCCAAAATAAGTTCGGGATCATTAAGTAAAGCTCTAGCAATACCAATACGTTGTTGCTCTCCACCGGATAGTTGATACGGATATTTAAAGCTTTTGGTTTTCATCCCAACTTTGTCCAAAACTTCATCAATTTTGGTGTCCATCGCTGCATTGTCTTTCCAACCCGTAGCATTCAATACAAACAACAAATTGTCTTTTACAGTACGATCATTCAGCAATTTAAAATCCTGAAAAACCACACCCAACTTTCTTCTTAAAAAAGGGATGTCTTTCTCTTTTAATGTTACCAAATCAAATCCCACTATATGTCCTGTCCCTTTTTGAAGCGGTAAATCGCCGTAAAGTGTTTTCATAAAACTACTTTTTCCGCTTCCGGTTTTTCCAATGAGGTATACAAATTCTCCTTTTTCAATAGTCACCGAAACATCACTCAATATCAAACTTTCTCGTTGAAAAATAGACGCATCTTTTAATTCTAATACGGGCTGGGACATGTAGTTTAAATTATTTTTTCAAATGTAAATGGATTTCTTGCGAACTCCAATTTCAGGAACTTATTTTTCTAAAGAACTTATTTTTTCTTTTAAAATATCTATTTCTCTTTGTTGTTCTATGGTAAAAATCGTCAGTTCTTCAATTTTTTCCAGTAATAGTAAATTCATTTCTTTTAAAGACATTCCTTTTTCTTCCATTTCTATTGCTGAAGGCACTCCAGGTAGATGAAAATGTTCCTTTATATAGATTTCAGTTTCCTTTAAAGAAAGGCGATTATAGTTGGGATTTAACGTTGAAGTACCCTCAAAATAGTACTCAAATACATAATCGGGAGCTACGGCACCTTCAAGGTCTACCAATACTTCCTGAGTGTGGATTTTTCCCTTTACAGTGAGTAACTCATCTGGAGTGGTAGTCCCTATTCCTATTTTTCCATTTTTTTCCGTAAGATTTTTAAAATCCCGTTGTGCAATACAACTGGTAGTAAAACAAATAACAGCTATTAACAATAGATTCTTCATAAGAATTGAAGTTTAAAATTTATTGAACTTTAAAAATACAGTAATTTTCGCACCCAAATATTTAATACATAAAAAACATACGGATTTTTATAATATTCCGTTAGCATGTTTTAGAAATACAGTCATACTTAAGCCCAAAATCTATCTAAAAATGGTTAAAAACCTCATTTCTATTTCCCTCTTTCTTTTATTTTTTGGAACGCTTGCTGCGCAACAATCAGCAGCTTTCACCAATGAGTTAGTTACGTATAACAAAGCACTAGAGCTCTACAATAATAACCAATATCTCGCATCCCAAGGATTGTTTTCGGCAATTAAGGACCATACCGAAGACGAAACCTTAAAAGGCGAATGTGCTTATTATATTGCCAATTGTGCGGTGCGTCTTAATCAGCAGGACGCCGATTTCCTTATGGAGCAATTTGTAAACGATTATCCTACAAGCATAAATCGAAATGATGCCTTTATTAATGTGGCTAACTATTATTTTGAAAACGGAAAATATTCCTACGCGCGCAAGTGGTACGATAAAGTTGATGAGAGTAGTTTGAGTAGAGGAGATCGTGATAAGTTTTATTTCAATAATGGATATGCATATTTTGTAAACAAGCGTTATGCTGAAGCTCAAAAATATTTTAATCGTGTAAGTGATTCTCAAAAGTATGGTTCTCAAGCCAAGTATTATTTAGGTTTTATTGCCTACGAAGGAGACGATTACGAAGAAGCCAACAAACAATTTGAAACCATTGAAAACGAAGAAAAATATGCCGAAGGCTTAAGTTATTATAAAGCCGATATGAACTTCAAACTAGGGAAGTTTCAAGAAGCTATCAATTTGGGTTTACAACAATATGATAATTCCAATCCGCAGGAGAAAAGTGAACTCTCAAAAATTATTGGAGAAAGTTATTTTAATTTAGAAAAATACGAAGAGGCCATTCCGTATTTAAAAGAATACAATGGGAAAAAGGGCAAGTGGAACAACACAGACTATTACCAATTGGGCTATGCCTATTACAAACAAGGCAATTATGAAAACGCTATTGGGGAGTTTAATAAAATTGTAGACGGGCGTAATGCGGTGGCGCAAAATGCCTACTATCATTTAGCCGAAAGCTATTTAAAACTAAATAAAAAGCAACAAGCATTAAATGCATTTAAAAATGCTTCCGAGATGGATTTTTCGGCTCAAATTCAGGAGGATGCGTGGTTTAATTATGCTAAGCTGAGTTACGAAATTGGTAACAGTTATACCAGTGTTCCACAAGTGATTCTTTCCTTTTTGGAGACCTATCCCAAAAACCCAAATAATGAAGCTTTGAAGGATTTATTAATTGATTCGTATATCACTTCAAAGAACTATCAAGCTGCGTTGGAATTGTTAGAAAACAACAAGACATTCAATAATAAAAAAGCCTATCAAAAAGTTGCTTTTTATCGAGGTTTGGAAGTATATAACGAAGGAAATTATCCTGAAGCGGTGGCGCTTTTTCAGAAATCATTAAAAGAACCACTCGATCCTGTTTTTACAGCCCGAGCTACTTTTTGGAAAGCCGAAAGCGATTACCAAGCTTCTAATTTTGAAACGTCACTAGTAGGATACAAACAGTTTTTGCAATTACCTAATGCTTCTCAAACCCCTGAGTATAAAAATAGCAGTTATAATTTGGGCTACAATTATTTCAAACTTAAAAACTATCCTGAAGCGATTACACAATATGAAAAGTTTTTAGAATCGTCTTCCAACGATGCCGCACGACGAAACGATGCGTATTTGCGATTAGGGGATAGTCATTTTGTTAGCAGTAGTTATTGGCCGGCGATGGAAAATTATAATAAAGCCATAGAAGGTGGTACGCCAGATAAAGATTATGCAGCGTTTCAGAAAGCAATTAGCTATGGATTTGTAGACCGAACCGAAAAGAAATTGGAAGAACTGAAAAGTTTTTCGGCTAAATACCCGAAATCCTTTTATCGCGATGATGCTTTATACGAACTTGGAAATACCTATGTAGCACAAGAAAACACACGCGATGCGATGGTAACTTATGAAAAACTGATTAATGAAATTCCAGGGAGTAGTTATGTACCTAAAGCGCTATTAAAACAAGCACTTATTTTAGACAATACTGGAAAAAGCAACGAGGCGTTGGCAAAATTCAAAAAGGTGGCCAATGATTTTCCATCCACACCCGAAGCATTACAGGCAGTGGCTTCGGCAAAGATTATTTACATTGATCAGGGACGAGTTAACGATTATGCTACTTGGGTAAATACTTTAGATTTTGTGGAAGTTGAAAATGCCGAATTGGACGACGCCAGTTATCAAGCGGCCGAACAACCTTATCTTGAAAATAAGCCTTCTCAAGCCATCACCCGATTTGAAGCCTATTTAAAGGATTTCCCAAATGGTTCCCACGCATTAAAAGCCCATTTTTATTTGGCACAATTATATTTTGCTGAAAATAAAGGCGACAAAGCCATTCCACATTACGAGTTTGTAGTAGGGAAGGAGCGAAGTGAATTTAGCGAGCAGGCTTTAGCAAGAATTTCTGAATTGTATTTGGGTAAAAAAGACTACAACAAAGCCTTAACTTATTTGAAACGCCTTGAAACCGAAGCCGATTTCCCTCAAAACGTCATTTTTGCGCAGACCAACAGTATGAAGGCGAGTTATGAGTTGAAAAAATACAGTGAAGCCGTAACATATGCAGAAAAAGTGCTTCAGAATGGTAAAATTGACAACGCAATAAAAAGTGATGCGCAAATTATTATTGCACGATCGGCTATTGAAACTGGGGAAGAGCAAAAAGCGAAAACGGCTTATGCAGAGGTCGCCAAAATTGCTACAGGTAAATTAGCAGCAGAAGCATTGTACTACGATGCGTATTTCAAAAATAAAGAAGGAAAATATGAAGCTTCCAATGCCTCAGTTCAAAAATTGGCAAAAGATTTTTCGGGTTATAAATACTTTGGAGCGAAAGGATTGGTACTCATGGCGAAGAACTTTTATGCCTTAAAAGATGCGTATCAAGCTACTTATATTCTGGAAAGTGTTACGACCAATTTCACCGACTATCCCGATGTAGTGGAAGAAGCCAAAGCAGAGCTTGCTGTAATTAAAGCAGCGGAGTCAAAAACCAATTCTTCTGTAGAAACTGACGGAAATTAGAAATTCATCAATTCAAATTATTATAAACACTATGTTTTTATTCAAAAAATCACTGATTTTTGTTTTTTGCATTCTTTCTATAAGTCTTGTTTTTTCTCAAGACAAAGATGATTTAGGGACGGAAGTAGTAAATATTGTAAAGCCTTACACGCCAACTATATCGGATGCGTTTAAAGTAAAGGAAACACCTGTTTTAAACGATACAGATTCAGTTCAAAAAAAGGAGGTTCGGTATGAAATTTTTTCGGTACCAGTAGCTTCTACTTTTACGCCTTCCAAAGGAAAGGCTGCCACAGTAGATAAAGCAAAACCAATAACACTGTATGATAATTATGCTACGCTTGGATTTGGAAATTACACCAGTGTATTAGGAGAATTATTCAGTAGTTTTGAAATTAGCCGTACTGACAATGCAGGAATCTTCTTCCGCCATAATTCTTCACAAGGGGACATTGATGGGGTTCGTTTAGAGAACAAATATTACGATACCGAACTTAGCGGAAATTACACAAGCCGTCAAAAGGATATGTCGTATAAATTGGAAGCTGGTGTGGAGCATCAACTTTTTAATTGGTACGGTTTAAATGATAACTTTGATTCTGCAACTGATGAAACCCTTAATGAAATCGATCCGCAACAAACCTATTTAGGGTTTCATGTGGGAGGAAATATATCTTTAGAAGAATCTATTTTTGAAGGTGCTTCGGCAAAGATTCATTATTTGGGAGATGCTTTTTCTTCTTCAGAAATTAATTTGAATCTTCAACCCAAATTTGCTTTTCCATTAACCGATTTTACCTTAAAAATAGATGGAGAAGTGGATTATGTAAATGGAAGTTTCGAAAGGAATTATATTAACAATATGGGTATTGCATATAGTTACCTTAATGCTGGGATTACTCCATCTTTGGTGTATGTAAATGAAGATTTAACGCTTTCTTTAGGAGCCAATGCGGTAGTGAGTTTGGATACGGAGAATAGTGAAACTGAATTCTTTATTTATCCGCAAATAAATGCTTCTTATAGATTGGTAGATGAGGTTTTAATTGTGTACGGGGGTGCCGAGGGAGGCTTGCATCAAAACACCTACCGCGAATTTAAAAATGAAAACCCTTTTGTGTCCCCCACCTTATTTATCGCGCCTACGAGTCAATTGTACAATGCCTTTGGAGGACTAAAAGGGAAGTTGAGCAATCAAGTGGGATATAATGTTCGCGGAAGCTATGGAAAAGAAGAAAACAGAGCCTTTTTTCAGTTAAATCCGTACAAAGGAATGAGCCCTAATTTTGAAGGTTACGAATACGGAAATTCCTTCGGACTGGTTTACGATGACCTTAATATTTTAAACATTTTTGGTGAATTGAAAGTAGAAGTGTCAAATACTTTTATGTTAGGAGCAAGCGCCAATTTTTATAGTTATTCTTTAGACAATCAACCTGAAGCTTGGAATGTACCAGAATTAGAAGCGTCGATCTTTTCCAATTTCAATATAACCGAAAAAGTCTACGGAGGGGTGTCTTTATTCTTTGTTGGAGAACGTAAAGATTTAGACAACACAAGCAATTCACAAGTGATTTCGTTGGACTCTTTTTTTGATGCCAATGTTAATTTGGGATATCGTGTAAACGACCGTCTTTCCATATTTGCCAAAGGAAGTAACCTGCTAGGAAACAACTATGAAAAATGGCAAAATTTCCCTGTGCAAGGTATACAGGGACTTCTTGGTGCCACCTATAAATTTGACTGGTAAATGAAGCAACCTTTTTGCTATTAAGTATCTAATAAATAGCATTGAAAAGGAAAAGTTAAGTTTAGGGTTTAATATAGAAAGCATCCGTTCATAATCGGATGCTTTTTTTATATTTACCAAAACCAATTTCATGAAAAAACTACTCCTTTTCGCCCTTCTTTCGTCTTTATTTTCTTGTAATTCTGAAAAACCTTTAGCCGATTTAATTGTTACTAACGCTAAAATTTACACCGTCAATGAAGGTTTTGAAACCGCCGAAGCATTTGCCGTAAAAGACGGTAAAATTCTGGAAGTAGGAACTTCCGAAAGTATTTTAGGAAAATACAAAGCCACAGAAACATTGGATGTGGATGGAAAAACTGTTCTACCAGGACTTATCGACGCCCATGCGCACTTATATAATTTCGGACTAGGATTACAGAATGTCGATTTGGTGGGGACAACTAGTAAAGAAGAGACGCTGCAAAGAATTGTAGATTTTCAGAAAGACAAAAATTCAACTTTTATTTTTGGCCGTGGTTGGGATCAAAACGATTGGCCTATAAAGGAGTTTCCAACAAAAAAGGAGCTTGATTCATTATTTCCAGACACGCCAATTGCCTTAAGTAGAATTGATGGTCATGCACTTTGGGTTAACTCCAAAACACTTGAAATGGCTGGAATTACATCGGCCACCAAGATGGAAGGTGGAGAAGTCGTTTTAGAGAATGGAGAACCATCCGGTATAATTGTCGATTCGCCTATGAAATTGGTCTTCGATATTATGCCCGTACCATCAAGAGAAGTTTCTACAGTAGCATTAAAAGATGCTGAAAAAGCGTGTGTAAGCTTGGGATTAACTACAGTGAATGATGCTGGCTTAGATAGAGATATTATTGAATTAATTGAAAGTCTTCAACAGACCGGTGATATTAAATTGAGAGTATATGCTATGGTGAGTAATTCTGAAGAAAATTTAAATCACTTTTTAAATAAAGGAATTGTAAAAACCGAAAGATTAAATGTACGTTCTGTAAAAATTTACGGTGATGGCGCTTTAGGTTCCCGAGGGGCGGCTTTACGCGCTCCTTATAGTGATAAAGACAGACATTTTGGCGCCATGATTACCAATGCGGCTCAATTAGATTCACTAGCCGAAAGAATTGTAAAAGCAGGCTATCAAATGAATACCCATGCCATTGGTGATTCGGCAAACGTTTCGGTTTTAAGAGCCTATAAAAAAGCACTAGATGGAAAGAAGGATGCCCGTTGGAAAATTGAACATGCACAAGTGGTAAGTCTTTCGGATTTTGATGCCTTTTCAAAAAATATCATTCCGTCGATTCAACCTACCCACGCCACAAGCGATATGTATTGGGCAGAAGACCGTGTGGGTTCCGAAAGAATTAAAGGTGCTTATGCGTATAAAACGTTATTGAATAAAGCTGGATTGGTGGCGTTGGGAACCGATTTCCCCGTGGAGAATGTAAACCCTATGTACACTTTTTATGCTGCCACGGCTAGAAAAGACTTAAAACAATATCCTGAAAATGGGTACCGTAAAGAAGAAGGATTAACTCGTGAAGAAACCTTAAAAGGGATGACCATTTGGGCGGCCTATTCTAATTTTGAAGAAAACGAAAAAGGAAGTATTGAAGCAGGAAAATTTGCCGATTTTATTGTCATTGATAAGGACATTATGACTTGCCCAGAGGATGAAATACCTAATATCAAAGTGCTTAAAACTTTTATCAACGGAGAAAAAGTCTTTGAAGCAAAATAAGAAATAGATTTATTTTCCTCCTTTAGCTTGTAAATCTTCAATACACAAGGGATCTAGCTGAGGTACAGCGCCTCGTCTTAAAAAACGAGTTACTTCGCTTCTTAAAAGGTTAGTCGCTTCAAAATACATGAGGCATTCATTCACAATACAATGTTTACTAGCACTTGGATCTTCGTGAGCGGTATGAATATCATCATTTTGAATATTCACCAATCCAAAAATATGACCCATTTCGTGTTGCATAGTGGTTTGCTCTAAAATAGGAAGCAAAACAGGGTCAGACTCGGTAATAATGCGTAAGGTATTTTCATAAATTACCATGGAGGTATTTCTATAGGCTGTTCCTAAAGTTACATTGGTTTGAGTGTCGTTACTAGAGCTTCCGTTAGAGAAAAAGATATACACAGCTATGTCATCTCCATCAGTGTATTGGGTTCTAAATTCTTCTTCAAAATCTTTAATATCGTTTAACGTAAAAGGCGCGCCTGCTTGGTCTGGAATTTGAGTTTCTACAAAAATTATACCACCAGGTTTATGAATTCTAGCCTGTAAAAAGTTTCTGAAAGCAGTAATACTTGCTTCAGCTGGTTTCGAAGAAGTGGTGTACACAAACTCAACGGTTAAAGAGCCATAAATGTCATCGGAAAGTAAATCCTCTGCAGATACCCCCAAAGCCTTTTTATTTTCGGCCGTTGGGTCTGCGATTACCTCGCCGCCATCGTCATTTTTACATCCCGAAAATGAAAATAATAGCAACGAAGCAAAAAAGAAAATTCTTAAATATTGTGACATGGCGCAATTTTTGTAAGTTTGGCAAACATAACTTTTATAATACCAAATTTAAAATGAAGTCTACCTTTTTAACGATATTTTTACTTATTTGTTTTTCGGGAATCTCTCAAGTGGATGATTTTCAGAAAGAAATTATAGATTATTTAGATATCAACGGAACCCGTGTTCAATACAGCATTGCTTTTTACGAATTGTTCCCTGTTTTAGAACGTAACTTTAGGGATAAGGAAATTCCAGAAGAAGCTTGGGAAGAGCTTAAACTTGACGAAGAAGATCAAATAGACGATATCATTTCTCGTCTTACATTTGCTTACCGAAAGTACTTTACAAGAGAAGACATTGCCAAAATGAACGATTTTTATAGCTCTGAAGTTGGCCAAAAAGTAGTTTCAGATTATGCGTTAACCGAAGAAGAAAATGCCGTTTTTCAAGAATACCTTGACAGTGATGTATCGAAGAAGTTTGAAAAAAATCGAAAAGAACTCACCAAAGACATCGAAAAAATTTCTTCCGATTGGAGCCGTGAGTTATTTGGTACAAAGATTAAACAACTTGTAAAAGGCGGTTATCTTACAGTGGATAAGCAGTAAGTCTCGCTAGGTACTCAAAATGTTCACCTTCTATAATGGTTTCAAATTTGAAACCATTATTTTTTGCGTATACCTCAAAACGAGCGGAATCTAAATACAACCAATGAAAAGGGTTGCTTAGCTCGCCTTTGTATTTCATCGTAAATTCCAACTCGCCATAATATCTATCTGCAGGGACCCAAATACCACCTTCTTCACTGGTGTCGTACATATATTTTAAATCGGAAGAATCGATTAAAATTTGTCCGTTAGGTTGTAAAAGCGATTTTAAATGATGTAAATAATTTGGAACTTGGTCAATGGTCTCAAAGATTCCAGTACCATTCATGAGCAATAAAATGGTATCGAATTTTGCTTCGGAATAGTCTAAAAGAGATATCTGTTTTACATTTTCAACCCCGCGTAACCTAGTAACCTCTAAAGCTCCTTTGGATGTATCGATTGCTGTTACTTGCAATCCCTTATTTTGAAGCCAAAGCGAATGACTTCCAGCACCACATCCTACGTCCAAAACAGTTCCTTTGCATAATTCGAGTGCTTTTTGTTCTAAAGAAGGCATTTCGTCATAATTTCGGAAAAGATAGGGCAGGGGTAGCTCGTCTTCATCACTAATATTGGTTTCGGTGAGGATGTCCTCGGTGTAGTTTCCGTGAAAATAATCTAGTAATGCTTTTCCTAATATATCTTTCATTTTCGAATAGAATAAGTAAATTTACCCAAGACCCAAGACCCAAGACCCAAGACCCAAGACCTAAATGGAAGAAATCCTAAAACAACTCCCACAGCGCGCCAAAGATACGAATACCGAAAACAAAAAATTCTTTGCCAAGCTGAAGAAAAAACCACCCAAAAACTTAGATACCTTGATGGTGGAATTGCACGAGGCCGAGTTTCGAAAGACCGATTGCCTCAATTGTGCTAATTGCTGTAAAACAACAGGACCCTTGTTTACCGATAAGGATGTAGAACGTATTGCCAAACATTTTAGAATGAAACCCCAGCAGTTTATTGAAACGTATTTGCGAGTGGATGAAGACCACGATTATGTGTTGCAAAGCGTGCCGTGTACATTTTTAGGAGCCGATAACTATTGCAGTATTTATGAAGTCCGTCCCAAAGCCTGTCGCGAATTTCCACATACCGATAGAAAAAAGTTCCAGCAAATCTCAAACCTGACGCTGAAAAATGTGGCGATTTGCCCTGCGGCGTTCAACATTGTGGAGGAGATGAAGCGGAGGATTTCTTAATTACTCATAAATCAAATACTTCATTCTCACCTTTTTAAATTGTTCCAAATCAGCTTGCCAACTTTCTCTAATTTCCTTCATCGATAAGCCTGCTTCAATTTGCTGTTGCAGTTTGGCGGTTCCCGCGTGGGTGGTAAAGTTTTTGGTGTTAAAAAAATCGTCTTTCTTTTCGTAATTATGGTAGGCATCCATAATCCAAGTGAGATCTACGTTATCCAATCGGGGGGTATTTCGTAAATCGAGTCCGTGGCAGGCTACGCCTTTAAATTTAGGATTGCTAGAGCCAAAATTTGGTTGTGGCGTGTAGCTAAAGGGATACTTATCTTTGGGTAAATAGGGCGAACCAATGACTTGAAACTGCATTTCGGTGCCACGACCCGCGTTGAGGTTGGTGCCTTCCAATAATCCCAAACTCGGGTATAAATTAATGGCTTGGTCATCGGGTAAATTGGGTGAAGGACGCACGGGCAATGAATAGCGACTTTGGTGATTGTAGTTTTTAATAGGGATGACAGTCAAATTACATTGTATCCCATCCTTCAACCAACCTTCCCCATTTATCATTTGGGCGTATTCACCAATGGTCATTCCGTAGACCAAAGGCACAGGGTGTAGCCCTAAAAACCCAGTATTTTCAGGTTCCATCATCGGGCCATCCATATAATGGGCGTTGGGATTGGGACGATCTAGAACAATTAATGGAATATTCGCTTCGGCACAGGCTTCCATCACATAATGCAGGGTTGATAAATAAGTGTAAAAGCGCACACCTACATCTTGAATATCGAACACCATCATTTCTAATCCATGCATTTGCTCAGAGGTAGGTTTTCGGTTCTTTCCGTGGAGTGAAAAAATAGGCAATCCTGTTTTGGTGTCTTTGCCATCTTTTACTTCGGCACCAGCATCTTCAGAGCCCCGAAAGCCGTGTTCTGGAGAGAATATTTTTTGAAGTGCAATGCCTTCAGAAAGTAAAAAATCGACAAGATGAGCGTCTTTGTATATTTTACTATCTATTAATTTTATTGGCTTTCCTAAAATACTATTGACCTTTTCAGTAACCACTGAAGTCTGATTTGCAACAATCCCAATTTTTTTGTTTATAATTAGAGGAAGATATTCATTATATGAGTTTGCTCCAGGAATTATACCTAAAACATAAATAGAATCTAATGTCTTCTCTATTTTCTCTTCGCTTTTTTCACTTTTCTCTGTTCTTTTCTCTGAAGTATTCTGCCCTCCGCACGAAAAACAAATGAGCATCGTTAATGGAAGAATAATTAATAATGTATTTTTGAAAAAAGAAAATCGAACCATAGCCCGTGAATTTTGAATTCTTTACTGCTCGACGCATCATTGCTTCGAAGGATTATAAAAGTAGTGTATCGGCACCAATAATAAAAATTGCTATTGCGGCAATTACATTGGGAATGGTGATTATGTTGGTAACCATTGCTACCAGTGTAGGACTTCAGAAAAAAATACGGGAAAAAGTATCTGCTTTTAACGGCGATATTATCATTTCAAATTTCGATACCAATACCAGCGACGAGTCGCAAGTTGCCATTTCAAAAAATCAAGATTTTTATCCCAAGTTTACTTCTGTAGAAGGAATAAGGCACATACAGGTAACCGCTTCCAAGGGAGGTATTATCCGTACCGAAACCGATTTTGAAGGCGTTGTGGCGAAAGGTGTAGGCGCCGATTACGATTGGCAGTATTTTGAAGAATATCTCATGGAAGGACGGCTGCCTAATTATACTGAAAACTTACATGATGAGGTGCTTATTTCCTCCTATCTCGCCAATAGATTAGGGTTTAAGCTAGGCGATAAAATTGTCACTTTTTTTCTTCAGGAAGAAAAAGAAAATAAAACCCGAAGTAGAGGGTTTACCCTTGTGGGAATTTACGATAGCGGATTTCAGGAATTTGATGAACAGTTTATGCTCACCGATATTCGGCATATCCAACGATTGAATAATTGGACCGAAGATGAAATAGGCTCTTTCGAAATTTTTGTAGACGATTTTAATGATATTCAAACGATTGGGAATCAGGTTTACGAAGCCACTCCCAGCACCTTAGATTCTATTACCATACGGGATAAATACTATTCCATTTTTGAATGGATAGATTTGTTCGATTTTAATGTGGTACTTATTATAGGAATTATGATTCTTATTGCAGGGATTAATATGATTACCGCCTTGCTTGTTTTAATTTTGGAACGCACCCAAATGATTGGTATTTTGAAAGCGTTGGGGAGTACCGATTGGAGTATAAGAAAGATATTTTTATACAATGCAAGCTATATTATTTGTGTGGGCTTGTTTTTCGGAAATGTGATAGGAATTGGATTTCTGCTCCTTCAGAAATATGGAAATTTTATCACCTTAGACCCTAAAACCTATTACGTAACCCATGCGCCTGTATTTATTGATGTTGGTTACATTATTCTGTTGAATGTTGGCACCTTATTACTTTGCTTGCTGATGCTGTTAATTCCGTCGTATATGGTGTCAAAAATTTCCCCCGTAAAAGCAATTAGGTTTCAGTAAGTATTGCTTTTCTTTATAGTCTATTCTCTTTTCTCTTAAGTCTTTTGTACTTTTGCCCAGCTTTAAAATAAGAGATGGAATACGCAAAAAATATTTTAGAAACTATTGGAAATACACCTTTAGTTAAAATCAATAAACTTACGGCCGACTTACCTTGTTTGGTTCTTGCCAAATACGAAACTTTTAACCCAGGAAACTCGGTAAAAGATAGAATGGCGTTAAAAATGATTGAAGATGCCGAAGCCGACGGACGACTAAAACCCGGTGGCACTATTGTGGAAGGAACCAGTGGAAATACAGGAATGGGACTAGCCTTAGCCGCCATTGTAAAAGGGTACAAAATGATTTGCGTCACCAGCGATAAGCAGAGTAAAGAAAAGGTAGATATTTTAAAGGCTGTGGGTAGTGAAGTGTATGTGTGCCCAACCGATGTTGCACCCGAAGATCCTCGATCCTATTATTCTACCGCTAAACGTCTTGCTGAAGAAACACCGAACGCTTGGTATGTGAATCAGTATGACAATCCAAGTAACGCGGTAGCGCATTATGAAAGTACAGGCCCCGAAATTTGGAAACAAACCGATGGTAAAGTGACTCACTTTGTTGTGGGAGTAGGAACAGGTGGAACCATTAGCGGTGTGGGAAAATATTTAAAAGAACAAAACCCCAATGTAAAAGTTTGGGGTATTGACACTTACGGAAGCGTTTTTAAAAAATATCATGAAACAGGAATTTTTGATGAAAAGGAAATTTACCCTTATGTAACTGAAGGTATTGGAGAAGATATTCTTCCTAAAAATGTTGATTTCTCCATTATTGATGGTTTTACCAAAGTAACCGATAAAGATGCCGCGGTGTATACCCAACGCCTTTCAAAAGAAGAGGGGATGTTTTTAGGTAATTCGGCGGGAGCAGCCATAAAAGGGGTGCTACAGTTAAAAGAGCATTTTACGAAGAATGATGTGGTAGTGGTGCTTTTTCACGACCACGGAAGTCGTTATGTAGGTAAAATGTATAATGACGATTGGATGCGAAAAATGGGGTATATTGAATAACAATATTCAAAATATGTAAGAAAAGCCTCCCAGAATTGGAGAGGTTTTTTTATTTTTAGACTTCCGCAGAATAACTCCCCCCTATATTAAACTCTCATGAAGGAGGATTTTCTTCATTATCTGTGGAAATTTCAAAAATTTTCTACGGTTAATTTATTTACTTCAGACATAAAACCCATTAAGGTTTTACAAGTGGGTCATCATAATCAGGATGCTGGTCCCGATTTCCTTTTGGCGCATGTAGAAATTGATGGACAATTGTGGGTTGGGAATATAGAAATTCATATTAGGTCTTCAGATTGGTATGCCCACCAAC
The DNA here is from genome assembly GCF_019312585.1 of Halomarinibacterium sedimenti. Lineage (GTDB taxonomy): Bacteria > Bacteroidota > Bacteroidia > Flavobacteriales > Flavobacteriaceae > Halomarinibacterium > Halomarinibacterium sedimenti. The sequence continues at coordinate 46,325 of NZ_JAHWDP010000006.1, read as the reverse complement.
ACGAAAAAGATTCAAATTATGATAACGTAATTCTGCATGTGGTATGGGAGTACGACGTGGCTATTTTTAGAAATGACAATAGTGTATTGCCAACTATGGAAGTAAAAGACATTGTGGAGCAAAGAACCCTGTTGCAATACTGTCAACTATTTTCAAAAACAAAACAATTTATTCCCTGTGAAAATGATTTTGGAAAGGTAGATGATTTTATTCTTCAAAGTTGGTTTTGGCGATTGTTTGTAGAGCGGCTTCAGAAAAAAACAACCCTTATTTTACAGGAACTTTCTGAAACCCAAAATAATTGGGAAGCCGTTATGTTTTATATGCTGTCTAAAAACTTCGGGCTTAAGTTAAATGCAGATTCGTTTTATAGTGTCGCCAAATCTATAGATTATGCTATTATTAAAAAATGTGGTGGAAATTTATTGAAATTGGAAGCGCTGCTTTTTGGACAAGCAGGCTTGTTGGAAGTTGAAAAAGGAGGAAGGTATTTTGGTTTATTGAAAGATAGTTATGAGTATTCCAAGACCATGTATAAAATCTCGAATGTTGGGGTGATTCCTTCAAAATTTTTTAGACTTAGACCTCCAAATTTCCCCACCATACGATTGTCTCAATTAGCTACTTTATGGTCTAGCAATCCGCATCTTTTTTCAAAAATGATGGAAGCAACCACCAAAGAAGAATTTTATGATCTTTTTAATGTTGCTGCCAGTGAATATTGGGATGCACACTACAATTTTGAAATCACTTCCACAAAACGAAAAAAGAGCATAACGAAGGGATTAGTAGATTTGTTTATCATTAATACGATTATTCCGTTAAAGTTTGCATTCGCAACACAGCAAGGTCGGGACATTACCGAAGAGTTAATCGATTTAGCCCTTTCATTACCTATTGAAAATAATAGAACTATCACAAAGTTTCAAGCATTAAGAACTATTGAAAATTCGGCTTGGCATAGTCAAGCATTACTGCAATTAAAGAATGAATATTGTAATAAATATCGTTGTATGCAATGTGAAGTTGGGAACTTTATTTTAAAATCATAGCCTATTTTATTGTTAAAAAATGTAGTATTTTGCATCCATGCTTCAAATGGTATACAACATACGTCATTACTTCGAAAAAAGAGGCTTTTATGTAAGTTCTCGATTGGCCGAGCGATTAGGGATGCGTGCCAAGACCGTTCGGCTTTCTTTTATTTATGTGACCTTTGCGACCTTTGGGGCGGGATTTGCGCTATATTTAGTACTTGCCTTTTGGCTAAAGATTAAAGATTTGGTATATACCAAAAGAAGTTCAGTTTTTGATCTATGAGAGCGTTCTTTCAATCAAAAATAATGGGTGCTTTAGGGTTGTTAATCCTCGTGTTTTTTATGGGGATTTTTGGCTTTAAGTTCTTTTATAATTACCTGTGGATTGATGCAGTATATATGACTGTGATTACAATTACTACGGTAGGGTTTGGGGAGTTACACCCAATGAGTGCTTCTGAAAAGATTTTCACTTCATTTCTTATTCTTTCAAGTATCTTTATCGTTGGATATGCTATAAGTGTAATATCCGAATATATTTTAAGTAAGAGCAATATTGGTAACTTAAGACAAAAAAAAGTGCAACAGAAAATAGACAATCTTCGCGACCATGTTATTATTTGTGGTTTTGGAAGAAACGGGATGCAAGCAGTTCAGAAATTAGAAGCATACAATAAGGAATATGTAGTGGTAGAAATGAATGAAGAAGTGGTAGAGCGCTTTTCTGATGAAGATCACTTATTTGTAACAGGGAATGCCAATGAAGACGAAGTTTTATTAAAGGCAGGAATTGAAAGAGCCGCGACATTAATTTGCGCTTTGCCTAGTGATGCAGATAATCTCTTTGTGGTGCTTTCTGCAAGACAGATTAATAAAAACTTAAAAATAATAAGTCGCGCTACAGAGGAGACTAGTTATAAAAAATTGAAATTAGCTGGGGCAGACAATGTCATTATGCCAGATAAGATAGGAGGGGACCACATGGCATCCTTAGTGGTTGTTCCAGATTTGGTAGAGTTTTTAGACAATCTTACAGTATCAGGAGAGGAAGATAGTATTTTTGTGGAGCAAATTCCATTTGAAAAAGTGTGTCCAAGTGGAAAGGAACAGGCCATTAAAGACTTAGATATTCGTAAAAAAACAGGATGTTCTATTATTGGGTATAAAACTCCGGAAGGAGAGTATATAGTCAACCCAGAAGCTTCCCTTATTTTGAAAAAAGACTCTAAATTGATTTTAATTGGTCGGCCAAATCAAATTGAAAGTTTAAAAGCACAGTACCAAGTTTAAGATATACGGTAATTAATACTCAGTAAAAATTTGAAAAAGCTATTTTTTTTAGCATCTTGCTGTGCTGAAAAACAAATACTAACTAAAAAACCCATTATGAAGAAATTCCTTCTTTCCATTCTAAGTTTTATTATTCCAATAGTAACTTTTGCGCAAGAAACTGCAACTGAAGAAATTGGTATAGACCAAAAGATAGATCAAGCATTTGCACCTGTTTCTAGCTTTTTTTCTAATGTAATCTTTTTTGAAGTGTATCCAAATGTGCCTTTTATAATTGTGCTTTTGGTAGGTAGTGCAGCTTTCTTTACTATTTATTTTGGATTTCCAAATATTCGGTTTTTTGGAAAAGCAATAAATACAGTGCGAGGAAAATATGAGGACATTGAAAAGCACGGTGCAAAAATATTGTACGGTGAAGATGGAATTGCTCAAGGAGTCGATATGAACAAAGTAGATGACATAGATCACCACATTGGTACGCTTGATGATGAACTTGCTATAGATGGAGATATTAGAGACACCATACGTGATGAAAGTAGCGATGGTGAAGTAAGTCATTTTCAGGCATTGGCAACAGCTGTTTCAGGTACTGTTGGTAACGGAAATATTGCCGGTGTTGCTCTAGCTATTGCATTAGGTGGACCAGGAGCTACATTTTGGATGATAGTTTGTGGGTTATTAGGAATGTCTACAAAATTTGTTGAATGTACACTTGGAGTTCAATATAGAGATGTTGGTGAAGATGGAACCGTTTATGGGGGTCCTATGTATTACTTAACAAAAGGACTTAAGGAAAAGGGATTTGCTACCCTTGGTAAAATAGCTGCGGTATTCTTTGCTATTTTCTGTATTGGAGGATCTTTTGGAGGAGGTAATGCTGCACAATCGAATCAGGCGACCATAGTACTTAAAGAAATGTTTGGAACTGAAAGCACTATGGCTGGAACCATTATAGGATTAGTGCTTGCATTCTTTGTAGGTATTATCATTATTGGCGGTATTAAGCGAATTGCTTCAGTAACAGAAAGAGTAGTTCCTTTTATGGCAGTCTTTTACATACTCGCTTGTTTGTATATCATTTTCAGTAATTTTGGACTGATAGATGATGCTATCTCACTTATTATAACTGAAGCTTTTAACCCTACTGCAATTGGTGTGGGAAGTTTAATTGGTGTATTATTAGTAGGATTTAAACGAGCGGCCTTCTCAAACGAAGCTGGAGCAGGTTCTGCTTCCATTGCTCACTCTGCTGTTCGTACTAAGTATTCTGCTAGTGAAGGACTAGTTGCTTTGCTTGAACCTTTTATCGATACTGTAGTGATTTGTACCATGACAGCACTAGTGATCATTATATTTAATTTTGGCGGATATTTTGAATATGGAGATATTACAGGTGAAGGAGTTGCTATTATAGATGGTATTTCTTATGAAGGAGCTGGAATAACAGCTAAGGCATTTGCAGAGTTTATTCCTTATTCAAATATATTCTTAACTATTGCGGTGGTATTATTTGCAGTTTCAACCATGATTTCTTGGTCGTATTATGGATTACAATCTTGGAAATTCCTTTTTGGAAGAGGTAAAAGAGCCGATTTGGTGTATAAAATTTTATTCTTAACATTTATCGTTATTGGTGCGGCAGCAAGTATGCAATCTATTTGGGATTTCTCTGATGCAATGATTTTTGCTATGGTATTCCCTAATATGATTGGGTTATACTTCTTATTCCCAGTAGTGAAAAAGCAATTAAATCGCTATCTCGATGCTATTAAATTAAAACGAGATGCTTTAAATGATTAAAATATTTTTTTAAATTTATAGTCTATTAACTCCCCGTTAGCATTTAAAATGTGGAGTTATGTTTCAAAATTTTTTAAAATCCCACTTACGGTTCAGTAGAAGTGAACAAAGTGGGATTTTACTTTTGTCGGCACTAATTATTCTGCTTATCTACCTTAATTATTTCTTTAGTTTTTCTTCTGAATCATCTTTCAAAATAGACACCCCTAAAGTATTACTACTTCAAATAGAAATGGATTCGCTTCGTAAGGTTGAACTTGATAAAAGAAAACCCAAGTTATATCCTTTTAATCCTAATTTCATTACCGATTTTAAAGCGTATACGTTAGGGATGAAAACGGAAGAATACGATAAACTAAAGACTTTTAGGGAAGACGGAAAGTGGATTAATTCAGTTTCAGATTTTAAGAAAGTTACCGGAGTAAACCAAAACTGGTTGGACTCAATAAGCCCTTATTTTAAGTTTCCAGAGTGGGTAACCAATCCCAAAAGGAATACTAAGACAAATTCGTATAATAAAGTACTATCATTTTCTGAAAAAACAGATTTAAACCTGGCTACAAAAGAACAGTTAATGGAAGTGAGTGGTATAGGAGATGCATTAAGTAATAGAATTATTGAATATCGCAACAAATTAGGTGGGTTTACAGATGATGTCCAACTTTATTTTGTGTATGGTTTAGATGCTTCGGTAGTTCAAAGAGCACTAAATAAGTTTACCGTAAAAACACCAAAAGAAATTCAAAAAATGAATATCAATCATTCGTCGGCTTCGGATATTGCAACGCTTCCAGGTATTTCATTTGCCCTTGCAAAAGATATTTGGGAATTTGTTCACTTGAGAAATGGTATTGGGAATTTGGATGAATTATCAAAAATTGAAGGAATTACCGTTCAAAAATTACAGCTAATTAAACTATATTTGCTAGCAGAATAATTTCCCAAAAGCTTCGGGAAATTGAAGACTTTTAAAGCGTGCAAATAGATGAATGATCAATATTTTACCGAAGAACATCAATATTTTAGAAAGACCTTTCGCGATTTCCTTCAAAAGGAGGTAGCGCCACATATAGATACGTGGGAAAAAACCGGAACCATAGACCGTTTTATATGGAAGAAAATGGGCGAAATGGGCTACTTTGGAATTTCCTATCCTGAGAAATATGGTGGACTAAACTTAGACATTTTCTACATGGTTATTTTTCTTGAAGAAATGCAACGATTAAATAGTGGTGGTTTTGCGGCAGCCATGTGGGCACATACCTATTTAGCTATGACGCATCTTGAAAAGGAAGGAAATGAAGCTCAAAAAGAAAAGTATTTAGCGCCAAGTATTTCTGGTGAAAAAATGGGTTGTCTTTGCATTACAGAACCTTTTGGAGGAAGTGATGTAAGTGGGATGCGTTCTACAGCCGTAAAAGACGGAAACCATTATATAATTAATGGTTCAAAAACGTTCATTACAAATGGGGTCTATAGCGATTATTTAATTGTAGCAGCTAAAACTAAACCCGAACTTGGTAATAAAGGTATAAGTATATTTGTAATAGATAGGGACACTCCTGGGATTTCTGCCACAAAACTGGATAAATTGGGATGGCGAGCGAGCGATACTGGCGAAATAGCATTTGACAATGTGAAAATTCCTGCGGAAAACCTAATGGGAGAAGAAAATATGGGCTTCCCTTACATCATGCAACACTTTGCATTAGAGCGATTGGTGATGGGGATTAATGCACACGCAAGAAGTGAATGGGCGTTGGAATATACTATTCAATATATGAAAGACCGGATGGCTTTTGGACAGAGTATTTCAAAATTTCAAGCCCTACGACATAAAGTGGCAGATTTATCTACAGAAGTTGAAATTTCCAAAACCTTTAATTATAATGTAGCTAAGAGTTTAGGCGAAGGACAATATGTGGTGAAAGAAGCAACCATGTCGAAACTATTTTCTACCAAAGTAGCCGATGAGGTTGCCTACGAGTGTCTGCAACTTTTAGGAGGCTATGGCTATATGGAGGACTACCCAATGGCAAGGTTATTGCGTGATAGTAGACTAGGTCCTATTGGTGGTGGTACATCGGAGATTTTGAGAGAGATTATTGCCAAAATGGTAATTGATGGTAAAACATATAAGCCAGCAACCTAACGACCTACTAACAACTTAAACTTTAAAGATGAAGTATCGTTATTCAAAGCATTTCTTAACTTTATTAATTAGCCTATTTTTTATAAATACCTATGGGCAAATTGAAATCAAAAGCAAAATTTCAGATTTTTTAACCTTCGAGCCTATTGAAAGCGCTAGTGTGTACGTGCAAAATTCGACCATAGGTACGGTGAGTAACATTGATGGAAAGTTTGTGTTGTTGGTTCCACAGGAGCACAAGAATGATACTTTGGTAATTTCTTCAATTGGCTTTAAAAGCTTTAAAACCTTGGTAAGTGAATTTGATAATACCCAAGAGGTATTTCTAGAAGAGGATATTGCCTCATTGGATGAAGTACTTATTGTGGCAGACCCTAGACCCACCGATGGGAACGGAATAGTGGTAAGAGCCATGGAAAGATTGGATCGCAATATGCCAAATGAGCCCTATCTTCAAAAGGGATTTTTAAGACATAGAGAGCGAAACAAAAAAGAATACAAATGGCTTATTGAAAGTGCACTTACACTATATGATTCTAGTTTTGCTTCAGGCTCAAGGAAGAATTTAAAAATAAACGTTGACGAAAACAGAAAGAGTTACGATTTACGTGATGTGGATAGTCTCTTTGCATACGCGTCCTATCTAAGATACCACGGTGGAAATAAAAAGTTGAGGTCAAAAAATCTTCTTAGAGATACCATTAAAACCAAAACCTTAGTAAATGCTATTAAATGGAATGATAGTAGACTTACTGGTGTTGAAAATTTATTTAAAGGACAACTAAATTTAATTCGTAATTCCAACACTCACGATGCCTTGTTTGGAAAAGGAATGCTAGACAAGCATCAATTTGTGTTAGATACTATCTTAGTGGATGATGGTCGAAAATTGTACAAAATAAGAATCACAAAAAGTAAAGATTTTGTTGGTTTAAATACTGAAAATGTTTACAACGAAGGTTTCGAAGCCAAAGGGTGGATCTATATTTATTACGATAATTATGCGGTGAAGAAATTAGAATACGAACTCGTTGCGGCTTCCGATGTGCAAAAAAGACGAAGTAAAAGTTTGTTTGATACGAATGTAAATCATAAACTTGTTATAACATATAGAGAATACAATGATAAAATGTACCCAAGTTATTTGTATTACGAAACACCAAAATTGGTGAACATTGGGGATCGATCTTCGGATAGAGAGAAGAATGAAGAGGAGCAGGGAATTGATAAAGACGAACAGTATTACTATACCATTCAGGAGATTCTATTTTCAGAAGTCATTCAAGATCCAGAAATTATTTCAGAATCATTGCGTAAAGAATGGTCTTCAGATATTTTTGCACCACGGCCATACAATGAAGGATTTTGGAGAAATTACAACGTCCTACTTGAAAGTGCCGAAGAAGAAAAGCTTATTAGGGATTTAAGCAAACGGGCTTCATTATTTAAGGAATAAACTTTTTGCATTTTATTTTACGCTAATTATAAATTACTTTTTATATTTGCCGTCCCTAAAGAGAGGAGGTGATGACACTATGTTAATAATACCAGTAAAAGACGGAGAAAATATTGATAGAGCGCTAAAGCGTTTTAAGCGTAAGTTCGACAAAACGGGCACGATGCGTCAATTAAGAGATAGACAACAGTTTACTAAACCTTCTGTAAAACGCAGAAAGCAAGTTCAGAAAGCGCAGTACATTCAAGGACTACGTGACGCTGAGGAAATTTAGTATTCAGTTTTAATAATTTATAAATCCGCTGGAGCAGCAAATGTTTCAGCGGATTTTTTTATATTTAAAAAAAATGCAATGAAAAACCACCTTTACCTTATTATTCTATTCATCTTTTTTTCTTGTAATAAAAATAACGACGATGGGGTTTCTGTTTGTGATGATACAATTACCCTAGAAACCCTTGAAGCTACAAATGTTAATTACCAAAGCGTTACATTAAATGGGGTAATTAATAAGCCAAATTGTGATGGTTTTTCCATAACCTCCCAAGGATTTGTCTATGGCACTAGTCCATCCCCTACAATTAATGATATAATAGCTGAAGTTACAGGTCAAAATAATATAACAAGTGGAGTTGAAAACCTTACAAGTAGTACAACCTATTATTGCAGAACTTTTTTAACTTCTCCTACAAAAACTCTATATGGGAATGAAGTTTCATTTACAACGACTGTTCCACAATTAACCTATGTACCTGATGATGTTTTTGAACAAAAATTAATCGATTTGGATTATGATGATTTACTTGACGACTATGTTATAACTGAAAATATAAATTTTATTACAGAGCTTGATTTAGAACCTGTTTCAGGGCAATCAACAATAGTGACAGACTTAACTGGGATTCAAGATTTCGTAGCTTTAGAAGTGCTTAATTGTAGACAAAATGATATTAAGACCTTAGATTTAACAAATAACACAAATTTAAAAATTATTGATTGCAGTTTTAATTCTATCAATTATCTTAATGTTGGAAATAATAATAATTTAGAAGAACTTTATTGTAACAGGAATCAAATTTCCTCATTAGAAGTCAACCAATGCCCTACCCTAGAAATACTAGATTGTTCGCATAATCTTTTACCATCTCTGAATATTTCTAGTAACCTTGGATTAAAAGAGCTAAATTGTGGGGATAATTTTCTTTCCACCTTAGAGGTTTCAAAGAATTTAGAGTTAGAGAAGTTATATTGTTATTTTAATACTATTGAATCTTTAAATATTTCAAACAACCCTAACCTTACAAATTTAAATTGCTGGAGAAATCAAATTTCTGAACTAAATGTAACAAATAATAAGGCTCTCATTTCTTTAAACTGTAGTGAAAATCAAATAAAAAATCTTGATGTAAGCCAAAACTATTTATTAGAATCCTTAAGTTGTTATGAAAATTCTTTATTAACCCTAGATGTATCGAAGAACCCACTCCTAAAATCAATAGACGCTAAAATTAACCAATTAACAGAAGTCAATCTAGGAGAAACCAATGATTTGGTATTCTTGTCCATATGTTGTAATAATTTAAATTCAATTGATATTAGTAACTCTTTAAGTTTGAGAGATATATATATATTTGGCAATCAAATTACTACATTGGATTTCTCTAATCATAAGAATATTTTTGCCCTTTGGTGTGGGGTTAACCAATTAAGTTCATTAAATGTGGCCAATGGTAACAATTTAGGAATTTCAGAACTCGTTATTTCCGGAAACCCTAATTTGCTTTGTGTGCAAGTAGATCCCGTTATTCCTGCACATGGTTTTAATTGTGATCCTCCTCCTCCAGGTTATTGGTGTAAAGATCCTTGGACTGAAGTTAATACAATTTGTGATTAAAGTGTTATGAAATTTAAAGTTGTTATTTATTGTTTAGTCTTCTTAGTTTCTTGTAATAAGGAAAATAGCACCATGATTGATTGCATAAATAATCCACAATTAGAAACTTTTTCTGCCAGTGACATTGAAGATTATACTGCAGTTATTTCTGGAACAATACATACAAATACTTGTGATGAAACTCCTGTTTTAGCTCAAGGTCTTGTTTATGGAGAATCTATATTTCCAAAAGTGGAAGAAGATATAGTTGTTGAGATTCAGGGAGAAAATATAAATGCTGTCCTTGAAGATTTAAAATTTGGAACTACTTATTACTATCGAACCTTTGTCGCCAATCAAGAGGGAACCTATTATGGTAATGAATTGTCTTTTACTACAACTATACCACAATGGATAGAGGTGCCAGATGATGGTTTTGAACAAGCTTTAATAGACCAAGGGTATGATGATTTGCTAGACAATAAAGTGCTTACAGAAAATATTATTGGTATAACAGAATTGGATATTTCAAATAGAACTATTTTTAATTTGAGAGGAATTCAAGGCTTTAGAGCCTTAGAAAAATTAAACTGCGATAACACCTTTATTACTTCACTTAAGTTAAGTAATAACCTAAACCTAAAAGAAATTTCTTCATTTGGGGGTTACCGTATTGATGATTTGGATATTTCAAAAAATACCAAATTAAGAAAATTACTATTAGGAGGAGTGGATCTTTTCAACCTAGATTTAACAAACAATCCTGATCTAATTGAAGTAGAAGTTTCTTGGGAAGTGGGAAATATTGATGTGACTAATTGCCCCCTTTTAACTACCTTAAATATAGCATCTAATATACTTCGTGAATTGGATGTATCTCAAAACTTAGAATTACAAACGTTAAGATGTTGGAGTTGTAGAGTGCCAGAATATGACCTAACAAATAATTTAAAATTAAAAAAACTGGATGTAGCCTTCAATTATTTCACTTACTTAGATGTATCTCAAAATTTAAACCTAGAAGAGGTAATTACGTACAATAACTTTGATGTAACTGAAATAAATATTGCAAATGGGAATAATGAAAAGATAAATAGATTTTGGGCTAATTACAGTCCTTATTTAACTTGTGTAGGGGTTGATGATGTAGATTTTGCAGAAAGCCAACCCAATTGGTTTAAAGATGAAACTGCAAAATATTCGATAAATTGTGAATGATTATTTATGCCCTTCAAAGAATTTATAGATTACCTCACCTTAGAGAAAAACTACTCTAAGCATACCGTTACTGCGTATCTTAAAGACTTAGAGACTTTTTTGGCATTTGCATCAGAAAATTATGATTACCATACGATAAAAAAGGTAAACTATAGTGTAATACGAAGCTGGATAGTAAGTTTGGTCGATAGTGGAATTTCCAATAGGACCATTAACCGAAAAATGTCCTCTTTAAAAACTTACTACAAATTTTTATTGAAGACGCAACAAATTAAAGAGAATCCACTAGTAAAGCACAAATCTTTAAAAACGACTTCAAAACTGCAAGTTCCTTTTTCAGAAAAAGAAATAAACGAAGTAATTGAATTGCTATCGCAAGAAGAAGGGTTTGAAGGACTAAGAAATAAACTTATAGTTGAGTTGTTTTATGCCACAGGAATGCGGCGTACAGAATTGGTGAATTTAAAAGTGTCTGATATTTCTTTAGCTCAAAAAACAATAAAGGTTTTGGGAAAGCGTAACAAGGAAAGAATCATTCCCCTTATTCCCTCTCTTGTAGATTCTATCCAGCAATATATACAAGAGCGTTCACGTTTAGATTATATTAAGGACACACCTTATTTATTACTTTCCAAAAAAGGAGTTAAAATATATGAAACGTTTGTCTACCGAATTATAAATTCATACTTTAGTAAAGCATCAGAAAAGATTAAGAAAAGCCCACACATCTTAAGGCATTCTTTTGCAACCCACCTTCTTAATGAAGGAGCAGAATTAAACGCTGTAAAAGAGTTACTTGGGCACGCAAGTTTGGCATCAACACAAGTGTATACTCATAATAGTATAGTACAATTAAAAAAGGTTTACCAAAATGCACACCCCAGAAACTCTAGAAAAGAGTAACTTTTTAATAGACCTATTTATTAACAGAAAAAAAGTAACAGATGAAAGTAAACATTCAAACCCCCAATTTTGTTGCAGACATTAAGCTTGTAAACTTTATCGAAAAAAGATTAGCAAAATTAGAGCAGTTTTATGACAAAATTATTTATGCAGATGTTTTTTTGAAGGTTCAAAAAACAAGTGAAAAGGAAAATAAAACAGTAGAGGTTTTATTAAGTGTCCCTGGCGATGATTTAATTGTAAAAAAAGAAGCCAAAACCTTTGAAGAAGGCACCGACGAATGTGTACAATCTCTCGAAAGGCAGCTAAAAAAAAGAAAGCAAAAACAAAGAGCATATTTATAAAAGATTTTTTTTGAAAAAGATTTTTTAGAAACAAATATTTATATACATTTGCAGTCCGTTAGAAATAGCGGACTTTTTTATGCTAAATTTTAGTGTTAAAAAGACATAAAAGCCGATGTAGCTCAGCTGGCTAGAGCAGCTGATTTGTAATCAGCAGGTCGTGGGTTCGAGTCCCTCCATCGGCTCTTTTAAAGTTCATTAAAATAGTGCAAATTATTGGATTGGGGAGATACTCAAGCGGCCAACGAGGACAGACTGTAACTCTGTTGTTTTACGACTTCGCAGGTTCGAATCCTGCTCTCCCCACTATTTTTGATGCATTAAAATAGTTGCATTAAGATTTTGCGGGCTAGTGATTTATCATTATCTTTGCACGCATTTTTAGAAAAAATATTCTAATAAATGTATTGAAATATTGATTACTAATTCTTGATGTTTTTAAGGATTAAAAGCGGGAGTAGCTCAGTTGGTAGAGCGTCAGCCTTCCAAGCTGAATGTCGCCGGTTCGAACCCGGTCTCCCGCTCAAAATTCTCTGCGAAGGCAGGAATCTCTTCCTTTTTGTAAGGAGTAGAAAAAAATACTTTACGCCGGTGTAGCTCAGGGGTAGAGCGTTTCCTTGGTAAGGAAGAGGTCATGGGTTCAATTCCCATCATTGGCTCAAATTCGTTTATAATTGAACACTAATATATAACTAAGATTAAACTTAATACAAATGGCAAAAGAAACTTTCGACCGGTCAAAACCCCACTTAAATGTAGGTACTATCGGTCACGTTGATCACGGTAAAACAACTTTGACTGCTGCAATTACAAAAGTAATGGCAGATGCTGGTTTTTCAGAAGCTAGATCTTTTGATCAAATTGATAACGCTCCAGAAGAAAAAGAAAGAGGTATTACAATTAACTCTTCACACGTAGAGTACCAAACAGCTAATCGTCACTACGCTCACGTTGACTGTCCAGGTCACGCGGATTACGTTAAGAACATGGTTACTGGTGCTGCTCAAATGGACGGTGCTATCCTTGTGGTTGCTGCTACAGATGGACCTATGCCACAAACTCGTGAGCACATCCTATTAGGACGTCAAGTTGGTATTCCTCGTATTGTTGTTTTTATGAACAAGGTTGATATGGTGGATGATCCTGAGCTTTTAGAGCTTGTTGAAATGGAAATCCGTGACCTATTAAACTTCTATGAGTATGATGGTGATAATGGTCCTGTTATTCAAGGTTCAGCTTTAGGAGCATTGAACGGTGAGCAAAAATGGGTTGATACAGTAATGGAATTAATGGAAGCTGTTGATACTTGGATTGAAGAGCCTCTTCGTGAAGTTGATAAGCCTTTCTTAATGCCAATCGAAGATGTATTCTCAATTACAGGTCGTGGAACAGTTGCTACTGGTCGTATCGAAACTGGAGTTGCTAACACTGGAGATGCAGTAGATATTATTGGTATGGGAGCAGAGAAATTAACTTCCACTATTACTGGAGTTGAAATGTTCCGTAAAATTCTTGATAGAGGAGAAGCTGGAGATAACGTAGGTATCCTTTTAAGAGGTATCGAGAAAACCGATATTAGAAGAGGTATGGTTATCGTTAAGCCAGGATCTGTAAAACCACACGCTAAGTTCAAAGCTGAGGTATATGTTCTTAAAAAAGAAGAAGGTGGACGTCACACTCCATTCCATAACAACTACCGTCCTCAATTTTACGTTCGTACAACAGATGTAACAGGAAATATTAATCTTCCTGCTGGTGTAGAGATGGTAATGCCAGGTGATAACTTAACTATTACTGTAGATCTTATCCAGCCTATTGCAATGACTGTAGGTTTACGTTTTGCTATCCGTGAAGGAGGTAGAACTGTTGGTGCAGGTCAGGTAACTGAAATTTTAGAATAATTAAAATTTAGATAAAAGTTTTAAAGGTGTTCCGTTTATAACGGAACGCCTTGACTTTTGTTACGGGTTTAGCTCAGTTGGTAGAGCACTGGTCTCCAAAACCAGGTGTCGGGAGTTCGAGTCTCTCAACCCGTGCTCTTGGAACAGAACTCTCAAGGCTGAGTATATAAATTAAAGAATATGATTAACTACATCAAAGAATCTTATAACGAGTTAAGAAATCATGTGACCTGGACTACATGGTCAGAGGCACAACGTCTTACTGTTGTAGTGGCTGTATTTTCAGTTGTTTTAGCTTTAGCTATTTGGGGGATTGATACTGTTTTTAGTAAAATGGTAGGGCAATATTTTCAATGGATTAAATCCTAAGTAAATAAAGGAATGACTGAAACTAAAAGTACAAAAAAGTGGTATGTGGTTCGTTCGGTAAGCGGGCAAGAGAATAAGATTAAATCTTATATCGAGTCTGAAATTGTCCGATTAGACCTGCAAGACTATATAGAACAAGTTTTAGTACCTACTGAAAAAGTAATCCAAATCCGTAACGGAAAAAAAATTAATAAAGAGCGTGTTTACTTTCCTGGGTATATTATGATTCAGGCAACGTTAGCTGGGGAAATTCCTCATATTATTCGCTCTATTAATGGTGTTATTGGGTTTTTAGGAGAAACCAAAGGAGGAGATCCTGTGCCGCTTCGCCAATCAGAAGTGAACAGAATGTTAGGAAAGGTTGATGAATTAGCTGTTCAGGACGATAATATTAATATCCCTTATGTAATTGGGGAAACAGTAAAAGTAATTGATGGGCCGTTCAATGGATTTAATGGAACGGTTGAAAAGATAAATGAAGAAAAGCGTAAACTTGAGGTAATGGTTAAAATTTTCGGAAGAAAAACACCATTGGAGTTAAGTTATATGCAAGTAGAGAAAGTTTAATTGTTACGCTATATAAAAGGTTTTTTCTTAGGCTTCCACATTTGAAAAACCAATTTTTAAATTTTAGAAAATGGCAAAAGAAGTAAGTAAAGTAGTAAAGTTGCAAGTTCGCGGAGGAGCGGCTAACCCCTCTCCACCAGTAGGACCAGCTTTAGGTGCTGCAGGAGTTAACATTATGGAATTCTGTAAGCAGTTTAATGCTAGAACTCAGGACAAGCAAGGAAAAGTATTGCCAGTTGCGATTACAGTTTATAAAGACAAGTCTTTCGACTTTGTTATTAAAACTCCTCCAGCTGCAGTGCAAATTTTAGAAGCTGCGAAAACCAAAAAAGGCTCTGGAGAACCACACGTTAAGAAGGTTGCGACTATTTCTTGGGATCAAGTTAAAGTAATTGCTGAAGACAAGATGCCAGATTTAAATGCATTCACTATTGAGTCTGCCATGAAAATGGTAGCAGGAACTGCACGTTCTATGGGAGTTAAAATTAAAGGTAACGCACCTTTTTAATCAAGAAAAGAATCTAAAAAATGGCAAGATTAACAAAAAAGCAAAAAGAAGCAAGTGCAAAAGTAGAGTCTAATAAGACCTATTCTATTGCAGAAGCTTCTGCTTTAGTAAAAGAGATCACCAACGCAAATTTTGATGCGTCTGTAGACCTTGCTGTACGTCTTAATGTTGACCCTCGTAAAGCGAATCAAATGGTTCGTGGTGTGGTAACCCTTCCTCATGGAACAGGTAAAGATGTAAAAGTTTTAGCATTAGTTACTCCAGATAAGGAAGCTGAGGCTAAAGAAGCAGGAGCAGATTTTGTTGGATTAGACGAGTACCTCGATAAAATTAAAGGAGGTTGGACAGATGTTGACGTTATAGTAACAATGCCAAGTGTTATGGGTAAATTAGGTCCATTAGGACGTATATTAGGACCTCGCGGTCTTATGCCAAACCCAAAGACTGGTACTGTAACTATGGATGTTGCTAAAGCAGTTTCCGATGTGAAGTCTGGTAAGATCGATTTTAAAGTTGATAAAACTGGAATCGTTCATGCTGCAATTGGAAAAGCATCCTTTGATGCAGATAAAATTGCTGGAAACGCAAGAGAATTAATAACAACTTTAGTAAAATTGAAGCCTCAGGCTGCAAAAGGAGTTTACATTAAGAGCATTTATATGTCAAGTACTATGAGCCCTAGTGTAGAAATAGACTCTAAAAGATTTGCTGAGTAGTAATATTGTAAAATTATGACTAGAGAAGAAAAATCATTAGTAATTGAACAGTTAACTGCACAGCTTGCTGAAAATTCTACCATTTATTTGGCAGATATTTCAGGTCTTGATGCAGATTCAACTTCGAACCTACGTCGTGCTTGTTTTAAAGCGGGCGTAAAACTAAATGTGGTTAAAAACACATTGCTAGCAAAAGCAATGGAAAGTTCCGAAAAAGATTTTGGTGAATTAACCAATGTGCTTAAAGGAAATACTTCTATTATGATCGCTGAAGCAAGTAATGCACCTGCTAAAGTAATCAAGGAATTCAGAAAAAAATCTGATAAACCTTTATTAAAAGGAGCTTTCATTGAAGAAGCAATTTATATTGGCGATAACCAATTAGATGCACTTGTAGATATTAAATCTAAAGAAGAGCTTATTGGAGACATCATTGCATTGCTTCAATCGCCTGCTAAGAATGTTATCTCTGCTCTTAAGAGTAGTGGAGGAACTATTGCAGGTATTGTTAAAACCCTTTCAGAAAGAGAAGGGTAATCTAAATTATTGCACTAATTAAATTATAATAAATTAAAATACACTTAAAACGATAGAAAATGGCAGATTTAAAAGATTTCGCAGAAAAATTGGTTAACCTAACTGTAAAAGAAGTTAACGAGTTAGCTACTATATTAAAAGATGAGTATGGTATCGAGCCTGCTGCTGCAGCTGTTGCTGTTGCTGCTGGTGGTGCCGCTGCTGGTGGTGACGCCGCTGAAGAACAATCAGAATTTGATGTAATCCTTAAAGCCGCTGGTGCTTCAAAATTAGCAGTAGTAAAACTAGTTAAAGAATTAACTGGTGCTGGTCTTAAAGATGCAAAAGATTTAGTTGATAATGCTCCTTCACCAATCAAAGAAGGTGTAGCTAAAGACGAAGCTGAAGCTTTAAAAGCTCAGTTAGAAGAAGCTGGAGCAGAGGTTGAGCTTAAGTAAGCCTCTCCATTCCAAACCTTAAGGTTTAGGTCTTTGCCAAAGCGGTTAAGACCTAAACCATTTTGTGTATATATAGGTTTTCAATTTCAGTATACACAAAAACTGTTTTTATTTTAATTAAAATTCCATCCATAGATGTCAGCAACGCAAACTGAAAGATTGAATTTTTCCTCTGTACAAAATAAGCCGGATTACCCGGACTTTTTGGATATCCAGATTAAATCGTTTCAAGATTTTTTCCAACTGGAAACCAAATCAGAAGAAAGAGGTAACGAAGGACTCTATAAGACTTTCTTAGAAAACTTCCCAATTACCGATACCCGTAACCAGTTCGTATTAGAATTCCTAGATTACTTTGTGGATCCTCCAAGGTACTCCATTCAGGAATGTATCGAACGTGGACTTACATATAGTGTTCCATTAAAAGCAAGATTGAAATTATATTGTACCGACGAGGAACATGAAGATTTCGAAACAATTGTTCAAGATGTTTATTTAGGGACTATTCCTTATATGACGCCTAGTGGCACGTTTGTAATTAATGGAGCCGAACGTGTTGTGGTTTCACAATTACACCGTTCTCCCGGGGTTTTCTTTGGACAATCTTTCCATGCAAATGGTACTAAGCTTTATTCAGCGAGAGTGATTCCTTTTAAAGGATCTTGGATTGAATTTGCTACCGATATCAATAGCGTCATGTACGCCTATATCGATAGAAAGAAAAAATTACCTGTTACAACACTTTTCCGTGCTATTGGCTTTGAAAGGGATAAAGATATTCTTGAAATATTTGATCTTGCCGAAGAAGTAAAAGCGTCAAAAACAGGACTTAAAAAATACTTAGGGCGTAAGTTAGCGGCTCGTGTATTAAAAACTTGGCACGAAGACTTCGTAGATGAAGATACAGGTGAAGTAGTTTCTATTGAGCGTAACGAAATTATTCTTGATAGAGATACTGTTCTTGAAAAAGAACACCTTGATGAGATTTTGGATGCTGGTGCGAAGACAATTCTTCTTCATAAAGAAGACATCCTTCAGGCAGATTATGGAATTATTCATAATACACTTCAAAAGGATCCTACCAATTCTGAAAAAGAAGCGGTAGAACATATCTACAGACAATTACGTAACGCAGAACCACCAGATGAAGAAACCGCTCGTGGAATTATCCATAAGCTTTTCTTTAGCGACCAACGATATAACTTGGGTGAGGTTGGACGTTACAGAATGAATAAAAAATTAGGTCTTGACATCGCAATGGATAAGCAAGTGCTTACCAAAGAAGATATCATTACCATTGTAAAATACTTAATTGAGTTAATTAACTCTAAAGCTGAAATCGATGATATCGATCACCTTAGTAACCGTCGTGTACGTACCGTAGGTGAGCAATTATCACAACAGTTTGGTGTTGGTTTGGCTCGTATGGCTCGTACCATTAGAGAACGTATGAATGTTCGTGATAACGAAGTATTCACACCTATCGATTTGATTAATGCGAAGACACTATCTTCGGTAATTAACTCCTTCTTTGGTACTAACCAGTTATCTCAGTTTATGGATCAAACCAATCCATTGGCAGAGATTACTCACAAACGTCGTCTTTCGGCTTTAGGACCTGGAGGTTTATCCAGAGAAAGAGCTGGTTTCGAGGTGCGTGATGTACACTATACGCACTACGGAAGGTTATGTCCTATTGAAACTCCTGAAGGTCCAAACATTGGACTTATTTCTTCGCTTTCAGTTTTTGCTAAAGTGAACAACCTAGGTTTCATAGAAACTCCTTATCGTAAAGTTGAGAATGGTAAAATAGATTTGAAAAACGAACCTATTTATCTTTCAGCTGAAGAAGAAGAGGAAAAGTTAATTGCACAAGCCAACATTCCTTTGAAGGATGATGGAACTATCGATACCGATCGTGTAATTGCTAGAATGGAAGGAGACTTCCCAGTGGTAGATCCTAAAACGGTTCATTATACAGACGTTGCACCTAACCAGATTTCATCCATTTCGGCATCCTTGATTCCATTCTTGGAACATGATGATGCGAACCGTGCCTTGATGGGATCAAATATGATGCGTCAAGCGGTACCTTTATTAAGAGCCGATGCTCCTATTGTTGGAACAGGACTTGAACGTCAAGTTGCTTCAGATTCGAGAGTATTAATAAATGCAGAAGGAAATGGAGTTGTAGAATATGTAGATGCCGAAAAAATTACCATTAAGTACGATCGTACCAAAGAAGAAAAAATGGTGAGTTTTGATGGTGATTCAAAAACATACAACCTTATTAAATTCAGAAAGACAAACCAAAGTACTTCTATTAACCTAAAACCTATCGTAAGAAAAGGGGATAGAGTTTCTAAAGGACAAGTACTTTGCCAAGGATATGCAACCGAAAGTGGTGAATTAGCTCTTGGTAGAAATATGAAAGTAGCCTTCATGCCTTGGAAAGGGTACAACTTTGAGGATGCGATTGTAATTTCTGAAAAAGTAGTAAGAGACGATATCTTTACTTCAATTCATATCGATGAATATTCGTTGGATGTCCGTGATACCAAGTTAGGTAACGAAGAATTAACCAATGATATTCCAAACGTTTCTGAAGAAGCGACCAAAGATTTGGATGAAAGCGGAATGATAAGAATTGGTGCCGAGGTAAAACCTGGCGATATTCTTATTGGAAAAATTACTCCAAAGGGAGAAAGTGATCCTACGCCTGAAGAAAAACTATTGCGTGCGATCTTTGGTGATAAAGCAGGTGATGTTAAAGATGCTTCTTTAAAAGCATCTCCATCATTAAGCGGAGTAGTTATTGATAAAAAACTATTCGCTAGAGCGATTAAAGATAAGCGTAAGAGAGCCAAGGACAAAGAAGATATTTCAGAATTGGAGGTAATCTACGAAGCAAAATTCCAAGAATTAAAAGAAGTTCTTGTAGATAAGTTGTTTAACATCGTTGGCGGTAAAACTGCGCAAGGTGTGACAAATGACTTAGGTGAAGTTGTTTTCCCAAAAGGAAAGAAATTCACTTTAAAAATGCTTCATGCTGTTGATGATTATGCACATTTAGTAGGAGGTACATGGACCACAGATGATAATGCCAATATATTGGTGAGAGACCTAATGCATAACTATAAGATTAAAGAAAACGATCTTCAAGGTAACTTGCGTCGTGAGAAATTTACAATTTCTGTAGGGGACGAATTACCAGCGGGTATTTTAAAACTTGCCAAAGTTTATATTGCTAAAAAGCGTAAACTTAAAGTAGGGGATAAAATGGCAGGACGTCACGGTAACAAAGGTATTGTGGCACGTATTGTTCGTGAAGAGGATATGCCATTCTTAGAAGATGGAACTCCAGTAGATATCGTATTGAATCCACTTGGTGTACCATCACGTATGAATATTGGTCAGATTTATGAAACGGTTCTTGGATGGGCAGGTCAAAAATTAGGTCAAAAATATGCTACTCCAATTTTCGATGGAGCTACATTAGACCAAATAAATGAACTTACCGATAAGGCTGGAATTCCAAGATTTGGACATACCTATTTATATGATGGTGGAACAGGAGAGCGTTTCGACCAACCTGCAACAGTAGGAATCATTTATATGTTGAAATTAGGTCACATGGTAGATGATAAAATGCACGCTCGTTCTATTGGACCATACTCACTTATTACACAACAACCATTGGGTGGTAAAGCTCAGTTTGGAGGTCAGCGTTTTGGAGAGATGGAAGTTTGGGCACTTGAGGCGTATGGAGCTTCAAGCACATTAAGAGAAATTTTGACGGTTAAATCTGATGACGTTGTAGGAAGGGCAAAAACATACGAATCTATTGTAAAAGGAGAATCGATGCCAGAGCCTGGATTACCAGAATCTTTCAATGTACTTATGCATGAATTGAAAGGTCTTGGACTAGACATTAGATTAGAAGAATAGGAAAATCCCGCCTAGGCGGGACTCTTCCATTCGGGTTTGGGATAGTTAAAAATCCCGTTTCAAAAATTTAAAGAATATTTTCAGCATTATGTCAAGAAATAAAGAAAACACAGTACAGAAATTTGACAAGATTTCAATTGGTTTAGCTTCTCCAGAGGCTATTTTGGCAGAATCTCGTGGAGAGGTTTTAAAACCAGAAACTATTAACTACCGTACGCACAAACCAGAGCGTGACGGTCTTTTCTGTGAGCGTATTTTTGGTCCTGTAAAAGACTACGAATGTGCCTGTGGTAAATATAAAAGAATTCGATATAAAGGTATTGTTTGTGACCGTTGTGGTGTAGAAGTTACCGAAAAGAAAGTACGTCGTGACCGTGTTGGACACATCAACTTAGTGGTGCCAGTTGCACATATTTGGTATTTCCGTTCACTTCCAAATAAAATAGGATACCTATTAGGCTTACCATCCAAGAAATTGGATATGATTATTTACTACGAAAGATATGTGGTAATTCAGCCAGGTATTGCAAAGAATGAAGAAGGAGAGCCAGTTCAAAGGTTAGATTTCCTTACGGAAGAAGAGTACCTAAATATTTTAGACACACTTCCTCAGGAGAATTTATATTTAGACGATACAGACCCTAACAAGTTTATTGCTAAAATGGGAGCTGAATGTCTTATCGAGCTTTTAAACCGTATCGATTTAGATAAATTATCTTTCGAATTACGTCATAAAGCAAATCACGAAACTTCAAAACAACGTAAAACCGAAGCTTTAAAGAGACTTCAAGTGGTTGAAGCCTTCCGTGAAGCAGCAAAAAATAGAGAGAACAAGCCTGAATGGATGATTATGAAGGTGGTTCCTGTAATTCCACCAGAATTACGTCCTTTGGTGCCGCTAGATGGAGGTCGTTTTGCTACTTCAGATTTAAATGATTTATATCGTCGAGTAATTATTAGAAACAATCGTTTAAAGCGATTGATGGAAATTAAAGCTCCTGAAGTAATTTTACGTAACGAAAAGCGTATGCTTCAGGAATCGGTAGATTCATTATTTGATAATACGCGTAAATCTTCAGCAGTTAAAACCGATAGTAACCGTCCGTTAAAATCACTTTCCGATTCATTAAAAGGAAAACAAGGACGTTTCCGTCAAAACTTACTAGGTAAGCGTGTGGATTATTCAGCTCGTTCGGTAATTGTTGTTGGACCTGAATTAAAATTATTTGAGTGCGGTATTCCTAAAGATATGGCTGCCGAGCTATACAAGCCTTTTGTTATTAGAAAATTAATTGAAAGAGGTATTGTAAAAACAGTAAAGTCTGCTAAAAAGATTATAGATAAAAAAGAGCCTGTAGTTTGGGATATTTTGGAAAACGTTCTTAAAGGGCATCCAGTATTGCTAAACCGTGCTCCTACACTTCACCGTTTAGGTATTCAAGCATTCCAGCCTAAATTAATTGAAGGAAAAGCAATCCAATTGCACCCATTGGTATGTACTGCGTTTAACGCGGATTTTGATGGGGATCAAATGGCAGTGCACCTTCCATTAGGGCCAGAAGCAATTTTGGAAGCACAATTATTAATGTTGGCTTCTCATAATATCTTGAATCCGGCCAACGGTTCTCCAGTGGCGGTTCCTTCTCAAGATATGGTGTTGGGTCTTTATTATATGACCAAACTTCGTAAGTCTACAGAAGAGCACAAAGTAAAAGGAGAAGGCTTAACGTTCTACTCGCCAGAAGAAGCATTTATTGCTTACAATGAAAAGAAAGTTGAGCTTAATGCCGAAGTAAAAGTAAGAACTAAAGACCTTGATGAAGAAGGTGAATTAGTAACGAAAATTATAACAACTACCATTGGTAGAATTATCTTTAACGATAGTGTGCCAGAGGAAGCAGGATTTATAAATGAGGTATTAACTAAGAAATCACTTCGTGATATTATTGGTAATATTTTATCGGTAACATCGGTACCTAAAACAGCCGAATTCTTAGATCAAATTAAAAACTTAGGATATAAGTTTGCATTTGAAGGTGGATTGTCATTCAGTTTAGGTGATATTATTATCCCAGCTGAAAAACAGAGTATGATTGACTCTGCCAATGCCCAAGTAGATGGAATTATTGCCAACTACAATATGGGATTAATTACCAATAACGAGCGTTACAATCAGGTAATTGATATTTGGACAGCTACCAATGCTGAATTGACTGAGCTATCTATGAAACGTATTCGAGAAGACCAACAAGGGTTTAACTCGGTATATATGATGCTTGATTCTGGTGCGAGGGGTTCAAAGGAGCAAATCCGTCAGTTAACAGGTATGCGTGGATTAATGGCGAAACCTAAAAAATCTAGCTCTGGTGGTGGTGAAATTATTGAAAACCCAATTCTTTCTAACTTTAAGGAAGGACTTTCAATTTTAGAATACTTTATTTCTACACACGGTGCGCGTAAGGGACTTGCAGATACGGCTCTTAAAACTGCCGATGCTGGATACCTAACGCGTCGTTTGGTAGATGTTTCTCAGGATGTTATAATCAACACCGAAGATTGTGGAACACTTCGAGGAATTGAAGTAATGCCATTAAAGAAGAATGAAGAAGTAGTAGAAACACTTGCCGAGAGAATTAAAGGTAGAACTTCATTAAATGATGTTTATGACCCATTAACCAAGGAACTATATGTTGCTTCAGGTGGACATATTTCAGATGTCATTGCAGATAAGATTGAAAACTCTCCAATTGAATCTGTTGAAGTTCGTTCAGCACTAACTTGTGAAGCCAAAAAAGGAATCTGTGCACAATGCTACGGAAGAAACCTTGCTACCAATAAAATGGTTCAAAGAGGTGAAGCCGTAGGAGTAGTTGCTGCACAATCTATTGGTGAACCAGGAACTCAGTTAACACTTCGTACATTCCACGTGGGAGGTATTGCTGGTAACATTTCTGAAGAAAACAAATTAACTGTTAAGTTTGATGGTCGTGTAGAAATTGAAGACCTTAAGACTGTAAAAGGAGAAGATAACGAAGGAAAGCCAATTGATATCGTAATTTCTAGAACCTCTGAAGCTAAATTAGTAGATGTTGAAACAGGAATTACCTTAAGTACCAATAATATACCTTACGGTTCTTCTATTTTTGTTAAAGATGGTCAAAAAGTTAAAAGAGGAGATGTTGTTTGTTCTTGGGATCCGTATAACGGAGTAATTATTTCAGAATTTGCTGGAAAAATTAAGTACGATAACATAGAGCAAGGAGTTACTTATCAGGTTGAAATTGATGAACAAACTGGTTTCCAAGAAAAAGTAATTTCAGAATCTAGAGATAAAAAGAAAATACCAACCCTTCAAATTTTAGATTCTAAAGGAGAGGTTATAAGATCATATAACTTACCTGTAGGAGCTCACTTAATGGTGGATGATAACGATAAAATTAAGGTAGGTAAGATTCTAGTGAAAATACCTCGTAAATCTGCAAAAGCAGGAGATATTACAGGGGGTCTTCCAAGAGTTACAGAGTTGTTTGAAGCTCGTAACCCTTCAAACCCAGCTGTAGTAAGTGAAATTGATGGTGTCGTTTCCTTCGGAAAGATTAAGCGTGGTAACCGTGAAATTATCGTAGAGTCTAAACTAGGAGAAATTAAGAAATACTTGGTAAAATTATCAAACCAAATCCTAGTTCAGGAGAACGATTATGTGCGTGCAGGGATGCCGTTGTCTGACGGTTCTGTAACTCCAGATGATATCTTGAACATTAAAGGACCATCTGCTGTACAACAGTACTTGGTAAACGAGGTTCAGGAAGTATATCGTTTACAAGGGGTGAAGATTAATGATAAGCACTTTGAAGTGGTTGTTCGCCAGATGATGCGTAAAGTTCGAATTGTAGATACGGGCGATACGTTATTCTTAGAGGATCAATTAGTTCATAAAGACGATTTCATTGAAGAAAACGATAAGATTTTTGGAATGAAGGTAGTTGAAAATGCTGGAGATTCTGAAAACCTTAAGGAAGGACAAATTATTTCTTCACGTGAGTTGAGAGATGAAAACTCTATTCTAAAAAGAGAGGATAAAGCTTTAGTTGAAGCGCGTGATGCGGTTCCTGCTACGGCAACACCAATCTTACAAGGTATTACAAGAGCTTCATTACAAACGAAATCGTTTATTTCTGCAGCCTCATTCCAGGAAACTACTAAAGTACTTAATGAAGCAGCAGTAAACGGAAAAGTGGATACTTTAGAAGGATTAAAAGAAAACGTAATTGTAGGTCACAGAATTCCAGCCGGTACAGGAATGAGAAGATATGATACAATTATTGTTGGCTCAAAGGAGGAATTTGAAGAAATGACCAAAGCCAAACAAGAAGTAAATTACAATTAATATATTATTGAAATTTGCGCTCCGAAAGGAGCGCAAATTGTTTAAAACAGAATCATTATGGCAGAAGATAAAAAACAACCTAAAAAGGGACAGATTAACATAGAACTGGACGAAACTGTAGCACAAGGAATTTACAGTAACCTTGCTATCATAAATCATTCTCAATCTGAATTTGTAGTAGATTTTGTTACTATCATGCCAGGGGTGCCTAAGAGTAAAGTAAAATCTAGAATTGTACTCACACCGCAACACGCAAAGCGATTTTTAAAAGCATTAAGCGACAACGTTGCGAGGTTTGAAAATGCTCACGGCGAAATAAAAGACTATCAACAGCCACCTATGCCTATTAATTTTGGGCCTACAGGAGAAGCTTAAAAAGTAAACCTTCAAATAGTTATTTGAAGGTTTACTTTTTATTTTGATAGGAATTTACATCATTTATATGGTGCATTTTATCCAACCACTTCACCAATTTCCATTCCATTAACCTTAAAACTTGAAAATTTAAGTACGTAAAAATCACAATTTTATGCACTTAAACGATTTTATTTTGCCTCATAACGAATATACGATACAGGTTGTAGGAAAATACTTCAACATGTGTTTATATTTGTAAAGTAAAACAAGAGCCCCCGTTAATTTTTTTAATTAATTCTTGTTTTCATACCCAAATTGAACTTATGAAACCTACTGTGTTTAAAGGTCTTTTCAAAAGGCTTATTTATATACTTTCGATTGCCTTAATTTTTCTACTTAGTGGAAAACATTATGGACAAACCCAAGCACCATCTGTTCAAACAGGCGTGACCTTTCAATGGGAAGATGTACAAACAATACCTAGCAATCCTGCTACTATTAAATCCATTACTATAGACGGAGAGGTTTTTGAAGCCTTTGCGGCCCCTACTTCTTATGAGATGACCAGGGTGGGTCCAGCGGGACATTCCACAAATAATATATATTTGAATGGAGTGGTAGTAAATAATAATAGCTCAAATCCAACGTGGAATTTACACGCTCAGGCAGCATATCAAGATAAAAATTTGAATCATTATTTCGTAGCAAATCCAAATGGACGTGACATTTGTGGTGATTTTAATGCCGTTGCAACTACCGATGCCCAGTTACAAACACTTTATTTTAATCCAGGAATCCCTTCAAATGAAGGGGGCCTATTAGCAGTCTCAGAAAGGAATGCAAATAACTGTTACTATATTGCCGTATATGGTACTCCAAGTGGTGGAGGTCCAGAGCAATTTTTAGGAGATACGTTTGTGAGAGCAAATTCAACTCAATGGGGACCATTGTTTAATGCTCCGCCGGCAGGAGTGGATTATTGGAATTCTGGAAGGGTTCAGGAAAATAACGGAACCATAGGTATAGCCATATTTAAATTGGACGATTTAGCTCCAACAGGATCTGTTATAACTAAAGTGGAACTAGTGGGAGCTACTCTCGACCATGCCGATGGTAAAGTATTTGTTGTTCAAAAGTATGCACAAGCCATAAATGAAAAAGCTTGTTTGGACACTCAATTTGATGGTTCTGTAGTTACCAATAGCATTCCTTCAGGTTCTACTTTTTCATTAGTTTCAGGGCCTACACCTGCAGGTCAAGATTTTACATTTAATTCAGATGGAAGTTATTCTTACACTCCTGAAACGGGATTTTTAGGCGATGTTGTTTTTGAATATGAGGTTTGTTTACCCTTCCCTAATTCAGGAACCTGTGATACAAATACAGTAACAATTACTTATGTTTCTTGGTCTGATGAATATTGTACCTGCTCTAGCGGAAATGCAAATGGACCCTTATTACAAAACTAATTATATATTAAAATTTTTATAAAACACTCAATTATGAAAAATAAAATTACGCTTATCGCACTTAGTATTTTTGCAGTGTTAACAGCAAGTGCACAAGTTGGAATTGGCACTACCAATCCTCAAGAATCTTTACATATTGCAGGAAATACTAGTACTATTCGAGTAGACGGTCTTAATAGCGAAAACAATAATAAAAACTTGGGAGGGACTGCAAAGTATAATGTTTTGGTGGATGCAAATGGTAACCTTTCACTTGGAGATTTATCTGGTGAAGTTGTTTCCGAATCGGGAATTTCATCTCCAGTCGTAGTACAAACAACGGCTAATTCTGGGTTAAATTCTTCCGAGTTATACCAAAAGAATTTTACCTTAACTCAAAGAGCTTTAGTTGTTATCACTTATTACATTTCTATAGATTATGAAGGATATGATGGCGTCTCTAAAATAGATGATGGAAGAGCTAAAATTGCACATAACTATTTTTACATAGGAAATGGTACAACGGCAGACACTTCAAAAGCGTATGGAATGACAAGTTCTGTATATTCAAATTCAAATTGTGATACTGCTACAGGCTATGTTTATAATTCACGATCAACAACCATTTCATTAGAAGCGGGTACTTATAGTGTACATTTAAATGGTGCTGTATATGGAGGTGATTTAACAGCAGATGCTGCTTTTAGAGCTACCTTTGGAGATTTAGATAGAATTGATATTCAGGCTATTTATTTATAAAAAATGATGGATAGTTATTGAATTTTTTCAAACTCACTAACAAAGTGAAATTTAATATTAGGATATTTCTGTTGTGTCATTTGTAATGTAAATGCACTATCTGCAAAAAACACCAATTGACCTCTTTTATCCTTAGCTAAATACTTTGATTTCACTCGCTTAAAATCTGCAAATTCCGCACCTTTTACATCTTTGGGTTCAACCCAGCAAGCTTTATGTACATTCAGGTTCTCATACGAACATTTGGCACCATATTCATGTTCTAGCCGATATTGAATGACTTCAAACTGAAGCGCTCCAACGGTCCCAATTACTTTTCTTCCGTTAAGCTCTAATATAAATAACTGAGCAACTCCTTCATCCATTAATTGGTCCACCCCTTTTTCCAATTGTTTGCTTTTCATGGGGTCTGCATTATTAATATACTTAAAATGCTCTGGAGAAAAGCTAGGAATACCTTTATAGCGCATTTCTTCACCTTCAGTTAAGGTATCTCCTATTTTGAAATTCCCCGTATCGTGTAGCCCTACAATATCACCAGGATAGGAGACATCCACAATTTCTTTTTTATCAGCAAAAAAGGCATTAGGGCTGGAAAATTTTAGTTTTTTTCCATTACGAACGTGCAGGTATGCTGTGTTTCTTTCAAAAGTTCCCGAAACAATTTTTACAAACGCCAATCTGTCTCTATGTTTAGGATCCATATTGGCGTGAATTTTAAATACAAATCCCGAAAATTCTTTTTCTTCAGGTTTTACTAAACGAGTATCACTTTCTTTGGGCCGTGGTTTTGGAGCAATTTCAATAAAGCAATCGAGTAGCTCTCGCACTCCAAAATTATTTAGGGCTGAACCAAAAAATACAGGTTGAAGAGTTCCACTAAGATATTCCTGTAGATCAAAATCTGGATACACTTCATAAACTAATTCTAATTCACTCCGAAGGTTTTCGGCAGCCTTTTCTCCTATTAATTTATCTAACTCATTTGAGGAAATATCTTTAATTTCAATGGTTTCTTCAATATTTTTCCGGCTATCCCCACTAAATAGATTAACATTCTTTTCCCAAATATTATAAATCCCTTTAAAATCATATCCCATACCAATAGGAAAGGAGAGGGGTGTTACACGCAGGTTTAATTTTTGTTCAATTTCATCTAAAAGCTCAAAGGCGTCTTTTCCTTCTCTATCCAATTTATTGATAAAAACTATCATAGGGATATTACGCATTCTACAAACTTCAACAAGTTTTTTAGTTTGTTCCTCAACCCCTTTGGCAACGTCTATTACCACAATTACGCTGTCTACAGCTGTCAGGGTACGGAACGTATCTTCAGCAAAATCTTTATGCCCGGGAGTATCTAGAATATTGATTTTAATTCCTTCATATTCAAATGCCAAAACCGAGGTAGCCACCGAAATACCTCTTTGGCGTTCAATCTCCATAAAATCACTTGTAGCACCCTTTTTTATCTTATTGCTTTTCACGGCCCCAGCTTCTTGAATAGCTCCTCCAAACAATAATAATTTTTCGGTTAAAGTTGTTTTTCCTGCATCTGGGTGGGAGATAATTCCGAAGGTTTTTCTTCGTTGAATTTCTTTTAATAAGGACATATTTCTATTGAATAATTAGGTGCAAATATACATTTTCATGGCCTCTAATTTGATATTTGCATTTAATTCTTAAAGTGATATTTTATTGTGCTTATTTAATTGTATTCAAATAAATAAGTACTTATACGTACAGTTTAGAAAGGAAATTTTCTCTCAAATTGGCATTTTTTATGCTTTTGGTCGATTTTTTCATAGAATTTAACTAATAACTTATTGATTTTGAATAAATAAGAATTTTCGTACGTAAATTTGGTATAGATAATTCTACCTAATAAGTAGACTTAGCCCTGAAGTCTACCATATCAGACCTACCACTATACTATTTATAAATGCATTTGTAATAGCTAATTGTTTTTCTATTAGCATAATAAAGTGTACTGAATAAATAGAAATTAAATTAATTGGTGTTGTAACATATTGTATTATGAAGAAATTTACGTTTTTAAAAAGAACAATTTTTATTTTATTGTTTTTTTCAATTTCCTCAATATTTGGTCAAACGATGCCTGGGGATCCATGCCCAGGGGCAAATTGTACATCGCAGGATATTCAAGATGTGAGTTATTTTGTTGGAGATATTAATGGTAATCCATTATCTACTAGTTGTACGCCGGGTGATCCTGTTGTTGCCTATATATATGCAGTTTTTAATGTTAATGCCACGAATAGGTATGATATTAATGTATATGGAGATTTATTTATTGATGGAGTTTATGATTCTACTTTTAATGAGTGTTTAGGAGATTATGGCAGTGCAGGAAACCCTCATAGTGTTCAAATAACTTCCATAACATATACTTGTGGAGAAACCTTGTCTGTAAATAACACCGTTTTTAGTTGGAATGTGAATAACTCTCCCGGTGGTACTTGTACAATTTGTAATACTCCTAAATGTAAAAAATTGCCCCCCATAGTTGTTGATGCTCCTTTAGTAGCCAATTTTTCAACTACTTTTAATTGTGTCCCTGGAAATGCTTTTGAGCAATTTACTTTTACTGGAACTGCAACTGGAGGAGACACACCTTATAGCTATACTTGGAATTTTGGATTTGGTGCTAGCCCAGGAACTGCTGTAGGCCCTGGACCACATATTGTTTCATATAATTCTACTGGGGTTAGAACTGTAACAGTAATTGTAACTGATAGTGATGTCCCAGCAAATAGCGATAGCCATTCTAATGTTATTGATGTCCAGTCTTGTTGTGTAACTCCTAGTGCTCCTGTTAGTGGAGGAGATCAAACCGAGTGTGAAGAAAATCCAATTCAAACTTTAACTGCAACTGCAACTGTTCCAGCAGGTCAAACTATAACTTGGTACGATGCTGCCACGGGCGGCAATGTCGTTGCAAACCCTATATGGAATCAACTTGGAAGTATTACCTATTGGGCAGAGGCAACTGTTACTATTGGTGGTTGTAGCTCACTTACTAGAACAGCAGTTACCTTAACGATCAACCCTGCAGCGGATGCTCCCATCAGCACGGGGGATATTACGGAGTGTGAGGAAGACCCAATCCAGACCTTAGATGCCAATGATGCCATTACGCCCATAGCGGGTCAGAGCGTTGTCTGGTACGATGCTGCCACTGGCGGCAATGTTGTTGCGAATCCAATTTTAAACACGGTAGGCACTGTTACTTACTGGGCCGAGGGTGTTGTAGATCAAACCAACTGTAGTAGTTTAACGCGAACAGCAGTTACCTTAACGATCAACCCTGCAGCGGATGCTCCCATCAGCACGGGGGATATTACGGAGTGTGAGGAAGACCCAATCCAGACCTTAGATGCCAATGATGCCATTACGCCCATAG
>NZ_JAHWDP010000006.1:0-14794 GCF_019312585.1 Halomarinibacterium sedimenti | reverse complement strand
TGGCGGCAATGTTGTTGCGAATCCAATTTTAAACACGGTAGGCACTGTTACTTACTGGGCCGAGGGTGTTGTAGATCAAACCAACTGTAGTAGTTTAACGCGAACAGCAGTTACCTTAACGATAAGTAGTTGTTCTATTGCATTAATTAAAGAAGGGGTTGTAGAGAAAAATGGAGAATGTTCAACAGAAGGGGACATAATTATTTATACCTTCTTTGTTCATAACACTGGTAATTCGCCGATTTCAAATGTCATTATAGCAGATCCATTATTCCAAGATCCCAATCCAGTAGTTGCTATTGATTATGTAAGTGGTGATTCAAATAATAATCAAATATTAGAAATAGATGAAGTTTGGGTATACACTGCCACGTATATAGTTACACAAGGTGATATTAATAATGGTGGCGTTATTAACCAAGCTACTGTAGAGGGTACTTCTGAAAATGGGGATATTTTGGTCGATTTTTCTGATGATGCAAGTATACTAGAGGATGATCCAACCACTACTGAATTATGTGAAAATGGTTCATTATCTGTTGAAAAATCGGGAGTATTTAACGATGAAAATGGAGATTTATCTGCACAAGTAGGTGAAACAATTTCTTACGAATTTAGTGTAACTAATACTGGAAATATTACATTATTTAATATTGTAATAACAGATCCAATTCCAGGGGTTACAATTCAGGGTGGTCCAATAGATATATTAGAGCCTGGAGAGACAGATTCAACAACCTATACGGCTACCTATGTGATTACTCAAGAAGATATTGATTTAGGTGAGTTTGTAAACCAAGCTTTGGTTACTTCGGAGGATCCAAATGGAAACACAGTGGAGGATACTTCAGATGATCCAAATGATTCAACCAATATTGATATTAATGATGATGGAGAACCAGATGACCCTACAGTTGTTATTTTGCCAAATGTTTTAGGAGAAGTTGATTTTGAAATATTCAACGGTATCACCCCAGATGGTGATGGCCTTAATGACTATTTCAGAATTGAAGGTATTGAAAATTACCCTAATAATACGATGCAGATATTTAATAGATGGGGTGTGTTAGTTTATGAAACTGAAGGGTATGGACAAAACGGAAATGTCTTTAGAGGTATTTCTGAAGGTAGAACCACAGTAAATAAAAATGAGAAACTCCCTACAGGAACGTATTATTATATTCTTGTTAGAATAGATCCTGAAACTGGAGAGACACTTACAAATAATGACTATTTATATATTAATAATTAAAATTAAAAATTATGAAACATATAAATAGAATAAATGAAATCATAATGAAAAGATTTTTTTTCTTTCTAATAGTGTGTGTGGTATTTAGTGCCGCGAACGCACAGCAAGACCCACAGTATACACAATATATGTATAACACTCAGGTGGTAAATCCAGGCTATGTAGGCTCCAGAGACGTTATGAGTTTTGGGTTACTGTACAGGACACAGTGGGTTAATTTTAATGGAGCTCCAAAAACAGGGACCTTTACATTTAACACTCCTATTGGAAATTTAGATCAAATGGGGCTTGGACTTTCCATTGTAAGTGAGGAAATTGGGCCTGCAAACGAATCTAATGTTAATGTAGATTATTCCTATTCGATTAAAACTTCAGAGATTGGAAAGTTGTCATTTGGATTAAAAGCTGGACTCGATATTTTAAATGTTGATTTCACGAAACTTAATATTTATGACGAGAATGACCCTAAATTTCAAGAGAATATTGATAATAATTTGCAACCTCAAATTGGGTTAGGACTTTATTATAATACAGATAAGTTTTATGCGGGGGTTTCTGTCCCTAACTTTCTTCGATCAAAGCATTATGATGAAGGTAGCCTAAATAATGCAAATATTTCATCTGTTGCCAGAGAAAGACAACACTACTTTTTTATAACAGGATATGTTTTTGATTTAAGTAGTAATCTAAAATTTAAACCAGCAACTTTAGTTAAAGTGGTAAATGGATCTCCACTTCAATGGGATTTTTCAGCCAACTTTTTAATCTATGAAAAATTTACAGTGGGAGCTGGATATAGATGGAGTGCAGCTATAAGCGGATTGGTAGGATTTCAGGCTAGTGACAGTATCTTTTTAGGTTTTGCATATGATTACCAAACTACAGATATAGAAAGCTATAGTAGTGGATCTTATGAGTTTATGATACGTTTCGAAATATTTAATAACCCTGAAGCAATAGTAGCTCCTAGATTTTTCTAAAAATAATAGTTATGAAAATAAAATATACCAGTATATACATTACCCTTTTTGTAACTCTTTTCTCAATTTCCTCCTTTTCACAAGAAGGAAAAGTTAAAAAAGGTGATAAAGATTTTGATAGGTTCGAATATATTGATGCTAGAGAGATATATTTAAAGGTTGTAGAAAATGGGTATCAATCTGCTCAATTATATGAAAATTTAGGAGACACCTATTATTGGAATAGTGATTATGCTAATGCAGCAAAATGGTATTCAAAATTAATAAGCGAATTTTCAAATGAAACTCAACCTATCTATTATTATAGAGCGGCACAGTCTTTTAAAAGTTTGAACGATTTTGAAAAGTCTGAAAAATTTATGAATACTTATGTGGAGAAAAGTGGCGATTCGGGAATGCTAAACGCAATAAATACTGAAACCACATCCTACGATGTAACGCTAAAAAAGGTTACAATAAATAGTGCTTATTCAGATTTTGGGCCTTCCTTTTACAAAGATAAAGTTGTTTTTGCTTCTTCTAAACCAGGAGGTGAAAGTGAGAAAATACATAAATGGATGGGGCAACCCTTTACAGATTTGTATATAGCAAATGTGGATGAAAAAAGCAACCTAACCAATGCATCACCATTAGGAGGTGAAGTTAATACCAAGTATCATGAAACCTCTCCGGCATTTACGAAGGATGGGAAAACAATGTATTTTACTAGAAATAACTTTATTGATGGTAAAAAAGGTACAGGGGAGAAAAAAACAATACGCTTAAAAATTTATAAAGCTACCCTTTCAGGGGAAAACAATTGGACCAACATAAAAGAACTTCCTTTTAATAATGACGATTACTCTACGGCACATCCAGCTCTTTCACCAGATGAAAAGAGGTTGTATTTTTCTTCGGAAATGCCTGGAAGTATCGGGATGTCAGATTTATGGTTTGTCGATATCTTAGGTGAAGACTCTTATAGTCAACCAAAAAACCTTGGAGCATCTGTTAATACTGAAGCAAGAGAAACCTTTCCATTTATTAGTGAAAGTAATGTTTTATATTTTGCTAGTGACGGTAGAGGTGGTCTTGGGGGGTACGATCTTTTTAAAGCGAACCTAACTGAAGATGGTGCAGATGAAGTAGTAAACCTTGGAGAGCCTGCTAATAGCAATAAAGATGACTTTGGATTTATAATAAATGAAGAAAAAAAGATAGGGTATCTTTCTTCCAATAGAGATGGAGAAGAAGGGAGTATAAATGATGATATTTATACGGTTTTTGAAGAATGCACCATATCCATTTCTGGTAAAGTTTATGATGTGGACAATGGACAACCAATTTCTGGTGCTTTGGTTACTCTTTTTGATGAAAATAATAGTGTTATTGAAACATATAAGGTAAATGATGATGGATTGTTTAGTTTTGTGGCAGACTGTGAAAAGCAGTATAACTTAAGAGCAGAAAAGGATAAATATGAAACCTATGAACAGATGGTTATAACACCCAAAAAGTCGGGTACGCTTTTTATCCCAATGCCTCTTAAATTAATTGATCCTTGTCCAGACGATGATCTTGGGTGCAGACTAGTATTACAACCTATTTACTTCGATTTTGATAAATCTAATATTAGACCCGATGCAGAAATAGAACTTGCTAAAATTCTAGCTGCTATGATCGAATATCCAGAATTAAAGATTCATATCGAATCACATACAGATTCTAGAGGATCCAAACAGTATAACATCTCTCTTTCAAAGAGAAGAGCTAAATCAACTCTAGATTGGCTAGTTTCAAAAGGTGTAAGTAGAAATAGATTAACAGCAGAGGGTTATGGAGAATCTCAACTTCAAAACAATTGTAAGGATGGTGTAGAATGTACAGAAGAGGAGCACCAACTTAATAGGAGATCTATGTTTATAATTAAGAATTAACATCAAAAATTATTGAAGTGTAACTGGTTATTTTCCTTATAAATGGCCAGTTATTTTTTTTTATTTATTCAAAAAATTTTGGCTCATTTAGTTTATAATTTCTCATATAAATCATCTTCCAAATTCCTTAGTTTACTAAAAATCTTCCCACAATTTTATTTTCGTTAAAACCAATAAAATTAGATATCTACGTGTTAATACGTATACTTTTTTCCTACAAAAAAACAAGAAAAAAGATGTGATTTTGTGTAGTTCAACGAGTTTTTTTTACAATTCAACTAATAGTTAAGTAAATGTAAAAGTCTTAGGTTTTTTCCTACGTATATTTGGTCTATCAAAGTGAAATTTTTGCAGTTGGGGCATGATTTCCATTAGACAAATAATAAACATTAGAACGTATGCACACCACTACTTATTCTATTCTGCATAAGAGATTAGTAAAATATTTTAGCATTTTTGCTATTATTTTCTCTTCAATGTTGGTTTATGGGCAAAGTCCCTTACCAACTATAGTTCCAAATACAAATAGAGGGTTACCATTTTTATATGCCTTGCCAGATAATGGCAATGACTTATTTTCTGTGGCACCAGACCCTACGGCAAATCCATTGCCAACTCCTTTTTTACAAAGTACAGATCGTACATTTGATGGGGAAGGTTCCGGGTTTAGAGCAACAAACAGAAAAGTTTATGCATTTGATGACGACCATGATTTGTATGAAGTAGATCCTGCAACTGGTAATTCTACACTTAAAGTAAATGATATGTTTACTGGTGTGGTTCAAGGAGTTGAGTTTTATGTAAACAATGTTACTGGTGATGAAGTCATGTTTGTTATAGTAGATCCTAGTGGTGATGGAAACGGAGGGACCAAACTTTATGCCTACAATCCTAACAATAATTGGGCATCTTATTCTGGATATCCCAAAACCTTATCTGGCTCTACCAAGAAAGCAGATGGTATTGCATGGAATCCTGCTACGGCAGAATTTTACGTTCAAACAGATGATGATGTAAATTTTTATAAAATAAATGTTTCTACAGGAGAAACGACTTTTGCATTTAGTTCAAGTTTTGCTATTGACGGAGAAGGAATTGGATTTGCCGCGGATGGTAAACTATATATTGAAGATGAAAGCCCAAGAAGAATTTACCAAGTAAATTTAACAAACGGAACTTTAACCGCAGCCGCTCAATTAGGAGGTAGTAGTGATGTTGAAGGAATCATGGGTAATGTTGGGGTCCGCGATGATGGCGGTGATTCACCCAGTTCTTATGGTTGGGCTGCTCACCAATTACCTGTTTTACAATCGACACCAGTTTCCATATACTTAGGAAATATTGCACCAGATTCTGAAGATCCATTCACCACGGTTAATGGTGGATTTGGAGACGATGCAACTGGAATAGATGACGAGGATGGAGTAAAAATAAACGGCGAGATATTAGACAATAAACAATTTAATGTTGGGCAATCTTATACGCTTAATGTTAAAGCCAATGGAAATGGAAAATTAAGTGCTTGGATCGATTGGAATCAAAACGGTGTTTATGATAGCTACGAAAAAGTTGCAAATAATTTAACGCCATCTGGAAATAATATTAATGTAACATTTACAGTTCCCGCAAATGCTGTACTTGGAGCAACATATGCAAGGTTTAGATACTCTTCACAATCAAATTTATCTCCAAGCTTTAGTGAAGCACCAGATGGAGAGGTAGAAGATTATAAATTGTCTGTTATTAGCACACCTGTACCTAGAGATTGTACCTGTGCGCCTTTTCACAGTAATTCAAATTTTAGAAACCCAGTTAAAATATCAGGTTCTAGCCTTCAAGTTGGAGCCGTGTATCGTTTTTCTAATGTATTCCCAGGGGGTCCTTTGGCTCCCATAGATGCTTTAGTAAAAATTGAAGCTTTTAATGGTGGTGCTTCCTTATTAGAAATGGATGTTACAGGTACGGGTCTTGAAGAAGCATTCCAACCTAGAATTAACAGTACTAATAATGGAGATCAAAGCGTTGAGTTTAGTATCACATTTGTCGAAGGTGGTGGTAATTATGGAGATGAAGTTCTTATTTCTTTCTTTGGTTCCCCTTTAGATATTGACGGTGACGGTCAAAGTACAAGAGAGTATGCCGAGGTAAGTTTGCCAGATGCCTACTTTCTTGCTTCGAACCCAAAAATTGATATTTCGAGAGGAGCAAATTATGTGAGAGGTGAAGCAAGAAATTCTGAAACAGCGCCTGGAGGAGATGTTTCTCTTGATCCACGATGGACATACAGTAATTACTACGAAAACAAATCGGCACTTACTTATAAAATCGGTAAAGTAGGAGGGAATAGTGATAGATACTATTCTTTAGATATGGATAGTGCTAATTATAATGACCCAGAATCTGTATTAATTACCTATCCTGTTATCTGCGGAAATGTAAGTGATGAAAGTGGAAGCCCATTATCTGGTGTTGAAATAGATGTAACAGGTTCCGACGGAAGTGATGTTACAGTTACTACAGATGCAAATGGAAACTATAAAGCGGTGGCCGAAATCCCTGAAGCGTTAGTAAATGTAGATTATGAAATTCGTGAAAATGACCTTCCTGGTTATATCTCAATATCGGATGTTGATGGTGCTAATGATAACTTAATTAGTCGCACAATTAATTTAATGTCTACCTGTGGGAATGATTTTGTTGATGGCGCAGATACCCCAGATGGATGGAATTTTATTTGTGGCGATGATAAACTGGTTGATGAATATGGATACAATGCTAATTGTAATACAACTACTGTAGCGACTATTCCAAATCCGTTAAATAATATTTATGAATATGTTGTTGAAATAGTTTATAAAGGTTCAAACCCTGGTCAAACGCTACAATTTACAGATTCAAATAACGTATCCCATACTTTAGTGCGTTCAGTTCCTGTAGGGACTAGCTCAAACATATGGGTATATCGTGGACTTATTTCAGGTAGTACAAACTCAGTAACTTATTCCACTACAGAAGCCCTTAAGTGTAAACTTCAATCCTTGGTAGTATATGCTTTTAGAAATGTGCCTAATGCTTCTTCAAGTTCGGGAGTATTCACAAGTAAAAGTGGGTACAATGATGTTCAAACGATTACGGTTGATATACCATCATTTACAGGTCCAAGAGATTTAGTCATTGAGACACCTGTTTCAGAATTAACAAATGATGGAAGATACTTATTAATTAGAGCTGAGTCTGGTGGAGTTTCAGATCAGGTTATTATTTATGGTCCAGATGCATCCTTACCTGGAGGAAGTTGTTGTTTAGCAATACCCTCTATTACATTAGATAATGTTCCAGGGGCAGCCACGCAAGTGGTTATTACTGTTGACTCTAGAAATCAACAGAACGGTCAAAACGTTAACGGACAATCTTGGGTAATTGCTAGTGGAGTTAATGTAGATGGAGATTGTTTTGAAGATATTGAACTAGCCTTAGACACAAAAACGAACATTTTATGTTTTGGTGATAATACAGGATCCATAACTGTAGTTGCAACAGGAGGAGTACCTCCTTATGAGTATACTCTAAACGGTGGAGCTCCTCAAGGATCACCTACCTTTAATAACTTAGTTGCGGGAGTTTATAACATTGGTGTTGAAGATAGCATTGGTAATACCGATTCTATTTCAGTAACATTAACACAGCCCGATCCTTTAAGTATTCAGTTTAGTAAGATAAATGCTACTGCTACTGGCGCTTGTATGAATGGCCAAGCAACGGCAACACCTTCTGGTGGAGTAGGACCTTATACCTATCAATGGAGCGCTTCAGCTGGAAATCAAACAACTCAAACAGCTACCAACCTACCTATTGGAACACACACAGTAGTAGTTACAGACGCAAACAATTGTACCTTAGAACAAGGTGTTGTTATTGATTGTGTGCCTAATTGTGATGCAGTAATTTCAATTGATAATGTAACAAATGTATTGTGTAAAGGAAATAATACGGGTAGTGCTACTGTTAGTGCAAGCTCTGTACTAAACCCGGGAGCAACTTTTACATTTACTTGGAATACAGTTCCTCCTCAAGTATATCCAGGAGTAACTACAAGTACTATTAGTAATCTAACCGCTGGCGTATACACTGTTAGTGTAAGAATTGACGGTACATTATGTCTGCCAGTGGAGCAAAGTATTACCATTACTGAACCAGCCACGGTTCTTAACGTAACAGCCACTGCTACAGACGAAACTGGTCCAACAACCGGTGATGGTACTGCTACAGCTAACCCTACTGGTGGAACGCCACCATACACCTACTCATGGAGTCCAGGAGGTCAAACTACACAGACTATTACTGGATTAAGTGCAGGAACTTATGTGGTTACTGTAACTGATGCAAATGGATGTGTTGACACTGCAACAGCCATTGTAAACCCAGGTTCGTGTAGAAACCTTGATGCAAATGCATCCTCTACTCCAGTATCTTGTTTTGGTGGTAATGATGGAACTGCAACTGTTGGTGTTACAGGTGGTTTAGGACCATTTTCATACTCGTGGAGTCCAGGAGGCCAAACTACGCAAACAATTACGGGATTAACGGCAGGAGCATATACAGTTACTGTAACGGATCAATCAACTTTATGTACGGCGTCATCCACGACTACAGTAAATCAACCAGGTGCGCTAAGCTCTGGAATTGCAGTAACTAATGTAAATTGTTATGGAGATTCTACAGGTTCGTTAGATTTAACAGTTACAGGAGGAACACCTCCTTATAGTTTCCTATGGAGTCCAGGTGGTCAAACAACTGAAGATCTTTCAGGACTTTCTGCGGGAACTTATTCTGTATTAATAACTGATGCTAGAGGTTGTACTTTAAACGATTCGGCAACGGTGATGCAGCCAACAGCAGAATTATCACTTTCAATTATTAGTCAAACAGACATCGTATGTACGGGGCTTGGCTCTGTAACCGTAGAAGCTACGGGTGGAACACCTCCTTATTTCTATAGCTTGGACGGTGGAGCTCCTCAAGGATCTGGTGTATTTAGTGATTTAGCCGAAGGGATATATACCATTTCAGTATTAGATGGAAATGGATGTAATGACAGCGTAACAGTTACAATTCTGAAAAACTGTACAGATGCTGTAAACGATATTAACAATACTTTTCAAGATATTCCTGTATCAGGAAATCTTTTAACCAACGATGAAGACGAGGAAGGGGATAATCAAATTGTAACAACAGTTGGTACTTTCCCAACCACTGCGGGTGGTTCTGTAACAATAAATGCAGACGGAAGTTATACCTATACACCTCCTGCTGGATATGTTGGACCAGATACCTTTATGTATAGTATTACAGATGATGGTAATCCAGTGGCTACAGATTCGGCTACCGTATTTATTGAAGTATTACCAATTAATCAAAATACTACCATTGCTAATGCAGATACTGCAGGTACCGAAGTGAATACTCCGGTATCGGGTAATGTATTGGCGAACGATTTTGATCCAGAAGGTGACAATCAAGTAGTAACTAATGTAGGAACTTTCCCTACAACGCAAGGTGGTTCTATTACCATTGCTACCGACGGAAGCTTTACCTATACACCTCCTGCTAATTTTGAAGGAGAAGATACATTTGAGTATTTCATTATTGATGATAACTTAAATCCAGCAACAGACTCTGCTATCTTAACGATTACCGTAAATGGGGATCCTAACAAGAACAGAACGTATGCTAACGATGATGCTTATCATGGAAATCAAGGCGCTACCATCACTGGAAATGTACTTGATAACGATAGTGATCCAGAAGGACACAATCAGTTTGTGGATACTGTTATTACTCCAGTGAGTGGACCAACTAATGGAACACTGGTAATCAATGCAGACGGAACATTTACATATGTGCCAAATGATCCTTCATTCTTTGGAACAGATCAATTTATTTATGAAATTTTTGATAATGGTTCCCCTGTTGCAAGAGATCGTGCAACTGTAATTATTACCATTTTTGGAATCAATACTACGGATGCCGTAAATGATATTAATAATACATTTACAGATGTTCCTGTTGCTGGTAATGTACTTACCAATGATGAAGATGAACAAGGAGATAATCAAGTTGTAACTACCGTTGGAACATTCCCAACCACAGCAGGTGGTTCTGTTACTATGAATGCAGATGGTAGCTATGTTTACACGCCACCAGCAGGTTATTCAGGACCCGATACGTTCCAGTATAGCATTGCGGATGATGGTAATCCAGTGGCTACAGATACTGCAACGGTATTTATTGAAGTATTACCAATTAATCAAAATACAACTATCGCTAATGCAGATACCGCAGGTACCGAGGTGAATACTCCGGTAACGGGTAATGTATTAGCAAACGATTTCGATCCAGAAGGCGACAATCAAGTTGTGACTAATGTAGGAACTTTCCCAACTACGCAAGGTGGTTCTATTACCATTGCTGCCGACGGAAGCTTTACCTATACACCTCCTGCTAATTTTGAAGGAGAAGATACATTTGAGTATTTCATTATTGATGATAACTTAAATCCAGCAACAGACTCTGCTATCTTAACAATTACCGTTAATGGTGATCCAAATAAGAACAGAACGTACGCGAACGATGACGCTTATCACGGGAATCAAGGAGCTACCATAACAGGTAATGTACTTGACAACGATAGTGATCCAGAAGGACACAATCAGTTTGTGGATACTGTCATTACTCCTGTAAGTGGGCCTACTAACGGAACACTGGTAATCAATGCAGATGGAAGTTTTACCTATGTGCCTAATGATCCTTCATTCTTTGGAAATGATCAATTTGTATATGAAATTTTCGATGATGGGTCACCAGTAGCAAGAGATAGAGCAACTGTTATCATTACCTTATTCGGAAACAATACTACCGACGCCGTAAATGATATTAATAATACTTATACCAATATTCCAGTTTCAGGTAACGTACTTACCAATGACGAAGATGAAGAAGGTGATAACCAGATAGTGACTACTGTAGGAACATTCCCAACCACAGCGGGTGGTTCTGTTACTATGAATGCGGATGGAAGTTATATTTACACGCCACCAACAGGATACTCTGGGCCCGATACATTCCAATACAGTATTAGAGATGATGGAAATCCAAATGCGGTTGATACTGCAACTGTATTTATTGAAGTATTACCCGTAAGTCTTAATACAACAATTGCTAATGCAGATACGGCAGGTACCGAAGTGAACACACCTGTTACAGGAAATGTATTGGCAAATGATTTTGATCCACAGGGAGATAATCAAGTAGTGACCAATGTAGGTACCTTCCCAACTACACAAGGTGGTATTATTACCATTGCTGCAGACGGAAGTTTTACCTATACACCTCCAGCTAATTTTGAAGGAGAAGATACCTTTGAGTATTTCATCATTGATGATAACGCAGTTCCTGCAACAGATTCTGCTATCTTAACCATTACCGTTAACGGAGATCCTAATAAGAACAGAACGTATGCAAATGATGACGCCTATAATGGATATCAAGGTGCTACCATAACAGGTAATGTACTTGACAACGATAGTGACCCAGAAGGACACAATCAGTTTGTGGATACTGTTATTACTCCAGTAAGTGGACCAGCTAACGGAACACTGGTAATCAATGCAGACGGAAGCTTTACCTATGTGCCTAACGATCCTTCGTTCTTTGGAACAGATCAATTTGTATATGAAATATTTGACGACGGTTCTCCTGTTGCAAGAGATCAAGCGACCGTAATCATTACCATATTTGGAATGAATACAACTTACGCTATTAACGATATCAACAATACATTACAAGATACACCAGTACCTGGAAATGTATTGACTAACGATAGAGATGACCAAGGAGATAACCAAATTGTAACTACAACAGGAACCTTTGTAACAACACAAGGAGGTAGTGTTACTTTAAATGCAGATGGTAGTTATATCTATACACCCCCAGCTGGATTTGTTGGATTTGATAGCTTCCCTTATAGCATTGTTGATGATGGAAATCCAAATGCTACGGATGATGCTGTTGTTACTATCGAAGTAATTAGAAAAATATCTAAACCAAATACTACCATTGCCAATGACGATACAGCACAGACCTTAGTAGATCTTCCTGTACCCGGTAATGTATTGGTGAATGATTTCGATCCACAGAACGATAATCAAGTGGTGACCAATGTGGGAACTTTCCCAACCACGCAAGGTGGAAGTATTACTATTGCTGCCGACGGTAGTT
The DNA here is from genome assembly GCF_019312585.1 of Halomarinibacterium sedimenti. Taxonomy (GTDB): domain Bacteria; phylum Bacteroidota; class Bacteroidia; order Flavobacteriales; family Flavobacteriaceae; genus Halomarinibacterium; species Halomarinibacterium sedimenti. The sequence goes on along the minus strand of NZ_JAHWDP010000006.1, from coordinate 2,369 downwards.
TTGTATACACCCCACCAGCAGGATTTGTAGGAGATGATACCTTTGAGTACTTTATTGCCGATGACGGTTCGCCAGTGGCAACAGATTCAGCAACACTTACTATTACGGTGTACCCAATAGTACGACCAAACTATACGTTTGCTAATGATGATTCGTATTTTGGATTTGTAAATACAGATGTTAGTGGAAATGTACTAGATAACGACACTGACCCAGAAGGAGAAAATCAAGTTGTGGATACTACTATTAGCCCATTTAGTGGACCAAGTAATGGTAGTTTAGTATTAAATGCAGATGGTACCTTTACCTATACCCCTAATGCTGGATTCTTTGGAACGGATCATTTTGTGTATCAAGTAATGGATGATGGTACACCAGTAGCTAGAGACAATGCTACGGTAACCATTACCATCCCACCACAAAATACAACCTATGCTATTAATGATGTTAATGCAACTTTAGTAAACACTCCAGTACCTGGAAATGTATTGACTAACGATAGAGATGACCAAGGAGATAACCAAATTGTAACTACAACAGGAACCTTTGTAACAACACAAGGAGGTAGTGTTACTTTAAATGCAGATGGTAGTTATATCTATACACCCCCAGCTGGATTTGTTGGATTTGATAGCTTCCCATATGCTATAGAAGATGATGGCGTGTTAGTAGCTACCGATGATGCTATTGTGACTATTGAGGTTGTGCCAACTACAACTAATAACTCAACCATTGCCAATGACGATACAGCACAGACCTTAGTAGATCTTCCTGTTCCCGGTAATGTATTGGTGAACGATTTCGATCCACAGAACGATAATCAAGTGGTAACTAATGTAGGTACGTTCCCAACCACACAAGGCGGAAGTATAACCATAGCTGCCGATGGTAGTTTTGTATACACCCCACCAGCAGGATTTGTAGGAGATGATACCTTTGAGTACTTTATTGCCGATGATGGTTCGCCAGTGGCAACAGATTCAGCGACACTTACAATTACGGTATATCCAATAGTTCGACCAAACTATACGTTTGCTAATGATGACTTATATTATACTGAACCTGAAACAGCAGTTAATGATGATGTATCTTTAAACGATACTGATCCAGAAGGTGATACGCAGTCCTTTGTACTTATAAGTGGACCAAGTAATGGTGTACTAACATTTAATCCTGATGGAACTTTTGAATATACACCTAACCCTGGATTCCAAGGTACTGACCATTTCATTTATCAAGCAAATGATAATGGTACTCCAATGGCCTCTGATTTTGCAACAGTTACAATAGTAGTTCAACAAACTGCTAATCCAGTAATTGCGATTATTAAGACTGGAGTATTTGTTGATGGCGATGGTGACCAATGTGCAGATGCAGGGGAGGCTATTGACTATACATTTACGGTTTCAAACGAAGGTAATGTTCCATTGAGTGGAGTTACAGTTACTGACCCATTGTTAGAAGCACCGAACCCAGTAGTTCCCATTGTGTATGCGAGTGGAGATAATAATAATGATGGTATTCTTGATGTAACGGAAACATGGATATATACAGCAAGCTATGCGATTACACAGGATGATATTGATGCCGGAATGGTGACTAATCAAGCTACGGCTGAAGGAACAGATCCAGACGGAACAGTAGCGACAGATCTATCAGATGACAACAGTGTGTTAGAAGACGATCCAACGGTAGTTACCTTATGTCAAAATGCAGCTATTGCAATTGTTAAGACAGGATTATTTGTTGATGGCGATGGTGACCAGTGTGCAGATGCAGGTGAGGCTATTGACTATACCTTTACAGTAACCAATCAAGGAAACGTAAGCCTATCGGCTATCAGCGTAACGGATCCATTATTAGAAGCGCCCAACCCAGTTGTACCAATTGTGTTTGTAGGTGGTGATACCGATGGAGACAACGAGCTAGATGTGACTGAGACTTGGACGTATACTGCGAGCTATGCGATAACTCAAGATGATATTGATGCCGGAATGGTGACTAACCAGGCAACTGCCGAGGGTACTGCACCAAACGGAAGCACTGTAGATGATCTATCAGATGACAACAGTGTGTTAGAAGACGATCCAACGGTAGTTACCTTATGTCAAAATGCAGCTATTGCAATTGTTAAGACAGGATTATTTGTTGATGGCGATGGTGACCAGTGTGCAGATGCAGGTGAGGCTATTGACTATACCTTTACAGTAACCAATCAAGGAAACGTAAGCCTATCGGCTATCAGTGTAACGGATCCATTATTAGAAGCGCCCAACCCAGTTGTACCAATTGTGTTTGTAGGTGGTGATACCGATGGAGACAACGAGCTGGATGTGACTGAGACTTGGACGTATACTGCGAGCTATGCG
>NZ_JAHWDP010000005.1 GCF_019312585.1 Halomarinibacterium sedimenti | reverse complement strand
TGGCAAGGATGACATTGCACTGGATAACGCCATTGCTATGTACCCGAACCCAACCGATGGTCAGGTAACGATATCAAACACCTCTAACATCCAGTTGGAGAGAGCAGTTATCTATGATGCCAACGGAAGATTGGTACAACAGGTTGACTTACGTGGTATGGCAACAGAGCGAACCTTTAATGTTTCTAGCTTAGCTTCAGGAGTGTACATGGTACAGATCCAAAGCGAAAGCGCACAAACAGTAAAACGATTGATTAGAAGATAATCACTGCAAATACTAAATAGAAAAACCCCCTCCATTGTTGGAGGGGGTTTTGTGTTTAATTATACGACAGATGCCCTATATTATGTTTCAAAAAATTAAAGCAATTTTATAACGTAAAAACCATACGTTATGAGACATCTAACTATTATAATCTTTTTCATTTCTTTTTTCTCCTTTGCCCAGGACTATCCTACTGGGATGATTTGGGATGAAGATTCCTATCGTAGTATTCCATATAAAGCACAGTTTACGGCTTCAACCTATGATAACCTGCCAAGTAGTTATTCTTTAGAGCAGTTTTCACCAATTCCTGGAAATCAAGGCCAATATGGTACTTGCGTTGCATTTGCTAGTGCTTATGGTTTACGTACTATCATGTTGGCAAAAGACCTAGGGATTACAAATAAGCAAACAATAACAGAGAATGCTTTATCTCCTTCTTATGTTTACGCCATTATTAAAAATGAAGATGATTTAAACTGTAATAAAGGAGCGAATCCTAAATTAGGGTTAGAAGCCCTTAAGGTGGCAGGAGCTCCCATGTTAAAATCATTACCTTATCAATGCAACCCTCAAATAAGTACGGCTGTTCAATTGGAGGCAATTGATTATAGAATTAGGGACTACCAAACACTTTTCTTTTTTGATACCCAAGATTACGGAGTAAAAACTAATGCCACAAAAAAAGCACTAGCCGAAGGATATCCTGTTTTATTAGGGATGAAACTTCCTGAAAGTTTTTTCAAGGCAACTAAAGTATGGCGTTCTACAGAAACCGATAAAGGTACAATGGCAAAAAAGCATGGATATCACGCTATGGTAGTTATAGGGTATGATGATAATTATGAAGGTGGCGCATTTCGTCTTTTAAATAGCTGGGGAACCGGCTGGGGTGATGGCGGCTTTATCTGGGTTCCTTATTCAGTTTACGAAGAATGGGCCATGGGGGCATTACAACCTTATAGTTACTATAAAAGGAAAGAAGTAAATAATATTCCTTCAATCCCAAAAGTGGTGCCTAATACGCCAAATCAACCCAATAGACCTTCAATTCCCCGGGTTGAACCTAATAATCCAAACCAGCCTATAAAGCCTACGCTACCTGCTGGACAAGTGGATCCTAATCCTATTGCTTCAAAATTACCTGAAGGAAGTTTACGTTTTGAAACCAATACAGGACAGCCCATGGAAGTTACCCGTATTTCTACTAGGAACTTAGTAGTTGAAGATGACGTGGAAGGAGAAGATTTAGTAGCCTATAGAATGACGGAGGGTTATCCTTCGGGAACACGCTTCCGTTTTTACTTAAATAATGTAAATGAAGGTTATATCTATGCTTTCGCAACAGATTTAACTCAAAAAATAAATAAAATCTTACCTTACGAAGATGGCATGTCGCCACTCATTGGTGCAGATTCAGAATTGGCATTCCCAAGTGAAAAGAAAGTGATTAGGATGGATAATAACCCAGGAACAGATTATTTGCTTATTCTTTTTAGCCAGCAAAAACTTGACGAAAAAGAACTCCTTGAAAAAATGCAGAATACCGAAGGCGGTCTTACTTCAAAAATTAAAGCTGCTTTAGGAGAATCTCTTATCGATAAAAGTATGGTGCAATACGCTTCAGGAACTCCCGGATTTAAGGTGAAAGATAGTGCCGAAGGGTATGTGGTTCCTTTAATGGTTGAAATAACACACAAGTAACATGATACGCTCAGCACTAGTTGTAGGTTTTGTTTTTGTAACTTTTTGGTTGCAAGCACAACAAGAATTTGTCGTTCAGAGTAATCATTCCGAATCCATTACAACTTCAGCATTGGATTCCAAAAGAGGCGTTTTGGTTACTTATGGGTATATGGACAAAACCCTAAAATTTTGGGACGAGAAATCTGGATTACTATATAAAACTCTAGATTATTCAAATTCTATCACCCAAATTGAAATTAATGAGAAGGATGGAAAGGCTTATGTTCTGGCAAATAATACCATAGAGGTATTTAGTACAGAAACTTTCGAAAAACTGAAAGGCTACTCCTTAGGCAGAATATTTTCTATGTTATTCTTTGAAATTGAAGGTCAAGGACAACTTGTTTTTTTTGCACAGGACCAAAACTATATGGCATCCTTATATGTTTTAGATGAAGCCACGGGCAATTTTCTTCCAGGAAATATCCCTCCTTTTCCTGGAGAGGGTGAAATAAATTATTTTGAATTTAGTCCCAACGGTAAGTTTGTGTTTATTTCTTCAAATTATGGAGATAACTTTATGTATTCCTTTGAAAATTCTGAATACAAACCCTTAAATAGCGACATCATAGCGATGTTCAATAATGGGGATGTGCTTAGGGCCGTGTATGATATGCAGGCATCAAAGGCAGTGTATATGAGAATGGAACTGGCTTCCCGAAAAGTACTTTGGAACAAATCATTCCCCATAGAAAAGGAGATTGAAGGCTTATTAATGCCTTCCATTTTTGATGTTACTAAGAGTAAAGATGGAAAAAAGTTATGGATTCAAATGAATGCTTTGCCGCTAACTCAAATGAATGCTGAAACAGGAGAAGTAATCGGCGCTTTTTCTAATGAAGATGGTGCTTTTGGAGTTATTGATAATGACACGAATGTCTATGCTCAAATGAGTTATAATGGTAATTACGGTAGATATAAACTTTTTGAAAACACCCCTTTAATAACCTATGGTCATGATGTTATTGAACCTACGCAAATTGTGGGCTATCATAATGGGGATATGGTGGAGTTATTATTTTCTGCACAATATGGAACCAAAACCTATTCCATTATGGCGCATCCTAAAGTTACTCAGTTTACTAAATATAATGCCACTTATAGAGATGATTTTAGTTCTGCAAAAATGATTGTGGATCCAAGTTCAGATAAAGTGTTTGCAGTGACTTCAACGATAGATCCTATTAAAGTTTTTAATCGTGGAGATGCCAGTAGCTTTAAAGATGTTATTGAAAATTATAAAGACATAAGACATTCGGCTTTTAGCCCAAACACAAAATTATTAGCTACCATTTCTTCAAATGGATTGCGTGTTATTAATACCGAAACGAATACAGAAATTTTCTATAAACCCCTAAATACAGACGTTAGTTTTTTTGAAAATTCCTTCAGTTTAGCATCCTTTAATAATGCTGTGGCTTTTGCTACACGTGAAATTCACGGAGATCAAATTTTTTATGACAAATTGAATTATTTCGATTTTGGTGCTAAAGCTCAAAAGTGGTCAAAAGATGGTAAGTACTTTGGAATCTTTCACATTAATGGTGGAAAAGAGCTTTTGGTTTGTAACACTACGGCCAATAAAATAGAAATTTTAGACGTTGCCACAGGCGATGTAAAGCGAAGCATTGAGGGACATTTTGAAAATTTTATGATGGATGGTTTCCTATCCCCCAATGAAGATTATTTGCTTTTAGCTGGATTTAATACAGGAATGATGGTCTATCATATTCCTACTGGGAAGAAAGTTCAAAACTTTAAATTAAATAATTACGGAAAATTTGAGGGTGATTTTGTAACCAATACTATTATTGCAACCCCCGAATCTGGTGGAATTAAATTTATCGATTTACTTACGCTAAAGGAGTTGCTTCGACTTTACATTTTTGAAGACCAAAGCTGGATTGCCTATACTCCAGATGGACAATTCGATGGTTCACAAGAAGGTTGGGATAAAGTGGCTTTTATAAAAAATAAGAAAACTATTCCGTTGGAAAGTGTTTTTGACACGTTTTATACACCACGCCTTTTGTATCAAGTGCTTGCTACAAAAGAATTTAAGAGCAGCGGAAATCTTGAAAGTATGTCGCCACCACCTAACCTTTCACTAAGCTATTCTCAAGGTTCCCGTAACCTTTATGTTGATGATGATTCGGTAAGTGAGATTACGGTGGATGCTGAAAAAGGGAAAATTATTTTGGAGGCCCAGGCAAATGGTAATAAAGTGAAGGAAATTCGTTTGTATCAGAACGGAAAGTTAGTTGGGAATAATACTAGAAATTTATTTGTGGAAGACGATGTTACTCACGATGCCAATAAAAAGGAATTGGAGGTTCAATTAATTGAAGGACTCAACGAATTTTCGGCTATCGCTATTAATTCTCAAGGGACGGAAAGCACACCAGAAAAGCTGAATGTTATTTACAACCCTCCACAACAATCTTTAATAAAACCACAGGGGATACAAGCACATTTACTTATTGTGGGAATAGATGAATACCAAAATTCAAAATACAATTTAAACTATGCTGTAGCAGACGCGACGGGTTTTCAGGAAAGTGTACAAAGCGGTTTGTCGAAAATCACTTCCAAAACACATGTGTATTTTATAAAAAATAGCGAAGCGATAAGAGACAATATCATTTCAAAACTTACTGAAATCGCTTCGGTTGCTAATCCGCAAGACATTTTTATCTTTTATTATGCGGGACATGGGGTAATGAGCGAGAGTGGGGAAAACGAATTTTATTTGGTGCCTAGCGACGTTACTCAATTGTATGGTGATGATGGTGCTTTAAAACAAAAGGGAATTTCTGCTACCGAATTAAAGAAAATCGCTTCCGGAATTATTGCCCAAAAGCAGTTATATATATTGGATGCTTGTCAAAGTGCGGGTGCATTAACAACACTTGCAGCTAGGGGAGCTGTGGAGGAAAAAGCCATAGCGCAATTAGCCAGAAGTACTGGTACACATTGGCTTACTGCAAGTGGTAGTCAGCAATTTGCGACAGAATTTGATGAGTTGGGTCATGGTGTTTTTACCTATGCCTTATTAGAGGCACTTTCTGGTAAAGCAGATAGTGGTGACAATCGTATTACGGTAAACGAACTAAAAGCCTATTTGGAAAGTCGGGTGCCCGAAATCTCCGAAAAGTATAAGGGAAGCCCACAGTATCCTTCCAGCTTTGGGTTCGGGCAGGATTTTCCAGTTTCCATAAATAGCAACTAACTAAATATATTTTTTAGAAGAGAGGCAAAGTGCCTCTCTTTTTTTATCTTTCAGAAAAAGAACCATGCGGAACATTTTTTTAGGAATGGTGATTTCGTTTCTTATTGTTTTTTGTTTTCGCTATTGTGAACATAGAAAGGATGAAAAGGAACAACTCCTGGCAACGACGGCTTTAATAGAAAAAGAGCTCAAAAATGTTGGAAAGCTAATTGTTACCGAAGGAACCTATGCGCAGGTTTTTTCCTATTCGGATAGCAAAGACTTACTTTATGGATTGTTTGATGCCAGAAAAAAAGCATTGGTTGTAGTAAATGCAAAAGCGACTATTGCTTACGATTTAAGTAAAGTAGAAACCAAAGTTGACCAAACTACCAAAACGGTGACGATTGTAAGTATACCAGAGCCTGAAATATCCATCAATCCTAATATTGAATATTACGATGTTACTCAAGATTATTTAAATCAATTTACCGCTTCAGATTACAATAAAATAAAGCTTCGAATTGAAAATTCCCTCCGTGAAAAGATTGAAAAGTCCGAGTTGAAAACGAACGCTCAAAACAGACTCATTGCCGAACTTCATAAAATTTATATTCTTACAAGTTCAATGGGCTGGACTTTACAATACAATTCTGAAATTGTAGAAAAGGAAGAAGATTTACAAAACTTAAAACTATAATTTCTGACTTAAATTAAACCAACCGCCACCATTCATGGCTTCCACGCCATTACTGCGTAATATGGTAGCAGCACTTCCACTTCGCATCCCACTGGCACAGCACGTAATAACGGGTTTATTCCACTTCTTTATTTCAGCTAAGCGAACCGAAAGTTGTTGTAGCGGTATATTTTTTGAATCTGGTATGGCTCCGCCTTGGTATTCGCCTTTGGTGCGCACATCAAGAATAATAGCCCCACGGCTTTTAAAATCGTCAATCTTTTTTGTTTTATTTCCGAATAGAAAATCGAATAATCCCATAGTTTATAATAATTGAAGCCCAGTTTGTATTAAATGAGTAATTTTTGGTTTACGTGCTTGTAGGTCGTTTAAATGCTGTAAAACTTTCTCTGAAAATTCTGAATTTTTTCTTGAAATCAATTCATAAATTTCTAAAGAAAGTAACCAGTCCTCACGATACTTATTTTTTAAAATTTCAAAAATCCCTGAAAGTAATGCTTCATTTTGTGATTCACTTTCTCTAAAGTGTCTAACTTGGCTGTATAATTTATTAAGTACTTTTTCTTCCTCTGAAATTTGTATGCGAATGGTTTCGGTTTCACTGGCCTTATGAGTGACTAAATCAAACGAATGATAATCTGCGGGACCTGTAAATGCTGAAACAATATCTTCGCCAACGGCCATGTCAAAATCACCCATCTCTGGAGAAAATAGCACCTCATTTTTATATTTCACCCAGCAATTGGTAAACTGAATAAGCATCAGCTTTCCATTCAAATTACGCATTCCTGTTACATTTAAACCTTCCACGGTAATACCACTTTCAAACTCAAACGAAATAGGTTTCCCATCATAGAAATTATAGGCTTGTAAATCACGCGGTCCCATATTTTCGATAGTAAGATTTATTCCTTTCAATTTTCCCAAAGGGGATCTAAATCCATTTGTATGACGGTTCACCCCATGGCCGATCATTTCTTTTTCACGATAGGCAAGTGCTGTCTCCCCTTCAGTTTCAAAATAGACTACCTCATTATCGTCATTTTGAATCATTTTGGTAAATACGCCGCTTATTTGTAGTCCTGTACTCAATTCGATGGTGCCAATTTGCTTGGAGCCAATTAATTTTTTTAAACCTCGCCAGCCACCTTTTCGGACGGCCATGGTATTGGCAAACTCTTCCAAAACCTCTTGCAAATAGGCAAAATCTGGAGTTACATATAATTGAGGTTGTGGTTTAGTAATGTCAAAATCTTGATAGGCAGCATCAATAGAATAGGGGAGTTTTTTTACTTCTTCCTTCATGCACCATTCACTTTCACCAATGGAGGAAAGCAACCCTGCACCATAAATTTTCGGATTTTCTACAGTACCCACCATACCGTATTCCACCGTCCACCAGTGTAAGTTTCTAATCAATGAAATCTCACTGGGTTCAGTTTCTTTTTCTTGTAACTGTAGGACTTTGGCTTCGGCGGCATCAATTTTATCTTGTGGAGTGCCTTCTGCTTCTTTTAGAATAGAAAGTTCACGCACCGCTTCATACATTTCAATATCATGCGCACTAGAAATGGCTTTCGCTCCTATTTCTCCAAATCGGCGTAAATATTCGGCATAATCGGGACTCGCAATAATGGGAGCGTGACCAGCACCTTCATGAATAATATCGGGTGCAGGGGTGTATTCAATATTTTCTAACTGACGAATATCACTAGCAATCACTAAAATTTTATACGCCTGAAACTCCATAAAAGCATTGGGCGGAATAAATCCATCCACAGCCACAGCTGCCCATCCAATTTCTTTTAGGATACGGTTCATGCCATACATGGATGGAATTTCATTAATAGAAATTCCTGTCTTTTTCAAACCTTCTACATAACTTTCGTGAGCGACTTTACTTAAATAATCTACATTTTTCCGCATGACAAAACGCCACACGGCCTGATTTATGGGCGTATATTGCTCATAATTTTGTGGTTTGATGTACTGCTTTAAATGAGGGGGCAGCCTATCAATAAGTTCGTTGCTTTCGAATCCAGTTGTCATAAGGGTTCAAAAATAGAACTAAAAATGATTTTACTTTAATAATTACACAAGAAAGTCTCTCTTTGAAGGTAGATTTAGAGGGATGTTTTTTATAAATTGCAGTACCTATGAAAACAACTTCTCGTAAAGCTGAAATCATTGCCGAAGCTTCACAACTTTTCAAAGAAAAGGGCTACAGTGCTGTGACAGTAAGGGATATTGCTCAGGCAATGGGAATAAAAGCGGCGAGTTTGTACAATCATATTGAAGGAAAGCAGGAAATCCTTTCGGTGTTGATTTTAGATTTAGCCGAAGAATTTACTTCTGGAATGAAGAATATTCAAAAAATGGATAATTCGCCTTTGCAAAAAATTGAAAAGCTTATTGAATTGCATATCGATATTACAGTGAATCAATCTGAAGCTTTAGCAGCCCTTAATAATGATTGGATGCATATGGCAGAAAAAGATGTTACCCATTTTGTAACGATGCGGGAAAGGTATGAAGAGAATTTCCGTACTATTATCAAAGATGGCATTGCACAAGGGCAATTACAACCACGTCATCCAGAGGTTATTTTGTTTTCTATACTATCTACTCTCCGAACCTTGTATTTGTGGTATCAAAAACGGGGGAAACTAGATGTGAACTTACTAAAAAGGGATATGGTGGCAGTTTTAATTAGGGGAATCGTTTAGAAACTTTTAACTTGCAAATCAAACTAACAAACGTTAGTTTTGTTAACCCAATTTAAGAAAATGGCTGCATTTCATAAATTAAAATTATCTGAAGTTTATAAAGAAACGAAAGATACTACTGTGCTAGGTTTTGATATACCTGAAGAACTTCACGAGGAGTTTGCATTTCAGCAGGGTCAACACCTTACCCTCAAAGCGAATATAAATGGTGAGGATGTTCGTCGTTCATATAGCCTTTGCTCTAGTCCCATTGAGGGTATCTGGAGAGTTGCAGTTAAGCAGATTCCTGGAGGTGTTTTTTCTACCTTTGTGAATGAGTCCCTTAAAAAAGGGGATACGCTCGAAGTGATGGCACCTAGTGGTCAATTTGGAGTGAAGTCTCAACCCACCGCTACAAAGAACTATCTATTTTTTGCGGCAGGAAGCGGAATTACCCCCATTTTGTCCATGATAAAAACGCATTTAGCATTAGAGTCTAGCGCTACTTGTAAACTTTTTTATGTAAACCGAACCGCAAAAACTATTATCTTTAAGGAAGCGTTGGAACAACTTCGGAATCAATATTTTGGAAGATTAGAAATCTATTATTTCTTAACCAAAGAGCAACGGGATATAGCACTGTTTAATGGTCGTTTTGACGATGAAAAAATGAAAGTGTTAACCAAAACATTTATTGATATACCAGATACGAGTGAAGTGTTTTTGTGCGGTCCCGAAGACATGGTAAAGTATGTAAGTAATTATCTTGTGGAAGCTGGCTTGCCAAAAGAATTAATTCACTTTGAATTGTTTGTCACGGGACTTTCAGAAGAAGATATAAAAAGAGCCGAGCGTCTGGCGCAACAAAAGGTTGAAGGGGTAGAAGTAACTATAGTGGATGGTGGAAAAGAATTTCATTTCACTATGACCAATGATTATGACAACTTGTTAGATGCAGCTTTAGGTGCAGGTGCCGACTTGCCTTTTGCTTGTAAAGGAGGGGTGTGTAGTACGTGTAAATGTAAAGTGCTGGAAGGAAAAGTTGAAATGAAAGTGAATTATGCTCTTGAGGAAGATGAGCTACGGCAGGATTTAGTGCTGAGTTGTCAATCGGTGCCACTTTCTGAAAAAGTAAAAATAGATTTTGACGTCTAAAAAGTAGATTATGAGTGAAAAAGAAATAAAAAATCTCGAACAAATCTTTGAAGCACGTATAGAACGTGATGAAAAGATTGAACCAAAAGACTGGATGCCAGAGAAGTATCGGCAAACCCATATACGGCAGATTTCTCAACATGCGCATTCCGAAATTGTTGGAATGTTGCCAGAAGGAAACTGGATTACCCGAGCTCCTTCATTACGAAGAAAAGCAGCACTTTTAGCAAAAGTACAGGATGAAGCGGGTCACGGATTGTATCTATATTCGGCTTGTGAAACTTTAGGAGTTTCTCGTGAAGAATTATACGAACAATTACATTCTGGAAAGGCAAAATATTCCTCCATTTTTAATTATCCTACCATTACGTGGGCAGATATTGGAGCGATTGGATGGTTAGTGGATGGCGCTGCCATTATAAATCAGGTGCCACTTTGTAATACTTCCTTTGGACCCTATGCTAGAGCGATGGTGCGCGTGTGTAAAGAAGAAAGTTTTCACCAACGTCAAGGTTTTGAAATTATGTTAACTCTTTGCCGAGGCACCGAAGAACAAAAAGCGATGGCTCAGGATGCGTTAAATAGGTGGTGGTGGCCAAGTTTAATGATGTTAGGTCCTACTGATGCTGCCTCGGTTCATACTGAGCAATCTTTAAAATGGAAACTAAAGCGTAAAACCAATGACGAATTACGTCAGCAGTTTATAGATCAAACAGTTCCTCAAGCAGATATTTTAGGCATTACCGTTCCAGACCCCGATTTAAAGTGGAATGAAGAAACAGGACACTATGATTTTGGTGAAATTGATTGGGACGAATTTTGGCAAGTGGTAAAGGGACATGGTCCCTGTAATAAAGAAAGAATGAAGGCGCGAGTAGATGCCTGGGAAAATGGAGCGTGGGTGCGCGATGCAGCGATGGCATATGCCGAAAAACAACAAAGTAAAAAAGTGGCGAAAGCCAGTTAAAATTTATCCAATGAAAAAAAATTGGCCCCTTTGGGAAGTATTTGTACGAAGTAAAAACGGATTGGAACATCGTCATTTTGGAAGTCTTCATGCAGCTGATGCTGAAATGGCTCTAGAAAACGCACGAGATGTTTATACCCGTAGAAATGAAGGTGTAAGTATTTGGGTAGTGGAAAGTAAATACATTACTGCGTCAAACCCAGCAGATAATGGGGAACTTTTTGAGCCGGCAAAAGACAAGGTTTATCGTCACCCAACCTTTTATAATTTACCCGACGAAGTAAAGCATATGTAATGGAAAAAACCACGCTATATAATTACATACTTGGTATTGCAGATAACAATCTCATTTTGGGTCAGCGATTGGGGGAGCTTTGTGGTCACGGACCTAATTTGGAAACCGACATTGCTTTGACCAATATTGCGTTGGATTTATTTGGACAAACCCGAAGCTATTATCAATATGCTGCAAAGCTTTCAGCCATTTATAAAACTGAAGATGATGTGGCCTACTTACGAAAAGAACGTGAGTATAAAAATGTACTTTTGGTAGAGCAGCCCAATACACATTTTGGATTTGTGATTGCACGACAATATTTGTTTGATGTTTTTAATTATTTATTCGTTGAAAAACTTCAGCATAGCAAAGACGAAACACTTTCAGCCATCGCAAAAAAAGCCATTAAAGAAGTGAGTTATCACAAACGATTTTCTGGTGATTGGGTAAAGCGTCTTGGCGTTGGAACCGAAGAAAGTAATCAAAAAATGCAAGAAGCGATTGATGGCTTATGGCAATATACCAATGAGCTTTTTGAAATGACAGAGGTTGATGATTTATCGGTAAGAGGTGGTATAGGCGTCAATCTTTCAGAATTAAAAGAAACCTATTTCAAAGAAGTTGCAGAAGTATTGAAGGAAGCCACGCTCACCATTCCTGAAAATCCCTATTTTCAAAAAGGAGGAAAACAAGGTATTCATACCGAACATATGGGATATATTCTTGCAGATCTTCAATATATTCAACGTACCTATCCAAATATGACATGGTAATGACTTTAATTCAAGAACCCAAAATAGAATCACAGTTGAGGGATACCCTTCAAACAGTATCAGATCCCGAGATACCTGTGCTTTCAGTTTTGGATTTAGGAGTGATACGTGAAGCCATCGAGGAAGATGGTGTAGTAAAAATTAAATTAACACCTACCTATTCGGGCTGTCCAGCGATGGATGTGATTGGAGACGATTTACGAAAGGCCTTTACAGCAAAAGGAAAAATAGTAGAAGTTGATTTAGTACTTTCTCCTGCTTGGAGTACCGATTGGATAAGCGAAGAGGGTCTAAAAAAAATGGAAGCCTATGGAATTGCACGACCCCTTTCTGAAACCAAAGACAAAGATGCCTTATTGGGCAATCAAAAGTTGGTAAAGTGTCCCCAATGTGAAAGTACCCATACGCATTTGGTGAGTCAGTTTGGTTCCACAGCTTGTAAAGCATTATTTAAGTGTGACGACTGCCAAGAACCTTTTGATTATTTTAAATGTTTAAAATAGATTATGGAAAATTCAGTAGCGCTTTTAGGACTCCGTACTGTAGTTTATATGGTAGAAGAATTGGAAAAAGCCAAAGATTGGTACGCTAAGGCATTTAATGTAAACGCTTATTATGACTCACCTCATTATGTTGGTTTTAACGTCTGTGGATACGAATTAGGTTTGCATCCTACCGAAACATCAAAAGGTAAGGATACTGGAACAGTACTTCATTATTGGGGTGTTGAAAATGTAAAGGAATCTTATGCGATACTTTTAGAACTAGGAGCAAAGAAACACGAAGAACCCTTTGAGGTTGAGGGTGATTTAATGTTGGCTAGTGTTTATGACCCTTGGGATAATATCATCGGAATTATTTATAATCCTCATTTCAAATTACCTTAAAAAATATGAGTTCGATACAATCGAAAATAGAAAATAATGTGGCTTGGCTGCATCTCAATAGGCCTGAAGTGTTTAATAGCTTTAACAGAGAAATGGCGTTAAAGTTACAAGCTGAATTGGATGCTTGTAATGCAAACCCAGATGTAAGAGCTATTGTCATTATAGGAAATGGAAAAGCCTTTTGTGCAGGACAAGATTTGAAGGAGGTAACTTCCCCCGAACTAAACCCAGGCTTCAAAAAAATTCTGGAAGAGCATTACAATCCAATTGTATCTCGAATCCGAACCATAGAAAAACCAATTATAGCCGCAGTCAATGGCGTTGCTGCAGGTGCAGGAGCCAATATTGCACTAGCATGTGATGTGGTGATTGCTTCAGAATATGCAAGTTTTATTCAGGCATTTAGTAAAATTGGGCTAATTCCCGACAGTGGTGGTACCTTCTTTTTGCCACGACTGATTGGTTTTCAGAAAGCATCTGCAATAATGATGTTGGGTGATAAAGTTTCGGCAACAGAAGCGGAAAGATTAGGAATGGTGTATAAAGTGGTACCATCTGGAGGTTTTGAGGAAGAAGTGCATAAAGTAGCGACGACCCTTTCAAAAATGCCCACCAAAGCATTGGGAATGACCAAGAGATTGTTAAATAAATCTATGACAAATACTTTGGAAGACCAATTAGATATGGAAGGAAAGCTTCAAATTGAAGCCGCTCAAAGTGAAGATTATGCTGAAGGCGTTAATGCTTTTGTAGAAAAAAGAACACCTAATTTTAAAGGAAAATAATGATAAAACGAGTAGGAGTAATAGGAGCAGGGACAATGGGATCTGGGATAGCACAAGTGGCTTCAACGGCGAGTTGTATCGTTAAAATATTTGATTTAAATCAAGGTGCCTTAGATAAAGCAAAAACATCGCTTGAAAAAATATTGACTCGATTAGTAGAAAAAGGCAAAATAGATAGCATTGAAAAAAGTAGCATTCAAAATAACATCCGCTATGTCAATTCTTTAAAAGAATTGTCCGATTCTCAATTGGTGATTGAAGCCATAGTGGAAAATCTCGAAGTGAAGAAAAAAGTCTTTAAAGAATTGGAAGGTTACGTTTCTAGCGAATGCATTTTGGCAACCAATACCTCTTCGTTATCTGTAGCATCCATTGCTTCATCATTAGAATATTCAGAACGGTGTGTAGGAATTCATTTTTTTAATCCTGCACCTTTAATGAAATTGGTGGAGGTAATTCCGGCGATTCAAACATCAAATGAAGTTTTAAAAACCACTTCAGAAACTATTAAAAGTTGGAGAAAAACGGTGGCTATTGCCAAAGATACGCCTGGGTTTATCGTAAATCGTGTAGCTCGACCTTTTTACGGAGAGGCATTGCGTATTTATGAAGAAGGAATCGCTTCTTTTTCTGAAATTGATTCGGCTATGAAAGAGGTAGGGGGCTTCCGTATGGGACCTTTCGAATTAATGGATTTTATAGGAAATGATGTCAACTATACTGTTACGGAAAGTGTATTTACCGCCTTTTACTACGATCCACGTTACAAGCCTTCGTTTACACAAAAGCGATATGCGGAAGCAGGTTGGCTGGGAAGAAAATCTGGGAAAGGATATTATGAATACAAAGACGGCAAAGCTGTCATCCTGAATTCTAACGGAAAATCTCATGCAGACAGTACAAAGATATTTGAAAGAATTTTAGCCATGTTAATCAACGAAGCGGCAGATGCCTTGTTTTGGAAGATTGCTTCGGCTCAAGATATAGATTATGCTATGACCAAAGGGGTGAATTACCCAAAAGGACTATTGGCTTGGGCAGATGAAAAAGGAATCGATTGGTGCGTAGAGCAGATGGATAATTTATATGACATCTATCGTGAAGACCGCTATCGATGTTCACCCTTATTGCGGAAAATGAGTTCTGAAAATAAAACCTTTTTTTAAATGAAAGGCGAAAGAATTCCATATAAAATGCTTTCGCAAGATGCTTTTAGCCAATGGCTAGGAATCGAAATTTTGGAATGTGAATTGGGGCGATGTAAAGTAGGAATGACGATACGAAAAGAAATGCTGAATAGTATGAATAAAGCCCATGGGGGGATAAGCTATTCGTTAGCCGATACAGCTTTTGGATTTACAGCCAACACCCATGGAAAATATGCTGTTTCTATTGAAACATCTGTAAATCATATTGAAGCTCTAGAAGAAGGAGATTATTTAACGGCGGAAGCTACATTGAATTTACAAAAAACGAAGCTAGGCTTTAATATTGTTGAAGTAAAAAGAGGCGAAGAACTAGTTGCCTTATTTAAAGGCGTTGTTTACAGAACACAAAAAGATTGGGAAGAATAAAACTTATGAAAGAAGCATATATCATAGACGGAATACGAACACCCATTGGGAGTTATCAAGGAACCTTAAGTGCCGTTCGAACAGACGATTTAGCGGCCATTGTAATTGCTGAAGTGGTAAAACGAAATCCAAATATTCCCAAAGATGCCTTTGACGATGTCATTTTAGGCTGTGCTAATCAGGCAGGTGAAGACAATAGAAATGTGGCTCGTATGGCGCTGCTGCTGGCAGGGCTGCCATTCACCGTGCCCGGTGAAACAGTCAACAGACTGTGCAGCAGCGGACTCTCAGCGATCATTCATGCCAATCGTGCCATTAAAGCAGGAGATGGCGATGTGTTTATTGCTGGTGGGGTTGAAAATATGACACGCGGTCCCTATGTGATTGCGAAGCCCTCTTCGGCTTTTGGAACCGATGCCAAAATGTACGATTCCAGTTTTGGGTGGCGGTTTGTCAATCAAAAAATGCACGATTTATACGGAACAGATGGCATGGGAAATACTGCCGAAAATTTGGTTGAAAAGTATAACATCTCACGCCAAGATCAAGATGCGTTTGCGTATCATAGTCAGATGAAGGCGAGTAAGGCTAGGCAATCGGGACGTTTAGGACAGGAAATTGTTTCGGTAGAAATTCCGCAGCGTAAAAAAGATCCGATTATCTTTTCAGAAGATGAGTTTATAAAATCAAATACTTCCAAGGAAGTCTTAGCAAAATTGCGACCTGCCTTCAAAAAAGATGGGAGTGTTACGGCAGGAAATAGTTCAGGTTTAAACGACGGTGCGGCGGCGACCATTGTTGCTTCTTCAGCAGCAGTTTCAAAATACAATTTAAACCCTATCGCGCGCATTGTCAGCTCGGCTGTGGTTGGGGTAGAGCCCAGTATTATGGGAATTGGTCCCGTAGAGGCGAGCAATAAAGCCCTTGCTAAAGCAGGCCTAACGATGGACGATATGGACGTTATAGAGCTTAATGAGGCCTTTGCTTCTCAAGCACTAGCTTGTATTAGAGCATGGGATTTGCAAGATGATGACCCTCGAATTAACCCTAATGGCGGTTCCATTGCCATAGGACATCCATTGGGGGTAACCGGAGCGCGAATTGCGTATTCCGCAGCCTTAGAATTGCGAGATCAAAATAAAAAATATGCCTTAATTACTATGTGTGTAGGGGTGGGGCAAGGGTATGCGATGATTATTGAAAATGTAAATGGATAAGATGAAAATATTAGTAATAGGCGGTTCTGGAACCATTGGAAAGAAAGTAGTAAAATTTCTGAAGCAGAAGCACGAAGTTTTAATTGGTGGCAGGAATTCAGGGGATGTGAAAATTGATTTGGAGGATATTCATTCAATTGAAAAAGCTTTGAGTTCTATTTCTGAATTAGATGCTATTGTGAATATTTCGGGAGAAGCAAAATGGGATAAATTTGATAACCTAACAGAAGATGATTTCTACATAGGAATAAAAAGCAAGTTAATGGGTCAGGTTAATTTGGTTCGTATAGGAAATAAATTCCTTAATAAGGGAGGTTCCTTCACCTTGACAACAGGAATTTTAGCCGATGACCCTGTGGATATGACCACAAGCGCAGCTATGGTAAATGGTGCAATAAATAGTTTTGTTAAAGCCGTTGCTTTAGAGCTCGAAAATCATAGAATTAATGTAGTTTCAGCTGGATTGGTTGAAGATGCTTTTGAAAAATATAAAGATTATTTTCCTGGTCACGACCCTGTTCCGATGCAAAAAGTAATAAATGGGTATGTGAAAAGTATTGAAGGGAAAATAAATGGAGAAATTATTAAAGTGAATGCTTAATTATGAAAAAAGTACAACACTACATAAACGGAAAATGGATTGATGGTGAAGGTGCTGGAATTCCTATTTTGGATTCTGTAACGGGAGAACATTTTATCAATGTTACAGCCGATGGTTTAGATATTCCTTCCATCCTTCGATATGGAAGAGAAAAAGGAGAAATACTTCGTAAAATGACGTTTCAAGAGCGTGGCTTGATGCTTAAGAAACTAGCCATGTACCTTAACAAGCGTAAAGATGCTTTTTACGAATTGAGTTACCGTACCGGAGCCACAAAAATTGATAGTTGGATAGACATTGAAGGCGGTTTTGGAAATTTATTTGCCAATGCATCTCTTCGGAAACTGTTTCCTAATCAGTCGTATCACGTAGAAGGAGATCCAATCGATTTGTCTCGTGGCGGACGCTTTATGGCACATCATATTATGGTGCCTCGACGTGGGGTAGCTGTTCATATCAATGCTTATAATTTCCCCGTGTGGGGAATGTTGGAAAAATGCGCAGTCAACTGGATGGCTGGTATGCCAGCAGTAGTACTGCCTGCACCGCAAACGGCTTATTTAACAGAAGCGGTGGTAAAAGAAATTATTGCTTCAGGAATTTTACCTGAAGGTGCTTTGCAGCTCATTAGCGGAACAGCCAAAACAATTTTAGATACTGTACAGTCGCAAGATGTGGTAACTTTTACGGGTTCGGCCAGTACAGGAAGACTGTTGAAAAACCATCCTCAATTAATAGAAGAATCGGTGCCATTTACCATGGAAGCCGATAGTTTAAATGCTTCTATTTTAGGAGAAGATGCTATACCTGGAACTCCAGAATTCAATTTATTCATCAAAGAAGTCCGAAAAGAAATGACCGTAAAAGCAGGGCAAAAATGTACTGCCATACGACGTATCATCGTACCAGAAAAATTGGTGGAAGATGTGCAGATAGCTATCGGAATGGAATTAGATAAAGTAACTATTGGAGATCCACGATTACGTGAAGTGCGAATGGGTGCTTTGGTGGATAAAAAACAATGCGAATCGGTTAAAGAACAAATTCAGAAAATAGCCAGAACAGCGAATATCGTTTATGGAAATTTTGATGAAGTAGAAACCCTAGGAGCCGATGCTTCAAAAGGAGCATTCTTAAAGCCAATTTTACTAAGAGAGGATAACCCGCTTAAAAATGAAGCAGCACATATCACAGAAGCTTTCGGTCCGGTAAGTACTCTAATGCCTTATAAAAATTTAGAAGAAGCGATTCAACTATCCCATATGGGGAAAGGCTCTTTGGTTTCTTCTATTTGTACTTACGATGATAACATTGCAAAGGAATACACTATTAATGCGGCTTCGCATCACGGAAGAATTCTCATTTTAAATCGTGAAAATGCCCAACAAAGTACGGGTCACGGTTCTCCACTACCTACTTTAATACATGGAGGACCTGGTCGCGCTGGTGGTGGTGAAGAAATGGGTGGAATGCGTGGAATTAAGCATTATTTGCAACGCTGCGCTGTGCAAGGAACACCCACAACATTGACCGAAGTGACAGGTATTTATCAACCCAAAGGAGCGTATAAGGAAACCGAAAAACATCCATTTCAGTATCATTGGGAGGACATTCAACCTGGAATGTCATTACAAACGCACAAACGCACTATTACCGATGGCGACATCGTCAATTTTGCAAACTTAACGTGGGATCACTTTTATGCGCATACCGATATTACTTCCCTCGATGGAAGTATTTTCGAAAAACGCACTGCCCATGGTTATTTTATTTTAGCAGCAGCGGCAGGATTGTTTGTGTATCCTAATAAAGGACCCGTAGCCGCCAATTATGGATTGGAAGATTGTAGATTTCTTCGTCCATTATATCACAACGACACTATTTATGTGCGCTTAACCTGCAAACAAAAAATTGATCGAGAACAACGCGGTACCGAATTGCCTAGTGGCATTGTAAAATGGTATGGTGAAGTCTTTGATACGGATGACGAATTGGTTGCCATTGTAACTGTGTTGACAATGGTTCAGAAAAAGCAAACGGTTTTTGTTGAAATGACTTCCGAAAAAATAAACGAATGCTTATCTAAACTTAGCAAAGATTCGAAGCCACAATGGGGAAGTTTAACCCCCCAACACATGTTGGAACATTTGGAATATGCCTACCGAATTGCTTCGGGTGAGATTCAAGATTTTGAAATTGCTACTCCTGAAAAGATTTTGGAAAAAGTGCATTCCACTTTATATAATTATGATAAAATGCCGCGAGAATATGATTTTCCATTAAGAGAAAAATCAAAAATGTCTGAATTGAAGCATCCAGATTTAGAAACGGCAAAGCAAAAACTATTGGATGCCAGAGAGGAATATCTTCAGTATTTTAAAGATAACCCAGACGCTAAAACCAAAAATGTGGTCTTCGGAGAACTCAATAGATTTGAATGGTATTTAATGGAAAGAAAGCATTTAAATCATCATTTTGAACAATTTAAATTACTTTAAAAATGCCAACGCCTTACGTAAAACAACATACCCACGATGGGATTTCAACTATAGAATTTTATCACCCAGAGCACAACAGTTTACCAGGAGATTTGCTTGCTTCTTTGGTGGAAGCTATTAATCATGCAGGAGAAAATGATGAGGTAAAAGTGGTGATTTTAAAAAGTGGAGGCGACCGAACTTTTTGTGCTGGGGCCAGTTTTCAGGAGCTCATTAGCATCAATGATGCGGCCACTGGGAAAGTGTTTTTTAGCGGATTTGCCAATGTCATTAATGCGATGCGCAAGTGTCCCAAATTTATTATTGGACGCATTCAAGGAAAAACCGTTGGAGGCGGCGTGGGATTAGCTTCTGCCACCGATTTTTGTATGGCAACTAAATATGCTTCCATTAAGTTAAGTGAACTAAATGTTGGAATAGGTCCTTTTGTGGTTGGACCTGCTGTACAGCGCAAGTTAGGATTAAGCGGAATGTCTCAAATCGCCATTGATGCCAATACGTTTTATTCGGCGGATTGGGCTTTGCAAAAAGGACTATATAATCAAGTATTTGATACTACGCAAGATTTAGATGAAGCGGTTCAAAAATTTGCTGAAAATCTGTGTAACTATAATCCTGAAGCGATGGCCGAAATGAAAAGGACTTTTTGGGCAGGTACCGAAGACTGGGATACCTTATTGGCGGAAAGGGCTGCCATTTCTGGAAGATTAGTGCTTTCAGAATTTACCAAAGAAACGTTGAAACGCTTTAAATAATGATTTACTCCTTCAAAGGACATATTCCTGTTGTGCACGAATCGAGCTTTGTACACCCTTTGGCGGCAGTTACTGGTAATGTAATTATTGGTAAAAACTGTTACATTGGTCCTGGTGCTGCGATACGAGGTGATTGGGGCGAAATAATTCTGGAAGACGGGGTCAATGTTCAGGAAAATTGTACCATACATATGTTTCCTGGCAAAAGTATTGTATTAAAAGAAAGTGCTCACGTGGGTCACGGAGCAGTGATTCATGGAGCTAATCTAGGGCGAAATTGTTTGATAGGAATGAATAGTGTTATCATGGATGATGCAGTTATAGGGGATGAATGTATTGTGGGTGCCATGAGCTTTGTAAAAGCAGAAACTATTTTTGATGCGAGAAAGCTTATCGTAGGCAATCCTGCAAAAGCAATTAAAGAAGTTTCAGATGATATGATAGCTTGGAAAACCGCCGGAACAAAGTTGTATCAGCAGTTACCAAAAGATTGTTTCGAAACCTTAAAGGAAGTTGAGCCTTTACGCGAAATTCCGAAGTATAGACCAAAACAAGAAGATTTTTATAAAACATTACAAGAGATTAAAAGAAGCTAATGCCACACGTAGAATTTACCATGCCGCGATTGGGCGAAAGTATCACCGAAGCTGCCATTATAAAATGGTTTAAAAGCGTAGGTGACACTATTGAAGTTGATGAAATTCTTCTAGAAGTTGCAACCGATAAAGTTGATAGTGAGGTGCCTTCTACTATTTCTGGAACCATTGTCGAACTCTTATATAAACAAAATGAAGTGGTGGAAATTGGTGCTCCTATCGCCATTATTGATAGTGACGGAGCAATTCCAAAAAGCACCAAAGCTTCAAAAGAAACAAAGAAATCTACTAAAACAATTAAACAAGCCTCTACAAGCTTAAAACGTTCTGAATCCAAGCCAATTACAAAAGCATTTAAAGTAAATGAAAATGTATTCATTTCGCCATTGGTGGAGAGTATTGCCAAAGAACATCACATTAGTTATGAAGAATTAGCCCGTATTCCTGCTTCGGGAAATGATGGCAGACTCAGAAAAAGTGACGTGATGAATTACATTGCGGAAGGCAGACCTTTTAAATTTGCACAGCCTGTATCTGGAAATAATGGATTTAAAATCCCCGATTTAAAATTTGATAAAGGCACTGGAAAAGTGGTGGAAATGGATCGTATGCGTCAAATGATTGCAGATCATATGGTGTTCAGTAAGCATACGTCACCGCATGTGACGGCTTATGTTGAGGCCGATTTAACCGAAATGGTAAAATGGCGTAACAGTGTGAAAGCAGATTTTCAGAAAAAATATAACGAAAAGCTCACGTTCACGCCTTTGTTCATAGAATGTGTCGCTAAAGCCATTGAAGATTACCCCATGATTAATTCCTCGATGGAAGGAAAAAACATCATTGTAAAAGAGGATATTCATATAGGGATGGCAACAGCTCTACCATCGGGAAATTTAATAGTTCCGGTTGTGCGAAATGCCAATAAAAAACCCCTTCAAGAATTGGCTTCGGCCACCAATGAATTGGTCCAAAAAGGACGGGATGGAAAGTTAACGGCAGATGAAACTAAGGGAAGTACCTTTACCATTAGTAATGTGGGAACCTTCGGAAGTCTAATGGGTACACCCATTATCAATCAGCCTGAAGCCGCAATTTTGGCCACGGGAATCATTAAAAAACGAGCCGAGGTAATGGAAAAAGAGGAGGGCGATACTATTGAAATACGAAGTATGATGTATCTCTCGCTTTCATTCGATCACAGAATTGTGGATGGATATTTAGCTGGATCATTCTTACGCAGAATCGCAGATTATATGGAACAGTTTGATGCTAAGCGGAAAATATGATAATGGAAGAAAAAAGCACATTGAAAACGTCAAAAACTGATAAAGACATTTTAGTAAAAGGCTTTGCAAACCTTTGCACGGCAAAGGCCATGACTTTTTTATATGAAGAAAATTTTAAAGTCGTTTCCAAATATGTTCACGCTACTTCAAGAGGTCATGAGGTCATTCAGACTGCTTTGGGAATGCAGTTAAAGCCTCAAGATTATGCCTTTCCCTATTATCGTGATGATTCAATGTTATTGGCTATTGGGATGCAACCCTACGACTTAATGTTGCAGGTGTTAGCAAAGCGAGATGATCCGTTTTCTGGCGGAAGAACCTACTATTCGCACCCTAGTTTAAAGGATGAAGATAAACCGAAAATCCCGCATCAAAGTTCAGCAACAGGAATGCAAGCCATTCCAGCCACAGGTGTTGGTCTCGGTTTTTGGTATAAAGAAGCCGAAGGACTATGCGATTTAGACGAAAAACCCGTAGTGGTTTGTTCTTTAGGTGATGCTTCTGTTACCGAAGGAGAAATAGCCGAAGCCTTTCAAATGGCAGCTTTAAAACAATTGCCAGTTTTATATTTAGTACAAGATAATGGTTGGGATATTTCGGCAAATGCCGAAGAAACCCGAGCGCAAAATGCTTACGAATATGCGCAAGGCTTTCACGGTTTAGATGCCGTTTCTATTGACGGTACTGATTTTGAGGAAAGTTATCAAACCATTCAGAAGGTTATTGAAACCATTCGGAAAGAACGAAGACCGTTTTTGATACATGCCAAAGTTCCTTTGTTAAATCACCATACTTCTGGTGTGCGAATGGAATGGTATCGTGATGATTTGGAAGAAGCGCGTTCGCGAGATCCTTATCCCAAAATGCAGAAACTTTTGGAAGAATACGGATTTTCAAAGAAGGAAATTCAGGAAATAGAAAATGAATGTATCGCCAAAGTACGAGCTGATTTTGAGAAGGCGTTACAAGCCGAGGACCCAAAACCCGAAGACTTATTTACCCACGATTTTGCACCTACGCCCATCACTGATGAGGTAGGGGAGCGATCTCCTAAAGAGGCCGATAGGGTAGTGATGGTTGATTGTGCGTTGTTTGCTATTGAAGAGCTCATGGCAAAGCACAAAGAATGTTTACTGTACGGTCAGGATGTGGGTGGAAGACTAGGAGGGGTGTTTCGGGAAGCCGCAACATTGGCGCAAAAGTTTGGAGATAATCGAGTGTTTAATACACCTATTCAAGAAGCTTTTATTGTGGGCTCAACCGTGGGTATGAGTGCTGTGGGGTTAAGACCTATTGTTGAGGTTCAGTTTGCCGATTACATTTGGCCAGGACTCAACCAACTTTTTACAGAAGTTTCAAGAAGTTGCTACTTATCTAATGGCAAATGGCCTGTGTCTATGATTTTGCGAGTGCCCATTGGTGCGTATGGTAGTGGTGGGCCTTATCATTCATCTTCTGTGGAAAGTGTGGTGACCAACATTCGAGGATTAAAAATTGCATATCCAAGTAACGGAGCCGATTTAAAAGGCTTACTTAAAGCAGCCTACTACGACCCTAATCCCGTTGTGATATTTGAGCATAAAGGATTGTATTGGAGTAAAGTTCCCGGGACTAAAGGAGCAACATCGCTAGAACCCAGTGAAGATTATGTGTTACCTTTTGGTAAAGCGTGGGTGCTACAAGAAATTTGGAAACAGGAGGAAGAAGAGACACTTTCTATTATTACGTATGGTATGGGTGTTCATTGGGCGATGAATGCTTCGGAAGAGTTAGGAATGCAAGATAGAATAGAAATTGTAGACCTACGTACATTGCATCCTCTGGACTACGAGACCATTTTCAAAAGTGTAAAGAAATGTGGAAAATGTTTAATCGTCACCGAAGAACCTTCCGAGAATAGTTTTTCCAGAGCACTTCAAGGTAGAATTCAGGAAGAATGTTTTCAGCAGTTGGATGGTCCTGTAATGATTATTGGTAGTGAAAATATGCCTGCCATTCCTTTAAATATGGTTTTGGAACAAACCATGATTCCTTCAGTGGAGAAAGTGAAAGCTAAGATTTTGAAAATTATTGAATACTAAAAAAGGCGCTTTTAAGCGCCTTTTTAATTACAGTAAAGTAATCACTTATTAAACTTTAATTAACTTTATTGTTTTGGAAGAATTACCTGAGGTTACTCTTGCCATATATGTACCCACAATTAATGAAGATACATCTATGTTCATTTTATTAGAGGTGCCTTCAAGGATTAAAACTTGTTGCCCTAAAATGTTAAATATTTCAATTTGATTTATCATATCTGAAGCTTCAATGGTAAGTTGAGAAGCAACAGGGTTTGGATAGGCTTCTAGTTTTTCTAAAATAGTATCTGTTACGCCTAAAGTAGGATCGAAAATAAATAGGTCAAATTCTGCATTTTCTGGCATTGCAGATAAATCTTCTGTGTAAATAGACCAATTAGATCCAGTATACCACACACCCATGGTATTATCAACAATTACATTGGAAGTATTCCCAGATGTCCCCCAATTATGGGTAAAAGTAAATCTAGCATTAGGATCTCCATTTAATAAGGGATGATCTATAACAGTATAATTTCCTGAAATATTTCCCGCGGTTGCTTGATGCTTTGCTGAAACACCTAAACCACCACCAATTCCAACAAAAAATGCACTATCTAAGGGGATATCCGCACCACCTTCTGTGTAAATATTCCAGCGGCCATCAATATCATCATACCAAACCCCATAATTATGGTCATTTCTTTGACTGTTAGGGTTGTAATATGTTGTTAAAATGATATTCGCATTTGGGTTGTTGTTGAGGTCTGGATGGTTTAAAACAGAATATGATGCGAATGTACCCTGATTTGCCAAATCCGCAATATGTAAAAACACCTCGGGACCTTGAGCAATATAAACATTATAAGCGCTGTCTTCTACCATATTAGTGCCGCTTTCATTATAGACTCCCCATTTAGAGTCTCCAGCACTATAATAAACTCCAGTTGTATGATTATTGTAAATTCCACCACCACCGGGGGGATTCCAATTATGGCTTACTAATAATTTAGCATTGGGATTTCCATTTAAATCTGGATGGTCTATAAGGCTCAAATCTACAGTGATAGTCCCTGCAGTAGCTGTGTGTACAAACATGGCATCTTGTGCAACACACACTGAAAGACTTAAAGTCAAGAAAAAAGTAAAAATTAATTTCATAATATATATTTTTGATTAATAATACAAATATAATTTTAAACTACTGATAATCAGTAAGTTTAAACCCCTGTTTTTTAAGGGGTGTTTACCTGAATTTTTTACAGGCAAATTATCTTGGTATAAAATTATATATGAAAATAGTGGGTAAGTATTACTATTGTAACAATCTTTAAAAGAAATGTAACATCTTAATAATTGTTTAAGGAATTCCTATCAATTCATTAAAAACCCTCAAATTTTTTGAGGGTTTTTAATTATTTTTTCAGACCTGGCGGATATTTAGCTAAAATTTCCCGAACAATTTCCCGAATCCGTTCTTCTTTTTTGTCAAGATTAGAGCCAGTATAAAGCCTTGCACTTCCAACCCCTTGCCATACAAGCTCATTGGTTTTTGCATCTATTAAGTCTATGTATAATTGTCCTTCGGTTGTTCTTGAAACAGTATTGCCCCAATAGCCACCATACCACCATGGGTTCCAACCCCATCCCCATCCAAAGTTGTTGTTGTAAACATCCACTCGTTCTTGCTCTTTGGTAAAAATGCTCACAAGAATAGTTGGACTTTCAGATTTTTGAATTCCCTTAGCAGATAGTTCTGCGTCAATGGCACGAAGGATTCTTTTTTTGTCTAAATCACTAATTTTTGCTTTGTCGATGCCGGGCTTATAAAAAGCAAAGGAAGTGTAACTACCAAAATTGGCATTTCGGTCATAATCCGTTGCAACTCGAACCGAGGTGCAGGATGTTGCTACTATAAGAAGTGCAAGTAGGGGTAAAAACTTTAATTTTTTCATAGCATAAAAGTTTATTGAAACAATTTTTCATCAACAAAATTAGGAAGCGTAACCTTTAAAGATGGTTCTTGTTGCATCGCTCTTTTAATGGCAAAAATGGCTTCCTCATTTCTAGCCCAACTTCGACGTGCAATTCCGTTATTTACATCCCAGAAAAGCATGGATTCTAAACGAGATTGAGCTTCTTTAGTACCATCAAGAACCATACCGAATCCGCCATTAATAACCTCTCCCCATCCTACGCCACCACCATTATGAATGCTCACCCAAGTGGCCCCTCTAAAGCTATCACCAATAACATTGTGTATTGCCATATCTGAAGTAAAGCGACTGCCATCATAAATATTAGAAGTTTCTCGATAAGGTGAATCGGTCCCAGATACATCGTGATGATCGCGACCTAAAACAACCAGTCCTATTTTTCCTTCGGCGATGGCTGCATTAAAAGCCGAAGCAATTTCTATCCTTCCGTTACTATCTGCATATAAAATTCGGGCTTGTGACCCTACCACTAATTTATTTTCTTGAGCCCCTTTAATCCATTGAATATTGTCCTCCATTTGTTGTTGAATTTCGGAGGGAGCTTCTTCCATTAAACGTTCTAATACTTTCGTAGCAATTTCATCTGTTTTTGCTAAATCTTCAGGGTTTCCTGAAGCACAAACCCAACGAAAAGGTCCAAAACCATAATCGAAACACATAGGTCCCATGATGTCCTGTACGTAGCTAGGGTATTTAAATTCTCGCTTTGCATTTTTATCTTCCGAAAGTACATCTGCTCCTGCACGAGAAGCTTCCAATAAAAATGCATTACCGTAATCAAAAAAATAAGTCCCTTTTGCCGCGTGTTTATTAATAGCATTGGCCTGACGACGCAAGCTTTCCTGTACTTTTTCTTTAAATAAAGCAGGGTTATTTGCCATCATATCGTTGGCATCTTCATAAGACATGCCAACAGGATAATACCCGCCAGCCCAAGGATTATGTAGGGATGTTTGGTCACTTCCTAGATCAATAAGAATATTTTCTTTATCAAAATGCTCCCACACATCTACTACATTTCCATCGTAGGCAATAGAAACCGCTTCTTTGTTTGAAAGTGCTTCTCTTACTCGAGATGCTAATTTGTTTACATCTGAAATTACTTCGTCTACCCATCCTTGACTATGCCTCGTGTACGTAGCTTTTTTATTGACTTCTGCACATACAGTAACACAGCCAGCAATATTCCCAGCTTTGGGCTGTGCGCCACTCATTCCGCCTAATCCTGAAGTAACAAATAGTCCACCTTTGGGCGATTTTTTAATTTTTCTGAAACCATTTAGCACAGTAATAGTTGTACCGTGAACAATTCCTTGCGGACCAATATACATATAGCTTCCTGCGGTCATTTGCCCGTATTGTGTTACCCCCAAAGCGTTGAATTTTTCCCAATCGTCGGGTTGTGAATAGTTAGGGATCATCATTCCGTTGGTTACCACCACTCTTGGGGCATTCTTATGTGAAGGGAATAAACCTAATGGGTGGCCACTGTACATAACCAATGTTTGTTCGTCGGTCATTTCAGCCAGGTATTGCATAACCAATCGATATTGTGCCCAATTCTGAAACACGGCTCCATTACCACCGTAGGTAATTAATTCTTGTGGATGCTGGGCTACGGCGTGATCCAAATTATTTTGAATCATTAACATAATGGCTTTTGCTTGCTCACATTTTCCAGGGTATTCTGAAATTGGGCGTGCAATAATTTTATGCTCTGGTATAAAACGATACATGTAAATTCTTCCGTAGGTGTCTAACTCTTCTTTAAATTCTGGTAGGAGGGTAGTGTGGTGTTTTGGGTCAAAGTACCGAAGCGCATTTTGAAGCGCTAATTTTTTTTCAGCATCATTTAAAATCTCTTTCCTTTTAGGCGCGTGGTTAATGCTAGTATCGTACGGCTTTGGATTGGGTAGTATAGTAGGAATTCCTTGTTGTATTTCTTCTTTAAATGTCATTTTTTAATTTTTTATTAAACCCGTAGGGACAATGACGGCAATTGCTTTCGCAACAATAGCCTCTTTTTAAATGATATTGTTCTGTAAAACATTTATAGCCTTCGGGCGTGAGGTAATAATCTCCGTCTTCCAATTCTATTTTTTTCTTTGGGAAAAGCATGTTACAAAAATACCAAATTCTTACCTTGCATAGATGATAGTTTGGGTGAATCGTTTTTTGCTTCGGAAGAAATTTTTGGGAATGGCTCTTTGGCCATTTATTATCTTACAAAATAAAAGTCTTTTAAGTGATGCCGTCTTTATAAACCACGAAAAAATTCATTTGCGGCAGCAAGCAGAAATGCTTATTGTGTTTTTTTATGTTTGGTACGTATTTGAATTTTTATTGCGATGGATTCAATTTAAAAGCAGATATCAGGCCTATAAAAATATTTCTTTTGAACGAGAGGCCTATACAAATGAAAAAGACCTCGATTATTTAAAAAAGAGGTCTTTTTGGTGTTTTACTAAGTATTTGTTTTAATTGTTTTGAAGTTGAATTTTTGTTTTGGAATTGGATTCTGACGCTCTAGTGACTGTATTTACTGGTTTTGATTCGTTTGCATTAATTTCTAAAGGTTGAATTTTATTTGGACCAATAGGAAATCTTACATCCACATGCTTAGAAATTATGCTTCCATCTTGACTTTTTGTGTCTGCTCTATTGGCAACAATATGCCAAGAGAACGGAACATTTGATTTTCCTCCATTTAATTCAACTACGGTAAAACTGTTTGCCGTTTTATCAGTTACATAAACCCCATTACAATCTCCTTCTAATTGTATAAAAACTTTTAAAGGGTGGTTCTTTGAAACATGAATTATTGAACTTAACAAAGGATCAAGATTAATAGTAGTTTTTCCATTAACTAATTGTCCAGTTCCATAATCTTCAAATAATATCTCAGGTGCTTCTGTAGAAAATAAAATTCGTTTATTTCCTTGAGAATCGTTTATCATTGTCGAGTTAGACCCTGTTCCTAAAATTTTATAAGTTGTATTTCCAACAGTAATTCCTACATAAGCGTAATCTTCTCCAATATTATTTCCTCCTGCATTACCCGTATTATCTTGATTACCATCAAAATAACCTCCAAAATAATAGGATCCATTATAACCCGCCAATATTGCAACCGGATCATCTGCGGCTGCTGGGGTAACATTTCCGGATTTATTCATGCTAAAATATGCACCCTGTCTTGTTCCGGCAGTTGCAGTTGATATTCCATAAATACCAGTTGAGGAACCAGTACCGGCAAGACCAGAGCCTAAAGTTAAAGAATATGCTGTAGTACCTGCATTACCAACTGCTAAAAATCCAGTGGAGGTTAAACTACTAGCGAAGGACACACCGCCACTTCCTGAACCATATAATATCGCCCCAGTGTTTGAAAATGTAATGGGTGATAAGTTTTGACCCAGTACTAAAAGACCCGTTCTATTTGTCCCTATTAGAGCGGTATTCCATGCAATGGCTCCGTAACCTGCATCAAGACCAGACTCTAGGATGGCTCCATGAGCACCATAGCCTCGAGCTCCAACATTAGCGGAATTACCAAATACTCCATTTCCAACACCACTGGAATTCTCACCATAGACACCCGTACCGGTTGTAGTATAGCCATTAATGGCATCCTCTGTATCAACGGCAGTTACTGTAAATCTATCCGTTCCTAATGGTGAATTATTATTAATGGATACTTGCCCATTAGCTAAGAATCTCATGCGCTCAGTTCCAGTAGTGGATAATCCCAAAATGTCAGTTCCTATTCGATACATTCCAATATCGGGATCTGAACTCCAAGAATAGAAGGGTAGAGCTGCGGTACCGTCCGCTAAACCATAAACTTGATTGGCATTAGAAATGCGAAATCTTTCTGTTCCATTAGTAGAAAAACCTAAAGCATTAGTTGCTGGTTGAAACATTCCTGTTCCTGTTGTTGACTGCCAAGAATAAATAGGTGAAGCTGCACTTCCATCTGTGAAAGCCCTTAATCTTCCTCCATTGGCAATGGTTGTACCAGTGGATATTTCAAAACGGTCATAATTATTTGTTCTAAATCGTAGGGCATTATTATCTGTAGTCCCTACAAAATTTATGGAAGGAGTAATTCCCGCATTTCCTGTTAAATCCCATTTATCGGTTGCGGTTCCACCTCCAATACGAACCCACAAGGTGCCATTGTTATAATAAAACCCTGGGGTAACATCCCCAGCGGTGGCGGTGTTGTATACAATCATACCCGCTACATGAGCAGATAATGGCGCAAAACTTGCTGTTGAGCTTAATCCTAACCTTGGAAGTAAAATTCCACCAGTATAAATAGTTGAATCAACATCTAACAAAGCATTAGAATTAGGATTTGTGGTTCCAATACCTACTTGTGAATATGAAATTGTACTAATTAAAAAAAATAGAATAAGGATGAAATGAGGATGTCGGGAGGTTATTTCTTTCTTCACAACTCAATGTTTTAGATTTAAAATAGTTACTCCCCATATCAAATATCATAAAATCTTACATCACATAGCCATAGAATGCTATATTTTAGATAAGTAGCTATTTTTTATCGACAAAAAAGCCCAATGCAACGCATTGGGCTTAAAAACATTTTTATCTGTTCTATTAAAGGATTCTATTGATTTACTTTTTTATAATTTTTTTAGTGACACTACCTTTATCTGTGTCGATTTTTATGAAGTATACTCCTGTATTTAAACCTGAAAGATTTAAAGTATAAGTATTTTTGGTTTCCTCAATTTTTTGAGAAATTTTTCTTCCCATTAAATCAAATACTTCTAGATTTAATAAATAGGCATCTGGAGAAAAGATATTGATGTCTTTCATGGTAGGATTTGGAAATAAATCTATGGAGTCAATGGCTGTTTCACCTGGACCTAAAACTCTTTCGGTTTTAAACAATAATGTAAATCTATTATGAAAAACTCCCTTTCCACTTTTAAAAGTATATGAGTCGTTTTCAAGATTTGTAATAATGTTTTCCTGGTGATCATATAGATATACTGTAGTGCTATCGAGGTTTAAGCCTTCCATATTGGTAAGAGAAATTTCATACTCCAAAGTTTCATCTATTTGGGATGAAAAACCCAGAGGTATTTTTTTGCCCTTTGCGAACGGTCCCCGCGTTTGTATAGCAAATTCACCAGTACCATCATCAAGGTGGGAATAAAATGAAACTATGGTGGCTAAACGGTTTGTGTCTAAGTTTTCATCTAATCCATCACTTGCACTTTCTAGGAATGTAATAGCTGTAAATGCACCATATCCATGAGTTTTTTCTCTAATTTCTAATAATAACTTCTCTGGAGTTAAATCTTCTCCAACAGTACCAAGTCCTCTTAGGGTATTATTTCCAGAAGTTAGTCTCATGGTGTTATTAAAGGTTATTGTTCCAGTGCTTCCTGCTGTACCATTTGTTCTTATCCCAAAACCTTGGCCTGTAGATATGATTCCATTTGGGGCTGTACCTTGGGCATTACCAGGGTCATTAGCTGCGGGTAAACCAGTTACTCCATCAAAAATAGAAATGTCGTCCATGTCGAATCGCAAATTACTTACAGGAAGTGGGGTTCCAGGAGGGGTTAAATGCTCCCAGAAATATAAGGCACCAACACCTGGATTTGCTGTCATAAATGAGGCTGCGTCTATGGCACAAGCATATGGATTAGCTACCATATTTGGTGTTCCGTTTGGATTTGCGGCGGGTCCATTATTGTAATTTGTATACGTAATATTTCCATTATTAAGTGTGCCCAATTCGTATGTAAAATTAAACGGCCTTCCTGTGGGTGGAACTGTAGGGTCATTATATCCACTTTGAGGGCGATTTACATACCCCTCCCCTGGATTTAGTGTTCCTGTATGATAGTTATACCAATCTCCGTCATCGTCTGCGAAATTAGTACCTCCTGCAGGAACATTAGGGTGTGGTAAAAAGTTTTGAGGAGTAAAATCCAGAACTATAAAAGAGGAGTTCCAAACGCCACTTCTAGATTCTGTTGTCATGGGACTCCCCATAATCATAAAATCTCTTTTACGAAGGTTAGGGGAAGTAACATTTACATTGATTGTTCCATTTTTAATAACACTTGCGGATGGATCTGTTTGAACCACATTTCCTTGGTGCTCTACGATAAGTGTTCCATTAACTATGATATCTTGTTCGGTTTTTAGGTAATCATCTGCTTGAATAGTTAACGTTCTTACTGCGTCTATTTCACAAGTACAAGCGTCGATACTTCCTAAAGAGGTGTTATAATCATTGCTTATTTTTGCGTTAGACCCTATACCAGGAGTGCCATTTGTCCAAGTTCCAGCCCCTAAATATGTAGTAGTTTCAGCTTCAACTGTTACAGTTGCAACACAAGTATCTGTATGCCCGTAATCATCGGTTACAGTTAGGGTAACATTAAAAACACTGCCGACATCCGCACAGGTAAATGTAGTTTGACCTGAAATACTTCTTGAAACTATTCCAATATTATCGGTAGAACCTCCATCAACATCTAAAGCGTCAATTGTTACTGTTCCTGTAGTCTTATCTAGTGTTGCTATAATGTTTTGGCAAACTGCTACTGGGTCTATATTGTCGTAATTTGGGTCTCTTACAATAAATAATCCCCCATCACCATTAACACCTGCATTCCCAAATCCAGTCATTATTAAATTTCCACTTTCAAAATAAGGGTAAACATTCCAGGTACCATTGAAAGCCGCTGTGCTGTTGGCTACATAAGTATCCATATAAGCCACCTCCGTCATGGTAGGGGTTGTATTGTATAAACCATCTACTTTCATAACTCTCATGCCAGCTGAGTAGTTAGCTAAATAGAATCTATTATCTCTTACATAGCCATTATGGTCAATTGCAGGGGTAGATCCGTAATGTGTATAATGTAACACGGGATTGTCTAAATCTTGTAAGTCAAATACTAGTGTTCTGGTATTAAACCCAATATTTTCCTCATCCACTTCATCCCCTACGATAAAAAAGCGTTTATCTTCGGTAAACCATCCTTGATGGGTATAATATTTATTAGTATAATCGATTACACCAATTTGAGTGATGGAAGCTTTGTTGGTAACGTCAAGAATACGTAGAAAGTCCGAGCCGCTAAAACTACCAATAAATAATTCTTTTCCTTGATGATCTGGATCTGGACCGTCATAAATCACCACTTGTGCATCATGACAATATCCATAGGCAGATAAAATAGCTACGGAGGGAGGATTTGTTAAACTTGAATTCAGGTTGAAAATACGTTGATTGTTTCCATTTGTTCCAGCTCCTAAAACGTATAAAAAACCTGTGTCTTCATTTATTATAACATTATGTGCAGAACCAATTAAACTAAGACGTCCATCAACTTGTGAATTGGTAAAGGTAACAACTGGGCTACCTGTAAGAGTTCTTAATCTTGTTAAATCGAATATTTGAACCCCATGGTTACCATTAGAGTCACTTACTATATAGGCGTGATTTTGATATACTTTTACATCTCTCCACAAGCTACTCCCTGTATGAGTATTCAATCTGGCTAGATAAATAGGACTGGTCGGGTTTGTAATATCTACAAAAGCGGTCCCATTATCCAAAGCTACAATTGCATATTCCTTGTTGTTTAAAGGATCTGTCCACCCCCAAGAATCTTGTGCTTCATTTGCTCCCATAGCAGAAGCTGAAATACGCGATTGATACGTTAATACACTACAAGGATAATCATTTGCTGTTCCAGCTTGATTAATAATACCTCCAGAACATGGAATTTGAGCAAATACTTGTAGAGGTAAAATGAATAATAATGCGAGGTAAGGTAGGTTTTTGAACATTGAAATAGTTGTTAAGAATTATATTGAAATTTGTTTTTAGTCTCCTACATAAGTAAACTCTACAGAGCAGGGAATGTAATGTCCTATATGGCCTTGACCATCTCCAGAGTCACCATTATTTACAAAGTATTGATGGCCAGTAATAATACAATTACTTAAGGTAAATGTATAAGTATGTCCTGATAATAAGTATAAGTTGTAAACAAGTGTTGCATAATGCCCCACATTAAAACTTTCAATCGCTGGGCTTTCATTATCATTTTCTGCCGAATAAGAATGTGTATAAGACCATCCTTCTGTATAGTCATAAGAAGAACTTGTAGGGTCAATATCAACACCCGTTCCAGACATGGTAAAGAAAAATGCCCCTTCGGAAGTTGCTAGCGAGATTTCACTTTCAGTCCCTGAAGTGAAATCTGCAATTTTACCAGCTCCAAAGTTTGTTCTTACTTCAACTTTATAAACTCCAGAATAGGTAGGAACAAATGTTCTAGCAGTAAGACCAGCAATATTATCGGCAGCAGATGGGTTAGGTGTTCCAAAAGATTCTCGAATGGTTGTTCGTTGACAACCTCCTGTTTGTTCAAATTTTTCATATTCTTTTTTGAAAAATTGAGGCTCCCAAGACGATCCTGTCCAGCTGTAAATACCAGGGGACACATCGTTTGCACCATTTGTGGTATTGCTTGTGTTGTAAATGGTAGTTCCTGGTTCTAGTGCACCTCCATTAGGATTTATTACTGGGCTTGCTAAAATATTTGAGGTAAGACTTACTTTAGGTAATACAATACCGTAAGGGCTTTCTAATATAGTTCCAGTGGCATCATACACTTCAACATCTAAAGCACCTTCGGGTGTTGAAGTTCCAATCCCAATTTGGCTAAAAAGTGATATCGGAACAAAAATCAGTAAAAATATACTTATAATATGTTTCATCTTGATTTAATTTTAAATTCCTAAATATTTAAATTCAACAGTACATTTTACCATTCCACTTGTAATAATATAACCTCTTCCGTCTCCAGCGGGAGCAACGCTTATATCACCATTTCCTTCAAATCCTGCAGAGTTTGTTTGGTTAAAAGTTAAGGTAAAAGGGTATGCCGTATTACGTGCTAAACTAACAGGAATTGTGTAAGTAGTTTGATTGATTCTATTTGTGTGATAATTTACACTGCCTCCATCAAAGAGTTTATCATCATTGTATCCAGAGTAAGTTTTTAACGTATAATTGTAGGTCGTGCTATTAAATGTAAAATTGAACTGCCCTTCTTGAGCATTAAAATTAGCCCATTGGTCTACCCCTGCTGGAATATCTAATCGGCCTCCGCCGTAATGCACCGTAACGGTTACAAGATAATTTCCATTAAATTTAGGAGTAAAACTATTGTCATTAAATGTTATTGCTTGATTCCCTGATACAGGGTTTAGAATATCATCAGATCCCGTTCTTAAATTAACAGTTTGATAGCAAAGTTTGTAATCATCCTTATGGTATTGTGGTATCCAACCAGAGCCATCCCAGATATATACACCTGGATATACTGTATTAACTCCAGTGCCAGCGATAGCAGTATTGTAAACTGTTGTGCCTACTGCTAGACCACCTCCATTTGGGTTGGTAATAGTAGGAGTTAGCGTATTTGTAAGTGCTATTTGAGGATATATAAAACCAGTGTTTGTTGAGGTGATATCCAAAGCTCCTTTTGGGGCTGTCGTCCCTATACCTACTTGAGCAAATAGTGTTAGGTTTAGGGATAATAATAGTACTAATATGAGATAGTTTTTTTTCATAATAATAGGGGTTTTATTCTCCCAAAAAGGAAATTTCTACATAACAGGGTATATCATAAGCGATATAGCCTCTGCCATTACTATTGTTCTGAAATTCTTCAGCAGTATTCTGTAAGAAAGTCAATGTAAATGAGACTGCGTCATTTGTTTTAAGACTTAGATATTCTGTTGCTGTAAATTCTTGCCAAATAGCAAAATAGTTAGTGGATGGAGATACTGCGTTATAAGCCGTAGAATAGGAGTTGGCATTTATAGTATAATTTGTTCCGCCAAAATTAAGTGTAAATGTACCTGTAGCATTGGCAATATTTAAATCACCGTCAGAATTTGAAGCGCCACTTCCTTCACTAGGTACTTTGGCAAGCCCTCCACCAAAATCAACACGTAGCTTTACTTTATATTGACCCGTATATTTTGCAGTAAAAGTATTTGAATTATTTCCATTTAACCTTATGGTTAGGTTCGACCCAGGTGTGCTTCTAATTGTTCCAGTAGTACTTTCATATAAAGCATATTGTCTTTTTGGAAACTGAGGGCGCCATTGTGAACCATCCCATGAATACATGCCAGGAACAACATCATTAGCTCCTGTAGAAGTAGTATTTGTGTTAAATACTACAGTTCCAATTGGTATACTTCCCCCTTGCGGGTTGGTAGCTGGGGCCATAACAATAGTTGATGTTAAGGCTAATCTAGGGAGTACAACTCCCATATTTGTCGAATTTACATCTAAAATACCATTGGGTGTTAATGTATTAATACCAACTTGTGCAATAGTATTTAGAGAAATAAGAGTAAAAACACACAGACTATAAAATAGTAAGGGGCTTTTTGTAGGTTTAAACTCCATAATAAATAATTATATGATTTGGGATTACAAGAATAGACGATTTTATCCATAAAAACCAAAAAAATTCGACGAAATGCACATATTTTCAATATTATGATGAAATTACTTACAAATAATTCATAATTATACTACATGTATTAAATTATTGATTTTTTAAATAGATCTATTTTTTGAAATCTTTAGCTTCTAATATTTATAGAAATTTAATCATTTATTATAGGGTCTAATTTACTAGCAATCAAAGCTTTGTTTTCAGAAACTATAATTGCATTAGGTGCATCTGGGAAACGTAAATCTGCATATTCTGAATTTTCTGAAGAATTTCCTCCCACTTCATCTTTTCTATTAGCAACGATATGCCAAGAGAATGAAACATTTGAGTTTCCATTCTGCAATTCTTTCACCATAAACCCTTCTGCACTTTTTTGTGTAACATAGACACCATTACAATCCCCTTCTAATTGGATAAACACCTTAAGAGGGTGGTCTGTATCTACTATTATATTATTAGTGAAGTTTGGGTCTATATCAATAAACGCAGCTCCATTTGATAGCTGTCCTATACCGTAATCTTCAAAAAGGACTTCTGGTGCTTCTGGTGCAAACATAATTTTTTTGTTTCCGTCAACTCCGTCCACTATGGTTGAAACATTACCATTTCCAATAATTTTATAGTTAGTATTCCCATATCTCGCACCTGCATATGCGTAGGAGGACGTTCCGCTCGTACCTCCACTATAAAAGTAACCGCCATAATACATATTATTTCCTCCTACTTGACTGGCATTGGTATACCCAGCCAATTGCGCTCTTGGATCTCTCGTGTCTGAATCTATAGCAGAACCACTATAGTTTGTTTGAAACCTCGCTGCCTCCATAATTCCATTACTTGTTATAGGGCCTTCGGATAATGCATATAAAGCCAAATCTGTTGCATTTGTATTTACACCTACATTCATAATTTGGTTAGAGGATATAGAAGTAGTACTTCCAGAAACTGCTCTTATACCCATATTAGAATCTGAACCTGGCTGTTGGTCACTAACAGCAAGAACTCCATTTGCCCTGGATGTTCCAGTACCCCAACCAATAATTCCTCCTATTAAAAAGGCACCTCCTGTATAAGCGGTAGTTCCATAGATACCATGATTATTACTTGAAATTCCCAAAACTCCAAGTCCAGTGCCAGTGTCACTACCATATATGGCAATACCATCGGAGCTTGTTTGAGCAATTACTCCATAAGGTTGTGAAGCATTATTAACACGTAAGGCCGTATCTGTATAAGGATTGTTGCCAATTCCAATGGTGCCAGCAGCATCAATAAGCATTCTTTCACTATCATCCGTTCTAAAAGCTAAAGAAACATTATCTGTAGTACCTAAAAAGTTATTGGCAACATTAGTTCCTGCGTTTCCTTCGAGTGACCAATCTTTCCCACCTGTACCTCCCATGGCTATCCATCGAGTTCCGTCCCAATAATAAAAACCTGGTAAAACTTCGGTACTTCCACTGCTTGCATAAGCAGTATTATAGACTAATAAGCCTGTTGCTGGTAATACTATGGGAGCAGGAAGTGCCGTAGAGGTTAAAGCTACCCTATTAATAAGGATACCCTTATCTGTTTCTGCCAATTCCAATTGTGCACTAATATCTGGTGTATTTGTTCCTAACCCAACATTATTTAAAAGCCCATTAACATAAAATGTATTTGTATCTCCAAAAGTTGCTATACGGGTATTTAAAACCCCTTCGTCATTGTTGATGATGAATTCATTTATTCCTCCACCAGATAAGGCTAAAAAATCCTGTCCCCCTGCGGTGAAGTTTAGTACATCGCTTGCGCTTCTAAAAATACCTGTGTCGCTATCTGAATCCCAAGAAAGTAAGGGCTGTGCTGCTGTTCCAGGGCTAAATGCTCTAATTAAACCATTGTTAGTAATTTCAAGTCTTTCGATATTATTTGTTCTAAACCGAAGCGATACATTATCTGTAGTTCCAATAAAATCTATAGCTGGATTTGTTCCTGCATTTCCAGAAGGTTTCCAATCTGGAGTTATAATAGGTATCCAAACTGAACCATTCCAATAATGAAATCCCCTTCCAGTGGTATTGTTTGTATTATAAACTAAAAGGCTTTCAGGAGCTCCACCTGTAATAGGTGCAATTGTGTTAAGGTCAGAAATATTTACTCTAGGGATAAGTATCCCTTTGGTAGCGCTTGTAATATCTAGCATAGAGCCAGCTTGGGGCGTAGTTGTATTAATTCCGACTTGAGATATCATGCTCAAGGGAATACATAAACATATTAGAAATAGTTTGTGTTTTAAGTTAAGTAAAGTTGTTATCATATCGTCTAATTTAGTAAGGGAGTTCCTACAATATTACAACAAATAATCGATAAAATACTAAATAAATCGATAAAAAGCATAATATTTTAACATTTGCCAATTTTTCTTGTTAACGAAAATCTAAATGCTTTTACCTCTTTAATTGAGGATATTTTATTTTCAGTTAGGTTTTGATATATAATTTTGAAGATTTTTTTGAGTTTTAACATAATAACTCTCAATTTTACATCATCTTAAAAGAATTCCATTTTTTTATAAAATTCTGAAAATCATCATGTTTAATTCTAAAAAAGGAGATGTTTCGATCCAAAAAATAGAGGGATTTTCTTCTCTTTTGGATAGAATTGAACTTTTTGTCTTACGGGAGGATGATATTCATCCCACGGTGTCTGGTAATAAATTCAGAAAATTAAAATATAACGTCCAACAAGTTCAACATAAAAATAAAAAAGGGATTCTAAGTTTTGGGGGAGCCTATTCAAATCACATAGCGGCATTAGCTGCTGCTGGAAGGGAAACTGGAATTAACACAGTAGGAATTATACGAGGGGAGGAGTTAAAATCCAAAGTGAAAGAAAACCCTACGCTTCACTATGCGCAACAATGTGGAATGGAATTGCATTTTGTGACAAGAGAAGCTTATAGAGATAGGACAGAATCCTATTTTTTAGAAAATATATCTATAGAATTTAAGGATTATTATATTGTTCCCGAAGGAGGTACTAATGAATTTGCTGTAAAAGGATGCGAGGAGATACTTTCAGACCAAACCTTAAATTTTGATTATATCTGCACGCCTGTAGGAACTGGGGGTACTATAGCCGGAATTATTAAAGCATCTCAACCGCATCAAAGCATTCTTGGATTTTCAGCATTAAAAGGAACTTTTCAGAAGGATGAAATTAGAAAATATACCTCCAAAACTAATTATGAACTTTTGGATGAGTACTGTTTTGGGGGGTATGGTAAAATAGATGCCAATTTGGTACGTTTTATAAATGATTTCAAATTTAAAACTGAAATTCAATTAGATCCTGTCTATACAGGAAAGATGATGTTTGGCATTTTTGACCTTATTAAACAGAAAAAGTTGAAAAAAAATAGTCGTATTTTAGCCGTTCATACGGGTGGGCTTCAAGGCATCGCCGGGATGAATCAAAAATTGAAAAAGAAAAAATTACCTCAAATCGAATTATAATATGGTAAGAAGAATATTTACCCTCCTTTTTATTGGATTGTTACTATTAGGTTGTAAGTCAAAGAAACAAGTGGTTTCTAAAAAGAAAAGAGTAAAAACTGAAAAAGTAGTTGTCGTCGATAAAAAGGACCCCATTGAAACAGAATTACCAAATAAAACCGACGAAACTAAAATTGATGACCTTCCTAGAAATGCTTCCTATGCGGAAGTATTAAGTGCGTATATTGATACTTATATTGATATAGCGAAAGAAGAAATGCTTCAGTATGGAATTCCAGCCAGTATAACCTTAGCGCAAGGTATTTTAGAAAGTGGTGCCGGTCGGGGAGAACTTACACAAAAAGCCAATAATCATTTTGGGATAAAATGCCATACCACTTGGACAGGTGATAAGGTATATCACGATGATGATGAAAAAGGTGAATGTTTCCGAAAATATAAAGACGCCAAATACTCTTTTAGAGACCATTCGTTGTTTTTAACGCAAAGAAGTAGGTATCAAGACTTATTCAAATTAAGAAAAGACGATTATAAAGGTTGGGCAAAGGGCCTTAAAAAAGCAGGCTATGCTACAGATCCAAAATACCCAGATAAACTCATAGCAATAATTGAAAAAAATCAATTGTATCGTTACGATGAACAAGTCTTGGGTGGAAAGGCCAATATTATCAATACCGAGGATTCAAAAATAAACACCTATACCGTCGAAAAAGGGGATACATTATATAGTATCGCTCGACGCTTTAGTATGACTGTAGAAACCTTAAAAGAGTATAATGGTTTAGTATCTAATGATATTTCTGTTGGGCAAGTATTATATTTGCACTCTGTTAAGGATCGATAAAAAATCCCTATGATTTATAAAAGAAGTAGTGCTTTATTTGCTGAAGCACAAAAAGTAATTCCTGGTGGAGTTAATAGTCCTGTTAGGGCATTTAAAGCCGTTGGTGGAACTCCCATATTTGTTGAAAAAGCGAAAGGAGCCTATCTGTACGATGCAGACGGAAACAAGTTAATTGACTTTATCAATTCTTGGGGTCCTATGATTTTGGGACATGCATATCCTAAGGTAGTTAATGCCGTTGTCGAAAAAGCCCAAAAAGGGACCTCCTTCGGGATGCCCACAGAAGTAGAAACCGAAATTGCATCCTTAGCCGTGTCTATGGTACCTAATATCGATAAAATTCGTTTTGTCAATAGTGGTACCGAAGCTTGTATGAGTGCCATAAGGTTGGCTCGCGGATTTACTGGAAAGGATAAATTTATAAAATTTGCTGGTTGTTATCACGGGCATAGTGATTCGTTTCTTATTCAAGCGGGGAGTGGCGCGGTAACCTTTGGAACTCCAAACAGTCCAGGTGTAACTCAGGGAACGGCTAAAGATACATTACTAGCTCGCTACAATGACTTACAAAATGTAGCCGATTTAATTTCTGAAAATAAAGATGAAATAGCCGCTATAATTTTGGAACCTATTGCTGGTAATATGGGATGTATCCCTCCAGTTGAAGGGTTTTTAGAGGGCTTGCGAAAACTTTGTGATGAAAATCAAATTTTACTCATTTTTGATGAAGTGATGACGGGCTTTCGATTGGCAAGAGGAGGCGCTCAAGAGTTATTAACCGTAAAAGCTGATATTGTTACCTTCGGAAAAGTAATAGGGGGTGGTCTACCCGTTGGGGCTTTTGCCGCACGAGGTGAAATTATGAACTGCCTGGCTCCAGAAGGACCTGTTTATCAGGCTGGGACTCTTAGTGGTAATC
This sequence comes from Halomarinibacterium sedimenti, assembly GCF_019312585.1. GTDB lineage: Bacteria > Bacteroidota > Bacteroidia > Flavobacteriales > Flavobacteriaceae > Halomarinibacterium > Halomarinibacterium sedimenti. The sequence goes on along the minus strand of NZ_JAHWDP010000005.1, from coordinate 174,680 downwards.
CCCTAGCGATGGCGGCAGGCTTGGCAATGCTTACCGAATTAAATTCGAAACCAGAGATATTTAATTCCATTAATGCCAAAACAGAATATTTACATAAAGGACTTACCGAAGCTTTATCTGAAAATGGTGTGGCGCATACAATTAATAGAATAGGTTCTATGATTTCGGTTCATTTTTCTGAAACTCCCGTAGTCGATTTTGAAACGGCTACATTAGCGGCTAAAGGAGATGCTTTTAAAAAGTTTTTCCACGGAATGTTAAACGAAGGCATTTATATTGCTCCTAGTGCATACGAAACTTGGTTCCTTTGTGACGCTTTAACCTATACCGATTTAGACAAAACTGTTGAAGCCTGTAGAAAGGTTTCAAAGATGTTTAAATAAAAAAAAGCTCCCTTTTGGGAGCTTTTTTGGTTAAGTAATAGGGTATTAATTGCGTAAAGACTGCCATTTTTTATACTGGTCGTCTGTAAGAGCTTTTTTCATAGAAGTTTCAAAGACTTCATCATGCTTTTTCTTATTAGCTACCACAGCAGCATTCATAGCGTCTTTTCCATTAACATCTTTTGCATAATTGTTTTCTTTTACCACCAAAGCGCGATACACTGCTCTTTGTTGATCTCCATTTAAGCCAAGTGCTTCACTTAATTTTTCTGTTTTTTGTTTTGCAATTACCTCAGGAGTATTTTGATCCTGCTTTAAAGTTTGAGCGGTCATTGAGCCCATCCCTAGTAACATTACAAATGAAAAAGTAACAATTTTAAATAAATTCTTCATGGTTTTTTCTAGTTTTAAAGTCACTAATGTAACTAATTTCAAATTAACTATCCAAAAACTACGCCAAAAAACTATTTATCCTTTTTTCTTTTTTCAGAATGCTTTTTCATTTTACCTCTGTGCATTCTACTTTTTTCAAATTTTTCAAACTGTTCTTTGGTTAGAATAGATTTCATTTGCTTTTTAAACTCCATCTGCTCGTCCAACATTTTCGATTTTAACGCAAAAGCATCCTCTTTTGAAAGTTCCTTTTTTTCTTCGCGTTGCGCACGCATAGCATCTTTCTTTTCTTCTTGTTTTACTAAAAGTGTTTCTACTTGCTTTTGTTGTGATTCGTTTAAATCAAGATGCAAAGCCATTTTTTTACTTTTTAACTCTGCGCGTTGTTGTGGGGTAAGATCCTTCATTTTTTCACGCATTTCATTTTTTTCTTTTCGGGGTCCATTGCCTCTTTCTTGTGCTTGACCAGCAAACCCTACTAGTATCAATGCTATTAACAATACTTTTTTCATTTTTTAAATTTTAATATTTATGTCCTTAGGACTTTAGATCTAGTAAATGGTTTAAGGTATTCCTCATTAAAGTAATGTTAAAGAAATTTTTCGGAAGGTAACTTCACTCACTCATATACAGTGTTCCCTCAAAACCTGTTTTAATCTTTAATTCTGAAACCTACTTTCGGAAAGAATTTTAAAACACGTAAAAATGAAATGCCCAGCACTTGATTTTATGAACCCATTGAAGATGTTTTTTAAGGGCATTCCATCTTCAACTTTATTAAATATTATATACAGATGAAAACTAAATTAATTTTTTTAGCCCTTCCCATATTTGCTCTGGGATTTTGGCTTTCGTTACATGATTCAAATTCGAAATATTCCGAAACAAAAAGAATCTTAGAGCCTATGGATGGCTGTGTCTTTATGAATGTAATGGGAGAACAATCTTCCCAAGACTTTAATGTTTTTATGACCGATGAAAACTTGACCTTAAGCGTTCGTGACGGACTAGCTTGGTTAAGTGATGCCCAATTACCTTCGGGTGGATATGGTGCAGGTACGCATGCTGCACAAAATGTGATGGATCCACATGCGGTAAAGGCAGATCCAGCAACGACAGCTATGGTGGCTCAGGCTTTTTTAAGGAGTGAAGTCACGTTGCAAGGCGACAAATATTCTAAAAACCTCAAGGATGCCATCAATTATTTATTAGAAACCGTCGAGAATACTCCTAAAAATGCAGAATTTATCACTGATGTTCGTGGTACTCAAATTCAAACAAAATTAGGGCAGAATATCGACGCCGTTTTAACTGCTCAATTGTTATCTAATCTTTTGGACAGAGATTTAAAAGGGATTGACGAAAAAAGAGTAGCTCGATGCTTAGATATCTGTGTGGCAAAAATTGAAGCTTGTACCGATGCTTCAGGAAAACAAACAGGAGCTGGTTGGGCAGGGGTTCTGCAAAGCGGATTAGCGATGAGTGCGTTGGAATCTGCAGATGCTGTAGGAGCTAAAGTGGATAAAAAAGTGTTGGAGCGTTCTAAAAACTACCAAAAAGGGAATTATGATGCTGATAGTGGAAACATTAAAACCGAAGATGGTGCCGGGATTATGTTATATTCCATTAGCAATAGCGTTCGCGCTAGTGCAAAAGAAGCGAGAGAAGTAGAAGAAGCCATAAACAGGGCTAAGAAAGAAGGAAAGCTACCTAAAAATGCACCTGTTACTGTAGATAACCTTCGAAAAATAGGCTATGCCGAAAGCGAAGCGATGGAGTATAATACATCTTATAATGTCTATCAATCTGGAAAAGATGCCGCACAACGTGAAGACGTATTAAATGGGTTTGGAAATAATGGCGGAGAAGAATTTTTAAGCTTTTTGCAGACAGGAGAATCTTTGGTGGTGAATAGAGATAAGGATTGGAAAAAATGGTATACCGATATGAGTGGTCGTATTTTAAAAATCCAAAATCCGGACGGGAGTTGGAATGGACATCACTGTATCACAAGCCCAGTATTTTGTACCGCCACTAGTCTATTATTGTTAACAGTAGAAAATGATATTGACTTTTTGAGTAAAGTAGGAGAGTAAACCCTCGGGATTTATAAAAGAAGCTACACAATGTTTTGTGGGTGGCACCTTCCCTTGTATTTTTAAGGTGCAAATAGTTTAGGTTGGTTTAAACACCACCCAGAATGTCGGTAGCAGTATCGACCCCCTTATGCCAAATAGGAGGATTTTTGGGTGGTGTTTTCTTTTTAATTAAATGAATTTTAATTTTTCAAAAATTTAATTGCTTTAGTCTTCGAGTCAACTTTTAAAAAATAGGTTCCTGTAGAAAGAGTAGCAGTATTGATATAAGTTTTTTCATTATAAATAACACCAGTTTTCACTCGTTTACCATTAATATCTATAATTTCATAGGATCTATTCATAAAACCAGTGTGAACTTTTAATAGAGCTTCATCTCCCACAGGATTAGGAGAAATAGAAACTGAGTTTTCTGAAAAAATATCTTCAGTGTTCAATATACTATTTAATGCAACCACCCATACATCATTATCGTAACTATGATTTCCTGATACATCTCCGTCATTAGAATGTGTGAAGCCAGTTATCACATAATAGTCTTTTTCTATCTCAAGAATTTCTCTCCCTGTTTCCCATTCAGTACCACCTAAGCATTTTTGCCAATCTAAAGAGCCTTCAGAAGTAAGTTTAACTACCCATACATCATCTTCATCACTATGATTGCCAGTTACGTCACCTTCATTTGAGTCGGTAACTCCAGTAAAAATATATCCTCCATCCAAAGTTTGCACAATGGAGTATGCATATTCATAACCAAACCATCCACCAAAAGCACTTTCCCATTCTATTTCACCTAATTCAGATATTTTTAAAACCCATACATCACGGAGTCCATGATATCCTGAAACATCTCCATCACCAGACCACGTATCACCAGATAAAATATATCCTCCATCGAGGGTTTGCTTTATACACCTTGCGACATCAGACCCACTGCCTCCATAAGTTTTTTGCCATTCAATTTCTCCTAAATTAGTAAGCTTTACAACCCAAACATCCACATATCCATGATTTCCAGAGACGTCCCCATCATTCGATATGGTATCACCTGCTATTATATATCCACCATCTATGGATTGTAAAATTGAATATCCGTCTTCCCATTCTGATCCTCCTAAACATTTTTGCCATTCAATTTCTCCTAAATTAGATAATTTTACTACCCAAACATCATAGTGCCCATGGTTTCCAGAGACATCACCATCATTAGATTCTGTAATTCCCCCCATAATAAATCCACCATCTAAAGTTTCGTAAATTGAATAGGCTTTGTCTTCCCCAGAACCACCAAGGCATTTTTGCCATTCAATTTCTCCTGTTAAAGATAATTTTACTATCCAAGCATCAGACCCTCCATGATTTCCAGAGACATCGCCATCGTTGGAGTTTGTTTGCCCAGCAACAATATAACCTTCGTTACCTTCATTTGTTGATTGAATAATGGACCAACCTAACTCACCTCCACTACCTCCTAAACATTTTTGCCATTCTATGTTTCCGTCATTAGACAATTTAACTATCCATACATCAGCTCCACCATGATTACCCGTAACATCCCAATTATTGGAATTGGTGACACCTGTCAATATAAATCCATTGTCCAAAGTTTGATATATTGAAGAAGATCCATCGTCATCAGTACCTCCCATTGTATTTTGCCATAAAATGGAACGTTCTTGCGCCTGAATTTCATTCATAAATAAAAATGATATAATGAAAAAGATATAATACATAATACAGATATAGATTTATCTAAGTTAAAAAAAAACCCAATTTGGGTCTTTTATATTTTTGAACAATTAAATTTTTCAAGCTCTAAATAACTTCCACAAACAACCCATTCTCCGTTTTCTAAATATTGGCAAGTTTGTTTGCTGTAAGGGGTTGGATGGTTTTGTTATACCTTATGCTACTTTTGAGCATTTAGTTTCAAGAAGATAATTTTTTTTATTCTAATAAGTATTTCTTACTAAGCTTTTTTTGTTTCATCAATTCCCATTTAATAGTTCAATTTCTAAGATTAATGTAAATTCTATAAACCTTAAAATTAACTATCTTTTGAATTAGAATTGAAGAATAAACAAAGATTTTTCTACCTCTATCACAATAAAAAGTAAGCTTATTCTTACTCATCTTATATTTTATTCGACTAAATGCAGGATATATCGGTGCAAATCAATATATTGCCCTTGATATTATGTTATTTAATTAAATTATTGATACTATTTTTAACTCCCCGCTCTATGAAACTTAATGCTATTTTTGTTGCACTTTGTATTTTCAATTTTCTGAACCTTAAGTCACAAGTTGGTATTGGTACTACAACTCCAGATCCATCCTCATTACTAGAAATAACGTCCTCTAATAAAGGGATGCTTACTCCCAGAATGTCTACCATTCAAAGAAACGCAATAAATAGTCCAGCAGAAGGATTGTTAGTTTATGACACCGATTTAGATGCATTTTATTTTTACGATACAACAAATATGTCTTGGATTCAACTTGGTTCGACCACCAAAAGAGATAATTACGTACTCGTTAAAAGTGAATCTGATTTTCCAGCTCCGGTAGCTGGAGTTATTACTTTAGATACAAATGTATTATATGAGATTAATGGACTTATTACGCTTTCTTCATCAATTGACTTAAATGGGGCTTATCTTATTGGCCTAGATTCAAATGAGGATGTCCTATTATCAATTGGAGGTACTATATTTACAGGAAGCGCTGGCGGAAGCATTAGAAATGTCACTTTGACCGCTCCGGGTGGAGTTGTTTTTAATCTCAATAATATATCTGGCTCTGAAAATCTGGTCATGCAAAGTACTATTATTGCTAATTCTGGAAATATTGGAACCATACAAGGATATAATTTGGTTTTTATGAATATCATTCAGTTTTCTGGAAACACTACGGGTATAACCTATTCCAACGTCAATGACTTATTACTTAATAATCTTGGATGGTTTGGAAATAATGGAGGGGTCTATGAAACTTTTATTGGTGCGTTTTCATTAATCGAAAAAGTTAGTGGGTTTTCAAAAGTAATTGGGGCAGCAGCAGCTATGGATGTGACAGGAATTACTAGTATTTCAGAAGATGCCGTTCTGGAAAGTGTTGTATTTTCTGGTGGAGGCAATTACATAAATGGAAACTCACCCTATATAGGATATAATTTTACAAATGACTGGACGGTAAATTGCCCTGGTATCCCAGAAGAGACGGATAAAGTAGCTACGGGGTATATTTATTTTAACTCTGAAAATAATATCACTACAAACATTACTACTGATAATGTGCCAGTGAAAATGGAAGGAATCACTACAGCTGGAGAATTTTTCAGGATGGATGATGACGGTGGAACTAATAATCGAATTAAATACGTAGGAGATAAACCAAGAGCCTTTACGGTTACTTGTTCAGCAACGGTAGAAAGATCCAGTAATGGATCTCGAAATGTGTATTCACTTATAATTTTTAAAAATGGGAATTTAATTCCATCTATAATATCGGAACAAACATTCGAAAATGGTGTGAGTAAGGGTAATTTTAATTTATTAGGGGCACTTACTCTTGCTAGTAATGATTATATTGAAGTCTATGTATCTACAGATAATAAGAATATTGACCCAACTGTCAAGCGATTTAATTTAGTTATAAATTGAACCCTTCATTAGTGTAGCGTTTTATTTACTATCTAAATTATTAAGCGTTACTTAAAGTAATTTTACAATCAACACTTCCTCAATTTTTTCCACTTTGGCAAGTTTATTTGCGGTAAGATGTTTGATTGTTTTGTCCCACTTTTTGTTGCTTAATCCACTTTGGGCTTTCAATTCTTCTAGAGGTAATTTTTCAACTTTTTTAAGTGTTTCTAAGACCGCTTTTTCTTCCTCGTTTAATTCTACTTGAACTACTTTTTTCTCTGGACGCATTTGCGGGAAGAACAGTACTTCTTGTATGGAAGCATTATTTGTGAGGAACATTATCAATCGGTCCATCCCAATCCCCATTCCAGAGGTAGGAGGCATTCCGTATTCCAAAGCACGTAAAAAGTCGAAATCGATAAACTGTGTTGCTTCGTCATCTCCTTTTTCAGCAAGTTTCAATTGTGCTTCAAAACGTTCTCGTTGGTCGATGGGATCGTTTAATTCGCTATATGCATTGGCAATTTCTTTTCCGCAAACCATGAGTTCAAAACGTTCGGTCAATTCAGGGTTATCGCGATGCTCTTTACACAATGGGCTCATCTCCTTGGGGTAATCGGTAATAAACGTGGGTTGAATAAAATTACCTTCACACTTTTCACCAAAAATTTCATCAATGAGCTTTCCTTTCCCCATAGTATCATCAACAGGAACGCCTAAGTCTTTTGCTGCTTTTCTAATTTCAGCTTCGGTTTTACCCGTAATATCAAAACTTGTATATTTTTTAATGGCATCTGCCATCGTAATTCTTGGATAGGCCGCTTTAAAATCTATCTTGTGTTCACCGAAAGTAGCTTCGGTAGTGCCATTAACCTGTATGGCACAGTATTCTAATAATTCTTCACAAAATTCCATCATCCAATTGTAATCTTTGTATGAAACATAGATTTCCATGGCGGTAAACTCTGGATTATGGGTGCGATCCATTCCTTCGTTTCGGAAGTTTTTAGAAAATTCGTATACGCCATCAAATCCGCCCACAATCAACCTTTTCAGGTATAATTCGTTGGCAATTCGCATATACAAAGGAATATCCAGACTGTTGTGGTGTGTTACAAAAGGACGTGCTGCCGCACCACCAGGAATTGGTTGAAGGATAGGTGTTTCTACTTCAAAATATCCACGTTCATTAAAGAAATTTCGCATGGCGTTAAACAAGCGTGTGCGTTTTACGAACACTTCTTTTACATGCGGATTTACCACCAAATCTGCATACCGTTGACGATAGCGTTGTTCGGGATCGGTAAATGCATCGTGAACGTTTCCTTCGGCATCTACACGGGGTTGTGGTAGTGGCTTTAGCGCTTTTGAAAGTAGTGTAAAGTTTTTTACCATGACGGTTTTTTCACCTACTTGCGTAGTGAATAATTCGCCTTCAACTCCCACAAAATCACCAATGTCAAGTAACTTTTTATAGACATCGTTATAAAGTGTTTTGTCTTCTCCTTGGCAAATTTCATCACGATTAAAATAAACTTGAATACGACCTTGCGCATCCTGCAATTCTGCAAAAGAAGCTTTCCCTTGAATACGACGAGACATAAGCCTTCCAGCGATGGTTACCTTTTTTTCTTCTTCAAAATTTTGTTTAATCTGTTTTGAAGTGTGATTTACAGGATATAAAGCTGCAGGATACGGATTTATGCCTAACTCGCGTAATTGATTGAGTTTTTCTCTTCGGATGAGTTCTAGTTCAGAAAGTTGCATTGATAAACGATTTAAGCGGCAAAATTAACTATTATTCCGTTTATACCGAAGATTACTTTACTTATTATGTAGTTTTTTAAGCTCCTCGCGAGATGCTACATTCATTTTTTTGTAAAGATTATTTATATGTGTTTTAACGGTACTTACACTTACAAAAAGGCTGTCGGCAATTTCCTTATTGGTTTTGTCTTCTAGAATTAATTCCATGACGCGTTGTTCTTGTTTGGAAAGTGCTTCGGTACTTTTAGATGCTTTATTAAGTCGCCGCCATTTTCCTATAAAATAGAAATTTCCCAAAATGGATAATGCCGCAAAGACCCCAAGAAAGTATATCCACCAAGGGATGCTTTTATTTCCATTTACCACAAACTCATCTGCTTTCAACTCGGCTTCGTATTGTTTGGTATAGGGTGCTTCGGGATAATGTTCTTTTAATCGGGTTAGTAGATTTTCATAATAGGTGTTGGTTTTTACATCTTCCAAATAATACTCATGAAGGTCATTTGTGCGGTCACTTAAAAATGAATAGATGTATAATTCTGCTAGAGGTTCATTCAGTTTCTCCCCATAATTCTGAAGCGTTTTAAACCATTTTTTGGTGTTTAATGATCTATTGGCTTCACTTCTATAGGTTCCAAATGCAAACCGCATTTCATGTTTTAATGAATCTATTTTTAGAAACATTTGCGACTTGTCATTGTTGGAAACAATTCGGCAAAACATTTCATTATCAAAACTATAGGGAAAGGAAAGCGTATCGGTATTGTTTGCAATAAACAGAATTTCTTTGCTGTTGGCGCAGTGCCCCGTAAAATGATTTACCGTTTGTTCTTCATCGGTACAGGTATCCACATGAATACGATACATTCTATTTTGGGAAGGTAAATTGTTATCACTAAAACTGAAAAACCCTAAACTATCTGGGTTGGTCATTTTTAAAATTTGCTCCCCATAAACGCCAGAAATTTTTCGGTAATCATCAATCGTTGAAAGATATACCTTTCCTTCTTTTAGTTCGGTATTTACCTTGCCAGAAAAATGATACTGCCCATATGAGGCAGTAGAAATAAAAATGAATAAAACGATTAAAGTTGCTTTCATCAAAAACGAAGATAGCCAAATGGCACCTTGTAACAAAATCCTTCTTAAACGACTTATTGCTTGAATATTAATCTTAATTTTGTGTTATGAGTATATGGAGAGTATTACTTTCTATTTTGTTTCCCCCATTAGCAGTAATTGATAAAGGTTGTGGATCCATATTAATTGTATTAATTTTAACCATTTGTGGCTGGATTCCTGGGGTCATTGCTGCGCTAATTATTTTAAATAACCCAAAAAGATGAACATATTCAAAAAATTAATTGCGTTAGTTGTAATTACAATTGCATTAGTAAGTTGCCAATTTACCGAAACTTTAGTTTTAAACGAAGACGGAACTGGCACTATGGCCATAAGTATGGACCTTAGTGAAATGATGGCTTTTAGTGGCGAAATGGCACAGGATTCCACCTTTGTTAAACAAGACACGGTGGTTTCATTTAAAGACCTTTTAGAACAAAAAAAGGACAGTATTGCACAACTTCCTATGGCAGAGCAAAAAAGGCTGAAGGCTATGGAGAACTATAAAATGCGAATGGTTACCGATCCTGAAACTAATAAGATGGTCATTGATATTTTCACCGACTTTAAAAATATATCTGAAGCCAATGATTTAATGAAAGGATTTGAGCAATCTCAAAACGTAATTCCAGGAGCAAGTTCAAGTACTGAAGACGAAGAAAAGAAAGATGAACCAGATGTAATAGGGGTTTCTTATTCTTATGTAAAAGGAAAATTTAAACGCGATGCTTTTATTAAAGATAAAGCCGCTCACAAAACTCAGGTAGATAGTTTAAAAAATGCCGAGGCTTTTATGACTGGTATTACCTATAAAGTAAAATATACCTTCCCTAGAAAAATTAAAAAGTCATCTGTAGAGGATGCTACTTTTTCATTGGATGGAAAAACTCTAGAATTGCAGCGTAGTTTTGTCGAGTATATAAAGAATCCAGATATTTTGGATATTGAAGTTGAACTTGAAAAATAAAGATTGAACAAGTCTGTCGACATACAAGATTTAGGATTAAAAGACTACAAAGAAACTTGGGATTATCAAGAGCGGTTATTCAAAGAAATAATTGATATAAAAATCCGAAATAGGAGAGAAGAACTGTCTCTCAAAACACCTAATTACTTTCTTTTTGTGGAACACCCACATGTCTATACGCTTGGTAAAAGTGGAGACTTCGATAATTTGTTAATTGATGAAAATAAGTTAGCCGAAATTGATGCTACTTTTTATAAAATAAATCGTGGCGGAGATATTACCTATCATGGGCCTGGACAAATTGTGGGCTATCCTATTCTAGATTTAGAAAACTTCTTTACAGACATCCATAAATATCTTCGATTTTTGGAAGAAATGGTAATCCTTACTTTAGCTGAATATGGCTTAAAAGCCGAAAGAAGTAAAGGCGAAACTGGTGTTTGGCTGGATGTAGGAACACCATTTGCGCGCAAAATTTGTGCTATGGGCGTTCGCGCTAGCCGCTGGGTTACGATGCACGGATTTGCCCTAAATGTGAATGCTAATTTGGGGTATTTCGACCATATGATTCCCTGCGGAATTAAGGGAAAAGCTGTCACTTCTTTAAATGTGGAATTAGGAAAAACGGAAGTTTCTATGGAAGAAGTAAAAGAAAAACTACTCAAGCATTTTTCAGCATTATTTGAAGCGAAAGTAAAAAGGGAAACCCTTGCTAAGTCATAAGGACTTCCCTTGGTATACTATTATTTGCTATAAGCAGTTAATAAACTACTACTAGTCACCTTACCACTTTTATTATAATCCTCTTGTTTTACCATTCCTACACCTTCAGCTATCCATTGCTTGGCAGACCCCTTTTGATTCATACCCATTTTCATGTCTAAATTATAACTAATAACAAAGCAATTAAACGTCCCTGCAGGGGTAGTAACCTCTTCCTGACCAATTACTTTTCTATCTTTCATAGTTACATTCATATTCATATTTATACCACCCATATTTATAGCCATATCCATATTTGCATCGGGTAATTCTTGGCCAACCCTTATATCATTTGGTATTTGAAGATCAGTTCCTGTAACTTCATAATCCATTTCTCCAAATTGTTCAAATATCTGAGGACTCATAAGTGATTTAAAATCAATTGAAACAATGTTACCCGTGCAGCTAATGTTATAATTACTCGTTGCAATAAGTTTTCCTTTATCATCCTTAACAACTGCTTCTATAGTAGCCGTTTCAGTGCCTTGAGATTCAGAAACACCAAGTACTTTATTGTCAACTGTAGCAGCTACTTTACCTTTTCGGTCATAGCTTGTTATTTGAATGGTAGTGCCATCTTCCAAGGGGTAAAATTTGCTGCAATTTTGAGCATTAGTATAACCTATAGATAGAAAAGAAATTAACAGAATTAATACATTTTTTTTCATAATTTAAATTTTTTACAAGGGTTATTTAATGGGAACCACAAGTATTTCTACACGACGGTTCCTTTGTTTATTCTCTGGGGTGTCATTGGGTGCGATGGGCTGATTTTCTCCAAATCCTTTAACTTCAAAAGTATAGTTTGTTGAAGAGAGTTTGCTTTTTAGAAAAGCGGAAACTTCTTTTGCTCTATTTTCTGAAAGCATTTTATTGCTAGTAGGATTTCCCATATTATCTGTATGTCCTTCTACAATAATATGTCCTTTATGATATTCTTTAATGGCTGTCACAAGTTTATTCAGTTCAGATGAAGCACTTTCTTTCAACTGAAATTTTCCAGTATCAAAAAGCACCGCACTATCCAGATTTAAACGCAATGCCCCTCCTATGGCTGCTACAGCATCTACATCCGCACCTGGTAATTGGCTTGGTGTGTCCAAATCGGTAAGCCGAACATACGTGTATGTTTCGTTTGGTTTCACAAAGTCTTTTATATCGACCATTGCAGTTCCTCCTTTTATTTGCCCTACGTTAATCCAATGCTTACCATCTTTCGAAATTTCCAAATTAGTGGGTTCAATTGCACCCATCTCAAACACATAAAGATCGGGACCATTTACATCTACAATAGCATTATTTGTAAACTCTAATGTGAGTTGGCCTTTAATACCAATATTGCAAATTCGTGGGTCGCCATCGGGAAAATCAATATCATCCATATCGGGTATTCCCAAGGCACCTTGGGTATTTGAACCCGCAGGTTCACCTAACTCATGGCTTATAATGTTATCTGCAAAGGATAATTCTCCTAGTGGTAAATAAATAAACTTATTTCGAGAATCTCTATAGGTGTTTCCCGTGGTAGTAGCTTCCCCATACCAACCAGGGTTGTTTTTGTAAAATTCTTTTCGCGCTTTTTCGGAAGCTTTGATCACATCACCAGAAAAAATAATCATATCGTTTTTTCTACTGGTCATCATCGCCTTAAATTTTGAAGAGGCTTGCCCGCTATTTAAATAGGCTTCTATGGTTTGGGGTAATGGCTGTTTTGCGATGGTTCGTGCTTCTATTTCGGTTCTTATTTTTTGTTTAGACGGGAGTGGTCTAAGTAAATCCAATTCTTTCGGTGTAATTTCGAAATAGGTAGCTATTATTTTGTTGGCTTCTTCTTTGGAAGCCGTTTCCAGTTGTTTCAATGATTCTCTTTTGTCGCGATTACCCCAAAGAGAATATCTGGTAATATTTTCTTCAATAAATGAATTGTCTGTAGTACCTAATAATTTTCTAAGGCTAGCTGTTTTTGCTTCAGCTTCAAGTTGCGCTTCTGTTTTAATCGAGTTTTTCTCTCTAATTTTTTTGGTGTATTTGTCAAGTTGATTTTTCCTAAAATTGGAATCAGATTTATTAGTGCTATTCCCATTTTTCATTTCTTGAATTTTCTCCATATATTCTTTAAACTGGTTTGCATCAATAGCCCCTGTTTTTAATAAATCTTCGTAGGTTTTTTTTAAAGTTTCGGTGTCAGTTGCTTTGTTTCCTTCAAGTACAGGAATATTTTTATTTTCGGAGGGAACAGTATCTTTTTTGGTTTCATTTTTACACGAAATAAAAAGTAAGGAAAGTGCAATAAGCGCAATAATCCTTAGATAATCTGTTTTCATATTGTAATCCTCAATTTACTAATAATGAGGATTATAAAAGTAGTATTTTCTTTAATGTAAAATATAGAGAGGGCTTAGTTTTTTTAATTGAGTTGATATAGAAGGACTTCCTTAGGTTGTCCTTTTACAATCAGATTTATTTTTTTGTTTTTATTGGCGTCCGCCATGTCAATTTCAGAAGTGCCATAAACCGGAAAATTAGGAAAAAGTTTACCAGATTTATTAAATAAATAGACTTTATGTTCTTTGAGTTCGGTAAGCGCAATAAAGCTTTCTTTGTTAAAACTGAATATTTGTGGTTTTGAGTATACACCTAGAGGTAACTCCACTAACTGCCCATTAATTCTAAGTAAATGATCATCTAACGTTACCTTTATCGTTCCTTCAATTGCAAATTGATAATTCTTAGAAACTTGTAAGGCTTGTGAACTAACTTTTCCGTCCTGAGAAATGGTTTCTTTACTTTTGTTTTTTGTAATAACTACAAAGTTACTTCCTTCTTTTTCTATTGGAATTTCAGAAAACTCAAAGGTTTTATTCAGTTTTATGCGTTCTTTTCCAACACGGCTTAAAATATTAAGTTTTCCATTTTCTTCGGCAATTAGGATGTAATCTTTATTTCCTATTCTAATATGTTGTGGTGGTAATACAATACTGGATGAAGCTTTATTAAATGTAAACCCACTCACATCTTTACCTTGGCCATCATACATAAAAACATCCTTGTCTTGACAAATTACAAATCGGTATTTGCGGTTATTATCATAATCAAAAATAGATACAGGTTGGGTAATGGGGTCTTTAAATTTTTTCGGAAATGGAGCAACGTCTTTACCGTTTCTATCCAAAACATACAAGGTTTTTCTAGTGGAAAAAGCAAGTTGTTTTTTGCCATTTCGAAGTATATCTACTTCATTAATGCTACCCAAAATTGCACCGTCTAATTGCTTTTTCCAAAGAGTTTTTCCGTTGGAGGAGATAAAATATAGCACATTGGAAATATCCTGTACCACAATGTCTTTACCTAACGTATTATGATTGGTAAAAAATTGGGGCTTCCCTACAATCTCCCTGTCAAGTGACACAGAAATTAATTGGTTAATAAGTCCGCTATCTTGTTTCTTTCCAGAAGTTTCTTTGCAAATAAGATTGAGATGAGCAAAATCTCTGTCATAAATAAGCTGAACAATGGCTGATGGAAAATTATTCAACTTAGACGATTTTGTGTCTAACATGTTTGAAAAAAAGGATCCAGAATACCCTTGTAATGAGTAGGTAGTTAATGAGGAAGCCTGGGCTAATTGCACATAAGCACTTTCAAAATAAGGAGCATTTGCAAGTACAGCATTGTTTAGAAAATCTGAAATTAATTGCTGAGCTGTTTCTTCTGTTTCGGTAAAAATGATAAAATCTTCCCACTCAAAAACAATTGAAAAAGTAGTGTCCTCTATTAAAGGTGTAAATACGTTAAATAGAGGTTGTTCCTCAGTAAAAGCGAAGAGCTGAACTTCCCTAAAAGTTTCTTTCTCTGATATGTATTTTGCCAATTCATCCCACGTAATTTGTGTGTCTAAACTCTTCAAAGCTATTGCATTTTCATTGGAGAGTTTGAGGGTAACAATTTCATTGATAGATTCAAAAAGTGGGTCAATGTGTAAAGAATCACTTTTAAATAATTGAATGTTTTTCTCAAGCAAATTTACATCGTTAAAAGTAAAAGAGTGTGCTTCCTTTGCTGAAAGGGGTATAATTGAGGCAGCATCATTTTTTTGAGGGATTTGCCCTTTAAAAACCGAAAGTAGTTGAGGCAAGGAGTCGTTTACCAATACAACGCCATTACCTACTACGCCATCGGGTAAAACTTGTAAATCGAATGAAGCTAAGGATGCAAAAGGATAGGAAATTGAATCATTTTCCTTTAGGGCATTAAGCTCATGGATATATGCAAGTTGCTGGTCATTTTTTAATTTAAATGCCTTTGAAAATAGCGCATTTTTTTTCACTTTTCCTTCCATACTTTTTTTCAAAATGGCCTCGGAAGTGGACATCATGAAAACACTATCTATTTGTATGCTAAAGGCTTCGGAAGCATTAAAAACTGTTTTCTTAATGTTTTTTCCATTAAAAGGAATGTCTGTTTGCGAAACACCTTCAATAGAATCTAGTTTAAACAGATTCGCCGATATTTTGGTAATTAGTGTGAAATGGTTTGTGGAATCATTCACGGCTTCTTTACATAAAATGACATTTCCCGTGGGTTTCACCAAATCAAAAACGGACTTTTTAGTATTAAAAAATTCCGAAAAAGGCTCTCCATTTAATTGATTGAGAAGGTTATTTTTTTTGAAATCCTGAGCGGTTATTCCCCAATTTTTAATCTTCAATACTGTTTGCGTGCTCTCTGGAATAAAGCTAGAAAGCTCTTTGTTTTTTTTGGAGGAAGTATCACATCCCCAAAAAAAGAATACAAAGGCTAATACAAAAGCGAGATTCGATAATTTTTGCATACACAAAAATAACAAGGTTTAGTTCAAAAAGTGGATTTGTTAACAATAGTTTATTGACGGGTTTTTAACAGTCTAAAAATTTAGTTTTAATTGCTCGGGAAGTAACTTAAAACTTTTGCGATGAAATGGCGTAGGGCCGTGTTTTCGTATAGCATTGCGATGTTCTGCCGTAGGATATCCTTTGTTTTTGTTCCAATAATAGTTCGGAAACTCCTCGTGTATCTTTTCCATAAAATCATCACGGTAGGTTTTAGCTAAAATGGAAGCAGCGGCAATGTGCAAATACTTTCCATCGCCTTTTACCACACATTCGTAAGGCGTTTTGCCATAAGGCTTAAATCGGTTACCATCTATCGCAATAAACTCTGGTTGTTGTGTAAGTTGCTCAATGGCCCGGTGCATTGCTAAAATGGAAGCATTTAATATATTTAGTTGATCAATTTCTTCCATCATGACGTGCGAAACTCCAAAACAGATAGCTTCTGTCTCAATAATGGGGCGTAATTCTTGTCTCTTTTTTTCTGAAAGTTGTTTAGAATCGGTTAACCATGGATGCGAAAAATCATTGGGTAAAATAACAGCAGCTGCGGTCACAGGACCCGCCAAACATCCCCGTCCCGCTTCGTCGGTGCCACATTCCAGTAAGTGTTGATGAATTTTTAGGGTTAGCATAAAATGCCAAAGATTTAATGATTAATTTCTAAGTTAAATAAATTAAGGCATTGCATCTTCCTATTTATCAAATAATATTTACGGATGAAATTAAAAATACACTTTTCCGTTTAAAAAATTTAACTTTGCCCATTAAGTTTCTTCAGAATGAAAAAAACACTTTTGCTACTTTTCTTTTTTTGTTGCTATGCAATGGTGTTTTCTCAAAACTATCCCTCAGGAGGAGATATGCCAAAGGGGAAGACTGAAAAACCTCCCATCGATTTATATAAAATTATCTCCTTTGAAAGAGATACTACCTATCTCGATACGACACTTTCCATTCAAAAGGAATACAAATTCAATTATTTACGACGCGATAATTTTGAATTACTCCCTTTTGCCAACGTAGGGCAAACCTATAATTCATTAGCCTATTCATTCGACAAAGAAAACCTGATGCCTTTGTTTGTCGCACAATCGCATCATTTTAATTATACTGATGCCGAGGATATAAATTATTATAGTGTCCCTACGCCGCTTACCGAATTATACTTTAAAACGGCCTTTTCGCAAGGACAACAAATGGATGGTTTTTTTACCGTAAACACTAATGAACGTTTTAACTTTTCTATTGCATATAAAGGGGTAAGATCGTTAGGGCAGTATCAAAATGCTTTGACGAGTACGGGAAATTTTAGATTTACTACAAACTACCACACCAAAAATAATCGGTATCATATTCGAGCGCATCTTGCCGCGCAAGACATTTTTAATGAAGAAAATGGGGGTCTTACCGAAAATTCTAAAATTCTTTTTGAAACCAACGAATCTGAGTTTCAAGATAGGGGAAGACTAGATGTGAATTTTGAAGATGCTGATAATAAACTGGAAGGGCTTCGTTTTTTTGGTATTCAGGAATATAAATTGATTTCAAAAAAAGACAGCACTGGATATTCTATTTTAACCCTTGGGAATACACTTAGCTACGAAACCAAGGATTTTAAATACGGACAGTCCTCACCCTTTGAAGGCTATGGCGATGCCTACGAAACGGAAGATTTATTCACGAAAACGGTTCTCGATAAATTTGAAGCAAAGGGGAGTGCCACCTTACACAATTCCCTTTTGGGAAATATTTCAGCTTTTATTGGCTACACCGATTATGACTACGGGTACGATTCGGCTTTGGTTTTAGACGAAGGAATCATTACCAACCGTTTACAAGGAAATTTAATAAGCGCAGGGGCTTCCTATCAAAAAGAATATAAAGGATTTGAGCTCTTCGGAAAGGGCGCTATTAATATTTCGGGAGATTTTGATGCTAACTATTTGTTGGGAGGTGCCTCCTTTGATTTCGATGAGAATAACTCAGTGAATGGACATATTAAAATCCACAGTGTTGCTCCTAATTTTAATTTCTTATTGTATCAGAGCGACTATGTAAATTACAATTGGCAGACCAATTTCAACAATGTGAAAACTCAGGAATTGTTTTTCGAAATTGATTCCAAAAAATTGCTGAAAGCATCTGTAAGCTATACCGGGATTGACGATTATACTTATTTCGCCATTGCTGAAGGCGATACTGCACCTACACCACAGCAGTTTGGAGACAGAGTGGATTATTTAAAAATTAGGGCCGAAAGAGAATTTAAATATGGAAAGTTCGCATTAATGAACACCGTGTTATTTCAGCAGGCTTTAGGGGGAGAAGAAGTATTTAATATTCCGCAGATTGTAACGCGACAATCCTTATATTTTCAAGACGAATGGTTTAAAAAAGCAGCGTTCATCCAAACAGGAATTGGGTTTAAATATTTCACATCTTACAATATGAATGCTTACGATCCAGTACTCGCCGAGTTTTATGTACAAAATGATGAAGAATTAGGAGGATTTCCATTGTTAGATATTTTCTTTAGCGCCAAAATCCGTCAAACACGTATCTTCTTTAAATGGGAACACGTAAATCAATTATTCAGTAATACGAGTAATCATTACTCAGCACCTAGTTATCCGTATCGCGATGCCGTGGTACGTTTTGGGTTGGTGTGGAATTTCTTCCTTTAATTAATTGAATCCCTTAAAATCTCAATCATTTCTTCAGAAATAGTATCTATTTCTAAACTATCTCTTTCTTTGGAAACGTCGATTTCGGTTCGTGTGGGCCAAATGTCTTCATCTTTCAATCGTTCGGAGGTTTTCCAGGTTTCCCCTAACTGATTTAATATGGTAGTCTCCCACTGCGAAGGATGCTTCGAATCTATCCAAATGACATCGCGGTATTGACAATCCACCAAAGCCAAATCTGGAGTGGAAGCTCCATCAAACTTTTTACTATCATCTTTTTTAGCTGCCACAGTACATAACACAAACAAGCGTTTTCTACCTCCAATTTCTTTGATAAAGGGTCTAAATTCAACAGGTTTATTAACACTCCAATCGTATTCCTTTCTGGATTCAATGACTTTTAAAGGCATTGCCGAAACCCCTGCCATTCCTTCTTTTTTAGCTGCGTGGTTGTAATAATATAATTTATCGGTTCCATCTGCAGGAATCATGACACTAAACGAAAGACTGGTGCGCTCCTCACCAATTGGTTCCAATCCAAACCAGTGATATAGACCGTTGAAGGCATCTATATCCATACCTGTAAAGTTGAAGTCAGTAACAAAGGGTTGCCAGTTTTCATCGTCTTGCATATCAGGTATTTTGACAGCCGTCTCCATATTCCAAGGCAGTGGATCTGTAAATCCGGCTAGAAATTTAAGCGACTCTGCCTGTAATCGAGAAACCTCTTCGGCTAACGTATTTTGCCGAGTTAAATAGGGGTGGTTTTGAGTTTCCTCAGGAGAAATATAGGTTCCTTTTCCAATTAAAATTCGTTCAAAATAATCTTTTGTGGTATGTTCCCCTGGGTCTATAACCATCACGCCACCGTACGTAGGATAGGGAAAAAAGAATCCTTTCCATTTAATTAAGCTTACCACTTGCACCCATTTGCCATCATCGTTTTTCATATAAAAAACATCGCTGGGTTCCATCGTAAATAACTGAAACAAATTAAATCGTTGTACCACGGCATTGTAGGTGTTTCGGCTAAATGCTAAGGATTCTCCAATGGAAAAGGTTACGGGAATCCGATTTTCACCCGAAAAACGCGGAAAAGGTGTCGTACTCTCTACCGTAAAAAGTTCTTCAGTGTTGTCATTAATGCGTTGCCACATATATTCTTTGGAAGGCTGCACGGCCATCGTCCATTGGTTGGAGGAATCGACACGAACCAATTGGGGCAGGGTAACTTCCTGTGTTTCTCCAATGGATTCATAGGCCATGGTAAGAATATTATTGAAAGGCTGAATGCGTTCGTTTTGCGTTAATGGAAGCTCGTTGAGTTCTACCAATTTAAGATGCTTATATACATTATAACTTTGCATATAGTCATATAGTTTAACCTTCCATCCAAAGTACCAGCCTATCCCAAAAAAGGCAATAATTCCTAGTAAAATGAGGATACGTCTTCCCGCACTAGGTGCTTTTCGGAATTTTGAAATTGTAAACCATAAAAACAAACCTCCAATAAGAATGATAAAAATATATCTGCGAAGAAATAACAAAGCAGGCTGATAATCATCCCGTAAAAAGAATAACAATAGCACCAAAAGTAAACCGCCTATAATGACGATTCTTTTTTGTTTTTTTCCTTTGTTCCAGTAGTTTTTTAGCATAGGTTCTGGGTTTAAGGTTTTAGGTTCTGGGTCAAATTCTTAGGTAAAAATACTTTTACCTTTGACCCCTAACCTAGTACCTTCATTACTTAATCATTCCCTTATCCTTTAATCGGTCGCGGGCACTTTTTTGATTCGGTTCGTTTTGTTCTTCTAATTTTTCGGGAACTTCTTTGGCCTCAACTTCAATGGTATCCTTTTTATCTTCGGCAAGTTCCTCAACAAAATCTTTTCCTTTTTCAATAGCTTCTTTTATGTTCTCCTTTTGCAACCCTTTGGAAGCACCAAAAAATGCCGCTGCAACATAAGTTCCTATCAGAGTTCCCACTATAGCCGTGGCAACATACTGAATTTGAAATATTTGAAAAGGAATAATAAAATTCAAAATGACAGCGACCAATAAAAATAATAAGGTCATCCAGACCAATCGAAGTAGAAAAGGTTGTTGATATACAAATCCTTTATGGTTGTCGTCCTTCATTTGTAACTCTTTGGAGTGCATCAATTTGTTGAAAAAGCGATACAATCTATTGTTTTTCGATTCTCTCACATAGATTACAATTCCAAATAAAATGGTCATAATAAATACAATAACTTCTATGGTAATCATGGCTGGTCTTTTTTGTTATGTTCTAATATACAATCTATTACCCAATCTTGATAGGATTCAGGCCAAGTTTTAAAGGCTTTGTAAAATTCCTCTTTATTGTACCAATATAAATACAACGGGTCTTTAGGGATCATCTCGGTAAGTAATCGCCAAATGAGTTCTTTTTGTTCTTCTTCTAAGGAGGAATGGGGTTCTAACAAGGCTTTGGTGTATTCTAAAGCTACCACATCCGAAATATTAAGCTCCCGTTCTACAATTTTTCGCTGATTGTAAATCTCGACGCTCAAAATCTTCTTTTGCGTTTCTTCATCGAGTTCGTTAATATATTTTTTGAATAAAAATGGGCTGTCTAAAACTTCTTTGATGGGATGGTCAAAATCACTAAAATTTTCAATAAAAAATTGCTTTTTAATTCGGGCGTAGCGTTCTGTTTTTGCGGCTTTTTTAATATCGAAATCGGCAATAAGGTGATTTACCAATGTAGATGTCAATTCATTATGGCTAACGTGAAAAAGTGTGACATCGTGCACGGTATCTTTGATGGCTTTCTGAAAAATTTCTAAGTCTTCAAAAACAATGATATCGGTGATAAAATCTCTCAACACGAAAATCCCGCCAAAGGCCTTGGTGTAAAACGATCCAATGTCCAAAACGATGGGCTCCAATTGAAGTTTTCTATGGCGTAAATCGCCATAGCTTTTAGCCGATTCTAACAATTTTTCATGAAGTTGAAGATCGATAAAGTTATTACCCTCATGGAACGTAGCAACGAGTTCTTTTTGTTCCTTTTGTTTGTTTTGCAAGTCGTGAGTTATGGTAAAACTCAGTGTTATTTTTTTATACTGAAGCAAATCAAAAGGAGCATAATAGGCGTCTATGTTTTGGTCAAGTTGTACACATATAGCAGCATCTTTGGTAATGTCTCTAATTTCTTGTGGATACGCGGCAAAAATGGCTTCCATGATATTTCTATCGAAACTATGAAAAGGATTGTGCACAGGTTTTCCCTCCTGCATGGGGGAAACGATAATCGCATTGCTGTTGGCCTCACCTAGATTCAAATAAAAGGGTTCTTTCATTTCTTCCGCGATTTCAGGGCTCCAACCCATCGCATCAATAGAAAAACTAGTGAGTTTTGTGGGTTGCATACCCAACAATGCCAGGCAATCGTTGTAGCGTTTTGCCAACGATCCAGAAACGGGGACTAACGCCCCGCCAAATAATCCTGCTGCTTTTAGTTTATCTATCAATCTTCGTCTTCTTCAAATTGTTTTCTGGCTTCCAATTGCACATTCAGTTCATGTACTCGCTGATCTACTTTTCGTTTAAAATCGGTGTCGGCAATGGTTGCCACATTGTCTAAATATCGAATCACTTCCTGTTTTCTAATATCAGAAAAGCTTAAGCCTTTCATATTGGCTTTCATTAATTCTTGTAGCATTCCGAACTTAGTATCGTAATCTTTTTTGAAATACAATTCTCCATTTTCAAACCATTCCTTCGGAAGGTCAAAATCCGTCAGGCGAAGTGAAACCGCACTTTGTATATTTCGGATATCTCGGGAAGAGAAAAATGGAAACGCCTTTTGAATGTTTTTGTACAGTTCGGCATAAAATAAATGCTCGTCAAGTTTGTGTTTTTCTTCGGTTTCCTCATAAATTTCTAACACACGTTCCTCGGTGGGTTTTTCAGTAGCTTTTAAAATCTCTCCCAAGTTTTTAGCCAAGCCCTGCTCGCTTAAAAATGTATAATCGCTAGGGTTTTTCATATTCACAAAACCGGGCATGGTTTTTTCAATTTTTCGCCACCACAAATAATCCTGGTCTACAAAATCTGGCAGGGTACGTGCGCCATCTATTTTGAAACGTCCTTGCACACGAGAGATAACCGCTTTATCCAGCATCTCAGGTAGATTGGTGAAAAGTCCAATGGAACTATTTCCGTAGTTCACAGCGTAAGCCCCTTCGGTATAACGTAAAAACACCCCAATCACTTCCTTTACCCCAGCAGAAACTCCTTGTGCGGTTCGCTCTTGTAAATTGTTTTCTGCATCATCTATAGGCGCGAATATAATTTTTGAAGGGTCTTGCAAGGGCTTCATCCATTGTACCATTTTTTCGGCAGAACCTCCTTGAAAGGTCGAAATTAAGGTGTCGGGCATGGGGTGAAACAAAAACGGAATATCGAGATTATCGCAATGTTCTTTTAATCGGGTGGCAATGGCGGCAATCAACATACTTTTTCCCGTTCCCGGAATTCCGTAACCCATAAACACGGGCATAAAACCTCCCAATTCCTGAAACGGATTCTTTTTGGCAGCGAAGTCGTAACTCAGCATTCGTTCAGTTAAACGACGTGCAAAATGTTTAGCATCTCGGTTTCCAACAATTTCTTCAAATTTAATTTTATTAAACTCCACACTTTTTGCAGTGCCTTCAAACACGTTTTCCCATCCTGAAACGGCAAATTCACTTTTTTCGAGTTTGTATGTGCGGTCTGTAATACTTTCGGTGTATTCCAAAGAGGCAGTTCGCAATTGAATTTCAGCAATAATAGCTTCAAAAAACACGACCGAAAAGTCCAGCATATCTTTGTCGCTGGTAATCATTTCGGGGTGATTTAAATACTTGTCATAATAAAATAAAAGGCACGAAACCCCACGCATAGGGGATTGTAATGAAAGCTCCGGAATACCTGCGAACTTGTTTTTCATCACGCTTACATCGTCGGTTAGCGGTTTTAAATCGTATAAAATGCGGTAGGCCGTTCCGTACAACATAAACGCTGTAGCCGTTTGTTGTTTGCTATCAAACTCTCTTCTTTCGGAAGTATCCAAAGCCGATTTCCGTTCGTTTAAACTTGTTAAACCCGAAGCATCATAATAACTATCCCGAAGCCACAATCCCATCGTGATTCCTTCCTGCAGCGCATACAACGCTTGGTTGAGGTGTAACGGAATAGCCACCGAATCTGGTAATAATTTCTTTTTTAACCCTAAAATGGTTTTAGAAACTGAAATAACCTCACTGGTGCTATTTCCCGTGGCTTTGGACAAATAGAGCAGAATAGATTCATCTTTTCCGTTTTTATCTCGGTTTTTCGCCTTTAAACTTTGGTCCCATTGCACCCCTTTTAGAAAGGAGGTAGCCTCATCTCTCAGGGTGTTGAGTTCGGTAATTTTTATAGGAAAAGTAGTATTGTGCTCCATATTATAATTTTAATGTAGGAATTTCGATGGGTTCTTCGGTTAGGTTATTTAGGAAATCTGGAATTCTATCATAGACCACTTGTATCACACGATGCGGACTGAAAAGATATTTTCTTGGCTTTTGAGCTTCCCATATTTGTAGATCTTGCTTACTGAAAAAACTACCTTCTTTAAAACTTCCTTTGGTTTCAATATCTTCTACGGTTAAGGAAATAGCGTGTGCCGAAAGATCCAGCACTTTGTTTACAATCCCCTCCAAAATACAATGAGTTACTTGCAATTCGTCTTTTGCAAACACATTGTGAATGGGTCCTAAATCTATTTTCCGAAGTTTTCTAGGTAATAATTTTGGTAATTTTTTATCGATAGCGTATGCCATCATATCCAAACTCATGTCTCTGTCGGCTACTTTTTCGAGGATTTCATAGATTTCTTGCGTATATTCTTCTACAGTGGTTTTATATAAATCGAAGTACATAAAACACACAAAGGGGCGGTTGCTACCCACATCGTAAAACGACCAACTAATTAAATAAGGCGCATTGGGATTGTTTTCAATTTTCTGAATTTTCCCTTGAACAAATCGTTTAAAAATATAGCGAGCGTCTACCGAAGTATAATACACAATTGAAGCCGCTTGTTCCAATTTTCTTCTGGAAACGGGTGTTTTATATTTTAGTAATCCTTCAAGAAATTCGGCTTTAAGCGTATCTATTTTTGGGAGTTTGGCGATATGCTCATTTTTCAAAGCTAAATCGTTTATTAAATACCGAAACTCTAAATAGTTTGGGAAACCCGATTCGGTGACATCGATTTTCATTTTGTCCTCATCGTTGTACAAATACTTCACTCGAAATGCTTCTAAGGAATAGGTAATCAATTCGCAGTATTGTTCTAAAAAGGATATCTCCAACGGATTGCAAATAGTACGCTCTGCAATACTTTTAAAAAGTTCCCCAAAAGCATGGTTCACAATTTTAAAATACACTTGATACTGTTCTTTGGTTTCAAGAACAGCACTATCAAGTGGCGTAACTATTTGGTTAATGGAAGACATTTTCTACATTAGTTTTTGACTGGTCGAGCTTTCCTGTTTGGCAGGCATACATAATCGAATTTATTAGATATTTTAAATGGATTCCGAATTAAGCTTGCCTACCGCAGGCAGGTTCGCAATGACAAAGAAGATGTAATTATTTTTTGTCACGCCGAGCTACGACACGGCGTCCATTTATTTGACTATCCCAATAAATCTCCATCTCCTGAAGGTTTTGGATCTTCAGGTGCTTTTTCAGGGTTAGGGGATGGCGCATTACCATCGCTAGCATAGAATTCTTCAAAAATTTCTTTCATATCAATTCCGTAACGATTGGCAAAATCCTTCTGAATTTCGGCATCCTTTTCTCTAATTTCCTGAAGGGCTTCCGCATAACTTCCATACACCCCTTGCATCACTTTTTCGTGAACCGGGATGTTGTCCATCATTTCTTGGCGAGCCTTAGCACTTGCACTATGCATAGCAGCCAGCGTAGTTCCAATATGTTCATCTGTTTTAACACCTAAGTGTTCTAAAATGGCGGCAAACTCTTGATCGGTACGTGCTTTTAAAGCCACTACATAGCCATCGTAATATTTTAAACGCTCATCGGTATCACTTTTCAGTTTTGCACGATGCGTTTGTAAATTACTTCGTAAAGAGGTCAATACCTTGATGGTTAAGTTGTGCTTATGCACGAAGCTATCTTTACTTGCAGCTAATGTCGTGTATGCATTTTTCAACCCTTCCAGTTCTTCTACTTTCTGCTCAATAACAGTAATTTTACCAATGGCCTCGCTATAGGCAGTCGATTGTTTGTCGGCAATTTCTTCCAGCTCAAGGCGCGCTTGTTTTAACAAAGCGTACTGCTCTTCGAGTTGGTCTTCGGTTTCTTTTTTCTTTTCAAGGGCTTTGGTGTGGTTTTTACTTGCTTCCACAATCGCATCTTGCAATTTGTCCTCCACTTCTTTTATTTCCACTTCACGATTTTTCAAACGCGTTACAGCAGCTTGACTTTTATAGGACAATTCGCTTAGCAAAGTCTGTACATCTGCCGTTTCAATTCGTTCTTGGAACATCGCTTTGGCCTTCATATCAGCTGCTTCACGGGTTTTTTCGGCAGCTTCTAATTCGGCTTGTTTTTTTCGGATACGCGATTTACGCCCCCAAAGGTTATTCCACCAGTTGTCTTTTACGTTTTCGGCATCCTCCAGTTCCATTCTGGCACGTTCTAAGGCTTTTTGCGCATCGTCAATCACCTTTTGCTCTTTCGCATTAAGGGTAGAGAATTTCTCGAAAATAATTCCTACTTCGTCTTGGTAATCGGTAAGGTCTTTAATGGCGTCGAGTAGTGAAGTGCGGTCTTTTTCGGCCATCCCCACCACATCGTCCAGGGTGGCGTTTAATATTTTTTGTCGCATTTCAGGGTCATCTTCCTGTGCGAGTTTAGACTTCATTTGGTCTACGGCTTTTCCCCAGTTTACTTCTACTTTTTCTTGTTTTGAGGAGGAATCGGTTTCTAATAAATCAAAATCATCAGACATAGGTATGGCTATTTATGAGTTAGTATTTTTTTTGGAGTGTTAATTTCGGTAAAAAAATTGAGTTAGACAGTACATTTTAGAAAAGTACGCTTTATAGGTCGAAGATTTAATGATTTTGTTACTTTGAAAATTCTAAAAAACAAAAAAGCCCAACAAACTTGTTGGGCTTTTTATTCAAACTTGATAGCTTTTTAATCTCTTAACAATCCTCTCGAAATCACAATTTTTTGAATTTCACTCGTGCCTTCGTAAATCTGAGTGATTTTGGCATCACGCATGAGTCGTTCTACGTGGTATTCTTTTACAAATCCATTTCCACCATGAATCTGTACTGCCTCAACGGTAACGTCCATTGCAGTTTGCGATGCATGTAATTTTGCAATGGCACTACTCATATCGTAATTATTGCCTTGGTCTTTATCCCAAGCTGCTTTCATCACCAAATGACGCGCTGCTTCAATTTGTGTATGCATATCTGCCAATTTAAATGCAATGGCTTGATGGTTGCAAATTTCGGTACCAAAAGACTTTCTAATTTTTGAATAATCTCTCGCCAATTCATACGCGCCAGCCGCAATTCCTAAAGCTTGTGCAGCAATCCCGATACGGCCACCACTAAGGGTTTTCATGGCGAATTTAAATCCGAAGCCATCTTCACCTATTCTATTTTCCTTCGGCACTCTTACATCGTTAAAGTTTAACGAATGGGTATCGCTTCCGCGAATGCCTAATTTATCTTCTTTAGGACCTACTTCAAATCCTTCCCAGCCTTTTTCAACAATAAAAGCGTTAATTCCTTTATGTCCTTTTTCGCGATCAGTTTGTGCAATTACTAAATAATAGTCGGCGGTGCCACCATTGGTAATCCAGTTTTTGGTTCCGTTTAAAAGATAGTGATCACCTTTATCAATTGCAGTAGTTCGTTGCGAAGTAGCGTCGCTTCCCGCTTCGGGTTCGCTTAAACAAAATGCACCAATGGATTGTCCTGTAGCAAGTTTGGTAAGATATTTTTGTTTTTGTTCTTCAGAACCATACGCTTGTAATCCGTAACATACCAAAGAATTATTAACCGATACAATAACCGAAGCCGAAGCATCAATTTTGCTCAATTCTTCCATGGCCAAGACGTAGGAAACGGTATCCATCCCGCCCCCACCGTATTTTGGGTCGACCATCATTCCAAGAAAGCCAAGCTCTCCCATTTTCTTTACCTGTTCGGTTGGGAATTTTTGTAAGTTGTCACGCTCTATAACACCTGGAAGGAGTTCTGTTTTGGCAAAATCGCGAGCCGCATCGCGTATCATTAGGTGTTCTTCAGAAAGGCTAAAATCCATAATAAAAGGTTTATCTCTAAATCGTTTTCGAAATGAGTGCAAAGATACTTCATTGATGAGAGATTTTCAATAAAACCCGTTATTTTTACCAAAATGAAAAAAACAAAGTATCGAGTTATTGGAGTTATGAGTGGCACCTCGCTAGATGGGATAGATTTAGCGCTGTGTGCGTTTCATGTTTCTGAAAAAGGGGAATGGGATTTTACGATTGAAGTGGCCGAAACGATACCTTATTCAGAGGATTGGAAGGAAATATTAAAGGAGGCGATTCACTTTTCTGAAGGAAGATTACAAACGTTGAACAAAGAATACACTTACTATCTTTCCGAAGTAATTACAACATTTATAGAAAAGCATTCCATTACCAATTTAGAGGCGGTTTGTAGTCACGGGCATACCATTTTACATGAACCCCATAAAGGAATCACACTGCAAATAGGAAATCTTCCATTATTAGCTAAAAGAATTCAGCAAAAAGTGGTTTGTGATTTTAGAATACAGGACGTGGTAATGGGTGGGCAAGGAGCGCCACTGGTGCCAATTGGAGATCGACTTCTATTTTCAGCGAATGATTATTGTTTAAACTTGGGCGGATTTGCCAACGTCTCTTTTGAAGAAAAAGAAAAGCGAATCGCCTATGATATTTGCCCTGTGAATATCGTAATGAATTTTTATGCTGAAAAATTAGGAACGCCGTTTGATAAAAGTGGCACTTTTGCAGAAAGGGGAACTCTCAACACAGTACTGTTAAGCCAATTAAACATGCTATCATTTTATTCTGAAAAGCCTCCAAAGAGCTTAGGCTTAGAATGGGTGCAACAATATATTTTTCCGTTGTTGGAAGCTTCAAAAGAAACGCCCCAGAACATTTTACGAACGTTTGTGGAGCACGTGGCTATGCAACTTTCAAATCAGTTTAAAGAAAACAGTTCTATATTCATAACAGGTGGTGGAGCCTATAATACCTTTTTATTGGAAAGATTAAAAGCTCAGAAATCATTAAATATAATTGTTCCAAATTCACAAATTTTGGAATTTAAAGAGGCTTTGGTTTTTGGACTTTTAGGAGTGCTAAAATTACGCAATGAGGTAAATTGTTTGGCAAGTGTTACTGGAGCCAAAGACGATCATTCTAGTGGGATACTATTCAATCCATAAATTTTACCTAAAATTAATCTTTACCCTTTTCAATTTTTTATATTTGCGGTCTTACTTACCAATTATAGATGAAGGAACTTCTTAAAAAGTACGAAGAAAAAGACCCCGAAATTGTTTTTCACTGGAATGACCCCGAAACCGAAGCCGAAGGCTGGACGGTTATCAACTCGTTACGAGGTGGTGCCGCTGGTGGTGGAACACGTATGCGTCCGGGACTAGATCAAAACGAAGTGTTGAGTTTGGCAAAAACCATGGAGGTAAAGTTTACCGTTTCTGGACCGCCAATTGGAGGAGCAAAATCGGGAATTAATTTCGACCCAAGCGATCCTCGCAAGAAAGGCGTTTTAGAGCGTTGGTATAAGGCAGTTTCTCCCTTGTTAAAAGCCTATTATGGGACGGGGGGTGATTTAAATGTAGATGAGATTCATGAAGTTATTCCTATAACCGAAGAAAGTGGTGTTTGGCATCCGCAAGAAGGGGTGTTTAATGGACATTTTAGCCCAACAGAAGCGGATAAAATTAACCGAATTGGGCAGTTGCGTCAAGGGGTGATAAAGGTGTTGGAAAATGTAAATTATTCTCCAGATGTAAGCCGAAAATATACTGTGGCCGATATGATTACAGGGTATGGCGTGGCTGAAGCAGTGCGTCATTATTATGATATTTACGGTGGCAGTGTGGAAGGGAAACGTGCAGTGGTACAAGGTTTTGGAAATGTGGGGGCGGCAGCAGCCTATTATTTGGCCCAAATGGGAGCTAAAGTGGTTGGGATTATTGATAGTTCGGGAGGTATTATTAAGGAAGAGGGCTTCAGTTTTGAAGAAATAAAAGGTTTGTTTCTAAATAAAGATGGAAACAAATTGGTTGCAAAAAACATGATTCCTTTTGATGATATTAACAATAAGATTTGGAAGCTTAAGACTGAAGTTTTTGCACCTTGTGCCGCCTCACGATTAATTACGAAAGAGCAAATCTCAGAAATGATTGGATCTGGTTTGGAAGTAATAAGTTGTGGTGCCAATGTACCTTTTGCAGATAAAGCTATCTTCTTTGGTCCCATTATGGAATATACCGATGAAAAGGTAAGTCTTATTCCAGATTTTATTAGTAATTGCGGAATGGCACGCGTGTTTGCTTATTTTATGGAGCGCAAAGTACAGATGACCGATGAAGCCATTTTTAATGATACATCCATTACCATTAAGAATGCCATTCAAAATACCTTTGACAATAATAGTAGTAAAACAAATATTAGTAAAACTGCTTTTGAAATTGCATTGAAACAGTTAATTTAGACAACAATTAATCCCCCCTTTTATGGAATCGATTATCATTTTAATTTTTGTGATAGGATACTTATCCATCACTTTAGAACATCCTTTAAAATTAGATAAAACTGTACCTGCATTGATCATGGCAGCCTTAATTTGGGCATTGTTAGCCGTAGGTTTTTATAAAGGATGGTTTAATGTAATTGATACCTATGAGAATGTGTTTGATGGACTATCTGGCACTGATGAAGCTCATCATGGCTTTGATAATACACTACTGCATCACTTAGGGAAAACGGCAGAGATTCTTATTTTCTTGATAGGAGCGATGACCATTGTTGAAATTATTGATTTACATCGAGGATTTGAAGTGCTTAAAAGTGCTGTTAAAACAAAAAGTAAGCGAAAATTATTATGGATTATTGGGATATTGGCTTTTATCCTATCTGCCATAATAGACAATCTTACTGCTACTATCGTATTGGTTACGTTGCTTCGAAAATTAATTCATTCAAAAACCGATAGAATTTGGTACGCTTCCTTGGTTGTAATTGCGGCGAATGCTGGCGGAGCTTGGTCTCCAATTGGAGACGTTACCACTACTATGCTATGGATTGCAAATAAAGTAACGGCTTTAGGTTTAATTGAGTTTGTGGTACTACCTTCCATTGTTTGTTTTGTAGTTCCTTTTCTTGTTGCTTCTTATTTACCAGCCTTTAGAGGTAAAATTGAAATGGAAGATAGTGACCAAGATACTGTGTCCGAAAAGTTATTAAGTAGCAGAACCATGCTTTTTTTAGGTCTTGGAATGATAGTTTCGGTGCCTGTTTTTAAAACTTTAACCCACTTGCCACCCTATATGGGAATGATGTTGGCGCTTGGGGTTGTATGGCTTGTTTCAGAATATATACACCCAGAGGAGGACTTTAGCAAGGAACGCAGACATTTATACTCTGCGCATAAGGCGTTATCAAGGATCGAAATTTCAAGTATCTTATTCTTTCTTGGGATTTTAATGGCGGTTGCTGGATTGGAGTCTTTAGTCTATGGTGTTGCCGAAAATGGAGATCCCGTTGGGACACTTCGTTATTTAGCCGAAGTTTTACAATCTGCGATACCGAATCAAGATGTTGTTGTGATATTACTTGGTGTATTCTCTGCAATAATAGATAATGTACCCTTGGTTGCAGCTTCTATTGGAATGTATGATTCACCAACGGATTCTGTTTTATGGCACTTCATTGCTTATTCTGCTGGTACAGGGGGTAGTATGTTAATTATTGGTTCTGCTGCTGGTGTTGCCGCTATGGGAATGGAGCGAATAGACTTTATATGGTACCTTAAAAAAATTACCTGGCTCGCATTTATTGGCTTTATTACAGGTGCTGGAGTTTTCCTTCTTTTTGAGCGGGTTTTATTTCACCATGTTTAAAACAATTTATAGTTACTTCATCCGTTAACCAATAAAAACATATTTACTTATGCTAAACTTCTTTTTACAGGAGGATACAGACATTGCTTTGCAAGAGCTGGAACCAGAATCAGTTGAGAAAACCTTATCCATTATGGATCTTATCGTGAGTGGTGGACTCGCTGGGCAAATTATTATTGCAGTACTTTTTGTGCTTCTTTTTGTGGCAGTGTACCTATATTTTGAAAGACTATTTGCTATTAAAGCAGCTTCAAAAATGGATAGCAATTTTATGAATCAAATTCGAGATCAAGTTTCCAGTGGGAACATTCAGGGTGCAAAAGTGCTTTGCGCTCAGCATAATACTCCTGTTGCCCGTCTTACTGAAAAAGGAATATCCCGTATAGGAAGTCCATTGGATGATATTAATACTGCTATTGAAAATGCAGGACGATTGGAAGTATATAAACTGGAAAAAAATGTGAGTATCCTTGCTACTATTGCGGGGGCTGCCCCTATGATTGGATTCTTGGGAACAGTTATAGGAATGGTATTAGCTTTTCACCAATTGGCCACCAGTAGTGGGCAGGCAGAAATGGGAACTTTGGCCGAAGGTATTTACACGGCTATGACAACTACTGTTGCGGGTCTTATAGTAGGAATTATTGCCTATATGGGCTATAATCATCTAGTCGTAAAAACTGATAAAGTGGTGCATCAAATGGAAGCCACAGCAGTAGATTTCTTGGATTTATTAAATGAACCTGCTTAATGAATTTAAGAGGACGAAATAAAGTAAGTGCAGAATTTAGCATGAGCTCGATGACAGATATCGTGTTTCTCTTGTTGGTATTCTTTTTATTGACTTCGCCAGCCATTACGCCGGATGCATTAGATTTAATTCTGCCAAAGGCAAAAGGAAAATCCAGTAATCAGCAAAAAGCTTCGGTGAGTATTACAAAAGATGGCGCTTATTACGTGAATAAGGAACGCGTGAGTGAATTCAGCATAGAGAAAGAATTAAAGACAGCTTTAGCTGGACAAAAGGAACCCACTATTATTCTGCGTGCCGAAGAAGGAGTTCCTATAGAGGACGCCGTGTTTGTGATGGATATTGCTAATAAAAATAATTTTAAAGTTGTATTAGCTGTTAGACCCAATTAACCATGAGTTTGCTGGATACTAAAGACAAAAGAAAAAGCATGACTATCACAGTAATCTTACACGTGATTATTCTGATATTGCTTTTTTACTTCGGATTTACGTATTTAGATCCACCTCCAGAAAATGGTATTGCCGTAAACTTTGGTACCATGGATTATGGTAAGGGAGATGAACAGCCCAACGAGCCTATTAAAACAGCACCCAAGGAAACAACACCCGAACCTATTCCAGAAACCAAAACTGAAGTAAACGAAGAGGTGGTTACGCAGGATAACGACGATGCTCCAGTTATTAAAAAGGAAAAGAAGGAAACTATAAAAGAAACTCCTAAGGAAGTTCCCAAAAAGGTAGAAACAAAAAAACCCGATCCCAAGCCAGATAAGTCAACTACTGATGCATTGTCAAGCCTTATCAACGGGCCAAAAAATGATGGAAAAGCCGATGGGAGTGAAGGTAACGATGACAAAGCAGGTGATAAAGGAGATCCCAATGGAGACCCCAATGCTAGTAGCTACTATGGAACAGGAAAAGGACTAGACGGTGATGGAAATTATTTGCTTGGTGGAAGAAAAGCCATAAACAAAGAAAAGTTTGTACAGGATTGCAACGAAGCTGGTAAAGTGGTCGTGAGTATTGAAGTAGACCGAAATGGAAAAGTGATAAGTGCAACTCCTGGAGTTCGCGGTACTACAAATAATTCAAGGTGCTTGTTAGAGCCAGCAAAAAGAGCTGCCTTAGCAACACGCTTTAATGCAGATGAAAATGCTCCTGCTAAGCAAATAGGGAAGATAATCTACAATTTTAAGCTTTCAGATTAACATTTAAAGGGAAAAAAGTATCTTTAAGGAAAATTTATTTCTATGATACGGTTCCTTTCGTTAATAGCGGTTGTAGCTTTAATTTCTTGCGACTCTTCAACTGAAAAAAATTCAAAACAATTAGAAGAAAAATACCCGCATGACTTTATGTTTATGCAGCGGGCTTATCCTACTGGGCAAATTAAAACTGAAGCATACAAAGAAGCGATTCAGTGGAAAAAACAACAAACCCGAAATGCAGGTGGGATTTGGGAGTTTGTAGGACCCACTAATATTGGTGGGCGAGTAACCGATATTGAGATTCCAATCGATCAACCACAAACTTATTATGTAGGTGCTGCCTCAGGGGGAATTTTTAAAACTACCGATGCAGGTGCTACTTGGAACCCCATATTTGATGATCAAGAGATGTTATCGATTGGTGATATTGAAATCTCAAAAAATAATGCCGATTTAATTTGGGTAGGAACAGGGGAAGTAAACGCTGGGGGAGGTTCACTCGCTTATGATGGTGATGGAATATATAAAAGTGAAGATGGAGGTACTACTTGGGAAGTAAAAGGATTGCCAGATATTGGAAGTATTAGTAAAATTGCATTGGATCCCAATGACGACAACACCATTTTTGTAGGAGGCATGGGACCCTTGTTTAGAAATGATACCAACCGTGGTGTGTACCGCTCTACCGATGGGGGAGATACTTGGGAGCAAAAACTTTTTGTAAGTGATTCCACAGGAATCATTGATATGGTAATTCACCCAAGTAATGGTGATATTGTGTATGCCGCTAGTTGGGAACGTATCCGTCGTCCTCAATACCGTCAATATGGTGGAGAAACTTCTCGAATTTATAGAAGTACAGACGGAGGTGAAAACTGGACTGAATTAACTAACGGACTTCCTTCGGGCCCTTCAGATAAAGGGAGAATAAGTATTGCTATTTCACAATCCAATCCTAGTGTTTTATATGCAAGATATACCGATGCGATTGGTAGCATTCAAGGAGTGTATAGAACAGCAGATGGAGGAGATAGTTGGACAACTATGAATGCTGCACCCTTAAATAATGTGGGATTTCACTGGTGGTTTCGTGGTATTGTGGTTGACCCAATAGATGAAAACATTATCTATAATGTAGATTTTGTGGTTCAAAAGTCGTTAGATGGAGGAGCCACTTGGAGTGATACATTTGACAATGTACACGTAGATCAACATGCTTTAGCATTTAATACAAGTGTTCCTGGAGAGGTATTATTAGGAAATGATGGAGGCTTTTATAAAAGCGCCAATGATGGGGACTCTTGGGTAAAAGATGAAACTTTGCCCATTACTCAATTCTATAGAATTTATCCTGAAAATGATGATAGAATTTATGGAGGTGCTCAAGATAATAGTACGATGCGTACCTTAACTGGAAGTTCCAATGATTGGGAAATTATTTACGGAGGTGATGGTTTTCAACCCTTGGTGGATCCAAATGACAGCAATATAATTTATGCACTTTCGCAATATGGAAATATAGGAAAATCTATTAACGGAGGAGCTTCATTTTTTGGAGCGACCAATGGTATTTCTGGGGGAGATAGAAAAAACTGGGATACGCCAATTATTTTCGACCCTCAAGATTCACAAATTTTATATACTGGAACACAGCGTGTTTATAAAACTACCAATGGTGCTGGAAACTGGACCGCCATTAGCCCAGATTTAACTAATGGTGCTGGAGGGGGTAACCTTAATTTTGGGACAATCATTTCAATTGATGTATCCTCGCAAGACTCAAATTTAATTTATGTAGGAACAGATGATGGAAATGTTTGGCGTACGGATGATGGTGGAACTAATTGGATAAATCTTTCTTCAAGTTTGCCAGATAGATGGGTAACAAAAGTAGAATCCATGCCAGATTTTGGTAATGTTGACGAAGTTTTTGTATCCTTTTCTGGATATCGATATGGAGAAGATTTAGGTCATGTTTTCTACAGTAATGATCGTGGTAATACTTGGCAAGATATAACTACAAACTTACCGGATATACCTGTAAATGATCTTGAATTTGGCGGTTCTTTTGTAACAGGATTATACCTAGCAACAGATATTGGGGTTTATTTTTCTTCATTTCCAGGAAATGATTGGTTTCAGTGGGGTGATGATTTGCCTTCTGTTCCAGTTACAGATATTAGCTTTGAAAATGGAAACCAAAAATTTGGTTCTTATTTATATGCTGGCACTTATGGTCGATCTATTTATAAATCTTTTGTAGGAGAGGCTGGAATTGAAGATTTTTCAGCAAATAATGTATCGTTATTCCCTAACCCAGCTTTAGAACATGTAACGATTCAATCAAAATTCAGTATAGATGGAGTAGTGACTATTTATAACCAGTTAGGTAGAAAAGTGCTTTCTGAAACAATTTCAGGAACAGAAAAAACACTTACTTTGTCCAATTTACCTGCTGGGCTGTACTTTGTTACTATTTCTTCAGAAAATAGAAAGGTAACCAAAAAACTCATAGTAAAATAACGTAGTTCGTTATGAACTATCAAGAAACACTGGATTGGCTTTTTGCACAACTACCCATGTATCAACGGGTAGGGCAAGCTGCATATAAAGCTAATTTAGATAACACATTACTTCTTTCAGACTACCTAAAGCATCCCGAAAAGGCCTTTAAAAGCATTCATGTGGCAGGAACGAACGGCAAAGGATCTACGAGTCATATGCTGGCTTCGGTGTTGCAAGAGGCAGGTTATAAAGTTGGATTGTACACCTCACCTCATTTAAAAGATTTTAGAGAGCGAATTAAGATAGATGGGAAGGAGATTCCCAAACAAAAGGTTACATCTTTTATTAAGAAACATAAGCGATTTTTTGAAGAACATCAATTATCTTTTTTTGAAATGACGGTTGGATTGGCTTTTGAATTTTTCAGAAAAGAAAAGGTGGATATTGCTGTCGTTGAGGTAGGTATGGGAGGTAGGCTGGATAGTACCAATATTATTACCCCAGAAGTTTCGGTGATTACCAATATAGGATGGGATCATACACAATTTTTGGGTGACACTTTAGCAAAAATTGCCGCTGAAAAAGCGGGAATTATTAAACCAAATATCCCAGTTGTTGTTGGGGAAACGCTACCTGAAACAAAGCCAGTGTTTGAAGAAATTGCTTTAAAGAATACTGCTGAAATAGTGTTTGCTGAAAATGAAAGTTTTGATTTCTATCCTTCAGACTTAATAGGGAGCTATCAAAAAATGAATCAGAAAACGGTTTTAACAGCTTTGAAAATGTTGAAGCAAAAAGGATGGAAATTTTCAGAAAGGGATTTAAAAAAAGGGTTAAAACATGTTGTTGAGAATACAGGATTACTGGGGAGATGGCAAATCCTTCAAGAATCTCCAAAAGTTATTTGTGATACGGCGCATAATAAAGAAGGATTAATGCTTACGATGAAGCAATTAGCTTCTGAAAATTATAATAATTTACACATTGTTTTAGGTGTCGTAAGCGATAAGGATTTAAGCAAAGTATTGCCCTTGTTTCCAAAAAATGCGACTTATTATTTTTGTGAACCTAAAATCCCTAGAGCAATGTCTGTAGTTCAGCTTCAAAGAGAAGCAAACGCTTTCAATTTAATTGGAGAGCCATTTTTAAGTGTTAAGAGTGCCTATCAAAGTGCTCTAAAAAATGCTGAAAAAGAGGACGTTGTGTATGTGGGTGGAAGTACGTTTGTTGTGGCAGAAGTTTTATAGTTTTTTTTGAAATAATTGTTTGTGAGAAATAAAAACTAACTTATATTTGCACCCGCAACTGTTAGGGCGCTTAGCTCAGTTGGT
The DNA here is from genome assembly GCF_019312585.1 of Halomarinibacterium sedimenti. Taxonomy (GTDB): domain Bacteria; phylum Bacteroidota; class Bacteroidia; order Flavobacteriales; family Flavobacteriaceae; genus Halomarinibacterium; species Halomarinibacterium sedimenti. The sequence continues at coordinate 136,940 of NZ_JAHWDP010000005.1, read as the reverse complement.
TCAGAGCACCTCGTTTACACCGAGGGGGTCGGGGGTTCGAATCCCTCAGCGCCCACAAAAGGTTTCCATATTTGGAAACCTTTTTTTATGGAACTTGATTTTGGGTTTTGTTTTTTTGTACTTTGGAAGTTCAAAAATTGGGTCATTAACTCAGTTGGTTCAGAGTGTCACGTCGACAACGTGGAAGTCACTGGTTCGAATCCAGTATGACCCACATTAAGTACAATCCCAAAGCGTTAGCATTGGGATTTTTTATTTTAGGAAGGAATGTTTATATACAACTTCCATAAAATAAAAAACATACTGCCGCGCAGCTGCAGGGATTGTATTTACAGGAGCGAGTTTTCTCTGGATCACAAAGTAATCCAGTATGACCCACAAAAAAAGCCGCTTTAAAGCGGCTTTTTCTTTAAGTGTTAATTTATTAATCAACTGCATCTTCTATTTCATCTCCCACATCATCCACAGCGTCTTCAATTTTCTCACCTGTGGTTTTTTCTCTACAGCTTGTAAAAGCTGTTGCGGTAAATGTTAATAGTAAGAATGCAAAAATGAGCTTTTTCATAATAGTTTATTTTGTGGTTAATATTCCTCTTAATAATGATAATATAAATAATACAAGAAATATGTAAAAGAGAATTTTAGCAATTCCTGCGGCTCCTGCTGCGATACCTCCAAATCCGAAGATACCTGCAATAATAGCAATGATAATAAATGTGATGGTCCAACGTAACATAGTAGTGTAGTTTTAATAGTTAGTACTTAATTTTCTCTTATCAACATACATGATGCACTTTAAAAAAATAAGGATATTAACTATATTTAACTACTGATGCATATTATTACGTATAAATTATGTTAAAATACTGAAAAAAAGTTAAAATATTTAATCTTTAGTTGATGCAATTATAATACATCAACGACTCTTTCTAGAGCCATTCCACGAGATCCTTTTATTAGAATAAAACTGTTTTTTAAAGGAAAATGCGCGAGATATTTTTTGAAATCTTCAAAAGATTCAAATTTTTGAATTTGGGTAGAAGTAACGGTTGTTTCATAAAAGTTTTTACCTACAAGAAACACTTTTCCAATGATGTTATTTTCTAGATAAGTAACAATGTGCTGATGCTCTTTTGGTGCTTCCGCACCTAATTCGAACATATCTCCTAAGATGAGCACTTTGTTTATTCCTTCAGAATTTTTAAAGTTATTTATAGCAGCCATCATGCTGGTGGGATTGGCATTATAGGCGTCCAAAATGACTTGATGTCCGTTTTTATCAATAACTTGAGATCGATTCATTTGGGGAGTATAGGCCTCCAGCGCTTTTTTGATACTTTCTTTTGGGACGTCAAAATAATGTCCAATGGCAATGGCTGCGGCTATATTTGAAAAATTATAGGCGCCGATTAATTGGGTTTGAATTTCCATTCCCTGAAAGCTCACTTTCAGCTTTTGTGAAGCCTCTAATAATTTTATTTGGTAGGAGGAATCACCACCGTTAAAAACAATGCGGTCTATTTTTTCGGATAACTCTAACTGTTTTTTGTCATCGCCGTTAATAAAGACTTGTTTGTTGGTTTTTTCTAGATAGCGATATAATTCGGTTTTGCCCTTTATAACACCTTCCAAACTCCCAAAACCTTCGAGATGTGCTTTGCCGAAATTAGTAATGTAGCCATAGTCTGGAGCAGCTATTTTTGAAAGTGATTCAATTTCACCTAAGTGATTAGCACCCATTTCTACGATTCCAATTTCAGTTTCAGAATTCATTGAAAGTAGTGTGAGTGGGACTCCAATGTGGTTGTTGAGATTTCCCTTTGTAGCACCACAATTATATTTTTCTGAAAGAACTGCGTGAATTAATTCCTTTGTGGTTGTTTTTCCATTACTACCTGTAAGTGAAATAATAGGTAGTTTCAAATAATTACGATGGTAATTTGCTAATTCCTGAAGTGCTTGCAATACATCTTTACAGAGCCAAGTAGATTTTTGTTGATATTTTTCTTCATCAATTACAGCAATTAGTGCTCCTTTTTGGAGTGCATCTTTGGCAAAGGTATTGCCGTTGAAGTTTTCTCCTTTTAATGCAAAAAAAATACAATTAGGTGTTAGTTCTCGTGTGTCTGTACAAACGGTATTCCCTTTTAAAAATAGTTGGTGAAGCGATGCAATATCCAATATTGAAACCTTTTATTTTTCAAAAATAAAGATAATAAAAAACCCTCCTAATCTGCGATGGGAGGGTTTCAATTTTATTATATACTTGGTTATTTATGTCTTGGGCGTTTTCCTTTTTGGGATTTAGAACCAACACGAGACATAGCACATCTAAATCCTATGTAATCTGTTGCCATATCCTGTGGGAAATAACGTCTTTGTGCAGGATCTAACCAGTAATCACGATCTCTCCAAGATCCACCTTTGTAAACACGAACCTCGTTATTAATTAATGATGTTCTTTTTGAAGATCTATCATATTCTCTTTCTAATTCGCCAATACTATCTGCATATACTTGATGTTTTGGAGAATTGTACATGCGTTTTGCATCATCAATATTTCCATCTTCCTCAGCACCAAAAGCCTGATAGTATCTTGTTGACTTTCGATCACCATCACGATAGTCGCGGTTGTCACTATCAGAGAAGTTTGTTCTTAAATAGGTTTCGTTTTCGTCAACTGGAACTTGAGCAATTTCTCCAGGAAGTGCTCTTGCTACAATTTTACCATTACTTAATGTATCATATTGAATAGAGTCTGCAGTAACAATTTTTACTTTACCATCTTTATCAATAGCGTTTTTAGTATAGACATTACCACGGTAGTAATTAAAATCATTAAACTCATCATCAACTATAGGGCGGTACACGTCAGCAACCCATTCTGCCACATTTCCGGCCATATCATAAAGACCGAAGTCATTAGGCTCGTATGATTTTACTTCGGCAGTAATATCTGCTCCGTCATCACTCCATCCTGCAATTCCACCATAATCTCCATCTCCTTGCTTGAAGTTAGCCAATTGGTCACCACGAGTTCTTCTTTTACTTGAACGAGTATATTGACCATCCCAAGGGTATTTCTTTTTTCCTCGGTAAACGTTATAATTTCTTAATCCAACAAGACCAAGTGCGGCATATTCCCATTCGGCTTCAGTAGGTAATCTATATCCTGGTAATAAAAGACCATCTTTACGTTGTACATATAAGTTAGTACTGTCTTTACTTCTTTTGGCCAGTGATTGAGAGCGCTTACCTCCTCTTGTAATAGAGTCATTTCCTCCATAAGCTTGCGTTGGAGCGTTTAGGTAGGTTTCTGTGCTGAATGATTCGCCAGGTTCAATTTCATATCTTGCATTACGGCTAGTAATTCCTTCTTCTTCAAGAATAAGTTCATTAACACGGTCTGTTCTCCATTTGCTAAACTCTACAGCCTGTACCCAGCTAACTCCTACAACAGGGTAATTTGCATAGGCAGGGTGACGAAGATAGTTATTGGTCATAACTTCGTTATAACCTAAACGGTTTCTCCAAACTAAAGTATCTGGAACAGCCCCATTATATATATTGCGATAATTTTCGTCAGATGGTGGGAAAACATTCTTGATCCAGTCTAGATACTCTAGGTACATTAAATTTGTAACCTCAGTTTCATCCATATAGAAAGATTGAACGTGCTGCTGATTGGGGCTATTATTCCAATCGTGCATAGGATCGTCCTGAACTCTTCCCATTGTGAATGTTCCACCTTCAACAAAAACAAGTCCTGGACCTGTTTCTTGCTCTTTTGCTTTAGGGTTATACTGGAAACCGCCTTCTTTAGCGTTCATTTTCCAACCTGTTGCACGGGAACTGTTTTTGTAGTCTCTAGATTTGCTACAGCTTACTAACAAAGACGTAGAAGCTATAACAACAAATAGCTTTAGTAATAGGTTTTTCTTAACGTTCATAGTTTCAAAAAATGAAAAAATTGGGTTCGCAATATACTAATTAACGGTTAAAGCACAATAATATTTTATTTTTTTACAATGCAAAGCCATAAGCTCCGTATCGACCAATGGAATAACGCATTGTTACTTAAAATATTATTTTTCCGTTCATTTTTAATAAAAACAAATGTAAAAAGTACATACTAAGTGTATCTTTGCCTCGTTATTGCTATGATGAAAAGAACTGTTCTTCTCCTAATCTTATTATTGGTTTCATATTCTTTTTTTGGGCAATCCAAAGATGTAGTTATTTATTGGAATCCGCCAAGTAAAGCGAATATCATTAAAGAGACCGATGCCATCAAGAGAGATCGATTACTGTCTTCAATTAATCTTGAACTAGATGGTAATACTATTCTTTTTCAGAAAAAGTGGCTAGATAAAGGATTTGCAAATAGTGCTTCTGCGATAATCTCAAATATAAAATGGAGCAATCCCTCTTCAGACGAATTAAGTAAAATAAATAAGGATAAAATACCCACAAGTTTGCAGTATACGTTGGAGAGCTCAAAAGCTAGAGAACTTATTTATACCAATATTGCAATTTCACCAATTGTTAACATAAATGGGCAATTTCGAAAAATACTTTCATTTACAGTAAATTATAGTTATGGAAGAGCTCCACAGTCTAATGCCAGAATGGTTATAACCAATTCTGTTTTGGCGACAGGCAACTGGTATCGTTTTAAAATTGATAAAACTGGAGTATATAAGGTGGATAAAAATTTCCTGAATAGCCTTGGAATGAATACAGACGAGATAAATCCTCAAAATTTAAAAATATACGGACATGGGGGCAAGCCACTTCCACTTCAAAACGACCAAAATACCATTTTCGATTTACCAGAAAATGCCATACAAGTAATAGGAGAAGAAGATGGTAGTTTTGATGGAGGGGATTATATTTTATTCTATGGTATTGGTAATTTTGGCTATGATGAAGAAAATGACACCAACCTAAACCCCTACAGTGATGAAACATATTATTTCGTTACTGTAGGTGAAACACCTGGATTGAGAGTTCAAGATATGATAGAGCCTACAGGTTCTGTTACTACCTCTTTAACTACTTTTAATGACCTACAGTATTTTGAAGAAGATGACTTTAGCCCTGCAAAAGTAGGAAGACAATGGTTTGGTAATCGTTTCGATATTGAAAATGAACAGACCTTTGAATTTACTTTTCCAAATATAGTATCTGGGTCCGAAATGAGTATTAAAGTAAGAGCAGCGGCAGCCTCGGAAGTGCCCACAAGCATGGCAGTTTCTGTAAATAGTACTAGTTTAAATCCATTAGCTTTTGGCCCTATTAATGACCCTTTACTTCTTTCATTAAATCAGCTTAGTACTACAGTAAATGCATCTGGAGAAACTGTTACTGTTGACTTATCTTATAACAATTCTGGAAATCCAGCAAGCATTGGCTATTTGGACTATATTACCATAAATGCAATTAGAAATTTAAAAGGCCTCGGAGGGCAATTAACTTTTAGAAATGACGAAGTTGTTAATCTTTCTGGAGTTGGTGAATATCAAATTACAAATGCTAATGAGTTTTCACAAGTCTGGGACGTAACTAATCCTCAAATTATTTCTTCAAAACAAAATGAAGGAAATGCGTCTACCTTTACTTTTAAATCAATCTTAGGTGAATTAAGGGAATATGTTGCAATCAATCCTAACGATTATTTTACTCCAACCAAAGGAGCTGTTTCACAAATTGCTAATCAGAATATTAAAGGATCAATTTTTAAAGAAACCTCTGGAAGTTTTAAGGATGTAGATTATTTGATTATTGTACCTCCTGTGTTAATTCAACCTGCACTTCGATTAGCAAATCATCATAAAAGCACAACGGGTCTAAATACAAAAGTAGTTACCACTGATAAAATTTATAACGAGTTTGGTTCTGGTATACAAGATATTTCAGCAATCAGAAACTTTGTGCGATATGTTTACGAAAATGCTTCTTCAGAGGAAAAGCGAGTAAAATATCTATGTTTATTTGGAGATACATCCGTAGACATGAAAGATCGATTGCCTGGAAATAATAATATGATTCCTACATTTCATACTAAATCAAGTTTAAGTACTTTTTCCTCCTTTATGTCTGATGATTTCTTCGGAATGATGGATCCTAATGAAGGTATTTTGGATGATTTTCAAGGTGGAGGGCATGGATTAGATATTGCGGTGGGAAGGATTTTAGCCGATGAGGTAGCCTTAGCTAATACTTTAGTCGATAAAATTATAAACTATACATCCAAAGACTCGTATGGCAATTGGAGGAATAATTTTGTATTGGTATCTGATGATGTAGACGAACAATATGAATATGAAGCATTAGAAGTAACTCTAGATGCCATTGGGGATCAAATTACAGCAGAGAAACCCTATATTAATGTGCGTAAAATTCATACCGATGCATTTCAACAAGAAACTTCTGCAGGAGGAAATAGGTATCCCGAAGTAAATGAAGCTTTTGTAAATGGTATTGAAGTTGGGGCTCTGATTGTTAATTATTTTGGGCATGGTGGTGAAGATGGATTAGCGAAGGAATTTATTTTTACCCAGCAAACAGCCCAAAATTTACGTAATAAGGATAGATACACTTGTTTTGTAACCGTTACATGTGAATTCACAAAATTCGATAACCCCCAAAGGATAACTGCAGGGGAATTAGTTTTATGGAATAGAGAAGGGGGTTCTGTGGCTATGATAACAACGACAAGATCTATTTCTGTTTCTTTAGGGGTCGATTTTAACGTAGTCTTAGCTCAAGAATTATTTGGATTCGGATTAGAAGTCCCAGTTTCACCAGCAGAAGCCGTTAGGCTTTCTAAAAATGAACTTTCAAGTAATAATAAAAGAGTTATCTTTTATTTAGGAGATCCAGCGATGCCTTTAGCCTTTCCTAAACAAAGAGTCCGGATAACTTCACTTAATGATCAACCCATTGCTCAAGCGGTAGATACTTTAAAAGCTCTGAGCAAAGTGAAGTTTGCTGGAGAAGTTTTAGACCCAGGAGGTAATTTAATAAGTAATTACAATGGAGTGCTACAAGCAAAAGTTTTTGATAAAGATTTGCAACGACAAACGTTAGGAAACGATGGAATTAGAGATGAAGACACAAACGAACTTTTGATTTTGAATTTTAAAACCTTGGGCGAAATACTTTTTAATGGTCAAGCTACTGTTGAAAACGGAAAATTTGAATTTGAATTTGTTGTTCCAAGAGATATTCAAATACCTGTAGGTAATGGAAAAGTTAGTTTGTATTCAGATAGAAATGGAGTTAAGGAAGACCAAACAGGATTTAACTTGGATATTTTAGTCGGTGGACTAAATGAAAATGCTCCTTCAGATACTCAAGGACCCTATATTAACTTGTTTATGAATGACGAATCTTTTGTTTCAGGTGGAATTACAAACGACTCACCCATTCTTATCGCAAAATTGGAAGATGAAAATGGTATTAATACAGCAAGTGGAATAGGGCACGACCTTATTGCTATTTTGGATGGCGATGAAGAAAATCCATTTGTGATGAATGAATATTATCTAGCAGATGTAGATGATTATTCAAAGGGACAATCTAATTATAAATTTAGAGACTTGGAAGAGGGATTGCATACGCTCACAGTGAAAGCTTGGGATGTGTATAATAATTCGTCTACTGCCGAAATTCAATTTGTAGTAGCAGGTGATGACAAGTTGAAAATAGAAAGAGTATTAAACTATCCAAATCCATTTGTAAACTATACCGAATTTTGGTTTAACCACAATAGACCTTTTGAACCCCTTGAAGTTCAAGTCCAAGTATTTACTGTCACTGGAAAAGTGGTTTGGACACAAAATCAAATTGTAAATACCGATGGCTTTTTATCTCGTGAAATTATTTGGGATGGAAAAGATGATTTTGGAGATCGTATTGGAAAAGGGGTTTATGTGTACAAGCTTACAGTAAAATCTACACTTACTGGCAATAGAGTCGAAAAATTTGAAAAACTAGTTATCCTTTAAAAATTAAAATTATATTTGTTAAAATTTAGACCTCATGAAGAAAATTTTTGTTTTTATTTTATTTTGCTTACCCGTTTTAAATCTTCACGCTCAAGGAGGGAATGACCCAACAGCAGGACAGCGTGTTATAACAACTGCGGTACCTTTTGTATTAATAGCGGGCGATCCAAGATCGGCTGGTATGGGAGATATAGGAGTGGTAAGTTCTGCAGATGCATTTTCTCAACAATGGAATTCTGCTAAATATGCATTTGCAATTTCAAAGCAAGGGGTTGGGGTAACCTACACACCTTATTTAAGTAATTTGGTGAATGATATTTTTTTAGGAAACCTTACATATTATAATAGAATTAATGAAAGAAGTGCTGTGGGAGCAAGTCTTAGATATTTTAATGTTGGGGAGATCGAATTAAGAGAAACTGCAGATCAAGTTCCTTTAGTTGTAAAGCCTAACGAAATGCTATTTGATGTTTCTTATTCGCTTCGTTTAAGTGATAGAATGGCTATGGGAGTTACAGGGCGTTATATTCGTTCTAATCTGAAAATCCCAACCGCAGGAGGTGATATCGCAAACGCTGCGAGCACATTTGCTGTAGATGTATCTGGATATTATCAAAGTGAAGAAATTGCCTATAACGATTTTGACGGTCGTTGGAGAGCAGGTTTCAATATTTCCAATATTGGTCCAAAATTAAAATATGATGAGTCTGGACAAGAGAATAACTTGCCAACCAATCTTGCCGCTGGAGTTGGATTCGATTTTATTTTAGACGAATACAACAAAGTTGGTGTAAATACACAATTCAATAAATTATTAGTTCCAACACCTCAAGATTTTGATGGTGATGGAGATATTGATGCAGATGATGATCAAGAATACGAAAGTATTAGCTTTGTATCAGGTATTTTCAAATCATTTGGTGATGCACCAGACGGCTTTAGCGAAGAGTTAAAAGAGTTTACTTGGGCGCTTGGAGCAGAGTACTGGTATCAAGATGTGTTTGCTTTCCGTACAGGATATTTTAACGAAAGTGATGATAAAGGTTCTAGAAAGTTCCTTTCTTTAGGAGCTGGATTTAAATACACCGCAATTAACATCGATATTTCATACTTATTCTCTACTTCAAAAGTGAGAAGTCCGCTAGAAGGTACCCTTCGTTTTGGACTTACCTTTAACTTTGGAGACGAGTACGACGAATATTAGAAATTTGTGAAAAACATTAAAATTGAAACGACACTGGAAGTATATGATTCTGTTTCAGAACTTCCAGTAGCAATTCAAAAAGTAATCAATAAGGCGCATGAAGCTCGTAAAAAAGCGTATGCGCCTTATTCGCATTTTAATGTGGGTGCAGCTATTTTGTTGGACAACGGTGAAATTATTGAAGGAAATAATCAAGAAAATGCTGCATTTCCATCGGGACTTTGCGCCGAGCGCGTGGCGGCATTTTATGCAGGGTCAAAGTTTCCAAAAATGGCTTTTAAAGCATTAGCCATTACGGCGGGTTCTATAAAAAATGTAAACGAAACTCCCATCCCTCCTTGCGGAGCTTGTAGGCAATCTTTAGCCGAATACGAAGTGAATCAGAAAACACCTATTGAAGTTTATTTTATGGGGGAGAAGGGAAAAGTGGTAAAAGCAACTTCTGTTAAATCGTTATTACCTTTAATTTTTGATAGTTCGTACCTATAATTTTTCAGAAAAAAGTCATCCGATAACGATTTCGTTTCTTTTTTATAAAATTCAGGTTTTATAGAAGTTTCAAATAATGTATTTTTGTTTTAGACTATTTGTTATTCAGAAGTATTAGCAATTCAATTCAATGAAAAAAATTACCAAACAAACCTACCTTAAGTGGTACGAGGATATGCTGTTTTGGCGCAAGTTTGAAGATAAACTCGCACAGGTATATATCAATCAAAAAGTTAGAGGATTCCTTCATTTGTATAATGGACAAGAGGCTGTGTTAGCAGGTTCTTTGCACGCAATGGATCTTACTAAAGATAAAATGATTACCGCCTATCGTAATCACCCACAACCTATTGGAATGGGTGTTGACCCTAAAAGAGTGATGGCAGAATTGTACGGAAAAGGGACTGGAACTTCGCAAGGGTTAGGTGGCTCTATGCATATTTTCTCTAAAGAACATCGGTTTTATGGTGGTCACGGGATTGTAGGAGGACAAATTCCTTTAGGAGCTGGATTGGCATTTGCAGATAAATACAAAGGAAACGATGCCGTAACCTTAACCTTTATGGGAGATGGAGCAACGCGTCAAGGTTCTTTACATGAAACGTTTAACTTAGCCATGCTTTGGAAACTTCCTGTGGTGTTTTGTGTTGAAAATAACGGTTATGCTATGGGTACTTCGGTAGCTCGTACGGCAAACCATACCGAAATTTGGAAGTTAGGATTAGGCTATGAAATGCCTTGTCGCCCTGTCGACGGAATGAAGCCTGAAGTAGTTGCCAAAGAAATGGACGAAGCCATTACTAGAGCGCGAAAAGGAGAAGGACCCACCTTTTTAGAAATTAGAACCTATCGTTATCGAGGGCACTCTATGAGTGATGCACAACATTATCGTACAAAAGAAGAAGTGGCTAAAATGCAAGAACAGGATCCCATTTCATATGTGTTACACAATATCTATGAAAACAAATGGGCTACTGAAAAAGAGATTGAAGCTATTGATAATAAAGTAAAAGAAATGGTTTCCGAATGTGAAAAATTTGCTGAAGACTCTCCTTATCCAGAAAAGAATGTGATGTATGATACCGTTTACGAACAAGAAGATTACCCATTTTTACCTCATAAATTATAAACTATGGCAGAAGTAATTACCATGCCCCGTTTGAGTGATACCATGGAAGAAGGTACCGTGGCCAATTGGCTCAAAAAAGTGGGTGATAAGGTGAAAGAAGGAGATATTTTAGCCGAAATCGAAACCGATAAGGCAACTATGGAATTCGAGTCCTTTTACGAAGGAACCTTGTTGCATATTGGAATAAACGAAGGTGAAACTGCCAAAGTAGATGCCCTTTTAGCCATTATAGGACAGGAAGGGGAAGATATTTCAGGATTACTTAATGGAAAAACTTCTGAAGCTTCAGATAAAAAAGAAGAAAAAGAGGCTCCTAAAAGTGAAACAGTTTCTCAAGAAGAAACAAATGACAAAGTTCCTGAAGGCGTTGAAATTATAACTATGCCTCGACTAAGTGATACTATGGAAGAAGGTACTGTAGCAACTTGGTTAAAAAAAGAAGGCGATAAAGTAGAAGAAGGCGATATTCTTGCCGAAATTGAGACCGATAAAGCCACTATGGAGTTTGAATCTTTTTATAGCGGTACACTCCTTAAAATAGGAATTAAAGAGGGTGAATCTGCCAAAGTAGATGCGCTGTTAGCGATTATTGGACCCAAAGGCACCGATGTTTCAGGAATTTCCTTATCTGCGGCTCCTTCTCCAAAAAAGGAAGCGATATCAAAACCTGTTGAAACACCAAAGGAAACGAAAACAGAATCAATACCTGTTCCTTCAGAAAAGTCGCAACCTACTTCGACCAATGCACCAGGAGGAAGAATATTTGTGTCACCATTGGCTAAGAAATTAGCCGAAGAGAAAGGAATCCAACTTTCACATGTAAAAGGATCTGGGGAAAATGGAAGAATTGTAAAACGCGATATTGAAAATTATCAACCTTCTGCTGGTGGTGCTCAGGCATATATTCCTGTAGGGACCGAAAGTTTTGAGGAAGTTACTAATTCTCAAATGCGTAAAACCATTGCAAAACGTTTGGGAGAATCCAAATTCACTGCTCCGCATTATTACTTGACCGTTGAGCTTGATATGGATAATGCCATTGCATCTAGAACTGCTATTAATAGCGATCCTGAGGTAAAAATATCGTTTAACGATATGATTGTAAAAGCCTGTGCTATGGCATTACGCAAACACCCAAGAGTGAACAGTCAATGGGCAGGAGACGTAACTAAAATTGCAAAACACATTCATGTAGGAGTAGCCGTTGCGGTAGATGAAGGATTGGTGGTGCCTGTACTTAAATTTACTGACCAAATGACATTTTCTCAAATAGGCGCAGCTGTAAAAGAATTGGCAGGGAAAGCGCGAAATAAAAAGCTCACACCAGACGAAATGCAGGGAAGTACCTTTACAGTTTCCAACTTAGGCATGTTTGGTATTAAAGAGTTTACCTCTATTATCAATCAGCCTAATTCTGCAATACTTTCTGTGGGTGCTATTGTTCAAAAACCTGTGGTTAAAAATGGGGCAATAGCGATTGGAAATACCATGACGGTCACATTAGCCTGTGACCATAGAACCGTAGACGGTGCCACAGGAGCGCAGTTCCTACAAACTTTACGAAATTATATTGAGAATCCTGTTACCATGTTTGTATAATAGTGTTCTAATTTATAAATAGAATCCCGTTATTCTCAATTCTGAAAATAACGGGATTTGTGTATATTTAAGCTATGATTAAAAATATCGTTATTACTGGAACAAGCCGTGGTATAGGCTATGAATTAGTAGCCCTTTTCACCAATGTTGGTCATAATGTTTTGGCGCTTTCGAGAAACGAGGTACCCATTTCGGGATTGAACATTTCCAATTGTCAATGTATGCCTTGTGATATTACCAATGATGACGACCTTAAAAAAGTTTCAGATTTTCTGAAAAATGATTGGAAACGTGTGGATGTGCTTATTAATAATTCGGGGTATTTAGTAAATAAACCTTTTGAAAAATTGAAACGAGAAGATTTTCAGGAAGCCTATGATGTTAATGTGTTTGGGGCAGCTGCTATGACTCAAACCGTACTTCCATTTATGAAAAAAGACGGACATGTAGTCAATATTAGTAGTATGGGAGGTGTGCAAGGAAGTGCGAAATTTCCAGGTTTGGCTGCTTATAGTAGTAGTAAAGGGGCCTTAATTACCTTAACCGAAGTCCTTGCCGAAGAATACAAAGAAACAGGTCCAGCTTTTAATGTACTAGCATTAGGTGCCGTGCAGACCGAAATGCTTGAAGAAGCGTTTCCGGGTTATAAAGCACCGCTTACCGCTAAAGAAATGGGAAAATATATTATGGATTTTGCCTTAAAAGGTAATCAATTTTACAACGGAAAGGTATTGCAAGTTTCCAATTCAACACCATAATATGAATGAATCACCTAAAGACTTTTCTTTAAAATCACTCCGTAGTTTTATAGGAGCAAAAGAGTATAACATAGCTAAAGAATTCTATTCAGAATTGGGATTCGAAATCATTGAAATTGATTCGAAAATGTGTCTGGTGAAGGCTAATGACACCTTGTGTTTTTATCTTCAAAAGTATTATGTAAAGAATTGGATTAATAATTCTATGTTGTTTTTGGAGGTTGAAGAGTTGGATGCGTTTTATTCTTGGGTAATTCAAAAACAGCTTCCTACAAAATTTAAGAATGTTCGTTTTACCGAAATTAGAAATGAAAGTTGGGGGAGAGAGTTTTTTATGCACGATCCTTCAGGAGTATTGTGGCATTTCGGGAATTTCAATTCACAATAAAAGATAGCTAGTGCAAGAAACACTTTCAAAATATATTCCTGAAGCAGCAATCCCCTCAGTTTTTGAAATGATAAAAGCGCATGGAGTGCATTTAAAAATTGTAAATGAACGCGCTACAAGACATGGAGATTATCGGAAAATGCCAGACGGTACCCATCAAATTACGGTAAATGCCAATCTAAACAAGTACAAGTTTTTAATTACCCTAGTTCATGAAATTGCCCATCTTGCGGCTTTTACAAAATTTGGTAGGTTTATTAAGCCTCATGGAAAGGAGTGGAAACTTACCTTTCAGCAATTGATGCTACCTTTTATTCATCCCGAAATTTTCCCCAATACCTTATTGCCATTAATTGCGCTTCATTTTAAAAATCCGAAGGCCAGCAGTGATACCGATGCTAAATTAGCTTTGGCTTTAAAGCAGTATGACCCTGACAACGATAAAAACTATATCTTTGAAATACCCTACGGCGGGACTTTTAGGTTATATAATGGGAAAATTTTCAAACGAGGGAATAAAAGAGTGAAACGATATGAATGTCTCGAAGTTGCAACAGGAAGATTATATCTTTTTAACCCTAATGCCGAAGTAGAATATTTAATATAAATGAAGAACAATTATTACGCAGTAATTATGGCAGGGGGTATAGGCTCCCGTTTTTGGCCTGTGAGTACAACTCAATTCCCTAAGCAATTTCACGATATGCTCGGGACAGGGCAAAGTTTGCTTCAAAAAACGTTTAGTAGATTGCAAAAAATAGTTCCTTCAGAAAATATTCAGGTTTTAACAAATGAACGGTATTTGGACCTATGTTTGGAACAGTTGCCACAAATTACAAAAGAGCAAGTGGTATTAGAACCCGCTATGCGTAACACAGCTCCTTGTATTTTACTTTCAGCTTTAAAAATTTATAAAGAAAACCCTGAAGCACTCATGCTGGTGGCACCAAGTGACCACTGGATTGAAGATGAAGGGGCTTTTAAAAATGATGTGGAATTGTGCTTTAAGGCCTGTGCAGAAAAAGACTTATTGATGACATTGGGAATTCAACCAACATTTCCAAACACAGGATATGGTTATATTGAAAGCGATAAAGAAACAAAGGAGGTAATAAAACCTGTGAAACAATTCCGTGAAAAACCAGATTATGAAACTGCTAGGCATTTTATTGCTGAAGGAAATTTTCTTTGGAATGCAGGTATTTTTTTATGGAGTGTAAAGAGTATAGTAAAGGCATTTCAGGAACATATGCCAACAATGTATTCACTTTTTGCCGATGGGATGGAGACGTTGAATACTTCTTCAGAAAAGGGCTTTATAAATACACAATATGCCAACGCCGAAAATATTTCCATCGATTACGGAATCATGGAAAAAGCAAATAACGTATTTGTGAAAAAAGCTAGTTTTGATTGGAATGATTTAGGCACCTGGGGAGCTTTACATGATAAATTGGATAAGGATTCAAAGAATAATGCTACGGTTCGTGCCGTAACACATCTAAAAAATGCGGGTGAGAATATGATATTTACAACTTCAGAGAAATTGGTAGTCATTGAAGGATTGTCAGATTTTATAGTAGTTGATAAAGAAAATGTATTGCTTATTTATCCTAAAGGAAAAGAGCAAAATATTAAGAATTTATTAATGGAAATATCTCATACATTTGGAGAAAAATTTACCTAGATGGAAAATACACAAAACAGCGAACAGAAGACTGAAGACAATAGGAGAGCTTTGCAGCAGGACGCCAAAGGGCTATTGAGTCGTTTAAAAATATTTTTACTCGATTTGCTTGATTTCCGAGGGGATACGGATAGAGAAAATACTATTGAAGCTATTATAAAAGATATTCCTTTTAAAGGAGCTACTGCTTGGATTCTTATCTGTTCAATCTTTGTTGCCTCGGTTGGATTAAATGCTAACTCTACGGCAGTTGTAATTGGAGCGATGCTTATTTCTCCTCTAATGGGGCCAATTTTAGGTATTGGTCTTTCAATTGCAATAAACGATATAGATACCCTTAAAAAATCGCTTATCAACTTTGGGGTTATGATTGTACTGAGTGTTTTTACAGCGTTTCTGTTTTTTTGGACATTTCCACTTCGTGAAGAATCTTCAGAATTATTAGCGCGTACCCAGCCAGATATACGTGATGTGCTTATTGCTTTTTTTGGTGGTTTAGCATTGATTATCGCTAGAACTAAAAAAGGGACAATTGCAAGCGTAATCTTTGGAGTTGCGATAGCAACAGCACTTATGCCACCTTTATGTACTGTTGGGTACGGTTTGGCAGAAGCTGCTATAGGAAATTCTAGAGGTTTAGGATTTGCTGGAGGTGCCTTTTATTTATTTATTATCAATACTATATTTATAGCGTTGGCGACTTTTATTACCTTGAAGGTATTGAGATTCCCAATGCTAAAGTATGCCAACTCGATGAGAAGAAAGCGTATTGCTCGATTTGCCTCGGTAGTTGCATTAATTGTAATGATTTTTCCAGCATGGACATTTTATCAGGTTCTAAAAGAAACTAGTTTTAAAAATGATGCAAGTAAATTTATTGAAAATGAATTAAGCGCGCTACCAAATGCTTCCTACATAAAAAAGTACGCAACGTATCATTATAACCCAGATGATAAATCTACTATAGAAATTACCTCCTTTGGGAATCAACAGATAGAGTCCACTACCATGGATGTATTACGAAGTAGAATGAAAGATTATTCGGCTTTAAGCAATACAGATTTGCTGCTCAATCAAGATGCGGGAGAAAACGATCTTGAAAATGAAATGCGTTATTTAGCCGAACTTCGCTCGCGCGACTCCATAGATATTACTTCAAAAGCACAAAAGATAGAGTTTTTAGAGAAGGAAGTCGCAAAATTGAGCAAACTAGAAAAAGAGCAAATACCCTTTAAAACCATTTGTGACGAGGCAAAGATTAATTATGATAATTTGAAAGCTTTAAGCTATTCTTCAACTTTGTATTCAAATTTTGAAAAGATAGATACGCTAAGAACTTTTCAAGCCGAATGGAAGGAATCTGCCAATAGAACAACTATTGAAAGTGAAAAAAAGAAACTGAATAATTGGTTAAAATACAAACTTAACTTAGATACTTTGGTAGTAAAATAACCTAGTCTTCTAAATTCTGGATATCTCTTATTTTTTTGAATAAGTCAGAAGAGTACACAAAATCGGTAACATCTTTGTTATCGGTTTTAAATATTTGAGAGTTATCTCCTTGCCATGCCAGTGTTCCTTTTTGAAGGAAAATAATTTTTTCTCCTATCTCCATCACACTATTCATATCATGGGTGTTAACTACCGTGGTAATATCATATTCTCTTGTAATTTCCTGAATTAAATTATCAATTAGAATTGCTGTTTTTGGATCCAATCCAGAATTGGGCTCATCGCAAAATAGAAATCTAGGATAGTTTACTATAGCACGTGCAATAGCAACTCTTTTTTGCATTCCTCCAGAAATTTCTGAAGGATATTTTTTATTAGCATTTACCAAGTTCACTCTATCTAGAACCTCATTTACCCGATGTAGCATTTCATCCTTTTTCTTTTTTGTAAACATACGCAGCGGAAACATGACATTTTCTTCCACAGTCATGGAATCAAACAGAGCGCCTCCCTGAAAAACCATTCCCATATGTTCTCTCAATTCCTTTTTTTCATCGTCATCCATATCATTTATGGCCTTTTCGCCATAATAAATTTCTCCTTTTTCAGCATCAAAAAGCCCCAAAAGGCATTTTAAAAAGACCGTTTTACCACTTCCGCTTTGACCAATAATTAAATTGGTTTTCCCTTTTTCAAAAGTGGTGGTAATTCCTTTTAAAATTTCTTCATCTCCAAAACTTTTATGTAAATTTTCTACTCGAATCATTAGCTTAGAAGTAAAGAAGTGATTATATAATTGGTTAGGATAATAAGGACGCTTGTCCACACAAACGAATTAGTACTGGCCTTTCCTACTTCAAGGGCGCCACCTTTCATGAAAAATCCCTGCCATGAAGGCACTGTAGCTAAAATAAATGCAAAAGCAAAAGTTTTTATAAATGCATAGACAATGTGAAAGGAGATAAAATCTTCCTGTAATCCACGTATAAATGCATCAGAGGTGCTAAAACCCCCATAGACACCTGCAACCCAACCTCCTAGAATTCCTAAAAACATAGAAATGGCGATGACGAATGGATATAATAATAAGGCAATAATTTTTGGAAAAACTAAATAGTTCAATGGATTTATTCCCATTACTTCTAGCGCATCAATTTGCTCTGTCACGCGCATAGATCCTATACTAGAAGTTATAAAAGACCCCATTTTTCCTGCCATAATTATAGACATAAATGTTGGCGCAAATTCTAAAATAATGGACTGTCTAGTGGCAAATCCAACCAAGTAATCAGGAATAAGCGGGTTGCTAATATTTAATGCCGTTTGTATGGCAACAACCCCTCCCACAAAGAAAGAGATAAAAATAACGATGCCTAAAGAGTCAATAACCAACTCGTCTATTTCTTTTAAAATAAGCTCTCTAAGAACAGAACCCTTGGTAGGGCGGCTAAATACCTGCTTTAGCATTATAAAATAAGAACCAATATCAGCAAGGTATTTCATGTAATTTACTTGTTTGTTTTTAAGCTGAACAATGAATAGCTAAAGTAAAAAAATTAGAGCAGTGTTTCCATAGAACACCACCTTATTCTGAAAGTAACGCCATTATTTTATGAAAAATCTCGGTATTTTCATAAATACCACCAAAATTTTCGGCACCTGGACCAAAAGCAAAAACCGGAACCATTGTAGCAGAATGATTTTTGGTGGAAAAAGTAGGCACAATGGTATTGTAGTCCCCATCTTTCGCCGCGAGTGTAAATCCTCCCGTTTCGTGATCCCCAGTAACAACAACCAAGGTTTCGCCATCAGCCTCAGCAAAATCCAATATGTCTCCTAAGGTATTATCTAAATCAATCAACTCGGCTATTAAATAGTCTGCATCATTATCATGGCCTCCCCAATCTACTTGAGAGCCTTCAACCATTAAGAAAAAACCATTGGTATTGGTTAATCTTTTTAGTGCCAATTTTGACGCTTCTTGTAGAAAATTTCCACGCCCTTCCAACATGGTTGGCATGCTTGTTGGAGCAAGTAAAAACCCAAGTTTTTCTGCACTTTCAAAATCCCTTAATGACTCTGTTTCGATGATGAATCCATTTTCTTCAAATGTTTTAAGTAGATTTTTTCCGTCTTTTCTCTTATTAAAATATTTGAGCCCAGCTCCCGCAAAAAAGTCTACATCAGAAACAGGTAAAAAACTGGCAATTTCTTCGTGTTTATTTCTATCATCCACATGGGCATAAAAACAAGCAGGAGTGGCGTGTGTAATGGTTGAGGTTACCACAATTCCCGTTTGCCATCCTTTTTTTGAAACAATTTCTATAAGGGTGGGAATAGGAATAGAATCTGGTGTAACACCAATAGCGCCATTATACGTTTTCTTACCTGAAGCAAAAGCAGTGGCAGATGCAGCGGAGTCGGTTACTAAATCACTAGAAGCAGATGTTTTAATAAGTCCAATGACGGGAAATCGATCATAATTGGAGGGACCATCTTTAAAATATTGAGCTGCCGAAACTTGACTTAAACCCGTCCCATCTCCTTCAACAAAAATGATGTTTTTCACTTTTTTGGGCTGACTGGACGTTTGAGCAATTAAATCAATAGAAATGGAGGAAAATACCAAGCAAAGAATAACTAAATAGTGGGGTTTCATTTTCATAAATAGGTTTGAAATGCAAAAATAAGCATTCACAATTTTTAAAAAGAAAGAAGTTATTAAAATAACTTTTTCTTAATATTTCTCCATCGTAACTTTCTAATGAATTTTCCTTCTTTTTTCGTAACAATGAATTCATTTTTTGCTTTTAAAAAGCCTGTTATAGTATAAAAATAGAAAGTTAAACTTCGTTTTTTAAAAGCCAGTTTTGTAGTTGCGATTAGAGTAAGAAGGAAGCCATATCGCATTTTTTTAAAAGCCTCTCCTTGTTTGTATTTTGAAGTTTTTGAGTAGGTGGCACCAGTTGGTTTTAAATGCTTTACGTGTAGGGATTCATCCGTTTTAATTTCCCAACCTTGATATTGGGCTAAAAGTTCATCCACAGTATCCCAGCCCATTGATTCTTTAAGACCGCCAATGTCTTGGAAGCATTGCTTTCTATAGGCTTTTAATGCTCCACGGATATGGTCTTTATTTGTTAAATTTTCTAAAACCCATTCTCCATCTTTTTCGATGTAACAAAATCCACCAGCCAAGCCACATGTAGAATTGTTTTGAAAAATTTCAGAAATTCTTTCGAGGTAGGTATTTGGAAAAATAAGGTCTGCATCAAACTTACAGAGAATATCATAGCTTTCATCAATCAATTCAAGTCCTTTGTAAAAGGCTTTAATGACTTTTGAACCTGGTTGATGTTTTTCTTCGGAAGTATTTGTAATTGAAGTAATGAAAGGAAATTTTTCAGAAAACCTGTCAATTATAAGTTGTGTTCCATCGGTGGAATGGTCATTAATAACAACAATTTTTTTTGGCAATAGTGTTTGAGTAGTAAGAGATTGAAGAGTTTGGGCCAAAAAGGCCTCCTCATTATGTGCGGGTATAATAATGTAAAAATTCATTATTTTCTCTCTGCATATACTAAATAATAGCGTGGGGTAAACCTTCTTAAAATGGGACGAATGCCCACTTTTTTCACTGGATTGGTAAACTTTTCACGTTTTTTAATTTTCCAACCCGCTTTTTCAAGTAACCAATCAAATTGCCAATCTTCAAACTCGTGGTAGTGTCTGTCTCGCTCGTCGGTTTTGCTTCGATAGGCAGAAGCAAACCAAAGCTTTAGCGGTACAGAAGCTACTAGCTTTTTTGCTTTTATATCCTGAATTACATTAAAGGGAGAAACCAGATGTTCAAAAATTTCAAAAGCTGTTACTACATCATATTCTGTTGTTTTTACAGCTTCGGTTTGTATGTCTAAATCTTCACCTTTGGTATTGGTAACTTGAAATCCTTCTGTTTTTAAAATTTCAGAAAAAGGATTCTCTACACCTAAATCCAAAATTTTATCCTCGGTTGAGATGCAGTTTTTTAAAAATTTTAAGGTGTGTTTGTAACGCTTCTTTGGGTACTTTCCTTCGTACATATTTATTGCCCCGCTTAAGGTGAGGTAACTTTTTACTTAAACCAAGTTAAACTCGATACACAATAGCATTAATGTTCATTCCTGCGCCAACACTTGCAAATAGAACAATATCTCCTTGGCTAACATGATGTCCTTCTAGCTGCCCATTAAGCACCAAATCATACACGGTGGGAACAGTAGCTACACTAGAATTTCCCAATTTATCAATAGTCATAGGCATAACATCGTGAGGGGCTTCTTTACCATAAAGTTTGTACAAGCGTTTTATAATGGCTTCATCCATTTTTTCGTTGGCTTGATGGATGAATATTTTCTTTACTTCTTCTATTGGGATATTAGCTTTATCAAGACATTCTTTCATAGCATTTGGAACATGAGTAATAGCAAACTCGTATATTTTTCTGCCATACATTTTAATGTACTTACGAGCATCACTAAGCTCTTGATTATAAGACTCTCCAAAATAAATAAAATGTGCTTCATCATAAGCAAAAGTGGCAGATTGATGCGCAATAATCCCACTGTTTGAATCATTTGAAGCCTCTAGAACGACTGCGCCAGCACCATCACTATAAATCATAGAGTCTCTGTCGTGTTGATCCACTACTCTAGAAAGTGCCTCGGCTCCAATAATAAGGCATTTTTTTGCCATTCCTGCATTCATAAAAGCATAGGCTTGGATAACGCCTTCTACCCAGCCAGGACATCCAAAAAGGACATCGTAAGCAACACAATTTGGGTTTTTAATTTTAAGCAAATGTTTCACTCGAGAGCCCAAACTAGGAACCGTATCACTTTGATGGGTTCCATGCTTCACATCGCCGTAATTATGCGCTACTATAATGTAATCCAGCGTTTCTCGATCAAGATTTGCATCCTTAATTGCTTTTTCTGAAGCGAAGGCTGCAATTTCTGAGGTCACTAATTTATTGTCAATATATCGTCTTTCTGAAATGCCAGTTATGGCTTTAAATTTTTCAATAATGACGGTATTTTCGTGAGATAAAGGAGAACCGTCTTCATTATAAAAACTATGTTGTTCAAATCCTTCATTGGTTGCTACTTTGCTGGGGATGTAGCTTCCTGTTCCTGTTATAACACACTTCATATGACATTAATATTTTAAATAAAGGTAGGTAAAACGAATATACTTACCGAAGTTTTTAAATTGAAACCTAATTCTTTTGCAGGATTCATAAAATAATGATTCAAAATTGAAAAATTCACATTTATAAGGCCTCTTAATTAATAAAACAGCAATGTTTTTCAAAAAAAGTAGCTTACGCCTCCATAAACTCCTCAATGGGAGTACATGTACAAATAAGGTTTCGATCTCCATAGGCATCATCTACTCTACGTACAGATGGCCAAAATTTATTTTCTGAAACATACTCCAACGGGAAAGCAGCTTGCTGTCTCGAATAAGGAAAATCCCAGTCGTCGGCAGTTAGCATCGCTTGCGTATGTGGAGCATTTTTCAAAGGGTTATTTGGATTGTCTTTATCTGCCAAATCTATTTCTTTACGAATTGATATCATAGCATCACAAAAGCGATCTAACTCTTCTTTACTTTCGCTTTCGGTTGGCTCCACCATAATGGTTCCTGCAACAGGAAAGGACACTGTTGGTGCATGAAAACCATAGTCCATTAAGCGTTTTGCTATATCGGTTACCTCGATGCCGTGTTCTTTAAACGGACGACAGTCCAAAATCATTTCGTGGGCGGCACGACCTTTTTCACCGGTGTAAAGGGTTTCGTAATATCCGTGAAGTCTTTCTTTTATATAATTTGCATTTAAAATGGCGTATTGTGTTGATTTTTTCAATCCATTTTCTCCAAGCATACAAATGTATCCGTACGAAATAAGACAAGCCAATGCACTTCCCCATGGGGCGGCCGATATGGCCGTAATGGCTTTGTCTCCTCCTGTTTTGATGATTGGATTGGTTGGCAAGAAAGGAACCAATTGCTTCGCAACACAAATAGGCCCCACGCCTGGGCCTCCTCCTCCATGTGGGATGGCAAAGGTCTTATGTAGGTTTAAGTGACAAACATCGGCTCCAATAGCGCCAGGATTTGTTAAAGCGACTTGGGCGTTCATATTGGCTCCGTCCATATACACTTGCCCACCATTTTCGTGTATGATACTGGTTATTTCTTTAATCGCACTTTCATAAACCCCGTGAGTAGATGGATACGTTACCATTAAACAAGAAAGGTTTTCTTTGTGTTCTTCTGCTTTTTGGCGAAGATCGTCCACATCAATATTACCGTCTTCGGTAGCTTTTGTCACAACCACCTGCATGCCCGCCATAACGGCACTTGCTGGGTTGGTTCCATGTGCTGAAGAAGGAATTAAACAAATAGTACGATTGTGGTCCCCACGCGATTCGTGATATGCCCTAATTACCATGAGACCTGCATACTCTCCTTGTGCACCAGAATTGGGTTGTAAGGAAGTGCCTGCAAATCCTGTAATTTCAGTAAGCTGATTTTCAAGATTTCGAAGCATGATTTGGTATCCTTCGGCTTGATACAATGGTGCAAAAGGATGTATATTTCCCCAATTAGGATCGCTTAACGGAAGCATTTCTGCAGCAGCGTTAAGCTTCATAGTACAAGAACCTAATGAGATCATGGAATGGTTCAATGCCAGATCCTTACGTTCCAACTTTTTTATGTAGCGCATTAATTCGGTTTCACTATGATAGCGATTAAATACTTCTTGCTGAAGAAATTCGGTTTTACGAGCAACATCTTTTGGTATTGCATTGCCTTCTTTGATTTCGGAAAGTACAATGGGGTCTAAGCCTTTTAACTCACTAAATACCGAAAGTATATTATTTAAGTCTTTTACATTAATGGTTTCATTTAAAGAAATCGACACCAATTTCTCTTCAGGATAATAGAAGTTGATATTTTTTTGTTCTGAAATAGCCTTCACCTTCGTCATATCAGCCTTTACAGCAACAGTGTCAAAAAACATATCGTTAGTGAGTTCATAACCAAGAGCTTTTAAACCTTCAGAAAGTGCCACAGCTGCATGATGTACTTTTTTGGCTATATGCTTTAGCCCTTCAGGGCCATGATAAACTGCATACATCCCTGCCATTACAGCCAGTAAAACTTGGGCTGTACAAATATTGGAGGTGGCTTTATCACGCTTAATGTGTTGTTCTCGAGTTTGTAATGCCATGCGTAAAGCACGGTTACCATTGGTGTCTTTGGTAACTCCAATAATTCGTCCAGGAATAAATCTTTTGTACTCTTCTTTGGTGGCAAAAAAGGCCGCGTGAGGGCCTCCATAACCCAAAGGAATACCAAAACGTTGGGTTGTTCCCACAACGACATCGGCTCCAAAATTCCCAGGCGATTCTAACATGACCAAGCTTAAAATATCGGCTGCAAATGCTACTTTTATGTTTGACTCTTTCGCTTGGTTAACAAAAGCTTTAAAGTTGTAAACGGTTCCGCTTTTTCCCGGATATTGAAGTAATACACCAAAAAAGTCTGAAGAAAAATCAAAAGCTTCATGGTTCCCAACCACAATTTCTATTCCAAGTGGGTTTGATCTGGTTTGTAAAAGTGATAAGTTTTGAGGAAGTATTTCTTCAGAAACAAAAAACTTTACCACTTCATTTTTCTTTTGATCTCTATCTCGTGTGGCAAATAAAAGTGCCATCGCCTCGGCCGCAGCGGTTGCTTCATCAAGTAAGGAAGCATTTGCTAATTCCATACCCGTAAGGTCGGTGACCATTGTTTGATAATTAAGCAAAGCTTCGAGTCTACCTTGTGCAATTTCCGCTTGATAAGGAGTATATGCCGTATACCAACCTGGATTTTCTAAAATATTTCTTTGAATTACCGCTGGAATATTGGCTTGGTGATATCCTAGGCCAATGTATGTTTTAAAAACCAAATTCTTTGCTGCTAAATCATTGATGTGTTCTAGAAATTCTTGTTCGCTCAGGGCAGGAGCTAATGACAAGTCTTCCTTTAAACGAATATCGCTTGGAATAGTTTCATTAACAAGTTGTTCCATACTGGAAGCTCCAATAGTTTTGAGCATTTCTGGAAGGTCATTTCTTCTAGGTCCAATGTGTCTTAATGCAAAAGAATCGGTGTTCATTTAATGTGAATTAAAATTTTGTCAAAATTACGATTTTAAACTATTTTAAATAGCTTTTAACTTTTTGAAAACACATTATTTTTCAACCAAAATGGAGACTTACTAACACTTTGGCTATTTTTGTTTTATGAAGCCTGTAAAAAGCATTTTTAATTTTTATTTGGATAGTAGTATTCATGTTTCATTGGCAGTTTTAGCATTTACTTTAGCCACTTTGTATGAATTTAATTTTGCTCTTGAAAAATCACTTTTAGGCTTTATTTTTTTTGCTACAATTACGGGTTATAATTTTGTTAAATATGCGGGAATTGCAGGCTTGCACCACAGAAGCTTAGCAAAAAATTTAAAACTCATTCAATTATTTTCCTTATTGAGTTTTGGTTTTTTTCTTTTTTACCTTTTTCAAGTATCAAAACCTGTGATTGTTACAAGTACCATTCTGGGAGTTCTAACACTCTTGTATGTGGTTCCTTTTTATAATCAAAAGAATTTACGAAACTTGTATGGACTTAAAGTATTTATTGTAGCGCTTGTTTGGGCGGGTGTAACTGTTTTACTGCCTTGGGTACATTTTGAGCCTACCTTTAGTGCAGATATTTGGATTTCCTTTTTACAACGGTTTTTATGGGTCTTGGTGCTCATTATCCCATTTGAAATACGCGATTTGCAATATGATAGTGTTTCCTTAGGCACTTTGCCCCAAAAGTTCGGGATTCAAAAATCAAAAAAATTAGGATATTTTTTACTTGCCCTTATATTACTACTAGAAGGATTTAAAGACGATATTAGTAGCGAATTCTTATTTAGTTTAACTGTGATGTTAATGATAACTGGAATTTTTGTGAAGTTATCTAGAAAAAATCAACCTGCTATATATACTTCATTTTGGGTGGAGGGAATTCCTATTTATTGGGCTTGTTTTTTGATGATTCTGAAGAATTACTTTTTCATTTCTTGATAGAGTTTCTCTTTAATAGCACCTTTGTCTTCATTGCAAAGTGTTTTTATTTTGGAGTCTTTAATCGATTTTGTAAGTTTCTGGTTATTAGCAGAATATTCTCTACAAAACTTACAATAAATAAGGTGTAAATTCAGCCTTACTTTTTCCCAAAAGGAAGCTTCGTTGTATTGTGATTTATCACAAATATGATTTGCTTTTTCACAAGGGTTTTTAAACTTCATTACTTAAACCAATTAGATTCTAGGCAATCTGCCAATGCTTTTCTTGCACGGTGAATGATAACCCAAAGGTTAGACGGTGTGATATTATATTCATTACAGATGGTTTCCGTATCAACCCCATCTATAGTTTTTAATTTAAAAATCTCAGCTTGCTTTTCGTTGATTGATTCTAGACATCCTAAAATGGCCAACCCTAATTCTTCATTTTCCATCGATTCTTGTGCATTCATTTCTGAAAAATCCTCCACTTGTTCTTCAAGCCAATCACCCTCGTTATCAGTGTCGTTGTAGTTTATACGAACCTCGGCTTTTCCTTTATTGCTATTAATTTTTCGGTAATGATCTATAATTTTCCTTTTAAGAATAGAGATTAACCAGGTTCTTTCGGTGGCCTCTCCTTTAAAATTATCTTTCGACTTTAATCCAGCCAAAAAAGTGTCTGAAATAATATCCTGAGCCACCTCATGGTCATTCACCCTTACAATAGTGTAATTATAGAGGTAGTCCGAATATCGATCTACCCATGTTTCTGGATGTAACATCACCTTACTCATAGCCATGTAAAAATAGGAAAGTTTGTCATAGTATTTACAAGTCCCTTATTTAATCAACCCCGCTCTTTTTAACAATGCCTCTGGATTGGGTTTTTGTCCACGGAATTTTACGTATAATTCCATAGGGTCTTGTGTCCCGCCTTGTGAAAGCACAAACTCCTTAAACTTGGTAGCCACTTTTTTATTGAAAATTCCTTCTTGCTTGAAATACTCAAATGCATCGGCATCCAATACTTCTGCCCATTTATAACTGTAATATCCTGCCGAATATCCCCCTTGAAAAATATGTGAAAAAGAAGTACTCATACAGGTTTCTGGTGTGTCGGGGTAAAGCTTTGTATTTTCAAAAGCCTTTTCTTCGAATTCTTTTACGGAAGCAATTTTTGAAGGATTTCCACCATGCCATGCCATATCCAGTATTCCAAAACTTATTTGTCTAAGGGTTTGCATACCTTCGTGAAACGTAGCCGATTCTTTAATCTTTTCAACCAACTCCATTGGGATTACCTCATGGGTTTCAAAATGCATGGCAAAAAGCTCCAATGTTTCCTTTTCGTAGCACCAATTTTCCAACACCTGGCTGGGCAATTCTACAAAATCCCAATACACATTGGTTCCCGAAAGGCCTGCATAGGTTGTATTGGCTAGCATTCCGTGAAGCGCATGACCAAATTCGTGAAATAGCGTAGTCACTTCATTAAATGTAAGTAAAGAGGGTTTTTTTGAAGTAGGTTTGGTAAAATTACATACAATGGAAACATGAGGGCGGTCGTTTTTACCATCCTTAATTTGTTGCGGTTTAAAACTTGTCATCCAAGCCCCATCACGCTTTCCTGGACGTGGGTGGAAATCGGCATAAAAAATAGAAACCAATTCGCCTTCTGCGTCCAACACTTCGTAAGTTTTTACATCCTGATGGTATTTGTCAATGGTTTCAACTTCTTTAAATTGAAGTCCAAATAATCTTGTAGCAACCCTAAAAACCCCATCAATCACTTGTTGTAATGGGAAATAGGGTTTTAGTTTTTCGTCATCGAGATTAAATCGTTCTTGCTTTAATTTTTCGGCGTAATAGGCACTATCCCATTTTTCCAGACGGTCAATACCGTCCAATTGCTTTGCATAGGCATCCAATTCGTCAAATTCCTTTTGAGCAGCTGGTTTTGCTTTTTCAAGTAATTCGTTTAGAAATGAAATTACTTTTTGTGGTGTTTCTGCCATACGCTCTTCAAGCACAAAATGTGCGTGGGAATCATACCCCAATAACTGCGCTCTTTGATAACGAAGATTAACAATTTCGAGCACGTTTAATTCGTTATTGAATTTATTTTTCTGAAAGGCTCTTGCGCCAAATGCCAAAGATAATTTTTTACGAAGCTCCCTGTTTTCGGCATATTTCATAAATGGAATATAACTAGGATAGTCAAGGGTTATTACCCAGCCGTCTTTTCCTTTTTCTGAAGCCGTTTGCGCAGCTGCTTCAATGGCACCTTCTGGTAATCCTGCAAGATCTTCTTCCTTGGTGAGGTGCATTTCGAAAGCATTTGTTTCGGCCAATACATTTTCGCCAAATGTGAGCGAGAGCTTTGATAATTCGGTGTCAATTTTTCGAAGGGTTGCTTTTTTTTCTTCGGAAAGATTGGCACCATTTCTGGCGAAACCTTTGTATTGCTTTTCCAAGAGCATGTGCTGTTCAGGATTCAACGCAAGACTCTCTTTTGTGTCGAATACTGCTTTTACTCTTTTAAAAAGGGCTTCGTTCAGTAATAAATCATTTTTAAATTCTGAAAGTAAAGGAGAAACCTCTTGTGCTATTTTCTGAATTTCATCATCCGTTTCGGCGCTATTCAAATTGAAAAAAATACTGGTCACTCGGTCCAGTTGTACGCCTGTTCTTTCTAATGCCACTACTGTATTTTGAAATGTAGGTTTTTCGGCATTGGAAGTTATTCTATTAATTTCCTCTTTAGTTTTCGTAATTAAGTCAGTAATTGCGGGGAGGAAATGTTCATTTTTTATTTTTGAAAAGGGGGCTGTATCAAAAGGTACTAATAAGGGGTTGTTCATTATTTTTTTAAATTTTTTGCGCCTTCTTCTACTTTTAATTTTAAGCCCTCTTTATAGGCTACAATTTTGTCGAGAACGCACTTGTCATTAGAGCCAATAATTTGAGCAGCAAGAATGCCCGCGTTTTTAGCGCCATTAAGTGCTACGGTGGCAACAGGGACGCCACCAGGCATCTGTAAGATGCTTAAAACGCTATCCCACCCATCTATAGAATTGCTTGATTTTACAGGTACGCCAATCACAGGTAATGGAGAAAGAGAAGCCACCATGCCAGGAAGATGGGCGGCACCGCCAGCCCCAGCGATGATCACAGATATACCTCGCGTGTGAGCATTCTTTCCGTAGTCAAAAAGCTTATCAGGAGTGCGATGAGCCGAAACAATATCCACTTCCACTTCAATATCAAATCCTTTTAAAATATCGATAGCTTCCTGCATAACGGGCAGGTCGCTTGTGCTTCCCATAATGATTCCTACTTTACTCATAATTATTTACTTATTACTTGAATTGTATTTTTTACTTCTTCGGCTATTTTTCTAGCTTCCGAAATGTCTTTATTAACAATGGTCACATGCCCCATTTTTCGGAAGGGTCGTGTTTCTTTCTTTCCGTAAATATGAGGGGTGACACCTTCCATCGCCAATATTTTTTCAATATTTTCATACACCACTTCACCGTTGTGTCCTTCGGCGCCTACCAAATTTACCATAATTCCGCCAACCTTACTATTGGTATTCCCTAAAGGTAAATCCAAAATAGCTCGTACATGTTGTTCAAATTGGTTGGTAAAACTTGCCTCAATGCTATAATGACCACTATTGTGAGGCCTTGGAGCTACTTCATTTACGAGAATTTCATCATCTTCTGTCTGAAACATTTCCACAGCCAATAACCCCACATGTTCAAAAGCTTTGGAAACTTTTTCGGCCACGGCACGTGCTTTTTCGGCCACACTATCATTAATTCTGGCTGGGCAAATCACATATTCTACTTGATTGGCTTCAGGATGGAATTCCATTTCCACCACAGGATAGGTGGTAACGTTACCAGATGGAGTTCTCGCTACAATAACCGCTAATTCATTTTTAAAAGGGATCAATTTTTCAGCAATGCAAGCACCTTCAGACAGTGGAATGACGTCTTCAGCTGTTCTAACAATGGAAACACCTTTTCCGTCGTAACCACCCGTACAGCTTTTCCAAACAAAGGGGAAATGCAATTCTTTACGAACGATGGCTTCGTTAAGCTTGTCTTTACTTTCAAATATTTTGAAAGGGGAGGTTGGAATTCGATGGTTTTTGTAAAACTGCTTCTGTACCCCCTTGTCTTGAATATTCCTAAGGGTTTTTGCAGAAGGATATACTTTTTTCCCTTCAGCTTCTAACTTTTCTAGTGCATCCACATTCACGCCTTCAATTTCAAACGTGATCACATCTACTTTTTTTCCGAATTTGTACACGGTGTCAAAATCCATTAAATTACCTTGCTGAAAGACATCGCAAGCGATACGGCATGGCGCTTCGGCACTGGGGTCAAGAACATGAGTTTTAATATCGAATTTACGGGTTTCGTAGAGCAGCATTTTTCCTAATTGGCCGCCGCCTAAAATTCCGAGGGTGAAATCAGAAGAAAAATAATTTACCATGCCACAAAGGTACAATCTTCTTTGAATTGGGTATCTTTGCACCCGCAATATGTGGAAATTTTTTAAAATATTATTTAGTAAGAATCTCAAACAGATGAAAAACATCGTTTTATTTGGCCCTCCAGGGGCAGGAAAAGGTACCCAAGCCGAGTTTTTAAAGGAAAAATACCAATTAGTTCACATTTCTACAGGGGATGTGTTTCGATATAACATTAAAAACAATACCGACTTAGGGACCTTGGCAAAATCGTATATGGACAAAGGACATTTGGTGCCTGATGAAGTAACCATTAATATGCTAAAAGCCGAAGTGGAAAAAAATGCAAAAGCCAACGGATTTATTTTTGATGGCTTTCCGAGGACTGAAGCTCAGGCCGAAGCATTGTCAAATTTAATGGAAGAAAAAGACAGCCAGATAAATGCGATGGTGGCATTGGAAGTAGATGATGAAGTTTTGGTGGGGCGTCTTTTGGAACGCGGAAAAGTAAGCGGTCGTGCCGATGATGCCAACGAGGAAGTAATAAGAGAGCGTATTGCGGAGTACTACCGAAAAACAGATATTTTGAAGGGCTATTACCAAAAACAAAATAAGTATTTTGGGGTAGATGGTGTGGGAAGTATTGAAGAAATTACAGAGCGTTTAAGTAAGGTAATAGATAAATTATAAACAGTATAATTCCCCCTTTCAAGGGGGATAAAGGGGGATGTTATGACCGAAGGAAATTTTGTTGATTATGTAAAAATTCACGTGTCTTCTGGAAAAGGCGGGCAAGGGAGTAGACACCTTAGAAGGGAAAAATACATCCCTAAAGGAGGTCCCGATGGGGGTGATGGAGGTCGTGGAGGTCATATTATTGTGAAAGCCAACAAAAACCTTTGGACCTTATACCATTTAAAATTTAAGCGACATTTTAAAGCCGAAGGAGGTGGTGCTGGAGGGAAACAAACGAGTACAGGTGCCGATGGTGCCGATGTGTATATTGAAGTACCCTTAGGTACGGTCATTAAAAATACAGATACGGGCGAAACCTATAAGGAACTTACCGAAGATGGTGAAGAATTAATTATCGCTCAAGGTGGAAAAGGGGGTATGGGGAATGCTCATTTCAAAACGTCTACAAATCAAACTCCGCGATATGCTCAGCCAGGATTAGAAGGGGAAGAATACAACATCACACTTGAGATGAAAGTGTTGGCAGATGTTGGTTTGGTTGGATTTCCTAATGCCGGAAAATCTACCTTACTTTCTGTCGTTTCAGCCGCAAATCCCAAAATAGCCGATTATGAATTTACTACGCTAAAGCCTAATTTAGGCATTGTCACCCATCGCGATTTTCAAACCTTTGTCATGGCTGATATCCCTGGAATTATTGAAGGTGCAGCCGAAGGAAAAGGATTAGGTCACTACTTCTTACGACATATTGAACGTAATTCTACCCTGCTGTTTTTAATTCCTGCCGATGCAAAAGACATTCGAGAGCAGTATGATATATTACTGGACGAATTGCGTCGATACAATCCAGAATTGCTTGATAAGGACCGACTTGTTGCTATTTCAAAAAGTGATATGCTGGATGCGGAACTAAAAGTAGAAATGAAGCAAGAGTTGGATAAAGAATTTAAAGGTATTCCGTATTTGTTCATTTCGTCTGTGGCGCAGCAAGGACTTCAAGAATTAAAAGATGTTTTGTGGAAAATGCTCAATAAGGAAAATGGTTCCTGAGCGGCGTCGAAGGATGGGAGATGTTGAATTTTGAAAAGCAAGAGCAATAATATCTCTTCATTTATATAATTTTCAGTAGGTTACGTTATTTCACTTGTTTTATTTTTTATCTTGTAGCAAAACTAATTGCTATGAAGACAAAACTATTTTTAATTGCTAGTATTTTAATAGTATTTAATAGTCTAGCACAGTGTCCTACAACGCCTATTTTAATTGAAACACAAGAAGAGATTGACAATTTTGCTTCCAATTACCCTAATTGTTCAGTCCTTACTGAGGAACTACGAATAAATGGAGTAAATAATTCAATAACCAATTTAAATGGGTTGTCTGGAATTATCAATGCCAATGATATTTATGTTCATAATACTGAAATTACAGATTTTACAGGGTTACATAATTTAGAAACTGCAGCGCATCTTTCCATTTGGGGGAATCACAATATTCAAAACTTAGAAGGATTATCTGCTGCTCAATCTATTGCATTTCTTGAATTATTTATTAATAATGGCATTATAGATGTTTCGGGAATGCCTAATCTCAATTTTATTGAGAATCTTAGCATATTTTATAATAACAATTTAAGTGATCTGTCTGCTTTTAATTTTATCACATCCCTCAAAGATTTAAATATAGGAGGAGGGAATGAATTAATATCACTTTCGGGTTTAGAAAATTTACAAACCATCGATGGGGACTTGGTTCTTTCAAATTTACAGTTGGAAGATTTCAATGAGTTAGATGGTTTAGAGGATATTAATGGCTCACTTTATATTCTTAATAATTCTGCTATCCAAGATATATCTGTCTTTAGTGAGATTAATATTTTGCAAGATTTATACCTACTAGGTTGTCCAAATTTATCAAATCTTTCTGGACTTGAAAACATACAAATTGTAGGAGGTACATTACGAATTGGATTAATGGATCAATTAACCGATTTATCCATATTTTCTAATCTACTGTACGCTGGTAATTTGGATATTTACCAAAACAATAGTTTGCAATCATTAGCTGGTTTTGAAACTCTTCAGGAAATCGATCAAACACTTCATCTACTTAATAATCCTGCGTTAGTAAATATTGAAGCCCTAGATGGTGTTTCTACAAGCGAGATTGCAGAAGTAGTGATGAGTTATAATACGAGTCTCTCGGTTTGTACAACCGACTTTATGTGCGCTGTGGTTAATGATGGTTCTATTGCCAAAATTATAAATGATAACGCAGTGGGGTGCAGTTCTGTTGAAGAAATCCAAAAGGAGTGTCTGTTAGGAAGTGAAGATGTGACTATTTCAAATGCTGTATTTTTATATCCTAATCCTGTTTCAGAAACGCTTCAATTACATTTTACCCATGAATTAGAACTGCATTCGGTTACAATCTATAGTATGTTAGGCCAAAAGCTATCTGAAACCAATCAAAGCGTGGTCGATTTTTCAGATTTCGCATCTGGGGTATACTTAGTTGAAGTTGCTACAAGTCAAGGAACTTTAAGTAAGAAAGTTGTTAAAAATTAGTCAAAGCAAAATCCAAAGGACACTTTTTTCAGTATATATTAGTAACATTGCAAGTATGAAGTATCTATTCTTTTTGCTAATACCTATACTCGTTTCGTGTGGCAGTACTGTTGCCGTTGATTTCGATGATCAAACCAATTTTACCTCATTTTCGAGCTATAATTTTTATCCTACTATTGAATCTGGGCTAAACGATCTGGATGATAAACGAATTATGTTTGCTATTGATAGTTTAATGGCTCAAAAAGGATTTCAAAAGTCTAAAAATCCACAACTTCTGGTGAACTTTTTTGTAAAGGAATTCGTCACAAACTCCCGTAATACCTTGGGGATAGGAATTGGTGGTGGAGGTGGAAATGTAGGCATTGGAGTAAGTGGTGGAATCCCCATTGGCGGAAGAGAAATTGAACAGCAATTTACGTTAGATTTAATAGATGTTAATAATGATGCATTGGTTTGGCAAGGCATTTTGGATGGTCGATACAAAGAGAAATCAACCCCTTTGCAAAAAGAGCGATATTATGAAGCCATAATTCAAAAAATTCTAAAAAAATATCCGCCCGCTTCAAAATAACGATCTCAAATGAAAGTTTACTAAATTTGAATCCCGAATCTATACTATGAATAAGTTTTTTATCTTTCTTTTGTTTCCGCTAGGACTATTTGCTCAAAACACCTTTGAGCGGGCTGAATCCTATTTTAAGAAAGAAGAATTCGGTAAAGCAAAACCTTTGTTTATTCAGCATTTAAAAGGAAATCCTAACGATTTAAAAACTATTGAATACTTAGGAGATATCGCTGGTTATGCAAAGGACTGGGATACGGCTATAGAGTACTACGAAACCCTTTTGGAAAGCGATGATAGCAATGCTAATTTTCATTTTAAATATGGCGGCGCTCTGGGGATGAAAGCGTTAGAAATCAGCAGAATTCGTGCACTGGGTTATGTAGGTGATATAAGAGATCATTTTGAAACAGCTGCTAAACTAGACCCCAATCATATAGAGGTACGCTGGGCGTTGGTTGAGTATTACATCCAATTGCCAGGAATTATTGGTGGAAGTGAAAAAAAGGCGATTACATATGCCAACGAATTAAGTAAGATTTCACCTGTTGATGGTTATTTGGCTAACGGGTATATTGCCGAGTATTCTGAAAGACCTGATGATGCCGAAAAATTCTATAAAAAAGCGATTGAAGTAGGAGGGTCGCCTCATACCTATGAAAAATTGACCAATCTTTACGAAAGTAACAATCAACCAAAGGAAGCTATTGAAACGGCTTCAAAATCCCTTAGAATCCATCAGCGTAATCAATTAAATTATCAAATTGGTAAAATCGCTGCTCAGTATAATCTAGATGCGGAATTAGGGATTAATTGTCTACATGCGTATATTAAAAATCATTCGGCAAAGGATGGGGTGCCTAAAGATTGGGCGTATTATCGTTTGGCTCAAATTTATAAGAATTTAGGTCAAAAAAACACGGCGCTTCAATGGATAGATAAGGCAATTTCTGTAAGGCCTAGTTTTGAAGAAGCTCAAAAAGAAAAGAAATTGATAGAAGCTTTATAAGCTACTTCCTATCTTTACATTTCTATTTCAAATACATTTATGAAAGTACATTTTATAGCCATTGGAGGTAGTGCAATGCACAACTTGGCTTTGGCTCTCCATAATAAAGGGTATCAAGTTACAGGAAGTGATGATGAGATTTTTGAACCTTCCAAAGGTCGATTAGCAGCCAAAGGTTTATTGCCTCAAGACTATGGCTGGTTTCCTGAAAAAGTTACTTCAACATTGGATGCCGTTATTTTAGGAATGCACGCAAAAGCAGATAATCCCGAATTATTAAAAGCAAAAGAATTGGGCATCACTATTTATAGTTATCCCGAATTTCTATACGAACAATCCAAAACTAAAACCCGTGTAGTCATTGGGGGTTCTCACGGAAAAACCACCATTACCTCCATGATTTTGCATGTCATGCACTATCACAACAAAGAAGTAGATTATATGGTGGGAGCCCAATTGGAAGGCTTTGATACCATGGTACATCTTACCGAAACCAATGATTTTATGGTGTTGGAGGGAGATGAATACCTTTCTTCTCCCATCGATAGACGCCCCAAATTTCATTTATACAAACCCAATATTGCATTGCTTAGCGGAATTGCTTGGGATCATATTAATGTGTTTCCAACGTTTGAAAACTATGTAGAACAGTTCTCTATTTTCTTGGATGAAATTACCGAAGGGGGTGCCATTATTTACAATGAAGAAGATGAAGAGGTTAAAAAGGTAGTGGAAGCCTCTACAAATACTATTAAAAAATATCCTTATAAAACGCCTGACTATGAAGTGGTGGACGGAGAAACACTGTTGGAAACTCCCGAAGGCCCCATGCCTATAGAAGTCTTTGGAAAGCATAATTTAAACAACTTAGAAGGGGCTCGATGGATTTGCCAATTAATGGGCGTAGATGTAGAGGATTTTTATGAAGCAATCGCTAGTTTTAAAGGAGCGAGTAAACGATTGGAAAAAATCGCTGAAACTCCAAATTCTATTGCCTATAAGGACTTCGCACATTCACCAAGTAAAGTAAAAGCTACAACGGAAGCCTTAAAAAATCAGTATCCCGATAGAAAGCTTATAGCTTGTTTAGAATTACATACTTACAGCAGTTTAAATCCGGAATTTTTAACCGAATATCAGGGGGCTCTAGATGCAGCCGATGAAGCCGTAGTATTTTACTCTCCCCATGCGGTTGAAATTAAAAAATTAGAAGCTATTTCGCATGAACAGATTGAGGGTGCTTTTAAACGTGAAGATTTAATTATCTATACAGACCCCAAGAGTTTTAAAGACTATTTATTTTCTCAAAATTTTGAAGATTCTTCTTTGCTATTAATGAGTAGCGGAAATTATGGGGGGTTGGATTTTAATGAGGTGAAAACATTGATTAAATAATAAAGGGAGAATTATTCCGTTTTCAAAAGACTAACCAATCCAATTACTCTATACTAAACAATTACTTATTAACTTCAAATTTTGTAATTATGTTTAGATTGTTTTTTTGTTTTTCGCTAAGCTTTCTGTTATTTTCTTCCTGTAAAAAAGACGATGCTTCAACTCAAAATATTGAGGAAGAAAATTTTTATGCACTCACTGTGGGCAATACTTGGGAATATGAGGTTTCTAGGTATAATTCTATTTCTGAAGAGTATGAATTACTTGATATGCTTTTAAAGGTGGAAATTACCGAAAGTCAAGTAGTTAATAACAATACCTATTTTAGGTTTCAAACAACTTCTACAGGCACAGATACTTGTCAACCTTGTATAGATTGTTTGGGCAATAATGAATTAAAAAGGGATTCCTTAGGATACCTTATTAATGATACTGGGAAGTATCTCTTCTCAAGTGAAAATTTGGAAGATTATTTGGTGAACTCGGCGCAGTGGGGAAGTGTGTACGGAGTTTTAAAGGAAGAACCAGAATTTATTTCAACGCCCGCAGGTAATTTTGAAACGTTTCAAAACGATAGATATGCTGTATTTCCAGACGGAGAATTGGCAGATAGTAGAGATGTCATTAATTATGCTCCGGAAAATGGGCTAGTCTACATTACGTTATCAGGAGTTACTAATCCCATCCCACTGTATAAAATTAGTTTAAAATCACTTTCAATTATTGAAGATTAAAATTTAGTTTTTATAAATCCCTTCAATAAACACTTTATCACTTGGCTTAGAATTTTTAATTAATTCTGCTTTAGCCAATTCATAATCTGTTGGGTTTTTGTCTTGCGAGAGTTTAAATTTTCCTTCCCAATTGGTAATTTCAATAGTAAAAGCTTGAATATAGGGTAAAAGGCGGTTCATTCGTGGGTCGTCTTTTTTCAATTTAAATTTTGGTTTATCTCCCTCCAAAAAGCGAGTCATATCAATCATAGTTTGTTTCACAGCTTCAGCCTCGTGGATAAGCGTAATGTTTCCAGTGATATGCACATAAATATAATTCCAAGTGGGCAATTGTTCAGTACTATATATCGAAGGAGAAATATACGTGTCTGGCCCTCTAAAAATTACAGTGACTTCAGCGCCATTTGTCAAAGTCTCCACCTGCGGATTTTGCCTATCAATGTGTGCTACCAGTTTCCCTGAAGCCTCATTATAGATTATTGGAATATG
This sequence comes from Halomarinibacterium sedimenti, assembly GCF_019312585.1. GTDB lineage: Bacteria > Bacteroidota > Bacteroidia > Flavobacteriales > Flavobacteriaceae > Halomarinibacterium > Halomarinibacterium sedimenti. The sequence continues at coordinate 99,130 of NZ_JAHWDP010000005.1, read as the reverse complement.
CGTAATAAAGGGTTGTCCATCTTTTGCCGAAACCAGCATCCCAAGTGGAAACTGCTTTATAACAGCAATCATTTTTTGAATGTCGTTAGACTGATGATGTGGGGGAGGATACATATTTAAACACCAAATTGTCTTAAATGATGGTCTAGATGCTTGTACTGCATTTGCCCATATTGTTCTTTAGTAAAATACCCAAATCCTGGATGCTCTGGCCAATGATCTCGGTCTCTTTGTGAGTTAAACTCATCTAATAACCCTTCAAGATTCTTTTTTTCTACCTGGAAATCACGCGGTTCGGTTTCCTTTAAAAATGATGCTGTTGGCAAATTTTTACGCCAAAGTTTGTCATTGTAAAGTGATTTTTTAAAAAACACTTTAGCAAGCCAATTGGGCTTCATTCCGTAGTCATTTTTGCCTAACATAATATTAAATGGGCCTTGACAATGATGCATCATTTGCCCGTGGGTCATCTTGCCCCATTGTCGTTCACTATTTTCGTTGAGGTTGTTAAGTCTTTCTCGTATCTCGTTATACACAGATTCTTCAAAAAGATTTTTCATGGTATTAATTTTAGCATGATTTTTCAGTTTAAAGATACATTATTATCTTTATTGAAAAGTAATATTGTGGGGAGCAATACAACATCTTTTTCCATTAAAAGTTGGAACGAGGACGACCGTCCGCGTGAAAAGTTACTACTCAAAGGACGGGCTGCTTTAAGCGATGCAGAGCTGGTTGCTATTTTAATTGGTTCTGGGAGTCGCGATGAAAGTGCCGTGAGTTTAAGTCAGCGGATTTTGGCTTCAGCAGATAACAATTTAAGTGAACTTGGTAAACTTTCCATTCAGGATTTAATGCAGTTTAAAGGGATAGGAGAAGCAAAGGCCATTACCATAGCAGCCGCTTTAGAATTGGGTCGAAGAAGAAGGGGAGAAGAAGCACTTCAGAAAAAGAAAATTACCTCAAGTCTTTCGGTGTTTGAATTGATGCAGCCTATCATTGGCGATTTGGCTCACGAAGAGTTTTGGATTGTCTATTTAAACAATTCAAACAAAGTATTACAAACTACACAACTTAGTAAAGGAGGTATGACAGGTACCGTAGTGGATGTTCGGTTGGTATTTAAAAACGCCATTCAATTAGGAGCCGTTGCCGTCATTTTGGCTCATAATCATCCTTCCGGGACATTAAAACCCAGTCAAGCAGATATTCAGTTAACCAAAAAATTAAAAACTGCAGGAGAAAGCCTTGATATTAAAGTTTTGGACCATCTTATTGTAACCGAAAAAGCGTATTTTAGCTTTGCCGACGAACAAATGCTGTAGTCCTATATGCTTCTTATTTACACTCAAAAAGTTACTCCCCGTATCGATTATAGCTTTAAGCATATTTGTACTAGAATTTTAAAAATTCCTGTCGACTTTACAACCACTATTGAAGAATTTATCGCCTACCAAGGGCCTAAAATATCCTATGGAAAACAACCCTTAGGAAATGAAGTTTTTATCTATGCTCATGGGTTATTAAATCAACAAGGATTTGAGGATGTCGAGATTTCAGTTCGTCCTTGGGGCGAAACGGTTGGCTTTTTTCAAGCTACTGAAAAAAGTTCATTACCCTTCGATATTTTTGCTGCTGCCTTTTATTTACTAAGTCGATACGAAGAATATTTACCACACGTAAAAGATGAATTAGGCAGATTCCCTGCAACCGAAAGTCTAGCCTATAAGGAAGGTTTCTTAAAACAACCTGTGGTAGATTTATGGGGACATCGGTTTAAAGAAATTCTTTTGGAAGCTTTTCCACAAATGGAGTTTCCTAATAAACAATTAACGATTCATAATGTTATAGAAGCCAAGCGCCCTTTCGAGTTTTTACAACGCGGTGTCTTGCGCAATATTTTAGGTTTTGGTGGAGACCTTTGGAAACTTAAATTAGGCCGTTTCTTTTTAAGAATACGTGTTTTGTTACATCTCAGAAAAGACCCGTATGATACTTTTTCATGGATGTTAAATAATGTTCGCAATAGTGCCTCCAAACTTACTATTTTCTTTTTATTGGGGGAAGCTTTTTCCTATCGAGAGGATTTTAACACCAAAAGACAAACTTTTAAAAGCTTGGTGAAATATGTTGCAGATTATTGCGAAGTAGGCCTTATGTTTTCGTTTTACTCGGTAGAAGAGTACGAAAAATTAAAAGTTGAACGATTTCAACTCGAAGAAATTACCCACAGAACGCTTCAAAGTTCTACTAACGATAGACAACTTGTCAATTTGCCGTTGGTATATAGAAACTTGGTAGAGCTTGAGGTAAAAAATGATTTTACCATGTTTTATTACAATGAAATAGGTTTTAGAGCAGGAACGTGCACGCCTTTTTTGTTTTATGATCTAGATTACGAAGTGAAAACTCCATTAGTATTACAACCCGTAATTGGGAAATCTTTGGCGCTTACCCTTGGAAAAGAAAAAGATACCGAAGGAACCATTATGCAAGTGTACAATTGGGTGAAACAAGTAAACGGAACTTTTATATTTTTCTTTTCGAATAGAGATTTTGAACAAAGGCGTGAAAACAAAACGTGGCGTTATTTATTTTCAGAAAAATTGAACCCACATGCGTGACCGTATTCAACATATATTTTTCGACTTAGATCATACCCTTTGGGATTTTGATAGAAATTCTAGGATGGCATTTGAACAGTTGTTTCAGATTCACTCCATTTCTATTGATTTGGACGAGTTTATGAAAATTTATGAGCCCATTAATTTTGAATATTGGAAACGTTATCGAGAAGAAAGAGTCACCAAACAAGAACTAAGACGAGGACGTTTTTTTGAAGCCTTTCAACCTTTTGGAATTCATTATAGTGATACAGATTTAGATGAATTAGCCACTTCCTACATAGACGAACTTCCTAAAAACAATTATCTTTTTGAAGGTGTCATAGATGTTTTGCAATACCTTTCTGAAAAATATTTACTGCATATAATTACCAATGGTTTTGAGGAAGTACAGCATTTAAAACTAAAAAATAGTGGCATTTCTCCTTTTTTTAAAACCGTAACCACTTCCGAAGAGGTAGGGTTAAAGAAGCCCAATCCTGTTATATTTGAAAAGGCACTCGAAAAAGCAGTGACAGTTCCCAAAGTGAGCCTTATGGTAGGAGATACTTTTGAAGCAGATATTTTAGGAGCGGAAGCTGTAGGAATGGAAACCCTATTTTACAACTATCGTAAAGAGACAATTCCATCGCAATATAGAGTGATTGACAGTATTTTGGAAATCAAGAAACATCTATAACTATACTATTTGCGTACAAAACTACGTTAACCTTTAAAACCCCCAACATGAAAAAGAACCTGCAATTCCCAGTTTTGGGTGTGCTTTTTACTTTATTATTTTTTTCCTGTGTTAAGGATACCGATTTTAATCAAGCACAAGATGTTACAATAACGCCTATAGTAGAATTAGATTTAATTTATTTCAATTTAGTAGCAAACGATTTTTTTGATGACGTAAGCAATACACCGCGATTAACGGTTAGAGACACAACAGATATACGATTTTTGGACGATACAGATACTCAAGAAAGCTTGCTGAAAGCCGATTTTCTTTTCATATTTAATAATAGCATACCACGAAGTTTTCAAGCCGATTTTCAGTTTTTAGATTCCCTCAATGTTGAAAAATATTTCACTTCCACTTTTGTAGAAATGGGAACTCCCTCAAGTCCTGTAATTACCGAATTTACCGAATCCGTTGAAGGAGAGGAGATTTTACAACTTACACAATCTGATAAAGTCGTGGTTTCTGTTACCATTCCATCCTCAGATGCTACCTTGGAAGGAGAGCTTAACCTCAAGTCCAAAACCACATATTATTTAGAGATTAAGGAGAGAGACTAATACTATGAGAGTTATACTAGTTTTTTTCTTAGCCTTCGGGCTCACGATGGGTTTTGCCCAAAACAAGCAAGTACTTTATGGTTTTAATGAGGTGCCACAAAGTTTATTGTTAAACCCTGGAACTATAATACCGCAAAAAAAGCACTTTGGTATTCCCTTTTTTTCACAGTTTCATATTAATGGAGGTTCGTCCGGAGTAAGTGTGTATGATATTTTTGGCGAGACAGGAGAAGACATTAATGCAAAGATTGAACGTAAAATCATTGAAATGAAAAACACCGACTTTTTCACGGCCACGCAGCAATTGGAACTTATTAGTTTTGGGTGGCGCTCAAAGAAAGACATTTATTTTTCTGCAGGTATTTACGAAGAATTCGATTTTATAAGTTATTTCCCAAGAGATTTGGCTATTCTAGCTTGGGAAGGTAATGCAAACTATCTAGACTATCCTTTCGATTTAGGTGAAATAAGTACCACAGGGGATTTACTTACCGTGTATCACTTTGGTGCTAATAAAGCCATTTCAAGTAAACTTACTGTAGGAGCAAGAGCAAAAGTATATTCTAGCATTATGAGTTTTAGAAGTACCAATAACCGCGGAACTTTTGTAACCCGTTTGGCTGAAGCTGATGCTCCTAATATCTATGAACATATCGTTGAAGATGCCAATGTGATGGTAGAAACTTCGGGTATTGCATCTTTAGATGGAGATGCAACAGGAGGAAAGTTACTAGGAAAGGCACTTTTAGGAGGTAATTTAGGAGTTGGTGTGGATGTAGGTGCTACGTATACTATAAATAGTCATTGGACGGCTAGTGCAAGCCTTTTGGACATAGGTGTTATTTTTCATTCTAAAGATGTAGAGAGTTATCGAGCCAGTGGCGATTATGTGTTAAACGGAATTGAATTAATTTTTCCTCCTTTAAGCGAAGGAGAAGAAACCTTTCCATATTACGATGATTTAGAAGATGAAATTGAAAGAGAAATACCTATTGACACTCTCTATGACAAATATTCGCAACTAAGACCTTTAAAAATGAATGCCAGTTTGCAATATAGTTTTGGAAAAATTACAGGAGGGGGTGATGTATGCGATTGTCTAAATAAAGGGGGAGGCGTTGAGCGGGAGCAAGCCCTAGGAGTACAATACTACAGTATTATGCGTCCCAAAGGGCCTCAAATGGCAGGAACGCTTTTTTATTATCGAAAGCTTTTTAATTTTCTAGCGGCAAAAGTTACATATACAGTGGATTCATATTCCTATTCAAATGTAGGAGCTGGTATTGTTGGAGATTTTGGTAAGTTTAATTTTTACCTTGCGGCAGATAATATGCTTCAATATGGGAACCTTGCAAAATCAAAAAGTATATCTTTGCAATTAGGTTTCAATATAAAAATTTATGACCAATGAATAAACTTATAATTGCATTCGTGTTTTCTTTAGCTTTTGTGTTTAGTGGGTATTCACAAAAAGAAAAATTAAGTAATTACAGTTTTATAGTGGTTCCCAAGAAATTTGATTTTCAGTTTAGTGATGATCAATATCAGCTTAATTCCCTATTAAAGTTTCTTTTTAATAAACATGGATTTCATGCGTATTTTGATGACGAGTTACCCGATGTAAGACGTTGTGACGGATTACGAGCCGAGGTAACAGGAGATCCAAATTTTGTTTGGACAAGAGTGACTATTTATATTAAAGATTGTGAAGGAAATGTGATTTACACTAGTGAAGAAGGAAAAAGTAAGCTAAAGGAGTATAGTAAAACTTATAATCAGGCCATGAGAAGAGCATTTGAGAGTATTGAGGCCTTATTTGTGCAGCAAAAGGAAGTACGGGTATTAAAAGATTTTGAGGATTCTTCAGAAAGAAAGGAAGAAAAGAAAGTGGAAGCAGAAGTAGTTTCCCAAAAAGATAATCCACTCCATCTCCCAGTTTCAAAATATGCAAACTATACAAATGCCGGTAAATCTTTTTTATTACGAAAAACAAACGAAGGCTTTAGCCTGTATGAAGAAACAGCAGAAGCTAGTGATGGATTAAAATATACCGGAAAAGTATTTGTGGTTGAAGGTGTGGTATTTTTTGAAGACGAAAAGGAGCAACGATATATTGCCAATTTTGATACTTCTGGAAATTTAACGGTGGAAAAAGAAGGCGGAAAAGTTACTTATTCTAAAAGTAACTAAAAATTGTATTTGTCTTTCCAAAGTTGTTTTAAATAACTTTTTAGAGAGTTTTCCCTTGCATTATTTCCTGGGCTATATAAAGTAGTCCCTTTTATTTCTTCGGGTAAAAACTCGTGTGGGACAAAATTTCCTTCAAAGTCATGGGCATATTGATAATTTTCTCCATACCCCAACTCCTTCATAAGCTTTGTAGGAGCATTTCTTATAGACAAAGGCACAGATAGGTCTCCAGTTTGCTTTACGAGCTGCTGAGCGTCTTTAATAGCTTTATAGGATGCGTTACTCTTAGGCGATGTGGCCAAATACACAGTGCATTCGCTTAAAATAATTCTCGCTTCGGGATTTCCTATGGTATTTACTGCTTGAAAAGTAGCATTTGCAAGTACCAAAGCTGTCGGGTTTGCTAACCCAATATCTTCAGAAGCAGAAATGAGCAAACGTCTTGCAATAAATTTTACATCTTCGCCGCCTTCAATCATCCTTGCCAACCAATATACCGCGGCATTTGGATCACTTCCGCGTATGGATTTTATAAATGCCGAAATAATATCGTAATGTTGCTCCCCAGTTTTATCGTACAGTACCGTATTCTTCTGTACTTTCTGAAGCACCATCTCATTGGTGATGGTAACATTTTCTTCTTTTTCTGAAAGTACAATAAGTTCAAGTATGTTTAGTAGTTTCCTAGCGTCACCTCCAGATAGCCTTATAATAGCTTCAGTTTCCTTTAATTTAATTTTCTTTTTCTGAAGGAGTTCGTCCTTTTTAATAGCTCTTTTTAATAAATCTTCTAAATCGGTCTTACTAAATGCCTTTAAGACATACACCTGACAACGAGATAATAAAGCGGGGATGACTTCAAAACTTGGATTTTCGGTGGAGGCACCAATTAAAGTGATCCATCCTTTTTCTACAGCACCTAAAAGCGAATCTTGTTGCGATTTACTAAACCGGTGAATTTCGTCTATAAAAAGTATTGGGTTTTTGGTGGTAAATAGTCCTTCGCCTTTTTTAGCTTTTTCAATAACCTCTCGCACTGCTGCAACGCCACTATCAATAGCACTAAGGGTATAAAAGGGGCGTTTAGATTCTTCAGCAATAATAGTAGCTAAAGTTGTTTTTCCTGTGCCGGGTGGTCCCCAAAATATCATGGAAGAAATCATTCCAGATTTCATTTGGGGTACTAATGCACCACTAGAGCCGACTAAGTGTTGTTGACTTAGATAGTCCTTTAAAGTTTTGGGACGAATTCTTTCTGCTAACGGTGTATTCATATAGCGGTAAATTTACAATTTTAAAAAACTGTGTTTACTGTCAAAATAGCATAAATTTAGAGTTGGGATTATTTTTTGCTATAAATACATTTATGAATTCAGATAAACAGCTTCAATTTACCTTCGAGGTATTAGTATACCCAGTAATATTTGTTTTAGCCATTTGGATAGTTTTTTGGTTAGAGATAAGTTACGGATTACGTTTTACAAAATGGGGTGTATTCCCTCAAAAAATTGAAGGACTTAAAGGAATTCTTTTTTCTCCATTTATTCATAGTAGTTTAAAACATTTATTTAATAACTCAATTCCACTGTTGGTGCTTAGTGTCTCTTTATTTTATTTTTATAGGAGTATCCGGTGGAAGGTACTTTTGTGGGGATTACTTCTAACAGGGTTGTTGACTTGGTTTATAGGACGACCGGCTTGGCATATAGGTGCTAGTGGCATTATTTATATGTTGGCTGCTTTTCTTTTTTTTAAAGGAATCTTCTCAAAACAATATCAATTAACTGCCTTGGCGCTTATGGTTGTTTTCCTCTATGGAAGCTTATTGTGGTATCTTTTTCCCATAGATCCAGAAATATCTTGGGAGGGGCACTTATCTGGTTTTATAGTAGGAGTTGCTCTGTCTCTAGTGTTTAGGAAAAATCCCATTGAGGAAAAAAAATACGATTGGGAAAAGGAAGATTATAACCCAGAAGAGGATCCCTTTTTAAAGCACTTTGATGAAAACGGAAATTTTATTGAAATTGTACCTAAGGAACCTGAAACAGAACCCGAGCAGACCGAAACGAAGCAGGATATTAAGATTATTTATAGATTTAAAAGAAAAGAAAAAGAAGGGGAGTAGGCTCTATCTTCTTTGTCTTATAACTTCATATAAAAAGGCACCACAAGCAACTGAAACATTTAATGAGTTAATTTCTCCAAGCATTGGTAAGGCAGCTTGTTCATCTAATAGATTAAATAGAGATTTTGTGATCCCTTTTCCTTCAGAACCTAAAACAATGGCTGTTGGAGCTTTAAAATCCACCTCAAATAAGCTTTTTGAAGCTTTTTCCGTAGCACCTATAACATTAACTCCTGATCCCTTTAAATAAAAGATAGCATCTTTAATATGGTCTACTTTGCAAATAGGTACCTTAAAAATAGCTCCTGCCGATGTTTTAACGGTATCTCCGCTCACAGGGGCGCCTCCTTTTTTCTGAATGATAATGGCATCTACACCTGTACATTCAGCTGTTCTAATAATAGCTCCAAAATTCCGTACGTCACTTATTTGGTCTAAAACAAGGAATAGGGGGCTTTTATCTTTGGATAAAGTTTCTTCCACCAGGTTTTCAAAATTACTAAAACCAATTGGAGAAATGATTGCTACAATCCCTTGATGGTTTGCACGGGATAATTGGTCAAGCTTTTCAATAGGAACAAAGTTAATTGAAACCCCGTTGGGTTGCGAAAGGGAGATAATTTCTTCAATCTTTTGGCTTTCTATTCCTTTTTGGATAAATAGTTTGTCTATGTATTTATTAGACTTAATAGCTTCTAATACAGGGTAGATTCCAAATATGATAGTTTCTTTGTTCATTCTTAGAAATTATATATTAAAAAAGAGGCTGTCTAATTAGACAGCCTCTTAAAAATATTATAGTAATATAATTACTTGATAACTTTTACAGTACCTTCAGTACCATTGATGTTTACATTTACAAAGTAAGCACCACTTGCCATTCTAGACATATCGATAGTAGAAGATAAAGCATCAACTTTAGCATTGTAAACTTGCTGTCCTAAAACATTGTAGATTACAACAGAGTTAATTCTCTCTTTAGCTTGAATGTTTAATTTATCACTTACTGGGTTAGGATATGCAGAAAATCCTTTTGCTGCGAAATCACTTACAGATGCATTAGGATCAATAAATGAATCTTGATAAGTAAAAGCATCTACATAATATTGGTTGTTGGTAGAAATACTATAGAAATCTACTCCACCTAAACTTTGAGTGTCAGAATAGTCCCAAGCAGTTCCATCCCAGCTAGCAAATGGATGACCTTCTTCAACAAATGGCGTACCACCATTTATGTACATGTGGAAAGTAGAACTTCCTGCTCCACTAGTGAAGTCGAAGTTTGTAGTAACACGGAACCACTCACCTTCTGGGTAAGAGAAAGTTCTATGTACTGAAGTATCTCCAGTTCCAAAGTCAACATATCCATTTCCTGGATCTCCACTAGCTTCGTTAAAGAAGATGTTACCAACAGGGAAAGTTCCTGAACCAATTGGCACAGTTCCTTGAAAGTTCATATAAGCTTCTTTACCAGCTGGAACATACATCCAGAAATCTAATCCCCACTCACCAAAGATTTTGTTTCCTAAATCTAATACGGCATCCATGGCGTTGTCATCAGATACATAACCTGATTGTGCACCGTCATAAGCTTGGTCAGCACTAGATAAGATAGCACAAGTACCACCACAACCCCAATCTGTCCACCAATCTTGGTAAATAGGTTGACCAGCAGTATAGCTTTCCATATCATCTGTAAACTGTGCATTAACACTAGTAAATGCAAGTGCTAATAAAGCAACTAAGAAATAATTTTTTTTCATAATAATAAATTTAAAGTTTAATAATTTCAAATATACAAATTTTTAAATAATAAAATTCTTTTTAACAAAAAAAAGAAAATTTTTAATAAAGTTTAAGGCAGAGGTTAATTTCTGCCTTAAACTTTCTAATTATTATATTGGTAAGAATATAATTTTATACAAGAATGACGCCCCAAAATAAGGCCCTCCAGAAACACTCGCTCCTAGATTAGTATTTGTAAAAACAGTACCATCGGTCATTTCAAGTTCTAATCTCATAGAAATAAAAGAGGGTGTTGTTAAAACGGCATCTCCAGGAAAAGCATCCAAAATGGCTTGAGTTGGAGTCTCTGCTGAAATTCTAGGTAAACCATTAGGTCCAATAGCGAATTCTGACGCAGCATTTGTAACAAAAAGAACTTCTCCAATAGGATTTCCAGAGCCATCAACTATTGGTTCTAATAAATCTTGATCTTGGAAAATAGCCATATAAGTTCTTACTTCTTTAAAATCTGGAACAAAAGTACCATTACCTTGTTGAACTTCTAATGTATATCTTAATACATTATTAGTTTCGTTAGTAAGTGATACTAATTCTGGTGGAGCCACAACGGTTCTAATGACTGCACCACTTTCTGAATCCACATTATCTAATACTTGATCTATAACCGCTTCTGAGTCTGAACAAGAAACAGCTGTTCCAACCAGTAGGGTTACCATTAATAATTTAAATATGTTTTTCATAATTATTGTTTTTTTAATTAGTTAGCAGATGGGAATCCAGGTGAAGCTGGGTTAGTGTCCCAGAATACTTGAACATCAACATTTGGCTTTTGTGTAATATTACTATTTACGTTTGCCTCATTTGATGGGTAAAAGAATGATCGAACGAATGCACCTGGGTTTGGATCGATATTAAACTGAATCAATTTTGGATACCCAGTTCTTCTATAAAGATTGTAAGCTCCAATACCACTACCAAAATTACCAATAAATTGTTGTGTAGCTAAGATTTCCCATTTATCATTAGCATTTCCACTATTGAAACTATTAACAACACCTGAAATGAAACTACTAACTTCACCAGAAGTAGGAGCGAATGTTGAATCTGCACTTGGGTCTAATGAAATGAAACCTTGAGTTTTTGCAATACTCTTTGTCAATGCAGAGTTCAATGCTGAAGCAGCTCCACTAGTATTGTTAGAAGCTAATGCAGCTTCTGCTCTCATAAAGTCTGTATATGATGCTAACATAATAGGTAATATTCCGGCACCACCACCACCATCACCAACTACAACTGGCGAATATTCATCTCCATCAAATTTACCTCCTGCAGGATACACACCATTCACAGTTCTTCTTAATCCATCTGGTGGAATACCCTCTGCATTACCATGATCACGTCCCCAATATCCGCTATCTACACTACAATATGTCATGCTAGCAGTATAGTGATTTGGTCTAGGAGCACCAGAACAAGTCATTCTTACCGTATCCACACCACATTCATTACCATCAGCATCAGCGGCACCTGGAGTACAATCAAATTGTCTGTAAAAGTAATATCTGATTCTAGGGTCATTAGATTCTAACATAGTCTCCATTAACCAGTTTGATTCATAAGAACCAGCACCACTTGTAGTGTAATCTGTACTATACGATGGGTGTCTTGTATCTGGATTAGTTTCGTTACTTCCATATTGGAATTGGAAATCATCTGCAGAATTAACAATTGCAGAACCAGAAACAGAATTAAAACTAGCTAAGTCACCTGTATTTAGGTAAGCTAGCATTTTTACACTATTTGCAAGTCTTCTCCACTTACTGAAGTCATTATCATAGTAAAAATCATTTTCTAAGTTATCACCTTCTGAGCTTATAAGTACCATTCCCTCGTCAAGCATAGCTAAAGCACCTGCATATACCGAAGCTCCTGGGTCTGCTACTGGAGCAGGGAACTCAGTTGGATTAGTCGCTTGACTAAAAGGAACATCTCCAAAATTATCTACAAGCGTTATTAAAGTATAAGCTTTTAGGATTTTCATAACACCTAAATGCTTATTAGCTCCTGCATCTACCGCAAGTGGCTCCGCAGCAGCCATATCGGAAAACATTCCCTGATACGCTAATGCCCATTCGCCGTCTAGTACAGCTGGCTCAAAATTATCTCTATATGTTCTTCCAAACATATAGTTAACGCGCACTAATTGTGCATCATTGTTTCCAATTTGACGCATAAAGCTTGCAAAATTCAGCTGAATTTCATTTAAAAATCTATCTAAATTAGCTTTGTCTAAAGTTACATCATTAGGATCATCTAGTAAGTCTAGTTCTGTAGTCTCACAAGAGGTAAAAGCAAGACCTAGAAGTAGAAAAACAAATATTGATATTTTTTGTATTTTTTTCATCTCTTAATTTTTTTATTTATTAGAATGTAGCATTTACGGTGAAACCATATCTTTTGCTACTTGGTCCTGTTAAGAATTCAAATCCTTGACCATTTCCTGCACCTAAACCAGTGGTGTTTGGATCAAAGTTTATACCATCAGGGGTGTTATAAGCATCATACCAAAGGTTAAATCCACTTACTTTAAAAGTAACACTTCCAAAAGGAGTTCTATCTAAGAACTTAGATGGTAATGAATAACCAAGAGTAACTTCTTGTAGACGAAGTACAGAAGCATCATATACATTTAGCTCATCAGCTGCACTAGCAAATCCATTATCAAAATAAAACTGTGAATTGTTTATTTGAACTTCGTTTGGTAGTCCAGTAGACTGGTTAATACCATCAAGAATATAAGTTCCAAGACGATCTTCAGTATCTGTAGTTAATCCACGTCCAAGTAATGTTGCTATATAAGTAGAGTAGATATCTCCACCAGAAACGTGGTTAACGGCTACATTAAGAGATAAACCTCTCCAAGACATTGTACTGATATAGTTCATTATAAAGTCTGGGTTAGCATCACCAATTTTTGGAACCAAGCCATCTTCAGTAACACTTTCGGCAACATAGTTACCCGCTGCATCTACTAAAAGATTACCATTTTCATCTCTAGCGATTCTTGCACCATAAAGAGCTCCAAGTGGATCTCCTACAGTTGCAAAGTTACCTAAGTTGGTAAATCCTGCATATACAACTTGATCTGTATCTTGACCTAAGTCAACTACTTCACTCTCGAAAGAAGTATAGTTAACATTTACTTTCCAATCGAATCCACCTGTGTTACTCTTAAAGATATTAAGACCAAGGTCTGCTTCAATACCCCAAGATTCAATTTTACCAATGTTGTTATCGATAAAAGTTGCACCAGTACTAGCTGGAATTGGTTGATCTTGAACAATTAAGTCATTGGTTGTTCTGGTGAAATAAGAGAAGTCAAAAGTAAGTCTGTTAAAGATTTTACCTTCAGCTCCAAATTCTAATTCTTCAAATAATTCAGGCTTAATTGCAGGGTTACCAATACTACTATCTGTTGTGTTAGAAGTAATTAATTGACCATCTGATTGCCAAGCTTGAGTATCTAGATTTACCAAAGTAACTGTCGGATATCCAGTAGAAAAGTTTGCAGAAGTACCATAACCAGCTCTTAATTTTAAGAAGTTTAGTCCATTATCAGATTGGATGCCTTTAAATGCACTTGTTGGCACAAAAGAAATACTTGCTGATGGATAGAATAATGAGTTATTTACTGAGTTGGAAACCCAGTCATTTCTTCCAGATAAGTTAAGGAAAACAAAGTTACTGTAGTCTAACAGAACCTGACCAAATACTCCAATAATGTTTCTTTTTTGACGGTATTCAATTTGATTACGCTCAACAAATCCAGAATGATCAAAGAAACCAAATACTTGCTGATCTGTACTTCTGATACCATATCTATTATAATCCACACTTTTTGACGTTGCTCCAAGTGAGAAACCTAGATTCACATTATCATTAAAGAAACTAAAGTTGTTTCCAGAAAGTACAATCCTGTGATCATAAATGGTGTTAGATGTATTTACAGTTTCATAGAAACCTCTTTGTACATTAACGTCGTCATTTACACCACCCTTGTTTTGTCTGTTTACACTATCTTCTGAGTATGTATCAACACTACCTTGATAAAGTATGTTAAAATTATCTGTAATATTATAATCAATTGCAGCAAAACCATTAACACGATTTACTAACTGAGAGAATCTCGCATTGTTCACAGTCCATAATGGGTGTTGGATAGCGTTATCATCACGATAGTAAATGCTACTTCCATCAGGTAATTGATAAGGCAGCTCGAAGAAATCAATACTTCTAGGGGTATAGAATAAATCTCCAAAGATTGATGATCCTGAATAAGGAGTACTACTACCAAAACTAGTTGAAACTGGAGGGGTCTTTAAGTCAGTCTTAGTGTAAGTCATAGACCCTCTAATACTTACTTTATTAGTTAATTTTGCGTCTCCAGAAATTGTTAAGTTATTTCTTTTTACGTTGTTACCAGGAGTAAATCCATCCTCATCTAAGTGACTAAAAATAGTACCATAACCAAACTTTCCATTTTCGCTTCTTCCACGCGCACTAACAGAAAGGTTTTGAGCAAGACCTTTTTGGAAAAAGTCTTTAACACTATTTCTTGGCTTCCAGTCATATCTCTGGCCAGCGTATTGTTCTTGAAAATTAGGGTAGTTAGTTGCTAGATAAGCTGAAGATGAATATGGGTGTTCCACAGTTCCGTCTGCATCAAAGGCAGCATCATTAGCCCAGCCTCCTAAGCCATCTTTATAGAAACCTGGTCCCCAGTTACTGTAGAACCAACCAAAAGCTTGGTCAAAACCACCACCATAGGAGTTTTGGTAATCTGGAAGAATAGAAACCTCATTTACAAATACAGATGAAGAAACTTCAATTTCTTGTTTTGCATTTTGTTGGCTTGAACTTCCAGCTTTCGTTGTAATAAGTATTACCCCGTTTCTACCTTCAGTACCGTATAAAGTAGTTGCAGCTAATCCTTTTAGAATATCCACACGCTCAATGTTGTTCGGGTCAATATCAAAAGAACGGCTAGATCCCATATTACCGTCGGTAAAGGCACCTGCTTCGTTAGTATCATTACTAATTGGCACACCATCTATCACATATAGCGCGTTATTGTCGCCAGAGAATGATGTCATACCTCTAATAATTACTTTATTCGCAGAACCAGAAAGACCATTCTGGGTAGTAATATTAATACCCGCAGCTTTTCCACTCAAAACACGCGTTAAGTCAGTTTGAGGACTCTCCTTTATTGACTCTTGCTGGATTGAAGAAACAGAATAACCTAAGGCCTTCTTTTCCTTTTTTACTGCAAAACCAGTTACCACAACCTCATTAAGTACAGAGGCATCAGGCTCCATAGCAAAAGATATGCTAGAAGTAGCTGCGCCAATTGTTTTTTCTTGAGTTTTGTAGCTTAAATAACTGTACACTAAAGTTTGCCCAACATTTGCAGTAATTGAGTAATTACCATCAAAATCTGTTTGGGTTCCATTAGATGTCCCTTTTACAATAACATTAACCCCTGGGAGCGGTAAACTGCTTTCGTCAGTTATAGTTCCTGAGATTGTTTTTTCTTGTGCGAACGTGAGTTGCACTACAAACGCTAGCAATAGCGTTAAAATTCCACTAAACTTTGTTCTCATTTTATAATTTATTTGAATTAGCCAACGCCAAAAATCACAATAAAAAGTTAAATACACAACTTTTTAAACTTAAATTTTCTTTTTTTTGAATAGATTGTTACTCTAGTGTTCCCTAATATATACTTGAAATTCTTAAAATTAACAACAACTAATTTAAAACAAAACCGAAATAAAAAAAACCATATGGATTTCCATATGGTTTTTTTTATTAATTAGAATGTGTAAAAAACTTATATTTAATTGTTGGATTTTACAAAGACAGTTGCCTTATCTCCTGAAACAACACTCGATGTAGATTCAAAGCTTAGGACAATGGGTTCAAATTCTTGAGATAATGAAACGTTCGAAATTGTTAAAATTAATTGACCTATTCTTTCATTTGCAGGGATCGTTACTGAACTCTCAAACGAAAAATTATCTGATGTCACAGTAGTTGCAGGATCTACAATAATTTGAAAAGTACGATCTGAACTAGAAACATCCGTAACAAAGTATGAAATAGGGAGATTAACTGGATTATTTGATAGTCCTATTTCTGCTTCAACTCCTAGAGTAAAACCAATTAGTGGAGAACCACCTGAGTCATAATCGTCATAGGTTTCCCTACATGATGTAGCAAATATTACAGCAACAAATAACGTTAATAGCATATATGATTTTTTCATTGTTTTGATTTTTAAAATTAGTAACCTGGATTTTGCACTAAGTTAGGATTAGCATCTAAAGACTCTTGTGCTATAGGTAATTGAAATTTATTGTCACCAGCAGCAATATTTTGTACGTCTGATGGTGTTCCACTACCATCTGCAAGGTCACCAGCACCACCTCTTTGAAGAGGTAATCCCCATCTTTTTAAATCAAAAAGTCTTTGATATTCAAAGGCAAACTCCAATCTTCTTTCTAGCATAATAGCACTTAATAACGAACTACCAGTTTCCCCGGTAGGAGGAGTTAAGTACCTTCTAGTTCTAATTTGGTCTAATGCTTGTCTTGCAGCAGTTTCATTTCCAAGTTTAAAATAGGCTTCAGCTTTATTAAGCATAGCTTCTTCAGCTCTTAAAATTTTATAATCTACAGTTCCTGGTTGACCCCCGGGTCTAGCATATAATTTTTTAATTCCATTGAAGTTAACAACCTGACCGCTGTTATTGACAGAGCCATCAAATATATAAGCATCCCTTCTAATGTCATTACCTAAGTCATACAGGTTATTTAACTGAAAAGAAGCTACATACTCTGGTATTAGACTCGTAACACCACCTTGACTCCAAGTAACACCAATGTTGTTACCTAAAACTGGCTGTTCATTTGGAATATAGAAAATAACCCCTTCCTTATTTGTGTCTTCCCAAATTCCAACTACATCGTCTCTCGATGCTAAAGGGGTAGTAACTGCATTTGCCGCATCAACAGCATTTTGCCATTGCCCCATATATAGGTATACCCTTGAAAGTAAAAGATTAACGGCATCTTTACCCATTCGTCCTTCGGGATTTGTTGAATTGATTTTAGATTTTGCATCAAGTAAATCATCAAGTATAAAACTATAGGTTTCCTGGACTGTTAACCTAGCTGGTTCAATATTTGGATCTGCTTCCAAAAGATATGCTACTCCTAAACTTGAGTTTGCATCACCAGATTGTGTTGGAATCTTCCCAAAAAAGGAAACTAAATTAAGATGCGCTAACGCTCTAAGGGCTTTTGCTTCTGCAATAATATTATTCTTGTTTTCACCTTCAAATCCTTCTGCGTAAAACAAAATTTGATTTGCTCTGTAAATTAAAGAATAGGCATTTTGATATGTTCCTCGCAAGGTATTATTCGCTGAATTTTGAAAATTGTGAGAAGCTCTTTGGGTAAATCTACCATATTGAGAAAGGGTAGTATTATCAGACATTACATCTGGTGTACTCAACATATTCCCTCCATAAAGTCCTCCAGCAATAAGTTGCAAATAAACTCCGCGTATTCCATTTTCAAAATCTGCCGCTGTTTTAAAAGCATTTTCTGTAGCAAATTCATCAAATGGTAGCTGTTCTAAATCTTGTTCGCAAGAGCTTAAAAAGCCTGCGATAAAGAGTACGATTGTTAATTTATATATAGTGTTTTTCATAATTATTTTTTTTAGAAACTTACATCAACTCCTATTTGAACTGATTTTGTGTTAGGATAACTATATAAAGTAGCTTCCCCCGGAGCAACACTATTAGCAAAATTAATAGTTTCCCCAGATGAGATACCTACCTCAGGATCTCCAAAGAATTTTGAGAAAGTCAATAAGTTTTGACCTTGCACATAAATTCTTAAGCTTTCAAATGGCACTCTATCTGTAAATTTACTAGGTAAATCGTAGGAAAGAGTAATGTTTCTCATTCGGATATAATCTCCCTTTTCTAAGAATCTATCCGAATTTACTGCTAGTAATTCTTCTTGAGAAATTAAAGGGCTTGGATAAACATTGGTGTCTCCAGGATTTTTCCAGTAATTAAATGCATCAATTGCTTGATTATCTGCAATATTTACGCCATCGGAAATTAGATTGGACTTTACAAAATTGTTAATCCAGTTTCCAGCTTTAAAGACGAAATCTGCACGTAGTCCAAAACCTTTATATCTTATGTTGGAGAAAAAACCTCCTTCTCGATCGGCAATGGTTGACTTACCTTGAAGCACTCTGTTTTCATCTTCATCTTCTGGAAGGTCAAGTCCACGATAAGTATTTCCGTCAGCTCCATAATAAAGAGGCGCTCCAGTTGCAGGATCAACTCCGGCATAACGTACTAAGAAATGCTCATTAATTTTAGCACCTTCTCTAAATAAGATATTAAAAGCGTTACCGGGTGTAACATCTTCGCCTTCAGGTAATTCTAGAATTTCGTTGTCTAAGAAAACGATATTACCACCTAAAGTCCAAGTTAAATTATCATTGCGAAAAACATCTCCTTGTAAGGAAAGTTCAAGACCTTTATTCTCAATTTTACCTAAGTTACCAAAAATAAATCCTACTCCAGATTCATCGGCTTTTGGAATTGAAAACAATAAATCTTCGGTGGTTCTAATAAAATAGTCAGCAACACCACGAATTCTTCTATTGAATAAATTGAACTCTAAACCTGCGTTTTGAGTAGTTGTAGTTTCCCATTTTAATTCGGGGTTTCCAATATTAGACGGTCTTGTTGCCGAGCCTCCTGGATAGGAATCAAAAGCAACGTTGTCTTGTGCAGCATATCTACTTATACCTTCTCTGTTACCAGTAGTACCATAAGATACTCTAAACTTTAAATCGTTTATTGCATCCACGTTAAAGAACTTTTCTTTTGCAATGTTCCACCCTAAACTTCCACTGTAGAAAAGTCCAAATCTGTTATCGCGTCCAAAATTAGATGACCCATCATACCTTGCAGAAGCTGAAGCCAAATACCTTTCATCATAATCATAATCTGCAAATGCACCATAAGAAACTAATGTTAAAATATTTCTAGTAGTTTCACCAAGTGTAACTTGAGATGCGTTTATTTGGGTGTTTAATTCTGCCGAAGCAAATCCAATACTTCTTACCCGATATCCATTATTTTCGTTATGGTTAAATTCAAATAAACCTACTAAATCTAAGTTGTGCTTGTTTTTATTTAATCTATAATTAAGCCTGTTACTTATAGTCATATCAAATCTGTAAGTTCCAGTATCTAATTTATTTCCTGGATTATTAGGGTCACCTATAATAGCGTCTAGAATTCCTCCTGGTTTAGAATAACTTTCGGTACGCTCATTAATACTATTCGCAGCGAAACCAAAGGTATAACTAACATTTTTGAAGAGACTAACTTCAGCACTAACACTTCCTAATAGGTTATTTTGAATGGCTATAGCTGGTTCAGATAAAATAGCTCCTCTAACATTAAATGTAGTATGTGTAGGATTATAAACTGGATTTCCATTTTCATCAACAACAATATTTCCGTCTTCATCTAGTACAAATTCTGTCTCATAAGGATTGTAATCGTACATCGCTCTAAAAGGGTTTTGTACGTTATTTCTATCCCTTGGCTCATCGCTTGTAGATCTTGAATAACCAACATTAACTGATAGTGATAGCCATTCTTTTGGGTCCATGTTTAAGTTAAGCCTTGAGCTTACTCTTTCAAAACCATCTAAATCATCAATAATACCAGTATTTCTATCATGTCCTACTGAAAAATAGTAATCCATTTTTTCAGATCCACCCGAAATCGAAACATTATTGTTTTGAATAATTCCTTCTTTCAGAATTAAATCTTGCCAATCAACCTCATTGTCTAATAAGAATTGCCTTTCTTCACTTCCTGGCAAAGTAGTAACCCCTGGGGAGCTACCTGCAGCAGAAACACCTAATGCATAAAGCTCGGCTTCATATTGCATTTTTTGTTCAGCATCCATTACATCAAAATTTGGATTAATTCTTGAAGTAACACCAAAACGTGAGCTAAACTTAATTTTAGCATCACCAGAACGCTTACCAGATTTTGTAGTTATTACAACAACACCACTTGCCCCTCTAGAACCATATCGGGCTGTAGTTGAAGCATCTTTTAGTATTGTAATGTTTTCAATGTCATCATTAGGGATGCTATTCAAGTCTTCCTCTCTAATAATTGCACCGTCCACAACATATAATGGTGAAGAGGCTCCTGCGGTTAAAGATCCAATACCTCTAATTCTAACAAAGGCTCCTTGACCTGGTTTACCATTTGCCGCAGTTACTTGTACACCAGCAGCTTTTCCCTGTAACAAGTTGTCAATACTGGTAACTGGGCTAAGTTCGGCAATTTCTGAAGCTCCTATGGATACCACTGCAGAAGTCTGCACCGTCTGGCTTCTTCTGGAATATCCAGTAATAACAACTTCTTCAAGTTGTGCGCCTGCAACCATTTGAACGTTAATAGTATTTGAGGCTCCAACTGCTATTTCCTGGTTTTGAAAACCAACGTAGCTAAATTGTAGTACCTCTCCAACACCAGTCGTTATGGAATAATTCCCATCAAAATCTGATTGGGTTCCATTGGATGTATTTTTGACAATAATGTTGGCCCCCGGGAGTGGAACTCCAAGGTCGTCTGTCACGGTTCCAGTTACTACCTTGTCTTGTGCAAAAGCATTTTGCACAATAAATAGAAAAAGGAACATCAATAATAATTGTAGTTTTTGTTTCATATTTTTTTGGAATTAGTAAAAAACAAAGTTCAATATAAATAATTATATAACCAATTTTTAATTCACGTATTTATATGAAACAAAGGTAAATTTATATATTGTTTTACTAAAACCTAGCAAGATAAAGAATGTGAATCTTTGTATTTGCGAATTCAATATTCTGATTTTTAGAAATACCATTTGCAATGTTAAACTTAAAAAGTCCCGCCTTGGTGTTTAAAGCAAAACCAACTCCAAACCCAAAAAGCTCTTCTTGAATAGTAATTATTTTATTTTCAAAATAGGCAATATCTATTATAGAATGTACATAGGTATTTCTGTCAAGCAAATAACGATATTCAGTATTTAACACGGAAAAGAGTGAGGCGTCAATACTATTTTCTCTAAACCCTCTAATACTATTAATACCACCAAACCTAAAAAGCTCATTAGTTAGATAATTGGGACTGCTTAAAAAGCTTGTCGAGTTTTTGATGTAAAAGGAACTGGTTTCATTGAGATTAAATATATGCGAAAAAATACCGGAGACTCTTACTTGATCTGCTTCCTTTGATAAAGTGTTTCTTTTTCCAATTTCTGTTTCTAGTCCCGCGAAAGTTTTTATGGGGAATAGTTTTTCATTCTGAAATTTTGAAAAGTGAGCCCCCGCTAAAAAAAACTTAGAGTTGTAATCTTCAATAAACGCCGAAGCATTTACTTCATCAAGCAGGTGGTTAGATTCATAAGATTTATACCCTACATAAAAATCGATTTTTGGGGAGGCTTGATAGTAGAGCCTTGCTTGCTGGTGGGTTGTGGAAAAAGTACTGTCTCTTTTAAATATTTCTAATTCCAAGCTTACACCTAAAGGGGTTTTAAATAAATAAGGTAGCTTTGTAAACACTCTCAGGTTTTGTTGCTCCCGTCCATCGGCTTTATAATTTATAATCAATTGCTCGCCGTAGTTCAGATTATTATTAAGTTCTAGATTTAAATACCCATTAAATTCTAGCTTTTGGGTGTCTTCATTTGTGGCAAAACCTAAAATACCATCAAAGAGGTTGTTGTTTGTTTTCTGAAAATATAAATAAACTATTGTAGAATCTTTTTTGAATAATGCTTCTGGAGATTTAATTGAAGTAATAAAACCTAAATTGTTTAAAGTGTTGTTTTGTTCAATTATTTTTTTTTGGTTAAAAACCTTTCCCTTTTTAATTCCGGCATAATACTTTATAAAGGACTTTGGAAATTTTTCATACCCTTTTACTACAATTCCATCAATTTTTCTTTGGCTAGAGGACCTAAAAATAAGATTTGCTTTTAAAGTGTTATTGTCTTTTCTTTCAATTTCTGAAAGCTGTATTCTTGAAAAGGGATCTCCTTTTTCAGCTTTTATTCTTGTTAGTTTTAAAAGTGCAACATCTGCGAATTGAATTGGAATTTTAAAAACAGAATCAGTAACTTCATTGCTAATTTTTTTTAGTTCTGAATATGCAAAGTCTTTTTCCGAATAACGAATCTCAATATCACGCCATCTATTTCCTAAATAGTAATCGGCCACAAATATTGAATCATTTTGTTTTTCTAGTGATATTAGCCTTGAATCAATAAAACCGCTTTTTTGAAATTTTTGAGAAAGAGTATCGACTTCAGATTTTAAACTTAAATAATCTTCAAATTTTAAAGCAATATCTAGGGAGTCTAAAAATGATGAAGTCACTTCCTTTTCTGCTTCAATTTTAAGCGTAATATTTTGAGCGGCAACCGGCCCCAAAAAATTTGTATATATATATAGGTATAAAAAATAGAAAAAAAACTGCCTCAAAAGCTTGAAAGTTTATATTGTAAATCTAACGTTATTGAAGGGTTTTTCATATCTCCTGCATAAATAAAAGTAAATCCAACAAAAATTAATAAAACTGTGTTGGATTAATGCATTTTTATTTCTACATTTGCGCCCCTTTAAAGGGATAATTATATCATTTAATTAAGTATAACAAGGATTTTATATGCCAACTATTTCACAATTAGTACGAAAAGGAAGAGCCAAAATAACCAAGAAGAGTAAATCGGCTGCCCTAGATTCGTGCCCGCAACGCCGCGGTGTGTGTACTCGTGTATATACTACCACTCCTAAGAAACCAAACTCTGCAATGCGTAAAGTAGCAAGGGTAAGGTTAACAAATGGAAAGGAAGTAAACGCGTACATCGGTGGCGAAGGACACAATCTTCAGGAGCACTCGATAGTATTGGTTAGAGGTGGAAGGGTTAAAGATTTGCCAGGGGTACGTTACCACATTGTAAGAGGAGCTTTGGATACCGCAGGTGTTCAAGGAAGATTACAACGTAGGTCTAAGTACGGTGCAAAACGCCCTAAAAAGTAATTCAAACAACTTTTAAAGAGAAGTAATGAGAAAAAGACAAGCGAAAAAAAGACCACTTTTACCAGATCCAAGGTTTAACGACCAGTTGGTAACGCGTTTTGTGAATAACTTAATGTGGGATGGAAAAAAGTCGACTGCTTTCAAAGTATTCTACGATGCAATTGATATTGTAGAATCAAAAAAACAAGACGAAGAAAAAACGGCTTTAGAGATTTGGAAAGATGCACTTTCCAATGTTATGCCTCACGTAGAAGTACGTAGCCGAAGAGTTGGAGGGGCTACCTTCCAAATTCCAATGCAAATTAGACCAGATCGTAAGATTTCTACTGCTATGAAGTGGCTTATTAGCTACTCAAGAAAGCGTAATGAAAAGTCTATGCCGCAAAAATTAGCTGCCGAAATTTTAGCAGCTGCTAAAGAAGAAGGTGCTGCAGTTAAAAAACGTATGGATACCCATAAAATGGCTGAAGCAAACAAAGCATTCTCACACTTTAGATTCTAAGAAAATGGCACAAAGAGATTTAAAATTTACAAGAAATATAGGGATTGCTGCGCATATTGATGCCGGTAAAACAACAACTACAGAGCGTATACTTTATTATACAGGTGTAAGTCATAAAATTGGAGAAGTTCACGATGGTGCTGCTACGATGGACTGGATGGAACAAGAGCAAGAAAGAGGTATTACAATTACTTCTGCTGCAACCACTTGTACCTGGAATTTCCCATTAAAAAATGGACAGCCTGTTGAAGATACTAAACCATACCACTTTAATATTATTGACACTCCTGGTCACGTTGACTTTACCGTCGAGGTAAATAGATCACTACGTGTATTGGATGGCTTAGTATTTCTTTTTAGCGCGGTTGATGGTGTTGAGCCTCAATCTGAAACTAATTGGAGATTAGCAGATAACTACAAGGTGCCTCGTATGGGGTTTGTGAATAAAATGGACCGTCAAGGATCTAACTTTATGATGGTTTGTCAGCAAGTTAAGGATATGTTAGGGTCTAATGCCGTGCCAATTGTACTTCCTATTGGTGACGAAATAGACTTTAAAGGAGTTGTAGACTTAGTGAAAAACCGTGCTATTGTTTGGCACGAAGAATCAATGGGTGCTACATTTGATGTTATTGATATTCCTGAAGATTTAAAAGAAGAAGCACGTTTATATCGCGGAAAACTAATTGAAGAGGTGGCGGCTTATGACGAAAATCTTTTGGAAAAATATATGGAAGATGAAGAATCTATTACCGAAGATGAAGTTCACGCTGCGTTGCGTGCTGCGGTAATGGACATGTCCATCATCCCAATGATTTGTGGTTCTGCATTCAAAAACAAAGGAGTTCAATTCCTTCTTGATGCAGTTTGCCGTTACTTACCTTCTCCAGTAGATAAGGAAGGTATTAAAGGAATAAACCCAGATACAGAAAAAGAAGAAATAAGAAGACCAGATGTAAAAGAGCCTTTCGCTGCTTTGGCATTTAAGATTGCTACAGATCCTTTCGTTGGACGTTTGGCTTTCTTCCGTGCATACTCAGGTCGTTTGGATGCAGGTTCTTATATTTTAAACAACCGTTCAGGAAATAAAGAGCGTATATCACGTATTTACCAAATGCATGCTAACAAACAAAATGCTATCGATTATATCGAGGCTGGAGATATTGGAGCTGCTGTAGGATTTAAGGATATTAAGACTGGAGATACACTTACTGCTGAAAAGCACCCAATTGTGTTAGAAAGTATGAATTTCCCAGATCCTGTAATTGGTATTGCTGTTGAGCCTAAAACAAAGGCAGATGTGGATAAGTTAGGTATGGCCTTAGCAAAACTTGCTGAAGAGGATCCAACTTTCCAAGTGCGTACCGATGAAGCATCAGGGCAAACTGTAATTTCTGGTATGGGAGAGCTTCACTTAGATATTATTGTAGACCGATTAAGACGTGAGTTTAAGGTTGAAGTAAATCAAGGAAAACCTCAAGTTGAGTACAAAGAGGCTATTACTCGTAGTGCAGATCACAGAGAAGTTTACAAGAAGCAATCGGGTGGTCGTGGTAAGTTTGCAGATATTGTATTTACCATTGGTCCAGCGGACGATGATAAAGTGGAAGGATTACAATTTGTAAATGAAATTAAAGGAGGTAACATTCCTAAAGAATTTATTCCTTCAGTAGAAAAAGGTTTTAAACAAGCAATGCAAAATGGACCACTTGCAGGTTTCGAAGTGGATAGTATGAAAGTTACTTTAAAAGATGGTTCATTCCACGCGGTGGATTCTGATCAGTTGTCTTTTGAGTTAGCTGCAAAACTAGGATTTAAAGCTTCTGCAAAAGCTGCTGGAGCGGTAATCTTAGAGCCTATTATGAAGCTGGAAGTATTGACTCCAGAAGAGAATATGGGAGATATTGTAGGAGATCTTAACCGTCGTCGTGGTCAGGTTAATAACATGAGTGATCGCGCCGGAGCAAAAGTTATAAAAGCTGAAGTGCCACTTTCTGAAATGTTTGGATATGTTACCACATTAAGAACATTATCATCAGGTCGTGCAACTTCAACAATGGAATTTTCACATTATGCAGAAACTCCTTCAAATATTTCTGAAGAGGTAATAGCTGCAGCAAGAGGAACCGCTAACGTATAATATTTCAGCAATGAGTCAAAAAATTAGAATTAAATTAAAATCTTACGATCATAATTTAGTGGACAAATCTGCTGAAAAAATCGTTAAGACAGTAAAAAGTACAGGTGCCGTAGTAACAGGACCCATCCCGTTACCAACTCACAAAAAAATCTTTACCGTGTTGCGTTCGCCTCACGTTAATAAGAAAAGTAGAGAGCAATTCCAATTAAGTTCTTATAAGAGATTATTGGATATCTACAGTTCTTCATCCAAAACCATTGATGCACTCATGAAATTAGAGTTGCCAAGTGGAGTGGAAGTAGAGATTAAAGTGTAGTTGCTAAGCACTTAAAAAGTGTGTACATGTCCTAAGCTGCGAGCGAAGGAAAAACGGAAACAAAATAAAATTCAGGGCTGAATTTATTTTGGCCCTGTTTTAATTTAAATAAGTAAATAATTACTAACAAATAAATAATAACTATGTCTGGGTTAATTGGAAAAAAGATAGGGATGACCAGCATCTTTGACGAGAAAGGGAAGAATATTCCTTGTACCGTTATCGAGTGTGGCCCCTGTGTTGTTACCCAAGTCAGAACCAAAGAGGTTGACGGGTATGAAGCTCTTCAACTTGGTTTCGATGACAAAAAGACTGCCAATAAAGCTGCCGAAGGCCACGCGAAAAAAGCAGGAACCGTTGCAAAACGTAAAGTCGTTGAATTCCAAGATTTCGAAGAAGAGTACAAATTAGGTGATACTATCACCGTAGAGCATTTTATCGAAGGAGAGTTCGTGGATATCGCGGGTATTTCTAAAGGTAAAGGATTTCAAGGAGTTGTTAAGCGTCATGGTTTCGGTGGTGTAGGTCAAGCTACGCACGGTCAGCATAACCGTTTAAGAGCGCCAGGTTCCATTGGAGCTGCATCGTATCCTGCAAGAGTATTTAAAGGAATGCGTATGGCTGGGCAAATGGGAAATGAAACAGTAAAAGTTGAAAACCTAAGAGTGTTAAAAGTAGTTTCTGAAAAGAATTTACTTGTTGTTAAAGGATGCGTTCCTGGACACAAAAACGCTTACGTAACGATTACAAAGTAATGAAGGTAGCAGTTTTAGATAAAAACGGAAAAGATACGGGAAGAAAGGTAGACCTTTCTAAAGACGTATTCGGTATAGAGCCAAACAATCACGCAGTATATCTTGATGTAAAGCAGTTTCTTGCCAATCAAAGACAAGGAACGCATAAAGCAAAAGAGCGTGCAGAGATCGCTGGTTCAACTAGAAAGATTAAAAAACAAAAAGGAACTGGTACTGCCCGTGCGGGAAGTATCAAATCTGGAGTTTTTAAAGGTGGTGGACGTATGTTTGGTCCAAGACCTAGAAATTATTCATTCAAATTGAATAAAAACTTAAAGCGTTTAGCACGTCGTTCGGCCTTAACAATGAAGGCAAATGACAATGCTATCGTGGTACTAGAGGATTTTACAATAGACACTCCTAAGACCAAAGAATTTACTTCAGTTTTAAAGTCGTTAGGACTTGAAAACAAAAAATCTTTGTTTGTGTTGGGAGACTCAAATAATAATGTATATTTGTCGTCTCGTAATTTGAAAGGAACTGAAGTTGTAACTAACTCAGAATTAAGTACTTACAAAATTATGAATGCAAATAGCCTCGTGTTATTTGAAGGTTCTTTGGAAGAAATTGAACAAAACTTAAGTAAATAGAAGCAAGATGAATATCTTAATTAAACCTATTATTACAGAAAAAGCTACAAGAGGAGCGGAAGAAAATAACCGTTTTACGTTTGTAGTAAACCCTAAGGCGAACAAGATTGAAATCAAAAATGCAGTGGAAGCTGCATATGGAGTTTCTGTTACTTCAGTTCGCACAATGAATGTCCGCCCAGACAGACGTGTTCGTTATACGAAAACGGGTGTCCAAACTGGTAAAACAACCGCTTATAAAAAAGCAGTTGTACAGGTGGCGGAAGGTGATACAATAGATTTTTACGCTAATATCTAATTTTTAGATTTAAAGAAAGACAACAATGTCAGTAAGAAAATTAAAACCTATCACCCCGGGACAGCGTTTTAGAGTTGTAAATGGTTTTGACGCCATAACAACTGATAAGCCGGAGAAGAGCTTGCTCGCTCCGAAAAAACGTTCTGGTGGTAGAAATAGTCAAGGAAAAATGACCATGCGCTACGTAGGTGGTGGTCATAAAAAACGTTATAGAATCATAGATTTTAAACGTGATAAGCACGGTATTCCCGCAACCGTCGCTTCAATAGAATACGATCCAAATCGTACAGCGTTTATTGCTTTGGTAAATTATCAAGACGGTGAAAAACGCTATATCATTGCTCAAAATGGTCTTCAAGTAGGACAAAATATTGTTTCAGGTGAGAGCGTAGCTCCAGAAATTGGAAACAGTATGGTCTTAGAGAATATTCCATTAGGTACAATTATCTCTTGTATAGAACTTCATCCTGGTCAAGGTGCTGTAATGGCGCGTAGTGCTGGTGCGTTTGCACAGCTAATGGCTCGTGATGGAAAATATGCAACAGTGAAACTTCCTTCTGGTGAGACTAGAATGATTCTTTCAACTTGTATGGCAACTATTGGTGCTGTTTCAAACAGTGATCATCAATTAATGGTTTCTGGTAAAGCCGGTAGATCTAGATGGTTAGGTAGACGTCCTCGTACAAGACCTGTGGTAATGAACCCTGTTGATCACCCAATGGGAGGTGGTGAAGGAAAATCTTCAGGTGGACATCCACGTTCTAGAAACGGTATTCCTGCAAAAGGATATAGAACCCGTTCTAAAACTAAAGCTAGTAACAAATACATTATAGAACGTAGAAAGAAATAAGTTATGGCAAGATCATTAAAAAAGGGACCTTACGTTCACTACAAATTAGACCAAAAAGTTCAACAAAATGTTGAGTCTAACAAGAAAACCGTTATCAAAACTTGGTCACGCGCTTCTATGATTACACCAGACTTTGTTGGGCAAACCATAGCGGTGCATAATGGGAAACAATTTGTTCCAGTATATGTAACTGAAAACATGGTAGGACATAAATTAGGAGAATTTTCACCTACAAGATCATTCCGTGGTCACGCAGGTGCTAAAAACAAAGGAAAAAAATAATAAGCCATGGGAGTTCGTAAAAGAGAAAGAGCAGAACAAATCAAGGAAGCGAAGAAGACACAGTATTTCGCGAAGTTGAATAATTGCCCTACATCACCAAGAAAGATGCGTCTAATGGCAGACCTAATTCGTGGAGAAAAAGTAGATAAAGCGCTTAGTATTTTAAAGTTTAGTCAAAAAGAATCATCTCGACGATTGGAGAAATTACTTCTTTCTGCTATTGCTAATTGGCAATCTAAGAATGAAGATGCTTCGGTAGAAGATGCAGATCTTTTTGTTAAAGAAATTCGTGTTGATGGAGGTACAATGTTAAAAAGACTTCGTACTGCTCCACAAGGACGCGCACATAGAATTAGAAAACGTTCCAACCACGTAACACTGGTTTTAGGAGCTAACGATAACACACAAAGCAAGTAATTAAATGGGACAGAAGACAAATCCAATCGGGAATCGCTTAGGTATCATTAGAGGATGGGAATCCAACTGGTATGGAGGCAACGACTACGGCGATAAATTAGCCGAAGACGACAAGATTAGAAAATATGTTCACGCTCGTTTAAGTAAAGCTAGTGTGTCAAGGGTAATTATCGAGCGTACGCTTAAACTTGTAACCGTTACTATCACTACTGCTAGACCTGGTATCATTATCGGAAAAGGTGGGCAAGAGGTAGACAAGTTAAAAGAAGAGCTTAAGAAAATTACAGGTAAAGATGTACAAATAAACATCCATGAGATTAAAAGACCTGAACTAGATGCATTTCTAGTGGCTGCAAGCATCGCAAGACAAATTGAGAATCGTATCTCATATCGTCGTGCTATAAAAATGGCTATTGCTGCTACCATGCGTATGAATGCCGAAGGTATTAAGGTGCAAATCTCAGGCCGTTTGAATGGTGCGGAAATGGCACGTTCAGAAGGCTACAAGGAAGGACGTATCCCTTTATCAACCTTTAGAGCCGATATAGACTATGCTTTAGCAGAAGCTCACACTACTTATGGTAGATTGGGTGTGAAAGTATGGATTATGAAAGGCGAAGTATATGGTAAAAGAGAACTTTCACCATTAGTTGGAATGTCCAACAAGAAATCTGGAAAAGGAAATGCTGGTCGAGGTGGTAACAAATCACGTCGTAACAGAAAGTAATTTTTTAAAGAAAAGAAAAAATGTTACAACCTAAAAGAACAAAATACCGTAAAACCCAAAAAGGCCGTATGAAAGGTGTTGCTGGAAGAGGAAACCAGCTATCTTACGGAACCTTTGGTATCAAATCTTTAGATCAAAATTTCTTGACAGCACGTCAAATAGAAGCTGCTCGTATTGCTGCTACCCGTTATATGAAAAGAGAAGGGTCTCTCTGGATAATGATTTTTCCAGATAAACCAATCACTAAGAAGCCTCTTGAGGTACGTATGGGTAAAGGAAAAGGAGCTGTAGAATATTGGGTAGCTGTCGTTAAACCTGGAAGAGTATTGTTTGAAGTATCTGGTGTTACATTAGAGACTGCTAAAGAAGCATTACGATTGGCTGCTCAAAAGCTACCTGTAAAGACCAAGTTTATCATGTCTAGAGATTATCAAGCTTAATTTTTTGAAATTGTCACTATGAAACAATCAGAAATAAAAGAGGCATCAACAGTAGAGCTACAGGAAAAATTAGCCGAAATTAAAAAAGCTAATACAGATCTTAAAATTGCTCACGCTATATCACCGTTGGAAAATCCAATTCAGTTAAAAACTCAAAGAAGAGCTATAGCTAGAATTGCGACAGAACTAACTAAAAGAGAAGTGCAATAATTGTACAGCTGAAAGATGGAAGAAACTAAAAGAAATTTAAGAAAAGAACGTATTGGGATTGTAACTAGCAACAAAATGGAAAAATCCATTGTAGTTAGTGAAGTAAAGAAAGTAAAACACCCTATGTACGGAAAGTTCGTGTTAAAAACGAAAAAATACGTTGCGCACGACGAAAAGAACGACTGTAACGAAGGCGATACTGTAAAGATCATGGAAACTAGACCTTTAAGTAAAACCAAGTGCTGGCGATTAGTAGAAATAATTGAAAGAGCGAAGTAATCATGATACAACAAGAATCAAGACTTAAAGTAGCAGATAACACAGGAGCCAAAGAAGTACTTTGTATCCGTGTTCTGGGAGGTACCAAAAGAAGGTATGCTTCAATTGGAGACAAAATTGTTGTGACTGTTAAAGAAGCGACTCCTAATGGAAACATTAAAAAGGGAAGCGTTTCAACTGCAGTTGTGGTACGTACTGTTAAAGAAGTAAGAAGACCAGATGGTTCTTACATTCGTTTCGATGATAATGCATGTGTGCTTCTTAACCCACAAGGTGAGATGAGAGGAACTCGTGTTTTTGGACCCGTAGCACGTGAACTTCGTGATAAGCAATTTATGAAAATAGTATCATTAGCACCAGAAGTGCTTTAATACGAAAACAAACGATGGGAAAGCTTAAAATTAAAACCGGAGATACTGTACTTGTTACTTCTGGAGACCATAAAGGTTCAGAAGGTAAAGTTATGCGTATCATCCGTGAGAAGAACAAAGCAATAGTTGAAGGAGTTAATCTGGTTAAGAAACATGAGAAGCCAAGTGCGGCGAGTCCTCAAGGTGGAATTTCCGAAAAAGAAGCTCCTATTCATATTTCAAACCTTTCATTAAAAGATCCTAAATCTGGTGAAGCCACTCGAGTAGGATATAAAATGGAAGGCGATAAAAAAGTACGATTTGCTAAAAAATCGAATCAAGTATTATAGTTATGGCATATACACCAAGACTTAAGGAAGAATATAAGAGTAGAGTAATTAATGCTCTTACAGACGAATTTGGCTACAAAAATGTAATGCAAGTTCCAAAACTAGAACGCATTGTTGTGTCTCAAGGAGTTGGAAGTGCTGTGGCCGATAAAAAGTTAATTGAATATTCTGTAGAAGAATTAACCAAAATAACAGGGCAAAAAGCAGTTCCAACACTTTCCAAAAAAGACGTAGCAACATTTAAGTTGCGTAAAGGAATGCCAATTGGAACTCGTGTAACGCTACGTGGAGAAAGAATGTATGAGTTTTTAGATAGACTTATTACTTCTGCTTTACCTCGAGTACGTGATTTTGGTGGAATTAAAGCTACAGGCTTCGATGGTAGAGGAAACTATTCATTAGGTATTACTGAGCAGATTATCTTTCCTGAAATCGATATCGATAAAGTAAAGAAAATTGAAGGTATGAATATCACATTTGTAACTTCAGCTAAGACAGACCAAGAAGCAAAATCATTATTAACCGAACTAGGTTTACCCTTTAAAAAGAACTAAGAGATGGCTAAAGAATCAATGAAAGCCCGTGAGGTAAAAAGAGCAAAAACTGTAGCAAAATATGCTGAAAAACGCAAAGCTTTAAAAGAAGCTGGTGATTATGAAGCATTACAAAAGTTACCTAAAAATGCTTCTCCTATTCGTATGCACAATCGTTGCAAACTTACAGGAAGACCTAAAGGCTATATGAGAACTTTTGGGATTTCACGTGTAATGTTTCGTGAGATGGCCAATCAAGGACTTATTCCAGGAGTAAGAAAAGCTAGCTGGTAAAAAAATAGAGTTTAATGGGGTGAAGGTTTCAGAATAAACTGGAAAACCACATCCGCTAATTTATATAAATGAACACAGATCCAATTTCAGATTTTCTAACTAGAGTTAGAAATGCAGTTAAAGCTGGTCATCGCGTTGTAGAGGTGCCTGCTTCCAATTTAAAAAAGGAAATCACTAAGATTCTTTTTGAACAAGGGTATATTTTAAGTTACAAATTTGAGGAAGGAAAAAATCCTCAAGGGACTATTAAAATAGCTTTAAAGTATGATAAGCTTACTAAAGACCCTGTTATCAAAAAAATTCAAAGAATAAGTAAACCAGGTTTACGTAAGTATGCAGGTGCTGATGAAATGCCAAGAGTTTTGAATGGTTTAGGTATTGCCGTTGTTTCAACTTCAGCTGGAGTGATGACAGGCAAGCAGGCTAAGGCTCAAAATGTAGGTGGTGAAGTATTGTGTTACGTTTACTAAAATAACCAAGAAATGTCAAGAATAGGTAATAACCCCGTAGCGATTCCAAGTGGTGTAACTGTCGATGTAAAAGACAGTACAATCATTGTTAAAGGAAAATTAGGCGAGTTAACCCAAGAATTTGAAGCGGTTAGCGTAAAAGTAGAGGAAGGAAATGTTTATGTAGAACGTCCTTCTGATGCGAAAGATCATAGAGCAAAACACGGTTTATATAGATCGTTAGTGAATAACATGATAAAAGGTGTTTCCACTGGTTGGACCAAAGAACTTGAATTAGTAGGTGTGGGTTACCGTGCTTCTAACCAAGGTCAAAAATTGGATTTAGCTGTTGGATTTTCACACAATATAGTGTTGGACGTTGCTCCAGAGGTGAAAGTAGAAACTGTAACCGAAAAAGGTAAGAATCCTATTGTAAAATTAACCTCTCACGATAAACAATTAGTAGGACAAGTTGCTGCTAAGATAAGAGCCTTCCGTAAGCCAGAGCCTTACAAAGGAAAAGGAATCAAGTTTGTTGGAGAAATATTAAGAAGAAAAGCAGGTAAATCTGCATAAGCATATAAGTTATGGCATTATCTAAACAAGAAAGAAGAGAAAGAATTCGCTTCAGAATTAGAAAAACCGTTTCGGGAACAGAGCAACGTCCGCGTTTGGCTGTTTTCAGAAGCAATAAAGAAATTTATGCGCAACTTATTGATGATGTAAGTGGTAAGACAATTACTGCGGCATCGTCAAGAGATAAAGGTATCGATGTTTCAAAAGTAAATAAGAGCGAAGCTGCCAAAATGGTAGGTAAAGCAATTGCTGAAAAAGCTGTAAAAGCAGGTGTTGAAGCAGTTACTTTTGATAGAGGAGGTTATCTATATCACGGAAGAGTTAAATCATTAGCAGAAGGAGCTCGTGAGGGCGGATTAAAATTTTAAGATATGTATCAAGATTATAAAAACGTAGAGATTGTAAAACCTGGAGGTCTTGAATTAAAAGATCGTTTGGTAGGAGTACAACGTGTTACTAAAGTTACCAAAGGAGGTAGAGCATTTGGATTTTCTGCTATTGTAGTTGTAGGTGATGAAAAAGGAGTAGTAGGGCAAGGGCTTGGAAAGTCTAAAGATGTAGCTAGTGCTATTGCAAAAGCTATTGAGGATGCAAAGAAAAACTTGGTGCGTATTCCATTAAATAAAGTTACACTTCCTCACGAACAAAAAGGAAAGTATGGTGGAGCAAGAGTAACATTATTACCTGCAGCGCCTGGTACGGGAGTTATTGCTGGTGGTGCTGTACGTGCTGTATTGGAAGCCGTAGGAGTACACGATGTATTATCAAAGTCTCAAGGATCATCAAATCCTCACAACGTTGTAAAAGCTACTTTTGATGCATTATTACAGTTACGAAGTGCTGAAACTGTTGCTAAGCAAAGAGGAATTTCATTAGAGAAATTGTTTAAAGGATAAAATACCAAAAGACATGGCAAAAATTAAAATAACGAAAGTACGAAGTGATATTAATCGTACAGCTACCCAAAAAAGGACTCTAGCGTCATTAGGCTTGAGAAAAATGGGTCAGACAGTAGAACATGAAGATACGCCAACTATTCTTGGTATGGTAAAAAAAGTTAGTCACCTAGTTTCAGTTGAAACTAAATAAGATATACAGAAATGGATTTAAGTAATTTAAAACCAGCTGAAGGTTCAGTAAAGAAAGAAGCAAAGCGCGTAGGACGTGGGCAAGGCTCAGGAAAAGGCGGAACTGCTACTCGTGGACATAAAGGAGCAAAGTCACGTTCGGGATATTCTAAGAAATTAGGATTTGAAGGTGGACAGATGCCATTACAACGTCGTGTTCCTAAGTTTGGCTTCACTAATGTGAACCGTAAAGAGTACCAAGGTATCAACCTTGATACCCTTCAGGATTTGGTAGACAATAAGAAAATAAAGGATACAGTAGATTTTGATACACTTGTTGGTTTAGGACTTGCAGGTAAGAATGAAATGGTGAAGATATTAGGAAGAGGAGAATTGAAATCTAAGTTAAAAGTATCTGCTCATAAATTTACCGCAACTGCAAAAGCTGCTATTGAAGGAGCTGGTGGAGAGGCTGTAACATTATAATTTATTTGATAGGATGAAATTTATTGAAACCATAAAAAATATTTATAAGATAGAAGAGCTTCGTAACAGAATCATGCTTACGTTAGGTCTTTTATTAGTGTACCGTTTTGGAGCACAAGTAGTTTTACCAGGTATTGATGCCGCTAAATTAAGTGAGTTTGCTGGTAATTTTGATGCTGGCGGAATTGGCGGATTACTGAATGCATTTACAGGTGGGGCTTTTGCCAATGCATCGGTTTTTGCACTTGGGATTATGCCTTATATCTCTGCTTCGATTGTGGTTCAATTAATGCAAATTGCTATTCCTTATTTACAGAAACTTCAAAAAGAAGGTGAAAGTGGAAGGAAGAAGATTACCCAGATAACACGTTGGTTAACTATTGGTATTTGTTTGGTGCAGGCACCAAGTTACTTAGCAGGATTACCGGCACTAGGTGTTCCTCCAGAGGCTTTTGTAATGGGACAATCTGCTTTATTCTATGTTTCTTCAATAGTAATTTTAGTTACAGGGTGTATTTTTGCAATGTGGCTAGGAGAAAAGATTACAGATAAAGGAGTTGGAAATGGTATCTCAATACTTATTATGGTAGGTATTATTGCAACATTACCGCAATCATTTGCTCAAGAATTTGCTTCTAGAGTATTTGAATCTAATGGAGGTTTAATTATGATTCTTATCGAATTAGTAATTTGGTTTGTCATTATTCTATTATCCATCATGCTTGTTATGGCGGTTAGAAAGATTCCTGTTCAGTATGCACGAAGAACTGCAAGTGGAGGATATGAGAAGAATATTTTTGGAGCAAGACAGTTTATCCCATTAAAGTTGAATGCTTCTGGGGTAATGCCAATTATCTTTGCTCAAGCAATAATGTTTGTTCCATCGGCTGTAGCTAGTTTATCTGAAAGTGAATTAGCGCAATCTATTAGAGCTACATTTAGTGATATATTTGGGTTATGGTATAATGTTGTTTTTGCAATACTTATTATCATATTTACATATTTCTATACGGCTATCACTGTTCCTACTAATAAAATGGCCGACGATTTAAAACGAAGCGGAGGATTTATTCCTGGAATTAAACCAGGTACAGATACAGCTGAGTTTTTAGATAGAATTATGTCTCAAATTACCTTCCCAGGATCTATATTTTTAGCACTTATAGCAATTTTCCCCGCTATTGTTGTTAAGATTATGGGTATCCAACAAGGATGGGCATTATTTTATGGTGGTACTTCACTACTAATTATGGTAGGGGTGGCTATTGACACCATGCAACAAATTAATTCATACTTGTTAAATCGTCATTATGATGGTTTAATGAAGAGTGGAAAAAATAGAAAAGCAGTAGCATAATTATGGCAAAACAAGCGGCAATAGAACAAGACGGAACCATAGTAGAAGCATTATCTAATGCTATGTTTCGGGTAGAATTGGAAAATGGTCACATTGTTACAGCGCATATTTCCGGGAAAATGCGTATGCACTATATTAAATTATTACCTGGAGATAAAGTTAAATTAGAAATGAGCCCATACGATTTAAGTAAAGCTCGCATAACCTATAGATACTAATTGAGATGAAAGTAAGAGCATCCATTAAAAAAAGAAGCGCCGACTGTAAGATAGTTCGCAGAAACGGACGCTTGTATGTTATTAACAAAAAGAACCCAAGGTTTAAACAAAGACAAGGATAAATTATGGCAAGAATCGCAGGTGTAGATATCCCTAAGAATAAAAGGGGTGTAATCGCGTTAACGTATATCTTTGGTATTGGTAGAAGCCGTGCCCAAGATATCCTAGAAAAAGCCGGAGTTAGCGAAGACAAAAAAGTAAACGATTGGACCGATGATGAAATTGGTGCCATTCGTGACGCTGTTGGGTCTTTCAAGATTGAAGGTGAATTACGTAGCGAAATTCAATTAAGCATTAAACGCTTAATGGATATTGGTTGTTACAGAGGTATTCGACACAGAGTTGGTCTTCCTTTAAGAGGACAACGCACCAAGAATAACTCAAGAACAAGAAAAGGAAAACGTAAAACAGTTGCTAACAAGAAAAAAGCAACTAAATAACCCTTAGAGATATGGCAAAGTCTAGTTCAAAAAGTACAAAGAAGCGTAAAGTTATTGTTGAGTCTACGGGCGAAGCACACATTACTGCTTCCTTCAACAATATTATTATTTCATTAACCAACAAGAATGGCGATGTTATTTCTTGGTCTTCAGCCGGTAAAATGGGCTTTAGAGGATCTAAGAAAAATACTCCTTATGCTGCTCAATTAGCATCAGAGGATTGTGCAAAAGTTGCTCACGAAGCTGGTTTACGAAAAGTAAAAGTTTACGTTAAAGGACCAGGGAATGGTAGAGAATCTGCTATTCGTTCTATCCACAATGCTGGAATTGAAGTAACCGAAATTATCGATGTTACACCAATGCCACATAACGGATGTCGTCCTCCAAAACGAAGAAGAGTATAATTAATAATTTAGTATAAACCCTGAAGGAAAACGAAAACTAGAGGATGACCTTAATTTAGTTTTCCCTTCAAAATTCAATTTTAAAAATGGCAAGATATACTGGTCCCAAAACTAAAATAGCACGTAAATTTGGCGAAGCTATTTTCGGAGAAGACAAATCTTTCGAAAAAAGAAATTACCCTCCAGGACAACACGGGCAAAACCGTAGAAGAGGAAAAAAATCTGAGTACGCTATTCAATTAGCCGAAAAGCAAAAAGCAAAATATACCTATGGTATATTGGAGCGTCAATTCCGTAATTTATTCAAAAAAGCAACTGCTGCACAGGGCATTACTGGTGAGGTATTACTTCAATTATGTGAGTCTCGTTTAGACAACGTGGTCTACAGAATGGGAATTGCACCAAGCCGAAGCGCTGCTAGACAATTAGTATCACACCGTCACATCACGGTAAATGGTGAGAAGGTAAATATTCCTTCCTATCAATTAAAACCTGGTGATGTAGTTGCGGTAAGAGAAAAATCAAAATCTTTGGAAGCTGTTCAAAATTCACTGGCTAATGCTAGCCATGTGTATGAATGGATTACTTGGAATCCTGAAAAGAAGGAAGGAACGTATGTTTCTATTCCTCAAAGAATCCAAATTCCAGAAAACATCAACGAGCAATTTATCGTTGAATTATATTCTAAATAATAAATTAATGATATTGGTATTTAGCCAAAGGGTTTGTAGTATTCTTCAAACTAATAAACCGCGCAACTAAATAACAATTAAAACGAAGAAAAATTATGGCAGTATTTAGTTTTCAGAAGCCTGATAAAGTTATTATGATTAATTCAACCGATTTCGAAGGGAAATTTGAATTTCGCCCTTTGGAACCAGGTTACGGATTGACTGTAGGTAATGCATTAAGACGAGTGCTACTTTCCTCATTGGAAGGTTTTGCAATTACTTCCGTACGCATCGAAGGAGTAGATCACGAATTTTCTACGATTGCTGGTGTTGTTGAGGATGTAACCGAAATAGTATTAAATCTAAAACAGGTTCGTCTTAAAAGACAAATTGATGAAATAGATAACGAAACCGTTACAATTTCTGTTTCTGGTTCAGAGCAGTTAACTGCAGGTGATTTTCAAAAATTTATCTCAGGTTTCCAAGTGCTAAACCCAGAATTGGTTATCTGTAATATGGATCCTAAAGTGAACCTTAATTTCGAAATTACTATCGAAAAAGGTAGAGGATATGTTCCTGCAGAAGAGAACAAGAAAGCAAATGCGCCTCTTGGTATCATCTTTACAGATTCTATCTATACTCCTATTAAAAATGTAAAGTATAGCATAGAAAACTATCGTGTTGAGCAAAAGACTGACTATGAAAAATTAGTTTTTGAAATCATTACAGATGGTTCTATTCATCCAAAAGATGCACTTACCGAAGCTGCTAAAACCTTAATTCACCACTTTATGTTATTTAGTGATGAGCGTATTACTTTAGAAGCAGACGAAATTGCACAGACTGAAACTTATGATGAAGAGTCACTTCATATGCGTCAATTACTAAAGACCAAGTTAATAGACATGGATCTTTCAGTAAGAGCATTAAACTGTTTAAAAGCAGCCGAAGTGGATACGCTTGGAGACTTGGTTTCATTCAACAAAAACGATTTGATGAAATTCAGAAATTTTGGTAAAAAATCATTAACCGAACTTGAAGAGTTGGTAAATGTAAAAGGCCTTAATTTTGGAATGGATCTTTCAAAATACAAATTAGATAAAGACTAATCCATCATATTTTGCTCCTCAAAAAGAGTTGTAGCAAGATGATGATTAAAACAAAACGTCATGAGACACGGAAAAAAATTCAATCACTTAGGTAGAAAAACAGCACATAGAAGGTCTATGTTGGCTAATATGGCTTGTTCACTAATTGAACACAAAAGAATTAACACTACAGTTGCAAAAGCTAAAGCTTTAAAGCAGTTTGTTGAGCCTTTAGTGACAAAATCGAAAGAAGATACAACGCACAATCGTCGTATTGTAATGTCAAGATTGCGTCAAAAGGATGCTGTTACCGAACTTTTTAGAGAAGTAGCTGTAAAGGTGGGAGATCGACCAGGAGGATATACTCGTATTATTAAATTGGGTAATCGTTTAGGAGATAACGCAGATATGGCAATGATTGAGTTAGTAGATTATAATGAGGTCTACAACGCTGGTAAAGCAACTAAAAAGAAATCTACACGTAGAAGTCGTAGAGGAGGAAGTTCAGCTCCTGCTGCTGTAGCACCTGCTGCAAAAACAGAAGCTAAAAAAGAAGAAGAATAAAATGAACAACCATTTGTAAATAAGTAAGGGACTAACCATTAAAGTTAGTCCCTTTTTTTATGTTATTTTTGTAAAATTCTAAATTGAATATGAAATACCAAACACGAAAAAAAGCACTTATTTTATTAGCCGATGGAACTATTTTCTACGGCAAAGCAGTAGCTGGTAAAGAAGGTTCCGCCTTTGGAGAAGTATGTTTTAACACTGGGATGACGGGCTATCAAGAAATTTTTACAGACCCATCTTATTTTGGGCAATTGATGGTTACCACCAATGCACATATTGGAAATTATGGAACTAAAAAAGAAGAAGTAGAGTCTGAGGGAATTAAAATTGCCGGGTTAATTTGTAGAAATTTTAGTTATCATTATTCTAGACCAGATGCAGATAGTTCTTTGGAAGAATTTTTAAATAGTAACAATCTGTTAGCCATTAGTGATGTAGATACTAGAGCACTTGTAAGTTACATTCGCGATCATGGTGCGATGAATGCAGTGATTACTACCGAAGTAGACAACCTCGATAATTTAAAGAAAAAATTAGCCGACTTTCCAGATATGAAAGGATTAGAATTGGCTTCTAAAGTTTCTACAAAAGAACCCTATTTCTTTGGTGATGAAAATGCTCAATTTAAGATTTCGGCACTTGATATTGGAATCAAGAAAAACATTTTACGAAATCTTGCCAGCCGAGATTGCTACATAAAAGTGTTTCCATACAACGCCTCTTTTTCAGAATTACAATCGTTTGAACCTGATGGATATTTCTTAAGCAATGGCCCTGGAGACCCTGAGCCATTAAATGAAGCAATTGCTACCACCAAAGAAATTTTAAAAACAGACAAACCACTCTTTGGAATCTGTTTAGGACATCAAGTTTTGGCCCTTGCCAATGGTATTTCTACCTATAAAATGCACCACGGACACCGCGGAATTAATCACCCAATTAAAAACCTTTTAACTGGGAAGGGAGAAATAACTTCTCAAAATCACGGATTTGCTATTAATAGAGAAGAAACCGAAGCGCATAAAAATGTGGAAATCACGCACGTACATTTAAACGATCATACGGTTGCAGGAATAAGATTAAAAGACAAACCCGTATTTTCAGTTCAGTATCATCCTGAAGCGAGTCCAGGGCCAAATGATGCATCTTACTTGTTTGATGAGTTTATTGAGAATGTTAAGAATAATAAAAATTGATATTTTGAATAAAAATTATTACTTCATATTCCTCTTCTTCTTTTCTTTTGGATTATTGTCCCAAAATTGGGATGTTATTAATCCAAAACCTTCTTATAACACTCCTACAGATATTTATTTCGTTGATAATAGTAACGGCTTTATATTAAACGATAAGGAATTATTGTCTACTTCTGATTCGGGTGCTAATTGGCAAATAAAGTTAAGAATATTATCGGGGAATGATTTTGATTTTTATAACTCATATTCATATATAGTTGGTAAAAATGGGTACATTTTAAAATCAATAGATTATGGAGATAATTGGTCTGAAATCCAGACCGTTTATAATAACACTTTTAATTCAGTAAGTATTGTAGATGCGGATACTGTATTTATTTCAGGATTTATAAACAGTAATAATTCATTGCTTATAAGAAGTTTTGATGGTGGTAATTCTTGGGAAACAATGAATTTCCCTAGTAATACACCTGTACATAGTATTTTCTTTTCATCAAATTTGGTTGGTCATGCAGCTTGCTCTGATGGTAGAATTTTGAAAACAACTGATGGTGGAAATAATTGGTTTCTGTCAGAACAAGGTACTACAACTTACGATTTTACAAACCTCTATTTTTATTCAGAATCGATTGGATATGCATTAAGACAGTATGGTGGTATTTATAAAACTTTAGATGGAGGTTCTTCTTGGTTTCTTTTTTTAGAAACATTTGAAGAAATATATTCTTTGCATTTTATTGACGAAAATATCGGTTATTTCTCAGGAGAAGATGGATTGATAATTAAAACAATTGATGGTGGCAATACTTGGGAAGACATAAGCTTTGTTTATTTAATAAGCTATTCTAATATGACAGGTATTTATTTTGTGGATGAAAATAATGGTTTCGTTACTGGGGAAAGAGGAAGAATTGCAAAGACAAATAATGCGGGTAATTCTTGGAATCTTTATAGTTTTAATTATGAACATGTAGAAATAGTTGATTTTATTAATTCTGAAGTCGGTTATGTTAAAATGGACAATAAAATTTATAAAACTATAGATGGTGGTAATACTTGGAATGATACTGAATTACCAAGTACTATAGTAAACCTTTCAGGTTTTGATTTTATTGATGAAAATATTGGTTTTGCATCAAGTTATAGATCTTCTATATATAAAACAATTGACGGTGGTGAAAACTGGGAACTTATTACGGGTACTTTTGGTATTAATAATAATTATCCAGGTTCTTACGAAGTAAAATTTATTGACCACAATGTAGGATTTGTTTGTGGGAGTTTGAATAGTGGAGCGAGTGGATTATTTAAAACTTTAGATGGAGGCGAAAATTGGGAGGAAATAGCAAAATATGATTTCTATAATCTACAGATGTTAAATTCAAACGTTGGTTTTGCACATGAGCAGTTTTTTAATCATCGAAAATTATACAAAACCCTTGATGGAGGATATAATTGGTTTACATTATACGAAGCAGCTCATGAGATCAATTCATTTCATTTCGTTAACGAGCAAATAGGATTTCTAGTAGGATATAATGGTATGGTTGAAAAAACTGTTGATGGTGGGGAAAATTGGAGTCAATTAAACATACCTCATGAATACTATGATATTGTTGAATTTTATTCTGAAAGTTATGGTTTTGTAGTTGATTCTTATGGTAAAATATATATAACCTTAGATGGTGGTGAAAACTGGGAAGAATCATTGGATGGAGGAGTAGTGGGGGGGACTCATACAATTTTGGACATGAATTTTACTGAAGAAGTACTATATGCCGGAGGTAATTGGGGAAAAATAATTAAATATGATATAAATAGTTTAGGAATTGAAAATTTTAATATTGGTAAGGAAAGATTTAATATTTACCCAAATCCAGGAGAAGGTTTGGTCTGGTTAGAATCAAATAGCTTAAACTTTATAGATTATCTTGAATTATATGACTTTGCAGGAGGTAAGATTAGAGAACTGTCGATTGAAAGGCAACAAGGAAGAATTAAAATAAATTTTTCTGATTTGGAAACAGGATTCTATATTTTAAAAATTAACCTTATCGACGAGAATTTTATAACAAAAAAAATAATTATTAAATAAATGCAATCTAATGAGTATTATCATTGAAATTCACGCAAGACAAATATTCGATTCCAGAGGGAATCCTACCATTGAGGTAGATGTTATTACCGAAAATGGGTATATGGGTAGAGCTGCTGTACCTTCTGGGGCCTCAACAGGAGAACATGAAGCCGTAGAATTACGCGACGGAGGCAAAGCCTATATGGGGAAAGGCGTTTTAAAAGCAGTGGAAAATGTAAATGGAAAAATTGCAGGTACTTTGTTAGGTATTTCTGTGTTTGAGCAAGAAGCTATCGACCAAATCATGATTGAATTGGACGGGACTAAAAACAAATCGAAGTTAGGAGCCAATGCTATTCTTGGTGTTTCTTTAGCCGTAGCTAAAGCTGCCGCAAACGAATTAGGAATGCCTTTATACCGTTATGTGGGAGGAGTGAGTGCTAAAACACTTCCTGTGCCAATGATGAATATCATCAATGGAGGATCGCATAGTGATGCTCCTATTGCCTTTCAGGAATTTATGGTGATGCCCGTAAAAGCAAAGAGTTTTACTCATGCGATGCAAATGGGATCTGAAATTTTTCACAACTTAAAAAAGGTACTTCACGATAGACACCTAAGTACGGCTGTAGGTGACGAAGGTGGTTTTGCTCCTACACTTGGTGGGACAGAAGATGCTTTAGAAACCATCGCTCTTGCATCAAAAAATGCTGGGTACAAATTAGGAGATGAAGTGATGATAGCTTTGGATTGTGCTTCGGCTGAGTTTTATGTAAATGGGAAATATGATTATACCAAATTTGAAGGTGATAAAGGAAAAGTACGCTCCTCAAAAGAACAAGCAGATTATTTGGCTGAATTAACCCAAAAATATCCGATTATTTCTATTGAAGATGGAATGGATGAAAACGACTGGGAAGGTTGGAAATATTTAACTGAAAAAGTAGGAGATAAGGTGCAATTGGTGGGAGATGATTTGTTTGTAACGAATGTTGAAAGATTATCCAAAGGAATAAACGAAGGCATAGCCAATTCCATTTTGATTAAGGTAAATCAAATAGGAACCCTAAGTGAAACCATTGCAGCAGTAAATATGGCACATAATGCTGGTTATACCTGTGTGATGTCGCATAGAAGTGGAGAGACTGAGGATAATACTATTGCGGATCTTGCAGTAGGATTAAATACAGGACAAATTAAAACTGGATCAGTTTCACGAAGTGACCGAATG
This sequence comes from Halomarinibacterium sedimenti, assembly GCF_019312585.1. GTDB lineage: Bacteria > Bacteroidota > Bacteroidia > Flavobacteriales > Flavobacteriaceae > Halomarinibacterium > Halomarinibacterium sedimenti. The sequence continues at coordinate 54,683 of NZ_JAHWDP010000005.1, read as the reverse complement.
GCAAAATACAATCAATTGCTTCGTATTGAAGAAGAGTTATGTGAGGTAGCATATTACCCCCAGAATAAAGCCTTCAAAATATAAAATTTGAAAATTTTCGAAAATTAAAAAACCTGCATAAGCGCAGGTTTTTTAATTTTAATTGCTTTCTCATTAATTTAAGTTTTATTTAACCACTTCTAGTGGCGCTAGATGTTAAAAAATCGTGTAATATTTCGTAATTTAGCATTTCTAGTATAACCCTAATAAATCAAAATATATTTATGCCAAGGATTGCAACGCTTGAAATTGATGGGAAAAAGTATGAATTCCCTATTACAGAAGGTACAGAAAATGAAGTAGCTGTGGATATAAGCAGTTTCCGTAGTAATACGGGAGGGGTTATAACCTATGATCCTGGATATAAAAATACGGGTGCTTGCGAAAGTGCCATTACTTTTTTGGATGGTGAAAAAGGGATTCTAAGATATCGAGGATATGCTATCGAAGAACTGGCCGAAAAAGCAGATTTCCTCGAAGTAGCATACCTACTTATTTTTGGAGAATTACCATCGAGAGAACAACTTGAAAAGTTTCATAAAGATATTAGGGAGCAATCTATTGTTGCAGAGGATATGAAGAAAATCTTAGACGGTTTTCCATCATCTGCACACCCAATGGGAGTTTTATCATCCCTTACCAATGCATTAATAGCATTTAATCCTTCTTCGGTAAATGTGGATAGTGAAGAAGATATGTACCGTGCCATCGTAAAAATTATGGCAAAATTTCCAGTGTTAACCGCTTGGGCATATAGAAAAAGAGCAGGATTACCCTTAGATTATGGAGATGATTCTTTGGGGTATGTAGAAAATTTCCTAAAAATGATGTTCAAAAAACCTCATGGAGAATATGCTCAAAATAAAATAGTGGTAGACGCCTTAGATAAACTTTTAATATTACACGCTGATCACGAGCAAAACTGTTCTACTTCCACAGTGCGAATAGTTGGATCTTCGCATGCAGGATTGTTTGCTTCACTTTCAGCAGGTATTAATGCACTATGGGGGCCACTTCATGGAGGAGCTAACCAAGCGGTTATAGAAATGCTGGAAGCTATTAAAGCAGATGATGGGGACACCAAAAAATATATGGCAAAAGCCAAAGACAAAGAAGATCCTTTCCGTTTAATGGGATTTGGACACAGAGTATATAAGAATTTTGACCCTCGTGCAAAAATCATTAAAAAAGCAGCAGATTCTTTATTGGATGATTTAGGAGTTGAAGACACTGTATTAGATATTGCAAAAGGATTGGAAAAAGAAGCTTTGGAAGACAAGTATTTTGTGGATAGAAAATTATATCCAAATGTCGATTTTTATTCGGGTATTATATACAGAGCCATGGGTATCCCTGTTGAAATGTTTACACCGATGTTTGCTTTGGGAAGACTTCCGGGATGGATTGCTCAATGGAGAGAAATGCGTTTGCGTAAGGAGCCTATTGGTCGTCCAAGACAAATTTATATTGGAGAAACATTAAGAGCTTTTAAAGATATTGATTACAGATAGTTAATTGCTAAAAGATATTAAGCATCCGCAAAAAACGGATGCTTTTTTTATATTTAGGGTATGATTAAATTGAATATAAACAATGAAATATCAAGGCTTAGGGCGGTTGTTTTAGGAACTGCGGTAAGTAATGGTCCTACCCCAAAGCTTCAAGATGCTTATGACCCAAAATCGGCAGAGCATATAAAAGCAGGAACCTATCCTGTAGAAGCAGATATGGTGAAGGAAATGGAAGCCGTGGCTGCGGTTTTTAAAAAATACGGAGTTACGGTGTATCGTCCAGACGTTATAAAAGATTACAATCAAATCTTTGCACGAGACATTGCTTTTGTGATTGAGGATAAATTTATTTATGGAAATATTTTGGAAGATCGATCTAAGGAAATAGACGCTTTGGATTACGTTATTGACCAGATAGATGATTCAAAAATTATAGAGTTTCCAGAAGATGCCCATATTGAAGGAGGTGATGTGATGCCTTGGGGAGACTATATTTTTGTGGGTACTTTTAAAGATAAAGATTACCGAAAATATATTACAGCTAGAACGAATATGGAGGCCGTAGTTTACCTTCAAGAAATATTTCCGCATAAAAAAGTGGTGTCGTTTTCTTTAAAAAAATCTAATTTCGACCCTCGTGAAAATGCATTACATCTAGATTGTTGTTTTCAGCCTCTTGGAAAAGGAAAGGCAATCATTCATAAAGAAGGTTTTTTAATTGAGGAAGAATATGAATGGTTGGTGAATTTCTTCGGAAAAGAAAATTGTTTTCATATCACCAAGGACGAAATGTACGATATGAATAGCAATATTTTCTCTATTTCTCCTGAAGTGGTTATTTCAGAAAAAAACTTCACACGTTTAAATACGTGGCTTCGTAAAGAAGGGTTTACAGTTGAAGAAGTTCCCTATGCCGAAATTGCCAAACAAGAGGGGTTACTTCGTTGCTCAACCATGCCCTTAATAAGAGATTGATGTAATTTTTTTAAAAACATCCGACTTACCTCATAAATTACATCTTATGAGAAAGTTGATATTTACATTTTCAATATTCTTTGTCACCTTCCAAGTGTTCTCACAGGGCGTTATAGATGGTTTTTATAAAGGGAAGGGCAATGCCTCTGCAGTTTTGGGTTTTGGCTTTGAAGACACGAAATCTTATTTTGCCCGAAGAGAAAAAATAGACTTGTCAAGAAGTCTTTTTTATGGAAATTTATATGGAGCCTATGGAATTACAAACACCATTGATGTCTCTGTATCTATTCCATATCTTGTGAGTGATGACAATAGTGATTTTCAGGATATTTCAATTTTCTTAAAGTATAAAGTTTTTCAGAAAGAATTTGAAAAAGGAAAGTTTGAAATTAGTCTTGCAGGAGGGCTTTCAACTCCAATAAGTGATTATAGTATTGGAGGATTAAATGATATTGGACAACAGGCAACAATTTTTGAAGTGAGAGGTGTATTTCACTATCAATGCCATTCAGGTTGGTTTACAAGTTTACAAAGTGGCTATTCGTTTAAACTTGAAGAAGTTCCCAATAGTATCCCATTTGTTATAAAAGCCGGTCGGGCTTCATCAACATGGTATTATGATATTTATTATGATTTTCAGCACTCATTTGGTGGGATTGATTATTTAGGGACGCCACGTCCTCAAAATTTTAAAGCATTTGGTGTTGATTACCAAAAAGTTGGAGGGACTGTTTTTAAGCCTTTTTCAAATAATATTGGAGCCTATGTTTCTCTATCCTATGTGCTCTCAGGACGCAACGTATTTCAAGGGCCAGCTTATGGGTTAGGTTTCGTTTATAATTTCAGAAATGATAAATAGAAGGAATTAGTTTTCAATTGTCTTAATTACTATTGCAGGATTTCCACCCACTAAAACATCATCGGGAATATTTTTTGTCACCACGGCACCTGCAGCTATCACCCCCCGATTTCCAATCGATACTCCAGGACAAATAATAGCACCACCTCCTATCCAAACGTCATTTCCAATTGAGATAGGTTTTGCAAATTCTTTCCCTGAATTTCTTGCCTTGGCTTCTAAAGGATGTGTAGCTGTATAGATTTGCACATTGGGAGCAATCATTACATTATTACCAATACTTACAGGCATTACGTCAAGAATACAACAGTTGTAGTTAAAAAAAACATGATTCCCCACAGTGATATTATATCCATAATCACAATAAAATGGAGGCTCTACCCAAAGATTTTTACCTGCTTTCCCAAACAGTTTATAAATCAATTTAGCGCGTCTCTCTTTTTGGGTTTCGTTTAGGCTATTGATTTCCTGAAAAAGTAGCTTAGCTTGTTCACGCTCATTAAATAGTACATTGTCCAAGGGGTCATACATTTCGCCAGCTAGCATTTTTTGTTTTTCGGTCATACTATTATTGTGAATTAAATACTAAGTTACCTATAAGAATTGGTAAATTCAATTGCAAAAACAGCTATTTTTACAGTCTGTAAAACAAATTTTAATGAGTCAAATCACCAACACCCTTTTAATGATTCGCCCTGTGGCTTTCAGAATGAATGAAGAAACAGCGGTAAATAACTATTTTCAAGAAGATATCGACATTAAAAATGCTGAAATTAATGCAAAAGCTCAAGCAGAATTTGACGCATTTGTAGAAAAATTAAGGGCCGTTGGGGTAAATGTGATCGTTGAAAATGATGACTTGTTAATGGACACACCAGACTCTATTTTTCCGAATAACTGGGTAAGTTTTCATGAAAATGGAATAGTAGCATTATATCCTATGTTTGCTGAAAATAGACGACGCGAACGAAGAGAAGAGGTTATGGATAGATTAGAAGCTGAGGGTTTCCTTATTGAAGGATTTATGGATTATACTACTGCCGAAGAAGAAGGATTATTCTTAGAAGGAACCGGCAGTATTTTAATGGATAGAGTTAACGGAAAAGCCTACTGTGCATTATCACCACGTGCCGATGAAGATTTATTTATAGAATTTTGTGAAGATTTTGAATACGACCCCGTTATTTTTAATGCCTACCAAACAGTCAATGGGGAACGATTACCTATTTACCATACCAATGTCATGATGTGTTTGGCAGAAAATTTTTGTGTGATTTGCTTAGACACCATAGATGATCCCAAGGAGCGAAAAGAAGTAGTGAAACAACTTCGAGAAAGTAATAAGGAAATTATTAAAATTACCGAAGCGCAGATGTATCAATTTGCGGGAAATATGCTTCAGGTTTTGGGAGCAAATGATAAGCGCTACCTTGTTATGAGTACAGCTGCCCATAAAAGTTTAACTCCAGAACAGATGAGAGCCATTGAAAAGCATTGTTCCATTTTAAGTAGTGAATTAGAAACTATTGAAACTTGTGGTGGAGGAAGTGCACGATGTATGATGGCAGAAGTTTTTTTGCCTAAAGCTGAAGATTAGCTCTTTGCTATATTCCGAATCATCCCTCCAAAAATGAAATAGTGAAAGGGTAGTACACTATACCAATATAATCTACCCCATAAACCTTTAGGCCTAAAGGTGGCAATTTGATGTAACACATTTTTATCGTCTATTTTAAACTCTAACCAGGCCTCGCCTGGGAGTTTCATTTCGGCAAAAAGGAGTAATCTTTTTTCATCTTTATCGGCATACAATACTCGCCAAAAATCTAAAGCATCGCCTGCGTATATTTTATTAGGATGTGTTCTACCTCTGCGTAAACCCACACCGCCAACCAACTGATCCATAAATCCTCTTATTTTCCATAGTCTATTCCCATAATACCAGCCTTTTGTACCACCAATAGACCAAATATTTTCTAAAACTTTATCTGGATTAGAAACTTTGATCTTCTTTTCATCTTTTAAACAACCGTATTTTGGTATTTGGATATACCCTTTTAAATTGCTAAATCGTCCAGCAACAAGAGAGTCCTTCCAACTGGAAATAACTAAATTTTGTTCAATTTTTATAAAAGCTTTTTTGATGGCTTCTTCATAAGAAATGGGAGTAATACCTAGTATTTTTTGTAATTTATTATCCTTAGCAACCACTTCCATTTTCATACTATCCACAAGATTTACCGCAAGTTTATAACTTGTTGAGGTAACAAAATATAACCAATAGGAGGATAGTCTTGGTGACATTACGGGAACCGAAATAATCCACAATCTTAATTTTCTCACTTTTGCATAAATCATAAGCATTTGCTTGTAGGTTAATACGTCTGGTCCTCCAACATCAAAGGATTGATTATAACATTTTTCATTTAAAATAACTCCTGAAAGAAAAGCAATAACATCCCTTATAGCTATAGGCTGAATCTTTGTTTTTAACCATTTAGGAGCAACCATTACGGGTAGCTTTTCACATAAATCTCGAATAATTTCAAAAGAGGAACTTCCGCTTCCAACCACAATTCCTGCTCTTAAAACGGTAAGGTTGTAATTTCCCTCGTATAAAATTTCTTCTACTTTTTTTCTTGAGGATAAATGCTTTGATAAATTATCCTCGTTTATAATGCCGCTTAAATAGATCACTTGTTTGACAGAAGTTTGCTCCATATATTCGTTAAAATGATAAGCAGCCTTCGCTTCAAGAGCTTCAAAATCTGTCGTGGAAACACTCATTGAATGAATTAAATAATATGCAATGTCAATATCTTTAGGGAAGTCTTTTATATGGGGTTCTTTCAAAAAGTCTACTTCGTAAAAAGTGACCCTTTTTTGGGTTTCTGAATCTAAGGGAATTCTATTTTTATCTCTAACACAACAAATAACGTCGAACCCTTTCTCTAATAGAGCAGGTAATAAACGCATGCCAATATATCCATTGGCTCCTGTGAGTAATATTTTCAAATTAAAGATCTTCTATTCGTGTGGTTGAAGTATCACTTTTATATTCTAATATTCGAGTCATAAACTTATGAATGCTTTTATCTTTTGCCTTGGCTTCAATTTTTACAAAATAATTATCTCTATAAATGGAGTATTCATCTGCTTTTCCTTTGTAAAGACTGAGTTTATAATATGGTATTACTAATGCATACGATTCTAATAAAGACCGAAAACCCACAAGTATTCCCATTGGGCGTAATTCTATATTACATACATTTCGATTATTATCCAAGATAAGCAAGTTATGGATATGAGTACTCGTCTCTTTAATAATTAATTTTGGTGAGCCTATGCCTCCCATTTTAAAACGCTCTTTAAATGAAAAAGGTTTTCCTAGTATAGTATCTATTTTTTTGATAACCTCTCTGTTATTATAGGACACATTTAATATCATTTTACTGCTTTTTTCTAGACTAATTCATACCCTCCATTGTAATACCAAGTGAATGTAAGAATTATTTGTTTAAAAATTCTTAAAAATAATTAAACGTTTTATTGTAGATTATTTTTAATGAAATACTACTCATAATTAACTACCTTTAAGAAAACCTAAAATATTCAAGTATGAAAATCTTAAAAACGGCTCTCCTAGTTGTTGGTATTGTTTTAATTGCCTTTGGCTTGTACAATGCATTTGTCCCCCAAGAAGTTTTGGATGTGGGCCCCCTAGAGGTTAGCGCTAAAGAAGGATTAAGTAACCAAACACTTGGTATGATTGGTCTTGGTGTTGTGGCATTAATTGCAGGTGCTTTTTTGAAAAATAGAAAGTAACACAAGTGCTAAGGAGCACTAATCCTTGAAAATTCTTGTATCTTTGCCCCTTCAAAAATGGGAATATGACTTTACAGGAAACACTTTCTGAAAAAATTAAAACGGCTGTTCAAAATTTATATAGCGCTAGTTTAGAGACTATTGAATTTCAAGCGACACGTAAAGATTTTGAAGGGGATATCACAGTGGTTATTTTCCCCATGCTTCGTGTTGTAAAAGGAAATCCTGTCCAAATTGGTGAGGCTATTGGGAATTACTTAATTGAAAATGTTCCTGAAGTTTCCAAATTTAATGTGGTACAGGGGTTTTTGAATATTGTATTAAGTGATGCTTATTACTTAGATTTCTTCAAAACTGTTTCCGACTTTTCAACCTTTGGAATCCTTCCACAAGGCACCGAAGCCATGATGGTGGAATATTCCTCACCTAACACCAACAAACCGCTTCATTTAGGACATATTCGAAATGTGTTGTTGGGGTATTCGGTCGCTGAAATTTTAAAAGCTTCAGGAAAAAAAGTCTATAAAACCCAAATCATTAACGATCGAGGGATACATATTTGTAAAAGTATGTTGGCTTGGAAAAAATATGGAAATGGTGAAACACCTGAATCTACAGGCCTAAAAGGAGACAAGTTAGTTGGAAATTATTACGTAACATTTGATAAAGAATACAAAAAGGAAATTGAAGTATTAAAGGCTAAAGGCAACACTGAGGAGGAAGCCAAGGCACAAGCACCACTCATAAATGAAGCTCAGGAAATGCTCCGTAAGTGGGAGGCTGGGGATGAGGAAACCGTTGCCTTATGGAAAAAAATGAATGGTTGGGTATATGAAGGTTTTGAAGAAACTTACAAAAAAATAGGAGTTGATTTTGACAGTTATTATTACGAAAGCGATACCTACTTGTTAGGAAAAGATAATATTGAGGAGGGACTTAAAAAAGGAGTTTTTTATAGAAAAGAAGATGGCTCTGTTTGGTGCGATTTAACTGCAGACGGTCTTGATGAAAAAATTGTGTTGCGAAGCGATGGTACCGCAGTGTATATGACTCAGGATATTGGTACAGCCATACAGCGAGTAAAGGATCATCCCGATGTAAACGGAATGATTTACACCGTTGGAAACGAACAGGATTATCATTTTAAAGTATTGTTTCTTATCCTGAAAAAACTAGGCTATAGCTGGGCAGAAAATCTATACCATTTAAGTTACGGGATGGTCGATTTACCTTCTGGAAAGATGAAAAGTAGAGAAGGAACGGTAGTAGATGCAGATGATTTGGTGGATGAAATGGTAGATACCGCGAGAGCAATTTCGGAAGAATTAGGAAAGATTGATGATCTTTCAACAGAAGAAAAAGAAGAGTTGTACAAAATTATTGGGTTAGGGGCGTTAAAGTATTATATCTTAAAAGTAGATCCCAAAAAACGAATTCTCTTCGATCCCAAAGAAAGTGTTGATTTTCAAGGAAATACGGGGCCTTTTATTCAGTATACTTATGCGCGAATTCAATCGATATTAAGAAAAGCGGGTACCTCCGCTTCGTTTAGTGATTCTAATCTAAAGCTTGAAGATAAAGAGAAAGAGTTGCTGAAACAACTTCAGTTATTTCCAGAAAAAGTGCAAGAGGCGGCTTCCAATTATAGCCCAGCGTTAATTGCTAATTATACCTATGATTTAGTAAAACTGTACAATTCGTTCTTTCAAAATATCTCAATATTTGGAGCAAATACGGAAGCTGAAAAGAATTTCCGTGTAGCGCTTTCCAAAGCAGTGGGAGAGGTGATTAAATCGGCTTTTGGGCTGTTAGGAATTGGAGTTCCAGAACGAATGTAATTTATTTATGAAGCTCGTATTCTAAAGCAATACGTACCAATCCTGCGGTGTTTCGAGCTCCTGTTTTTATCAGCATATTTCTACGGTGAGTTTCTACAGTACCAAAGCTAATAAAGAGTTTTTCGGCAATTTCTTGCGTGGTACATTCTTCAAGAATAAGTTCTAAAATTTCTTTTTCGCGTCTTGATAAACTTGGAAAAGGACTTTGAGCAATTTGTTGCGAGCTTTTAGTAACACTATTTACAATAATTTCGTTAACAGTTTCATCAAGATAGGTTTTCCCGATATAAACGTCTTGAATGGCTTCAATAATTTCATCTTGCCCAGCATTTTTTAAAACATAACCTTTTGCACCGTTTTTAAGCATTAATTTAATTAGACTGCTTTCCTTATGCATAGAAATAGCTACGATTTTAATTTCAGGTGAAATTTTAATCATCTCTTTACAAGTATCAATACCATTAATGCCTGGCATATTGATATCGAGTAAAACAACATCTGGATTAAGTATATTTAATTTTTCAATACCCTCTTCACCATCCAGGGCCGTACCAATAACTTCGATTTCGGGATGGTTTTCAAGTAGAAGTGTCATCCCGTCGATTACCATTTTATGATCATCTACAATAAGTACTTTTATCATAGTATGGGGATATTAATGGTTACTGAAGTTCCTTTGCTTGGTTGACTGTCCCACGATATGGTTCCGTCGAGAAATTGCACCCGACTATTAATACTTTTAAGGCCTAGTCCTCCTTTTTCCATCGCCTCATCATAAATAAACCCTTTGCCATCATCTTCAATAATGAGATTGAGTTCTTTTTTATATCCTAATATTTGAATTAAAACAGACTTGGCTTCGGCATGTTTACGAATATTCGATATAATTTCTTGCACCAATCTATAAATCATCACCTCTTTTGTAGGTTCAATTTTTTCGGGTACTTGTTTTATCTCAAGGGTTGTTTCATACCCTTCCTCTCTTAAATTTTCTGTGATGTCTTCCACAGCACCTTGTAGTCCAGAAATGCTTAATGCGTGGGGCATCATATTATGAGAGATACGTCGCACCTCTATGCAGGCTTCATCAATAAGATTATTGGTTTTTTCGGTAATATTTAGTTTCTCAATTTGTTCGATTTCTTTTTGAATGGTTGTAAAATGTGCTTTAACGGTACTCAATAATCCTCCAAGGCTATCGTGAAGGTCTTTTGCAATACGCAACCGTTCCGCTTCTTGTCCTTCAATCATACTGTTAAGTGCTAATAGTTTATTTTTTTGTTGAAGTTCTTTTATTTCTTGGTCTTTTAATGCTTGTTTTTGTGTGGCAATAGTTTTTTGATCTTTCAACCTTTTTTGAAAGAAGAAAAAGGATAATAGAAGCAATATACCTAGACCAATAAGTAAATACAAAATTTGATTCTTTTCCCGAGTTTCTTTTTCAATGGTGAGATTTTGTTCTAAGATTTTTCGTTCCTTTTTTTCGGTATCAAATTTTACTTCGAGTTCTGCAATATTTCTTTGCATCCTTTCAGAATTCACGCTGTCTCTTAGAGTGGTTTCCTTGGTTTTATAAGTATATGCGTCTTTGTAATTTTTTGCTTCAAATTGTATCGTGGCCATTTTCAGTAAAACATCGAGTTTTACCTGTGGTTTTTTCACTGTCTCTAGCTTTGCCAAGGCTTTCTCCAAATAGGGAATGGCCTTTTCTGGTGAATTCATTTTTGAGTACGTATTGGCCAGCGCAATGGTAGAATAACTTTGCGAATTGATACTGTTTAAACTATCACTAATTCTTATAGATTCTTTAAGTTGTGGAATATTGGAAGGGTCCTCACGTTTTTCAAAAATATTTTTAATGGGCATATGCCCCGCAGGGGTGTTGGGATGAGCATCTTCGTACAATTCAGAAAGTATTTCGGTGTATTTGGCTAGTTCAATAGGCTTGTCTAATTGTGAAAAATGCTCTACGATTATGTATAAAGCGAATCGTTTTTGAGGAGTGTTTTCGTATTCTTTAATTGCATCCCACATTTTTCTATAAAATTCGGTATGTCCCTCAAGATCGCCTAAGACACCTTGTAATAATCCTTTGTGGTAATAGACATTCCAAAGGAAGTCGTGGTAATCTGGTTTTTCGGCAAGAGCTTCAGCCACGTTAAAATGATACAAGGCTTTGTCAACTTTGTTTTGGTATAAATAGGTATTGCCAACAGAAAGGTTATACTCGGTTATGGCTCTTTCGTCTTTTAACTTTTTGGCAAGCTCTAAGCCTAAAAGCTTATATTTTAGAGCATCATCTGTTAAACCTTGTTGAGATAATTTTTGGCTATACCGTTTGTAAAGGATCATTTTTCCTAAGTCGGTACTATCTTTAGAAAGGGCATATTCAAAAAGTGATTGCGCTTGACTTTGGGTTTTGGCTATTATGGTATTTAAATGGGAATAGGCCTCTTTTTTTTCTTCATATGATTTACTATTAATACTACCCAAGACACTATCAATACGTTTTTTAACGATTTCTTGTGAACATAGGTACTGCGGTATGTTGATACATATCGCAGTACATAGTATTAATGAGACATTTTTTAATTTATAAAATATCAACAATTCGTGAGTTTTGTATAGTAAATATAGGGGATATATTTAATTTGATTTGGTAAAGATTTCAAGTGTAAAGTCACCTTCGGTTAATTCATTGGCTCCTGTAATGCCTATTACAAACCTATAAGACCTATTAAGTGCTAGAATATACTTTACATTTCTGGTATGGTCTTGTGTTTTTCCTTTCCACTTTCTGTCCCATTTATGATCTACTTCACATCGAACACAAGATTGTAAATTTGGGGGTAGGGCATTATTATCGACACCTACTTGGTAGGCATAAACACTAAAGTTTGCATCTTCATCCTTTGGAATTACTTTAATAAATAACTCACTATAGGTAGGGATAATTCCAGTGTAAAGCACATGATTTCCTGTAAATTTATGATATTGGGTGGCAGGAAAACAAGCATTGTTGCTTTGCCAAGCCCACGAAAGGTCTTCCATTTTTTCACCTTCTGAAAGGCTTCCCTCTACACTAATGGTTTCATTGGGAATTAGTTCAATTTCGGTAACGGTTCTTTCTTGGGAAAGAACGATACTTGGTACTATTAGACAAATAAGAAATATTCTTTTCATAATGTTAAGATTTAATTTTTATATCGAATGTTTTAGGCCCCCCCATTTTATCTCCTTTATAGTAAACTTCAAATTCTAATCGAATAGAGGTTTCTTGATCCACTTTTGGAGCTTTAATGATACCATTAATATATTTTGTTTCCTTGGCCTTCATATCTATACCGTCCAAGCTAAAATCGAACGTGCCTCGAGGAGGTCTATAATTTGAGGGCTTTATGGTCCTGGTTTTGCATTTTACTTCCCAATCGTCCTTTGAAGCACTAATATCTCCATAGTTTTTCATGTCAAGCTTGAGTTTATAGGTTTTTCCAGAAACCATGGCATCTTCTAGGGTAATTCTTCCAATATTTAATTCAGGTAATAATTCTACAATTTCATACCGAATTTTTCTTGTCGCATCTTCAATTTGGGTAGGTTTACTGTTTTTCAGTATTTCGTAGGAGACTTCCACCACCCCAGAAGCATCTGGGGTATTTATTTCTGGAAACTTTAGGGTTACCACTTTTCCTGGACTCATTTCACTGCCATTAAATTTTACGGTGTGTTCAAAAATATTATCATCTACTGAAGAGGGTTTCCTAGTGACAGTCGCCTTTAAAGAATAATCTCCTTTTTCCCATTTAATTTTTCCAGAATTTTTAATTGTAAAACTTATAGGATAAGATTTCTCTGGGTAGATTTTGGTGGTCACATTCTCCTTTATAGTAGTTTTGGGTTTCTCATTCGTGGTTGGTGCCTTTTCGTTTTGAGCAAATTGTTTGGGATCTGGAGTTACTTCTACAATTTCGTATTTGATGGTCTTATCGGCTCCTTCTATTTCAGTAGATTTACCTCCCAATAAAATTTCGTATTTCACCTCGACCGTACCCGCCATTTCTGGTGTTTTGATATCTGGGAATTTTACGGATACCGATTTTCCTGGCGCCATCTCGACCGCATTAATTTTAACTGTAGTTTCGAAAGGTTTTTTGTCAATATAGGAAGAGGATCTTTTGGTTACCGTTGATTTAAGAGAATAATTACCTTTATCCCAATTTACTTTTCCGGAATTTTTTATGGTAAAGCTTACTGGATACGTTTCATTGGGATAGATTTTTTTTGTCACTTTTTCTTGAATATCGGCTTTTTGATCTTCCAATAGGACAGAAGGGTTTAAATTTAATTCTCCGTTATCCACCTTAAAGGGCTTTCCATCCAAATGTAATGTTACCTTTACATGATAGGTTCCCCCAGTTGAAGGTGCTTCAAAATAATCTTCAAAACGGTGAAACTTTGAGTTGCCAGGTTCTAAATTTGAAAGATCAATTTCTTCCTCAAATTCGAAAGCCGTAATATCATCTATACTGGCATCTGATGGGGACGTAACCATTTTTCCTATTAATTCATATTTCCCTTCAGGCCATTGGGCTTTTCCAGAATTTCGAACGGTGGCATTTAGGGGTGCATATCGTACCTCTGGTTGGATTGGGTTAGGATAGGTAAACTTAATGGTAGAATTATAGGACTCCTCTACGGTTGTTGTTACCTCTTCTTCATCTAGGGTTTTACTGCCATTTAAAAGGGCTACATTCATTTTGTAATCACCAGGTATAATGGGTGCTTCAACAGTCCATCTATAGGTATATTGATCTCCAGAAGATACATTTACAGTGAGATCTTTCTCAATAGTTAGGTCCTCTCCAGCTTCAGAATTGGGACCACTAATATAAGTGACCTTTAAGGTGCAAGTACTTCTATTTAGTTCACTTTCCCCAGTATTTTTAAAAGTAAGGTCTAATTGGTAATTTTCGGAGGGATTCATTTCATCTGGAAAATCCAAGGAAAGTATTTCTGCATCATATTGTGCTTGTAAAGAGAAGGATATACATATGAAAAATGATAAGAGGCAAGTTGTTTTCATATTTTTTATTTTTTAGTTACAACTAATGTAGCTACTATAAAACTCATGATTATCCCTTAAAACTGGTAGAAAGAAAAAATGTATGAATTCTGGTAGAGAGCTAAAAAAGAAATTGTACTGAAAAATTGGGGGTAAAACCTAAAGACCGTTCTTCAATTCGATTTATTTCTGAATTAAAAGCAGTATCATCTTCTAAAGCGAATCTTCGGTTGAGTATGCTTTCTTGGCTGGTTACATTGAGTAATGCCAAATTGAATTTAGCATCAACACTTTCAGAAATATCCCAATGGTATTCGGCAGAAAGATCTAATCTTAAATAGTCTGGCAAACGCTCTTCATTGGGATTATTATACGGAATGCTAAGTATGCCATCATCAAAAATAAGTGGTTCTTCACTGGGTAAAGTATACGGTTTTCCTGTACGCCAATTAAGTCCCGCTGCCAATTTTAAATTTTTTAATTGGTAAGTACTCGCCACGGTTACGGTATGCGTAATATCAATATTATTGGGAAATTGACTAGGCGATAAATTTTCAAAATCATAATCATTTTTGCTGTATCCATAGCTTGCCCATCCACTAAAGTTTCTCCACTTTTTGTTGAGAATTACTTCAATCCCCTTTACTGAATAGTTTCCAATTTCATTCGAAAACTGAAATTGATTTTGAAACCCCTGACTTTTACTTGTAATACCCTCTACATTTTTGTAATACCCTTCGGCATTAATAAACCAACCCTCATAATTATATAATAATCCAACAGAACCTTGTTTGCTTTTTTTAATAGGTACTTCATCATTATCTGCCAACACCCATCTTCTTTTTTCAACTCCCAGAAAATCACTTTGTAAGTCAATTCGTTGGGTCACGGTCTGACTTTTAAATTCTCCAGCCAATTCAAAGGCAAATCCATTTGAAATTTCTTGATATAAATTAAAACGGGGTTCTATTATAATTTCATCAAGTTTTTCAAAATAGTTGCCTCGTAAGCCCCCGTTAATCCTTGTTTTTTTATTAGAAGAAGCGTATTGTAGTTCTCCATAAGTAATGTGTGAGCGGAGCACGTTTTTTTCGTAATCTCGAAAACGTGGCAAATTAACATCTTGTGTATTGGCAACTCCTATTTCCGAAAAATGATATCCAGAGTTAAGTTGTATTCTATCTGACAATTTTAAGCGAGTGTCAAGCTTGGCTGAAAGCTCTAAAACTTCATTTTCTTGATTAATTTCCTGAGTGGTTAAAATATCCTGTTTTTTTGAAAATAAGAGATAGTGGGAAACATTCGTGGATGCTTCGGTGATAAAAGAATTATTCCATTTTCGTTCCCAAGAAAGG
Organism: Halomarinibacterium sedimenti; assembly: GCF_019312585.1. Taxonomy (GTDB): domain Bacteria; phylum Bacteroidota; class Bacteroidia; order Flavobacteriales; family Flavobacteriaceae; genus Halomarinibacterium; species Halomarinibacterium sedimenti. Next base: position 39,219 of record NZ_JAHWDP010000005.1, on the reverse strand, counting down.
CCTATGGCTTCACTTTTTTGTTTTAAAGTACTAGTTTCTTCATCTGTAAAAAGCCGTTCTGTGTATTCAAAATGGTTTTCAAGAGCTAGGAAATTAAGTCGGATTTTATCCTTTTCGGTTGGGTCCCAAAGGATTTTTCCTCCTACATCAAAAAAATGAAAAAACTCATTGGTTTGTAGATTGGAAACCAACTCTGGGTTATTCAAATTTGTAATTAATGTTTCCTGAAATATTCTGTCTGAAAAACTATTATACGCAGGGGTTTCAAAAATTTCATTAATAGAAGATCTTCCAGAAATTTGAAACCCTAGTGTATTGGAGATAGGAATTTCTAAAAAAGCATTGGCGTTAATAAGGTTGGTTCCAATGCCTCCATTAAATTTTCTAGCAATGTTATTATTGGAAGTCATATCAATTACTCCCGAAACACTTTCCCCAAAGGTAGCAGGGGTTCCGTTTTTATAAACCGATACTTCTTTAGTAAGGCTTGGATTAAAAGCAGAAATAAGGCCAAAAAAGTGCCCTGTTTGGTACATTCTTATTCCCTCCCATAGAATTAAATTTTCATCGTTGGCACCCCCGCGAATATTAATGGTAGAAATAGTCTCATTGCTGCTTTCTATCCCTGGGAGAGCCTGCACCATTTGCAATACATCATTTTCGGTTTGGCCTGGAAGTAGTCCGAAGTTTTGAGTGCGCAAACTAGTAGAGCCATTTACGTTTCGGCTAATACCACGAACCAAAACATTGCTTATAAGTACTTCATTTAATCTTGAAATGGATGGAAATAGTACAATTTCCGGACAATTGGGAGAAATAGAGGAGCTGTAGGGATTTAATGTTTCGAACCCAATATAGCTTATGGAAATAGATTCAGAAATATAACTGTTTGGAATATAAAACACGCCTTGGCTGTTTGAAACCGTGGTGTATTTATTAACTCCTACTAAAACGGAAGCATTTTCTAAGGGTAGGCCTGTACTTCCATCAATAATTTTTCCACAATAATTAGAAGTAACCACTTCTCTTTTGGTTATTGAATAATACCTATCATTAATTTTATTAAACTGAAACGGAGTTTTTGAGTTGAGATGCTCAATACTTTCTGCTAATGAAGAAGTAGAGTTAGGAGAAACTACTTGTATTCCAGTAATTTCAGCTTCCACATAAGAAAATCGTACCTCGTGCTTTTGTTCTAAATCCGTTATGATTTCCAATAATGGAAGCATTTCTTGAGCCACCATAATGGTTTGGAAAAAGAATAAAAAGAGGCAAAGGAAAGTTGATTGTTGTTTAGTTACTGTTCTTTGCATAAAGCGTCACTTCGTTATTTGCGATAGTAAAATCTAGCTGTAATGGATCGCAAATGGAGCGTAATGCTACTGTTAAATTGGTATGTGTAAAGCTTCCTGTAAATCTTTTATTTAAATTTAATTCTGTATGTATAGTAACGGGATATTGTCTTTTTAATTCTGCTAAAACATCGGTAACCAAAACGTTTTCAAAAGAACTCTCTTTATTAACCCAAGTTGGGGCATTAAGCGCTAAAGTTTCATTGTTTATTATTTTATTGCTTTCAATTGTAATATAATTTCCTGCTGGAATTTTTACAATCGTATCACTAAAGGCAACACTTACAAGTCCTTCATAACAGGTAATATTAAATTGATTTTTCCTTGAAAAAACATTAAACTGAGTTCCTAAAACTGTTACGGTGCCTTGAGGTGTCTCAACACTAAAAGTGGATCCTTTCTTTACCTTAAAATAAGCCTCCCCTTCCAAGGATAATTTTCGTTCTTTGTCCCATCCTTTTTTATTATAAACTAGCTGCGACATAGCGTTTAGGGTTACTTCAGATTCGTCTGGCAACAAGAAATTTTCTTTTTGCGCAATGTCTGTAGTAATGGAAGTATCTCTATTTTCTAAGAATAGATAACTTGTTACAATCAATGCCAACACGGCCGCGATTCTTAAAATATATTTTGAAGAAAATAACGATCTTACTTTCCCCTCTTTTATATCATTTTTGGATTTGATAGCAGTAAAAGTTTCTTCCGCTTTAAAAGCTGGAGTTTCAAAACCTTTGGTGGCTTCAGCAATTTTTACATAAGAAGTATATTCTGAATCATTTTTTAATAATTCAATTTCTTCTATAGTGGCTTCGCCATTAAGGTATTTGTGTAATATGTAGTTTTTGTCCATATCCTTCATTTCCAATATCAATACTGAAACAGTTGTCGATTATTTTACCCTACCTCAATATTTTAAAATTCATCAATTTCTTTTCTAAGTGAAGCTAGTGCTTGGCTCATTCTTTTTTCTACTGCTTTCACCGAAATTTCTAAAATCTCGGCAATCTCGGCATATTTTTTTCCTTCAATTCTGTTTAAAAGAAACGCAGTTCGCTGTGCTTCGGTTAAGTTGGCAATAGCATTTTGTAATTTTTCTTCAAATTGTTTTTCCTCCATCAAATACTCTGGAGATTGTTTGTTCACTTTGTTGGGCTGAAGCTGCGCATGTTTTAACACCACTTTTTTATGAGCTACTTCATTTAAAAACATGTTATTGGCTACAGTATATAAAAAGGATTTTGCTTTTTCTTCTGGAACTTTCTCACAGTTTTGCCATAGTTTTATAAATGCTTCCTGAACTAAATCGTTTGCTTGGGCTTCGTCCCCACATTTAAAAAAAATAAAATGGAATATAGGTTTGCCCCAATTATAGTAAATTTGATTGTATACTTTCTCCGAACAAACGTTATCTGCCATATGAAGTTAGAATGGTATTCATCAAATTTATAAAAAAAGTTAGTGATGGGTAGGGTAAAGTTTATTTTATCTGTTTTACCAATAAACAAACAAAAATTTCTATGAAAAAATTAATTAACCTACAGATTTTACTTCTTTTAGGATTCATACTAATCTTAGGCTCCTGCCAAAAAGAAGATAAAGAATTTATCGACGAAACCAATAACGAAGAAACCTTTACTGCAAATTCAACCATTACCAATTTATTACGAAGTGCCTCTCAAAATAATGGTACCATGGATAATATTATTGATGGGAGTGATTGTTTTTCGGTAGTATTTCCCATTGAAGTATTTGCCAATGGTCAAAATCTAACATTAGAATCAATAAATGATTTGAGATTGGTTCAAGAAATATTTGATCAATTTCCAAGTGATACAGATGTTTTAAATATAGTGTTCCCAATACAATTGGTTGCTGAGGATTTCACTATTATAGACGTAGCTAATGAAAATGATTTTGCTTCACTCATTTCAAACTGTACAAACAGTATTATAGATACCTATGCGTGTGTAGATTTTGTATACCCTATTAATTGTTTTATTTATAATGACAATAATGAACAAACAGGAAGTATCACATTAAATAATGCACACGAATGGCTAGACTATCTCCTTTATTTACAAGAAGGAGTATACATTGCAATAGATTATCCTATGTCGGTTATTGTTAATGGTCAAACGATGAGTGTAAATTCAAATCAAGAATTAATTGATGCTATTTCTCAAGCAGATTGTAGTAATGATGGAGGTGGAAATACAGATCCAACAGATTTTGAAAATTATTTAACCACTGGAGCATGGTATGTAACTTACTTCTTTGATGACTACGATGAAACCAGTGACTTTGCTGATTATGAATTTAGTTTTGCAGTAGATGGTTCTGCCCAAGCAACCAATACAAGTGGAAGCACACCAGGAACTTGGGATTTTTACGTAGATAGTGGTGTTGATAAAGTAGATTTATTCTTTGGTACTGCAAGCCCACTTGACGAAATAGACGAAGACTGGGAAGTTCTTGAAGCAACTAACGATATTATCCGTTTAAAACACATAAGTGGAGGAGACGGAAGTATAGATTTCCTAACCTACGAAAGAACACCTTATAGTGGAGGTGGTGGAAATACGAATGATTTTATAGATAATCTAGTAAACGGTTCTTGGTACGTAAACTTACTCGATGATGATGGAAATGATGAAACATGCGATTATGTAGACTATGAATTTGTTTACAGCATCAACGGTTCGGTAACTGCAACAAGTCCATCAAATACTAAAAATGGTTTCTGGACGGTAACAGACAGTGGTAGCGGACTAGATTTGGTATTAAACTTTGACATTGATGGTCAAGACGATCCGTTTGAAGATTTAAACGACGATTGGGATGTAACGGGTTATGATACTCAATTAATCCAACTTATGGATGTGAGTGGTGGAAATGGTGGTACAGACTACCTTAACTTCGGAAGAAACCCTCACACAGGTTGCGGTGGTGGAGGTCAAGGTCTTATAGACACCCTTTTAAATGGTCCTTGGTATGTTGCTACCTATCTCGATGATGGTGTTGATGAAACTTACGATTACTACGGGTATAACCTAACTTTCAATAGCGGTGGAACTGTGGTTGCTGATAATGGCACAAATACCTTTAATGGAACTTGGAGTGTAACAGGCACTTCAACCTTAGATTTAAATTTAGATTTTGGCACTCAAATTCCATTCGATGAATTTAATGATGACTGGGATGTGCTTTCCTATACCGAAACTACGATTAACCTGGAAGACGTGAGTGGCGGTAATGGTGGAACCGATACCCTAATACTTCAAAAATTATAAACCTAAAATAAATTGATTGTAAATAATATGAAAACGAATTTTTTAAAATTAGCCCTTGTATTCTCTATGGTTCTTACTTTCACAAGCTGTAGTGAGGATGATAGCTCAAATGCCTCTTCTACTCCCAACGAAACGAGTGCAGATCAGACCACACAAGTTGCAGAAAGTGGAACATGGAGAATCACAAGTTTTATAGACTCTGGACAGGATGAAACAAATGATTTTACTGGCTATTCGTTTAGCTTTAAAGCAGATGGTGTATTGTTAGCCATTAAAGGGAATGAGACTATTACGGGTGCTTGGTCTGTTTCAGACGATAGTAGTAATTCGTCTAGTGATGATGACGGAAACTCAACAGACGATGATGATTTCAACATTTTCTTTGCTGTTTCTGAAGACAGCAAATTTGAAGACTTAAATGATGATTGGGATTTTATCTCAGTATCTAGCTCCAAAATTGAATTAATTGACATAAGTGGTGGTAACGGCGGTACCGATTATCTCACTTTTGAAAAGAACTAAACCGCTCCTTTTTTTGTCTCTATTATGGCCCAAACTATTGTTTGGGCTATATTTTTTTAGATATAAAATCAAATTTAAATCGTGATGGATAATAAAGATGATTTTGCTCACCATTCATTAAGATAGAATTCCCTACTTTGCGTTTATCTATAAATAATTGATTAAATAGAATTCTAATATAAATATAGATTGGATTCATATTTATATAATTAAATCAGAATGATCACATCGAAAAATCGTTCCCATTGGGTAAAATTTGGGGTTATTATCCTTGGTGTCCTCTTTTTTATTTTCTTTTTGGATACCAAATTCAAAGAAAATGAAAAGATAGCAAGGGCAGAGCGTTTAGAATCTGTTCATAATCACATGTTAAATCAATTTTCTTTTTCTATAGATAATTTTGCAGGACTCGTTTCAGGGATGAATTCATTTGTAAATTTATCAAAAGAGTTGCCTTCTGCTGAAGAGTTTCAGGAATTTGTTCGGATTCAATTTAGAGATATAAATCGTCAAGATTCAATAGTCGTTTCGTTTATAGATACTGCTCATGTTTTTAAATTTAGTTTTACTCCCAATCAAATGGATCCTGCTAACTTGATTGGAAAAAAAGTAGCTTCAATTAGAGATGATAAAGAAATTAAAAACTTGAATAGGCTATTAACCAAAGATGGTCTGCATCTTTTTCCTGCCATAAATTTAGTTGAAGGATGGCCAGGACTTCCTCTTAACTTTAGGGTTTATAGGGATGGAAAAGTTTTAGGGTATGTAGCTCCTATTATTGACTTTAAATCAATTATTCAGCCAATATATGATGATATTGAGTACGATGAATTTGTATTTCTATTTAAAAATGAGGATGGACAAGATTTTGATAGACAACAAGTTTATGATGGTACAAAAGTATATAATACCTCAAAAGATACTGAGTATTATAAAAACTTCCATATCAACTCAAATAATTTTTTAATATCAAAAAAAACCTATTTTGGATATAGTTTAACACTAGGGACTGCTTATAAAGATGATTTTAAACCAGATAATAAATTTTACATCATCCTCTGGACTAGTTATTTCGCCTTTGTCATTTTAGGTTTAGTAATTACGTTACAGGTAGATCGTTATAAAAGACTTAATGACAAATTGGCTTTTACCAACAATTTACTGGAAGAGCGTCAAATTAAAATAAACCAACAAAACAAAGAACTAATTCAACTCAATAAAACAAAGGATAAATTCTTCTCTATTATTGGTCACGATATAAAGCAACCCTTGAATGCTATTGAAGGTCTGTTGCATTTGCTCGAAGATTCTGAAATACAAGATCCAGATTTAAAAGAAATATTGGTTAACCTAAATCAGGCTACTGGAAATACAGTGGATTTACTTAACAATTTATTACGATGGGCACTGTCACAAACAGGAGAAATTAACTTTAATCCTACAAATCTAAATTTAACTCAATTAATAAATGAATCCCTTAGAATATTAAAATTTCAAGCAGATTTAAAGCAAATAATCATAAAGGATTCTTTAGTTGAAAATATAATATTTTACTGTGATGGCGATATGATACAAACTGTGGTTAGAAACTTAGTTTCAAATGCTATAAAATATTCTAATGAAGGAGGTATTGTAGAGGTAATATTATTAAAGGAGAAAACTGAGTTGGTTTTAAAGATCAAAGATTATGGAGTGGGAATGTCTCAAAAACAAGTCGATTCCCTTTTTAAACTCGATAATTTAACAAGTACGTTGGGAACAAAAGGTGAGATGGGTACTGGATTGGGACTGCAACTAGCAAAAGATTTTGTTAAAAAACATCAAGGAATTATTATTGTTGAAAGTAGCATAGGGAATGGCACAACATTTATAGTTAAGTTTCCACTTCTTTAACTGAATTAAAATTTTTGATTATATAATTAATTAAATAATAGTGGTTTACAAAAAGGTGTCACCTTATTTGAAAGACTTTTATTAGGACCATCTTTCATTGTGAGTAACTTTGTCACTCACACTTCAATTTGTATCTTTGGCATTCTTAAAATGCAAGTAGTATTATGTTCGATAATTTAAGTGATAAACTAGATAAAGCACTTCATGTCTTAAAGGGACATGGAAGTATTACAGAAGTAAATGTTGCCGAAACTTTAAAAGAAGTTCGACGCGCGTTACTAGATGCCGATGTGAACTTTAAAATAGCCAAAGACTTTACCAATACTGTTAAAGAAAAGGCATTAGGGCAAAACGTACTTACCACTTTACAACCTGGCCAATTAATGGTGAAATTGGTAAAGGATGAACTAACCCAATTGATGGGAGGAGAAACCGCGGGTATGAATCTTAGTGGCAACCCAAGTGTTATTTTAATGTCTGGTTTACAGGGGAGTGGTAAAACGACATTTTCAGGGAAATTGGCAAATTACCTGAAGACTAAAAAAACCAAAAAACCATTATTGGTAGCTTGTGATGTCTATCGTCCTGCGGCAATTAATCAGTTGCACGTGGTGGGAGACCAAGTAGGTGTTGAGGTGTATAGCGAAGAGGGAAATATGAATCCCGTGGAGATTGCTCAAAACGCCATTGCTCATGCTAAGAAAAATGGACACAATGTGGTAATTGTGGATACGGCAGGTCGTCTTGCGGTGGATGAAGAAATGATGACCGAAATTGCCAATGTTCATAAAGCCATTAATCCCCAAGAAACATTGTTTGTCGTGGATGCCATGACTGGACAAGATGCAGTAAACACAGCAAAAGCTTTTAATGATAGGCTTAATTTTGAAGGTGTTATTCTTACAAAACTTGATGGTGATACACGCGGTGGAGCGGCTATATCAATTAAAAGTGTTGTTGATAAACCAATCAAGTTTATTGGAACGGGAGAGAAGATGGATGCAATTGATGTGTTCCACCCCTCACGTATGGCAGATCGTATTCTAGGGATGGGGGACGTAGTTTCCCTTGTTGAAAGAGCGCAAGAACAGTTTGATGAAGAGGAGGCTAGAAAACTGCAGAAAAAAATTGCAAAAAACCAATTCGGATTTGATGATTTTCTGAAACAGATTCAGCAAGTTAAGAAAATGGGTAGCATGAAGGATTTGGTTGGAATGATACCAGGCGCAGGAAAGGCTTTGAAAAATGTTGATATTGATGACGATGCATTTAAAGGAATTGAAGCGATTATTCATTCGATGACTCCTGCGGAAAGGAGTACCCCAGGCATTATAAACGGAAGTAGAAAGAAACGTATTGCCAAAGGCAGTGGAACCGAAGTTCAGCAAGTAAATCAATTATTGAAGCAGTTCGACCAAATGAGCAAAATGATGAAGATGATGCAAGGAGGGGGCGGCCGAAAAATGATGCAGGCAATGAATAAGATGCGTTAATATTTTAATTAAAATCCCTACTCTAGGATATGACATTATTAGACGGAAGAAAAGTAAGCAACGAAATTAAAGACGAAATTGCTGCAGAAGTAGCCAAGATGAAGGCAAAAGGAGAGAAAGTTCCTCATTTAGCAGCGGTTTTAGTAGGTGATGATGGTGCTAGTTTAACCTATGTGGGGAGTAAAGTAAAAGCATGTGAGCGCATTGGGTTTGAAAGTACGTTGGTAAAAATGCCCAATACTACAAGTGAGTTAGAATTACTTAAAAAAATTGAAGAGCTAAACAACAATGATGACATTGATGGGTTTATCATTCAATTACCATTGCCTCCACAAATCGATGAGCAAAAGGTATTAATGGCTGTGGATCCAAGTAAGGATGTAGATGGTTTCCATCCAGAAAACTTTGGCAAAATGGCACTCGATATGAGCACTTTTATTCCTGCAACCCCCTTCGGAATATTAGAACTATTAGAGCGATATAAAGTAGACACCAAAGGGAAGCATACTGTCGTTATTGGACGTAGCCATATTGTGGGGCGTCCCATGAGTATTTTAATGAGCCGAAAAGGATGGCCAGGGAATAGTACTGTGACACTTACACACAGTAGTACCAAAAATATTTCACAAATTACTACCCAAGCAGATATTATTATTTCGGCATTAGGCGTACCCGATTTCCTAAAAGCTGAAATGGTCAAGGACGATGTGGTGATTATTGATGTAGGAATCACTCGTGTAGAGGATAAAAACCATCCTAAGGGTTATGTAATAAAAGGCGATGTTGATTTTGAAAATGTAAGTAAAAAAGCTTCATTTATAACACCTGTTCCTGGGGGCGTAGGACCCATGACCATTGCCATGTTATTAAAAAATACCTTATTGGCTAGAGAGCAAAGAAAAAGCCTTTAAGAGTGTTCTTTTTCAGGATATTCCTTTCTGTAAATACTAAGTAGTACTAGAAATAAACTGATTAGTAAAGGGCCAAAAATGAGCCCGATAAATCCAAAAAGGGGTACCCCTACAATTACTCCCACTAGAGTTATTAAAGGATGTACGTTGTCTAGTTTTTTTAACACATAAAGCCTTATAATATTATCTGTGGAGCCTACAACTACCAATCCATAGATAAGAATTCCCCAAGCCGTAAATGTATTTCCGGTAGATAATTCAAGAATAAATACGGGTAAAATTCCTAATAAAGTTCCTACAAAAGGAATCATCGAGCCTATAGTGACTATAACAAACCAAAAGAAAGGATCTTGAACACCAAAAATTAAGAAACCAATTAAAGCGACAATTCCTTGTGCTACAGCAACTAGGGGTATTCCTAAAGCATTAGATCGCACCATAGCTTTTACTTGATTTCCGATCACTTTTAAATTAGTTTTATTCACAGGGATGTAGCTTCCCACAGAATCCTTTGCCAAAGAACGATCGGTAAATAAATAGAATAAAATAAAGTACATTAGTCCAATAGCAATAAATACATCAAAAGTGCTTCCAGCTATATTTTGTAAATTTTTGGAAAGCCAATTAGAGATAGCTCCTACATCTATTTGAGAAGCCAAATCGAAACCTAACCTACTTTCCCAAACGCCAATTTGTTCTTTAAAGGCACTCGCAACTCTTTCAGAATTTTTAACAGCGTGACCAATTTTATTTCCCAGTAATAATAAAACTCCAGAAACTGGAAGTAAAATAGTAATGAACGAAAGAATACAAAGTGTGGCAGCGGCAAGATTTCTATTCCATCCTCTTCGTACTAGTTTCACCATCCATCCCCGCATTAGCACATAAATAGTGATGGCTCCCAAAACACCAGAAAGATAGGGGAGTAATTCCCAAAAAATAAGTCCGCCAATAATAATAATAATGAGTAAAATAAATATTTGACGGATGATAGGCTGTGGAATGTTCTTCATGAATTTAAAATTGTAGTTTAAAATTACATGTTTTCAATCAACCTTCAATGCTTTTAAGAAAAGATTCAAATTAAAATCTTTTACTACCTTTCCTTTTTAATTTTTGAAAAAACGTGACCGAGTCTGTATTTTTTAGAGATAATAATGCCTTCACCATGTTTGGCTTTCAGCATATTATTGCCATTCTTTTTTTTGCATTGTTTGGATATACGTTTATTGTTTGGGCAAAGAAATTATCTAAAAAAAGACAGCGCCAATTAGGAGTTGGATTCTCTATATTTCTTTGTGCAAGTTTGGTTATTTGGACTATTTCTAGGATATACATTCAGGGATTTGACGCTACCGAACATCTTCCGTTACATCTCTGTAATATCATTTCTTTATTGCTGCCCATCTTTGCAGTAACTCGTAAAAAGTGGATGTATGAAGTATTGCTTTTTTGGATTTTGGCAGGCACCTCTCAAGCTATTATTACACCTGATTTAGCCCATGGGTTTCCACATTACGATTATCTCAAATATTTTGTAGTGCATTGTGGCTTGGTTGTTTTTATTCTTTACGCCACTATTATTTACAAAATGCGCCCCACTGTAAAAAGCATATTTAAGTCCTTTTTAGCATTGCAAGTGTACTTTGTTGCCATGCTATTGGTGAATAAAATCTTAGGCTCTAATTATTTCTTTATTTCAGAAAAGCCACCCCACGGATCATTGTTAGACTATTTAGGGGATTGGCCGTATTATATTTTGGTGGCAGAATTAATCTTGTTTCCGTATTTCTTCCTAATTTATTTGCCTTTTCATTTCACTAGAAAAAAAGCTATTTCGCAAAAAGCTGATCCAAATTCCTGAAGGCTTTAAACTCCAAAGCATTACCCGAGGGGTCTTTAAAAAACATAGTGGCTTGCTCACCTACTTCACCTTTAAATCGAATATAAGGTTCGATAATAAATTGAATGCCTTTCTTTTTTAAATCTTCAGCAAATGTTTCAAAAGTTTGCATATCCAAAACCACCCCAAAATGCGGAATGGGGACCTCTTTTCCGTCTACTGGGTTTGAAACAGATTCATTTTTTTCTTCCTTTAAATGAATGACCAATTGATGTCCAAAAAAATCGAAATCGACCCAATGGTCGCTGCTTCGTCCTTCTTTACATCCTAAAACGTCTCTGTAAAAGGTTCGATTTATTTCAATGTTATTTACGGGAATGGCTAGATGAAAAGGTCGTAGATTTTGTGACATTGTTAGGCGAGTTTTAAATAGTTTATACTTACGGTAGCAAGTTCGTTATTTGGAAATTTTGAAAAATGTTTTGGGTCACTTTTTAAGTTTAATTCATCAATTACCTTAAGAAAAACATCTAATTCTAAAATATACTGATCGCTAAAACCATGGGTAGCATCATAAGCTGTGCAAGCCGTTTTTCCAATATTTTTCGAAGCTATGGAAGGGTCTATGGTGTGTAATTCTATCATTAAAAGACCAAACTTTTTAATGTAGGGTAACCAATTTTCGAGATGTTCCTTTAAATTTTGTTCTACGATTGCATTGGGTAATCTATCACCGCAAGAGGCAAAAGCTCCCCTAGAATCGCTCTTTCTATTGGTTTCGATATTATTGGGGAATTTCCAAGGGCGGTTATGGTCGAGAAAGGTTCGCACGTTGAGCAAATCACTCAATTCAATATCATAACTTTCCTGAATATCATTCTCCAATTGGGAGGGATTGGCAATATCACCCCAAATGACCTTGGCCCAAATATCGGCTTTCACCAGATTGGCTCGGGTAACTTTTAATGCGGCACGATTATAATCTACCCCTACTAAAAAGAGGGGATATTCTTCGAGCATGGTTCCTCGTTTGGTTCGTTGTTCTATCACTTCAAAAAGATGGATAAGAAATGCGCCATTACCACATCCCATATCCAGAATCCCCTTAGGTTGTTCTTCGATGGGTTTGTTGAAAAGTGCGATTACTATTTCGTCAATCTTTTTAAAATAAGCAGAATGGGCTCCTCCACTTCCCCAAACATTCATCTCTCTATCCACGTGCATTTCGGTAGCATTTGGGTCGTTGCTCTTAAAAATGGTAGCATTTCCAAATAACAATTCATCTACCCTTCTAAAAGTAGGTAAATAGGAAACTGTTACCCCATAAGCCGAGGATCTACGGGCAAAAAACAAGCCTTTATCGGTAAATCGATAGTGCTCATTTTTCTTATTAAACCAACCTAAAAAAGTAAAGAAATCTAATATTTTGCTAAAACTCACGGGGTCTTCATGAAACTCATCGGCACTAAAGGAGGCTTCCATAAAATATTTATGAAACATTCCGTCCATCCCCAAATATACAGTAATGGGTCCCACCAAAACACCTTCAATATGTTTCTGGATTTGCAATTCAATTTCACGATCTTGCTCGTTTTTGGATATTGGATTAAAGTCTCCTTGCTTGTATTTCGTAAAAATTCTGTTGAGTGATGTAAACTGTTCCAAGTCGAAATTACGTGGGTGAAAACCTTCCGAAATCTTTAAATACTGAACCACTTCGCGATACCTTTCAGAAAATTGAAATGCCTTCTCACTTTTATCGTTTATTGAGATGGTAACTTGGTTTGTTTGAGCATCTACTTTATAATTTACCCAGCCTTGCGAACCCAACATTCGTAAGGCAACATTTAGGTATCCTTCATTGGCTTCAAATTTTTCTGAAATCTCTGAAATTGAAAAAGACGTTTTTGTTAGCAAATAATCAAGTACTCCTTTTTCTTTTAGTGAATATATTACGGGCGCACAAACAATTCCGTCCAAATGCCGAAACAGATCACTACGAAGAAGACTTTTATCTAAAGGTGATAGCATATAAATTGTTTAACACTATAAATATAGGTTTTCTATTTTTTCTTCCGTTTTAGTGTTGAAAAATGAATTTTATGATAAGGCTCTAAATATTATTCCAAATATCAAGGTACATTTTCCAATCACCATCCAATTTTTTCCAGACAATTACATACTTTCCTTTAAAGGGGGATTCCCCTTTTTGAGAAACAGAACTGCCCTCATAATAGCCAAAATCATAGGCAAAATCACCAATAATTTTAATTTCTAAAGGCGTTACTTTATGATATTTAATGGAAACACCTTCAGGGAGTGTCCATCTTTTTTTAATAGCATCTCTCCCAGAAATGATATCTGTGTTGTTGGGAAATATTTTTCCATCTTCTGTATAAAATTGAGATAACTTTTCAATATTTCCATCCATATATGCCTTAGAAAAAGCAGCTACGTTTTTTAAGATTATTTCCTTATCCCAATTAGAATCTCTTTTTACACATTCGATTTTCCAAGTGGGAAATACAAATTTTTCAGTAGTATCTACCCATTCTCCAATCCAGTGAAACCCTTTTTCAGAAATATTACTAAAGGTAAGTCTATAGGAGCCATCCATGCCATTTGGGGCTTTCTGTTCCCGATATAACACAATACTATCACCCCGTTTTCCTCCTTCCCAGGTTGGGAGGGACGTACTAGGAGTAGTATTAGAATACCAATGCACATACCATTTGCTACTATCGGCAATAAACTGTCTTATGCTTCCAGAATGGCTACCGTCTTCTTTTAATGTTTCGTCTTGGATGCCCGTACCATTCATAATATATTTAAAAGTCCAAGTCATTTTTTGAGAGTCTCCCCAAGACTGGTCTACGTTTCGGGTGGTCGAAATACAATCGCATGTTCCAATTAATGGATCAAAATCGAGTATTTCTTTGGGTGCATCTGGATTTGGAAGTCCGTAGGGATTGAGAGCAGAAGGTTCATATTTTGAAGATAATTGTCCAAAACAAAAAAGGGGTACTAGTAAAAACGTAAATAAAAATTTCATCTTTTAATGTACTTATGAGTAAGATACTGCATTTAAGGAAATAAAAAAACCTTCAATAATTGAAGGTTTTTATTTGTAGATGAAAAATCAATGTTATTCCTTTTCAGTATCCCAACCAATCATAAAATACTTAAAGGTAGCTGTATCAGGAATTTGTGAAGCCTCAATTCTTGCACTGTAATCGTACCTAATGTTTTCAGGAAGTTGTTTTTTATCTATGGTAAGATAAATATCACTGTTTTTTAAAAACACAACTACAGCATTTATTGCATTTTCAATTCCTGCTATTTCATAGTTAGCTTTTACATCGGCAAAGGTGCTAGCAGAATTTAATCCTTTTTCGGTTTTATACCTTGCATCAAATACCTGTATATTACTAATGATTGAGTTTGGGTCACTTTCGTCTTCTGGCGAAATTAAAAGTAATTTCTTTCCGCCTTTTTCATAAATTTCTACCTCGCCTTGGGTTCCCAAAGCATCTTTAATTGGATTCAATTTTACAATAGAATCGTTTGCAAAAATAGAGTCTATCTGTCTCATTTGGACATCTTGTGTCACTTTACCTACGATACCTTCTCCAATAGCAAATGGGTCTTCTCCTTTTCCACATTGGGTACATAATATTCCAGCAATGGCAACAATTAATAGGGTCTTTTTCATAGTTTTTGTGGGGTTATTTATTTTAACATTTTACTTAATATTCCCAGTACACTTCGTATTACTGTGGGGCTTGTGATTACTTTTTCGAGAGTGCTTTTGCCTCTTCTACGAGAAGTAGTTCTTCTTGTTGTGGTTCGTTGGGCTTCCTCTTTTTCTTTTTCTGCTTTTTCTTTTGCTTCTTTGAGATTTGCTATTTCAATTTTTTTATTTAGCATTTCATAAGCACTATCACGGTCTATTTCTTCGTTATATTCTTTTATTAATTTTGAAGCTTCTAATAGGTCTTTCAATTCGTCATCTTCCAAAATATCCATTCTACTCATAGGCGCCCGTAGCATAGTAGCCGCCAAAGGGGTAGGAATTCCTTTTTCATTTAAAGCAGAAACTAATGCTTCTCCAATTCCTAGGGAAGTTAAAACTTCATCGGTTTTGTAATAATCGGATAAAGGATAATTTTCTGCCGTAAGTTTAATGGCTTTTCTATCTTTAGCTGTAAACGCACGTAGTGCATGCTGAATTTTTAAACCTAATTGGCTCAGTACCGCATCAGGTACGTCAGTTGGATTTTGAGTAACAAAATAAAGTCCAACTCCTTTAGATCGAATTAATTTTACAATACTTTCAATTTGGTCAAGTAATGCATCACTCGCTTCTTTAAAAATAAGATGAGCCTCATCAATAAAAATAACAAGTTCGGGTCTGCCACTGTCTCCTTGCTCTGGGAAGGTGGCATAAATTTCGGCTAACAAACACAACATAAAGGTTGAGAATAACTTTGGCCTATCTTGGATATCAGTTAACCGAACAATGTTTATATAGCCTCTTCCGTTTTTATCAATCCTAAGTAAATCGTCCGTGTCAAAAGATTTTTCACCAAAGAAAAGATCACCGCCTTGCTGTTCTAATTCTACAATTTTACGAAGAATGGCTCCCGATGTAGCTGGGGATATTCTTCCGTAGGCTTTTTCAATTTCATCCTTTCCTTCGTCTGAGGCATATTGAAGAATTTTCTTTAAATCTTTAAGGTCTAAAAGGGGTAGTTTATTGTCGTCACAATACTTAAACAGAATGGACATGACTCCCGATTGGGCTTCAGACAGGTCTAATATTCTTGAAATTAGGACAGGGCCAAACTCACTTACCGTGGCTCTTAAACGCACTCCGTTTTGTTCAGAGAGCGTTAAAATTTCCACAGGAAATCCTTTGGCTTCAAAGGGAAGGCCAATTTGGGCATGACGCTCATCAATTTTTGGGTGTCCTGGGCTTGGTTGGGCAATACCACTTAAGTCACCTTTCATATCCATTAATAAGACAGGAATTCCTTTGTCGGATAGATTTTCAGCCAAGACTTGCAGGGTTTTTGTTTTTCCTGTTCCAGTGGCGCCAGCGATAAGTCCGTGTCGGTTTAAGGTTTTTAAAGGAACTTTTACGTAAGCATTGGTTAGGGTTTCTCCATCCAGCATTGCTGCTCCCAATGTAATCGAATCTCCTTTAGTGGTATAACCTTCGGTAATGTGGTTAAAAAAAGCTTGTTTGTCTGCCATCTTCAAAATTTTAGGTAAAAATAGCAATTGTATGGTAGCTACTAAAAATATTCAGTATTTTAATTGAAACTTTAATATATAATCATGAAATTCATTCGAGTAATTTTAGGTATTGGTATTTTTTCTTTTCTCTTTAGCTGTTCGGAATCTAAAAATGAAATAAAAAGCAGCAAGGATACAAATTCATTTGAGGTTCCTATTTTTCATAAATCTCATGAGCCCAAGAAGCAGGATGTTCCATTTAGTGATGCTGTTCAAATAGGAAATACATTTTATCTGTCTGGACAGATTGGCATGAATCATGACACTCGTGAATTAGTCACAGGTGGGTTTGAAGCCGAAACACTACAAACAATAGAAAACATAAAGGATGTTTTATCGGTTCATGAGTTGCGCTTAACTGATGTCGTTAAAGTAACCGTAATACTCGAAAATATGGAAGATTTCCTGGTGTTTAATAAAATATATGAAACCTATTTTCCTCAAAAACCAGCCAGAACTACGTTTGCTGCAAAGGCACTGGCAAAAGGAGCAAAGATTGAGATAGAGGTTGTTGCTGTAAAATAGGATCCTTCAGAATAAAATCGCGGGTAAAAATTCGAATAACAGGTAGTTGCTAAGAGCAAATTACTGTAAATTTGCCCTCATGGAAGCACAAGTACAAGATTTGGTTGAAAAAGGAATCATGCTACCCTTAATGGAAGAGTTTTACACCATCCAAGGTGAGGGCTATCATAAAGGTGCTGCAGCTTATTTCATTAGAGTAGGAGGGTGCGATGTGGGATGCCATTGGTGCGATGTAAAAGAAAGTTGGAATCCTGCCATTCATCCACCTACGGAAATCGAAAAAATTGCTGATAATGCTTCAAAATTTTCCAAAACAATTGTAGTGACGGGAGGGGAGCCCCTTACTTGGGATATGGGACCTCTTACAACTTTACTTAAAGAAAAAGGGTTAAACACACATATTGAAACTTCAGGGGCATATCCTTTGTCGGGAACTTGGGATTGGATTTGTCTTTCACCCAAGAAATTAAAACTTCCTACCAAAGAAATTTATCAAAAGGCAGATGAGCTCAAAGTAATTGTTTATAATAAAGATGATTTCCGTTTTGCTGAAGCGCAAGCAACAAAAGTAAATTCAAGATGTAAACTTTACTTGCAACCCGAATGGAGCAAAAGAGAAAAGATGATTCCAGAAATAGTAGATTATGTAATGCAAAATCCTAAGTGGGTGGTGTCATTACAAACCCATAAGTATTTAAATATTCCATAAAAAAACCCGAAGCATTTGCTTCGGGTTTTTTTAATTTATTTTGCGAATCTATCTTTAAAGGGGACTATAACTCGAACGTTATCCCATCCTAAATGCATGTCAACTCCGCCTTTGCTGCCTTCAAAAGCAATAGAGAAGGCTTCAAGCGAATCCTTTTTAACTGTTACTGGTACTTTAATTCTTGCTACATCGTTCTTTTCGTTGTAAAAATAAGATCCCCATACGTTTATATCTTTATTAATAATGATAGTCCAAGCCTTTTCTCCTGGAATGGTGTAAAGTGTATAGGTTCCTGCTTTAATAGGAGTTTCTCCAAGGAACATGTCCTTGTAGAATGTAATTTCTGATGCTTCATTGGCGCCAGTTCTCCAAACCTTTCCATTAGGAGCAAGTTCACTTAATGATCTTCCTTTTAATTGAGGTCTACTATAAACCACTTTAACTTCTTTTAAAGAAATTTTGTAGTCGCTTGGATACGAAGCCGCATCCATAGGGCTTACATCGAGATTGCTAAATTTTTGAGCCATAGACTCAGTTGTAAAAGACATTGCTATAAAAAGCAATAGTGCAGTAATAATAGAATATTTTTTCATGGTTTTAAATTTTGATTAAAATTATATTTTTTAGAATTGAAAAACTCTAAAATTGTGTGAAAGTTTTTAAAATCATTAAAACTAAAATCGTGTTTTACAGACCTTTGACTTTCTAACCAAATAAAGGTTTTTTTGAAGATTGAAAAGGCTTAATTTTTTCCACAACATTTGTTAATAACTTACCTACTTTAAAATAGCGAAAACCATTGATTTTATTAGTGATATGGTTATATTTGTTTGTTGTGAAAAATATGTAGTAAACAACCTAATTTTATATGAGCGAAGAACAAAAAAAAGGTAGTTACGGAGCCGATAGTATTCAGGCGTTAGAAGGAATGGAGCATGTGCGCATGCGCCCCTCCATGTATATTGGAGATGTAGGTGTTCGTGGACTCCATCATTTGGTTTATGAGGTAGTGGATAACTCTATTGATGAAGCCATGGGTGGACATTGTGATACAATTGGTGTAATTATCAATGAAGATAACTCTATTTCGGTAAAAGATAATGGTCGTGGTATTCCCGTGGATATGCACAAAAAAGAAGGTGTTTCAGCACTAGAAGTAGTTATGACCAAAATTGGAGCTGGAGGAAAGTTTGATAAGGATTCTTATAAAGTTTCAGGAGGATTACACGGGGTAGGTGTTTCGGTAGTAAATGCTCTTTCAGAACATTTAAAAGCCACTGTTTATCGTGACGGGAAAATTTGGGAGCAAGAGTATGAGCGAGGTAAAACCATGTATCCAGTAAAAGCGGTAGGTGAAACTACTGAGCGTGGAACTGTAGTTACATTTAAACCTGATGGAAAGATTTTCCAGCAGTCCTTAGAGTATAATTACGATACTCTTGCAAGTAGAATGCGTGAACTTTCTTTTTTAAATAAAGGGATTACAATTACACTTACCGATAGACGCGAAACAGATGAAAAGGGAGAATTTATCTCTGAAACTTTTCATAGTGATGAAGGTTTAAAGGAATTCATCCGTTTCTTAGATGGAAATCGCGAGCCTTTAATTGCTGAAGTTATTTCCATGGAAGGTGAAAAGAACGATATTCCAGTAGAAGTGGCCATGGTGTACAACACTTCCTATAATGAAAACTTACATAGTTACGTAAACAATATTAATACCCACGAAGGTGGTACCCATTTAAGTGGTTTTCGTGCTGGATTAACACGTACTTTAAAGAAATATGCCGATGCTTCAGGAATGCTCGATAAACTCAAGTTTGAAATTTCTGGAGATGATTTCCGTGAAGGATTAACTGCTATTATTTCGGTAAAAGTTGCTGAACCTCAATTTGAGGGACAAACCAAAACTAAACTTGGAAACCGAGAAGTTACTTCAGCTGTAAGTCAGGCTGTTTCTGAGATGCTTGAAAACTATTTGGAAGAAAACCCAAATGATGCGCGAACTATTGTTCAAAAAGTAATTTTAGCCGCAACGGCTCGTCATGCAGCTCGTAAAGCCCGGGAAATGGTGCAGCGTAAAACGGTAATGGGTGGTGCAGGCTTGCCAGGAAAGCTTTCCGATTGCTCTGAACAAGATCCTTCAAAGTGTGAAGTATTCCTAGTGGAGGGAGATTCTGCAGGGGGAACAGCAAAACAGGGTCGAGATCGTAACTTCCAAGCTATTTTACCGCTTCGAGGAAAGATTTTGAATGTAGAAAAAGCCATGCAGCACAAGGTTTTTGAAAATGAAGAAATTCGAAATATATACACAGCACTTGGGGTTACTATTGGAACAGAAGATGATAGCAAGGCGCTGAATCTTGAAAAACTTCGCTATCATAAAGTAGTGATTATGTGTGATGCCGATGTAGATGGTAGTCACATTTCTACGTTAATTTTAACGTTTTTCTTCCGTTATATGAGAGAATTAGTGGAGGCAGGGTATGTTTATATTGCTACTCCACCATTGTATTTGGTGAAAAAAGGGCAGAAAAAAGAATATGCTTGGAGTGACAAAGAACGAGATGCTCTTAATGAACAATTTGGAGGAAGTGCTAGTATCCAACGCTACAAAGGTTTAGGAGAAATGAATGCTGAACAACTTTGGGATACAACTATGAATCCAGATTTTAGAACATTACGCCAAGTAACAATTGATAATGGTACAGAGGCCGATAGAATTTTCTCTATGCTAATGGGTGATGAAGTGCCACCTCGAAGAGAATTTATAGAAAAGAATGCAGTTTATGCAAATATTGATGCGTAGCTACTTTTTTAAAAAGCAATGTTTTAAAAATACCCCTTAATGGGGTATTTTTTTTGTTTTGAAGTTGCTATCTTTATTCAATAACTAACCAAAACTTCGAAGTATGAAAATTATTAAAGTAGCATTTTGTGTATTGTTATTTCAGAATATTTCTTTTTCACAAGAACTCGAAAGTATCCTTTTAGCGGCAGATGACGCAGAAAGTTTAACTCAAGCCTATATAAATCCAGCATTAAAGGGTATTGTTTACAGTATGAATGATGGTTGGTATACCACTGGAAAAACCCATGAACTTTTTGGGTTCGATATTACCATAGGCGCAAATTTGGCTTTGGTACCAGACGATAATAAAGAATTTCTTTTTCGATCTTCAGACTATAATTTTGTGACATCACAAGCAGGAAGTCAGCAAAATGTCTCAACCGTATTGGGGGATGATACCAATAGTACTGTTTTTGATGTGAGAATACCAGTAGGTGATGGCACTGTGAAGGTAGCCGAATTTGAAATGCCCGGAGGTATTGGTGAAGACTTTCCGTTGAAAGGGGTGCCTGCACCTATAGTACAAGTTGGATTTGGATTGCCTAAGAGTACCGATTTTAAACTTCGTTTTGTGCCAAATCTTGGGATTGATGATAAAGTAAAGAACTTTGTTATTGGGTTGGGATTGCAACACAATATTTCACAATACATTCCTACAATGGACGAATCTCCTTTTAGCTTAAGTGCCCTAGTGGCGTATGGACATACAAAAGTAACCTATGCAATTGACGATGAAGATGCCCTAGATGATGTGACGGTTGTAAATGGAGAAGCCGTGTTTAAATTGAATACTTTATCGTTACAAGCTATTGCGTCTGTAGATTTAAAGATTGTTGATTTTTTTGGTTCTATAGGTTTTGGGAGAGGTGGCAGTAAACTGGCTTTAAATGGAGATTACACACTCACCTATCAATTAGAAGACAGTGATGGAAATAATATTGGAACGGTTCAAGAAACCATTTCAAACCCCTTAAATTTTAAAGCCGATGTAAATAGTGTTAGACTAGGCTTGGGAACACGAATTAATTTAAGTGTCTTTAAAATATTTGCTTCTTATACGCTTCAGGAGTATAACAATATTTCAGCGGGGATTGCAATAAGTGTTCGTTAACGTCATGTAACTGAGTAGTTTATTTTATTTGAAAACCATTTTTGTTCTGGTTTTTAGTAGGATGACTGTCTAGAAATTGATACTTTTGCAGCGTCTGAAAATTCAGATTTTAAAAGAAATATTCAACTTAAAATTAAAGAGATAATGAAAGTTACTGTTGTAGGAGCAGGTGCTGTGGGTGCAAGTTGCGCCGAGTACATTGCTATTAAAGATTTTGCAAGCGAAGTAGTATTGTTAGACATTAAAGAAGGCTATGCCGAAGGAAAGGCAATGGACCTTATGCAAACGGCTCCTTTAAATGGATTTGATACCAAAATTACGGGTTCAACCAATGATTATTCAAAAACAGCAGGAAGTCAAATTTGTGTTATTACCTCAGGAATTCCTAGAAAGCCTGGTATGACTCGTGAAGAATTAATTGGAATTAACGCTGGCATTGTAAAAACAGTAGCAACAAGTTTGGTAAAGCATTCTCCAGATACCATTTTGATTGTGGTGAGTAATCCTATGGATACCATGACTTATTTGGCTCATAAAGTAACTGGATTGCCAAAAAATAGAATTATAGGAATGGGAGGGGCTTTAGACAGCGCACGTTTTAAATATCGTTTAGCTGAAGCTTTAGGAGCTCCTTTAAGTGATGTGGACGGAATGGTAATTGGTGGCCATAGTGATACAGGAATGATTCCATTAACACGCTTAGCTACTAGAAATAGTGTACCAGTATCAAAATTTATTTCAGAAGAAAGATTACAACAAGTAATGGAAGATACCAAAGTAGGAGGTGCAACCCTTACGAAGTTACTCGGAACTTCAGCCTGGTATGCTCCAGGAGCAGCCGTTTCAGCCTTAGTGCAGGCCATTGCTTGTGATCAAAAGAAAATGTTCCCTTGTTCTACAATGCTCAATGGTGAATATGGAATGAAAGACATTTGTATTGGTGTTCCTGTAATTTTAGGGAAAAACGGTATTGAAAGTCTTGTTGAGTTAGAATTGAATGATACCGAAAAAGCACATATGAAAGAAAGTGCTGAAGGTGTAAGTAAAACAAACGCATTGCTTGAAGTATAATTAAACCGTACTTGTAATAAATAAAAAAGCTGGCATTTGCCAGCTTTTTTATTTTGCGTTATTGTATTACCCACACTTCGAAGAGCCACAATCCTTGCAAGTTAAACAGCCCTCTTGGTAAATAAGTGCTGTACTGTTACAATTCTCACATTTTTGTTTGTGTGCTTCAGTGCCATCGGCAATATAACGTTTTAGGGCACGGGCAACCCCATTTTTCCAGGTATTAATACTCTCGCTATCCAGTTGTAAACTATTAATAAGTTCTACAACTTTATCAATAGGCATTCCGTGACGTAGGGTACTACTTATCAATTTTGCATAGTTCCAATATTCTGGATTAAATTTATGCGAAAGACCTTCGATGGTGGTTTTATAGCCTCTTTTGTTTTTGTACTGAAAATCGTAACGCGACGATCCGTCCTCGTTTCTATTTTTAATAATTACACCTTCATTTACCCAACGCGGAATTAAAATTCCATCTTCGTCATCGGCAAAACCCGTAAAAATTTCATAAGGTTTTTCATCAATTAAGCCAATAAATGCAATCCATTTGTCTTTGTTATTCTGAAAGCGTACCACATCTGCAACCAATGTTTCTGGGCGTTTTGTAGGGAATGAAGTTAAGGTGTCAGCTTCTTCTTCGTTCTTTTCTTCGTTTGAAATTAATACACCAGAGCGTGAGCCATCACGATATACAGTAACACCTTTACAGCCTGCTTGCCAAGCTTCTAGATAGAGTTTTCCAACCAATTCTTCGGTTGCTTCGTTAGGTAAATTTATGGTTACCGAAATAGAATGATCTACCCATTTTTGTACAGCGCCCTGCATTCTCACTTTGCTTAACCAATCTACATCGTTAGAAGTAGCCTTATAGTAAGGCGATTTTTTTACAATTTTGTTTAATTCTTGTTGGCTGTAATTTTTGTCGGTAGAAATTCCATTTACCTCCATCCATTGCCTAAATCGGTGATGAAACACCACATATTCCTCCCAGCTGTCTCCAACTTCATCCACAAAATCTACCCGTACATTTTTATCGTTGGGATTTACCTTTCTTCTTCTTTTGTATACGGGAAGGAAAACAGGTTCAATACCTGAAGTGGTTTGCGTCATCAAACTTGTAGTTCCGGTTGGAGCAATGGTAAGAAGCGCAATATTTCTGCGTCCGTATTCAAGCATATCAAAATACAATTTTTCATCGGCTGTTTTAAGTCTAAGAATAAACGGATTGTTCTTTTCTCTTTCTGAATCAAATATTTTGAAAGCTCCTCTTTCTTTTGCGGCATATACCGATGCGCGATAGGCTTCTAATGCAACTGTCTTATGTATTTCAACTGAAAAATCAATTCCTTGTTGGCTTCCATATTTAATTCCTAAAGCGGCAAGCATATCACCTTCTGCAGTTATACCAATTCCTGTTCTTCGGCCTTCTTGAGCTTTTCTTTTAATGTTTAACCATAGGTTTTTTTCAACGGCTTTTACCTCGTCACTCTGTGGGTCGGCATCAATTTTTGCGATAATGGCATCTACTTTTTCCAGCTCCAAATCGATAATGTCATCCATGATGCGTTGTGCCAACGCAATGTGTTTTTTGAACAGTGGGAAATTAAAAAATGCATCCTTTGAGAAGGGCTCTTCCACATAGGAAAACAAATTAATGGCTAGTAAACGACAAGAATCATAAGGACATAGCGGAATTTCGCCACAGGGGTTGGTGGAAACGGTCTTAAAGCCAAGATCTGAATAGCAATCTGGAACAGACTCTTTAACAATAGTGTCCCAAAATAAGATGCCGGGCTCTGCAGATTTCCACGCATTATGTACAATTTTATTCCATAGCCTTCCGGCTTCTATATCTTTTGAAAACTTTGGGTTATCACTATTTACGGGATATTTTTGGGTATAGGTTTTGCCATCTTTTACAGCTTGCATAAAGGCATCATCAATACGTACCGAAACATTGGCACCTGTCACTTTTCCTTGTTCCATTTTAGCATCTATAAAATCTTCAGAATCTGGATGGTTGATAGAAACTGAAAGCATTAAGGCTCCGCGACGCCCATCTTGAGCAACTTCACGGGTAGAGTTTGAATAGCGCTCCATAAAAGGAACAATTCCCGTTGAGGTAAGTGCCGAATTTTTAACCGGAGACCCCTTGGGTCGAATGTGTGATAAATCGTGACCCACTCCGCCACGACGTTTCATTAATTGCACTTGTTCTTGGTCTATTTTTAAAATGCCCCCATAGGAGTCGGAATCCCCTTCATTTCCAATCACAAAACAATTGGAGAGGGAAGCAATTTGATAAGGGTTGCCAATACCCGCCATAGGACTTCCTTGTGGGACAATGTATTTAAAGTCTTTAATAACTTCAAAAACAGCTTCTTCACTTAATGGGTTAGGGTATCGTTGTTCAATTCGGGCAATTTCTCGAGCGATACGCCTGTGCATATCGTTAGGCGTTTTTTCGTAGAGATTTCCTTCGGAGTCCTTTATAGCGTATTTGTTAATCCAAACACGGGCAGCGAGATCGTCTCCTTTAAAGTAATCGACAGAAGCGTTAAAAGCTTCTTCTTGGGTGTAGGTTTTTTGAATTTCGGCAACTTTATTTACTTGCATTGGGAGGTTATTTTGAAATGTTTTTTTGGAATTATTTTGATAGGTAAATATAATGAAATTGTCGCTATATATTTTAAAATAAAAAAATAAAAGTTTACAAATAATGTTACATAAAATACTAAAAATGAGCAATATAAAATTTTATTAACAATTAAAAGTTTACAAATTTTGAAAACCAATTGTATTTGAGAAGCTTTTTGCTGGCATAATATTTTTCTTTGTAAAATGTGATAAAAATCATTATTTACGAGAAGGTTTATTTAATATATTTGCTAGGTGAAGAATGTAATTATTATAGTGGCTTCTGTCTTTATCCTTACAAGGCCTTTATGGCCCGTGGTAGAGTATGTAATAAACTATAATTACATTATTGAAAAACTTTGCGAGAATAGGGATAAGCCCGAAATGAAATGTAATGGAAAATGCTATTTGGCAAAACAATTTGCTAAACAAGCCAGTGAAGAGGATAGAAATCCATTTAAAGGCAAAACTTCAAAAATTGAGATACCTCAATTTATAATCTCAGAAAATATAGAGGAGTTTACATTTGCTTCGGAACAAGAAATGAGCTCCAAAACAAAAATCAATTATGTTCCAAATTTGAATACTTCACTTTTCACTTCAAAAATCCTTCACCCACCTAGAGTTTGATATTTTAAGTAACGGTTCTTACCAAAAGGTACTGGGATGAACTCAGTACAGCCTTACTTTTTTTATTTATCAAAACAAATACATAATGAAATTAACTATAAAGGCATTTCCTTTAAAGGGAATGCGTATGGAATACTTTTGGTGTGCCATATTCTATGGAATTTTTATACCAAAATTGTATTCTCAAGAAGTCCAAGCAGACAGTCTGAAATTGGTACAGCTCAACGAGGTCGTGTTGATTTCTGCAGGAAAGCAATTGGACTATCAAAAGCAGCAAAAACCATTGTCAACATTAGATGAGTTTTTGGAATCATCGCGTAGTATCAACATGGTAAAACGAGGAGCTTATGCGTGGGAGCCAACAATGAATAATATGGCTTCCGAACGATTGGCTATAACCATAGATGGGATGCAAATTTTTGGTGCTTGTACCGATAAGATGGATCCAATTACTTCCTATGTGGATGTGTCAAATCTAGCGGAAGCACAAATTGGATCTGGACAGCAAGGGGCCGTATTTGGAAATACCATTGGTGGCGGAATTAACTTAAAACTGGATAAAAGTAACTTTAGTGCAAAGGGATGGAATGGTTCTTTGGAAAGTGCTTTTGAAGGCAATAATGTCATGTATGTTTTAGGAGGAGATTTGAATTATGCTACCGAAAAATTTTATGTGAATACCGATGGAATCTATCGTAAAGCAGAAAATTACTATGCTGGAGGAAATGAAGAGGTCGCTTTTTCGCAATATGAAAAATACAATTTCTCCATCAATTCTGGTTTTAAGTTGGCAGAAGATCAATCTATTTCGGCAACCCTTATTTATGATGAAGCCAGAGATGTGGGATATCCCGCTTTACCTATGGATGTTTCCTTAGCTCAAGCCTTAATTAGTTCGGTGAGTTTTAATCAAGATTCTTTGTTTTCTAGTTTTAGTAATTGGGAATCAAAAGTGTATTACAATACGATTAAACATGTGATGGACGATACTAACCGCCCAGATGTTCCCATACATATGGATATGCCGGGTTGGAGTGAAACAGCAGGGTTCTATTCGCAGGCAAATTTGATGAAAGAAAAGCATCATTTTTTCTTGAAGTTGGATGGTTTTTACAATAAGTCTTACGCAGAAATGACGATGTATCCAACCAATAGTGATGAGCCGTTAATGTTTATGCTTACCTGGCCCGATGTGCGTACTAAGGATGTTGGATTCTATGCAGAAGATTACATTTCATTTAAAAAGTCTTCTCTTAAATTATCAACACGTTTGGCATATCATTCCAGCTCTGTGGCAGATGAATTTGGGCTGAACAGTTTAAAAATTTTCTATCCAGAGATGGACGAATCTAATACCCGTTTTTTGAAAAGCCTTTCAGTCCTTTATCATAAAATGCTGAATGATTTTCATATTAATGGAAGTATTTCTTACGGAGAGCGAGCGCCATCGGTTTCGGAAGGATATGGCTTTTATCTCTTTAATAGTTTTGATAACCACGATTATATAGGATACCCAGATTTAAATACCGAAAGTTCTGTAGAAACGAGTTTTTCTGTAACCTATAAAAAGCCAATTTTTGAAATTACTGCAAGTGCAAATTATTTTCATGTCTCAAATTATATCATTGGAGAGGTGGATAATACTCTTAGCACCATGACCATTGGTACCGAAGGGGTAAAAATTTATACAAATCTGGACTATGCGCGGCTTTTTAATACTACGCTTTCAGGAAAGTATGCTATCTCAAACGCCTTTAAATGGACTGGACAGATTTCTTACCATCGAGGAGTTGATCATAGAAATGAAAATTTGCCACTTATTAGTCCGCTTTCGTATAGAAGTGCACTTAATTTTTATAAAAATCAATATTCTGCTTCCCTGTCCTTATCTGGGGCTGGAGCGCAAACAAATTATAATCCAGCTTATGGAGAAACTAAGACAGCAGCTTATGCGACAATTTCTTCAAGTTTTGGGAAGCGATTCTTTTTAAAAGAAAACGATCTTTTTGTAAAAGCAGGTATTGAAAACATTTTTGACACAAACTATTCAACCTATACCGATTGGAATAACATTCCGCGTATGGGGAGAAACATTTATTTAACTGTTTCATATTCAATAAATTAATTTAACATAAAAAATAAAACACATGAAAACAATAAAATATTTATCCCTACTATTTATCGCAGTATTTACCTTAGCTTCTTGTTCAAAAGATGACTATGATGATACTATTGTAGAGACAGACCCCATGGAAGCCTATAACTTACTTAAAGAATTTGTTTATACCGATCATACGGTAGAGTTATATTCTGAAAAAACGCTTATAACGACAGGGTACAATTCATTTTTTGTTAGAATAAAAGATATATCAACCAACACGTTTGTTGAAAATGTAAACCTATCTTGGATGCCGATGATGCATATGGAAACCATGATGCATTCAGCTCCAAAGTCGGTTCTTACGGCTACCGAAACTCCTTCAATTTACAATGGATTTATTGTATTTCAAATGCCTGGAAATACCACCGAGTATTGGGATATTACTTTTAATTATACCTTTAAGGGAGCGCAAATTTCGAAAACGGAACAAATTGAAGTGCAAAGTCCAGCAGATGTTTTAAGCAAAGTAAGTTCTTTTATGGGAAGTGATGATACGCGTTATATTTTGGCTTATGTTGCTCCTACTACTCCAGAAGTGGCAATAAATGACTTTACCGCGGTATTATACAAAATGGAAGACATGATGACCTTTACCAATGTAGAAAACTATAAAGTGACAGTAGATCCAAGAATGCCTGGAATGGGAAATCATTCTTCACCTAATAATGAGGATTTAACCTATAATGCTAAAAATGGAATGTACGAAGGAAAGCTGTCTTTAACCATGACAGGGTACTGGAAAGTAAATTTAAAACTGTTAAATGCGGCTAATGAAGTTTTAAAAGGGGAAGATGTCACCGAAGATAATCTAGAAAGTAGCCTATACTTTGAACTAGAATTCTAAACGTTAATTACTTATATTAATCGTAAAGACTGTAGTAATACAGTCTTTATTTTTTATATTTGACGCATGAACTCGAAATGGTACTTGAGTATATTGGTCATTGCCCTTGCTTTTTTTGGAAAAAGCTTGGAGCAAAAACAAGCACCTAACCAGGAAATTCTAGTTCAGTTTAATGAGGATTTTGTAAGCACTTCTGAAACAGAAGCAGCCGTTGAAACTGTAAAAAAGCAATTACAGTCAATTGGAGTTAATGAGATTCAGGTTGTTACAATTCAAGATGGTTCTATTAAGATTACATACTATAGTGCAATAGATGTTTCGTTTGTTGAAGTACTTTTCAAGAATCAAGAAAATCTTTACTTAGCTTATGCGGGTGGACAGGAGAAGTCGGATTCTTCATCTAGTTTCCCTTCTTCAGAAAATGATAATTATATTCATTTAAACGTAAACGAAATTCCAGATAATTCTAATCGTGATATAGGGTTTAGCGGAGTTCTTGTTGAAGTTAAATTTGTGCGCGACCAATTTGAAAATCCAATTGCGTATTTCGGTACTTCTGAAAAAGATTTCACTTTAAAAAAATACAGTGAAGTATTAAATAAGAATTTGTACTTTGATGGTACAATTATTAAAGAAAATACTTCTTATAAAATTCCAGAGGTAAGGGCAGGGCCGCTATCCTAGGAATATCTTTCCAAATTACCATAGTTTAAAAGTGAGTGTATTACAGGAGTACTACTCTCTTTCAAATAAGCCTTTTAAATTCAAATTTAGAAGCCTTTTCAAATTAATTTTATTCATTCATAATAATTGTCAGATATAACGGTAAGTAATATATTTGCCCGTTTTAAAAATTTGACCAAAAAAAATATACACATGCAAAATAAAGGACTAGTTACCGTATTTGCGATTCTTTTCGGATTGGTGAGTTTATACCAATTATCCTTCACATTTATTGCAAATAAAGTAGAAGACAGAGCAAAAGAATTTGCTACAAGTAAATTTGATGCTTCGCAACCAGCAGAACGTGCTGCAGCAGAAGCGCAATATTTAGATTCTGTAGCGACACAAACTCAATTTTTAGGAATTGATTATAAAACAGCTAAGGAGAAAGAGCTAAACAAAGGTCTTGACCTAAAAGGAGGTATTAACGTAATTCTTCAAGTTTCTGTAAAAGATATCTTGGCTGGATTAGCGAATAATACCAAAGACCCTGCTTTTAACCAAGCATTGGCAGATGCCACTGAACTTCAGAAAAATTCACAAAGTACCTATTTGGAGTCATTCTTTGAGGCATTTGAAGCTTTACCGGGTGAAAACAGATTGGCTTCGGCAGATATTTTCTTCAACAAAAGTCTGGAAGGGCAGATTGAAAGCAATATGACCAATGACCAAGTAAAACCGGTTATTGCAAGAAAAATTGATGAGTCTATTGCTTCTGCTTTTGAAGTACTACGTAAGCGTATTGATAAATTTGGAGTAACACAACCTAACCTTCAACGTTTAGGTAGTTCTGGAAGAATTTTGGTAGAGTTACCAGGGGCAAAGGATGTAGAACGTGTTAAGAAGTTATTACAAAGTACCGCTCAATTAGAATTCTGGGAAGTAGTAAAAGAAGAAGAGATTAGCTCTTTTATTGTGGAAGCAGATACCAAATTAAAGGAACTTTTAGCAGGTAAAAAAGACACTACTTCTGTAGTTGCTGATTCTACGAAAACCCAAGATGGAGATGATATTGAAGAATTACTAGGAGGTGAAGAGGTGGACGAAACTGCTACAGCCGAAGAAACCAACCCTATTCTTTCTAGAGTACTCCCAGTAAGAGCTAGTAACCCAGGAATAGCTAGTTTTTTCATTAAAGATACTGCCGTTATCAATAGCTATTTACGTATGCCAGAAGTACGTTCTATGCTCAGTAATGATTTAAGAAATACTCAATTTTTATGGAGTATTCCAGAGTTTAGTGATGCACTTGGTGAAGAAATTACGAGCTTATATGCTATTAAAGGAAATAAAGAAATGACCCCACAATTAAGTGGTGGTGTTATTGTAGATGCACAACAATCCTATAACCAAGCCGGTCGAGTTTCTGTGACCATGCAAATGAATGGAACAGGAGCGAAGATTTGGGAGGATATGACAGAGTATGCATACCAAAATGGTACTCAAATTGCAGTAGTCCTTGATAATATTGTGTATTCTGCACCTGGGGTAAGTAGCGGTAAAATCTCTGGAGGACGAAGTGAAATTACAGGTGATTATACTATTGCCGAAGCTCAGGATTTAGCAAACGTTCTTCGTGCTGGTAAGCTTCCAGCTTCAGCAGATATAATTCAAGCGGAAGTTGTTGGTCCTACTTTAGGCCAAGAAGCTATTAACAGTGGGGTTCTTTCATTTATGATTGCTTTGGTAATTGTATTGCTGTGGATGATTTTCTATTACGGAAAAGCAGGAGCTTTTGCCGATGTTGCCTTAGCAGTAAACATTCTTTTTATCTTCGGAATATTAGCAGGATTAGGTGCGGTATTAACACTTCCTGGTATTGCCGGTATTGTTTTAACTATTGGTATGTCTGTAGATGCGAACGTACTTATTTTTGAAAGGATACGAGAAGAGTTAGATAAAGGAAAGTCTCAGCGTGATTCTATTAATGATGGTTTCAGCAATGCACTTTCTTCTATTTTAGATGCTAACATTACTACGGGTCTTACCGGTTTAATCCTGCTTATTTTTGGAACAGGACCTATTCAAGGATTTGCTACAACATTATTAATCGGTATATGTACTTCATTATTTACAGCCATCTTTATTACAAGATTGTTTATTGATAGTTATACTAAAAATGGGAAGCCTTTAACTTGTTCAACAGGGTTAACTAAAAACTTATTCAAGAATGTAAATATTAATTTCCTTGGAAAACGTAAAATGGCGTTTATCATTTCGGGTATTTTAATTGCAATAAGTTTAGGTTCATTATTTACAAATGGTTTAAATCAAGGGATTGATTTTGTTGGAGGAAGAACGTACACAGTGCGTTTCGATAAAGACGTAAATGCTCTTGAAATTCAAAACGATTTAATCGCTGCCTTTGGTAGTGCTGAAGCAAAAACCTACGGAGGAAATAACCAATTAAAGATTTCTACGAAGTATAAAGTTGACCAAACAGGAAGTGATGTAGATGTTGAAGTTGAAAAAATGCTTCACGAGGCATTACAACCAAACCTTCCTGCAGGAATGACTTATGAAGCATTTATAGCAGACGATGATGCAAAAACAGCTGGTCGAATGGAATATTATAAAGTAAGCCCAACCATTGCAGATGATATTAAAAAGTCATCTTTCTGGGCTGTATTGGGATCTCTAGTTGTCGTATTCCTTTATATCCTATTGCGTTTTAGAAGATGGCAGTTTAGTTTAGGTGCTGTTGCGGCGGTGTTCCACGATGTGCTTATTGTATTGGGGGTATTCTCGCTTACCTATAAGTTTATGCCTTTTAGTATGGAAATTGACCAATCCTTTATCGCTGCGATATTGACGGTAATTGGTTACTCACTTAACGATACCGTGGTTGTATTTGACCGTATTAGAGAATTTTTTAACGAACACACAACATGGAAAATGCCTAAATTAATTAATGGGGCATTAAATAGTACTTTAAGCCGTACTTTAAATACCTCATTAACTACACTATTGGTGTTATTGTGTATGTTTATTTTTGGTGCTGAATCTATTAGAGGATTGTTATTTGCCATTATGGTGGGTATTATTGTTGGTACCTATTCATCATTGTTTATTGCAACACCCATTTTCTATGATACAGTAAGAAAAAGAGGAATTGATTTAAGTGATAAAAAGGAGGAGGCTGAAACTGAAAAGTAAACCAGCTTAATTATAAAAATAAAAACCCGCTTTTTAGCGGGTTTTTTTATGAATAGATATTGTGTTTAATCTCTATTAAATGAGATAATGTCTCCAACCTCCAATCCCCATTGGTCACTTAGTCCAGCATTCACTTCAAGAGCATATTTTGCGGGTACTTGTGAAGGAATTGAGGATTCGTCAAAAGGTTTGGTGTTTTTTTGAATGCTAACCACTTTCAAATCTGAATTTACGTAAATGATATCCAATGGAAACTCAGTATTTTTCATGTAAAAAGATTTTCGCGCTTCTCTTTCAAAAATGAAAAGCATTCCTCTGTTTTGTTCCATGCTTTTACGGTACATTAAACCTGTTTGAGTTTCGTATTCGGTTTCAGAAATTTCAATTTCAAGAGTCGCTAAAACGGAATCATTTTCTGCCTTTTTCAGAATTAATTCACCTTCCTTTTTAAACGTAATTTCTTTAGTGAGTACTTTATTTTCTGAAGTATCCTTACAACTATAGGCTTGTAATAATGAAGCTAAAACGAGTATACTTATAATTCTTCTTTTCATATTAAGCGGTCATTTTTTTTGATGAGGTCATCATTAAATATACTCCAGCAATAATAAAAGGAATACTTAACCATTGCCCAGTGGAAAGTATATTTCCAAGAGAATCTTCAAAACCACCTTGACTTGTTTTAAAGAATTCTGCAATGAATCGGACCGTCCAAAGTAAAATTAAAAACAATCCAAATATATAGCCTAATTGCTTTCTTTTTTCAGTTTTCCAATACACATACCAAAGAATAATGAATACAATAATATATCCAAATGCTTCATACAATTGTGCCGGGTGACGAGGGAAGTCTTCTCCCAGTTTTTCAAACACAACACCATAATCGGTACCAGTGGGATGACCAATAATTTCAGAATTTAAAAAGTTCCCAAATCGAACAAAAATAGCACCGGCTGCTACAGGGATGATTATGCGATCAAAAATCCATAGAATAGGCTTTTTAAGTACTTTTTTATTGTACATTAACATGGCAATAATAACACCAATGGCGGCTCCGTGGCTTGCTAAGCCTCTAAAGCCAGTAAACTTAAATTCTGGAACGGTTTCAAATGGTAGAAAAACCGAAAGTGGGTCTTCTAAAAATAGTTCTGATTGATAAAAAATAACATGACCCAGTCGTGCACCAATTAGTATAGCAAGTACCATATAGATAAATAAACTATCTAATTTTTCTAAAGGAATTCCTTCACGTTTGTAAATGACTTTCATAATAAACCAACCCAAAACAAAGGATATTACAAACATAAGGCTGTAATAATGAAGCGTGTAAAATCCAAGGTCTAACCCTTCTGAAGGATTCCAAGTAAAACTTAAGTAGTGCATAGTATTCTAGAATGAAGGGTAAAGATAGAAAACCCTAAAAATTAATTGATACTTATTCCTTTTCTTTTTTTGGGACAGGGTCGTAACCGCTACCGCCCCACGGGTGACAACTGCTTATCCTTTTTATCGCCAACCAACTTCCTTTAAAAAACCCGTGAACTTCTAGCGCTTCTTTTGCGTAATGAGAGCATGTTGGTGAATACCGACAAGTCGATGGGAAAATAGGCGAAATAACTTTTTGATACACCTTAATCAAAAACAAAAAAGGGTATATCAATACTTTTTTCACGTGATTTTTAATTTAATGAAAAAGTGGTTCCTTCTTTTCCGTCTTTTAGCTGAATTCCCACTTCTTGCAATTGGTCTCTAATCTGGTCGCTGGTAGCAAAATCTTTGTTTGCTCTGGCTTGATTTCTCAGTTCAATTAACAGTTCTACCGCTTCTGAAAGTTTATTGCCATCATTCGAGCTAGTTTCAGAAATATCTACCAATCCCATCACTTCAAAAAGAAAATCATGCATTGTTTTTTGAAGTAGTTCTAGATCTGAAGCGGTAATTTCGGCTTTTCCTTCTTTCAAAGAATTTATAAATTTTGTTGCTTCAAATAATTGAGCAATAAGAATGGGACTATTAAAGTCATCGTTCATAGCATCATAGCAGGATTGACGCCAGTTTGGAATATCGAAATCACTTTTGTTTGAAGGTGTAATTTCCGAAATACTACGGTAGGCATCCATCAATCTAAAAAAGCCTTTTTCGGAAGCTTCCAAGGCATCATTCGAAAAGTCTAAAATACTTCGATAATGCGCTTGGAACATAAAAAACTTTGCTACTGTAGGGGCAAAAGGCTTGCTTAGGATGTTATTTTCTCCACTAAATAGTTCGTTTGGTAAAATGTTATTACCCGTAGATTTTGCCATTTTTTTACCGTTAAGGGTAAGCATATTGGTATGTAACCAATAATTTACAGGACTCTCATGATTACAAGCTTCGGCTTGGGCAATTTCACACTCGTGATGTGGAAATTTTAAATCCATACCGCCTCCATGAATATCAAAATTGTTTCCAAGATATTTGGTGCTCATGGCCGTACATTCAAGATGCCAGCCAGGAAAACCGTCACTCCAAGGAGAAGGCCAACGCATGATGTGTTGCGGTTCTGCCTTTTTCCAAAGGGCAAAATCCTGCGGATTTTTCTTTTCACTTTGTGCGGCTAATTCGCGCGTATTAGAAATCATATCTTCAAGATTTCTTCCGCTTAATTTACCGTATTCATGATCTTTATTAAATTTTACAACGTCAAAATATACCGAGCCGTTTATTTCGTACCCATAGCCTTCATTGATGATTTTTTCAATGAGTTGAATTTGCTCAATAATATGTCCTGTAGCGGTTGGCTCGATACTGGGAGGTAATGCATTAAAGGCATTCATAACTTGATGAAAATCTACCGAATAAAGTTGTACCACTTCCATAGGTTCTATTTGGTCAATTCGTGCTTTTTTCAATATAGGATCTTCGCCGCTTTCTCCATCATTTTCAAGATGACCAACATCGGTAATATTGCGTACATAGCGAACTTTATATCCTAAATGCTTAAGATATCGAAACACCAAATCGAATGACAAAAACGTACGACAATTCCCTAAATGAACATTGCTATAAACTGTAGGTCCACAAACATACATGCCAACAGCGCCTTCGATAATGGGTTCAAATTTTTCTTTTTGTTTAGACAGAGAATTATAAACAGTAAGTTCTTGATGTTTGTATAGATGCATTAGAAAGGGTTAAGATGAAGGTTAAAATTCGGTTTCAAACTTAATATAATCAAGAAATTCACGACGTACTTGGGGGTCTTTAAATTTACCGCCAAATTCACTTGTAACAGTGCTACTATCAATATCTCGAATTCCTCTAGAATTTACACATAAATGCTTCGCGTCTATGACACAGGCAACATCTTGGGTGCCTAGAATATCTTGCAATTCTTTCACAATTTGCATAGTTAAACGTTCTTGAACTTGTGGGCGTTTGGCATAATAATCTACCACGCGATTCATTTTTGAAAGTCCTACCACGGTACCGTTAGAGATGTACGCTATATGGGCTTTTCCTACAATAGGTAGTAAATGGTGTTCGCAAGTAGAGTATAGTGTGATGTTTTTTTCAACAAGCATTTCACCATACTTGTATTTATTTAAAAATGTTGAAGCCTTTGGTTTTTTGTCTGGATGTAATCCTCCAAAAATTTCCTGAACAAACATCTTTGCAACGCGGGTTGGTGTCCCTCTCAAACTGTCATCCTTTAGATCCATTCCTAATGTTTCTAAAATATGCTCCACATCCTTTTTTATGGCTGCGATTTTTTCTATATCACTCATTTCAAATGCATCGGCTCGTAATGGAGTGTCTGACGAACTTCCAACATGATCATTTCCTAAAGCTTCTATTTCTTTTAATTGCTTTTCTAAATCCATAGATTATTTTATTGGCTACTTAAAAAGTATGAAATGCAAAGATACGCATAAGACCATACCTAAGAAAAAAACCACGGTCATTTTAGGTAAATATGTTCTTGTTTTTCATATTTTTTAATACTTTTAGAGACTTATAACCAACTTACTATGAAAAAAGCATTACTTGCGCTGGTTTTTATATTACCATTTTCTTTATTTTCACAAAATGTACAGTTATTTCAACAATTTAATGGTCACTACGACTTTACGGCAGTTGGGAATACTTTAAACGCTTCACCTAACCCGTGTTTACTACAGCCAAGTAGTTCTGAAGATTTAAATTTAGGTCCTACTCAAACATTTTTATCTGCACATTTATACTGGTCTGGGCCTTGGGAAAATGCTCTAGGGGGTGATTATAATGTTACGCTGAATGGTTCAGCCGTAACCGCTTCGAGGGATTTTCATTTAACAGCAGGGACGGGTATTAATTATTTTGCTGCTTACGCAGATGTAACGAGTATTGTGGCAGCTAATGGGAATGGTACTTACACTTTTAGCGATTTAGACATCAATTTAGCAGCTACAGGAGCTTGTGGTAATGGAACTGATTTCGCAGGATGGGCCATGTATATAATTTATGAAGACCCTGCATTGCTACAAAATCAAATTAGCTTGTTCGATGGTCTTGAATATATTTCAGCAAATAATACAACCCTTAATATTCAACTAACCGATATTGATGTAAGTTCGGATATTTTTTCAAAAATTGGATTTTTAGCTTGGGAGGGAGATGCTTCAATTGCCAATGGTGAATCTTTAATAATTGAGGGGATATTAATTGACAATCCTCCTTTAAACCCTGGTAATAACGCATTTAATGGAACGAATACCTATACAAATTCGAATACACTTTACAATATGGATTTGGATTATTATTCGTTGGTTGGAATTGTGTCCCCTGGATCTACAACAATTAATATAGATATTACATCTCAACAAGATTTTGTAATGATTAATAATGTCATTACTAGTGTTAATTCTGAATTGCCCGATGCAACCATTGGGATTGACGGTACAGGCGTGTTGTGTGAAAATCTGAATAACATGAATGTTGACTATACGGTATATAATGTTAATAGTACCGATATTCTTCCTGCAAATACACCTATCGCCTTTTATGCCAACGGGGTGTTGGCGGGACAAACACAAACGGTAAATGATATTCCTATTGATGGTTCTGAAAGTGGCTCCCTTATTATTAGTATACCTGTAGGAACACCTGCTGTATTTACCCTAACAGCAGTAGTTGATGATATTGGTAATGGAACTGGTATAGTAGCCGAGACAAATGAAAGCAATAATGAATTTTCAGTGCAAATAGACCTTTCCGAAGCCGTAGATTTATTTGGTCCTGATATAGAAAGTTGTGTGGGGATGGTTGTTGTACTTGATACAGGAATTGCAAACCCCGATTTTACTTGGACGTGGTATCGAAATGGAATTTTAATTCCAGGTCAAAATGGACCAACATTATCGGTTACTACTAGCGCCAATTATAGTGTAGATGGCGTGGAAGGAATTTGTCACATTGTAGATGACGTTAATGTAAATTTTAACCCTCAACCTGTTGCCAATGAACCTGAACATCTTTACCAATGTAATGATGGCACCAATCCAGGAATTTTCGACTTGACGTTGAACGATCCAAATATTATGGGAGCACAGGACCCTACAATATTTAGCATCACGTATCATGAAACTTTTTTAGATAGTGATACTGGAGCAAATCCTATTGCCAACCCTGCAAATTATGTCATGATTCCTCCTGCACCCCAAACTATTTATGCTAGAATTGAAGGGCAGTTAGGAATTTGTTATGATCTTACTCAATTCGAATTGCGTTTCCCAATGGCTATGCCTGGGAGCGTTCCTACTTTTGAAGTTTGTGATCAAGACCAAACAGGAGATGAACCTATAGATCTATCTTTTGAATTTGACAACTTTGTTTTAAATGGTGAAACAGCGACATTTTATGATATTACTTACCACACAAGTCAAGCTGATGCGGATGCGGATATAAATCCCTTGCCAACTCCTTACTTTGTTCCTGTTCCAGGTCAAACTATTTATATACGTTTAGAAAATATACGTTATAGTCCTGCTTATACGTGCTACAATACAACTACCGTTGATATTATAGTACATGAAGTGCCTTTGCCAAACCCCAACCCCGCTCCTTTAATTTTATGCGACGACGACAATGATGGGTTTATGGAGTTTGATTTGAGTATGGCGGATGATGATTTAACGGGTGGTGATCCTGATTTGGTAGTGACCTATCATGGGACGAT
>NZ_JAHWDP010000004.1 GCF_019312585.1 Halomarinibacterium sedimenti | reverse complement strand
ATCAAAACTCGTAAATCCATCGGCTACTGCATCATCACACAATCGCAAAGGGCCCGAAGGCTCCGTAGCCACAGGACTAAACCTAACTTCCAACAACAACTCTACTACCGAATAACAACTGCTGCTTAAACTCTCTATCCTAGCCCATACATTATCGTTCCAAGGATTATCATTCGTATACAAAGGACCTATGGGCAATATCCCATTCTCAGCATCCAGCATCGTCCCATGATAGGTCACTACCAAATCAGGATCACCACCCGTTAAATCATCATCCGCCATACTCAAATCAAACTCCATAAACCCATCATTGTCGTCGTCGCATAAAATTAAAGGAGCGGGGGAATCATTATAGGTAAATGGCGGTGCAAATTCAACAAAGAGTGTACCTTCCGTTTCACATCCTGTTGCACCTCCAAAAGTGACTATTAATTTATAATTTCCAGTTATGGTCACATCAACTGTTGGACCTGTTTCGGCTGGAACAAAAGGGACAAATACTCCGGAGCCTATGGGATCTTCATATTGCCATTCATAGGTAGTTCCATTAGGAACATTTAAGTCTGGTATAATAGTAAAGGTTTCCCCTTCACATCTTGCTAAATTATTATCAATGGTTAAGTCAACTCCTAAATCTACATCCCCAATATTAAAAGAGCCAGCCTCAAGAAATACTGCTATGTCATAGGCCGTGTCAGATTCATCGGCAATGACCAATTTAATAGTATATGGATTACCAACAATTACGTCACCCATAGCAGTTAGTTCTACCGTTTGACCATTAAAATCTATGGCCGCAAGATTTTGATCGTTAAAGGGTAAAAAGTTGTATTTATCAAAATACTCAGGGTTTACAGCAGAGCACTGTCCTGGAACATCTTCTCGTATATTTGTAACTTCAATTGGAATTGCTGTACCTGGTAGCACTGCTAAATTCTGTACAACACCTGTAACCTGATCTGTTAAAATAAAAGCAAAAGCATCAGAAAAAGAACACTCAAAAAGTTGGTTATATTCCTCAGAAGCCATGATAAAATCAAAGCTAATTTGTGGAATCAAGGGTGTAAAGTCAAACTGAATCCAAGAGGCATTATTTGTATTGGTTGCGGTAGTATTGGCTTCTAAATCTGCATCTCCAGGCCAACCAATGCCTCCATCACTATGAACTACTAAATTAGGCCCAGGTGCATTTGCTACATTCCCAGAAGTTAAAATAATTCCCGACTCAAAGGGGAAATCTGATCCATTTCTAAAGAAAGCTCCTATACCGTTATCATCCCCATAATCAGTCCCAGTACTTTGGGAAAAATTAGAAACATTGGCACAGGTACCACTAATTAAGATGTCCTCCACAAGTTCTTGTGTGGTAAAGGTTTCATCAATTGTAATTTGACCATACCCAAACCATGATAATAGCAATAAGATGGGGAGTAAAAGTCTTTGCATAAATAGGTTGTTAATTGCCAAATATATTGAATACTGTTGTTTTCTTTCATATTTTTGCAAAAAAATGCGACAAAATGGAAGATTTTAACATAGCTATTCAACCTACTAAGAACGAAAATATTGTAAAATTTATTGCAAATGCTTTCCTGACAGGGGCTGAGAGCTTCGAATTTAAAAATATTGATGAAGCAAAAAACAGTCCGTTAGTACAGCAGTTATTTCATCTTCCTTTTGTAAAAACCGTATATGTTTCACAAAATTTTATCGCCATTGAAAAATACAGCATTGTAGACTGGGTAGACGTTCAAGAAGAAGTGGGTGCTTCCATACAGGCTTATTTGGAAAGTGGAAAACCCGTTATTATTTCTTCGGAAGATTCCAAAAAAATCCCTGTTACAGTATACGCAGAAAGCACACCCAATCCTTCAGTGATTAAATTTGTTGCTAATAAACCCTTAACTGAAGATACTTTTGAGTTTAAAAGTATTGACGATACCGCATCTGCTCCTATTGCGAAGGAGTTGTTTAGCTTTCCATTTGTGAAAGAGGTATTTATTCATTCAAATTATATTTCTATCACTAAATATGATATTGTTCCTTGGGAAGAAATTACTATGGAATTGCGAGAATTTTTGAAGAAATATCTTGAAGATGGAAAAACCATTTTTTCTGACGGAATCCTTCAGAATCATACTTTAAATCAAAAAGAATCTTCTTCGGTAACTTCAGAAAATGTAAACCATACTGCATTTGAAAAAGAAATAGTTTCTATCTTAAAGGAATATGTTCAGCCTGCCGTAGCAAGTGATGGCGGTCATATTGCGTTTGAATCTTATAACGAAGATTCAAAAACCGTTCGGGTGGTATTGCAAGGTGCCTGTAGTGGCTGCCCCTCTTCAACCTTTACACTTAAAAATGGTATTGAAACTATGCTCAAGGAAATGCTGAATGACCAAGCATTACAGGTAGAAGCCATAAACGGGTAGTTTTTTTACTAAAAAGCCAAATTCTAGCTTATTTTTTATACTTTGAGGTATTAATCCTAAAAATTATAAAATATGGCCATTTTAAAAGTAATTGAAGTATTAGCAAATTCTAATACTAACTGGGAAGAGGCAACTCAAAACGCGGTGAAACACGCTTCAAAAAGTGTAAAACACATTCGCTCGGTATATGTTCAGGAACAGAGTGCCATCGTAAATGGAGATAACATCACAGAATATAGGGTAAATGTTAAAATAACATTTGAGGTAAAATAACACATTTGTTAAATCTTACTTTACTACGCTTTTGAAATTTCAAAAGCGTATTTTTGTTTTTATTTTTTACTATGCAAAAACTTTTACTTTTTACCCTTTTAGGAATTTTATTTCTATCGTGTAATTCTTCAAAAAAAGAGCCTTTGGAAACTCATAAATACACAAACGACTTAATAAACGAAACCAGCCCTTATTTGCTACAACACGCACATAATCCTGTAAACTGGAAGCCTTGGAATCAAAAAACCCTAGATGAGGCAAAGCAAAGCAAAAAACTGATGGTTATAAGTGTTGGTTATGCCGCTTGTCATTGGTGTCACGTCATGGAACGGGAGAGTTTTGAAGATTCTACTGTTGCAGCCGTAATGAACAAACATTTTATCTCGGTTAAAGTAGATCGTGAAGAACGCCCAGATGTAGACCAAACCTACATCAATGCAGTGCAATTAATGACAGGAAATGCAGGATGGCCATTAAATGTGATTACCCTACCAGACGGCCGACCCGTATACGGTGGCACGTATTTTAAAAAAGAGGATTGGATTACTGCTTTACAACAACTTCAACAATTGTATGAAGAGGAACCCCAAAAGCTAGTAGACTACGCTACGCAGTTGGAAGAAGGTATAAAAAGTCTTGACTTAGTAGCTTTTAATAATGATGACATTGATTTCACAAAAGTGGATTTAAAACCCATTATTGAGAAATGGGTAAATAGTTTAGACACTGTTTATGGAGGTAGTAGAGGCGCTCCAAAATTCATGATGCCTAATCAATTATCTTTTTTCTTACGGTATGCACATAAAAATAATGATAAAGCCCTTGAGAATTATGTAAATCTTACGCTTCAAAAAATGGCTTTTGGTGGTCTTTACGACCAAGTGGAAGGTGGTTTTTCTAGATATAGCACCGATGAAAAATGGCACATTCCTCATTTCGAAAAAATGTTATATGACAATGCCCAATTAGTAAGTTTGTATAGCAACGCTTATGCTGTTTCTAAAAATCCGCTTTATAAAACAATAGTTGAAGAAACGCTCTCTTTTGTTGCTGCTGAATTAACAAATAATGAAGGTGCGTT
Source organism: Halomarinibacterium sedimenti (assembly GCF_019312585.1). Classification (GTDB taxonomy): domain Bacteria; phylum Bacteroidota; class Bacteroidia; order Flavobacteriales; family Flavobacteriaceae; genus Halomarinibacterium; species Halomarinibacterium sedimenti. The sequence goes on along the minus strand of NZ_JAHWDP010000004.1, from coordinate 250,557 downwards.
TTACTCTTCACTAGATGCCGATAGCTTAAATGAAGAAGGAGACCTTGTGGAAGGAGATTACTACACATTTGAAAAAGAAAAATTACAAAGTATCATTCCGCAAAAGGATTGGACTTTATTTGAAGACTATTACAACATTAACAGTTACGGAAAATGGGAGGCCGAAAACAACTATGTTTTAATTAGAAAAGTAACCGATGAAGCTTTTATTTCTAAACATAATATAGACTTAGCCTCGCTTTCTCAAAAGAAGAAAGATTGGAAAAAAATATTACGTGACCATAGAAATACAAGACAAAAGCCTCGACTTGATGACAAAACCCTAACCTCGTGGAATGGTCTTATGATAAAGGGATATGTTGATGCTTATAAAGTTTTTAAAAATGAAACGTATTTAAAAGCTGCATTGACCAATGCTAACTTTATACTAAAAAAGCAACTACAATCTAACGGGGCGCTTTTCCATACTTACAAAGACGGGAAAAGTAGTATTAATGGTTACCTAGAAGATTACGCTTCGGTTATTGAAGCATTTATTGCGCTTTATGAAGTAACCTTAGACACCAAATGGATTGAGGAGGCAGATGAACTTTCAAATTATGCTTTCAACAATTTCTTCGATAAAGAAAAACATATGTTTTATTTTACGTCTAGGGAAGATGCCGAAATTATTTCCCGAAATTTTGAATATAGAGATAATGTGATTTCTTCTTCAAATTCAATAATGGCGAAAAACCTATCTGTGTTAGCGCATCATTTTGACAATGAAAAATTTGCAATCACTGCGTTACAAATGCTTAAAAATGTGCAACCAGAATTGGAGAAATACCCTTCAGGTTTTGCCAATTGGATGGATCTCTTACTCAATTACCAATCTAAGTTTTACGAAATTGTAGTGGTGGGCGAAAATGCTTTTGATAAAATTTCAGAATTCAACCAAAAGTATATTCCCAACAAACTAGTTGCTGGCGCTACACAATCTTCTAACCTTCCTTTATTAAAAGAAAGATATGTTAACGGTAGAACATTAATTTATGTATGTGTAAACAATACATGCAAACTTCCGGTGGAAGAAGTATCAAAAGCCATGGAGTTTTTAACAAAATAGATCTAGTTAGAAGCCAGAAAAAACATTTCCTTAACATTTGGGTAAGTTGATAATTGTTATCTTCGCACCTTCTATTGAAAATCTCACTTATCGTTTTTTATAAAATTCGAACATGTTTTCTTTAGTTAGTTAAGCATTATAATTACTTTTAAAACATATTTAACCAAAATCAGAATTATGCAAAAATTATTTTCAACTCTATTACTTCTTACTTTGTCGTTTAGCGCCTTTGCACAAATGGAAACTGAAGAGGAAGCGAAGGATAAATATCTTACCAATGTTCCTATAACCATTAACTCTGAAGCTGTAAATTATTCAGGTTCTGCTTATGAAAATGAAGAATTTGTGCTTGGAACTGTCTATAAAAGTGGAAGAATAGTAGCAAGTAATGTGGCATTACGCTATAATGCTCTTCGGGATGAGGTTGAAGTAAAATCCTCTATAGACGCGCCAAATTCAACGGCAAGAGTAATGATGCGGAATCCAGACATTTATGTAAAGATGCTGAACAATGTTTTTGTCTATGCTGCGCCTAAAGAAGGTTTAGATAGACCTGGATATTTTTTGGTTTTATTTGAAGGTGAAAGTGCAGATTTATATAAGAAAATATCTAAAGAATTTGTAGAAGGAATGGCAGCAACCACATCGTTAACACGAGATATTCCTAGTAGTTATAAAGAAAAAGAAGCTTATTTTTTATTGAATAAAAATACAAATTCGTTTCAAGAGTTTCCTAGTTCAAGAAATGCAAAATTTGGCCTTTTCGACGACAAGAAAAAGGAATTGAAAACCTATACCAAAGAAGAAAGACTAAATATCAATAAGGAATACGCACTAATAAAACTTGTAAAATATTACAACACCTTATAGTACTCTAAACATACTTCATTTATAAAAGCATTGAACTATTTCAATGCTTTTTTTGTGCTTATTAAAAATAAAATTAATATTTTACCAATCTAAAATATTTAATCTATGAAATTCTTTTTATTTATTTCCATATTCATTTCTGCTTTTTGCAGCTTATCCGCACAATTTGATAGCAATACAAACTTCATTAATGCTTCAAATGGAACTTCTAGTAATTTTGGCATTCAAACAGTTTCAAATAATTCTAATTTCGCTAGAGTTCAATCTTATGGAGCAAAATTTGATGATGGGAGTAGCGGAAATGATCCTGATACAGTTGGATCCCCTTATATGAATGATGAATATCAATTAGGAAGTATAATTAAAGATAGTCTAGTTTACGCAGATAACATTGCAGTTAAATATCAAGTTCTTGAAGATTATTTTATTGGAAAATTATCACTAACTACTAATGATGAAGAAGCTAGAGTGATAATTAAATCCCAAGATTATAAAATAAAAATGGGAGATAAATTATTTGTTGCTCTCCCCAGTATTGAAAACTCTGGCAATTTAGAATATTTTCAAATTTTAGTAATAGGAAATAAAGGTACTCTTTATAAAAAAAATAAAAAGATATTCAAGCCTAGAATAATGGCTACTACTTCATTAACTAAAAACTCTCCACCAACATTTAAGGATGATGAAGAATATTACTTTGGAGATTTTAATGGGAATTTTACTAAGGTGCCAACTTCAAAAAAGAAAATTTTAGAGTTATTTGAAAATAATAAAAAAGAGGTGTCTGCTGTTATCAAAAAGAACAAACTTAACCTGAAGAAGGAAGAGGACTTAATCCGTTTGTTTAGGTTTTACGAAACATTATAATTCTTAATCCCTTTTTTTAAAACTTACTTATGAAAAATTTTAAATCTCAACATTTCTTTTTCTTTGTAATGCTATTTTTTTTCAACCTTTCCTTTGGGCAAAATGATAACTTTTACACTAAAATTCAGGAAAAAAAGATACGAGGTGAGCAATATTGGGATTCTTTTAAATTATATGAAGAGGCTTTAGAAAATGCTGAGGGTTCCCCTTATGCAAATCCAGACTTTCTTCCTGGAAGACTATATAAAGGCAAAGAATCTGTATCAAACATTATGTTTTTAAGATATAATGGGATGTCTGATGAAATTGAAGTTAAACCAACAGAAGGAACAACACAAATTCAAACCATTATTAAAGACCCTGAAATATTTGCAAAGGTTGGGGACGAAATGTACATGTATGTAGAAAGCGAAAATCCCGATGAAAATGGAGGTTACTTTAAAATTGTTAAGGACTTACAAGTGTACGATTTGGTTAAGAAAGTAAAAATTACCTTTAAAGAAGCACAATTTGCAAAAACATCGTATGATAAAAATACGCCAGCGCAGTTTATTACTGAAACCACCTATTTCTTAACAGATGATAAAGGTACATTTTATGAGTTACCAAATTCAAAAGCTAAAATTCTAAAAGTAATGGCAAAAAAGAAAAGCGAGGTCAAAGCTTTTATGCAAAAAGGAAATATTGACATTACAAAAGAGAATGACTTATCTAGGCTCGTAACCTATTTTAATTCACTTTTATAAAATTAAGTCTTTATAAAATCCTTTAAATAATAGGGTTCAAAATAAGCAACATCTTCAAAATCATTTTGCTGAAATTTTTCATATGCTAAAAACGCCATGGAAAGTGCTGTAGGCATTTTTCCTTCTACAAATTTTGCATTAGCATGGTTGCAAATCTCTTTAAATTTTACCACCCCATTACCTATAAAAGTAACGGTACCTTTTTCAAGGTATTCTGAAAAACTATTTTCATTTAAAACCTCTGCTTTTGTATTTCTTATTTCTTGCTTTTTTCCATTATAAACCGAAGCATAGACTTCCATTCTTCTGGCATCTAACATAGGAATGATGTAATCTGTTTGGTCCTTTACTTGCATGACCAAAGACTGTAAAGTAGGAATTGAAATTAAAGGCTTGTCTAAAGAATAACTCAATCCTTTGGCTGAAGATACTCCAATTCGCAAACCCGTATAAGAGCCAGGCCCTTTACTAATGGCTATGGCAGAAATATCATTTAAATTAATGTTAGCTTCTTCTAATGCCTCCTCAATAAATACATGAAGTCGTTCTGCATGAGAATATTCCTTACTATTATCTTCTCTAAAAGCAATAACGCTTCCGTTTTCCGAAAGCGCTACTGAGCAATTTGTGGTTGCTGTTTCTAAGCAAAGTATCGTTGCCATTATTCTTCTGATTCTTCTTTATCTTTAGATGATTCAACAGTCACTTTATCACCATTTTTCAATGTTTTTGTCACTGTGTTATAAGGTCCCGTAATAACGGTTTCCCCATCTGAAAGTCCCGAAGTAATTTCAATCTTACTATCGTCTTGAATTCCTGTTGTGATGACTCTAAGTTTCGCTTCGTCGCCGTCCATTACGAATACACATTCAAACTTTTCATCACTGTCCAAAACCGTTTCCTTCACACCTAGCTTTTTGGCACTACTAGTGTCGGTTTTAATAACAACGGCACTAATGGGTACGCCAATTACATTTTGTTTCTTTTCGGTAATAATATCTACCGTCGCTGTCATTCCAGGACGGAAGGGTGAAAAATATTCAGGCTTTCCTTCGGTTAAATCTTTATACGAATCTGCTAAAATTCTCACTTTCACTTTAAAGTTTGTTACTTGATCTGAAGACAAAGCCGTTTCTGCAGAGTTTGCAATTTCAGTAACTATTCCCTTAAATTCTCTTTTTAAATACGCATCTACTTCCACATTGGTTGAATCGCCAATTTGAACTTTAACAATATCATTTTCATTTACGTCCACCTCAACCTCCATGTTTGAAAGATTGGCCACCCTTACAATTTCTGTACCTGCCATTTGTGCCGTACCTACTACTCTTTCTCCTAACTCTACCGAAAGTTTTGAAATAGTTCCGGTCATAGGTGCGTAAATGGACGTCCTAGTAAGGTTATCACTTGTTTGTTTCACATTGGCTGCGGCGCTCTGTACATTGTAATAGGCAGATTCTTTATTGGCTTGTGCCACTTCATAATCGGTCACAGCTCGATCCCATTCAGATTTTGAAATAACTCCCTTTTCAAATAGGGTTTTACTTCTATTATAGTTTAACTCTGCATTTTTTAAAGAAGCAGTTGATTGTGCCAACTGTGCTCTAGCGTTCTGTAAACCTGCTTGTGCCTGAGTTAATGCAGACTGAATTAAATCTGGATTAATTCGAACAAGCAAGTCCCCCTTTTCTACTTGCTGCCCTTCTTTTACAGGAAGTTCGATAATTTCTCCAGATACTTCGGAAGAAAGCATTACCTCCACTTCTGGTTGAATTTTTCCTGTGGCAGCTACAGTCTCCATAATGTCGATAGGAGTAATTTTGGAAACTTCAACCTCTTTGAAATTTCCTTTTTTGCCAAACCACCCTTGACTATTCCCAATTAAGAGAATGGCAATAATTAAAATTGAAATTATTATTATCCAGTTGCGGGTTTTTGTGCTCATAGTGTTAAAACTTAAGTTCGGCTGCAGGAATACCAAAATACAATTCTAATACCTTTAATTTAAAAATATAATCATATTTTGCTCTATTCGCTTCAATTTTAGTGTTATCATAACGCACTTTCGACTGGCTAAAATCAAAAGCATTTGTTAATCCTACGTCATATCGATCTTTTGCATATTGGTATGCCAATTCTTGCGATTCTAATGCTTTTTGAGCAGCTTCAAAGGACTTATAAGCCCCTTTTGCATCTACATAAGCTTGATATACTGTGGACTCTAAGTCAAGTCTAGCTTGCTCTAGTAAAAACTCTTGTCTTTTTATATTTACTTTACTCCTCTTAACACCATTTCTAGTTGAGAATCCATTAAAAATAGGGACATTTAACTGAAAACCGTAAGAAACACCATCGTTTAAATACAATTGTTCTGTAAATGGTAGCGCATCTAATTCTCGTAACCCTAAAATATTAGGTTCATATCCAAAAACAGACTCCCCCGAAGATCCAACCACACCAATAGGAGTGTCACTTAAGGTTACAGGGTCATTTGGGTCGATAATGGTTTCTATTCCACTTGCTCGATCAGACTCACGTGTATTGTAATTAATAAATGCATTTAGTGTTGGCATGTACGTCGACTTCGATATTTGAAAGTCTTTTACGGCCAATTCCAAGTTCGTTTCTGCAATTTTAATTTCACTTCTATTCTCTTTAGCAGACGCAATAATTTCTGAAATATTTTTTGCAGTAATTCCGTCGTCAATTATTTCGTACCCTTCATCTTCAATATCGAAATTTTCGTAATCTTCAATTAATAATAATTGGGCAAGACTTAGTAATGAAATTTTTACAGCATTTTCGTTTACCGCAATATTTTGCTTTTCGGTAGCATCTGTTGCTTGAATTTCTAATAAATCACCACGAGGTAGCACCCCAGCATCCACTAAATCCATGGTACGCTGAATTTGCTCCTGAGTAACCTTGTTTTGAGATTGAAGCACTTCCAAATTTGCTTTGTTGGTAAGTACTTGAAGGTAGGAATTAGCAACAAAAAGCGAAATATCGTCTTTCATTTTTGAAAGTCCATAATCACTAGCGAGTTGAGACAATTTAGCTCTTTGATACACTCTATGGTTTCTTAATCCTTGAAAAATATTCACTCCAAGAGTTACACTATAGGAAGAGTTTCGCGAGGTCTGGTTCTCTAAAACACCCGTCGTGATATTTTGGGTTAGTCCTGTATTCCAAGAATTGGAGGCAGAACCGTTTAATGAAGGTAAAAAATTACCAAAAGCATCACTTTTTTCTATTTCTGCAAGTTCTTTATCTAGTTCACTTTGCTTTACAGAAATATTATTTTCTAGTGCATGTTCAACACACTCACGCAATGTCCATTTTTTATTTTGCGCTTGGATAGAAACCCCAAGACTAAAAAGTATAATGAATAAACCTAATTTCTTCATAATAGATTGTTGACCCATTGGTCTTTTTATTTATGAAAGTGTTACAAATATCGGCAAAATAAATTGCTAATAAAATCAGTACGGAGAAAGCAATTAATAAAGAAGATTTACCCTTCTTTCTTTTTATGCTTTTGCCTCATTTTATAAATCACATAACCCACTCCTCCTACGAGTAGATACGGGAAAAGCATTAGGTAGACGATGCCATTATTAATCCCTTTGGCTGCGGCACCTCCATCTTCACTTTCTAAAACAGCTCGACACATAGCACATTGGGATTCTGCAGGAAGTACTAGGAACAAAAAAAATAATATGAAAAGAAACCTTAATTTCATTTTTTAATAATAAGGAGAAATCATTAGGTAAACTACAACCCCAGTAACAGCAACATATAACCAAATAGGAAAGGTGATTTTTGCAATTTTTTTGTGTTGAGGAAATTTACCTGTTATTGCTCGAACATAGGTTATAAGTACTAAAGGGATTACTGTAATCGACAACACTATATGAGAAACCAAAATAATATAATACACATATTTTATAGCTCCCTCACCTCCAAAAGGCGTGGGATCTGACGTCATATGATACGCCACATACATTCCCAAAAATATCACTGATAATACAATACAAGATTTCATAAACACCTCGTGAAGAAACTTATTTCCTCTTTTAATATTAATAACTGCAAGCACTAATAAAATAGAAGTAACAGCATTTATCGTGGCATAAATAGGTGGTAAATAAATAAGGGGTTCTGCATTGGGTATTCTAACTCTAAATAGAATTGCCACAACAACAGGGATTGCTATGGATAATATCCAAGTCCAAATGGTATATTTTTTATTTGGATCAGCCTGCGACATATTATTCATTAAGTAATTTTTTAATATCTGTTATTAGCATCTCGACGCCCTCCTTTTCCAATCCGTCATAATAGATAATCGGGTTTCCATTTGCATCGATTCTGGATCGAATATTTCCATTTTGGTCTATTAATGCAAAAAAACCTGAATGCTCAAAACCTCCTTCAACTTCTGGAGCTTCTCCTACATACAAGTTAAACCCCTCGTTTGTCAATGTATAAATCTCATTATGGTTACCAGTAAGAAAGTGCCAATTTGGTTGTACCACTTCATATGTTTTTGCATACTCTTTTAAAACCTCCACAGTATCATAGGTCGGATTGATCGTTATAGAAGCTATCCCGAAGTTTTCTTCATCTAAAAAAGCATTCTGAATCTCTTTCATATTCTGATTCATTATAGGGCAAATGGACGGACACGTTGTAAAGAAAAATTCTACCACATACACCTTGCCAGCAAAACTTCGGTTTGAAATGGTATCATTGTTTTGATTAATAAATTGGAATGCCGGAACTTCACCAATGGTGATTAATTTTGAATCCTTATTAATGGACTTTCTTTCAAGATTATGACGATCATTATCAACTATTTCTTTGTTGTTGATTCTATTTAAAATTTTTGGAATGAATATAATCCCGAAAACTAGTATAACAAATGAAATACCTATATATGAATAGTTCTTCTTCAAAATTAAATCTCTCTTTTTGTTTTGTATTTTTTTAATGCTAGACGATATTCTGCTAAAACAACTTTTATATCATCACTCATCTTATTATTAATTTCGGCATAATCTGAAGCATTAAAACCATACATGATTCCTACATCTTTATCGTTATTTCTACCTCGTAAACTTCTTTCCTTGTCGATAATATATACTAGATTAGTTGCAAAGTTTTCATTTAATGCCCCATTGGTTTGTAATGAATAGAACACATCTTCAATATCCTTTGAAGAACCAAAAGCAAATTTATAATGAACTGGGTCTGCAATTTCTTTTAAACGTTCTTTCAATTCATCAACAGCCTCTCGCTGACTTTCATCAACTAATATGATAAACTGAAATTCCTCAAACTGATAATTCTTTTTATATATTTTGTGAGCAAGATTATAAGCATTCGCTTTTTTCTCTTCTACTTCTTTTCCAAAAAAACCTAATACTGTAATTTTATTTTCCAGTTGAAGGGTATCACTGTGAGGAGAGGTAAATTGAGTGAGCTCCAAAACATTATTAGTTAAAATAGGGAGCTTTACAAAGTTGTTGACTCCTGTCGCAAAAAACATGTATACCGAAATGGGTAATAAAAAAAGAATGCCAAGGACTATATATTTCTTTGCTTTCAAAAGCGATAATTTTTCACAAAAATACGACCCAAAATAAGGGTAAGCAAGCTTAAAAGGTTAATTTTAAAAAAGTGATTTTAACAAAAAACCCCATCTCTAGATGGGGTTTTAATTATTTCAAAAAAGAGAGGTTTAGAAGTTAAACTTTATAAATCCTTCCTTATATATGTCAAATATATAATCTCCTTCAATTAGTAAAATCAAAATTAAATAACAAATTAGAAAAACACCTGTCCATACTACAGACCTTCTAAGAGATTTAAGTTCGTCTCTCATGTGCATAAAATCCCAAGTAATATAATATGCCTTAACTAGGGTTAAGATGATAAATATCCAGTTAAGAACTTTCATTGCTAAGAAACGAGTACCTGTAAGTGATTCTGGCTTTATAATACCTAAAACAACTTCAACAGCAGTAACAATACAAAGGAACGCAAATACACCCCAAATCTTGGTAATGTTAGATTTAAATTTAACTAATCCTCTAAATATTTCTAATTTATGTTCGTGTGCCATGTTCTATTTTATATGAATTAAACAAGGTAAAAGAAGGTGAATACAAATACCCAAACTAAATCTACAAAGTGCCAATACAGTCCAACTTTTTCAACCATCTCGTAGCTTTTTCTTTTCTCGTAGGTTCCTAAAATAACATTGAAGAATATAATGATATTGATTATAACCCCTGAAAATACGTGGAATCCGTGGAATCCTGTAATAAAGAAGAAGAAGTTAGCAAAAAGTGGATGTCCATATTCGTTGTGCCTTAGATTGGCTCCTTCAACTACGAGTTTACCATCGTTCATTATTTTTGCTACAGACTCTTCACGAGAGAGAACCGTAGGATGACCATGTTCATCGAGGTATTGAGTCCTTACTAAAAGATTATCATTTGCTAAAAAACCAGCTTTTACTTCTTCGTATGAGAAAGAAGTTCGGGTAGGCTCAGCGGCATACCAAACCCCATTCTTTTTTTCATGGGTCACTCTTTCGGTAGGTATGTGTTTTGCAAAATCTGCAATCGCCACTCGCTCTCCTTCGGTATTTAAAAACTGAAGAATTTTTCCTCCTTTAGTTTCAACTGCTCCATAATCTCCCTTAATAAATGTTGCCCATTCCCAAGCCTGTGAACCTACGAAAATAGCCCCACCAATTATGGTAAAGAACATATACCAAATTACCTTTTTCTTCTGCATTTTGTGTCCAGCATCTACAGCAAGCACCATGGTTACAGATGAGAATATAAGTACTAATGTCATAAAAGCCACATAGTACATTGGTGCTGGAACACCATGTAAAAAGGGAACGTGTGTAAACACTTCGTCTGCAACAGGCCAAGCATCTATAAACTTAAATCTTGAAAAACCATAAGAGGCAATAAATCCAGAGAAGGTTAAGGCATCCGATACAATGAAAAACCACATCATCATTTTACCATAGCTGGCATTGAGTGGGCGATTACCTCCACCCCAGGTTTTTCCTTCGGTACCTGTTTTAGCAACAGTTGCTTCCATACACAGAAATTGGTTTATTTAGAGTGCAAAAATAAGTATAATTTTTATCTAACGAAATAGAAAAACAAAAAGAGGTAAATCCAAAGGAAATCTACAAAGTGCCAAAAGGTGGTAGCGAGTTCAATACCAAGGGTTTTACCGTCTTTATACTTTTGTTTAAAATGATTATAAATTACCACAAAAAGTGAAATAATTGCAGCAATAATATGTGCTATGTGCACCACAACGATAATATAAATAAACGAAAAGGCAATATTTTCGTTAAAAGCATAGCCAGATTGGAGATATATTTCAGAAAATCCTCTTATCTGCAAATAAATAAACGTAAGCCCCAACGCAAGCGTAACAAGTAATAAAAACATTCCTGCTCGCTGCTCTTCCTTAATAATCATTTTTTTTGCAAAATGCATGGTCAGACTGCTCATAATAATAACAACTAGGCTTATATAAAAAGCCTCTGGAAGCACTAAGCTTTCCAACCAATCCCCTCGTTCTTTACTTACTACATAAGCACTTGTTAATCCCGCAAAACTCATAGACAAGCTAATAATGCCAAACCATAGCATCATTTTTTTAGCTCTCTTGGTTTTTAGTTCTTCAGATCCCTCAGTATAGTTCATTAGCTTAAAAATTTATCGGCAACAAAAATTATTTGTAATAAGGTTATATAACTTACACTTACCAGCATTAATTGTTTTGCAGCTTTTTCAGTTTTCAATTTATATAGTCGTATAGCATAATAAATTAACCAAACGCCAATACCGAAAACAATTACCGCTGCCACCCTACTTAGTTTAAGACTACCCGTTACTTGAAATGCAGGAATTAGGGAGGCAAGCACTGTCCAGATACTATATAAAACTACTTGTATGGCTGTTCCATTATCTCTTTTACCTGTAGGGAGCATAAAAAACCCACCCTTTTTATAGTCCTCAAACAGAAACCACCCAATTGCCCAAAAGTGAGGAAATTGCCAAAAAAATTGAATCATAAAAAGAGTTCCTGGTTCTATTCCAAAAGTATTTGTAGCTGCCACCCAACCCAACATGAAGGGTATTGCTCCTGGAAAGGCTCCCACAAAAACCGAAAGAGGTGTTTTAGTCTTTAAAGGGGTATAAAGACTTACATACATAAAAATTGAAATAGCCCCAAACATCGCCGTTTGTGCATTTATAGTATATAAGATTACAATCCCCAGAAGGGTAAGCAAGGTAGCTAAAACAAAAGCCAAGCGCACACTCATCCTCCCAGATGGAAGGGGTCTATTTTTGGTCCTATCCATAAGGGCATCTAGGTCCTTTTCAATTATTTGATTCCAAACATTTGATGCACCCACCATACAATATCCTCCCAAGCATAGTAACAGTAAAATGGTAAAATTAACAGTCTCTGCCCCTAATAGATATCCAGCAATGGAAGAAAAAACCACACTCACAGATAATCTTATCTTGGTAATTTCAGCAAAATTTGCAATTATTCCAGAGGAAACAGAAGTTGAAAGGCTTTTGGACAATACAATTTATTTTTATGGCGCAAAGATACATTACACACACCTTTTTTTACAACTTAAATGCTATATAATTCGTTGTGTAATGGTTCTTTTTATTAAATTCACCCCATTAAAAAATTTAAACCATGATACGTACATTCTTACTTTTAATTTCTTTTTTTCTTTTAAGCGGCCAAGTTGTTTTTTCTCAAAATGATAGTGATGCAGCACAACCAAAAATTACCACCAATAAACAGAAGAAGAAGGAAGCAAAAAAACAAGCCAAGTTAAAAGAGGCACAGGAGAAACAAATAGAGAAAGAAACTAAAGATTTTGCCGATGAAAAAATGAAAAGTAATGAAGCAAACTATATCCCCACCTACCCTGTTGCTACTGTAAAAGTAAGAGATAGTATTTATATGCTAACAGGAAGAGGAGGCAATATTGGACTTTGTGTAGGGAAAGATGGAGCTTTTATGATAGATGACCAATTTGCTGAAGGTACTGAGGCTATTTTAAAATCTGTAAGTAATATAACAGACAAATCTGTTCGATTTCTTATAAATACACATCATCATGGTGATCATACAGGAGGTAATAAAAATATGCTTGAAGAGGGTGTTGTTATTTTTGCCCACGAAAATGTAAGAAAAAGACTTATAGACGAGGCTAGAAAAAAAGTACAAGACTCATTAGAAAAAATTTATCAAAAAAACTTAGAGAAATTTTCTAAAGATGGGTATGGAGAAGATAAGGCCGCAACTGGAGCAAAGAGGGTTGCTGAAAATGTTGAAGCATCCATGAAAATTGACAATACTTTTCCATTTATCACTTTTGAGGATGACCTAACTTTTCATTTTAATGACCAAAAGATTTTAGTTTTTCACGTCCATAATGCCCATACAGATGGAGACTCCATGGTTTACTTTACTGATAGTAATGTTCTTCACACAGGGGATGTTTTTTTTAATGGCAAATACCCATATATTGACATAAATAATGGCGGAAGTTTTGACGGTTATATTAATGCACTCTCAAAAATATTAATGTTGGTCGATGAAGACACCAAGATTATTCCAGGTCATGGGGAAATAGCCAAAATGAAAGACGTGAAGTACACTAAATCCATGTTAGAATTCTTGCATTCTAAAGTTGCCTATCACTATGTTGGTAGAAAATCCAAAGAGCAAATCATGGCTATGAAAGACATTACCAAAGAGTTTGATGATAAAGGATATGGCAGTGGATTTATTTCAACTGAAAAATTTATGGACTTTATTTACGAAGATGTTGCTTTGAAATATAAAGATAAGCGAGTAAAACAATAAATTAAAAATCGTAATACCAATTAAATAAGTCGGTCCTAATTCCAAAATTAAACCAGGTGGTTTGATTGCTGAAAACGGTTTCAGTATTTACCAACGGAGAAAAATCTCTATAAATTAGATTTCCGTAAATTTTTAAATTGGATGCTGGGTTAATTACATAGCCTATTTGGAACTCACCGTGAAAAAAATCGGTAGTATTTCCTTGAGCTAATTCATTTCCTTCATCTGCAATTCTATTGTCTTCGGTACCATAAATATTTCCTCCATAGAAGAAACTATCTTCTGAAGTATTAAACTCAAACCCTCTTTTGGCAAAAATAAGTTTTGCACTTGAAAATATTCTCCCTCTTTGGTAACGCGCTATGGTAATAAATTCCGAAAAATTAGCGCCTAATGTATGAGCCATAGATTGATTGGCGTGGCCATAGTTTAACACTACGGTATTATGAGAATAAGTGTACGGTCTTACTCGGTTATATTCTGCTTGCAAATAGAGATTTTTTAAACCGAAAGCATCATAATACTTTGCTCCTATTTGATAGCCAATTTTATTTTTGTAACTCCCATTTCCACCAAAAATATCACTGGTAGAAAACTCATCTATTATTAATTGACTATAGGCATTTACCCTATTATTTACCTTATATTTTGCGCTTAACCCAATTAGTGCATTTCCACCTCGAGAACCTGTTGAAAACTCAATGGCCCGATAAAAAATTACAGGATTAATGTAGTTAAAATCAAAACCCCTATCATTATCGTTTTCCCATATTACCGATTCAAAAAGTCCAATATTTAATCTCTTTGTCACGTTGTAACTTAAATAGTGGTTTGCCATAAATTTGGTTCTAAAAGAACCGTCTTCCGTCACTTCAGAACGTACATCTCTTAGCGACATCCAAGTATTGGTATATTTTAACTTCCAAATGGTGGTGTTAAGTTTAAAAAATGGATACGGACTGGCATTATCACTCAAAAATAAAGATCGGTATCCATCCCCAATAAAGTTTTTTCCGTGTCCTAATTGAATATTAAAATATTGAGATGGAGTAAATGAAACATACCCTGTTGCCACTGGATAATCGTAAGAGTCCTTTTTAAATCTCTTTGCAATTCCACGTCCAGGAATAATAGCAGGGTTTCCTCCATCTGGTTTTATAGACTCTGCATAGCGATTAAAATAATCTGCAAACCTTCCTTGACTTTCATATATAGTTGCGAAAAAATTGACTTGCTTTCCAATTCCTCCTTGTGTATAAATTAAACGAGTATTGTTATACGTACTTATATCTGCATCTGTGTCTTTCCCAGCTTGAAGATCCACTCCTGGGTCAAGGGTAAACCAATAATCTTTTCCTTTTAATGTCAACATATGTTCATTCCACCATTTTCTACCTAGCCAAGAAGTTCTTTCTTTTGAAATAGCCTTATTTTCAGATTCAAAATTATAATACTTATTTACCTCGCTATAAATAAATGGCTTTTGTGCTGTATGATTATTAGCTCCCACTTGATTAACATATGGATCAAAAAGACTGTAGTTATGATGTGAAAGCGGAATATTTAAAGAACTTGTATATTCTTCATTTGTATACGGTAATTTTTCAATAGCTTCGTATTCTGTAAGTTCCTCATTCCCAATAATTTCCTTGGCCTTTGTAACTGAAGAAATTTCTGAATTGTTGTTTACAGGCTCACTCCCTAATGGAATTCTAAAAGACATGGTGTATTGAGCATAGGTTGGCCTTCCATTATAGGTGGCCGGAGTTATTTTTGGAAATTCTCCAAAGACACGAGTTATCTCCTCTTTCAACTCTTTATAAAATGCATCCACATATAATACTTTGAAAACCCCTTCTGAATTTACTTCAAAAAAAACGGAGGCTTCACCATTATAGTTTTCTTCATCGACAATGCTGGGTAACTCCAAATTTGAAAAGAGCAAATCTTTAACTGTAGTATTAAAGCAGTCCTTTAAAGTTGCTACATCCACAGGTTCGCAGTTAGGAAAAATAGGATACTTTTCTAAACTATTATCACTGGTTTGTGCCTTACTAGTTGTGAAAATAACTACAAAGCACAGGGGTAGAAAAAACAAACGCATCATAGGTAAAGGGCATTTTATTTACCTCGAAAGATACGCTTTTTTTAAAATGTTCTTTTTAAAAAAACCCGCAATTAAGCGGGTTTAATTTTTTAGTGTTCAATGTTTACCATTATCGGGACAGTATAAATAACATCCACCAATTCATTTTCATGTTTGGCAGGTATCATTTTAGGAAGGTGTCCAATAACTCTTTTTGCTTCGGTATTTAAATCCTCGTTTGGATTACTCGTTTTAATATTTACAATTTCTCCTCTTGAATCAACAGTAAACTGAACATCAATTCTGTTTTTCTTACCTGCATATTTATTTGAAAACTTATCGATATCAAATTTTCTACTAATAAATGCGTTTATTTTTTCGTTTAAACAGGCCTTCCTTTCACTATTCGTTGAAAGATTTTCGCACCCTGGAAATATAGGGGCATTATCAACAGAAATTAGGTTTTTTATGTCGGGCTTTTTAACCGTAGGTGAACTTATCACAGGTTTTTCAATTGGTACATCTGGTTCCACCTCTGTCGGCGCCGTTTTATCCTCTAGCTGTTTTGAAATATTTTCTACAGGTTTAAAATTAGTCGAAGCGACGGGCTTTATAGGCTTCCTCTCCTTCACAATTTCTTTTGGTTCCTCTATCTTCTCTACATGAAAAACATCAATAACATAATTCTTTAGAGCTACTTCCTTCAATTCTTTTTTATCTGGGATAACATAAGCCATTTCAGAAAAGCCTAAATTACTTTCTACTATCAAGAATACAAATAACATGCTTATGATAAGTCCTATTTGAAAAAACAATCCAGAATTCCAACGGATATTAATTCTCTTTTTCTCCTCTCTTTTTGAAAGCCCTTCTACTTTAGAGCGGCTTTCCTTTTTTACTGATGGTACCATTGTGTTATTATTTAAAAGTTATAGTAAGAGTATTACAATGGATGTGCCAAAAATGAAAACGTCCTGCTATATGCGGGACGTTTTATATAAAGTAAGAGTTATAAAATCCTAATTTTCTACTTGGAATAAAATAGGTAGTGCATACAACACCCCAACAGCTTTACCACGTTGTTTCCCAGGGGTCATCTTAGGAAGTGCCTTTACAACATTAATAGCTTCTTGCTCAAGACGAGGGTGAGGAGCACGAGCTCTCACATCCACAACATTTCCGTTTTTATCTATCTTAAACTGAACGGAAATACGTTGTCTTCCTTCAAGACCTAAATCGTTTGCTAATTCGGTATCAAATTTTCTTGAAACAAACTGTTGTATTTTTTCAGACATACATGCTTTTTTCGCATTGTTGTTTCCAGCATTCTCACAACCAGGATACACGGGAACATTTTCAATTACTGCAAATGGTACATCTGCAATTTCTTCTTCCTCTACTTCTTCAATCTCTTCGATTTCTACAATCTCTTCATTTTGATTGGTCTCTGTAGATTCTATAATGGTTTCTTCCACTTCTTCTTCATCTTCAACAACCTCAATTACTTCAGGCGCTGGAGGTGGCGGAGGTGGTGGAGGTGGAGGTGTAATAGGTTGGGTGATTGGAATATCTTCCAAAAGATCATCTCCAACATTTAATGTGTCTCCTGCAAGATCATCCTTGTCAAAGGTCTTATGCTCGATGGCTCTCCAAGAGATGAAAAGCATTAAAGCCAAACCAGCAAGGACGTAAATGTTACTCCACTGATTTAAATTTGCTTTAGAATTTTTTTTCGGTTCCATAATAGAAAATTTAGATAGTTGCTAAAATAGGTAAAAATGTAATGTTTTTAAAAGGGAATCTCATTTTTTAGAAAGAAAAGTATCTTTTGCTTTATAAAACACGAGAACTCCAATAATAATTCCAGTTGCATTTGCTACAATATCCCAATTATCATGAGTTCGTGTAACAATATAACTACCTTGTAGGACTTCAATAATTATACCATAAATAAATAATGCGATAGAAACAAATACGTATATACTTTTAGATTCCTTTCCTAAGCTTCTAAAATAGAAAAGCCAAATAATTGCGAACAGAAAATAGAGTAACGCATGAACAATTTTGTCGAAAAAAGGAATATTTACTTTAGGTCCTTTTGTTATAGGCACCAACATAATAACCGTAACAAATAGGGAATAACCAATTGCAAGTATTCTTAGAAAGTTACTTTTCAATAATTGCTTTATAAGCTGCATCATCAAGCAACGCTTCTATTTCCTCAGGATTTGAAATTTTAATTTTAATTATCCAGCCTTCACCATAGGGGTCTGAATTTACCTTTTCAGGATCGGATTCTAAAGAATCGTTAAATTCAATTACTTCACCTGATAAGGGGGAGAAAAGGTCAGATACTGTTTTTACAGCTTCAACCGTACCAAATACTTCATGTCTCTCTACAGTTTCGTCAAGTGCTTCCACTTCAACATAAACTATATCGCCTAATTCTCCTTGGGCAAAATCTGTGATTCCAACGGTAGCAATGTCGCCATCAATAAGCACCCACTCGTGGTCTTCTGTATATTTTAAGTTTTGAGGAATGTTCATTCTTAGTATAATAAAATGTTAAATTAATTAGTTTCCAAAATTATATCTCAGGGTCAAACCACTTCTAATGGTTGTCTGTGGAAATGCAGTGGATATTGCATATTCAGAAAATGTGTGATCATAATAGAACAATGCAGTAAGATTTTTGCTTAAAGCATAATCTGCAGAAAATTGCAACCCGTAAATAGTTTGTCCTGCCGTAGTTTGATTGTTATTAATATCTAAATACCTAATGATTGTTTTATTATATCTTCTAGAAGCATCTAGCTTAAAGTTTAAATCACTTTGTAAAATTCGTTTCTTACCTCCAAAGTTGGTGCCTATACGCAGATCCTTAATACGATATCCTAACCCTAAAATGATTTCGTTTCCTTGAATTTCAGTCAACAAGTTATTTGCAAAACTTAATGACAAAGCTCGATCTTTTCTTAGCTCCACCATTATCTTTACAGAATTTTGCATCTCAAAATCAATCTTAGCTAAAGGAGAAAATTGCTCTGTAAGGTTTACATTACTTAGGAAAATAGCACTTTTAAAGTTCCCGGATTGATCTAACTCTAATGGGTTTTCTCTATCAAAATCTAAGTTTGTTTGAAATTGATTTACCGTATAGGAGGCGCGGTATCCATGTTGAATTGAGAAACGTTTAAATTGTTTCTTAAACCATTTTATACGCATGAAGCCCGTGTATTTTAAATCCCAATTAGGCAATGGTATATCACGGAAAATTCCAGTTTTTTCTTTACTTGCATCACTCCCTTTGTATGCCGATAAGAAAGACCCTAATAATACTTTTTGACTTGTAGGTCCAAACCCAACGGGGAATCCTGTTTCGGCATCAATGGTATAGGTATAATTTGGATCGTTTTGATCCAATTCTCTTGCTAAACGATCTGCAATAACGCTGCGGTTTGCTCTAAAATCATCAAAAGCAGCCGATCCATTTTCATCGCTTTTACTAAAGGCTGTTTTAATTAAAAGCGTTGAAATATTAAAGTTCCCAAAGGTATTTGGTGTTAACGATTCATATAGACCATCTTCTACTATATAGTTTTCTGCATAGTTTTCAGAATAGGCTCTACTTCCATTAAAATCAATTTTTAAATCTGGTAGTAATTCCATATTCACTTGAGCATCTAACTGTCTGCTTTCAACTTCAGTATATTGCTCGTTAAATTCTGGGTAGATTGTTAACCAACCTTTTTTAGCCGCTAAATCCCGAATCTCTGCCTGACTACCAAAAACGAATCCAGTAGATGGCTTTAACGAACCTGCAAATCCAATGGATGGAGTATAACCAGGTAAGAATATACCGTTATTTTCTTGGTAGTTTAATTGAATTTTCTTGATAGAAGTAACCAAACCTATTAACGTGTTGGCAGCCTTTTCTCCTCCACTCAAAGTACCTCGCCCTCCAGCACCAGAACCGCCTTCGTTTCCAACTTCATTAGAACCTCCTCTACCTCCAACAAGATTTTGCTCTCTACTACTTTTTGGGTCATTCTTGCCGGTTTCTTCTCCTTTTCCTCCATTACCCTTATTACCATTAAGAAGTGAAGATCCTCCTGACTTTTCATTTCCACCGCCATTTCCAACATTTCTACCTGGCTTAATTTTTGTTAATCCTACATATCGATAGAAACTATTCATATCTAATGTTGAATTTATTCTATGTGTACTAGCATTTTGAACAGAATTCCCTAAATCATAAACCGTTGGGTCTCCCTCCACAGTAATTTCACTAAATAAATCACTACCGTCCTGCCACTGGTAATCCCCTTGATAAGAATAGGCAATTCTCATCCATTTTAAGAATGGAAACTTAGCTGTAGGTAAATCGTAATTTACTTGAAGTGATTGAAAGTGTTGATTTGGGTCTCCCACTTGGAAAAATCCATCCCAAACCCCTATCGAGTTATCTACCAATCCACCATCTATATAATTATTTACAATGCGGTTATTGGCCGAATTAAAATTGAAACGTAAAGAATTAGTAAGATTATAATTAACTGTATACTGCCAATCGAATAAGAAATTTCTTTGGTATAAAGTTGGTAATCCTATTTGTCCAGGCAATAAATTCAATTCCCTAAATTTTTGCTCATTATATTGTCTGGTAATATTAGAACTAACCGAAATATTACTTGGTAATGGATTAAAGTTCAAATCCTTCAAAAACTGCCAATACTTTCCAGTAAATAACGAATCATTTTTCTTGAATGGCTCTATAGGCTTCGAATTGATGGTGTAATCATAAGTACCTCCCAAGCGAACATTTTGATTTAATGCTTCTTCAATTTCAAAGTCGTTGTGGTCTACTTGATTGTACGTAAATGAGAATGTGAAGTTTTCAATATCATAGGGCATAGGTTTACTTGGGTTTTCTCCGGCCTTATTTTTCCGTACTCCAATAAAGTTAACACTTTGCCTTTTGGTATAATCCACAGATTGATCTTCTACAGCATTCTTTTCTTCGGCATCTGAGATATTATCCAATCGTGTTTGAAGTTCAATATCTTCAAATTCTGGATCGTATTTTGGGGTTATTAACTCCTCTCCAATACCATAATTAAAGGGTAAAACAATTCCCCATTTTTTCGGAAATAATTGCCCTAAATTAAAATTAGTAACAACATCATATTGTTTCGTGTCTTCTAAACTACGTTGATTGGGTCCTTGTTCAATAGATCCAAAACCAATGGTACTTACATTACCTGTAGCACTCACATTAGCAAAGTCGGCTAGATTTGCATCCATATTAAGTACGGCTGCCCAACCTCCCTTGTTTTCTAGTTCGCTCATACGTAATTCGTTGAACCAAACTTCCCCGCAAATGTTGGTGTTGGATTTATTACGTAGTCCAATCATAATCACCCTAACATTACCAAAACTTGGTGTTCCCTTAATACCAATTCTTAATTCGTTTTCGCTCCCACTAAAGGTAGGGTCCAACTCAGATTGCATAAAATAGGTGACCTCAGTAGGGTCAACTGGAACTTCAGAGCCTAGTACTCGTGTCTTAATTTCTTGAAGTAATGAAAGAGGAAGGTTTAGTCTATTTTCAAGTGGCCAAATAGTCTCTGCATCAGATTCATTGGCACTTGGAATTTCTGGGGAAACATTTAGCGGAATTTCAATTTCGTAAAAGCTGGTGTTTAAGTCATTTCCTAATCGAATAAATGCTGACATCTGACCATCTGCTAATAGGGGAGCTGGCGCATCCAATGATTCAGCATGAATAAACATCTCTAGGTTTTTGTACTGACGCATATCCACATTAAAGTTTTTATACACAGCTCGAGCATCTTCAGGCTCAAGATCACAAACTTTTAATGCTAACGATTGCTCGTCTTGACGAATAATATTATTGTTATTATTTAACTCTTCTCTAAATACTCCTGGAGGAATAGTATAATTACTGTTTTGAATAATCCCAACTGCTTCGTTTTCAAAAGTAGTATTGTCTTGATCATTACTAGAATTGTCTACATCCAAGGATTCTGTATATCTTCTATAATCTCCACGGAAAAGCTCTAATGTTCCCAAACGCAATACGGTTTCCTGTTGGAATCCAGACATATACATTCGCATAAATCGGATAGATCTAAAGTCTGAAATTCCATTTACAGCTTCGTCATAATCACTTAAAGGAATTCTAAATTGAATCCACCTTACAGGTATTTCTTGGTTGTTTTGAGTCGTTACTGTGATTTCTTTTATGTCTGTTACATACTTTGATTCAAGACCCATATTTGGGGTAACATTAACTTCATACTCGAAGTAACTATCCACCGTATTCATGGTATTGTCACGGTTGATATCCTCAACATCAGGTTGTGCTGTTGATCCCCTATCAGTATTACTTAACTGTTCTGGTGAGTTTCCTTCGGTACCATTGTATGATTTATAGCGTTGAAGAATATTTCCTTCTCCTTGTAAGAAGTATTGATAGTTATCGTTTGCGGGATCTGGTAGTCCAGCAAAAGCCGGGAATTTAGCGGCCTCTTCACTATCACTTAACCCATCAAGACCAATATCTTGATTTATTCGTTCTTGACCCTGTGTAGCAAATGTATACACTAAGGATTGATTGCTTGGTACTTTTCCCCACTCGGTACTTAATGTATTTGCAGAAGAGCCATCCTCGGGTAAACCGTTTTCATATTGTTTACGTCCATCTTTTAAAATATCTTCAGAAATGTTTCCTAAGTTAAAGGTTAACTTCCCTCCAGGATTATTGGCGTTCTCATCATAAATAAATGGATCCATCAACCAAAACTGTATATACTCAACATTGGATCTCTCAAAATCGGTAGTAGAAAGTTGTCTTGTAATACCCCCAAAACGAGTTTCAGGATTAGGCAGTGAATTTCCTCCTGAGGCCAAAGGATTAAAGTTGTAGGGGCCTCTTTCAGATGGATAAAAAGCTAAATCTAAGGGGAATAACGCCTGCGTTTGCCCTTGAATAATATCTTGATCTGGGAAAATTTCATTTCTAAAAACTCTTCTTGTAAATGGATTTGACAAATCTTCGTCTGTAATTCCATCTGGACGTAGTGAACTATAAAAAACTGGATCAATTGTATACCAATTTAAACGAGCACGATTGTAGTTGTAAGCTAGGTTATTGTTATCCAATTCTCCTCCAAAACCAACGGGTGTACTAGAAAGGAACCAACTTAATGGAGTGGCTACATCGATGGCAGTTTGAGCAGCTTCAAAGTCATCAACGTATGCCGTTACCTTACCATCAAAATTAGAAATCTTTGGAGCTCCTGGCAATAGATAAGCAAACTCCCCTCTTATCGAAACATTAGATTCTACATCTGTATCGATATTTGGAAGTTTATTTACCAATCTAGTTAAGAAAGGAACTTCGGTTGAGTAATTGGCATTAATACCAAACATGGTATTATTAATAGGTTCGTTTTGAAAAGAAGACTTTTGTGTTAATGGTCTTTCATTCAAGTTTAGAAAAGTACCTCCTACTTGGAAATTTCTATTGAATTTATGCTGAATATCTAACCCTGTAAAGCGTTTTGTCTGTTGCCCAAATAAGGTGTTGTTTTCAACACTAATATTAATAGGGGTATTTGAATTTTGTAAAGAAGGGTCCAAAATTTGTACTCTTCCCAATTGATAGTTTACCGTATAATCTACCCCTTCAACAAGCGTTCTTCCTCCAGCAGTAACAGTCACAGAACCTTGTGGAATATTAAATGCTCCTATTGGAATCCCATCTGCTCCTGTGGATTTATAGGTTCCCTTTAACTGAAATTTGTTCTTGTCACTCCCTTCTTGTTCTGCCTGCGTTTTTGTAGATCGATACATAGTACGGAACACGTACTTCTGTTGGTTGGCATTGTATGTTAAAGGGTTGTCATAATCTTCATTGGTATTCAACTCTAACTTTTCGAAAAGATAATCCCCAAATGGTTCCACACTGGTGAAAATAATTCGCCCATTTTGCTGGTCTACAGTAATTCCAGGATAAAAATCAAAGAATCCATCTCCCCCTTGTTGTGGGTCATTGTTAAAATTTAACTTATCAAGGTTGAAGACTCTTAAAAGCGTTGCATCATCTAAATCTACATCTCCTGGATTCACTTCTGGAAACTCAGTTCCAGCAACAGGATTAATATAGTTAATAGGTGAAGGATCTAGGTATAAAATATTTAGTCTAAAGTCTTCTTGTTCCAATTGGTAAGCACCAATAGGATAGATGTTTTTCATCATAATATCCCAAACCGGTTCATTAACATTGGTGATATTACTTTTTAATAATTTTACTACTAAGTTTTGTGGAATACCTACTTCGTTTTCACCTTGATTTGGATCTCCTCCACCTTGGGTGGTTTGAATTCCAGTAGCCTCAACCCCATCTGTAGAAAACTCTCCTACTTGATACACATTTCCATTTACAGTGTACTGAAAAGCTACAGCCAATACTTCATCATTATTTAATCGTTGATTTAATGAAATATATCCAAGCTGGGTATTTAAAGAATATTCATTCCCTTGAAGTTTACGTGCATTTTCAAGACTTACATAATCTGTTCCGTCGCTTACCGCTACACCGCCAAAACCAGCTTGTACAGTTGCTACGTCTCGAATGGAACTATTAAGCACACTTTGAACCGAAGGATTGTCTATCCCAAAAGGGTTGAAATCGTTATTTGAGTTATCTGGATAAGAGTTTCTTGGTTTATTAATAAATCCTCCAGGAATAACATTTAATCCTATATTGGTTGGATCTGCCTCCCCAATATCCTGCAAAGCCACAATATTTCTAACATCATTAGTGGTTGTATTTCTATTGGTAATCCAAATTTCGGCACGAGTGACTTGGACCGAAGAATTAATGAATGGATAATTCTCTAAAACCCTATCATAGTTATCCCTAAAATAGTGAGCTAAAAAGAAGTGTCTATTTTCGTCATAATCTAAAGCAAAAAGTTCAAAATCGGTTACGGTTGCACCACCTTCGGCTACTACAGACCGTGTTTCGGAACGTTGTTCGGAAAACACCCCTGTAATTGTTGTTTTTCCAAACTGAAGTTGTGTTTTTACCCCAAATAAACTTTGCGCTCCTTGAATAAGCGAACTATTAAGTGGCATACTTACATTACCCACTTCAATTTTCTGAATAATATCATCCTCGGTAGGTGTATACTCGAGTTTTATTAGATTTTGAAAATCGAAAGTAGATTGCGTATCGTAATTAGCTGTTACCTGTAACCGTTCACCAACCTTACCCAATAAGCTTAAACTAATTCTTTGGTCAAAGTCGAAAGAAAAATTACTTCTATTTCGAGGGGAAAACTGTGGGTTGTCCTGTTTTGTATATAACAGCCCTAAGTCCATTTCTACAGTACCTTGAGGAATTACCTCAATAGTATTCCCTCCAAAAATAGTTTCGAAGAAGCTTGAATTTACATAAAACGTAGGTAGCAGATTTTTTTGACCTTCCTCAGATCCTTCTTTACGTCCATCTGCAGCATCTATCTTTTCTTTAAAATACGCTTTCATTTGCTCTCGCTGAACCAAATCGCGGTATTCTTCAGCCGTAAGGATAACTGGGTAAGAAATATCAAAATCTCCTACCATTCGAGTAAGAATATACCTATCGGTTATTGGATCATAGGTATACATATTCTGGATACTGGTTGGATTGGGTAAATCTAATCTACCCGACTCGTATCCTGTAGCAGTGGAATCTTCTTGCCCGTAACTAGTAGATACGGTGAGAAGTGTTATTCCGAAAAGTATGCATTTAAAAAAGTGGTTCCTAAAATTGTAATTTTTCACTCCCAAATCTTTACAAATTTTTTAAGGCTTGTTTTATTATTTCCTCAATGGTTGCTTGTGGATGGTTTTTTAACACATTATCGCAAGCCTTCTCGGCTTGTTTCCTTGCAAAACCTAATGTCTCCAATGCAGATAACGCTTCATTTCTGTTCGTATTGCTTGACTTTGAAGAATTAGGCAACGAGCCATAAACTTTTATTATTTTATCTTTTAAATCCAAAACAACTCTTTGGGCTGTTTTGGTTCCAATTCCTTTAACACTTTGAATTGTCACAATATCTTCCGAAAGTATTGCATCCCTTACCAATTCTGGTGAAAGTGAAGATAGCATCGTCCTTGCCGTGCTTGCCCCAACTCCCGAAACCGAAATTAATAAATTAAACACTTCTCTTTCTTCAACCGTTGAAAACCCGTACAATGTATGCGAATCTTCCCTTACAAGCAATTGCGTATACAATTTTACTTTTTCTGTATTGGGGATTTGGGAAAAGGTATGTAACGATATGTTTAAAAAATACCCTACGCCATTACAGTCTACCACCACATCGGTTGGGTTTTTCTCCACTAATTTGCCCTCAATATGGGTAATCATTCGTTAATAAAAAGTTAATGCACCAAATATAGTATAATTATTTTCAACTAGCAGTGTTGCAAAAACGAAAAATAAACTATTGCTCTTCTATTTTTTTTGCTTCTTTTTCTCCTTTGCAGCCTTCTCTTTTTGTTGTGCATCTACCACCGCTATTGCCGTCATATTTACCATTTCTTCTACGTTGGCACCTAACTGAAATATATGTACTGGTTTTTTCATTCCCAACATAATTGGCCCAATAGAAAGTACGTCTTTTTGCTCTTTTAGCATTTTATAATTACTATTGGCAGAATCTAAATTGGGAAAAATAAGGGCGTTTACTTTTTTCCCTGCCAATTTTGAAAAAGGGAACTTGTTTTTAAGCATTTCGCCATTGATGGCGAAGTCAACCTGTATTTCTCCATCCACAATCATATCGGGATTAGAATGGTGAAGCATGGAAACGGCTTGTCTTACTTTTTCAGCATGAGGATCTTTTGAAGAACCAAAATTTGCATAAGAAATCATGGCAATAACAGGATTTAAGCCAAACATTTTTACCGTGTAATTGGTCATTTGCGCAATATTTGCCAATTCTTTTGCTGTAGGATCAATATTAATTGAAGTGTCTGATAAAAATATAGGACCTCTACTGGTAAGCATTAAATTGGTGGTTGCAATTTTATCCACCCCGTCAAATTTACCAATAGTCTCTAAAATAGGGCGAACGACTGTGGGATATGAACGAGCATATCCAGAAACCATGGCATCTGTATCACCCTCTTTTAACATCATGGAGGCAAAATAGTTCCGCTCCCGCATTAATCTTGTGGCATCAAAAAGAGTAACACCATTTCTTTTTCTTTGCTCCCAAAATTTATGTGCGTACCTATGAAGTCTTTCAGATTGTTCATCAGATTTTGGGTCGATAATTTCAATATCCTCTTCAAAATCCAATTCCTTCATTAGTTCTTTAATCACTTCCTTTCTGCCCAATAATATAGGAGTTGCTAATCCTTCTTCAAAAACTATCTGTGCTGCTTTTAAAACATCCAAGTGATCTGCTTCGGCAAAAACAACTCTTTTCGGGTTAGATTTTGCGCGATCCATAAGCAGCTTGATGATTTTATTATCGCTGCCCATGCGCTCGTTCAAATCATCTACATACTTTTCCCAATCTGTAATGGGCGACTGTGCAACACCACTCTCCATAGCAGCTTTCGCAACAGCTGGCGGGACAGAGGCAATTAATCTTGGGTCAAATGGTTTTGGGATAATGTATTCTCTACCAAAATTTAATCGTGTTTCTCCATAAGCAATATTTACTTGTTCAGGAACAGGTTCCTTTGCTAACTCCGCCAATGCTTTTACTGCAGCCATTTTCATGGCTTCGTTAATTTTTGTGGCTCGAACATCTAGCGCACCCCTAAAAATAAATGGAAATCCAAGCACATTATTCACTTGGTTAGGATGATCGCTTCTCCCTGTTGCCATAATGATATCCTCTCTTACTTTTATAGCCACATCGTAAGCTATTTCTGGATTGGGATTAGCCATGGCAAAAACAATTGGGTTTGCAGCCATGGTTTTAAGCATTTTTGGTGTCACTATATCCGCAATGGAAAGTCCCACGAAAACATCCGCGTCCATCAAAGCTTCTTCTAAGGTTTCAATATTTCTAGAAGTGGCAAATTCTAGTTTTTCTGCTGAAAGATCTTTTTGACTTTTCCTAATTACCCCTTTACTATCCAACATCACAATGTTCTCAGGTTTCGCTCCAAATGCCTTGTAAAGTCTTGTACAAGAAACGGCAGCTGCACCAGCACCACTAATTACTATTTTTACTTTCGTAATGTCCTTTTCAGCAATTTCAATTGCATTTATCAATGCCGCAGCGGAGATAATAGCTGTCCCATGCTGATCGTCATGCATGACAGGAATATCAAGTTCTTCTTTTAACCTTCTTTCAATTTCAAAAGCTTCAGGCGCTTTAATATCTTCCAAGTTAATTCCACCAAACGTAGGCGCAATGTTTTTTACCGTTTCAATAAATGCATCGACGTCTTCAGTTCCTATTTCAATGTCAAAAACATCGATATCTGCAAAGATTTTGAAGAGTAATGCTTTCCCTTCCATTACAGGCTTAGACGCTTCAGGACCAATATTTCCAAGTCCTAAGACAGCTGTTCCATTAGAAATTACTGCAACTAGATTCCCTTTATTGGTGTACTTATAAACATTTTCGGTGTCTTTTTCAATTTCCAAACACGGCTCAGCAACCCCTGGAGAATAGGCCAATGACAAATCCCTTTGACTTGAATATTTTTTTGTAGGGACCACTTGAATCTTCCCAGGTTTAGGCTTTGCGTGGTATAATAAAGCTTCACGACGTTTGCTTTGTTTGCTCATCTTTCCTAATTATGTAGACTTACAAAGGTAACAGACTAGTTGAAACCAAAAAATTTTAAAGATTAATCTTTTAAAAAAGAGATATTTCGTTTGAGCCCTGAAAATTTAGTCCTTTTTACTGCACTTTTTTTGAAAATTTGATTGAAAATTTCTTCAGTAATCTCTTCCCACTCTTTTTTTGATTTTGAAAGTAATCCTGGGTAGGGATTGAACAAGGGTTCATTATGCGATTTACTAAAACGATTCCAAGGACATACATCTTGGCATACATCGCAACCAAACATCCAATCATCCATTTGATTTGAAAAACTTGATGGAATTTCATTTTTCAACTCAATTGTGAGGTACGAAATACACTTACTCCCATCTACCACATGCGGTTGTACAATCGCTTGTGTTGGGCAAGCATCTATACAGGCAGTACAAGTCCCACAATGGTCTGTTACTGGGCTATCATGCTCTAATTCGATGTCGACAATTAATTCCGCAATAAAAAAGAAAGAACCTACTTGCTTGCTCAAAAGATTGCTGTGTTTTCCAATCCATCCTAATCCACTTTTGGCTGCCCAAACCTTGTCCAATACTGGAGCTGAATCTACAAAAGCACGTCCATTTACTTCGCCAATTTCATTTTGAATAAAAAAGAGTAGTTCTTTTAGTTTTTCCTTTATCACAAAATGATAATCGGTACCATAGGCATATTTAGAAATTTTATACGAATCCTCTCTTTGTGATTCATTCGGAAAGTAGTTTAATAATAAAGAAATAACACTTTTGGAACCTTCAACCAATTTAGAAGGGTCAAGTCGTTTGTCGAAATGGTTTTCCATATATCCCATTTCTCCATGCATATTCTTTTTTAGCCATTTTTCTAATCGTGGAGCTTCCTCCTCTAGAAACTGTGCCTTACTAATTCCGCAAGAAAGAAATCCTAAGCGTTTTGCTTCTTCTTTTATAATATTTGTATTGTGAAGCTTGGATTTCATTTAAAAAAGTCCACCCTGAGTTCCTCCTTTTATCTTTCCTAAATGCGTATAAGCAAATTCAGTAACTTCTCTTCCACGTGGTGTTCTCACAATAAATCCTTGCTGAATAAGAAATGGCTCATAGACTTCTTCAATCGTTTCGGCACTTTCTGAAACCGCTGTTGCCAAAGTGGTAATCCCTACAGGGCCTCCCTTAAACTTATCGATAATGGTTTTTAAAATTTTATTATCCATTTCATCAAGCCCATGCATATCCACGTGAAGCTGTTCAAGTGCATATTTTGCAATCTTAATATCAATGTTGCCATCTCCTTTAATTTGGGCAAAATCTCTAACTCTTCGTAATAATGCATTAGCAATTCGAGGGGTTCCACGACTTCTACCTGCGATTTCAATTGCTGCTTCCATAGAAATTGGAACACTTAAAATATGGGCGCTCCGCTGAACGATTGTTGTAAGCAGTTCGGTAGTGTAATATTGTAATCTTGAAGAAATTCCAAAACGAGCCCGCATGGGAGCCGTTAACAATCCTGAACGGGTAGTAGCCCCTACCAAAGTAAACGGATTCAAATTAATTTGAACGGTTCTTGCATTGGGTCCAGACTCAATCATAATGTCTATTTTGTAATCCTCCATTGCAGAATAAAGGTATTCTTCTACAATAGGACTCAAACGATGAATTTCATCTATAAACAACACATCTCTTTCCTCTAGATTGGTAAGAAGCCCCGCTAAGTCACCTGGTTTATCTAAAACAGGGCCCGAAGTAACCCTAATATTTACTTGAAGTTCATTTGCTAAAATATGTGCTAAGGTAGTTTTCCCTAACCCTGGAGGACCATGAAATAGGGTATGATCTAAGGCTTCTTCACGCAAATTGGCGGCTTGAACAAAAACCTGTAAGTTTTCTAGCACTTGATCCTGACCGGCGAAATCTTCAAAAGAAAGAGGACGTAGCTTTCTCTCTAAATCTAATTCTTGTTCAGAAAAATTTTCGCTTGTTGGATCTAGATTTTCGTTCATACTACAAATATACAAAGGTTCCTTTACTGAAAATCTATTTAATTAAAACTGTTACACCTAAATT
This sequence comes from Halomarinibacterium sedimenti, assembly GCF_019312585.1. Taxonomy (GTDB): domain Bacteria; phylum Bacteroidota; class Bacteroidia; order Flavobacteriales; family Flavobacteriaceae; genus Halomarinibacterium; species Halomarinibacterium sedimenti. The sequence goes on along the minus strand of NZ_JAHWDP010000004.1, from coordinate 220,030 downwards.
ATACTTGTACAGTTTTCCACTTTCCTTTTTTGAACCAAATAATACCTAAAATTGCTATTAAAATTTCAGCAAAGGTAATGGCCAGCAACACGCCTGTAGCTCCTAGATTAAAGGTTAAAGCCGCTACATACGCAAAGGGTAATTGAAAAAGCCAAAAGCAGAAAAAGTTAATAATCGTTGGTGTTTTTGTATCACCAGCTCCATTAAAAGCTTGAATTACCACCATTCCGTAGGCATAAAAAACATAGCCAGCAGCAATTATACGTAGGCTCAACGCCCCTTTGGAAATAACTTCAGGATGATTACTAAATATTTTGATAATAGTTTCTGCAAACAAAAGATAGAAGATAGAGACACCAACCATGAACCACGCGTTATACTTTCCAGTTTTCCAAACAGACGATTCGGCTCTTTCTGGTTTTCCAGCTCCTAAATTTTGACCCACCAAAGTTGCCGCAGCGTTACTCATTCCCCAAGAAGGCATTAGGGTAAACATAAGAACACGAATTGCAATGGTATAACCAGCCAATAATTCGCTCCCAAATTCTGCCATAATTCGCATTAAAAATACCCAGCTCGTTGTACCAATAATAAACTGTCCAATACCTCCTAACGATACTTTTATTAAATTCCACATAATCCCTAAGCGAAGGACAAAATCTTTTAAAACTAGTTTTATTTTGGTCCAACCTAAAAATAAGATTGCAATCTGAAAAATAACGGCACTTCCTCTGCCAATGGTTGTTGCAATAGCGGCTCCTTTTACACCAAAAGCAGGAATGGGACCTAATCCAAAAATAAAAATTGGGTCTAATATGATGTTTAATATATTAGAAAATATAAGGACCTTCATAGCAGTTGAAGCATCCCCCGCTCCTCTAAAAATTGCATTGATTAGAAAAAGCAACATAACCGTTACATTACCCCCTAAAAGTATTTGAGTATATCCGTAGCCTTCTTGAACCAAATCAGGTTCACCACCCATGAGGGATAAAATTTCCTTGGGAAAAAGAATTCCAACAATGCTTACAACAATGGAAACTGCAACTCCTAAAAAGATTACTTGTACTGCTGTTTGTGAAGCTCCTTGGATATTTTTTTCACCAATCCTTCGCGCTACAATTGCCGTTGCTCCCATACTTAACCCTATGGCAATAGCATAAACCAACGTTAGAACAGATTCTGTTAGCCCTACAGTTGCAATGGCATTTGGTCCTAAACTCGATACAAAATAGGCATCTACTAGAAAAAAAATAGACTCCATCATCATTTCCAAAACCATAGGAACTGATAGTAAAAAAACAGCTTTACGAATACTCCCAGAGGTAAATTCTTGTTCTTTGCCAGCAATTGCCAAAGGCAAATTCTTTATAATTTTTTGAAAAAGAGTCATCTTGGTTAGTAACAAATAACCAAAGATATAAAAAAACCCTTCCTGAAAATAAGAAGGGTTTTTAAAGTATTTTTAAAGAATTTGCTAATGATTCATTTCTTCTTCATTGTCTTGAAGTGGCATCGTTTGAGGTACAAAATCCTCTCCTGGAATAACATAATCACTTTCGTCTTTATTCAATTTACTATAGTCGTATGGCCAACGGTGTACGTGAGGAATTGGACCATCCCAGTTTCCGTGAATATGCTTTACTTCTGCAGTCCACTCTAAAGTATTCGACTTCCAAGGATTTTTTGGTCCTTTTTTTCCGAAGAACATAGAGGAAATAAAATTGTAAAGGAATACTAACTGTGCGGCTCCTGCAATAAAAGCAAAGATGGTAATTACCACATTAATATTTGCTAAATCATCAAAATATGGAAACGCGGTGTTGGTATAATATCGTCTTGGTAATCCAGCCATTCCAATAAAGTGCATTGGGAAGAAAACTCCATACGCACCTATGGCTGTCACCCAGAAGTGAATGTACCCAAGATTTTTATTAAGCATTCGTCCTTCAAACATTTTTGGGAACCAATGGTACACTCCTGCGAATAATCCATACAACGCCGAGATACCCATTACTAAATGGAAGTGAGCAACCACAAAATATGTATCGTGTACATTAATATCGAGTGCGCTGTCTCCTAAAATAATTCCTGTAAGACCACCCGTTATAAATGTTGAAACCAATCCAATAGAAAATAACATGGCAGGGTTTAGCTGCAAATTACCCTTCCATAGGGTGGTTATATAATTAAATGCTTTTACTGCTGAAGGAATTGCAATCAATAAGGTTGTAAAGGTGAATACAGATCCTAGAAATGGATTCATTCCAGAAATAAACATATGATGTCCCCAAACAATGGTTGACAAGAATGCTATTGCTAAAATGGAAGCAACCATTGCTCTATACCCAAAAATTGGCTTACGAGAGTTGGTAGCAATAATTTCGGAAGTGATCCCTAATGCTGGTAATAATACAATGTAAACTTCAGGGTGTCCTAAAAACCAGAAAAGATGTTCAAATAATACGGGAGATCCTCCTTGATTATGTAATACTTCCCCTGCCACATAAATATCTGAAAGGAAGAACGAAGTTCCAAAACTTCTATCCATAATTAATAATAATGCCGCTGATAATAATACTGGGAAAGAAACTACTCCAATAATTGCTGTTACAAAGAACGCCCAAATGGTTAACGGTAGACGTGTCATGGACATTCCTTTAGTACGTAAGTTAATTACAGTTACAATATAATTAAGCGATCCTAATAATGAGGATGCAATAAAAATTGCCATAGAAACTAACCATAAGGTCATACCTGCACCCGAACCAGGAATAGCTTGAGGCAATGCACTAAGCGGTGGGTAGATTGTCCAACCAGCTGAAGCAGGTCCTGCTTCCACAAAAAGAGACATAACCATAATAACACTGGAAAGGAAAAATAACCAGTAAGATATCATATTCAAAAACCCTGAAGCCATATCTCGAGCTCCAATCTGTAATGGAATTAATAAGTTACTGAAAGTTCCACTCAATCCAGCAGTTAATACAAAGAATACCATAATGGTTCCGTGAATAGTAACAAGTGCTAAATAGACACTAGGATCCATAATTCCATCGGCTCCCCATTTTCCTAAAAGAATCTCGTAAATACCAAATTGTTTATCCGGCCAAGCTAATTGAAGTCTAAAAAGCATAGACATAGCAATTCCAATAATTCCCATAAACAACCCTGTAATAAGGTATTGCTTTGAAATCATTTTATGATCTTGGCTAAAGATATATTTAGTAACAAATGTCTCTTTATGGTGATGCCCGTGATCGTCGTGATGGTCTTCTACGTGGTCGTGTGCGTGTGCTGACATATCTTTCTAAACTGTTTTATTATTGTTTAAGCGCTTCGGCCAATGTAGCTTGTTCTTTTATCCAAGCATTATATTCTTCTTCTGATTCAACTACAATTTTCATTTGCATGTTGTAGTGGTTGTTTCCACAAATCTTATTACAAAGAAGCATATAATCAAATTCATAGGGTTCTAAAGCTTCGTCCCCATTAGCAACAAGTTTTTCACTATTAGCTCTTCTAATTTCATTTATTCGTTGAACTTTCCCAATCACTTCAGGATCTAATCTCATTTCTTCAGTAGTAATTGTAGGTGTAAATGCAAATTGAGTAATCATTCCAGGAACACAGTTCATTTGGGCTCTAAAGTGCGGCATATATGCCGAGTGCAAAACATCTTGAGAACGCATCTTGAAAAGAACCTTTTTACCAACGGGTAAGTGTAGTTCATTAACAATGATATCATCTTGGGCATTTGGATCTGAAGTATCAACTCCTAATGTGTTTGCCCCTTCAATAAGTCTTACGTTAGCTTCACCAAGTACATTGTCATTTCCTCCGTAACGCGCTCTCCAATCAAATTGGTACGCATACAACTCAATTACCATTGTGTCTTCGTCTTCGTCAAAATTCATAATGTCTGTCCAAGTAAACAAACCATAAATAATCAATCCTGCCAATACAATAACTGGAATTATAGTCCAGATGAACTCTAACTTGTCATTATCTGCATAGAAGGTAGCTCTTTGTGTCTTTTTACCTCGATATTTGAATGAGAAATAAAATAGAAGCCATTGGGTTATAATTCCTACTACAAAAATAAGCACCATGGAAATAAGCCAAAGTTGGTCTATGTCCACCCCATGCTCAGATGCAGATTGAGGTAAAAATACATTACTCCATTTCCAATGAGAATAGAATGCTAAAGCATAAACAAATAATACAAACATCAAACTTAGCCATCCATGTAAATTATTGTCTTTATCATTGGCTATTTGGGAAGTAGTATCGCTTTTGCCTTTGGAGAGCTGAAAAATCTTTCCCATTTGCCAGATGGCAACTCCAAAAAGAATGATTACTAATACAACTAAAAATGCGGTCATCGTTATCTATCTTCTATGTTTAATTAATAATGAAAATGTTTACTTTCCTTAATAAATGGATTTCGTTTTGCCAATAATGGCGCTTTTGTTAAGGCCGTAAATACCACCAAAACAAATAATCCAAAGAAGAAAAGCAATGAACCTATTTCTGGAATGCCAATATACCAAGACGTTCCAACAGTTGCAGGCATTACCATATTGAAAACATCAATATAATGTCCTGCTAAAATGACAATCCCTGTCATGATTACGAACCAGTTAACACGTTTATAATCACTATTCATTAATAACAACACAGGGAATATAAAATTCATAGCTAACATCCCGAAGAAAGGAAGATTATAATCTTCTATTCGGGTAACAAAATATGTTACCTCTTCTGGAATGTTTGCATACCAGATAAGCATGAATTGTGAAAACCATAAATACGTCCAGAAAATACTAAACCCAAACATGAATTTTGCCAAGTCATGAATATGACTATCGTTTACGTGCTCTAAATATCCTTGCGATTTCAAATAAATAGTAACCATGGCAATTACCGTAATTGCCGAAACCATCATTCCTGCAAACACATACCATCCAAATAGGGTACTAAACCAATGTGGGTCGAAACTCATTATCCAATCCCAAGACATCATAGACTCGGTAACTATAAAGAATACTAAGAATCCTGCTGAAGCTTTAAAATTCTTTTTAAAGTATCTATTGTCTTCTGCCGTATCGTCTGCAATAGAATTTTTTCTAGAAATCCAACGATATAAATTCCATCCTAATAAGAAAATAGCTGCCCTTATTAAAAAGAAAGGAACGTTTAAAAATCCGCTTTTCCCTGCAATTAATTTATCATAATGCTCACTTTCTGGATTTACCAATTCTGGATCCATCCAATGGAAGATATGGTTTACGTGAAATGCTGAAAGCAATAACAATACAAATATAATTACAGAAGCTACTGGCAAATAGGCTGTAATCCCTTCCATCACCCTAAATAGTACAGGAGACCAACCCGCTTGTGCAGCATATTGAATAGCATAAAACGCTAAGGTTCCTAATGCTATCATAAAAAAGAAGAACGATGCAATGTATAATGCAGACCAAGGACGGTTTTGCATTTGATGAAGTACATGCTCATAATGAGCCTCTTCACCACCGTGAGCATCTTCATTCACTTCACCATGACTGTCACTGTGTGAAACATCTTCAACGGTTTCACCATGACCATCCCCGTGGTGACTTGCCATCATTTCCTTTACTTCGGCAGTGGTTTTGGGAGCAGAAAGAAACCCTGCAATCATCCCAATGGCTCCAACTACCATAAAAGCAATCGCAAATAATTTTAATTTTTTGGGTAGCGTATACATATCTTAAGCTATTCTCTTAGTTCTTTATTTAATGTTCTGTCTCTGTTGTTACAGTTTCAGTAGTTTCTTCCACTGTAGGCGCCACTATACTTTCTGGTGTCACTAATGGCTCACCTTTAAGCGCTGCCTTCAAATTCATCACGTGTTGAGTAATTTGCCAACGCTCTAACTCATTGGTTTGAGAGGCATAAGAACCCATTGAGTTTAAACCAAACATTTGTACGTGATAAACCCCTCCTTCAGATATATCCCGTCCTGCATCATCATAACTTGGAATACCAAGAATCTTCTCGCGTTGCACTAAAATTCCTTGCCCGTCGCCATTTGCACCGTGACAAACGGCACAATAAATATCGTATAGTTTCTTACCTGCAGCTAAATTTTCTTCTGTGACAGCTAATGGGTTTTTTAATTCGGCTTTTGCCAATAGTAAACCATCAGGTGTATTTGGGTAATCATAAGGCTGCCATCCTCTTGGAATAGATCCTTCGGCAGGTAACATAGCCGCTTGACCTCCTGGGAAAATTTCATATTCCCCGTAGGTTTCATATCCAACAGGAGCATACATGTTTGGCATGTATTGGTAATTAGGATTTCCCGTATCAAAACAAGATACCATTACCGTAGCTACCATAAACAATATTGCTATTTTTGATATACTTTTCATATTAGTGATCGTCTTCATTTTCGATTAAACTAATTTCTATCGCTCCAGTTTCTTTTAAAAATTTTGAAATTTTTTCCACATCATGACTTCCAGCATCGATTGCCATAAGGAAATGATCGTCTGTGGTTCTTGGATCTGGATTTTCGGCTTTTTTAAAGGGCCATAATTTACTTCTCATATAGAAAGTAATTACCATTAAATGCGCAGCAAAAAATACTGTCATCTCAAACATAATGGGAACAAAAGCAGGCATATTCTCTATATAACTAAAGCTAGGCTTTCCTCCAATATTTTGAGGCCAATCTTGAATCATAATGAAATTCATCATAATAATAGCGACCGAAAGCCCAACAAGTCCATACATAAAAGAGGTAATCGCAATTCTAGTCCCAGCCAAGCCCATAGCCTTATCTAGACCGTGAACTGGGAAAGGCGTATATACTTCTTCTATATGATAATGTTCATTACGAACTGCCTTTACAGCATTCATAAGAATGTCATCGTCGTTGTAAATAGCGTGAATTACTTTGGATGCCATATCTTAACTATTTTTAAGTTTTGAAGCTTGACCTGCCCAATCATCACGTTTTGCTCTTCCTGGGAATTCGTCAATTATGCTATCTAATAAATCATACTCTGTATCGGTCATTCTACTTACTTGTTCGAAAGTAAAAATTCCTAATTGGTGTAATTTTTCTTCCATTTTGGGACCTACACCACTAATAAGCTTTAAATCGTCTGCTGTTTGAGTAGCAGCATCAAAAGTTCCAATACTTTTCAATAAATTCTTAGTATTTTCGGAAGTATCAGTTGCCAGTTTTGACGGAGCCTTTTCAACTTTAGTGTTGGCTCCCGAAGGTAAATCGTAATGTTTTACATCATCTCCATGTTCTGCGCGAAGTGTTTTGTATTTACTTCCAGATCCTTTCAAAATTGATTTTACTTCTGCCTGCGCAATTACAGGGAATGTTCTTGAGTACAATAAGAACAGGACAAAAAAGAACCCTATAGTTCCAATAAAAATTCCTATATCCACAAAAGTTGGAGAGAACATTGTCCAAGAAGATGTTAAGTAATCTCTGTGCAGGGACGTCACGATAATAACGAAACGCTCAAACCACATTCCAATGTTTACAACAATAGAAATAAAGAAGGAGAACATAATACTAGTACGCAATTTCTTAAACCACATAAACTGTGGAGAGAACACGTTACAGGTCATCATTGCCCAATATGCCCACCAATAAGGCCCAGTTGCTCTATTCAAGAAGGCATATTGCTCATACTCTACTCCAGAATACCAAGCAATAAATAACTCGGTAATATAGGCCACCCCAACAATGGAACCTGTAATCATAATTACAATGTTCATTAATTCTATATGTTGAATGGTAATATAATCTTCCAAATGTGAAACCTTTCTCATAATGATAAGAAGGGTTTGTACCATGGCAAATCCAGAAAAAATTGCTCCCGCAACGAAATACGGTGGGAAAATGGTAGTATGCCAACCTGGAATTACCGAGGTTGCGAAGTCAAAAGATACAATCGTATGTACCGAAAGTACAAGTGGCGTTGCAAGACCTGCTAATACCAAAGAAACTTCTTCGAAACGTTGCCAATCTTTAGCACGTCCACTCCATCCAAAGGATAAAATACTATATACTCTTTTAGTAAATGGTGTTATAGCTCTATCGCGAATCATCGCAAAATCAGGCAATAATCCAGTCCACCAGAACACTAAGGATACCGATAGATAGGTAGAAATCGCAAAAACGTCCCAAAGTAATGGCGAGTTAAAGTTCACCCAAAGTGATCCAAACTGGTTAGGAATAGGTAGTACCCAATAGGCTAACCAAGGACGCCCCATGTGAATGATAGGAAACAATCCCGCCTGAATTACCGAGAAGATGGTCATCGCCTCTGCAGAACGGTTAATTGCCATTCTCCATTTTTGACGGAAAAGTAAGAGTACCGCAGAAATAAGGGTTCCTGCGTGACCAATACCTACCCACCAAACGAAGTTGGTAATATCCCAAGCCCAGTTAACGGTTTTGTTCAATCCCCAAACTCCAATCCCTGTAGAAATGGTATAAATAATACACCCTAGTCCCCATAAAAAGGCTACTAAAGCAATAGTAAATACTATCCACCAAGATTTATTGGCTTTTCCTTCTACTGGAGCTGCCACATCCACAGTAACATCGTGGTAGCTTTTGTCTCCAATAACTAAGGGTCTTCTAATAGGTGCTTCGTAATGCGACGCCATATCTATATAATCAATTTCTTAGTTTATGCTTCGTTTGTGTTTCTCACCTTGGTTTGATAGAATACATTTGGTTTTGTACCTACCGCTTCCAATAAATGATACATTCTCTTGTCTTCTTTTAATTTGAAAACTTCACTATCGTGATTATTTATATCACCAAACTGAATGGCACCTGTTTCACAGGCAGCCGAACAAGCTGTTTTAAATTCTGAATCTTTTACTGATCTTCCGTCGCGCTTCGCATCCAAAATAGCCTTTTGAGTCATTTGAATACACATTGAACATTTCTCCATCACGCCACGTGAACGTACGACCACATCTGGGTTTAATACCATACGTCCCAAGTCATTGTTCATGTGGTAATCGAACTCATCATTTTCTGAATACAAGAACCAGTTGAAACGACGAACTTTATAAGGACAGTTGTTGGCACAGTAACGTGTACCCACACAACGGTTATACGCCATTTGGTTTTGTCCTTGCTTTCCATGAGAAGTTGCCGCTACTGGACAAACAGTTTCACAAGGAGCGTGATTACAATGCTGACACATAACAGGTTGAAATGCCACCTGCGGATTATCTGCAGGATTTTCCATTTCTCCAAATTCTGAAAGCGAACTTCCTAACCCAGAAATATTGTCTTTCTTTTCAGTATCCGCACTGAAAGAATCTTCACTTGAATAATATCTATCAATACGCAACCAATGCATGTCACGGCTCTTGCGCATTTCGGCTTTTCCAACAACAGGAACGTTATTTTCAGCATGACAAGCAATTACGCAAGCTCCACATCCTGTACACGCATTTAAATCAATAGAAAGATTAAAGTGGTGCCCAATAGAATGATCAAACTCATCCCAAAGGTCTGCATCCGGTGAAGACACAGGAATTTCCTGATGGTCTTTTGAAACCATGGGCACCGCATTCCAAGTACCCTTATCTTTTGTATTAAATATTTCTAAAGTAGTCTCACGGATAATATCTCTACCCATCATGGTGTTGTGCAACTGCACACAAGCAAACTCGTGAACCCCACTTACTTTTTCCAGAGTTACGTTTTGAACTGAAGAAAAGTTATTATATAAGGTATATGCATTAACTCCTGTTTGCATTTCTTGCTGCACAGCCGCTTTACGACCATACCCTAATGCCAATCCAATGGATCCTTTTGCTTGCCCTGGTTGAATTAAGGCAGGAACTTTCTCGACAACAACATCTCCCATTTTAATGTTAACGTAATTGCCATTCATAGCGCCATCGGCTACATGAGGGTTTTCTAACCCCATATCTGCAGCATCTGCAGCAGAAACAGTTACATAATTATCCCAAGAAGCTCTGGAGATTGGATCTGGCAATTCCTGTAACCAAGGGTTATTTGCTTGTTGCCCATCTCCTAAACCTGTTTTGGTGTATAGTGTTAATTCCAATCCTCCCTCAACCGGAGCTAATAAAGCACCATTTGAAGTGGATATTTCGTTTGTCTCGGCAGTAACTGCATCGGTTTCCACTACAACATCGTTCTCAAAAAATCCGTCATGAAGCGCTTGGTTCCAAGACCCGCCTGCTAAAATTGAGGACTCCCAAGATTCTTTTAGGTAATCGTAATATTTTTTATCACTTCCTGTCCACTTCAATAAGCAATCTTGAAATTGCATCGTGTTGAATAAAGGACGAATGGTAGGTTGCATTAATCCAAAAGAACCTTTCTTCATTTGAACATCACCCCAAGATTCTAAATAATGAGGAGTTGCTCCCACCATTTGAGCCATAGAGGCTGTTTCGTCTGCGTTCATAGCGAAAGCAAGACTCATTTCAAGGTTTTTATAAGCTTCAGCAAAAGCAGCATTTGGGAAAGAATACACTGGATTTACTCCTACAGTAATTAATCCTTTCACGCTTCCTGAAATCACTCCGTTCATCACGTTTGCTACTTCTGAAGCACTACCCATAGAGGTTAATCTTGGCTTTTCAGTATCCATGACAACACTTCCTACAGTCTTATTATAGGATAATGCGGTTTTTTGAGCTGCTACATTTGGAAGCCCCGTAATAATAACTCCTTTATTTCCGGCTTTTTGTAATTGACTTTTAGCCTTATTAACGGCATCTACAATATTCTCTGGTAATCCAGATGTGCTTCCATTTCCAGTTAATGCAAGTAACACTTTCATTTGATCTGAAGGTGTTACAGGAACTCGTTTATCTGCATTGGCACCTGAAAGCGACATATTTGCTTCAAACTGAATGTGACGAGACATTTTTCCATTCTTTGGAATACGTCCTTTGGCATAACTTGCTTCATAACCTCCACCTTGCCAATCACCAATAAAATCTGCTCCCACCGATACAATTACTTCAGCTTTGCTGAAATCATAATCCGGTAATGCTCTCATTCCAAATTCGGCTTGGAATGCATCTAATGCCTCACTTGAAGATACGGTATCGTAAACTACGTGACGAACATTAGGGTATTTTGTTTTAAATTCTGAAATTAATTTTGACGTGGAAGGACTGGCGAATGTTTGAGTCAATAAGACCACATCTTTACCTGCCATAGCGCTAAGCTTTGTAGCTACAGCACCGTGAAAATCATCCCAAGAAACATCATTTCCATCCACTTTAGGACCTTGCAAACGGTTTTTATCATACATAGATAACACCGATGCATGAACACGAGCATTTACACTTCCGCCATTTTTGGCCAAATCGTTTCGCTCTATTTTAATTGGTCTTCCTTCACGCGTTTTTACTAATACATTAGCAAAATCAAAACCATCTGCCATACTTGTAGCATAATAGTTTGCAACTCCAGGAACAATTTCGTCTGGAGCTACCACATAAGGGATAGATTTAATAACAGGTCCTTCACAGGCAGCTAAAGAAGCCGCAGCTGTTGTAAAACCTACATATTTTAAGAAATCACGACGTGTGGTTGAAGAAGCTTCAAGTGTTTCCTTATTTCCTAGGAATTCATCCGTAGGGATAGGCTCTACAAATTCATTTTGCTTCAGTGTTTCAACAATAGAACTGTTTTCATTTAGTTCTTCAACACTTTTCCAATATTTCTTATTTGATGCCATATTGCTATTTGAAAATAGTATTCAATTCTTTAATTAGTAGTGACACTTACCACATTCTAGCCCGCCCATTTGAGCCGCTGTTAATTTATCTACGCCATACTTTTTAGAAAGTTCTTCATGAATTTTCTCATAGTATGCGTTGTCTTCTACATTTATATTAGTTTCTCTGTGACAGTTTATACACCAACCCATAGTAAGGGGTGAAAACTGTTCCATAATTTCCATTTCTTCTACGGGGCCGTGACATTTTTGACATTCAACCCCAGCCACAGTTACGTGTTGAGAGTGGTTAAAATAGGCAAAGTCTGGTAGATTATGAATACGCACCCATTTTACTGGTTGCGTGTCTCCTGTATAAGCTTGTGAATCTACATCCCATCCTACAGCAGTGTATAATTTCTTTATTTCAGCATTATAATCAACTCCATATTCGTTTTGCCCTTCCGCTTGTGTAGCTTCGGCCACTTCACTAATAGTTTTGTGACAGTTCATACATACATTAAGTGAAGGTATTCCAGATGTCTTACTCTTTCTTGCAGAGCTGTGACAGTAGTTACAATCTATCTGGTTGTCTCCTGCGTGAATTCTATGGGAGTAATGTATCGGTTGTACTGGCGCATATCCTTGATCAACACCCACTTGCATCATCCATCCATACGCAAAATATCCAGCAGAAAGCAATAGGAAAATAGAAAATACTAATACCAAAAACTGATTTTGAATAAAGGCTTTCCATACTGGGGTACCCTTTTCTTTTTGGTCGTATTCTACTCCATTAGCCTCGGCAATACGACGTAATGTTTTGTTCACCAACACCAGCATTACGACTAATAGTAAAAACACAAGTGCTAATACCGCTAAAATAATATCATTAGACATTCCTCCTCCAGAACTTGCAGCAGCAGGATCAACTGTTGGTGGTGGGGCTACTTTTTTCTCTTTATAGGTATACGCAATAATATCATCGATGTCTGCATCACTCAATTGAGGAAAGGCAGTCATAACCGACCCATTATATTCTTCAAAAATCTTTACAGCTTGAGCATCACCAGACTTTACCATCTCTTGGCTATTCTTAATCCAACTGTACAACCATTGTTTTTCATACTTATCCCCAACTCCAAACAATGCAGGTCCAGTCATTTTCTTATATAAATTATGACAAGCCGCACAATTAGCCTTAAACAAGGTTTCTCCCTTAGCAGTATCTACTGCTTGAGTTGGTAAAACCGTTGTGGATGCAAATGAAATTTGAGTAACTGAAAAAGCTAGCATACACGCTAACCATAGAAGTGACAATTTAGAGGGTAGATTTCGGTAAGGTACCTTTTCCATACGATCGGTTATATTATTGTCCATAAGTTTGGCACACAATTGGTTATCTAGTTTACAGTTAAATTTACCTTTTGATGCCTAAAATAACTGTGCAAAAGTACATCATAAAAGTCGATTTTAGAAATCCAAATAAAGTGTTAATAACTAATTTATACTAATTCTAAATAATATTTTTGAACCTTTAAAAGTTATTAAGGTTTACATTTGCACTTTCAAGTAAATATTATGCTATTTAAAAATTCATTTAAGCTACTGATATTATGCCTATTGGCTCTTTTTTTATCTGTAAAAAGCTTTTCACAACAAGGGACTGTTACGATTCATCAAGATAAAAGAATCCCTACACTGCTAGATTTGAAAAAGTCTTTGGAAAAGGATAATAAGTTAACCGATGGCTTCACCATTCAATTGTACTATGGTAATTTGAGTAAAGCCAATTCTACATTGAGTAGTTATCGAAACAAGTACGGAAAATGGCCTGCTTCCATTGAATATGAGACTCCAAATTATAAAGTATGGGTAGGCAACTTCACTAGTCGTATTGAAGCCGATAGAGTCCTACTAGAAGTACAGCGTAACTTTCCCTCGGCCTTTATATTAAAACCTGGGAAGAATAAAAAAGACTAAATAAAAAAACCGCCTTAAAGGCGGTTTTTTTATTCTTTATCTAAACTATTTCAATTTCTTTTTAACAGCAACTTCTTGGAAGCCTTCAATAATGTCACCTTCCTTAATGTCGTTGTAGTTTTTAATTTGAATACCACAATCGTATCCTTTTGCTACTTCCTTCACATCATCTTTAAAACGTTTTAAAGAATCTAATTCTCCTGTAAATACTACCACTCCTTCACGAATTAACCGAATTCCAGAATTTCTTAAGATTTTTCCGCTAGTAACCATACAACCTGCAATGGTTCCAATTTTAGAAATCTTAAAGGTTTCTCTAATCTCTGCCGTACCTGTAATCTCTTCACGCATTTCTGGAGATAACATTCCTTCCATTGCATCTTTAAGATCGTTGATGGCATCGTAAATAATGGAATAATTACGGATATCGATTTCTTCTTTATCGGCTAATTGACGTGCATTACCCATAGGTCTCACGTTAAAACCAATTATAATTGCATCAGACGCAGAAGCTAACAACACATCACTTTCGGTAATGGCTCCAACTCCTTTATGAATAATATTTACTTGTATTTCTTCAGTCGAAAGCTTCAAGAACGAATCTGTTAATGCTTCCACAGATCCATCCACGTCTCCTTTAAGGATGATATTCAATTCCTTGAAATCACCAAGGGCGATTCGGCGTCCAATTTCATCTAATGTAATATGGCGTTGTGTTCTAACCGATTGTTCTCTTTGTAACTGTGTACGTTTTACAGCAATCGCTTTTGCTTCTCGTTCATCTTCAAATTCGTTAAACTTATCTCCGGCTTGTGGCGCACCGTCTAATCCTAAAATTGAAATAGGTGTTGATGGACCAGCTTCTTTTATTGAATTACCACGCTCATCGTACATGGCTTTCACTTTTCCACTGTTTTGTCCTGCCAACACATAATCTCCTACTTTTAAAGTACCTCCTTGCACTAAAATGGTAGAAACATAACCCCGTCCTTTATCAAGGAAGGCTTCCACTACGGTACCATATGCCAAACGATCTGGATTGGCTTTTAATTCTAATAATTCTGCCTCAAGTAATACTTTTTCAAGAAGCTCTTTAATTCCAACACCAGTTTTTGCTGAAATATCTTGTGATTGTATTTTACCTCCCCAATCCTCTACCAATAGATTCATGTTTGCCAATCCTTCTTTAATCTTATCTGGATTAGCGGTAGGCTTGTCTATTTTATTTATAGCAAACACAATTGGCACACCCGCTGCTTGCGCATGACTAATAGCCTCTTTGGTTTGAGGCATGATATCATCATCTGCAGCTACAACAATAATAGCAAGATCGGTTACTTGAGCCCCCCGTGCACGCATTGCGGTAAACGCTTCGTGACCTGGTGTGTCAAGGAATGTGATTTTTTGGCCGTTTTCTAACTGAACGGCGTAAGCACCAATATGTTGCGTAATTCCTCCCGATTCCCCTGCAATAACATTCTCTTCACGAATGTAATCCAACAATGAAGTTTTTCCGTGATCTACGTGACCCATAACAGTTACAATAGGAGCACGAGGCACTAAATCTTCTGGATTGTCTTCTACTTCTTGAATAGACTCTTCTATATCGGCTGTAATAAACTCTACTTCAAAACCAAATTCCTCTGCAACAATCGAAAGTGTTTCGGCATCCAGACGTTGGTTCATAGTCACCATCATTCCCAGCGACATACAAGCCGAAATAATTTGGGTTACAGGAACATTCATCATGGTTGCCACTTCACTTACGGTAACAAACTCTGTTACCTTAAGAAGTTTACTGTCGGCTTCCTGTTGTGCCAGTTCGTCTTCAGATTTTTGACGGTGGCTATCTCTTTTTTCTCTTCGGTATTTTGCTCCTTTTCCTTTTGAAGATTTTCCTTGAAGTTTTTCAAGTGTTTCTCTCACTTGCTTTTGTACTTCTTCTTCACTAGGCTCCTCTTTAACAACATTACTTCTTCCTTTTGCTCTGTTATCTCTAGACCTATTGTTATTAGGAGATTCCTTGCTTATTCTTCTTCTACGGTTCTTTTTTTCTTTATTGTCTGAACTTTTCTTTTTATCGTCCGTCTTTTTCTCTGGTTTCTTAAACTTAGTTAAGTCAATTTTTTCCCCAGTGAAATTAGGGCCATCAAGCTTTTTATATTGAGTCTTTACCGTATCAGATTCTTCAGACTCTTCCTCTACAGGGATTTCTTTTTTAACGACCTTTTCTTCTACTTTCTTAACTGGCTTTTTATCCTCTTTCTTCGCTTCTGTTTTCTCCTCAGCCTTCTTTTCAGCCTTAATTGGCTTATCTTCTACTTTTACAACTGGTTTTTCTTCAACTTTTTCAGCAGGTTTCTCCGCTTCTTTTTTAGCCTTAGCAGGATTTAAATCAATTTTTCCAACTTGTTTAGGTCCATTGAGTTTTGCTTCGGCTTTTATAACCTTTGGCTCTACTTTTACCTGTTTCTCTTCAATTTCACGCTCACGTTCTAGACGAAGTTCTTCTTTCTCCTTACGTTTTTCCTCGCCAACTTCTTTGGCTTCTACTTTCTTACTTTTGTCCGTCTGAAACTCGTTAAAAAGCACATCGTATTCTTCGCTAGAAATTTTGGTTGTGGGTCTTGCTTCTACTTCAAAACCTTTTGTTCCCAAAAATTCCACGGCACGATCCAGCGAAATATTAAATTCGCGGAGTACTTTATTGAGTCGTATCGTTTTTGTTTCAGCCATAAAATGCTTGCCTGTTATTTTCTTAAATTGATTTGTAAAAGTAGTTAATCTTTCTACTACTCTTCAAATTCTTCTTTTAATATATTGATAACTTCTTGAATGGTCTCCTCCTCAAGATCTGTACTATTTACTAAAAATGCTAGGTCTTTTTCAAGAACACTCTTTGCTGTATCTAGTCCAATTTTCTTGAATTCGTTAATAATCCATCCTTCTATTTCGTCTGAGAATTCGGTTAATTCCACATCCTCTTCTGCGCCTTCTCTTAACACATCTATTTCGTATCCAGTAAGTTGTCCTGCTAAACGGATATTGTGCCCGCCACGTCCAATTGCTTTAGAAACTTCTTCAGGCTTTAGAATCACTTCGGCTCGTTTAGTCTCTTCATTTATGTTAATAGAGGTTACTTTGGCAGGGCTTAATGCTCTTGTAATGAATAAATTCGTGTTATTGGTATAATTAATAACATCAATATTTTCATTTCCTAGTTCTCTTACAATTCCATGGATTCTTGATCCTTTCATTCCCACACAAGCTCCCACTGGATCAATTCTATCATCATACGTATCTACAGCAACTTTAGCTTTTTCGCCTGGTATTCTAACTACTTTTTTAATAGTAATTAAGCCGTCGAAAACTTCTGGAATTTCTTGTTCGAAAAGTTTTTCTAAGAACAACGGATTTGCACGTGACATAATAATGGCTGGCTTATTCCCTTTAAGCTCTACACTTTCTATAATACCACGAACGTTGTCTCCTTTTCTGAAAAAGTCTGAAGGAATTTGTTTTTCCTTTGGAAGGATAATTTCATTTCCTTCATCATCCAATAAAATAACAGCACGATGTCGGATATGATGCACTTCGGCGGTATAAATTTCGCCTTCCATGTCTTTAAATTGCTTGTATACAATAGTATTATCATGCTCATGGATTTTTGAAATAAGGTTTTGACGCAATGCTAAAATGGAACGTCTTCCTAAATCCATTAATTTTACTTCTTCCGAAACATCTTCCCCAACCTCAAAGTCATCTTCAATTTTACGTGCTTCGCTAAGTGATATTTCTTCATTAGGATCTTCCACTTCACCATCGGCAACTACCACCCTATTTCTCCAAATCTCTAAATCTCCTTTGTCTGGATTTACAATAATATCGAAGTTATCATCACTTCCATATTTTTTCTTTAACGCGTTTCTAAAAACGTCTTCAAGTATCGCCATAAGCGTAACTCTGTCTATTTGTTTGTCGTCTTTAAATTCAGAGAACGATTCGATTAACGCTAAATTTTCCATATTCTGTTACTTAAATTTAATCATCACTTTTGCTTCTACAATAGTTGAATAAGGTATTTCTGTTTCTTTTTCAACAGTTACTTTTCCTTTCCCAGTAGGTTTTGGCTCTCTTGCTTTCCATTGAAGCTTGATGGCTTCATTGGCAGCTTCAATAAGCGTTCCTTCTATGGTATTTTCTTGGGTTTTAACTTTTAAATCCCTTCCAATATTTTTTTTATACTGCCTTTTCTGAGTTAACGGCTCCGAAACTCCAGCCGATAAAACCTCCAAGGAGAAATCTTCCTCTTCCCGATCCAAGTTATGCTCTATCGCTCTGCTTATGTCCATACAGTTTTGTACGCTAACCGCCTCATCGCCATCAATAATAATTTGAATATGATTGGCGCTAGAAATAGTTAACGAAATAAGAAATAACGATGGATTTTCTTCAAGGGCTTTTTCAAGCAATTTTTCAACTTTCTCCTTCATAAATTAGGCTATAAAAAGAGGGGACTTCACGTCCCCTCACCTATTATCTTGTTAATTTCGGTGCAAATATACTATATTTATTTTGATAATAAAAATATTGCCATCTCTTTGAATTTTCGTACTTTAATGGTAAGAAAATCCTTCCAAAATAAACCTATATGAAAAGAATTTTACTCCCTACAGATTTTTCACCTCAAGCCGAAAACGCATTAAAAGTTGCCGTTCAAATGGCAAAAAAAAATGATAGTGAAATATATTTATTACACTCAATGGAAATGCCATTACATCTTGCCAATACCAACAAAGGTGCCTTGCCAGAAGCCTTGTTTTTTATTAAACTAGCTGAAAAACAATTTGCCGAATTAATGAAAAAACCTTACTTAAAAGGGATAAATATTAAACAGACCATTGGACACGGTGAAATTTATGATGATATTTCTGAAGCAGTAAAGTCCAATAAAATTGATCTTATTGTAATGGGATCCCATGGCGCTAGTGGATTTAAAGAAATGTTTATTGGGAGTAATACCGAAAAAGTGGTTCGTACTTCAAAAATTCCGGTTTTGGTCATTAAAAATGAGCATAAGAAGTTTGAAGTTAAAGACTTTGTCTTCGCAACAGATTTCTCAAACGAATGTAAAAAACCCTTTGAGGTAGCTCAAAAATTTGCTGAAAATTTTGGTGCCACTATTCATTTACTATATGTAAATACTCCAAGCGGATTTACTACCTCCATGGATGCCAAAAAAATGATGGCCTCATTTATTAAGGGAATGAAATACCCAAATTATACTTTAAATATTTACAACGATATTTCTGTAGAAAAGGGCATACTAGGTTTTGCTCGAGAAAGCAATGCACAACTTATAGGGATGAGTACTCATGGCAGAAAAGGAATCTCCCATTTCTTTAATGGAAGTGTTAGTGAAGACCTAGTAAATCACGCTAATATGCCCGTAATGACTTTTAAAATTTAATTTCTTCTTTAAATTTTTAACATTTAAGCTTCCTCTTTAACTAAAATTAAGTTAATACGCTTTCTATTGTGTTAAATCAAGTTAAATGACTTGACAAATCTTCTATTGCCTATAGATTGTAGGTGTTACTTCTTCTTATAGTAACCTCTATTAATTTCAAAAAAATAAATAAAAATGAATAAAGAAAACCATATACAAGATAAGCACATGCACACTGTAGTTTCATTAAATACTTTGCTAGCAGATTATCATATTTATTATCAAAATCTAAGAAATTTTCATTGGAATATTCTTGGAAAAAACTTCTTCGATTTACACAATAAATTCGAGTCATTATACAAGAGTGCCCGCCTTAAAATTGATGAGATTGCCGAAAGGATTTTAACTCTTCGTTACCATCCTGTAAGTAGCTATCAAGACTACTTAAAAATTTCGAGCATTAATGAAGCCAAATCAATATTAAAAGATGAAGGCATGGTAGATACTGTGATTGAAAATCAATCTATCATTTTAAATCAAATGAATGAAGTTGTAAAAAATGCAGAAAAGGTAGATGATGAAGGCACGATTGATTTAATAGGTGGATACATTAGAGAACTTGAAAAAGAGCGCTGGATGTTGAGAGCTTGGAGCAAATCTAAAAATGAAAAAATGAAAGAACTTTCAGTATAAAGAATCAACAAAAACTAAATAAAATCATGGAAAATATAAACGCTTTAGATAAGATTACAGGAAAACTCAATGATTGGTGGGAACTGTTCATTGAAAACTTACCAAATTTAGGAATTGCCATATTGGTTTTAGTTATTTCCTATTTCGTATCAAAATTAGTGTACAATATAGCTTTAAAAGTAGCTAGCAGAAAGGGTTCTCAAGATTCTGTAACTAAATTAATCGCGCGGTCCTTTTCAGTTATTGTAGTTTTATTAGGACTATTCTTAGCCTTAGGAGCATTAAATTTAGGAAAGACATTAACAGCACTTATTTCTGCTGCAGGAGTTTCTGGGTTGGTTATTGGACTGGCCTTGCAAGGAACACTTAGCAATACATTTTCAGGAATTGTATTATCCTTCAGAAAAAATATAAGAATTGGAGATTGGGTCGAAACGAATGGATTTTCTGGCGAAGTGATGGATATTAATCTCAATTACTTTGTATTAAAAGAAGCCGATAATAATTTGGTTATCATTCCTAATAAAACCATTATCAATAATCCAATTAAAAATCAAACGCTCACAACCAAAATGCGAGTTATGATTGAATGCGGTGTTGGATACGAAAGTGACCTGCCCAAAGTAGAAAAAATAGTTCGGGAAACTATTTGCAATGCTTTCGAACATATTTCTTCTCCAGAGGATGTTGAATTCTTTTATACTGAGTTTGGAGGGTCATCCATAAACTTCTTATGTCGATTTTGGATTGACAGTGAACGAAGTCTCGAGCGACTCGTAGCACAAAGTAAAGGAGTGATTGAAATAAAAAAAGCATTTGATAGAGAAGGAATTAACATTCCTTTCCCAATAAGAACATTACAATTTGAGAATACATTAAAGACAAAAGATATTGTCAAAGAAGAAATGTATTCTAACAATTAAAAATAATTATTAACCCTTAAAATTTATAAAAACATGTCAAAAACAGGAAATATTATCACAGGAATCGTTAGTGGACTTGCCATAGGAGCTACTTTAGGAGTGCTCTTTGCGCCAGACAAAGGTTCCAAAACAAGAAAGAAAATTAAGAAAACTGCAAAGGAATCGAAAGATGCAATTGTTGAAAAAACAAATGAAATTACACAACAATTAAATAATGCTTTTAGCAGTAAACAAAATGAATTCTCAAAAGAGCTAGACGCAATGGTTCAAAACATGAGCTATAAAGCAGATGACGTTATAGACGCTATGGAAAAGAAGCTAGCTAAGCTTAAAAAAGAGAATGAACAGATTAAAATGAACTAATTAGAAAGGATATGACCATTCAAGAGAATATTAAAGAAACAGCAACCCTTGCAAAAGACTATGTAAGTCAGGAATTTGAAGTAGCGAAACTTAAAACTGCCTACCAGATTACCGCTATGACTTCAAGTATTGCAAAAAAAACAATCATGGGATTAGCATTAACTCTTGCGATCTTATTCTTGTCGATTAGTGGAGCCTTTTGGCTAGGAAGTATTTTTGACAATACCGCATTAGGATTTCTCTTGACTGGTTCATTTTATCTCATCTTACTTTGCATACTATTTTTTTTAAGAAAACATCTTGAAAACTATGTTGTAAGAAAGGTAACCAAAAAATATTTTTAAAATGAAGCAATACAACTCACTTCAAGAAATGGAGTTAGATCTTAAGCGTTTGGATTTGCAAAAGCAAATTACGAAAGAACAGATAAAACAAAATAACTATCTGCTTAAGAAGTCTTTTAGAAATAATGTAGTTTCTTCAAATCTTGTAAAGAAAGTTTCAAGTATTGCTTTCATTTATCTTTTGAGAAAGATTAAAAGTAAGATTTAAATGAATCTAAAAAATCATTTTGATTAAAATAAAACCCTCAAATCAAACTTGAGGGCTTTTATTAGTGCCATAATTCAGATTCGCATATAAAAATTAACACTTTAACATGCTATTTTGATATTTAACAAAATTTAAGTTAAGTTACCTTTAAAAGTAGTTAAACCTAGTTAAATCCCTTTACTTCAACGATGTATTAATTTATATTAGATATAGTTGCAATTGAGAATGAGCAACATAGTAATAACCAAATAAACTAAAACATGAAAACAATAAAAAAAATAGTAACCATCATTGCAGTAGTGCTTGTTTCAGGAATGTATGCACAAACCGATAACAAACAAACCGCAGCAGAAACAAAAATTAACAAATTTACCGTTAAGAGTGAAAAAGGAGCCATTGATTATGTGGTCAAAATTGACACAAAATCTACAGGATATGTAAAAATGGACGACTTAAGTAAAAAGGAGGAAACCCGTGTTAATAGCCCCGCCAAGGTAGTTACTACCATTAGCGTAGATGCAGACGGAGACCCTTATTATGACAATGCTTTTACACTAACTTATGACTCTTATGAGGACAATC
This sequence comes from Halomarinibacterium sedimenti, assembly GCF_019312585.1. Lineage (GTDB taxonomy): Bacteria > Bacteroidota > Bacteroidia > Flavobacteriales > Flavobacteriaceae > Halomarinibacterium > Halomarinibacterium sedimenti. The sequence goes on along the minus strand of NZ_JAHWDP010000004.1, from coordinate 197,741 downwards.
CTGTAACCGTAGTCCCTACAGCTTCTGGATTTAACATTAATGTCGCTGGAGAAGTTCTTCAATACGATTTTATTGAAAAAGTCTGTGAAATACCAGAGGGATGTCCAGTTAAAGTTAATATGATAAGTGTTACAAACGAATAGTTAAATTCCTATAATAAAAAACCCAGCGTAAGTCTGGGTTTTTTATTTCTTAAAAGAAAAGTCCCAACGTAATTACGTTGGGACTTTATTTTCTTGTTGGCCCACTAGGGCTCGAACCTAGACTCTTCTGGACCAAAACCAGACGTGTTGCCAGTTACACCATGGGCCAATTCCATAATGTGGGCGCAAATTTAATACAAACTTTGGGTTGCACAAATAAATTAGTTAAAAAAAGCACCCATTTATTTTTAAAAATATCTTTAGATATCTTCCGTTAGTATTTTTTTATCATTCATCTAAATATATTATTAGTAAATTCGCCTCAACGAAAATTGTAATTTTACATGGACGATTTTAGCTTTACTAAGTGGAATAAAATTATTGGTTGGTCTGTTTTTTTTATTGCCCTAATTACGTACTGGCTCACTGTAGAACCCACTGTTAGTTTTTGGGATGCAGGAGAATATATTACAACTGCAAGTAATTTAGAGGTTGGACACCCTCCTGGAGCACCGCTATATCAGTTATTGGGTGCCTTCTTCTCCATTTTCGCAATGGATGCTTCTAGCATCGCATTGACCATAAATTTAATGTCAGTTTTTGCTAGTGCATTTACCATATTATTTATGTTTTGGTCATTAACTATTTTGTTAACCAATGTAGTTTCAAAACAAACTGAAATCACAAAAAATAACGCTTTTGCCATCTTAGGAAGTGCCGCTGTTGGCTCTTTAGCTTTTACATTTACAGATAGCTTCTGGTTTTCTGCAGTCGAGGCAGAAGTTTATGCCGCCGCCGCTTGCATGCTAGCCATTATGTTTTATTGTGGACTTCGCTGGGAACGTGAGATGTTCACTCCGCGCGGAGATCGATGGCTCATTTTAATTTCTTTTATCGTTGGACTATCTTTTGGAGTGCATTTTATGGCTTTACTTACCATTCCGGCCATTGGGTTTTTGTATTTCTTTAAAAAATATAAAACGGTTACTGTTAAGAATTTTTTAGTTGCAAATGTGGTCGTGGTGGCAATCTTACTTTTCATATTTAAGTTGTTGCTTCCTATGACAATGAAGTTCTTTAGTGCAACAGAATTGTTTTTTGTGAACACCATAAGACTTCCGTTTAACTCAGGCACCCTCTTTGCAGGCTTACTTTTTATAACGCTTTTTTACTTCGGATTAAAATACACTAAAAAGAAAGGTCATACTACTTTTAATACTTTAATACTTTGTGTTCTTTTCATTTTTATAGGTTTTTCAAGCTGGCTTATGTTGCCAATTCGTGCCAACGCTGGAACTGTTATTAATGAAAATAACCCTAATAACGCACGCGAACTTTTAGCGTATTATAACCGTGAACAATATCCTGAAACACATCTTTTTTACGGCCCTCAATTTACTGAAGCCTATGTAGGTTTAGACTCCCAGAACCCTTACAAAGATGATAAGCCAAAATATGAAAAGGATGAAGCATCTGGCAAGTATATTATTGTAAATGAATGGAAAAATGCCGCTCAAAATACAGATGATGCTCAAAAAGCATTATTACCTCGTATGTGGAGTATAGAACACGCTGGAAACTATTTGGAATATACCAACGGATTAGAATTTGGAATTAAACGAGAATACCGAAATGAAGAACGATTAGTCGAAGAAGTTTCAAAATTTAAAGAAGCCTACCAAAATGGTCTTGTGGATGGCGATGATTACCATGATTTCTTAACACAGTTTGGTCCATTTTTAGACATAAAAAAACCCTCCTTTATCGATAATATGAAATTTATGTTCGTGTTTCAATTTGGGAAAATGTATTGGCGTTATTTTATGTGGAATTTCTCCGGACGTCAAAATGATGTGCAGTGGCAAGGCAGTAATCTTAACGGAAATTGGATAAGCGGCATATCGTTTATTGATGAATGGCAATTGGGGTCTCAAGATTCGCTCCCAGACGATTTAAAAAATAATAAAGCGAGAAATACTTACTATTTCTTGCCATTAATCCTTGGAATTTTAGGGTTGGTATTTCACGCCAAAAACGATAAAAAAAGCTTCTGGGTATTAATGGTGCTTTTCCTTTTTACGGGATTAGCGCTTAAAGTATACCTCAACGAAAGACCTTTTGAACCTCGTGAACGAGATTACGCTGTGGTAGGATCATTTTATGTTTTTGCCATGTGGATTGGTTTTGGGGTATACGCACTTTATGAGGTTGTAAAAGATTATTTAAAACCTAAAGTTGCACTGCCAATTGTACTTGTGGCAACCACATTAGCAGCACCCGTTCTTTTAGCAACACAAAATTGGGACGACCACGATCGTTCTGGACGCTTTACGGCTAATTCTATGGGAAGAATGTACCTCGATTCCTGTGATGAAAATGCAATTCTATTTACAATTGGAGATAACGATACGTTTGCGTTATGGTATCAACAAAATATTGAAAAGTATCGTCAGGATGTTCGCATTGTCAATACCAGTTTATTTCAGACAGATTGGTATATAGACGATATGAAGAAAAAAGCTTTCTCTAGTGATCCAATCCCTTCACAACTTAAACATGAACAGTATCGTTATGGCGTTCGCGATGTTATTGCATATCAAGAAACCAAAGAAGATACGGTGGACATTAAAACTTGGATGAATTGGGTTGCCAGTGAAAACCCATTAACCAAAGTAGAACTTAATAGTGGACAGTTTATAAGCTCGTTCCCTTCAAAAGTAATAAGAGTCCCTGTCGATAAAGAAGCTGTGCTTAAAAACGGAATTGTAGAACAAAAAGATGCCGATAAAATTGTTCCTTACATTGATATTGTTTTAAAAGGTGATTACGTTTACAAAAACCGTTTATTAATGCTAGACATCATTGCCAATAATAACTGGGAGCGTCCTATTTATTTTAGTGGCGGAGCCTTTGGTGATGACGATTATTTATGGATGAAGGACTACCTACAACTAGACGGAGTTGTTTATAAGCTAGTGCCCATAAGAACACCTGTGGATAGAAGAAATCCATTTGATATGGGAAGAATTGATGCTGACAAAATGTATGATATTGTCATGAGTTGGGATTGGGGTAATAGTGGAAATCCAGATATTTATCACGATACCGAAACCAGAAGAAACGGAATAACATACCGAAGCAATTTAGCCCGTTTGGCAGATGCCTTAATGAAAGAAGGTAAACAGGAAAAAGCTGAAGATATTCTAGACCTAGCCATGGAAAAAATGCCGGTTAAATATTTTGAATATTATTCCCTTTTAGAACCCTATATTTTGAGTTATTATGAACTTGAAAAAACAGAAAAAGCGCGAAAAGTTTTTGAAGAGACCTCAGCAAAATACCAAAGTTATGTAGCCTATTATGGCGCTATGTCTATGGAAGAACAGGCTGAAAATCTACAGGAGATTTATTCAAAATTGAATCAATATGAAAGCCTGGTAGAAATAGTGTATGTGTATGACACCGATGAATACTATCAACAGCAAAAACAAATTTTCAAAAATTATCTTCTACCGTTCAAAGGATTGTTTGAACGTTTAGATATGAATATCGACACAGAGTTTTTACAAAAGGAACGTCTTACTGAAAAATTATTGGATTCCCTTCTTAATGATTCGGTAGAGGAATAGCTATGAAATTGCTTTTTACGAAAACACCCAAATTTGTCACCTGGTTATTTCCAAAACGAATTTGGGCGTTTTCACGTTCAGAAAAAAAAGTCTACCTCACCTTTGATGATGGCCCCATCCCCGAAGTGACTCCTTGGGTTTTGGACCAACTAAAAGCCTACAATGCCAAAGCCACCTTTTTTTGCATTGGTGAAAACATAAAAAAACATACAAATATCTTCGAAAGAACTATTTCGGAAGGACACGCATTTGGAAATCACAGCTTTAATCATCTAAAAGGAACTGAAACCTCAACTGAAAAATATATTCAAAACGTTGACGCCTTTGAAAAATCCATTCAAAATTTGAAGATTCAAAAATCTAATTTATTTCGACCCCCTTATGGGAAAATAACAAAAAAGCAGGCGAAAATTCTTCAGAAAAAAGGATACAAAATAGTCATGTGGGATGTGCTCAGTTATGACTGGGATAAAGACATTTCTGAAGAAAAATGTCTTCAAAATGTATTACAAAATATACAACCAGGAAGCATCGTTGTTTTTCACGATAGTGTAAAAGCAGAAAAAAACCTTCGATTTGTATTACCGAAGGTTTTAGAAAATTTAAGCAACCAAAATCTAAAATTGGTTGCAATAACTTAATTTAAACTTTAATTAATCAATAAGTTTAAAAAAGGAACTATTAGCCCTGTAGCATCGGTGTCGTTTTGAGCCCAAACTTCAATATAATCGTTTGGCGCAAGTGTGGTTGTTCCTGTAAACGACATAGCCCTAATATCTCCCCCTCCAACTACTTTGGTAGAGATTGCAGTAGGTGTTAAAATAACACCATTCTTTGCTATAAAGAAGGTGAAAAATTTGTTGCTCCCAGCGGCATCTGCTGTAAAGGACGCCTGAATTGTAAAAATTCTAGTTTTTGTACCGTCATACACTATTCTGTTATTTACAGTTGAAGTGGTTCTAAACATCCCTGTTGAAGCTGTGGTTCCTAATATTTTTGTTCTTCCTGCAGCTCCAGAGGCAGAAAAATTAGTTGTTGCAGAAGTGGTAATATATATATTACCCGCTGCTACATCATCAATTTCTACGGGGATACCTGGACAGTTAACGGTCCATCTTTTGGTAAAATTATATCCTGTGTATGGCGAAGTTCCTACTACATAAGTACCTCCGCCGTAAAAAACAACATCTTTTAAAACGGCATCTCCATTAATAGTTGTTACTCCAGTAACTCTAAATCCTGTTCTCCCTGCAAGTACATTACTATAACCCCCCACTTTTTGAATAAGATCAAATGTACCTGTTAGGGTTTCATAAGTATTTGAATTATTAGAATCCCATCCCACATTACTCAACAGTAGACGGCTAATATTCGTATAGGTTATCCCTGCGGTATTATTTACAAATTGAACAGTACTTACAAAGACTAATCCAAAACCACTTATAGTTCCAACAGAGTTCGAACTTGCCACAAAAGAATCCCTGAAAATAATGTTTTGAGCACTTGTACCTGTAACGTTAAATACAGTTCCCCCTACTCCAGGTGCAGACAAGGTAACACCTCTAATGCTTCCTCCCGTTGCTCCAGTTAATAAAACACCTCCTGAACGTAGTAAAATGTCTTCATTGGTATCCCGACCAGCGATATAAGCATTATTTAATTCTATTGGAAAGGAAAGAGATACAGTTCCGTTTATTTCGTATAAGGTGTTAGAAGTTAACAAATATCTTGTTCCTCCCCCAGCAGTTAATTCGGAGGCTAAATCTGAAGCAGACTTTACTAGTTTATAGTTAGTTCGCTTGTCATTATCTGAATTTATTTTTACCCAAGTAGTCGTTGGAGTATCATAATAATAGTAAGCTTTTACCGTGGTATCATAAACTAATAAACTATTTGCTGGCGTAATAATAGCAAGTCTTTCAGTAGTTGTCATTCTAGGAACAAGAATTCCTTTAGAAGTTGAACTTACATCTAATATTGATGAAGTATTAGGGCTAGTGGTTCCAATTCCAACTTGAGCAGAAGTTGATGGTATTACCATAAAAAATACAGTTAGTGTAAAAAATACTAACTGACATAAGTAGGCATTTGTTTTTAACATGTAAGTAAAAAATATTTAAAATTTTCGGCACAAATGTATGAGTGTTTCAGAAACCAATACACAATATATTGTTAAATATTTAATGGTAGTTAAAAATTGTAAGAAATTTATATAAATATAATTATAACTATTTGAAAAATAGCTATTTATAATTTTTATAAAGTAGGAAAGTAATTAGATAAACAGGGAGGGAGCTAAACAAATTCCTTAACAAGACCTATCAAGGTATTGGCATCTTGTTCACCACTTTGTCGCCATTTCATTTCACCATTTTTGTAGATCATAAGAGTAGGTAGACCTTTTACGCGCAATGCATCAGAAAGTTCCTGGTTTTTCTCGATATCAATTTTAATAACTCGAGCCTTATCACCTAGGGCCGCGGCAACATCACGTAACACAGGATGCATCTCTTTACAGGCCTCATCCCATTCTGCATAAAAGTCAAGCAAAACTGGCACGTTTGTTTCTATTAGTTCTCCAAATTTTGACATACGTTTGAAGTATTTCTTTTAAATGCTAATTACAAATATAACATTTCCCCTTAATTAGGCACTATTCACCCTTTTTTTTAGTTGAATCACAGTCACTTCTGGCCAGATTCCTACTCGACCGGGATAGCCTAAAAACCCGAAGCCCCTATTTACATTTATATATCTTCCCAATTCTTCATAAATCCCTGCCCAATGTTCATAGCGATACTTTACAGGGCTCCATTTAAACCAACCTGGAATTTCTATACCAAATTGCATACCGTGTGTATGACCCGATAAGGTTAAGTGAAAATGCCTATCGTCTTGCTTTACTTTTTCCGCCCAATGGGAAGGATCATGGCTCATTAATATTTTAAAATCAGTTTTTGAAACACCTGCACACGCTTTCTCTAAATCTCCAGCCTTTTTGAATCCACCTGCTCCCCAATTTTCTACACCGATGAGTTTTATTTGATCTCCATTTCTAGTGATTTCAACATGTTCATTCAACAGTAATTTCCATCCCATTTCCTTCTGAATATCCTTCAATTTTTGAAGATTATTTTTTTTATCAACTTCCGTTGGCCAACCAATATAATCTCCATAATCGTGGTTTCCCAGTACCGAATACACTCCATCCTTAGCAGTGAGTTTAGAGAAATATTCCTTCCAGGGTAGCATTTCATCAGCTTTATTATTTACCAAGTCTCCTGTAAACAAAATAACATCGCTTTGTTGTTCATTAATTAAATCAACCCCATAAGCGACTTTCTTTTTATTATCAAAGCTTCCACTATGCACGTCACTTATTTGTGTAATAGTATACCCATCAAAAGCATCAGGAAGGTCGTCAAACTCAAGGGCGTATTTGAGAACTTTGTAATTATACTTACCTCGGTACATTCCGTAAAGCAAAGACGCAAACGGAATAGCTGCCACCCCAATAGCAATGGTACTTATAAATTTTCTTCTAGAAGGCAAATAAAAACCATCATCACTTCCTCCAAATTTTGAAAAAAGTCCTACTCCAAAACGAATAATATCTTCCCCAAACATAAATACTATTACCAGCAGTTTTGGAACAAAAATGGTAAGGAATAAACCAAAGGTATACATACGGGAGGGTGTCATTTGTCTCCCATGAACTCCTCCAGTAAGTTGGTAAATAAACAACCCCAATAAGACTATAGAAACTATAAAATACAACCAATGTAACCATTGGCTTTTTGAAACGGTTTTAATTGCCTGAAAAGCATAGATGTCTATTAAGAAATAAATAGAGATAAAAATTATCCAACGAACCATATTTTTCCTTTAAGTCGATAAAGATACAGGGCTTAGTAAAAGTAAAGTAAGAATTTACTTTTTTTTAACGTGTTTTTGTACCTTCGGTTTTTCCAACCCTCAATGGTATGAAACGAAGAACATTTATACAAAATGCATCCTTAAGCAGTTTAGGCATTGTTGCAGCAGCTTCTGTTATTGGTTGTAAAGAAAATGAAATTGTTAAAGGAGGTGCTACTTCTAATAATTCTGAAAGCACTATTCCTGTAGTTATTGCCACTTGGAATGTTCCCAATTCTACTAAAAAAGCCTGGGAAGTTATTGAAAATGGAGGCGCAGCATTAGATGCTATTGAGCAAGGTTGTATGGTAGAAGAAGCCAATGCCGAAGGACAAAGCGTAGGTATTGGAGGACTCCCCGATCGTGACGGAAACGTTACTCTTGATGCTTGTATCATGAACAAAGAAGGCAATTATGGAGCGGTAGTATATCTTCAAAATATTAAGCACCCTATTTCAGTTGCACGAAAGGTGATGGAAAATACACCTCATGTTATTTTAGCCGGAAAAGGAGCCGAACAATTTGCCTATGCCGAAGGGTTTCAGAAAGAAAACTTACTTACGGAAGCCTCTAAAAAAGCTTGGGAAGGATGGAAAAAAACCTCAGAATATAAACCCATTATTAATATCGAAAACCATGACACTATTGGGATGCTTGCAATCGATAAAAATGGTGACATCTCAGGGGGCTGTACCACAAGTGGCTTGGCATATAAAATGGCAGGACGTGTAGGTGATTCGCCTATTATTGGGTCGGGGCTTTTTATTGACAATGAAGTAGGCGGCGCTACAGCAACAGGTTTGGGAGAGGAAGTATTAAAAACTGTGGGTAGTTTTCTAATTGTTGAATTGATGCGACAGGGGAAATCTCCTCAAGAAGCCTGTGAAGAAGCAATAGGTAGAATTGTGTCAAAAAATAAAGACTTCAAAGATTTTCAGGTGGGTTATATTGCTGTAAATAAAAAAGGGGAAACCGGTTATTTTAGTATTCATGAGGGGTTTTCTGTCACAAAACATAGTGAAAAAGAGAACATTAATATTCCTTCAAAGTTTTTCAATAAAGCATAAACAATCCTTTTGCTTTGAGTTAAATTGAAATAAAATCATCTTCAAAACCCTTAATTATTTCACAAAAATGAAATAATTGAGTGGGGTAATATAATTTTTAATAGTTTTGCAGTACATAAGTAGGTTGATCCCTTATGGGGGTTAATCAAATTTGGGGCGAAAAGTCATCACATCTGTGGTGGCTTTTCTATTTTAAACCCATTCTTCTTTTAAAAATCTATGAATTCATATAGGTTTCCCAAATCTTCATAATTTATCTTTGAAGTCCCAACTCTTTCTTCCTGAACCACCTACTTAGCTAGGTATGTTACTCAAAACACAGAATTATGAAGAAGTTTATTTTATTTAGTCTTGTCACCCTTTTTTGCCATAGTCTATTTTCTCAAGTAGGTATAGGCAATACCGATCCAAAATCTACCTTGGATATAAGCGCAACAAACATAGCAACGCCTTCCAACACAGATGGAATTCTTATCCCTAGAGTAGATGATTTCCCAGCAACAAACCCCACTGTGGATCAGGACGGAATGATGGTTTTTGCTACTGGTAATGGTACGCCTTCCAAAGGATTTTATTATTGGGATAATGGCAGTACAAGTTGGGTTGCAATTTCTTCAGGTGGAGGAAGTGATGATGATTGGTATGAAGAAAACACCACATCTCCTCCAACTTCAAACTCGGCAGATATATTTACCGATGGAAATGTGGGTATTGGCCTTAGCAATGTTTCATATCCATTACAAATAGAATCCCAAACAGCGGGAAGAATGATTAGCCTTTTTAATGAAAGTACAGGGAGCAGTGTTTACGGAATTAGAAACACAATAGATGAGAGTGCAGCATCTTCAAATGGTTCTACCAATGGAATTTCAAATCTTATAACTAGAACAAATCAAGGCAGTATTTCGGGTGTTTCAAATTCCTTTTCAGGATCAGTATCAACTAATAGTTTTGGTTACCTATATGGCTATCAAAATTCTTTTGGAAACTCAACTTCAACCTCGACATTTGGTTTATTAAATAGATTTCAGGGAGTAGCAACCACAGCTTCTGGACTAACCAATCTATTGGGAAATTCCATTACAACTTTTTACGGAGTGGATAATCATGATATCACTGGGGGCAGTTTGTCTGGCAACTTTTACGGTTTGTATAATAATATTTCAGATAGTGGCTCTGGCGATAGATATGGTGTTTACACAATCTTATCAGAAACAGGTTCTGGCGACAAATATGGAGAATATATTGAAATTCCTACTACTGCCGGAGGAACGCATTATGGTGTTTATTCAGATGTACAAAACGGTGCTGGCTATGCTGGATACTTCTTAGGTAGGACTTCATTAGGAACGGGAACTACAAACAGATATTTAATGCCTGCTGCAGACGGTACTGCTGGTCAAGTCATGACTACCGACGGTGCAGGAAATATTAGTTTTACAACTCCAAGTTCAGGAGGCGGAACACTTGACCAAGCCTATGATTTTGGTGGCGCTGGAGCAGGAAGAACCATTACTGCAGACAGTGGAGCGGTTATTATTGAAGGAAATGGAGGTCTTAGGGTAGAAAGCACAAATGAAACCAACATGCTACGTGTAGATGGAGCAAATGATGCAGTGGGTATTGGTGAAAATACTCCTGTAAGTCCATTACAAATAGGAATTACTACTCCATTCGACCTTGCTGTTGCCAATAGTGGACAAGACGGTATATTTATTAAAGGAGGTAACAGTGGTGGGTTAAACCAAATTGGAGGCTCCATTGGTTTTGGGGGTGCTTCAACCACTAGAAGTGATGGAAGAAGAGCTGCCATCGCATCTATTCAAAGCGGTGCAGATGAAGATAATATTGGGCTTGGATTCTATATCCACAATGGTCCCATTAACACAGAACCTATGGTGGAAGGAATGCGTCTTAAGCATAATGGTAATTTAGGAATTAACAATAACGACCCTTCAGCGACTTTGGATGTTGTAGGAACCTTGCAGTTTGTAGATGGTAATGAAGCTTCCGGATTTGTATTAGCTTCTGATGCTACGGGGAATGCTACTTGGACAAATCCCACTACACTAATTACTCCTGGTGCTCAAAAAATTGACGATCTCACCGACGGAAAAAGTGATAGTGATGGAACGGATGATGGCTCGTCAATTTTTATAGGTATTAGTGCAGGGGCTGCAGATGACGGAACTGATAAACAAAATGTGGCCATTGGGTTTCAATCCTTTGCAACCGGATTAGGAGTCTTTAATACAGCTCTGGGATACGAAGCAATGAGTAATGCAACAGCTGGCAACTCAAACACAGCCATTGGGAGACAAACCCTACAAAATAATTCCGGTGGTGGCAATACAGCGCTGGGAAATTCAGCTTTGACTTCCAATACTTCAGGTAGTTCCAATACAGCTATTGGAAACTCTGCATTACTATTTAATACAACTGGACATGGAAATGTTGCTGTTGGGCTAAATGCGGGTAGAAATATTTCTAGTGGTAGTGACAATGTCTTAATTGGTCGAGACACAGGTCCAGCGACATCATCTGTAATTAATGACCGTCTTTTTATTGATAACCAATCAGGTTTAAATCCATTGATATATGGAGAATTTGATAACGATATTGTTAGAATTAATGGGGAACTTCAAGTAGATGACCCCACAGGAACAGGTTATTCGTTCCCAACAACTGATGGAACTTCAGGTCAGGTATTGACAACCGACGGTGTTGGGCAATTAAGCTTTACAACTCTTACCCTTACAGATACCCAAAACACATTAGATCAAGCGTATGATGAAGGAGGTGCTGGTGCAGGCAGAACCATTACTGCAGATAATGGAGCTGTTACAATTAATGGGCAAGACGGGTTTATGGTAACAGGAGGCTTTGGATCTGGAGATATTGTTTCCGTAACTGGTATTGGAACAAGGATGTTTTTCAACCCTAATAAGGCAGCATTTAGAGCAGGTAGCGTTGGCAGTGGTGGGATTTATGACCCAACAGCTTGGGATGATGCCAATATAGGGGCACGATCTTTTGCTGTTAATATTGGCACTATTGCTAGTGCAAGTTATTCATTTGCTTCAGGTGTTTCGACCGAAGCTTCAGGGTATGCATCAACCGCTATGGGTTATATAAGTGAGGCATCTGGATGGTATTCAACAGCCATGGGAGAAGGCACAATTGCAACTGGATCGGGAGAAATGGCCGTTGGTTCTTACAACAAAACTGGAATATCACGTGTTTTTGTGGTTGGAAATGGAACTAGCGATGTAAATCGCTCCAATGCCTTTGAAGTTTTTGATTCTGGAGTAATTACTTTTAATGAGGCATACTCCTTTCCAACTTTTGATGGATCTGCTAATCAAGTATTAAGAACAAATGGTGCAGGAACTGTAACTTGGGCTACACTTTCTGGTGAAGCTACAACAGCAAGTAACGGTCTTAGCGAAACTGGTAACGATGTTAGATTGGGAGGAACGTTATCACAAATTACTACAATTGATCAAGGAAATAATAATCTTCGTTTTGATTTAACTGGTAACGGAGGTTTTATGGTTTTAGATAACGGCACTATAGAGTTCATTGTAGAAGATTCTGGGGATGTAGGTATAGGGACCAATAACCCTAACTACCAATTGGATGTTAATGAATCTGATAATACCAAAGCCATTGGGGTAAATATCCAAAAAACCGATAATACTTCCACCTTAAATACCGCCGCCATGAGTGTGACTAAAACAGCCTCTGGAACAGGGAGTTCTAGTGTGATAACTACTTTTGCAGATGGTACCGGATCTGGTGAGCAACGTGGTATATATAACATTTTAAACGGGACTGGAACAGGAAATAAATACGGTGTAAAAAACGAATTAACCAGTGCTAGTAATGGATTACAATATGGTATGGAAAACAATTTCTCTGGAGGTACGAGTAGTGTGCGATATGCAATTAGAAATAACTTTTCAGCTGGAACAGGTACACAATTAGGAATGTATAATTCTTTTGCCAATAACACCTCAGGAGCCGATACTGGTATTAGTAATTTCTTTAGCGGGACAAATGCTGCAGCTAAAACAGGTCTTTCCAACATTTTTGCAATAGCATCAGCAGGGGATCAAACAGGGATAGTTAATTCTTTTGGAAGCACTTCAAACACAAATAAAGTTGGCGGTTACACAAGCTTTAGCAGCACTACAGGGGGTGCCATGTATGGCTTTCAGGTAGATGTTACTGCTACAGGAGCAACAAATAAGTATGGAATTTATGTAGATTTTGATACGGCTGTTACAGGAACCAATAATTATGGAGTTTATTCTATTGTTGATAATACCGATGGTTGGTCTGGATATTTTGAAGGTAAAAATTACGTCTCTGATGCCATTGGCATAAACAATCCAGCACCGGATGGTAGGCTTGATATTATTCATAATAGTACGGGGGCAACCTCACCTCATATTATGCTTACGGCTCAAAATGCAAATGCAGGGACAAGAATTGTTTTTGATAATGCTGTAGAAACTACTAATAACTGGGTACTTTTTGCTCGAGCCGATGATGACGTGAACGGCGGGACGTTTAATATATTTTCTAGCGAAGCTGGAACTAATGTAGTGCGATTGGATAGTGATGGTAAAATGGGGGTTATGCGTAATCCTGCCACCAATACTCTAGAAGTAGAAGGAGATGCTTCAAAATCTACCGCAGGTTCTTGGTTGGCAAATAGTGACCAAAGATTGAAAAAAGAAATTAAATCTATAAGTGGAGAAACTGCTTTAGATAAAATTGAAAAAATGCGCGGAGTGACCTATTTATGGAATGATGACAAAACAGGAACAAAACGTCCTGAAGGATTACAATACGGTTTTATTGCGCAAGAATTAATGGAAGTATTTCCTGAAAAGGTAACCAAAGACAACCTTGGATTCTATCAAACAGCCTATGGCGATTACGACCCCATATTTGTAGAAGCCATTAAAGAGTTGAAAGACGAGGTAGATACCTTATCTGAAGAAAACCAAAAACTAAAGGCACAACTTTCAAAATATGAAAGTTTGGAAGCACGGTTAAGTGCTTTAGAAGCAAATAATCCAAGTAACAATACATCTGGAATAACTTCAGAAAAAAAGAAATAGTTGAAGTTCATAATACAACTATGTTTTTGAGTATAAAAAGCCGCTGTTGGGAGCGGCTTTTTAAAACTAATTTAATATCTTTAACTAACTAAAAAACAAACCAATATGAAAACAATTTTAACATTTACCCTCAGCATTTTCATGTTATTTTCTTTTTCAAATTGTAATAATTCAAAAAGTGAATATTCAGAAAAAAAAGAAAATGAAAGCGTTTCTTTATCAAAAGAAGATCTAGTAAAAAGAGGAGAATACCTCGTAAACACTATTGGGTGTGATCATTGTCACACACCAAAAAAAATGACGGATCATGGTCCAATTCCAGATATGGATCGTCGTTTTATGGGTTTTCCAGCTACCGATTCTATAGCTGAAATTAATAAAGATGTCCTTGGCCCAGGAAAATGGATATTATTAAACAATGATCTAACTGCCGCAGTGGGGCCTTGGGGGGTTAGTTTTAGTGCTAATATTACCTCAGATGAATCTGGGATTGGCACATGGAGCTTCGAACAATTTAAAAAATCTACTACGGAAGGAAAGTATAAAGGGATGGAAAACAGTCGCCCTGTAATGCCTCCTATGCCTTGGGAGTCTTTAAATTTATTGGAAGAGGATGATCTTAAAGCTATTTATGAATTTTTAATGTCCACAAAACCTATTGAAAATGTCGTGCCAGCTTATATTCCACCTCCCGCCATGTAAAGCATAAAAAATTACCCCCATCTAGTTTTAGATGGGGGTTTTTAATTATAGTGTAAACTTAGTAACACCTTGAGCATCCTGCTCTTTAAAGCGTTTTACCAAATCTAATGCATCTGGTATCACATCACTACATAATACAATAAGAGAGTCCTTTTCGGCATGGTTTACGGCATATGTAATAGCTTCTTTTTCGGAAGGAATGATGGTCGTTTTCTTATTGGGGTCTTTCATCTGTATCCCATCATTCAACATTTTAATAAGTTCGGCTTCAGTTTTACCACGTAAACGCTTATCCTGTCTTATAATAATTTCATCAAACATTTCAGCGGCCAGGCTACCCATTTCGTTGTTATCTTCTACTCTCCTATCACCTACACCTGCAATTATCCCAACTTTTTTAGAACATTCAATAGTATCTGTAAATTCCTTTAAAGCACGCATCCCTGCTGGGTTATGAGCATAATCTAGTAATACTTTAAAATTTTCAAAATGGAATAAGTTTAACCTTCCTGGAGTTTGTGAAGCCGAAGGAATAAAAGTCTCTAATGCCGCTTTTATATCTTGATTACTTACCCCTCGAACATGAGCAGCAAGCACAGCAGCTAAGACATTTTTAATCATAAATAAGGCTCTTCCTCCATACGTTAAAGGAATTTGTTCGGCACGCATAATCCGCATTTTCCACACCCCTCTACAAATAGTTACAAAGCCATTTTCATACACAGCTGTAATTCCTCCTAGACGTTGCATGGCTTGAATTCGCGGATTTTCTTCATCCATGGAAAATAATGCTACATTGCAGTTTACCGTTCTTCGCATATCGTACACCAAATCATCATCGGCATTTAAAATAGCATACCCATCTGGTAATACGGTTTCAGGAATAACTCCTTTTACTTTTGCCAACTGTTCTATAGTATGTATCCCTTTTAAACCTAAATGATCGGCTTCTACATTCGTCACAATTCCTACATCACACTTATGAAATCCTAACCCTGCTCTCAGTAACCCCCCACGGGCACACTCCAATACAGCAAAATTGACTGTTGGGTCTTTTAAAACAAATTCGGCACTGGCAGGACCTGTACAATCACCTTTCATTAATAGTCTATTTTGAATATAAACACCATCGCTCGTGGTATATCCCACTCGATAGCCATTCATTTTTGCAATGTGAGCGATAAGTCTACTTGTTGTTGTTTTACCGTTAGTTCCTGTGATAGCAATAATGGGAATTCTCCCAGTATCTCCCATTTTGGGAAACAATTTATCAACCACTGGAGCCGCAACATTACGCGGTAACCCAGAGGTTGGAGCCAAGTGCATTCTAAATCCAGGCCCTGCATTTACTTCTAATACGGCACCACCAGTTTCGGATAGCGGCTGACTAATATCTGTAGTCATCACATCTATACCACAAATATCGAGGTCAATAATTCGTGATATACGCTCTGCCATTTCAATATTTTCGGGATGCATAATATCTGTGACATCCTCGGCAGTCCCTCCTGTGCTTAGATTGGCAGTGTCTTTTAAAATAAGCATTTCATCCTTTGGTATTACAGACTCCAAAGTATATCCTGCATCTTTAATAATGTTTTTTGTTAATTCATTTACTGTAATTTGAGTCAACACATTTTCATGACCATAACCTCGTCGTGGATCACTATTTACAATATCAATTAATTCTTGTACGGTTGATTTTCCATCCCCAATTACGTGGGCAGGAGTCCGCAAAGCAGCAGCTACTAGTTTATTATTGATTACAAGAATTCTATAGTCTCTTCCGGTAATAAACTTTTCTACAATAATCGCCCCATTTTTAGAGCTTTCTTTAGCATTTCTAAAAGCCACAAGTGCTTCTTCATAATTTTGAATATCCACGGTAATTCCTCTTCCATGATTCCCATCTACGGGTTTAATCACTAATGGGAAACCTACATATCGACATGCTTCTTCGAGACTACTTTCTCTTCTTATGATATCACCCTTTGGAACTTCAACCTCTGCCTGTTCCAATAAGAATTTGGTGTCTTCTTTATCACACGCCAATTCCACTCCTATAGAGGAAGTTTCAGAAGTAACAGTAGCCTGAATTCGTTTTTGATTGGCTCCATAACCTAACTGACAAAGTGAATATTTATTTAAACGAATCCACGGAATGCCTCTACTAGCTGCTTCCTCCACAATAGAACCAGTACTTGGCCCTAATCTTTCGTCCTCACGAAGTTCACGCATGCGCTGAATATCGTATTCTAAATCGTATTCTTTTCCTTCAATTAACGCTTCACAAATGGCTACGGAAACTTTTGCAGCGTATCTCCCAACCGATTCTTCAATATAGGAAAACACCACATTATATACTCCTTTTTCGCCGTAGTCACGAGTTCTTCCAAAGCCAGTATCCATTCCCGCTAGGGTTTGTATTTCTAAAGCGATGTGTTCTATAATATGCCCCATCCAAGTTCCTTCTTCAACACGTTGGAAAAACCCGCCTGGCTCACCTACGGAACATCGATGGCTATACATTGTGGGAAACATTTTTTCAAGCCTTTCTTTAAATCCATCTATTTTATTTGAGGGCCGCTCTTCCATGTCTTCCAAGTCCAAAACCATAACGATTAATTTATGGCGACGAACCGACCAGTAGTTTGGGCCGCGCATGGCATTTATTTCCCGAATCTTCATATATAAATAATTATTAGTTGATTATTGTCAAAGATTATAAATATATAATTTTTTTACTTCAAAAACGTGTATTTTTGCACGATTGAAATTTATAGCATGAAGACAAAAGGAATTCTAATACCCATTGGAGGAAATGAAGACAAAGGAATTGAACTCAACGAGCAATACACCCTAGAGTTTATTAGTGAGGGCATCCTTTATCATGTGGTAAAAGAAGCTGGTGGTATCTATTCAAATATTGTGGTTATTCCTACTGCTTCAAGTATTCCTGATGAAGTGGGTCAAAATTATTTAGAAGCCTTTGGAAAATTAGGATGCAAGAATGTTCATATTATGGACATTCGCTCTCGCGAGCAATCTGAAGATCCAAAAAATGTTGGAATCATAAAAAAAGCAAATTGTGTTATGTTTTCTGGTGGAAATCAGTCCAATATTACTCGAGAAATAGGGGGCACAAAAATCCACGATTTACTTATTGAAAAATTTCGCAAAGAACATTTTGTAATTGCAGGAACAAGTGCTGGGGCTATGTGTATGTCTCAAGAAATGATTACTGGCGGAAACATTAAAGAAGCTTTTACCAAAGGCGCCGTTGGAATGGGTCCAGGGATGGGCTTTATTCCAAATCTTATTATTGATTCTCATTTTATTAGAAGAGGTCGTTTTGGGCGATTGGCTGAAGCCGTTGCGCGTCATCCAAAATTAATTGGCGTTGGTTTAGCAGAAGATACAGGGCTAATTATTCGGGAAGGAAAAACGTTCGAAGTAATTGGATCTGGAATGGTTGTATTATTTGATCCTCGTAAAATAAAGCACAATAACGAGAAAATACTAGAACCAGGGACACCCATGACACTCACAAATTTGAAAACTCATGTGTTAGCGAACGGAGATGTTTTCAATATTAAAGATCGAAAAATAACAGTGCTTCCGGTAGATGCACCTTTTGTTTAGTCCTTATAAATTGCTAATCCTTTTTTCCCAACTGAAGTTTTAAAAGCACGGTACATTCCTTCGGTATTAAATGGCATCGCAATATTTCCTTTAAAATCTACTGCAATTAAACCTCCGTCTCCCCCTAATTGCAATACTTTATTTTGAATCACCTCTGAAGCTGCTTCCTCTAAGGACAATCCTTTGTATTCCATTAAGCAGGAAACATCATAAGCCACCACACCCCGTATAAAATATTCACCACTTCCAGTACAACTCACAGCACACGTTTTGTTATTAGCATAAGTTCCAGCGCCTAACATTGGACTGTCCCCCACGCGCCCCCACTTTTTATTGGTCATTCCTCCCGTTGATGTTGCTGCAGCTATATTGCCATAACCGTCGCATGCTACGGCTCCTACAGTCCCAAATTTACCATCCTTTTTAACACTATGGTCCAATTGAAAAGTCGTGCTATCTTTTATTCCTTGCCATTGTTGGTAGCGAACCTCATCATAAAAATAATGGGGAGGTAACACTTCATATCCATTTTTTTTTGCAAACTGCATGGCGCCTTCTCCAGCTAGAAATACATGGTCACTTTTTTCCATAACATCCCTCGCTAACAAAATAGGGTTTTTAATTCCTGTGATTAGAGAAACGGCTCCTCCTTTTAAGTTACTACCGTCCATAATGGCGGCATCCATTTCGTGTGTACCCTGGTTGGTAAACACACTTCCCTTACCTGCATTAAATAGAGGTGTATCTTCTAATTCCTTTACAGCTGTTTCAACGGCATCCAAGGAACTTCCGCCATTATTCAAAATGGTATATCCAGCTTCTAAAGCTTTCTGCAAGGCGCTTTTATATTGAGCTTCTAATTCCGAAGTCATTAATCCTTTCACCAAAGTTCCAGCACCTCCGTGAATAGCAATAGAAAAATTATTTTTCATGTTACATTTTTAATAGTTCCGAAAAATACAAATTGCCCTTTAATTAATTTCTATTCGCCAAAGAAGTTTTGTAGTTTTAGGGTTTCAACCACACATTTTATGTCACAACAAAAAAGACTCTTTCTCGTAGATGCCTATGCTTTAATTTTTAGAGGCTACTACGCTTTCATTAAAAACCCTCGAATAAACTCAAAAGGGATGGATACTTCTGCTATTTTGGGGTTTACCAACTCACTTTTAGATGTAATTAAACGTGAACATCCAGACCACTTAGCGGTTTGTTTTGACAAGGGCGGAAGCGATGTGCGCAATGAAATGTTTGAAGCCTATAAAGCCAATCGTGATGAAACCCCTGAGGCTATTAGACTAGCCGTTCCATATATTGAAAAAATACTGAAAGCCATGAATATTCCTATTATGGTGAAAGAAGGGTATGAAGCCGACGATATTATAGGTACGCTTGCTAAAAAAGCTGAAAAAGAAGGTTACCAAACGTTTATGGTAACACCAGATAAAGATTTTGCGCAATTGGTTTCTGAGAATATTTTTATGTACAAGCCAAATTCCTTTGGTGGCGGGTATGAAGTTTGGGGTATTCCCGAAGTTCAAAAAAAGTTTGAAGTAGAAACTCCAGACCAAGTGATTGATTTTCTTGGAATGATGGGTGACAGTGCCGATAACATTCCAGGGCTTCCTGGAGTCGGCGAAAAAACAGCAAAGAAGTTTATTGCCGAATTTGGCTCTATGGAAAACCTTTTGGCTAATACCGATAAGCTGAAAGGAAAAATGAAGGAAAAGGTAGAAGCTTCCAAAGAATTAGGATTACTTTCAAAAGAATTGGCTAAAATATTATTGGATGTGCCTGTAGAGTTTGATGAAAAGGATTTTGAAATGTGCGACCCAGATATTACAGGGGTTACCGAAATTTTTGAAGAACTTGAGTTTAGAAGATTAACAGATAATTTTCTGAAAACATTTTCAAAAGAAACTTCTGCTACAACCCCCACCGAAAATAAAGAAGAAACGAAACCACAACCAAAAACCACTTCAAAATCGGCAGGGGCTGGACAGTTTTCACTTTTTGGAGGAGATGATCAAACTACAGAAGAAAGTCAAGTTTACAGCTCCCGAAATTCGTATAAAGATGTCCCTCACCTTTATCAAACAGTCCAACATGGGTTGGGCACAAAACTCTTTGTTCAAAATTTATTGAATCAAAAGAGTGTATGTTTTGATACAGAAACCACAGGACTAAATCCTTTAACTGCCGAGTTGGTGGGGATTGCCTTTAGCTGGGAAGCTGGCAGCGGATTTTACCTTCCTTTTCCTGAAGCAAGAGAAGAGGCCCAAGAACTTATTGAACAGCTCAACCCCTTTTTTGAAAATGAATCCATTCAAAAAATTGGTCAGAATTTAAAATACGATATTAAAGTATTAAAAAAATATGGCGTTTCTGTAAAAGGAAAATTATTCGATACCATGTTGGCACACTATCTTATCAATCCAGATATGCGTCATAACATGGATGTTTTGGCAGAAACCTATTTAAACTACACGCCTATTTCTATTGAAGAACTCATTGGTAAAAAAGGAAAAAATCAACTTTCCATGCGCGATGTGCCCATAGAGCAACAAACCGAATATGCTGTTGAAGATGCCGATATTACCCTTCAGCTTAAAAATCATTTTGAAACAGAATTAGGTGAGGCCAACACTCAAAAACTTTTCGATGAAATTGAAATCCCCCTCCTTCGTGTTTTAGCAGATATGGAATTGGAAGGGATAAACCTTGATAAAGGTTTTTTGAAATCTCTTTCGGTTGAGTTGGACAGTGATATTAAGAAGTTGGAAACCGAAATTTATGAAGCTGCTGGAGAAACTTTCAATATTGCATCTCCTAAACAGTTGGGAGAGATTTTATTCGATAAAATGAAGTTAGTCGATAAACCCAAAAAGACTAAAACTGGGCAGTATTCTACAGCCGAAGATGTACTCTCCTATTTAGCCAAAGACCATAAAATTATTCGAGATATATTAGAATTTAGAGGGCTTTCAAAATTAAAAAGCACCTATGTAGATGCCCTACCAGAACAAGTGGAACCTAGCACCAATCGCGTACATACAGACTATATGCAAACGGTTGCCGCTACAGGCCGCTTGGCAAGTAACAACCCTAATTTGCAGAATATTCCTATTCGTACTGAGCGTGGTCGACAAGTGCGAAAGGCGTTTATCCCAAGAGATAAAGAGTATGTGCTTTTGGCAGCAGATTATAGTCAAATTGAATTACGAATTATTGCCGCTTTAAGCGAGGAAGATACCATGATACAAGCCTTTAAAAATGGCGAAGACATTCACGCCTCGACCGCTTCAAAGGTGTTTAATGTTCCTATTAACGAAGTCACTCGCGAACAGCGTAGCAATGCCAAAACGGTAAACTTCGGGATTATTTATGGGGTTTCAGCTTTTGGATTGAGCAATCAAACCGATTTAAATAGAACAGAAGCCAAAGACTTAATTGAAGCCTATTATAAAACATATCCAAAGCTTCGGAAATATATGAGCGGGCAAGTGGATTTTGCACGTGAAAACGAATATGTACAAACCGTTTTGGGGCGACGTCGCTATTTAAAAGACATTAATAGCCGCAACGCGGTGGTACGTGGAGCTGCTGAAAGAAACGCCGTAAATGCACCCATCCAGGGAAGTGCTGCAGATATTATTAAAATTGCAATGATCAATATCCATCAAAAATTGGAAGCAGGTAATTTTAAAAGCAAAATGTTGCTTCAGGTTCATGATGAATTAGTCTTTGATGCCTACAAACCCGAACTCGACAAACTAAAAACACTTATTAAAACCGAAATGGAAAGCGCCTATCCATTAGCCGTTCCATTAGATGTAGACATGGGAATTGGAGAAAACTGGTTGGAAGCGCATTAAATAGCAGAAGGCACCCCATTGCTGGAGTGCCCGCCTCACATTTACAGGTTAAAAATAAATTTAACCCATAAAATGTCTTAATAATTGTCAATTTTAATACCCATTAACATTTAATCACTAGGCTCTCTGCTATACACATAAGGGCAAAAATTGAACTACTTTAAAAGTGATTATTGAAAATCTATGTTTAAATGTATGTTAGATTCCTCAATAAATTGAAAATAAAGATTGCCCAAAGATGGGTATTCGTTATGGTAAGACCTTTCCCCGATGAAATGGAAGAAAGGATAAAATGTTTTAAACTAAAAAAAGCCGAAAGATATTTTTCGGCTTTTTTAGTTGTATGTAAAAATGGCTATTGTTTCGTATACACAAAGGTAACATCTTCGGTAGTAAAACCTGTACCTCCAGCTTCTTCTACTTCTACAAAAAATCCACTTGGTATAACTATTGTTAAAACAGAACCAGACAATGTTCCTGAAATAGTTTCTCCACTTTCTGTTATACTAATTGTATTACCACTTTGTGTCCAACTAAACGTGTTGGTTTCTGTTTCCTGTACACAAGTAACTGAGTATTCATATTCTGTTGTGGAACCTGCAACGAGCTCTAATGTAATGTCTGCATAAGATCTATTAGTGGCAGTTCCCGATCCATTTCCATTAAATAAAACAGTTTCATTTTGATAACAATTGGTTTCACTCATAATATTATTACTAGCGGTTCCGTCTTCATTAAAATCGAATCCAGTTTCTGTAGTAAAAGAGGTAAGTTTCCAAGTTCCTTCTAAAGAAGTTCCAGAATCACCATCATCATCTTTTTTGCAACTAAAAAGCAAGCTTGCTATTAGCAGTGTAAATACAATTTTTTTCATTTTTATTATGTTAATTTATTAAGAGTGCAAAGCAACGCATAATTACTTTAAAAACTCAAAATAGAATCATAATGTTTACAATACAAATCGATAGGTAGCTTTAATTAAAAAAGTGTTCTGTGGGCGTTGACTCAAAAGTTGATTATCAATAATAGTATTAAAATTGTTATTTGGATCGCCAATGCCAGTGATGCCTTGTGACCAGACTAAAAATATTTCGGAACCTGGAATATATTCCCATCGCACAACTAAATTTGATCGAAACTGTACAAATGAAAAGTTTGGGTCTCCAAAAGAATAATCGGTCGTACCATCTTTATCTTCATCTACATTGTAAACCCCCTCCTCAAATGAAATTTGATTGTTATCATACCAAGTAACTCGATCGTTTAAATCTTCTGCAATGGGGTTATTAACGTAATTGAAGTTGGAGTACTTAGCGTTAAAAATAAAAGGCTGCCCGTAATACTGAATGGTTAAATTAGGGTTGATATTATAGTTAACTCTTAGCGTGGCACTTAAAGATTCATTATCAATTTTCCCTAACACATACCGAGGCGTTCCGTTGAAAGACCTTTCAGTTACGTATTGCGTTTTATTTGGGTTCTGCTCGTACTCTGTAATAAGTGATAAACTTAGGGTGTTTAATGGTTGGTAAAAGAACCTTAATACATATCGCTGAAGCCCAAAATTTTGTTGTTGCGACCATGAATTTACATGGCCCACGTGCATATTAAATTTCTTTCGGCCATCGGTCCCTGCGAATAAAAAGAAGTAGTTTTCGTCACTCCATCGCCATCTTGGTCCTCCTCGCAATACAGTATTACTAAAAATTCTAGGTTTATGTGCCGCTCCACCTTCGGTCCACCAATTGTTTTTCCAATTTACATACCCATTTACTTCATATTGAATACGGTTATAGTTTCCTTCAAAATCGAAGGACGTAAATTGGTTTAAGCCAATATTTGCTTGTCGAAACCAGCTAGTTGGGGTATTCCAAAACCGTCGTACATTAGCATATTGTCTTATTTCATCTGCTTGACGCAAAAATCCTAAATCGTTCAACTCCAATTCTGGTGAGCGCCAGTTGCCTCCAAAATTATACCTCCAGTTACCTCCACTACCCTTTCCAATTTCAAATCGCCCTCCAGTTCCAGTAAGTGAGGTTTTGTTTGGGTCCACCTCAACATGACTTGCATCTACTCGTTGAAAAAGGTGGGTTAATGAATATTGTGTGTTGGTAATAGCTTCGGCAGAACCACGTACATTACTAATAACACTACTTCCTTCTACATAATATTTTCGGTCTTTCCAATTATGCTGAAAATCTAACCCTCCCGAATAGGCATGACTATGTAAAAACTGAAGATTATCTGCCATATTTCTTGTAGTGGCTGTAAAAATTCCCCCTATATAGCTATTCCTATCATTAAAATCTTTTTGTACTCTTCCCACAAAGTAGTTGGTTAAAGGCTCTACTAAAACTTCATCTTCATTTCCTTCTTCATCAACAAAGTCTGCATATTCATTAGCCGTAACACTTTCCAATATGCCCAATGTCCATCCATCTTTGGTTTTTCCACTTAATTTAGCGGCTCCCAAAATGGTTGTATTAATAGGGTCGTCTGCAAATTCTGCACCTTCACCATAAGCTGAACCTTGAGGCGTTCTACCTATCCTTCTTGAAAAGAACAAATTGTCCTGATTTCCAGCGAAATTATAATCGAATATATTTTTGTTTTCCACAAAGAAGGGTCGTCGTTCTTGAAAGAAAATCTCAAATCCATCCAACGCTATAGCCCCAGGATCTGCGTCTACCTGACCAAAATCTGGATTTATGGTTAAATCGACCGTTAAGTCATTGGTAACACCAATCTTCGCGTCTAATCCTCCTGTTAATTTGGTGTCGCTCCCATCTCTATATGGGTTTCCAGTTTCGGCTTCATAGGTATCTAACTGAGCCACTGTATACGGCTGAATTTCCAATTGCTTTTGTGGTTTTAGACCAATTAACCCACGTAACTCTCCAAACTCACTTACCCATCCTGGAGGGTTGGCCGGGACGGGTTGCCATAAGGATCTTTCTTCATTTTTAAAATAGCGTCGTGTAGATTGAAGCCCCCAAACTTGTTCTTCGTTGTTACCAAAACGAAGTTGACTTAAGGGTATTCGCATTTCGGCGGTCCAGCCTTCAGCATCTATTTGTGTATCAACATACCATATAGGATTCCAGCTTGAATCCCAATTATTACCATTATTAGAAACAAATTCATCTCCTTTAACTCCCGAAGCTGAAATGGTAAATGAAAATCCTGTACGGTCATCGTTATAACTATCAATATTAAGTTCTACCCAATCCCCTGGAAAATCATCCCGTCTGCCCATTCTTCTTTCAATGGTCGACGGATCTTTTTCATAGCATTTAAAGGCCACATAAAGATTTTTATCGTCGTAGGCAATCTTAAGTTTGGTTTGTTCTGTAGGAGCAGTACCCACATCTGGTTCAAATTCTACATAGTCTGATGACCATTCCACAACATTCCAAGCTTCTTCATCTATCTTTCCATCTATGGTAATTTCTCCTTTACCAACAATGGAAGCCGTAGTATAGACTCTTTTTTCATATTGTTTTTTATTTATTTCTGAAGCTTCTTCTTGAGAGAATGAAAGACTAGAAATAAGAATTGCGATGGGCATAAATGCCCTTTTCTGGAAAGACATATTGGCTAGTTTTGATTTGATTGATGATATAATAGACTTAAAGTACGTTTGAATGTGACAGTTAAATGGAATTATTAAGAGAATTTTAACTTTTTTAACGTACTTCAAAAAAAAAATATGACTGTTTGTTTTTCAAATAAATAGCATTACATTTGCACCCCTCTTAGAGAGGATTATCAATGATTTATTAACTATTGACAAAAAACTAAATGGATACATTAAGTTACAAAACAGTGTCTGCTAACAAAAATACCGTTAACAAAGAATGGGTATTGGTAGATGCGGACGGCCAGGCATTGGGTCGTCTTGCCAGCGAAGTGGCTAAGTTACTTCGTGGAAAACACAAGCCAAATTTTACTCCACATGTAGATTGTGGAGATAATGTAGTAGTAACTAACGCTGCTAAAATTAATTTAACTGGTAAAAAATGGGATGCTAAATCCTATGTTCGTCACACAGGATATCCTGGAGGACAACGTACATTAACCGCTAAGGAAATGTATACAAAAGATCCGGCTAGATTGGTTGAAAAAGCTGTAAAAGGAATGTTACCTAAAAATAAGTTAGGTGCAGCACTTTTCAGAAACCTTAAAGTGTATGTAGGTGCAGAGCATGACCAAGAAGCTCAAAAGCCTAAAGTAATTAACCTTAACGATACTAAGTAATGGAGACAATACACAAAATAGGAAGAAGAAAAACTGCCGTGGCTCGTATTTACCTTACTAAAGGAAAGGGTAAAATTACAATTAACAACCGCGAATTAGATAATTATTTTACTACCCCAACACTACGTTACAAAGTGCAACAGCCTTTAATGTTAACAGATAACGAAAAGGCTTACGACATAAAAGTAAACGTATTTGGAGGTGGTATCACTGGACAAGCTGAAGCTGTTCGTTTGGCAATTTCACGTGCAATGTGTGAAATTAATGAAGAACACAGATTGGTTCTTAAGCCAGAAGGATTACTTACAAGAGACCCAAGAATGGTAGAACGTAAGAAATTCGGTCAGAAGAAAGCTCGTAAGAAATTCCAGTTCTCTAAACGTTAATATTTTCAACCTTATTGGGTGTTTTCGTTTGAAAACACCCAATGGGTTAACTAAGTTCATATTTTTATTAATTAATTAAGCTGTTAGTCCCACTCTGCCGGGTGAGACAATTAGTTTAGCATCTAAATCAAGTCTGCGCTGCAGAAAGATTGCTATCTATTTATTACAGAACGTAAACTAAAAACAAAATGGCAAACAACAATCAAGTCAAAGAATTACTTGACGCTGGTGTACACTTTGGACACCTTACGCGCAAATGGAATCCTAACATGGCCCCGTATATCTATATGGAGCGTAACGGAATCCACATTATCAATCTTTACAAAACTGCTGCAAAACTAGAAGAGGCTAACGAAGCCCTTAAAAAAATTGCTGCTAGTGGACGTAAAGTACTTTTCGTAGCTACAAAAAAACAAGCAAAAGACATCGTTGCCGAAAAAGCAAAGAATGCCAACATGCCATACATCACAGAAAGATGGCCAGGTGGTATGTTAACCAATTTCGTAACTATCCGTAAGGCAGTTAAGAAAATGGCGTCTATTGATAGAATGAAGCAAGACGGAACGTTCAACACACTTTCTAAAAAAGAAAGATTAGCTGTAGATCGTCTTCGTGCAAAATTGGAAAAAAACTTAGGGTCTATTAGTGACATGAGCCGTCTTCCAGGAGCTTTATTTATTGTAGATACCACTCGTGAGCACATTGCTGTAAAAGAAGCTCAAAAATTAAATATTCCAATTTTTGCCATGGTAGATACCAATAGCGACCCTCGTCCTATTGATTATGTAATCCCATCAAACGATGATGCTTCAAAATCTATCGAGAACATTATTGGAAGTGTAACTGCCGCTATTTCTGAAGGATTAGCAGAAAGAAAATCTGGAAAATCTGAAGATGATGATGCTGAGCCAAAAGCAGCAGTTAAGAAAACTGCAAGAAAAAGAGCTTCAGTAGCATCCTCTGCTAGCAGCGAAGAAGAATAACTAAAATTATAAAATTCACTTTGTTTTTTGAGAAATCAAAAGACCTAAAAAAAATAAAAAACTTGAAAACGATGGTAAAAATAACCGCCGCACAGGTAAACGAATTAAGACAAAAAACCGGAGCCGGTATGATGGATTGTAAAAAGGCATTAGTTGAAGCCGAAGGCGACTTCGACAAAGCCATTGAAATCCTTCGTAAAAAGGGTCAAAAAATTGCTGAAAAAAGAGCCGATAGAGATTCTAGTGAAGGTGCTGTAATAGCAAAAGTGAACGACGCCGCTACTAAAGGAGTGATTGTTTCTTTAAACTGTGAAACCGACTTTGTATCTAAAAATGACTCTTATGTTGAAATGGCTCACAAAATGGCAGAAGTAGCTTTAAACACTTCAACTATGGAGGAGTTTCTTGCTGCAGAATATGAAAACGGAATGACAGTTCAGGAAAAATTGACTGAGCAAACGGGTGTTATTGGTGAAAAAATCGAAATTGGTGGTTACAAGACTTTGGAAGCTCCTTTTGTAGGTTCTTACATTCACGGAAACAAAATTGGGGCTTTAGTAGGTCTTTCAAAAGCATTTGATGGTGCTGCCGAAGTTGCTAAAAATGTTTCTATGCAAGTAGCATCCATGGGTGCAACAACGCTTTCTTACAAAGATTTTGATCCAGAATTTGTTGCTTCAGAAACCGAA
Source organism: Halomarinibacterium sedimenti (assembly GCF_019312585.1). Lineage (GTDB taxonomy): Bacteria > Bacteroidota > Bacteroidia > Flavobacteriales > Flavobacteriaceae > Halomarinibacterium > Halomarinibacterium sedimenti. The sequence goes on along the minus strand of NZ_JAHWDP010000004.1, from coordinate 169,318 downwards.
GCTCGTATCGCTGTCATTGAAAAAGATAATATCGAATTAGGAAGATTAGGAAAAACTCTAAAAAATGTTCCTAAATATATTTCTAGAGCTCAATTAACAGATGCTGTAATTGCTGAAGCTGAAGAAGCTATTAAAGCTGAATTGAAAGCCGAAGGAAAACCAGAACAAATTTGGGATAAAATTCTTCCAGGAAAATTGGAGCGTTTTATTGCTGATAACACAACACTTGACCAAGAAAAGTGTTTATTGGACCAAAACTTTATTATGGACGAAAAACAATCTGTAGCACAATACGTAGCTAGTAAAGGAGATGTTTCAATCGTTAATTTTGAAAGAGTTTCTTTAGCACAATAAAAAGAATACCTACTTTATTTTAAACCGCTTTGAAAAATTTGATTCAAAGCGGTTTTTATTTTGCCCCAATTCATCATTATTTTTATTTATTTTTGCCATACTAATAAACCTTGAGGTGGCATCGAAACTATAGATTTTAAATCAAGTTTATTGTTTTCGATACCATTGACAGAATAATTTAACTCTCGCTTAGCGAGTAAATTACCACTATGCAATACAAAAGAATCTTACTTAAACTCTCTGGAGAAGCCTTAATGGGACAGCAACAATATGGTATTGACCCAATTAGACTTCAGGAATATGCCAGTGAAATAAAACAAATTGTTGAAAAAGGAGTTCAGGTAGCAATTGTTATAGGAGGTGGAAACATCTTTAGAGGCGTTTCTGGTGTAAGTGGTGGTATGGATCGTGTTCAGGGAGACCATATGGGAATGTTAGCAACGGTTATTAATGGCCTAGCTTTGCAGAGCGCCCTAGAAAATGATGGAGTACAAACGAGACTTCAAAGTGCCATTAAAATGGATGAAGTTGCTGAACCCTTTATACGAAGGAGAGCCGTTCGTCATCTCGAAAAAGGACGCGTGGTCATTTTTGGTGGAGGTACGGGAAATCCATACTTTACCACCGATTCTGCGGCAGTACTTCGAGCTATTGAAGTAGAAGCAGATGTTATTTTAAAAGGAACTCGTGTAGATGGAATTTACACAAGCGATCCAGAAAAAGATGTGAATGCAACTAAATTCGATTTTATTACATTTGATGATGTTCTAAGAAAAGGTTTAAAAGTGATGGATACAACTGCATTTACTTTAAGCCAAGAAAACGAACTCCCTATCATTGTATTTGATATGAATACCAAAGGAAACTTATTAAAAGTAGTTTCTGGAGAAAATGTAGGAACAAAGGTTAATTTATAATTTGGTCTAATTTTTGCCAAAACGATTAAAAAAATTAAAATGGAAGACGAAATTCAGTTTATACTTGACAGCACCGAGGAAGCTATGAAAAATGCCTTGGTGCACCTCGAAAAAAAATTAGTTACCATAAGAGCTGGAAAAGCTTCACCAGCAATGCTAAGTGGTGTAATGGTAGATTATTATGGCACTCCTACCCCACTTAATCAAGTTGCCAATGTAAATACTCCAGACGGAATGACTTTAACTATTCAGCCATGGGAAAAAGCCATGATTCCTGAAATTGAAAAAGGAATACAAATTGCTAATCTTGGTTTTAACCCAATGAATAATGGAGAAAGCGTGATTATTAACGTACCACCTCTTACTGAAGAGCGAAGAAGAGAATTAGCTAAACAAGCGAAGGCTGAAGCCGAAGATTCGAAAATCGGTGTTCGAAACGATCGAAAAAACGCTAATACCGATATTAAAAAATTGGACATTTCTGAAGATTTAAAGAAAAATCTAGAAGATGACATTCAGAATATGACCGATGAACACATCAAAAAAATTGATGCCATTTTAGCTAAAAAAGAAGCAGAAATAATGAAAGTCTAAAAGGGTAAACATTATTACTTAAAACGTTTAAAAAGAGTGGTGTAATTACCACTCTTTTTTTTCAAAATAATAACATATTGATTCCTTTGGAATCCTTTGTATTTTAATACCTTTGCCCCAATTTTAAGCATCCTTTTTTGAACAAACTTTTCAGTATCGGGTTTTGGAGTGCAGTTGCTCGTTTTATTCTTCGCAATAGAACGCTCATTATAATTTTCATTGCAGCAATGACTGTTTTCTTTGCAATGCAATGGAAAAACATGAGGTTTACCTATACTGAAGCTAATCTACTCCCAGATGACCATAAATACAATGAGGAGTATCAGGAGTTTTTAGATAAGTTTGGAGAGGAAGGAAACCTTATCATTATTGGGATTAAAGATTCTACCCTCTTTACCCCTACCAATTTTAAAGCCTGGACAAAGCTTTCAAAAGATCTTTCAGAATATAAAGAAGTAGAATTATCACTATCTATTGGTGATCTTCAGAAACTTGAGAAAAGGGAAGATACTGCTGCATTTCAGTTAGTGCCCTTTATTAATGATTCTGTTTTGGATTCTGAAAAACTGGAACGCTACCGCTATGAGCTTTTCAACAAATTACCCTTCTACGAGGGCTTGGTATATAGTCCAAATAAAGAATCGGTTCGCACGGCGGTCTATTTAAAAAAGGATATTGTCAATACTCCTGCCCGAAGGGATTTTATCATAAATGACTTAATCCCACTAATTGATGCTTTTGAATCTGAGACAGGCATCAAGGTGTATACTTCGGGAATGCCCTATATTCGAACCCTTAATTCGCAAAATATTATAGATGAAATAAGGTGGTTTATTGGTGCCGCATTATTAGTTACCTCCCTAATATTTTTCTTCTTTTTTAGATCTTTTAGAGCCACCTTTATTTCAACACTTGTTGTAATTATTGGGGTCATGTGGTCATTTGGAGTATTGGGTTTATTGCATTATGAAATTACCGTATTAACAGCTTTAATTCCACCACTTATAATTGTTATTGGTATTCCTAATTGTATTTTCTTAATCAATAAATACCAGCAGGAGATTAAACTCCATGGAAATCAGGCAAAATCGTTACAAAGGGTCATTGCTAAAATTGGAAATGCAACTTTAATGACAAATGTAACAACAGCTTCAGGATTTGCTACTTTTATTTTAACCCAAAGTAAGCTTTTAAAAGAGTTTGGTACTGTAGCTTCCATTAACATCCTTGCTATTTTTCTTTTAAGTTTATTTATCATTCCTATTGCGTATAGCTATATGGCCATACCTAAATACAAGCATTTAAAACACCTTAATAAGCGTTGGATTGGAAAGTTTGTTTCTTGGATGGAACGTATGGTAAGAGAGCACCGAATTGCCATTTATATAACTACCATCGTATTACTTTGTACAAGTATTATAGGCATTTACAACATTAAGTTATCTGGTAGTCTTATTGAAGATATGCCTAAAAACAAGCCCTTCTTTCAGGATATTAAATTTTTTGAGAAAGAGTATGAAGGTATTATGCCTCTTGAAATTTTGGTTGATACTAAGCGAAAAAAAGGGGTTATGAACTTGGCTACACTTAAACGCATGGATGAACTTCAGAATTATATGGAGGAAATTCCAGAGTTATCTACGACGCTTTCTGTAGTTCAGCTGGTTAAATATTCGAAACAGGCTTATTACAATAACAATCCAGAATATTATCAATTACCCAACAGCCAAGAAAGAACATTTATACTTTCCTATGCGAAGAGTAGTGCCAACGATACAAATTTATTATCAAGCTATGTTGATTCTACGGGACAATATGCGCGTATCACCACCTTTATGAAGGATACGCAAACAGAGCGTTTTGATAGGATTGAAGAGGACATTCGTAGTCAAATTGAAAAAATATTCCCGAGTGATCGATATAATGTTTCCATTACTGGAAAAGCTTTTGTGTTTGAAAAAGGAACAAAATATTTAGTTAATAATCTTTTACTCTCCCTTTCCTTAGCCATCTTTTTAATCGCATTATTTATGGCTTGGATGTTTAGAAGTTTTAGAATGATTTTGGTGTCACTTATCCCCAACTTATTGCCATTGCTTATTACCGCTGGCCTTATGGGATTCTTAGGGGTTCCAATAAAGCCTTCTACGATTTTAGTATTTAGTATTGCATTCGGGATATCGGTAGATGATACCATTCACTTTTTAGCAAAATACCGCCAAGAATTAATAGCAAACCATTGGAAAATTAAAAAATCGGTTTATGCGGCATTGCGTGAAACAGGGGTGAGTATGTTCTATACCTCTATTGTTTTATTCTTTGGGTTTTCTGTGTTTACGATTTCAAGTTTTGGAGGCACAGTAGCATTGGGAGCATTAGTTTCGGCAACATTGTTATTTGCCATGTTGGCTAACTTATTATTATTACCCTCATTATTACTCTCATTAGAACGAAGTATAGCTAATAAACAAACCTTTAGAAAACCAACAATCCAGATTCTTCCAAGTTCTGACGAAGAAGTTGAAGAAATTGAAAAAGAGGAGCAAGAAAACACAAATGCGTAATTTTTAAAAAACAGAAAAAAAGTATCTTTACGCCTTCAAAATTAGGAAGCATGCATAGAAAAGAAATTAAAGAAATATTACAAAGTAAGCCTTCACCAAACTCCATTTCGGTGTCGGGTTGGGTGCGTTCTTTTAGAAGCAATCGATTTATTGCACTAAATGATGGCTCTACCATCAAAAATTTGCAGTGCGTTGTTGATTTTGAAAATTTTGACGAAACCATTCTTGACAAAATTACTATAGGTGCTGCCATTAGTGTAGAAGGAACATTGGTCGAAAGTCAAGGTCAAGGTCAAAATGTAGAAATTCAAACCTCAAAAGTTGAAATATTAGGCGAAGCAGACCCCGATGAAGTTTCACTAACGATTTTACAACCAAAACGTCATACACTTGAAAAGTTAAGGGAGCAAGCCCATTTGCGTGTGCGTACCAATACCTTTGGAGCGGTGATGCGACTTCGTTCTAAATTGGCATTTGCCATCCATGAATACTTTCAAAAAAACGGTTTCAACTATATGCACACTCCTATTATTACTGGAAGTGATGCCGAAGGAGCTGGTGAGATGTTTCGGGTAACAAATTTAGACCCTAAAAATCCCCCGTTAAATGAAGATGGCTCTGTGAATTACAAGGAGGATTTTTTCGAAAAGGAAACAAACCTAACGGTAAGTGGACAATTAGAAGCCGAGACATACGCTATGGGCTTAGGAAAAGTATACACCTTTGGCCCTGCTTTTAGAGCAGAAAATTCGAATACATCGCGTCATTTAGCAGAATTTTGGATGATCGAACCCGAAGTTGCTTTTAATGACCTTGATGCTAATATGGACCTTGCTGAAGATTTTATAAAGTATGTCATTCAATATGCATTGGATCATTGTCAAGATGATTTACAGTTTTTAGAAGACAGATTACTCAATGAAGAAAAAAATAAGCCTCAAGTCGAAAGAAGCGAGATGAAATTAACAGATAAGCTTCGATCTGTATTGGAGAATAATTTTGTACGCATTACCTATACCGAAGCCATCGATATTCTTAAAAATAGCAAGGACAACAAAAAGAAGAAATTCAAATACCTTATTGAAGAATGGGGCGCCGATTTGCAAAGTGAACACGAACGGTTTTTAGTAGAAAAGCACTTTAAATGTCCAGTCATTCTATTTGATTATCCTGCCAAAATAAAAGCATTTTATATGCGCTTAAATGATGCGGATGAAAAAGGGAGAGAAACCGTTAGAGCCATGGATGTTTTGTTTCCAGGAATCGGTGAAATTGTTGGTGGTTCGCAGAGAGAGGAACGATATGATGTGTTAAAAAAGAAAATGGAAGTGATGGGTATTCCGGAAGAAGAATTGTATTGGTACCTTGATCTTCGAAAGTTTGGAACTTGCGTCCACAGTGGATTTGGGCTTGGGTTTGAAAGATTGGTATTATTTGTAACTGGAATGGGAAATATTAGAGATGTAATTCCTTATCCAAGAACCCCAGGTAATGCTTCCTTTTAATTATACAAAACCAGAGATATTAAATCCAGTTCCGTAGTTTCGTTGCTGGATTTTTTTTATTTTTATAGATAAGTCAATGTATTTATGTTAAAGCAACAGCTTAATTTTAAGTTATCCCAAAAATTATCTCCTCAACAAATCCAGTTGATGAAGTTAATCCAACTGCCTACGCAGGCTTTTGAACAACGCATCTCACAGGAATTGGAGGAAAACCCTGCATTAGAAGGAGGAAAAGATGAGAAAGATAATTTGGAAAATGACGAGTTTGATAATGATGAATTTGACGATTATGATGATGGTAACGAAGTTATTGAAACCGACATAAATGTAGATGATTATTTGAGTGATGACGAAACCCCAAGTTATAAACTTTCAGCCAACAACTACAGTGCAGATGATGAAGAAAAAGAGACTCCGTTTGCTTCTGGAACATCGTTCAATCAATATCTCTTACAACAGTTAAACACCTACAGGCTTGATGACGAAGCATTTGAAATAGCGCAATTTTTAATTGGAAGCGTTGATGAGAGTGGTTATATAAGAAGAGATATCGAAGATATTGTAGATGACTTAGCTTTCACTCAAAATATTTACACCTCAAAAGAACGAATTGAAAAAGTGTTAGGTATTGTTCAAGAATTGGATCCCGCAGGAGTGGGCGCAAGAAATCTTCGGGAATGCCTATTAATTCAGCTAAAAAGAAAAGGTGATGAACCTTCTGTCCACCTTGCAACGAAGATCATTGAAACCACATTTGATCAATTTACAAAAAAGCATTACAAAAAATTAATTTCAAAATTCGACATTACCGAAGACGAGCTGCGAGAGGCTATACATGAAATTGAAGGACTTAATCCAAAACCTGGAGGAGCGTATTCAGGAAACACACGTATTATTGAACATATTGTTCCAGATTTTGCCATTAAAATAATTGATGGGGAGCTTGATCTTACTTTAAATGGCAGAAATGCACCCGAGCTACACGTGTCTAGAGATTATAGTGATATGCTGAAAGGCTATAAAGAATCCAAAGAGAAATCGAAGTCGCAAAAGGATGCCGTCATGTTTATTAAGCAGAAGCTCGACGCTGCAAAATGGTTTATTGATGCGATAAAGCAACGGCAACAAACACTGTATGTTACCATGAATGCCATAATGCATTATCAAGAAGAATATTTTTTATCAGGCGATGAACGCAAGTTAAAACCTATGATTTTAAAAGATATTGCAGATAAAATTGATATGGATGTTTCAACTGTTTCACGTGTGGCAAATAGCAAATACGTTGATACTCCCTACGGAACAAAGCTCATAAAAGACTTTTTTAGTGAATCGATGAAGAATGATCAAGGCGAAGATGTTTCTACTAAGGAAATTAAGAAAATTCTTGAAATGACCATAGCAGAAGAGAATAAGAGGAAGCCTCTAACAGATGATAAATTAGCAAAAATCCTAAAAGAGAAAGGCTATCCCATAGCAAGACGAACCATAGCCAAATATAGAGAACAGCTAGATTTGCCTGTGGCAAGACTACGAAAAGAAATTTAATGAATCATTTTCTTAGACTAGGAGCTTATGTATTACATCCATTGCTTATGCCTTTTTTAGGAGCAGCAATTTATTATATTATTACCCCTCGATATGTTGAGACCGAAACCATAAGCAATAAGTTGGTAGCAATATCAATTATCACAATACTCCTCCCTATTGTTACTTATTTTTTACTTCGGAATTTAAAATTGGTAAATTCTATTAAGCTTGAAGAAGTTTGGGAACGGAAAATACCTTTAATGCTTCAATGTGTACTCGTATTTTTAATAATAAAAATGGTGTTTGATGCATATATTACACCTGAACTTTATTTCTTTTTTGTAGGCGTATTGTTTTCAACTTTTGCCGCATTATTTCTTGTTGTATTTAAAATAAAAGCAAGTTTACATCAAATGGGGATTTCTGGACTCACCTTTTTCGTAATAGCGTTAAGTGTTCATTTTAAAATAAATATGTTATTTTGGATAGCCACCTTAATCTTTGCCAATGGTTGGGTTGCTTCTTCAAGACTTCACACCAATTCACATACCAAAGTGGAACTTATTTTGGGATTCTTTTTAGGTGTAATCCCTCAACTACTTATGCTAAATTTTTGGTTATAGGATATAGAAGATGATTCCTATTTTAAGCGGATTAAAAGATATTGTTTCGTTAGTATCTTCCAAAGTAGCATCCTTAAAAAAAGGAAGTATACTATAATTAGCATAGAAGTTAAATGTGCCATAGCCAAAAGCTAATGTTGCTCCCAAACTTAATTTTTGAAACTCTGGAATCTTAGTTTGCGAAACCGTATTATTAGTTTGCTTAAACTGAGATCGATACCAATACACATATCCAGGCTTTACACCTGCATACACTCTCCAAAATTTATAAACAGTTGGTGTTGAGGTTCTCCATCTAATTTCAAATGGCAATTCTATGGAAGCCGTTCTAAAAATATTTGAAGTATAATCTACAGAGTCATCCAAAATACTAAAAATGGTATTTTCTGAAGTATCTTCTCCTATAAAAAGATTTTGACCATATTGGTCAAAACTAAGACCAAGCCCTATTGCAACAGCAATATTTCTTTGTTCGTTAATAGGCATATCTCTTAAAAATCCGAAGTGAATTCCGCCAGAGACACCCTTAAAATTAAAACCACTTGGTGTTTTTGTAATCAAATTGTACGTCACGCCAGCATAAAACTGATCCTCTCTGTATTTAGTATCCACAATACTATCCTTTATAATATCTTGCGAATACAAACTAAAGGAGATGACCCCAACGAGAAAAAAAAGAAGTATCGTTTTACTATCCTGCATATTGTAAATATAACTAATTACGCCTCAAATAATGTCATAAAAAAACGCCTTACTCCATATTAAAGTGTAAGGCGTTTTATAAAATTATTTAATTTATTAATTATCCAGTTGGTTCCCTGGAGTAGTTATATAAATTAACTTTAACAAATTTAAATCTCTAAGTTCTTGTTTAATGTCTGTCACCAAACCAGTATTGGTTTCTTCATCAACTTTAAGCGCAACCATTACCTTATCTTGAAGTTCTGGTCGTAGTTTTCTTCTTAATTCTTCTAAAGCAAATTTAATGTTTGAAACATCTGTAAATTTATCTCCTATCTGAATTTTAGCCTCTTTCCCAAACTTTTCATATCCAGCACCCGGTTTACCTGCATAAATAAATACAGATCTGTCCTTCTTTAGTTTTTCAACTTGATCTCCTTTTGGAAGCTTTTGCTGCACCAAAAGTTGGCTATCCCTTAATACGGTAACAACCATAAAGAAAAACAGTAACATAAACACAATATCTGGCAATGATGCAGTATTTACTGCAGGGATTTCGCCGCTTTTTTTCTTTTTAAATTTTGACATTTCTTACAATTTTTAAGATCCAGATTTTTTCGGTTCTGCTTCTGAAAGTTTCAGCGGAATTAAATCTTGAACAGTTTGAAGCTTTTCTTGAATGGACTCCACTCGTTTTTCATCAGTAATATCCCCTTCATCAATCGCCTTTTTCATTTGAGTGTATTTCCAGCCATATAAACGCTCAGATTCTCTATCTCTTAAAAAATTATAGGCAGCCACTAATTCATTTTGAACTGCTATATACATTTTATAAGAAGTTAATCGATCATTCTGAACAGATATAACTGCCTTATCTGGATTATCTGATGATTCTGGTGATCTCTTTCCTTTGCAAAAATTACAAAACTCTGGTGATCCAGACGGCGCCCCCCCATTATCGATAAATTCGATAGCTGCTTGACGCAAATCTTTTAAATCCATTAATTCTTCTTCTACAAGAAGTTGATCATGCTTATTCACATTAACTATAAAGAGATTCTTCTGCTTTATAATTACATCTGGAGTATCCTCTATTTTAGGAGGCAATTGTCTAGCAATCCCTTTATCTTTTTCAATGGTTGTAGTAACCAAGAAAAAAATAAGTAATAGGAACGCTATGTCTGCCATAGATCCTGCATTAACTTCGGGTGATGCTCTTCTTGCCATTATTTAGTTACTCTTTTAAGTCCGCTTAAAATCATGGCTCCAATAGCCAAAACACCTAAAATGTAGAATGTATTTAATCCTGCTCCAACCCATTTTGAGGTTGTTTCAGTTACATTTTCGGTTATTATTAATTCTTCTGGTAAGCCTTCTAAACTTCCACTAGACATAACATATCCTATGATTGCTATGGCCAAAAAAGCCCCTACTGTGATAAGTGTTTTCTTGATATCCCCAGCAAAAACCCCCTTAAGAACAAATACAAGCACAAACGCTAGAACTAAACCTAAGATAATATAGGATGTATATAAGGCTCCATTTACAGATCCAGCACTTTCTCCAGCTTCAATAGCTGCATCTCCAGCGCTAAGAATCATAACGAAAAATATGATTCCAACGACGCTTAAGATAAGTGCTAAAATTTTAATTATTTTATGTAATCCCATGGTATGGTACGATTTTAATTATTTATTGTTTTTGTAATCTACAAGCATATCTATTAAAGTAATAGATGCGTCTTCCATGTTATTTACAATACTATCAATTTTCGCTACAATATAATTGTAGAAAATTTGAAGAATAATCGCCACGATCAAACCAAATACTGTAGTTAAAAGTGCTACTTTAATACCTCCAGCTACTAAAGATGGGTTCATATCTCCAGCTGCTTGAATTTTATCAAATGCTTGAATCATCCCGATTACAGTACCCATGAAACCAAGCATAGGTGCTAATGCAATAAATAATGAAATCCAAGATACATTCTTTTCTAGTTGTCCCATTTGTACGCCACCATAAGATACTACAGCTTTTTCTGCTGCATCAATGCTTTCGTCTGCACGATCAAGACCTTGATAGTAGATGGAAGCTACTGGGCCTTTTGTATTTCTACAAACTTCCTTAGCTGCTTCAACACCACCACTATTAAGAGCGTCTTCAACGCTGCTTGCAAGTTTTGAAGTGTTAGTAGTAGAAAGATTTAAATAAATAATTCTTTCGATAGCAATAGCTAATCCAAGAATTAAACAAAGAAGTACAATCCCCATAAATCCAGGACCTCCTTCAATGAAACGTTGCTTGAGCTCTTGATGAAACCCTTTGGATTCTGTTGCCGTTGAGGCTTCTTCCTCTTGAATAATAGTTACGGTAGCCGCTGAAGACAAAGATTGTACACTTGTTGGTAAAGATTGTACAGCGGTTGCGTTTACGTTGCTAGTGCCTGCAAAAACCATTGCGGCAATTGCTAGAATAGAAAATAATTTTTTCATTGCTATCGACTTAAAGTTTGTTTTTAGTTAAAGGTTTAAAGATATAAAATTATTTAGTTAATCTGCAACAATTAATTTGCGCAGTCTTAATTATAGTCTTGTTTTATAAAATGGTTGCTCTATTTTTTACTTTTATTCCCAAGATTACAATTTTGCAGAGAGGAAGGGATTCGAACCCTCGATACGCTTTTGGCGTATACACACTTTCCAGGCGTGCGCCTTCGACCACTCGGCCACCTCTCTAAATTCCTCTTTTATAAGGGAGGGCAAATAACAAAAAAAATAATACTTAGTGAAATTTTTTAATGGGTTATTTAATCCTTTTCTCCACAGAGTGACTTTTCAAATAAGTTTTTAAATTCTGAAGGTTTTACACTTTCTCCTAATAGCAGCATCATTTTCCCTAATGCAGCCTCTGTTGTGATGTCCTTACCAGAGATAACACCAATCTTTTTTAAATGTGTGCTTGTTTCATAAAGCCCCATTGCCACACTTCCTCCGGAGCATTGTGTTACATTTACAACAGGAATACCTTTTAAAATAATTTTTGACAATGCATTTGTTAACCAAGATTCATTGGTTACGTTTCCACTTCCAAAGGATTCTAATATTACTCCTTTCAGCTCCTTCCAAGAGAGTAAGTGAGTTAAGGTGTCTTCATTTAACCCTGGAAACATTTTTATTAATAAAATCTGTGTTTCCATTTTTTTGTGAACTTTCAACTCCTTATTACTTTTTAACTTCAACAAAGCGTGGTCGTTAAAAACAAGATGCACTCCACTTTCGGCTAAAGGCGGATAATTTAAAGAAGCGAAAGCTTCAAAATGTTCGGCATTTATTTTTGTTGTCCTATTGGCTCTATATAACTTGTATTCAAAATAAAGGCAGACTTCCTGAATTTTAGGTTTACCCTTTTCCTGTACCGCAGCTATCTGAATGGACGTAATTAAATTTTCTTTGGCATCGGTTCGTAAATCTCCAATAGGCAATTGCGATCCGGTAAAAATTACAGGTTTTGAAAGATTCTCCAACATAAAACTTAATGCTGAAGCAGTATAAGACATGGTATCACTTCCATGTAAAACAACAAAGCCATCAAATTTTGAATAATTATCCTCAATCATTTCAGCCAAACGAACCCAATATTCAGGTTTCATATTTGAACTATCTATAGGATTATCAAAACTTTTTGTTTTAATATGACAATCCAAAAGGTGAAGCTCTGGGATGTGTTTTAATAATTCGTCAAAATTGAAATTCTTTAAGGCACCTGTTTTAAAGTCCTTAATCATCCCTATGGTTCCCCCTGTATAAATAAGTAATATGTTAGGTTTGCTCATTATATGCCGAATATTTCTTTTGAATTTTGAGTGGTAATTTTGGCTACTTCGTCTTCACCAATACCGTATATCCCCGCCACCTTTTTACAAACTAAGCTAAGATAACTACTTTCATTTCTTTTTCCGCGATATGGGACAGGGGAAAGGTATGGTGAGTCAGTTTCTAATACAATATGCTTTAAGTCAATTTGACTTAAAAACTGATCAATTTTTCCATTTTTAAAAGTTACCACCCCTCCTATTCCTAATTTCATATTAAACTCGATTGCCCGCATTGCCTGCTCAAGGGCCCCAGTAAAGCAATGAAAAATTCCGAAGAGTTTTTCATCTCTTTCCGTTTCGAGCACTTCAAAAATTTCGTCGAAGGACTCTCTACAATGTATCACTATAGGTAATTTGTACTTTTTGGCCAATTGAATTTGCCTCCTAAAAGCTATTTTCTGAATTTCCAATGTGCTTTTATCCCAGTATAAATCTATCCCAATTTCTCCCACAGCACAAAAGCTTCTTTTATTAAACTGGTCTTCAACAAGTTTTAATTCCTCTTCAAAATTTTCTTTTACCGAAGTAGGGTGCAGTCCCATCATTAAAAAAATATTCTCAGGATATTCCCTTTCCAATTTGTACATCGCCTCTGTATAGCTAGAATCGATTGCAGGAATAAAAAATCTCGTAATTCCCTTATTAAAAGCACGTTGCATCATTTCACTTCGATCGTCATCAAAGGCTTCACTATACAAATGGGTATGGGTATCGGTCAACATATGCACAAAACTACTATTTTGTTGTCTATATTTACCAAAAAACCTTTAGTGACACTTAGAAAGCTTTTAGAGCAAAACGGATTTGAGAGAATTCCTTTAAAAAAATTAAAAACAGGACATTATAAACTTAACGTAAGAGTAAATTCTGTTTTAGGAGATTTTATTTTGGATACAGGTGCTTCAACAAGTTGTATTGGCATTAGCGAAGCAAGCTTTTTTAAATTAATTTCTGAAAAAAGTGAAATAAAAGCTGCCGGAGCCGGAGCTATTGATATGGAAACGCTGGCTACCAAAAGTAAAACCTTAGAAATTGAAAAGATTAGTCTTAGTAATTATGAATTTGTTCTATTCGATTTAATTCACGTAAACCAAGCACTAGAGCAAGTTGGGGAAACTCCAGTGCACGGAATCTTAGGAGCGGATATTCTGAAAAAGCTACACGCTGTAATTGATTACGGAAGAAATTGCGTGTATCTAAAAAAATAATAACTCCTTTTTTTTTATTAAATTTATATACTCCCCAAAAAAATGAAGCTTGAGAACAAACAGATACCCTCTTATTATTCTATCTGTAGTCATTTTTTTTGGCACATCTGCATTTGCTCAAAACATTGAGTATTACAAAAAGACAGTAGAAACAACTTCCAATAAAGCCGAAAAACTTGTTGCCTTAGATTCTATCCTTTCAATGGAAGGAAGGAAAGATATTGATCGGTTTGTTAAAAACTGTGAAGCATATATTGAGTTGGCCAAAGAACTGGATAGTGTAGAGGCTGCAACTAAGAAAATGATTGGCCTTAGTTATACGCTTACATCTATTTTAAATCAGCCGGAAAAAGCTAGAAGAATGATAGATGAGTTGTTGGCTAGGAAATATAAAATAAATGATTCTTTTCTATTGGGAAGTCTTTACCTTAAACGAGGTGGAGCAAACTATAGGCTTGACCTCGAAGAAGCTACTGAAGATTACAAAAAAGCGATTGAAACCTTCACAGAAAAGGATTCCCTCTATAAAGCAGATGCCTATTTATTTAGTGGTCAAGCATACTCAAATTTAGGAAAGTTTGTCCCCGCAGGTGAAAATTATAGAAAAGCCTATGAATATTTTGAGGCGCTAAAGGATTATGAATACATGGTTTTTGCGCAACAAGGTATTACTACTATGTATAGTATGAATGGGTTTTACGATAAAGCTAAAGAAGAAAGAGAAAAAAATATCCAAAAACTCAAAGAACTTGGGCTGGAAAAAAACATTCCTATTATGTATTATAATCAGGCACTAGATTATAAAAAAATGGGCAAAAAAAATCTTCAAATTGAGTATTTACTAAAAGCCTATGATTATATTAATAATGATGTTAACAACCATATTATTCTAGCAGATAGGACCTATGTATACTCTAAACTCATTGGGTATTATATTGAAGAAGGAAACCTAACCGAAGCGAAAAAATACTTTGATTTAGTCCAAGAGAATCACGACCCAAATATTAAAGACTTGCTTTACAAAAGTCATTATAGTGAAATCATGGCAAGATATAATTTGGCACTTGGTGACAATGACAGCGCTTTACAATTTGGCGAAACAAAATTAGAGGCCGCAAAAACGATGCGCTATGAGGAGGATATTATGTATGCAGAGGAGTTACTTTCAGAGATATATGTAAGTATGGGTGATTACAAAAAAGCTCTAAACTTTAAAAATTCTTCCCAAACACTTAAAGATTCCTTATATAACAATTCAACTGCAAATTCTTTAGCCTACTACCAAACACTTTATGAAACTGAAAAAAAAGAGAGTGAACTCATTGCAAAAAATGCGAGTATACAGCTTTTAGAAAAAGACAATGAAGCCTCGCAACGCCGACTTATATTTATTACCTTTTCACTTATTTTATTTTTTGGACTTGTATTTCTATATAGAAATAGAATGCAATTAAAAAACAAAAAAATCCTTCAAGAAAAGTTTAGTCAAGAATTACTTGTATCTCAAGAAGAAGAGCGTAAAAGAATTTCGAAAGACCTACATGATGGTCTTGGCCAGCAATTATTATTAATTAAAAATAAAGTTGTTAGAAGTAATGATGATGAAGCAAAAAACCTTGTTGAAACTGCCATTGAAGAAGTACGAGGAATTTCTAGAGACCTTCATCCATTTCAACTTCAAGAATTAGGCATCACTAAAGCCATTGAGATGACTCTTAGTCAAATTGATGAAAATACAACACTCTTTATATCTTCTGAAATTGATAACATAGATAACATTTTCGACAAAAGACAAGAAATTAATATTTTCAGGATTGTTCAAGAGTCCCTGAGCAATATTATTAAGCATGCAAATGCCGAAGCCAGCAAAGTAACTTTAAAGCGAAATTTAAATTCTATTTTTTTGGAAATTAAAGACAATGGCATTGGTTTTGATTTTTCAGAAAAATATCAAAACATTAAATCTATGGGACTAAAAACCCTTTTAGAAAGAACCAAGTTCCTTAATGGACAAATGAAGGTAACATCTAAAAAAAATCAAGGAACTACCATAGAATTTATTTTCCCCACAACATGAAAAACGAATCTATTATAATCGCAGATGATCATCCACTTTTACTAAAGGGTTTAAGTGACTTTTTAATTGAAAAAGGCTATAATGTTGTTGGTAGTGGAACTAATGGTAGAGAAGCTTTTAACCTTATCAATAAATTAAAACCAGACATTGCCATTTTAGATATTCAAATGCCTTTTATGTCGGGTCTTGAAATTGCTAGAAAATGTAATAATAATGGAATAGAAACTAAAATTATCCTTATCACGTTTCACAAGGAAAAACAACTCTACAATGAGGCAAATGACCTCAATATTTATGGCTACATTTTAAAAGAATTTGCACTAGAGGAAATTGAAAATTGTTTAAAATCGGTTGCTGAAGGCAACCCATTTTTCAGTCCAAAAATAAGCGATGTCCTTGGGAGCAACTCTAAAAAAAATAATGTTTTGGATGTTTTGACTCCTTCAGAAAAGAAAATACTAAAGCTCATTGCAATGGACAAAACCAACAAGGACATTGCATCGTTACTTTTTATCTCTTACCGAACGGTAGAAAAACATCGCAGTAATATTATTTCCAAACTCAATTTAGAGCACAAAACAAACAGCCTTCTTATATGGGCAAAAGAACATCAAGAAAATCTTCAGTAACAAATTACGTGTTTCCACGTATTTACTTTTAGACTTTAAATCTTCAATTTTACAGTGTACAAATTAAACGTATGGATTTGGATTTAAAAGTTAAGAAAGAAGGGAAAAAAAGGCTAGCCATTTTTATCATCTCCGTTCTTATTGTCGCGATCATATTAATGAATATCGTGAATTACATAGTATCATAGATAGGTTTATATATTTTCAACTAACTAACCAAAAAAGCCCAACTTATAGTTGGGCTTTTTTTACTATCTAAAGCATTTAATTGCTATAATTCTAATGCCTTTTTAACATTATTATTCATTAATAATTCTTCTGGGTTTTCTAACGCTTCTTTCACAGCTACTAAAAACCCTACAGATTCTCTTCCATCAATGATTCTATGGTCGTAACTCAAAGCCACAAACATCACAGGTGCAACAACAATTTCGTCATTTTTAACTACTGGACGCTCTACAATGTTATGCATTCCTAAAATACCTGATTGTGGTGGGTTAATTATAGGGGTTGAAAGCATGCTTCCAAAAACTCCTCCATTAGAGATTGTAAACGTTCCGCCCGTCATTTCATCTACCGTAATTTGACCATCTCTTGCTCTAATAGCTAATCGTTTTACCTCATCTTCTACTCCTCTAAAAGATAAATTTTCGGCATTACGAATTACAGGCACCATAAGTCCTTTGGGTCCTGAAACAGCAATTGAAATATCTTTATACTTGTAGGTTACTTTGTAATCTCCATCAATCATCGAGTTTACATCTGGGTATAACTCTAAAGCACGTACAACAGCCAAAGTAAAGAACGACATAAAGCCCAATCCTACTCCGTGCTTTTCTTTAAATGCTTCTTTATATTGCTTTCTTATTTCGAAGATAGGCCCCATATCTACTTCATTAAAAGTAGTTAGCATGGCCGTTTCATTCTTTGCAGATACTAATCGCTCCGCTACTTTTCTTCGAAGCATAGAAAGTTTTTGTCTTTCTGAACCTCTATCACCATCCCCTGGAGTTCCCATAGAAGGCACGGCATTTACAGCATCTTCTTTGGTGATTCTACCATCGCGACCCGTTCCTTTTACGTTTGTTGAAGCTATCCCTTTCTCATCTAAAATCTTCTTGGCTGCTGGAGAGGGTACTCCAGAGGCGTAGGTTTTATTAGAAATAGATTCTGCCTTTTCACCAGTATTTGGAGTTTCGGCTTTCTTTTTATCTAAATCTGGAGCTGCATTTTCCCCTCCTGATTCATCCCCAGCTTTTTCATATGTTTCAATAGCATCTGAACCTTCAGGTTTTGCTGCATCCGTATCAATTAAACAAACGACTTGTCCAACGGCTACTGCTTCACCTTCTTCGGCTTTAAGAGTAATAATCCCACTGGCTTCTGCAGGAAGTTCTAAGGTAGCTTTATCGCTATCTACTTCTGCAATGGCTTGATCTTTTTCTACGTAATCACCATCTTCTACTAGCCATTGGGCTATTTCAACTTCGGTAATGGATTCTCCCGGCGAGGGAACTTTCATCTCTAGCATAGTATAATATTTTTTCCTAAAAGGAATTTATTTAAGGTGTTTCAAAAACACTATCAATCACTTTTTTATGTCTTGCTTTAGATCGCGTGCTACTTCCCGCAGCTGGCGAACTATACACGTTTCGTGAAGCTACACGTAGTTTCACTAGGTTAAAATTCATTAATAAATATCCCCAAGCACCCATATTACGTGGCTCCTCTTGTGCCCAAACATAATCTGTTGCATTAGGGTATGATTTTATTATAGCTTCAATTTTATCTAAGGCTAATGGGAATAATTGTTCTAAACGAACGAACGCAACATCATCTCTTCCATTTTCCTCTCTTCGTTCTACTAAATCATAATAAAATTTCCCTGTGCAGAAAACCAACGAAGTAACTTTCTTTTTATCGACCGAAGTATCATCAATTACTTCTTGAAATTCGCCTTGAGCTAATTCTTCCTTTGTTGAAACAACTTTAGGGTGACGCAACAAACTCTTAGGTGTAAATACAATAAGTGGTTTTCTAAAATTCCACTTCATATGTCTTCTCAATAAATGAAAAAAGTTGGCTGGTGTTGTAACATCGGCCAACACCATATTATGCCTTGAACACAATTGAAGATATCGCTCCATACGTGCACTAGAATGCTCAGATCCCTGTCCTTCATATCCGTGAGGCAATAGCATGACCAATCCATTTTGTACTTTCCACTTAGACTCTGCTGCAGAAATATATTGGTCCAACATAATTTGAGCTCCATTTGAAAAATCTCCAAATTGTGCTTCCCAAATAGTTAATGTTTTTGGGGCGGCCATCGCATATCCATAATCAAATCCAACGACTCCGTATTCTGAAAGCAGTGAATTATAAATATACATTTTACCCTCCAAACCTAAATTATTATGAAGGTTTATTTCTTCAGAATCGTCTTCCGTTTTAATAATAGCATGCCTGTGTGAAAACGTACCTCGTTCTACATCTTGACCCGAAATACGAACGTTAAAACCTTCTTCCATAAGGGTAGCATAGGAGAGTAATTCTCCCATGGCCCAATCCAATTCGTTGGTTTCAAAATAACGTTGTTTTCTATCATCAACAATACGTTGAATCTTTTTTATAAATGTTTTATTTTCAGGAAGTTTGGTAATGCCTTCAGCAAGCTTATCAAGTGTTTCTAAACTGAACTTGGTATCTGTTTTAGTTAAAATATCCTGAAGATTACCAAGCTTATAAGATTTCCAGTCATCTGCTAAAATTTCAGTAATTACGGTTTTATCTTTCTTACGAGAAGCTTCTAAATTTTCCTCTAAATCTAATTTATATGTGTCCTCTAATTGCGAAACAAACTGGCCATCAATAATCCCTTCCTTTGCCAATCTTTGGGCATAAATATCCCTAGGATTTTTATGTTTGGCTATTGCCTTATATAATTTTGGCTGTGTAAATCGAGGTTCATCCCCTTCGTTATGCCCATATTTTCTGTATCCCAAAATATCTAGGAAGACATCTCTTCCAAATTTCATTCTGAAATCAAGCGCAAACGAAAACGCATGACAAACAGCTTCCACATCATCCGCGTTTACATGCAACACTGGCGAAAGGGTTACTTTACCAACATCGGTACAATAGGTTGAGGAACGTGCATCTAAATAATTTGTCGTAAAACCAACTTGGTTATTTGCTACTATATGGATGGTTCCACCTGTTCTATAGCCATCTAATTGTGCCATTTGCACCACTTCGTACACCACACCTTGACCAGCAATAGCGGCATCTCCATGAATTAAAATAGGTAGAATTTTTTTCTCATCTCCATCCCATTGGTTATCCAGTTTGGCGCGCGCAATACCTTCAACAACAGCATTTACGGTCTCTAAGTGAGAAGGATTGGGAGCTAAATCCATTCGAACTTTTTTACCTTTGTCGGTAGAACGGAAACTCGTCCATCCCATATGGTATTTTACATCACCGTCAAACAATTCCTCCTCATCGTATTCTTTACTATCGAATTCGCTAAAAATGGCTTCTGGCGATTTTCCGAAAATATTTGCCAATACATTCAATCGGCCTCTATGTGCCATTCCTACCACAAAATGTTCGATTCCTTTTTCTGAACCCTTTTCAATTAAAGTATCCAAGCCTGGAATAACAGAATCTACACCTTCAATTGAGAAACGCTTTTGACCCACATATTTTGAATGAAGGAACGATTCAAATGAAATAGCTTCATTTAATTTTTTTAGTAAATGCTTTTTTTCTTCGGCAGAAAATTTAGGATGATTATCATTTACATTTAACCAATCCTGAATCCATTGAATTTCATTTGGATTCCGAATATACATATACTCAATCCCGATCGAGTCGCAGTAAATAGCTTCTAAATGGTTAACTATATCTCGAAGTGTCGTTTTACCTAAGCCAATAATAGATCCTGCTTCGAACTGAAGATCTAAATCTTCTTCACCAAGTCCAAAATTTCCTAATGCTAAAGAGGGTGTATACTTTCTTCGTTCTCGTACGGGATTTGTTTTGGTAAAAAGATGACCTCTATTACGATAGGCATCGATAAGTTTAATGACTTGAAATTCTTTTAAAACTCCCTCAGGAACAATAGAGCCACTTTTAATACCAAGTGCTTCTAAAGATCCATTTTCAATTCCGAAATCAAATCCTTGAAAAAAAGCACGCCAACTTGGCTCAATAGTGTCTGGAAATTGAAGGTATTTATCATAAAGCTCTGCAATATAAGCGGGATGCACAGCATTTAGAAAAGAAAATCGATCCATAGTAAAATGTCGGGCTCTAATTTTTGAATAAAGCGAGTACAAAAATACAATAAATCCAATAATTACTATGAGCGATTTTATATATTTATAAATGCATTAACTTTTAGTTGCGTATTATGAAGTTTCGAATTCTTTTTATCGTTATTTTTTGTTTTCTAACTTCCTCTTTTTTGAGTCTAAAAGCACAGGATGATTCCTTTAAATTTTGGGATCATGTTAGGTTTGGTGGCGGACTTGGATTGAGTTTTGGAGATGGTTTTTTTAGCGGGACAATTGCTCCAAGTGCTATTTATGAATTTAATGATCAAGTTGCTTTGGGTGTTGGACTTAACGGAACCTATAACAGTTTAAAGAATACTTATAAATCTACTATCGTTGGAGGGAGTATACTTTCTCTTTTTAATGTTATTCCAGAACTACAATTTTCTGCAGAATTTGAAGAATTAAATGTTTCCCGAAAATATGATACTGCTTTTGCTATCGAAGATGAAAATTATTGGTATCCAGCTTTATTTTTAGGAGCTGGGTATCGAAACCAAAATTTTACAATGGGAATACGCTATGATGTTCTTTATGATTCTAACAGAAGTATTTATGCAAATGCCTGGATGCCCTTTGTGAGAGTCTATTTTTAAACCTGTCTATTCATTAAGTTTTTGGCAAAAACTCTTAGTTTTTCCTTTTTATCTTCTGAAAGATCAAGGTTTTCAAGTGTTTCAAAAGCTTTATCTGTATATTTTTCAATCTCTAATTGCGTGGCTTTGCTTGCCCCAGAAGTCTCAAAAATACTTTTTACTTTTTCTATTTTTTGAGCGTTATTTTCAGATTTACTTTTAAAAAAAGTTCTTAATTCGGCCACATCATTTTCTGTCCCACTTTGCAAGGCTGTTAAGAAAAGAAAGGTTTTTTTATTCGATAAAATATCACCCCCCACTTGTTTCCCAAAGGTTTCGGGGTCTCCAAAAGCATCGAGATAATCGTCTTGCAACTGGAAAGCGATTCCTAAATTTCTTCCGAATTCATAAATATCCTCCTTGTTTTTTTTAGATGTTTTTGCAACAATTGCTCCCATTTTCATCGCAGCACCTACTAAAACAGCTGTTTTATATTCTATCATTTTTAAATACTCTGGAATGGAAACATCGTTTCGAGTTTCAAAATCGACATCGTATTGCTGTCCTTCACAAACCTCAATAGCTGTTTTACTAAATAATTTTGCCAATTCTTGAAAAAGAGCAGGTTCATAAGATTCAAAATACTGATATGCCAATATAAGCATAGCATCTCCCGATAAAATTCCTGTATTAATATCCCACTTTTTATGAACCGTTTCTTTACCTCTTCTCAAAGGAGCTTCATCCATAATATCATCATGAATCAAACTAAAATTGTGAAACAACTCGACTGCCATAGCAGCTGGCATGGCCTCTTTATAATCCCCTCCAAAAAAATCACAAGTCATTAATGTTAGCACAGGTCTAAGTCGCTTTCCACCTAAAGAAAGAATGTAATTAATGGGAGAATAAAGTTGTTCTGGTTCTACATTTACATTTCGAGAGCCAAGTGATTTTTCCAATGCATCTTTAAAGAAGTCCAGTTCTTTCATAACAAAATTTGTCGCTAAAATAAGGTTTGGAAATTAAATGACTTCACAAATAGTTCTGAAAATAAGCAAATGTTAAATAATTGTAAAACTTTGGAAACTTCTATTGTTTTTAAAGTTTCCTTGTGGTACTTTTGCCCCCTATTATGAAAGAAAAAATTATACAAAAAGCAGCAGAGATGTTTATAAACCTTGGTTTTAAAAGTGTGACCATGGACGACATTGCTAATGAAATGGGCATCTCAAAGAAAACAATATATACACATTTCAACAATAAAACCGAGCTTATTAAAGAAACCGTGTTAAGTGTTTTTCATTCTATTACTTGTGGTATAGATCACATTATGTCTTTAGATAAAAATCCTATTGAAGAGCTTTATGAGATGAAGAAGTTTGCCATGCTTCAACTTAAAAATGAGAAAGCATCTCCGCAATATCAACTTCAAAAGTATTATCCTGAGATATACGCTATGATCAAAGAAATGAAGTTTAAAAACATGAACCAATGCACGGTGGACAACCTTAAGAGAGGTGTAGAAGGTGGCTATTACCGTAAAAACATTAACATCGACTTTATTTCAAGAATATACTTTTTGGCACTCAGTGAAATTAACAACGAAACTATTTTCCCTACCCACCAATTCCCTAAAATTTTGATAATGGAAGATTATCTGGAATATCACCTTAGAGGAATCGTAACAGACAAAGGAAAAGAAATACTAAACCAATTCATCAATACAAAAACCAATGACTAAAAAACTCACCTTAATTATTTTTGTTTTCTATTCGGTCATTGCCTTTTCCCAAGAAAAAACCTATTCTTTTTCATTGGAAGAAGCAGTTACTTTTGCGCTAGACAGTAATTACACTGCTCTGAACGCCAAAAGAGACATTGCAAAGGCCATCAAAAAGAAATGGGAAACAACTGCCACGGGTCTTCCGCAAATCAACGGAAACGTCTCGTACAATAACAATTTAAAACAGCCTGTTTCTTTAATTCCATCTGAATTTTTTGGAGGCGAGCCTGGCACTTTTTCACCTGTCGTTTTTGGCACTAAGCAAAGTGCAAATGCAGTAGCAACACTAGAACAACTTATTTTTGACGGAAGCTATCTTGTAGGGCTACAAGCAGCAAAAGCTTTTCTAGATTATTCTGAAAATGCAAACGAAAAAACACAGTTGGAAGTTCGAAAAGGTGTCATTAATGCTTATGGAAGTGTATTACTCGCCGAAGAACTTGTAGCCATTTTCAGAAAGAATAAAGAGAATCTTGAAAAAAATCTATTCGAAACTCAGAAAATTTATGAAAACGGACTCACCGAGGAAGAAAATGTAGAACAGCTGGAAATTACCTTGTTGGACATTGAAACCAACCTCAACAATGCAGAACGAATGAAGGGTATAGCAAAGCAAATGTTTAATGCATCACTAGGTATTGATATTAACGCTGAAGTTAAATTAACCCAAAATCTCGACGAACTAACAAAAGAAAATATCCAATTAACTACGTTAAACGAAGACCTTTCTATAGAAAATAATATCGACTATAAAATTGCCTTCAATCTTACCGAACAACGTTCGCTAGAAATGAAATTGGAAAAAAGTCGTGCCTTACCACGCCTTTCTGCATTTGTTAATTATGGAACTCAGGCAAACAGCAATAGTTTTACCTTTTTTGACAATGATCAAATTTGGTATCAATCCTCCATTCTTGGGGTAAGTATGAACATTCCTATTTTTAGCAGTGGTATGCGCGGTGCAAGAACTCAGCAAGCTAGAATTGCTTTGGATCAATCAAAAACACAATTGGAAGAAACGATCCAAAATGTGAAGCTTCAGTTTGACACCGCAAAAAGTGATTACCAATTTAGTATCGATAAATACGAAAATGCCAAGAAAAACTTAGCATTAGCAGAACGCATCGAAAATAAGAATCAGATAAAATTTACGGAAGGCCTTTCGACTAGTTTCGATTTACGCCAAGCCCAAACGCAACTATACACAGCACAGCAGCAGTATTTTCAATCGATGCTAGATGTAATCAATGCCAAAACACAATTAGAAACGGTATTAAATTCCGTGGAATTCAACAACTAAAAAATTAGCCACATAAAAACACACTCATGAAAAATATATCCATCCTATTACTCACAGCCTTAGTAATTGTTTCCTGTGGAGGTGATAAAAAATCAACCGAAGCCATAATCGAGTCTGGAAATCTTGAATCAATAAGAGCGAAAAGAGCCGAAATTGTATTACAACAAAGCACTATTAACGATGAGCTAAAAGCCATTGACGAAGCAATTTCAAAATTAGATACCGTAAGAAAGCTTCCGTTGGTAACTGTATTTAAGGCAGAGAAAAAAGAGTTCAATCATTTCATTGAAATTCAAGGAGATGTAGAAACTAAAAAGAATGTCGTTCTCTATCCCGAATACTCTGGAACTCTCACAAGAGTGTATGTAAAAGAAGGACAAAAGGTTACTAAGGGACAATTGTTAGCCAGTATTGATGACGGCGGATTATCGCAGCAACTTTCGCAAATTGAAGTACAAACTGCATTGGCAAAAACTACATTTGAACGTCAAGAAAAGCTTTGGAATCAGAAGATAGGAAGCGAAATACAATACCTTCAGGCAAAAGCTAATTATGAAGCACAGCAAAATGCCGTAAACCAAATGAAAGCTCAAGTTGCTAAAACAACTATAAGAGCCCCTTTTTCAGGAATTGTAGATGACGTAATGAGCGAGCAAGGAACTGTTGTAAGTGCTGGAATGTCTGAAGTGATTCGTATTGTAAACCTAGGCGATATGTATATAGAAGCCGAAGTTCCAGAAACCTATTTAAGCAGCGTTACAGAAGGGAAAAAAGTAGATATCTATTTTCCTGTTTTGGGGGAACATGTAAGCTCAAATGTAAGACAAGTAGGTAATTACATCAACCCTTCAAACAGGACGTTCAAGATAGAAGTTAGCGTTCCTAACAACAAAAAAACAATCAAACCTAATTTAACGGCTCAGTTAAAAATTAATGATTACACGAATACCGAAGCTATTCTAATCCCACAAAGTGTACTTTCTGAAAACGCAAATGGAGATCAATATATCTATGTAACCAATCAAAGTGAAAATGCTTCAGAATTTATAGCAAAACGTGTAATTGTTACCACAGGGAAAACAGAAGGCGATTTTGTGGAGATTTTGGAAGGTGTTAAGAATGGCGATACCATTATAAATGAAGGTGCTAGAAGCGTAAAAGATGGTCAGTTTGTACAAATTTTAAAGATGGATGGCAATGAGTAAAATGAAAAAAAGTGTAGATAAAGAGTTTAAACTCTCCTCCTGGGCAATCGATAATAAAACCACTATTTATGTGGTAATTGCTATTATTCTTTTTTTAGGAGCTGGTGCCTATTCTAGTATGCCTAGGGAGACTTTCCCAGAAATTAAAGAAACCAAAATTTACATAAGTACTCCATATCCAGGAAACACTGCCGAAGATATTGAACGTCTTATAGTAGACCCCCTTGAAGATCGTCTTAAAAACATAAGTAATGTTGTGGAAATAATTTCAACTTCACAAGAAGATTACGGTATTATTACTGTTGAATTTGATGAAAATATTACAGTTGAAGAGGCTAAAACAAAAGTTAAAGACGAAGTCGATTCTGAAAAGGCTAGTGAAGACTGGCCTACTTTTAATAATGCCAAGGTCGAACCCAACGTTTTTGATCTTAATTTTTCTGAAGAAACTCCTATAAGTAACATCAATATTAAAGGAAACTATCCTACTGAAAAACTTAAAGAATTTGCAGAATATCTTGAGGATAGAATTGAAGATCTTGAGGAAATTAAACAAGCCGATATTCGAGGTGCACAAGAAAAAGAAGTACAGGTTGCCGTAGATATTTACAAGATGATGGCGGCCAAAGTGAGTTTTGATGACATCCTCAATGCCATTAGAAATGGAAATATGACGATGTCTGCTGGAAATGTTATTGCCAGTGGTCAACGAAGAACCATCCGAATTTTAGGAGAGATAGAAAAACCCGAAGAACTTGAAAATTTTGTTGTAAAAACTCAAAATGGGGCCGTTTACTTAAAAGATGTTGCCAAAGTGAGCTTTCAAGAAGAAGAAAAAACTACCTACGCTCGAGAATTTGGAGAAGGCGTAGTAATGCTTGATGTAAAGAAGCGCGCTGGGAAAAACATGGTTGAGGCAGCACAAAAAATTGAAAAAATTATTGAAGATGCTCGTGAAAATGTATTCCCACAAGATGTGGAGGTAACAATTGCCAATGATCAATCTGCCAAAACGTTAAATCAAGTAGATGACCTTGTAAATAATATAATCTTTGGTATTATACTGGTGGTTACTGTACTCATGTTCTTCTTAGGATTCAGGAATGCATTGTTTGTGGGGTTTGCCATTCCAATGTCTATGTTTATGAGTTTTATGATTCTTTCTGCTTTAGGCTATACCATGAATACCATGATTCTTTTTGCTTTAATCATGGGATTAGGAATGCTGGTGGATAATGGAATTGTAGTGGTAGAAAATGTATATCGTCTCATGGATGAGGAAGGCATGTCCAGAATTGAAGCCGCTAAAAAAGGTATTGGTGAAATCGCTTTCCCAATTATTATTTCAACATTAACTACCGTGGCGGCCTTTGTCCCATTAGGAATGTGGCCAGGAGTTATGGGAGAATTCATGATTTATTTCCCTATTACATTATCGGTAGTTTTGGGGTCTTCGCTATTTGTTGCCATTTTTATGAACTCTGTATTGGTTTCTCAATTTATGGAAACGGAAGAAAGAGTCCTTTCTCTTAAAAGTTTACTCATGCTTTCATCAATTTTGGGAGGATTGGGAATTATTATTTTATTAGTAGGTGGAGCCATTAGAGGTTTAGGGACACTAATGATTTTTACGGCCGTTTTATTTTGGATTTATAAGTACTTTTTGAAAAGATGGGCTAATTATTTTCAACGTCATTCACTTCCGTGGTTAGAAGAAAAATACAAAAGAACTCTCAATTTCGCTCTTACAGGATGGAAGCCATTCGCTTTTTTTGGTGGAACTTTTCTGTTGCTATTTATTGTTTTTGGATTATTTGGAGCTTCCATAGGTAGCCAAAGAACAAGTGTTGAATTTTTCCCAGATAATAAGCCCAACCAAATTATAGTGTATATCGAATATCCTCAAGGTACAGATATAGAAAAAACCAATGCCATTACAAAGGATATTGAGCAGCGCGTGTATGGTATTGTAAATGACAATGAATATAAAGAGAGTGATGGTTATAATTTCTTGGTAGAATCTGCTGTATCCCAAGTAGGAGAAGGAGCTGGAAACCCACAGACCGATGGAGGTAGCTCAGCCGAAATGCCACATCGTGGGAAGATTACAGCAACTATGCGCGAATATAAATTTAGAAAAGGGAAAGACAGTGAAGTACTGCGAAAAAAAGTTCAAGAAGCTTTAAAAGGAATTTATCCTGGTGTTGCCATTTCGGTTGAAAAGGATGCCGCAGGCCCTCCAGCAGGGTATCCTATTAATATTGAAATTGAAGGAGATGATTATGATCAGCTTATTCAAACGGCAGAAATCATGAGAAACTTTATTAATTCTCGAAATATTGCTGGGATTGATGAGTTAAAAATTGATGTAAACAAAGGCAAGCCTTCCATGCAGGTGTATGTAGATCGAGAAAAAGCAGGAGAATTAGGTGTTTCTGCTGGGCAAGTAGGGAATCAATTACGTCGTTCGGTTTTTGGTGAAAAAGCAGGTATTTATAAAAAAGATGGAGATGATTTTGATATTAATATCCGCTTTAATGAAGATAATAAGGATAGCAAAAGTGCTTTATTTAACCAAAACATTACGTTTAGAGATCAAGCTACTGGACAATTAAAGGAAATACCTTTATCTGCTGTTACCACTAGAAAAAACACATCTTCATTTAGTGCTATAAAACACCGTGACAAAAAGAGGGTGGTAACTGTATATTCTGCCCTCGAGCCAGGGTATACCGACGCAGGAGCTATTGTAAGCCAAATACAAACTGAAATGGCAAACTTTACTGAACTCCCTAAAGGAGTATCTATTGATTATACGGGTCAAATTGAAGAACAAAATAAGCAAATGGCTTTTTTAATGGGGGCTTTCTTCTCGGGACTAGGATTAATTATGCTAATCCTTATTTTTCAGTTTAGCTCGATTTCAAAACCAACCATTATTATGTTGGCAATTTTCTTGAGCTTTATTGGGGTTTTTGGTGGGATTTTGATTACTGGAGCTTCTTTTGTCATTATGATGACTATGATGGGGATTATATCTCTAGCGGGTATTGTTGTAAATAATGGTGTGGTTCTTTTAGATTACACCCAACTTCTAATAGATAGGAGAATGGTAGAATTGGATATTGATGATAATGCTTTACTTCCTAAACAAGAAGTGAAGGAGATTATTATTAAAGCAGGTAAAGCTCGTTTACGTCCAGTATTGTTAACAGCCATTACAACGGTATTAGGGTTAATCCCATTGGCCATTGGGTTTAATATGGATTTCTTTTCATTATTTTCAGAATTTAATCCAAATATCTACATTGGTGGAGACAACGTTATTTTCTGGGGACCCTTGGCGTGGGCCGTTATCTATGGATTAATCATTGCAACCTTCTTAACCTTAATTATTGTGCCTGTATTGTTTTATATTGTGCATAGGTTGAAATTGCGCTTGAGAGGTTGGTTTGGAAAAACCGAAACAATTGCTGAAAGTGCTTCATAAAAAGAATAATAATTCATAAAAAAAGCCCTTCATTAATCTGAAGGGCTTTTGTTTTATTTCAATTTAAATTTATAGTCCTTCTGTGAAAGGAGTTGGGAAAGCATCAATAATGTTATCGCCAGTTCTATCAAGCGGAACATAGTTTTCATTCAATCTATTTAAACGTCTCAAGTCAATCCATCGATGTCCCTCTCCTAAAAGAGAATATCTCCTTTGTTTAAGTACTTCTTCAATCAACGAATTATTATCAGTATCTCCTGAATAGTCACCTATCCCAGCTGCATTTCTTACAACATTGATGGCAGCAACTGCTTGGTTATTATCCAGACCTATTTGAGCTTCTGCATAAATAAGAATCAATTCTTCATTTCGAATTAAATAAATGGGATCCACATTACTATCGTAAAGGGCAATTTGATAGTCAGCCGTTAAACCATCAAAAAGAACGGTCCCTCCATCAAAAAGGTTCGATTTCTCTGCTACTCTCAAATCCCCGGCTTCTGCATCATTGATCCAAGAATCATGAATCATAAATTCCTGTCCAGATTGGTTTAATACGTGAAACAGCGTATTTTGAAGGTCATTCCCAGTTAGTCCAAACACATGAGTAGCTCCTGTCCATAAATCTCCGTTTAAATCGAAAAATGAGTTGCTTAACATAGACAGAGCTTGCTGATTGTCCCCTTGGTATAATGCCACTCGAGCAGCTATGGCTCTATTAAATTTGGAAAAATCTGAAGGAGTATCAAACCCTAAAGTAGTATTAAAATCAAAAGAACCTCCTGCAGATGCAAGGTTTGAATTCGCTTCATTTAATAAATCCATTATTTCAGATAAAGCATTTTCATAGCTTACAATCGGCCCTAAATTATCAGGATCTTCAACATCAATCCTAATACCATTGGTATAATTTCGATTTGCCACCATTAATAACGCATATGCCTTAAGGGTTTTGGCAAAACCATAATATCCATTTTTAGTCTCATCCGAAAATCCAGCAAGGGAATTCTCTACCGCTGGCACTAACAAATTAGCAGACTTGACCACTTTATACCACGCTGCAAAAGCACGCGTTGTTAAAAATCCATTGTTATCTAACGGTCCTTTTAAAAGTTCTCCTGTATATCTCGGATCGACCCCAGATAAGTCATAATATTCTCTAGCTAAAATGCTAACCGAGTTATAATGAAATGCTATGTCATTTCGCATTACAGCTTCTAGCCCAACGGCTAAAAGTTGAATATCTGCTTGAGATGCATTTTCAGCAAAAGTTTCTTCGCTGGGTGAGTTTGGATTTTGAATTTCGTCCAACGTACATCCAGTAAATACCACCATACTGCTTATAAGTATATATTTTATATATTTCATGATTGTTATATTTTAAAAGTCCACATTTAAGTGAAAGTTAATAAATCTAGATGCTGGGTAAGGAGTTACCTCCACGTTATTTGCTAATACGTTATTTCCAAAATTTGAAACTTCAGGATCATAACTATTATAATCAAATATGTTTATCAAGTTTCTTCCAGAAAAACCAAATTGTATTTTATCGGCATACTTTATCAACCCAGAAGGAAGGGTATAATAAATTCCTACTTCTCTTAATCTTATATATCCAGCATCTTCAATTACTGGATCAGGATTTACAAATGCCTGACTTGCACGATAAGGACCATTAGCTAATTGTCCCGAAGGGTCAAGACCAAATTCGTCATAATCCCAAGTAGTTCCAGCAAGGTCATATAAAAGTGTCGTTAGGTTAATTCCATCACCACCTTCTTTCCAGTGCCATAGGAACGACAATTCGATATTCTTAAACTTAATATTGTTAGACCAAGACATCTGGAAATCTGGTTCCGCATCACCATACACAAAAAATCCATCTCCCTCAGGATCTCTCGCAGCGATTTCAGCATCTGTATAAGCGCTTGGGTCGTAGGTTCCCACAATTTGTGTCGCAGGTTTTCCTTCTTGAATTTGGAAGGTTCCTAATGAAGCCGCAAACCCTCCAACAGTAAAGCTTGGCACATCAAGGCGAGTCACTTCAGATTTATTTTTCCACCACTTTAGATTAGTACTCCAAGAGAAGTTATCACTATCTACAACTAAGGCATCAAGGTATAACTCAATCCCATCATTTACGAGCTCAGCCCCATTAGTAAATTGACTTGTAAATCCACTAGAAGTTGGGGTAGAAGCCTGTAATAATAAATCATCGATTTTCTTATTATATAAAGATGCCTCCACTCTTATCCTGTTATTAAATAACCCCAAATCTAAACCATATTCTAATTCAGATTGTCTTTCTGGTTCAATATTAGGATTTCCTCTTAGGTTACCTATTGTATTACCCGATACACCACCAATAAATTGAGCATTAAAATTGGTAAAACGAGCGTTAAATGGCGCGAACCTTCCAGACTCTCCATATGCAACTCTCGGCTTAAATGTACTTACAAATCCTAAATCTGAGAATTTGTGAATATTAACCGCTAAGTTACCTTTAGGGTAATAATACGTTTTATTCGCATCTCCGTTGTTTGTTGATTTATCACCTCTAACACCCACCGTAGCGATAACTTTATCACTCCAGTTTATTTCGGTTTGACCAAAAAATCCTGTATCTCTTTGGGGTATAATAACTTGCGAAGTTGATACGTTGGATGCTTGACCTAAATTCGTTTGCGATCCATTTAATCCAGAAGCAATTGTTATTACTGTATTTCGATCGAAATTCTGCAAGAAATTACCCACCTGAGTCGTAAAGCTTAAACCGTTATCTAAGTTTAAATCGTGAACTAAAAAGGCAGATAAATTGAAGTTTGTATTTACTGTTGATCCAGAAATAGCCACCCCTCCTAAAGAAGATGGATCTCTAAAATAGGACAACGCTCTTGGAAAAATACTAGTTGAACGTAAGGTGTACTGATCAAAACCTCCTTGTAAAACAAGTTTTAACCTGTTACTATCTGTTGTTACCAATTTAAGATTAGAAGTAGCACTTCCTATAAAACGATTTATTTTTTCTTCGTTTCTCGTCAAGGCAACTGTTTCTAAAACATTTGATCCAGCACCTCCTTGAGGATACACACCATCCACGGGTGATAAATTTTCCCAAGGATAGGTAAATGCTAAGGCGTAACCAACAGTACGGTTAGCATTACCATTATTGAAGAATCCACGATCCGCTTCAGAATTTATATAATTTGAAGTTACATATAAATCCAGCCAATCTGTAAACTTTTGCCCTAAATTAAGCCTAATAGAGCTTTTAGTATATCCCGTATTATCAACCAATCCAGGTTCTTTAGTGTGGGTTGCTCCAAAGAAATAATCTGTATTCTCCTTTGCTCCCGAGGTTGAAAATCTTGTGCTGAATGACATCCTAGTCGTTCCAAAAAGTTCCTTCTCATAATCTCTTAAAGCCTCTAAATTATAGTTAGACGGACCTCCTAAGCCTTCTATTTCAGATTGATCCCAATCTCTTAAACCTAATAATTGTGTCGCTTGTCTCAAACCTACTGTATGTGATAATGAAACTTTAGGTTTGCCTAGTCTTCCTCTTTTGGTAGTAATAATTACAACCCCACCCGCTGCACGAGATCCATAGATAGCCGCTGCAGAAGCTCCTTTTAAGATTTCAACATTTTCAATATCGTTTGGATCAATATCTGCAATACGGTTGGTTGCGTCATCCTGATTGGTAGATGGATTTCCACCACCAGCAGCTTCACTCACCACATTGTTTCCTAAACCAATAGTTGAATTATCAACATAAATCCCATCGACAATAAATAATGGTTGTTGGTCTCCAAATATGGATGTTACCCCTCTTAATCTCATAGAAATACCTCCCCCGGGAGCTCCAGAGTTGGCTTTTATCTCTGCACCGTTAAACTTGCCGTACAATGCACCGTCAAGTCCAGATTGCGCAGTAGTTCCAATAAGCTCATTGGCGGTAATAGAAGCCACCGAATTCGCCGAGTTGGATCGTTTTGTTGAAGAAGCTAAACCCGTAATTACAACCTCCTCAAGGGATTCGGCAGATTCAATAATGGTTACATTGACAACACCGGCTGTTGTAACAGATTGTTCCAATGTTTCAAACCCAAGAGATGAAAATACCAAGGTTGCGGGAAGATTTGAAACCTCAATAGTAAATTTTCCATCTACGTCTGTGGTGGTTCCATTAGAAGTTCCTTTCTCAATTACATTTGCAAAGGGAACTGTATCCCCCTTATCGCTGTTTACTGTCCCCGTGAGTGACACCTGTGCCACCATTAAAAAAGGGGAAATAAATAAAAACAGGAGTATCCTGAATTTAAAGTCGTTTTGTTTCATAGTTTTTGGTTTTGAGTTTTATCCAACTAAGTTACTAAAGATTTATCAATCCTCCTCGATTCCGATATGATATTTATAAAATGCAAACAATTGAGATACCTTAAAAAATTGCAATCTCTATCTTAACTTCTTATTACCTTTGCACTTTATTTTTAAAATCATGTATAGAACACATAGCAACGGTGAGTTAACAAAAATCAATATTAACGAAACCGTTACCCTTTCTGGGTGGGTGCAAAAATTACGTAATAAAGGATTTATGATCTGGGTCGATCTTCGTGATCGTTATGGGATTACCCAATTAATTTTTGATGAAGAAAGAACTCCTAAAGAAGTTATGGAAGTCGCTTCCAAACTTGGGCGTGAATTTGTAATTCAAGTGACTGGAACTGTGATTGAACGAGAATCTAAAAATCCAAATATACCTACAGGAGATATTGAAATATTAGTTTCCAAACTTACTATTTTAAATAATTCACTAACGCCTCCTTTTACTATTGAAGATGAAACCGATGGGGGGGAAGATTTAAGAATGAAGTATCGTTATCTTGATATTCGTCGTAAACCTGTTCGCGAAAATTTAATTTTTCGTCATAAAGTGACAATGGCTGTAAGAAATTATCTTTCTGCCAAGAATTTTGTTGAAGTTGAAACTCCTTACCTTATAAAATCAACCCCTGAAGGGGCACGTGATTTTGTGGTTCCAAGCCGAATGAACGCTGGTCAATTTTATGCGCTTCCCCAATCTCCACAAACCTTTAAACAGTTATTAATGGTGGGAGGTATGGATAAATATTTTCAAATTGTTAAATGTTTCCGCGATGAAGATTTACGTGCCGATAGACAACCAGAATTTACCCAAATAGACTGTGAAATGGCATTTGTGGAACAAGAAGATATCCTGAATACATTTGAAGGGTTAACACGACATTTACTAAAAGAAATTAATGGTGTTAACATTGGGGATTTCCCAAGAATGACCTATGACGAGGCCATGAAACGCTACGGAAATGATAAACCAGACATTCGTTTTGGGATGGATTTTGGAGAATTAAATGCTGTTTCTCAACACAAAGACTTCAATGTTTTTAATTCTGCCGAATTAGTGGTGGGAATCGCTGTACCGGGCGGTAATTCTTTTACTCGAAAAGAAATAGACAATCTCATAGACTGGGTAAAACGGCCACAAATTGGCGCTTTGGGAATGGTCTATTGTCGTTATAATGAAGACGGTACTTTTAAATCCTCTGTCGATAAATTTTATACGGAAGAAGATTTAGCAAAATGGGCCGAAACAACAGGAGCTAAGCCTGGTGATTTAATTTGTGTCCTTTCAGGTGAAACAAACAAAGTAAGAACACAGCTAAGTGCTTTACGAATGCACCTTGCCGAACAACTTGGGCTTCGAAAACATACGGAATTTGCTCCCCTTTGGGTTGTCGATTTCCCATTACTAGAATGGGATGAAGACACAAACCGCTACCACGCGATGCACCATCCATTTACCTCTCCAAAGCCGGGGCAAATGGAGTTATTAAAAACCAATCCAGGAGATGTAAAGGCAAATGCGTACG
The DNA here is from genome assembly GCF_019312585.1 of Halomarinibacterium sedimenti. GTDB lineage: Bacteria > Bacteroidota > Bacteroidia > Flavobacteriales > Flavobacteriaceae > Halomarinibacterium > Halomarinibacterium sedimenti. The sequence continues at coordinate 134,151 of NZ_JAHWDP010000004.1, read as the reverse complement.
ATTTAGTTTTAAACGGAAATGAAATTGGAGGAGGATCCATTCGTATTCACGATAAAGGAATCCAATCAAAAATGTTTGACTATTTAGGCTTTACGCCTGAAGAAGCAAAGGCTCAATTTGGTTTTTTAATGGATGCCTTTCAATACGGCGCCCCTCCTCACGGAGGCATCGCGTTTGGACTAGATAGATTGGTAGCCATTTTAGGCGGACAGGAAACTATTCGCGATTTTATTGCATTTCCTAAAAACAATGCAGGTCGAGATGTCATGATAGATGCACCTGCGGTTATAGATAAAGATCAATTAGATGAATTAAATTTAAAAGTAGTATTAAAACCCTAAGTTTTTAAATCCTGTTACGGCAGGATTTTTTTGTATGCCCACACAAAGAAAAACATTGCTTACTCGTTTTTTGATATGGCGCTTAAAGCACATATCCCATAAGCAGTTTGTTTTTATCGTAAGCATTTTGGTAGGTTTTATGGCTGGGATTGGTGCCGTAATCATCAAAAACTTAACCCATTTTATTCAAACCTTATTGGAAGGAAAGTTGGTTAAAGATTATCATGCCGCCTTCTATTTTATTTTTCCAATTATTGGGTTTACTATCGTCTATCTTTATATTAAATATGTTCTTCGTAACAAAGTAAACCACGGCATCCCATCTACCCTTTTTGCCATTTCCAAGAAAAAAGGAATAATGAAACGGTTTCAGATGTTTGGAAGCCTTATTGCAGCTCCAATTACGGTAGGGTTTGGAGGATCTGTTGGACTAGAAGGACCCACCGTTGCCACAGGTGCAGCGTTCAGCTCCAACCTTTCGAGATTCCTTCATTTAAATCAGGCAACACGCACATTACTTATTGGTTGTGCAGCTGCCGGAGCTATGGCTTCCATTTTTAAAGCGCCTATAGCTGCCATCATTTTTGCCGTAGAAGTATTTAGTTTAGATTTAACATTGGCCTCATTAATTCCTTTACTGTTAGCTTCAGTTTCAGCCATTATTACTTCTTATTTTTTCTTCGGAAATGATATTCTTCTTCCTTTTTCAATTGAAGATTCCTTTGAGTTGAAGGATATTCCATTTTATATTATTCTAGGTATTGTTGCCGGTTTTGTCTCTATTTACTTCACTGAAATGTACGAACGTATTCAGAAATTATTCGACAAAATTGCCTCTCCCATAAAGCGTCTTATTATTGGTGGATTAGGAATTGGAATACTCATCTATTTTATCCCACCTTTATATGGGGAAGGATTCGATATAATGAATAATCTGGTACAAGGAAACCCCGAAGCCGCATTGCAAAATAATTTTCTCCATTTAGATTTATCAAACAGTTGGACGGTGATTGGGTTGCTGGGTGGATTGGTATTTTTTAAAGTCATTGCAACTTCCCTAACCTTCGGTGCTGGAGGTGTTGGAGGTATTTTTGCCCCTACCCTATTTATGGGAAGTATTATGGGCTATACGGTTGCCAAAATTTTGAATCAATTAGGGTTATCTTTTAATATTTCTGAAAGTAATTTCACCTTGGTCGGGATGACAGGTGTAATGGCTGGAGTACTTCACGCGCCCCTAACTGCAATTTTCTTAATTGCCGAAGTAACCGGTGGATACGAACTTTTTATTCCGTTAATGATAACCGCAGCGATTTCGTTTTCAATTACCAAATACTTCCATCCTCATTCGGTTTACACCATGGAGTTAGGACGAAAAGGGGAACTTATTACACACAATAAAGACCATGCTGTACTTACGCTAATGGATATTCAATCTGTCGTGGAGCAAAATTTTATTTCTATTAATCCAGAAATGACTCTCGGAGATATTGTACATAAAGCAGTGGTAAAATCTAACCGAAACATTTTCCCTGTGGTCCATCCCGAAACCAATACTCTGGAAGGAATAATATTACTAGATGACCTGCGCCCTGTCATGTTTGATCAAAGTTTATATACTGAAGTTACTGCGAGAGATGTTATGCAAAACCCATTGGAAATTATTGATTTAGAAAAGGATAAAATGACTGACGTTATGAAAAAATTTCAAGATTCAGGGGCATGGAATTTGCCAGTTGTTTCTCAAAATTGTTATTTTGGATTTGTATCAAAATCAAAACTTCTAACTGCCTACCGAAGAAAATTAATCGATTTTTCAGGAAAATAAATGAAATACTTTTTAATCATATTATTCATTGCCATAGTAGTTGCCCTAATTACGGGTTTCTATGTTAAACCAGATGATCCAAAAATGGGTGATTTACTTATTGGGCTTTCTGTTTCTGGATTATTTTTAGTCCTTATGCCTTTGTTTGTCTACCATCGTTGGAAGAATAAAAATGTAAAAGACTACATGCTTACCAAGGAAAATATTGAGAAAATGCAAGCATATAGTAAAGACAAAAAGCTATAAATCAGGTATTATTTTAAAAAAAATTTGATAATTTCTTCATTTTCGAGTCCATAATTATACTACCTTTGGGATATTATTAATTTATTTTTTTATTACAATGGAAGGAACAGTAAAGTTTTTTAACGAATCAAAAGGTTACGGATTCATCACCAACGATGAGACCGGAAAAGACATTTTCGTACATGTAACCGGACTTAATGGCGAAGCCCTTAACGAAGGAGACAAAGTAGAATATGAAGAAGAAGAAGGAAGAAAAGGAGTGGTAGCAGCAAAAGTTCGCGTTATCCACGACTAAGATATATTTGTAACTAACCGAATTTGAAACCCTCCCGAGTATAGCTTCGGAGGGTTTTTTTAATTTAAGTTTCTTTTCTCTATAAAAAAACGTTTCAATAAATGCGAGGTCTCCTCTTTCATCACACCTCCTATCATTTCCGTTTTTGGATGAAGTTTCGTCTTTAATGCTATACACCCTCTCTCAGTATCACGAGCACCAAAAACCACTTTAGAAATCTGACTCCAAAATAGTGCTCCAGCACACATTTGACAAGGCTCAAGCGTTACATAAAGGGTGCAATCTTTTAAATATTTCCCCCCTAAAAAATTAGCTGCTGCAGTAATGGCTTGCATTTCGGCATGTGCCGTTACATCGTTTAGCGCTTCGGTAAGATTATGGGCACGAGCAATAATCTGATTTTTACAAACCACCACAGCACCTATGGGAACTTCACCCTTTTCAAAAGCAGTTTCAGCTTCTTGCAAAGCTTTTTTCATAAAATAGGCATCGTCTAATGGCTGTAACATAATCTAAAATAGATATTCAAAAATACAAATTCAAAAAGTCTTGATGATTAAAAAGTGGGAATAACTGTATCTTTGCTTCGTGCAAAAAAAATTACTGGATTCAATTCAATTTCCTAAAGATCTTCGGAAGCTTTCTGTAGATCAACTACCTCATCTTGCCCAGGAATTACGTGACTTTATTATAAATATCGTAGCCACCAAAGAAGGACATCTTGGTGCTAGTTTGGGTGTTGTAGAACTAACAATTGCACTACATTATACTTTTGACACCCCTAATGATGTCTTAGTTTGGGATGTGGGTCATCAAGCTTACGGACATAAGATATTAACTGGTAGAAAGGATATTTTTCACACAAACAGACGGCTAGGAGGTATAAGTGGATTTCCAAAAAGAGATGAAAGTATATATGATCCTTTTGGGGTGGGTCATAGTAGCACAGCCATTTCAGCGACATTGGGGATGGCAATCGCCGCTCAGCTGAGAGGAGATTCAAAAAAACAACATATTGCCGTAGTTGGAGATGCTTCCATTGCTAGCGGAATGGCCTTTGAAGCATTGAATCATGCCGGGGTAACCAACACTAACCTATTAGTAATTTTAAATGATAATGCCATTGGAATTGATCCAAGTGTAGGTGCATTAAAAGAGTATTTAACAAAGGTTACCTTAGACACCATTCCCGAAAGTGACAATATTTTTGAAGCATTAAATTTTAATTATTCTGGCCCTATTGATGGTCATGATTTAGACAAGTTAATTTCTGAATTAACGAGATTAAAAAGTGTCTCTGGCCCAAAGATTTTGCACGTGATAACGACAAAAGGAAAAGGACTTCGTCAGGCGGAGGAAGATCAAGTTACCTATCATGCCCCAGGAAAATTTAATGCAGATACAGGTGATTTAATTCCTAAAAGTAACGTTGAACTACCTCCAAAATTCCAAGATGTATTTGGAAAAACCTTAGTAGAGCTGGCTTCAAAAAATGAAAGAATCGTTGCCATAACTCCCGCAATGCCAACTGGAAGCTCCCTAAAATGTATGATGGATACCTATCCCAAACGAGCATTTGATGTAGGCATTGCAGAACAACATGCGGTAACATTAGCAGCAGGACTTGCTACTCAAGGAATGATTGTCTTTTGTAATATATATTCTACTTTTTTACAACGAGCATATGACCAGTTAATTCATGATGTTTGTTTGCAGAAGCTCCCTGTCATATTTTGCTTAGATAGAGCTGGAATTGTTGGAGAAGATGGTGCTACACATCATGGTATTTTCGATTTAGCGTATTTACGCTGTATTCCAAATTTAATTGTATTTGCCCCAAGGAATGAAGAAGAACTTCAAAATATTTTATATACAGCTCAATTGGGTTTAGATAATCCAATAGCCATCAGATATCCACGTGGGAGAGGAAATATAATAGATTGGAAGAAACCCTATTCTAAAATTGAAATAGCCAAAGGTGTCTGTCTAAAGGAGGGTTCAAAAATTGCTGTTCTCTCTGTTGGAACGATAGCCAATAATTGCACTGAAGCAATTTCCCATACAAGCAATCCTAATCTGATTGCACATTATGATTTGCGGTTTGTAAAACCATTAAATGAAGAATTATTACATAGTGTTTTCAAAAAATACACAACTATTATTACAGTTGAAGACGGTATTAAAAAAGGAGGTTTTGGAAGTGCTGTTTTAGAGTTTGCTTCAGAAAACAATTATACTTCTACTGTTGAGATTATAGGGATTCCTGATATTTTTCCAGAACACGGAACTGTAGAACAACTTCAAGATTTAGCAGGAATTTCTTCAGAAAAAATAAATAACACACTCGAAAAATATCTTTAAAAAAAATGGGCTTTTCAATTAATTTGAAAAGCCCATTTAAAAAATAAGTATTCTATTATTATTTCATAATTAATTTTGAAGTATGAGTATAAGTATCTCCTTCAATATTAACTAGATAAATTCCAGTTGTTAATTTAGAAGCATCCAAGGTAGTTAGCGTTCCTAAGTTTACTTTTTGTGAATAAACAGTTCTGCCATTCATATCCACAATAGTTACAGTAGTTTCACCTAAACTAATTTTTGACGCAATGTTTATCTGTCCACTTGATGGATTCGGATACACATTAAAGTTACTGTCAAAATTAGCATCGGCGATACCTAGCAAACAAGTCCCTGTTGGTGGTAAATCAAAAGCTTCAACCCCGTCTGTTGTTGAACCTGATGATCCTTGACTTGCACTAAAACCAAGGCCTCTTCGAGCGAATGCTGCCCAGATAATTTCGCAATTTGCTCCAGCATTTGCCAAAGCATCTGCCTGTAAAATGGCATCTCTACCATCTATAAAACCAGGGCTACAAGCTTGTAATTTCATACCATCCATTACTAATTGAAGAGCGATATTATTTCCTCCAGTACCATTATAAATATCAGCATCAAAACCGTATTGGTCAATTAAATCCCAAGTCATTTCCCATAGCATCGTTGCCCATACAAATCCTACACCATGTGGAACGGATACATTTCCATTTACATCGGCATAGGTATAATCATTTACTCCAAAGTCTGTGCTATAGGGAGCCTCTCTTATTCCATTTGGATTACTAGAAGCATATGCTGCTAAACCTCTAACATCTTCAGCTTGATCTCCTGTTTGCATGGTTAACATTAATCCTAAATAATCACTCCATCCTTCACCCATTTGCTCTTGATTATTTAAACAACTGGTATTGTTAGGACCACCTGTTAAACGGTTAGAAACTCCATGACCATATTCGTGAACAACAATTTCATTGTCAAGAGAGCTATCTAAGTCTGGAGGAATATTTTCTCCTGAGATAGTTCCGTTTACAGTATTTAAAAGTGCTTCAGCTATAATTGCTTCGCCGTCAACATCTGAAACCATAAACATTGGAATGGTAACAGAGGCTCCAACAGCTCCTGCTCCCATAACAATTGGAGGGCCAGCTACATTATTAACCATAATAACTGCCACTGCACCTTCATTTTGAGCAGCAAGTCCCTTAAACCCAAATTCACATTCACCTCTTCTAATTACAGCAATTTTTCCACTTAATGCTCCTCCATTAGTAATAGGATCACAAGCATCATTAGGGTCTGTTGAGACTCCAGAGTCATCATCTTCAACAACAACTAAATCTTCTGTAAGAGGTGGGAAAGGAATTTCTCCTCCAAAACCAGCTGGCACACCTTGGTATACTCCAGCTAAAGGTCCATTATTTATGGTAAGAATATCTACAGGTCCAGCGCCTCCGCCATCCCAAATAAACATTTGCATTCTTGGGTTACTACCATCTGGAGGGGTAGAAAAGTTTGCGTTATTAGTTCCAGAACCATCTTGTGTATCTGCATACACCCCATCACCATCATTTCCTGGATTACCATAATTATTTTCTTGAAAGTTTCCACTTTCTTCGTCAAAACCATATTGATACATAACGTCGTGGACAATGTTATTCCAATAAAATAAATTTACTGTAGAGGCATCCACATAATTTGCAGGAGGTTGAGGTAGCCCGAATGGAAAGTCAAAATTTAATGTCGCTCCACCATCTGGAGATGCTCCAGTACCATTATTCCCGTTTTGGTCTTCCATAGCCCAAACGTTGTTTCCTCTTGTAATAGTAAATTCTGCTCCTCCAGCACCATCTGTATCGTGCCATCCAAATGGGGATGCAGTAGCATCCTCTGGACTAGTTACAATTACATCTGCTCCATCTAAAGGATTACTAAATGGCATTGGGAAAACTCTATACTGAGCACCACCAATAGAAAATTCGTTTTCATTTTTAAATAAAATGCTGTGCTCAACTTTGTGCCCATGACTACCAGCACCAAAGTCACAATTAACAACCCAGTCTATAGTATCAATAAGTTCACCAGATAATGCATCAATTCTAACACTGTAATAGTGGCTTGCATCTAAAAGGTAAATACTTAAATCCCAAGATAAACGCAATGTTTGATCTGGCATGGGTTGATAGACAAGTTTTACAGGAATTTCATTTAAAGAAATATTTCCGTTATTGAACAAATAATTTAATCCATTATTATTAATAAGCTCCAGCTGTGAAGGAGAGTTAATTCCCAAATTTTGTGCGGCTCTTGTAATTGCCCCCTCAGCAGTAATAGATGGAGTTGAAGCGTTCACTTTTGATGACGCATCATCAATAAAAGAAACATTTGCGTTTACAACTAATCCCGATTTAATTGCAAAACTAGAAACAGAATTGAATACCTCAATTCCATTAATGGTTTGACCCGCATAAACATTATTAACATTCATGCTTTTTGAAAAACTTTGAGAATAAACAGTTACCTGTTCTACGTCTCCAGCGGTCAAGCCTAACTGTGCTCGATTATTGTTTAAGTACGATTGGATTACCTGTGTATAATCCTGAGCTCCTGCAATGCTCACCGTAAGAAATGCAAGCAGGTAAAGTAATTTTTTCATAGTTTAGTTTTTAGTTAAAAAATTAAGGAAGCTAAATATAGTTGAAATTTATTAAAAGTCTGCCCTTTTAACATTCAGAAGTTTAAATTTTGCCATTCATTTTCTGAAAAAGTAATAACGCATTTCCATCTGTAAGTTTAGAAATATAATTACAACTAGCCATGAGATAGTCATACGTAGAATGGATTTCATCCATATTTAATTGCGATGCAGAAATTAATAATTTATCGTAATGTCTCAATTGGTGATTTTGTTTTCTCTCAAAAGCTTGCGTAAACCCATCCAATAAAGTCGTCAAAATTTTATATCCAGCAATCTCCTTTTCAATTACTTCTTGACTCTTATATACCTTTTCAACACTTACTTTAATAATATCATTAATTTGAGAAGTATAATTACAATGGTCCAAAAGAGAGTTTCCAAATGTCCCTTTTAGGATTTTTTCTTCATTTTTAATAAATACTGACACAGCTTCTTCAATTAAAGTGTTTATTGCTAATGATCGCAAATAAGCAAGCCTATCTGAAGCCTGCGTTAACTTACTATATTTCTTTTTTTGAAGGGTGTCTTTTACAAGATTTACCAAATATTCTAAAGCAAGTTCCTCCTCAATTAATCCTAAATTTATTCCGTCTTCAAAATCAATTAGTGTGTAGCAAATATCATCTGCCGCTTCCACCAGAAAAGTTAATGGATGACGACTATATCTATTGTTTTCCATTTTCAATAATCCTAGTTCTTCTGCCACTTCAGTAAAAAAAGAAACTTCACTCTGAAAAACCCCGTATTTTTTATCGGCTATGTGAGGCGTTGGTTTTTTGGGAAGTGATTCTTTGGGATATTTCATAAAAGCACCCAAGGTCCCATAAGAAAGTCGTAATCCCCCTTCCACTCCATGTTTAGATTCTGTCAAAATTTTGAAGCCATTTGCGTTACCTTCAAAATCGACCAAATCCTGAAACTCCTTATCGGTTAAAACTTTTTTAAATCGATTTCCGTTTCCATTTAAAAAATAATCGCCAATTGCTTTTTCACCCGAATGTCCAAAAGGAGGGTTTCCAATATCGTGAGCCAAAGAAGCAGCAGCCACGATAGCTCCAAAATCATTAAAACGATACCCATGCGTTTTTTCAAGATAAGGATGCCTTTCCAATATAGCTTTCCCTACTGCTCTTCCTAGAGACCTCCCAACCACCGAAACTTCCAAACTATGAGTTAAGCGGGTATGAACAAAGGAGGTTTTTGAAAGCGGAATTACCTGTGTTTTATCCTGAAGGCTTCTAAAAGCGGAAGAAAAAATAATCCTGTCGTAATCAACTTCAAAACCCAATCGGGTTTCGTCTTGTTCTATTCGTAATCGTTTATTTGTATCTCCTTGTCTTTTTAAAGAAAGGAGCTTTTCCCATTGCATCATACTTTGAAATATTGAAGATGCAAGATACTTAATTCAATCATTTTTTTAAGGTTAACCATTTAACATTTAGATAACCTTGAAATGACTTAATCATAATTTTAGATTAACACCCACTTTACATGCTAGTTCCATATTTGCACCATCAATTAAGAACAAACTAAACAAAAACAATATGAAGAATCTTATTAAAATTAAAGGAATTTTACTCTCCCTAGTATTAATTGCATGTGGAAGTGATGATAATGGGGATATTATACCTATCGATGATGATGGTGGTGTTGTAATAGAAACCACGCTTACCGGGCAAATTACAGAAGACTTTACTTTAACAAATGATGTTATCTGGGAACTAGAAGGTAGAGTTACTGTAACTAACGGTGCTACTTTAACCATTGACCCAGGAACCATTATAAAGGCTTTTGCTGGATCTGGAGCGAATGCATCTACATTAATTATTGCACGAGGAGCTAAAATTAATGCCGTAGGAACTGCTTCCCAGCCTATCATTTTTACGTCAATTGCAGATAACATTGATGTTGGACAAATAGCAGGAACCAATCTTAGTGAAAATGACCGTGGACTTTGGGGAGGCCTTTTAATTTTAGGAAATGCACGTGCTTCATTATCAGGAAATGCTACCGAAAATCAAATTGAAGGAATCCCTGCAAGTGATACTAATGGTCTGTATGGTGGAAACAATGATGCTGACAACAGTGGAACTTTAAGTTATGTGTCTATTAGACACGGTGGTACTTTAATTGGAGACGGGAATGAAATAAACGGACTTACGTTAGGTGGTGTAGGAAGTGGTACTACTATAAACAATATTGAAGTGGTGGGAAATGTAGATGATGGTATAGAGTGGTTTGGCGGCACCGTTAATGTAGAAAATGCATTAGTGTGGGCACAAGGTGACGACGGTCTTGATATTGATGAGGCTTACTCTGGAACCATTTCTAACGCCGTTGTGGTTTTAGGTGATATTTCAGACCACGGTTTAGAAATTGATGGCCCTGCCGGTTCTCTTGAAGGAAGTTTTACCATTGATGGTTTAACATTAATAGGAAATACCAATACAGAAAATGGTGAATATGCCGATTTAAGAGATAGAGCTATGGGTACCATAAAAAATGTATTTGCACGAGGATTTAAAGCTGATTCAGATGTAGAATTAGACAATAATGGTGTAGCCCAAAATTTTATTGATGGAAAAATTACATTTCAAAGTTGGGTAGTAGAACTACCTGAAGGTGTAAATACTGTCAATGAAATTTTTGTAGAAAAAACAGGTGATGGAGAAAGTACAATTATCACACCTTCTTTTACTGAACAAGCTGCTGGATGGAGTACATCTGGAACAAGTGGGGGAGCTAACTTAAGTAATTTCTCTTGGACCTATGCAGCATCCAAAGGCGCTTTAAATTAATACAATTATCCACTAATACTTTAGCCAAAAAAATTGCTCGTTTTTTTAAACGGGCAATTTGCTATTAAAAAACTCAAGATGAAAAAACATTTATCTTTTTTATTAATACTCTTTTTTATTAATACCTCTTTTGGGCAAGGAATCATCTCAGGAAAAATACTTGATGGTGAGTTTAACGACGTATTAGCATTTGCTAATATTATTGTGAAAGGGACTACAACTGGAACTACATCAGATTTTGATGGTAAATACTCTTTAGAAGTTGGTGAAGGCACATATACTATTGAATATTCTTTTGTAGGATACCAAACCAAAGAAATTACTCAAGTTACTGTTAAAAATGGCGAAGTTAAAATTATAGATATCACCCTTAACCCTAGTCTTGCCTCTTTAGACGAAGTGGTTATATCTACTACTGTTTCTAAAAACAGTGAGTCTGCGGTACTTAGCTTTCAAAAAAATTCTGTATCGCTTATGGACGGGCTTTCATTAGAATCCATTAAAAAAGTTGGCGCAAGTGATATTGCGAGTGCTGTAAAAACCATTCCGGGTGTATCTGTTCAAGGTGGAAAATTTGTATATGTAAGAGGTTTAGGAGATAGATACACTAAATCTATACTAAACGGCATGGATATTCCTGGATTGGATCCCGATCGAAATACGCTTCAATTGGATATTTTTCCATCACAAATTCTTGAAAATATTGTTGTGATAAAATCTTCTACAGCAGATCAACCAGCAGATTTTACTGGAGGAGTTGTAGATATTGTTACTAAAGATATTCCTAATAGAGCTGAATATAGTGTGTCTTTGGGAGCTGGATATAATAGAGATATGCACTTTAATAATAATTATATTGCAGATAAGAGTAGCCCAACTGATATTTTAGGTTTTGATAATGGACTAAGGTCCAACCCTATCCCTGCTGCACAAGAAATCCCTTTACCCCAACAAAATGCAAATGTAAATAGCATTTTAACGAGAAGATTTGAAAAAACATTAGCTCCAGAAAATAATCAAAGTTTTATGGACTATAATTTTTCTGTCACTGCTGGAGATCGCTTCGATATTGGTGATAACAAACTAGGCTATCTAGCCTCAATATCATATAGAAATGAGACTCAATATTTTGATGAATATATTAATGGTCAAATTTTTAGAAAAGATGAAGCGAATCCTTCCAATTATAATTTATTATTGGATAGAAGTCAAAATGGAGAATTAGGAACTAACAGTGTATTAATAAGCAGCTTGGCTGGAATATCTTTAAAAACTGAAAAATCCAAATACCGCATAACAGCACTGCATATTCAAAATGGAGAATCTCAGGCCAGTATTTTTAGGTTACAGAATGGAATCATTAGTTCTAACCAAATTAAAAAAGATAATCTAATTTATACCGAAAGAGCCATTTCAAACCTACTTCTTAACGGGGAGCACAGTTTAGGAGCCGAAAATCAATGGAAAATAGACTGGAGGTTATCCCCTTCCTTTGCAACTATTTATGACAAAGATTTTAGGGTAACTCCTTTTAGAGTAAGCATTAATAGTGAGACTGGTGAAGAAGTTTACACTATCGAGCCTAGTGAGTCTGGTGACGCTTCAAGGTTTTATAGAAATCTGGAAGAGATCAACTTAGTAGGAAAATTGGCATTTGAAAATAAACACACCCTTTTTGGAAATGAGGCTAAGTTAAAATTTGGGGGTGGATATGCCTATAAACAAAGAGATTTTGAAGTTATTCGATATTCTTTTCCATTTATAAATTTCAATTCTGCTCAATTTAATGGTGACCCAAATCAAATTCTACTAGATGAAAATATTTATAATGAACAAACTAATAGCGGGGTCTATCTTAGAAAAGATTCCAGCCCATCAGACTCATTTGACTCTGAAATAACAGTGGCTTCTGGATATCTTTCAGAACAAATAAAAGTATTGCCATGGTTTAATGCCATTCTAGGTGTTCGTTTTGAAAAGTTTGAACTTAATTATACGGGACAAAGGCAAGATGGTAGTTTTTTTGATGGCACCACGATTCTTGATAAATCCGATTTTTTTCCTTCAGCAAATTTAATTTTTGACCTTCAAGAAGACGAATCTCAAAAAATTAGAGCCTCTTATTCAAAAACCACAGCTAGACCATCATTTAAAGAAGCTTCTATTGCAGAAATTTTTGACCCCATAAGTAGCAACACCTTTATTGGTAATATAGATTTGCAACCTACTTACATAGATAACTTCGACCTTAGGTTTGAAAATTATGGAGAAAATGGTGATTTTTTTGCTTTAAGCGGGTTTTATAAATCATTTACAGATCCTATAGAACTTTCCTTTATTAGAAGAGCTTATGGACAATATACGCCTCTTAATTTAGGCGATGCTGAAGTTTTTGGTGGTGAGCTAGAACTCAGAAAAAGTTTAGGTTTTATAACTGGTTGGGAAGAATTTAATTTTAATTTTAATGTTTCCATAATTGAATCCAAACAGAATTATAGTGAAGATGAACGACAAGGAAGATTGGACAATCTTAGAGAAGGGGAAACGTTAGATAAAACTAGACAACTTCAAGGGCAATCTCCTTACCTTATTAACTTCGGAATTACGTATGAAGGAAAAGATAATGGCTGGAAATCTGGTTTTTATTATAATACCCAAGGAAAAACACTTCAAATAGTTGGAGCTGCAGATATTGCCGATGTTTATACCCTCCCTTTTCATAATTTGAAATTTAATGTTTCAAAACAATTTGGAAAATCTAGAAATAGTCAGATTTCTTTAAGTTTTGAAAATCTTCTAGATGACGATATTGAAAGTGTATACCAATCTTTCGGCACAGAGGATATAACCTATTCAAAATGGAGTCCTGGCCAAAAAATTAGCCTTGGATATTCCTTAAAATTCTAAAACAAAAAAGGCTCCACTTAGGAGCCTTTCTTTTTCTATTGAGACGTTGTTCTATTCAAAAAACGTCACAGCTCCATTGTTAATATCATACATCGCTCCAACAATCAGTATCTCTCCATTTTTCTCCATTTCGGTAAGTATTGGACTTTCCGCATGTATTCTATCAATGGTAAGTTGAACATTCTTTTCAGAAACCGCATCCACAAATTCAGCATTGGCCGAATTACGCAAACTTTCATCTTTAGGCTCGGTAACAGCATTTACTGCAGGCGTTATTTTCTGAATAAGTTTTGTAAGGTTTCCCATTTCGGCATGGTCGCAAGCCCCTTTTACAGCGCCACATGCGGTATGTCCTAAAACAACTATGAGCTTTGTTCCAGCCAATTTGCAAGCAAACTCCATGCTTCCTAAGATATCTTCATTCACAAAATTTCCAGCAATCCTTACGCTAAATATATCTCCTAATCCTTGGTCAAAAACTAACTCTGCAGAAACTCTAGAATCTATACAGCTTAAAATGGTTGCAAATGGAAATTGCCCATCGCTAGTATCGTTTACTTGCTCTAAGAGGTTTCTATTTGCCTTTAAGTTATTTTGAAATCGTTCGTTTCCTTCTTTTAAATATTGTAATGACTTTTGAGGCGTCATTGTAGCCTGTGTTTCTCTAGTGTGTGCTTTCATACTCTTTTATTTTAGTTTGTAAATTGTTCGGTTACTGGTCTTAATTTAAAAAATTCAATATAACTAGGAGGGTTAACAACCGTCCCTCTTTCAGAAATTAACTTAATCGTAATATTTCTTTCCTTAGCTTTATAAGCAAAATCATCTAATATTTCAATAATATCATTATCCAAATATCGAGTTTTTCTTACGTCTAACTCAACATATGAATCCCTAGGAATTCTATCCAATTCCTTTAATATTGCTCCTTTGTTAAAAAAGGTCACTTCCTCCGCTAACGTCATTTTCAATTTCTGGACTCCATTACTTACATCCTCTTTATGCAGGAAGTGGGAATTTTGATAACTTTTAATAAGAATTACAACAATCCCTACTAGTAATCCTAATCCTATTCCATATAAAAGATCAATAAAAATAATCCCCAAAACTGTTACCGTAAAAGGAACAAATTGTTTCCACCCTAAATCATACATCTTTTTAAATAATTGTGGTTTTGCCAATTTATAACCAACCACAAGTAAAATTGCTGCAAGGACAGAAAGGGGAATCATATTAAGCAATTTTGGTATCAAGATGATAGAAATTAATAGGAAAAACCCATGTATTATGGTGGACATTTTACTCTTTCCGCCAGACTGGATGTTAGCAGAACTTCTCACAATTACTTGTGTAATAGGCAACCCTCCAATTAATCCCGAAATAATATTTCCCGCCCCTTGTGCGAAAAGTTCCCTATTAGTAGGTGTAACGTTTTTATTTGGGTCAAGTTTGTCGGTTGCTTCAACACAAAGTAGGGTTTCTAGACTCGCTACCAAGGCTAAAGTAAATGCCACAATCCAAATATCTTGTTGGGTAATGACTGAAAAATTTGGAAAACTAAATTGTCCTAAAAAAGAGGCGGCATCCTCTGGGACAGGTACACTTACCAAATGTATTCCAGCAATGGAAAGTGAATCATGAGACTTTGTAAATGCATAAAATACAATCCCCGCTATCACGGCTACCAAGGGTCCCTGAATTAATTGAAATATCTTCCCTTTTTTAGACAACACTTTTTCCCACAGGATTAATATTCCTAAGCCAACTATACCAATTAAGGCAGAGCCAGGGATGATATTATTGATGGTCTTTATAAGACTTGAAAAAGTATTATCTCCTGAAACTTCAAAAAAAGCAAAATCTCCTTCCGGATTTGGATCATATCCAAAAAAATGGGGGATTTGTTTTAAAATAATAATAATCCCTATTCCTGTTAGCATTCCCTTTATTACAGAAGCAGGAAAGTAATATGCAATAATTCCAGCTTTTAAAACTCCAAACAAAAGCTGTATTACACCTGCCAATACAACAGCTACCAAAAAATTTTGAAACCCACCAACGGTTCCTATGGCTGTCAATACAATGGCTGCTAATCCTGCTGCAGGACCAGAAACTCCAATTTTAGACCCACTTAAAGATCCAACAATAACCCCCCCTACAATACCAGCAATTAACCCTGAAAACAAAGGCGCTCCACTGGCAAGGGCAATACCTAAACATAACGGCAATGCTACAAAAAATACGACAATACTCGCTGGTATGTCATTTCGTAACGATTTAAACATATTATAATAGATTAGTGGTTTGAAAAAATACTTTTCAAACAGATTTTAAATTAATTTTAAAAAAATCGAAAAACTAACTAATATGTTCTGGGGGAGGTAGGAAAACTTCTGAAGTGTGTATGTAACGCCTTTCAACGTAGGCAGTATTTAATTCCTTTTTGGGAACATAGAGATGAATATGAGAAACATAATCGGAGATGGAAAATAATTTTTCTTTTACTTCTTCCTCTTGTATTGTTAAAACAATTGGAGCAACATCTTTAGCACACAACTGAAAAACAGAAGGCCCCAACAACGCTATGATGAAAAAAAGCGAAATAAAGCTATGTGCAAGCGATTTTAACATGACCCCAAAAGTATATATTTTATAAATTTTCAAATCTTATTACTTTGTTAAAGTTTTAAATAAATCCTATAAACAAAAAATGCCTCAAAATTGAGGCATTTTTTGTTTTGTAAGTTTTTGTCTTTAGTTGGATATCACAACAGCATCTGTAATCTTAAAAGAAGTCACTTTGGCAACTTTAGAATTGGAGTAATTTACCTCCTTAATCTCATTACCTTGGTAAAAATACCATGTACCAACTTTGTTGCCCTTTTTGTAGTGAGCTACAGCAGTTTTATTTCCTACTGCATCATAACTTATCCATTCACCCTCTAGTTTATTATCCAATGTGTAAAAACCAGTTTGAGCTACCATTCCATTTTCATGGTAAAGCGTAGCTTTAATCACTTTTCCTTCTTTAACAAATTCATCTTGTACTTTTTCTTGTGAAAAAGCCGACCCTGCTAAAAGAGAAATAGTAAATACTACTAATAATTTTCTCATGATAAACATATTTTAAGGGTTAATAGCCCAAATTTACAAAATTGGTAACAATTAATAAAGGTTTGCATAACATTAAATTAACATTGAATTATTTTTAAACTGATTTTCAGCACTATAAGTGCCTTTTTAACATTAAAGAGAAAACTTAATATTTATTTAATATTTACTTCACGATTAAGCTATACAGATGGCCTTTATTTGTTTTTGTGTTTAATACACATACACATATAAATCGTTAAGTTTTTGTCGACTAGATTTTATCAATGTGTGGGGTCGCCCAATGGGCGACCCTTTTTGTATAATATTTTTAAAAATAACTTATAGGTAACATTCAGTTAACATTGGTTTAAGTTCTTTGCACCGACAAAAACTTAAAACGATTTACATGAAACTTTTAAAGTTTGCCTTTTTGGCAATTTTATTTTCCACACTTACTATTGAAGCTCAAGAAATAAGTGACACTTCATTTGGAAAAGGAATCATTAATTACACTGCAAAAGATAGTACTTTTAGCATCAAATTTGCTCCAAGGATCCAATTTCGTTCTGAAACGAACTGGGATTATAATGGTAATAATTATAATAGCCCAGAGCATAATTTTTTAATAAGACGTGCTCGTTTAAAATTTGATGGATGGGCATACTCACCTAAACTTGAATATAAAATTGAATTAGGTCTTTCTAATAGAGACATTTCAGGAGCAAATGAATTTAACCGAAATACACCTAGATACATATTAGACGCTGTAATTATGTGGAATTTTTATGAAAATTTCGAATTATGGGTAGGACAAACAAAATTGCCAGGAAACGTAGAACGTGTTGTTTCTTCAGCAAATATGCAATTAATAGACCGATCCTTACTAAACAGCCGCTTTAATATTGACCGTGATATAGGAATGCAATTACGTCACCACGCAAATTTGGGTGGAGATTTTATAATTCGTGAAAAAGTTGCCGTTTCACAGGGAGAAGGTAGAAATATTACCGAAGGAAATGAAGGGGGATTACAATATACCGGTAGATTAGAATTCCTTCCATTTGGATCATTTAAATCCAATGGAGATTATTTTCAAGCAGATTTAGCAAGAGAGGCTTCGCCAAAATTAATGATAGGAGTAACGTACGATTTAAATCAAGATGCTGTAAAAACTAGAAGTAATTTAGGTTCCTATATGTTTTTGGAAGATGGCTCTTTATACGAAACCGATATTACCACTTTGTTTGTTGATACCATGTTTAAATACAAAGGTTTTTCATTTATGGGAGAATATGCTAATAGAGATGCCGAAAACCCTGTAGCCATGGAAGCAGACGGAACCGAAACTGGAGATATTGTATTAGTAGGTAATGCATTAAATTTACAAGCTGGTTATTTATTCAAAAATAATTATGAAATTGCAGGAAGGTTTACTACCACAGATTATAATAAAATTACTAGTAGACTAGGTGAAGAACAGTATACTTTAGGTGTTTCTAAGTATATTGTAGGCCACAAACTTAAAGTTCAATCTGATGTAAGTTATACTACCTTAAAAGGTGATGCAGATAGTATTGAATTTAGAATAGGTTTTGACCTGCATTTTTAATAAAACGTAACAATTTGATAACAGGTAATCATAAATTAATTAAGAATTTTGCCCGAAAATAATTTTTAAAAAATGGATAATATTTACATTTTAATGCTTGTAGCTTTAGCGGTTTTAGCTATTGTTGATTTAGTTGTTGGTGTTAGTAATGATGCTGTAAACTTTCTAAATTCTGCAATTGGTTCTAAAGCTATTCCTTACCGTACCATTATGATTGTTGCGAGTTTAGGAATTTTTATTGGAGCCGTTTATTCCAGTGGGATGATGGAAGTTGCTCGTAAAGGGATTTTTATCCCTGGAGAATTCTATTTTGATGAAATTATGATAATATTTTTAGCCGTAATGATTACGGATATTTTATTACTAGATTTCTTCAATACCCTTGGAATGCCCACTTCCACTACAGTATCCATAGTTTTTTCTTTACTAGGTGCTACTGTAGTAATGGCACTTATAAAAATTGGCGCGTCCTCTTCGGAAACGATGGCTGATATAGGAAATTATATAAATTCTGAAAAGGCAATAGAAATTATCACTGGTATTTTACTTTCAGTAGTAATTGCTTTTACCCTAGGAGCACTGGTTCAATGGTTATCTAGGCTTGTATTTTCGTTTCATTACGAACAAAAAATGAAGAATTTTGGAGCCATTTTTGGGGGGTTAACCCTAACCGCAATTAGCTATTTTATCTTTTTTAAAGGACTTAAAGGAGCTCCAAATTATAGTGCTTTTAAAGAAATTCTAGCTACAAATTTTTGGATAGTAATAGGAATTGGGTTTCTTTTTTGGACTGCCTTTTCAATATTATTTACTAAAATATTTAAAAAAAGCATCCTATTGGTAGTAATAGCAATTGGGACATTTGGGTTAGCATTAGCGTTTTCTGGAAACGATTTAGTTAACTTTATTGGTGTTCCTATGGCTGCATACCATAGTTATGAAGCTTGGTCTGTCTCTGGAGAAGCGGCTAATGCATTTTCAATGAATGTTCTTGAAGAAAAAGTCCCTGCAGAACCTCTTTTATTATTTATCTCAGGTGCCATTATGGTTTTAACGCTTTGGTTTTCCAAAAAGGCAAGAACTGTTACCGAAACAGAAATAGGGCTCTCTAGACAAGGAGACGGGGCAGAAAAATTTAATCCTAACATCTTATCTCGTGCTGTTGTTAAAGGAAGTACAAAATTAGCTTCATTATTAGGGGGTGCCATACCTCAGTCTACACAAGATAAAATTGCCAAAAGTTTCGAAAAACCAGAGGTAAAAATCCCAGCTGGAAAAGCTCACGAAATACCTGCATTTGATTTGATTCGTGCTTCTATAAACCTAACGGTAGCTGGTATTCTTATTGCCATTGCCACTTCAATGAAGTTGCCTCTTTCCACTACCTATGTAACTTTCATGGTAGCTATGGGTACCTCATTGGCAGATAGGGCTTGGGGACGTGAAAGTGCGGTATATCGAGTAGCAGGAGTACTAAACGTCATTGGAGGCTGGTTTTTTACAGCGTTCAGTGCTTTTGTAGCTGCGGGAACCTTAACCTATATCATTTATATAGGAAGAGGACCTGCAATTGCTATCCTATTATTAGTCGCATTAGCATTATTAATAAGAAATTATTTGTCACATAAAAGAAAAGGAATAGAAAAACTAGATAAATCTGGTTTGAAAAAGTCTGAAAGTAAAACAGTACAAGGAATTATTTCTGAAAGTGCAAATAATATTTCAAATGTTGTTTCCAGAACAAATAAGATTTATACAGAGGTAATTAAAGGTCTTGCAAAGCAAGATGAAAAGAAACTTAAAAAGACAAAGAAGGGAGTTGAAAAACTCGATAATGAAATTGAAGATTTAAGAAATAACATATTCTATTTTATTAAAAATCTTGATGATACAAGTGTAAGAGGTAGTAACTTTTATATCATTATACTTGGATATTTAACCGATGTGGCTCAGTCCTTAGAATATATAACAAAAAAGAGTTACAAGCATGTTAACAATAATCACAAGGCCTTAAAATTCAATCAAATTAAGGACCTTCAAGAAATAAATGCTTCATTCGAGCACCTATTAATGGATATTGTAAATATTTTTGACACCAAGGATTTTGAAAGACTTGAAGGTATTTTAGACCGAAAAGAAAAGGCTTATGCAGATATCTCAGCAAAAATTGAGAAGCAAATTCAAAGAACTAGAACGGAAGAGTCTAGTCCAAAGAATACCACACTTTATTTCAATTTATTAATGGAAACTAAGGATCTTGTGACAGCTCTTATCCACTTAATGGAAGAGTATTACAATAGTTATAAAAAGAATTAATTTGTTTAAATTCTTAAAAAAACCCTCCTTTATTGGAGGGTTTTTTATGTTCCATTTTCTAATAAACTATCTTTAGTAGTAAATAACAACTCTGCTACGGTGATGAGTTTCTTAATAATATCATTAACAGTATCATTATCATTAATTAAAGAAGAAGCCATGGAAACACTAATGAGATTTTGACGTATTAAACTATTAATAGATTCATTAGAATGATGGTATTCCTGTTCCGCTTCTTGTTTTAGCTTACTTAATTTTAAATAATATTTATCTTTCTCATCTTGCTCAGCAAATAGATAAAGTACTCTTATAACTTTAGCGATTTTTTTACGGTATTTATAGTATTCTTTTTTAACAAATTCATTTTCAGAATTAAAGTACTTGGTAACATTCTTATTTAGCCCAACACAATTTTTAACTATCTCAACCATAACTCTATTGGCTAATTTAACTTCCGAAATTTCTTTAGTTTGGTTTTGGGTAAGTTTTAAACTACTCTGCCCCTTTGTTGCATACTCAATAATCTTCCCATAAATATTTTTTACTTTGGTGTAATACAAATTATCTACATCTGTTTTTAAGTCTTGTTTATTCTTCTTTACTACCTTTTTAATTTTAGTTTCAGATTTTAAATCTGTTGAAATAATATTCATTGCTTTTGAAACTATTTCAAGAATTGAATTTTCAAACAAATATTTCGATTCATTTTTTAATGAATGAATTAATGTTTCCGGAAATTCCAGAACGCTATTCATAAGAAATTTAGGCTCATCCATTTCTTTCTCAACAATTTCTTTTTCTGGCACTAATCGTTCCACAATTTTTGCTATAGGCTTGATGAACCACATCAATAAAAATGTATTACAGATATTGAAAATGGTGTGAAACAAAGAAATTGCAACAGGAATAGCAGCAGCAGTAAGATAAGGAGAATCCGAGCCTGTTTTTAAAGAAACCCAAGTAACTAATTTTAGGAATGGGTAAAATAAAATAAGCACCCAAATTACCCCAATAATATTGAATAAAAAGTGCGCTCTTGCCGTTCGCTTTGCTTGGAAGTTTGCTACTATTGCAGCTAGATTGGCCGTAATGGTTGTTCCTATATTTTCCCCTAAAACCATCGCGGCGGCCAATTCGAATGAAATCCATCCTTGCGCCGTCATAATTAACGTTAATGCCATAGTAGCACTGGATGACTGAATTATTACAGTTAATAATGTTCCTATAAGTAAAAAGATTAATATAGACCAAAAGCCTAAATCTGTGTAGCTCGTTAAAAAAGCTAAAATCTCAGGATTGCTTTTAATATCTGGTACAGCATCTTTTAAGAATTGTAATCCTATAAATAAAATGGAAAACCCAATTATAAAGGCACCCCAATTTTTTAATGAAGGCTTTTTTGAGAAAGTAAAAGCAAAACCAAAACCCACTAAGGGTAATGCAATAGCACTCATACTAACTTTAAATCCTAAAATTGTTATTAACCAAGCTGTAATTGTGGTGCCAATATTGGCCCCCATAATAACACTTATTGCTTCTGTAAGTGTTAACAATGAAGCGTTAGAAAAACTAACAACCATAAGGGTTGTCGCAGAGGAAGACTGTATAACAGAAGTAATTAAGAACCCCGTAAAAATACCCATGTACTTATTGGAAGTCATGGTTGCCAATATCTTTCGCATGCGATCGCCAGCCAAATTAAGAAGGGCGTCGCTCATTACTTTCATTCCGAAGAGGAAGAGACCCAGAGACCCAAATAATTGTAGAAAGTCGGTAAACCCGTAATTCATAAATCGTTGTTCTTGCCAGGTTTAAAAATAGCAAAATTGAATTTTCTTGAACTGATAAAAATCAGATTTCAAAAAAGTGAATCTAATTAGGGATTAAATTGAACATTTTTAAAATAAAAAAGGAGCGCCGTTGGCGCTCCTTTTTATATACACTAAACACTTAAAAATTAAGAACCACACATTAAACAATCTTCATCATTTTCGGCAGCATTTTTAGACTGCGCCAATAAATCCTTTAGCTCTTTTGCTGTTAATGGTTTTTCTGAAGCAGCAGAAACAGCCTCAACTTTTGCTTCGGCTACAGCTTCCACAGGTTCTTTTTTGGTTTCATTATTTAAAGTGAACTTAATAGCATCTACAGCACTCTTCGTTCTTAAATAATACATTCCTGTTTTTAAGCCACTCTTCCATGCGTAAAAATGCATAGATGTTAGTTTTGCCATATTCGCATTTTCCATAAATAAGTTTAGAGATTGTGACTGATCTATAAAATATCCTCTATGACGAGACATATCGATAATATCTTTCATACTCAGCTCCCAAACCGTCTTATATAGTTCTTTTAACTCTTGAGGAATTCCTTCAATATGTTGGATAGATCCATTGGCACGCATGATTTCTTCTTTTAAATCATCATTCCATAGGCCTAGTCCAACCAGGTCCTCTAACAGGTGTTTGTTCACTACAATAAATTCTCCAGAGAGTACTCTACGGGTATAAATATTGGAGGTATAAGGCTCAAAAGCTTCGTTGTTCCCTAAAATTTGAGAAGTAGATGCTGTAGGCATTGGAGCTACTAACAATGAATTACGAACCCCATGCTTTTTAATGTCTTTTCTCAATTTTGCCCAATCCCAACGACCGCTTAATTCTTCGTCTTTAATATTCCAAAGGTTGTGTTGAAATAATCCTTCAGAAATAGGAGAACCTTTATAGCTTTCATATGGACCGTCTACTTTAGCTTCCTCCATGGAAGCTGTTACTGCTGCAAAATAAAGCGTTTCAAATATTTCTTGATTTAATTGCTTTGCCTCGTCACTTGTAAATGGCATGCGTAGCATAATAAATGTATCTGCCAATCCTTGTACTCCTAAGCCTACTGGACGATGACGGAAATTCGAATTCTGTGCTTCAATTACGGGGTAGTAATTCCTGTCAATTACACGATTCAAATTCTTTGTAACCCGTTTGGTAACTCTAAAAAGTTCTTTATGGTCAAATTCACCATTTTTTACAAACATAGGTAACGCAATAGATGCCAAGTTACAAACTGCCACTTCGTCTGGAGAGGTGTATTCTAAAATCTCTGTACAAAGATTTGAAGAACGAATGGTTCCTAAGTTCTTTTGATTACTCTTTCTGTTTGCTGCATCTTTATAGAGCATATAGGGTGTTCCCGTTTCAATTTGGGATTCGAGAATTTTCTCCCAAAGCTCTCTTGCCTTTATAGTTTTTCTACCTTTATCTGCTGCTTCATATTTTAGGTACAATGCTTCAAATTCTTCACTGTGTACATCAAATAATCCCGGGCACTCATTAGGACACATTAAAGTCCACTCTGCATCTTCCTGCACTCGTTTCATAAACAAATCTGGAATCCACATAGCATAGAATAGGTCGCGAGCTCGCATTTCTTCTTTTCCGTGGTTCTTCTTTAAATCTAAAAAGTCGAAAATATCGGCATGCCATGGCTCAATATACATGGCAAAACTTCCTTTTCTCTTTCCTCCTCCTTGGTCCACGTATCGAGCTGTATCGTTATAGACGCGCAACATAGGAACGATTCCGTTTGAGGTTCCGTTGGTTCCTCCAATGTACGATCCTGTTGCTCTAATGTTATGAATAGACAGTCCTATACCTCCTGCAGATTGTGAAATTTTTGCAGTCTGTTTTAAGGTATCATAAATGCCGTCAATACTATCTTCTTTCATTGTTAGTAAGAAACAAGAAGACATTTGTGGTTTTGGCGTTCCACTATTAAATAAGGTTGGGGTGGCGTGCGTGAAGAATTTCTTCGACATCAACTCATACGTTTCCTTAACCGCAGCTAAATCGTTTAAATGTATCCCAACCGAAACACGCATGAGCATATGTTGTGGACGCTCTGCGATGTTTCCGTTTAATTTTAATAAATACGAACGCTCTAGCGTTTTAAAACCAAAATAATCGTAGTTGAAATCTCTATTGTAAATAATAGCAGAGTCTAGCTCATCTGCATTATTTTTAATGATTTCGTACACTTCATCACTTAAAAGAGGGGCTTTTTTTCCTGTTCTTGGGTTAACATATTCATATAAATCTGTCATGACTTCAGAAAAAGTCTTTTTGGTATTTTTATGAAGGTTAGAGACTGAAATTCTTGCAGCTAACTTTGCATAATCTGGGTGTGAAACTGTCATGGTAGCGGCAATTTCTGCGGCAAGATTATCCAATTCACTAGTAGTGACACCATCGTATAATCCTTCAATAACACGCATGGCTACCTTTACGGGATCCACTAATTCATTGAGTCCATAACACAGTTTTCGTACTCGAGCCGTAATCTTATCGAACATTACGGGTTCTTTCCTGCCATCTCTTTTTACTACATTCATTTTGCTAGAGGTTTTTTAGTTTTTTGAAAAAATTATTTCTTACGCAATCATTAAAAAGCGCATTATCAAAGCTTTAAAAAAATCCGCCCTTTGGGGAACAGACGGAAATTATTTAAAAGTCTGCGTCGAAACTTATTTTATTCGACTCTTTATCCATGTTTGTTACACCAGCTTTTTGGTATTCTGAAACTCGCTTTTCGAAGAAATTGGTCTTCCCTTGTAGCGATATCATATCCATAAAGTCAAACGGATTGCTGGAGTTATATTCTTTTTCACATTGAAGTTCTACCAATAATCTATCGGTTACAAACTCCAAGTATTGTGTCATTAGTTTTGCATTCATCCCTATTAAACTCACTGGAAGCGATTCGGTGATAAATTCTCTTTCAATATTAAGAGCATCTACAATAATTTCACGAATGCGGTCTTTTGGCACTTTGTTTACTAGGTGGTGATTGTGAAGATGTACTGCAAAATCACAGTGTACCCCTTCGTCTCTAGAAATTAATTCATTAGAAAAAGTAAGTCCAGGCATGAGCCCTCTTTTTTTCAACCAAAAGATGGAGCAAAAGGCTCCAGAGAAAAATATGCCTTCCACAGCAGCAAAAGCTATAAGTCGTTCTGCAAAACTTGGGCTATCGATCCATTTAAGCGCCCAATCTGCCTTTTTCTTTATCGCTGGGAAATTTTCAATAGCATTAAAAAGCTTGTCCTTTTCCTTATCGTCTTTTACGTAAGTATCTATGAGTAACGAATAGGTTTCACTATGAATGTTCTCCATCATAATTTGAAATCCATAGAAAAATTTAGCTTCACTGTACTGAACTTCATTTACGAAATTCTCTGCCAAATTCTCATTTACAATGCCATCACTAGCAGCAAAAAAAGCAAGAATGTGCTTTACAAAATAGCGTTCATCATCACTCAATTTATTGGTCCAGTCGGTTAAATCTTGATGAAGATCTATCTCTTCTGCGGTCCAAAAACTGGCCTCACTTTTCTTGTACCATTCCCAAATATCGTGGTGTTGAATGGGGAAAATTACAAATCTGTCTTTGTTTTCTGCTAAAATGGGTTCTACTGCACTCATGTTGTCCTTTCCGTTTTTAAAAATTAATGAAATTTTCTTGTTACTAGGGACTAACAAATATGAAAAAAATTAAAACGGAAATGGGGGAAAGTTGCTTCGGGTTTTTAACAAAGTTTTCAACACGTACGTAAATGCATTGTTATTATTGTTTTGTTAAAAAACATATTTATATAATTGATTTTCAACTATTTATAATTGTTTTGCTTTAGTTATAAACATTCTGAAAATTGTTCGTTGAAAACCCTAAAAGTTGCCCATTCTACTAAGCGTGAGAAACAATTTTATACGGTTTTAACATGCTTATTTTTTAACAAATTTGATTGACCATATTTTTTATTTTTTTTAGAAAAAAAGAAAACCAGAGACTCACTCTGGTTTTAATTAGCACTAAAAATGAATAAAATTATCCCAAATTTTGAACATCTAAATCATCTATCGCTTTCCATGTTTCATCTAAATCCATGTTACGACCACTAGCATTTATATAAAAACGATCATCTTGCATAAATTGGATAGTACAATTGCTTCCGTCTTTACGATATTCTTCAATCGCTTTTACACCCTTCTTTTTTATAGATCTTTTTACTTGTGTTTCCGTTTCTTCCTCAAAATCCTGTGAAAAGAGCATACGCATTCCTGCGGTTGCTGCAGCTCCCATTTCGCCTGCACCATCAATTATTTGTATTTTAAATGTTTTTGATTTGTCTTCGTTAGAATAACTTGCTTCAATAGATGCAATTTTCATAAAGCTAGTTTGCCCAGCTTTGAAAGAAGTACGCTTCATGCCGTTAATTTCATCTGGCAACCAAGCTTTCAGTTCGTCATTAGTAAGGGGTGATATCTCTTTTAATTCTTCGATATCCTCTTGCATATCGTTGAGCTCCTCAATAGCACTATTAGTATTACTGACATTTTGTTTAGCCTCTTTAATTTTTTTTGAAACTGGATTATCTTTACAGCCAACAAAAAACAATAAGGCTACAATTAAAAAGAGTGAATTTTTCATAATTGGAATAGTTAGTAGTTAGACTACTAAAATAATGAAAATGAAGTGAATAGCAACTAATAATCTGAAGCAACTTTCTCTAACTCTGTATACCAGTCTTCCCCAAACTTTCTTATTAAAGCATCTTTTACAAATTTGTAGACCGGCACTTTTAGTTCTTTACCAAGCGTACATGCATCATCACAAATAGGCCATTTATGATAGTTTACGGCCGCAAACTCACTGTATTGCTGTACTCTCACGGGGTATAAATGACACGAAATCGGTTTTCTAAAATCAACTGCGCCCGCATTATAGGCATCTTCAATACCACAACTAGCAATTCCTTTATCGGTAAATGTTACATAGGCACATTCTTTACCATCTACCAAGGGGGTTTCCAACTCATCCAATTCGTTTACAATGTGCGTTCCTTGGTTTTCAATGGCAGAAATTCCTTCAGCGCGAAGGAATGGTTTCACTTTGAGATAAATTTCCTTTAAAATTTCAACTTCCTCTTTAGTAACGGGTGCTCCCGCCTCGCCTTCGATACAACATGCGCCTTTGCACGCATGCAAATTACAGACGAATTCTTTTTCGATTAAATCTTCGGATACTATGGTTTTCCCTAGTTGAAACATGTCGCAAAGATATTACTTTACAACAGAATGGAGAAGATTGTAATACTAAATAGATTATCCATTTAAAACCACTAATTTTGCACTTTAAACACCCCATTAATGGAATTTAATTTTAAACAAATTGCTACGGCTAGTATGGTTTTGTTTGCTGTAATAGATATTATAGGAAACATTCCTATTGTTATCTCTCTTCGAGAACGTGCAGGGCATATTCATAGTGAAAAAGCCTCTATAATTGCTGCAGTATTGATGATCGTTTTCCTTTTTATAGGAGAGAGTATTTTAAAGCTTATTGGTATTAATGTAAATGAGTTTGCTGTGGCTGGGGCGTTTATACTCTTTTTTATTGCATTGGAAATGATTCTCGGCATTACGCTTTTTAAAGACGATGGAAGTAGCCCGGACATGGCTTCGGTTTTTCCTTTAGCATTTCCTATGCTTGCGGGACCGGGAACTCTTACAACATTACTTTCTTTAAGAGCTGAATATGCTGTGGAAAATGTGATTGTTGCTGTAGTTGTAAATGTGATTATAATTTACATTGTTTTAAAAACCTCAAAGAAGCTACAACGAGTTTTAGGGAAAAATGGAATTTCTATTATTCAAAAGATATTTGGGGTGATACTTTTAGCAATTGCCGTTAAATTATTTACTTCAAACATTCAAGAATTATTTAATTAATTTAAAATGAAAATCTTTAGGTATATTATTATTGTAGTAGCATTAGCCTTACTTATTTACAATGCTACCAAGCTTAATTTCGAAAGTCTTTTTGTAGGAGACAGCAAAGTTGCTATTATTTGCATATTAGCCTCTGCTTGTGCCATTTTACTCATGGTGATTCTAAACATTTCGTATAGAATAAAAGGAAATAGAAAGGTGTAAATTACTTCTCTGAGGCCTTCTTTTCTAGCTCTAAGACTTTTTTTAGCATAGCATCGTCTGCATTTAGAATAAATTCATACGCGTTTGGTCCGTATAATTGCTGCGCAATATTGGCTTTTAAAGCCATTTTTAATTCTTCTTGGTAGTTACTTAAATCTATTTGAGCTTCCTGAAGCCTAGAATACACTACAAAATCTTCGGCCAATTTATCAGACACTTTATAATTCTTTTTGAAGTCTTCGTAAGATAATTTGTTAAACTGAAACCGGTTGTTTTCTAAATATTCAAAAATAAAGTAACTCATAAACCCATTACGGCTTACATAATTGAGTGTTTCATTTTCAATGCTGGTATCCTTTGGGATAAAAACATCTGGGATAATTCCGCCGCCACCATAAACCACTTTCCCTTTTGGGGTCACATACTTTAAAGAGTCTGCAACTTTCATACTATCTGCGTGAATGAGCTCCCCATTTCTATAGCGGTTTTCGTAATCGCTGTAATAATTGCCATTTCCTTCGCCATAGGGTCTTTGTATGGATCTTCCTGTTGGGGTATAATAGCGAGCAATGGTCAATCGCACAGCGCTTCCATCGCCCAATGCCATTTCACGTTGAACCAGTCCTTTTCCAAAAGACCGACGCCCAATAATAATTCCTTTGTCATTATCTTGAAGTGCTCCTGCTACAATTTCGCTTGCCGAAGCAGAGTTTTCATTAATTAAAACATACAGCTTTCCTTTTTCAAAATCTCCTTTACGGGTTGCATAGCTTTTATCTTCATCACCGACTTTATTTTTGGTAATTAACATGAGCTTATCATCTTCCAAAAATTCATCCAAAACTCTTTCGGCTGAAGAAATATACCCCCCTGGATTATCGCGTAAATCCAACACCAAGGTCTTCATTCCTTCATCCTGCAAATCGTCAAGGGCATTTTTAAATTCGGCATAGGTACTCTCGGAGAAACGATTGATTTTAATATAGCCTGTTTTTTCATTTAGCATATACGAAGCATCCACACTAATAATGGGAATTCTTCTTCGTTTCAATTTAAAATCGAGTAGCTTTTTCTCACCCTTTCGATAAACCTTTAAATCTACTTTCGAATTAATTTCTCCTTTCAAAAATTTTGAAATACTGTCCCTATCGATACTTTCTCCAAACAGTTTTCTATTATTGGCATATAAAATTCTATCCCCACCTTTAATACCAACTTTTTCGGCACTTCCTCCTTCAATGGCACGAATAACGGCAATAGAATCCTTGTACACATAAAAGCTAACTCCTATTCCCACAAAATTACCGCGCATATCATCGGCATTGTCTTCGTATGCAGACACTGGGATATACACCGAATGTGGATCGAGATTCTCCAGAATACCATTAACCGTAACATCTACAATGCTATCGGTATTTACGTTGTCGACATATTCGTAATCTATATAATCGATAAGCCTATTGAGCTTGTCTTTTTTTGAATTGGTTGCGAAAATCTTTTCGTTGTTGTCCTGGAAGTTCAACTTTGAACCAATAAATACCCCTACCGCCACGGCAATTCCTATATAAAGAGGTATGTATTTTTTTGAATGTCCCATCTTAATCCAGCTCTTGAATATGTGTTATTTCAACGCCAGCTTTCTGTAAAAATTTTATCCCGGAGTCATCTTTATATGCTTCGTTATACACCAATCGAGATATCCCTGTTTGATGAATTAACTTACTACATTGCTGGCAAGGTGACATGGTGATATATAGTGTCCCCCCTTTACAGGATTGTGTCGATGATGCCACTTTCGATATGGCATTGGCTTCGGCATGTAATACATACCATTTTGTGTAACCATCGTCGTCTTCGCAAATATTTTCGAATCCTGTGGGAGTACCATTATACCCGTCACTAATGATCATTTTATCCTTTACAATGAGTGCCCCAACCTGTCTTCGCTTACAATAGGAAAGTTTACTCCATTCGCGCGCCATACGTAAATACGCAATGTCGTATTTTAATTGTTTTTCTTTCTTCATACTACTAATAGACAGCGAATTTACTTGGAAGTTACGTCGCTACAAAAAAAGTGGGTGTTAAATGTTTCCGAAAAAAATAAAGATATCTTAAAATGGCCAATTTTCAATAAGCATAGGGATTGCCATTCCTATTACAATAGAAGAAACAACCATAATCCAATCGCGTTGCTTAAATCTAAAAAAGGTGTGCATAAAATAGCCTAAAACCATCACAAATACTACAATAATAAGTTGTGAAAGTTCAATGCCAAGAGCAAATTCAATCAATGGCATCACTTCTTTGTCATCATTTATCTGATTAAAGTAACGCCCAAAACCAAATCCGTGGATAAGACCAAAAAACAAAGTGACAATAAAAAGAACAATAGCTTTCTTTTCTTTTAACCCTCTTTTTAAATTGAAAATATTATAAATTCCTGTAAAAATAATGGTGATAGGAATTAAAAACTCGATCCATTTGGCGGTAACTGTCACTACTTCATAATGGGTTAGAAAAAGTGATAACGTATGCCCTAAAGTAAACAGTGAAACAAGTGCTAACAATCGTTTCCAAGATGCTAAAGTATATGCAGCACAAAGTACTATAATAAACAATACGTGATCATAGGCCTGCCAATCCAGCACATGTTCTAATCCTAATGTAAAGTATAACCAAAATTGGGACATTAATATTCAAATTTTCAATGAAAATAAAGAAAATTTATATCTTACCCCTATTAAAATTGATAGATTATTATGAGTATCCCCAAAATTCTTTTCGCGTTTTTATTTATTAGCACTGCTGTATTTGCACAGTCTGAAGCTTTCACCTACGATATGGAAGGCCTACATCCCAACTATATAGTATTAGAAATGGAAGGCATGAGTCAAAGTTCGCTCTACAAAAAAGCACTTGCCTGGTCCAAAACTGGAAATAGAACGGTTATTTCATCGGAAGACGGAAAAAAAGTTGTTTTTCAAGGAGAAAAAGAAAATGCCATGTGCTTTACATTGATGGGTAAAAAGTCGTGTAACGCTTTGCGATACCAAGTAGAAGTAGTCTTTAAGGAAGGAAAATACAAATTTGATGTGGTGAGTTTGGAGCAATACGGCCCTATAAACGATACAGGTAAAAAAGGGTGGTTTCCTTTTGAATTGGACAAAGCCCCAGATGCTTTTTATACCCGAGGGGGCGATTTAAAAAAAGAATACACAGAGACACCGCAAAATATTTCGGACTTGTTTAATACCCTAAACGAAGAATTTAAAAAAGGACTTGCAAAAACAAAAGAAGAAGAGGCCGACGAGGGTTGGTAACAGCTTAGCCTTCTTTAACAAATAATTCCAATCTTTAGTAGTATTAATCTAATGACTGGGGAGTTATGAAAAAAATAATACTCTTTTTTCTTTTTGTTTCAATAAAAGGTCTCGCGCAAGATCCCGATTTTTTTCAAACGTGGTATTTATATCATATGTTATTTGAAAACAGCCCTTCAATTCATGTAGGTGATTTTGACCCTCCTATTTCACCAACTTTAACAATCAATCCTAATCTAGAATTTAACGGCGAGGGAGCCTGCAATACTTTTCAAGGGACATTTATCTACGAATTTGAAGGTTTTGAGGTTGAAACGAGCACTTACACAACAGCTGTTTGTGGTGAAGAACAAGACAATTTTGAGCAGCTTTATTTTGGATTTTTCTCTATCGGGACCCCTTTTGGTATCCAAATAGAAGATCAAGGAGATAATATTCAACGATTGCAAATTCATGGAGGAACATTTAGAGACCTCATTTACTATAATACCCCAAATCTTTCAATTGAAGCTTTTAACCAACAAAATATTCTTATTTCCCCTAACCCAGCCTCAAAAACCCTTTTTATTACTTCTGAAAACCTACAAATGGAACAGCTTTCAGTATTCAATCTATCAGGGCAAAAAGTGATGGAACTTAAAGAAGTTGCTACTGAAATTGACGTTTCTTCTTTGCAAAATGGAATCTATTTTTTGAAGATTACTTCTGAAGAAGGGACTGCCATTAAAAAGTTTGTGAAAAAATAAAGCTCTTCATTTCTAAAGAGCTTTTCTGTACCTTGGGTGGGAATCGAACCCACACTCCGAAGAACACGAGTTTGAGTCGTGCGCGTCTACCAATTCCGCCACCAAGGCTTAATTACAGTGTATTTTTAATTTCTCGAAGCTGTTCTTTACCAACTCCAGATTTCCAAAATTTTTCCCGCTTTCGAGCTTCAATTCGATTGGGATGAACTTCTTTATATAAGAGCACAAAAGGTGCATAGGGTTTTGTTGTTCTTTCTAATCCATTATTATGTCTAGAAATCCTTTGTTCAATGTCTTGAGTCATTCCAACATAAATATAGTTTCGATTTAAACTCGATAACGCATATACCCAATACATCGTCAAAAATTTTGCTTAACTGAACATCAAAATTAATAAAAAAGAACGTATCTGTACCGCCCCTGCCTGCCGGCAGGCAGGACCAAGGCTTCACGGGAGGGCAAAAATAAACAATTAATTATAAATTGTTAGTAAATCCTTCTTGCATTTTTACGAAAAAATACCTCATAAGGTTACTTTTGTATTCAAATAAATACCACCAATATGTCTGCACCTATTCCAGAACCTAAAATTTTTGCTTGTAAACAAAGTCAGGACCTTGCTAAAGATATCGCTAAAGCCTTTGGCAGTGACTTAGGCAATGTTATCACTTCAACCTATAGCGATGGTGAGTTTCAGCCTTCTTTTGAAGAATCGGTTCGTGGAAGTCGTGTATTTATTATTGGATCTACATTTCCAAACAGTGACCACTTAATGGAAATGTTGTTAATGTTGGATGCTGCCAAAAGAGCTTCTGCTCGTCATATTACTGCTGTACTTCCCTATTTTGGATGGGCGCGTCAAGACCGTAAAGACAAACCTCGTGTGCCCATTGCTGCTAAATTAGTCGCAAAAATGTTGGAAACCGCTGGTGCCACTCGAATCATTACCATGGATTTACACGCAGACCAAATTCAAGGGTTTTTTGAAAAACCAGTGGACCACCTTTTTGCCTCAACTATCTTTTTACCCTATTTAAAAAGTCTTAACCTAGAAAACTTAACTATTGCTTCGCCAGACATGGGAGGTTCAAAAAGAGCGTATGCCTATTCAAAAGCATTGGAAAGCGATGTGGTAATATGTTATAAGCAACGAGAAAAAGCAAACATTATCTCTCACATGGAATTAATTGGTGATGTCACGGGTAAAAATGTAGTCCTCGTTGATGATATGGTGGATACAGCGGGAACCTTAACAAAAGCTGCCGACTTAATGATGGAACGAGGTGCTTTAAGTGTACGAGCTATTTGTACGCATCCTATTCTTTCTGGAAATGCTTATGAAAAATTAGAAAAATCGAAGCTTGAAGAGCTCATTGTAACAGACTCCATTCCGCTACGTCAAAAAAGTGATAAAATAAGAGTATTAACTTGTGCCAATTTATTTGCCGATGTGATGCTTCGGGTAAATGAAAATAAATCCATTAGCTCCAAATTTTTGATGTAACTCTTTTTGAAACACCACTAATGACTAGTGGTCTAGGCAAACCTCGACGAAGATTATAATACATTCATAATCCAGCGATGATCCAACCCTCGCTTTACGAGTAAAAAACTTTCTTTTCAGTAGCTTTTTTCAGAAAAAAAACTACCTTTGCACCCGCTTTAGCAATGGCTAAGCATTATTTAATCATTTAAAAAACAAAAATGAAATCAATTACAATTAACGGACTCAAAAGAGAAAGCGTGGGCAAGGTAGCTACCAAAGCCTTACGTAATGCTGGAAAGGTTCCCTGCGTTGTTTACGGAGGAGATACACCTATACACTTTTCGGCAGACGAAATTGCATTTAAAGACTTGGTGTACACTCCAGATGTACACACAGTTGTAATTGCACTAGAAGACGGAACTAAGGTAGAATGTATCCTTCAGGATATTCAATTTCACCCAGTAAACGACAAAATTATTCACATAGACTTCTATCAAATATTTGATGACAAAGAAGTAACCATGGAAATTCCCGTACGTATTGTTGGAAACTCGAAAGGTGTTAGAAATGGTGGGGTTTTACGTATTGTAAACCGTAAACTTCGTGTAAAAGCATTACCTAAAAATCTTCCAGATTTTATTGAAGCAGACATTACTGAAATGCGTATTGGTAACAAAATGTACATTACTGAAATCGAGCAAGATAAGTTTAAAATCATGCACGGTGAAAACACTGTAATTTGTCAAATTAGAACTTCAAGAACAATTATTGCTGATGAAGAAGAGGAAGAAGGAGAAGAGGGAGAAGATGGTGCAGAAGGAGAAGAAGCTACATCAGAAGCTGCTCCAGCAGAAGCTCCAGCCGAAGAATAAATCTTCTATTTATAAGAATACACAAAAGCATCCTATTAAATGGGATGCTTTTTTTATTTTTACTGAAACGAATTGAAAAATGATTGAGTTTTTCAGAAAACTACTTGGCTTAAAAAAAGACGCCCATTATACTGAAGGAGATTCCATGAAAAAATTCTTGATAGCCGGATTGGGAAATATTGGCCCCAAATATGAAAATACACGTCATAACATTGGCTTTAAAATTGTAGATTTTTTGGCCCGAGAAAATGAACTCACTTGGGAAACAGCTAAGCTAGGAGATGTTACAGTTCATAAAAAGAAAGGAAGAAGCTTTTTGCTACTTAAGCCAAGCACCTACATGAATCTTAGCGGAAAAGCTGTAAAATATTGGCTTGATAAAGAAAATATTCCTTTGGAAAATTTGTTGGTAGTTACCGATGACCTTAATTTACAATTCGGGACGCTTCGTGTAAAAACTAAAGGAAGTGACGGCGGACACAATGGATTAAAAGATATTCAAGATGTGTTACAAACTACTCAGTACAACCGATTTAGATTTGGAATTAGCGATGCGTTTTCAAAAGGGAGACAAGTAGATTATGTTTTGGGAGAATGGGATGAAGAGGAAACAAAAAAACTTCCCGAAAGACTTGAAATGGCAAGTCAAATTATTGAATCCTTTGGCCTAGCTGGAATAAAAGAAACCATGAATACCTTTAACGGAAAATAAATTGAAAGAACACAGTCCATCTTCTGCTTTTAAAAATGAAAAAGGGACCGTTGTCACTATTGGTACCTTTGATGGCGTCCACATTGGGCATCAAGCCATTATTAAACGTGTGGTTGAAGCAGCTCGAAAAAATGATTTAGAGTCGGTTTTACTAACTTTTTTCCCACATCCAAGGATGGTGCTTCAAAAGGAAATCGACATAAAATTGCTCAATACACTTTCAGAAAAAAAAGAACATTTAACGCAACTAGGTTTGGACCATTTGGTCATTCATCCCTTTACACAAGAATTTTCTCGCCTCACGGCAGTAGAATATGTTCGTGATATTTTGGTGAATCAATTAAAGGTTAAAAAAGTGATTATTGGCTACGACCATCGTTTCGGAAGAAATCGTACCGCCACTATCGAAGATCTACGAGAATTTGGAAAAACCTATTCCTTTGCCGTCGAAGAAATTTCGGCTCAAGAACTTGACGAAGTTGCCATAAGTTCTACCAAAATTAGAAAAGCACTCGAGATGGGTGACATTGAAACTGCAAACAGCTTTTTGGGATATCGTTATACACTAAAGGGACATGTGGAAAGTGGCAAGCAAATTGGGAAAACTATGGGCTATCCCACTGCCAACCTTAAAGTGGAGGAATCTTATAAATTAATTCCAAAAAATGGAGTGTATCTAACACACGCTAAAATTGATGGAAAACCCTATTATGGACTTACCAGTATTGGCACCAACCCCACAGTAGGAGGAAAAAACACTACTATTGAGACCTTTTTTCTTGATTTTGATGCAGATTTGTACGGAAGTCAATTGACTTTGGAATTCATTACTCACATTAGAGATGAAGATACCTTTGAGTCCTTAACCCAACTTAAAGAAGCCATCCAAAAAGACGAAACTTTTGCTAGAATTTTTCTGAAGGAACATGAATGATTTTTTATTCAAAAGAATTGATAATACGGGACTATCGCTTTGGCGGATTGTCTTTGGCTTATTAATTTCTATTGAAGCCTTTGGCGCTATTGCCACGGGTTGGGTAAAACAAACACTGGTCGAGCCTCAATTTACTTTCAACTTTATTGGTTTCGATTTTTTACAACCTCTTCCTGGAAACGGAATGTATTTCTATTTCGTTCTCATGGGATGTTTTGGAATTATGGTAATGTTGGGTTACAAATACCGTTGGAGCATGGCAGCTTATGCACTTATGTGGACTTGCGTGTATTTAATGCAAAAAAGCTCCTATAATAATCATTACTATTTAATGATGTTGTTATGCTGGATGATGGTCTTTTTTCCAGCCAATCGATACTTATCATTAGATGCCAAATGGATTCCCAACTTTAAAAAATACAGTATGCCGCGTTGGGTTTCGATGGTTTTTATTGCGCAAATTTGGATTGTTTTTACCTACGCATCTATTGCAAAAATGTATCCCCAATGGTTAGACGCCTCTGTACCTGCATTATTTATGAAAGGCAAAAAAAGCTATTGGTTAATAGGCGAATTGCTTCAGCAAGGATGGGTACATTATGGTATTGCTTATGTAGGGATTTTGTTCGATTTAATTATTATCCCACTGTTTCTTTGGAAACGAACAAGAGTATTGGCTTTTTGCCTTTCGTTGTTTTTTCATTTGTTTAATTCCTTTGTATTTCAAGTGGGAATTTTTCCGTATATGAGTATTGCTTTTGCACTCTTCTTTTTTACACCAGAAACACTTATTAAACGCTTTAGATTAAAACGTCCTGTTTTTAAAAGTGACGAGGTCATAATTCCGAAATATAAAACCCTTGGAATAACCATTTTCAGTATTTATTTTTTGTTTCAAATTGGGCTACCATTGCGTCATTGGTTCATTAAAGATGATGTCCTTTGGACTGAAGAAGGCCACCGATTAAGTTGGCGAATGATGCTAAGAAGTCGAAGCGGACAGCTTATTTATTGGGTAGAAAACAAAGAAACCGGGGAACGAAATAACTACCCCTACCTCCCCTTATTAAGCAGCGACCAAATTAAAAGTGTAAAGACGAAACCCGATTTTATTTGGCAAATGGCGCAGCGAATTAAAAATATGGAAGCCGAAAAAGGGAACGATGTAGCCGTGTATGTAACATGTAAAGTAAAAATTAATCAAGGGACCTACCATACCTTTATTGACCCAGAAGTAGATATATCCTCTCAAAAATGGAATCATTTTAAACATCACGATTGGATTTTACCTTCTCCTGAGGATTATGCCAAAAAATAATAGAGAATAGCAAAAATACCATTCTTTAAAGCCTCATTTTTCCCTAACTTTGCCCTCTTAAATTTCTTAGGAATATGTTACAAGTAAACAACATTCGTGAAAACAAAGATGCATACGTAAAAGCCCTTTCTAAAAGAGGGGTTGATGCAAACACCATTCTTGAAGAGGTATTGCAAGTAGACGAAACGCGTCGTAATACACAAGCACAGTTAGATGAGGTGCTTTCACAATCTAATACACTTTCTAAAGAAATTGGAATGTTGTTTCAAAAAGGAGAAGCACAAAAAGCTAACGAATTAAAAGAGCAGACCACCCAATTAAAAGAACAGTCTAAAACATTACAAGATCAACTAAATGAAGCTTCCGAAAAACTTCAACAATTGTTATTTACCATTCCAAATATTCCCAATGAATTAGTGCCTGCAGGCCAAGATGAAAACTATAACGAAGAGGTTTTTAAAGAAGGTGATATTCCAACCTTAGATAGTGAGGCTCTTCCGCATTGGGAATTAGCAAAAAAATACGATTTAATCGATTTTGAATTAGGTGTAAAAATCACTGGTGCTGGATTCCCAGTTTATAAAGGAAAAGGGGCTCGCTTACAACGTGCTTTAATTACCTATTTTCTCGATAAAAATACAGCAGCTGGTTATACCGAATATCAAGTGCCTCATTTGGTAAATGAAGCGTCAGGTTTTGGAACGGGACAATTACCCGACAAAGAAGGACAAATGTATCATGTGGGAATTGACGATTTATATTTAATTCCAACAGCCGAAGTCCCTGTTACGAATTTATTCCGTGATGAGTTATTGGCTCACAATCAGTTGCCCATTACATGCACAGGCTACACCCCGTGTTTTAGACGTGAAGCCGGAAGTTATGGAGCACACGTACGAGGGTTAAACCGTTTGCACCAATTTGATAAAGTAGAAATTGTTCGTATTGAGCATCCCGACAATAGTTATGCTGCCCTTGACGGGATGGTAGAGCATGTAAAAGATATCCTTCGTGATTTAAAACTACCATATCGCATCCTTCGTTTGTGTGGTGGTGATTTAGGGTTTACCTCAGCGCTCACCTACGATTTTGAAGTATTTTCAACGGCACAAGATAGATGGTTAGAGATATCTTCAGTATCTAATTTTGAAACCTTTCAAGCCAACCGATTAAAACTTCGTTTTAAGGATGTGGATGGTAAAAACAAACTAGCGCACACCCTTAACGGAAGTGCTTTAGCATTACCGCGTGTCTTAGCAGGAATTTTAGAAAATTATCAAACGCCCAACGGAATTAAAATTCCAGAAGTGTTGATTCCTTACTGTGGGTTTGATATAATTGATTAAACTTCAAAAAAGAAGTTTTGGCATTTTAACAATCAAGGCACAAACTTTGCTGTTTTAGTAAGTAACCAAATCGTTATCTTTACGCCATGCGCTATCTTTTAATTGGCTTTCTTTTATTTTTTAGTTGTGGGCTATTTGCCCAAAACGACCTCTTGGCAAAAAATTACTTTGAGCAAGGCGATTACGAAAAAGCCTTGGTGCTTTATAAAAGACTAGTTCAGCAAAATAAAGGTAACACCCGTTATTTGGTAGATTTGGTGAAAACACATCAACAATTAGAACAATATAGCGAAGCCGAAGAATTACTAAAAGAGTATACTGAAGGGAAACGCATCATCCCCCAATTTTTGATAGAGTTAGGCTATAATTATGCACTTCAAAACAAAGACAGTATTTCTCAAATTAATTACCAAAAAGCGATTGATTTTGTAAAAGAAAGTCCTCCTTACGCATATATCGTTGGGCAGGTTTTTTCAGATTACAATTTACTTAATGAAGCTGTGACAGTCTATGAAACAGCCATGATGCAGGATGATAGCAGAAATTATTACGCACAATTAGCCCGTATTTATGGCGAACAAGGCGAACTTGAAAAGATGTTTGAGACCTATGTAGAACTCATTAAAATAAATCCAACATACAATGGAACCATCAAACGCAATTTCAGCCTTTACATTACTGAAGACCCCACAAATGAAGCCAATATTTTACTAAGAAAAACACTTCTAAAAAAACTGCAGCAAGACCCCGATGTCCTATATAATGAACTATTGAGCTGGTTGTTTATTCAGCAAAAAGATTTTAAAAAGGCATTTATCCAGGAAAAAGCAATCTATGCACGAAGAGAGGAAAATCTATCTGGCTTATTGGATTTAGGTAAAATTACCATCGATGAAAAAAGCTACGAGGACGCCAAGGAAATTATCAATTTTATAATTGAAAAAGCCTACAATCCGCGTTTAAAATTAGAAGGATACCAACAGTTAATGTATGTTGAGTTAGAATTAGCTCAAGAAAAGGACTACCCGAAAATTGATGCACAATACAAACAGTTGTTTTCAGAATTTGGAGATGATCGAGATACGTATTTACTTCAAATAGATTACAACGACTTTTTAGCGTTTCGGTACGGAAAAAAAGAAGAGGCAATTCAAAATTTAAAAGCATTGTCTAAAAAGGGACTTACTATTTATCAAGAAGCCCGAGTAAAATTGAAATTGGCAGACATCTTAGTTTTTGACGAAAAGTTTAACGAAGCCTTAATCTATTATTCCCAAGTTCAAAACAAAGTACAAAATGATGTATTGGCACAGGAAGCTCGGTTTAAAGTGGCACGAACCAGTTATTTTAAGGGAGATTTTGAATGGGCACAGGTGCAACTAGACGTATTAAAAAAATCGGCATCACAACTCATCGCAAACGATGCTATGCAACTTAGTTTGATGATTCAAGATAATTCTTTAGAAGACTCTACACAAACGGCTTTAAAGAAATTTGCTACTGCAGATTTGAGAGCCCTTCAGAATAAGAATGTGGAAGCCATTACCCTTTTGAAAGATATTTTAACGAACCATAAAGGCGAGGAAATTGAAGACGAAGCATTGCTTAAAATGGGTATGATTTATGAAAAGTTAAACCAATTTGAAAATGCCGAAGCTCAATATTTAAAGTTAATCGAACTATATAAGGAAGACATTCTTGCGGATGATGCACATTTTAAACTCGCAAAACTTTACGAAACTTACCTAGGGCAACCTGAAAAGGCCAAAGAGCTATACGAGCAAATTATTTTTAACTTTCAAGACAGTATTTACTTTGTGGAAGCCCGAAAAAGATACCGAATGCTTCGCGGCGATGAAATTAACTAACTATGTACATCTACAACGTCACCATAAATATTGAAGAAACTGTTCACGACCAGTGGCTGCACTGGATGAAAGAAGAACATATTCCTGCTATGTTAGCTACGGGAAAATTTCAAAAGGCCCTAATGACTCGGGTACAAGTAGAGGAAGAAATGGGAGGCATTACCTACTCTGTTCAATATCGCACCGACAGCAAAGAAACACTTCAAAAATATTATCAAGAAGATGCCGAAATCCTTCAGGCACAAAGCAAACCCTTTGAAGGAAAATTTATCGCTTTTAGATCTGAATTGGAAGTAATTAGTGAACAGTAATGAAACCTATTAGAGCCAAAAAACATTTAGGGCAGCATTTTCTTCACGATGAGCATATCGCCGAAAAAATAGGCAACACGCTTACCTTTAAAAATTACGATAAGGTGCTCGAAATTGGCCCCGGAATGGGTGTTTTAACCAAGTACTTAGTTTCTAAGCCAATCGAGTTAATTGCGATGGATTTGGACACAGAATCCATTCAATATTTAAAAGAAAACTACCCCCATAAAAATTTGACCATTCTTGAAGCCGATTTTCTAAAATTCGATATTTCATCACTCTTTGGAGATGCCCAATTTGCTATCACAGGAAATTTTCCTTACAATATTTCCTCTCAAATTGTTTTTAAAACCTTAGCATGGCGTCATTTAATTCCAGAATTTACAGGAATGTTTCAAAAAGAAGTAGCGCAACGAATTTGTGAAAAAAAAGGAAGTAAAACATACGGAATACTTTCGGTTTTAGTACAAGCTTTTTACGATACCGAATATTTATTTACTGTAAAACCAGGCGTTTTTAATCCGCCACCAAAAGTAGATAGTGGTGTACTAAGGCTAACCCGAAAAGAGAACTATCAACTGCCTTGTGATGAAGGATTATTTTTCAAAACAGTTAAAACGGCCTTTCAGCAACGACGTAAAACCTTAAGAAATAGCTTAAAATCCTTCTCGCTCCCCGAAAAACTAAAAGAAGATGCTATCTTTGCGCAAAGACCCGAACAACTTTCGGTTCAAGAATTTATAGCGCTCACTCAAAAACTCGAGAGTCATGGCATTTCTACTAACATCTGAATTTGTTGAGCACATCGAGCAACTCATTGCTCAAAAGGATGGAAATGCCTTAAAAGAACTATTCCTAGACTTTCACTTTGCTGATTTTGCAGAAGTACTTGAAGAACTTGATAGTGATGATGCAACGTATCTTATAAAATTACTGGAAAGCGAAATAACTTCCGAAGCATTAATGGAAGTGGATGAAGATGTTCGTGAAAAAATTCTTGATCGTCTTTCTCCAAAGGAAATTGCCCAAGAGCTTGCCGAAATGGATACCGATGATGCGGCAGATGTTATTGGAGAACTCGATGAGGACATTCAGAAAAAGGTAATCTCAAAAATTAAGGATGAAGAGCATGCTGCAGATATTGTTGAACTCCTTAAGTACGACGAAGATACTGCTGGAGGTCTTATGGCAAAAGAGCTTGTTCGTGTAAAAGAAACCTGGACCATTGCAGGATGTGTGAGAGAAATGCGTAGGCAAGCTAAAAATGTTACTCGTGTACATTCTATTTATGTGGTTGACAAAGAAGATAAATTAAAGGGAAGGCTTTCCCTAAAAGACCTATTAACAGCTCCTGAAAAAGCTAGAATTAGCGATGTATATATTCCTAAAGTAGATTATGTAACCGTGCACACCGAAGGAGAAGAAGTGGCTCGTATTATGCAACGATACGATTTGGAAGCTATTCCTGTGGTAGATGATCATGGTGTCCTAGTAGGAAGAATTACCATTGACGATATTGTAGATTTTATAAAAGACGAAGCCGAAAAAGATTACCAAATGGCTGCTGGTATCTCTAGTGATGTAGAGGCTGATGATAGTATTTGGTTGCTAACACGAGCAAGACTACCTTGGCTGGTATTAGGACTTTTCGGGGGATTAGGGAGTGTATATATCATGAAAGGTTTTGATGAAGCCATTAGTAATTATGTAGAACTTTTCTTTTTTACCCCTTTAATTGCAGCGATGGCAGGAAATGTGGGGGTACAATCAAGTGCGATTATCGTTCAAGGTTTGGCAAATGACAATGTAAAAGGAAGCCTTTTTAAAAGATTGTTAAAAGAAGTTGGGCTCGCATTAATAAATGGAATTGCATTGGCTGTCTTGGTTATTGTATTTGGCTATATTGCTGGACTAGATCAACGAGTTGCTTTCACTATCGCTATTTCCATGTTATCAGTTATTATCGTTGCTGCACTAGTAGGCACCTTTGTGCCTATTATACTAAATAAAAAAGGCATAGATCCCGCTATTGCCACAGGACCTTTTATTACGACAAGTAATGATATTTTTGGAATTTTTCTTTTCTTCTATTTGTCTAAAATAATTTTAGGTTTTTAAACACGCTGCTTCATTATATAAATTAGCATGAAAATTTGTACTTTGTTTCAGTAATTTACTTGCATGAAAACAATTAACGTTTCACAAAAATTCAGCAAATTTTCAGACCATTGGTCCCCACATCAAATTGCGGTAGTAGGCGACATGCAGGTACTTCTCGCGAAAATAAAAGGCGACTTTGTATGGCATAAACATGAGGAAGAAGACGAGTTGTTTTTAATTCAGAAAGGAACATTGGAAATGCACTTTAGAAACAAAGTTGAAATACTTAAAGAAGGTGAGATTATTGTAGTTCCGAAAGGCGTAGAACACTGCCCCAAAACACAAAACGGAGAAGAAGTCCACGTGCTTTTATTCGAAAAGCTTTCTACAAAACATACAGGAAATATGATAACTGAAAAAACAAAAACTTCCTATCCCAAAATCTAAAAATGAACATTCTTCACCTCGATAAAAATCACCCTTTACTTATTGAAGAACTCCAAAAGGCTGGGTTTAACAATGTTGAAGATTACACTTCTTCAAAAGAGGAAATTGAAACGAGTATTCACAAATATGATGGTATTGTAATCCGTAGTCGTTTTAAAATTGATAACACATTTTTGGATGCCGCTAAAAATTTAAAATTTATTGCTCGTGTGGGTGCGGGATTAGAAAGTATTGATGAAGAATACGCTCAAAAAATGAAAGTAACGCTCATAGCCGCTCCCGAAGGCAACCGAAATGCCGTAGGGGAACACACTTTGGGAATGTTACTTTCACTATTCAATAATTTGAATAAAGCAGACCGAGAAGTCAAGAAGGGTGTTTGGAATCGTGAAGGAAATCGAGGAGTTGAATTGGACGGTAAAACGGTTGGGATTATTGGCTACGGAAATATGGGTAAAGCGTTCGCCAAAAAACTGAAGGGATTTGATTGCACGGTACTTTGTTATGATATTTTAGAGGATGTGGGCGATATGAACGCTACACAAGTGGGCCTACCAACTTTATTTGATATGGTAGATGTGCTGAGCCTTCACACGCCATGGACACCCTTAACCGACAAAATGA
The DNA here is from genome assembly GCF_019312585.1 of Halomarinibacterium sedimenti. GTDB lineage: Bacteria > Bacteroidota > Bacteroidia > Flavobacteriales > Flavobacteriaceae > Halomarinibacterium > Halomarinibacterium sedimenti. Next base: position 89,611 of record NZ_JAHWDP010000004.1, on the reverse strand, counting down.
TTAACACCCATTTTATTTCAAAATTTCAAAATCCATTTTGGTTTTTAAACACCGCACGTGGAAAAAGTGTGGTTACAGAAGACCTTGTTTCGGCATTAAAAAGCGGGAAAATTTTAGGCGCAGGATTGGATGTTTTGGAATACGAAAAACTTTCATTTGAGTCGTTATTTACTTCAGAAATGCCTGAAGCTTTAAATGAATTGATTCTTATGGACAATGTTATTTTAAGTCCACACATTGCAGGATGGACAGTGGAAAGCAAAAAAAAATTGGCGCAAACCATTGTCGAAAAGATACTAGGAGAATTTTCATAAATTTAGTGAGAGAAAAATAGGTCATGCAATACAAAGCCAATACTCCCGAAGAATATATCGCTCAAATTCCCGAAGAACGAAAAGAACCCATAAAAAAGCTTCAACAAATAATTAAAGAGAATTTACCCAAAGGGTTTGAAGAACAAATACAATACGGAATGATAGGCTATGTAGTTCCACATTCCATATATCCAGATGGATATCATTGTACTCCAGACACCCCTTTACCATTTATGAGTATTGCTTCACAAAAAAACTTTATTGCAGTTTATAGTTCTGGTTTGTATGCAAAAAAAGAACTTATGGATTGGTTTGTGGAAGAGTATCCAAAACATTGTAAACGAAAACTTGATATGGGGAAAAGCTGTATTCGATTTAAAAAGATAGAAGAGATTCCTTATGAATTAATTGGTGAATTAGCTTCAAAAATGAGTGTAAAAGAGTGGATTTCCATTTATGAATCTGCAATAAAAAAATAATAATATGAAAAAGAGAGTTACTGGTATTGGCGGATTATTTTTTAAAACTAAAGATCCCAATGCCACCAAAGAATGGTACAAAAAACATTTAGGTTTTCCAACAGATGATTGGGGTTGTACCTTTTGGTGGAAAGACAAAGAAGGCAAAGATTGCTCGACACAATGGAGTCCCTTTCCTGAAGACACTAAGTATTATACTCCATCAAAAAAGGAGTTTATGTTTAACTACCGTGTCGAAAATTTGGTGGAATTACTTAAAGTTCTGAAAGAGGAAGGTGTTACTATTGTGGGCGAAATGGAAGAATACGATTATGGGAAATTTGGTTGGATTATGGATAATGACGGTAATAAAATTGAGCTTTGGGAGCCAAAAGATGCCGCATTTCAATAAAAATAACCCTTATTAAAAACTAATGGAATTCTGGTATTCAAGGTTTTAAAAAATTTAGTACTTTTATTATTCAACTTTAACCAAACAAATCATGTCTGAAGAAAACAACGAAAACCTAGGCGACGAAATAAAAGATACTGCCAAAGAAATAAAGGACGAAGCAAAAAGTACTGCCAGTGAGTTTAAAGAAGGATGGAATGAAGCCACAAAAAGTGGTGAAAACAAAAAGCTGGTTGCTGGACTTTTAGGAATATTTTTAGGTGCTTTTGGAGTACATAAATTTATTTTAGGGTATCAAAAAGAAGGATTTATCCTATTAGGAGGAACCCTTTTAGGTATTGCAACTTCTTGTATTGTTATAGGAATTTTCATCTATATGGCTACAGGAGTAATAGGACTAATTGAAGGGATTATTTATCTCACAAAAAGCGACGAAGAATTTTACCAAACGTACCAAGCCAACAAAAAGCCTTGGTTCTAAAATTGTAAAAAGCTTTCAAAAAAACCCTGAAAGCTTTTTTATTTATTTTTATTATCGTAATATTGCATTATTATAATTATAAACCATGGGCGTTTCAAAAAGATATTTACATTCTATGCAAGTGAATCAGCTGGCAGATCTTGCAAAAGTACTTTCTCATCCTGCTAGAATTTCCATCTTAAATTATATTGGAGATTGTGAAGGTTGTTTGTGTAAAGACATTTCAGAAAAAATTAAGCTATCACAACCCACCACCTCACAACACCTTCAGGTTATAAAAAAATCTGGATTACTAAAAAGTAAATTCAGTGGTAAAAGTCAATACTACACTATAAACAAAGACAAACTCACAGCATTAAAACTACTCTTTCAAGACTTTTTTGAAAGCACCGAACGAAAATGCTGCTAACTCATTCACATTATGAAAACACAAGAATTTTTATCCGTTTTAGAAAGCCATAAAGACAAAGCATTGTTATTTGAATATGCTCCAGGGAAATTTGTAGAAGCTAATTACCACATCACCGAAGTAAAGCACGTTAAGATAGATTCGGTTGACTGTGGAAGTGGGACAGATGCTTGGAATGAAACTATTGTTCAGCTTTGGGAAAGCCCTTCTGAAAAAGGCAAAAGAGATTATATGTCTACTTTTAAAGCTTTGGGGATTCTGAAAAAAGTAGGGCAAATGAAGCCTTACGATATGGATGCAGAAATAAAATTTGAATACAGCAATGAGGCATTTCATACAGCGCAGCTATTCTTGAATGATTATACTATTTCAAATAATCAACTCATTTTAAAATTGGGGGTTCAACAAACCGATTGCAAAGCCAAAGAAACTTGCGGTGTCCCTGAACCCGCTATGGCAGAAGCCGAAGGATGCTGCACACCAGGTAGTGGCTGTTGTTAAAAATGGAATTCCTTCCATTACATAAAGAACACTACCATGCAGTATCAAAAATTTACAATGAAGGGATAGAAACGGGCATTGCAACGTTTGAAACAGTAGTTCCTTCTTGGGAAATTTTTAATGAAAAGTTTTTACCCGTTTGCCGATTTATTGCTAAAAAAAATGACCGAATTGTGGGGTGGTGTACCTTAAGTGCAATTTCAAAAAGAGAAGTGTATAAAGGTGTTGCCGAAACCACCATCTACATAGCCAAAGACGCTCGTGGAAAAGGTATTGGCAAAAAACTATTACAACACTTGGTTTTTGAAAGTGAAAAAGCAGGATTTTGGACCTTACAAGCACGTATTTTTCCGCAAAACATTGCAAGTATAGAACTACATAAAAATGCGGGGTTTAGAGTTGTGGGCATAAAGGAAAAAATTGGACAACGATTAGGCGTTTGGCACGACAATGTAGAGTTGGAGCGACGAAGTAAAAAGGTAAATTACGCAAAAAACGATTAAGTCATTGCACTGGTAAAAGTTGCCAAAGCAAAATGGCACATAGGAATTCAAAAGAATTTGGAAAAGATATGATTCAGGTTTTTAGTTCAGGAATTGAAACCAACTTACTCAATACTGGAGCCGTATCCATTATGACTAAAGTGGGTATTGATATTTCCAATTACAGCTCTTTGTAAATAAAACCTCCTAATAGGTTATTTAAGTCATTTATTTTCATACATTTATTACAACTAATCAACCAAATTATTTATTTCATGACTGATCTATTTTCTAAAAATAGAATCAAAAGTGAGTAACCTATTTTTTACCTACTCGCTTGAACGATAGTAGGACAAATTGATTCAATATTTTGGTTGATAAGGATATTTCGTGTTTAAAAATATCTAATCCTTATCAAAATGAATCTAAAGCAATCTGTACTTATTGGGCTTTTGATAACTGTAACGGCCCTTATAGCTTGGGAAATTTATTGGCGAAATCAAGGTTTTACCGCCACATTAGATGATAATGAAGCTCTTTGGGCGGTTCAAAGAGCAAAAGTTGAGAAGTTATCGAAAGAAGATGTTGTTTTGGTGGGATCATCACGTATTCATTTCGATATTCAACTGGATCAATGGGAAAAGAAAATGGGTAATAAGCCCATTCAATTGGCTGCTGGTGGCTGTTCCCCTTTACCTGTTTTTCATGATATTGTAAACAACTCAAATTTTAACGGAACTATTCTGGTTGGGGTTACTCCTGGATTATTTTTTTCCACCACCTTTCCAAAAGCACAGCCATGGGCTTGGCCTCAGGCTAGAGTTGATTATTTTCATAATAGAACCTATGCGCAACAATTAAATCACCTTTTTTCACTTCCCTTGCAAAACAGCTTTGCATTTATAAGTGAGGTTGAAGGAGTTGATGGTATCAATTTAAAAGAACTCCTAAAGAAAATTCACGTTAATAACCGTGTGATAGATCCTATGCCTCCATTTCACACCTTTGAAGAAATTCGATTGGATAGAAATGTACGGATGCTAAAGCGGATGGAAACAGATACCGCCTTTGCCAATACGGTGAAAAAGGTTTGGAAGTTTTTTATGTCTGGAGAGGGTCCTCCTCCAGATAAGGTGGCTACTATGAATTTCTTTCTTACAGACTTGGAAAAGTTTAAAGCCAGAGGTGGAAAAGTTATTTTATTACGCTGCCCATCAGACGGCTATTTAAGGGATTTTGAAAATACGGTAACCCCTAGAGCTACTTTTTGGGATGAATTGGTCCAAAAAGCAAATGTCCCTGCCTATCATTTTGAAGACTATTCACAATTACAAAATTTAACTATTCCTGAATGGTCCCACCTTACCGCCAATGATGCCGATATTTTTACCAATGAGTTTCTTGATATTTTAATAAAAGACCAGGTATTACTCACCTCTAATTCGAACTAATTATGTTATTCAATTCCTTAAGTTTCATAGTTTTTTTGCTTATCGTTTTAGCGCTGTATTATGCCCCTATCCTTACTTGGGTTTCCAAAAAAAGGATGCTCCTGTTATCGAGTTACATATTCTATGGATTATGGAATCCCCCATTGGTTATCTTACTTTGGATATCGACCATTGTAGATTGGGTGGCAGGAAAAAAGTTGGCCATTGAAGAAAATAAACAAAAAAGGAAATTATGGTTATTACTAAGTATGATTGTAAATCTTGGGTTTCTAGGATTTTTTAAATATGGAAACTTCTTGCTTGAAAATTTCACAGCTTTATTAAATACTATAGGTGTTGAATTCCAGGCTAGGCCTATGGACATTATTCTTCCTATGGGTATCTCGTTTTATACATTCCAAACCATGTCTTATACAATCGATATGTACCAAAAACGTACCGAACGAGCTAGGACGTTTTTAGATTTTGCGCTATATGTTACCTTTTTTCCACAGTTAGTAGCAGGTCCTATTGTAAGAGCACAAGATTTAATTTCACAATTTTATGAAGAAAAGAAAGCAACCATAAATCAATTTCTTTGGGGGGTATTTTTATTAACCATAGGGCTCTTTCAAAAAGTAGTATTGGCAGATACATTACTTTCCAATACTGCAGACGATGTTTACGGAGCAGGAAAAGTCCTCCATAGTTTAGACGCTTGGACGGGTACCTTAGCCTTTTCAGGCCAAATCTTTTTTGATTTTGCTGGATATTCTACTTGTGCTATTGGAATTGCATTAATGCTTGGGATAATATTACCCGATAACTTTAGGTATCCCTATGCTTCCATTGGATTTTCAGATTTATGGCGTCGTTGGCACATTTCATTATCAACTTGGTTACGTGACTATTTATATATTCCATTAGGAGGAAATAAGCATGGGATAATAAGAATGTATGTTGCATTAATGGTAACCATGCTACTGGGAGGCTTATGGCATGGTGCTGCTTGGACATTTGTTGTTTGGGGAGCTTTACACGGGATTTATTTAGTTGTAGAACGCTTACTAAGAAGTAAAATTCATATTAAAATAAATGCTTTTAATGGTATTCTTCTAGCTTTCCTTACCTACACACTTGTCAATTTTACATGGGTGTTTTTTAGAGCTAGAGAATTTTCAACAGCAAAAAATATGATTGCATCTATGTTATTTATCAATGATGGAGGCGAGAAAATTGTTCCTTCCTTCGATATCATAAAAGTTTTTGTACTAATTACCTTATTATTTATTTGTCATTGGATAATGCGCAATACTTCAATGAAAGATGTATCTCTTAAACCCCCTGCTTGGATATTAGGAGTGGTTTGGGGAATTATGCTATTCCTCATTGCTATTTCACAAGGAAGTGGAGAGCAATTTATCTACTTTCAATTTTAAAAAAATAATTAAGGGATAAAAACTTTAACTTTATAGAAACTAATTTTACCATTTTGGAAATTCTTACTAAAATACTCATAGGTTTTATTGCATTTTTACACCTGTACTTTTTCTATTTCGAAACTTTTGCTTGGACTACAAAAGGTCCCAAAATCTTCAAGCAATTTCCAAAAGACCTCTTCCCAAAGACGAAAGCTATGATGGCAAATCAAGGCTTGTACAATGGATTTTTAGCAGCGGGATTAATTTGGACCTTCTTTATTGAAAATGAAACTTGGCAAAATAATGTGGCACTTTTCTTTTTAAATTGTATTATAATAGCAGGTATCGTGGGATCCTACACGGTTTCAAGGAGAATTTTCTTCATTCAAGCGTTTCCAGCAATGGTTGCCGTAGGATTTTTATTGCTTTCGTAAAAAATAACTATTCGTAACAAAAATTTAGTTATTGATACTCATTAGATTACACTTCTAAATTTCATATATTTAGAGGAACTAAACTAACCTCCATGATTAAATTCTTCCGCAGGATAAGGCAACGCCTTGTATCTGAAAATAAGGTTTCAAAATACATACTATATGCTATAGGAGAGATTATACTTGTAGTGATTGGGATACTCATTGCGTTACAGATTAATAATGCCAACGAAGTAAGTAAGGAAAGAGCCAAGGAGGTTCACTATTTAAAGAACATTAAAACCGATTTACTACTTAATAATAAAAACATAGAAACCGTAATAGAAACTCGTGCTACAAAAATTGAATCTGCAAACACAATCTTAGAATATTTTGAAGGCAAACCCCTAGAAGACTTAGATCATTTTAACCACAATTCTTTAAATGTCTATGTCTTTCATAAATTTTACCAAATTAATAACACCTTTCAAGAATTAACCAACTCGGGTAATCTGGCTTTAATATCGAATGATTCCATAAAAAATAATCTTCTCAATTTAGATGCGCTTTACAAAGAATTAAAAGGGGAAGAAGAGCATTATAATTTTGATGGTCAAGAATTATTATATAAACCTCTATACAAGACGGTAGATCTAAATCCTGTTTTAAAAAAGTTTGCCTATGATGTAAGCAAGGGCCAAGCAGGCGAAAATGTAGCCCTTCCTCACGAGGGTTTTGAGACTATTCTAACAGATTTAAGCCACAAAAACGGTTTTGTCATGGCGGTATATGAGCTTACTGTTATGAATGGGCAGTTGGAGAGGATGAAAGAAATGTCTCATGAACTTATTCGATTAATTGATAAAGAATTAACAATAAACTAAACCAAAAACAATATGAAAACAACTATTAAATTATTTTTTGTTGCAGCACTATTCATTGTGACTGCCTGTTCTAACCCTAACAAACAAGTAGAAGACAATATTTCCAAGTATACTTCGGTCTGGGACGAAATTATTAATGAGGGTAAGCTAGATCTTATCAACGATTCAAATTTCGATTCTCAAATCACCCTCATCACCAGCCCAGAAAATGTAGTAGGCATCGATGCGTTTAAAGCCTATTATTCCAATTTTACCACAGGATTTTCAAATCCCGAATTCTCCATTGTCGATATATTTGGACAGGGAGATAAGTTGGTGAAACACTGGAAATTTAAAGGAACCCATAGTGGTGAATTTTTTGGAATTCCAGCCACAGGAAAACAAATAGAAGTTGAAGGATCCACTATCGCCGTAATGAAAGATGGCAAGATTGCTCAAGAACAAGATTTTATGGACAATTTGGCGTTTATGGCACAATTAGGAATTGACCCTTTACTGAATACTGATAATATCTCTGTTGTTTCAAGCTTATATACCAATTTCGGCAAAGGAGATGTCCCTGCTGTTTTAGCAGCATTAGATGAAAAAGTGGTATGGAATGAAGCCGAAGGCAATGCGCTAGCGGACAGAAACCCTTATATTGGTCCAGATGCAGTTTTAAACGGTGTTTTTACTCGAGTACTGGAAGGATTTCCTAATTTCACTTTAAACGATATTGTGCTTCACAATATGGAAAACAATCAAGTTTTGGCTACACTGCGTTATAAAGGAACGAATAAAAGTACTGGAAAAGAACTTAATTCCCAAGCAGCACATTTATGGACTTTAAAAGACGGGAAAATAATTTCTTTCCAACAGTATGTTGATACCAAACAACTCCATGATGTAAGCAAAAAATAAAAATATTATACTAAGTATCTCAGCTAAATTTCAATATTACATTTAGCTGAGGTTCTTTTTTTTGAAATCAAACCCTAAAGGATGATCAAATTCTTTCGAAAAATTCGTCAAAAACTACTGTCTGAAAATAAGTTCAGCAAATATTTCATGTATGCCATTGGGGAAATTGTTCTTGTGGTCATTGGTATTTTAATTGCGCTTCAGATAAACAATAATAATGAAGCGAGAAAAGAAAAGGCCTTAGAAAAAGAACTTATCAATTTGTTGATTTCTGACCTAGAGGAAAAAAGAAAAGAGAATTTATCTGACCTCACAAACGCCAATCACTTTATCAAAAGATTTGAGGAATCAATTGAAATGTGGGAAAATACAAAGAGAATCGACACTATAAACTTAAGAGACAATCTAAATATTCTGGGGCAGGATAATTATTTTCTAAATCAAAACTCCCCAATTTATTCAGGACTTTCATCGAGTAATTTTTGGAAACAGATACCAGATAGTTTAAACAAAAGAATCGATGATGTATATCGCATTAGACTTAAAAGAATAGACATTGCATTCGACAAATCAAATGAGTATGGAACATTTACTCGATTGAATTTCCTAACACCTAACGATTTGTTAGACTTAGATAGACCTATTGATACTATTCTAAAAAACGTGGAGCTGGTGAAGGAGCAATATATTTTGAACAGCAAATTATTTGTTGTAGGAGCAAAACGCCTAAGGGGTAACGTAAGAACTTGTGGAAATGAAATTGAAAATTTGATACAAAGTTTACAGTTGTATATTGAATCCAGATAGAAAATAAACAAAGTATAAACGCCGATCAATGATAAAATTCTTTCGAAAAATCCGACAAAAATTACTATCTGAAAACAAATTCAACAAGTATTTTCTGTATGCAATTGGTGAAATTTTTCTAGTTGTAATTGGAATATTGATTGCGTTGCAGATTAATAATTGGAATGAAGAAAAAAAGATAAACAAGTCCATTTCGGATCACTTAACTATTTTAAAGCAAAATTTAAATGAAGATCACGTTCAATTAACACAATTGCATCAAAATATGATTGATAATTTTAATTATTCAGATTCATTAATGATGCAAATGAAAACGCTAATTCCAATTGATAAATACACCTCAAAATATTTAGTAAAACTATTGTTAGAATATCAGTTTAGACCAAACACAAATGCTATAGAAACCATGACGCAGTCTAATGAAATTCCATTCTTAAAAACCGAATTACAGACAGCTATTTTAGATTACTATGCATTAATTAAAAGTGCTCAAGAGCGCGAGTATATATCAAACACACAAATTCAGAGTAAATATGAGGTTTATATCAATGAAAACTATCCTGTAATTTTTCAAAAATATAACGAATGGGAATTTTTAAAAAATTACTATAAAGATGATCCAAGACCAATAAGCACTATAAACGAAAAAGATTTCTTGGCAGATAAAACACTAGAATCGTTAATCACCTCACGTTATTTTCAAAGCGTTGCACTCAAAAAGTTTTATTCCGATTTGTTAGTGTCTTCAAGCAATATTTTAAAAATGCTATAACCAATGATAAAATTCTTTCGAAAAATTCGTCAAAAACTACTGTCTGAAAATAAATTCAGCAAGTATTTTCTATATGCTATTGGTGAAATCATCCTTGTGGTTATAGGTATTTTGATTGCCTTGCAAATTAACAACTGGAATGAACGAAGGAAAGAACGTGCGGTGGAAGTTAATTTCCTAAAAAACCTTCGTGCCGATTTGGTAAGTGAAGTTGAAAACAATACCCTCTTTGCAAACTATCGTTTTCAGAAAGCTAAAGCCAGTTCCGATTTAATAAATGGAGCTGAGCCTCAAACTATTGAAGATGTTGAACGATATACTGATACTTACGAACGTGTTTTTATTTGGAACACTTTTGTTCCTAATAACAATACCTATAAGGAATTATTAAGTTCGGGAAACCTTAGTTTTATTAAAAACGATTCCATTAAAAATAGATTATTAGAATTAGACAAAACCTATGTAGCCATTGCGTTGGGCGAAAACCATATGAGAAGAGAATACGAAACATATTTATACGACCCTCATGTTGAAAATATGGTTGCACTTGGGTTTTTTGATATAAAGGAACCCGCTTTTGGGTTTCCAAAAAGACTCACTGCCAAAGATATTGACCCAGCTTTATATAAGAGACTCATTGAAGATGCCAAATGGCAACATCATAACGAGAAATTTAAAAATGGCCTTAGACTTTCCTTTATGAATAATGGTTACTTAGCAGGAATCCACAAAGATTTAGTTCAATACATCGAAAATTTAATTGCTTTAATTGATGAAGAAATTTCAAAAGAATAGAATACAATAACTAACTTTAATAAAACCACCCCATTATGAAAAAACTAACTATTACTTCTCTTATTCTTGCTTTCATTTTTTCCCTTTCAAGCTGTGAACAAAAGGAAAAAGAATTAACCAAAGAAATTGAAAAAGAAGTCACAATTGAACCCGAAAAACCAGAATACTTTTTACTCCGCCCGGAAGTTGAAAAAGCCTACGGATATTCCCACGCTGTTAAAATAGGGAACAGTATTAAAGTTTCTGGCGCTGTAAGTATGGACGATGAAGGTAATCCAACCGCCGTAGGTGATTTAGCACAGCAAATGAAGAATTGTTATTCAGATTTGGATAAAGTATTAAAACATTTTGGGTGCACTTTTGACGATGTGGTAGTAGAAAACATTTTCACCACCAATATGCCTTTGTTCCTTGAAAATGCTGCATACCGCGGTGAGATTTACAAGAACCATTTTCCAACGGGCTCTTGGCTTGGGGTTAAAGAATTGGCAATCCCTGAGTTTATGATTGAAATAGAATTAGAAGTTCATAAATCCAAATAATCACAAAACAATTCTAGCTCTCTTTCATAACAGAATAATCTAATGATTAAATTCTTCAGAAAAATTCGTCAAAACTTGATTTCTCAAGGGAAAACGGCCAAGTACCTAAAATATGCCATTGGCGAGATAGCACTCGTTGTAATTGGTATTCTTATCGCATTACAAATTAACAATTGGAATGAGACAAGAAAAGAAAAAAAGGTCGAAACGGCCATCCTATCTATATTACTTGAAGATTTGAAATCAGCCAAATTTTTTTCTGAAGAATATATAGCGAGTGAGCAATATTACTTAGACATTATTGAAACTGTTCTGCATAAAGATTCAATCAGGGTGGTTCTAGAAGACGATGTAAAAACCACCGAATATTTTAACAAGGCCTTTTGGGATTTTGAAATTCAGGTGCCTGTAATAAACACCTATTCAGATTTAAAAAATGCTGGAAAAATAGCCATCATCAAAAACAATGAAATTCGTGATAGACTTAGTGTTCTAGACGCAAACATTATTAATCTAGATAGACTTATTTTGGATAGAATGAATGTACACCAAATGAGAATTGATGAGATTTGTGTCATAGACGTTAATTTTCTTCAATTACTCAAATTTAAACTGCCCAATTACAATATTACTCTGGGACCCAAGAACGATTATATAGAAATTATGGACAAACCCAAAGTACGAAATTTAATGGGTATAAAGTCTGTACTTACCAATGAAGCTTTGGGATATAGAAAAAATTTACACAATGAGATTGATTCTATAATACACTTGATAGAATCTGAATTAACCGAGGACCGTTCAATTTTAACAAATGATTAAATTCTTCCGAAAAATCCGCCAGAAACTAGTGTCTGAAAATAAATTCAGTAAGTATTTGTTGTATGCTATTGGAGAAATCATCCTCGTGGTGATTGGTATTTTAATTGCGCTGCAGATTAACAATTGGAACGAAATGAGAAAGAACAATGAAATGGAGGCCAATTATATTTCTCGTCTTTTGGATGATTTAACTGAAGAAGAAAATTATTTACAATCTTATATTAATTATAACACGCAAGTAAGCAATAGTGCCAAAAAGGCTATACAATATTTTGAAAGTTATGATAATACCTCCCACAACCCCGAGGAAGGTTTAATAGACCTCTATCAAGCGAGTCAAATTAACGATGCAAGGGCGCCAAACTCAACCTATTTGGAATTAATTGCCTCCGGACAAATAAACTTGCTGCGAAGTGACAGTCTTAAACAATCCATAATCTCCTATTATGAACTTAAGTGGAATGAATCTGTTATTATTAATCTCCCCAACAGATATAGGGAAAACTTAAGAAGTACAATGCCACATGTAATACAGGACATGATAAGGACAAATTGCGGGGACATTTACATTGGTACAAGAAGAAGCATTTCGGTTACTTTACCAGAAAATTGTACTATAGGCCTTGCCCCAAAAAATGCACAATCAGTATTTAACAACTTATTGAATGATCCCCAATTGAAAAAAGACTTAGTATTTTTGATTGGAAATTTAGACTCCAAACTAGCATATGTTAATTACGTCCTATTACAACTTAATTCTGTAAAAGGCCAATTGGAAAATATGACAAAATGATTAAATTCTTCCGAAAAACTCGTCAAAACATTCTCAATGAAGGTAAAACCACCAAATATGTAAAGTATGCAATTGGTGAGATTTTTTTAGTAGTTATAGGAATTTTAATTGCCTTACAAATAAATAATTGGAACGAAACACGAAAGGAACAGAATTTAGAGTTGGCACTGCTTCAAGAAATGCAAGAAAATTTGAAAGCGGATATTTTAGATATGGAAGATAATATTGGTTTCCACGAAAGGTCTAATGAGTCAGCAAATATCATTCTTTCTGCTTTCAAAAATAAAATCCCAGAAAATGATACCTTGTATAAACATTTTGGAAATATCACATTGGCACCTAAGTTTTTGGTGACCATGACGGCATATAATAGTATAAATATGGAAGGCATGAGACTCATTAAAAATGATTCATTGAAAAATGCCATTGTTAGTCATTATCAACGTAATTATGCCTATTTATTGAGCTGGAATGATTCTGAATGGGATATGTTATTTAATGACCAGCAAGATGTATTTCGAAAATACTTTAAGGAATATAATTATGTGGGAGAGGTCATTCCAGAAAATTATGAAGAACTGTCGAATAATTCCTATTATAGAAACTACTTAAATAACAGAATAGGCTTTAATAAAACCTCTATTAGATATTACAAAGCATTTGGAATTAAAAATGCAAGATCACTCATAAAACTAATTGAAGAAGAGCTCCAACATCGAAACTAAGAATTATGATAAAATTCTTTCGCCGTATCCGTCAAAAACTCCTGTCTGAAAATAAATTCAGCAAATATTTGCTTTACGCCATTGGTGAGATCGTATTGGTTGTAATTGGGATATTGATAGCGCTTCAGATTAATAATTGGAATGAAGAAAGGAAACTAAAAACGGAAGAATTAAAAATGCTTCGTAATTTTCGAACTACCATTGCCGGCGATTTAGAGGAAGTAAGGTGGTATGGAAGAGCCTTCGACAGAGCTGATAATTCTATACATATAATTCTTACTCATATGAAAGAGGGCTTACCGTATCACGATTCACTTCGGGGGCATTTTAGAAATAAAACCAGCTTATGGTCTCCAAAAATTGACCAAGAGGTTTTTGAAACCATGACTTCCACCGATTTAAATATTATCTCAAATGACAGCTTAAAAAAAGAACTTATAAGCTATTATTCATTTGCAAAAAGGACTTTTGATGTAAGAATGAATCGATATGCAACAATTATGGAAGATGCTAGCAAAAATATCTTCATAGGTAGATTTAACGAATTTTGGGGCAATTCTTGGGATGATCCAGATTATAAAGAAAACCTGAGTGAGAAAACGATGACGCCTATTGATTATGAAAAACTAAAAAAAGATGATGAGTATCTATATTTTATAAAGAGTTTAAAAAATCAGTTGTTTTGGTATGTCCGCAACCCTCTTTCACAAGCCAAAGAAAAATCGGAAAGACTTATAATGCTCCTCGATGAGGAAATTAAAAAACTTGAAAAATAGTATGATTAAATTCTTCCGAAATATCCGCAAAAACGTACTTAATGAAGGAAAAACTACTAAGTATGCCAAATATGCCATTGGAGAAATCATCCTCGTAGTCATAGGTATTTTGATTGCGCTCTCCATTAATAATTGGAATGAAAAGAGCATCGAAGAGTCGAATGAGTTAAAATATTATAAGAACATAAAGAGACAATTAATAGAAGATAAAAATGCAATTAATGTCAATATTGACTATAACACCCATTATTTAAAGGAATACCAGCAAGCCATAAACATAATTGAGGAAAATGACACAACCCTAGTAGATAGCTTAGTTAGAATTAGTGTAAATTTATTAGAATTTTCAGACTTCCATCGCCAAAGTAATATTTATGAAACGATGGTGAATAGTGGCGAAATTAAGCTCCTAAAAAATCAACAAATTATTGAAGCACTTCAGCAATTAGAAGAGAAGTACATCTATATTAATAAATTGGAAGACACACATTCTCAAGCCGTAATTAAATTTGTGGTTCCAAATATCATAAGCTCCATAAAAGTGCTCAATATGAGAGCTGAAAACATTGAAAAATTATATTCTTTCGAATTTCAAAATCTTTTTGCGCTCGTAGCCGATTTAATGACGGGAAAAAATGAAGCCTACGAGAATATTGTTTTTAGAATTAATAGCATTAACAAATTGCTAGATGATGAAATCGCACGAAAAAATTAGAATACAATTATGATTAAGTTCTTCCGAAACATCCGTAAAAATCTTCTTTCACAAGGAAAAACTGGCAAGTATGTAAAGTACGCTATTGGTGAAATCATCCTTGTGGTCATAGGTATTTTAATTGCACTACAGATTAATAATTTAAACGAACAACGCAAGCAACACAATCAGGAACAGGATTACCTCAGTGCTCTAAAAAGGGAATTTGAAAACAACCTTATAGAAGTAGATCGGGTCATCAAACTAAACGCTTCGCTGCTTAAAAATGCGCTGGAATTATCAACCTACACGGGTCCAGACACTCCAAATATTACTGAGGAAAAGTTTGCAAAATTGTACTTTGGCACTGTGAACGCTGAAGTTCAATATCGGCCAGGCTCTGGGGTCACCAATGAAATTATAAACTCTGGAAAACTCAATATTTTTCAAAACAAAGAATTAAAAAACGCACTCGCCACATTGGACGGTTTACTACTTAAAATTAGATTCCAAGAAAAGGATGAATTATCCTTAATGCGTTACGAATTAATGTTTATGGGTCACGACTATGTGAGTGTACGAAGAATGATTTATGATGCTTATGGAACACAGTTTGGGGTAGACCAGGGCCGATTTTTGGATAGTAATCTTCATCTTTTAAATGATAAAAGATTTGACAATCTCTTAACGGGCTTTATCTATACGTCTGGCTATTTAGAAGGAAGGTATAAAGTCCTTAAAAAACAAATTGAAGAAATTATACAAATCATTGATACCCAAATTGAATAAAGAAAAGTTCGAACGCTTCCTAATAAACTATAAAATCAATTAATAAAACCGATAACCCACTCTAAAATCAAAAAAGTCGGCCACATGACGATGCGCCTTCAAGCTAATTCCACCAAATATCCTTTTAGAAAAATCGTAGGTGAGGACATAGCGTTGATAAACATCATCGTTAATTCGATACTTATTAAAATAATAAACTCCCAATTGTTGGCCAAAAGTCACCCTCCCTAACCAAAATTCATGACCCAGTAATACGGCAGCTTTCAGAAAACTATCGTCACGACCTTCAAGAGCTATTTGTTCTCTTCGGGAATAGTCATAAACCCATTCAGTTCCACCGGTTAGTGCACTTCTTCCAACCATCCAGCGACTGTAGTTAAAAGCAAAACCCAATACATAAAATTTGTCTTTGCCACCCACCGTAGCATTACTCCAACCAGAGAAATGGGTGAAAGACAGCCTGGCTTTATCCTCTGGTGCTTCCCGTTTGCCATTTTGATTAAAATCAGGAAAATTGATGGGAGCTAGACTTTTACTAACCCCTAAACTAAGAGTAGGAAAGTTAAGTCCTTTATTTGGGCTACTTATGCCTCCGTTTGAAAGATGGTTGTACTTAGCAAGTAACCGCAAATTCCAACTATTGCTTAACCTATAGTTAACACCGGCACCCACTAGCAAAGGAAAATTTAGACGTGTACTATATGATAGGTTTAGGGGGTTTTCTTCAACGTCGTAAGGGTGGGTCATGTAAGCAGCACCCAGCCCCATTCTGAAAAAATAATTTAATCGATTTTGGGTTCCGAAATGGGGTTCGGCATAAGCAATCGCCAATAATCCGTGGCCCAACGCATCCGGATTGTCCCAATTCCAATAGGTAAGACTCACTCCTAATTTTGGGAAACAACTACAAAATTCCCAAGCCTTTGGAGAAAGCAACATCTTACCCCAGTCTACCCCCAAAGCATAAGGGTTTGAATTTCCTAGTTCACGTAATGAAGAGGAATGATTTATTAAAAAACCATAATCAATATGCATTTCCAAAACAGAGGGGTTGGTGATTTCATCTTTCGTTTCTATTTGTGCGGTCACAGAATAAATAAAAAACAAAAGTGATATAGTGGAAAAGAATCGAAGCATGGAACAAAAACTAGATTGTAAAACTAAAATAACCTATTTGGTTGAAACCCTTTGCTAAATAATCTCAGTAACATAAAAAAACCTACTTTTAAATTATGAAACTAAATTCAACTTTTGCCCTAGGCATTGTCTTAACGATATACAGTTGTAATAACTCTACTGAATTGCCAGACCCACTTGAGGCAGGTTGGAAAGGACAAGCGGTTTGCGAAGTATTACAAGAAGACCATACCATACGTGTCCTAAAATGCACCTTCGCACCAGGGGTAGGTCACGAACGTCACGAACACGCGCCTCATTTTGGATATACCCTTAAAGGAAGTACCTTTAAAATTACCGACGATACCGGGACGCGTGAAGTAAAGGTTCCTACTGGATACGATTTTTACAAAGCAGAACCCTCAATCCACGAAGTGCAAAATGTTGGTGATAGCACAGCTGTATTTTTAATCGTGGAGCCTAAATAGAAACTTAAAATATTTCTCTTTTTGCCTCTAATGATTTCATTTTCAGTTATTAAAAAAATTTTCTCACTTTTAAATATTGAATCACTTTTTTATTACATTTGCGCGCTTGAAACAGAGCAAGACCCCTCTGTTCAAACCAAATAACAAAAAACAATTTTAAAAATGAAAAAAATAATTTTAGCCCTTACCTCTGTAGCTGTTTTAGCTATCTCATGTGACAACAAGTCTAAAGAATTGGATGAAAAATTCACAAAATTAATGAGCCAAACCGACAGCTTACAAACTGTTTCATCTGAGTTTCAAGCTACTCATGACAAAATCGTGACAATGCACAATTCCATGAAAGAAAAGATGAATACCATGAGCCCTATAGACTCTACCCTAATGGCAACTATGGCAGAACACGAAGTAGTTTTCGCTAGTCAAACTGCGGTATTAGAAGAACAAAAGAAAATGATGGCTGGTTATAGTGAGGTTGCATCTAAATTTGCTACCCTAACAGCGGAGGAGAAAGAAGCGCAAATCAATACCATAATTGAGAACAATGCCAAAATAATTCAAGAAAATGAAAACCTTAAAAGTGGCTACGAAAAAATGATGATGATGCACGAGGAATTAATGGCAAAATTGAACGATACTACTGTAGTAGAAACTCCTGAAAAAAAATAATTAAAGCAGTAAGCTTTATTAAAAAGTAACCCAGGCAAGTCCTGGGTTTTTTATTTGTATTTTTACAAAGCCAAAAAATTGATTATAGATCTACAAAATGCAGGAAGCAGCAAGGCCATTTTTAATTATTGAACCGAAATAATGGAATTCCAACTCGAAAAGGCAATAGAAATTTTGGAACGCACACCTTACGTGATGAAAGAGCTTCTTTTGGGTCTTTCAAAAGATTGGACACAAAGTAACGAGGGTCAAGATACCTGGAGTCCCTACGATGTAATAGGTCACCTAGTACACGGCGAAAAAACCGATTGGATGCCACGCTTAGAAATTGTGTTGAGTGATTCCGAAAATAATACCTTTACCCCTTACGATCGCTTTGCACAATTTGAAATGAGTAAAGGAAAATCTTTGGAAGAATTATTAAGAGAATTTGAAACCCTTCGGAACGAAAATCTCAACACACTGCGCTCCAAAAATCTTTCAGAAAAAGATTTAACCCGAACAGCAATTCATCCTTCCCTTGGAATCATTACGTTAAAAAATATGTTAGCAGCTTGGGTCGTGCACGATTTAGGGCATATCGCCCAAGTAAGCCGTGTCATGGCAAAACAGTATAAAAATGAGATTGGCCCTTGGACACAATATTTAACCATTGTTAAACAGACACCAAAAGAATGAAACTTCCAAAAAACATGGGTAAATTTGATAGAGCGATAAGATTTATCCTTGCAATAATTGCCGTTACACTCTATTTTACAGGAACTGTAGAGGGTTTTTGGGGAATATTGCTACTCCTTTTTGCCATCGCCACTACCTTTACGGGTATTAGTGGTTTTTGTCCGTTATATCCTATTTTTGGGTGGAATACCTGTAGAATCAAAAAATAAGATTCGGGTACCTGGTTGGCTTGACCAGTTAAGGTACCTTTGCAGCCTCAATGGACCTTCGATACCTAGAAGGTGACATACCCGTTTTTTGTTTAAATACTCTATTAAAACTGGCTTTGGATTGAAAGCCGCTATCAAATGCAATTCCAAGAAGGGTATACTTTTCGTTATCACCTCCTTCCAGTCGCTTTTTTACTTCGGCTACTCGATATTCATTAATAAAATTGTAAAAATTTACATGTAAATGCTGATTTAAAAGTTCAGACAATTTCTTTTCCGATATCTCCAATTCTTTGGCAAGGTCTAATAAGCTTAGCGAATCATTGAGATAAATCTTATCCCGTTCCAATAAGGTATATAACTTTTCTTTTAATTGACTTATTTCGGTGTCTGAAAGTGTGTCCAATTGTCGAATTGACTTTTGCAATTTTAAGTGCTCTGCCCTTTCTGAATCATGGCTAGGAGGATTGGGGTGAATTTCAGAAAATAAAAACTCTGGTAGTAAAATATTGGCCTGAAACATTCCCTTATAGCCCAAAAAAGAATAAAATCCAACAAATAAAAAGGCAATTACGGTTCCTATATTCCAGGTAATTATGGGAAAAATTAATTCGTAGATTGAAAATAAGGTATCGAGTATTATTATAGCCATTAACCCTAGAATCAAATATTCGGCCCACTCAAGGTTATCTTTGGTTCTATAGGAATAACTTTCCTTATACACTTTATTGATTCGCTTTACTAATCGAAACGAGAAATAAGCATATATCATAAAATAAATGTTTTCCACAATGTTTATATAGTCGGCCACCAGAAGGTATTTCTCGTGATAAGACCTAAAGGCGCTTGCTCCCAGACTTAGCGCCACTGGCAAGGATACAAAAGCCCAAAAAACATAAAAGGGAATCAAGTGTAAAAAAAGCGAATTCAAAATCTTTTGCTTTTGTTGCACCAAAGATCTTATATAGAAAAAAAGGATAGGTCCCAATAAAAATCCAGCTCCATTGCCAAACAAGATTGCAAGTGCCCCTACAATTCGTAATCTATGCAAATAGCCATAGTAATACAGCAAAAAAAATATAGCGCTAACAAAAAAAACAACCAGAAGTTTTTTGGAAAACTGGGGTTTACTTTTCAAAATAAACACAATAAAAAGGCTTAGGATTACCATCCCGCCTATTAAAACAAAATCTACAAACATGCTCCACTTTTCCATACTGAAAAATAGAACATTATTTGTAGATTTACAATAAGGAATTACCGAATGATCCCCCTATTCTTTTATCAACTTTATTGAATTATTTGTTCCTATTTTTATAAAGTAAATTCCACTTTTAAGGTCTTCAATATCAATACTCTTATCATTTGAAAGAAATCCTGTTTTAAGTTGCTGCCCAAGGACATTAAAAATTGAAAAGTCCAGACCTACAATATTCTCATTGGATAGGATAAAAACAACACTTTTTGCAGGGTTTGGGTAAAATGCTAGATCCCTTTTATTAAATATTGGGGTACCTAAAATTCCCGATGAAACCTTAATTAAATAATTGTCTCTTAAATCTTCTGCAACAACTAGTTCAGAATTTCCTGGCTCTGGATTTATATCTATCTCCAATTGAAAATGAGCTGAAAGGTAAATATTGTCTGCTCCATCAACACCTATTCTATGAGTATCTATAAAGTCTGCACCACCAAATTGAAATGCAGATTCAAAATTTCCATCATTGGACAGTTTTAACAGAAACGCGTCCATTGCATTGGCAGATTCTTTGGTTAAAAAATATTCAACGGTTGGGGATGGGTCGAAATCAACAGTTCCATCAAAGTAACCTGTTGATAATAAATTTCCGTTCGAATCTAAAGCTAGGTCAAAAGAAAAAAACGGGCTTTCTCCTCCCATTTGACGAACCCATAATACATTTCCCGATGGATCGATTTTCATGATGTATCCATTATAGGATACATCTGCCGTAAACACAAAATCTGAATTACCTGAAGTTGGATTAAAGTCTACTATTCCACTAAAATAACCGCTCAAATAAGAGTTGCCAAGGACATCAGCGGTTATAGAATTACTAATAGTTTCCCCCCCATCGGTATAAAAAACTTGTAATAACTCTCCAGCATTTGAAAGATGAATTAAGAACCCCGAAAACTGACCAGAAGAAGTAACCCAATACTCCTCCAAATCACGAGGGTCTAAATCTGCTGTTCCTGCAAAAGAACCCGTAATAAAAAGATCGTCTTGGACTCCCATTTTCATATCTAATCCTAAATCTAAATCAGATCCTCCAAATTGATTTGCACTTATAAATTCCCCATTTTCATCCAACTGAAGGATAAACACATCGGCAGAACCATTTGAAATTAAGGTATAGTCCCCCACTCCTGGGTCAAAATCTGCAGGGTCATAAAAATATCCTAAAACAACTATTTTCCCTGTCGAGTCAATTGCAATGGATGTAGATTCTTCATATCCTACCCCGCCAATACTTTTTGCCCATTCAAACCCCCCAGATTCATTTAATTTTAAAATAAAAATATCTAATCCTCCTGTAGATGTTAAAAAGAATTCGCCAATTCCTGGGTCAAAATCAACGATTCCCTCATACACCCCAGTTACATAAATATTTCCTAGATGATCGGTTGTAATTCCAACTGCATATTCGAAAAATTCTCCGCCAATATTTAACGCCCATAATAAATTTCCTTGTGTGTCATTTTTTTGAACAAAGACATCAAAAAATCCATTGGATGTTAATAAATATTCAACTTCTGGGTCGATGTCAAAGTCTGCAATATCACTGAAATATCCTGTGGTGTAAGAATTTCCTTCATGATCTACATGCATGGCGCGTACCACATCTTCCCCAATACCACCAAAACGACCACCCCATTCAAAACTTTGAGCGATCCCCAATCCAGAAACTAAGAAAACACTCAATAAATTAATGTAATTAATAAACTTCATAGCTAATTTGTTTTATTTAAATAATACTAATCTATGCCTATGCATAATTTTAGGTGCAAAAAAAATAAAACGGTTTGGTTTAGATGTCTTATTGGAAGCAATGAGACCTTTTTATTAGTAGAAATAACAGGAGGTTTGTAACATAGAGGTTTTTAATTATTCCTCTTCTTCATTTTTAGAAAGATATTTTCGCTCCAATTCTGCCTGAAATTCTTCCATAACAGGCTTAACAGTGCTTTCTGGCAAGTCTGCTATACGAATGTACATTAAGCCGTCCACGGCATTATTGAAAAGCGGATCCACATTAAACGCTACCACTTTTGCATTTTGCTTAATATACTTTTTAATAAGTACGGGAAGGCGAAGACTCCCTGGTTCTACCTCATCAATAAGTTTGTCGAACTTGTTTAAATCGGCTTCGGTTTCGTCGAAAATAAAGTCTTTATCCGCATCCTTCAGTTTTACTTTAAATTCCTTTTTAGGATTGATGTATTGTGCTATATAAGGGTCGTAATAATTCGATTTCATAAATTCAATCATCAAACTCTTACTAAATTCAGAAAACTTATTGCTTATACTTACCCCTCCAATTAAAAATTTATGCTCAGGATAACGTAAGGTGGTATGCACAATTCCTTTCCAAAGTAAAAACAAAGGCATGGGACGTTGTTGGTATTCTTTTATAATGAAAGCGCGACCCATCTCAATGGATTTGCTCATCATATCATATAATTCAGGTTCAAAACGAAACAAATCCTGAAGGTAAAACCCGTCTATTCCATATTGTGCAAATATCTTTGACCCTAACCCCATTCTATAGGCTCCTGCAATTTGATTAGTCTCATTATCCCATAAAAACATATGGTGGTAATACGAGTCAAATTTGTCTAAATCTGTAGCTTGATTGGTCCCTTCTCCTACCTCACGAAAAGTAATCTCCCGTAGTCTTCCAATTTCCTGAAGGATATTAGGAATTAACTGTGCCTGCGCTAAAAAGACCTCATAATTTTTACTAACCAATAGGCGCTTATCAGCCAATCGCAGGGTGTCCACTTCCTCTTTCATTGCCTCCATAGGAATAGGTCCTGCTATTTTTTTGGGAGGCTTAGGTATCTTTAGTGTTTTTGGGATATTTTCAAGAAGTGTTTTTTTCTGGAAAGGATTCGCCAGCACATAAGTTTTTTTACGAAGAAACTCTGTAAAAGCCTCCAATGATTCGTGTTCCTTTTGGTCTGCAATGGATATAGGGTTTCCAATTCTTACTTTAATAACACGCTCCTTTTGTGTTAACAGTTCTGAAGGAAGTTTTGCGGTTCGCAAGGTGTCATTCAGTTTTGCTAATCGATAAAAAAGCTTGCTGTTTTTAGCGTGAAAATAGATAGGTACTACGGGAACTTCTGCCTTTTTCACCAATTTCATTGCAGCAACTTCCCAGGGTTTATCTACTAATAATTTGCCATCACGATACGTAGAAACTTCCCCAGCAGGAAAAATACCTAACGAATTCCCCTCTTTAAGATGTTGCAATGCATTTTTAAAACCCGAAAAACTACTTTTTACATCTTTATGACTTTCAAAAGGGTTTACAGGCATGACATAGGGCTTTAAAGGCTCTATTCTATGTAATAAAAAGTTGGCGATTATTTTAAAATCAGGACGATTTTCAACTAATAATTTCAACAATAAAATTCCGTCAATTCCTCCTAAAGGATGGTTGGAAATAGTAATAAAAGGGCCCGTTTTAGGGATTCGCTTTAGGTCTTCTTCAGGAATTTCGAAACGAATCTCAAATTCATCTAAAAGGGCATTAATAAATTCGAGGTCGTTAAGGTGTTTATTGCGATCATAAATCTTGTTCATGGTCGAAATCTTTAAAACCTTCATGAGCAACCACCCAAGCGACGTGCCAATAAAACCGAATTTATCGACCTTTATGGCAGTGGCAACTTCTTTAGCATTTACTAATCCCATGAAACCTTTGTGTTGTGTTAATACGCCTAAACAAATATAGCGAAACGCCCTAACTTACTCGCTACTCCATTGTAACCAATTGAACCGTTTCCCCAGCTTCTTGCTTTAAAAGTACTTTTTTTCCTTGTGTTAATGAAACTATTTCTTGGGGTTTACTGTGGCGAACCGTATAAAGGGTCACATCTTTGTGGCAAGTGACTTTAAATTTTTCCATCAATTTTGGAAGCAAACTTTCTAGAGAATTATATTTATTATCAATACATACTGAAAAGCTAATAGCAGAATTTTGAATTAATTCCACCTTCATTTTATAACTGTGAAGTAAGTTAAATACTTCACTTATATTGTCTTCCATCATAAAACTGAAATCCAGGGAGGACAATGAAATCAACACCTGATTTTTCTTCAGAATAAAACAAGAAACCATAGGATCTAACAACACCCCTTTCCCAACACATGTGCCAGGTGCTTCAGGCTTTACAAAAGATTTTACAAACAGCGGAATCTCCTTTCGCTGCAACGGTTGCAACGTTTTTGGATGGATTACTGAAGCTCCATAAAAAGCCAATTCTATCGCCTCTCGATACGAAATATGATGCAATAATTGTGTGCTTGAAAAATGACGCGGGTCGGCATTTAAAACTCCAGGTACATCTTTCCAGATGGTGACACTTTCGGCATTTAAACAATAGCCAAAAATGGCTGCAGTATAGTCACTCCCCTCTCGGCCAAGGGTAGTAGTAAAATTATGTGTGTCTTCGGCTCCTAAAAATCCTTGTGTTATGGTAACTCCTTTTTTTGAAGTATTCTCCAGAATTAATTCCTGTGTCTGGTTCCAATCTACTCGGGCGTCGCGATAATAATTATCGGTTTTAATGCATTGGCGAACATCTAGCCATTCATTTTTAAGTCCGTTTTCATTTAAATATTCCGAAACTATGGTTGTGGAAATTAACTCTCCGTAACTCACAATTTGGTCATAGACAAAAGCGTGGTTTTTTGATTTGTTATTTTCAATAAACGATCTCATTCCTTCAAACCACTTAGAAACCTTCCGGTAAATACCGTGAGATGCATTGGGAAATAATTCCTTTAAAATTTGAAGGTGATAATTATACACTTCACTAATACTTGCCTCAGTTTCTGACGTATTATTGGCAAAATAATGCTTCACTATTTCTTCCAAAGCATTGGTCATTTTCCCCATGGCAGAAACCACGAC
Organism: Halomarinibacterium sedimenti; assembly: GCF_019312585.1. GTDB lineage: Bacteria > Bacteroidota > Bacteroidia > Flavobacteriales > Flavobacteriaceae > Halomarinibacterium > Halomarinibacterium sedimenti. The sequence continues at coordinate 64,667 of NZ_JAHWDP010000004.1, read as the reverse complement.
TACCAAATCTTTTTCGGCAGTAAACTCCAACACATTCTTTACATTTTTAACGCCTTCGGCATCTTTCACCGAAGCGCCACCAAACTTAAATATCTTCATATATTTAAAAAATTTTGTAATGCTTTTTGGTCCATTTCTACTTGCCACCATTCCTCCATTACTGTGGCACCTGTTCCCTCATAAAAATCTATAGCGTCCTTATTCCATCCCAATACCATCCAGTTTACCCGTTTTACACTTTCCTCTTTGGCATATTCCATTACTCTCTTGTACAGTGCCATTCCCACACCTTTACCGCGCATTTTTTCCTTTACAATTAGGTCTTCTAAATGAACGGTTTTACCAACCCAAGTAGAGAATCGAAAATACACCAATGCCATTCCGATAATTTCTAGATTCTTTTCGGCAACAAAGCAAGTAAACTGAGGATTATCACTAAAACCTGCTGCTTCCAGCTCCGCAACCGATACCTGAACAGCATCGGGCTCCTTTTCAAAAACAGCCAATTCTTTGATAAGCTCCAATACTTGAGGCATATCTTCTTTCCTAGATGGACGAACAATCATTTTCATATAGGTTTTGACTCGCAAATATCGCTTCTATTTCTTAAAAATACCGATATTTGCACCAAAGTTACAACCTTCCAGCATGACACCACAAAAAAATAAAACGCTAGGCGAATTTATTATTGAGAATCAGAGTGAATTTCGATATTCTTCTGGAGAGCTTTCCAGGTTAATTAATTCCATTCGTTTAGCCGCCAAAGTTGTAAATCACGAGGTAAATAAAGCCGGGCTGGTGGACATCTTAGGAACAGCTGGCGATACTAATGTACAAGGAGAAGACCAACAAAAATTGGATGTTTTCGCCAACAATGCATTTATTAAAACCTTAACAAATCGTGAGATTGTGTGCGGTATTGCAAGTGAAGAAGAAGACGATTTTATTACGATTAAAGGAAGAAGTGGTAACAATGATAATAAATATGTGGTGTTAATTGATCCACTGGATGGGTCTTCTAATATTGATGTGAATGTTTCGGTAGGTACCATTTTTTCAATTTATAGACGCATAACCCATGAAGGAACCCCCGTAACTTTAGAAGATTTTCTTCAACCTGGAAATAAGCAAGTTGCTGCGGGATATATCATCTACGGAACTTCAACCATGATTGTATATACTACAGGACACGGCGTTAATGGTTTTACACTTAACCCAGCTATTGGAACCTACTACCTTTCACATCCAAATATGCAATTTCCAGTAGATGGAAACATTTATTCGGTTAATGAAGGAAACTATGTGCACTTCCCGCAAGGGGTAAAAGACTACATCAAATATTGTCAAAAAGAAGAGGATGACCGACCTTATACCTCGCGGTACATTGGTTCGCTGGTTTCTGATTTTCACAGAAATATGATTAAAGGCGGAATATATATTTATCCCAACACGGCAAAAGACCCTAACGGAAAGCTTCGGTTGCTTTATGAATGTAACCCAATGGCTTTTATAGCAGAACAAGCAGGTGGAAAAGCAAGTAATGGATTTGAACGTATTATGGACATTCAGCCTACCGAACTGCACCAAAGAACTCCTTTCTTTTGTGGGAGCAAAAATATGGTCGAAAAGGTCGAAAATTTCATGCAACTTACATAAAACCCTCTTATTATATCTTTTTTTCGTTAATTTGGTGAAGTAAAACCTATATACTATGGCAAAAAAAACTTCACCAGAGAAAGAGAAACCCACTATGGATTCTTCTTCAAAAATCGAAGCCATCAAGAATTTAATTTTTGGAGAGAATATTCAACAATACGATAGTGAGTTTGAAACACTAAAAAGCGAAATTGATAAAAAGAAAGCTCTTCTTGAAAATTACATTGATGAAGTCCGTAACGAATTAATGCAATCTATCGATTCTTTAAGCACCGATGTGAATATAAGAATTACAGACCTAGAAGACAGTCTACAAGCAAAGACAGAAGCCCTTACCGAGGAAAAAGTAGACCGCAAAGAACTTGGAAAACTCCTAATCTCTCTAGGAGAAAAGGTTAGCTCATAATTCATTTAAATAATAAGCGTGGTAAAGCAAGAAGATAAATTACAACTTCTTAGAGAAATCCTGTTGATTGAAGACAGGGAAATTGCCCATGCTATTAATGAACGCCTTGAAACTATTAGCAAGACCCTTGAAGAAAAACAAAAGCTTTCTGAAAAAGTAGATCCTATTATTGACGAAAAGCTCAATGAGTTTGTTATAAAAATACCTGATAGATTAGGCCCAACCATTACAAAAACTTTAAAAGAGCAAATAGCCAATTCAAAAGATGAAGTAGTAGAAGCTTTATACCCCATTATGGGTAAAATGATAAAGCGTTACATACAAAATGAAATTAAAGTCCTTTCCGAAAAAATTAATAAAAAAGTAAATAGTGCATTTTCCCTTGCAGGCTTAAAACGTAAATTTCGAGCAAAATTTAGTGGTGTAAAAGAAAGTGATTTAATTCTTAGTGAAGCCAATGAAGCATTAGTAAATGAGGTTTTAGTAATCCAAAAAGGTTCTGGTTTATTATTGGGTAATTTTAGCACTACCGAAACTTTGGATAAAGATATGGTTTCTGGAATGCTCACTGCAATTAAGAGTTTTGTTGAAGATGCTTTTTCCGGTGGCAATCAGAATCTAGAGGCGATAGAATATGAGTTATATACACTGCATATTCAAAATTTTTTCAGCTATTATATCGCGGTAGTCGTATCTGGAAATTACACACGAACATTTGAGAGTAAAATAGAAAATAGGCTTTTAAAACTTTCTGAACAACTTTCACCCAAGATTTCAAAATTATCCAAACCAGAGGTCGATACCATTTTAAAGTCGTTTTTTGAAGCGCAATTATCTAAAATAGGCACACTGCAATAAAAAAGCTAAATTCCTTTCGGTTTTTATATCTTTAGTAGACCCAAACTTATGTGTATGGAAAAAAATTCATTTTCAAATAAAATTCAGCTAATTCAAATTAACAAGTTTGGAGAAATATTAAGAACCGATAATGCTCTTATTGAATTAAAAAAAGGAGGAAATATATTCCTACTTCATCCCTTCTTTGAATGTTTAAAGGAAATTGTAAAAGAAGATGCTAATGTCCCAAAAAATATTGCTTTCCCTTGTATTTTAATGGATGTTAACAATGAAAAATTTATTTGTGACATAACTCTAAAAAAAGAACGGGATTTTTTTGTGATTTTACTCTTTAATTTCTCAAAACACTACCAAGAAGTTCATCAGGAAACACAGGAAAAGAACAGATTTATGTTAAAGGAACAGTCTCATAAATTTGAAAACCGAATGAAAAAGAAAAAGGATTAATCCCTTAGCTTTGATTTACACACTAAGTATTCGTAATTTTGACAAAATTTGATTATGAACATCGCAAAAAAAGTTGTCTTACTTGGTCATTTTGGTGTTGGCAAAACTAGTTTAGTACGCAGGTTTGTGGACATGGCCTTTAGCGAAGAATATCTTGTTACAGTGGGCGTTCATATTAAAAAGAAAACAGTTACCATTAATGGGGAGGATATTTCATTAATTATTTGGGATATCGAAGGTAAAAATAATATTGAAGAAGCTCGAAAATCTTATCTTTTAGGAAGTCATGCTTTTGTATATGTATTTGATGTTTCTAGACCAGAAACCTATGAAAATATAGAAAGTGAAATAGCCTATATTAAAGAACATTTCAATAGCATCCCATATTGCATTGTTGGGAATAAAGCCGATTTATTCACAAAAGATTTTTCTGAAAGTTTTTTTGATAAAGAAGTGTTTAAAAATAGTTATTTCACAAGTGCAAAAACAGGTGACAATGTGGAAACCATGTTTATCGAAATAGCACAAAAGACCCTCTCATAATGGCATATGGAAACTTAAAAAAGCAGCTTTTTGAGAGTCGGGTTCAAGAAATTGAAATCTCTCAAAAAGGAGAAGTGATTTCCAGTGATAACGCTATTTTCAACATTGCAGAAAAGTCTAATATTTCTAATTTTCATCTCTTTTTTGAACTTTTCCCAGAGGTTTTAACGTCTATTAATGAAAATATTCAATTTCCTTGTATCAATATTGAATTTGAAGGAGTAAAAAAGATTATTGATGTTGAGGTCATTAAAAAAGAAAAACGCTTCTTCCTGTTTTTCTTCGACCTTACTGAACACTATGAAAATTCACAACCCATAGTTCAGGAAAAAAACGAAGCTTCAATTGCAAAAAATAAATTGGATTTCGAGAAAAAGTTGCTTGAAGCAAAAGAAGAATTTAAAAATACGTTCCTAGCAAACTTAAATCACGAAATACGTAACCCGCTCAACAATCTTTTAGGATTTTTAGAAACACTTTCGGCAAGTTCCTTGAGCTATGAACAAACCGAACTGTTAAAAGTTGCTCAAAAAACTGGGTTGCAACTTAAGGTGTTGATGGAAGATTTATTGGACATTTCAAAAATAGAGGATGGGGTATTAGAGTTAAAGCACGTAAACTTTAACCTTTCTACCTTTATGGCGGCTATTTATAAGCATTTTCAGCATAAGTATTCCAGCGATATTCACTTTACTGTAGAAACAGAAAGCAAGGTACATACAGCACTTATTGGAGACCCCAACCGATTACATCAAATATTATTTAATTTAATCGAAAATGCATTTCAAAATACCTATCGTGGGAGTGTATCGTTGAGTGTTGTCCCTTCTCCAAATAACCAACACATAAAATCTTCTAATGAAACCGTCATTCGATTTATCATAAAAGATACTGGAAAAGGAATAGCCCAAGAGAAAATAAGCAAAGTTTTTGACAATTATTTACAACTCGAAAAGGAAAAACTCAAACCTTTGGGAGATGGCTTGGGTCTTAAAATAGTGAAAAATCTTGTCCAATTAATGAATGGAACCGTTGCTGTTGAAAGTAAAATAGATGTTGGTACAGAATTTATTTTGGATATCCCATTTACCACAAGAATTCCTAAAAAGAAGGCTTATAAAACAAAAAAAATCCCAGGAATTTATATCAACAAAAACATCCTGGTAATTGAAGATATAAAGGACAACCAAATGCTATTTTTTAAGCATTTTCTTAATAACGACGAAGCTTATGTGATGCACTTAGCTACCGATGGCGCCATGGCATTTTCGCTTTTAGAGAAAAAGAGAATTGATGTTATTATTGCTAAAACCACGATTCCCGATATAGATATCTTCAGTTTTATTGATAAAGTAAAAGAACATCCCGAAGATTCTATAAATAAAACCCCTATTATTGTAGCAAGTGGCAATTCATTATTAGAATTCCAAAATACTTTAGAAGAAAAAGAAATTTCTAATTATCTAATGAAGCCTTTTACCAAAAAAGAATTGTTTAAGGCTATAAAGGAAAGTTTAAATCAATAATTACTTTTTATTAAGTAAATAGCGATAATCTTCAAGGTCTAATCCGCCATTAAAAATTTCGATAGAACGCTTAATTAAAGTAGCAGCCAATTCTTCAGTATATCCTAAGCCAATAGCATATCTTTCAATGAGCACACGCTCTTCGTCATCAATTTCGTGATCGGCAAAAATCATTTTAAATAAATCAAGCATTCTTTCCAAACGCTCATCTGCACTATTTGGAGGGCTGATAGGATATTTTGAAGGATTCTTTATTATCTCCTCATACTCAAGGTCTGTAATGTCTAATTTTCTAGCAAAACGTTTCAATAATTTAGTTTCATTTTCATGAGTGGTCCCGTGAGAAGTTGCAATATTAACCATAGCGGCAAAATGCCCAAGGTTTCTTCCGCGTGTTCCACTTTCAAAAAGATCTGTAAATGACATAGTTCAAATTTATTGTGCAAATATAAAGTTTGTTATTCTTTTTACTGAAATATTTCATAAAAATAACGGTAACTTTTTTTCTGCCTTTAGGGGATTGTTATCTTTGCGCCAGCAATGAGTAAATCGCTGGTTTCATCTCTTTTTGCACAGTCTTCGAAAACACGAAAACTGCGGGATACTATTTCCCAAACTCAAGAAAAGACAACACTTTCTGGCCTTGCTGGCTCCTCTTTATCGCTTGTTATTGCTGACGTTTTTAAAACCACTGCGTTACCCTTTCTTATTATTTTAAACGATAAAGAAGAAGCGGCCTATCACCTTAATGATTTGGAAAACTTATTGGGTGCAGACAATGTCCTCTTTTACCCAGGAAGCTATCGAAGGCCTTACCAAATTGAAGAAACAGATAACGCCAATGTACTGTTGCGAAGTGAAGTACTTAACCGTATTAATTCTAGAAAAAAACCTGCGCTTATTGTCACCTATCCTGAGGCACTTTTTGAAAAAGTAGTTACTCGAAAAGAACTAGAACGCAACACCCTAAAAATTGCCAATGGCGATGAACTTTCCATCGACTTTGTAAACGAAGTCTTGTTTGAATATAAGTTTAAACGCACCGATTTTGTGACCGAACCTGGCGAATTTTCAGTACGTGGTGGGATTTTGGATGTCTTTTCGTTTAGCAATGATGAGCCCTACCGGATTGAATTTTTTGGCGACGAAATTGAAAGTATTCGCACCTTTGATGTGGAAACACAACTGTCGCTAGAACAACACAAAAAAGTATCCATCATCCCCAATGTGGAAAACAAAATGTTGGATGAAAAGCGGGAAACTTTTTTACAATACATAGCCAATAAAACGGTGGTTTTTATTAAAAACGAAGAGCTTCTTAGCAGTAGTCTCGACAAACTTTTTGCAAAAGCAACAGAAGCCTTTTCAGAAATTAAAACGGAAGTTAAGTTAAGTGAGCCATCGGCATTATTTTGCACTTCGGCTTTACTGAAAAAACAACTGGAATCATTTAAGACTGTTGTGGTTTCGCCTTCGGAAAATAATCTTTCTTCCGAAAATATTTCATTTAATGTAAAGCCACAGCCTTCCTTCAACAAGCAATTTAATTTGTTGATGGACCACCTTAATGAGCATACTGCAAAAGGATTTACCAATTACATTTTTTGCAGTAGCGAATCCCAAGCCAAACGATTTCACGACATTTTTGAAGATTCGCACCAGCACGTTGACCAGTTTGAAACTGTAGTGTTTCCACTCTATCAAGGGTTTCGGGATGAGGAACAAAAAATACTATGCTATACAGACCATCAATTATTTGAGCGCTATCATAAATTTCAGCTAAAGAACGTATACGCCAAAAAGCAGGCCATTACGTTAAAAGAACTCACTTCGCTAGAAATTGGTGATTATGTAACCCATATTGACCATGGAATTGGAAAATTTGCGGGACTTCAAAAAATTGATGTGGAAGGCAAAATGCAGGAAGCCATTAAATTAATTTATGGCGACAGGGATATTTTATACCTCAGTATTCATTCGTTGCATAAAATTTCAAAATTTAATGGAAAGGATGGCACCGTTCCTAAAATCTATAAACTGGGAAGTGCGGCTTGGAAAAACCTGAAGCAGAAAACCAAATCCCGCGTTAAGGAAATTGCCTTTAACCTTATTGAATTATACGCCAAACGCAGGCTCCAAAAAGGGTTTCAGTTTGCGCCCGATTCCTACTTACAACACGAATTAGAATCCTCCTTTATCTATGAAGATACGCCCGACCAAATCACCGCCACCGAAGACGTAAAACGGGACATGGAAAACGAACGTCCTATGGACCGCCTGGTGTGTGGTGACGTGGGATTTGGAAAAACCGAAGTCGCCATAAGAGCAGCATTTAAAGCCGTGGACAATGGAAAGCAAGTAGCGGTTTTAGTACCAACCACCATTTTGGCTTTTCAGCATTTTAAAACCTTTACTGAACGTTTGGCCGATATGCCCGTGAAAGTAGATTACCTCAACCGATTTAGAAGTGCCAAACAACGAAAAGAAGTGATTGACGGATTGCAAAACGGAACGCTCGACATCGTTATTGGCACGCACCAGTTAGTGAATAAATCGGTGCAATTTAAAGACCTCGGGTTACTCATTATTGATGAGGAACAAAAATTTGGAGTCGCGGTAAAAGACAAGCTAAAAACCATCAAAGAAAATGTCGATACCCTTACCTTAACGGCAACCCCCATTCCGCGAACGCTTCAGTTTAGTTTAATGGCAGCGCGGGATTTATCGGTGATAACTACCCCTCCACCTAATCGATATCCTGTGGAAACGCAAGTCATTCGTTTTTCGGAAGAAACCATTCGGGATGCAATTCGATATGAGATATCCCGTGGCGGACAAGTCTTTTTTGTGCACAATCGTATTGAAAATATCAAGGAAGTGGCGGGGATGATTCAGCGGCTAGTGCCCGATGCCAAAATAGGCATTGGTCACGGACAACTCGACGGAAAAAAGCTGGAAAGCTTGATGCTGGCTTTTATGAATAATGAATTTGATGTTTTGGTGTCCACCACCATTATTGAAAGTGGTTTGGATGTCTCCAACGCCAACACCATTTTTATTAATAACGCCAATAATTTTGGACTTAGTGACCTTCACCAAATGCGAGGTCGTGTTGGCCGAAGCAACAAAAAGGCCTTCTGTTACTTTATCACGCCGGAATACAGTGCGATGACCGATGATGCTCGAAAACGAATCACAGCTTTGGAGCAGTTTAGTGAATTGGGAAGCGGCTTTCAGATTGCAATGAAAGATTTGGAAATTCGTGGCGCAGGAGATTTATTAGGAGGTGAGCAAAGCGGGTTTATCAATGAGATTGGTTTTGAAACTTATCAAAAAATTCTGGCGGAAGCGATTGATGAACTGAAAGAAAAAGAGTTTAAAGACCTTTATTCGGGTACCGAACACGAGAAAAAAGAATTCATCAAAGAAACGGTGATTGATACCGATTTCACGTTACTGTTCCCAGATGATTATGTGAATAATATCACCGAACGATTGAATTTGTACACCCAACTCAACGACTTAAAAACGGAAGCCGAACTTCAAAAATTTGAAGCCCAATTGGTGGATCGATTTGGAGAATTGCCACAACCTGCTGTGGATTTATTGAATAGCGTCCGTATAAAATGGAAGGCCATACAAATGGGCTTAGAACGTGTGGTGATGAAGAAGAAAAGGCTGGTGGGGTATTTTATAAGCGACCAACAGAGCAACTTTTACCAAAGTCCTGCCTTTGGGAAAGTGTTAGAGTTTGTACAGCAAAATCCGCAACAGGTAAAAATGAAGGAAAAACAAACTCGAAACGGCTTGCGATTGTTGTTAACTATCGAAGGGATTACTTCAGTAAATAAAGCCTTACAGGCGTTGGAACGTTTTGAATAATGGGTTGATATGAATACGAATTGGAGTTACATTTTCATGATTATTGCTGCCATCATCACCATTGTGGGATTGGTTACAGGGAAATTCTTCTTTTTTCTTATTTGGTTGCCACTGGGGTTTTTGTTTAAGAAGAAGGAGAAGTAGATGCTGTGCTCACACTTCGACAGGCTCAGTGTAAACTCCTGAATGACAAATATTAAAAATGATAAAACGCATTCTCAAAATGCTCGATGCGTTCTTCCTTTTTGTTTTTAAGCACGGCAATAATATCGAACCGTACCTCGGCGTCGAGTTGGCGGTCGATGATATACTCGTTTGCAGCTTTGACCAATAATTTTATTTTACTTTTTGAAACAAACTCCTGTGGATTCCCAAACGCAGCACTATTACGGGTTTTAACCTCCACAATTACGATAACACCTTCCTCTTTTTGGGCAATGATGTCGATCTCAGCTTTGTCGTACACAAAATTACGCTCCAGGATATTGTACCCTTCCCTAAGCAGGTATTGTGTGGCGAGCTCCTCGCCTAATTTGCCGAGTTCGTTATGGTAGGCCATTGATTGAATTTAAACTCTACTGGATTTGGTATTATACTTTTTAAGTTAACGCCAGTACATTTTATTTTTAAGCATGAAATTATAAACTTCAAGAGATATTGTCCAGATTGAGTTCATAATTACACAACTAATAGTACCTTCTAAACAAGCCATTTCTCCTCCAAAGTTATGATCATTAATATTTAACTCTTTCTCTATTAAAATTTCTTTTGATTTTTTATTATAAAGTTGGTATTTAACTATCCCTTTGTTTACTCCATTCTCAAAATAAAACTCTGTTAAAGGAATATTTACAACCCAATTTGTATCATATTTCTCAGATATTATATTTAATTGTTCCAAACTTGAATCATTATTCTCTTTAGCTGGAAAAATCAATAGATTTTGATAGTATTCAAAAAACTTATAGCTTAAAATATAATAAACTCCGTATGGTATTTGCGTAGAAATATCAACCTCTTCTAAAAACAATATCTCTTTTTCTGATATTAATGGAAACTCGGCGTTCGACTCTCTTATTCTTTTTTTATGCTCTTCAGTCAGACCCTTCCTAACCATTAATTTTGCAATTGAATCATATTTCTTATCTACAATTGTTTTCTGTGAATTGAGTACTAATATTGTCGGGCTTCTTTCAATTTGTCCAATACCTGAGAAAAAAATTAGAAAAAAAATTATTATTATGTATACTTTCATATGTCAGCTAAAATACAAAATCCTATTTTCTAAATCCACAACACCACCCCTTTAGTCCAAAAACCTCAAAAGTTAGCTTTTTATTAACCTGTGTTAGCTTTTAACTAACTACGGTTAGCTTTTTGGTTACACTTGTTTGTTTTTAACTAACACAAGTTAGCTTTTCGGTAACAAAAGTATCTTTTTAGCTAACCACTGTTAGCTTTTTACTAACCCGAGTTAGCTTTTCGGTAACTACTGTTAGCTTTTAACTAACTGCAGTTAGTTTAAAACTAACTTTTAAGCTATTTTTAAAAAAATTGTACTGTGGTAGGCGTAATTTGCAATGTAGTTTTCTGCTCCATCACCAACGCCCTATTGTCTTTTATATGCCCTGCGGGAAAGTTAAAACAAATGGGGTAACTGTATTTTCTTACAGCATCGTAAATAATCTCCACGCCACGTTTATCAAGTTCATGGTTGTAGACCATAGTGGAATTATAATTCTATATAATCAATATGAATATCATCAATTCCTTCAATCATAACTTTACTTGGATAACCAAAAATATTATACTCGTATTGAATCTCTCTTATAATAGTCCCATTTTTCCTATATATTCTTGGATTGTTTGTATTGAAATGATTAAACATTTCTGGAATTTTATTTAGGTCATTTATTAAATTTTCATCATTATGTTGATAAAGCCCTGCAACTTTAGTAATAGCATGATCTGGCAGCCAACTAGAAGCAAAACTCATTGAAAATGTAATAAAACTTGGTGCATTATCATATTCAATATCCCAAAAATCCCCATTGGAATCTGAAATTCTAATGAGATTTCCATTTTCATACTCAAAATCATAAATTATTTCTCCCACTTCACCTAAATAAGAATAGGTAATATTCTTTCTATGCTGTATCAATTTATCATCTGGTCCATTTAAAATATAATTTTGGGTTGTTTCAAATAAATAATAGCTCGATAAACCATAATGATATCTTCTATATTCATATTCCGTAAAATTGGGGGTATAAGTAATTGTATCAACAACACTTCCATCCGCTCCCCAACCATAATAACTATCTATTTTTGAGACGTTAATTCCACTGTATGAATAATTCTCTATAGCAGTTCCCCACGTATTACTTGTTCCATGAACTTTAATGATTTTTCCGTCGTTATCATACGAAAATTTATATTTTATATTATCATAATAAGGAGGTGTACACAAACTAAAACGTTTAATACTATCTGTTTTTTTATTTGGAAGGTAATTTACTTCATCGTAAAAACATGGATTGTTAGGATTGTAAAACTTGAAAAAATATAATTCGGGTATTTCTAATGTTTCAAAAGTAGTGGTCTCATTTTTTGTCCCATAATCGTTAACTGCTTCAACTTTAACCGAATAATTGGTCACACTTTCAAGTTCAGTAATCAAAAATTCATTATCCGTAATTTCTTCCCCTAGTAATTCATCATTTAAATACACCTTGTATGTTAATGGTGAGTCGCTATTATTTTGTGATTCTGTCCAAGTTACACGTGCAGAGAAAGTAGCAATGTCTTCAACGCTCAATGTAAAATCTCCAGGAGGTAAATTGGTTTGTGTGGAAGTTTTATCATCATTACTACATGAAAAAAACGCAATGGTGATAATAATTACTACGATTGATTTTATTAGATTCATAACAAGTTTTAATTTAAAGATACCCTTTTTTCATCAATTTTTAAATTGCTCATTCGCCCCATCACCAGCGCCCTGTTATCTTTAATATGTCCCGCAGGAAAGTTAAAACAAACGGGGTAGCTATATTCTTTTACGGTATCGTAAATAATTTCCTCGGCGGTTTTGCCAAAGGGTCTATCGGTTGCAAATCCGTGTGCCTGTGTGTGGTCTTTCATATCGCTCATCCCTCCCACCATAAGTCCTGCTAACTCCTTTAGCATCCCGTTGCGTTTTAGGTTTTGCATCATTCTATCTACGTGGTACAAATGCTCGTCCAAGTCTTCTAAAAACAAAATCTTCCCTTGGGTATTTAATGCAGAAGGACTTCCGCAGAGGGAATACAACATCGAAAGGTTACCGCCAACAAGGGGTCCTTGAGCTTCGCCACTACGTTGTAAGGTGGCTGAGGTTCTCGAAGCCACCGGAAGGGCATATTCTATACTATAAGGTTCTCCAAAAAGGGCTTTGCGTAAGGTTTCGCGAGTGGCTTCCGTTTTATTTTCAATTTCCAAACACATTTGCGCGTGAAGTGTCACTACCCCTAAAGTATGTATATGGTTATGAAACACCGTAATATCGCTATAGCCAACAATCCACTTAGGATGTTTCAGAAAATTTGAAAAATCCAATGCATCAATCATTCGTACCGTTCCATACCCTCCTCGAGCACACCAAATGGCCTTTACTTCAGTATTATCTAACATTTCCTGAAAATCCTTGGCTCGCAAGGCATCATCCCCAGCAAATTGGTTGCTTTCAGCTCCAATGGTCTTACCTAAAATAGGGTTCAATCCCCAAGATTTTAACAATGCTAACGCCGGTTGCACCTCATCTTTTGTAATTTTTCGAGCGGTGGAAACAATGGCAACGCTATCGCCACGTTTTAGATAAGGGGGTATTTGCATCAATGGACTTCTGTTTTTATAAAATTAAACTATTTTGTTAAATCTGGGTCTTAATTATGTAGTTCCCACAGAATTATATACTTTAAAAGTCTCAAAATCTTGTACTTGCCTATGGAAACCTTGACTTCTGCTTCGTGTAATACCGCTACTTTAACGCCTTATATTCCCTCGGGTCCCAATCCGTGGACATTTTCAAAAGTACAACATGCCTATCGCAGAGTAGGCTTTGGTGCCTCTCCAAGTACCATCGATAACGGGCTTTCGCAAACACCCAATGACTTGATAGATACCCTAGTGGATGGTGCCGCTACCCTTCCTGCTACACCTGCTCCTTTTTGGGGCTATTATGCAGTGAGTGATTTCGGAAATTTTGAAACAGAAAATGAACAATACATCTTAGAGTGGCGTGTTTTAACGGGGAATAACTTTATAACACAGGAATTACGCGGACGTCTCACAGAGTTTTGGCTCAATCATTTTGTTACCGAGCTAGACACCTATTTTTATGCGCCTTATTTATTTCAATATTACAAGGTTTGCGAAACCCATGCCCTGGGCAATTTTAAAGATTTTGTTCGTGAAATTGGTATTACCCCAGCGATGTTGCTCTATTTAAATGGGTTTGAAAATACCAACGTAGAACCTAATGAAAATTATGCCCGCGAACTTTACGAACTCTTTACATTGGGAGAAGGAAATGGCTATACCGAAACAGACATTGTAGAAACTTCTAAAGCCCTCACCGGGTATAATCACACCACAGAACCTGGAGCGCCATTATATTTTGACCCAAGCACCTTTGTAGATGGAGATAAAACCATTTTTGGGCAAACAGGGAATTGGGGGTACGACGATGTTATCGATATTCTTTTTCAGGAAAGAGGCGCTTTAATTGCTCCTTTTATCTGCCGAAAATTATACCAATATTTTGTAAGTCCGGATGTGGATGCTACCATTGAAGCCAATATCATTCAGCCTTTGGCGCAAACTCTTATCAATAACAATTTTGAATTGGTTCCCGTTTTAAAGCAGCTTTTTAAAAGCGAACATTTTTTTGACGAACGAGCATTGGGCGTAGTGATAAAAAGTCCTTTCGATCTTATTTTCAATTTTGTAAATGAGAGTGAATTTCCATACAACGATGAGCTCATGGAGGCATTTTTGTACTTCGCAGGGACTCTAGGACAAGGCTTATATCAACCCCCCAATGTAGCGGGTTGGCAACGAGACGAAGATTGGATAAGCACTTCAACCCTAACCGGGCGATGGCAATTATTTGAAGCTTATTTAGGAACACTGTTTGGTAACGGCCAAGAAGAAACCTTTAGAGAATTTGCCCGAGACTTAAGTAATGACAGTATTGACCCAGAATTTATCACTCGAGTCATTGTCGATTACCTCAACGCAAAAGAACTTTTTACGGCTAGCGATTACGACATTGCAACCGATATTTTTAAATGGGAAGTCCCTCAAAATTATTACGATGAAGGACTTTGGAACCTCGATTGGGAGTCTGCTCCCTATCAAGTGTATCTGTTATTAGTGCATATTGCCACCATCCCCGAATTTCAACTAAAATAACCTGCTATGTGTAATCACGATCATCCTTTATTTCAGAAGAAAGAAAAAGAATCTAAAGACGAAAGAACCGTCCACGATCAAGAACATTTATTGTGGAACCGGCGTTCGTTTATACAAGCTTTAGGCCTCGTAGGTGGTGGAAGCATGATGCTGGGAAGCCATACGGTTTCGGCAACTAAACCCTCGCCCCTTTCGGTGGCACTTGCCCAAAGTGAAAATGATCATATTTTGGTGATTATTCGCTTAGAAGGTGGAAACGACGGATTGAATACCATTGTCCCGGTGTATGATTATGCCTCCTACGCCAATTTACGTCCAACGATACGCCATCAGCAAAGTGATTTACTCAATTTAAATGCTGATTTTGCCATCCCCAATTATATGAATGCCTTGGAATCCGTCTGGGGGGATGGAAATATGAAAGTGGTGCACGGGGTAGGCTATCCGCAACAAAATCTATCACATTTTCGCTCTACAGATATTTGGGCATCTACCGCAGACACCTATGAAGAACCTACAGGCTGGTGGGGGCGTTATTTTGAAGATTTGTACCCAGATTATTTAATCAACCCCCCCGAAATTCCACCTGCGGTACAAATAGGCAATGTAGGCAATCTTATTTTTGATGGAAATAACAATAACTACGCATTTACGGTAGCCAATCTGGAGCAGTTACAAAACGTTGCTGAAAATGGGACGCTTCACGATGTGGTAAATATTCCAGACTGTGTCTATGGAGATAAGCTCCTGTTTATGCGAGCAACAGCAAACACGACGTTTTTATATGCCGAAACTATCCACGATGCCTATACAGCGGCTTCAAATAATGCTGATTATGGTGAAGGCGATTTGGGGCAACAATTGTCAGCAGTGGCACGACTTATAAAAGGGGGATTAGGCACCAAAGTGTATATGGTTTCCTTAGGAAGTTTTGATACTCATGCCAATCAGCCAGAAAGACACCAGGAATTATTACAAGATTTATCAAATTCCATTAAAGCTTTTTATGAAGATTTAGCTGTTTCAGGAATGGATGACAAAGTTTTAGGGATGACCATTTCAGAATTTGGACGAAGACCTTACGAAAACGGATCGGACGGAACAGACCACGGCGCAGCTTCGCCTGTGATGCTTTTTGGTGCAGGCCTAAACGGAAGTGGTTTTGTAGGCGAACATCCCGACATTAACGAATGGGATGCTAACGATAATTTAATCCCAACAAACGACTTTAGAGATGTGTACAATTCGGTGTTAACCAACTGGTTTTGTTTAGATCCTTCGGTGATAAACACCATCCTTTTAAATCAATCCTACGAAATATTAGATTTAGGAATAGAATGTGAAACACTATCTACAAATGACTTCAGTAATGTAAATCGATTTTCACACGTTCCTGTCTATAAAAATAATACTGTGTATCTTGAATTGAATGTCCCGTCCGCAGGACGCGGCACCATTGTCTTGTATGATTTAGTGGGACGCGAAATTGGAACCATAGCCAACAAACTCTTTTTCGAAGGCAGGCATAGTATCGATATTAAAGAAGCCCTTGGCAAGCGATTAAGCTTTGGGCAATACATTTACCGAATAAGTATAGGTGGGCAACATTATAGTAAATCATTAATGATTAAATAAGTCTAAAGCACATAAATTTGAAAAGCATTCTCACATTAGGAATGCTTTTTTAGTTTTTAAAATGTGTATTTTTGCCACTTAATACAGACGATGAGCAATCCAAAAAGATATACCATTACTGCCGCCCTTCCGTACACCAATGGGCCGGTTCACATTGGACATTTAGCAGGAGTGTATGTGCCTGCCGATATTTATGCCCGTTACCAAAGACTTCAAAATAAAGATGTTTTATTTGTTTGCGGAAGCGATGAACATGGTGTCCCTATTACCATTAAAGCAAAAAAGGAAGGTATTACGCCGCAGCAGGTGGTGGATAAATACCATGCCATTATCAAAAAATCGTTTGAAGACTTCGGAATTTCATTCGATAACTATTCAAGAACTTCAGCGAAGATTCATCATGAAACGGCTTCCGAGTTTTTCAAAATACTGTACGACGACGGAAAATTTATTGAAGAAGTTACCCAGCAATTATACGATGAGGAGGCTCAGCAATTTTTAGCCGATCGTTTTGTCATTGGGACCTGCCCAAAATGTGGAAATGAAGAAAGCTATGGCGACCAATGTGAGCGTTGTGGTACTTCGCATAATGCTACCGATTTAATCAATCCGAAGAGTGCTATTTCCGGAAATAAACCTGTTTTAAAAGAAACCAAACACTGGTTTTTACCCTTAGACCAATATGAAAGTTGGTTACGAGAGTGGATAGTAAAAGGACATCAAAAAGACTGGAAAACCAATGTGTTAGGGCAATGCAAAAGTTGGATTGACGACGGATTGCGTCCTCGTGCCGTGACTCGCGACCTAGATTGGGGAATTCCTGTTCCTGTAAAAGGCGCCGAAGGAAAAGTATTGTATGTTTGGTTCGATGCGCCTATTGGGTATATTTCCTCTACCAAAGAATGGGCAAATAGCGTCGGAAAAGATTGGGAACCCTATTGGAAAGACAAGGATAGCAAATTGCTTCATTTTATTGGGAAAGACAATATTGTATTTCACTGTATTATTTTCCCAAGTATGTTGAAGGCCGAAGGCAGTTACATTCTACCGGATAATGTTCCTGCCAACGAGTTTTTAAACCTCGAAGGCAACAAAATTTCTACCAGTAAAAACTGGGCGGTGTGGTTGCACGAATATTTGGAGGAGTTTCCCAATCAGCAGGATGTGTTGCGCTATGTGTTAACTGCCAATGCTCCTGAAACCAAAGACAACGACTTTACTTGGTCCGATTTCCAAGCACGAAACAATAATGAATTGGTAGCGATCTTCGGAAATTTTATCAATCGTGTGACGGTTTTAACCCATAAATATTATAACGGGGTGGTTCCAGAACCAGCTTCGTTTAATGAAGTGGACGAACAAACCCTTGCGGCCTTAAAAACCTATCCTGAAGTCATTTCCAGCTCCATTGAAAAATACCGTTTCCGTGAAGCGCAAGCCGAATTGATGAATGTAGCACGATTGGGAAACAAATATTTGGCAGACGAAGAACCTTGGAAAACCATTAAAACAGACGAAGCCCGTACCCAAACCGTGATGTATATTGCCTTACAAATTGCTTCTGCCCTGGCAATATTGAGTGAACCCTTTTTGCCGTTTACTTCGAATAAATTGAAAGGCATGCTCAATGTCATTCCGAACGAAGGTGAGGAATCTCTTTCTTGGAATTCCGTTTCAGATAACACCGAATTACTTAAACCAGATCACACTATTGGGCAAAGTGAATTGCTTTTCAGTAAAATTGAAGATGAGCAAATTCAACAGCAATTAGCAAAATTAGAAGCCTCAAAAAAATTAAATGAAGCCATGAACAAGGAAGTTACGCCACAAAAAGACACGATTACCTTTGATGATTTTAGCAAACTGGATATGCGTGTGGGTACTATTATTGAGGCCGAAAAAATGCCGAAAGCCAATAAACTATTAGTGCTGAAAGTGGATACTGGCATAGATGTGCGTACTATTGTTTCGGGTATTGCCGAAAGTTTTTCGGCAGAAGAAGTCGTGGGTAAAAAAGTAACTGTGCTGGTCAACTTAGCACCTCGTGCCTTACGAGGTGTGGAAAGTCAAGGAATGATTTTAATGACCGAAAACACCGATGGGAAATTGGTATTTGTGAATCCTGATGATGCAGGGGTTGAAAATGGTGCGACGATAAACTAAAGCTTTTTCTAAACTATTTACAGCACTACTTTTTATACCTAAGTTTTTCACTTCGCCCTTTTTTAAATATTTTATTGCTGTTATGGAGCCCCGATCGTAATGCTTTTTGTTCTTCTAAAGGCAATTGGATGATTTCTTGACACTCAACCGAACAACATTCTTCCATTTGTGCTCTACAGTTATCGCATTGTATAAACAATAAATGACATGCTTCATTAGCACAGTTTACATGCGTGTCGCAGGCTTCACCGCACTGATGGCACTGCGATATAACGTGGTCGCTAATGCGTTCGCCTCGGCGATGATCAAAAACAAAATTTTTTCCTAAAAATTTATTTTCAAGCCCCAAGTTTTTCACTTGTCGTGCATATTCTATGATACCTCCTTCTAACTGAAATACATTTTTAAAACCTTTATGTTTGTAATAAGCACTGGCTTTTTCACAACGTATACCCCCTGTGCAATACATCACTAGCTTCTTATCTTCTTTGTGGTCTTTTAGGTCTTCTTCAATAATATCTAAAGAATCTCGAAAGGTGTCCACATCGGGTGTGATAGCATTTTTAAAATGTCCTATTTCACTTTCGTAGTGATTGCGCATATCGACTAAAACAGTGTCGGGATCTTCAATTATTTGATTAAACGATACTGCATCCAGATGGATACCTTTGTTAGTCACATCAAAAGTAGCATCGTTTAATCCGTCTGCTACGATTTTATCACGAACCTTAATTTTCAATTTTAAAAAAGATTTAAGATCCTGTTCAATAGCAATATTCAATCGTACATTTTCAAGAAAATAAATGCCGTCTAAAAAAGATTTAAAATCCTCAAAATTTTTGGCAGGTAACGAAAGTTGGGCGTTAATTCCCTCATTAGCTACATAAATACGTCCCAGGACGTCCATCGCATCCCAAGCGACAAATAAATGGTTTCTAAATAGTTCTGGATTGCCTATATAGGCATATTGATAAAAAGAAAGTGTCAAACGGTCTTCACCTGCTTGTTCTAACAATGCAGATCTCTCATTAGCACTTAAGGTATTGTACAGTTGCATGCTATACGTCTTTAAGAGTTAATTTTGGGCAAAGGTAAGCATCCTTTTAATATTTAAAAAAAATAACAAGAAGTAAGAATCTTAAGGGGTTCTGACATATATCATATAAAGAATCTTTTACAAATTAGACCTTTGCATTTTAAATAGAATACCATGAATAAAAATTTAAAGATTGTATCTGTTGAGGAAGCTGTTGGCATTGTAAAATCTGGAGATAGAGTATTTTTCCAAGGTGCAGCCATGACCCCAAATTACCTTATTGATCATTTATGCGAACGATACAACGAGCTAAAAGATGTTGAAATCGTTCAAATCCATACCGATGGGGATGCTCCGTATATAAGAGAGCCCTATAATAAGGCTTTTAAACTTTATAGTTTTTTTGTAGGCTCCAATGTAAGAAAAGGTGTAAACACTAATAACGGAGACTATATTCCTATTTTTTTAAGTGAAATTCATTGGCTATTTCGAAGAAATATTCTTCCATTAGATGTGGCATTTATTCAAGTTTCACCACCCGATAAACATGGCTATTGTTCCCTAGGAGTTTCGGTTGATATTACCCTTCCTGCGGTTCAGAAAGCAAAAAAAGTCGTGGCATTAGTAAATCCTAAAGTGCCCAGAACGCATGGGGATGGGATTATTCATGCGAGTCAGATAGATTTTGCTGTATCTATAGATCAACCTATTCATGAATCACATAGCCAAATACCTTCTGAAGTTGAAATAGCGATAGGAAAACATGTGGCTAATCTTATTGAAGACGGTGCCACGTTACAAATGGGAATTGGGAATATTCCGAATGCAGTTTTACATAACCTCGGAAATCACAAGCGTCTTGGGATACATACCGAAATGTTTTCGGATGGTGTGCTCCCATTAATTGAAAAAGGAATTATTACAGGGGAAGAAAAAGAGATTAAAACGGGTAAAATTGTGACCACTTTTGCGATAGGTTCCCCAAAACTATACGATTTTATTGATGACAATCCATTAGTTCATTTTAAAGAAGCTGGGTATACAAATGATAGCGCAATTATAAAAAGAAACCCAAAGGTTACAGCCATAAATAGTGCTATTGAAATTGATTTAACAGGTCAGGTTTGTGCCGATACGATTGGTCCCTATCAATATTCTGGTGTTGGTGGACAAATGGATTTTATTCGTGCTGCCTCTCTTTCTGAAGGAGGAAAACCCATTATAGCGATGCCGTCTACTACTAAAAATGGAATTTCAAAAATTGTTCCTCACCTAAAGTATGGTGCAGGGGTAACTACTACTAGAGCCCACGTGCATTATGTCGCTACTGAATTTGGAGTGGTAAATCTTTACGGTAAGAGTTTAAAACAAAGAGCAAAAGAACTTATCTCGATAGCACATCCCAATCATAGAGAACAATTGGAGAAAGATATTTTTGAGCGTTTTTATAGTCTTTAAAAAATTTGGGGCGGCCTACGGCCGCCCCAAATTCTATACAGTATTTACAAGAAATTACTTTCCTAACATTAGGAGTTCGTTACAAACTACCTCTGTAGTATAGCGCTTTTGGCCTTCTTTATCCTCCCAGGAACGGGTGGTCAATTTTCCTTCAATGGCAACTTCCTTTCCTTTGGTTACAAAACTTTCAATGATTTCGGCCGTTTTTCCCCAAGCCACTACATTGTGCCATTGGGTATCGGTTACGCGTTCACCTTTGTTGTTTTTGTAACTTTCATTAGTAGCAATAGAGAATTTTGCCAACTTTTTACCTGATTCTAGGGTAACAATTTCTGGGTCGTTCCCTAGGTTTCCAATCAACTGTACTTTGTTTCTTAGTGTGTTCATAATTTTAAATTTTAATTGTTAAACAGTTAATACTATCGACTCTTCGTTGAGTTCGACAGGACAAACATAGGGCAGGTTTTTTTTTTACCAAATTATTACGCATTTACTATCGGATATTGTCGTTTGTAAACGTTTAAAAGTGATTTTTTAATAGACAACTTTTTGTATTTCAATATTTTACGTTTTTATTTAATATTTGTTTATCTTCAATAAAAAAAGCCATTAATATGAAAAAACTCCTTTTTTTGAGATTTGCAATGGGGTCTCTTCTTCTATTAGGCTGTGGCTCTCAAAGCATTAATCAACAACAAGAATATAGATACGAAGCAGGAAATCCATACGGAACTGGAAAATGGTTTATGGGTAGAGAAATAGCCAACGTGATGGGTTTTGAAGGAATGGAATGGCTAGACCGGCCAGAACGTGCAAAAGAAGAAAACAGTTCTACGCTTATTAGAAATATGAACATTCAACCCGACGATGTCATCGCCGATATTGGAGCAGGCTCTGGTTATCATGTTTTTAAAATGGCTCCCATGATTAATAAAGGGCAAATCTATGCGGTCGATATTCAAGAGGAAATGCTAAATGAAATTCAAAAAAAAGCAAACAATAAAGGTGTCCAAAATGTAACTCTCATAAAAGGTGGGGAGAAAAGTGCCAACCTTCCTGAAAATTCAGTGGATAAAGTTTTAATGGTAGATGTGTATCACGAATTTAGTTTTCCGAAGGAAATGATGGCTTCTATTAAAAATGCACTTCGACCCAACGGAAAAATCTTTTTAGTCGAATACCGAGGTGAAGATCCTTTGATTCCTATTTTGAAAGTGCATAAAATGACCGAAAAACAAGCGATAAAGGAAATGAGAGCTGCTGGATTTCAATTAAAGGAAAACATCGAAAATCTGCCTTGGCAACATTGTATGGTTTTCGTAAAAAAAGAATCATAAAATTTTCACAACTGGGTTTCTATTAAAAAAAGTTTTATAGCTTTGTCCTATTCAAAATAAGAAATGAATTCAAATCAATTACATCATCATCATTTTCATACTGGCTTTCAGGCGAGGAGATAATGATATGCGTGTAATTCACAAATAAACTTAAACCCGTCTGAGCATTCAGACGGGTTTTTTTCTTTCCTTTCGGTATGCTCAGACAGTAATAAAAATAAAATGAGCATTTTAAAAATAGCTATTCAAAAAAGCGGAAGATTGCACGACCAGTCGCTTCAATTATTAAAAGATTGTGGAATTAATGTCGAAAACGGAAATGACCAACTTAAAGTCACGGCACAAAATTTTCCTCTTGAGATTTTATATTTACGCAATAGCGATATCCCACAATATTTGGAAGATGGCGTCGCAGATATTGCCATAGTAGGTGAAAATCTGTTATTAGAAAAACAAAAACAAATTGAGATTATAGAGAAACTTGGCTTTTCAAAATGTCGCGTTTCTATAGCAGTCCCAAAAGAGATTTCAGCATATACCCTACAGTTTTTAAATGGGAAAAAAATTGCTACTTCCTATCCCAATACGCTTCAAAACTATCTGGACAAAAAAGGGCTTTCAGCAGAAATTCATTTAATCTCAGGATCTGTTGAAATTGCTCCTAACATAGGATTGGCAGATGCCATTTGTGACATTGTGAGTTCGGGATCTACCCTCTTTAAAAATGGGTTGAGAGAAGTTGAAACCATTTTATTTTCTGAAGCCGTTTTGGCAAAATCACAAAAATTACCTTCGGCAAAAGAAGCTATACTTAATAAACTTGTTTTTCGAATTAAAGCAGTGCTCGAAGCGAAAAACAAAAAATACATTCTAATGAATGTCCCCAATAATAAAATTGAAGCCGTGAGCCAAATTCTTCCTGTTATGAAATCCCCAACCATTCTCCCCTTAGCCATAGAAGGTTGGAGCTCTCTACACTCAGTTATTGACGAAACTCAATTTTGGGAAGTCATTGACGAATTAAAAAATGCAGGTGCCGAAGGAATTCTCATCGCTCCTATAGAAAAAATCATTTTGTAATGGAAAAATATACCAATCCCCCAAAAAATACTTGGATTTCCCTTTGTGAACGACCCCAAGTGGAAACAGAAGAAATTGAAAGCAAAGTGGCTCAAATTCTCGAAAAGGTAAAAAAGGAAGGCGATAGTGCTTTACTTGAATTTGCTGAAAAATTTGAAGGATGTAAGCTCGATTCTTTAATTGTTACACCAGCTGAAATGCAAGAAGCGGCTATTAGTGTTCCAACTGTATTAAAAAAAGCTATAAAAAAGGCAAAAACCAATATTAAAAGATTTCACGAATCACAACTCATTAAAGAAGAAAAAGTGAAAACCCGTCAAGGAGTGACTTGCTGGCGAAAATCTGTAGCCATCGAAAAAGTTGGACTTTATATCCCTGGAGGAACCGCCCCTCTTTTTTCAACCATTTTAATGTTAGGTATTCCTGCAAAATTAGTTGGGTGTAAAGAAATTGTTTTGTGTACACCTCCCAGAAAAGACGGTACTATTGCTCCGGAAATTTTATTCACTGCCCAATTGGTGGGTATAAAAAAGATAGTAAAAGTGGGAGGTGCACAAGCCATCGCCGCTATGGCATTTGGCACCGAAAGCATTCCTAAGGCATATAAAATTTTTGGCCCCGGAAATCAGTATGTCACGAAAGCCAAACAACTTGTCCAGCAAACAGGAATTACCATCGATATGCCAGCGGGCCCCAGTGAGGTTTTAGTAATTGCAGACCGTTCTTGTGATCCTAGCTTTGTTGCTGCCGATTTACTTTCCCAAGCCGAACACGGTGAAGATAGTCAGGTGGTTTTGCTTAGCAATGATGAAGCCATTATTGAAAAAATAATAACCATGGTAGCCTTTCAACTCGAAAAATTTCCTCGAAAAGAAATAGCAAAAAAGGCATTAGAAAATAGTTTTTCGGTGGTTTTTAAAAAAATGGAAGAATGCTTTCAATTTAGTAATGAATATGCTCCAGAACATCTTATCGTGGCTTCAAAAAATGCCGAAAGATATTCCGATAGTATCATAAATGCAGGATCGGTTTTTCTAGGAAATTATAGCTGTGAAAGTGCCGGTGATTATGCCTCTGGAACCAACCATACATTACCCACTAATGGGTATGCAAAAAATTATAGTGGTGTTTCGGTGGATAGTTTTTGTAAAAAAATCACCTTTCAGAAAATCACCAAAAAAGGGATTCAAAAAATAGGCCCAGTTATAGAAATTATGGCTGCCGCCGAAGGATTAGATGCCCATAAAAATGCCGTAACAATACGTTTAAATGCCTTAAAATCGTAATAATATGAATCAATTAATAAGGAAAAACATACAAGCCCTTCAGCCCTATTCCAGTGCAAGAGATGAATTTTCTGGGGAAGAAGGAGTTTTCCTAGATGCCAACGAAAATCCTTTTGGAGCCTATAATCGGTATCCAGATCCGTATCAAAATCAATTAAAAGAAGAGGTTTCAAAAATTAAAAAAATACCTATAGAAAATATTTTTGTAGGAAATGGTAGTGATGAAGCGATAGATCTTTTATTTCGAATTTTTTGTAATCCAGGGAAAGACAAAGCGCTCACGTTTACACCAACCTATGGCATGTATAAAGTCTCGGCGGCAATAAATGACGTAGAATTATTAGAAATTCCTTTGAACCAATCCTTTGAAATAGATCAATTAGCCCTCAAGAATAGTTTAGTTGACCCGTTTTTAAAGCTTATTTTTATTTGCTCCCCAAACAATCCTACAGGCAATTCTATTCCTTTAAAAACTGTACAAATTATCCTAGAAAATTTCAACGGAATCGTGGTAGTGGATGAAGCTTATATTGACTTTACAAAAGAGAAATCTTCCCTAACTATTTTAGATAAATACGCAAATCTTGTGGTTTTACAAACCCTAAGTAAAGCTTGGGGGCAAGCAGGATTACGTATTGGCTTTGCCTTTGCAAATGATCAAATCATACACTATCTCAATAAGATAAAGCCTCCCTATAACATTAGTGAAGTAAATCAGCAATTAGCTGTCAAAGCCCTTAAAAACAAATCATTTTACGAAAACAACAAAGCAGAAATTCTTTCTGAAAAAGATAAAATTAAAGTGGCGCTTTCAAAAATTAAAGGCATTTTCCGCATCTTTCCTTCAGAAACCAATTTTTTATTGATTCAAATTGAAAATGCAGACGACGTTTATACAAAATTAAAATCTGAAAAAATTATTGTTCGCAATCGAAGTTCACAAATAAAAAATGCCTTAAGAATTACTATTGGAAGCCCTTCCGAAAACAAAAAATTAATCGAATCCCTCCAAAAAATTACGCAATGAAAAAAGTACTATTTATAGACCGAGACGGCACACTAATTATAGAACCCCCCATCACCGAGCAAATTGATAGTTTGGAGGTTTTAGAGTTTTACCCAGAGGTGTTTCAATGGTTATCCAGAATTGTAAAAGAATTGGATTATGAACTGGTGATGATTACCAATCAAGACGGTTTGGGAACAGCCTCTTTTCCTGAAGAAACCTTCTGGCCCGCACACAACAAAATGCTAGAAACATTTAAAAATGAAGGGATACTATTTAAAGAAATTTTAATAGATAAATCTTTCCCCGAGGATAACGCTCCTACCCGTAAACCTAAAACAGGGCTTTTGCAGAAGTATCTATTTGGAAATTACGATTTAAAGAATTCGTTTGCCATTGGCGATCGAGAAACCGATGTGGAATTGGCTGAAAATCTGGGAGCACAAGGCATATTTCTTGGAGAAAAGTGTGCAAGAGCTACAGCACTAGCAACAAAAAGTTGGGAAGAAATTTATCGGTTTTTGAAAGCGAAGCCCAGGACGGCATTCGTTAAAAGAAACACAAAAGAAACACAAATTGAAGTTGCATTGAATCTAGATGGAACAGGCAAGAATAGTATAAAAACTGGTTTAGGCTTTTTTGATCACATGTTGGAGCAAATCGCTAAGCATGGATCTATTGACCTACAAATAAAGGTGAATGGTGACCTTGAAATTGACGAACACCACACCATAGAAGACACTGCCTTAACACTTGGGGAGGCCTTCTTGGAAGCATTGGGTTCAAAAAAAGCCATAGAACGCTATGGATTTTTACTCCCTATGGATGATTGTTTGGCACAAATAGCTTTAGATTTTGGAGGAAGATCTTGGTTGGTTTGGGACGCAACATTTAAAAGAGAGAAAATTGGTGATGTACCTACCGAATTATTTTTCCACTTTTTCAAATCATTTACAGATACAGCCAAATGCAACCTCAACATTAAAGCCGAAGGTGATAATGAACATCACAAAATTGAATCCATTTTTAAAGCGTTTGCAAAAGCATTGAAAATGGCGGTTCAAAAAAATGAAAATTACAACATCCCAAGCACCAAAGGAATCCTATGATAGCCATTTTAGATTATAATGCTGGAAATATAAAATCGGTGCAAAATGCTTTAAATCGCTTGGGCTATGCTTCTATTATTACCCTCAATCGAGACGAGCTTTTAAAGGCAGAAAAAGTTATTATTCCTGGTGTTGGTGAAGCTCGTTCTGCAATGAAATTTTTAATAGAAAATGGGCTCGATTCTTTTATACCTACCTTGAAGCAACCCGTATTGGGTATTTGCCTTGGGCTTCAACTTTTGTGCAAGCGCAGTGAGGAGGGGAACACTCCTTGTCTGGGAATTTTTGAAAGTATCGTAAAATTATTTCCGCCTCAAGATATTATTCCGCATATGGGTTGGAACAATTTCTCCAAAGTACAGGGAACACTTATGCAGGGCATAAAACCGCTTCAGGATTTCTATTACGTTCATAGCTATTATGCAACCATTTCCAAAGACACAAAATCGGTATGTAATTATATCCTTCCATTTAGTGCCACCTTAGAAAAAGATAATTTTTTCGCGACACAATTTCACCCTGAAAAATCGGATTCAATAGGGGAAACTGTATTAAAAAACTTTTTAGAATTATGAGAATTATACCCGCAATAGATATTATTGAAGGAAAATGTGTTCGCCTTAGTAAAGGAGATTATACTACACAAAAAATATACAATGAAAACCCACTGGAGGTAGCCAAGCAATTTGAAAATGCTGGCATTCAATACTTACATTTAGTAGATCTTGAAGGGGCTAAATCAAAACAAATTGTAAATCATAAAATACTCGAAAAACTAGCTTCACAAACTCAATTAAAAATAGATTTTGGAGGGGGTCTTAAAAGCGATGCCGATGTTAAAATGGCCTTTGATTGTGGTGCATCCCAAATTACCGGAGGAAGTATTGCCGTCTCAAAACCAGACGTTTTTGAACAATGGATTAAAACCTTTGGGAGCGAAAAAATTATCCTTGGTGCCGATTGCAAAAATCGAAAAATAGCCACCTTCGGATGGCTTGAGAAATCGACTTGGGATGTTTTGGAGTTTATTCAAGAGTATGAAGAAAAGGGTGTTCAACAAGTGATTTGTACCGATATTGACAAAGATGGAATGCTTCGTGGACCTTCATTGAATTTGTATCGTGAGATTCTTCAAAAAACAAAAGTAAAACTTATTGCAAGTGGAGGTGTTTCCTCTATAGAAGATTTAGAAAAACTAATAGGTTTAGGATGCGATGGAGCCATTGTAGGGAAGGCCATTTATGAAGGAAAAATAACACTCAAACAATTGAAGGAATTATGCTAAAAAAAAGAATCATTCCTTGTTTGGATATTAAAAATGGTCGCACGGTTAAAGGAATTAATTTTGAAGGGTTAAGGGATGCAGGTGATCCAGCGGAACTTGCAAAACGATATCAAGAAGAAGGTGCCGATGAACTCGTTTTCCTGGATATTTCCGCTTCTGAAGAAAGACGTTCTACATTAGTCCCACTCGTGAAAGATTTGTCTTCCTTATTGAGTATTCCATTTACAGTTGGGGGTGGTATTAAATCGGTTGAAGATGTTTCGGTATTGTTACAAGCGGGAGCCGATAAAGTTTCTATTAATAGTGCCGCCGTAAAAAATCCAATCTTACTAAAAGAAATTTCGGAAACTTTTGGAAGTCAATGTGTTGTATTGGCAATAGACTCAAAAGAAATAGGAGCAAACGATCTCGTTTTTATACAAGGTGGAAAGGTAGAAACATCTCATAAAACTCTGGAATGGGTAAAAAAAGGGGTCGCGCTTGGGGCTGGTGAAATTCTTCTTACGTCCATGGGTTTTGACGGAACTAAAAAAGGGTTTGACACACGATTATTAAACATCATATCTGAAACGGTTAATGTCCCTGTCATCGCTTCGGGAGGAGCAGGGAGTATTGAAGATTTTTCAGAAGTTTTCAAAAAAACAAAAGTTACAGGGGCGCTTGCAGCAAGTATATTTCATTTTAAAGAAATTGAAATTTCCACTTTAAAAAATCAATTAAGAAAAGATAAAATTCCAGTACGATGAATATAAATTTTGAAAAAGGCAATGGATTAGTTCCAGTAATCATTCAGCAGGTAAATACGCTTCAAGTTTTGATGTTGGGTTATATGAATGAAGAAGCTTTTCAGCAAACAAGGAAAACAGGCTTGGTTACTTTTTTTAGCCGAAGCAAACAGCGGTTATGGACCAAAGGAGAAACTTCCAATAATAAGCTTATTGTAAAAAAAATACACGTTGATTGTGATAAAGACACCATTTTAATCAAGGTTCTGCCTACTGGCCCCACTTGTCACAAAGGCACAATGAGCTGTTTTGGAGAAGCAAGGTCAAAAGGTTTTATTTATGATTTAGAGGATACCATTACCGAAAGAATTAGTAATAAAAATGAAAATTCATACACCTATCAATTGGCAAAAAAAGGTATTAACAAAGTAGCTCAAAAAGTAGGTGAAGAAGCTGTAGAATTAATCATAGAATCGAAGGATTCTAATTCTGAACTTTTTAAAAATGAAGCTGCGGACTTGTTATACCATCTTTTGTTGTTATTGAAAGTAAAGGAAACTTCTTTTGAAGAAATTGAAAGTATTTTGAAATCGAGAAGTAAATAGACAGCTGTGTTCTGAGTGGCTGAAAATTTGTAACTTTTCGGTTTCAAATTTGCTTTCATGAGTCAGTATCACATTAAAAGTTTAGAGGAGTATTTTCAAGTATATCGAAAAAGTATTCGCGACCCAGAGACTTTTTGGGAAGAAATCGCCGAAGAAAATTTTATTTGGAGAAAACGTTGGAATAAAGTACTCGATTGGGATTTTAGTAAACCCAAAGTAACTTGGTTTCAAGGCGCCCAACTCAATATCACCGAAAATTGTATCGATAGGCACCTTCCCACTCGCGGTAACAAAACAGCTCTCATTTTTGAGCCCAACAATCCAGAAGAAAAAACACAACATATAACTTACAAACAGTTACACCAGAGGGTATGTCAGTTTGCCAACGTTTTAAAGGAAAAAGGAATAAAAAAAGGAGACCGCGTATGTATTTACTTACCCATGATTCCCGAATTGGCTATTTCGGTTCTAGCATGTGCTCGTATTGGGGCTATACATAGTGTTGTTTTTGCAGGTTTTTCAGCCACTGCATTGCGCACCAGAATTAACGATTGCGAATGTAATATGGTGATTACAAGTGATGGATCTTTCCGAGGAAATAAAACTATCGATTTAAAAGTAATTGTCGACGAAGCTTTAAAAGATGCGCCTTGTGTAGAAACAGTTTTAGTAGCACAACGAACACATTCTGAAATTGAGATGAAAGAAGGTCGCGATTTTTGGCTCGAACCATTAATTGAAGCTGCTTACAAAGACTGTGCTATTGAAGTGATGGATGCAGAAGATCCTTTATTCATTTTGTATACTTCGGGCTCCACAGGAATGCCTAAAGGAATGATGCATACCACAGCTGGATATATGGTTTACATTGCCTATACCTTTAAAAATGTTTTTCAATATCGTGAAGAAGATGTGTATTGGTGTACTGCAGATATTGGTTGGATTACGGGTCATAGTTATATTTTATATGGGCCATTAGCAAACGGTGCCACAACTGTTATGTTTGAAGGTGTTCCCAATTATCCCGATTGGGGGCGATTTTGGCAAATTGTGGAAAAACACAAAGTGAATCAGTTTTATACAGCCCCAACAGCGATTAGGGCATTGGCAAAAGAAAATTTGAGTTTTGTTGAAAAGTATGACCTTTCAAGCTTAAAGGTTCTGGGTACGGTGGGAGAACCTATAAATGAAGAAGCTTGGCATTGGTACGATGATATAATTGGAAAAGGAAACACTCCCATTGTTGATACTTGGTGGCAAACTGAAACTGGTGGTATTATGATTTCACCCATCCCTTTTGTTACACCAACTATTCCAACGTTTGCTACTTTACCATTTCCTGGAATTCAGCCTTGCCTAATGGATGAAACAGGAGAAGAAATAAAAGGAAATCCTGCTAATGGAAGACTTTGTGTTAAATTCCCCTGGCCTTCTATGGCTCGAACCATTTGGGGAAATCATCAACGGTATAAAGACACCTATTTTTCAACTTTTGAAAACAAGTACTTTACGGGTGATGGAGCCTTGCGAGACAATACTGGTTACTACAGAATTACCGGGAGAGTTGATGATGTCATTATAGTTTCGGGACACAATTTAGGGACCGCTCCCATTGAAGATGCTATCAATGAACACCCTGCGGTGGCCGAAAGTGCTATTGTTGGCTTCCCTCATGATGTAAAAGGAAATGCACTGTACGGCTATGTGATTTTAAAAGAAACAGGAGAAACACGAAATCATGGTAACCTTCGTAAAGAAATTAATCAACTCATAACCGAGAAAATTGGGCCAATTGCCAAACTGGATAAAATTCAGTTTACCTCTGGACTGCCCAAAACACGGAGCGGTAAAATTATGCGTAGAATCCTTCGGAAAATTGCACATAAAGAAACTTCAAATCTGGGAGATACCAGTACATTATTAAACCCCGAAGTGGTTCAAGAAATTATAGAAAATGCATTGTGATTTTTGGGAAATGAACATTAAAATTTAATTACATTTGCCAAAAACCAACCCAAATTTTGAAGAAATTCATTTCGCTATTTCTGCTATTTTCACTGTTACTTCCATCGGTTGGGACTTTTATTTGGTTTAAATTCCAGCAAAAAGAAATTCGAAAAGAAGTTAAAAAACAATTGATCGCTGGAGTAAATGAAAGTGAACTTACTTTATTAATTATTTCAAAAGAAGAAACACAAACGCTACTTACATGGAAACATGAAATGGAATTTTCCTTTGAAGGTATCATGTACGATATTGTAAAACAAAAGGTTGAAAACAACACGTATTATTTTTGGTGTTGGAAAGATCATAGAGAAACGTCTCTTTACAAAAAATTAGATAAATTAGTAGCTTCGGCCTTTGGGAATGATTCTACACAACAACAGAAACAAATTCAGATTAAATTATTTAATCAAACACTCATTTTTAAACCATCTGAAGCCTGGAAATCCGCTATTTTTGCTTTAACACCTAAGAGAAAAATATACTATTACAACCTTATTTACAACTCTTTATCACCAATTCCTCAAGTCCCTCCTCCTCTTTTTGTTTAATAAATACCTGCCTCTTTCATTTTGAGCATAATTTTTGTGCGATTTAAAAAATCGTACACAAATCTATTTGTTAAACGAAAAACCAAACAATGAAAAAACTATTCATTCTTGGGGGATTTCTATTAGTGTCACAAGCTATTTTCTCCCAAGTTATTACTATAACAGATGAAGATTCTGGACAACCACTAGATTTAGTCACTCTCATGAGTAATTCGCCTAAAGCCTTTGTAACCACAAATGCTGAAGGACAAGCAGACATTTCTAGTTTTGAAAGTTCAGAAAAAATAGAAATAAGAACTTTGGGGTATGAAACCCTATTTAAATCTTATACAGAATTAAAATCCAGTAATTTTAAAATACAATTATCCCTTTCAAACATAAGTATTGATCAGGTAGTTATTTCGGCTACTAGATGGAATCAATCTAGTTCTAAAATTCCATCGAAAGTGGTTTCTATTTCACCAAATACTATTGCCTTGCAAAACCCACAAACAGCTGCCGACTTATTAGGAGTTTCTGGGAAAGTGTTTATTCAAAAAAGTCAGCAAGGTGGAGGAAGCCCCATGATACGTGGATTTGCGACCAATCGATTACTTTATACAGTGGATGGTGTGAGAATGAACACAGCCATTTTTAGAAGTGGTAACCTCCAAAATGTAATATCACTGGATGCTTTTGCCATGGAACGTACAGAGGTGCTTTTTGGTCCCGACGCTGTTATTTACGGAAGTGATGCCATTGGAGGTGTGATGAGTTTTCAAACACTTGTGCCAGAATTTTCTGCCGATGAAAAAATCTATATTTCTGGAAAAGCAGTCACTCGATACGCATCTGCCAATAATGAAAAAACAGGTCATTTTGATGTTAATGTGGGTTGGAAAAAATGGGCGTTTATATCCAGTATCACTGCCACAGAATATGGAGATTTAAAACAAGGAAGTGTAGGTCCTGATGAGTTTTTACGACCTTTTTATGTACAGCGACAAGATAGTATGGATGTTGTTATTACCAATAAAGACCCTCGAGTGCAAACACCCTCTGGCTTTAGTCAAATAAATATGATGCAAAAATTGCGTTTTAAGCCAAATGATGCATGGGATTTCCAATATGGTTTTCATTATTCTGAAACCTCAGCTTACGGTAGGTATGATCGTCACCAACGTACTAGAAATGGCTTGCCCAGATACGGTGAGTGGGACTATGGCCCACAAATTTGGATGATGAATAATCTAAACATTATTCACAATGCCAACAACTCTTTGTTTGATGAAATGGCATTGCGATTGGCTATTCAAAATTTTGATGAGAGTAGAATTAGTAGAAATTTTAACGATAGTAACCGAGAAACCCAAACCGAAAAAGTATATGCATACTCTGGAAATTTGGATTTTACAAAATCTTTAGGTGAACGCAATCAATTGTTTTATGGATTGGAAATTGTACACAACGATGTTCGTTCCAATGGTTCTATAACCAATATCAATACTGGAGTCACAACATTGGGGCCATCACGCTATCCTTACGCTACTTGGGCGTCGTATGCTGCTTATCTTTCAAATCAATTTACAGTTAGTGAAAAATTTATGGTTCAAGGTGGTGTGCGTTACAACCATAATACCTTAGATGCAGAGTTTGACACCACCTTTTATCTCTTCCCTTTTGAAACGGCAAGTTTAGATAACGGCTCAATCACTGGAAATTTAGGAATGGTTTACAGACCTAGTAAAGACTGGGTAATTAGTGCGAATGCAGCAACGGCTTTTAGAGCCCCAAATGTGGATGATATGGGAAAGGTGTTTGATTCTGAACCTGGCTCTGTAGTAGTCCCTAATCCAGATTTAGAGGCAGAATATGCCTATAATGGAGATGTTGGAATTGCAAAGGTATTTGGCAAAAGTGTAAAAGTAGATGTGTCTGCATATTACACCCTTTTAAAAAACGCTTTGGTTCGTAGAGACTTTAAATTAAACGGACAAGACAGTATTGTATATAATGGCGAACTTAGCCAAGTACAAGCCATTCAAAATGCTGCCGAAGCAAAAGTCTATGGAATTCAGGCGGGTCTTGAAATAAAACTACCTAAAGGATTTGGGTTTTCTTCAGATTTTAACTTTCAAAAAGGAGAAGAAGAATTGGATGATGGCACCACAAGCCCTTCTCGTCACGCGGCTCCGTGGTTTGGAGTCTCTCGTCTAAATTTCAAGACACAAAAGTTAAACATGCAAATGTATGTTGACTATAGTGGTGAGGTAAAATTTGAAGATTTAGCCGAAGAAGAAAAAGGGAAAACCGAAATTTATGCTATAAATGATGATGGCAATCCCTATGCGCCAGGATGGTACACATTAAACTTTAAAGCCCAATATCAACTTACCGATAAAATTTCGGTAAATGGTGGATTGGAAAATATTACCGATAGACGATATAGACCCTATAGTTCCGGAATCTCGGGTGCAGGGCGAAATTTTATTCTGTCCTTAAGGGCCGCATTTTAAAAATAAATTAAAAACCCGTCAATATAGTTTGACGGGTTTTTTTTAATCTCTTTATTCAGTACCTTTAATATTGAAAAAAAAGAGCTATGCGACATACAAAAGAAGAACGATTTCAACAACATGTGCTGTCTAAGTACCAAGTGTACAACAGTATTTTTATGACCCTTCCGTTCGACACTATCACCAAAACAGGAGTCTTGTTGCCTTTGTTTCAGGAAATTTGTGAAAATGGATTTGCAGATCATAAAAATCCAAGTGAAATTGTTGCCTCTTTTTTTAAGCAGTACCGCAATAATCCTTCAGACGAAGAGCAAATAAATTTATTGTTTCGATTTATTCAATACATCGAAAGGCAAGTTGTATTATTCGACGCTATTGAGGAAGCAACATTCACCATTATTAATAACATGGATGGTCGTGGAACACTTCGAAATATCAAAGAAGAAGCCGAGGATAAAAGCAAAAAGGAGGCACTTAAAAAGTATCTTCAACACTTTAAAGTTAGAACGGTTTTAACAGCACATCCCACCCAATTTTACCCTGGTTCTGTATTAGGAATTATTACTGATTTGGCAAGGGCCATTGAAAAAAATCAAATAGAACAAATAAAACTTCTATTGGCTCAATTAGGAAAAACTCCTTTTTTCAAAAAAACGAAACCTACCCCTTTTGATGAAGCCGTAAGCCTAATCTGGTATTTGGAAAATGTTTTTTACCAATCTGTTAGTACTATTTATGACTACATCCAGAATAATATTTTTGAAGGAGAACCACTTCAAAATCAAGTGATTAATTTAGGGTTTTGGCCCGGAGGAGATCGCGATGGTAATCCATATGTAACAACTGAAATTACACTACAAGTAGCCGAAAGGCTTCGGCAAACTATTCTGAAAAATTATCATAAAGACATTAGAAAGCTTCGCCGTAGAATTACATTTGAGGGAGCTGAAAACCTGTTAATTGCTCTGGAAACAAGATTGTTTGAGAACATGAATCGACCTCCCAACAAAGCCACTATTACTGCCCAAGAAATTTTGAATGGCCTTACCGAAATTAGAGAGGTATTAGTAGAAAAGCATCAATCCCTTTTTAAAGAATTAATAGACGATTTAATCAATAAAGTTACCCTATTTGGCTTGTATTTTGCTTCTCTCGATATTCGTCAAGATTCGCGTGTGCATACGAGTGTTATGAATGCTATTTCGGAAGATTATCCCAATCTATTCAGTAAAAAATATGATGCCTTAAGTGATGCTGAAAAAATTTCAGAATTAAGTAACCTACAAGGAAAGATTAATCCAAAATCTTTAAAAGATGAGGTGGCTCAAAAGACCTTAGAGTCTATGTATGCCATGAAAGATATTCAGAAATTTAATGGAGAGCAAGGCTGTAATAGATATATCATTAGTAACAATGGAAGTGTGGTAAATGTTTTAGAGGCCTTTGCAATGATTCGCCTTTGCGATTGGCAAAATCCTACGGTGGATGTTATTCCATTATTTGAAACCGTGGACGATTTACAGGTGGCAGACCAAGTCATGGAAACATTATATACAAACCCAAGTTATGCCAAGCATTTAAAGAGAAGAAACAACAAGCAGTCTATCATGTTGGGGTTTAGCGATGGTACCAAAGACGGCGGTTACCTCATGGCCAACTGGGGTATATTTACAGCCAAAGAACGACTCACAGAGATTTCTAGAGAATATGGTATTACAGCTATTTTCTTTGATGGGCGTGGAGGTCCTCCAGCTCGAGGGGGTGGAAAAACACATCAGTTTTATGCATCTTTAGGGAATACTATTGAGCATGAAGAGGTACAACTCACTATTCAAGGGCAAACGATTAGCTCCAATTTTGGAACAATAGATTCTTGCCAATATAATATTGAGCAATTGTTGAGTTCTGGAATTTCCAACGAAATTTTTAGTGATGAAAAGAAAGTTCTTTCGATCGAGGACAGGAAAACGATGGAGCAATTAGCCACTTTAAGCTATGAAGCCTATAAAGATTTTAAAAATCACCCCAAGTTTTTACCTTATCTCGAGCAAATGAGCACCCTTAAGTACTATGCAAAAACCAATATTGGAAGTCGTCCTTCAAAAAGGGGGAAAGGGAATGAACTAGTCTTTAGCGACCTTAGAGCCATTCCTTTTGTGGGAAGTTGGAGTCAGTTAAAACAAAACGTGCCTGGATTTTATGGGGTAGGAATCGCATTAGAAACCTATCTAAAAAATGGTGAATTTGAAAAAGTTGAATCTTTATACATTAACTCGGCTTTTTTTAGAACCTTACTTGAAAATAGTATGATGAGTCTAACAAAATCGTTCTTTCCATTAACTGCTTATATGAAAGATGATCCAGAATTTGGAAGTTTTTGGGAGCTTGTTTTTAACGAATATGAGCGCAGTAAAAAACTACTATTAAAAGTCACAGGATACGAGGAGCTTATGGAGGATAGCAAGGCCATGAGAGCTTCTATCGCGGTAAGAGAGAAAATAGTACTTCCTTTATTGACTATACAGCAATACGCATTGCGAGAAATTCAAAATTTGAAAAAAGAAAATGGAGACCCAAAGCTTATTGAAACCTATGAGAAAATGGTGACACGATCTCTATTCGGAAATATTAATGCTGCTAGAAATAGCGCCTAATGAAAAAGTTGGGTAAGTACGGGAAGTGATTTTGGCGCCTTGTAACCCTGAATGTGAAGTTGATAATATTTCAATAATAAATCTAAAGTTTTTAAACGAACACTTTTTGGTATGCTTAATTCCGAAAGATATTTAAACTCGCATTTATCAAGCTGTATTAATGCTACAATAGCTTCTCCTTCCTCACAAAATTGCCCTAAAGAATGCTGCTGAAAGTTGCCTTCCATTAAATTAAAATAAGGTGCATTATTTTCTGAAAAGTCTGGATAAAACCCTAGAAAATTTGTCAATTTTAAGAGAAAAAGCAAATGGAAATTGGCAATTTTTTCATTTATATCAAGCCATTTTAATGAATTTTCGATAAACTGAAAAAGGGACGGATTCGCCTCCTCCTCCTTAACCGAGTTTTTTAAAATTTCAGAAAGAAACAACAATAAAGAGGTTTTTACCACTTCGGTATGAAGCGTTTTGTAGGGTAAAATTACTTTTGCTTCATTTATTCGTTCTAAACTTCCTTTGTCTTTGTGGTACGCCTCTATCTGAAGTAACGAAAGGGGTTGAAACATCGACGTACGTAACTTTCCCCTTTTTGATTTTAAAATTCCACGAAGAAGGTAGCTTTTAAGTCCAAATTTTTCAGTAAAACAAGAGACAATTAAATCGGCTTCGGCATATTTTAAAGACGAAAAAACCAATGCTCTTGAAGAAACTTGCATACTATCGTATCACCATTATTTTGGTTACTTTGGTTTCCAGTTGGTCGTCTGATGTAATTAAAACCATATACACCCCAGAGGCTACTTTGTATTTTCCAAAAGCTGAAGTATCCCAAAGAACGCTTCCTCCTTGGCTCGTAGTTTCAAAAACAAGGTTTCCTTCAATATCGGTAATTTTTACATTGGCATCTGCTGTAAGACCATCGATGGTAACATTCCCTGTAAAACCAGGACGTACAGGATTGGGAAAAGCATACACATTTTCTAGGTTATCACGAGGGGCTGTGGAGGTTCCTTCAAAAGCAACCAATCCATTTACAGTAGCAAAGTATACACGCCCAGTTGAATCGTCAATGGCAATATCCTGAACATTATTGGATGGCAAAGGAGAATTACTTTTTGTAAAGCGCAAAAGCGTTTCTTGCCCATTTGCAGAAAGATAAAACACTCCAGACGTTGAAGTCGCAATCCATTTATTATTGGATCCATCTACCTCAATATCGGTAATGGTTTGCTCAAACAACAATTCCTGTGGCACTCCATCATCCAAAATAATAATTTGTTGAGCGTCTATATTAGTTCCAGCATCAAAAAACCCTCCTACATTAAATAAAACTCTTAACCCTTTTGTTGTACCTATCCATAACCTATTTGACGCATCAAATTTAACAGCCTTCACATTTTCTCGGGGTAAATTTCCTTGCCCGAGTCCCTCTCCAATTTTATTGAAGGTATTTGTGGAAGTATTATACCCAATTACACCGTTATTTGTAGTAGCTATAAAAATATGTCCTTCTCTACTAATATCAAGTGCCCTTAGAGCCTGCTCCTCTAGTGGCTCAATGATATCTGAAATATCTACTTTTTGAATTTGTTGAGATGGTGTCAATTTTAAAATGCCCTCATCTATTAATGATTGAACTACCCATAAATTTCCTTCACGATCAAATTCTGATCCATACAATCTAATTCCGGCATTACTATTATTGGGGGGTAGTATCGCTTCATCAAGAGCGCTATTAGTTTCATTAAATAAAAAAACAGGAGTTTGGTCTTCAATTTTTAAAAGCCCTTCCATATAGGAGCTCATATAAACTTCATTGGGGTTATTCGGATTTATAATAACTTTTACAATATCTGTTGCTCCAAATAAATCTTCAAAAGGAATATTTGTCCAAGTCTCTTCTCTTAAATTACTTATCCCTCTTTCGTCTAAGGGAAAAGGGTTGCTAGTTTGCGTAATATCTCCAAAAGTCACCCATAATTGTCCAGGACTTGCATCAATTGAAAAAGGATTGTTTAATATAGGGCCATCTGGTAAAATTTGATCATATTGATTACTCCCAAATGGAACTCGTAAAAGACCATTTTCTGACGTCCCTATATAAAAATTTTGAAGTAGAGAAATTCCTGATTGAAATTCATCATCAAGATTGTTTAAAAAGTTTACTGAAGAAAGCAAATTAAAGTTAGAATCGTATGCATTTATTGAGTTTTCAGTGGTAATTGTTAAGGTTTCACCATCTGAATAGAAATCTACAATAGGGCTGTTAAAAGTTGCCACAACTCCAACATTAGCCTGTAAAACTAAATTATTAAGTCTAGCAAAAAACAAGTTTTCACCTACTGTTTGGACTCCTACCATTGCCCCTCCCGAAATGCTTTGCCATTCTGCAAAATCAATTAAATCTCCACTATCAATACGGGCTCTTTTAAGTCCTTCGTCCTGTGTAGAGGCATAAATATAGGTTTCTAACACCGTTGTTTGTGAAACCTGTATTTGAGCTCCCAACTCTCCTATAAAATAGGTGTCTCCAAACTCTAATCTATCAATGTCATACACCGAAATCCCATAATCTGTAGCGATGTATAATTGCTCGTCATATTCGTAAAATTGATTAATCCGCTTTTTATTTGGAGGAATAGTAGGCTTTTCCAATATATCAACCACTTTTAGCACATCTTCTTCTCCTTCAATTACTACATCAATAAGTCCGTTTTCATAACCAACAAACAAAACACGATAATCCACACTGTAATAAACAGTTGAAATTAACTCTCCAGACAATCCATTTATGGTAGAAATAGTTTTTATTTCCTGGGTAGAAAGGTCGAATGAAAAAACTGCATTTTCAGCTCCAACGAATAACTTATCGTTACCTTGAGTAATTGACTTAACTGAAACGTAAGAAAAAAACCCTTTCCATTCGTCTTCGAAATTTTGAGCTATTCCTAGATATGTTATTAAAAAAAGTAAGAAAAATGAAAGGTGTTTCATCTCGTTTTTATAAAACTATAACTATGACTGATAAACAAATTAAATGTGCATTTATTGCAATATTAAAACAAAAAAGGCTGCCTTTAGGCAACCTTTTAGTTATTGTTTAATTGAATTACACAACTCCTTGTGCCATCATGGCATCGGCTACTTTTACAAAGCCTGCAATATTTGCTCCTTTAACGTAGTCCACATAGCCATCACCATCTTTTCCATATTTTACACAAGCTGCATGAATATCATTCATAATGTTATGTAATTTTTCATCCACTTCTTCTCGTGTCCAGTTTAAACGTAACGAGTTTTGTGACATTTCTAATCCTGAAGTTGCCACCCCTCCTGCGTTAGATGCTTTCCCTGGCGAGAATAAGATTTTTGCTTTATGAAAGACAGCAATCGCTTCAGGTGTGCAAGGCATATTAGCTCCCTCTCCCACACAAATACATCCATTATTTACAAGTGTTTGTGCTTCTACTTCATTTAATTCATTTTGTGTTGCACATGGTAAGGCGATATCACATTTTACTCCCCAGGGACGTTTCCCTTCTTCATATTTTGCCGAAGGGTATTTATCTACATATTCTTTAATTCTACCTCGTTTGTTGTTTTTTAAATCCATAACAAAGGCAAGTTTTTCTTCATTAATGCCTTCTTCATCATAAATATACCCTGCTGAATCTGAAAAAGTAACCACCTTTCCACCAAACTCCATAGCTTTTTCTGCCGCATATTGAGCAACATTTCCAGATCCAGAAATAACAACAGTTTTCCCTTTAAAGCTTTCGCCTTTTGTGGACAGCATATTTTTGGCAAAATATACATTCCCATAGCCTGTTGCTTCTGGTCTTATTAAAGATCCTCCATAACTAAGTCCCTTTCCTGTAAATACTCCTGTAAATTCATTACGCAATCTTTTATATTGACCAAACATAAAGCCTATTTCACGACCACCAACACCAATATCTCCTGCAGGCACATCAGTATTAGGACCAATATGTCTAGAAAGCTCTGTCATAAAACTTTGACAAAAACGCATTACTTCATTGTCACTTTTACCCTTAGGGTTAAAGTCACTTCCTCCTTTACCGCCTCCCATAGGAAGTGTTGTTAAACTGTTTTTGAAAGTTTGCTCAAAGCCTAAGAATTTTAAAATACTTAAATTGACTGAAGGATGGAAACGCAAACCGCCTTTGTAGGGCCCAATAGCCGAATTAAATTCTATTCTATATCCTCTATTTACCTGAATATTCCCTTTATCATCTGTCCACGGAACTCTGAAGATTAAGGTTCTCTCAGGCTCTACCATGCGCTCCAAAAGCATTTTGCCCTGGTACATTTCATTTTCTTCAATAAATGGGATTACAGTTTCTGCAACTTCGGTAACAGCCTGCATAAATTCAGGCTCATTGGGGTTCATTTCGCCAACTTTTGAAATGAAATCTTTAATGCTTTGTTTCATCTGAATAAAATATTTGTTTTTTAATGGAACGATGGAATACCTTATGATTCATCATTATTACATAGAGATTACAAAAAGGCATTTCACAAGAAAGTTTAAAAAGTAATAATCTTTTAAAATTAAATCTCAAAAAAATCTTCAAACCTACAATTTAGAAGTTTTGAAAACGTTTTCGTAATTAGTCACAAATATAAGTTATCTATAAAAAAAGCACTGTCTTTTTTTCCGAAATAAGCTATTTAATTATAATATATTTCTCTGTTAGATATGTTTTTATATATTTGTTACGTCTCAATCTAAACCTAAATTAAAATGAATACCAGAATTTTGCTATTGGTATTTTTATTTTTTGCGCTTGTAAGGCAAGAAGTTTATAGCCAATTTGGCTTCTCCCATGAGATTGGAGTCATCACAGGACCCGTTGTTTTCTACTCAGATTTTGGTGTAAGAAATGATTTTGAAACTAACATTGGTAATGTAGGTTTTGGAGTTGGAATTGTTCATTACTTAAATTTCTCGTATAGAGCA
Source organism: Halomarinibacterium sedimenti (assembly GCF_019312585.1). GTDB lineage: Bacteria > Bacteroidota > Bacteroidia > Flavobacteriales > Flavobacteriaceae > Halomarinibacterium > Halomarinibacterium sedimenti. The sequence goes on along the minus strand of NZ_JAHWDP010000004.1, from coordinate 22,485 downwards.
GATTGTAATTGTTATACCAAAGACACCTATTTTAATGACCACTTTAAAGTACGAAGTGAAATAGATTATCATAAAACTAATTTTGAGCATTTAGGGAAATGGGTAGATCCAGATAGGGTATCTATTACTGCAGATCAATTGAGAGCCATGAAAGGTTCTTCTACCGTATTTGATATTGGCGCACAATTAGAATTTTTCCCTCTAAGTATCCGTGACTTTGCGGCAGGATCCTATAAAATAGCTCCATTTGGAAGTTTTGGGGTTCATTGGGTTAGTTTTGATCCTGAAGTGTATAGTGACTTAGGAGCACTAAATACTCCTATTACGACTCCTATTAAGTACTATAATGCATTCCAACAGGAAGGTGACTCTACTTGGAGTATAGTAATGAGTACAGGTATTCGTTATAAGTTAGGCCCTTTAAGTGATTTAATGCTAGATGCACGTTGGCAATATTATTTTTCTAATTGGGTAGATGGTTTAAACCCTCAAGAAGAATTCAACGAACAATCCCTAGGTGAAGGAAACGGTGTTCCTGTTCCTGAAAATAAAGCCAATGACTGGATTTTTTGGCTCAATGTGGGATATATTTATTACTTAGATTAAATAATTGAATATAATATTATAAAAAAGGCACCAAGATATGGTGCCTTTTTTATTATCCAATTGCCTGTTTTAAATCTCCTATTAGATCATCTACATCTTCAATTCCTACGCTTAAACGAATTAAGGAATCTACAACACCAGTTTTTTCTCGTTCCGCTTTAGGAATGCTTGCATGAGTCATACTAGCAGGGTGTCCAGCCAAGCTTTCAACGCCTCCTAAACTTTCAGCAAGTGTAAACACTTTTAGTTTTTCAACTATTTTTATAGCATCTTCAAAACTATTCCCTTTGGTTACAAAAGATATCATTCCGCCAAAATCCTTCATTTGAGATTTAGCAATTTCATGGTTTGGGTGGTTTTCAAACCCTGGCCAATATACTTTTTCAATTTTAGGGTGATTTACTAAATATTCTGCAATTTGTTTCCCGTTTTCACAATGGCGTTGCATTCTAACGTGAAGTGTTTTAATGCCGCGTAATAACAAAAAGCTATCTTGCGGCCCACAAATGGCTCCACTTGCATTTTGAATAAAATATAATCTCTCAGCTAAATCTTTATCCTTTACTACCAATGCTCCCATGACAACATCACTATGCCCTCCTAGATATTTTGTGGCACTGTGCATCACAATATCGGCTCCCAAATCAAGTGGTTGTTGTAAATAAGGCGTAGCAAAAGTATTATCCACTGCCAATAGGAGATTGTGCTTTTTTGCAATGGTAGCACAAGCTTTAATATCAATGATGTTCATCATTGGGTTGGTAGGGGTTTCAACCCAGATGAGTTTTGTATTTGCATTTACATACGCTTCGATATTTGAAGCATTTTGCATTCCTATAAAATGAAATTTCACACCAAACCCTTCAAAAACTTTAGTAAAAAGTCGGTAACTTCCTCCATATAGGTCATTTGTAGAGATGACTTCATCGCCAGGCTTCAATAATTTTATAACTGCATCTATGGCAGCTAATCCACTTCCAAAAGCCAACCCGTAATTTCCATTTTCGATACTTGCGAAAGCATTTTCTAAAGCATTTCGTGTAGGGTTGTGTGTTCTAGAGTACTCATACCCTTTATGTCCCCCAGGAGTGGATTGGGCATAAGTAGAAGTTTGGTAAATGGGAGGCATAACCGCTCCATAAGCCTTGTCATGTTCCTGTCCTCCGTGTATAGTTTTAGTGTTAAATTTCATAAATCAATTTTTGAAGAAACAAAAGTACGCTTTCCCCAATCATTATAAAAACTTTGTACTTTTGTACCATGAAATTACGCCTTTTGCTTTTATTAAGTATCACCATTTTTATAGGGTGTAAGAAAACATCTACGTTATCATTTTCTTTGGAAAGTTTTTCAGAAAGTGATTTAAAAATCTGTGAAAACGATTCTTGTTCAAAAATTACCATCGATTATATAAAAGTTGTTGGGGATGAAGCAATTGCTTCAAAAATTAACTCTCAAATCGAGTCGTATATTATAAAGTCACTTTTCTTAGGAGAGGATGAAAGGCCTTCAGCCAAATCAATTGAGGAAGCTGCACGCCAATTTATCATAGCCTACAGAGACCATAAAAATGAATTTGAATACAACTTAAAGTATGAAGCCGAAGTAACTGTTTCAAAAATGTATGAAAACGAAAATATCCTTTGTCTTCAGTTACAAAGTTATCTTTTTACAGGAGGTGCACATGGTTACGGAAGTACACATTTTAAAAATATTGACGAAGAAACAGGCGAAGAAATTACCGTAAGCGAATTATTTGAAGATGAAAAAGGATTTTTAGAGCTAACTGAAAAAGCCTTCAGAAAGAAATACAAAATTCCTGAAAATGAATCTATTAATTATACCGGGTTTTGGTTTGAAGACGACACATTTTACCTTCCTGAAACCATCGGTATTTCAAAGAAAAATATCGTTTTTATTTACAACCCATACGATATTGCAAGTTATGCCGAAGGGCCTATTATTTTTGAAATCCCTTTAAAAGAAGCCAAACCCTTTCTTTCTAATACCTATTTCCCATGAAAAAAATCTACCATGTTTCTACTTGTAGCACTTGTGTAAGAATTATAAAAGAACTTGATCTTCCTTCAGATTTTGTGCTGCAGGATATCAAAAAAGAAGAACTTACCGTAAAACAACTTGAAGCATTAAAAAAGTTAGCGGGAAGTTATGAAGCACTTTTTAGTCGAAGAGCGAATCTTTATAAAGAACGAAATCTTAAAAACGAAACACTAACCGAAGAAGATTACAAACGATTCATTTTGGAGCACTATACGTTTTTAAGTCGTCCAGTAATCGTGAATGGAAATAACATTTTTATTGGAAACAGCAAAAAAACGGTTGCTTCAGCCAAAGAATCTATACACAACTCATGAATGCTCGTGCTTGGGCACTATTAGCCGCAACAGCAGCCAGTACAATTTATGGAATTAACCACACCATAGCAAAGGGATTAATGCCCGATGTTATTGGACCCTTTGGTTTTATACTATTGCGTGTGGGAGGTGCTGCCGTATTATTTTGGGCTATAAGTGTTTTTTATCCTTCTGAAAAAATTGATAAAAAAGACCTCTTTACCATTATTGCTTGTGCCTTTTTTGGAATGGTTCTTAACATGAATATGTTTTTTAAGGGATTAGAACTATCCACTCCAGTAAATAGTTCGGTTGTAATTACTGCTGCTCCGGTTCTTTTATTGATTCTTTCTGCTATTTTTTTAAAAGAACGGATAACGTGGTTAAAATCTATTGGTATTTCTTTAGGTATTATTGGGGTACTAACGCTAATTCTATTTGGCGCAAAAACACAACCCAATGCTCCAAACATTCCGTTAGGAAACTTCTTTTTTGTGATGAATGCAGCGTCTTATTCGGTCTATTTAATTTTAGTGAAGCCCCTCGTAGGTAAATACAGTTCCATTACCTTAATGAAGTTCTTTTTCCTTTTTGCTCTAATAATAAACCTCCCAATTGGTATTTCGGAATTTATGGAAGTTTCTTGGGAAACCCTTCAAATTTCGCAAATTGCAAAACTAATTTTTGTGGTAGTGGGTACAACCTTCCTTACCTATCTTTTTAATATTTACGCTTTAAAACAGCTTAGCCCTTCTACCATTGGTGTTTTTATGTACCTGCAACCTGTGGTAGCAACCATATTTGCCCTACTTGTAGGTGCAGATTCCTTAACGCCATTAAGAATGATCGCTGCTGTTTTAATTTTTACAGGAGTATTTCTCTCTACTAGAAAACCTAAAGCAAAAGTTATAAATCCTTAGGGTGTTGCTGAAATTTACGGGTATCTTCTTTAGTAAGAATTTTAAAATCTTCGGTTTTATCTATTCCATCTAAAAAATTCCAGATATCTTGAGGGGGATCTGCCAATTTTCGTGTTTCTAAATCTATCCAAGCACCAAGCATTTCACATCGCGCAAGATTTTTACCCTCTCGATTGTAAAAATTATGGACAAAAGAAAAGAAAGTACCTTTTTCCGAAATTCCATTTAACTGAATGGAAACTTGTATTGGCTTACCAGGGAAAACCTCCTTAAAATAATACATATGTTCATAGAGCGCTACAGGACCCAAATGCATTTTGTATAATCGCTTTTGACCAAATCCCTTTTCGTTAAAATAACTCATACGGGTATGGCTCATATAATCTATATAGGCACTGTTTCTTAAATGAAGGTTTGCATCTACATCGCTCCATCGTATTTCAAATTGTTTTGTATACACGTTCTAATTTTTGCCGTAAATTTAAGGCTCTTTTAAACCAAATATTCATAAATATATTATAAATGCCATTAGTTTCTTCGCAGTATTTTCCTAAAGGACTTTTTAAAAATGGGCATTTTTCTACCATTTATTCTGCGAAATTAAGAACCGCTCCAAAGCTTATACAGCAAAGGGAACGGATTAAATTAGAAGATGGTGATTTTATAGATTTAGATTTTGCTTTTTCAGAGAAACCTACAAATAAAATTGCTATTATTCTTCACGGATTGGAAGGAAACGCTCAACGCACATACATGCGGGGTCAAGCAAACGTATTGTGTAAAAACGGATGGGACACCTGCGCCGTAAATTATCGTGGGTGCAGTGGTGAAACCAATCTTAGTTATCAATCGTATAACGCTGGTAAAACAGAGGATTTGGAGGCTATTGTAAACCACCTTCTGGAGAAAAATCGTTATGCTGAAATAGCTTTAGTTGGTTTTAGCTTGGGCGGGAATTTACTTTTAAAATATTTAGGAGAACGAACCTTTGTCCCGAGAGAAATTTTAGCAGGAGTAGCTATTTCTGTACCATTGAGTTTAAAAGGTTCCTTAGAACAACTTTCCCTATGGAATAATTGGGTTTATCGCACTTCTTTTTTATTCGATTTACGAAAGAAATACAAACAAAAAATGAAGCAATTTCCTGAACTAATGAGTGTTTCCGATTACAAAAAAATTAAAAGTCTCAAAACCTTTGATGATATTTATACAGCGCCTGCTCACGGATTTAAAGACGCTTTCGACTATTATGAAAAAAATAGCAGCCTTCAGTTTTTACCAGAAATTGATATTCCTGTTTTAATTCTGAATGCACAAAACGATAGTTTTTTATCACAAAATTGTTATCCCATTTCGCTTGCGGAAAAGTCGAAAAACATTTATCTTGAAACTCCTAAATACGGAGGTCATGTTGGATTTCATAAAACTGATGAAACCTATTATAGCGAAGAACGAACACTTCAATTTTTAACAAAAAGATAGAACTATGAAAAAAATAATGTCATTACTACTCTTAGTATCCTTAAGCTTTTTTATAAGCTGTGGTGGAAAAGAAGAAAAGAAAGAAGAAAAAGAGACCATGAAGATTGGGACTCAAAAAACCGAAAAAGTTGAAGATTCCAATACAGTAAATGTAGCACTTACTGGAAACGACATGATGCAATACGATAAAAATGAGATTAAAGTAAAAGCAGGACAAGAAGTTACCTTAACACTTCGACATGTGGGGAAATTAGATAAAAAAGTGATGGGACATAACTTTGTACTACTAATGCAGGGCGTAAATATGCAAGAATTTGGTATAAAAGCTTCTGAAGCTGGGGAGGCGACAGATTGGATTCCTGAAGATGGAAAAGAGGTTATAGCTCACACAAAAATGTTGGGTGGAGGTGAATCTACAAGCATTACATTTACTGCACCCGCAGCAGGAACTTATGACTTTATCTGTAGCTTTCCGGGGCATGTTGCTATGATGAAAGGAAAATTTATAGTAGAATAACTCGATTTATTTTTGCCATAATTTGAAAATGGGTGGTTTTATAAAAAATCATCCATTTTTTTATAGGCATCAATGACTTTTTGTTCGCCTTCTTTTCCAGAAACCGAATTCCCATGTTCCATTCCTAAAATACCTTTATACCCCTTTTCATAAATGTATTTAAATACATTTTTATAATTAATTTCTCCAGTGGTAGGTTCGTTTCTCCCAGGATTATCTCCTATTTGAAAATAAGCAATCTCATCCCAACAAGCCTCCATATTAGGTAGTAAGTTTCCTTCTTGAATTTGCTGGTGGTAAATATCAAAAAGTATTTTACAAGAAGGGCTATCCACCGCTTTACAAATTTGAAAAGCTTGTGGAGATTCGTTTAAAAACAAACCCGGATGATTTCTAAAATTAAGTGGCTCTAAAACCATGGTTAAATTGTGAGGCTCCAAAATATCACTTGCCCGCTTTAAAGTTTCAACCACATTTGCCGTTTGAAAATCATTGTCCAAGCGTAAATCAACATGTCCCGGGACTACCGTCATCCATTTAGCATTTACTCTTTTTGCTATCTCAACAGCGTCTTTTATATACTGAAGAAACTCATCTCGCCATTCTTGTTTCCCACTAGCCAGATTAGGTTCTTTCCAATAAATCTTGTGTGCCACAAAAACGCCCATTTCCATACCTAATTGCTCCATTTTTGAAGCTATTCGGTTTTGTTCTTCCATAGGGCGGTTTCGCATTTCATTATCTTCAAAAGCAGTAAACCCTTGTGCCGCCATAAACTCTAACTGAGCAATAATATCTTCCCCAGCATGAGCTTTAAACATCCCATCATGAGGAGCATATTTTAAATTAAATGAATGCTTTCCAGTTATAAATTGAGTCTTTTTTGAAATCAATTCAGTAGCCAAAACACTTCCTCCTAATGTAAAAAGGGAACCCGTTAAGGCTCCCTTTTGTATAAATTTTCTGCGGTTCATTTCTTTAAAATTATAAAGCCATAGCTTTTCCGTTTCCTGCTTCGCTTAAAGGAATACACCCTTTTTGTTGTCCAGGAACCGGATCGTACCAAAGTACATTTTTACCAATCTCTTCACTTGTCTTCCATCCCCAAACCGTTAATCCTCTAATGGAAGAGGTTAAATAAAACAACTGTGCATCTTTATCAAAAGTAGCAGCAGGATCTGTTTTACTTGCTTCTAAAAACTCCCCATACTTTCTACCATATTCTATTTGAGTTTCTTTAGGTGTTTTTAAGTACTTCGCTAGCATTTGATCAAATTCTTCTGGCGTTCCTTTATCCAATTCTTTATTAAAGGTCGCTTTAAATTCAGCTTCAAACGTATTAAAAGCATTTTTTACAAATTGCTTTTCCCTTGAGGAAGAAACTTCCCAAAATTCATCTTCAATATCGGCTTTATCTGAAGGCAGTACTTCATTCCAATAACTATCAATAAATTGATGTACTCCCATGGCCACTGCACCAGGTATTTCTTCGTCATTAGGAATGATTAAATCCACCATGCTTTTTAGTGCATGTCCTTGTGCTTGCGTAACAAAAGCTGGGGTAAAAGTGGGTCCCGCTTCTTTACAGCTTTGTAATATACTAATAATGGTAGGTGTTGCTACTAAGGCTCCAGCTCCCCATCCTAGGTTTCGTAAGGCTTGTCTTCTATCCATTAGGCTTCTTTTTTAATTTGATTAACAGCGTGATTTGCAGCTCGTGCAGTAAATGCCATATAGGTTAGTGATGGGTTTACACAACTAGCCGAGGTCATAAAAGAACCATCGGTGCAGTACACATTAGGTACCGCATGGAGTTGATTGTTTCCATTACAAACAGATGTTTTGGGGTCTTTCCCCATACGAGCCGTTCCCATTTCGTGGATTCCCAATCCTGGTGCTCCAGGATCATCCCAAGGTTCAATATCACTAAATCCAGCTTTTTCTAGCATTTCAACAGCTTGTTGCACCATATCTTTACGCATTTCGTATTCATTTTCTTTCCACTCGGCATCAAATGTAATGGTAGGCAATCCCCACTTATCAAGTTTGTCGTAATCTAGCGTCATCTTATTTTCATGATACGGTAGGCACTCTCCAAACCCTAAAAGGAGCATTCTCCAATTTCCAGGTTCTGTCACGGCCTTTTTTAAATCTTTTCCATAGCCAAGTTCGGCGACCATTTCGTCATAACGACCACGGCTAGCACCTCCTTGATATCCATACCCTCTTTTAAAGTTGGGCATATCTGTTTTTCCGCCAATGTTTCGGAATCTTGGAATATAAAGTCCGTTAGGTCTACGTCCTTTATAATGTTTGTCTTCAAAATCATTTACATTGGCCCATGCTCCTGCTTTAAAATGATGGTCCATGATATTACATCCTAACTCTCCACTATCATTGCCCATTCCATTAGGAAATCTATCGCTTTTGGACTGAAGTAATATACTGGCAGTTGCAATGGCTGAAGCACATAAGAAAACTACTTTGGCATTAAAAACCATCTTTTCTCCACTTTCTGAATCTATAACCCTAACACCTGTAGCTTTTTTTGTAGCATCATCATAAATAACTTCGTGTACAATTGAGTTAGGTCGTAATGTTAAATTTCCTGTTTTTTCAGCCGCAGGCAGTGTTGAAGAAACACTACTAAAATAACCTCCAAATGGGCATCCTCTCATACAACGGTTTCTAAATTGACAATTGGAACGACCGTCATGAGTTTTAGTCCCTGTAAGATGGGCCGTACGACCAATAGTTACCAATCTTCCATCATCATAATTCTTAGCCATAGATTCTTTTAATTCTATTTCGGCACAGTTTAATTCCATAGGAGGAGAGAATATTCCATCAGGCAATACTTCAAGTCCAAGGGCTTCCCCACTTACTCCTATAAATTCTTCCACTTTATCATACCACGGCGCTATATCTTTATATCGAACAGGCCAGTCTACGGCAATTCCTTCTTTTTTGTTAGCCCCAAAATCAATATCACTTAAACGATAACTTTGACGCCCCCACATAATAGAACGACCTCCCACGTGATATCCGCGAATCCAATCGAATCTTTTTGTTTCATTATAAGGATGCACCAAATCATTCACGAAGAAATGCCTGTGTGCTTCATCTGTGGTGTATCCAGTTCTAGCTTGTTTGAGCTGTTTTTGTTGTTCTTCGACAGGTAATTGCCCTTTAAACTTAAAATCCCAAGGATCCATATTAGCTGTTGGGTAATCTTCAATGTGTTTTATCATTCGTCCTCTTTCAAGAACCAAGGTTTTCATGCCATTTTCGCAAAGTTCCTTTGCAGCCCATCCGCCGCTTATTCCAGAACCAACTACGATAGCATCATACATTTCATCAGGGTTTGCCATTGTGTGTTTATTAGTTTTAAAAGTGATTTTAGTCTAAAAATATCTTAGTATAGAAGTCGCAAAATCTTAAACTAAGAACTATAAAGTTAACTACTAATTTCCGCTATTTTTTCCGATTACACAAAAATACATTCCTAAAAGAACAAGATTGACAACCGAAAACGTTTTCGGGTGCGAAATTCGCAATCGATGCCCTTTAGGGATTGAGTCCTTTCAAAAAAGGATTATCTTAGAAGAAATTTTTCAAAAAAATAAAACTTAAATAACCAACATCCTCATACAATGAAAAATATCTTTATCCTTTTATTCTCCCTAACCACATTAATGGCCTGTAAAAACGGCAAAGAAGAACCTGCAGAAACCTTAGAAACCGTTGTTTCTAATGACACAATTCCAACAAATGATGTTAAATTCTCATTAGCACAATGGTCATTTCACCTACCCATTCAAAAAGGATTAATGGATCCCATGGATTTTGCAAAACGCTCAAAAGATTTAGGATTCGATATGATTGAATATGTTGATCAGTTATATCCCAAAGACACTACCATTCCCTATGAAGATTGGGTGATGAACCTAGCTAATGAATGGAAAATTAAAAATGATTCGGCAGGGGTATCCTTTGGTCTAATTATGATTGATACCGCAGGCGAATTAGCAGATCCAGACGAAAAAAAGAGACAAGAATCTATTAAAAAACACAAGAATTGGATTGATGCCGCCGCCGCTGTTGGTTCACCTGCTATTCGAGTAAATTTATTTGGCTTTACAGAGTTAGAACCATGGCATAATGCTTCTGTCGCCGCCTTAAAGGAATTAGGTGCCTATGCGGCCGAAAAGAATATTATGATTTTACCCGAAAATCATGCACAACTCTCTAATAATGCAGATTATATGGTTGCGGTGATTGATGAAGTAAATATGCCCAACGTTGGTGTTCTTCCCGATTTTGGCAATTTTTGTGTTTTAAGAGAAAAAAGTAACCGATGGAATGGGCCTTGTTTAGAGGAATACGATCGTTATGAAGGAATTGCAAAATTGATGAAACACGCTAAAGGATTTGTATCTGCAAAATCTCAAAATTTTGATGAAAATGGGGATGAAACAAAGATTGATTATTACAAAATGATGCAAATACTTAAAGATGCCGGTTTTTCAGGATATATTGGGGTAGAATACGAAAATGAAGAATACGAAGATCCTTCAGAAGGAATTATGGCAACAAAGAATTTGGTCATTAAGGGACTAGAAAAAGCTAACTAATCTAAAAAATATGAAATCAACCACTCGTTTTCAATTATCGTTTATGATGTTCCTCGAATTCTTTATTTGGGGAGGCTGGTTTGTTACTATGGGTACTTTTTTAGGAAATAACCTTTCTGCCTCTGGTGCCGAAACTGGTATGGCATACTCCACACAATCTTGGGGAGCGATTATTGCCCCTTTTATTATAGGACTTATCGCAGATCGTTTTTTTAATGCAGAAAAAATATTAGGTGTATTACATTTAATTGGTGCCGTATTAATGTATCAAATGTCGCAAGCCACAGATTTTCCTGTTTTTTATCCTTACGTTTTAGGATATATGATTGCCTATATGCCTACTCTTGCCTTGGTGAATTCAGTTTCATTTAACCAAATGAAAGATCCTTCAAAAGACTTTCCACTTATTAGAGTTTGGGGTACCATAGGATGGATCGTTGCAGGGCTCCTTATTAGTTTTGCCTTTCAATGGGACTCGTTAGAAAATATAGGCCAAGGAATGTTATCTAATACTTTTTTAATGACCGCAATAGCCTCAGCTGTTTTGGGAGTTTTTAGTTTTCTACTTCCAAAAACACCTCCTAGTGTTCCCAAAGGTGAAAAAGTTACTCTATCTGATATATTAGGATTAGACGCCCTTAAATTATTAAAGGATAGAAATTTCTTAGTATTTTTCCTAGCATCGGTATTAATCTGTATTCCATTAGCCTTTTACTATCAAAATCTGAGTCCTTTTTTAACTGAAAGTGGTGTAGAAAACTCTACCGCTTGGGCCTCAGCAGGACAGATTTCGGAAGTATTATTTATGCTATTACTTCCTTTCTTTTTCAAAAAATTTGGATTCAAAAAGACCATTCTGTTTGGAATGTTAGCTTGGGTCTTACGATACTTACTCTTTGCCTATGGAAATGCTGGCGAGTTATTTTTTATGTTAATCACTGGAATTGTGCTCCACGGAATATGTTATGACTTTTTCTTCGTATCAGGCCAAATTTATACAGATAGCAAAGCGGGTGAAAAAGTAAAAAGTGCTGCGCAAGGGTTAATTACCTTAGCAACGTATGGGGTAGGTATGCTTGTTGGATTTTATGTGGCGGGAAAAATTACTGATTCGAATATTATTACTGAAGGAGGTCATACTTGGCAATCCATTTGGACCTTCCCTGCATTATTTGCAGCTGGAGTTTTAGTGCTTTTTGCCTTATTATTTAAAAACGAAAAAATAGAATACAAAGAATAAAACTATGAGTAACAAAATACGATGGGGTGTCCTAGGCGGCGGTGGCGATTCTCTAATTGGAGTATTGCACCGGGTAGCCGCTAGCATGTTTGACGCTTATCAATTAACAGGGGCCGTTTTTAATCCCGATTTTGAAGCTAATAAGGCTTTTGCCAACGAAATAGGAATCCCAACTAGCAGAATCTATAAAGATTTTGACACCATGGTAGCGGAAGAATTAAAATTAGCAAAAAGTGAAAGGATTCAGGTGTTTTCAGTTTTAACACCTAACTTTTTGCATTTTCCCATGGCGAAAAAGCTACTTGAAAATGGCTTTCATGTTATTTGTGAAAAGCCGATGACCATGACCTATGCCGAGGCTCTAGAATTGGAAGCCATTCAGAAACAAAACAACAACATTTTTGCACTTACCCATACCTATACAGGCTACCCAATGGTACGCCAAATGAAGAAAATGATAGAAGAGGGTGTTCTTGGCGACATTCAAAAAGTAGATGTACAATACTACCAAGGATGGATTAATCCCATTATTCACGATAAAGAAAAGCGTAATACCACATGGAGATTAGACCCTTCCAAATCGGGGATAAGCTGCTGTATGGGAGATATTGGAGTTCACGCATACCAGATGTTGGAGTTTGTTACGGGAATGGAAGTAAAAACCATTTTGGCAGACCTCAACCATTTGTACGACGATAACCAAATGGATATCGACGGCACCGTATTAGTACGTTTAGGAAAATACACCAAAGGGGTTATAAGAGCTAGCCAAATTGCCACCGCCGAAGAAAATAATTTTGCCGTGGCGGTCTACGGGAAAAAAGGGGCGTTAAAATGGGAACAGGAAAACCCTAATTATTTATACCATTTAGTAGACGGTGAGCCCATTAAAACGTTAAAACCTGGAAACGTTTACAATAGTAAACTATCTCTGGACGGAACTAAGTTGCCCCCAGGACATCCTGAAGGTATTTTTGATGCTATGGGGAATATATACAAAGGAGTGGCAAAAGCGGTAAGAAATCAACCATATGATAAAGCCGAATTTCCCTCCATGCGAGATGGTGTTCGCGGAATGAACTTTATTGAAACCAGCGTTGCCTCCCACAAAGAGGGTAATGTTTGGAAAGAATTATAAAAGCATACAATGATGAAAACCATTAAAGGACCTGCTGTTTTTTTAGCCCAATTTATGGATGACAAAGCACCTTTCAATACCTTGGAAGGTATTTGCCAATGGGCAGCAGATTTAGGATATAAGGGAATTCAAATCCCTACTTGGGAAAGTAGATTAATCGATTTAAATCTTGCCGGAGAAAGCAAAGTGTATTGTGACGAACTAAAAGGAAAAATTAACAGCTTTGGACTCGAAATCACCGAACTTTCTACTCACCTCCAAGGACAATTGGTAGCGGTGCATCCTGCATACGATTTAATGTTCGACAATTTTGCTCCAGACGACTGCAAAAACAACCCGAAAAAGCGCACCGAGTGGGCTCGTCAACAACTTATTAGCGCAGCAAAAGCCAGCAAACATTTAGGGCTAAAAGCTCACGCCACTTTTAGTGGTGCATTGCTCTGGCATACATGGCACCCATGGCCACAACGCCCAGAGGGTTTAGTAGAAATGGGTTTTGAAGAATTGGCAAAACGGTGGCTTCCGTTATTAAATGAATTTGAAGAAAACGGAGTTGCTGTTTGTTACGAAATTCACCCAGGGGAAGATTTACACGACGGGGTTACTTTTGAACGATTTTTAAAAGCCACAGGCAATCACAAAGCAGTAAATATTTTATACGACCCAAGTCATTTTGTGCTTCAGCAATTAGATTACATTCAATACATTGACCATTATCACGAATTTATAAAATCCTTTCATGTAAAAGATTCCGAATTTATTCCCGATGGAAAACGCGGTGCTTTTGGCGGGTATAGCGACTGGAAAGACCGTGCTGGACGCTATCGCTCTTTAGGTGATGGACAAATAGACTACAAAACAGTATTCAGTAAATTAACCGAATACGGCTGTGATGTTTGGGCAGTCATGGAATGGGAGTGTGTAATAAAAAGCCCCGAACAGGGCGCTCGAGAAGGGGCCAAATTTATTAGCGATCGAATTATTGAAGTAACCCAAAAACGATTTGATGATTTTGCAGGTGCAGCAATTGACAAAGAAAAACTGAAAAAAATATTAGGATTATGAAAAAAATAGCCTTCATTATTTGTGCGACCATACTAGTAATTGCTTGCAAAGAAGTTGTTGAAGAAACAACCAAAGTGGTGACTGAAGATGTTTCTAATGAAGAACCCACAAAACCTGAAGAAACCGAAATTTGGGAACCCATTCCTGCAAAAGTAAACCCTAAAGGAAATAACGGCGCCCCTAGCGATGCCATTATTCTGTTCGATGGAACAAACTTCGATGAATGGATTTCGGCAGTGGATTCTACCGAAGTAAAATGGACTCTTAATTCAGATGGCAGTATGACCGTAAAGGACAAAACAGGAGATATTCAAACCAAGCAAAACTTTGGAAGTGTTCAATTGCACTTAGAATGGCGAAGCAATCCAGAGAATAAACAAACTAATCAAAACCGAAGCAATAGCGGGGTGTTTTTTCAAAATAGATACGAGGTACAAATTCTTGATAACAATGATAATCCTACTTATGTAAACGGAATGGTTTCTTCCATTTATAAACAATCCCCTCCATTGGTTATGGCAGCTGTATCCACTGGAGAATGGAACACCTATGACATTATTTTTCACGCGCCTGAGTTTGATGCAGAAGGTAATAAAACTAAATCGGCAACACTAACCGTACTATTAAATGGTGTTTTGGTGCAAGATCATTTTGAATTGGAAGGAACAACCGAATATATCGGCTGGCCTAAAAATGATGCCCATGGTCCTGCTCCAATTAAATTGCAAGACCATCAAGATATGAGTGGCGTAAGCTATCGCAATATTTGGGTGCGCGAACTTTAAATAAAAGAATATGAAAAAAATATCCCTATTAGCAGTTGTGCTTTTAATAACTATTTCTTGTAAAGAAAAAGCAAAAGAAAATATGGCTGAGACCGAACCTATGGAAGAATTAAAAACTGAAGCAGTACAAGAATGGATTACCCTTTTTGATGGCTCTTCGCTCGATAAATGGAGAGGCTATCTCATGGAAGAGATGCCTGCAGAATGGTCTATAAAAGACGGCGCCATGGCATTTACGCCTAGCAAGGAAGGTGGAAAAAATATTATTACCAAAGAAACTTTTACCAACTTTGTATTGTCCTTAGAATGGAAAATTTCGGAAGGTGGTAATAGCGGGATTTTCTGGGGAGTTCATGAAGATCCTAAATTCCCAGAGGCGTATCAAACAGGTCCCGAAATACAAGTGCTGGATGATGAAAAACATCCCGACTCTTTTGTGGGCGAAGGAACGCACAAAGCGGGAGCATTATACGATATGTTAGCTCCAAGAGAAAAAGCTGTAAAACCTGCTGGCGAATGGAATCTTTGTGTCATTGAAGTGAATCATAACACAGGTCAAGGGAAAGTGACTATGAATGGAGTAGATATTGTGTACTTCCCAGTAAATGGAGAAGCATGGGACGATATGGTAGGGCAATCAAAGTTTGCTACTTGGGAAGGTTTTGGAAAATACCCAACAGGTCATATTGCGTTACAAGACCACGGAGACAAAGTGTGGTATCGAAATATTAAGATTATGAAACTGGATTAAGTTTTATGGATGTCGAGACACAACTTTATTGGGCCACAGGGTATTGTGCTTTTATTCTGCTCTTATTTGCTATCATGCAAAAATATCCTCCCAAAAAGATAAATTGGTGGTACGGCTATAGAACCTCACGTTCTATGAAAAATGAAGAAACTTGGAAAGCCGCACAAGAGTACGCCTCCAAAAAGTCGATACAACTAGCCCTGTTTAGTTTTATGTTTCCTGGGGTGTTTTATTTTGTAATTCCAGAGTATAATTTTTTACTCACGGTCATAGCCAATACACTCCTTATTTTATTGATTATTCCTTATACTGAAAGGTATTTAAAGGAAAAATTTAATGAAAATTAGAATTTCATAAAGTTGTACCTTTGCTTTCTTAACAGCTCACTATGATTCAGTCCATGACCGGATACGGCAAAAGCATCCTCGAATTGCCTTCCAAAAAAATTACCATCGAAATTAAATCGCTTAACAGCAAAGGGCTCGACCTTAATGCACGCGTTCCCTCTAGCTATCGCGAAAAAGAACTCGTGTTACGCGATTACATCGCCAAGTCCCTTACCCGCGGAAAAGTGGATTTTAACCTCTATGTGGAGGTGACGGGAGAAGCTACCAGTAGCGTGATTAATGAAGTGGTGGTTAAGGAGTATATGAATCAAATGAAGAATATTGTGGATGGGGACGAAACCGAATTACTAAAAATGGCGGTACGCATGCCCGATGCGTTAAAAACAGAACGTGATGAGATTGATGAAGATGAATTTAAACACATTATGAAAGGGGTAGATGAAGCATTGGCAGCCATTAATCAATACCGAAGTGATGAAGGAAAGGTGCTAGAAGACGATTTTAAAGGCAGAATTGAAATAATTTCAGATTTACTAAAAGAAGTAATGAAAATAGATCCCGAACGTATTGAACATGTGAGGGAAAAATTGCAAAAAGCCGTTTCAGAATTAAAAGAAACCGTCGATGCCAATCGCTTTGAACAGGAACTTATCTACTACCTCGAAAAATACGATATCACCGAAGAGAAAGTTCGGCTCGAAAACCACTTAAAGTATTTTGTTGAAACTTTAAATTCTTCAGACTCCAACGGAAAAAAATTAGGCTTTATCACACAGGAAATTGGTCGTGAAATTAATACCATTGGGAGTAAAGCCAACTATGCCCCTATGCAACATTTGGTGGTGCAAATGAAGGATGAGCTAGAAAAAATTAAGGAACAAGCCCTAAATGTTTTGTAATGAAAAAGGGAGGAAAATTAATTGTTTTTTCGGCACCTTCTGGCAGTGGCAAAACAACTATTGTAAGACACCTGCTCAAACAACCTGAATTAAATTTGGAGTTCTCCATTTCGGCAGCTTCGCGAGCGCCAAGAGGTGAAGAAAAACACGGTGTAGATTACTATTTTATGGATTTGAAGGAATTTAAACAACACATAAAAAATGGTGATTTTTTAGAATGGGAAGAAGTCTATCGCGATAATTTTTACGGGACTCTTAAAAGTGAAGTAGAGCGCATTTGGGCACAAGGTAAAAATGTAATTTTTGATATTGATGTGGTTGGCGGATTGCGTATTAAAAAGAAATTTCCTAAAGAAACTTTGGCGGTTTTTGTAAAACCTCCAAGTGTGGATGAGTTGAAAATTAGATTAAAAAACCGCAAAACTGAAAGCGAAGAAAAAATTAATATGCGTATTGCCAAAGCTTCTATAGAAATGGCAACGGCCCCTCAATTCGATTTTATTATCATCAACGATCAGCTTGACAAAGCTTTGAATGAAGCCGAAAAATTAGTGGCAAATCATATTTCAAAATCGCTAGACGAAGAAGAATAGCATGACCTCTCCCAAAAAAATAGGACTATACTTTGGTACGTTTAACCCCATTCACGTTGGGCATCTTACCATTGCCAATTATATGGTGGAGTTTAGTGATTTGGACGAAGTTTGGATAGTCGTGACACCTCACAATCCGCATAAAAAAAAGAAAACTTTACTTGAGGATATCCATCGCTTAACAATGGTGCGCATTGCGCTAGAAGATTATCCAAAGTTAAAAGCCAGCAATATAGAGTTTGACCTTCCGCAACCCAATTACACAGTTAATACCTTGGCACATTTGGAAGAAAAATATCCCGAAAGTAGCTTCTGTTTAATTATGGGTGAGGATAATTTAAAGAGCTTTCATAAATGGAAAAACTACGAAGTTATTTTGGAGCGATATGAGTTATATATATATCCAAGAATTTCGGAAGGAACCATAGAGTCTAAATTCACTAAACATCCTAAAATTCATAAAGTGAATGCTCCCATTATGGAATTGTCTTCTACGTTTATACGGAAAGCCATTAAAGATGGGAAAAATATTCGGCCGATGCTTTCGCAGAATGTTTGGGAGTATTTGGATGAGATGAATTTTTATAAAGCCTAGAAAAACACCGAGAATTCTTCAAAACAAAAACCGCCCAACTTAGATCCCCCTTTTTCACGGGGACAAGTCAGACGGTTTTCAACTAAATAACCAACCAAAAAGTTTTCTATATTTTAAAAGTTGCTAATTTTTTTCATTTGCTTTTCAATTTCAGCTTTTGAAAGGCGCAACTTTCCTCTTTCATTATTTTTAATCGTAATGTATCCTCTTCCTCTAAATCTGTAAACCGTTCCCGACGGATTATGATACAATTCTATCGTGTTGTCATTAATAACGCTCAACTCAAAAAATTCATTGCCCAAATAGTCATAATCTAATGTTAAATATTTTCTATAGGCATTTCCTTGCACATCGTCCACGTTGTAAATTCCGCTGTAATCCCAATAGATAGTATTGATATTCGTGCCGTTAGGGTCTTGAGAGCTCAAAAAATTACCATCGCCACCTCCTGAAAGAAATTGCATAAAATTTTCATAGTCAAAAGGATTGGGCTCCCCATACGGACTTGTATAAATCTTTTCCCATGCCACATATTCCTGAACAAAATAATGGATGTTATCATAGAACAATAAATCGTAATCGAAATTGCTTCTTTGATAGCCAACTAATATGTATCGAAGATTTGCTGGGCGATAATACAACTCTATTTCGTGATTGTTTAATTGGGTCACTTCAAAACGATGGAATCCGTCAATGTCATGAGAGACATCCAATTCATCGGCAAACGTATCGTAATATCCTATATCAATTCCGAAGCCGTAGCCTTGGTCACCAATACCGACTAAATTGTTGTTTGCGTAGAGGCTTCCATTTCTGAAAGACAATGTAAACGCTAGTTGCATAAACGGAATTTGCCCACTAGCATTAGAACGATTGATATCCACATACCACAACTCGTGTGAAGCCAAAAGTTCTCCCAAAGTAATGGTTGGAACAGGATCGATGTGATCTTCTACAATCACTTCGGTATAACACGAAGTAAAAAAAGTTGCTATTAAGGCGAATCCGAAAAAAAGTTTTAATGCTTTCATAAGATGTGATTTTAGGATTTCTAAACTTCAGAAAATCGAAAAGCGTGCCACAATTTTTAACTTATTGTTTTTTAGATGATTAACATTAATGAAAAGTGATTTAAACAGATTCCCTTTTTGTATTTTAGTTCTTGAGATACTAATTATGTATTTTTGAGTATCTGAAAAGTGATTCATGTCAAAAAAACCAAAATTTGCCGTTTTTGGAGGAGGAAGTTGGGCCACTGCCATTGTAAAAATGCTTTGCGAAAACCTTGATGAAGTAGGTTGGTATATGCGAAGCGAACAAGCTGTTGAGCATATTAAAACCGAATTTCACAATCCAAATTATTTAAGTTCGGTAGAATTTGATGTTACTAAACTTAAACTAAGCAACGACATTAACGAGTTGGTTGCTTACGCAGATTATCTCATTTTTGCCATTCCTTCAGCCTTTGTAGAAACCGAATTAAAAACCATTACTGAATCTTTAGAAGGTAAGATTATTTTTTCGGCCATTAAAGGGATTGTGCCCGAAAGTAGTTTGATTGTGGGAGATCATTTCTTTACAAATTATAATATTCCGTTTAAAGATATTGGCGTAATTACGGGGCCTTGCCATGCTGAAGAAGTCGCGCTAGAAAGGCTTTCTTATTTAACCATTGCTTGTGCCGATGAAAAGAAAGCAAAAATAGTGGCAGATGTGCTCTCCTGCGAATACATAAAATGTACTACCAGTGATGATATTATTGGCACCGAATATGCCGCCATGCTTAAAAATATTTATGCCTTAGCTGCCGGAATCGCTCACGGATTGGGGTATGGAGATAATTTCCAAAGTGTGTTGATGAGTAACGCTATTCGTGAGATGAAGCGCTACGTAAAAAAAGTCCATAAAATGAAACGCGATATTAACGGATCTGCTTATTTAGGAGATTTGTTAGTAACGGGTTATTCCACGTTTAGCCGAAATCGATTATTTGGCACCATGATAGGAAAAGGCTACACGGTAAAAAGCGCCATGATGGAAATGAATATGGTGGCTGAAGGGTATTACGCAACAAAAAGTGCCTATCACCTTAACGAAGCCAAAGGCAAAAAGAAGGCAAAAATTCCAATTATTACAGCTGTTTATGATGTACTCTACGATCATAAAAACCCCAAAAAGGTCTTTAAAAAATTGACTGAAAAACTCAATTAAGTTTCATTTCCTTGATTTTTCAAAAGTTAACCTTTATTTAAACTTCTATAAATTTTATAAGCAAAAGGTATCTTTTATATTTGCCCTTTAAAAAATTTTAAAGGTATACTATGAAAAAAATTACGCTTACTTTTTTATTGATAATCACAGCTTTTTTTGCGCAAGCGCAAACTGTTTTTATTAATGAATTACATTACGACAACACTGGCGCCGATGTTGGTGAATTTGTAGAAATTGCTGGCCCTGCTGGTACCGATTTAACGGGTTGGACAGTAGAATTTTACAATGGTGCTAACGGCTCGCTTTACTCAACATTAAACCTTTCTGGAACTATTGATGATGAAGGTTCAGGTTATGGTGCTCTTAGTTTTCTTGAAGCAGGAATCCAAAATGGTGCTCCAGATGGATTAGCATTAATTGATAACACGAATACCGTTATTCAATTTTTAAGTTATGAAGGAGCTTTTACTGCAACAGCAGGAACTGCAAATGGACAAGCATCAACAGATATTGGGGTTTCTGAACAACCCGCACCTGCCGTTGGTCAATCGCTTCAGCTTATTGGCTCGGGAAATCTATACTCGGATTTTTCTTGGACAGGACCTGTCGCTGAATCCCCTGGGACTATTAATGTAAATCAAACGTTTTCTGGAGGAGCAGGAAATCCTCCTGTTATTTCTTGTCCTTCAACCATTATGATTAATAATACCGCTGGTGAATGTAGTGCTGTTGCTAATTATGCAGGTACAGCCATTGATACAGAAGATGGCGATATTTCTGGGGATATTGTGTACTCTCCACCAAGCGGAAGTACCTTCCCAGTAGGAACAACTACTGTTACTGCTTCTGTTACTGATAGCGATGGAAACACTTCAACTTGTACTTTCGATGTTACAGTAAATGATGTTGAAGACCCAGTGGTTGTTTGCACAGACTTTACTGCGCAATTAGATGCTACTGGAAACGTAACAGTATTCCCTGGAGATGTTGCTACTGCTACAGATAACTGTCCAACCGTTACTTTAGAGTTTGGTGCACCAGCCATTAATGGAAGCTTAACTACCACATTTGCTTCAAATAATGGTCAATCTGGAAACATGTTTGATATTGTTGCATTAAACGATATTACTATTGAATCTTTTGATATTAATATGGATTCTGGAGTTACAGATGACGTAGAGGTTTACTTTAAAACAGGTCCTTACCTTCCTTCTGTAAACACTCCCGGAGATTGGACTCTTGTGGCAACTACAAATGTAACTTCTGTTGGAACAGATGTACCTACTCCATTAAACCTTAACTTAGGAATTAATGTTACCGCAGGACAAACGGTTGCCTTCTATGTAACACTTACTTCTACTACTGCTATTAATTATACTAATGGATCTACAACAGGATCACTTTTTGCCAGTGATGCTAATTTAGAGTTCTATGAAGGTGCTGGACTAGCTTATCCATTTGCCTCTAATTTTAATCCTAGAGTATTTAATGGAAACATTATTTACAATGCAGGAGGATCGTTATCTTCAAGTTTGGACTTTACGTGTATGGATATTGGACCAAACAATGTGCAAGTAACTGCTACTGATGCTTCTGGAAATACTTCCACCTGTAGCGCTGTAATTACCATAGAGGATAATATTGCACCTGTAATAGCTTGTGCTGGCGAAGTGTCTGGAGCTCCCGTATTTATAAATGAAATTCATTATGACAACACCGGGGCAGACCAAGACGAAGCTATAGAAATCGCCGGACCAGCTGGAACAGACTTAAGTTCTTATTCCATTGTACTATATAATGGAAATGGTGGTACAGAATATAATACCGTAGCACTATCGGGAACAATTGATGATGAGGGTGATGGGTTTGGTGCTATCAATTTTCCAATAACGGGTATTCAAAATGGCTCTCCAGACGGAATCGTTTTAGCTAATAATGGAAACGTTATTCAATTTTTAAGTTATGAAGGGAGCTTTACTGCCGTAGATGGAATTGCTTCTGGGCTAACCTCAACCGATATTGGAGTTTCTGAACCTAGTAGCACTCCAATTGGAGAATCTTTGCAACTTACAGGCACTGGAACATATTATCCAGACTTTACATGGAATGCTCCTTCTGCCTCTTCCCCTGGAGATATAAATATAGGTCAAACCTTTTTAGCGCCAACTTCTACTGTTTATGACGCCACTTTAGACGGAACAACAGGTACCGTAACCGTAAACGTAGCCGATTTACTATTGAGCGTAGATGAAGCCTGTGGATATACAGTAACCTCTGGTGGTGGTGCTCCTATTCCAGGATCTATCACAACACTTTTTGCCACCAATAACAATGGTTCACAAGGAGGA
>NZ_JAHWDP010000003.1 GCF_019312585.1 Halomarinibacterium sedimenti | reverse complement strand
ATTCCGAACAGGGAAGTTAAGCCCGATTGCGCCGATGATACTGCATCTATGTGGAAAAGTAGGTCGCCGCCTTCTTTTAAAAACCCCTCCAAAATATTGGAGGGGTTTTTTTATACTATTTTTTGTATATTTCATTTCATCTAAATAATCATTTTATGAAACAGAAATATCTCTCTTCACTTGCATTATTATTAATTCTTTTTGTTAGTATTTCATCTATAAATGCTCAGGAAAGAATAGCCATACTACAAGAACCATTTGTTGTTTTACTCGACCCAAATAATGGGAGTATAGTAGATCCAACTTTTATTGATTTGACACCTTTGAATCAAGGCACTCCTAAGGGAATTATTCAGGTTAATGAGGAAATCTGGATAAGTGACCAACTAGAAGATCGAATAGATCGATTTGATTTAGATGGAAATTATATTAGCACTATTAGTGGTGGCTTAGATAATATAAAAGGAATGGCGGTAGTAAATGAAACCGAAGTATGGGTTACCAATGCAGGAAGTAATAATGGTGCCCCTGGAGATTCAATTGTTCGTTTTGACTTAAATGGTACAAACCTTGGCTTTTTTGATACTTCAAGTTTAGGTTCGTCTTTCGATATTATTGATACTGGTACGGAAGTCTATGTTTCATATATTGGAGCAACAGAGTCTAAAATTGAACGTAGAGATTATAGTGGTGCTATTTTAGGAGATATTGTTGGAACTGGAGTGGTTAATTTTATTCAACAAATAGAACAAAGTACAGCAAATAATTCTGTGTATGCAGCTGTTTTTAGTACTGCCGGCGCTAATTCTTCCGGGTTGTATGAATTTGCCGAGAGTGATGGGTCGATATTAAATTATTGGGGAGTCCAAGGAAGTTTAAGAGGTGTGGCGCAATTAGGCGATGGAAATATTTTAATTTCTAATGGCTCTGGGGTTTATATTTTAAATCCAGGAACTGGAGTCGCCAGCTCTATTTCTGGTAGTTCAAGTCAATTCTTTGGAAGACTTGATTTGTCGCCTTGTACTACACCACCAACTCCTACTGGAGATGCAAATCAAACTTTTAATGAAGGAGCAACTTTAGATGATATTGTCATTACACCTTCCAACGTAACTTGGTTTGCCACAGAAGCAGATGCCTTGAATAATGTAAATCCACTTCCTGGAAACACAGTCTTAGAAGATGCTACAACTTATTGGGCTGTGAATATAGTAGGGGGTTGTTTAAGCGAACCTTTTGCAGTGACCGTTACAATTTTATGCACACCACCACCAACGCCTACAGGAGATGCAAACCAAACATTTGATGAAGGGGCTACCATTGAGGATATTGTTGTTACCCCTAATGATGTTACTTGGTTTGCAACTGAAGCAGATGCATTAGCTGGAACTAATCCGCTATTAAGCACCACACTTTTAGAAGATGCTACTACCTATTGGGCGGTAAATATAGTAGATGATTGTTTAAGCGAGCCCTTTGCCGTAACTATCACTCTAATCGTTTTGAATAACGGTGATTTTGATTTAGATAAGCTTACAATTTACCCTAACCCTTTTTCAGACTATGTAAATATTGAATTTTCTGAAGTGTTAAAAAGTGTTTCAATATATAATTTATTGGGACAGATAGTATTAACACAGAAAGTTGATGCAGATTCTGTATCTATTGATTTATCTAAGTTAGCTTCCGCAGTTTATATTGTGAAAATAGTTTCAGAAAGTGGGGAAAACTCTGTTAGAATTTTGAAAACTGAATAAACTTTTTTAAGAGTTATTTATCAAAAACAGCAGATAATATTTTTTTTAATCCATTAAAGATTAAATAAATAGTTATCCCCATAAATATAATGCCCAATGGAAGAAATACGTAGAGAGGTATAGTTTCTTTATTTAAAAATGCAAACGTTAATATGTATGTGGTTAGGACCAATAAAGGAATGGAAATGGCCATTCTTTTAATCCCTTTTACCAATAGTTTTTTGTCTGTATATTTTTGATTAGGATCTTTCATTATAGGTATCAATGGCTTTACGAACACTGCCGTGTTTTTTTAGTAAAAATTCTGCTTCGTCTTCTTTAATGTCCAGTGCTTCCATAATCATACGGGTGCCACGATCGACCAATTTATTATTACTCAATTGCATATCGACCATTTTATTTCCTTTTACTTTGCCCAACTGAATCATAGTCACTGTAGAGAGCATATTCAACACTAACTTCTGTGCAGTTCCTGCTTTCATTCTAGTACTACCAGTAACAAATTCTGGACCTACGACCACCACAATAGGAAATTGTGCTGTAGTTGCTAATGGACTTCCTTCATTACAAGTAATACAGCCTGTATAAATATTGTTTTTATTACATTGCTCCAAAGCTCCAATAACATATGGGGTGGTTCCCGATGCTGCAATTCCGACCACCACGTCTTTTGAAGAAATATGATGCTTTTGCAGATCTTCCCAACCTTGAGTTTTTGAGTCTTCGGCAAATTCTACCGCTTTTCTTATAGCACTGTCACCCCCTGCAATAAGACCAATAACTAGCTCGTGAGGCACGCCAAAAGTTGGGGGGCATTCACTAGCATCAACAATGCCTAACCGTCCACTTGTACCAGCACCTAGGTAAAATAACCTTCCGCCTTCATTTAATTTTTCAATTATTTTTTGACTTAATTTTTCAATTTGGGGAAGAGCCTTTTCTACAGCTAATGGAACTGTTTTATCTTCGGTATTTATATGTGACAACAATTCAAGAAGACTCATTTTTTCCAAATGATTATATCGTGAATCTTCTTCGGTAGTTTTTTTAAAATTCATTTTGTTACTCTATAATTAAAGTCTGAGTAAAAGATTGGACAACTGCAAAATACCCTAACGGAAAATTATCCGGTTGACCTACATTATCAAATTGATTAATATTATCTATTCCTGTAACATCAAAAATATTTCCTCTAACGGTGGCTACTGGGGTTTGAAAAGGTCCAAAACCACCTTCGCTTTGCTCAATCAATAGTGTCATATAATTATAAAAGTCTTCATTTGCTCCTAAAATGCTTACTGTTATTTCTGCTCCTTGCTCAAAACTTTCATCATAAAAGTACGAAAAACTAAAGGGTTGTCCTTCATAAAAAGTATCTTCCGAAGTGAGAAAATTTCCAAAGTCAAAATCAAAGACATAATAATTTTCCTTTTCGGGTGTATCGGTAAAAGAGATGATTAATTCCGTTTCATCATCACCAAATAAGGTTCCATCTCCTTCCTCCAAAGTTTCAATTTCTACCGAAGTAGCATAATACGTTTTTGCGGCATACCTTCGATCTTCATAATCTAATATTAACCAAAAAGCTGTTTCATTTTCAATATAATCTGTTCTAATTCGCTGATCTGAAGTAAACGTTGGATCTGGTTCGTAAATACCACTTCCTGATTCTAGCTCTGCCAAATTGGAATAAAAACCACCTATAAGTTCGCCATACTCATTTTCTACCCCATAATAGATGTAAATATTTTGTAGGTCTGAAACTACTTCAACATTGTCAAAAAAGGCATTGGTTTTTGTTACTTTAATTTTTACATCTACAAACTCCTGCGTTGTGTCTACTCGAATAAGGGCGTCTAAAACAAGCCTAGGTTCGTCTATAGGTACATCTACTTCAATGACATCTTCACACGATGAAAATAGTAGCGTTATAAAAGTTACTATATAAAAATATCTTGCCATATCTTAAAATTTAAAATTATAGGTAACCGAAGGAACAATTCCAAATATGGACGTTCTTACGGCTTCATTGACTCCTGTGTCTTCATTTTGTCTAAAGTTAATGGAGGCCGCATTTCTTCGATTATACACATTGTAAATACTAAGAACCCATTCACTACTCCAGCTCTTGTTCTCTTTTTTTGTTGGGGTGTATATTGCCGAAAGATCCATCCTGTGATAGCTTGGAAGTCTTTCTACATTTCTGAAGCCATAATAGGGCACCACAATATCTTGAAAAACAAATTGCCCAATAGGATAGTTGGTAGGTCTTCCTGTTTGAAACACAAAATTTGAATTGAAACTCCATTTCTTGTTTAATTCATAATTTCCATAAATTGAAATGTCATGAGGCTTATCATAAGGCGTATTATACCATTCCCCATTATTAATACCTGTTTCATTTTCATTTCTTGGTGGGGTGCGTTGCTCAGATTTTGAAAGTGTGTACGAAACCCACCCTTGTAGCTTTCCTGTATTTTTTCTCAAAAGTAATTCTAACCCGTAGGCACGTGCTTCCCCGTTTAATATTACCTGTTCTATCGCATCATTAGCAATTAAGTCGGCACCATCTATATAATCGATTCTATTTTGAATGTCTTTATAATACACCTCTGCTTCAAGGGTAAAATCTCGATTTAAAATATTTTTAAAGACTCCAAACGCATATTGGTCTAACAGCTGGGGTTTTACAAATGGACCACTGGGAGTCCAAACATCTAATGGGGTAGGAGAGCTGGTATTTGAAAGCAAATGTAAATATTGTGACAATCTTGTATAGCTTGCTTTTATCGACAAATCATCGGTAAAGGCATAGGCCGCAGCAATACGTGGTTCAAAATTGGTATACGATTTTAATTGATCACTCCTAGAGGAAGCAATGGTTTCAATAGGTTCTGCTTTTTCGTAAATAAGAGTGAAGGGGTCAAAAAGAACAGGATTGTTATCTGCATACACATTGATTTCTTTTTGTCCAAACCGAATAAAATGACTTAATCGAACCCCGTATTGAACACTTAATTTATTCGTTACATCCTGTTCTATGTCAACATAGATAGCCGATTCGTTTGCGTACTTTTTTATAAGTTGTTCTTCCACAATTCCGGAGTCGGCACTATTAGGTTTTATTTCACCTGGATTGAAACCGTAATAGATGTTGTTTAGCCCATAATTTACTTGAAGCTTGTCTGTTAAATAATGTTTTAAATCGTATTTCAAATTAAAATTCTGGATACCAGAATTCCATTCAAACCCCACAAAATCCAGTTCTAATCCGTAATAGTAATCTGAATAAATTAAGGAGGCATTTGAAAATAACTTATCTGAAAAGATGTGATTCCATCGAAAGTTAACCAATGCATTTCCATAGACATTCACAAAATTATCGTTTATACTGAAGAGGTCTCGACCAAAATAACCCGAAAGAAAAATATTGTTATTTTCATTAATTCGGTAATTCAATTTGGTGTTTAAATCGTAAAAATAAGCACTATTATTAATGTCAAATAAGGGAAGAAATAAGTGTGCATAGGAAGCTCTTCCACCAATTAAAAAAGCCGACTTATCCTTTACGATAGGGCCTTCGGCGAGCAGTCTACTGGAAACAGCGCCAATCCCTCCATTAAATTTTAATTCTTTGCTATTTCCTTCTTTCTGAAAAATTTCCAATACCGAAGAAACCCTTCCTCCATATCGTGAGGGAATACTTCCTTTAAACAATTTTACATCTTTAATAGCATCTGGGTTAAACACAGAGAAAAATCCGAACAAGTGTGAAGAATTAAAAATAGTGGCTTCATCCAACAAAATAAGGTTTTGATCTACAGCTCCACCTCTTACATTAAAGCCCGAAGAACCTTCACCAGCATTACTAACCCCTGGTAATAATAACAAAGATTTTATAACATCGGCTTCTCCCAACACCACAGGGATGTTTTTAATGGTGCCCGCAGTAAGTGTATTTACACTCATTTGCGGAGTTTTTATATTGGCTCGCTCTACATCTGCCGTGATGACCACTTCGTCTAGTTGTTCAGTGTCAGTCTTTAGGGAAATGTTTAGGGTAATGTTCTTGTCGAGCGTAATAGATTCAGTAACAGTTGCAAACCCTAAACTGCTAAAAAGGACCTCATAAACTCCTTCAGGAAGGGTTATGGAATAAAAACCATATTCGTTAGTAATGGTCCCCGTTTGTAACTCTGGTAATAGCACATTGACACCAATAAGGGTTTCTCCTGTAGCGTCTTCTAATAAGGTTCCATTAATTGTGAATTTTTGTTGACTTTGGCTATAAATACTGAAAAGAAAACAAGTGAAGAATAGTAATTTTTTCAAGGCAATTTTAGTTTCTTTCAAAAATAGTGGATTGACTTCAATTAAAAAAAGTGCTTTAGGATAAAGCACTTTTTTAACTATTATTTATTTTATTAAAAGTTACCCTAAAATTGAATTTAAGGTTGAACTTGCTCTCATTTCTTTATTCACCAAATCTTCACTTGGAAAATAATAGCCATCTATATCTACTCGGTGACCTTGAGCAGCATTTAATTCTTGTACAATTTGGGTTTCGTTTTCCTTTAATTTTGAAGCTATAGGAGCAAAGTACATTTTCAATGCTTCATCCTTATTTTGATTGGCCAATCCTTCAGCCCAATACAAGGCTAAATAAAAATGACTGCCTCTGTTGTCCAATTCATTTACTTTTCGAGAAGGAGATTTTCCATTTTCCAATAACTTTTCCGTGGCTTTATCAAGGGTTTCAGAAAGTATCAATGCTTTAGGATTATTTAGTCTTTCACCTAAATGTTCCAAGGATACGGCTAATGCCAAAAACTCACCTAAGGAATCCCATCGCAAATGTCCTTCTTCCACAAATTGCTCCACGTGCTTGGGAGCAGAACCCCCAGCACCTGTTTCAAATAAACCACCACCATTCATTAATGGAACAATAGAAAGCATCTTTGCACTTGTTCCTAATTCCAAAATAGGGAAAAGGTCTGTTAAGTAATCACGAAGTACATTACCTGTTACAGAAATGGTATTTTCGCCGCGTTTTACTCTAGCCAATGTATATTCGGTTGCTTTTTCTGGGGAAAGAATTTTAATGTCTAAACCAGAAGTATCGTAATCTTTTAAATAGGTAGTTACTTTGTTAATAATTTGAGCATCGTGCGCACGGGCTTCATCCAACCAAAAAACGGTTGGCCACCCTGTAGCTTTTGCTCTGCTAAAAGCTAACTTAACCCAATCTTGAATAGGAGCATCTTTTACTTGACACATACGCCAAATATCGCCTTGAGAAACATTATGTTCCATTAAAGTGATTCTGTCTTGATCAATCACTTTCACTGTTCCATCCTTAGGAATTTCGAACGTTTTGTCATGAGACCCATATTCTTCTGCTTTTTGAGCCATTAAGCCAACGTTTGGAACCGTTCCCATGGTGGTTGGATCAAAGGCACCATTCTTTTTACAGAAGTCAATTGTGGCAGCGTAAACCGGAGCATAACTACTATCTGGAATAACAGCCTTGGTGTCTTGCGTTTTACCCTCTTTATCCCACATTTGTCCCGAATTTCGAATCATCGCAGGCATAGATGCATCAATAATGACATCACTAGGTACGTGAAGATTGGTAATTCCTTTATCGCTATTCACCATCGCCAAGTCTGGGCCTTGGTTTAAAATTGCCTGAATATCTTTTTCAATTTCTGAACGATTTTCTGAAGAAAGCTCATCAAGTTTACTTGTTAAATCACCAAACCCGTTACGAACATCTACCCCAATTTTTTCAAAAGTAACTTGGTGTTTTTTAAACAATTCTGAAAAGAAAACTTCAACCGCGTGTCCAAAAATAATTGGGTCACTAACCTTCATCATGGTTGCCTTCATATGTAATGAAAACAATACTCCTTTATCTTTTGCATCTTTCACTTGTTCGGCTAGAAAAGAAAGTAGCGCCTTTTTTTCCATGGTAGTGGCGTCAATAATTTCACCTTCTAGAACAGGGATTGTTTCTTTTAGAACAATTTCATTTCCTGCATTGTCATTTAGTATCACCTTTACCCTTCCTGCATTTTTAATGGTAACAGATTTTTCGTTGTGAAAAAAGTCACCACTTTCCATAGTGGCAACATGAGTTTTAGAATCACTTCTCCATGCACCCATGCTATGCGGATTTTTCTTGGCATAATTTTTAACCGCTAACGGTGCGCGACGGTCGCTGTTTCCTTCACGAAGTACTGGATTTACTGCACTTCCTTTAATTTTATCATACTTGGTTTTTACTTTTTTCTCCTCTTCGGTTTTTGGTTCTTCAGGATAATCTGGTAATGCGTATCCCTTGTTTTGTAATTCTGAAATGGCCTCTAACAACTGTGGAATAGAAGCACTAATATTGGGAAGTTTAATAATATTGGCTTCAGGTTTTTTTGCCAAGTCCCCTAATTCGCTCAACGCATCACTCATACGTTGCTCTTCTTTTAAATATTCAGGGAAGTTTGCTATGATTCTACCAGCCAATGATATATCTCTTGTTTCAACATCAATATTTGATGATTTTGTGAAAGCCTTTATTATGGGGAGTAAAGAATGTGTTGCTAAAAATGGGGCTTCGTCTGTTTTTGTGTAAATTATCTTGGCTAATTTTGTCATAGATTTCAGTTTTGAAATGTTTTTTCGAAATATTAAAAGGCTCGCAAATATACAATTTACAGAGCAAGGTTTCAAGAAAAAGGGTCCTAAGAAAATGTTAGAAATAAACCAAAAACAAGAAAAGCCATATCATTGTATTGCTACTTTGATATGGCTTCTTGTGAACCGAATCGTTACCAACCAATCTTTACGACTCGAGGCAGGTTTATTATACCCCTGCGGCTGTGACTAGGTTCAATGAGTGTGATTTTCTTAACGCTATATTGATTAGAAACCAACCTGACATTAAAAAAATTCCACTCGTTCTTTTTTAATCTATACACAGAAGTCTCAATGAGGTTTTTGTGTTTTAAGCAATTAAAAAAGATATATAAAGAACGTTACTTTATGGTATCTCCACGATTGTGTAACCGTTTTGATAGTGCTAATGTAGCACAAGAAATGAATTCTACAAATTTTATAAGTAGTTAAATAATAACACGTTATTAACTAGTGTTATTAACAATTGTCAATAAAAAAACGGCTCCTTTAAGAGAGCCGTTTTTAAGGTGATTTTATAAAAAATCTTAATACTTGTTTTCTTTAATTCTAGCTTTTTTACCAGTAAGACCTCTGAAGTAATAGATACGTTTTCTACGTACGCTACCTTTTTTGTTTACTTCAATTTTTTGAAGTGTTGGTAAATTGATAGGGAATATACGTTCTACACCCACCGTTCCAGACATTTTTCTAATGGTAAAGGTCTTTGTAAGTCCTGTTCCTTTTACTTGGATAACAACACCTTTAAAGAACTGTGTTCTTGTTTTTTCACCTTCACGAATCTCGTAGTATACAGTAATGGTGTCTCCAGCAGAAAACGCTGGGAATTCTTTTTTAGTTACAAATTCGTCTTGAACAAATTTAATTAACGATTCCATAATTTTAATTTCAAAATGGTTAATCTTAAAACAACATTCACGTATATCGCCAGAGGTTGGATTAAGTGGGTGCAAAAATAAACAATTTTACACTTCTTGCAACTTTAATCCCAGTTTTTTATTTATTTAAAAAGGCAGAATACATCCATACAAGTTTCTCTTGCTCACGGATATAGTCACTCATCATCGAGTTGGTTCCTTCGTCATTGATTTCAGAAGATAAATCTAAGATTACTCGTTGCTTTACAAGTAACTCTTGTAACGAATTTAAAATGTTACCAACAGCCTTAAATCCGTCATTCACCTCATCTGTTTCTTTTATTGAGGAAGTTTTTAAATAGTCTGATGATTTATGATTGGGTGCATACCCTAAGGTCAAAATACGCTCCGCTATTTCATCAATCTTTAAAAATAGGTTGTTGTAGAGTTCTTCAAATTTTAAATGTAATTCGAAGAATTTCTCACCTTTCACATTCCAGTGGTATCCTCTTACGTTTTGATAGAATATCGTGTAGTTCGATAATAAATCGCTTAATAATTCGGAAAGTTCTTCACTTTTTTGGGTGTCTAGCCCAATTTTATTTAATGCACTCATAATTTTTATTTAATAAGTTCAACTTCATTTTTCTATAGATAAAATTAATGATAAACTGCTTAAATAAAAAGTTTTTGTGATAGTATAAAATGAACACGGAATAGAGATTACTTATTAAGTAAATCCGGTCTTTTTTCTTCGGTTCTTTTTACCGATTGGGCTTCGCGCCATTCGTCAATTTTTGCTGTATGTCCACTAAGAAGAATATCCGGAACTTTCCAACCTTTATATTCGGCTGGACGGGTGTAAATAGGAGGAGCTAATAAATCGTCTTGAAAAGAATCCGTTAAGGCACTGGTTTCGTTACTTAACACTCCTGGGATTAACCGAATGACTGTATCACACAAAATAGCGGCTGCTAATTCACCGCCACTTAACACATAATCTCCCACCGAAATCTCTCGTGTAATAAAATGGTCCCGCACCCGCTGGTCGACACCTTTGTAATGACCGCAAAGAATAATCATATTGCCTTTTAACGAAAGTTCGTTGGCAATCCCTTGATTTAGGGTTTCACCATCAGGTGTCATATAGATAATTTCGTCGTAGTCTCTTTCAGCCTTTAGGCCCGAAATACATTTATCGATAGGCTCAATCATCATCACCATTCCTGCACCACCACCAAACTGGTAGTCATCTACCTGCTTGTATTTGTTGGTGGCATAATCCCGTAAATTGTGAAAATGAACTTCCACCAATTCCTTTTCCATCGCTCGTTTTAAGATAGAAGCTTCAAATGGAGATTGTATTAATTCTGGGAGGACAGTAATGATGTCGAATCGCATCATTAGAATAATTCTTTTTTAGATTTACAACGTTCAATAGAGGTTTTGGCTCTGTCTAGAACTCCTTTGTCAAGCGTATTTAATCCTGCTTTTCGATAGTGTTCAATGGCTTCATCCAGTTTGCCTTGCTGTTCATACATAATAGCATACTCATTATAAATGGTAGATTTTGTAATTCCAGGGATATTCATGGCTTGATCTAGCAACTCTTTTAATTCGTCATATTTACCAAGTGTAGAAAGTAAAATGGCATAGTTATAATAGACACTAGGATACATAGGAGTTTTCTCTAAACACAATTTGTAAAGTGTTTCCCCTTTTTCGTAATCTTTAAACTTTACCTCATACAGATACCCCATATGATTGTATGCTTTCCCAAAGTTAGGGTCTATGCTTATAATATTTTCAAGCTTGTTGGTGGCCTCATCATACAACCCATTTTTAATATCGGTATTGGCTTGGTCTAGTAATTCTTCAAGTTTTGTTAAGTGATCCATGGTGCTATAATTTAAAGTTCAAAAATACGGAAAATCCTCCTGTTATACCTTCCAAGTGTAGTGAAAAACTTCGGTGTCTTTTGTCCATCCTAAGCGTTCGTAGAGTTTTTGTGCAGGATTGGTCACATCGGTTTCTAAAGTAATTCCTTTTGCCTTTTCAGAGATAGCAAATGCTTTAGCTTTATTCATTATAGTTTCACCAACCCCTTTTCCACGTGCTCCTGAAGCGACAAATAAATCATTCAGAATATAAGTCCGTTGCATCGAAACCGAAGAAAAACTAGGATACAACTGCGTAAACCCTAATGCCGAAGTACCTTCAAAAGCCATAAAAATAACCGAGTCGTTTTTCTGAAATCGTTCTGTTAAAAAATGGGTCGCTTTTTCTAAATCTGAAGGCTGCTTATAAAACACTCGGTATCCATCAAACAAGGGTGCTAAATCTTCTAAATTTTCAATCGTGGCTTGCACTATTTTCATAGTGGGAAGATAGAAACTTTCTTTCAAATCTTTTACTATCTTTATAAAGTAAACCAAACTATTGCAACTATGAAGCGTCGTTCCTTTATTAAAAAATCTGCTGCGGCAAGTGCCGCTTTTACTATTGTACCCAGTTTTGTTTTGGGTGGAAATCACATTGCACCTAGCGATACTTTATACATAGGTGCCGTGGGTGTGGGAGGCCGAGGAGGTGGTGTGGTGAACGAATTATTTGAAACTGGAAAAGTAAAGTTTGTGGCACTGTGCGATGTGGACGATGTGCGTGCTGCTAATAGTTACAATGCACATCCCAATGCTAAAAAGTATCGTGATTTTAGAAAATTATACGACAACCATATAAAAGATATCGACGCGGTCATGGTGGCAACGCCAGACCATACCCATGCGACTATTGCCATTCCATTTATGAAGGCTGGTAAACACGCCTATGTCGAAAAGCCATTAACGCATAATATCTACGAAGCCCGTATGATGGCAAACGTTGCCAACGAGCAAGGCATCGTCACCCAAATGGGTAACCAGGGAGCATCGAGCGATGGTATTCGTATAGCACAAGAGTGGATAAATGGTGGCGTGATTGGAAAAGTACACCGTGTGGATTGCTGGACCAACCGTCCGGTGTGGCCACAAGGCTTTAAGCATATTACCGAAGGTCATCCCATTCCCGAAACCTTAGATTGGGATTTATGGTTAGGCCCTGCCAAAATGCGCCCCTATAACGAAAACTATTTACCGTTTAAATGGCGGGGATTCTGGGATTTTGGAACGGGTGCCATGGGCGATATGGGGTGCCATATTATGGAAACACCTTTTAAAGCCTTAGGGCTTGGATTCCCTTACGAAGCCGAAGCTAGTTGTACCACGATTTGGTCGGGGGATTTTGTGGAAGCCGATTATAGCGAAGCCTGTCCGCCGTCTTCTGTGGTGCGCTTAAAATTTAATACCGAGAAACACGGCGACCTTTCTTTAAATTGGTACGATGGCGGAATTATGCCCGATTTACCCGAAGAATTAGCCGATGGCGAAATCCCGGGCGGAAATGGCGGTGGAAGTATTTTCCACGGAAGCGATGGCATTATGGTGACCGATACTTACTCGGGTAACCCACGCCTATTACCTAGTGAGCGTATGCATCACTTTTTACCACCACAACCTACCTTGCCTAGAGTTACTACCAGCCACCAAGGGGAGTGGGTAGAAGCTATTTTAAGCGGAAACAAAAAAACATCCTCTCCATTCTCCTATGGCGGACCCTTAACCGAAGCTGTGCTCATGGGGAATCTTGCTATTAAAGCCTACCAATACAAAACCTTTAAAGAAGGGAAAAAAGCAGGGGATTGGGATCCGTACAACTACCCAGGGCGTAAAAACATTTTATGGGATGGTGCTAATATGAAGGTCACCAACTGGGAGGAAGCCAACCGTTGGGTAAAACGTGACTATAGAGCAGGGTGGGAGTTATAATACACAAAACAATATGATGAAGCTAAATGAAAAATGGGGAATCACTTTCTTTTGGGTGATTTTTGTATGTACTGGCTACAGTCAAAATGTTTCACGACAGTTGATGAACGATTTCCCAGAATGGATTTTCGAAAAGTTTGATAATTTTAATCCAGAGGCAAAAATTTTAGGTGATGGACTTTTTACACATCTGCCCCCCATTACCGAGCCATATTCGGAAACCAATAATCAATTTGCAGGAACACATGAAGGAAAACTCTATATTAGGGACAAAGCTTCAGATTCTTTAACCATTTTGCTAAATCCAGACCCAAACACCTATTGGTCTATGGACAATGCTATGTGGTCTCCTAATGGGCGATACATTGCAGCCAAGCAAGTAGAAGATTATAATGTACCTGAAATTGACCTTAGAAAAAAAGATTCAAAAGAAATAATCAAAAAAAAGTATAGTCGTGCAGGTGAACCCATACCTAAACATATTTTTTATATAGTTACTGTTACTTCTGGAGAGAAAAGGGAAATTAAATTTGATGAAAATTTTCCATATATCCATTTGTTACAATGGAGTGCTAACAGCCAAAAATTATATTTTTTAATAGCCAATCGATTGTTGAAAGAAGTTCAACTTATTGCTGTGGATGTTAACACAGGAACTAAAACCACCCTTTTAAAAGAAACTTCCAAGTCCTATTTAATAGGTCTTAATTTATTGCAAGGGTATAGTAATCGACTTATCAATAGTAAACACGTAGTATTTTTTGAGGAACGTAACCAATTTACTTGGATGAGTGAAAAAACTGGGTATAATCAAATTTATTTGTACGATGCCCTTGGAAACTTAAAAAGACCCTTGACAAATTTTTCAGAAAATGGTGTTGTGGTTTCTATTGATGCTATTGATAAGGAAAACGGATGGATTTATTTTAAAGCTCGAGGAAATAAAGACAATCCCTATCAATTGCAAATTTATAGAACCAGCCTTAACAAGCCTATTGTTGAAAAGATAACCACTTCCCCAGGCATGCTGGATGTTTTTTTTAGAAAAAGTATGGACACACTATGGGTATTTCGGTCTGAACTTCCTAAAACATTACAATTAGAACGTTACACCAGCCAGGGAGCCTATATCGATTCTCCTTGGCAAGCCAACGATTCTATATTTTCTCAAAATCCAATAAATTTTGAGTATGAATGGGTGTTAGCAGCAGATGGTGTCACAAAATTACAGACTTTCATTTTAAAACCCGTTGATTTTGATCCTTCTAAAAAATATCCTGTGGTGGAACATATATACGGAGGCTCATTTATTAATGTTGTGGTAAGGGATGTGCTAGATATGTCGTTATGGGAAATGAATAAACTAGCTCAAGAGGGTTTTATTGTAGTATATATTGATGGTAGAGGTACTTCAGAAAGAGGAAAGGAATTTCAAGACTTTAGTTATGGCAAATTAGGGCAGGTGGAGTTGGAAGACCATGTAGAAGCCCTTACGCAACTGGCACAAAAAAGACCCTATATGGATTTAAACCGGGTTGGGATTTATGGACATAGTTGGGGTGGTCACTTTGCGTTGCGTGCTTTGGTAGAATTTCCAGAATTGTATAAAGCGGGGCATATAAATGCTGCTGCCCTAGATCCAGAAAACTTTAGAATTGCCGTAGAACCCTTTATGGGGTGTCTACCTCAAGAGTGCCCAGAAAGCTATAAAAAGGCGGCCATCTCCAATAAGTTAAGTAGGCTTAAAGCGCCTCTTATGATTGTACATGGCACCAATGATGATGATGTTCCTATTGCCGATGCCTACCAACTAGTAACCCATTTAAAGGCATTACGCTATACCAATTATGAGTTTGTAGTAGATGAAGGAGCAGACCATATTGTTATGAAAAATAGAAACTGGTTACCCCAAATGATTAATTTCTTTAAAACTAAATTAAAATAAAAGTAAACAAACCTAACCCTTAGGTAAAATGCGACTATAGAGCAGGGTTGGAGTTGTAATAGATTTTAAAGTATGAGATATTTATATTTTTTTCTATTTGTTGTTTTAGTTTCCTGTAATGAAGGTAGCGAGGACATTTATAGAACGACATCTGGTGAATATGCTTCAAAAAAAGCAGGGTTTGTGGCAAAGTTTCCCGGGGAACCAAGTTTATCTGTAATTGAAAATAAATTAGGATATGAGAAGTTTGATATACTACTTTATAGTTTGACATTAGGGAATTACAAGATTTATAGAGTTGAATATTTAGACTATCCAGAAAGTTTAATTAAGAACAAAACTTCAGAAGAGTTACTAAATGAAGGCTTTGAAAATTTGAAGAATAGTATATCTGATGATTTTGATCTAGATTTTAAAGAACCCGTCGAGATTGGCGAGGATAAAGGAATTTACTTTGTGTTTACGCCTAAAGAAGAGGTGCCTGCACTTTTCTTAGGAAAAATTTTTGTAAAGAATAAAAAGCATTACACTGTTTCATATTTAGGAAAAACCGATGGAAATGTAGATGCATTTATGAAATCATTTCGCTTTTTGAATCAAAATTCTGAACATTAAACCTTTATGAAAGACGATTGTAATTGATATTAAGGTTAAAACTATTTTTGATTTGTATTTATAAGTCATAAAAATTAATCACTTAAATAATTACAGTATGAAATCTAATCAACCAAACCATTCGGGGTTGCTCCGGTTAGGAGGAATTGCTGGAATCTGTGCTGGGTTATGCATATTGACCTTTGCCATTAGTTCAGAAATTAAAGGAACCCTATTTGTTAATGAAGCGCTCTCTGGGGGTAGTATCAACGCGTGGATACAAAATGTTATTTCAAATCCAGATTTTGTAAAATACATAATGATATTGCCCATCCTTGGGTTTTCTTTTATGTTGGTTCTTGGGTATGTGTTATATCAATTAATAGGGGTGAGTAGTTGGCAAAAAAACCTGTCTTTAGTAGGCTATATTATTGGAGTGCCTGTAGTAGTCTCGGCATTTGTGGCGCATGTAAGCTTGATAAACCAATTAATCCAACAAACCACACCCTCCGCTGAAATAAGTACACAAATAGAAGTATATACCTCCTTTGCCTTTCATCGTTGGATGGTGATTAATGATTATATAGGACCCTTTTTTATTATTATAGTAGGGCATTCCTTGATGGGGTGGGCAGCGTATAAAGCGAATGTACTACCCAAATGGATGGCGTATTGGGCTGTGTTTAATGGGAGTATTTTATTAATTAATTTTTTACATCCCATATTCCCTGCGTTGGCCATACTTGGATTAGGTGGTCCTTTAAGTATGCTCTGGTTGGTTGTATGTGGTACTATTCTTTTACGTAAAGTGAGGATAGCGTAGGGTGGGCGTTGTAATTACGTGGAAACCCGTATTGATTTTTTTTTCTTAAATCGTAACTTCGTTTAACAATCGATATCGATACCTTGTGCTGAGTGCTTTGAAGCATTAAAACGGACCGATATCTTAAAACATTGTAGGTAATTTAAAACTGAACTATGGGAAAATGTCCTTATTGCCAAAAAAGTGCTGGAATTTTTAAAAAACTTCACAAAGAGTGTGAAGTAAAGTACAATAATGGTAAGGAATTAATAAAGAAAAAAAGCAATTCATTTTTTGATAAATCCGAAATTGTAGAAATAGAAGAACTTGAAAAAATTGCTGATGAATCCTTTATACCCTATGATGAGTTTGAAGATATAATGGAGAGCACATTTACTGATAATTTACTTAATTTCCTTGATGATGGAACTCTCGATGATAAAGAAGAAGATAGTTTAGGTGAATATATGGAGCATTTTAAACTTACTCAAGAACAACTAAATGAAAATGATAGTTTGAGTAAAATGATAAGAGCATCTATATTAAGGAAACTTCTGAATGGAGAGCAAAGTACAAGTAGGATGAAAATAGAAGGAAATCTTCCTTTTAAGTTTCAAAAAAGCGAAGAATTAATATGGCTATTCCAAAATGTTGAATTATTTGAACAAAGAATTAAAACAACATATAAAGGTGGTTCAGATGGTGTAAGTATTCGAATCGCAAAAGGAATTTATTATAGAACAAGTAGTTTTAGAGGTCATCCAGTTAAAACGACTAATATAGTTCCTATTGCAAATGGAATGGTAGCAATTACTAACAAACACATCTATTTTTCGAGCGGAATTAAGAACTTTAGGATTAATTATAATAAAATAATAACATTGGAACCATATTCCGACGGAATTGGAATAACCAAAGATGGTGTTACAGCCAAACCACAGGTTTTTAAAAATGTAGATGGTTGGTTTTGTTATAATTTCATCAAAAATATATCAGAATAAAAACTACGTACAACAACGGCTATAATTCATTGTGGTTTTGTGCCACACGAAAATAAAATTATAAATCATAGCCGAGTCCGTTAAACGAACCTTCGTTTTAAGCTATAAATTCAGTCTATTAAGCTTTAGCGTTAACATTTATGCTCTAATAGTCATAAAACTTGTCCTAAAAGTCATATATGTTGTTTAAAAAGTAAGTTAACTAGTTTTATAAGTAACTTCTCTTGCTTTTAAAGTAAGTTGAGTAGTTTTAAAACTAGGTTTTTATTACCTATAGAACTAGATGATATGCTCTATAAGTAGGCTTATTAGTTTAAAAACTCATAAAAAATGACTTTAAAAGCAAGAAATAGTACCAAAAAGGCAAACCCTTATAGTTGCAAAAGGAGAGACCTTGGAAAGTATTTTAAAAAAGTAATTTTTAGGGCTGCAATAAATACTTTATTAAGTCATCATGCTTAATATTATATTTATGATAATCAATAAAAGTGCAAGTAACCACACATAAACAGGTACACCCCCTAAAAACTCCGAAAGTAGCATTTCTTTTAGGTTCATTTTAAATAATATATTAAAACTGGGGAGTTTTAAATGCAGAGAGACAAAAGTAAACATATTTTTTTTGAAAGAAGGTAACGCATTTATTTTTATCTTTATTTCATAACCACAACCAGATTATTATGAATCCAATCGTACGAAATATTTTAGCAGTCCTTGCAGGAATTGTAGTGGGCAGCATTGTGAATATGGGCATTATTCAATTAGGGCCTTCGGTGATTCCGCAACCCGAGGGGGTAGATAACTCCACGATGGAAAGTCTCGCCGCTACCATGCACCTTTTTGAAACCAAACATTTTATTGTGCCTTTCTTAGCACATGCATTAGGTACTCTGGTAGGGGCTTTTATAGCTGCTAAGATTGCCGTAAGCCACAAAATGCGATTTGCATTGGGCTTGGGTGTATTTTTCTTATTAGGCGGAATTGCTGCTGTATTTATGCTACCTGCACCTATGTGGTATAACGTAACCGATTTGGTTTTGGCGTATATTCCCATGGCGTATTTAGGTGGGAAAATGGCTGTTAAGAAAGCTTAAGAATACTAATAGAAAATGAAAAACCCCATCCATTGATGGGGTTTTAATTTATATTTATTCCTCGCTTCGCTCGGAATGACAATCCATTAATAATAGGTGTAACGTCTTACTTCGGCAATATACTTTGCCAAACGGATTACCTGATGGCTATACCCATATTCGTTATCGTACCAAACATATAACACAACGTTTTTACCGTCTTCAGTGACAATGGTTGCATTGCTATCGTAAATAGAAGGCGCCGAAGAACCAATAATATCACTCGATACCAATTCGTTGTTCAAAGAATACTTGATTTGTTCTACTAAATCCCCTTCCAAAGCATATTTCTTCATAATGGCATTGATAGCATCTTTTGAGGTTGGGGTTTCCAATTCCAAATTCAGAATGGCTAAAGAACCATTTGGCACAGGTACACGAATGGCATTAGATGTTAACTTTCCTTCAAAAGAGGGTAGTGCTTTACTCACAGCACTTCCAGCACCGGTTTCGGTAATCACCATATTCAACGCAGCAGCACGTCCACGTCGGTATTTTTTATGCATATTATCTACCAAATTCTGGTCGTTGGTGTAAGCGTGAATGGTTTCAAGATGTCCTTTTACCACACCAAAACTGTCTTCCACCGCTTTTAATACGGGTGTAATGGCATTGGTAGTACAAGAAGCTGCAGAGAATATATCCACTTTTTTAGGATTATAATCAAGGTGGTTTACTCCATGTACGATATTAGGAATATTTTTTCCAGGTGCGGTAAATAATACTTTTGAAACGCCTTTTGATTGCAAGTGGCGTCCTAAGGCAACATCGTCTCTAAAAGCACCCGTGTTGTCTATTACTAAGGCATCTTCTATTCCGTATTTTGTGTAATCAATTTCTTCTGGAGCATTGGCAGAAATC
Source organism: Halomarinibacterium sedimenti (assembly GCF_019312585.1). Taxonomy (GTDB): domain Bacteria; phylum Bacteroidota; class Bacteroidia; order Flavobacteriales; family Flavobacteriaceae; genus Halomarinibacterium; species Halomarinibacterium sedimenti. Next base: position 559,944 of record NZ_JAHWDP010000003.1, on the reverse strand, counting down.
ATATGCACAGTAGTGCCATTAATCACCAAAGCATTATTTTCAATATCGGCTCTAACCGTGCCAGGGAAATCTCCGTGAACTGAATCATACTGTAACAAAGAAGCTCTTTTTTCTAAAACAGTTAAATCAGATTTGTCACGAGTCACCACAGCGCGTAGTCGCATTTGGCTTCCCTTTCCGGTACGTGTCATTAATTCGCGCGCTAATAATCTCCCGATTCGTCCAAACCCATATAACACGACATCTTTAGGAACGATATTTTTTTGCTCTTTAGCCCCTTTTAGTTTGGCACTTACAAAAGCTAATGCATCCTGATATTGGTTGTCTTCAAGGTGATACTCATACGTAAGTTTTCCAATATCCAACTTTGCAGGCGGAAGGTCAAGAGTTTTGATGGCTTCAGCAATTTCTACGCTGTCGAAAATAGAAATAGGTTTTTGCACAAACTCTACTGCATACTCGTGTAGATTTAAAATTTCTGATACATTTCTATCTATTAATTGATTGCGGAATAGCACCAATTCAATTGATTTATCGTACCAAAGGTCGCTTACAATATTAATAAATTGAACACTTGCCTTGCGGCGGTCGGTCTGGAAAGAAAGTTCTTTTTCATAAACTTCATCAAAACTCATAAGGGTATGTTTTTAAAGGGGTTGAAAATTTTTGCAAAAGTACACAACTAAAACGTTTTCGGAAAAGATATTTAACAAAATAAAAAAGCCTGCCGAAATACATTTCAAACAGGCTCTTCAAATTGAATAGAAGGACTCTTTATCTGAAAATAAACGAGTTTAATTCGCCTCTTTCATTTACAAATGTCATTTTTATAGGCTCGTTATAATTTCGACGGTTCATAATCTTTTTCACATCGTCAATGTCTTTTACTTCTTGGTCATTAATTTTGGTTATAATAATACCTTCAAGTCCATAACGGGCCATATCCTTGGTAAGTGCACGGTTTACTTTTACGCCGTTTTTAATACCACGTAAGCCTAACTCAGATTCGGTTGCATTTTTTACTTCCAATCCTAAATCGTCAATTTCATACACTTCCAATTTCACTAAGGTGACAGGAATTATTTTTTGGCTTCCATTTCTTAATACGGTCACATCCACCACATCATTAGGCCGTTTTGAACCTAAATAGCCAGCTAAATCCGAAAACTTTGCAATCTTGTAATTATCAAGTTTTTTTATAATATCTCCCTCTTTGATACCTCCTTTATCTGCACCGCTGCCTTTTTCAATTCCAGCTACATAAACACCTTCAGTTTCATTAATTCCTAAAGCTTCGGCTCTTTTGGAGTTGAGACTTCCTCCTTGAATTCCTAAAATTCCACGCTGCACATTTCCAAACTCCATAATATCCTCAATCACCTTACGAGCTGTATTAGATGGTACCGCAAAAGAATAACCTACATAAGATCCTGTTTCACTCGTTATCGCAGTATTGATTCCAATTAATTGCCCTTCAGTATTTACCAAAGCACCACCACTGTTTCCTCGGTTCACTGCGGCATCGGTTTGTATAAAAGACTGTGGGTTGCTATCAAATTCGTTTAAATCGCGAGCCTTTGCACTTACAATCCCAGCCGTTACTGTGGAGGTTAAATTAAAAGGATTCCCCACCGCCAATACCCATTCTCCAATTTTTACATTGTTGGAATCGGCAAAAGGAACAAAGGGCAACTCTTCATTAGCATCAATTTTAATAAGGGCAATGTCTGTTTTAGGGTCTGTCCCAATAAGTTTTGCCACAAAGGTTTTATTATTGTTTAAAGTAACTTCCAATTGGGTGGAGTTATCAATGACGTGATTGTTGGTAATGATATAGCCATCTGGGCTAATAATGACACCACTTCCAGTCCCCACCATTTCTCTAGCGGTTCCTCCACCAAAAAAGTAATCCCTCATATTTCTGGGTTGTGTACTTACGGTAGTGTTTTTTACGTGAACTACCGCGTGTACTGTTTTATTAGCTGCATCGGTAAAATCGACACCCGAAGGTAACGCAGTATTAGCAGTAAAGTTTGTAGGAATAAAATTAGGGGTTTCAGAAACAGCAGTAACTGCCATTGTTTCATTTTTTTCGACGAATAACTTATATCCGCCAAGTGTAGTAGCTCCCGCTACGATGGCTACTAAGAATAAACGCATTGTTTGTTTCATAATAGATTTCATTTTAATTAATACACTAAAATTAACTTATAAAAGACGATTGTATTGTTAACATGTTTCTTAATTAACGTGTATTTAACACAGATTTTGCATTCCAATTAGCCAGTGGTTTTTATACCTTTGCTTTCTATGTCTATAGAATTTTTTAAATACCAAGGAACGGGAAACGACTTCGTGTTAATTGACAACCGTTTGGAAAATTTCAACAAAAAAAATACCAAACTTGTTGCGGCTATGTGTGACCGAAAATTTGGCATAGGAGCAGATGGATTATTGCTTTTGGAAAACCATCCTGAAGCAGATTTTAATATGGTATATTACAACAGCGACGGAAACCTAAGCAGTATGTGTGGCAATGGAGGCCGCTGTATCACGCATTTTGCAATGTATTTGGGCGTCATAAAAAAGGATGCTACTTTTGAAGCAGTGGACGGAATGCACCACGCTACTATCCTAAATGACAAAATTTCATTGGGAATGAATGATGTTGAAAAAGTGTCGGTTTTTGAAGAATATGTGTTTTTAAATACGGGATCTCCGCACCACGTGCAGCTTGTTTCAAATCTTGATGAATTTAATGTTTTTTCGGAAGGAAGACGCATTCGAAATGAAGTCTACGGAAGAGCGGGTGCCAATGTTAATTTTGTGGAACAAGTTTCTGATAATACATTTAAAGTTCGAACCTACGAACGAGGCGTAGAAGATGAAACCCTTTCCTGCGGAACAGGAGTCGGAGCCGTGGCAATTGCGATGTTTGAAACTGGGAAAACTGTAAGCCAGTCGGTTTGTTTAGAGACACCTGGCGGAACGTTGGAAGTACAGTTTCAGAAAGAAGGAGGGAGCTATAAAAATATAAAACTCATAGGGCCAGCAGTACAAGTATTTAAAGGCGTTTGGGAATGACATTACAGGGAGAACATATGTACTTGAGAGCGTTAGAGCCTTCCGATTTAGATTTCCTATATCAGTTGGAGAATGACGAATCTATTTGGGAAGTGAGTAATACCACAACACCCTATTCAAAATTTATATTAAAACAGTATTTAGAAAATGCACATCGCGATATTTACGAAGTAAAACAATTGCGGTTGGCTATTTGTTTGAAAAGTACGGAAACAGTGATTGGCTTTATCGATTTATTCGATTTTGAACCAAAACATAAAAGGGTGGGACTTGGTATTGTGATCGCTTCCAAAGAAGAGAGAGGGAAGGGCTATGCAGCTGAAGCTATTCAGTTAACCTGTAAGTATGCTTTCACTCATTTGAATGTACATCAATTGTATGCCAATATTACTTCAGACAATAAAAAGAGTATTCATTTGTTTGAAAAATTAGGCTTTCAAAAAAGTGGTGAAAAGAAAGATTGGATTTTTTCCGAAGGCAGATTTAAAAACGAACTATTGTATCAATTAATCCATGAGTAATCTTAAAAAAGTAGTTTTAGCCACAGTAATGTTGGGCTTGGTGGTAATGGGCGGTTTCGCCTATTTTGTGTATACCAGTGTGTTTACAGAGAATACAACCTTTAATAATGAGGAAGCTCATATTTACATTCCTACGGGGGCAAGGCTTAGTGATGTGCTTGAGCAGATTCGACCATTAATTAAAGATGATATTTCTTTTGAAGCAGTAGCCAATAGAAAAGGCTATCCTGCCAATATAAAACCTGGACATTTCATCATAAAAAGAGGGATGAGCAACAATGATATCATAAATACCATCCGTAGCACTAATATTCCTATAAGAGTAAAATTTAATAATCAAGAACGTTTGGAAAACCTTGCAGGGCATCTTGCAAGGCAAATGGAACCCGATAGTCTTACCTTTTTAAATGCCTTTAAAGATTCGGCTTTTTTAACTGAAGTTGGTTTTTCTGAAAACAATGCCCTTGGGATGTATATTCCAAATACATATGAAGTGTATTGGAACACTTCGGCAACCAATTTTAGAGATCGAATGCTCAAGGAATACAATGCTTTTTGGACTCCAGAACGCAACCAAAAAGCTAAAAATTTAGGACTATCTCGCGATCAAGTAATAGCCTTGGCCGCCATTGTACAAAAAGAAACTGCCAAAGTAGACGAACGCCCTCGTGTGGCGGGCGTGTATTTAAACCGACTAAAAGTGGGAATGTTGCTCCAAGCAGATCCTACGGTTATTTATGCAAAAAAGAAAACCGAAAATGACTTCGACCAAATTATCAAGCGTGTGTTATATGTAGATTTAGAGATAGACTCACCTTACAATACCTATAAAAATGCCGGAATTCCTCCAGGGCCCATCTCTATGCCCGATATTTCGGCTATCGATGCCGTGTTAAACCCAGAAAGTCATGACTATTATTACTTTGTGGCAGATGTGAAAAATTTTGGCTATCATAAATTTGCCAAAACTTTGTCGCAGCATAATGCAAACAAAGCCGAGTATGTACGATGGATTTCGCAAAATGGAGTGAACCGTTAATGGTTCATAACATTGTTCATTTCTTCAATAATTTTTTGTAAAACAGCTATTTTTCTTCAATAGCTTTAAGGGTTGATTATCAGGAACATAGGATTTCAATCGTTTTCGGAAGCGATTTAACATTTTTTAACAGCCTGATAATCAAATTTGTGTAAAAAGTTGTACTTTTGCACGCTGAAATTGAAGTGGGGGAATTTTCTTACTCAAAATCAACTAAAATGAAACAAAAATTAATAAGAATAGTTTTTATAAGTTTTATTGTTACGCTATCAACAATTTCATTTTCTTCTTTTAAAGAAAGTGATTTTTCAAATTACATAATTGAAGAAGACGAGGTGCTATGTTATAATGTACCTAATGAAGACGAAGTCTCTTCAATACATACGGTACCTCAATATCATCTTTTTTTAGGGAAAACCTATGTGGGTTTTAAAGAAGCTATTGCTTTTAAAGAATCTCGTGGAGATTATAATATCGTAAATACCTTTGGATATATGGGAAAATATCAGTTCGGAAAAGGTACCTTAGATATGATAGGCATTAAAAATTCTGATCGTTTTTTGAATGATACTCGATTACAAGAAGAAGCTTTTGATGCAAACTTAGCGAGGAACAAATGGATTTTACGACGTGATATTAAACGTTATGTAGGTAGGTATATGGATGGAGTTAAAATTACTGAATCTGGAATCTTAGCTGCCGCCCATTTAGCTGGAGCCGGGAACGTGAAAAAGTATTTACGCAGTGGAGGTGTTGAAGATTTTAGTGATGGTTTTGGAACCACAATTCGGCATTATCTGAAAAAGTTTTCAGGGTATAATACCAACTTTATCATTCCGCAGAAAAAAGTAAAAGTAATGTAGGGAATCCTATTTCTGAATAATAAAAAGGGTGGGTCTTTTATGAAGGTCCACCCTTGTTTTTTTCCAGGATTCTGCAGTCTGTGTTACAATGTATTCTGTTGGCAATGAAATATCACAAGCCACGCATATTTGAGTTTGAGGGTGTAATGCTATAATCAGACTTTCAAGTAACTGATTGTTTCTATAGGGTGTTTCAATAAATAATTGGGATTGATTTTGTTCTTCTGAAAGTTTTTCTAACCTTTTTATTTCTCTTTTTCGTTCCTGCTTATCGATGGGTAAATAGCCATTAAATGCAAAATTTTGGCCGTTAAATCCGCTAGCCATCATCGCCATTAAAATAGAAGATGGCCCTACCAAGGGGATTACTTTAATTCCTTTAATATGTGCTTGTGCTACCACTGAAGCACCAGGATCTGCAATACCAGGGCAACCTGCATCACTTATAACTCCAATATGATGACCCTCATAGCAAGGCATGAGCATATTTGGAATTTCATTTTCATCGGTAAACTTGTTTATAGTATCAATATGTAAGTCTGGCTGAGATTTTTTAGGAACAATACTTTTTATAAATCTTCTAGCTGCCTTTTCGTTTTCTACAATGTAAAAGTCTATTAACTCTACTGCCTTCTTAACCGAAAGCGGGAGTACTTCTAAGGGTGGAGTATCACCTAATGGGCAGGGAATTAAATAAATATTTCCAAGTTGGGGTGTCAAAGCTGAACTATTTTACGATCAATTTTTTGACTGCAGTGGATCCTTTTTCTGAAGTGATTTCCAAAAGATAAATTCCTTTCGAAAACTTTGATACATCCAAAGTTGTTGAACCTTTTTGGGCTATGTTTTCTGAAAAAATTAAGCGTCCATTTATATCAAAAACACTTAAATGGTTGATTAACTCTGTTTCAGATTGAATGGTAATAACTTCATTAGAAGGGTTTGGATATACCTTAAAGGTGTTGTTATTAAAATCTTCAGTAGAGGCAACTTGCCCACCAGAAATTTTATAGATATTGCCACCAAGACTCACAGCATACATTTCACCTGTAACGTCCTCTCCAAAAGCAACCCAAGTACCATTAGGATTTCCACTAGATTGATTTATATAATTATATGAGGCATCAAGAGTGCCAAGCATACCATCGATATCTCCAAAAATATAAATACCTTGAAGGTCGGTATAAACAGAACCTCTATATACTCTTCCACCAATTACGGAACCTCCGCCATTCCAAGCATAATCATACACCGGGAATGTATACTCATTCATTGGCAAACATCCAGTTGTATTAAAAGTATTATTTCCCTCATAGCATCTCCAGCCATAATTCAAACCTCCAGTATTTATAGCTTCACTATTTACTTCTTCTCTTGCATTTTGACCGACATCTCCTATCCAAATTTTATTTTCTTTAAAATCTATTGAAAAACGAAACGGGTTCCTTAACCCTATTGCCCAAATCTCTTCTGCAATGTTAGGGTCGCCTGCAAAGGGGTTATCTGGAGGAATACTATAGTTATTTCCTCCCGCTGGGGTGTCTATATCGATGCGTAAAAGCTTTCCTAACATCAGAGCTAAATTTTGAGCATTGTTGTCCTGATCGCCACTGCCACCGCCATCACCTAATGCTATATATAGATACCCATCGGGACCAAATGCAATACTTCCCCCATTATGGTTTGTGGCAGGTTGGTTTACATTTAATATAGGTAATTCTGACCCTGGGTCGGCAATATCTGGATTGCCACCATCTACTGAAAATCTTGAAATTTGAGTATCACTAGAACTATCAGAGTAATGCACAAAGAAATATCCGTTATTTGCGTAATCTGGATGGAAGGCCAGTCCTAATAGACCACGTTCTCCACCTGAGTTAACCATTGAACTGATATCTAGAAATGGTGTAGCATTAATGGTTCCATCTGGATTTAGAATTTTTATAATTCCACCTTGTTCTACCACAAAAAGTCGTTCATCCCCGGCATTTTGAATATCAAGGGAACTGCTAAATCCCGATGCAAACAAATCTAGTTCAACGGTTTGTGCATTAGCAATCGATACAATACCAAATGTAAAAAGTAGGTAAATAATATTTTTCATAGCCATAATTTTTTTTAAATGTACTAAAATGGCCTCAATAAAAAAACTAGAGCTTTTGTGCTATTTTCTCACAGGCATCATCGAGCATTTGGAATACATTTTCAAATCCTTGGCTTCCACCATAATATGGATCGGGGACATCCACATTTTCACCAGGAAAGATTTCGTTTAAAATGAGTTTTACTTTTTTCTTTTCAGAATCGCTATTGGCTAATTTTAAAACATCTCGATAGTTAGAATTATCCATGACATAGATGACATCATATCGTTCAAAATCATATTCAGAAAATTTCCTTCCACGTTGGTCTGTAATATCAATTCCATGTTTTTTTGCGATGTCTATGCTTCGACTATCAGGTAATTCACCAACGTGCCATCCCCCTGTTCCAGCCGATTCTACCAATACTTTTGAAGGATCTACTTTCGATTTTAAGATGCCTTCTGCCAATGGCGAGCGACAAATGTTGCCCAAGCAAACCATTAAGACTTTTGTTTTCATTAGGGTAAAATAAAAAAATCCCGCAAGATGCGGGAAGAATTATAAGGTTAATTTCTTGTTGAGGTCGTCAACATATTTTTTGAATTGCTTATCGGTACTCGAAAGATTATCGACCGTTTTACAAGCGTGCAATACGGTGGCGTGATCTCGTTGACCAATTTGTGAACCAATAGATGCTAAGGATGCCTTTGTAAACTTTTTTGCAAAGAACATCGCCAATTGCCGTGCTTGAACAATATGTCGCTTTCGGGTTTTCGATTGAAGCGTATCCACATCCATCTGGAAATAATCACTTACTATCTTCTGAATATAGTCGATAGAAACTTCACGCTTGGTATATTTCACGTAATTGTCTACTATCTTTTTAGCAAGATCGATAGTAATTTCTCTCTTGTTGAAAGAAGAATGAGCAATTAATGAAATGATAGCCCCTTCAAGTTCTCGAATGTTTGTTTTAATGTTGTTAGCCAAAAACTCCACAATATCTTCAGGCATTTCCACACCGTCTCTGTAAAGCTTATTCTTGATAATAGCCACTCGTGTATCGTAATCTGGATGGTTTAACTCTGCAGAAAGTCCCCATTTAAATCGAGATAACAAACGTTGCTCGATATCTATCATATCTACAGGTGCCTTATCACTGGTAAGAATTACCTGTTTGCCGTTTTGATGTAAATGGTTAAATATGTGGAAGAACACATCTTGTGTCCCTGCTTTCCCTGAAAGTAATTGAATATCATCCACAATCAACACATCCATAATTTGGTAAAAATGAATGAAATCGTTTCGGTTATTCTTTTTTACAGACTCAATATATTGTTGTGTAAACTTTTCAGCAGAAATATAAAGCACCGTTTTTTCAGGGTACTTTTCTTTTATCTCAACGCCAATAGCATGTGCCAAATGTGTTTTTCCTAATCCCACGCCTCCAAAAATCAATAATGGGTTAAAGGAAGTTCCTCCAGGTTTATTGGCTACTGCATAGCCAGCAGAACGGGCTAAACGATTCGATTCACCTTCAAGGAAATTATCGAAACTATAATTAGGATTTAATTGCGATTCAATTTTTACATTTCGAATTCCAGGAATCACAAATGGGTTTTTAAGCTCTGGGCTTTTGTTCTTTAACGGAACATCGACCTCTTGGTCTTTCATTTGACTTCGATTGGAACTCGGTATTTTTTCAGTAAAAGGTTGCTTATTGCCATAGGTGTTCTCCATTTTAATGATATACACCAGTTTGGCTTTTGCACCTAATTCTTTGGTAAGGGCTACTTTTAACAGCTTTACGTAATGCTCTTCCAGCCACTCATAAAAAAACTTACTAGGAACTTGAATACTTAGAGCATTGTCGTTGAGTTTTACTGCTTTAATGGGTTCAAACCATGTTTTGTAAGCTTGTGTCGATATATTATCTTCAATAAAGGACAAACAATTGCTCCAAACTGTTTCAGCAGTTTTACTCATAATTGGGCTTCTATTTTGAAGTTTAGTTAGTTAAATTTGCGATTAAGAACTAAGAGAAAAGAATGTCCTCTAACATTTTCTTAACATTGCAAATATGTGAACAAAAAAGTGAAAAAAAAAATAGAAAGGGTATTGAATTTCTAATTTTTTTTCCCCATACTACATCTTCGATAAAGCTACAAAAAAAGTTCCTTTTTTCGGGAGAAAATATGAGAAAAACTATTACAAAAATGAGAGTGCGTTATGGAGAGACCGACCAAATGGGGGTTGTGTACTATGGAAATTATGCACAATACCTCGAACAAGGACGAACCGAATGGTTACGGGAGTTGGGATTTTCTTACAAATGGATGGAAGAAAACAATATTCAACTTCCGGTTACTAAACTTGAAATAAATTATAGACTTCCAGCACGTTATGATGATGTAATAACTGTGATTACCGAATTACAGAATATTCCTACAGCCAAGATTGAATTTTATTATAAGATTTTTAATGAGAAAAATGAGTTGCTTGTCACTGCAAATACGACCTTGGTTTTTATTGATACTGTTACTCAAAAAATTAGAAGAGCGCCCGATTATTTAATTGAAAAGTTAAAAAATTAATCCTCTATTTTTTTAATGAACACCTTATAGGTGTTTTCAAAAAGTTCAAATATTTTTTCCGAATCTTTTTTTCTTACAGCCATTTGAATCTCACAATTCAACTCCAATTTTTGATTGACAATAGTTAGGTCTTCCTCCTTAATAATTCGCATTACGGTATTCATTTCGGGATAATCAAACTGAAGCTTATATAAATCGTCAATGGTGAGTTCAACAATCTTTGAAGCCTCTAAGGCCATTTGAGCCGCAGTTTTATAGGCTTGAATCAATCCTCCAACACCTAATTTAGTACCTCCAAAATAACGTACAATCACAACCAGGATATTAGTGACTTCAAAAGATTGTAGTTGTCCGTAAATAGGCATTCCTGCACTATTACTTGGTTCTCCGTCGTCATTGGCACGATAGTGTTCGTAGTGCTTACCAAGCTGCCAAGCATAACACCAATGCCGTGCCGTGTGGTGTTGCTTCTTTAAAGCCTCAATGTGTTCTTTAGTTTCATCTTCTGTTGTTACTGGAAAGGAATATCCAAAAAACTTACTCCCTCTATCTTTAAATAAGACTTCGGGTGAGGGTTTCTTTATGGTTTTATAGGTGTCTTTTTCCATTACATTTTTGAAAGTGCAATTAAACCAATGCTAACGAGGGCAAGTATAATCCCTAACCAATTCTTTGGAATAAGTTTTTCTTTAAACAACAAAATTGCAACAAACGTTGAAAGTGTAACAATTCCAATGTTATTTACTGTAAATATTCCGGAGCTTTCCATAATATCACTTCTAAGCGCTCCTACCAAAAAATAGAGGCTGAAAAAATTGGGTATCCCAAGTGCAATTCCGCCCAAAATACTTTTTGTCTCAAACTTCAATGTACCTTTAAGTTTTTGAACCAGAAGTGCCAAAAGCCCAATTGATCCTGCTGCATAAAATAGCGTAGATGAAAATATGGCAACATCTTCAGGAGCCACAAATCCTTCTTCAATAAACTTAATCCCCGTATCTATAATACCACTTCCTAAAAACACCAAAAGTGGAAAAATGAGATTTTTCTTCTGAATGGTGAGTCCGTGTTTATTCTTTATGGAAGCAAGATAGACGGCAAACAACGCAAGTAAGATTCCAATGCCTTTTAAAATGCCTAAACTTTCTTTATAGTAAAGTAATCCAAAAATAATTGGAATTACCACACTCATTTTAGTAGCAACCGAAACCACCGAAAGGCCACTTCTCTGTGTCGTTAATGCCATTAAAAAGAAAATAGAGATAAAGAAACTACCCAATGCTAGAGCATAGTAAAACCACGAAAATTGATGCAGGGTGGCCATTTTTTCTGTGTCTCCTTGCAACAGAAAACCAAAGGTTCCTGCAACTATATAATTAACAACAATGGCTTGAAAATTATTGATTTTAAAGCGTTCAAAAAGTTTAAAAACAACCAGAATGGTGGTTGAAGCAAGAATGCTTAATAATAGTGCTATCAAAAGGATGTGTTTATGTAATGGAACAATAGGTCGTTTTTAATTTGTATTTCTGAAAGCAATTTATCTTTCATTATTGGAGCTTTAAGTCCTTCGTAAAATGAAGTAGAGCCTTTAAAAACAAAAGTTTCATCCCAAAGATTTTCATCTATAAAGGTTTGAAGTGTTTTTGCACCTCCTTCTACTATCACACTTTGGATGTTAAGTTTATATAATACTTCGCAAACTTGTTTGGCTATATTTTCTGAAAAATCGATTGTTTCATAAACTAAATTGTCAATATTTTCTCTTGAAATTTCAGTAAGCACAATCGTTTTCACGTTACCATCAAGGACAGAAGCATTTTTTTGAATTTTTAATGCTCGATCTAAAACAATACGAATGGGTGAGTTGCCCTCCCAATGGCGGGTGGTTAAAATGGGATTGTCATCAAGTACAGTTTTAGTTCCCACCAAAATAGCTTGTTCTTCGGAGCGCATTTTATGCACAAGTTGTCTCGAAAATTCATTGGTAATCCAAACGGGCTTTTGCTCCTTTTTTTCTTTTGGAGCCATGAAACCATCTTGTGTTTGAGCCCATTTTAATATAATGAATGGCCGTTTTTTATTCTGAAATGTAAAAAATCGTTTATTCAAAGCCTCCGCTTCTTTTTGAAGCACATTTACAATAACTTCACATCCAGCATCTTTCAATTTTTGAATTCCTTTTCCTGCCACTTTTGGGTTGGGATCTGTGCAACCAATGACCACTTTTTTAATACCCTTTTCTATAATTAAATCGGAGCAGGGCGGGGTCTTTCCAAAATGACTGCAAGGCTCTAAATTTACATAGAGGGTTGCGTCCTTTAATACACTTGTATCCTTTACATTTAAAATGGCATTTACCTCTGCATGGGGAGCACCCGCTTTCTGATGCCATCCTTCGCCAATGATTGAATTGTGGTACACAATCACGCTACCAACCAACGGATTGGGATAGGTAGTCCCAAGCCCATTTTTGGCGAGTTCTATGCAGCGCATCATATATTTTTCGTGTATCTTCACAGCTCAAAAATACGAGTAATTAATTAGATATGAATGCTCCTATAATTCGTCCTATTCAACCCAAAGATAATGTGCAAGTTGCCAAAATAATTCGACGTGTTTTGGAAGATTTTAATGTGCCAAAGGTAGGTACTGCATATGCCGATGCTTCGCTAGACTGCATGTATGAAACCTATCAAAAAACACGTTCTGCTTATTTTGTTTTGGAAGAAAACGGGAAACTCATTGGTGGCGGTGGAATTGCACAATTGGACAATTATGAAGGGAATGTTTGTGAACTTCAAAAAATGTACTTTTTAGACGAAGCTAGGGGAAGAGGATTGGGCACTAAAATGATCGATATCTGTTTAAATAAGGCAAAGGAATTTGGTTACGAAAAATGCTATCTAGAAACCATGTCTTATATGGAAGCGGCTCAAAAATTATACAAAAAATACGGATTTCGTTATATCGATGGAGCGATGGGAGATACAGGGCATCACGCATGCGGAGTTAATATGTTATTGGATTTGTAGGTTGTGACAATTGAAAAACTAAAAATATATTTTGCCCATAATCTTGAAGGGTTATATCCTTCAGAAGAAATTGAATCCTTCTTTTTTCTGTTAGTTGAAAAGCATTTAAATTTTTCAAAAGTTGACACAGTTTTAAAAAAACAATACGAAGTTTCAGAAAGGATTACCCAGCAATTTACGGAAGCATTAAATCGCTTGCAACATTTTGAGCCCATCCAATATGTATTGGGCAAAACCGAATTTTACGGTCTCCCTTTTAAAGTAACTCCTGCTACACTCATTCCTCGTCCAGAAACTGAAGAATTGGTCGATTGGATAATAGTAAATTGCAATAAAAATCACAGAGCCTTATTGGATATTGGAACTGGCTCGGGATGTATCGCTATTGCGCTTGCAAAGAATCTACCAGCCGTAAAAGTTTCAGCTATGGATATTTCTGAAGAAGCTTTAAAAGTAGCTTCAGAAAATGCTATATATAATAAGGTAACAGTAAATTTTAGTAAAAAAGATATTTTAGGCACATCGACTTTACCTCAAAAGTATGATGTAATTATTTCCAATCCGCCTTATGTTCGGAATTCAGAAAAAGAAATGATGCAAAAAAACGTGTTAGATTTTGAACCTGCATCCGCACTTTTTGTGGAAGATGACAACCCGTTGTTATTTTATTCCAAAATAGCTAAGTTGGCAAAGAACTATCTTAATCCTAATGGTTTTCTGTTCTTCGAAATAAATGAGTATCTTAGTAAAGAGGTTATTCAATTACTAGAAAGAGAAAGTTTTTCTGAAATTGAATTAAAACAAGATTTCTTCGGAAAGGACCGAATGATAAAATGTACTTTAGGTGAATAAACTAGAAAAAATATGTGTTTTTTGTGGTAGTAGCGAAGGTAACGATTTAGCTATTGCACAAGCTGCAATGATGTTAGGAGAGACTTTTGCAAATCGAGATATAACGCTAGTATATGGTGCTGCCAAGATTGGTGTTATGGGTATTTTGGCAAAATCTGTTTTGGATAATAATGGTGCAGTAATTGGTATTATTCCTGAATTTTTAAAGAAAAAAGAAGTCGTGCATCTTGGGCTTTCGCAACTAATTACTACTGAAAACATGCACGATAGAAAAATGAAAATGCAAGAAGTGAGTGATGGCTTTATAGCGCTGCCTGGGGGAATGGGTACCTTAGAAGAACTCTTCGAAATTCTTACATGGCTCCAGTTAGGGTTGCATAACAAACCCATTGGATTATTAAATGTCAATCATTTTTATGATGATTTGTTACAGTTACTAGAAACTATGGTGAGAAAAGGACTCCTAAAAATGAAGAACTATGAGTTACTTTTGGTTTCAGATTCCATCGATATACTTCTTGAAAAAATGGAACAATTCAAAGCACCAAAGATTCCAAAATGGTTAAGTCCAGAACGGACTTAATAATATTTCCCTTGTATAAATTTATATATTTGTTGTATGAATATTGAACAACAAATCACCCAACTTCGTGATGAATTAAGGGAACATAATTACAACTATTATGTGCTTGATTCGCCGACTATTTCCGACTTTGAGTTTGACCAAAAATTAAAACTTCTTCAAAAGTTAGAAGCTGAAAACCCACAATTTTTTGATTCAAATTCCCCTACCTTACGCGTAGGAGGTGAGATCACCAAAAATTTTGAAACGGTCCCACATCGCTTCAGAATGTATTCCTTGGATAATAGTTATTCCAAAGAAGATTTGGAAGATTGGGAAACGCGTATAAAAAAAATGGTTGATGGGGCTGTGGAGTATACATGTGAATTAAAATATGATGGTGCTTCCATGAGTTTGACCTATGAACATGGAAAATTAATAAAGGCTGTAACACGTGGTGATGGAGTGCAAGGGGATGATGTTACGACCAATGTGAAAACAATAAAATCGGTACCCCTTCAATTAAAAGGAGACTATCCAGAATCCTTCGATATTCGCGGGGAAATTATTCTACCGTTGGCGGGATTTGCAAAAATGAATGAAGAACGACTCGAGGTGGGGGAAGAATTATATCGAAATCCTCGTAATACAGCTTCCGGAAGTTTAAAATTACAAGACAGTGCTGAGGTTGCCAAGCGACCTTTGGATTGTTTATTATATAGCTTAAAAGCAGATCGGCTTCCATTTAAAACTCAATTCGAAGGGCTTCAAAAAGCTCGTGAATGGGGTTTTAAAGTGCCTAATGAAGCCAAACTTGCCAAAAGTATCGATGAGGTTTTAGAATATATTAATTATTGGGATATCCATCGGCACGACTTGCCATACGAGATAGACGGTGTGGTAGTAAAAGTGAATAACTTACAACAACAAGAAGAGTTAGGTTACACAGCAAAAGCACCGCGGTGGGCGATGGCGTATAAGTTTAAGGCTGAGCAAGTAACTACTGTTTTAAATGAAATTACCTATCAAGTAGGAAGAACGGGAGCTATTACCCCTGTGGCGAATTTGGAGCCAGTAGAATTGGCAGGAACTATAGTGAAACGAGCGTCCTTACACAATGCAGATCAAATTGAGAAATTAGATATTCGAGAAGGCGACACTGTTTTTGTGGAAAAAGGTGGGGAAATTATCCCGAAGATAGTTGCAGTTGAATTTAGTAAGCGCCCAATACATTCACCACCCACACTATATATAACCCATTGTCCCGAATGTGAAACTAAACTCGTAAGAAAAGAGGGAGAAGCACAGCATTATTGCCCTAATTTTGAAGGCTGTCCACCACAAATTATTGGGCGAATTCAACATTTTATTTCTAGAAAGGCCATGGATATTGAAGGCTTAGGAGGAGAAACCGTAGCCCTATTTGTAAATAATAAATTGATAAATACTTACGCTGATTTATATGAATTAAAAACAGAAGATGTCATTCCTTTAGAACGAATGGCAGAAAAGAGTGCTGAAAATTTGGTCAATGGAATTGAAGCTTCCAAACAAATTCCTTTTGAACGTGTATTGTTTGGCTTGGGAATCCGATATGTGGGTGAAACGGTTGCTAAAAAGTTGGCAAAACACTTTAAAACAATTGATGCTTTGGCAGTAGCTACATTTGAAGAACTTATCGCTGTAGATGAAATAGGGGATAGAATTGCCGAAAGTGTCATTACTTTTTTTGCTTCCGAGGAAAATAGAGAGACCATTCAGCGGTTAAAAAATCGTGGAGTTCAGTTAGAAATTTCAGCAGAAAAACTAGCGAATCAAACGGACAAACTACAAGGAAATATATTTGTGGTTTCTGGTGTATTTACACAAGTTTCAAGAGACGAGTTAAAAAAATTGATTGAAGATAATGGTGGAAAAGTATCTAGTAGCATTTCTAGTAAAACCAATTATGTAGTAGCAGGAGACAATATGGGTCCTAGTAAAAAAACAAAAGCGGAAACCTTGGGTGTGGCTATTATAAGTGAAGATGATTTTCTAAAAATGATTGCATAAATTACATTCGTTTCACTCTTTAAAATTGTATTTTTACTCCGAATTTACGATTGAGAATGTTTGAAAATTTAAAAAAAAGAGCCTTACAAAAACATACCGAAAAGAATATAAAAAATAGGGATACTTCGCAGATAAATTCGAAGATGAAAACCCTAGGATTTTTGGTAGATGAGATGTTGTTTCAGGACTTTGAAAAACTCCATGATTTTTCAAAAATATTCGGATTGCAACCTAAAGATGTAAAGGTTTTTTCATTTATGGAAGTGAAAAAGAAGTTACCTACACTTCAGCAAAATCAGATAAATAACAAAGATTTTAATTGGAAAGGTGAAATTCAAAATCAGAATGCAAAGGAATTTTTAGAACGAGATTTTGATGTTTTAGTGGGATTGTATGATGGAAAACACAGGTTTTTAGATTTATTGGTTTCAGAAAGTAAAGCAAAATTTAAAGTTGGTTTTAAGGATGCAGACCCACGATTATACGACTTATTAATTGCGGTTTCCACAAACGATTTGCCTACTTTTACAGCCGAATTAAAGAAATATATAACCCTTTTAAATAAAGTATAGATGAAAGCACTTATGGGTACAGGAGTAGCGCTGGTTACTCCGTTTACAAACGATTTTAAAGTTGATGTTGAAGGGTTAAAACGTGTTGTTAACTTTCAAGTTGAAAATGGCATTGAATATTTGGTGGTTTTAGGTACCACAGGGGAAAGTGTGACCCTTACTAAAGAGGAAAAAAAATTAGTTATAGACACTGTCATTGAGGTTAATAATGATAGATTACCATTAGTACTTGGTGTTGGGGGTAACGATACACAAGCTGTTGTTAACGAATTAAAGACAAGAGATCTTTCTGCCTTTACCGCAATACTTTCGGTATCCCCAATGTATAACAAACCTTCGCAAGAAGGTATTTATCAGCATTTTGCGGCTATTTCCAAAGCAAGTCCATTGCCCATTATTTTATATAATGTGCCGGTAAGAACAGCCAGTAATATGCTTCCTGAAACCGTAGTTCGATTGGCCAATGATTTTGAAAATATTGTAGCTATTAAGGAAGCTGCAGGCGATATTGTGCAAGCCATGCGAATGATAGATGGCACTCCTAGTGACTTTTTGGTGATTTCTGGTGACGATATGATTGCGTTACCTATGGTGTTGGCAGGCGGAGCGGGTGTAATTTCGGTAATTGGAGAAGGTTTTCCAAAAGAATTTTCAGAAATGATCCGATTAGGATTAAACAGAAAAGTGGATGAGGCGTATGCTATTCACTATAAATTAGCGCCTGCCATCGATTATATTTTTGCCGAAGGAAATCCAGTGGGGATAAAAATAGTTTTTAAAGAATTAGGAATTTGCGGTGACACTGTTAGGCTACCATTGGTAGGTGCTAGCGAGAATTTAAAGAAAAAGATCGCTTCTTTTGTGGCATCCTTTTAAAATGAATTGTTTAATAGTGCGTTAAACTTTTCAGAAAAGGATGTTGACTCTTTATAGAAAGGGTATTTTAGTCCCATAAATTAGTTTTTGTAATCACTTTAATTTCACTACTTTTGCACGATGTTTTTTAAAACAATGAAAAAGAGCCTTTTATTTATTTTTGCAGCCGTACTTTTATCCTCTTGTAGTTCCTATCAAAAGCTACTTAGATCGGACGATTCTGCAAAGAAATACACAGCTGCAGATTCCCTTTATAAAGCGGGAAAATATAAAAAGGCCTTGGCTTTAATGGAACAAATTGTCCCTGCCTATCGAGGGAAGCCTCAGGCAGAACCTTTAATGTTTCGTTATGCCAATACTTTTTACAATCTTGAGGACTTTTATCTTTCGGGATATCAATTTGAGCGATTTGTAATTTCCTATCCCAAGAGTGATAGTGTTGAAATAGCGTCATATCGCTCCGCAAAGAGTTATTATGAGTTATCACCTCGGTATTCTTTAGATCAAAAAGATACCTATACTGCTTTGGAAAAGCTTCAGGGATTTGTAGATAAATTTCCAAATTCTGAATACCGACCCAATGCGAATGCGATGGTAACCGAGCTAAAAGAAAAACTCGAAAAGAAAGATTACGAGACGGCTAATCAATTTTTAAGAATTTCAGATTACAAGGCAGCGATTGAGAGTTTTGAGAATTTTATTTTAGACCATCCTGGTTCCAAATATAGACAGCAAGCTTTCTACGGAAGAATGGAAGCTTCGTATTTACTTGCTATAAACAGTGTGCCTTATTTGGTTCAAGAAAGATTAAATCAAACAAAAAAGTACTATCAAAGTTTTTTGAAATACTTTAAAGAAGGGGAGCTAAAGCAAGATGCCGATGAAATTTTACAAGATGTAGAAAAAAGACTTTCACAATATAACACAGAAAATTAAAAAGGAATATCCTTAATAGAAGCAAATATTTTACAATTATGAACGATATAAAAAATTCTGACGCGCCTATCAATACTACAACTATTGATAAAAACTTGCTTGATGCAAAGACAGGAAATATCTACGAAGCTATTTCTATTATTTCAAAAAGAGCTGGCCAGATTAACGGAGACATTAAAAAAGAGCTTTTAGAAAAATTAGATGAGTTTGCTACGTACAACGATAGCCTTGAGGAAATCTTTGAAAACAAAGAGCAAATAGAAGTGTCTAAGTTTTACGAAAGACTTCCTAAGCCACATGCGCTTGCCGTTCAAGAATGGTTGGAAGATAAAATTTACTACCGTAATACGGCAGACGAAGCAATAGAAGAATAGCAAAATGTCTATTTTAAGCGGTAAAAAAATATTACTTGGTGTTACTGCCGGTATCGCTGCTTATAAAAGTGCAATTCTAGTTCGTTTATTAGTAAAAAAAGGAGCTGAAGTAAAAGTTATTTTGACGCCTTCGGCAAAAGAATTTGTTACACCCTTAACACTTTCTACCCTTTCTAAAAATGAAGTTTTATCGTCTTTTACAGACGAAGAAAATGAAAATGCCCAATGGAATAACCATGTCGAGTTAGGCCTTTGGGCAGATTTATTTATAATAGCTCCTGCTACAGCCAATACACTTTCTAAAATGGCTACGGGTAATAGTGATAACTTATTGGTTGCGACCTATCTTTCGGCAAAATGCCCGGTCTATTTTGCGCCTGCGATGGACTTAGATATGTATCAACATCCGTCAACAGAAAAAACATTCGATAAACTAAAAAGCTTTGGTAATATTATCATTCCTGCGACACATGGGGAATTGGCTAGTGGATTAATTGGGCAAGGACGTATGGCAGAGCCTGAGGATATTGTTTCTTTTATTGAAAACGATATTGTAAAAAATCTACCCTTACGCGGAAAAAAAATAATGATTACAGCGGGACCAACGTATGAGGCTTTGGATCCTGTTCGATTTATTGGAAATCATTCCAGTGGAAAAATGGGCTATGCTTTGGCAAATATAGCGGCTTCTATGGGAGCTGAAGTTACACTCATATCTGGCCCAAGTCACCAAACAGTTAGGTTTGACACAATATCCCTCGTCAAAGTGACCTCTGCCAAGGAAATGTACGATGCTGCTCATAAAACTTTCCCAAAAGCAGATATCGCAATTTTAAGTGCAGCCGTGGCAGACTACCGTCCCAAAACTGTTGCTAAGCAAAAGATTAAAAAGAAGGAAGATGCCTTCAATTTGCACTTAGAAAAAACAGAAGATATTTTAGCTTCTTTAGGAAGAATAAAGAAACATCAGTTTTTGGTAGGGTTCGCTCTGGAGACTGAAAACGAACTTGATAATGGAAAAACTAAGCTTCAGAAAAAGAATTTAGATTTAATTGTATTAAATTCGCTTAACGATAAAGGAGTTGGATTTGGTGCAGACACCAACAAAGTGACGCTCTTAGCGCCAAACAATAAAGTGACCCCTTTTTCAGTTAAAGAAAAAGAAGAAGTAGCAAGAGATATTTTACAATACATTTTAGATAACATAGATGCGTAACATTATTACTTTATTTTTTTGTGGATTATGTGCAGTGGCTATTCAGGCCCAAGAGCTTAACGCTACTGTTACCATAGATGCAGAGCAAACAGGACAACCTAATTATCAAGTGTTTAGAACACTAGAAGATCAGCTTACAGAGTTTTTAAATAATACAACTTGGACAAATAGAGAGTTTAAAAATCAAGAGCGAATCGATTGTAACTTTACTTTGATTATTTCCAGTTTCGAATCGACAAGTTTCTCAGGATCTTTGCAAGTTCAATCTTCTAGAACGGTTTTTAACTCTACTTACGACTCGCCTATGTATAATTACAACGATAGGCAATTCAATTTTGAATATTCAGAGTTTCAACCCCTAGTGTTTAATATAAATACATTTGATTCTAATTTAGTTTCTGTATTGGCATATCACGTGTATACCCTTATAGGCCTTGACGCAGATTCTTTTGCTCCAAATGGTGGAGATGAATTTTTTGTTATTGCAAAACAAATTGTAAATAACGCTGCATCTAGTAATTTTAGTGGTTGGAAAGCTACCGATGGTAGCCAGTCTCGATACAGATATAATGATGCTATTGTTTCCAATGTTTACCAAGAATATAGAGATGCATTATATACTTATCATAGGCTTGGACTCGATAAAATGGAGAGTAATACACGAGAAGGCAAGCTTAAAATTATCGACGCCATTGCTCAACTTAAAAGTGTTAATGATCGTAGACCCAATTCTTATCTTTTACGAACATTCTTTGATGCTAAATCTGATGAAATAACTAGCATTTTTTCTGGAGGCCCTCAAGTCGACATCAATACTTTGGTGACAAATTTAAACAGAATTGCACCTACTCGTCGTAGTAATTGGAGCAACATAAGATTATAATTTCTTTTCTTGTTAAAAATATAAATCTCCCTTACTTTAGGGGTGTACTTTTGTATCTAATAAAGCCAAAACAATAGACCCTTGGTAGCCAGTCTTTCAATAAAAAATTATGCCTTAATTAAAGATATACGAGTAGATTTTAACTCGGGTCTAACTATTGTTACTGGTGAAACGGGTGCTGGAAAATCCATATTACTAGATGCTTTGTCTTTGGTTTTAGGGAAAAGAGCAGATATAAAAGTGGTGAGAAATCCATTAGAGAAATGTATCGTGGAAGCAGAATTTCATATTGGGCATTATAATCTAAAGGATGTTTTTTCAAGGTTAGATTTGGATTATGAAGACCATACTTTTTTAAGGAGAGAGATTCTTCCCAGTGGTAAATCCAGAGCTTTTGTAAATGACACACCCGCTTCATTGCAGCAAGTACAGACTTTAGGAGAATATTTAATTGATATCCACAGTCAATTTGATACACAAAGCCTTTTTTCTGAAAAATACCAATTAGAAATAATTGATACACTTGCAGGCAATGAAAATAGACTTAGTGAGTATACTATTGCATTAAGAGAGTTTTATGAAGTAGCGGAACGACTCGATAAACTAATTGAAGCTAAGGAGAGTGCGGCAAAGGAATGGGATTACAACCAATTTTTATTTGAAGAATTAAAAAGTGTAGAGCTTTCCAAAATAGATCAAATAACATTAGAAGAAACTTTTGAAAAGCTTAATAATGCCGAAGAAATTCAAGAAGTGCTATCAAAAGCCTCTCAACTTATTTTTGAAGAAAATATAGGTTCCTTAGTTACGGTAACTGAAATAAGGCTCCAACTTTCCAAGATAAAGGCTTATAGTCAATCCTATGAAGATTTATGGAATCGTATCAATTCACTTCACATTGAATTAGAAGATCTTGCCGAGGAATTGCAAGATTCTGCTGAAAGTTTGGAGGCAGATCCTGAATTATTGGAACAAGTTAACAACACCCTTCAGAATCTATATAGACTACAACAAAAACACCAGGTTTCTACTATTGAAGAACTTCTGCATATAGAAAAGGAACTAGCATTAAAAGTGTCAGATTTTGAAACAATTGACGATAAAATTTCAGAGGCAAAACAAAAGAAAAAAGACCTTGAGGTGTCTCTAAAGAAATTCGGAGAATCGATACATGAAGAGCGTAAAAAGGTCTTTCCCAAATTAAAAGAAAAGTTAGAGTTCTATTTAAAAGATTTGGGATTGCCAAACGCACAATTTCTGTTTGAGTTGAAACCAACTAATCAATTTAGGAAAAATGGAACTGATGAATTGGCATTGCTTTTTTCGGCAAATAAAGGGGTTGTGCCAGGGCCTATTCAAAAAATTGCATCTGGCGGAGAATTAAGCAGGGTAATGCTTTCTTTAAAAGCGGTAACGGCTAGCTTTAAGAATCTTCCTACCATTATTTTTGATGAAATTGATACGGGTGTATCGGGGGAAATTGCTCATAAAATGGCTTTAATTTTGTCTCAGATGAGTAAAAAGGGGCAACTCATTAGTATCACACATTTACCACAAATTGCGGCCAAAGGTGATTATCATAAAAAGGTATTTAAAGTAGTGGGTAAAGAAAGCACAATTACGCAAATCACAGAATTAACATTGGAAGAACGTATTGTTGAAATTGCACAAATGATTGGCGGAAGTTCTGTGAGTGAATCGGCAATTGCACATGCAAAACAATTATTGAATTAATGTATATTTACAAAATAACTAAACAACTTTACTATGGCTTATAACTTATTAAAAGGGAAAAGAGGAATTATATTTGGTGCCTTGGACGAGAATTCAATTGCTTGGAAAACGGCCGAGAGAGTTCATGAAGAAGGAGGTGCAATTGTGTTAACCAATGCGCCCATAGCCATGCGTATGGGTCAAATTAATGAATTGGCGAAAAAAACAGGTTCGCAAATAATTCCAGCAGATGCTACTAGTATAGAAGACCTTGAAAACCTTGTTGAAAAGGCCATGGAGATTCTAGGTGGGAAATTGGATTTTGTGCTTCATTCTATTGGGATGTCTGTAAATGTTAGAAAGGGAAAACACTATACAGATCAAAATTACGATTGGACGCATAAAGGATGGGATGTTTCTGCACTTTCTTTTCATAAAACCATGCAAGTATTGTATAAAAAGGATGCTATGAATGAGTGGGGAAGTATTGTAGCTTTAACTTACATGGCTGCACAAAGAGTATTTCCAGACTATAACGATATGGCAGATAATAAGGCTTATTTAGAATCTATTGCGAGAAGTTTTGGGTATTTCTTTGGTAAGGATAAGAAGGTAAGGGTGAATACAATTTCACAATCTCCAACACCAACCACAGCGGGTCAAGGTGTAAAAGGATTTGATGGTTTTATAGCGTATGCTGAAAAAATGTCTCCTTTGGGAAATGCTACTGCCATGGATTGTGCGAACTATACCATTTCTCTTTTTAGCGATTTAACTAAGCGAGTTACCCTTCAAAACCTATATAATGATGGTGGATTTTCGAATATGGGAGTAAGTAATGAAGTAATGGAAGGCTTTATAAAGTAAAAATTTAAAAAAAACAAAAAATAGAAAACCAGCGGTATAGCTGGTTTTTTTTGTTTTTTATCGAAAAAAAGTAAGCATTTCAAAATAAAAAAAAATCTTGTTTGAAAAATCTTTTGAAGTTCCCTTTTTTTTGAATATTTTTAACTCTTATTAACTAATCTATTAATATAAATTATGAAAAAATTTACTTTATTAATTGCAATGCTTTTATGCTTTGTGGCTTTTGGTCAGAAAGGTACGAGTACGCCAACATTGGAATCTCCAACGAAAGCGACTCAAAAAGCAGAAAAAAAACAAGTTTCTAATCAGGACTCGTATGCTAGTCTTGTTGATTATCCTGAAAACCTTTTACCTGAATTTAAAGTTAGAGCAGCTACTGCCAAGGCAAAAAAAGTTACCGCTTCTAACAAACAACTAGGTAAACTTCAGAATCGTTCAGCTTCAAACCAAACTATAAATGCGGTTCCAGCTGAACAAAATGTGAATTCTTTAGGGAATAATAATCCTATTGTTCTTCAAAGATTTCAAGACATTAAGCTTCCTAAGAGAAACACAAATGCCGCGGACCTTAATGTATCAACTTTAGGTTCAAACAATCCTGTTGTTTTTCAGAGAACAAGCCTAGAGCAAGTTTTGCCATTACCTCAGCAAGCTCCTAATGCAGCAGAGTATTCAAATCCATCTAGAGGAATTGTAGGTACTACCTATAGGACTTCAAACTATAATGGAATTTCCTATCACAATCTAGGTGGTGAGAGACAAGCACCTGTATTGGCTTACTCTAGTGGTCCTTACTTTGGTATAGCTGGTCCTCCAGATGTTAGTATGTTACAAGATGCTACATTAGGTATGGGAACTTATGGTTCTAATGCCAATACTGGAGCTAACTTCAGAATAGCTGATGATATTATTTTAGCCGATGATTACGATATTACTTCATTGGTATTTTATGCATATCAAACAGGAGCACCAACTTCTCCTGCTTCCATTCAAGAAATTAACGTTCAAATTTGGGACGGAGATCCTTCATTAGGTGGAAGTTCTGTAATATGGGGTGATAATGTGACTAATGTTTTATCTAACAAAGTATGGAGTAATGCCTACAGACAATTAGAAAGTGCTCCTGGAGCTACCAATAGAGCAATCCAAGAAATTACAGTTGATGTTACTGGCCTATCTCTTGCAGCTGGTACTTATTGGGTAGATTTTAGCTATGTAGGAGATGCTGGTTTTTCAGGTCCTTGGCAACCACCAGTAAATATTCTTGGACAATCTGCTACTGGTAATGCAATGCAATCTAATGCTGGAGTTTGGACTCCTTTAGTGGATATAGATGCTCAAGGAGTGCCTATTGATGTTTATGGTGATTGTACTAGTTGTGGTGGAGGTGGAGGCCCTTGTTCC
This sequence comes from Halomarinibacterium sedimenti, assembly GCF_019312585.1. Classification (GTDB taxonomy): domain Bacteria; phylum Bacteroidota; class Bacteroidia; order Flavobacteriales; family Flavobacteriaceae; genus Halomarinibacterium; species Halomarinibacterium sedimenti. Next base: position 534,417 of record NZ_JAHWDP010000003.1, on the reverse strand, counting down.
GAAGAGAATCCTAACGATTTCACCTTCGAAAACGGTCTTAACTGTTCTTCTGCATCTGCTTTCCAAACTGCAAACGACTTAACTGTTGGCGCAGACGAAGATTTTGAATTAAGTCAAATAACTGCTAGTATTTTCGCCAATGGTGGAATTTCTTTAGTAGATGTTATATATTATGACAATGCAGGTGGATTACCTGGAACTGTTATAGGTTCTGAATTAGGTTTAGTTCCATCTAGTCAAGCGGTAATTGGATCTAACTTTGGTTTCGATGTAAACGAAATCGTATTAGACGTAACACCATTTACCTTTGCTGGTCAAGCAGGTGTTCCAACTACGTATTGGGTAGAATTATCTGTTACTGATGGTGGTGCAACTGGCTCCGTATTCTGGGTAGTTACTTCATCTTCTTCTGTAGGAAATAGTACTGCACTATTCGACGGTGGATGGGCAATATTTGACCCTGCATTAGATGGTGTTTACATCTGGGATGGAACTTGTATTCCACTTGGTGGTGGAGGTGGAGGTCCTTGTGATGAGGAGAATCCAAATGATTTCACCTTCGAAAACGGTCTTAACTGTTCTTCTGCTTCAGCTTTCCAGACTGCAAATGATGTAACTGTTGGTGCAGATGAAGATTTTGAATTAAGTCAAATAACTGCTAGTATTTTCGCCAATGGTGGAATTGCTTTAGTAGATGTTATCTATTATGATGATGCAGGTGGATTACCTGGAGCTGTTATAGGTTCTGAAGCAGGTCTAGTTCCATCTAGTCAAGCGGTAATTGGATCTAACTTTGGTTTCGATGTAAACGAAATCGTATTAGACGTTACACCATTTACCTTTGCTGGTCAAGCAGGTGTTCCAACTACGTATTGGGTAGAATTATCTGTTACTGATGGTGGTGCAACTGGTTCAGTATTCTGGGTAGTTACTTCATCTTCTTCTGTAGGAAATGGTACTGCACTATTCGATGGTGGATGGGCAATATTTGACCCTGCACTAGATGGTGTTTACATCTGGGATGGAACTTGTATTCCACTTGGTGGTGGAGGTGGAGGTCCTTGTGATGAGGAGAATCCAAATGATTTCACCTTCGAAAACGGTCTTAACTGTTCTTCTGCTTCAGCTTTCCAGACTGCAAATGACGTAACTGTTGGTGCAGATGAGGATTTTGAATTGGATCAAATAACTGCTAGTATTTTCGCCAATGGTGGAATTGCTTCAGTAGATGTTATCTATTATGATGATGCAGGTGGATTACCAGGTGCTGTTATAGGTTCTCAAGCGGGAATCGTTCCAACTACTCAAGCGGTAATTGGATCTAACTTTGGTTTCGATGTAAACGAAATCGTATTAGACGTTACACCATTTACCTTTGCTGGTCAAGCAGGTGTTCCAACTACGTATTGGGTAGAATTATCTGTTACTGATGGTGGTGCAACTGGTTCAGTATTCTGGGTAGTTACTTCTTCTACTTCTGTAGGAAATGGTACTGCACTATTCGATGGTGGATGGGCAATATTTGACCCAGCATTAGATGGTGTTTACATTTGGAGTGGAACTTGTACCCCTATTGGTGGTGGAGGTGTTACATATGACGATTGTGAAGGAGCATTAGAAATTAGCTGTGGTGACACTGTTATTGGCGATACTCTTTCAGCTACTGTTGATGCTGTAGATGATTGTGACCCAGGAACTCCTGATGCTCCTGGTGTATGGTATAAGTGGACTGATACTTCTGGACTTCCAGCTAATGTACTTCTTTCTACTTGTAGCCCTAATACTGATTACGATACTCAAATTGCTGTTTTCACAGGTGACTGTACAGGTGGCTTAGTTTGCCTTGCGGCTAATGATGATTCACCAAATTGTACAGACTTCCAGTCTGAAGTAGAATTTGAGAGCGATGGTAGTTCAACTTACTATTTCATGATTCATGGATTTGGAGGTGATACAGGTACATTCGAATTAAGCATGTCTTGTACCCTTATTCCACCAGACAACGATATGATAGTTAATGCTATTGATCTTGATGAGGTAGGATGTCCATTTACTGATGAGGATGTTGTTATGCCAGCAGCCACTACTGAAAATGGTACTCCAACTGACTGTGATATTACTGGTGCTGCCGGTGTATGGTATAAATTTACTCCAGAAGGTGATGGATTTATAACTGGAACAATCGCAACTCCTGGACCAGGAGTAGGATCGACTAACTTAACTGTTAATAATGGTCCTTTAGCAGGTGATTATAATCCTGTTGCAGCTAGTTTTGGTGGAGCTATACCATTAGATCCGTTAACAGAAGATGCAGCTGTTGTTATTGATGATGATACAACAGGTGATCCTAACGATGCTTGTGACCCTGTTCTCAATGGTGTTGATTTAAACGGCAAGATTGCTGTTTTAAGACGTGGTTCTTGTGAATTTGGTGTTAAAGCCTTAGCCGCTCAGAATGCTGGAGCAGTTGCAGTGGTTGTGGTAAACAACCAACCTGGCGACCCTATCGTTATGGGAGGTGGAGCAGTTGGAGATCAGGTTACAATACCTGTAGTTATGATTTCTGATGTTGAAGGTGAGCCAATTATTACAGAACTATTAGCAGCGAATACAGTTAATATGAGCTTGTGGTCAGTATTTGCTGATGTTAGTTCAGTTACCTTCTATACCGCTCCTGATGAGACTTCTACCGAAGACGAATTAGTATTGGTAGACTGGTGGCAAAACCAATGTTTGCCTAGCGTTACTGCTACTATTCCAGTAGTTGCTGGTCAAGCGTATTACTGTTTTGTAGTGAACACTGGAGCTGTAACTGATATCATCTTTGATAACTGTCAGTTAAGTGTTGATAGTAATGAAATCGAAGGATTTGCATTCTATCCAAACCCTGCAAATGATAGATTAAATCTAACATCTATTGACAATATTGATAGTGTAGCTTTATATAACATTTTAGGTCAAAAGGTAATTGACTTAAATGTTAACGCTACTACTACTCAAGTAGATGTATCAAGACTATCTGTTGGTACTTACATTTTGAAGGTTTCTTCTAATGGTCAAACAGGTACTTACAAGGTTATTAAAAAGTAATTTTTTCTAATTTATAATTTAAGCCACTCCATTTATGGAGTGGCTTTTTTTATTGCGTATTTTTGCAGCTATGCAATTATCTTTTTCTTTTATTATCCCTGTTTACAATCGTCCCGATGAAATAAGGGAATTACTTGAAAGCTTTTTAAAAGTTGAAGGAAACTCTCAATTTGAAATTGTTATAGTGGAAGACGGTTCATCTCTTTCTTCAGAAAATGTTGTAAATGAATTTAAACCCGCCCTTCAAATATCCTATTTCAGTAAACCAAATAGTGGACCTGGAGATTCAAGGAATTTTGGAATGCGATATGCTAAAGGAAATTACTTTATCATTTTAGATTCCGATTGCTTATTACCACCACATTATTTTTTAACTGTTTCAAATTTTTTAACCTATAAGTATACAGATTGTTATGGAGGAGCAGATGCTGCTCATGATAGCTTTTCACCTCTTCAAAAGGCTATTAACTATTCAATGACGTCTTTTTTAACCACAGGAGGAATAAGAGGTAAAGTAAAGAGTATTCAAAAGTTTGAACCGCGTAGTTTTAATATGGGTATTTCCAAAAAGGCATTCGAAGCGACTCAAGGGTTTTCAAAAATTCACCCAGGTGAGGATCCAGATTTATCACAACGAATTATAAAAGGTGGATTTAAAACTCAGTTTATACCTAATGCCTATGTATATCATAAGCGAAGAATTTCATGGAATAAATTTTACACACAAGTTAAAAAGTTTGGATTGGTAAGACCCATATTAAATAAATGGCATCCCAAGTCCGAAAAAATCACCTTTTGGCTTCCTACATTATTTATCTTTTTTGTGCTACTATCGATTCTATTTTCAGCCCTAGTTAATATTTTATTTTTAGCACCGTTAATACTCTATCTTTTCTTTATTTTAGTGGATAGCAGTATCAGGAATAAAAGTATTTATGTTGGAGTGTTATCATTAATTGCCGTTTTTGTGCAATTTTTTGGATACGGGTTAGCTTTTTTGAAATCTACATTTTACATAAAATATTTAAAGAAAAATCCGAAGCAACAATTTCCACAGTTATTTTTTGATTAATTTTAATGAATGGTTTCAGAAAACACAAAAAATAAAAACCCAAAAATAAAATCGTTTCTCTTTTTTCTTTTATTGGCTACCCTTTTTTGGTTTTTAACGAAGTTTTCTAGAGATTCTGAAGCAACCTTAACAACTACTTTAGACTACATAAATATTCCGGATTCTTTAGTCCTTACTAATGATAATGTAAAAGAAATCACTTTTGATGTTTCTGGAAATGGATTTCAATTGTTGTCACACAAATTGAGAAAAACCTCGTTAAAAATTGATGTTAGCGCCTATTATAAAGAAGAAGATAGCATTATAGTTCTTCCATTACAGGATATTCAGAAATTAATTTTGAAGCAGCTAAACCTTTCAGATATAAAAAATATATCTGAAACAGAGCTTATGTTACACCTCGATAAAAATGCTAGTAAAAGGATTCCTATTTCTTTACAATCCCATATATCTTTTAAGGATGGGTATTTTCAGAAAGGTAAAATAAAAATTATGCCAGATTCTGTTGACATTTCTGGACCTTCGGAAGAGATAGATACTATCACCTTCATTCCCACACAACTATTTAAAAGAAAAGATGTTTCCAAAGGGTTAACTGAAACTATTAATTTAATAAAACCACAAAATAAAAAAGTGGTACTCAATCCCAAAAGTGTGAGTATAAGGATAGAAGCTGAAGAATTTTCTCAAATGACAATGGAAATCCCTGTTGAGGTTATTAATCTTACTGAAGGGACCGAACTTAAATTATTCCCTGAAAGTATAGAAATTACTTTCGATGTTTCCATAAAGGATTTTGGAAACCTAACAATCGATGATTTTAAAATTATTTGTGATTTTTCGGAGAGAATAGAAGAAGGAAGTTTTATGATACCTAAACTTATAAAGCATCCAGAAAATCTTCAGCACCTTGAGTTGGAAACAAAAAAAGTAGAGTTTTTAATATTTAAATAATTTGAAAATAGTTGGACTTACTGGTGGAATTGGAAGTGGGAAAAGCACTGTAGCTGGCTTCTTTAAAGAACTTGGCGTTCCTGTGTATATTGCCGACGTTGAAGCTAAACGAATTACAAATACTTCAAAAATAGTTCGCCGAAAGGTCATAGCACTTTTAGGAGAAAAAAGTTTTGGTACAGAAGGACTGAATAGATCGTTTGTTGCCAAAAAAATATTTAATGATAAAGAATTACTTAATCAAGTAAATAATATAATTCACCCTAAAGTAAGACAACATTTTGCCAGATGGGTTAAAAAACAAAAAGGCCATTATTGTATTAAGGAAGCAGCTATCCTTTTTGAAAGTGGCGGACATACTCAATGCGATTATATAATATTGGTGACAGCACCAGAGTCTATAAGAGTTGAAAGAATATTAAAACGCGACCCTATCACCCGTAAAGAAGTACAATCTAGAATGGACAATCAATGGCCAGATGAAAAAAAGATACCCCTTGCAAGCTTTGTTATAGAAAATACGAACCTAGCGGAGACAAAAAAGCAAGTTAAGGACATACATCACCGTATTTTAAAGGGTTAATATTATAAAAATTCTTCACTTCTGTTAACATTTGGTTAAATGGAAAGTAATCTAAATGTTAAAATCTTAATTTTGGAATATGAACAAAAAGCTTTTTGCGCTTCTTATTGGTTCCATGTCGTTGTCCCTATTAGGAATAATTTTTGTTCAAGGGTATTGGATTAATAATGCCTATCAGGCAAAAGAAGATCAATTTACTCTTAGTGTAAGGCAAATTCTTATTGAAGTTGCTAAAAAAGTTCAGTTACAAGAAACAGAAAATTATTATAAATTATATAGCGGACTCGTAGACAGCCTTAAGACACCAGAGAATGTAAGCGTTAGTGAGCTTATTTATAGAATTGCGAATGAAAATAAAAACGAAACGGTTATTTTTTCAGACGGAATCATCGAAGAAGATTATAAGCTTTCTTCTTTCTTTTTAGATACCGAATTTGATACCATTCAGTTTAAAAAAATAACAAATCAAAAGAAGACAACAAAAATAATAGGAAGTCCTGATGGTAGCGGGTTTACAGAAGAAACCAAAATAGATTTTAATCGAATGCGAGATTTTGAAAAGCAGCAGTTTCAAGATGCTGTTAGTAATATCACTTCAAAAACTCCTATTCATAACAGAATATCCTCGAAAGACCTTGAAGAATTAATTACCAATGAAGCGAGAGAAAGAGGAATTAAATCAAAATTTGAATTTGCTGTTTATAGTAATGAACTGGCGACAAAAATACGATCTAATGGATTTCAATTAAATCCAGAAAGTACATATGGAGTTCCTTTATTTGTGAACGATACATTTAATACAAATTATCAACTCTATGTAAATTTTTCAGACAAAGGAAAAGAGGTCGCCAGTACTATTTTAGGTATGGCATTGTTGTCCTTGGCTTTTACAGGGGTTATCATTTTAGCGTATTCAAATGCTTTAAAACAGTTATTTAGACAAAGACAGATTTCGCAGATAAAAACAGATTTTATAAATAACATGACCCATGAATTTAAAACACCTATTGCCACAATTAATTTGGCTTTAGATGCGTTAAAAAATCCAAAAGTCGCAGAGAATAAAGAGTTTATTGATCGTTATTTGAAAATGATTCGGGAAGAGAATCGACGAATGCACGCACAAGTTGAAAACGTTTTACGTATTTCTAAACTTGAAAAGAATGAGTTAGATCTTCCAAAAGCACGAATAAAACTGCACGATATTGTAGAAGATGCAGTAACACATATTAGCCTCATTGTTGAAGATAGGGGTGGTTATGTGAATACCCATTTAGAAGCAATGAAATCTTCTGTATTGGGTAACGACTTACACCTTACCAATGTGGTGGTGAATATTTTGGATAATGCGGTAAAATATTCTGAAGATGAACCTAAGATTGATATCTATACCGAGAACGTGAAGAATAGTATTATGTTGAAGATACAAGATCAAGGTATGGGTATGAGTAAGAATGTACAAAAGAAAATATTTGAAAAATTTTATCGCGAACATACAGGCGATATACATAATGTAAAAGGGCATGGGCTTGGTTTAGCGTATGTTAAAAGAATTTTAGACGACCATAATGCCGAAATTTACGTAGATAGTGAAAAAGGAAAAGGTAGTACCTTTATAATAAAAATGCACTTAATATCTTAAAATATGGAAACTGTAAACAAGAAAATTTTATTAGTAGAAGATGATCCAAACTTTGGGACAGTTCTCAAAGATTACCTAACCATGAACGACTATACCGTTACACATGCAAAAAACGGTATGGAAGGATTTGAAAAATTTAAAAAAGACGATTATGATCTTTGCATCCTTGATGTCATGATGCCTTACAAAGATGGTTTCACCTTAGCAAAGGAGATTAGAGAGAAAAATCAAGAAGTACCTATTATTTTCCTTACTGCTAAGGCAATGAAAGAAGATGTCATTAAAGGGTACAAGGTTGGTGCCGATGATTACCTTAATAAACCCTTTGATAGTGAAGTGTTATTAATGAAAATAAAGGCCATTGTTCAAAGAAAATCGACAGATTCGATTGCAGATAGCAAACAATTCGATTTTACTGTTGGAAACTTCCAGCTTAATTCAAAACTTCGTTTTCTAACTTATAAAGGAGAATCGCCCATTAAATTGTCTCCAAAAGAGAACGATTTATTACGACTTTTGGCACTGCATAAAAACGATTTAATGCCACGTGAATTAGCGCTTACAAAGATTTGGAGAGATGATAACTATTTTACTTCACGTAGTATGGATGTGTATATTGCCAAGCTAAGAAAGTATCTAAGTAAAGATGATGATGTAGAAATTATCAATATTCACGGAGAGGGATTCCGATTGGTAGTGAAAAGTGAAGTAGACCTATAAAATTTTTAAAATATTAAGTGTAAAAACGCCCTTCCCTTTATTGGGACAGGGCTTTTTTAATATAATTTTCAATTTCAATAAGTGGTGTTTTATAATCAAACCATTCAATAGTTGCGTTTTTCCGAAACCAAGTACCCTGCCGTTTGGCAAATCTTCTCGTATTTTTTTTAATCTCCGAAATGGCCTCTTCCAAATTCAATGTACCATCAAAATAATCGAACAATTCTCTATAACCAACGGTTTGCAAAGCATTTAAATGTCTAAACGCTTTCAATTTTTCAACTTCTTTAAGGAGTCCATCCTTTATCATCAAATCAACGCGCTGGTTTATTCGTTCATAGATAACCTCCCTATCTGCGGTTAAACCAATATATAGTGTATCAAAATTTCGATTGATCTCTTTATTTTTTCGGAATGATGAAAAGGGCTTGCCAGAAGCTTTGCAAACTTCCAGTGCTCTTATTACTCGCTGTGTGTTTTGAATATCCACTTCTTCAAAATACACTGGATCGAGTACCTTTAATTGTTTTTGAAGGTATTCAATTCCTTTTTCTTCAAATTGAGATTTTAGTTGTTTCCTTATATTGTATGGCACCTCGGGAAAAGAATCCAATCCTTTCACCACGGCGTCTACATATAATCCGGAACCGCCTACCATAAGTACTACTTGGTGTTTCTTAAATAATTCTTCAAGTAGTTCAATGGCATCTCTTTCAAAATCGCCTACACTATAATTTTCAGAAATACTTTTATTTTGAATGAAATAGTGTTTAGCAGAATTCAATTCTTCTTTTGTAGGAACCGCAGTGCCAATGGTCATTTCTTTAAAAAATTGACGGGAATCTGCCGAAATAATTTCGGTATTAAACGCGTTTGCTAATTTTATAGAAAGTGCAGTTTTGCCTATAGCCGTGGGTCCTACAATACAAACAAGTAAAGGTTTCAAGGCAACCATTTTTAGTTTTCAACCTTTAAACTTTCACCACATTTATGGCAAAATTTAGCATCATCACGATGTTTACTTTCATTACAATTAGAACAAACTTGGGTGTTTAGGTCTACCTTGACTTTACCTTTGGTCATTTCAGCAGTAACAATTCCTGTAGGAACTGCAATAATACCATATCCTAAGATCATAATAACTGAAGCTATGAATTGCCCTAAGGGTGTTCCAGGGGAGATATCACCATATCCTACAGTGGTAAGTGTAACAATACACCAGTAAATACTATGAGGAATATTGGTAAATCCATGCTCAGGTCCTTCGACCAGATACATTAGGGTTCCAGCAATAATTGAAACAATAATAACAGTAAATAAGAATATTAAAATTTTAGCACGACTCTGCAGTAAAGCAATTTTTAACTTGTTAGACTCCCCAATATATCTGGTTACTTTTAGAATTCTAAAAACTCGCAACAATCGTAAGGCTCTTACCGTAAGTAAGTAGTTGCTGCCCACTAATATAAATGAAAGATATAACGGGATGGTAGATAGAAAGTCAACGATTCCATAAAAACTGAAGACATAATTCCATGGTTTTTTTACAGTTAGAATTCGTAAAATGTATTCTATGGTAAAAAATATGGTAATCACCCATTCTCCTATATATAAAATAAAATATACAGTTTCTGGAAGTCCTCTTACGCTCTCAAGCATCACAAAAATTACGCTTAATAGAATAAGAGATAATAATACTAAATCAAAAAGTTTACCATTAGGGGTATCTGCCTCATAGATAATATCGTGAATTTTATCACGCCAAACTGTTGGGAGTTTAATCTTCAATTTTTGATTTTAATATTTAAAAATACGCAAGTTTCCTTAATCTACCGTATCTGGGGCTAAATTTACTACTTTTAAGCCTTTATTCTTCCTAAGATAGGACTGAATAATATGTTGAGAATCCCTATTGTCTTGCATGGGGGTAATGATTGATTTTAATACTTCAGGATTATTGATTTGGTAGTTTAAACTGAAAAATCCAAAGCCTATATATTTGCCGTTTTCTATTAAAATAGCCGATCGTTCATCGATATCTCTACCTTTATCAATTATAAGCATATGTTTATTGGCGTAACTATTATTCTCTAAAAATACTTTAACGCGAGCATTATATTCTTCGGTGGACTCTTTTTCAATACACGCTCCATGGCATTCTTTAATACTGTGGAGAAAGCAACTGGTCTTAGTTTCATAAAGCCCGGTAAGTTTTTGGCAAAGTTGATGTGTTTCGGTAATTCTATATAAAGTTGATTTGGCTTGCTGATAGTTGGTAAACGTTGTCACGGCTTTCTTTCGGCTATCGGCTTTGTCTATTCTTAAATTAATATAGCCTTTTTCATCAGTAAAGCTTGAAAGCTGATACTGAAAAAGTGTTCTTCGTAAAGCTCGATTATAAATAGGCTTGTTCCTCTTTATTTCTTCACTCTCCTTCAATAAGGCTATTAATTCACTACCTGTTTTCTCAAAGGTCACATCGGCTACTTCTAACTGAATTTTTTTCGACTTTCTATTGTCGTTTGTAAAATGCTGAATGAGCCTTTTTTTAATATTCTTGCTTTTACCAATGTAAATAATAGTACCATCACTTCGGTGCATATAATACACTCCGGTTTCGGTAGGGGCATTTTCAATAAGATCGAGAAGTTTGGGTTCCAATTGGCGTTTGGGGTCTTTACGAACCATTTTTTGGATAATCTCTTTTGCGGTATCCCTAGCCAATAACATTTTAAAAAGGGCGACGGTTGCCAACGCATCCCCTTGTGCACGATGTCTGTCACTTATTGGGATGCCTAAGGACCGAGTTAATTTTCCTAAACTGTAAGAATCCTTCCCAGGAATCAATTTTTTTGAAAGTTCTACTGTACAAAGCGTATCCTTTTCAAAATCATAGCCTAATCGGTCAAATTCTGTGGTGAGAATTCTATTATCAAATTGAGCATTGTGAGCTACTACTACTGCGCCATCGGTAATTTCAATAATGCGTTTGGCTACTTCATAAAATTTTGGAGCGTTTCGAAGCATTTCATTATTAATCCCCGTTAGATTTACCACAAAAGGCTGAATGCTTCGTTCTGGATTAATGAGACTAATAAATTGATCGACGATTTTGTGTCCGTCGAAACGATAAATAGCAATCTCAGTAATTCCCTCTTCATTGTATTTTCCACCTGTGGTCTCTATATCTAAAATTGCGTACACTTATAAGGGTTCTTGGTTAAAGGTTTTGGGTTAAAGGTTAAGCGAAATTAGTCATTAATCCTTATTCATTATTCTTTACTGGTATCGTTCTCCAAATATCGAACTTCCTACACGAATCATGGTACTTCCTTGTGCTATGGCAATTTTATAATCACCACTCATTCCCATAGATAACGTTTTAAAGCTGAAAGCTGTTTTATGAGTATCAAAAAAGTTTTTTAATCGTGAAAATTCTGAAACTAATTGCGCTTCATTTTCTGTAAAGGTTGCCATTCCCATCAAGCCCACAATGTTTACATTTTCAAACTCTTTTACTGAAGCATTATTTAATAAAGCTAGAGCATCTGCTTCCGTCATTCCAAATTTACTATCCTCCTTAGCTATTTTTATTTGAAGTAAACAATCTATAACTCTTTCGTGTTTTTTGGCTTGTTTGTTTATTTCCTTCAGCAGCTTTACACTATCCACTGCGTGAATTAAACTTACAAACTCGGCCATATACTTTACCTTGTTGGTTTGTACGTGACCAATCATATGCCATTCTATATCTTTAGGCATCTGCTCCCATTTGTCGACCATTTCCTGAATTTTATTTTCGCCAAAAATTCGGTGACCAGCATTGTAAGCCTCCATGATATTTGGAATAGGTTTGGTTTTGGAAACAGCCACTAAGCATACGTGGTTGGGAAGTTCTTTTTTAAGATTGGTAATATTTTCTGAAATGCTCATTTAGAATTCATAAATCGTTACACCGCTTCTCAGCTTTGGTTCAATATACGTACTTTTTGGAGGCATGGTTAAGCCTTCATCTGCCACATGTTTCATTTCGTCTATGGTAATTGGAACCAAGCCAAAACCTACCGTAAATTCACCAGAATCTACTTGCGACTTTACAAAGGCTAAATCCCTTTTTCCGTGGGAATAGGCTATACGGTCATCGTGGCGAGGGTCTTCAATTCCTAAAATAGGCTTTAGGACTGAAGTATACAAAATGTAAGTATCTAATGCCTCCAATGCGTTTTTAAAATTGTAATTATCCTTTCGAAGGTATAATGAATAAAAGGCACCGTCCAAATACATACTAAAATGATGCTTTTTTGAAGGTTTGTAATAATCTATTCCACGTTTATCTATTCTGAAAACAGTATCCAGTTGGATTAAAAACTCTTCTTTTGTCATTCCGTTTAAATCCTTTACCAGTCGGTTGAATTCAAATATTTTTAACTCACTTTCAGGAATAAGATATGTCATAAAGAAGTTATACTTTTCTTTTCCTGAATGATTTTTATTTTCACTTTGAAGGTCTTTCGCTAGTAGATAGGAAGAAGCAGAGCGGTGATGACCATCGGCGATATAGACCGCGTCCATATGGTTAAAAATGGTTTCAATTTTTGAAATCATATTTTTATCATCTACGCCCCAAACATAATGTGTATCTCGATAGGTGGTGGTAAACTCATATTCGGCACGAGTTTCCATTACTTTTTCAATGATGGTGTTTAGTTCATTATTGTCGGGATAGGTGAGGAGTACTGCTTCAGCATTGAATCCCACCGTTTTTAAATACTCTTTAAAAATTATTTCTTTTTGGGCTAAGGTATCTTCGTGCTTCTTAATGATGTCCTTCTCATAATCTTCCACACTAGCTGCCGCGACAATGCCATGAAAAACGTTTTCTTCTCGATTTACAATTTTATAAATATAAAAACACGGTTTCTCTTCCTGCATAAAAACCCCATCTTCTTTAAACTCTTGATAGCGATTTTTAACCAACTGGTATCGTGCTTCTCCAGCGATTTCCTTTTGGTATTTATACCCCGGATTTACAATATGTAAAAAGGAAAACGGATTATCTCGTAAGCGTGCTTCTAATTGCTCCTGGGTATAACTCTCATACGAACGGGAAGCTATTAAACTTACCTTGTCGCGTGTGGGTCGTACCGCTTTAAAAGGAATAATTTTAGGCATCTTATAAAAACATTTTTGCTACTTTTTCGGCTTTTCTACTTTCAGCATAATCATAGAATCCTTCGCCGCTTTTAATCCCTAATTTACCCGCCATGACCATATTTACTAATAAGGGACAAGGCGCGTATTTTGGGTTTTTAAATCCGTCGTACATCACTTTTAAAATGGATAGACATACGTCTAGTCCAATAAAATCGGCTAATTGTAGTGGTCCCATAGGATGTGCCATTCCCAGTTTCATCACAGTATCAATTTCTTGAACACCAGCCACGCCATTGTACAAAGTTTCAATGGCTTCATTAATCATAGGCATTAAGATGCGGTTTGCCACAAAGCCAGGATAATCATTTACTTCAACAGGTACTTTATTCAGTTTTTTAGAAATTGCTTCTACTGTTTTATAAGTTTCTGCACTGGTATTATAACCCTTTATAATTTCTACCAACTTCATAATAGGCACTGGATTCATAAAGTGCATCCCAATAACCATTTCGGGGCGAGACGTTACCGCAGCAATTTGTGTAATTGAAATGGATGAGGTATTGGAAGCTAAAATAGTGTCGTCTGGGCAAAACTTGTCAAGGTCTTTAAAAATCTTCAGTTTTAAATCCACATTTTCGGTGGCAGCTTCAATAACCAAACTCGCATATTCTACCCCTTCCTCAAGATTGGTATAGATGGTAATATTTTTTAACGTTTTTTGTTTATCGGCTTCGGTAATTGCTTCCTTTGCCACCATTCTATCCAAATTTTTGGTAATGGTTGCCATCCCTTTGTCTAAGGAGGCTTGCGAAATATCTATTAATTGAACTTTATAATCAAATTGAGCAAAGGTGTGGGCAATTCCGTTTCCCATGGTTCCTGCTCCAATGACAGCTACATTTTTCATAAGCTTTTAAAATTTTTAATAATTTGAAGTGCTACACGCAAAGCTTCGGTGCCTTGCTCTAAGGTTACTATAGGAGTTGTATTGTTATTGATGGCATCAGCAAAAGTTTCAAGTTCGTCCAAAATGGCGTTGTTGTTATTCACTTTGGGGTTATCGAAATATATTTGCTTTCGTTTTCCTTCAGCATTGGTTAATACCATAGCAAAATCATCTTCCTTTTTGGGGGCATTTTTCATTTTTACCACTTCGCACTTCTTCTCTAAAAAATTTACAGAGATATAGGCATCACGTTGAAAGAATCGCGCCTTCCGCATTTTCTTCATCGAAATTCTACTGGCCGTTAAATTGGCCACACAACCATTTTCAAATTCAATACGGGCATTGGCAATATCGGGAGTTTCAGAAATGACCGAAACCCCACTAGCGTTAATGCTTTTTACTTTGCTTTTCACGACACTTAAAATAGCATCGATATCATGAATCATTAAATCTAACACCACGGGAACATCGGTCCCACGCGGATTAAATTCTGCCAAGCGATGTGCCTCAATAAACATGGGTTTATCGAACATATCTTTTACCGCCATAAATGCAGGATTAAAACGCTCTACGTGCCCCACTTGTCCTTTTACGCCGTGCTTTTTTACCAGAGCCAATAAAGCTTCGGCTTCTTCAACAGTTTGAGTAATCGGTTTTTCGATAAATAAATGTTTCCCAGCTTCCACCACTTTTTTTGCACAATCGAAATGATAAATCGTGGGGGTAACCACATCGACCATATCGCAAGCATCAATAAGTGCTTCCATAGTGGGAAAACTTTTGTACCCTAATTCATCTTCAATTTGTTTAGCCGCTTCTTTGTCGGCATCAAAAAAACCTACCAATTCGTATTTGGCAGATTGTTGAAGTAATTTTAAATGAATTTTTCCGAGGTGACCCGCACCTAAAACGCCTGCTTTTAGCATGGAAAATGATTTTTTTCAAAGATACTTTTTTTGAGGGAAAATTACGAAGGAACCCTTTCAAATTACCGAAGGGTTTTAGTAGCTTTGTCAAGAAGCCTTTACGATGCAACAACCTACCATAGAAACCCCACGATTGCTCATTAGAGAGTTATTAGATGCCGATGCAGAGGGCATGTTTGCCTTAGACAGTAACGCCAATGTACATCGTTATTTAGGAAACAATCCCATTAAGACTATTGAAGAAGCTAAAGAAATTATAGGCAAAGTACGAAAACAATATAAAGACCTTGGGATTGGACGTTGGGCAATGATTGAAAAAAATACGGGTGAGTTTATAGGTTGGACAGGCTTTAAATTGAATACGGAACCTGTAAATGGACACCATAACTTTTTGGATTTAGGCTACCGATTGCGGGAAGAATTTTGGGGAAAGGGGTATGCCACTGAATCTGCCTTTGCTTCTTTGAATTATATCTGCACTCATGGGAAGCACGATTCTATTTACGGAATGGCAGAAATCGACAATGAAGCATCCAATGTTATACTGAATAAAAAAGTGGGAATGCACTATGTAAATAGTTTTATGTATGATACTGCGCATTGTCATTTTTATGAAATCACAAAGGCTGAATGGCTAGCTAGAAATTGATAATGAAAGATACATTTACTCATAAAGGTATGCGGAAGAAGTTAGTGGAAACCCTTCGGAAAAAGGGGATTACTAATGAAGCTGTATTGGAAGCTATTAATAAAATTCCACGCCATTGGTTTATGGATAGCGGGTTTATAGATCACGCCTATGTAGATAAAGCCTTTCCCATTGCAGCAGAGCAAACGATTTCTCAACCTTATACCGTAGCAAGACAAACAGAACTTTTGGAGGTGGAAGAGGGAGATACGGTACTAGAGATTGGTACAGGAAGTGGGTACCAAAGTGCGGTCTTATTAGAAATGGGAATTACAGTGTATACAATAGAACGACAAAATGAATTGTTTAAAAAAACGTCCAGATTTCTTCCGAAGATAGGTTATCGACCCAAAAAAATGGTTTTTGGTGATGGTTATAAGGGTTTACCCGAGTTTGCCCCTTTTGATGGTATTGTTGTAACTGCTGGAGCTCCATACGTTCCTAAACCCTTGCTTGCACAATTAAAGGTGGGAGGGAAGTTAGTAATTCCTGTGGGTGAGGATGTGCAAATCATGACTGTATTTACACGCACCAGTGACACCCATTTTGAAAAGAATGAATATGGTGAGTTTCGGTTTGTACCGTTGTTGGAGGATAAGAATTAAATTTTTTATTGTAAAGTAGCATAAGCACGTACTGGAAATGTTCCAACGCCCTTAAATTTAGGTGGAGCTGCATTAAACGTAAACCCCTTATTTGGTAATTGATGTAAATTACATAAATGCTCAACTATTAATATTTCGGCACCTAAAAGGACCGTGTGCGAGGGTCTAGATTTACCTCTCGTGTCATCAATATTATGAGAATCGATTCCTACCAAAACAACTTTTGAATCCCTCAAATATTCTGCTGCTTTTTTTGTTAAAAAAGGATTGTTTTCAAAGTACGCTTCAGTATTCCATTTTATATCCCAACCTGTATGGATGAGTACCGCCTTATTTTCTATTGCATACCCTTTTAAGTTTTCATGTGTTATTTCAATTGTTTCGGTATGGGGAATTCTTATCACTATGGCATCTAAATCCACAAAACGAGATAATTCTACTTCCGATAAGTCTTTTCCATTTTCAAACCTATGAAAAGGGCAATCGACATAGGTTCCTGTATTAGAAACCATTTCAATTTTTCCAATTTGAAACTCCGTGCCTTCTTCATAAAATTTTCTTGATTCTTCTCTACTTAAATAATCACAAATAATAGGAGCAGGTAAGCCTTTGTAGGTGATTATTCCGTTGTCAATTGTATGACTTAAATCGATATGTTTTCTTTTAGTATTCACTATTTTAAGAAACTAAAATGTATAAATAACAATCTTCATACCATTACTTCTCTGCAATCACTTCTATCATGATGGGGCAACAAATGGAAGCTCCATGATTGTTTTCAAGTTGAGCTAGGCCTCTTAAAGCATTTGTAACATCCTCCTGATTTAAATATCCTGTTTCTGCTAATCGAGGAAAAAAGCTTTCATAAAAAGACTTGGGCCACTGCCAAACAAGGTCTTTGGGTGTTGCAAGTTTTGCCATAATGCGTGTGCTTGTAACAGTCATTCCTAATTCGGTTAATATCCTTGGGAGGTGTCTTCCAATGTTGAGGTCGGCATCCATATCTCCAAAACTTTTATAGGCCGCTTTTATGGCTTTAGTGAGTCCGGGAATGCTGGGTTCGGTTTGGTGAGTGGACCAATCGTAATATTCGTGTAGAACCATTCGCCCTCCTGGTTTTAATGCATCGTATACTTTTTTCAGAATTTCTTCAGGGTTCGGAATCCAAGCCAGTGCCCAACGACAATACATCCCGTCAAGGCTATTGGGTGCTAATTGCAAGTCGTTAAAATCTGTGCAGATGGCATCAATACTTAAGTGATTGAGTTTTGCAATTTGATGAAGGTGGTTAATAAATCCTTCCGATTTATCCACTCCCATTACTTTACCTGAAGCTCCTGTAATATAAGCAAGTTCCTGAGTGCAAAATCCGGGACCGCATCCTAAATCTAAAAGGGTTTGTCCTGCATTAAAATGGGCCAAATCCCAACCTTTTTGAGCTTCGGTAGCCCATACTTGGTGTTGAATTCCCAATCGGTGCAATTCAAGTTGGTCGGTACCTAGAATATAAGCATTGGATTCGGACATGGTTAGTATTTGGGTTTTAAAGAATTGTGACTAATAATTAACATATACATTGCCTATAAACGGTTCAGGGTAATCTGGGTCGTTTAAATTTAAAACATAGAAATAAGTACCTACGGGAACTACTTTATTTTGTTGAAGTATTCCAAGATTAGGAATGGCATCCCATAGCCCTTCTTCGTTTCCTCCTTCGTAAATTAAATTCCCTTCACGACTGTAAATTTTAAGATTAAAATCTGGAAACACATCTACGATATAGTATATTTTAAACACATCGTTTAATCCATCTCCATTTGGAGAAATACCCTCAGGTATCATGGGTGGGCATTTTTCTACAATTAGATTGAAAGACGTTGTAGTAAAACAAACTTCATTTTCTAACCGCACATAAATCGTTTGAGGATTACTCGTATTTTCAAATTCTCCAGGATTTTGAATGGGGTTAAGGTTGACGATTGCTTCCGCTTGAGAGGTAAAAAACTGAACCGTTCCTTGCGTGTTTGTGGTAATAAGCTCTAAAAGATCTTCATTTAATAGATTAAAAGTGGCGGTGTTAAATCCTTTGTCACATTCGGTTAAATTAGGTAAATCCACAATGGGAGGAATGGTTCCAAAAGTGACTAAAATTTCAAATTCGTTATTAAATTCATTTAATTCCTGTACGCTTCCCACACCTGTTCCATCATCATCCACCACAGCAAGCAGTGTAAATTGATTTGGGATACTTTCGGGAAGGTCTATTTCTAAAATGCCTGGTTCGCTACCCCCTATGGAGATATCATGTTGTGTTTCCGATTGCCCAATAAGTGTTCCGCTAGCATAAAAAGCTATTTGTGTGCCTGCTAATAAAGTATTTGTGCCTTTGGTATTATAAACTGTATATTCAATAACCAAATCCCGCTGACGACAAGCAAATAGTTCATTATCAATACTAATGGTAGCATCGGGTAGTGGACAAATAATGACTTCTACCTGAAAGCTATCTATGACAAAGCAATCTGGGTTTGAAACACGAATCCAAATTTCCTGAGGATTGAGAGGGTTTTCATAATTGTCGGGATTTGAAATTGGATTTTCATCATTTAATGCCTCACCTTCTGAAAGGTGATATGTAATGGTATTAATAGGGTCGATTTGAGCGGTAGCTTCTGTTAAATCAAAAAACTCTTCACCCACTACATCACATAATTCTAAGTCCGTTAGACCCACAATTTCTGGAAAAACAAGTAAATGAATTTCAACAGAATCTTCATTATTATCTTCTCTTAATTCGTTTATTTCTGAAAATGGATCTACAAATGCACGTAGTGTAAAGTCGGCTGGAACTCCCGCTAGAACAGTTAAAAAAATGCTGCCACTTTCTTGTTCGTCGATGCCTAAATCTACCGTAGTTACAGTGGTGTCTATGAGTGTGTTATTTGCATAAAAACCTAAGGTAGTTCCTGCGGGAAGAATGTCTGTGCTATTTAAGTTGCCAACTGTATATTCAATGGAGATATCCCGGTTTCCACATTCCGGAGTATAGGTAACAGAATCCAAAGTGACTGTTGCGTCGGGTAACTCAGTGTTTAGGACAGTGATAATATTATTAACCATTACCAAATCCTGTCCAGATGTAAGTTCGATGATGGCACTTTGATCTCCAGGCTGGATATTATTTTCGATATTGTAAAAATCAATATCCATATTAAAGAGCTGATCTGAGTTGGTAAAACTATTTGTCCCATTAAATGCATTATCTGCTGGATTTAATGGCGGATTGCTAATGATATTTCCGTTTACACGAAGCGTTTCGTTAACAGCTAAACCCAAATCTCCTTCCCAAGCCAAAAAACCAATTTTAGCACCAATATTGTCCAATACATTTAAGTTTTCAAGAGTAATGGTTAGGTTGGTATTATTTTGGGAAACCCCTTCCATTCCGTCAAAAATATTAACTTGATTAAGATTTAAAGAAGCGTCCTCATAAATTACGGTAACTGCCCAGCCGCCAAAATTGGTAGCATTCCCACAATAGTCTTCAATGACATCCGTTAAATCTAATTCTGATAGAGTATAGGTGCCATTGCCTTCATTTAATAATTGGGTTGTAACATCGGCGAAAGCGGCAAAATAGTTATTTAGTGTGTTAAGTTGATACTCAAACGTTCGTTGTGCTGTAATTGGAACTGCATTTAGCATCACATCAAAATCACCATCGCCAGAGCCAGCCCAATATAAATATGCAGCTATAAGTTGCTGTCCAGCTTGTAGCTGAAAATCTGCACTACTTTGCGTTAATATGACACAATCATTACTTAGTCCATTTTCTTCTGGATTTAATGTATTTCCAAAGGAGAGATAGTCATAACGGCCATTAAATTGCTGAAATAGTTCAATCTCTTGAGAGTAACTCAATAAAGGAAATAGAAATAAGGATAACAGTACAAGTAGACGCATAGCAACGTTTTGATAGCTAAATATACAACTATTTGATAGCTATCTCAATTTTTTTGAAAGCTAGAAACGATGTATTATAAATCTCGCTTTTTCAAAAGGGCGTATGATCCATAAATAAAGATAGCCGTCCAACCCATAACAATGAGTACATCCCAGAATTGTACATCATAATTCTTAGTAAATTCTTCTCCCAACTGATTTGCGGCACTTTTAACTGCTCCTAATCGTGTTCCTGGCTCTTTGATGAGGTTCGCCATAGAATTTAGTGGAAAAAAACGAGTCACGTAAGGAGCAATGGCTTCGGCTTTCCAATATAAAATACCAGTTGAAATTCCTTCAAAAGTTTGCCAAAGGATTAAAAAACCTAAGGCAAAAGCAGATCGTTTTATTAAAATTCCCAAGAATAAACAGAAAGAGAAAAAACCTACTAGTTTCACAAAATACCCAACAAGGTATTGCATATCACTAAATATGATTCCTATCTCATTATAATCTGAATAAATTAATCCTAGAATTAATGACACTACAAATACAAATAAAACAGAAACAACAGAAAACAGTATCACTGTCAAGAATTTTGAAAGGATGAATTCCTTTTTACTTAAGCCATCAATTAAATTCTGTTTAAGCGTTTTATTACTGTATTCGTTCGCCACCATCGATACAATAATAATGGCGAGAAACAACTTAAGCCAAGCCGCTACAAAAGTGTTAAAATGCCAAATAAAAGGAAAGTTGAAAATTCCTTGCTCTGCTAAATGAAACTTAATTGGGCCAATATCAAATTTAATGGCAGCTATAAGGGCAATACAAGTAAGTAAAAAGAAATACCCAAAAATAAGGACTCTACTTACCCGGCTCGTTTTCAGTTTTATTAATTCTATATTAAGAAGTCGTAGCATGGTGGTTAGTTGTTTTTGGTAAGTTCAAGGAATTGTTCTTCAAGACTTTCTTTCTTTTTCTCCAAGCGGGAAAGGACGATGCCTTTTTCAAAAAGTTGTTTGTTTACTGCTGAAGCATCTAAAGACTCATTCAAATATGCAATAAACAAGTTACCTTCTTCTTTGATAGTGCCGAAGGACTTCATTTCTTTTAATGCACTATGCAATGCTTCTCTATTAGGGCTTTCTAACAGTAGGAATCCATGACTTGCATTCATCCCATCCACACTTCCAGTGTACAGACTTACACCTTTTCGTAAAATGACTACGTGGGAGCATACTTTTTCCACTTCATCAAGTAAATGCGATGCCAATAAAATGGTAGTGCCTTGACTTGCTATTTTTTTGATAATTTCTCGAATTTGATGAATCCCCTGTGGATCCAATCCGTTGGTAGGCTCATCGAGAATTAATATTTCTGGATCGTTTAACAATGCCGAAGCAATAGCCAAACGTTGTTTCATCCCCAAAGAAAAAGTTTGAAACTTACTGTCCTTTCTATCCAAAAGACCAACGAGTTCTAATTTTTCTAGAATTTTATCTTCGGGAACTTCTTTAATTTTACAGACCAGTTTTAAATTTTGTTCGGCTGTCATATAAGGGTAAAAGTTAGGACGCTCAATAATCGCCCCTACTTTTCGTAATGCGTGGTGGGTGGTATCACTGCCGTCGAACCAATGGAAATTTCCAGAGGTTTTATTAACGACATTTAATACAATACCTAACGTGGTAGACTTACCACTACCATTAGGGCCTAATATTCCATACACATTGCCCTTTTCAATAGTGAATGACAAATTGTTTACAGCGGTAATAGGACCAAATTTTTTGGTAAGATTGTTTATGGTTAGAATAGGATGCACAAAAAGGGTTTTTGTTGATTAGTTTAAAGTATGACGAATCTAACCCAAATATGTTACAATTCTAAAAATTAATATGACACCTCAATATCGATATTGGCTTGCATCGCTATGGTACTTTCTGGACTACCAAGTGGGCCTGTTTCGGTAATGAGACGAACAAAATCGTGACCAATAAACCCTGCTTGCGGCTGATAGAAATAATACACTTCGCCTGTGGTTTCGTTTACTCGAAGTTCGCTTACTTCAGCATTGTTGGCTTGGGTTAGGATGGAGGTTAAGTTTTTATCTCCAAATGCACCTAAATTATAGGTCAAAGTTTCAGAATTTGAAATACTAGCCGTAGGTGTAAAAATAAGGGTAGTGGTTCTTACTTCGTCATCGTTTGAGCAGCTTACACTAAAAATGAGTGTAATAACTAACAAGGATTTTAAGAGTAGATTTCTCACAACTTTTTTATTTTAAAAGCATCAAAAATCGTTCCTAAAGTCTTATTTAGAAAAGACTTACGATTTATGTTCTTTGTTGAAATATACTAAATAATAATACATCTGCTTCTCCTCATCCCAACCTTTTTCGACAAATTTTTCGGCACTTTCGGGATTAATGAAATCCATTTTAATTTGAATGTTTGTATCCAAATTAATGGTGTTCTTTATTTTTTTACGCGCAGCCGTCACCGCCGTATTAGCAATTGGGAAGGTGGTTAAGTCTTCAATACTGTACTTGGGTGCTTTTTCAGATTTGTAATGACGAAATTCTGGAATAAGGTCTGGGTTATCGATAACCTCGTTCATAAACGCAGTTTCTTCAAACAAATCGTTTTTGGCAAAATGATTTACGGCACGATTCATAAACATCACTTCCTCTTTTTTGTCTTCAGCAGGGAAAACCACGTCTCTGGCAAAATCTTGGCAGAATTTTAAATATTTTTTTGTCTGAAAGTTTTCATCGTGAAACGCATCTACACCCAAAAAGCTTTCTAACCAATAGCGCGCATCGTAGCGATTACTATCGACAGATAGTATTTTATATCCATCTTCTTTTTTATGGTTGAAAATGAGGGCTCCTTTATCCAATCGATTCAAATTAATGCCTTGCTGAAGAATGGCGTCCAACTGATTTTCTTTTTCTGAAAACTGAAGGAAATCTTGTTTTAATTCAGATTTAAAAATCCCCACGGCATCTACCTTTTCGTTGTCAATTTGAAGGTTTTCTAAATACGCCACATATACCTCACCACTCTTAATATGTGGGTGTGTAGATTGATCGAATAAATGTCTTGTAATTTTTTTACTAAGCTCATGAACCTGTTCTGGAGCTTCAAATATTTCGGTCACCAAATTGAAGAGTTCATGAAATTCTAAATCGGTATCATGAGAAAACTGAAAATAATTTTCTTCCTTATCACGAAAAGGTTTCAGGAAAAACTCTTTTAGCAGAGGGGTAATTTCGTCATCCATTTTATAGGGGTCGGCAGAAAGAAATAAAGATTCATTTCGACTTTTGTTCCCCACTCTGTGGATGGATAATGAAGAAATGTGAGTATTATATAAATTAATCATAAATGTCTTTGGGGTAAATTATTTTAATTCCAGTTTTCATCAAAATCGAGGTTGTCGTAATCCTCAGGATCTAAGTCATAATCCTCATCGAGGTCATCTCCCTCAAGGGATTCACCTATAAATTCTTTATCGGGAGCTTCTTCTGGAATTTGTCCGTGAGCAAAAAGTAAATTAGGATAGGTTTTTCCTTCTTCGGGTTCGGCAATTTCGGCAAGTTCCACTAAAAAGGTCCACATATTTAGAAAATCATAGACGTAAATCATTCGGGTTTGCTCTTCATTTAAAATATCTTCAATAAAGGATTCACTCATTACGGGCAATCCGCCTTCATCACTCATATCGAACAAAGGGTATTCATCACCTTGCTCCCAAAGCTCGTTGCTCATATAAAAAGAAGCCATCTCTTGTCCGCCAAATCCAAATGCTTGGGTGATGGCATTGTGAAAGTCTTCTAACGATGCGGTATCATCCATTTCTATATCACGAAACACATCTTCTTGGGTGTCTAAAATAACTCTAAATCGGTAAACCATTTTGAAAAAATTTGGATTGCAAAGATAGTATTATTAATGCTTATTTACTGAAGCGATGCAAGGTAAATGTCATCGCTGCTAACAAGAAAAATGCAACCACTTGATGCAAAATACCTAACCATACAGGAACTTGAAATAATAGCGTAAAAACTCCCAGAATAAATTGAAGCAATACAAGTCCTACCAAACCATTAATTCCTTTTTTCTGTAGCGGAGTGAGTGTCATTTTATGACTTTTCCAAGCTATAAATAGAATCATACCTACAACCACATACGCTAAGTAACGATGCACAAACTGAACCCCACTTTTACCTTCTACAAAGTTTTTCCAAACAGGGCTTTGCTCAATATATACGGTTTCGTGCATCAATTTTCCCTCACTCATGAAAGGCCAGTGATTGTGAATCCAACCCGCGTCGAGTCCAGCCACAAACGCACCCCAAATAATTTGAATGAGTAAAATAGCCATTCCCCATCTTATTAGATTTCTAAAAGATGTATTAATCACTTTTTTAGTTGGATAGATGAGGTCTAACGCCACCCATAATGTATATGCAAAAGTGATAAATGCGGTAGTAAGATGCATTGCTAATCGATAATGACTTACATCGGGGCGATCGACCAAACCACTTTTTACCATATACCAACCTAAAAACCCTTGAAAACCACCTAAGAAGAGTAGAATAAGCGACTTTTTAATGGTTGGTTTCGAGAGTTGCTTTTTAAGTAAAAAATATACAAATGGAATGATAAAAACAACCCCAATGGCACGCCCAATTACCCTATGAATCCATTCCCAGAAATAAATGTCTTTAAACTCCTCGAGGGTCATTTGGTGATTTATTTTCTGGTATTCAGGATATTGTTTATATAAATCAAAAGCTTCGTTCCACTCCACTTCGTTCAAAGGCGGAATGGTTCCAGAAATTAGTTGGTAATTGGAAATAGAAAGTCCAGAGTGGGTTAGGCGTGTAATTCCACCAACAACTACCATGATAAAAATTAAGAAACACCCAGTAAGCAGCCAGTAAATTACCTTTTTATTATCTTTCATATTACGCTTTCTTCAAACCAATTTCCTCGGCTTTTTTAAACATAAACACTTTGGCAGCTTCATACTCATTGGGAATTTCTCCTTCCAAAATAGCTTCCTTTATAGCATCTTTAATAATACCAATTTCTCGGGAAGGTTTTAAATTGAATGTTTCCATGATTTCTTCTCCCGAAACAGGGGGTTGAAAATTTCGCACATGATCTCGCTCTTCAACTTCCACCATTTTATCCCTAACCAATTTAAAATTGTTATGATACTTTTTGAAGCGTTTCGGGTTTTTGGTAGTAATGTCTGCTTCGCAAAGCGTCATTAAATCATCTACATACTCGCCAGCATCAAAAATGAGCCTTCGCACAGCGCTATCGGTTACGTCGGTAGCAAGTACAATAGGGCGGGAGCTCATTAATACCATTTTCTGAACAAACTTCATTTTTTCGTTCAATGGCATTTTTAGCCTTTTGAAAAGTTTATACACCATTTTTGAACCTACAAATTCATGTCCGTGAAAGGTCCATCCGTTCTTTTTATCAAATCGTTTGGTAGGTGCTTTGCCAATATCGTGCAATAATGCTGCCCAGCGTAACCACAAGTCATTGGTTGTTTGGGAAATATTATCAACTACCTCAAGCGTATGCCAAAAGTTGTCTTTATGCAATTGCCCTTCTTTTTCTTCAATGCCTTGCAAAGCGACCAACTCCGGAAAAATATAGGGTAATAACCCAGTTTTATGTAATAATGTAAACCCAATAGAAGGAGTGTCGGCCATTAAAATTTTGTTGATTTCATCCACAATGCGTTCTTTGGAAATGATATTAATTCTTTCCGCATTTATAGAAATAGAATCAAGGGATGTTTTGTCAATTTTAAAATTCAATTGCGTAGCAAAACGAATGGCACGAAGCATGCGTAGTGGATCATCACTATAGGTAATATCTGGGTCTAATGGTGTTCTAATTCTTTTTTCTTCAATGTCTTTTAATCCATTAAAGGGGTCAATTAATTTTCCGAAGGTATCTTCATTGACACTAATTGCCAGGGCATTAATTGTAAAATCTCTTCGGTTTTGATCGTCTTCCAAGGTGCCATTTTCCACCGCAGGGTTTCGGCTATTTTCTTCGTAGGATTCTTTACGAGCACCTACGAATTCCAATTCTAAATCAGCAGTTTTTAGCATGGCAGTTCCGTAGTTTTTAAATACCGAAACTTTAGGCTTGCCAGGGAGTAAATTGGAAACCTCTTTTGCCAAATCAATGCCGCTGCCTACCGCTACAAAATCGAGGTCTTTTGCATCACCACGTTTCAAAATATAATCCCTAACAAATCCACCAATCACATAGGTCTCCAAATGCAGATTGGAAGCTGCTTGGGAAACTACTTTAAAAATAGGGTCTTGAAGTGCGTTTTTAAAAAACTGCGGCTGCTGCATTTTAAGGTCTTATTCTCTAATTATCGTAACCGCTCCATTGTTTTTTAACTTAATAATACTCGATGGTTTTGCGGGTTTGCTATTTCGATACAAATTTACGACATAGTCCACGCCTTCCAAAATAAGCGGACTTATTTCTTTAAAAGTTGCAGGTGTTTTTTCGCCGCTAAAATTGGCCGAGGTAGAAACCAACGGACGCTTTAATTTTCGAATCAAAGTTTTGCAAAAATCGTCTTGTACCACACGAATACCCAAAGAATTGTCTTCGGCAATGAGGTTTTCGGCCACCCGTATGGGGTCATCATAAATTACCGTCGTAGGTTTTACAGCATATTTTAAAATATCGTAGGCCACTTCGGGAACTTCTTGCACATATTGATTGAGCATTTTAAAATCGGATACCAAACAAATAAGAGCTTTGCTTTCGGCCCGTTTTTTAATTTTATACACTTTATCTATAGCTTCAGCATTGGTAGCATCACAGCCTATTCCCCAAACCGTATCGGTTGGGTAAAGGATTACACCACCTCGTTTTAAAACCGCTAATGCATTTTCAATTTCTTCTCTCATTTTTTAAAAAATGGATTCTATTTTTTGTTGTTGTTTAAGCGATTTGCTTAATGGAGCTTGTAAAAGTAATATATAAAACAATTTTCTATATTTTGGCTTAACTATGCTACTAAAAAAATATTTAATTTGAAGAAAAGTCAATAGTACGTAGAATGAAATTAACCCATAGTGTTTCCTTACAACATAGAGCAAAGAGATTTTGAGTTCGATTTTATATTTTACTGATTTAGGGGTGCTTGCTCCATGATAATGAATAAAAATACCTTCTGGTACTAGATATGCTAATTTATTAATATTTAATAATCTTTTACAGATGTCTGTTTCTTCATGAAATAAAAAAATATTTGTATCAAATCCACCTACTGCATTGAAATCATTAGATCTAAAAAACATAAAGCTACCTGCAACATATTGCCCTTTTTGTGGTGAGTTGTATAATATTTTCCGCTTTGGATACTTTGAAGGGTTTATTTTTTCAAGAAATTTTCTTCCAAGTATTTCTCTTGACACTGAAGCAAAATGGTCAATAGTAGGTTTTATTTTTGTTTTACCTTCTGAAAATGCTTGGGGACCACATACACCTACATTAGGGTGACTATCCATAAACAATTTTAAAATCATTAAACAATCATTTTCAAGATAGGTGTCATTATTTATAAAGGCGAAATATTTTCCAGAGGCATGTTGCACTCCAATCATGTTACCACCACCAAATCCTGTATTAATATTACTTCTTACTAATTTTATATTATGGTTATGGATAATAGAATCTACAAATTCCTTTACTTTAAAATAACTATATTTCTTAGATGCGTTGTCAACAATAATAAACTCACAATTAATCTTTTTTGAAGTATGTGAAAAAAGAGATTTTAAACAATTAATGGTATAGTTTTCTGAGTTGTAATTTATTAAGATAACCGAAATATCAATCATAGAAATATATTATATTAATTGTTTACGTTTCAACCATGCCTTAAACAATTTATTTGTAGTATAGATTTTATGATTAGCAAGATATCTATTTTAATGGGATTTGTAAAATAATTAGATCATTGAAAAGTACTTCTTAAAAAGGTTATATTTGAACTTGTTTTTTATGAAAATGAAAACTTCATTATTGGTTTCTACATATAATTGGCCTGAAGCACTAAAACTTGTTTTTAAAAGTGTTGAAAACCAAACTATAAAACCTGATGAGTTTTTAATTGCAGATGATGGTTCTAAGCCAAAAACAAAGGAGCTAATAGATTTATACACTCAAAAAACCACTGTTCCCATAGTACACGTTTGGCACAAAGATGATGGTTTTCGTCGCTCTTCTATTTTAAATAAAGCTATTGCAAAAGCGACTGGAGATTATATAATACAAACCGATGGTGATTGTATATTACACAAAGACTTCATTAAAGATCATATAAATAATGCACAAGAAAATTGTTATCTGTTTGGAAGTAGGGTTAGTATTTTAGAACCTTATTTAAATGTACTTTTCGGAAATGAAAAGATACATTTTCATTTTTTTTCCAAAGGCATTAAAAAACGTGGTCGCACTTTAAGAATACCATTTTTAGCAATTAGACATACCCCAAAAAGTGAACTTTCGCACAAGCTTAGGGGATGTAATCTTTCGTTTTGGAAAAAAGACTTTTTAGCAGTGAATGGCTACAATGAAGCCATGACAGGTTGGGGTAGAGAAGATTCTGAATTGATTGTAAGAATGCTCAATAATGGAGTTAAAGGGAAAAGATTAAAATTTGGTGGAATTGTATATCATATATGGCATAAAACCGCCTCAAAGCATAATTTTAATAAAAATGATGAAATACAAAAAGAAGCCATTGACAAAAAACTGAATTGGTGTGAAGATGGAATTAACAAATACCTTTAATTTTTTTCTAAGTACTTGTTAATGGCTATTGCTGCTCTTTGTGAAGCAGTACTGTTAGGGGCTTGATAAAAGTTTTCATCGGTTATTTTTTTCTGGATTTCCTTGTAGTTTTCAAAATTGGAAAAAGCATTTTTTAAAGCGTTATTCAATTCGTAAACTTCTTCAATCACTTCTCCTAATTTCCAGAACCTATAATTAGAATTGTTTTTATAAATAACCTTTTGTGTATTAATAAATATACAAGGTCTAGGTTTTAAAATAAATTCATACACTTGGCTAGAAACTTCTCCCAAAAAAATGGAAGCTGCGTTTAAATAGGTCATTTCTACGCTTTCTTCGCTTCCTAAATCTATAAAGATATGATCTGCTTCAAAATATTTTTTAGAAATTTGAGCAGCATCCTCGCCACCTTTATTTTTAAATAAATTTATGTGAGGAGCAAAAATGAGATTATATTCTTTTTGGTTATAGAAATACTCTAAAATATCCAACCCCATTTTATGCCAGGAGGAATACGGAGGAGAAAAATGTGGATTGTACAGCACAACTGGCTTATTATTTTTAAAAAAGTGTTTTTTTTGAGATAGATTAACTGCGTCTATTTTTGGGTAACCAATAATTACAGGATGGGGACCTAACAATTGCTTTTCTTTAAATTGTTGGTAATGAAAAGGACCAAAAAGTAATTGAAAATCAAAATCCAACTGGTCTTTATTGTAACTATAATCCCTACCGGGTGCTCCATGTGGAAATTTTAAAAATTTAGGAGAGATTTTTCCTCCTCTTGCTTTTAATAGTTTATGGTGAAAATAATCGGTGAAAACTACAGCATCAAAATTATTGAGCAAATATTTTTGGTTGGTGGTCATCCAGAAACCTTTTCGAGGAAGATCTCTATTTTTTAGTTTGTCGGTAAATGCACGAAACCAATGTGTGTGTTTTTGTACAACTCTAATCTTATGGTCTTTAAATTTTGAAAGAGAATGGTATAAATATTTGTGTTCCCCAGGGTAAGTAAGAATAGAAACTTCATTGGTTCTAGATAATTCAACAGCCACACTTATAAAGTGATTGATATGATGAATTTCATCCATATGAAAAAAACCAATTCTTTTTGATGTCATTTTTAACTAATTTTTCGATATAACAACCACAAATTCACATAGCGTTTAAACACGGAAAATGCGTTGATATAGGCTAGTATAAATCCTTCTTTTCCGTCTAAGATTCCTAACCGAAGTAAGTATTGGTGCCAAAAACGGTAAAAGGGACGAAACAAAAAATGGGATAAGTTGGGCTTCTTTTTCTTTTCATATAGCATCTGAGCCTGCAATTGGCTATAGCGATGCAATTTCCCAGTATAATCATCAAAACTCTTGTAGGTATGATGCGGAACGCGGGTTTTTAATTTGGACGTGGCACCCATAACCTGAAGCGTTTCGTGTACCAAATTACCATCGTATTTTCCACATTCTTTTTTGAATAATCGTATCACCCAATCTGTTTGGAATCCGCTGTATTTTATTTTTTTCCCCATAAAATACAACTGCCTGCGAATGTAATAGGCATCTGCTTTTGGGTTTTTAAGTGTTTCTAAAATTTCAGATTTTACCTCAAGCGTGATTTCTTCATCTGGATCAAAAAACAAAACCCAGTCATGGGATGCTTTGGAAATGGCAAAATTCTTTTGAGCACTAAAATTATCAAAGGTTCTTTCAAACACTTTTACCTTTTCAAATTGTTCGGCAATTGTTACCGTATCATCACTACTAAAGGAATCGACAATAATAATTTCATCAACAAAATCGAGGCTTTTCAGAAAATCGGGGAGGACTTCTGCTTCATTCAGTGTAATGGCAAGTGCCGTAATTTTGGGTAGTTGTTCCAAGAATGGCTGTTTGTTTCAGCAAAAGTACTAATTTTACTCGCAAGGCGAGGATTAAAAATTTTTAGAATCTAGCTTTATAAAAAATCCTTTTAATACTCAAAGTGGCAAAGCTTCCTATTTTAATGTACCACAAAATCTGTGCTTCAGAAAGTGAAGGATTGACTATTTCTGCGTCGAAGTTGGAAGCGCAATTTCAGTACCTTTCTGAAAAAGGATACCGAAGCTATCATCTTTCCGAATTGATGGATCTGAAAAAACTCCCTTCTAAAAAATCTGTGGTAATTACCTTTGATGATGGGTATGTAAGTCAGTTAGAATATGCCGTTCCTTTGCTTGAAAAGTACCATTTAAAAGCGACCTTTTTTATTCCACTGAAATATTTAGGACAAACCGATGCTTGGAATACACCTTCGTATCCGCTAATGACAGCCGAACAATTAAAAAGTTTGAATCCAGATAATATCGAATTGGGCTATCATTCCTATGCCCACCAAAAATATAATGAATTGTCACTTTCCGAAATAGCGGAAGACACGAGAAAAGCATTTGAAACCGATTCTAAAAATGAATTGTCACTCACGTCTACTTTGGCGTATCCTTATGGGAAATTCCCTCGTAAAAACCCTGAAAAAGAGCAGTTTTTTAATCATTTAAAAGAGCAACAATTCACCTACGGTTTGCGAATTGGGAATCGAGTCAATCATTTTCCCTTTAAAAACCCTTTTGAGATTAACAGGATTGATGTAAAAGGGGAGTATTCATTAAAAAAATTTCAACGGAAGTTGAAGTTTGGGAAGTTGTTTTAAAAGATTTTGGCTTTGATCCTTCTTTTGTCTTTCCGTGCTACGACACGGAATCTATTTTAATGGACACCAAATCAAGTTTGGTGTGACAAGTCATTTCATTCCTCTTTGCAACAACAATAACTTTACATACCTAGAAAAAACTCCGTAGGCATTCACTGCCGAAATGGTTAATCCAGGAATCCCATCTTTAAATCCACCTTTTAAAAAATAGCTGCTAAAAAACCGAAAGGTAGGCTTAGTAAATAGTAAGAACAAAGTAGCTTTCCTCCCCTTTTTCTGAAGTTGCTCTGCTTGAAACCACGCATAACTTTCCCGCTTTTCGATATAATATTCCAAGCCTTTATAGGTAAAGTGAAGGACAGGATTTTTCAGCTTACCAATGCTACCGTTTACGTGTAGTTTTTCATGAACCAATCCAGTATATTTGGTTCCTTCTCGTTTTACCAATCGCAACACCTTACTGCTGTGGTGGTATAGAAACCGATTCATAAAAAAATGCAGAAAATTGAGTTTATATCCTGAGTGTTTCCCACTTGTAATGGCTTCTAAAATTTCTATTTGTAACGGATAGGTAATCTGTTCATCGGCATCAAGGAATAGAACCCAATCTCCTGTAGCATGGTCCAAAGCAAAATTCTTCTGATTCGAAAAATTATCAAACTCCCTTTGCAGGGTTTTAGTCGTAAATTTTTCAGCAATTGCAACGGTACTATCGGTGCTAAACGAATCTACCACAATAATTTCGTCGGCAAATTGTACCGACCGAAGGGCAGCCTCCACATAGGCTTCTTCGTTGTAGGTGGGCATAATAACCGAGAGTGTTGGCATACCACAAATGTACTGTGTTTTCTTAAACCAAAAAAGAGGCGTAAATTTGCTAAATAATTAAACAGATACTTTGGATAGTTTAGGAATTTCAGTCATTGTAAGCACGTACAACAGCGAAGCTTGGCTTCAGAAGGTGTTGGAAGGGTATAAATACCAAACCTACAACCACTACGAGGTGATTGTAGCCGATGATGGTTCGCGAGCGTCTACGAAAGAGTTGATTGATTCTTTCAAAAAAGACTATCCCGTGCCGTTACGCCATATTTGGCATGAAGATGAAGGCTATCGCAGACAGCGTATTTTAAATATTGCCATTACCGAAGCGGCGATGCCGTATATTTTGTTTACCGATGGCGATTGCATTCCGCGGAAAGATTTTGTGGAGGTACACGCAAAATATGCCGAAGAAGGCTATTTCCTTTCGGGTGGATATTGCAAATTGCCCATGAAAACCAGTGAAGTCATTGACGAAGATGATATTCGCAACGAACGTTGTTTTGATGTTTCTTGGCTAAAGAAGCAGGATAAGTTAAAGGGTACGCAAGCCTTAAAATTGAATAGTGGACCTGCT
This sequence comes from Halomarinibacterium sedimenti, assembly GCF_019312585.1. Taxonomy (GTDB): domain Bacteria; phylum Bacteroidota; class Bacteroidia; order Flavobacteriales; family Flavobacteriaceae; genus Halomarinibacterium; species Halomarinibacterium sedimenti. The sequence continues at coordinate 501,141 of NZ_JAHWDP010000003.1, read as the reverse complement.
TTGGCTTCTATTTTAGATTTATTGACACCCACCAATGCCAGTTTTAATAATTGCAATTCTTCGGCGTGGAAAGAAGATTTAATTGCCATTAACGGCTACGACGAACGTATGCAATATGGAGGTCCCGACCGTGAATTGGGGGAACGTTTGGAAAACTTCGGGATTAAGTCGAAACAGATTCGGCATAAAGCGATTGTGCTTCATTTAGATCATGCACGCGGCTATAAAACAAAAGAATCGCTAGAGAAAAACCTTGCCATTCGAAAAGAAGTGAAGGACCAAAAGAAAGTTTGGACTGAACATGGAATTGAGAAAAAGCCTCAGGCTAACTCATAAACTCCTACCTTCCAAAAGGTAGTTCCGGCTTTGCTATTCACTATTTTAAAATTAGTTTCTTTTAGGTTAGGATGGTCCTTAAAGTACTCCCAACACCCCTTTCCTTCTCTAAAAATAGAAACAATAAGTTTTCCGTCCTTTTTTAAGTGATTGATGATGGTTGAAATCACTTTATTTTTTTTGGAGTCGTGAATGTAATAAAAGGCTTCATTTATAATAATGGTATCAAAATCTTGCGGAGGGGTAAAGTCTAATAAATCTTTGGTTTTAAATTCAGCGTTGGGAAAATCTTGCGCTTTAGCCATTTTTATAGACTCTTTGGCATAATCTACCCCTAAAAAATAGTCATATTCGTCGTAGGTCATTCTTCGGTTTAAAATTCCGTCGCCGCATCCTAAATCCAAAATTGATTTTGGCTGAAACTCATTAATAAAAGCATTGATTTGCTGGTATCGCACCGATTCGTGATCACTTCCTAATTTTGCCCATTTTCCTCTTCGGTATTGCCTATTAAATTTAAACTTGCGTTTCCAATGCTTTAATCTATCGATGAGGTTCATGGTTTAGTTTTTAAAATGATTGGTAAGGTACGGCTCTAATTTTTGAAGGATGATATCTGGCGTTAATTTACGATAGAGCGTTTCAGGATTTTTTTCAATTTCCTTTTTCTGTTCACGGGTAAGACTATCGTAATACTCTGGATCATCTTCAAATAAGTGAATAGAATCGTGCATTTTTCCGTCTTCAAAACTATTCCAATGGCTTTTGGTGATGTATGGCGAATAAATGGTAAACGTAGGTTTGTCGAGTGCCTTGGCAATGTGTACGCTTCCGCCTTCGTTAGAAATAAGCATATCACATTGGTTCATTAATTTAATAAATCCCCGAATAGAATCCTCGTAGATTCCCATATTTATTTGGGCTTTCTGCTCACACAATTCGTAGATTTTTTGAGCATCTTCTTTTTGGTGGGGTGCATAGTTAAAAAGAAAGGTGGCTTGATACCTTTGCGCTAAAGTGTCTATAATTTTCGCTGTGTATTCATACGGAAGGGACTTATTGGGCGTACTTCCCAAAACACCCAGCATAATGACGGGTCGCTTTAGGCCTTCAAGTGTATTGTATTGTTGTTCTGCTTCAGTTAAAAAGATTTTATACTTGGGATCTGGATGTTCCATCCCAAAGGCTTTTTCAAGCAGGTTCATTCGGTCCTCCAAGGCTTTTCCGCAGGGAAGGGATGTCTTATCCAAAAATTCAATTTCGTGGGTATAATATTTCAGCTTTAAATTTTTGCCTTTCCGTTTGAAGCCTACTCTTTTTGGTGCTTTAGACAAATAGGTCATCATTCGGCTTTGGAATTTTGAATAGGGATCAATAATAATATCGTAGTGTGCTTTTTTCACCTCCCGAATAGTTTTCATCAATACAGGAAGTTTTTTTAACTGCTTGTCGTTGGCACGAATGATTTGATCGATATTGGGATTGTTTTCAATCACTCCCGCCGTATAATCGTAAACAAAATACGTGATATGGCACTCGCCGAAATGCTTTTTTAGGTTATTTGCCAACACCGAAGCGATAAGCACGTCCCCAATTCTTTTGTTCTGTATAACAAGAATTTTAATCATATCCTTTACCTTCGCAAAGTATCTCTTTTTTTGAAGTTATTAAAATGATTTCCACTCTTGTGGAAAATAAATTATGAAGGAAACCTTTGTAGTACATACCAATTTTATTGCCGATAGTGATGCTTTGTTACAATGGTTAAAGGACTTTGACGCGAAGGGGGAATATGTTGTAAAAGGAGAACGAAATAGCATAAAAAAGTATAAAGTTGAAGGTGCTTTTGTCAATGCGAAAAAGTTTAAAACGCCTAACATTTTTCAGAGCTTGGTATATCAATTCCTTCGGAAAAGTAAAGCACGACGCTCTTTTGAATATGCTGAAAAATTGATTCATTTAGGGATTCACACTCCCTTTCCTGTGGCGTATTACGAGCGATTTGTATTCGGACTCAAAGAAAGTTTTTACATCTCTCAACACTTGGAATACGATTTCGATTTTCGGGTATTAAATCACAACCCGAAATGGCCCAATCGAAAAGAAATTTTGGAACAAATGGCCACATTTACGTTTCAATTGCACGAGCGAAACATCAACTTTATGGATCATTCCCCAGGGAACACGTTGATTATTGAAAAGGATAAAGGAGACTATGAATTTTATTTGATTGACTTAAACCGTATTCGATTTGAAAAGATGAATTTTCACCAACGCATGAAAAACTTCCGTAGATTATGGCTTTCCAAAACGATGATTAACATCATGGCGCCCATCTATGCGAAGCTTTATGGAACAACAGAAGCCGAAACCTATACATTGATGACGTTCTATAGCCGTAAGTTTCAGCGGAAAGTGAATTCCAAGAAAATGAGAAAACGAAAAAAACGAATATTTAATATGTAGGCTATGAATCCAAAGGTGGTAGATCGATTTTTAGACAGAGCCAAAAAATGGAAGGAAGAAATGACCTTGTTGCGAAACATTTGCCTCGATTGTGGATTAACCGAAGATTTTAAATGGATGCATCCCTGTTATACTTACAAGGAGAAAAATGTTGTATTAATCCACGGATTTAAAGCGTATTGTGCATTGCTTTTTCACAAAGGAGCACTTTTAAAAGACTCTGAAAATATATTGGTGCAACAAACTAAAAATGTACAAGCCGCACGGCAACTGCGTTTTACAAGTGCAAAGGAAATTCTAGAATTAGAAGCAACCATTAAGGCCTATATTTTTGAAGCCATTGAAGTAGAAAAGGTTGGGCTGGAAGTTCCGATGAAAAAGACATCAGAATATGAGTATCCCGAAGAATTACTATTAAAATTTAAAGAAGATCCAAGTTTTAAAATGGCTTTTGAAGCCTTGACTCCAGGACGACAACGTGGTTATTTATTGTATTTTTCGCAAGCAAAACAATCGGCTACACGCATCTCCAGAATTGAAAAAAACACCCCAAAGATTTTTGATGGGAAGGGGTTTAATGATAAATGACCTTTGCCTAAACCGCCACATCATATTCCCTAAGCGCATCGTTTAAGGATGTTTTTTTATCGGTCGTTTCTTTACGTTTTCCAATAATTAAAGCACAGGGCACACTAAATTCCCCGGCAGGGAATTTTTTGGTATAACTTCCAGGAATTACCACAGAACGCGCTGGTACAACTCCTTTTCTTTCAATGGGTGTATCACCCGTTACATCAATAATTTTGGTAGAAGCAGTCAACACTACATTGGCTCCTAAAACGGCTTCTTTTTCCACTCGTACGCCTTCCACTACAATACAACGCGAACCAATAAACGCATTATCTTCAATAATTACTGGTGCTGCTTGTAGGGGTTCTAATACACCTCCAATGCCTACACCACCACTTAAGTGTACATTTTTACCAATCTGAGCGCAGCTCCCTACGGTTGCCCAAGTATCTACCATGGTTCCTTCATCTACATACGCACCAATATTTACATAACTTGGCATCATAATCACTCCTTTGGAAATATACGCGCCAAATCGTGCCACGGCATGCGGTACCACACGAATTCCTTTCGCTTCGTAACCACGCTTCAACGGAATTTTATCGTGATACTCAAAAATGCCCACTTCACTGGTTTCCATTTTTTGGATGGGGAAATACAATACTACGCCTTTTTTCACCCATTCGTTTACTTGCCATCCATTTGCTGTAGGTTCTGCACAACGAAGTTCGCCTTCATCACAAAGTCGTACCACTTCTCTAATGGCGGCAATCGTTTCAGGATTTTGAAGAAGGGAGCGATCTTCCCAAGCATTTTCAATAAGTTGTTGAAGCTGTGTCATAGTCATTTTCAGTTTGTGCAAAGATAACGTACGTGTTTTATTCCAAATAGTTTTTGGGTTACTATTTCTTAAAGCCCTATTTTTGCACCCAGTATGGCAAGAATAATGGCATTGGATTATGGAACGAAACGCACGGGAATTGCCGTGACAGACGAGTTACAAATCATTTCTTCGGGATTGACTACTGTGGAAACAAAAACGCTCATTTCTTTTTTGAAAGACTATTTTGAAAAGGAAAAAGTGGAATTGGTTTTGGTGGGTGAACCCAAACAAAAGGATGGCACCCATTCCAGAGTAGAAGAGGATATTCAGAAGTTTTTAGGGAAATTTTCTGAAACATTTCCCCAACTTCCCATACTAAGAAGAGACGAACGTTTTACCAGTAAAATGGCATTTCAAACGATGATTGACAGCGGATTGAAAAAAAAACAACGTCAAAACAAAGCATTAATAGATGAAATTAGTGCGACTATTATTTTACAAGATTATTTGAGTTCAAAATCATGATATACCCCATAATTGCCTACGGAGATCCCGTTTTAAGAGTCATAGGAAAAGAAATAGACAAGGACTATCCTAAGTTGGATGCCTTAATTGAAGATATGTTTGAAACCATGTATGCTTCCTCAGGTATCGGATTAGCAGCGCCTCAAATTGGGTTGCCCATCCGACTTTTTATAGTGGATGCTTCACCATTTGAAGATGATGAAGATTTAACCGAAGAGGAAAGAGCTTTTTTAAAGGATTTTAAGCGTGTTTTTATCAATGCCAAAATGGTTGAAGAAATAGGTGATGAATGGGTCTTTAACGAAGGCTGTTTAAGCATTCCCGATGTGCGTGAAGATGTTTTTAGAAAAGACACCATTACGATTGAATATATGGATGAAAACTTTAAAAAGAAAACCGAAACTATTAATGGAATAGCCGCACGGATTGTGCAACACGAATACGATCACATTGAAGGAATTTTGTTTACCGACAAACTTTCTGCGCTCAAAAAGCGTTTACTTAAAAGTAAATTGGCAAATATTTCGAAAGGGAAGGTAAAAGTAGATTATAGAATGAAGTTTCCTTTGGCAAAAAAGAAACGTTAATCCATTTGGAAAATCCATTGTAACCCAAGATATTTGCCCGCTTAAAAAGTAATCCTATTTATGAGTTTAGAAAAAATCTTATCTATTTCTGGAAAACCCGGACTTTACCAATTGAAAACCCAAACCCGTACAGGAATTTTGGCCGAATCTTTAATCGACGGAAAGAAAGTAACGGTGAGTGCGCGTCAGAATGTAAGTTTACTTTCTGAAATAGCTATTTATACATTAACTGAAGAAGTTCCATTACGTGATATTTTCAAAAAAATTGCTGAAAAGGAAAATGGAGGAGAGACCATAAGTCATAAATCTTCCAAAGATGAGTTGGAAGAATACTTTTTTGAAGTACTTCCAGAATATGATGAAGATAGAGTATATCCTAGCGATATTAAGAAAGTAGTACAATGGTATAATTTGCTAGTTAAAAATGGAATTACCAATTTTTCTGAATCAGCAGAAGACGCTTCGGAAGAAGAATAAGTTTATAACTTTTCAATAAAATATGTTTAAAAAATCTTCACTCAGTTGAAGATTTTTTAGTTTTATATCTATGAATTCTAGAGAAAAACAACTTCAGGCTTTTGACCGTTTATTGACTATTATGGATGAGTTGCGTGCGCAATGTCCTTGGGACAAAAAGCAGACGATGCAAACGCTTCGGCATCTTACAATTGAAGAAACTTACGAGTTGGGTGACGCCATTTTAGACAATGATTTGGAAGAGGTGAAAAAGGAATTGGGCGACCTGCTTTTGCATATTGTGTTTTACGCCAAAATAGGAAGTGAAACCAACGATTTTGATATAGCAGATGTTGCCAATGAGATTTGCGATAAATTAATCTCACGTCATCCCCATATTTATAGCGATGTGATTGTAGCTGATGAAGAAGAGGTAAAGCAAAACTGGGAGAACTTAAAACTAAAAGAAGGGAAAAAAAGTGTTTTGGAAGGTGTTCCTAAGTCGCTGCCCGCTTTGGTGAAAGCGAATAGAATTCAAGATAAAGTGGCAGGTGTTGGGTTTGACTGGGAAGAGCCCCAACAAGTGTTTGAAAAATTGAAAGAAGAGTTAGAAGAATTGCAACATGAAGTGAAAGCAGGGGACAAGGCTAAAATGGAGCAAGAATTTGGCGATGTGTTGTTTTCGATGATTAATTACGCACGATTCCTTAAAGTTGACCCAGAAAATGCTTTAGAGCGTACCAATAAAAAGTTTATAAAACGATTTCAATACTTGGAAAGTAAATCTAAGGAATTAGGTAAATCTTTAAAAGAAATGACCCTTGCCGAGATGGATATATTTTGGGAAGAAGCAAAAAAAAATCTGAGTGGTTAAACTCAGATTTTTTTTATTGTGTTAAAGAGACTTTATTTTCTTCATTTTTTGTTTCCAAACATCTAGTTGCTCTTTCTGCCTCTTAATATTATTGTGTACTTCCTTCACCAAAGGATTGTTTTGATCTGCGTGCTGGAAAAAACCTAAATTATTTTCTAGCTGACGAATATCTCCTTTGATTTCGGTAATTTTTTTGGAAATAAAGAACTTTTCATTTTGAAGTTTACGGTCGTCCTCTTGAGAAGCCAAGGCATTCAATTTATTTTCAAATCGAATCATTTCCACTTCTTTTTTATTCAGTTTTAACTTACCAAATAACCCATCCAAAACTTTATTAAATTTCTGGTCAATATTCTTTTTATTATAAGGAACACGACCAATGTCTTTCCATTTAGATATAGCTTCTTTTATCAATTTTAGATCGGCATCATTATCTCCAGATAATGTTAGAGCTTCGACCTCTTTTAATAAGGCTTCTTTGGATTCGAAATTTGCTAATTCTTCTTTATTTGCTTCATTTTTTTCGGCGTGAAGTCTATCAAAATAATGGTTACACGCATTTTTAAATAGCTTCCATATTTTGTCACTATCTTTTCTAGGAACATGTCCTATTTTTTTCCAGTCCTGCTGAATTTTTTTCATTAAAGGGGTAATCACTGCAAAGTCGTCTCCGTCTTTATTTTCTTCAGCAATTTTTACCAACTCTTGCTTTTTTGCAAGATTTTCAAACTGTTCTTTTTTCTGGTTTTTGTAAAAGCTGTTTTTTGCGTGGTTAAAGGATCGCGTAGTGTCTTTAAAAGCTTTCCAAATTTCTTTGTTTTTATCCTTAGGAACTTTCCCAGTCTCAAAATAAGCATCCCGAATTTCCTGAACGGCTTTTATGGCATTTTGCCACGCTTTATGGTTGGACTTAGTATTTTTTGTGATTTCCTCTATTTGCTGAATTTGCTGTTTTTTTACTTCGTAATTTTTTTCAAACTCGGCTTCAAGCTCCTGCATAAAGGCTTGTCGCTTATCGTGAATTACTTTTGTAGCGGCACTAAATTTATCCCAAACCTCGTCACGATATTCTTTTGCAACAGGACCTATATCTTCTTTCCACATTTTATGAAGCATTTGTAGCTCCCTAAACACCTTATTCATGTCTTCCTCTTGCGCCAACTCCTCTGCACGGCCAATAATCTTTAATTTTTGCTCAAGATTGTGTTTAAAATCTAAATCCCTGAACTCGCGATTTAAGTGAAGGAAATCGTAAAAATTCTCAACGTGATGGTGATAGGTATTCCAAACAGTATTGTATTTATCCCTTGGGATTGCCCCAGCAACATGCCATTTTTCCTGTATTTCTTTAAAGTGTTTATAAGTAGTATTAATATTTTCCTCCATATTGAGCAAGCCCTTAAGCTCCTCAATTAATTCTAGTCTTTTGGAAAGATTATCTTGTAAATCACGCTTTAAACTTTTGTAGTAATTATTGCGTTTTTCTTTATAATCGAAATATAGAGAACTAAATTCCTTTTTAAGGGGAGTGGTATAATGAAAGTCAATAATATTACCCCCAGTAGCTAAAAACTCTTCCTTTTTTTGTTCTAATTCTTCTTGAAATTTAGAATTGAATTCACTTCTTATTTCTTCAACAGCATTTTTTATAGATTGAATGGGCTTGTCTTTAAGCAACTTTTTCAACTCAGTAATGAGCTCTTTTTTGGAAAGTGCGTGGTAGTCTAATTCCTCTTCTTCTTCCTCTTCAGATTCCTCATCTTCCTCTTCATCAGTATCATTTTCTTCTATAGCTTCTTCTTCTTTGTCTTTTGTTTCAAAAGTTTCTTCTGCTTCAACTTCTTTGGCAGCTTCTTTAACTACTCCTTTTTCTTCAGTGGTTTCTTCCTCGGACGTAGACTCTTCAGATTTTGATTCCTCTGTTACTTCAGTTTTTTCATCTGTTGTAACTTTAATTTCTTCTTCTGAATTTTCTTTTTCCTGTAAATTTTTGTCTGACATTTTTTTCAATGTTAAGGTTCTAACTTAATTAGTTCTGAAAGATACTAACAACTGCCCACACTGCAAAGGAAGAAGCAGGTTTTTGAGGTTTTTTATGATTTCCAGATAGCCCAAGATTTTTCGGCTTGGTATTCAAGCATAGAAATTCCGTTTGTTACCCTAGCCCCTGCAGCAAAGCCTCTTTTTATAAATTCGGTTTGTGCGGGGTTATAGATTAAATCATATAAAACGTGATTCTTTGTGAGTAAATGGTAGGGTATTTGTGGGTAGCTATTTACGTTTGGGAAAGTGCCAACAGGTGTGCAATTTATTATTAAGAAGTACTTATTAATAATATCTCTGTTAATAGCTTCGTAAGAAATAGATGTTCCGTTTGGAGTTCTTGATACAGTTAGAAATTCAAAATTAAGAGTCTCTAAAACGTACTTAATGGCTTTTGAAGCACCCCCAGTCCCTAAGATTAAGGCAGTTTTTTTATGAAAAGGAAAAAACTCTTCTAATGACTTTGCAAATCCGAAATGGTCTGTATTGTATCCAATAAGTTGTCCATTTTTACTGAACTTAATTGTATTAACAGCACCAATTTTTTCGGCTTCGTTATCTAATTTATTTAAAAAGGGAATAATACTTTCCTTATACGGTATGGTTATGTTTAAACCTTTTAGACCTTGAGTATTTTTTATAATGTTAGGAAAATCCTCAATACAGTTAATATCAAAATTTTCGTAGGTGTCTTTTCTTTTTTCAGTTTCAAATTTGTGATTAAAAAACCCTTTTGAAAAAGAATAGGAAATATTCTTACCTATGAGTCCGTATTTTGCCATTCTGTTTTTGTGATTTATTATATCGTTCTAGACTTACAACAAGGATAATGCCTGCAATGATAAAGAAAATTGCTAAAAATGTCTCGAATGAAAATTCTGACGGGATGTATCTATCATAATCTTTAATAATTTCTCTTCCTTCGGCATCGATTCTAATATTTCCTAGGGAATCCAATTCATATTCTTTGTTTTTCCAAGGCCAAACCACTCCTAGGGAACCTGCAATAAATCCAATTATAACGGCATAGGTAGCCTTTTTAAAATGCTTAAGAACATAGCCTAAAATATGTGAAAAAGAAACCAATCCAGCTAAAGATCCTATTGAAAATACCATAAGTACTTTTAATAATTCGATTCTGCTTGTGTCATCGATAAAACTGAAATCAAATTGAATAATATCTGAAAAGGTATCATATAATGCATTTACAGAATCCACTAATAAGAGTACATAATTTCCAATGAGCATTAAAATAAAAGAACCAGAAAGCCCAGGCAAGGTCATCCCAGAAACACTAATCATTCCACAAAAAAAGACAAAAATTAAATTATGATTTTCTTTAGCAGGCTCCAAAAAACTAATACTCAAACCAGCAATAATTCCAAGTAAAACATATCCAATATACTTGCGATTCCATTCACCAAAATCTTTGGAAATGTAATAAATTGAGCCTATTATCATCCCAAAAAAGGCACTCCAAACGTAGAGTTCGTAATGCACAATTAAGTAATCTAGAATTTTTGATACGCTAAAGTAGCTTATAATCATTCCTAGAATAAGCAATCCTAGAAATCGCCCATTGATGTATTGAAAAAAGCTTTTAAACCTCCCATTAACAAGAAGTTTAAAGGCTTTTCTATTCACTTTTTGAAGGGAATAAATAAATTCTTCATAAAACCCAGCAACAAATGCTACAACACCACCCGAAACCCCAGGAACTTTATTAGCTGCCCCCATCGCAAGACCTTTAAGGACAAGCCATAATCTGTCACTAAGATTTCGTGTGCTTTTCATGTGAGTTGCTTTTTACTATGAGCAAATTTTTCAAGTAAAAAAATAGTCAAAAATCCAATAAGGATAAATACCACAGACTGCCAAATTTGAGAATCGATTCCCCCATTAATTTCTGAAAAATGAAAAGGACTAATACTAACTTCGGTAGCGGTTTTTAAAGTTTCAAAATCTTGAATGTTCTGTTGGAAAACGGAAAGAGTTCCCACTTCTGAAACATCAGAAAAAGGAATAATTTCTCCCACTTCTTTTGAATACACCGAAAATGTTTCTTTCCAAGGCCAAATTTTGTTCAAGGAACCCACTATAAAACCTGTAAGTAAGGCAAGTGTGGTGTTTTCATAATTTTTGAAAAGCCATTTTAACACATGACTAAAACTTAAAAGTCCTATAAGAGCTCCTGCCGCGAAAATGGCAATTCTCTTAAAATCGAAATCGTGTAGGGCATCACTTAGTGTTTTATACGCTCCAAGAATCACTAAAATAAAGGACCCCGAAATTCCAGGTAAAATCATAGCACAGATGGCTAAAGCACCAGCAAAAAACAAAAAATAAGCACTTTCATTGGTGCCTAAAGAGGGAAGTGTGGTAATATAAAAGGCAATGACCGTTCCTAAAATTAAAGCTACTAGGGTAGATAGTCGCCATTTTTTAATTTGTTTTCCTACGTAAATGATACTGGCGATAATTAGACCGAAAAAGAAAGACCAAATAAGGATAGGATGGTTCTCAATGAGGTATTTTGCCAAACGCATAAAGGAAACAAAACTGATAAGGATACCCGTTAGTAATGCTACTAAAAAACTTGCATTGGATTGGTTCCAAAAGGCATTAAAGCCTTGATTTTTAAGTGTTTTTAATAAAGATAGATTGATGTTACTTATGGTAGTCACTAACTCTTCATAAATTCCCGATATAAAAGCAATCGTTCCCCCAGAGACACCTGGGACAGCATCTGCTGCTCCCATAGCAACTCCTTTTAACGAAATGATAAAATACTGAAGAAAATTTCGGGAAGGCATAGGTTTATTTATCGATTCCCAAAATTAAGAATTTAAACCGAAGGTTTTTGGTGATTCACAATTAATTGTTTCACACTTTTATTTTTAAATACCGAAGGAAATAGTTCTTCAATAATTAATGAATATTCTTCATCAAGATTTAAGGCGTTTTTTAAATGGAATACACCTTTGTTTGGCTCTAAAACAGTATAGTATAATCCTGCAAGGCGGTATTCAATTTCGGCATTTTCTGGATAGAATTCCTTGGCTTGTAATAAATTATTAATAGCTGCATCATACTCGCCTAATTGTAATAATATATCACATCGAGAAATCCATGTGTCCATTTCGTAATTACCAAGCTCAATACTTCTTCTAAAGCCGTGCTCGGCCTCTTCAAATAAGTTTAATTGCTTATTAATCTTTGCATAACGCTGCCAATACAAAACATTTTCATTATCAATATTTAATGCTTTTTCAATGTAATACAAGGCTTTTTGAAAATTTCGTTTTCTAAAGTAATAATCGGTAATAGCAATCCAAGCCTTGTCCAAAAGCGAATCTTCCTCTACACATTTTGTATAAAACTGAAGCGCCATTTCGGGATTGTTCATTTTTTCATAACACTTCCCAATTCTAAGCAATGCAAACGAAGTAGGGTCGTCTAGAGTTAGCGTTATGGTATAACTTTCAATAGCACGTTCAAACTCCTTTAAACGTTCATGAACTTTTCCTTTTTCTAGATATGCACCTATAAATCGATCATCGCTTATAATAGCAAAATCAAATGCTGCTAAGGCTTTCTTATATTCTTTTAAGGCGTAATACTGTTTTCCAACTTGGTGCCACGCCACTTCACAATACGGGTTTTTATTCAGAAAATCATTGAGATAGTCTATGGCTTCCTCGCTTTGGTCTAAATATTCAAAACAGTACACGATATTATACAATGCCGAATAATCCTCTTCATCCTGTTCAAGGCATTTCATAAAATAATACTTCGCATTTTGGTAATCTTCAATAAAAAGATATTCCATACCTAATAACGAAAGGACATCGCCTTGATCTTCACTTATTTCGAGTGCTTTTTCAAGAAGTTTGATGGCGTTTTCGTGGTCGTCTCTTCGAGAAAATATATTCGCTTTTTGAATATAAATCTCTTCATTAGATTGTTCTAGAAGATATAATTCATCCAACAACTGCTCTGCGATTTCCAGCTTGTTTTCAAAAATGTACATTTCTACCCTAAACAATTTTAAATTGGTAGAGGTAGGATGTTGTTCCAAACCAAGCTTGGTTGCCTTTTTTGCAAGGGCAATCTTACCGTTTTCGAGATAATAATGAATAATTTCCTCGAACTCTTCAGAGTCGAAGAAGTACACATCATTAGTTTTTAACATGGACTCGAAACGGGTAAGTGAGAAGTTGTTATGCTCGTTTGGGCTTAATTGCATACGCAGGGGTTAACTGTTCTTCTAATTAAATATACTAATGATAGTAGCAAATCAATTGTTATGCCCTTTTTGTTGTTAACAGGCTTATTAACAGATTAAATGATGATATAAAATGCTGAAAAACAAAGCGGTATAGGCTATTTTTTAGTGTTTATAGTATTCAACACTTCGGTCAAGATGGCACATCCTTTTTCAATTTCTTCCTCTGAAATGGTCAATGGAGGGGTAATTCGTATGGCTTTTCCTTCAAAAAGGAGCCAAAAAAGGATTAATCCACGTTCTTTGCACGCTAAAATTATTTCTGAAGCCATTTCGGCAGATTCTACCATCACAACAAGCATCAATCCTTTCCCTCGAACTTCCTTAATGAGTGGGTGTTTTAATAATTTTCTGAAGGTGTTTTCTTTTGCTAATGCATCCTTCATTAATGAGGTTTCAGTAATTTCTTTTAGGGTAGCTAAGGCTGCTGCCGCAATGACAGGATTTCCACCAAAAGTAGTGATGTGACCTAACTTTGGGTTGTCCTTTAAATGTGACATAAGCTCATTGGAAGCTGTAAACGCACCAATGGGTAATCCGCCACCCATTCCTTTACCCATGACCAATATATCTGGGACAACATCATAGTTTTGAAATCCGAATAGCTTTCCTGTGCGTCCAAAACCCGGCTGAATCTCATCCAAAATCAGTAATGCACCCACTTCTTCGCAACGCTGCTTTACCTTTTGTAAATAATTATCCTTAGGTAGGATAAACCCAGCACCTCCTTGAATGGTTTCCAAAATCACTGCGGCCGTTTTTGAGGTTATTCGCTCTAAATGTGCTTCATTATTGAACTCAATGGGATGACAATCGGGGATAAGCGGTTCAAAGGGTTTTTTGCGATCCTCGTAATCCATTACGCTCATAGAACCCATGGTGTTTCCGTGATAGGCATTGTGTGCAAAAAGAATTTCAGTTCGTCCAGTAGCTTTACGAGCTAACTTTAAGGAAGCTTCAATAGCTTCGGTACCGCTATTAACAAGGTAGGTGGTATTTAGTGAGGGAGGTAAGTGAGTGGCTAATAATTTTGATAACGCTACAGCAGGTTGTTGGGCATATTCCCCATACACCATCACGTGAGCATATTTATCCATTTGTTCTTTTACAGCATTTACTACTACAGGATGACAATGCCCCAAACTACAAGCCGAAACTCCTGCCACAAAGTCTAAATGTGCTTTTCCAGAAGTATCGAAAATATAACTCCCTTTGGCATGGGAAACTTCCAACCCCAATGGGTGAGGGGACGTTTGCGCTTGATATGTCAAGAAGTCTTTGAGCATTAATAATTGTCCTTTTGCTCTTTAATTTTTTCTAATTCTAAAGAATCAGTCTTTTGCGTCTTAAATCGTGGATCGTCCTCTCTGTTTTGAAGATCCTTAGGCTTTAACTTGGAAGCTTCAGGGAGCTCGATATCTTCTTCATCCAATTCCTCGAAAAACTCTCCTTCATCTTCCGGTAAAGGGATTCCTTTTATTTTTGGTAAAATGGGTGCTGGTTTTCCTTTAAACAAGTCTTGTACGGTCATTAAGCGTTCGTCACCACGCCAAATAAAGCCAGGCAGTATTCTAGCGTTTTCAGCAAATTGAGAAGGAGGATACACTTTTCCGGGTACTTTTTTCAGGAACCGAATCCCTATAATCTTTTGGTTTTCCAAATACATTTGGATAGAACTGGAAGTAGTATTATTAATCCCTACTAATTCCTCTTTATCGTTTCGAGAATAGAAAATTACCTGGGTGTTTTTGATGATATTTACAGTGTCCAATTGATTTTTTGTAAATAATCCAATCAATCGTTCCCCTTTCACCTGATTATAACCCGCGCTGTCTTTTTGAACTAAAAACGCATTGTTAAATACTTTTAAGGTATCCAATTCGTCTGTAAGTTTGTTATTTAATAAATGAATGGTGTCGCCCGTCATTTGATTTTCGCCACTCCACAGAATGGGTTCTCGTATCATTTTTGTAATGCCCAGTTTTTCATTTACATAAATAGAATCACATTTTCCGCTTGTAGGTTCTTCACCATCCAAACCTTGTTTAAACATACGAGCGCGATAAAAGCCTTTTATGATGCGATTTTCGGGTTTCCCAGTAACGCGAAGGGTGTCGGCATGAACATAGACCGAATCATTTTCCTGAAGTGTTACAGCCACCGCTCTTTTGGTAATAAATACCGAATCTTGTTCCCGAAAAACCTCGGCATAGTGCCCTCGAATAATACTTTTATTTAGTGTGTCGAGTACTTTTATATTATTGGTGGCTGATGCAAAACCCGTATTCCGATTAAAGAAAATACTATCTCCGTATAAAATTCTGTTTTTGTAATCTACACGAGAGTTTTTTACAAAATGCCCCATATTGCTTCGGGTGTTGTAATAGCCTCTTTCACAATACACCGTGCTTGTTTCACTTACAATTTTAGATTCTCCGTATAAGTAGGCACCACCCGATTCTGAATAAAAATCGAGTTGCGGGGAGTAAACCGTGTACTTTGGATTGACAATTTTTACATCTGAGAGAAACTGATATTTTTTGGTTTCGGCATAATAACGACCAACCCTACTAGTAAGAACGCTGGCTGTATCCCGAACGGTACCACCTGTACGATAATAGGCTTGTTGTTTTATTCTGTCGAAGTAAAGGGTATCTGTTTTTAAGGTGGTTTTAGGCTCGGTTAGGGTCACATCACCAGCGGCAAAAGCAAAGGAGGTGTTGCCGTTATATTCGCCATACTTACTCGTCATACTAACGGTATCACCTTGTGAGATGCGTACCTTTCCGTAGGCTTTAACAAAGTTGTCCTTAAAATAGACAAAGGCTTGGTCGCACCACATTTCCACTCCTTCATGAACAATATATACTTGTCCTGCCTCATCACGGGTGTAAATAACGGCTTCGGGAAATTCAGGTTTTTTTTCGAAATATCCTGATTTTACTGATACTTTGGTAGTTTTTGTAGTATCAATAATTTTTACCTGTCCTTGGGAAATACTTCCGAAGAAAAGGAATAAAAGAAAGCATATGTAATTTGATATTTTCAAAAAGGTGTATTTGTTTTCTGTTAACGAAAATACCAACAAAAACTTGTTTTACCTATGAATTGTCTGTGTTCTGTCGGGTCCTACCGAAACAATTTTAATAGGCACCTCTAGTGCTTCTTCAAGAAAATCGATATAATCATTTAGGGCTTTTGGGAATTGGGATGCATCATTCATTTTGGTGAGATCTTCCTTCCACCCAGCCATTTCGGTATAAATTGGCTGTACGTTTTCTTCTTCAATATTGTAAGGTAAATGTGTGATGGTTTCCCCTTTGTATTTGTATGCTGTGCACACTTTTAGTTTGTCGAAACCACTTAATACATCTCCCTTCATCATCATTAATTGGGTAACACCATTTACCTGTACGGCATATTTTAACGCAACTAAATCTAGCCATCCACAGCGTCTTGGGCGACCTGTGGTTGCGCCAAATTCATTTCCAACTTTCCCCATGGTTTTTCCGTAGTCGTCAAACAATTCGGTAGGGAAGGGGCCACTACCGACACGAGTTGTATAGGCTTTAAAAATTCCAAAAACTTCATTAATCTTTCCTGGCGCCACTCCCAATCCTGTACAAGCCCCAGCAGCTGTAGTGTTTGAGGAAGTTACATACGGATAAGTCCCAAAGTCGATATCTAATAATGAACCTTGAGCTCCTTCGGCTAAAATAGTTTTACCCGCTTTTTGGGCTTGGTGTAAATATTCTTCGCTATCAATAAAAGTGAGTTCTTTCAACGTTTTAACAGCGCTGAAAAACTCGGATTCAAGTTCCTCAAGGTTATATTGAATGTCCACATTATAAAAAGCAATCATGGCTTCGTGCTTATTGGCTAACGCACGATACTTTTCTTTCCAGTCTGAAAGTTCGGTATCACCCACACGAATCCCATTTCGTCCTGTTTTATCCATATAGGTTGGGCCAATTCCTTTTAAAGTAGATCCAATTTTTGCTTTTCCTTTTGAAGCCTCACTGGCAGCATCCAATAGTCTATGAGTAGGAAGAATAAGGTGTGCTTTTCTTGAAATAAGTAGCTTCTTCTTGTAATCGAGATTAAATTTATCTAGATTTTGAAGTTCTTTTTTAAAAATTACGGGGTCAATCACTACGCCATTTCCCACAAGATTTATTGAGTTCTCATGAAATATTCCACTAGGAATGGTATGCAGTACGTGTTTTATTCCATCAAACTCCAAGGTATGACCCGCATTAGGTCCTCCTTGAAAACGAGCAATAATATCGTAGTTTTTTGTAAGTACGTCGACAATTTTTCCTTTTCCTTCGTCTCCCCATTGGAGTCCCAATAATAAATCTACTGCCATATAGTTTTGTTATTTTTCCTATTGTTTTTCGGCGGATTTTCGTTTTCCGTAGAAATAAAGTGAATGTTTGGTTATTTCAATATCGAAGACTTCTTCGATGGTTTTTTTAATTGTTTGAATACGAGGGTCACAAAACTCAATTACTTCACCATTCGATAGTATCACGTGATCGTGCTGCTTATCGAAATACGATTTTTCATAATGCGCTTGGTTTTGCCCAAATTGATGCTTTCTAACTAAGCCGCATTCCAATAATAATTCGATGGTATTATAAAGAGTTGCTCGACTCACACGATATTTTTTGTTTTTCATATTGATGTATAAAGACTCAATATCAAAATGATCGTTGTGCTCGTAAATTTCTTGGAGTATAGCGAATCGTTCGGGAGTTTTTCGGTGACCTTTTTCTTCCAGAAAATCGGTAAAAACTTGTTTTACGATGGCTTGGTTATTTATCTCGCTTTGCGTGCTCATAAGTAAGTGGCAAAGTTAGGTATTTTATACTCTTGTAACTTTATCAATACCATTTATTTTTTTGATGTTTTTAACCAAGTTATCAAGGATGGCTTTGTTTTTAACTACCACAATAATTTTTCCTGTAAATGTTCCGCCATCTGTATCAAAATGAACACTTTTCATATCGATATGAAGGTTGTTTGAAATCACCTTAGTTACGTTATTTACAAGACCTAAAGTGTCAATTCCCGAAATCAATAAATTAGCTTTAAACTCTTGTTGGGTAGAGTCGATCCAAGTAGCTTTAATAATACGATATTCGTAATTACTTTGAAGCTGAATCGCATTAGGGCAATTCTTTTTATGAACTTTAATTCCTTCGTTAATGGTTATAAAACCAAAAACGTCGTCCCCTGGAATGGGATTACAACATTTTGCCATTTTATAATCCAATTTTTCCTCTTCCTTTCCAAAGACTAATTGGTCATATTTAACCGTAAGTTCTTCTTTGTTTACATCTTCTGGGGTACTAGGCTTTCTAATTCTATTCTTGAAGAAACTTACAAAGGCATTGCTACGGGACGCAGCAAAATCTTTCAGCATTTGGTTGTCAATAATACCAGCACCCACACGATAAAAAAGATCCAAACTTGTCTTTAATTTGAAATAGCTCACCAATTGGTTTACCGTTCGCTCATCCAAAGCTATTTTTAAAGACTTTAGTTTTCGGGTTAACACCACTTTTCCTTCTGATGCCAATTGCTTTTGCTCATCTTTTAACGAAGACTTAATTTTTGAAATGGCTCGGCCTGTAGTTACATAGTTAAGCCAGTTGGCGGAAGGTTTTGATTTTTCTGAGGTAATCACTTCAACCTGATCTCCACTTTTAAGTTCCTGACTTAATGGGGTTAATTTTCCATTTACTTTAGCACCACGTGTGTGTAACCCAACTTCGGTATGCACGTGGAAAGCAAAATCTAAAGCCGTTGATCCCTTGGGGAGAGAATATAAATCTCCTTTGGGCGAGAAAACAAAAATCTCTTTCGCATACAGATTTAGCTTAAATTCTTCCACAAAATCCACTGCGTTTACTTCGGCATTTTCTAAGGTGTCCTGAAGCTTGTTAAGCCAGGCATCCAATCCACCATCTTCTTTTTCTTTAGTTTTATATTTATAATGTGCGGCATAGCCTTTTTCGGCTATTTCGTTCATTCGCTGACTTCTAATTTGAACTTCAACCCATCTGCCTTTAGGCCCCATAACCGTTATATGCAATGCTTCATACCCAGTGGATTTTGGAGAAGAAATCCAGTCTCGAAGTCGGGTAGGGTTGGGACGAAAATGATCCGTTACAATAGAATAAATCTTCCAAGCAATAAACTTTTCATTATCTGGAGTGCTCTTGTAAATTATTCGAACAGCAAATTTGTCGTACACTTCATCAAAAGAAACATTTTGAGCATTCATTTTTCGCCGAATGGAAAAAATAGACTTTGGACGACCTTTTATTTCATACTTCAATTTTTCGGCATCAAGCGAATCGCGAATTACTTTTGAAAATGCTTCTATGTAAGCATCTTGCTCCTCTTTACTTTCTTTAATTTTACTTAGGATATCATGATATACATCGGGTTCGGTATATTTTAATCCTAAGTCTTCTAATTCTGTTTTTATGTTATACATCCCAATCCTGTGAGCCAAAGGGGCATAAATATATAGTGTTTCTGAAGCAATTTTCACCTGTTTCGGAGCTGCCATGGAGTCCATGGTTTGCATATTGTGAAGCCTATCTGCTATTTTTATAATGATTACGCGAATGTCCTCATTGAGGGTGAGCAACATTTTACGGAAATTCTCTGCCTGCAACGAAACATCACTTTGATATTCTAAAGCAGAAATCTTGGTAAGTCCATCAACAATTCTAGCGACGGTTTCACCAAAAAGTTGTTCAATATCGGCAAGGGTATATTGGGTGTCTTCTACCACATCGTGTAACAGAGCGGCAGCAATAGCAGTAGCATCTAATCCTATTTGGGAAGCGACAATTTTTGCCACCGCAATAGGGTGGAAAATATAGGCTTCACCACTTTTACGACGTTGCTCCTTATGAGCATCTACAGCGACATCAAAGGCCGAACGGATGAGTTTTTTATCTTCGGAAGAAAGCACACGATAACTCACTTTTAACAGCTCTTTGTACTGTTTGGCAATCTCTTTACTTTCTTTTTCTAGCAATGCTTCTGTCATAGATTAAAAGTACAACTTTGTAAGAAATTGGGCAAGCACATTATTGGATGCTTCCAATTTAAGATAGATATTTATTATTGATTCATGAGTAGGCAATCAATCCAATCTGTAAGCATATGAAATAATAGCCCAATACCTAAAATGTTGAAAGGTTTTCGGAACAATAGTAAAACAAAATAGATTCCTATAGCCACGTCACTATGAAAAATATGAAATCCAATACTACAACGGTCTGCTTGAAAAATAGGAGTCGCCCATAGGTGGTCTATATCAACCAGCATCGTTGCAAGTAATAGGATGTATACTTTTAGCCATTCTTTTCTGAAGAATAACAACGCAATAAACAGTGGAAATCCTAAGTGTAAAAAGTAATGGAGAATGGGATGCATAGCAACATTTGTTTAGCCTTTTTTATTTAAAAAAGGCGTTCTAAAACACCCTTTCGTTTTACTATATTTTTATAATCCCACTGAATTATTTTCGATTTTTCTAACCAACATTTTAGTTGACGTGCATCAATTTCTGAAACGGCATTGTAAAATATGGAGGCATCTTTAAACTTTTTACCACGAACGTTAAGTGCATCTTCCTCAAAACTGGCACCACTCCAAAACATCAACCGAATCCCTTTTTTCTCTTTGCTGTATCCTACAATAGGATTGCCTTTTAAAAACCAAACTGGGTGACCGTGCCAGATTTTTGATTCGGCTTCTATTAGATTTTCAGAAATAATTTCTTGTAAAGTAACACAAATGGCTTTGTCTTCTGGTGATTGAGTGTCGTTGTAGATTAATACGTTAGATGAGATATTCACAAGAGATGATTAAGTTTTGATTTTTTTTTCAGCTTAATTAGCTTTTCAAATTCCTAAACCTTTCCAACAATGTAGGATGCGAATAATGCATAAACACGTAGGCAGGATGCGGTGTAAGGTTGCTTAAACTGTTTTTATTCAATTTTTTTAATGCTGAAATAAGGGGAGAAGCCTCAAAAGTATTTTTAGCATAATCATCGGCTTCGTATTCAAATTTTCGGGAAAGGAGATTCATTACTAAGCCTGTGATTTCAGAAATTGGGGTATATAGAATTCCAAAGGCAATTAATCCAATATGAAACGAAGGCGTCGAAACCCCCAAGGCTTCCGAAAAAATGGGCATCCCTACAAATAAGGAGAGTAGCCAAAAAGTAATCCCCATGGTAATCGTAGAGGCAATTAAATTGTAAATAATATGTTTCCGTTTGTAATGCCCCACTTCATGTGCCAACACCGCTACAATTTCATCTTCTTCCAAATCATTAATAAGGGTATCGTATAAGGTAATTCGTTTTTCCCTTCCGAAGCCAGAAAAATAGGCATTGGCTTTAGTGCTTCGTTTGGATCCATCTATTACAAAAATATTCTGTAAACTAAAGCCTACGTTGGATGCGTATCCTTCAATTTTAGAACGCAACGAGCCTTCTTCTAATGGAGTTTGTTTGTTGAATAGCGGGACAATTAGACGTGCGTAAAACATATTCAGAAATACTGAAAAAACAATGACAATTCCCCAAGCGAAGAGCCAAAAGTTACTTCCCGTACTTTCATAAAACCAAATAATGAGCGACAAAATGCCACCACCTAAAATTGCCGACATCAACCAGCCTTTCAATTTGTCGAGAATAAAAGTTGAAATTGTGGTTTTATTGAAACCGTATTTTTCTTCAATCACAAAGGTGTTATAGTATGAAAATGGAGTGCTTAAAACATCATCGGCCAGCATAATAATTCCGAAGAAAATAAGTGCCACAATGATATTGTTATCAGAAAAAGAACGCGCTATTTGGTCTACAAACTCAAATCCGTCGAGAAAGAAAAAGAGCAAAGTAGCTCCCATGGAAATGAATGAAGTAAGCATACCAAAACGGTATTTTTCCTTTTTATAGGCCTGAGACTTTTCATACTCTTCTTTGTTGTAAACATCTTGTAACTCCGCAGGAATTGGGTCGTTAAAATGCTTGGCATTAAGCGAATCTAGAATTTTATCAATAACAAAATGGAGGACTAAGATGCCAATAATGATATAAAAAAGTGCTGTTGCAGTCATTAAATTATTAAAGTTTTGTAAAAGAGTATTAAAGTTTGCCAAAAAAACGCAACATACTATGTATTGCACTATCTTAAGGATACAAATAACAAAAATAAGACTATGAAACCCAAACTTTTAATGCTATTATTTTTTGTTTCGAGCTTGCTTTTGGTGAGTTGTAATAAAAGTGATGATGACGGAGGTGATGCTGTTACCTTAAATGGAATTTGGCACTTAAATAATGTGAGTGGAGGCTTTGTGGGAGTCGATGTAGATTATGACCGCGGAGAGGTTAGATGGAATTTTAACCTTTCAACGGGTGTTCTTTCAGTTGAGAATAATTTGGAAAAATCAGATCCAGAGTATGCTTATTCAGGGTTGGAAACGGGAACTTATCCCTTTGATGTTTCAGAAATTAACGGACAAGAGGTGGTATTTATTGAAGGAACTGATAACGGAAATTATATGGTGACTTCAACTATGTTAACCATTGATGACCGTCCCGCCGATGGTTTTTTAAGAACATTTGAGAGGTAACGAAGGCATTACTTAAAATTTCGTTGTCTTTTGGCTTCAAAAATTAAAATCCCAGCTGCCACGGAAACATTCATGCTATCTATTTCCCCTTGCATTGGAATAATAATGTTTTGAGTACTGTTTTGAAGCCAATCTTCCGATAGTCCATCGGCTTCTGTACCCACTACAATGGCTGAAGAAGTTTTGAAATCACAAGTGTGATAAGGAATTGAAGCTTGCAGGGCAGCACAATACATGGCAATCTTTTTATCTTTTAAGAATTGAATAATTTCTGAAGTATTCCCTATAGCAATTTGATTGGTAAACACACAACCTACACTACTACGAATGATATTAGGGTTGTACATATCGGTTTTGGGATTGGCAATAATCACGGCATCAACGTTAGCAGCATCTGCCGTGCGAAGCAAGGCTCCAATATTTCCAGGTTTTTCAGGAGCTTCGGCAACAAGAATTAAAGGGTTTTTATTTGAAATATTTAGTTGGGAAAGCGTTAGTTTTTTTGTTTTACAAATTGCAATAACACCTTCGGTCGTAGTGCGATATGCCAATTTTTCGTACACCTCCTTCGATATTTCAATAGTTTCATAATTTGCTGAAATTTCTTTTTGAAGAAGAGTTAATGCTTCAGAAGTAATTATTTCAGAACAAAACAGTAAGGTTTCAATTTCATAACTTCCCTTCATGGCTAAGGAGATTTCCCGTTGGCCTTCTACCACAAAAAGCCCTTGTTTTTTTCGCTCACGGGATTTCTCGCCTAATTGCAAGATTTGCTTTATCAAAGGGTTTTGAAGACTAGAAATGTGTTTTTGCATGGGTGTAAAGATAGTTTTTACAAGTCAATTTACTTAAAAATGGCAGTTAGAGCATTACTAAAATTTTGCTGCCAACAATTCCAGTCATGTCCTCCGTTGGTAATCCGTAATTCGTTTGGAATGCTATCTTGAAGCATTTGCTGTTGTAAACTTGTTACAACAGGAACAATATTGTATGCATCATCATCTCCCACCGAGAGATAGTATTTAGGCTTTTTTGGTGCTTTTTTTATATTTCCCCAACGATGTGTGTAGGAGAAAGATTTCCAAATAGAATCATTAAAAACCCCATTTTTAGCAAAGGCAGCCACTTTTCTGGATGAGGAAATAGCGGGTGGTAATGGCTCGTAGGAAGCGGGACTTAATAAAATAACATTTTGAAATAATTCTGGTCTCAATAAGGAAAAGCGTAAGGCACCATAACCTCCGGCAGAATCTCCAGCGGCAATTCTACCTTGTTCGGTATCCACACGATAGGTAGCTTCAATAAAAGGGATAAACTCTTCCAAATAAAAAGACTCCATGGGTTCGGGTCTATTAACGTACCATGAGTTGCCTGCATGTACCGTCACGGCAATTATAGGAGGAATTATTTTATGCTGTATAAGTGAATCTAAAAACACCTTAATATTTCCTTCATCTTCGATAAACCAATCTTTTTCATCACCTCCGTGGCCGTGTAATAAATAGACAATGGGAAAGCTTTTTGTAGAGTCTTGGTAGGCTTCTGGTAGATAAATTTTATAAGGAAGTGTACGTTTTAATAGGGTAGAAGTAATGGTTTCATCTTGGACAATGCTTTCACTTTTTTGAATTTCCTCTTTACAAGATTGTAGTGAAAAGGCTATTAGAAAAAGAAATACAAAAAACACAGATTTCTTCATAAATTATAAATTTTTTAATGTAACCCGTGCTTTCTTGTCTTTTGAAACAAAGTGATAGTTTACAATGGAATTGGGCTCTGCTATTGTTCCTGGTTGAACTTCAAAGGAAGCATATTTTTCCTTTGGGAAAATAATTTCAATCTCCCAATCGGTTTGTGTTTGTGATACCAGCATCGTAGTTTTTCCGTCCTTATTAGAAAAATGCACCGAAACTTCGTTGTTTCCTATGTGTACATTATCTAATTGGGCAGTATCCCATTCAGAGGGCATTTGTGGTTTTATGACCACCCTTTTATTGGCTGCGTCGGGCTGGATTCCAAAGAATTGTTCCACAATAGGTACTGCATAGCTATAGATATTCCAAGCTTGAGTCATCATCCCGTAATCTGGAGAAACTTCATACATACCTCCTGGAAATGCATAGCTGAAGGTTCGTGTCATTCGCTTTAAATAGTTAAGAGCGTTGTCGGGTCTTCCGTAATTATTTTCAGCCACAATTTGCACGCCCGTAGGAAGTGTCATCACAGCGCCAGTGTACGAAAATATTTTACTTCCTTTAAAACTGCCATCATCACTTCCCGCCGAATCATCACGGTCTATTCCAGTGACAAACACCCCAAATGGATTGACAAATTGCTCTGCCGTATTCAAACCTTTTATGGCTTTATCCACGGGAGCGATGCCTACTTCCATAGGTGTATTCACCACCCAGTTATGATGTAATACAAAAGGTCTAGGCTCTTGTGATGGGTTTTTAAAAATGGCTTCTCGAGTTTTTTTCAACTCAGTTACCGCCCATGGTTTATTAAGCGTATCGGCTCTTACAATGGCATCATCGATGAGTTTTAAGGCTTGCTCGTCAGTGCCAATAAAATCGGCATAGGAATTAAATTCTTCATTCCAAAATTCCTTATTTATTTTGCCCTTCAATTGGTCTGCAAACAACTTATAACTTCTTGCTTTTTTCCCAAAACCTAATTCCAAAGCTATTTTGGAAGCATCATCAAAGGCTTTTTGGGTGTACGCAGCCACATCGATCATTTCACTATCCATGCCGTGGATTTCCATCATTCCAAAACCATCTGGGAATAAATTTTTATTGGCATCATTTTCTCGCAATAGCCATTCCAACCCTTTTTCAATGGTAGGAAAGTACTTTTGAAGAAATTCCTTGTCGCCATTCCACTGATAAATTTTCCAAATTAGGGAAGCAAACTGAGGTGTTTCATTGATGTTTCCGGGATTGAAAACAGCTCCGTTGGTGGACATTTCATGAATTATTCTTCCGTTACCATTGAGTGCATTTGAAACGCTATCTAGTAATTTAATAGTATTATAAACGGGCTCGGTTTGTCCAATAGCCATATAGCCTTGCAAGGCATATTCACTATCTACACCAAACCACCACGGGTAATCTGGAAGCCCTGCACCAATTCCTGAACCAATTTCAGGAACAGTTCGCACTAACCAATCGCAGTTATATTTAAGCCATTTAAAGGTTTCATTAATGGTGGAGTCTGGAGTAACTAAAACTGATTTGCTTGAAATTTTCTTGTACCGTTCTTTTTTTTCTGAAAGTAAGGTTGTCCAGTTAGTTTTTAGCTCATCATATGTAGCTTTTGCTAAAGCTTCTGACGTATACGATCCAGCGATAAAATAATTGATCGTTGTAACATCATTTGAAGATAGTATAATTTCCTTTTCAATAGAATGTATTGAAGTATTGTCGTTCGAAATACTAGTCGAGGTTTTCTCGATTCCCATTTCCGAACCAAAAATGGTAAACCAAGGGTTGAGGCTATCTTTTATAAACCACGCTTGAGTTTTATCATCCCAATGACCAATATCTTTTCCATCAATCATATTGGTGCGTTCCCCTAACCACGTGGGTCGTAAATCACTTTTCCCAGTAAATTTTACTTTTACCTTAGTTTCGGGTGCTTTTTTGATGACCAGCTGGACAACCATACCTTCTTTACCATCGGGGACAAACTGCCATCGTTCTATTTCTATGTTTTTTTCTTTCCAATTAAAAGTATGCATGTTGGCATAAGGGTAATTTGTAAAACTCGTCGCTTTGTTTAAGGTAAAAGTAGAAGTTCCATCATCCAAAACGATATCAAACCCATCCATCAATTTAATAGGATGATTCCAAATTCCTCCCATTTCCCCTTTAATATGCCATCCCAAGTCTGGAAAAGACCCATCTTGGTGCCCAACCATATATACTCTGTCTCCAGCTGCTACCATAGGAGACGAAAGATATTCAGGCTTTCCGTTGATGAAGGGTGAATCTTTAAGAATTTCTGAAAAAACTTGAGGATTGGACTTCGAACAACTTGCAACTATAGAGATTAGGAGTAAGGAAAGTAAGTATTTCATTGTGGCAATTTTGAAAAAACTAAGATAAAAAAAACAGCCCTTTAAAGGGCTGTTTTGGTATTGTTATTTATTTGAAATTACTTTTGCTCATATTTCTCAGAATATCGCTTCCACAATTCCGTTTGGTGGGTTTCCAGCGAAACTTCCCTTCCGTCAATAAAGGCATGCGAAACCATATTGGTACGCATATCTAAGGCATCCCCTTCACTTACAAACAGGGTAGCACTTTTCCCTACTTCCAATGTTCCGTAGTCTTTATCTATTCCCAAGATTTTTGCGGTATTGGAAGTGATCAATTTTAAGGCCTCTTCTTTTTCCATTCCTTGTCCAACAACCTGCCCTGCATAAAAGGGAAGGTTACGAGTATTCATACGCTCCATTCCCCCACGAGAGTTTAGGCTAACGGTTACCCCTCCATCACTTAAAAGTTTAGGAAGTTTGTAGGGATGGTCATAGTCATCATCATCTGCATCTGGTGTAGAATGAACTCTATCTACAATAACAGATACATTGTTTTGCTTTAATAATGGAATAATTTTATAGGCTTCATAGCCTCCTACCAATACAACTTCGTTAATTCCTGCATTCTTGCAAGCCATCACTCCATCTATAATTTCCTTCTCACCTTGTGCATAGAGATATAACTTTTTTGAACCATCAAATAATCCTTGCATGGCTTCAAAACCTTCATTTTTTGACGAGGCCTTTACACTTCCGTAGGCTTTTGCGTTTGCCACATACATTTTAAAAGCATCAGTGTCCTTTTCGTAGTCTTTATTAGGTTTCCAACCGCGTTCTTCACCCATCCACCAGCGACCTCTCCTAAAGGTGTTTGGCCAATGTACGTGAACACCATCATCTACTTTAACGGCGGCATCTTCCCAGTTCCAAGCATCCAACTGCACCACCGAAGAAGTTCCAGAAATCCCTCCTCCTTGAGGGGTTATTTGTGCTAAAAGAACTCCATTAGGGCGCATACTCTCTACAACTTTGCTTTCGGCATTGTAGGCGATTAAACTTCGAATATTCGGAATAAAATCTCCAATTTCATCATCGTCATTGGTAGCTCGAACTGCGTCAATCTCAACCAACCCTAAGGAAGATACTGGTGCGATGATTCCAGGGTAAATATGCTTTCCAGTAGCTTCAATCATGCGACCTTGCTTTCTTGTGGTTCCTTGTCCTACCTCGGTTATTTTACCATTTTCAAAAATGATAAATCCGTTGTTAATTATAGTTCCATTTCCAATATGAATGGTAGCACCCGATACAATAATGGTTTCAGATTGTGCAGGTGCGGGAGTTTGTTGAGCCCAAGTTTGAAGCCCAATACTTATAATAGTTGCTAAGAATATATTCTTTAAAATTTGCATAATTGGCTTAGTTTATGGTTTCACATTCAAAATCAATTTTATCTTTTTTCATTGGGGGACGTTTTTTCCCACCATTGTTATCTTTTTCTGAAAGCATCATCTTAATGAGTTTATTCCTTTCGGCTTTAATGGCTTCTCGTTTTGCTTTATCGGCTTCTAAATCAAAATACACAGCACCTTCAATTAAAGTCTTTTCTGCTTTTGCATATACAGACAAAGGATGATCTGTCCATAGGACCAAATCGGCATCTTTTCCTACTTTTATGCTTCCTGTACGATTGTCTAAATGGAGTAATTTGGCTGGGTTAATGGTTACCATGTTCCACGCTTCTTCTTCGGTCATTCCACCGTATTTAATCGTCTTTGCAGCTTCCTGATTTAATCGTCGAGACATTTCATCATCATCACTGTTAATAGCAGTAGTGACTCCTGCATTGGTCATAATGGCCGCATTGTATGGAATGGCATCATTTACTTCATATTTGTACGCCCACCAATCACTAAAAGTAGAACCACCCACGCCGTGTGCGGCCATTTTATCTGCTACTTTATAACCTTCCAAAATGTGCGTAAAGGTATTCACTTTAAATCCGAATTTTTCCGCAACCTTCATCAACATATTGATTTCGCTTTGTACGTAGCTATGACAACTAATGAAGCGTTCACCGTTTAAAATTTCGGCTAATACTTCCATTTCTTCATCGTAACGATAAGGTTTTCCGCTTTTCTTTGAGGCGTCGTATTCTTTGGCACGATTAAAATAGTTTACATACAATTGTTCCACACCCATACGTGTTTGTGGGAATCGTCCATAACTTTGCCAGTTACTTTGTTTTACGTTTTCACCTAAAGCAAATTTGATAAACTTTGGACTGTTTTTGTAGATTAAGCCATCGGCATCTTCACCCCATTTTAATTTAATAAGGGCAGAACGCCCACCAATGGGATTTGCTGAACCGTGCAAAATTTGCACGCTGGTAACCCCTCCGGCAAGATTTCGGTAGATATTAATATCTTCTGGATTTATAACATCTTCAATTTTTACTTCGGCCGAAGAGTTTTGCCCACCTTCATTGATACTCAAAGCTGCAATGTGCGAATGCTCATCTATAATCCCTGCAGTTAAGTGTTTTCCTGTGGCATCTATCACAACCGCTCCAGCACCGCTGAGGTTTTTACCAATTTTTTCAATTTTACCATTTTTAACCAATACATCAGTATTTTCTAAAACCCCTGCCATTTCACTTGTCCAAACCGTGGCATTTTTGAATAACATATTTTGTGATTGCGGTTTTGTTGTAAAACCATAGCCCACATTAGGATAGGTGAGAGGTACCAATTCTGGGGTTTTGCTGTCTTCTTTTTTATCGTCTTTGTCATCAGCTTTTGCTTCACCGGTCCTAACGGCAGTAAACGATGTTTCTGCCCCATTTGGAAGCACCAATCGGCCACTGAAACCCATTCCTGAATTCGTTATGAGTGCCGTGGCTCTATGTAACTCCTCATTTTCATCTTCAAAAGAAAAAGTCACCCAATTATTTTCGTAAGAAATTTTTGAAGTTCTTTTAAGGGTGTCTTGCTTAACCTCAATTTTTGGTTTTGAAATCTCTCCAGAAAGAGTCATTTCATAATTTTTACCTCCTGCCGAAAGCGAATACACACCACGAATATCTTTAGTGTCTTTATCGTTTATCACGTGTTTTTTTCCTTGCACCCAGTTTTCGTAAAGGGTGGTTTCTTTATCGAAAATATCTCCCGAAGTAATTAAGAAATTCGCCCATTTTCCAGATTCCAATGTTCCTAACGAGTTGCTTTGTCCTAGTAACGAAGCAGGAACCGTGGTTAGCGCTTCTAATGCCTTCGTTTTGTTAAAACCATACTCAATAGCCTTTTGAAGGTTTTTAGAAAATTCTGAAACTTTATCTAATTCATGAGTTGTTAAAGCGAAGGTAATTCCGTTTTCTGAAAGGACTTTTAGGTTTTGTGGCGCCTGATTCCATTCACGCATATCTTCTAAAGAGATGTACTTTGCATAATAGGGATCACTTACATCGTAGGCAGATGGAAAGTTAATAGGAATTACATATTTAGCATTTGTCTTTTTGATGCTTTCAATA
The DNA here is from genome assembly GCF_019312585.1 of Halomarinibacterium sedimenti. GTDB lineage: Bacteria > Bacteroidota > Bacteroidia > Flavobacteriales > Flavobacteriaceae > Halomarinibacterium > Halomarinibacterium sedimenti. The sequence goes on along the minus strand of NZ_JAHWDP010000003.1, from coordinate 470,930 downwards.
CTTTCATATTCATCGCCACCCCCCACAATGACATAATTGATGTTAAACTGATCTCCAATTTTATCGGCTCTTACATCGTTTCCTTTGTCTCCCGCTTCAAAAAAGGAGATGAGGTTTTTATTTTCTATCATCGCTTCCAAAGAGCGATCTTTTGTTTTACTATTCCCTTTGGCATACCAGTCCATATCGCTATATACTTGTCGGAGTAATGCCATAGAACCCATAAGGGAGCCAGGATAGGATTGATTACTGGATACGCTTTTTGAAAAGGAATAGAATTGTCCCGATTGATCATTTAAAATTCGGGTTGCATCACCAGATTCATCATTTAGTGCCACCAAAACTCCTGTACCACGAGCAATACCATCCATAAGATGGGTATTTACAATTCCAAAGCCAAGTTTCCGTAGTTCTTCGGCGTCTTTACTTTCATATTTAAACTTATCGATTCCTTTGTTTTCGGGCATAATATGATCGTTCCAATAAAAACCTTCGCGCGTAGCATCGTACTGAGGGGATCTTCCACCTCCTTGGCGTTTAGGTTTTTCAATTCCGAAACCCGAATAACTATCAATAAAAGAAGGGTATACATACTTACCTTGTAAATCGATAGTAATACTGTTTTTTGGGATGTTCACATTGCTTCCCGAAGCAACTACCTTTCCGTTTTGAATAAGTAGCGTTCCATTTTTAATGATCTGCGAAGGAGTGACATAAAGTGTTGCATTAGTAAGTGCAACATAATTATTGTTTTCTTCTTTAACACCGTCATTTTTGGGAAAATAATCTTGGGCATTTGCCATTCCAATAAATAGGAAAAGCAAAGCGAGAATAAACGTTTTTTTCATTAGAAATTAAGTTGGTTAATTTACTTTTTAAATATAGTAATGTTGATTCGTTTAATTGGAAAATTCTTCTGGTTTAACAAGATGTTAAGAGAATTACATGGGTTTATCTTCAAAATAATTTACAACCAGCGCCACCATATAGCTGTAGCTCTCAATTCCTTTACTCTGGTTATTGGCTTTTAAGAATTGGTCCCAAAAGGCTTTGGATAAATTTTCAAACGGGTTTTTGTAGGACAACCAAAACTCACGCATTTCGCGATAGCTTTCTAAAATTCCAAAGTTTACTGTGGGTAACATAGTTTCATAGGCAGCCATATCTCTTCTGGCAAGTTCATTAAGACAATACCGCAAAGCAAAAATATAGCCTGTATATCGTATGTAAGGATCTTCATTATGAAGGGTAGCCAAAGTGGCAATAAAATTAGCCTCGTTCTCTGCTGCAAAACCAATTTGGTGTGCTTGCTCATGACACGCCACAACTGGAAATTTGTAACTTTTAATCAAATTATTAACCTGTGCTTCCCCTGTTAAAGGGTTGTAATACCCACTATACCCCATATAGGTTAAACCTAAACTCCATCCACTTTTTTTAATACTGGTGGGGGAATAAGCAAGGTTAGGATACTCTTTTTCTAGATTTTGATAACCGTTTTTTGATTTTTCAAAAATTTCATTTTGCGTGTAAGGCAAATCAATTTTTACACTGTCTTTGTAGCCTAAAGAGCGATGAATTTCATTGCTTTTTTGGATAAGTCGTTGTGTGGTCGTGATGAGCTGTTGGGTGGTATAATCATTTTCTAACTGAAGTGTTTGGTGAAGGGCAGGGCGCAAATAATTAAGTCCCCAAACCAAATTAAAAACAGCATATACAATGGAAAGTGTAGCTGCTATATCTACAAAAAACCAAACGGGTTCTTTAATAAGTCTTTTATAGTTCTTTAGTAGCCAGCGTATCATCAATACGATAAATAATAAGTAAAAAACATCCCCCATGGAAAATGGGATCCATCCAAAAATATATCGTAAAAGGCCCGAAATGTAAGGGTAAATACCTTGGCTGTAGTATGTTTCTATAAACTCTGGAAAACCGCGTAGAATGCGCAAAATAATATATTGAACCACTAATAATGAGGCTAAAATTAGACGTGTTCTTTTTTGCATTTTCAAACTTACAAAGAATTCTTTAACCTATAATTTTATGAATGCAGAATTAAAAGTACTTTTGAAAAGTTTAAAAAACAAACCTATGAACGAAGAAATACGAAATCTTGAACCCAAAGAAGTTTGGAACCATTTTGCCGATTTGAATGTAGTACCCCGTGCCTCTAAAAAAGAGGAAAGAGTCATTCAATTTATGAAAGATTTTGGCGCAAAACTTAACCTTGAAACCATTGAAGATGAAGTGGGTAATGTCATTATTAGAAAGCCTGCTACCAAAGGAATGGAAGATAGAAAACCCATTGTGATGCAATCGCATCTCGACATGGTACATCAAAAAAATAATGATACCAATTTCGATTTTGATACCCAAGGTATTGAAATGTTTGTGGATGGGGATTGGGTAAGAGCGAAAGGAACTACTTTAGGAGCAGACAACGGATTGGGAGTGGCCACTATTATGGCAATATTAGCAAGTAATGAAATTGCACATCCAGCATTGGAAGCATTGTTTACCATAGATGAAGAAACTGGAATGACCGGTGCTATGGGCTTAAAAGGAGGAATACTAAAAGGAGAAATTTTATTAAACCTAGACACCGAAGAAGATGACGAAATAGGTGTGGGTTGTGCCGGAGGAGTGGATGTAACAGCAAAAGGAACTTATTCACAGGAGAGTCCAAATGCCAATGCTGTAGGATGTAAAATCACTTTAAAAGGCCTACAAGGAGGGCACAGTGGAATGGATATTCATAAGGGATTAGGGAATGCCAATAAATTAATGAATAGAATTCTCTACGCTACAAAAGATTATATTCAAATTTCCGAAATTAAAGGCGGAAGCCTTCGTAATGCAATTCCTAGGGAAAGTGAAGTCTGGGTTGCTGTTTCTCAGAAAAACTTTAAGAATTTTGAAACGGTTTTTAATACTATTAAACAAGATATCACAACCGAATTTGTTCAATTAGAACCAACCATTTCTATTTCTATTGAAAAAACATCTCAGCCAAGCAAGGTTATGAGTTTGGAAGATCAATCCAAATTTATTAATACCGTTTATGGAATTCGCAATGGTGTTTTTAGAATGAGTCCCGCTATTGAAGGATTGGTGGAAACATCAAACAATTTAGCCAAGATTACGTTAGCTAATGGTAGTATTGAAATAGAATGTTTAACACGCTCTTCGGTAGAATCCTCAAAGCAAGATTTAGCGCAGACTTTAAAAGCTGTTTTTAACCTCGCAGGGTACGATGTAACTTTTTCTGGTGCCTATCCTGGTTGGGCACCTAATATGGAAAGTCCTATTTTAAAAGTAATGGATGCACTCTACGAAAAATTGAATGGCGATAAGGCTCATGTTGCTGCCTGTCATGCTGGGTTAGAATGTGGTATTTTAGGTCAAAACTATCCTGGGATGGATATGATTTCCTTTGGACCTACAATAAAAGGAGCACACTCTCCAGATGAGAGAGCTAGCATATCTTCAACACAAAAGTTTTGGGATTTTGTAAAAGAAATTTTAAAAGAAATTCCGAAAAATAAACTATAAAAAAAGCCGCTTTATTAGCGGCTTTTTTAATTATAAATCAGATTTACTGCTTCTCTACAATTTCAACAAGTTCCAGTTCAAAAATTAATCCTGTGTCTGGTGCTACAATCACTTCACCCGTTCTAGGATCTCTTAAACCTTGAGCGCCATACGCTAAATGAGATGGTATAAATATAGTAGCTTTATCTCCAACACTCAATAATAGTAATCCTTCCTTAAATCCAGGAATAAGTTGCGCATCTTTACTGTATTGTGCAAGAGTTGGTCCATATTGGCCTGAATCAACTCTTCTATGATCTACTGCATCATATTTTTCTGCAATTTCTTGGGAACTTGTGTCTAATAGTCTTCCGTCTTCAAAGTAACCATTATAGTTCATTTTAATCATACTACCTTCCGCGGGTTTCATTGCTTTGCTTCTGTGATTCCAGTAAACTTGTAATCCTGAAGGTAGTGTTTCTGCTTGTGCTTTAAGAGCTTCTAGTTCCTTTACCGTGTTCGCGGCTACTTCCATCATTTTTGCTTCTTTTTCTTTTTGGATAGCTTCTATTTTTGCCATTTCAGCATTAAAAGAAGGAGCGGTAACACCTTTGTTGATAATATTTACTTGCTCAATGATAACAGGGTTTACTGGTTTGTCCCCTGGTTTTTTAGTTTCCACAGCTCCAATGGAGTCAACAACTTCTTGCCCAATTACTATTTCACCAAACACCGTGTGTTTTCCATCTAACCAAGGTGTTTCTTTCAATGTGATAAAAAATTGACTTCCGTTAGTTCCAGGACCAGAATTAGCCATAGAAAGAATTCCTTTTTTACTATGCGTTAAACTATCGACAAACTCGTCTGGAAATCTATAGCCTGGATTTCCACTGCCATCTCCTTTTGGGTCTCCTCCTTGAATCATAAAATCTTTTATAATACGGTGGAACGTTAATCCGTTAAAGAAAGGTTTTCCTTTATAGGTCGAATCTGTTAGCGGGTGTTTTCCTTCAGCTAATTCAATAAAATTGGCTACGGTAAGCGGTGTTTCTTCGTAAAATTTGGCAACAAAAGTTCCTTTGTTGGTTACAAATTCTGCATATAAACCTTTCTCAAGATTTGGATATTTAGATTTACAAGAAGTAAGGGTAGTGGTAGCTAATACCAATAATATTAATAATTTTTTCATTGTATTTAATTGTTTTCTGTTGAATTTATTGATTTTAAAGTTACTGTGCTTTGCACGGGAACATTGGTTCCTAATTTGTTTTCAATGCCGTAATATCCGTAGGCTTTATGAGAAGGAAATAGAAAGGTAATGGTTTCGCCTGCCTTCATTAATTTTATACCGTCTCTAATGCCGGAGATAAGTGCTTGATTGGTTTGGTCTACTTTATATTTTTGAATTCCGTTTTCGGTTTCAGAAAGAATGGTTTCTCCGTCTAGGTGTTTAATATCGTATGTAAAAGTAACGTCGTCGCCTAATTCTGCAAGTTGGGTAGAAATGGTGTCCTGCACATTATAATAATACCAAAAACCACTCTCTGAAGCGATATAGTCTATGGTATCTTCTTTTTCCATATAGGTAGCAATGAGAGCTTCCTCCTCTTCAATTAGCTTTTTATTTCGCTCTACCGATTCTTTTATAAAAGAACCTGAAGCCGATTTTATCGGGCGTCGAGCTTCTGGGCTTTTGCATGCTATTACCGACAGTAATATGCTTATTATTAATAAATTACGAAACATGATTTAGGGCGTTTTTGTAATGGGGCAATATACTAATAAATTCAGACACTGTTTCAGTTAATGTTGCATCACTTTTTCCTCCTGCGGCGTTAGTATGTCCGCCACCTTTATAATGGCTTCGGGCAAATTCATTTACCGAAAAAGTTCCTTTACTTCTAAAAGAAATTTTGGTGATACTTTCTTGTTTATTTTCAATAAAAATGACGGCAAAAATGATTCCTTCAATAGATAAGGGATAATTTACAAAACCTTCGGTATCTCCCTTTTTAAAATTGTGATCGTCCAATTCCTTTTGTGAAAGTGTAATATAGGCCGTATTATATTCTGAAAGAATTGTCATATTATTTAATGCCACACCCAAAAGTTTCATCCTATCAGGACTATTGGTATCATAAATATTTTGATGAATCTCACTGTTATTCGCGCCACACTCTATTAAATGAGCAATCACTCTATGGGTTGTTGCTGAAGTGGCTGGAAAGCGAAACGAACCTGTGTCCGTCATTATTCCTGCATATAAATTGGTGGCAATTTCTGGAGTGATTTCGTTTTTACCTTGTAATTTTTCAATAAAATGATAGACCATTTCACATGTAGAACTCATCGTTACATCACTATAAGTTGCTACAGCATAATCATCGGGTTGTTGATGATGATCGATCATAATAAATTTAGCTTCAGCTTGTTCCAAAACTTCGCCAAGACCACCTGTTCTATTTAAAGCGTTGAAGTCTAAAGTAAAAATAACTTCAGCGTTTTCAATAACTGTGGTTACTTCTTCGAGGTGCTTTTCAAAATTAATAATAGTATCACAACCTGGAAGCCACTTCAAGAAATCGGGAAAATCATTGGGCATCACCACCGTCACATTAAATCCTCTGTTTTTTAAAAAGTGAAAAAGGCCCAAACATGAGCCCACCGCATCACCATCGGGGTTTTTGTGGCCAACAATAGCAATTTGCTTTGATTTTTGCAGTACTTCTATAACCGTTTTAAGGGTTTCTTCTTTCATAGCTTGCGAAGATACAATTTAATGCGAGATTGCTAAGATAGTGCCTAAAATGTAATGATTGTATTAAAGAATGGTTAAGGACTTGTTTTTGCTTCTGAAAAGGTTATTTTTGCACAAAATTTTGAAACATACTCATGAGAACAGACAGAACATTTACGATGTTAAAGCCCGATAGCGTTGAAAAAGGTAACATTGGGCCCATTTTAGAAAAAATAACTTCGGCAGGTTTTAGAATCGCTGCTATGAAGCTTACCCAAATGACAACTGCAGATGCGCAGGCTTTTTACGCAGTACACAAAGAGCGTCCATTCTTTGGTGAATTAGTGGAATATATGACTCGCGGGCCAATCGTTGCTGCTGTGTTAGAAAAAGACAATGCTGTTGAAGATTTCCGTACGCTAATTGGAGCTACCAATCCAGCGGAAGCTGCAGAAGGAACCATCCGTAAATTATACGCTGCTTCTATTGGTGAAAATGCCGTTCACGGAAGTGATAGTGATGAAAATGCTGAGATTGAAAGTCAGTTTCACTTTGCTGGAAGAGAGATTTTCTAATAAAATTTATTCCAAAACATAAAAAAAGCCACTCATCGAGTGGCTTTTTATCGTAATACTAATTTCTTGACAAGTTCTTTGCCAAGGGCTTCATTGAGCAGTGTAATTATCTTTTCCTTTCCATAGGTTAACTCTTCACGCAATACCGAAGAACTTAATTGCACATACAACGTATCTCTTTCCAATAAAACTTGGGTAGTATATTTTGAAATGGCATTTCCCATGACTTGATGCCAAGCCTCTTCCACAGAGATTTTATTCAAACCTTTTTCTAATTTACTAGACGCAATAAAATCTTTAAGGATATCTCCTAACGAACTATGTTCTCCTACTCTTTTTGCCATAATTTTAAAATAGGCTATAATTTAAACATTTTATAGCTCTGGTGTACTTTTTTAATTACATTTTCGGTCCTTTCGGCATGAGTGTCTGTAATAAATAACTGCCCAAAGTTTTCATTATCTACCAAAGTAATAATTTGTGCTACGCGTTCCTCATCTAGTTTATCAAAAATATCGTCCAAAAGTAGGATAGGATTCACATTACTTTGCTGTTTTATAAAATCGAATTGAGCCAACTTTAAGGCTATTAGGAACGATTTTTGCTGTCCTTGAGAGCCAAATTTTTTAATAGGATGCCCTTCAATTTCAAAATGTAAATCATCTTTATGGATTCCCACCGTTGTGTATTGCATCCCTCTATCTTTTGAGATGTTTGAGACCAATTGGGATTTTAAATCACCCTCTTGTAGGTGGCTTGTGTACACTAAATCGACACTTTCATTGCCGTTACTAATGGATTGATGTCTTTTTAAGAATATAGGCTGAAAGTCTTTTATAAAAGCCGTTCTTTTTTCAAAAATTTCACTTCCAAACGTATGCAATTGATCATTATAAATGTCAAGTGTATCTTGATTATATGTATTATTAACCGCAAAGTATTTTAAAAGCGAATTGCGTTGCACCAATACTTTGTTATAGTTAATTAAGGCTTTTAAATAATTGGCATCGCTCTGTGAAATAACACCGTCCATAAACTTTCGACGAGTATCACTGCCTTCCATAATTAAATCTCTATCACTTGGTGAAATAATTACCAATGGCAAGAACCCAATATGGTCACTAAATTTTTCGTAGGCTTTTCCGTTGCGCTTAATGATTTTTTTTTGTCCTTTTTTAGCACTCACAACTACTTTTTCTTCTAACTCTTGTTTCTCGTAAATTCCTTCAATAACAAAAAATTCTTCCCCGTGTTTTATATTTTGAAGGGTAATAGGATTAAAGTAACTTTTTCCGAAGGATAGATGATAAATTGCATCAAGTGCATTGGTCTTTCCAACACCATTTAGCCCTACAAAGCAATTAATTTTTGGGTCAAGGTCGAATGTTTGTGATTCGAAATTTTTATAGTTGAGTAAGGATAATTTTTGTAAAATCATCTATATAAATAAGTTAGCTATTTTTTTAATGCTATGGTTGCTATTTTGAAGTAGCATAATTCCTTGTCCGCAAAATATTGATTTTTCCCTTTTTAATTGTAATAAATATTATATTTTTGCCCCTCAATAATTCAATATTATGGCAACCTACAAGAAAAGAGGCTATAAGCCAAAAACTAAGGCTGAAAAGGAATCTCAAATAGAACAAGAAAGTACTACGGCAGAGGTATTTAATACCTTAGATGAAACAGCTTCAAAAACGGAAGCTTGGGTAGAGAAAAATCAAAAAATTATTTTTGGTTTGGTAGCTGTAGTTGCTATTGGAGTATTAGGCTACATTTCGTATCAAAAATTTATTGTTGAGCCTAATCAGGCCGAAGCGGTTAGCGAAATTTACCAAGCCAACTCCTATTATGAGCGAGCCTTAAATTCTCCAACTGAAAAAGATTCGTTGTACAATTTAGCACTTAACGGAAATGCTGGAAAGTATGGTTTAATTGATATCGTTGATAAATACAGTGGTACTCCAACAGGAAATATTGCTCGTTATCAAGCAGGGATGGCTTATTTAAACACCAATAAGTATCAGGAAGCAATTAACTATTTAGACAAGTTTAAAACAGACGATCCATTATTAGGACCGCTTGCTAAAGGAGGAATTGCAGATGCTTTTGTACAGTTAAATCAGCCAGAAGAAGCATACAAATATTACAAAGAGGCTATTAAGCTGAGCGATAACGAAATGACCTCTCCGCGTTTCTTATTAAAAGCTGGAATTACAGCTTTAAACTTAGGAAAGGCAAATGAAGCTTACGATTTCTTTAATAGAATAACGGAAGAATACCCAGATGCTCCAGAAGCAGCTCAAGCTAAAATCTACAAGGGTCAAGCCGAAGGAATGAAAAAATAAAGATGGCAACATCCAATAAAAATTTATCTACTTACGATAAAGCTACAATCCCAAATGCGAAGAACTTTCGGTTTGGGATTGTTGTTTCAGAATGGAACGAACAAATTACCCAAGGCATGTTTCAAGGGGCGTTCGATGCTATTCTAGACTGTGGCGGAATCAAAGAAAATATCGTTCGTTGGAATGTTCCTGGGAGCTTCGAACTTATTTATGGTTGTAAAAAAATGACCGAAAGCTTCGATATGCTTGATGCCGTTATTGCTATAGGGAGTGTGATTCAAGGAGAAACCAAACATTTCGATTTTGTTTGCGATGCAGTTTCTCAAGGCATAAAAGACCTAAACCTACAACAGGATATTCCGGTTATCTTTTGTGTGCTTACCGATAATACCCTTCAACAAGCCATTGATAGAAGTGGAGGAAAACACGGTAATAAAGGTACAGAAGCGGCCATTGCCGCCATAAAAATGGCACAACTTCGGAAAGACGCTAAATTTTAAATCTTTTCCCCTTCTTTGTTAACAATTTTTAAGAGAGGCTTCACGGCATTGTTTTTGATTTTACCTAACTTTGAAAACAATTCTGTTATGATAAAGTTCACACTCATAAAAAAATTAAAAACGAACAATCGTTTTAACTACACCCCTCGATATTACAAGGGAAAGGAAGAAGCAGACCCAAAAGATTTTACAACCAAAATGGATATGTACAACGAGACATATAATAAAAACGATTTTGGGGGTCAATGGAGAGAGGCTCGTCTTGAAAAACGAAACAGAAATAATGTAGAGTTTAACAAAACGGTGCTCATTATTGCTGCTGTTTTGGTTTTCATTTTTTTGTGGATTATAGATTTTGACTTAACCATTTTTACCTAAACGCGTTAAATGCCTGATATTATCCAGTTATTGCCAGATCATGTGGCTAACCAAATTGCCGCAGGAGAAGTAGTACAACGACCTGCTTCGGTGGTAAAAGAATTACTGGAAAATGCCATCGATGCTGGAGCTACGGAGGTTACGTTAGTTTTAAAAGATGCAGGAAAAACATTGGTGCAAGTTATTGATAATGGGATTGGAATGAGTGCCACCGATGCGCGTCTTTGTTTTGAGCGCCACGCTACTTCAAAAATAAAAAGTGCCGAAGATTTATTCAATTTACACACCAAAGGTTTTCGTGGAGAGGCATTGGCATCGATTGCTGCGATTGCGCACGTCGAGTTAAAAACAAAGACAGATACTGCCGAGATGGGTGTTAAAATTGCCATTGAAGGCAGTGAAGTAACGTCACAAGAGATGGTGGTGATTCCAAAAGGAACAACCATTTCAGTTAAAAACCTTTTTTACAATATTCCCGCACGGCGTAATTTCCTTAAGAGTAATCCTGTGGAAACGCGACACATTATTGACGAATTTCATCGGGTAGCTTTGGCGCATCCGCAAGTTGGTTTTGAAATGATTCACAATGGGAGTAATGTATTTAGTCTTCCTGGAACGAAGTTGAGACAACGTATTGTTAATATCTTCGGAAGTAAAACGAATGAAAAACTTGTCCCTGTTGCTGAAGAAACAGATATTGTAAAAGTAAACGGATTTGTATTAAAGCCCGAGTTTGCACGAAAGAGCAGGGGAGAACAATTCTTTTTTGTGAATGACCGATTTATAAAAAGCCCGTACTTGCATCACGCGGTGGCTTCGGCATTTGAAGGATTAATTAAAACTGAAAATCATCCCGGATATTTTCTTTATTTGGAGGTAGATCCACATGCCATCGATATTAATATTCATCCCACCAAAACCGAAATTAAGTTTGAAGACGAACATGCAATTTATGCCATGTTACGCTCCACCATTAAACATAGTTTAGGGCAGTTTAGTATTGCGCCAGTACTCGATTTTAATAGAGATGCCGGATTCGATACGCCTTATGAGTATTCAAAAAAATCCCCTAAGGTACCTACCATAGAGGTAGATAAAAACTTTAATCCTTTTCAGAAAGAACCCAAACAAGGGAATATCTCCTTTCCGTTTAAAAGGGAGAAATCTCCAGCTTGGGAATCATTATATGTTGGTTTGGAAGATGAAGAAAGCTCGAATGACAATTCCTTTTCTCTAGAAAACATTGAAATGGAGAGTGAAGAGGTAACAGGTAGTTTATTTGAAGGGCAGCATCAAGAAAATGGAAAGGTTACGTTTCAAATACAGAATAAATACATTGTAAGCTCCATAAAAAGCGGACTTATAGTCATCCATCAAAACTTAGCCCATCAACGAATATTATACGAAGAATTGCTGAAAAACATTACGTTGCACCAAGCGGTAAGTCAGCAATTATTGTTTCCTATTTCCTTTCAGTTTTCAAAATCGAAAGTAGCCATGTTGCAGTCGTTGAAGGAACAACTAGAGGATACCGGTTTTGTATTTTCAGAAATAAAAGAAGAATTAGTGGAAATTAGTGGCGTTCCCTCGGGTGTTCTGGAAAGTAGTGTAGAAGAAATTTTACAGCAATTAATTGCCGATATCGAAACCGAAGTGCCTGAAGCAGGGTATAGTCAGAATGATTTAATGGCAAAGTCATTGGCTAAGAGTATGGCGATTAAAACAGGGGTCTCACTTTCTATGGAAGCACAAGAACATATTATCCATCAACTTTTTGCTTGCAAAGAGCCTAGTGTATCGCCTAATAATAGACCCGTTTTTGTCACGATGGGAATTAACGACTTTGATAAAAAATTTATGTAATGGGAAGAATCACCGAAACAGTTAAAGTCTTAATCATTTGCAATGTGCTGTTTTTTGCTGGGACATTACTCTCTGGAGAAATAGTATATCGTCTTTTCTCGCTTTATTATTTTGAAAATCCCAATTTTCAGGTTTGGCAACCCGTAACGCATATGTTTATGCACGGAGGATTCATGCATATACTTTTTAATATGTATGCTTTATGGGCCTTTGGTTCTCCATTGGAAGAACGCTGGGGTAGAAATAAGTTTTTGTTCTTTTACTTTTCGGCGGGATTGGGTGCTGCTTTAATTCATTCTTTAGTTTCCTATTACGAAGTTCATTCTGTGATGGCAGAATTGCTTAATGGAGGATGGAGTCAAGCTGAAATTCAAAATTTCCTTATAAATGGTAAAGGGGGTAGTGAGAGTATTTTAGCTACAGTTTCCCGAGAAAGTATCGATAGTCTATATGCGGCATTTAATACTCCTGCAGTTGGAGCTTCTGGAGCTATTTACGGAGTCTTGGTAGCCTTTGGGATGATGTATCCCAATGTAGGGCTAATGCTTATCTTTTTCCCAGTACCCGTTAAAGCAAAGTATTTTATTCCTGGATTAATTCTATTGGATTTATTTAGTGGACTCACAGGTTTCTCATTATTTGGGCAAAATATCGCCAACTGGGCACACCTTGGGGGTGCTTTATTTGGTTTTCTTATGGCATACTATTGGAAGAAAAATAGTTTTAATGATCATCGTTGGAATTAAATGGCACAGGGAAGCATCGCATATCAATTTAAAACCGCAGACATTATTACCAAACTCATCGCTATTAATGTGATTGTGTTTTTGGTGGTGACCATTGTAGCTGCTTTGTTTCAAATAGATGCATTTAGCCTAATTGCTTGGTTTGTTTTACCAGAGTCCATTGGAAGTTTTATCACTCAACCTTGGTCGCTAATTACCTATAATTTTATTCATCTAGGTTTTTTGCATATTCTCTTTAATATGCTCTGGTTGTATTTTTTTGGAAGGTATATTACCAACTTATTTTCAGCAAAAAGGTTTTTAACCATTTATTTGCTTGGTGGAATTGTAGGCGGATTACTTTTTATGATATCCTATAATGTTTTTCCTGCTTTTGCTTCTGCTAATGGCGTTTTGTACGGTGCTTCCGCAGCGGTAATGGCATTGATGGGTTTTTCGGCTACTTACACACCCAACGCACCTATTAGGATTTTTACAATTAATCTAAAACTATGGCATATTGCTGTGTTTTTTGTGCTTTGGGATTTAATCAGTCTTTCAAGTTTGAACAACGCTGGAGGAATATTAGCCCATCTTGGCGGAGCCCTTTTTGGTTACATTTATGCGCGCCAATTGCTTAAAGGAAAGGATATTGGAAGTTGGTTTGAAAAACTTATGGATAGTTTAGCCAACCTCTTTAAACCTAGGGAGAAAAAGCCATTTAAAAAAGTACATAGAAATCGTGCAACACAATCCAGTTCCAAACGTTCTATGAACAAAGAAACCAAAAGTGATCATCAAAAAAAAGTAGATCTAATTTTGGATAAAATTGGTAAAAGTGGCTACGAAAGCCTTACCAAAGAGGAAAAAGATTTCTTGTTTAAAGCAGGGAAAGAAGACTAACCAAATTTACGACATTGTTTAAGACTCAATTTTTGGGGAAATTGCTTTATGGGCTCAACATTTTTGCCGCGTTGTTGCTTTTTATTTCTTTTGTTTTACCCTTTTTGCCCCCAAAATCCTTCCCTACACTCTCTGTATTAAGTTTAGCAGTGTCTCCTTTAATACTAGTAAATCTTCTATTCGCAGTGTATTGGCTTATCCGTTTAAAAAAACGATTCTGGTTTTCGGCTACGGTAGTGGTGGTAGCTTATTTTTTATTTAATGCTTTTTTTGAAATTTCTTCGGAAGGTGATGCTTCAGAATACTCACATACCCTAAAAGTGCTAAGTTATAATGTTCGTCTTTTTAATGCTTATGAAAAAAATCCGAATGAAGCCGAAGTGAAACAATCTATTGCAAGCCTATTAAAAGATGAAACTCCCGATGTGGTTTGTATTCAGGAGTATTATTTACCAAATACGGCGGACTTTTCACAATTTCCATATCATTACATTCATTTTAAAGACAGCACCCACAAGTTAGGTCACGCTATTTTTTCTAAGCATCCTATTGTTCACAAAGGGGCTTTTGATTTTGATAAAACGTATAACAATTCATTATTTGTAGATGTTGTTGTAAAAGGCGATACCATACGTGTATATAATTTGCACTTACAGTCGTTGGGTATATTGCCTACCGTGGATTTCATTCAGCAAAAAGGAACCGAAACAATAAAGAAAAAAATATCTGAAACCTTTGTGCAGCAAGAAAATCAGGTGGCTTCCATTATTGCTCATAAAGAGAAGGCTCCTCATCCTGTGATTCTAGCAGGTGATTTTAACAATACGGCATTTTCTTACATTTATAAGCGTTTGAAGAATGGTATGAATGATGCTTTTCAAGAACGGGGAAATGGCTTAGGAACAAGCTTCTATTTTAATAAATATCCCTTGCGAATTGATTTTATTTTAGCATCTGAAGAATTGGAGATTTTAGACTTTACGAATAGAAAAGAATCTTTTTCAGATCATTATCCCATCATTTCCACCATAGCTTGGTAGCTAGAATACTATTTTTTGTTCTTCGAGATAGTGAAGTGTATTTGGACCTTCATTAAAAAGTACATCTAATACGGAAAGATTAGGAAGAAATCCGTGATTTTCCTGTAGCACTTGATTGTATTTTGATAATGTATATTGAGGTTCTTTCTTTGCTACGGCTAGATGTCTTAAGTCTTTTTCTGAAGGTGTTTTTACATATTCTGAAGTTAGTGAATAGGGAGTTTCCATTCCTATTAGGTCACTAAGAATTTCGAATATTTTTAAGTTGAAATCTAATAGAAGTTCTACAGGTTCTTCAAAGAGAGGAGCTAAATCATCTTCATAAAATTCGAAAAAGGGAGACGTGCGATACGCGGTTTGTAACGATTTCCAGTGTTGAGATTGCCACGGAAAACTATTTTCAACCTGGACGTCTTTGGTTTTTTGTCTTTCCCCATTTTTAGAATGCTTGATGGGAACATTCAGTGTAAGCTTCCCATTGGAGTGCGCTATGTACGCTCTATTTCTATAGGTTTGTTTTTGGTAATTGTCTTCTACTTCAAACACGATCTTATCTGCTTGAGCCATGGCAACCATTTGTACAATACTTGGGAAATAGGTTGGATGAAGCAATATCATTTTATAACTCCTTATGATAAAGATTTAGCTTTCTTTCTTTTTCTGAAAAAGCTAAAAATATACCATCCCGCTACCAAAATTAAAAAGTACTTCAAGTAGGAAACGGGTTCTCCACTTCCTCCAACAGTTGTGAACATACGTTCCCAACGAATATTTTTAGGGAAGGATTTGTATTTATCACTACTAAACCAAACAAATACAGGCTTACCTACCACATGGTTAAAGGGCACATACCCCCACGATCTAGCGTCTTGGGAATTATCGCGATTGTCTCCCATCATCCAGTAATAATCCATTTTAAAGGTATATTGACTTAAAGGTTCGCCATTTAAAAGTACTTGTGTGCCCGCTTGCGAAATTTTATTATCAATGCCTATTTCACTTCCTTCGTACACTTCAATTATTCTTTGGTAATAGGGAATGCTTTCTGGAGTGATATCTACGGTTACCCCGGCCTTCGGAATATAGATAGGTCCAAAATTACTATTGTTAAAAGATGTGGAAGAACTATATGGAAATATTTCAGGGTCTCTAAATGTATTTGGAAGTAAATATCTTTCTACACTAGTTATCCCCGGGTAGTTTTTGAGTTGCTCGGCTGCCGCCTCAGTTAATGTGACTCTGTGTGTAAAAAGTTGTTCCTCTTGGTTAATGTCCATCAAACCAATTTCCGTTATGTTGTAGCGTTCGTGCAGTACTTTTGAGGGGAAATTAGTGTACCTTCCATTTTGAGTGGCAACCAAAGCATTTTTTGAAATCACTTTATACGCAAATTGAATCTTGGCTCTATCGGGTAATTCGTTTTGTTTTCCATTAATAAAAACATAACCATCTCTCACTTCAAGAGAATCTCCGGGAATTCCAACACAACGCTTGACGTAATTCGATTTTTTATCAATTGGTTTTTGAACGCTTCCTTTCATAAAACCTGGTCTAATATCAACTAAGGTATCCACAGGCCAATTAAACACAACAATATCGTTTCGCTTTATATCCTGAAACCCAGGAATCCTAAAATAGGGAATTTGAGGCTTGCTGAAGTACGATTTATTCTTCACTAATGGAAGACTATCATGGACCATGGGTAAGGCTACCGCAGTCATAGGTGTTCTTGCACCATAATGAAACTTACTCACAAAAAGATAATCCCCAACCAGTAATGTTTTCTCTAATGAAGAAGAAGGAATAGTAAAGGGTTGCATAAAATACGTATGTACAATCGTTGCTGCAACCACGGCAAACAAAATAGAGCTTACCCATTCTCCCGATGAGGATTTTGGTTTTAAATCACGGTCTTCAATATAACTTAACTTTTGAGTATAATTGAGATAGAAAATATACAACCCACAAGTAACTAAAACTAAAATAGTGTCTTTTGGTTTATTAAAACCGAAACTTCTAATGGTCTCGACCCAAGTTACCGGAAACATAATCAAGTTAACAATGGGTACAAAAAGCAATAGTACCCACCACCACGGGCGATTTATAATTTTCATTAAAACTACACCATTGTGGACAGGAACAGCGGCTTCCCAAGGTTTACGTCCAGCGGCAACATAGAGTTTCCAAGTGCCTAAAAAATGGATGACTTGGATTATGAGAAAAAATAAAAACCAACCTAATAATGTCATAATTTATATTTTTGAGAGTGTATTAACACCCTTCCTTTTCGTTTTATTTCAAATTTAGAACATCCTTCATATTATACACCCCTTTTTTCCCAATGAGCCACTCGGCGGCTAAGATGGCTCCTAAAGCAAATCCATCGCGGCTATGGGCTTCATGCCTAATGCTTAGGGTGTCAATGTTTGAACGATATTCAACCGTATGTGTTCCTTTTACATCGCCTTCACGAAGCGCTGTAATATTTAGTTTTTTTGAATCTTTTGAATCTAATTCCCAAGCATCCAATTCTGAATGCCGAATAATTCCATCTGCAAGCGAAATGGCTGTTCCACTGGGAGCATCTTTCTTTTGGGTATGATGAATTTCTTCAATGGAAGGGATATACTCTTTCCAAGGCTGCATTAGCTGTGCTAGGTAGCCATTTAAATTAAAGAATAGATTTACACCCACACTAAAGTTCGACGCGTAGATAAAACTTCCGTTACACTTTTCACAAATCTTTAGAACTTCATTGTAACGTTTAATCCAACCGGTTGTTCCGCTCACTACAGGGATGTTATTTTGGAAACAAAATGAGATATTTTCTACGGCAGCTTCGGCAATGGTAAATTCTATGGCTACATCGGCTTCTTTTAAATTACCTTCCGAAGCATTTTGAGTCGATTTAAAAACTACCTCATGACCTTTTTCCATCGCTAATCTTTCGATGGTTTTCCCCATTTTTCCGTAACCAAGCAGAGCTATTTTCATTTTAAATTAAAAGTTAAGGTAAGACCATAATTGGGAACCGTGTTAATAGGGTCCATTTCCACCTTGGGCTGCAGTGTTAAGTCTTCGCTTATATTGTATTGCTTTAAATGGGCATCAACATTAGCATCAATAATATTTAAAAGATAAAATCCTATAGAAACAACGATGCTGATATCTCTATTTCTACTCGCGGTTTCCTGTGCGTCAATAAGTCGGTCTGTTGAGATTCCTTGAAATTCATCATCTTCAAAACCAGCGAGTCGTCGTTTATAAGCATCTCGAAAGCGGTTATAGTCATTGGTATTTTGAACATAGAAATAGATTCCAGTACCTATCCCAGCATAGATAATGGGAATTTTCCAATATTTTTTGTTGTAAGCTTGTCCCAATCCAGGCAATACTGCCGAATAAAAAGCAGCTTGAGCAGGCGCTAATGGGTCATAATCTTCTTTAGGTGCTAAGCTATCTATAACGACTAAGACTTTTTCTTCTTTTACTGAAAGACTATCAGATTGTGCAAATAGGGAAAGACTTCCTAAAAAAAATAAGATATGGAAAAGCTTATTTCTCACTTTTTATGAGGTTCAAAATGCGTTGAAAATCGGCTTCACTTTTAAAAGGAACTACGATTTGCCCTTTTCCATTTTGTGATGCTTTTATAGAAACTTTTGCGTCTAATAGATCGGTCAATTCTCTACTGCCTTTATTAGCGAAATGAGGAATTTCTTTTTTTGTAGAAGTACCTTTGGATTCAGGATTTTTGTAATTTCTAACTAAGGCTTCCGTTTCACGTACCGAAAGCGATTGACTCACCACTTTTTCATAAATATCCAGTTGATCGTTGGTATCTTCAATATTTATTAAGGCTCTACCGTGTCCCATAGAGATAAATCCATCTCGCATTCCTGTTTGGATAATGGGATCTAATTTTAATAATCGAAGATAGTTAGTTACTGTTGAGCGATTTTTACCCACGCGATCACTTAATTCTTCCTGAGTTACTTCAATTTCTTCAATTAATCGCTGATAGGAAAGCGCTATTTCTATAGGGTCGAGGTCTTGTCGCTGAATATTTTCCACCAAAGCCATTTCCAGTGACTCCTGATCATTAGCAATTCGGATATACGAGGGAATGGTTTCTAGGCCAATGAGTTTAGAAGCACGAAAACGACGTTCTCCACTAACCAATTGGTATTTATTAAAATCAATTTTACGAACTGTTATTGGCTGAATAACGCCTAATTCTTTGATAGAGGAAGCTAACTCACGAAGCGTTTCTTCATTAAAACTTGTGCGAGGCTGAAAGGGGTTTACTTCAATAGAAGACAATTCCAATTCAACAATATTACCTACTACTTTATCTGCGTTTTTATCATCCACAGACTTAATGTCGTTATTGGGATCTTTCAGTAAAGCTGAAAGTCCACGTCCTAAAGCCTGCTTTTTTGTTGCTTTCGCCATAAATCCTTATCCGTTTTTCTCAATTAATTCTTGTGCCAAACTTAAGTAATTATTGGCACCTTTACTACCCGCATCGTAACTTATAATGCTTTCTCCATAACTTGGGGCTTCACTTAAACGCACATTTCGTTGGATGATTGTTTTAAAAACCATTTCATCGAAGTGCTTTTTCACTTCTTCCACTACTTGATTGGACAATCGCAAACGAGAATCGTACATCGTTAGCAGTAATCCTTCAATATCAAGATTTTCATTGTGTATTTTCTGAACACTTTTAATGGTATTTAATAGCTTTCCTAGCCCCTCTAAGGCAAAGTATTCACATTGAATAGGGATTAACACCGAATCAGCTGCAGTTAAAGCATTGAGTGTTAAAAGACCTAATGAGGGCGCACAATCGATAAGGATAAAGTCGTAATCTGACTTTAAATCGATAATTGCCTTTTTTAGCATCGATTCGCGATTTTCTTGGTCCACCAGTTCAATTTCGATGGCTACCAAATCAATGTGTGCAGGAATAATATCTAAGTTGGGTGAAGCCGTAGAGATAATGGCTTTTTTTGCTGAAACCGTATGCTCAAGCAGTTGGTAGGTACCAATTTCAACACTTTCCACATCAATCCCTAGTCCAGAGGTCGCATTAGCCTGTGGATCTGCATCAATAAGAAGTACTTTTTTTTCTAAAACACCTAAGGAAGCCGCTAGATTTACTGACGTTGTTGTTTTTCCAACGCCTCCTTTTTGATTGGCA
This sequence comes from Halomarinibacterium sedimenti, assembly GCF_019312585.1. Lineage (GTDB taxonomy): Bacteria > Bacteroidota > Bacteroidia > Flavobacteriales > Flavobacteriaceae > Halomarinibacterium > Halomarinibacterium sedimenti. The sequence continues at coordinate 451,121 of NZ_JAHWDP010000003.1, read as the reverse complement.
ATAGCAATTATTTTACCCATTAATTTTCCTACAAATTATAAAGGTTAAAAATACGATTAATTATGGGCTTTGAAAGCTAATTTTGTTAACAGGGTGTGAACAATTTATTTATTCTTTTTGGCTTTAATCATTGCCCCTATATTTCCGCCCAAAACCCCAAAATGATTGCTTCACAAATTATTCATTTTGTGCTTTTGGCCACCCACGAATGATTTAAAACGCTTCTTTTATCTTTTATCATAGTTTTTGGTTGCCGCCAAATACTTAAAAATAACTAGTATTCAGTTTAGTCATTTTTAAGTATTTGCCACCCACGATGGTTTCAATGAAAATTTAGTTACTCTTTTTGGCTTTAATCATAGCTTCCAACATGTCCCACATTTCTTTGGGGATATCTTCCAGTAAATTAAATTGTCCAGCACCTTTAAGCCATTCACCACCATCAATGGTAATCACTTCTCCATTTACATATGCCGAAAAATCGGAAACCAAATATGCAGCCAAATTCGCTAATTCTTGATGGTCCCCCACACGTTTTAAAGGTACTTTTTTAGCTAAATCAAATTTTTCTTTTAAATCCCCAGGTAGTAATCTATCCCAGGCCCCTTTGGTGGGGAAAGGACCAGGAGCAATGGCATTAAAGCGCATTCCGTATTTTGCCCATTCTACTGCCAATGAGCGTGTCATAGCCAACACACCAGCTTTTGCAGTAGCACTTGGCACTACATACGACGAACCCGTCCAAGCGTAGGTCGTTACAATATTCAACACTACTTTATTAGTTTCTTTTTGGTCAATCCAATGCTTTCCAAATGCCAAAGTGCAGTTTTTGGTTCCTTTCAATACAATATCAATAATAGTATCAAATGCATTACTGGAAAGTCGCTCGGTTGGAGAAATAAAATTTCCTGCGGCATTATTTAATAGGACATCCACTTTTCCAAAAGCATCCACAGAGGCCTTTACCATGGCTTCCACTTCGTCATAATTTCTAACATCACATTGAACAGATAATACTTTTCCACCAGTTGATGCTTCCATTTCGGCAGCAACCGTTTGCAACTTTTCAAGATTTCTGGAGGTGATAACGATATTCGCACCCAACTCTAAAAAGTAAGTTGCCATGGCTTTTCCTAAACCGCTTCCGCCTCCAGTGACTACAATAGTTTTTCCTTTTAGCGCATTATCGCGCAACATTTTTTGTTTTAAATTCATGGATTGTTATTTGAAGTATAAAAATACAATTTACATAAAGAATCGCTTTACCCATTAAGGTTTATTTATCATTTTAAATACACTGTTTTAAACCAAATTTTAAATAGGGGATCCAAAAACGCAATCTGTTGATGAAAAGTATCTATAATTTCTTTCTGAATGAGTGCCTCTTTCGACCGATTGACACTTGCCGAAGAAGAAAGATGGTACTTGTCAATCGTTTTTTTACTGCTTAGTTTTTCTTCGTTATACGCAATGGCCTTTAAAAGATTAAGCTGTAGGTTAGAAAGCCCGTCCAGCTCTCTACTAAAGATAAGGTCGTATTGGTTGAGTAGATTTTTTAACCCCATTTCAATTTCAGTTTCACTGCATTTGTCTGTAGTGCAAATCCAAACCGAATTCGCTAATTGCTGCACAAAATAGGGGTGATTATCTACTAGGCTGGCAATTTTTGAAGCATACTTTGCCGAAATACTTTTACCCGTTTTTTTGAAGCGTTTTACTATGTATTTGCACCAATGTGTGTTGTCTATTTTTGAAAGGAATAAAATTTCACCAAACTTGTAAAAAGGCATCGATTTCTTTTCAAAAATCTCTGTCATCATGTGTTGTTTGCTTCCGTAGATAGCGTAGGAGCAATGTTGGTGTGTTTGCCAGCTGGCACGTAATTTTTTCTGAAAGCCCAACGAATCGTTAAAGTGTGATATATTCTGAAATTCAACCAAACAAATTATAATATGGATTCCTTTTTCTTTTGAAATAACTTCTGGTAAATCGAGAATTTCCTGCGGATGCTTTTGAACCTCTTCCCAATCTAGCGATACTGAAAATTCTTGTGTGGGATCTACTCCAAAGCTGAACTTTGGAATAAGATGTTTAAAAAACACCTTCGCTTTTTCGAGTCGCTCCTCCCATTTAGAATAGGAGGCTTTTAGTACTTCCGAAGCAAAATATTCATAAAATTCTCTTTCGTTTCGGGTTTTAAATAAATCGATAAAGCAAAACTTGATTTTTGGATTTTTCTTTTCAAGATCATGGGCAATCTTAAAAAACAAAGAAGATTTTCCCCATCTTCTGGGTGAAATAAGCGTTACGTTGATTTTTGATGTGAGCAGCGACGATATTTGGGCAATCTCTTCGGTTCTGTTCACAAAGAAATCTTCAGTAACGAGTTTACCATATTTAAACGGAAGATTATTTTCCATATCACAAATATAGTAACAATGTTGTAAGTAACAAAATAGTAAGTAACAATATTGTTACCTAGTCTGTAGAATCTATCAGGATTTGAAGAATTTCAATAGCGGCTTCACTGATTTTGGTGCCAGGGCCATAAACGGCAACCGCTCCGGCATCAAATAAATATTGGTAATCCTGTGGCGGAATTACACCGCCAACAATCACCATGATATCTTCTCGTCCGTATTTCTTTAATTCTTCAATGACCTGTGGTACCAATGTTTTATGACCTGCCGCCAGAGAAGAAACGCCTAAAATATGTACGTCATTTTCCATGGCTTGCTTGGCCGCTTCAGCTGGGGTTTGAAAAAGCGGTCCAATATCCACATCAAAGCCTACATCGGCATAACCAGTGGCAACTACTTTAGCACCCCGGTCGTGACCATCTTGCCCCATTTTGGCAATCATAATACGGGGACGACGCCCTTCCAGTTCGGCAAATTGGTCTGCCATCTGTCGTGCTTTTTCAAAACTTGGATCTTTCTTTATTTCTTTACTGTACACGCCACTAAAGGATTTGATTTGTGCTTTATACCTTCCAAAGACTTTTTCCAAAGCATCACTAATTTCACCAAGTGTTGCTCGTTCTCTGGCTGCTTCTACTGCTAAAGCTAATAAATTTCCTTCACCTGTTTTAGCACATTGAGTTAATTTTGAAAGTGCTTCCGTTACTTTTTCTGAATTTCTTTCCGCTTTAATACGCTTTATCCGTTCAATTTGTCCTTTTCTAACTTTCTGATTGTCTACGTCTAAAATTTGTAGCGGGTCTTCTTTTTCTAATCGATATTTGTTAACGCCCACAATAATGTCCTGTCCGCTATCGATTCGAGCTTGCTTTCTAGCGGCTGCTTCTTCGATGCGAAGTTTTGGGATGCCAGCTTCAATAGCTTTGGTCATGCCGCCTAATGCTTCCACTTCTTCAATAAGCTGCCACGCTTTTTCAGCAATATCATGGGTGAGTTTTTCAACATAAAAACTTCCAGCCCAAGGGTCGACAGTTCTAGTGATTTGCGTTTCTTGTTGAAGATAAATTTGAGTATTTCTTGCTATTCTGGCAGAGAAATCGGTTGGGAGTGCAATGGCTTCGTCTAAGGCATTTGTGTGTAAGGATTGGGTTCCGCCAAAAACGGCAGCCGCTGCTTCAATACAGGTTCTAGAAACATTATTGAAAGGGTCTTGTTCGGTTAAACTCCATCCGCTGGTTTGGCAATGAGTCCGTAGTGCGAGTGATTTTTCATTATTAGGGTGGAATTGTTTAACAATTTTTGCCCAAAGCATTCTTGCGGCACGCATTTTTGCTATTTCCATAAAATGATTCATCCCAATGGCCCAAAAGAAAGAGAGGCGAGGGGCAAAGCTATCAATGCTCATTCCAGCATCGATTCCAGTACGTATGTATTCGAGTCCGTCGGCGAGGGTATAGGCCAATTCAATATCACAGGTAGCTCCGGCTTCCTGCATATGGTATCCCGAAATTGAAATGGAATTAAACTTGGGCATATGCCTACTGGTATATTTAAAAATATCACCTATAATTTTCATAGAAGGAGTGGGAGGGTAGATGTAGGTATTTCGCACCATAAACTCCTTTAAAATGTCATTTTGAATGGTTCCAGCTAAAGCCTCTGGATTAACTCCTTGTTCTTCAGCAGCGACAATATAAAAAGCCATGATAGGTAACACCGCACCATTCATCGTCATTGAAACACTCATTTTGTCCAGTGGAATTTGGTCGAACAAAATTTTCATATCCTCCACACTATCAATGGCAACACCAGCTTTTCCTACATCCCCAACAACGCGTTCATGGTCACTGTCGTAACCGCGATGCGTAGCTAAATCAAAGGCAACAGATAGTCCTTTTTGTCCTGCGGCAAGATTTCTTCGGTAAAAAGCGTTGCTATCCTCGGCAGTAGAAAATCCTGCGTACTGGCGAATGGTCCAAGGCTTTTGAACATACATTGTACTGTAAGGACCACGTAAATTAGGCGCAATACCAGCAGCGAAGTTGAGATGATTTAAAGAGGCAATATCACCTTCAGAATAGGTTGATTTTACCGAAATACCTTCAGCAGTTTCCATTTCTGAATTGGGATATTTTTTTTCAGGAATGGACTTCTTTATAGTAATATGTTGGAGATTTTTTCTATTCATGCTATCTCGCTTCGGGAAAATCGTAGTTTATTAAATATTGGTAATAGGCATCGAGCATCATATACATGGCCAAATGTTCATCTCCCACAATTTTTAGAACTTCTCTTCGCATGGGCTCTGCAACCATATCTGGCGATAAATAATCTACTTTTTTTAAACTAAGTAGTCTTTCTTTCATGTCTTTATCTTCAATGTTATTCAAAAGACATTCAATATACTCGTAGTTATAGTTTAGATTGGTTTTTACGTTTCCAGTATTCCAAAGGCCATCAATTTCTTTAAGCTTTTTTAAAACTTTTTTAGAATGAGGAGATGCTATTTCATCAAACTTTGCTTCCCCAGAAAAACCAAAATATACATACTGTCTATAGGCCTCTAAGTAATAGTTTGTAGTGCCTTCCCTAAAATCGGTGTGCTTATTATAATAAGCGCCAATATCCTCTTGAAAGCTATACAAAGCTTCGTGCATTAAGGCTTTATCTGCCCCAGGACATTCTACTAACTGTGGCTTGTCTTGAAATTTGTAGTCCAAAGGCTCTTCACAGCCGGCAAAAAATGAGGCTAAAATTATAAGAATTACAATATTATTTTTTTTCATTTTCTAATCGTTCTTTTTCAATTATTTCTGAAAGTCTTTTTTCAATAATAGGTTCAATGATGGTTTTTCTAGCTTTTGTTTTTACAAATGGGAACAATTCTAGGTCTTCTGACATAGCATCCAATTTGTTTTGATATTTGTTGGTTCCGACCAAAACTAGGGTTCCACTATCAAAAAGGGACTGCTCTTTTTGAGCACTTTCTTTTATTTTTTTCTGAATGATTCCTTCTTTTAATTGCTTCAGAAATCCACCGCCCTTTTCAATTTCTTTAAATACTGTAAGCGATTTTTCTGCAAGTTCTTCGGTTAATTTTTCAATATAATAACTACCATCTGCGGGGTTTGTTACTGCGTCAAAATAACTTTCAGCTTTTAGAATAAGCAACTGATTTCTGGAAATTCGCTCTCCAAATTCATTGCTTTTATGATATAATGCATCATACGGAAGATTGCAAACGGCATTGGCACCCCCAAAAACGGCACTCATCGCTTCGGTAGTGGTGCGAAGCATATTTACATTATAGTCATACAGGGTTTTGTTACGTTTACTAGGCGTTGCCAAAATGTGACACTGTGGATTAAAATTATATTCTGAAGCCAAAGTTGCATACAATAATCGAAGCGCTCTCACCTTTGCAATTTCGAAGAAATAATTACTACCAACAGCTATTTTAAAACATAACTGAAGTTCTTTTTGTGCTTCGTAATGATTAAAATATTCGTTGGCGTGAGCAAGGGCATAAGCAAGCTGTTGGACAATGTTTGCACCCGCATTTTGATACATAGAGGTATCAACTCCTAAAATAGCTTCGGAAGGATTCTTTAAAACAATTTCATCTAAAATTTGATGGTCTTTTTCTAGTGAATGAAACCAATTTCCATCTTCGCAAAGATGGTTTATGAGATCGATGTTGTATAAAACACAGGCATTTTTTTTCTGAAGAAATGCAATTAATTTATTTAAAAAAAAAGCATCTAAAAACTTAATATTGAAATAGATGGATGTGTTTTGGAAACCAAAATTTTGAAACACTTTTTCAATATCAAAAACTTTTTCAGTTGTAAGATAGACCGCTTCTGCACCTCTTTCAATGGCATCTAAAAGTAACCGATTGCTAATCGCTTCATCATCAATAAAAACATGCTGTACCACACTCCATTCCTTTGGTTGCCCAGGAATGGTTTGAAACCCTTGAGGGAAGTCATCTTTATGATAAAAGGGTTTTACATGAACTCCTTCTAAACTCTGCCAAACGAGTTTCTCATTGTAATCTTCTCCTTTAAGTTCTACTTGAATTTTTTGTTTCCATTGTTTTGCAGAAACAGATTCAAATTCTGAAAATAGCGAATCACTCATGCTCTTTTTCTTTTTTTAGGCTATCCTCGTGTTCTATGATATATATGTCTTCATTTTCTTTCTTTAAATAGTATTTTTCCCGTGCATATTTCTCCATTTCATTACTATCCTTCATTTTTTCTATAAAAGTTTTGTCTTTTTTTATCTCTTCTTCGTAAAACTCTTTACTTTTTTCGAGTGCATTAATATCGTCATTAAGCTCTTTATGAATGAAATAAGAATTTGTGTCGAAGAAAATCATCCAAACCAAAAAAAGGATTAAAATAAGCACGTATTTGTTGCTTATAAATCGTATCCATTTCTTCTTTTTTAATTCAGAAAATTTCATCCCGTAAAGTTACGATAATCTTTGATGAATAATGTTTCTTATAAGTTTTACAGCAACAGTATTATATCGATTGGTAGGGATAATAATGTCTGCGTATTCCTTAGTAGGTTCAATAAATTGTTGGTGCATAGGTTTTAACGTACTTTGGTAGCGATTTAGTACTTCTTTTAAATCTCTCCCACGCTCCGTAATATCTCTTTTTAACCTTCGTATCAAACGTTCGTCGCTATCTGCATGAACAAATAGTTTAATATCGAACATTTCGCGAATTTCGGGATGGGTAAGAATTAGAATTCCTTCTACAATAACAACCTTCTTAGGGTAGGTCTTTAGGGTTTCTTTAGTTCTATTATGCTCCACAAAGGAATATATAGGTTGGTCTATAGTTTTTCCTTTTCTAAGTTCTTTAAGATGCTTTACCAATAATTCGAAATCGATAGCTTTTGGATGATCGAAGTTTATTTTTACTCGTTCTGCATACGATAAATGGCTAGTGTCGTGATAATACGAATCTTGTGATATAACACACACTTCATCTTTAGGAAGTTCTTCAACAATTTGATCAACCACGGTAGTTTTTCCGCTACCCGTTCCGCCAGCAATACCAATAATAAGCATAGGTTTTATTTTACGCAAAGGTAGCAATTTTACAATTTAATAGCGTACAGAGTGGAGGTGGTTTTCCATATATACTTGGGATTCTATCTTTTTGGAATTGAGGTAATTTTTAAAATGACTTTAATCATAGTTTACAACTTTTTCTGCTTGTAGTTTTGTCTATAAATAAGTAAAAGAACAATCTAATATCATGAAATATCTAATCTTTTTACTCGCTTTTTTAATAACAAGTTTTGAGGGTTTCGGTCAGTCCTTAAATGAAGAATCTACAACTGTATCAACTATTAAATCGTATAAAGTAGATTCAGGAAATTCAAATTTCACCATAAAGGGTACATCTTCATTACACGATTGGGAAATGGTTTCAGAAAGTTTTAGAGGTTCCTTAGAGTTAAATACCACTGCCCAAACATTAGCAATACAAAGTATAAAGGTGTTTGTGGATGTAAAAACACTTAAGAGTGGGAAACGTATTATGGATAATAAGTGTTACGATGCTTTAAAGTATGAAGAACACCCTACCATAAAATATCAGTTTGAAAAACTATCTGCCTTAAGTGAAACAGGCTCTGGGACCTATAAGGCTATTTTACACGGCACTCTCAGTATTGCTGGGATAAGTAAGAAAGTTGCTATCCATGTCAATATTTCTCAAACAAATAAAACTTTAATTATAAAAGGAGAACTGCCTTTAAAGATGACCGATTTTGGAGTGGAACCTCCCACAGCATTACTCGGGACGTTAAAAACAGGCGATCCAATAACAATAGACTTTAACCTAAATTATTATTAATTATGAAAAATCATGTAAAGAATTTAATCGCGTTTGGTATGCTCATTATGATAACGGTGAGTTTTGGCCAAGACAAAAGAAGTTTGAACAATTTTAGAGAGCCAAGTAAGGATGGAATTAATGTCTTTGAAGCTCCTAAAGATACGGCTGTTATAAAAGCCTTTGAAGGCGTAACTGTTAGAATTGGAGGGTCTTCGGCATTACAATTTCAAGCTGTAGATCACGAAAACGGATGGACTGAAGCAGCCTCTATGGATCCAACAAGCCCTTGGTATGAAAGTTTACCATTAATTGAAATAGGGGATAATTTTAACCTAGCAACCGCCAACTTAGATTTGGATGTTGCCTTAGCAGATGGTTTACGAATGCATTTGCGTACCTATTTATCTTCAAGACACCACCCAGAACCTTATGTAAAGGGAGGATATTTACAAATAGACAACCTTAACTTCATTAAAGAAGGAACGTTAAGCGAGTTAATGAAATATGTAACCGTTAAGATTGGTCATATGGAAGTAAATTATGGAGATACCCACTTTAGAAGATCAGATAACTCATCTTCTATTTACAATCCATTTGTTGGGAATACCATATTAGATGCCTTTACTACTGAAGTTGCAGGAGAGTTTTACTACCGAAATAACGGTTGGATTGCGATGGTTGGGCTTACCAATGGAAAATTGAACCAAGCAGTAAACAATCCTGAAACTACCTCTCCTTCTCTCGTAGCTAAACTTGGGTACGATAAACAAATAGATAGTGATTTACGCGTTCGTTTAACAGGGTCTGTATATAATACTTCTCATTCAGCAAGAACTTATTTGTATTCTGGTGACCGTGCTGGTTCTCGATATTATCTTGTTTTAGAAGATGCAGAAGCTAGTGCAACTAGTAATTTTAGATCGGGTCGTTTTGATCCAGGTTTCAGAAATGAAGTAACAGCAATAATGATTAATCCATTTGTGAAGTATCAAGGTCTTGAGTTCTTTGGAATGTATGAAACGATTACAGGTCGTGCCGATTCCGAATTAGATACTAATGGAGAACAGGTAGACCGAAATTGGAATCAATATATGCTCGAGTTGTTATATCGATTTGGAAATAATGAAAACTTCTACATTGGAGGTAGATATAATAGCGCAAGTGGCGAATTAGCTCCTGGAGTTGATGTAAGTATTAATCGTTTTAACGTAGGTTTTGGAGCATTTATTACCAAAAACGTTCTTGCAAAACTTGAATATGTTAATCAAGAGTATAAGGATTTCCCAGTAGGAAATATTTATAACGAAGGTAAATTTAATGGAGTTGTTTTCGAATCAGTTATAAGTTTCTAACAGCTACTCTAAACTTGAAAAAGGTCGTTTTAAACGGCCTTTTTTTATTTTGGGACAAGTCGAGAAATACCTTGCCCTTCCAATGCAATATAGATATAACCATCAGGTCCCATTTTTACATTTCTTACTCGACCAATATCTTCAGCTATTTTTTCACGTCCAATAACCTTGTCTCCATTCAATTTCACTAATTCTACATAACTAAATTTCAAAGATCCCACTAGCAAATCACCTTGCCAATCTGGAAACTTATTCCCAGTAACAAAGTCCATTCCGCAGGGAGCTATTGAAGGTGTCCAATGGTGTATGGGTTGTTCCATTCCTTCTTTTTCAGTGATTTCGGTAAATTTGGTGCCACTATAATTTACTCCAAAACTTACAACCGGCCATCCATAGTTTTTTCCTTTTTGAATGATATTTATCTCATCACCTCCTTTAGGACCGTGTTCATGTTCCCAAATAACGCCCGTTTTGGGATGTTTTACTAAACCCTGCGGATTTCGATGTCCATAAGAGAAAATGGCTTTTTTTGCCTTTGTGTCGTTCACAAAAGGATTATCATTAGGAATACTTCCATTGTCGTGTAGCCTATAAATTTTACCACCATCACGTGTTTTATCTTGCGGATTTACATCTCTGTCGCCCCTGTCTCCAACTGAAAAGTACACATGGTTTTGATTGTCGAAGGCGATACGAGAACCAAAATGTTGACCAGCTGTAGAATTAGGATCAGCTTTATATAAAGATTCAATATTTGTTAATGAATTTCCTTCCAGTTTTGCTCTAATAAGTTTTGTATTCCCTCCTTTTCCGTTTCCTTCCGAAGAACTATACGTAATATAAATCCAACCATTTTCGTTATAGTTTGGGTGAAGGGCAATATCCAGTAACCCTCCTTGTCCCCAATTGTATACTTCAGGAACATTTTTTAGTTGTGTTTTTATTCCGTTTTTAAAATGAATGATTTCCCCACTTTTTTCTGTTATAAGCATACTTCCGTCAGGGAGCCATGCCATTCCCCAAGGATTGTTGAGGTTTTCTACGAAAGACTCAATGGAATAGGGGCGTGTATTCTCTATGGAAAGAGCTATGTCAGTTTTATTAGGATTGTTTTTACAAGACAGAAAACAAGCTGAAAAGACTAGTAAAATTAAGGCTTTGTTCATTTGAGATTCTTTTGGTAAAAGATAGTAAAATTGTTTGAAAAAAAATAAAAAGGGATATATTTGCAAACCTTAAAACGGGATGTGGCGCAGTCCGGTTAGCGTACACGGCTGGGGGCCGTGTGGTCGCAGGTTCAAATCCTGTCATCCCGACAAACTAAAGCGAAAGGCTTACGTAGAAAATTTATTTTCCTAAGTAAGCTTTTTTGCTTTAGATAAAATTAAAGCATCGCTTTAATTTGCAACATATGCGATGTAAAGAGATTCTATAAATCCTGTCATCCCGACTTAACCAAAAAAAAGTGATTCACTTGAGTGAACCACTTTTTTTTGGTTCAAAATTAATTAAGCTATAATTCCATTGCTTACTATTGATTATAATATATTTGTTCCTACAAATAAAACAGAACTTTTATCATGGAATTATTATCGAATCCAGACATTTGGATTGCCTTTTTCACCCTTTGTGCACTTGAAATTGTATTGGGAATAGATAACCTTATTTTTATTTCAATTTTAGCCAACAAACTGCCAGAACATCAACAAAGGAAAGGACGGCAAGTAGGTTTAAGTTTGGCGTTATTAATAAGAATAGGACTTTTATTTTCTATTTCTTGGATCATGAGTTTAACATCAGACATTTTTACTGTGAGGGATATGGGAATTTCTGGGAGGGATATCATTCTTATTTTGGGAGGACTCTTTTTAATTTACAAAAGTGTTAAGGAGATTCATGAAAAAATGGAACATAAGGACGAAGAATTAGTTCCAAAAGTTAAAAAGGTAACATTTAAGGGAATTGTTACCCAGATAGTTCTCATTGATATAGTATTTTCTTTGGATTCTGTAATAACTGCTGTTGGAATGGTAGATCATATTAGTGTTATGGTTGCTGCCGTGATAGTTTCAATGATTATTATGATGTTGGTTGCTAAGTCCTTAAGTGATTTTGTAAATAGAAATCCAACTATAAAAGTACTAGCGCTTAGCTTTCTATTAATGATTGGTACGGCTTTAATTGCAGAAGGTATTGACTTTCATATTCCTAAGGGATACATCTATTTTTCTATGGCTTTTGCGGTTTTGGTAGAGATTGTAAATATTAGAATTGGAGCAAGAAAAAAGGCATAAGGTTTTTATGGAGATATTTTTTAGAATATTCATTTAATAATTTTAACATTTTTTCAGCGTTACCATAGGGAAAAGGCTTGTTTTTAAGGAGAAAAATATTTTTAATTAAATAAAATTTTAACTAAAATGAATGTGTCAATGAATTACTTTTGCCTCATTATAAATAACTGATAGCTAGATGAAAACAAACTTTTTCTTTCTTTTATTTTTTATAACTTCCACTTTTGTTTGGTCACAAGAGTTACCTATCAAAATGCCTGATTCTGAGATTAAATCCTTGAGACAACTTGTGGATAAGGATTTACAAGCCAAACTTGAGAAAGAACTTATGTCTCACCCGGATTGGAAGAGATTAATTAGTCAAAAGAAAATGGCGGTTGGTGTGGTTGATTTAAGTAATCCAAATCAGGCAAGGTTTGCTAGAATTAATGGAAACCATATGATGTATGCTGCTAGTTTGCCTAAAATTGCCATTTTGCTTGCTGCGATGGATGCCATTGAAAATAAAGAACTTAAAGAGACCGCAGAGATTAAGAAAGACATGAGACTTATGATAAGTAAGTCTGATAATGCTGCTTCAACTCGTATGATAGATAGACTTGGTTACGAAAAGATTGAAGAAGTAATGACTAGCCCAAAATATGAGTTTTACAGTAAGAAATATGGTGGAGGTATCTGGGTTGGTAAGCGTTATGGTAAAGGAGGTGAAACTAATAGAGAGCCTTTAAAAAACTTAAGCCATGCTGCTTCCGTAACACAAGTTTGCAGGTACTATTATTTATTGGCTCATGGAAAACTTGTTAATGAAAAGCGTTCGAAGCAAATGCTAGACATTTTTGAAAACCCAGAGTTGCACCATAAATTCGTTAATACTTTGGACCGGATTGCTCCGGCAGCAAGACTTTTTAGAAAATCTGGTTCGTGGTCTACCTTTCATTCAGATTCTATATTAGTTTGGGGAAAAGAGGAAAATAGAAAGTATATTTTAGTTGCGCTGATAGATGATCCAAATGGAGAACAAATAATTAGAAATCTTGTAGTTCCAGTTGAAAAAATTTTAAAGAAAAAAAACTTAATTAGTGCAAATTAATTTCTATTAATTTGAGAAAAAATAATTTAAGGAGATATTTATATCTCCTTTTTTATTTTATAATTTGGAGGTCTCATTAATACTATCTTAGCTATAGAAACAATAAAGTCATATCTCCTAAAAGTCTTTGATTTAAAAGAGCACGAGTTAAATAAAACGCTGCTGCTTCAGCTTAATATATTTTTACTTATCACGTGTCTTTTAATTGTAAAGCCTACCATTAATTCTCTTTTTCTTTCAGAATTAAGTGCAGATGCATTACCTCTTGGCTACGTCCTAACCGCTATTATGGCGCTTTTAGGATCTTATTTTTACAATAAGGCCTTAGAGATCTATTCACTTAATAAAGTTATAGAAATGACGTTGTTTTGCTCCATTTTAAGTTTATTGATTTTTGGGTTTTTATTTCAGTTTCATCTTGCGAAAGGTTTTATCCTTTACATTCCCTATGTATGGGTTGCTATTTTTGGGTTATTAACGGCTTCCCAATTTTGGATTCTTGCTAACTTGGTTTATAATGTACGTGAAGCGAAAAGAGTTTTTGGGTTTATAGGCGCAGGCGCCATTGCAGGAGGGATCTTTGGAGGGTATCTTACTTCACTTTTAACTAATATTTTAGCAGCGGAGAGTTTGCTGTTTGTAGCACCCGTATTGCTTGCTTTTTGCTTACCAATAACACGATATATTTGGAAAAATGAAGTCGAGGACCTTAATGAATTTCAAGTCTCTAAACGAAAAGACCCTAAAGAAACTTCACCATTTAAACTTATAAAAAAATCAAAGCTACTATCACTTATTGCTATTGTGGTTGGTTTAAGTGTACTTGTAGCAAAACTTGTAGATTATCAATACAGTGATTATGCATCACTCTTTTTTGAAGACCCAGACGAGTTGGCTGCTTTTTTTGGGTTTTGGTTTTCAACACTTAGTGTAATTTCATTACTCATTCAACTCTTTTTAACTAAGCGGGTGGTAGGAACTTTTGGAGTAGGTAAATCGTTATTATGGTTGCCTTCGGGAATATTATTTGGATCAATTCTTCTATTGTTTATACCAGAACTTTGGGTAATCGTTTTTATTAAATTAATAGATGGAAGCTTAAAACAATCCGTAAACAAAGCAGCTACAGAGCTATTATCAATCCCAATTCCTATTGAAATAAAGAAAAAAACAAAAACTTTTACAGACGTTGTAATCGATAGTGTTGCCACTGGCTTGGCAGGTTTTATATTAATTTTCTTTATTAATGGGCTAGATATTTCTTCAACTTACATAAGTTTAATTATTTCAGTGTTAATTGTTGTATGGTTGGTTTTTATCTATCATTTACGACAAGAATATCTTTTCGTTTTTAAGAAATTACTAGAGGTTTCTGCAGACAAAAAAGAAAGAACCACGAAGAAGGAAATTCCTATAACCTCCATTGTAGAAACAGTTAATAGAGTGCTTGAAAACGGAACCGAATCTCAAGTATTGCATATGCTACAAAGGGCATTGCCGGTAAAAGATGAACGATTCTTTAAATCAATTAAAAAGTTATTACTTCACGTTTCTCCAAAAGTGAGGGTTTTAGCCATTGAAAATTTGTATTTTTTGAAGACTGAAAATTTAAGTCATGAAATGGAACTTCTAATACAGGATAGTAATCAAGAAGTAACTACTGCGGCTTTTCGGTATTTAACTAAATTTTATTCTGGAAATACACTCGATTTATTTGATAAATATCTTAATAGTGATGATATAACGATATCAAATGCGGCACTTATAAGTTTGTCTATTGAACTTAGAAACAAACCAAAATTGCAAGAAGCTTATCAATTATCCTCAAGGGTACAACATGCTATCGATACTGTTTTACAATTAATAACTTTTTCCGAAAAAGAGAATAAAATAATTGCCATCACCGAGACCATTGGAAATGCAAGATTAGAAACTTTTTATACCTATTTATTACAGCAAACAGAAGCCTCTGAAATTACCATTAAGAATTCGGCATTGCTTAATGCTGGGAAGTCGTTAGCACCAGAATTTATTGATGTTTTAATTAAACATCTTCCTAGCAGAGATACCAGACAAGCTGCCATGGAGGGACTATTTAATTATGGAGATCCTATTATATCAAGACTTTATTCCGAAATTAAAAATGAAAAAATAGACTTAGACGAAGCATCACAAGCGTTACTTGTTATAGAAAAATTTAGCTCGCAAAAAGCCATTAATGTATTAATTGGGCTTACGGACGGCACAGAACATCATATAAAAATGGAAGCTATTGAGGCGATAAAAAGACTTAAATGGGCAAATCCTAATCTTGAAATAAACGATCGATTTATTGTGAATAGAGTGCTGGATGAGTGTCATTTGTATCAAAATACACTCTCGGTAATTCACTCCCAAATTGTCCTACAACATAAACGTGCCTCTTTAGGAAATGATAAAATTACTGAAGCGCGTAATGCATTAATGTTGTTGCTGGAGCAACGATTGGACCGTCAACTGCAAAGAATTTTTAGTTTATTAGGAATAAAATACCCTCCAGACGATATAGACCCTATTTTAAATAACATCATCCACGGGGAAGAAGAACAACGCATACACGCGATTGAATTTTTAGATAATATACTAAATGCTCAATTAAAGCGAGAACTAATTCCTGTGGCTGAGTCGTTTTTAACGCAAGATATATCTGAAGAAAAAATCAAAAAACTCAACCTAAAAGTCTACAGTGAAATTGAATGCTATCAGTTATTATTTCAACGCAAAGATGTGAAGCTAAAACTTGCTGTACTATATTTAATAGAGCAAACAGAAGATTCTAAGTTTATACCACTTTTGGAAATTATTTCAAAAGACACCAATGAAAAAGTAAGCAATAGAGCTTCAGAAATTTTAAAAAATCATCAAAGTTAATCCGCTACTTTCTTATAATTTTATCTATACTACTGGCCAATGCCATATGGTCTGACGCCGAATTCTTCCTAAGTACATTACTCATAAGCACTACCATATAACAAGTATTATCGGTATGTTCCACTATGGCAACGGAATTCATATAATTTGTAACATTTCCCATGTATTTTCCACAGGCTTCTCCTTTACTTCTGTCGCATTTATACAAACTCCCCGATTTAAAATAAACTGCAGCTTCTTTTAAGCTAGGCGATTGTGCATATCGAATCCTTCGGTCGGTCATATACATAAGGCGTTTCATTTCGAGACTCGATTTTGTATCCACTACCTTGCCTTGTTCCATCTGCACTAAAAACTTCATTAATCCGCGTGTCGTTCCAGTACTTCCACCTTTATCCCCAACATAGGTGTTAGCTCCTCCTGTAAAAAAACTTCCTAGGCGCCATTCATCACTAGTAATTCCTAATTTTCGTAGAGGAAGATTCACCACATCATTTCCTAAATCGGTAAGTTCTTTCTTTGGCGTAGTTTTAAAATAGTTGAGAGCTTCTTCTTCGGTTAATGCAGGATATTTGTCACCAAAAGCAGCCATTAATAAGGCTTCACGCCAAACAATGCTTGCCGCTCCATTATTACTTACAGACATCATATGATCTGCCCATTCAAATAAAGAAAATACATCACTTGCAATAACTTGCCTCTTCACAAGTACATTCTTCTCTACATCATAAATGGGTACAGTATGTGTATCGGTTAAACCCCAAACACCAGATTTTACGTGTTTACCTTTCAACAGAGCTACTCGATCTTCATAAGAATCGGGATAAATGTTTGCTAATTGTTCGAACAATGCCACTAAAACGGCAATTTTACCTACACTACCAGGCTGATATCCTGCCAGCGGATTTTTTTCAGCATAACGAATAGAATCTAAATTAGTAATATCTAATACCGAAATAGAGTAATTTTTACTTAAACTGCCGAAAAGTCCATTAATTTCCTTCTGAAATTTTTCATTGGGTTTCAGGAAATACCCAACACTGTCTTCCACATTGGTTAGCAAATTTAATTGAATATCCATCATAGATTTCATCGCTCCTGGCGGAATGACCGTATTATCCTTTATTTCTCCGTTTTTAATACGTTCAAGGCGTTTTAATCTTTTAATTCCTGTGTATTCATATCCATCAATGGGGTAGATGGTAGTAGTGGTAAAAGCCGAAGCAATAAAAATAAAGGCAAGTAAATAGGCTATTTTTTTCATTTTATAAAGTGGCATTGAGTGAAATTTCTTTTTTGGAATCTATTTTTGGCGAAATAGATTCTAAATAATCCGAACTAAGTGCTTTTTTGTTTTCAACAAAAGGACGAATTTGAAACAACCAAAGCTGCCCATTTTTAAATCCTAATTCTACATCATACGCACCCGTGTAATCTGGATGTAGTTTATCCATAAGTTCCCTAACTTGTTCTGTTAATTTACAAATTTGGGTAATATTCTTTTCGGTTAAAATTCGCGATTCAAAAGTCGCCATATTCTTTTGTGTGGCTCCCGTTTTTGGTAGTGAATTGTAATAGGGTTCTCTTGCTGGTGCCAATAAATCGTAAGTTTCATCCATCCTAATTAAATAGGTTTCAGCAATTTGTCCATCGACTGCACCACCAGCCCCTCTGCTAAATGCCACCGTAATATCTGCACCATTTCCAGACTGAATTCCCTTTGTAATCATCACACCGCTATAATCTACATCGACACTTGGGATAATTAAAATCGATGGGAAAACATTCTCGGGGTTTAATAAATACTTTTGACGCCATTTAAAACTTCTTTCGGTGTATGGAGAAGCCCAAACAGCTTTAATGCCATCCCATATTTTTTGACTTTCCACAACATTAAATAAGGTTAAATTAAGCCCTGCCCCTGTAAAGTCCTTTAAATCCTCCATATTGGTGTCACTTCTCAAGAATACAGGAATATTTCCCATAGAAGATTTTAAAACCGATTTAAAATCGTCTTCCAGCGATTTTTTAAAATCACTTTTTAAGGGCATTTCTTTGATAGCTGCTCTTAATGATTCCAGTTTTTTTAGCTGAAAGCTTTCTACTTCAGCTTCAGAAGTTCCATTCTTTCGCATCGACTCAGCCTGTTCAAACATAGCTGTTAAAAACCCCCAATAGCTCGTATTTTGATTCGGCATATTCTGGTCCATATGGCTTTTAAAAATTCCGAATGGGATTACTAAGCCTTCCACTACGTTATCAGGAAACATTTTTTTAAGTTGCCCCAAATTGGCTGCTTTTGGCCCGCAAATGTTACCAGATGAAGTAGCATCCACATCACGAAGATTTAAAATAGCATTTTGGTCTAGCCTGATTTTATCCACAGGTACTTCAATTTTATCTTCTTTGCGCTCCTTTTTTTCAAAAAGTGCTTTTTCGGTTGCACTCATTTCTCCTTCTAATTTTAGAATCACTGTGCCTTGATTGGATACAGCGTAAAACACATTTTTACCTTCGTACTTTTTTAAACCTTTCAAATTTTCTGAAGAAAGTGCGGCATTCGGAATCCCAAGATTTCGTGCTAATAACTGTACGTGAGAGACCATATTTCCTTCTTCTACTGTGGCAATACCTGCTACGGGTTTTAGGTCGGCTGGTGGTCTTTGAAAAATATATATTTTGTTCGAAGATACTTCTACACTTTCTGGATCTTCAGAAACCACCACCAGTTCCCCAAAAGCATAACCAGGATTAAGACCGCGAAGAGAGCTTGTATTTTGTAAATCGAGTACTTTATTACTAAAATTAGAAGCTTCTGCAAGATAATTTCCTAATTCACCAACACTTTGTCCCAAATGCAAGGTGATGGAGCCCCTAATTCTATCATCAATAAATCCATAGGCCTTAGGTTCAAATGCAGTATACATATTGACAACTTCTTGGTAATATGCCTTTACCATGGATGCGCTCCATTCAACTTCCCCACGTGCAGCGATTAAAATATTATTCAGATCAGCTAGTGTAGTTGTACCGTTATTTTTTGGTTTTAGGGTTTTTTCAATTTGACTCCATTCCCATAATTCAATATTTCCTGCACCTGCGTTTGCCATTCCTAAGTAATAAATTTTCTGAAGCAATTCGTTGAGTGTTTTTGGTTCCCATTTTGGAGATTCTTTAAAAATGACCGTTTCCAACTTTAAAGAAATATCCATCAATTTTAATCTCGTGATTACTCGTTTTTCAGAAAGAATTCCTTTTCGTATTTGTAGTAACAACTCAGAACTATTTTTCACCACCTCCGATGCGTTTTGCACGTTTGTTTTTAAAATAAAATCCTGAATGGCATTTCCCATGGGAGTTCCTTTAAGTAAGGTGTCTTTATACAAAAGACTTGAAAGGTCTATGGGTTTGTAAAACTGAACCATGGTCTCCACCAATTCATCTAACTGTTTTAATACAGAGGCCGAGAGTCGCGATTGATTTTGTTGCTTAAAGGATTTTACTTTTTCAACATCTGAAACTTCGGGTTGGCTGTGGATTTTCACTCGTAAATTCATAAATCGAGGTTCGATATCACTAATGGTTTTAGATTGACTGCGCATTAATTGTGCAAGATTATCATCGCCACTATGTGGCACATCCTTTAAACTTTCTCGTATTAAAAAATACTTTTGCTCGATATTTTTGTCATTTGCCAGTACCCATTTATAAAAATCTCTACCTGCTTCCTGTTCATCTTCATATTGAATAGAGCCACGATAGAATTGGGCTTTTTCCAAAATCCAGCCATTGTCAATTCCGTATAGGTATTTACCAAGTTGATATTGTTTTAATCTAGAGTTGTTACGGGCTTCATCCCAAAGGGATTCCTTTTTAGTATAGGCCAAGATTTGTGCTAAAAAAATATGATTTTCTTTACCTATTTTTTCAACCACCTCTTTATATCGTGCGTGCTGTACCCCTGGACCAATATTTGCTGGGCAAGGGTCTTTGGGTTGACGAATACTACCATCTTCACAAAACCATCGTATATCACGATAAGGACCTCTTTCGTCTGCTTTAAAAGCCTTTATCTGCGCTTTTAATGCATCGTTACTTAATGTTTGAGCCTGAGTTTGTCCTAAAATTAGGATGCTCAGCGCAATAAAAAAAAGAATTCTATTTACATTCATAAGACATCAAATAGGTAAGAATTGATTTTAGTAAAATACAAAAGTTTTCTTGAATTTAATGGGATTTATCGAGAATAAATAGTTACTGACTATCGTCATATTTTAATTTAATAAACAGCTTTATTTTTACTTCATAATAAAAAAGTAAACCAATGACTGTAGATTTTCAATTCGTAAAAATTCCTGTAAGTGAAGCACTCAAAGAGTATACCACAAAGAAGCTTCAAAAAATAGAATCTAAATATAACTGGGTTATACATACCGAAGTGTTTTTTAAAATAGAAAATGATGCCTTAGGCGAAAAAATTTGTGAAATGGAATTGAGCCTTCCAGGGCCAAAGATATTTGCATCTTCTAAGGAGAAAAATTTTGAAATGGCTGTAAAAGAAACCATTTCAGATATACAAAAACAACTAAAAAAACGTAAAGAGCTCACTTTTAGAGCAAACCATTAAAATCAATCTTATGAAATGCCCATTAACAAATTTTACAAACCCAAAGAAGATGAATAATTCGGGCATTCCATCTTCCTTATTATCAAATATTATATACCGATGAAAAAAATATTAGTACCAATCGATTTTTCCGACCATTCTGAATACGCACTTGAAGTTGCGGCCACCTTGGCAAAAAGACACAATACAGAACTTGTTGCCTTACATATGATGGGATTATCTCAAGCTGTGATTTCAAAAGAAGATTCTCAAGATATGATGGAGGCTATGTTTTATATGAAACTTGCCGAAAAACGATTTAATGAATTTTTAGATAGAGAATACTTAAAAGGTGTTACAGTGCATACTACGGTTCAAAATTATAAGCAATTTCATGAAATAGACAGTGTAGCTCAGGAGTTCGATTGCGACTTAATTGTTATGGGTTCCCACGGTAGCAGTGGCATAAAAGAAGTTTTCGTGGGTTCTAATACCGAAAAAGTGGTACGTACTTCAGAAATACCTGTATTAGTTATTAAAAACAAAGTGAAGGAATTTAAAATGGATACCGTTGTATTCGCCTCTAACTTTGATAAAGAAGCAATTGTGGTTTTTAGAAAGGCAAAAAAGCTTTTTGATGTATTGGGTGCAAAAATGAAATTAGTATTTATAAATACTCCTGGAGATGGATTTAGAAGTACTAAAGAAATGAATGAAAAAATACTTCAGTTTCTATTGGATGCTAAAGTAAACCAAGAATTTACCCTAAGTGATATTGCTACCTTTAATGCCTATACAGTAGAAGATGGTGTTTACGGCTACAGTAAGAGTACTAATGCAGATGCTATAGCGATGCCAACCCATGGCCGCAGAGGATTAGCACATTTTTTCTCTGGAAGTATTAGTGAAGATTTGGTAAATCATTCAAGATTACCCGTTGTTACTTTTAAAATGTAATGACGATGTTTAGTTTTTTGGTAAGAAGACCGGAACATTAGTTTCGGTCTTTTTTTATTTATCTGAAAGGGTATGAAGGGCTATTTCAATCATCGTTGAAAAGGTCTTTTCTCGCTCATCTGAAGTTGTTCTCTCCTTGGTCACTAAAGAATCTGAAATAGTTAAAATAGCTAGTGCTTTTACATTGTATTTTGCTGCAATAGTATATAATCCTGCGGCTTCCATCTCCACACAAAGAACTCCAAACTCTGCCCATTTCTTATACGAATCGAAATCGTCTTCATAAAACTCATCACTCGATAGTACATTTCCCGCCTTAATGGGAATGCTATTATTTTTTGCATACGTAGCGGCTTTCAAAAACAGTTCAAAATTGGCTGTAGGAGAATAATCGGCATTTATAAACCGAGAATTATTAATTCCTGAAGTAGAAGAAGCGGCCATGGCAATAACAATATCCCTAAGATGCACCTCTTTTTGATAGGAGCCAGCTGTACCTACTCTAATTAAATTCTTAACCCCATAGTCGTTTATAAGCTCATGGCAATAAATGAGTGCCGATGGAATTCCCATACCTGTTCCTTGTACCGAGATTCTTTTCCCTTGATAGGTTCCAGTATATCCCAACATGGCACGCACATCATTGTAGCACACGGGATTTTCAAGAAAAGTCTCTGCAATCCATTTGGCACGCATAGGATCTCCAGGGAGTAAAACAGATTCTGCAATATCGCCAGGTTTTGCTTCAATATGAGTGCTCATGCTATTGTGTTTTTAAAAGTTGAATTCCGTTGGATGTACCAATTCTACTAACTCCATTGGCAATATATTCTATGGCTTCTTTTCCTGTTTTTATTCCGCCAGAGGCTTTAATTTTCACCTTCATACTAACGGCATCTCGCATTAACTGAATGTCTTTTAAGGTAGCACCTCCAGTCCCAAAACCCGTAGACGTTTTAACGTAATCTGCACCCGCTTTTTCAGCAATCGTACATGCAAGTTTTTTTTCATCATCTGTAAGGTAGCACGTTTCAAGAATCACTTTTAAAACTTTAGTCCCAATCCCTTTTTTTACTGCTGAAATTTCTTCACGTACACTTTTGGTGAGTCCAGATTTTAAGAAACCTATATTTATAACCATATCAATTTCATCGGCGCCTTCTTCTATACATTTTTTTGCTTCACAAACTTTCGCATCGGCACTCATGGCGCCTAGCGGAAATCCCACAGTAGCTGCTACTTTTACTTTTTCAAACTGTAATAATTCAACAGCCAAATGAACATACCCACTATTTACACATACAGCATAAAATTGGTGTTCTATGGCTTCGTTGCATAATTGGGTGATCTCTTCTGGCGTTGCTGTAGGCTTTAACAGGGTATGATCTATAAATTGGTTGAGCAGCATATATTATAAATGACTTTGAATAAGTTGAACCAACTCATGTTTTTGAAGCACTCCAGATTGCCTCCAAACTTGTTTTCCCCCTTTATAAAGTATTAACGTTGGGACTCCCATAACCTGATATTGGGAAGCTAATGATTGGTTTTTATCTACATCTATTTTTATGATTTTTATTGCATCTCCTACTTCATCCTTTACTTGTTTTAATATAGGTGCCAGCATTTTGCAAGGACCACACCAATCTGCAGAAAAGTCTACCAACACTAACTTTTGTGAAGCAATTATTTCATTAAAACTACTCATTTTTAAGCTTTAAGTGGGTTTAAGTTATAACGACGTAATACTGTCATTAGTTTTTCTATGGGGACTATAATTGAATATTCTCCAGTATAAGCTGGACAAATGACACAATCTTCGAAGTAAAATTCAACCGATTTGTCATCGACCACAAAGTTGTTTTTATTTCTAAAAAAGTCATCCTGGGTAATTTCCCAACAATCATAAAACATGGCACCAGACTTTACTCTTTCAAAGATAAGCTCATTTATTATTTTTCGTAGTGCTTCTTCGGTTCCTTGACTAAAAAAATCTTCATATTTCATAAATACACCACGTTCTAAATCGAAATTTAAACAATCGAAGGTGAATGAGGGATGCATGGCTCCAGAATAGTAGTTTTCTTTATAAAAAAGTACACTTACCAGTTGCTCGTTTACGTTGTAAACTTTGTAATTTACAATACGTTTTTCACGAATTTGATGAATGCGTAAGGTATCGCACAGTAGTTCTTTATCTTCTAAAATTTGTGCTTCGACTTCTTTAATGTTGAGGTATTTTTTCGAGATAAACTCGTTAAAATTTACATGTGTCTTTTTTAAATTTTCGTTGAGGTATGGATACTTAAAATCCAACACATAGAAATCTGTTTCTTTAAAAAAGTTTTTGTCGACTAGTGATTTTTCTAATTCCTTTTTTTCATCCGGTTTCTCTATGAGTTCTTTCCTTTTTATTTCAATTTTTTTTAAGTTTTCTATGTCTTTATCGCTTTGGGTTACTTTAATAGAGTCATTAAGGCGTAATTCTTTTTTATCTTCATCTATTAAAGGTTCGACGGTCTTTGTGTCATTTTTACAAGCAGAAACTAACAATAGAAGTAAGAGAAGAAAAGGTAGGTTTTTCATATTCAATAGATTATTTTTTTAAAAGCAATTGTAGTCTTCCTAAAAGCATGAGTTCGCTCTTGTTCTTACCGGCAAAGGCGTCGGCTATTGAGTGTGCTGTTTTTATTATCAGGTCTTTTCTTTTTTCAGTAAATAATTTGGGATACTCTTTGTAAAAGGAGGCAAAACTTTCAAAACAAGTATCTGCATCAAGACTTTCGTAATCGAGCCAATCAAAAACAATTTCCATTTGGTACGAGGCATCCACGCCAAATTCATCTTCAAAATCGTCAAGATTTTTCCAGTGTTCCAAAATCATTTTGTGTAAACTTTCGTACTCGTTTTTTCGTATCACTTTATCTGCTGCAGCCACAGCAAAAAAGAGTTCCCCTGTTTTTTGATAGAACTCAAGTTGGCTTTTATTTAGTTCACTCATAGTCGCTGATATTTAATATGATAAAATTAAAACTCCCAGATAGTTTTTTTTATGATTAAAATCAGTTCTCAATTTTATATAAAAATTGGCTACATTTGAGAAATGGATTTCTACGGCAAAGAGAAAGGATTATTCGACCTTTTAACCGAAACAATTTCGGAGGGAATTGTTATCGTAAATGCAAAGCAAACTATTGTTACACTTAACGAAACTTTGGCCCAATTATTTGGGTATAACAAAGAAGAATTGGTTGGAGAACCCCTAGAAATACTAATTCCACAGAGGTACCATCACAACCACTCGTCTCATGTAAAAACGTTTTTGAAAAATTCTGAAAAGCGTATCATGGGACAAGGAAGAGAGTTGTTTGGAATTAGAAAAGATGGTTCACAGTTCCCTTTAGAAGTAGGATTGAAACCATTTCAATCAAACGGAGAAATTAATGTCATGGCTTTGGTAATTGATATTACTTTACGCAAACAACATGAACAACAATTAAAGGATTTAAATAATCAATTAGAACAAAAGGTAAGCGAACGCACTCAAGAGCTTCAGGACTCAATTGTCCAACTTGAAAATGAAATTGAGAAACGTAAGGATGCAGAGAATAAGATAAAGGAATCACTTCGAAAAGAACGAGAGCTTAATGAGCTTAAAACAAAATTTTTATCCCTTGTTTCACATGAGTTTAAAACACCTTTAAGTGGAATATTAAGTTCTACATCCCTTATTGGTAAATACACCACCACAGAACAGCAGGAGAAACGAGAGAAGCATGTGAAGACAATTACTAGCAAAGTAAAGTATCTTAACAATATTCTTGACGATTTTCTATCGGTAGAGCGATTGGAGACTGGTAAAGTAAATTATAAAATAACACTGTTCCCCCTAAGTAAAGTAATTAACGAAGTAATTTACAATGCCAATATGCTATTAAAGGAGGGGCAAATTATTAATTATCCTGAGGGGATTGATGACATAGAAATTAATTTCGATGAAAAAGTATTGGAACTTGTTTTGTCTAATTTGGTCAATAATGCCATTAAATATTCACCAGAAAATACGAACATAGATTTAAAGGTGTTTCAAAAAGAAAAGAGCCTTCAAATTACAATTATAGATCAAGGTATTGGAATTCCAAAAAAGGAGCAAAAATTCATATTTAATCGTTATTTTAGGGCAGAGAATGCCTTACTAAACCAAGGAACAGGAATAGGACTTAATATTGCCAAAAGCCATTTGGAAAATCTTGGTGGTGGTATTACTTTTGAAAGCAAAGAAAATGAGGGAAGCTCTTTTAAAATTGAAATTCCTATGGCAAAATAAATTTATGAATACAATACTAATAATTGAAGATGATATCGCTTTGCGCGAGAATACGGCAGAATTACTGGAGCTTTCTGGCTATAATGTAATTACTGCTCCCAACGGAAGAATAGGAATTGAAAAAGCCGAAAAAACACTGCCAAATATTATTATTTGTGATATTATGATGCCAGAGGTAGATGGCTACGGAGTATTGGAAAAGCTGTCACACAAAAAAGAAACTCAACATATCCCTTTTATATTTTTATCTGCAAAAACAGAACATAAAGAAATTAGAAAAGGCATGGATCTTGGTGCAGATGATTACCTCACCAAGCCTTATGAAGAGGAAGAATTGATGAGTGCTATTGAAAGCAGACTTGCAAAGGCCGAGTTACTTTCAAAAGCCAACCATAGTCAAACCGATTTAACTATTGCCGACGATTCTTTACGAAACCTAAATGAGTTAAAGAACTTTTTCGATGATAACGGAGAAATGCTGAAAATTGAAAAGGGAGAAATTATTTATTCTGAGGGGCAACATTCCAATAATGTCTATTTAATCCTAAAAGGAATTGTAAAGACTCATAAAATGGATGAAAACGGTAAAGAGCTCATTACTACACTTTACAAGCCAGATGATTTTTTAGGTTTTACTTCCTTTGAAGAAAATATACCGTATCAAGAATCAGCCACCGCTGTGGAAGATGTTGAAGTTGCTGCCATTTCAAAGCAAGATTTAAAAGAAATTTTAGGGAATAGTAAAGATGTTACTTTAGAATTAGTAAATGTTCTTACTGAAAACTTATCCGAAATAAAACAACAATTACTTCAAATGGCATATAGTTCTGTGCGAAAAAAAACAGCCCAAACCATATTGCAATTCGCAAAAATACTTAACAAAAAACCCAACGAGAGCATAAAAATTTCTCGTTATGATTTGGCTAATGTTGCTGGTATAGCAACCGAAAGTTTAATCCGAACACTTTCCGGCTTTAAAAAAGAAGGCCTTATTGAAATAGAAGGTAGAAATATTCGTGTTTTAGACATTGAATCACTTCAAAAAATGGAATAATCCTATAAACTGATATTTATCATTCTTTCTGCTCCTTGTCCACTTTATTTTTGGACCAGAAAGTAGAAGATATGCAGCGAATTCTCGTCCCAACAGATTTTTCTGAAAACTCGTGGAATGCGATAGCGTATGTTTTTGCCTTTTTTAAAGGTGAAATGTTGGATATTCATTTCTTGCATTTAGGTTTTCAGGGGATTGCAGAAAACTTAAATGATGATTTACATACAAATGGTCTTGCCTTTACTGCTGCACAATCTAAAGGAGCTTTGGCAAAATTAGATGATCTATTGGATAGAATACAACTTAATTTTCCAAACCATAAACATAGACTTTATACTCATTTTGAAAATTCGTTATTTGTTGAAGGTATTAGAAAGGCTTCAAAAAAATGGGATATAGATTTAATTGTTATGGGGACCAAGGGTGCTTCCGGCTTGAAGGAAGTTACTGTAGGATCTCATTCTGGTGCAGTGATTACTCGAGTTAAATGCCCAACCCTAATAGTGCCAGAAAATGCTTGTTTTCAGAATCCAGCGAATATAGCATTCCCAACAGATTTTAATATGCCTTATAAAAACAGAGTTTTAAAAACTCTACAATCTTTTGCAAGTTATCATACATCTACAATTAAAATATTACGAGTCGTTAGGAGAGGTGGTAACCTAGAAACAGAACAAGTAAAAAATAGAGAATATTTAAGTGATGTCCTTCAAGGAACAGCGCATAGCTTCCATTGGATACAAAGTCCAGAACTAGAGTCTGGATTACAATCGTTTATAGATTCTATGGATATTAATATTATTGCTATGGTTGGTAAAAACTTAAATTTCTTTCAACGACTTTTATTTAAACCTAAAGTCGCCAAAATAAGTTACCATACTAAAATTCCTTTTTTAGTGCTTCACGAGTAGGGTTTCTTCATAGCAAACTATAAGCTACTGATAATTATCATTCTTTTTGTTCTAAGTAACTTATATGTTTGAATTCATTATTACTTCTATACACAATGAAAAAAATATTAATTCCAACAGATTTTTCAGAAAATGCTAGTGATGCCTTTTTCTATGCGGCTAAAGTATTTGGAGGTGAAAAAGTAGAATTTATTGTGGTTTATTCATTTGAAAATGAAGCTTCAAACCTTACCAGTAGGGTTGATATTGGCAAATCTGAATATGTTTTAGACAAACTGTATGATGATTCTATACTGGAAGGCAATAGTTTTATCGATAAGATGAAACAAAAATTGGGAAAGACTAAAAGTACATTTCGTTTTATATCCACAGGAATGGGGATTTTTAGAGCAGTAAATAAGCTTATTAAAGAAGAAGAAATTGCACTTACTGTAATGGGAACTAAAGGAAGAACTGCAGATGAAAATATTTTGGTTGGAAGCACCACGTCTAAAATGACAACTAAAATTAAAGGATGTTCTTTACTTATTGTCCCAAGTATATCTAAATTTGAAGCACCGCTAAAAGTAGGTTTTGCTACAGATTTTAGTACCTTTTATCCTCTTCAACAAGTACCCCCAATTAATGAATTAATACTCAATTTTAATTCTACCCTCGAGATACTTTATGTTGGAGAAGAAAGTACTTTAAGTGAAGAGCAATTGAAGACCCGTAGTGCTTTCAAAAATAGCTTGGATAACCTGAATGTACATTTCCATCATCTAAAGACACTAAATAGTATCTCAGAATCTCTGGCAAAATACGCTTTAGAAAACAGATTGGATTTACTAATCTTAGTGAATCGAAAACACAATATTTTTAATAAGTTATTTAGGGAAGCAGTTATAAAAAGAGTAGGAAACAAAATGGAAATACCTTATTTATTACTACCCATAAATTAAATCCAATACCATGAGAAAAGTATTAATTCCAACAGATTTTTCAAGAAATGCTTGGGATGCCATTGCCTATGCCGTGGATTTATTTAAAAATGAACCCTGTGAGTTCTACATTTTAAATGTGTATAGTCTTGCAGATTTTGCCACAGACAATCTTATGGTGCCTCAATTAGACTCTACACTTGTAGATACCTTTAAGGGAAATTCTGAAAAAGGCCTCGAAAAAGTTTTGCAGCGCCTTTCTTTTAGAGATGAAAGTGATATGCACTCTTATGTAACTCTTTCACAGCAAAATGACCTTATTGTTGCTTTAAAAGAAATTGTGGAATCAAAAGACATTGGCTTAATAGTCATGGGCACAAAAGGAAGTACCGATGCTCTCAACATTAGCTTTGGTAGTAATACCGTTACGGTGATGGAAAAAATTCGAAATTGCCCAGTGTTGGCCATTCCTAAAGGGACAATATATACTTCAGTTTCTGAAATTGTTTTCCCGACTAGTTTTAAAACTCATTTTAAAAAGAGAGAGTTGGATTACTTAATAGATATTGCAAAAATCACCAATGCCCCCATTCGAGTGCTTCATATAAATGAAGGAGGAGATTTAAGTGAGGAGCAACTTAATTTCAAATCTTTGCTTGAAGAATATTTTGATGTTTTAGAATATAGTTTTCATTTTTTAGAAAGTAAAAACATTAATGAAGGGGTGGAGTTGTTTATTCAAAGTAGAGATAGTGGTATGGTGGCCTTTATCAATAAAAAACACACTTTTTTTTCGACACTTTTTTCAAAACCTCTTGTAAAGGAATTAGGACTCAAGGCAAAAATACCTATACTAGCGCTTCACGACTTTAGAAATTAATCTATGGAAGAAACCAATTTTGATGTTATAAAATCTTCGGGGAATGTGGTAAAGTTTTCTATCGAAAAACTTCGCAGTTCTTTAAGAAGAAGTGGATCTGATGAAAAAACAATTCAGCAAATCATAGATACCGTAAGAGACGAACTATATCAAGGTATTTCAACCAAGGAGATTTATAATAGAGCCTTTGCACTATTGAAAAAAAAGAAATCCATTTTTGCTTCAAAATACAAGTTGAAAAGAGCGATTTACGAATTGGGTCCCACAGGCTTTCCTTTTGAACGTTTTGTAGGAGCTTTACTAGAATATTCGGGATACGATGTAAAAGTAGGGCAAGTTATGCAAGGAAAATGTGTGAGTCACGAAGTAGATGTAGTGGCTCACAAAAATGGACAGCATATTGTAGCCGAATGTAAATTTCATAGTGACCCCAGTAGAAAGTGTGATGTAAAAGTGCCACTCTATATTCATTCTCGATATCAAGATATTCTAAATTATAAACGAAAAGACACCCCAAATGAAGGCTGGGTGATTACCAATACGCAATTCACAAAAGACGCTTTAGATTATGGTACGTGTGTAGGATTATATTTGTTAAGTTGGGATTATCCAAAAAATGATGGACTAAAGGATAGGATTGATAGACTTGGACTCTATCCAATAACAGTTTCAACATTACTTACCAATAGAGAGAAAACCTTTCTTTTAAGTAGAGATATCGTTTTGTGCAGACAATTACACAAAGACAATTTTTATTTGGATCATTTAGGAATTTCTGAAAGCAGAAAAGAACGAATATTAAAAGAAGTAGATATGCTTTGTAATTTTTAAAGGATGAAAAAAGCTAAAATTCATTTCTTAGGAGCTTCGGGAACGGTTACGGGATCAAAATTTATTATTGAAACCCCCGAAATTAATCTGATGATTGATTGCGGTGTTTTTCAAGGATTAAAAGAATTGAGAAATCATAACTGGGAGGATATCCCTTTTGATGTTTCTACCATAGATTATGTGCTTCTTACCCATGGGCATTTGGATCATACAGGTTATTTACCTCGATTAGTAATGCAAGGATTTCATGGTAAAATCTTAGGCACAGCACCTACATTAGATATTGCTGAAATTATTCTACGCGATAGTGCTAAAATTCATGAGGAAGAAGCAGAAAGAGCTAATGAAGAGGGTTATTCTTCCCATAAGCCCGCACTGCCATTTTATACCTTGGAAGATGTTTTTAAGACGCTTCCAAAATTTAAAAACACACCAAAAGATACTTGGGTAACACTATCTGACCATATTAAATGTCGCTTTATATACAACGGCCATATCATTGGATCAACTTTTATCGAACTACAGATTTTTGAAAAAACGTTTGTTTTTTCGGGGGATGTAGGAAGGAAGGAAGATCATTTACTGTATCCACCCCAAAAACCACAATGGGCCGACTACCTGTTTATGGAAAGTACCTATGGTAACAAATTGCATCCCAAGGAAAGTGTTTCAGAAAAGCTTACAGAGTTAATACATAAAACCATCTATAACCGAGGAACACTTATCATTCCTTCATTTGCGGTGGAACGGTTACAAGTGTTGATGTATTTACTATGGAGGTTATATCAACAAAATTCCATCCCTAATATTCCCATTTTTGTGGATAGTCCTATGGGAAATAATGTTACATCGGTTTTTCAACAGTTTCCAGAATGGCATAAACTATCAAATAAAGAGGTGAGTGCGCTTAAAAGCAGAATGAATATTATTACTTCCTACAAAGAAACTTGGGAAACCATCGATGACCCTCGACCTAAAGTTGTGATAGCGGGGAGCGGAATGGTTACAGGAGGACGTGTTTTAACGTATTTAAAGCAACTCATAGATGAACCCAACACAAGTATTCTTTTGGTAGGATATCAAGGAGAAGGAACACGAGGTAGACAATTATTGGAAGGTTCTCATGAGATTAAGTTCTTCGGAAAATATTATCCTGTAAAAGCGGAGATTCATCATATTGAAAGTCTATCGGCTCATGGAGATCAGGGTGATTTATTGGAATGGGTGAGTGAGATAAAAAACATACCTGAAGAGGTATTTTTAATTCACGGAGAACCTACTGCGAGGGATGCCTTACGAGTGAAAATTCAAGAAAAATTGGGTTGGAAGGTAAATCTTCCAAAATTGTATGAAACAACCGAAGTATTATTATAAAATAACCTGAAACTGATTTTGGTCATTGAAAATGATTTAGTAAATAGCTACTTTACTAGTTAATTATTTAAAAATATATGTTATGAAAAACATTGTAATGTTACTACTAATTTTCATTTTGTCTAGTTGTTCCTCAACAAAACTAGTCAATCAATGGAAAAGTCAAGATACTCCTGTGTATGAAGCCAATAAAATACTCGTTGTTGGGATGAGTTCAGATATAGAAGTACGTAGAAGTTTTGAAGAAGAGCTATCAAAATCTCTAGAAAGTAAAGGCGTTGTAGCCGTACGCAGTATCGACTTTTTTGAGAATGTGTTTCAAGTAGAAGAGAAGACCGAAAAAGAAATGGATCTTATTGAAAACTCTTTGCTTGAAGCAGGTTTTGATAGTGTGATATTTTCAAAACTAATAGGAGCAGAAGAAAAAGTTACTTTGATGCAAGCTTCCAAAAATTTTGATAGAGACTTTTTAAACTTTAAAGAGTATTATATTGAAAACCAAAGTGTATATACCACACGAGAGACCAATAGCTATAAAATTTATCATACGGAAACTTCTGTTTTTTGTATTTGCGCAGGTAAAGAGCGCGAACTTTTATGGAAAGGAAATATAGATTTAGTGGCTCCAGAAAAGCGTTCTAAATCCATAAAACAATATGTAAAAGTGTTACTTAATGCCTTAGAAGAAAACGAAATTGTTTTAGTGGATTAATTATTTTAAAACAAGCAAGGGTACTCTACTTTCGTAACTAAGTTGTGGGGCGTCTGTTCCAGAAAATATTCTTTCAAAAAAGGATTTGGGATGAATAAAAATGGCGTGCAAATCTACCTTGAATAATTGCTCAAAACTACTTACAGCTTCAGGAGTTGGTACATTTTCAATATGATGGTATTTTATTTCAGAAAACTGTTTATGCAGTGAGCTTTTGGGTAATTTTTTCTTTGTGTCAAGCTGTAACACTTGTAAGGAAACATTTTTTCCTTTTACCAATTCACTTATAGGAAGTAAAGCATCCGGATGAAAATCATCATCTTCTTTAATTGTAAATAATATGGAAGAAATTGAAGAGTATTTATAGCCTTCTGGGATGGCAAGAATAGGGTGTTGGAGGTTGCGAATAAGTTTAAGAGTATTACTTCCAAAGATTACTTCTTCTGCTCCAGTAGCACCATTTGTACCTAAAATAACTAGTTCAATATGTTTTGAATGGATGGTTTGCTGCACCGAATCTACAAACACATCAAAATCAAAAATGCCTTCAAAAGTAAAAGACTCTGAAGCATATTTTTTTGAATATTTTGCTACCAACGTATTCAATTTTTTCTTGTTGTCTTCAGCAATGGAGGCATAGATGGTACTATCCATAGGAGAAGCCGTATAAATATCACTTGAAACAAATTCTGAAGGCTTTTGAACATTCAAAAAATAAAATTCACAAGTCTTTCCTTTAAAAAATTCCATAGAATAGTTTACAGCGTTTAAGGAGTTTTTTGAAAAATCCGTGGGTAATAAAATGCGTTTCATCTCAATAAAATTTATACCTAAATATACGTTGGATTTTGTTGATTTTAAATGATTTTACTCACTTTAGGAGAATTTTATAACTGATAATTATCATTTCTTAATCCCATAATTGAAAGCATTTTTGCCTAGAAATTGTAACTAAAAAACTATGGCACATTGCTACCATTGTGGCGATTTATGTGAGAGTAAAACCATTTTACATGACGAAAAGTCCTTTTGTTGCCAAGGCTGTGTCACGGTTTTTGACATTTTAAACGATAATGATCTTTCATATTATTACGATTTAGAAAAATCTCCAGGAACTTCCCCGAATGAAATTGAAGGTAAGTTCGACTTTCTTGATAATAAATTAATTATCGATAAACTTTTAGAATTTACCGATGGCAATACCCAAATAGTTTCTTTTTTAATCCCTTCCATACATTGTAGTTCATGTATTTGGGTTTTGGAAAACCTTCAAAAATTAAACAAAGGTGTACGGACCTCTCAAGTGGATTTTCCCAAAAAAAAGGTGCGTATCACTTTTTCTGCCAAAGAACTTTCGCTTAAAGATTTGGTAACCCTCCTGACAAGAATAGGGTATGAGCCAAACATCTCTTTGGACAGCTTAGATACAAAAACAAAAAAGACCAATAATAAACTTATATACCAATTAGGCGTAGCGGGATTTGCATTTGGAAACGTAATGTTTCTCTCTTTTCCCGAATATTTTCAGGTGGAAGAATATTGGCTCGACCAATTTAAGCACTTATTTCGTTGGCTTATGTTTGCCTTTTCTGTTCCAGTGGTGTTTTACTCTGGTAAAGACTATTTTATTTCCGCTTATAAAGGACTGCGTTCTAAAATATTAAATATTGATATTCCAATTGCGCTTGGAATAACTGTGTTGTTTGTAAGAAGTACCCTTGAAATAATCATGGATTGGGGAACTGGATTTTTTGACAGCCTTACAGGATTGGTGTTCTTTCTTTTGGTAGGAAAGTATTTTCAGCTAAAGACTTATTCATACCTTTCCTTTGAACGTGATTATAAATCGTATTTCCCTATCGCTATTACAAGACTTTCTGAAAGCCATACCGAAGAACAAGTTCCTATTTATGAAGTAAAACAAGGCGACCGATTGTTAATTCGGAATAAAGAATTGCTCCCAGTAGATGCTATTTTGCTTAAAGGGAATGCACTAATAGATTATAGCTTTGTCACAGGAGAGGCGGTGCCCGTTCCTAAAGCTTCTGGCGATAAATTATTTGCTGGCGGAAGACAGGAAGGAACTATTATAGAAGTTGAAGCGGTAAAGGAAGTTGCACAGAGCTACTTAACCCAATTATGGAGTAATGAAGTTTTTACCCATAATAAACAACATTTATTTGAACCCTTAATTAATAAGATTAGTAAACACTTCACAATTAGCGTTCTTAGTATCGCTTTTTTGGCAGGCATGTTCTGGTTTGTTGTGGATACTTCAAAAATATTTCAAGTAGTCACGGCGGTCCTCATTGTTGCTTGTCCGTGTGCCATTGCGCTAGCTTCTCCTTTTACGTTGGGTAATTTGTTGCGCATTTATGGAAGGAATAAATTTTATGTAAAAGAAGCCTATATCATCGAGCAAATGGAGCAAGTGGATACTGTAGTTTTTGATAAAACAGGAACGATAACTACCAGTGCTAAAAGTCAAATCTATTATGAAGGAATTCCACTTACCGAAGAAGAATCGACATTATTAACAAGTTCGCTTCGGGCCTCAAATCATCCGTTAAGTAGGGCTTTATACGAAATATTGAATAAAAATAACATTACTGTTCTAGACCATTTTGAGGAAGTTGCTGGAAAGGGAATTTTAGCCACTCATAAAGATCAAGAAATAAAAATTGGTTCCTCCTCTTTTGTTGAAGGGAATACCGTTTCGAATGAAGAAAATAAAACCTCTGTCTACGTAAGTAGTAACGATGGTTTTAAAGGACGTTTTGTTTTTCAGAACACCTATAGGGAGGGACTCGCAGATGTATTTCGTGAGATATCCAAAAATAACGAGATTGTTATTTTAAGTGGTGATAATGACGGAGAACGCGGAAGGTTGGAAATGATTCTACCTAAAAATGCACAATTGTATTTTGATCAAAAGCCTGATGACAAGCTTCAGTTTATTAAAAACTTACAAAAGGCAGGTAAAAAAGTGATGATGGTTGGAGATGGTTTAAACGATGCCGGAGCACTTGCACAAAGCGATGTAGGAGTAGTAGTTTCAGAAAATATAAATGTGTTTTCCCCAGCGTGTGATGGCATTTTGGATGCTTCAAAATTTGAACAACTACCTCATTTTTTGAAGATTTCAAAAAGAGGAATGAAGATTATTAAATGGAGTTTTATCCTCTCTTTATTGTACAATCTTATAGGGCTTGGCTTTGCAGTGTCTGGAAATCTTTCCCCTGTAGTGGCAGCTATTTTAATGCCGTTGAGTTCTATAAGTATTGTAGTTTTTACGACCATTGCTACCTATTTTTTAGGGAAACAACTTTTTAATAAATAAAAAATGCAAACTGACATATATCATATTTTCAGAAACCAAGTCGGTCTAATTTTACAACTTAATTAACCAGAAATGACAATCATTTATATGCTTCTTGCCATCAGCATTATAGTTGCTATCGTATTTTTTATTGCCTTTATTATTTCAGTTAAAAGCGGTCAATATGAAGACACCTATACACCCTCTATTCGTATGCTTTTTGAAGATGAAGTGATTAAAGAAGTTTCTACCAAAAAACCAAAAACCGAAAACGATAACAAATAATTATGGAAGTAGAAAAGTTTTATTACGACAACAAAATCGTTAAAAATTTCCTCTATGCTACCCTTATTTGGGGTATTGTAGGGATGAGTGTAGGGCTATTATTAGCCTTTATGTTTTTGTTTCCTAACCTTACCGACGGCATCTCTTGGTTAAGCTTTGGACGTTTACGTCCCTTGCATACCAATGCCGTAATTTTTGCTTTTGTTGGGAATGCCATTTTTGCGGGGGTCTATTACTCTTTGCAACGATTACTCAAGGCAAGAATGTGGAGCGATTTTTTAAGTAAGGTCAACTTTTGGGGTTGGCAACTTATAATTGTAGCCGCTGCAATTACACTTCCATTAGGTTATACCTCTTCAAAAGAATACGCAGAGTTAGAATGGCCCATCGATATTGCAATTGCTTTAATATGGGTGGCTTTTGGTGTGAATATGATAGGAACCATTCTTAAAAGAAGACAACGTCACCTATACGTTGCCATTTGGTTCTATTTAGCAACTTTCGTAACCGTGGCGGTGCTTCATATTGTAAACAGCATTGAATTGCCAGTAAGTTTTATGAAAAGTTATTCAGCCTATGCTGGGGTTCAAGATGCTTTGGTACAATGGTGGTATGGGCACAATGCAGTAGCATTCTTCTTAACAACACCCTTTTTAGGATTGATGTATTATTTTGTTCCTAAAGCTGCAAACAGACCCGTTTATTCTTATAAATTATCTATTGTTCACTTCTGGTCTTTAATATTTATTTATATCTGGGCGGGTCCTCACCATTTATTATACACAGCATTACCCGATTGGGCCCAAAGTTTAGGTGTTGCTTTTTCGGTCATGCTTATTGCTCCGTCTTGGGGTGGAATGATTAATGGACTTTTAACCTTGCGTGGAGCTTGGGACAAAGTACGCACAAGTCCGGTATTAAAGTTTATGGTAGTAGCTATAACTGGATATGGTATGGCAACTTTTGAAGGACCTATGTTATCCTTAAAAAATGTAAACGCTATTGCACATTTTACCGATTGGATTGTAGCGCACGTTCACGTAGGAGCACTGGCTTGGAATGGCTTCTTAACCTTCGGTATGGTGTATTGGTTAGTTCCAAAATTATTCAAAACAACCTTATGGTCAAATAGATTAGCCAATGCGCACTTTTGGATTGGAACCTTAGGGATCATTATGTACGCATTACCTATGTATGTGGCTGGATTTGTTCAAGCTTTTATGTGGAAGCAATTTAATCCAGACGGTACACTTACTTATGGAAACTTCCTTGAGACTGTTACCGAAATAATGCCAATGTATTGGATGCGAGCCATTGGGGGCACCTTGTTTATTGTAGGTATGATTATGCTGCTTTATAACATTGTAGCTACTATTCGTCAAGGAAGTAAGGTTACAGATGAGCTAGCTGAAGCTGCTCCGCTTCAAAAAGTAACAAAACATAGAACTGGAAAAGAAGGCTACCATACGTGGTTAGAAAGACGTCCAGTAAAACTTACCATTTATGCTACCATAGCTATTCTAATTGGTGGCGTTGTACAAATTATTCCCTCATTAATGGTTGATGATTATGTACCTAAAATTAGTAGTGTTAAACCCTACACTCCTCTAGAACTGGAAGGTCGCGATATCTATATAAGAGAAGGATGTAATAACTGTCATTCACAAATGATTCGTCCATTTAGAAGTGAAGTAGAGCGTTATGGCGAATATTCAAAATCTGGTGAGTATGTGTATGACCACCCCTTCCTATGGGGAAGTAAACGTACAGGTCCAGATTTATTTAGAGTGGGAGGTAAGTATAGTGATAACTGGCATTTTAATCACTTTTACGATCCACAAACCACCTCTTCTGGATCAATCATGCCATCCTATAAATGGCTGATTAAAAATGAACTTGACAAATCGTTAACCGAAAAGAAAATGGAGGTCATGGTTACCCTAGGCGTCCCTTATACCGAAGATGATATTGCGAGAGCACAAGAATGGATGAATGAGCAAGGAAGTACCATTGAACAAAACCTTTTTAGTGATCCAGATTTTGTCAAAACTTATGAAGCAGATAAGCAATACGCTCAAGATAATGGTAAAGCATTTATTGAAATGAAAAACCGTGAGGTAGTAGCACTTATTGCTTATTTGCAGCGTCTTGGAACCGATATTAAAGTGAAGACTAACGACGAATTAACCAACAACTAAACAATTTATTATGTTAAAGTTTGTAAAAGGAAATTTAGAAAACATTGATGGAGTAGCCATTTACCCCATTATTTCCCTACTTATATTTTTCATCTTCTTTCTATTACTTTTCTGGTGGGTTTTTACTGCCAAGAAAGCTTACATAAAAGAAGTGAGTAATATACCCTTAGAAAATGAAGATAATTCTAACCATAATAATATAGTATGAAGTCACTAGCATCTTATTTACGAGTTATAGGATTTATAATTATCGCCTTTTTATTACTAGAGTTAACTATTGACTCTGGTGAAGAAATGGCAGTAGTAAAGTACCCCATACTTTGGGGAATACTAACCTTAGTATTTTTATTTGCCATTGCAGTAGAACTCATTGCAGAAAGTTTAAAAAGTATTCTTTATAGAGGACTGTCAGATGAAGCCAAAGAAAAATACCTTGCTTCAGAAAAGAAAAGAAATGAAGCTCAGTTTTCAGGAATTAAAAGAATTTATAAAAAATTACTGGGGAGCAAACCTATTGAGCAAGAAGGAGAAATTGTCCTCGACCATAATTACGACGGAATCAGAGAATTAGATAATAAATTACCACCTTGGTGGTTGTATGGTTTTTATATTACGATTGTTTTTGCCGCAATTTATTTGCTCAGATATCACGTATTCGATGGGGTTAAACAAGCTCAGGAATTCGAAATTGAAATGGAAGAAGCTAGAATTGCCGTGGAAGAATACAAAAAAACTGCAAAAGGATTGGTAGATGCAAATACCGTTGAACTATTGACAGAAGCTTCAGATTTAGCTGCTGGTAAGGCTATTTTCGAAACTAATTGCGTTGCCTGCCATAAGTCTGATGGTGGTGGAGGAATTGGACCTAACCTAACTGATGAATATTGGATTTTGGGTGGTGGAATTAAAAATGTATTTACTACCGTTTCTGAAGGAGGACGTGACGGAAAAGGAATGGTTTCATGGAAAACCGAACTTTCTCCTCTTGAAATAGCACAAGTTTCGAGTTATCTATTAACCTTCCAAGGGACGACTCCTGCAGAGCCCAAAGCTCCCGAAGGAGACATTTGGAAAGACCCTAATTTACAAAATCAAGAAATCCCTTTAGAAGTTATTGTTGACTCTACGAGTGTAGATTTAACAATGAGGGACTAACTAACCTTTAAACCCCCTTAAGGTCCATATAAGGGGGTTTTTATATAAAAATATAGCTTTGGAAACCCCAGAAGACGAAATTTTCCGTGATAGTATTGCCACTATAAATGAGGAGGGTAAGCGCGCTTGGATTTATCCTAAAAAACCTTCGGGAAAATTCTATAAATATCGAAAGTTAGTAAGTTATGTTTTATTAACCATGCTATTTGCATTTCCGTTTATAAAGGTTAACGGAAATCAATTTATGCTTTTAAATGTATTAGAAAGACGCTTCAATATTTTTGGATATCCCTTTTGGCCTCAAGACTTTCATTTAGTGGTTATCATGATGCTTATTGGCGTTGTTTTCATCATATTTTTTACAGTAGCCTTTGGAAGAATTTTCTGCGGTTGGATATGTCCTCAAACTATTTTTATGGAAATGGTTTTCCGAAGAATTGAATATTGGATTGAAGGGGATAGAGGAAAACAGATTCGATTACAAAAGCAAGCTTGGAATGCTGAAAAAATTAGGAAAAAGGGATTAAAATGGTTTGTCTTTTTTATCATCTCTTTTTTAATTGCGAATATATTTTTGGCTTACTTAATTGGAAGCGACAAGCTTTTGGAATATATTTCTGAAGGTCCAGCCGAAAATGTGAGTACTCTAATTTCATTACTCATTTTTACAGCAGTCTTCTATTTCATATTTGCTTGGTTTAGAGAACAGGTATGTATCATTGCTTGCCCTTATGGTAGACTTCAAGGCGTACTTCTTGATAATAAATCTATTGTAGTGGCCTATGATCATAAACGTGGCGAAAAGGAAGCAGGAAGAGCAAAATTTAATAAAAAAGAAGATCGTGCCACTACTGGAAAAGGAGATTGTATCGACTGTTTTCAATGCGTTCATGTGTGTCCCACAGGTATTGATATTAGAAACGGAACACAGTTAGAATGTGTTAACTGTACCGCCTGTATAGATGCGTGTGACCATATGATGGAATCGGTCAACTTACCTAAAGGACTTATTCGATATGCCAGCGAAGACAATATAGAAAAGAAGGCGAAATTTAAATTTAATGCTCGGTTAAAGGGGTATTCTGCAGTTCTTATCATACTACTTGGTGTGTTTTCTGGTATGCTATTTTTACGAAATGATGTGGAAGCTCGTGTGTTGCGATTACCAGGACAATTATATGAGCACAAGGAAAACAACATTATTAGTAATGTGTATACCTACAAGCTCGTTAATAAAACCACCAAGGATATTAATGATGTTCATTTTACATTGTTGTCTCATGATGGAGAAATTAAATTAGTAAAAAATGAACGATTTAGCGTCGCAAAGCAGGATATAGAAGAAGGAACCCTATTTATCGAAATTAATGCTAGTGCCATAACAGGGGATAAGGCAAAAGTGAAAATAGGCGTGTTTGAAGGCGATAAATTAATAGAAACCACAAAAACAACCTTCTTGGGGCCAAGAAGTTTTAAATAACAAACTATGAAAATTAACTGGGGTACGGGAATAGTGATAGGAATGATTGCCTTTATGGGATTTATCATGTTTATGGTCATCACCATGATGACCGATAAAGAATATGACCACGATATGGTTACCGAAAATTATTATGCAAAGGATTTAGTGTATCAAAATGAAATTGATGCTGAAAAGAAAGCGAATTCACTAACCTCTAAAATTAAAATAGAAAAATCGTCTGAAGGATTACACATCTATTTTCCAGAGGAACTGCAAGAAAAAAATGTTAGTGGGTCCATTCAAATGTATCGCCCATCCAATGAAAAACTAGACTTTCAAATTCCTTTACAAATTGAAAATTCAACCATGCTTATAGAAGACTCAAAGTTAGTAGGAGGAAGCTGGAAAGTAACCATAGACTGGGAAATGGATGGGGAACAGTATCTTTTTAAAAAGGCAATAGTGTATTAATATGTTTGTAACGGCACTTATATTAGGTATTTTGGGAAGTTTCCACTGTGTGGGAATGTGTGGACCCATTGCCTTTTTATTGCCTCTAGATAGAACCAATTCAGTTAAAAAATACAGTCAGTTGTTTTTGTATCACTTTGGACGACTTTTTACGTATAGCATTTTAGGATTGCTCTTCGGGTTGCTAGGAAAAGGACTTAACCTGTTTGGGTTTCAGCAAAAGTTATCCATTGCTATTGGAATTATCATGATTTTAGTAATTATCATTCCGCAGCAACATGTTAAACGATTTTCCATTTCAAAACCTATTTATACAGCCATTTCCAAAGTTAAAAGTGCTTTGGGTAGTCAGTTAAAAAAGAGAACTCCAGATACGTTTTTTACCATTGGTTTTTTAAATGGTTTTTTACCCTGCGGATTGGTTTATATTGCTGTTTTTGGAGCTATAGCCTCTGGAAGTTTAGTAGATGGGAGTTTGTATATGTTGGGCTTTGGTTTAGGAACCATTCCTTTAATGACCACCGCAGTTTATTTGGGTAATTTTTTGAAAGGAGAGCTACGACAAAAAATACGCAAAGCCATTCCAGTATTTGTAGTGATTGTAGGTTGTTTCTTTATTTTACGCGGAATGGGATTAGGAATTCCGTATGTATCGCCAACACCCGTTACAGAAATGGTGGATGCCAATTACAACTGTCATTCAGTTTCTGTAAACGAATAAAATAATACTAAATTTAAAATTATATCCTTATGATACTTAATAATATACCCTTAGTTAATTGGAGCAATGGCGTCATTATGATTGGTGTCTTTGCCCTTGTTTGTGTCATTTTAGTAATCATGCTCATTAACTTTATGAGTAGTGGCAGTAAAAAAGAAGATCCTAAAGACTAAAAGAAACTTTGCTGATTCCAATTCAAAAAGCGGGCATTCAATTTCTTGAATAACCCGCTTTTTTACAACTAAAAAACTGCTTTTATACGGTCATAGAAAAGAGTTGTCTTTCTGGCTTATTGCGTTGTAATCGCAAATCGAAAGCCATACAAATATTTCTTACAAAAGGACGTCCTTTTTCTGTAACGGTAATGGTATCTTTTTCTAAAATAACGAGCTCGTCATTTTCTAATTCTTTTAACTGTATCAACACTTCAGGGATTTCATTAAAGTATAAATTGTCGTCTTTCCATGAAGTTTGCAATTGACACATTAGGTTGAGAATATGGGTTCTTATTTTTAAATCTTCCTCATTGAGAATATGACCTCTAAAAACAGGAAGAATATTATTTTCGAGTAAGTGGGTGTATTCTTCTACACCTTTTACATTTTGCGCAAAACCATACCAACTATCACTAATGGCAGAAACACCCAAACCAAGCATCGCCTGGGTTTTTGAAGAAGTATACCCCATAAAGTTTCGGTGTATGGTTTTCTTTTGTTGTGCTTTATATAGTTTATCTGTTGGTAATGCAAAATGATCCATGCCTATTTCTACATACCCGGCCTCTAACAATAATTTTTTTCCAAGTTCGTACTGCGCTCGTTTTTCTTTAGCCGAAGGAAGATTCTCTTCTTTATAACCACGCTGTCCGTTTCCTTTTATCCAAGGTACGTGGGCATAGCTGTAAAAGGCTATTCGTTCGGGGCGTAGTTCAATTGTTTTTTCAATGGTAAATTGAATATGCGCTGTTTTCTGAA
Source organism: Halomarinibacterium sedimenti (assembly GCF_019312585.1). Taxonomy (GTDB): domain Bacteria; phylum Bacteroidota; class Bacteroidia; order Flavobacteriales; family Flavobacteriaceae; genus Halomarinibacterium; species Halomarinibacterium sedimenti. Next base: position 408,034 of record NZ_JAHWDP010000003.1, on the reverse strand, counting down.
AAGGTAACCCAAAAATAATATCGTGACTTATAGAGGTATACCCTAGTTCTCGAGCGGTTTCGGTGACATATTTTACATTTTCAAAAGGCTGAATTCTATGGATGGCTTTTTGAACCGTTTCATTATAATCCTGTACCCCATAGCTCACTCTTTTAAATCCAAGATTCGCAAAGGTTTGTAAATGCTCCTTGGTAGTATTGTTTGGATGCCCTTCAAAACTTAATTCAATTTCTGGGTGCTGAATTGTTCTACGGAAAATGCCTTCCATTAAGAGCTGAAGGTTTTCTGCCGAAAAGAAAGTGGGTGTTCCACCTCCTAAATGAAGTTCCCTCAAGATTGGTTTTTCACCTAACAAATCGCAGTATAGCTGAAGCTCCTTAATTAGAGATCGAATATATGGAATCTCTACGTCGTGATTTTTTGTAATTCGCTTTGTGCAACCACAAAAGGTGCACATACTTTCACAAAAAGGAAGATGAATATATAAACTTATGCCCTCGGCATCATTGCTTTCAGCAAAACTTCTTTTAATACTTTCTTTCCATGATTTTAATGAAAAGTTCATAGTATCCCAATACGGAACTGTAGGATAACTTGTGTATCGAGGTCCTGGATTATTGTATTTTTCTATGAGGTTTTGAGGCATTTTTATAAAATCGATTAATAGGAGTAAAAATACCTTTGTCTGGTTATTTAAAATATGATTTATATCAGTTTTGAAGCATAAACTTATATGATGTGTTGATAACAATTCTTAATAACTTTTACTGTAAGTTTTAAACTAAAGTTGCTACTTTTATAACCTCATAAAATTGAAGATTTTAAATTATGTCAGATACAATCGAAAGAATAAAATGCTTAATTATTGGATCGGGTCCAGCGGGTTATACTGCCGCTATCTATGCAGCTAGAGCCGACCTAAAACCTGTTATGTATACTGGGTTAGAGCCAGGAGGACAATTAACTACTACTACCGAAGTGGATAACTTCCCTGGATATCCAGACGGAATAGACGGCCCTACCATGATGGTGCAATTACAACAACAAGCGGAGCGTTTTGGAACTGAAGTGCGAATAGGAATGGTAACCGCTGTAGATTTTAGTGATGAAGTAGGTGGCATCCATAAAGTGACTGTAGATAACAAAACCCAAATTGAAGCTGAAACAGTGATTATTTCAACTGGGGCCACTGCTAAATATCTAGGAATCCCAAGTGAACAACGCTTACGTGGTGGGGGAGTCTCTGCCTGTGCCGTTTGTGACGGATTTTTCTATAAAGGACAGGAAGTAGCCATTGTAGGAGCAGGAGACACGGCTGCGGAGGAAGCTACCTATTTAGCCAATATTTGTAACAAAGTAACGATGTTGGTTCGTAAGGATTATATGAAAGCATCTAAGGCGATGCAACATCGTGTAAATGCTACAAAAAATCTTGAAGTCCGTTACAATACTGAGGTGGATGAAGTTCTTGGAGATATGGTTGTAGAAGGACTTCGAATGGTGAATAACCAAACCGGTGAAAAAGAAGAAATTGCCATTACAGGTCTTTTTATTGCCATTGGTCATAAACCCAACACCGATATTTTTAAAGGACAACTCGATATGGACGATACGGGATACCTTATCACAAAAGGGAAAAGTACCAAAACCAATAAGCCTGGCGTTTTTGCCAGTGGGGATGTACAAGATAAAGAATACCGTCAGGCTGTGACTGCTGCAGGAACAGGATGTATGGCTGCTTTAGATGCCGAGCGTTACTTGGCGGCTGTAGAGAGTAAAGAAGAAGTGGAAGCTTAATATAAATAAGCTGAATTTAAAAAGCCCGAAGATAACTTCGGGCTTTTTTTGTTAGTGATGGTTATAACTTAACACTCGTAATAATTTCCATTGGTCATTTTCCAATTTCCATAAATGACTAAATAAAGCGGTGCTTCCTGCCTTTTCTGGACCTCCATTACTTTTTTCAAAAAAACGATGTGTCCCTTTTTGTAGCGCAGCATATAATTTTCCATTATTGTAAAGGGGAAATACCTCCAAAGTCCCAGCTACTAATTCTCTGCGAGACTTGGTTTCGTTAATTGGATTACAAATGCCTTCTTTCATAATATTTAAAAAATCCTGCTTGCTTTCAATGATCCCACTTTGATCGTGGTAAAATTCGAAATCTTCTGAAATGAGTACTTCTAAATATTGTCCTTCACAATAATTGAACGCTCTATCAAACAACAAACTGTCTTTTGCTTTTAAGGTTTGAAAGAGTTCAGAATTTGTGTCAACTTGTGCATAAGCAACACTGAATACTACACTGAAAATATAAAGTATACTGGTTTTCATATTGCTAATAAAAGTAAGCCCGAAGCGCTATGGACTTCACTTCGGGCTTGGGTTGGTTAGGGTTTATTAAAATTACATTTTACGTACATTTCCTGAAGTTCCGTCTTTTACCGAAACATCTGATGGATTTCCATAATACTTTATGTCTCCACCGCTGGAGGCTTTCCCTTCCATTTGCTCTTTTACATTCACCGCAATATCTGCTCCACTACTAGCACTAGCTTTACAGCTAATTACTTCTAGTTCGCGTGCTTTTATATCACTTCCGCTTGAGGCATTTGCGATAAGTCGGGTTGCTTTTCCAGATATTTTTAAATCGGAACCACTACTAGAACTAGCATATACTTCTTTGGAAAGAATTTCAACTTCTAAATCGGCGCCACTGCTACTTTCCAATGAAAGTGTTTCACTTTTAATAACCGAATTACCTATAACATCTGCACCGCTTGAAGCTTCTATGCTCTCTAAAGCAACATAGGTAACATGTGCCTTTTGAGACTTAGATCTTCCTATACTTTTTTTGGTGGTGATTTTAAGAACACCATTTTCAACATAGGCCTCAATGTTATCCATTAAATTCTCATCGGCTTCAATTACTACTTTGTTTTCGGAGCCTTGTGTTAAAAAGACATCCATTCCTGCACTTCCTCTTACACCGATAAAATCTCCTACCTCTCTGGTTTCGGTGGTTACGTTTCCGTTACCATTTATTTCACCTAAGTTGATATCAAAATGACAACTTGTGGCTACCACTCCTATAAAGGCTACAACTAAAATTTTGATTGTTTTCATGGTTTTATTTTTTTGATTGATAATTTATTCAATGGTATCTAGTACAATTGTATTACTAATACTATCCTTTTTCTTTACTGGATTAAAGTCGTTTTCAACCTCTTTTTCCCAAGATTCTTTATTCCCGTTATGTTTCTTTTCAACATCTTTTTCCCAAGATTCCTTTTCTTCTATAGGACAATCTAAGCAACGAGTTTTTCCGTCTTCGATAATGAGATATTTTTCTTCATCTCCATTGTTAAGAATGTCTCTATAGTTGTAATCATTTCTATGAAAGGAATAGGTGTTGTCATCTGCATAAATTATAGTTCCAACGGGTAAATACACCACAACTTCAACTTCTTGGTCACGGTATTTATTTTCGAAATCCGTAGTTAAAAAGGCATCAAGCGTAAGTGTGTTTCCTGAAAGATTGTAGTTGTAATGAATAGCTTCGGCCTTCCTTTTGGCAACAAGATAATCTGGGCCTTCGGCTTGCTTTTCAATCACAATTCTTCCCACAGAATCATTTGTAGAGCGAACAATAAGACGAATATCGGTCGAGTAAATAATCTTTTCGTCATTTTCGTTATACTCAATTTTTAATCCGCCTCTTCGTCTTGCATCATATTCGTACTTTTCGTTAGAATACATGGCAATATTTAACGTGTCACCGCTGCGAACAGGTAAGGTTTCTTCAATGATGAATTCTCCCGTATAAGCTGTTTCGGTAGCTTGACGAATCCCTAATATCCCCAATCCAATAATGGAAGCCAACCAAAGTACAAACAATGTAATTTTTGCTGGTAGCCCAATCGATTTCAGGTTATTGATGAGCATCTTTAACCCTAAAATGAAAAGGACAAAGAAAGGAATTCCAACGGCAAAGAAAGTAAGTAACGATATAAGCCATAGTGGAGATTGTGTTGTGTCTACTAATTGATACCAGTCTGTAAATTCTCCATGACCCCACATTCCAAAACTTCCTGCAGTAAATAATCCTATTAGAAGTCCAACCAGAGTACTAAGTGAAACAATAATAACAATGATCCCTATAAACTTGACAAATATTTTAAAGAGTGTTAGAAAGATACTACCAAGCGTGTCGAAAAAAGTAGCACTGCTATTTTTCACTTTTTGCCCGTATTTGTCATAGTCGGCGTTTTTTACTTTATCGGCGACAGTTTCATATCCTTCTTTAAACTTTTTTTCAATATTCGAGATATTAATGGGTTCGCCAGTCATTTTCAGCTTATCTGAAGTACTTTCCGCAGCAGGCACTAATATCCAGAAAAGGATATAAACAAATATGAAGGTTCCACTAGAGAAAAGGGTTAATAAAATCCAAATAAGGCGTACCCAGACGGCATCTATTCCTAAATAATGGCTTAATCCAGAAGACACACCAGAGATAAATTTGTTGTCGATATCTCTAAACAGTTGTTTGTGCGACGACCTAGATTTTTTAGAAGCTCTTGGAGGAGCATCTTCAAAAATATCCTCGTCCACCGCATAGTCTTCGGGTTGTCCCATTACAGCAATGACTTCGTCTAGCTCTTTAAGGGTAACCACTTGAGTGCTTGTTTTCAGTTTTTCTGAAAATAGTTCGGCTATTCGCGCTTCGATATCTTTTATGATCTCGTCACTGCCTTGCGGATCGCTCAACGATTTTTTAATGGCGACCAAATAGCGTTGTAATTTTCCGTAGGCATCTTCATCGATGTGGAAAAAAGTACCTGCTAAATTTATGTTTACTGTCTTGTTCATTTCGTAGTTTTTTCGCTGGTTACTCTATTAACCGCCTCTTGCAATTCGCTCCAGGTGGTGTTTAATTCTTTTAAAAATAATTTTCCTGTCTCCGTAAGTCCGTAATACTTACGTGGTGGTCCGCTGGTAGATTCTTCCCAGCGATAGCTTAATAACCCTGCATTTTTTAAGCGGGTTAAAAGGGGATATACAGTTCCCTCAACCACCAGCAATTTGCCTTCTTTGAGAGACTCAAGGATGTCACTTGTATACGCCTCGCCATCTTTTAGGATGGAAAGGATACAAAACTCCAAGACCCCTTTTCGCATTTGTGCTTTTGTGTTTTCGATTTTCATACTTTCTTTTCATTTAATTGAGACAACAATTCGTCTCTCGTAATAAGGTAATGAGGGTTGAGTTGTTGCAAGTTTGCATCGCAAACTTTTTGCTCAAATTGGGAGGAATCTTCTGCCACTTGCGGAAGCTCTCCGGCGTGTAGTATGTTTAGTACCAACGCTGATAAAATACTAACTAACGTGCTCATTTTTTGATTGATTAACTCGCAAAGCGAGGGTTAAACTTTTCAGTTTTTGATGAATTTTGATGTTGTTTTTCATAAAACGTCTCCTGTTTTATTTTCAAGATTGGTTTCATTTTCCATTTCCGAAGTTGTTTCTGAAATAGAATCTGCTTTTTTGATGAATGATATGCTTAAAGGATATTGATATAAGAGTCCTCTGTTGGCATGAACAGTAGCTGTAATAACGGCGTACAATTCGAAAACAAAAAGGCCTAAGAGAAATATAACAGCTACAAAAAAGAGAATTAAATATCCCGAAAGATTTTTAATCTCACTAAAGGTAACCTCGTGTGCGTGATGATCAATAACGTCCACTAAGGAAACAAAGTCTGATGCAAATGCTACAAAAAAGGGCAGACAAATAAGACCAATTACAATACTATAGAGTAAAATACTTAACTGAAAGTTAATGGCTTGTCTCCCGTGTTCGTTTACAAATTCCTTTTCTTTATTGGTACTCCATAATATTAGTGGAAGTATAAAATTTCCAAATGGAAAAAAGAACTTTGCAAAGGTCGATAGGTGTATCGCTGCTGCAATATTTTTGTGATTTTCTGTAGGGTTAGTTTCCATTACTTATTATTTTCTTATGCAAATATATGTCTTATGGATGGTATTATGTTACGCATAGTACTAATATTTAACATAAAATTAACAAATTAATATATTAAAAGAAATGAATATCTTCGCAGGAAAATAGTTGAATATGCAACTCACCCCTAGAAAAATCAACCTCTTTACCTTATTTAAATTACCTTCTTGTTACTTCACTGGAGTTCGAGTAAAATCGATTTCAGAAAATACTTGTACCACCACCGTGAAGCATCGTTGGATCAATCAAAATCCTTTTAAGTCTATGTTTTGGGCAGTTCAGGGGATGGCGGCCGAGTTAAGCACTGGTGCTTTGGTGATGGGCTATATAAAGGAATCCAATAAACCCATTTCTATGTTAGTGGCTAATAACAAGGCTACATTTTCTAAAAAAGCAACCGGGAGAATTACATTTACGTGTAACGATGGCCTGGCCATTAAAGAGGCTATTGATAAAACTATAGCAACGGGTGAGGGACAAACGTGTTGGATGATGAGTGAAGGAAAAAATAAAGAGGGAGATGTAGTATCTCAGTTTCAGTTCGAATGGACTGTAAAACTGCGTGCTTAACATTTTTTTAGGAAAACTTTAATTACTAATTTTTGCTAGTCGTGAAATTTATATTTGTTTTTTCGTTATATTTATATCACAAATCTTATAAATCTTTGCTTATTGACAAACACTACGTAACCTAACTCTAATTACCTATGGCTAGAGCAATGTTCGATTACACAAAAGCTGTGCTTAAAAAAGTAAGTTTTGACGCTAATCTATTTTGCAAAGAGTTGAAAAAAGCACTACAAAGGCTTCTTCCCCACGAAATTGAAGAACTTAAAATTTGGGTTAATTCCCTTATAGTGCAGAATCCTCAATTAAATCAATGTCTAATCATTTTAAATGAATAAAAAAAGCCTTCAGAAATGGGGGCTTTTTTAGTTTTTATATAAATATTGATTTAGACAGGGCTTATTATTTTTACATCCTGAAACTTGATTGCTCCTCTCACCACTCCAGAAATTATTTGATACATCGCATCAATTATCTGTAGTTTTAATTCACTTTTTGGATAAATAATGCTCACTTCTCTTGCTGGTGGCGGCTCTTTAAAGTATCGCAAATGTTTATGTTGTTTCTCACTTAAATCAAGTGTATGTAAATAGGGAAGTAGTGTCATTCCTAAGCCCTCATGCGTTAATTTTATAAGGGTTTCAAAACTTCCACTTTCCAATTGAAAAGTTTCATTATGAGACATTTTTGAAGACCTACACAAGTTAATCACACCGTCCCTAAAGCAATGACCGTCTTCTAGCAGTAATATATCATCAATGTCAAGATCGGAAACTTCAATAATTTTTTTCTGTGATAGTCTATGACTCTCAGGAATATATCCTACAAAGGGCTCATAATACAAGGCTCGCTCCTTAATTTTTTCTTGCTGAAGTGGCGTAGCGGCAATGGCTGCGTCCAGATGCCCATCAAGCATTTTGTGAATGATTTCCTCAGTGGAGAGTTCTTCTATTTTTAAATGAACTTTTGGATATTTTGAAGTAAAATTTTTAAGAAACATTGGTAACAACGTAGGCATGACCGTAGGGATGATGCCTAATCGAAAATCACCACCAATAAACCCCTTTTCTTGATCTACCACATCTTGCATACGCTCAGACTCGTTTACAATATTTTTTGCCTGACTTACAATTTTCTTCCCAACGGTAGTAAGCTCGATAGGTTTTTTGCTTCGATCGAAGATGAGAATATCCAGTTCTTCTTCCAGCTTTTGAATTTGCATACTAAGCGTAGGCTGGGTGACAAACGTTTTCTCGGCCGCTTTGGTAAAGTTTTGATGCTCTGCCACTGCCAACACATATTTTAATTGGGTAATGGTCATACAAAGATTGTTTTCTCAAAATTACAAATTATATAGATAAAATTTATACAAATGGAATATAATTCAGTTTTTATCTATAAAAAAAGTCAGTATAGTGACACTGACTTTCAAAAATATAATTGAAAAAAATTATAATCTAATCTGCATGACAATGGGTTCGGTACCCACTTCAAATTTCGCTTCGTTCCATTGTGGAGGGCCATAGCTCATAGGGTTGTTTGATACACCATACATTTCTTTAGGCATTCCGTTAGGCTCAAAATCCATGATTTTGTTTCCGTTTTTATCATGATATAAAGAAATGGCATAGGTACCAGGTGCTACGTTGGTAAAGGTGACAGATGCATATCCCTCATTTACATCACTTTCTTGCCCTTGTAATGGTGCGGCTTTCATAAATGTTTCTTCATTATACAATCCAGCAATTAGGCTTCCTCCGTGTCCAGGTACTGGTATGGTGACTGTAATTGTAGTTCCTTTAGTATCATTCGATTTTTTTTGTGCAGTAACTAAAAAGGAAGAAAAGAGAAGGGTAAAGGCTATTAATACATTTTTCATAATGGAATGGTTTTAAAAGTGTTTCTAATTATTTTACACTTCAAAGGTGAAAATAACAAAATTCTTTACAGAAAAAGAGTTTCTCAACTGTAAATTTTAATGCCTCAATTGTTATAAAAGACCTCTGGCTTTAATTTCGAGGTATTTATTTATGGTATCTACAGTGAGTTGTTCTGGTGTAGTTAGGATAGAATGGATCCCGTATTTCTTTAGTTCATTTACAATTAATCTTTTTTCGAAGGCAAACTTTTCGGCTATCACTTTATCATACACTTGCTGAATGGTAGCCGCTTCGGTTTCTATTATTTTTTTGATTTCAGTATTCCTGAAGAAAATAACCACCAATAAATGATTTTTTGAAATTGCTTTTAAATAAGGAAGTTGGCGGTTAAGTCCGTCCATGGTTTCAAAATTGGTGTATAAAAACAACAAACTACGGTGTGTGATGTTTTGCTTGATGCTTCCATATAATTTACTGAAATCACTTTCAAAAAAATTTGTTTTCACATTGTAAAGTGCTTCTAGAATTAGCTGCATTTGAGAGCTTCTCCGTTCTGCAACTACCTTGTTTTCCACCTTTTTGGAAAACGAAAGCATGCCCGCTTTGTCGTGTTTTCGCAAAACCACACTGCTTATCACCAATGCCGAATTAATTGCATAATCGAGCAAACTCAACCCTTCAAAAGGCATTTGCATAGATCTCCCTTTGTCAATTAGGTTATACACAGGTTGTGATTTCTCATCCTGAAAAAGATTCACCATTAAGCTATTGGTTTTTGCTGTGGCTTTCCAATTAATGGTTCGTAAATCGTCTCCCAAAACGTATTCTTTAATCTGTTCAAATTCCATACTATGCCCAATACGTCGCATTTTACGTAATCCAAATTCCAACGAATTTTTATTGATATTAAGCATTTCGAATCGTTTTAACTGCTTAAAGCTTGGATAGGTTTTTACCATGGTATCACTATCGAATGTAAATCGTTTAGCAACTAACCCAAGTTTTGAAGAGGCATAAATATTCAAGTCGCCAAAGTGATATTCACCACGTTCCAGAGGTTTTAACGTGTACTCTAAAGTCACTTTCTTATTGGGAGGGATACTAGTGTTTAATTTGAAATCACGAAGCTGAAACTGAAAAGGTGTTTCGTCTATTACCTCGCAATACACTTTAAAGAAATAGTTATTTTCAATGGCAATTTGAACGGTATTTTCATCTCCATTCGAAAATTTTTCAGGAACAATTCGCTCTCCAACAATTCTTTTACTTCCGAGAAAAACAAAAAGAAAATCTAACAACAAACATACTAGAAGAATTAATAATAGTAGTTGTGCCACTCCAAATAAAAACGGGACAAAATAACTTACCCCAAACAATACAACAATCCCACTGCAAGCGTAGAAGAATGTTGGTTGTATGTAAAAAGGCCTAAAGAATTTAATCATTATTCGTCAACAGGTTTTCCGATATCATTAATTTCTATGTCGTTTCCAATTCCTTTTGGATTGGGTCCATATTTATTGGGCCCTTCATCACTTTCACCAAAAAGCATAATAAGTCCGTAAAAAGGAATAAGTTGAAACCAACCACTATTTCCTCTGTCATGACACCTTTTAGCGCCCTGGGCAATTAAAAACCAAAGCATGGGTATCCAGATAACAAAGAATATCAATATTCCAAAATCACCTAACTCTGTAACAATAAAGGAGGAAAGAAAATAAACGGCGATATAGATGAGATAGCTTAATCCGTATTCGGTTCTTCGAATTCTTCCAGTAAACTCAAAAGGATTTTTAAACATTTTTTGCATGAGTCCTGTTTTTATCTTGGTATTTCGGTCATTTCAATAATTTGCTTAATAATATCATCACTCGTAAGCCCTTCCATTTCGCGTTCGGGCGTCACAATTACTCTATGATGCAATACTGGTATTGCCGCACGTTTAATATCTTCCGGAGTTACAAAATCGCGTCCATTCATCGCTGCAAATGCCTTACTGGCTTTTAAAATGGCAATGGATGCTCTAGGCGATGCTCCTAAATACAGATATTGGTTATTTCGAGTTGCTACAATAATTTGTGCGATATAACGCAACAAGTGTGCTTCAATAAACACTTGAGAAACCAAATGTTGATACTTAGCAATTTGTTCGCTAGTTAAAAAGGAAGCTACTGTATCTGTTTTGGAAGTATCTTTTAAATCGTGTTCTCGCTTTAAGATTTCAATCTCATCATCCAGATTAGGGTAATCCACTGTAATTTTGAATAAAAATCGATCCAGCTGTGCTTCAGGCAAACGATAGGTTCCTTCTTGCTCCACGGGGTTTTGTGTAGCCAATACCATAAAGGGAGGGGCTAAATCATATTGAATACCATCCATTGTAATTTGATGCTCTTCCATCACCTCAAACAAAGCTGCTTGCGTCTTTGCTGGCGCACGGTTGATTTCATCAATAAGAATCATATTCGAGAAAATAGGTCCTTTTTTGAATTCAAATTCGGTAGTTTTTAGATTAAAAACCGATGTCCCTAGAATATCACTAGGCATTAAATCGGGTGTAAACTGAATTCGACTAAATCCAACCGACAGTGTTTTAGAAAGTAACTTAGCTGTTACGGTTTTGGCAATTCCTGGCACACCCTCAATAAGGGAATGCCCGCCCGCCAGAAGTGATGCGATGAGCATGTCAATCATATCCTTTTGCCCCACAATGACTTTACCTACTTCGGATCGAATCTTTTGTACATTTTGACTTAACTCTCCCAAATCGAGCCTGCTTTTAAAGTCAAGGGATTCCTCCTCGGTGCCTAACACTTCCTCAACGGGGTCGATATGTTTTGGAGCTTGAGCATCTTCAGGTGTAAACTTTTCGTCTTTTTGTTCTTCCATAGTTATTCTGAATAAAATTCTTCGATATATGTATTAAGCTGTATCAGGTTACTTTCAAAATATTGTCTTTTGTTGCGTAACCAATCAATGTAATTTATGAGAGTTTTTACCTTTTCTTTTTTCACTCCCGATTTTAAACTCAATCGTTCTATAAATTCCTCATCCAACTTTGAAGTGTCTAAGTTATACTGTGTGCGTATCCTTTCTAAGAAATAGGTCGATTTTTTTTCAATAATGTTTTTATGGTCTTGGGTTTCAAAGTATAAGTTTGAAATGGTTTTTACAAAAGCAACGGTAGTATTTTCTAAAGGTTTTACCACCTTAATTATGCGTTGTCTTCGCTTGGCAATAAAAATAACGAAAAGAAATATCAGTATTAATGCCAAATACCAAGCCCACCGAAAGGCACGTTGTTCTAGGAACCATCCCAAATCTGAAGATTCCTCGGCTTCATTACTATAGGCTGTTTGATATTTATAAAATGAATCGAAGTAAATATCCTCATCTGGGAAAAAGGATAAAACTTCCTCTACATAGCTGTAGTTATCGTCTTTTAAAACATTGTAATTGGTAAATATTTTAGGCTGTAGGTGTAAATAAATAGTACCATCTTCAAAAGGGACTTTTATAAAGTTGGGCTTTGTTTTTTCTTCATCTGCATAGCCTAATACTTGATGTGAAGAAGGCGGCATCACCCCAAAATAATAATCACCAATGCTGCGGTCAATTTTTGTATTCTTTTCAGAAAGATTTTTAGATTCAAATACTAATTTGGAAATACTATCTTTTTCGTTTGGGACATAGTCAATATCAATACCTAGTGTATCTACTAGTATTTGTGGAAAATAATAATCTGATATAAATAAAGTATTTCCATGTTCTGCAAAATAGAGTAACTCATCCACAGAGTCATAGGTGAGGGCATTGGAGTTTCCTATTTTTATATAAGTGCCCTTTGCTATGTGGTCACCGTAACCGTCTTCAGAATTGGCATAAAAGTAACTCGCTGGCTGGTGATACAGCGTTCGGATTTTCTTATCCTTAAAAATGAGAGCCAATTCTTTGTAAAAAACACGCAATCCGTAGGGCTTGTTGCTTTTTTCGTTAAAAGACTCCTCCCAATCAATAGTTTTGGAGTAGGAAAAATCACAACTTCGAGCCAAAATAATGACAAGAATAATAATGAGGCCTCCTATGAGATATACCTTTTTCATGAGGCGACCTTTTTAATAAGTTGAACAAAATTCTCCTTAGCGATTTGGTATTGCTTTAAGTTAATGGGAAACTCACCGTACCAGATATAATCGTATAAATAGGAGGTAAACTTAAAATCGTTGCTAAAACCCTGCTGTTTTACTTCATAAAAGTATTCTTCGTTGGTTTTGTCTTCTTCAAGTTTTATAAAATTCTTAAGGCTTAAGCGTTTTAAAACTAAAATATGATAGAAACGAATGGCGAGTCTATAATCGCCACTTTTTTCTGCGGAGGCTATTAAACCTTCAATATCGGTTTGTTCAATATTTTCAACCGAAAAATCTTCGTGAGTTGTAATTTCTGTATTCTTTTTTGAACTGAAAAGACTCGTCCCGCCTTCATTTATAAGAATGTAAGCGAGGTAGATTACCGCCAGAATGAGAGCAATGACAAAAATCCAATTAAGAAATTGGAATCTGGGAACATCGCCAGTAAATTCTTCCTCATTATTTTCCTCGTCGATTTCGGTTTTCTTATTTTCAAACTCTTCAAATTCACCACTTCCCCTTCGCGTGTAACGCACAACCTCTTTCCCTTCATAGTTAAACTTTTCATTGTTGTAACGCTCTTTAAAATCTTCATCAAATACCCGTTTCGGCTCATTTTGAGCATCCGAAACCTGAAGCCAAAAGCAACACAGGGCAAACGTTACTATGCGAGTTACTGTAAAAAAGAGTTGTGAACTATACCTCATTAAGTCTCCCCGAAGTTAAAATTGATTGTTGCATTTTTTTCTGAACCACAAACGGATACATAAGATAGTAGTACCCAATGAGGGATAGTGTTAACAGAATGATTCCTACCGAAAGAAAATTTGGCATAACATTGGAATACCGAGTAACAAACCCTTCTAAAAACCCAGCCGAAAAGGTAAACGGAAAGGTACTAATCAAAATTTTCACACCCACTTTCACCCCTCGTTTAAACGATTCCATCCTTGAATATGTACCTGGAAACAGAATACTAGCTCCTAAAATAAGACCCGCAGCTGCTTCAATAACAATAGCAAAAATCTCCATGGCTCCGTGAATCCAAATCCCTCGAACACTTTCCCAAAACACCTCTTTTTCATAAAAGAAATACTGAAAACTCCCTAGCATAATACAATTCTTAAAGAGGACCCATAGGGTTCCAAATCCGCCAAAAACTCCTAAAATAAAGGCAATAAGCCCAACTTTTAAATTATTTACTGTGATGCCAATAAAACTACCCCAATTGCTTCCACTTTTATACACAGCAACGGGATCGCCAGCTTCAATATTTTCTAGTGTCATATTTACATAGGCGTCGCCTAAAATAGAACGTACAAACTCTCCATCATTGGCTGCCGATATAACGCCAATAGCTGTAAATAGTGAAAAAACAGCAAAAGCAATGTAGATAAATTTTCGGTATTGGTAGGTGAGGAGGGGAACTTCCGTTTTCCAAAAACCCACGATCCTATTGGTGTCTTCTCTTTTAGTTTTATAAATTTTCTGAAAAGCCTTCGCCGCTAACTGATTTAAATACCCTATAATCTTACTTTTGGGATAGAAGGTTTGTGCGTACGATAAATCGTTGATAATTTGAATGTATTCCGAAGCCAATGCATCGGGGTCTTTAAGGTCATCGTTGAAGATTGCTTTTTCAAACTTCAGCCATTTTTCCTTATTTTGTTTGATAAAAGCAACTTCCCTCATAACTTTACCAAATTAAAAAAGAATATGCCAGAGTTACAAATTAACACAACCCAAAATGTAAAAATAAATTACACGGCAGCAGGGGCAGGAGAACGACTTGTGGCATACTTTATAGACTCGTGTATTAAATGGGGATACCTCATTATTTTAAGCTGGGGATTTGGTGCTTTTGAAAACATGGACGAGTGGTCACAAATAGGTATTAGCACCGTATTAAGTTTACCAGTCGTTTTTTACACATTATTGCAAGAATTATTTTTAGACGGACAAACCCTAGGAAAAAAAGCAATGAAAATTAGGGTGGTTAAAATTGATGGATATCAGGCTTCACTGGCCGATTATCTCATTCGTTGGTTCTTCAGAATCGTAGATATTTATATTTTTGGAATGGGGTTGTTTTTTATTGCCTTCAGTAAAAAATCACAGCGCATTGGAGATATGGCGGCTGGGACTTCAGTCATTTCCCTAAAAGATAAAGTATTAATGAGTCATACCATTTTAGAAAATTTAAAGGAAGGATACAAGCCAACCTATCCCACAGTAATTAGATTGTCCGATAACGATGCTCGTATTATTAAAGAAACCTATACCTCGGCCAAGGCTTCCAAAGATTTTAAAACGCTTATAAAACTTCGTACTAAGATTATGGAAGTTGCCGAAATTAAAGATCGAAAACACAAAGACGACATCGAGTTTATTGATATAATTTTAAAAGACTATAACTACTATACCCAGAACATGTGAGCTTATTTTTAATTATTGACATTTTAGGAACCATTGCCTTTGCTGTGTCTGGAGCCTTAACAGCTATGAATAAGAAACTCGATATTTTCGGGATTTTTATCATTGCTATTGTAACTGCTTTAGGTGGAGGAACCCTACGTGATGTTTTAATAGACGCCCCCGTAGCATGGATGCGTGATCTTACGTTTGTGTACGTAATAATTGGAGCTACTATTGTTGCGGTAGTATTTAAGAAGAAGCTTAACTATATTCGAAAGTCCTTATTCTTATTCGATACCATTGGGATAGCCTTGTATACCATTGTTGGGGTTGAAAAGGGAATCGCAGCCGATTTCCCACCGCTTATCTGTATTGCTTTAGGAACGATGTCTGCATGTTTTGGCGGGGTGATTCGAGATATTTTATGTAGTGAGATCCCCATTATTTTCAGAAAGGAAATTTATGCTACTGCTTGTATTATGGGCGGATTAAGCTACTTTTTATTACTAAAAACGCCATTGTCATCAGATGTAATAGTGATTCTTTCAGGCTCGGTAGTGATTACCATTCGCCTTTTTGCGGTGGTTTTTAAATGGTCGCTACCTAGTATTTATAAGGAATAATTTTATTCTACAATTTCAGCCGTGATAAACACATTCTGTAAAGGCCATTCACCATCGTCCTGAGGCAATTTAGAAATGGTATCTACAACATCCATTCCTTGGGTGACTCTTCCAAAAATAGTATAGTTGCCGTTGAGGTGTGAAGTATATTTATCGGGTCCTAGAAAAATAAAAAATTCATAAGGTGCCGTTTGTTTGTCTGGATTCTCTCGATATTCTTTTGCTCCCGATACCGTACCTCTTGTATGTTTTCTTCCGTTTTCCAATTCGGCAGGAAGCAAATAGCTAAAGCCTAATTTCTTACGTTTCATAGGTGTGGCTTTGGTATCACTATTTCCCGCCTGAATTATAAAATCTGGTACAACCCGATGGAAGAAGGTATTATCAAAATACTTTTGTTTTACGAGATAGATAAAGTTAGCGCGGTGTAAGGGGGTATCTTTGTATAATTCTATAAAGATATCACCAAAGCGAGTGCTTATTTTCACCTTAGTTTCGGGGTTTTCTTTCCCATATTCGGTTAAAAATGAAACCACATTTTCATTCGTAATTTCTGGATAGTGAGCTGTTTGTGGTTTTTCTTCCTTTACAACTTCTTCTTTTGCAACGGTATCTTTTACAGTTTCTTTAAGGACTTCGACTTTTTCTTCGGAAGTCTTTTGTTTATCTTCACAGCTTATAAAAAATAGAAAAAGGAGTAATACGCTTAAGAGAGCTTTCATTGATGCAATTTTCAGAATTCGAAAAACAGATAGTAAAGGTAAAAAATTTGGAACTTCCAGGGGAGGATTTTCATTTTAAGATGGCCCCTTTAGAACGATTAAAAGAAATGAAGGAGCGTGCTTTCCAAATGCAATCGGCAAAGAAAGCAGCAGTCCTTTGTCTTTTTTATCCCTCTATTGAAAATGAAACACGGTTTGCCTTAATCCTCAGGAAAACCTATAAAGGGGTGCATTCTGCTCAAATTGGTTTTCCAGGCGGAAAAGTGGAAGATGTAGATACCTCCCTAGAAGATACCGCTTTACGCGAAACGGAAGAAGAGGTTGGGGTGCCTCAAAATCATGTTCAGGTTTTAAAACAACTTACCGAAGTGTACATTCCCCCTAGTAACTTTTTTGTGCATCCTTTTATGGGGATTACACAACAAACCCCCAACTTTGTACCACAAATTGAGGAAGTGGAAGCCTTGGTGGAAGTGCCTTTGTTAGAATTTTTGGATGACCGTGTAAAAATTACTCAGATACTTTCTACCAGCTATGCAAAAAATATTGAAGTCCCCGCATTTAAATTGCAAGGGCAAGTGGTTTGGGGTGCTACCGCAATGATGCTGAACGAAGTACGAGAAATACTACAAAAAATAGTCTAAGCATGCTTTTTTAGTATCTTTGCATTTCAAAAATTAGGTTGAAAACTTTATGGGGCTTTTCAAGAAAAATCCTTTTGGACATATACTTTTCCTTAAAAAATGGCTCATCCGTATTTTGGGTGCGCTTACACACAGACGCTTTAAAGGGTTTAATCAATTACAAATTGAAGGAAGTGAAATTCTAAAAAAACTCCCAGATACCAACGTCCTTTTTGTGTCCAATCACCAAACCTATTTTGCCGATGTAGTGGCCATGTTCCACGTATTTAATGCCAGCTTAAGTGGTAGGGACGATAGTATTAAAAATATTGGGTATTTGTGGAACCCTAAACTCAACATCTATTTTGTGGCAGCTCGTGAAACGATGCAATCGGGTTTGTTGCCTAAAATTCTTGCCTATGCGGGATCTGTAAGTATCGATAGAACATGGCGTGCACAGGGGAAGGATGTGAATAGGCAAGTGAAGATGAGCGATGTAAGTAATATTGAAAAGGCGCTAGATGATGGTTGGGTGATTACATTTCCACAAGGGACAACTACACCTTGGAAACCTATTAGACGCGGTACTGCTTTTATCATTAAACAGAACAAACCTATAGTAGTGCCAATTGTTATCGACGGATTTAGACGCTCGTTCGATAAAAAAGGCATTCGAATTAAGAAACGTGGTATCCTTCAGTCTATGGAAATTAAAGAACCCTTAGACATAGATTACGAAAATGATTCTATGGAGGCCATCATAGAAAAACTTGAGTACGCTATTGAGCAACATCCGTCCTTTTTAAAAGTAATTCCAACCGATGAACTTCAGAAAGAAGAAGAACTCAACAAAACCCGTCAATGGAAATACAAAAAGGAAAAAGAGAAAACAGATACCTAATTCTCTAATCTTCCGAATCTATACTTCAATCTTTTTTAATTCCTTATAGTTTCGTTTGAGTCTACGTAATAGTAGTCCATAAATAATCCAATAGAAGAGGATTAGAAAACCAATAATAATAATACCTCCTATAATATTGAGACTAATAAATGTTTCGGCGGGTACTGCGGCAAATAGCTCGTCGCTTTCTAAAAGTTGATGTAGTTTTTCTTTATTGAAATAATAATACAAATTAGTAGCAAACATTAGTATGGCTGCCATCCCAATATTGTAATACACAAAGTAACGTACGGTTTTACGTGTATTCAGGATATTCTTCATTAATTTTTTAACCGAATTGGTCACCTGAATTTTCCGATGGTTTTTATAAAACAAATAGATAAACACAAAGACAACAGCATAGTTAATAATATTTAAGGCCAAGAAAATTTCATTGAGTCCCATTCCTTCCTGGAACTTTTTACTCGATTCTGGAACAAAGAAATACAAGGTGGTCCACAAGACCATTTCAGCAATGCTTATGTAAAAAATCCATTTTACCATTGAAGAGGATTTCTTCAATAGCATAGGATAAATATCCTTAGAGGTAAACTTAGGGAACTCCTGCTCTCTAGTCTGCCATTCTCTTTTTAAAATATCTAATTCGTCCATACTTTTAGGGGTTAAGAATGGTTCTCAACTTTTCTTTAATTCTATTCATTTTTACTCGGGCATTCACTTCAGAAATACCCAAAGTTTCTGCAATTTCTCTGTAATTTTTATTTTCGAGATATAGGAACACAAGGGCTTTATCTATATCGCTCAACGTTTTTACAGCACTGTACATTAATTTTAATTGTTCTTCAACCAAAGGATCGTACTCTTCGGCAGTAATTTTAAAACTTACGCCTTCAAAATCCTGCGTTTTCACGCTGCGTTTGCTCTTTCTATAAAGTGTTATTGCTGTATTTAAAGCCACTCGATACATCCAGGTACTAAACTTAGCCTCTCCGCGAAACTTAGGAAAAGCCTTCCATAATTGGATAGTTATTTCCTGGAACAAATCATTATGCGAATCTTTATCGTTGGTGTACAAACGACAGATTTTATGCACAATGTTTTGGTTCTCTTCAAGCTGAGCAACAAAACTATGTTCGAGTTCTTCGGTCAATGGTCTTTTGGTTAACTGTAGAGTTAGTAGTTTAACAAGATTAATTGTTACACCTTACAAAGATATTTATTGTTTAATGGTAACAGGGATGGGGCTTCCAGAGCTTACCCAACTGCCACCAATTTCATCGATATTTACATCCAACTCGTCACTGGTGTCGATGCTTTTAATATTGACTTTCATCTCATCGTAGGTGTCAATACTTTTTACATTCACATTCAATTCGTCATAAGTATTAATGTCAACAATTCGCACATCGATGGTTTCTATATCACTAATAGGAACCAAGCGGTATTCATTGGTGGTAAGTCCTTCCGTAGGCGTATCGGTAGCATGAGCCTTCGGAATAATCTCAAACTCCTTTACCACATTAATAGTTAAACATACCGCAATAACGGTTAATACAATTTTGGTATACATATCGGTTTTCATAATTGAAAGATTTAATGATTATTGAAAAAGTGGAATCAATTTTCATTCCGAAAAGTGACCAGCTTTACATCGTTTATTTTTCCTTTAAGGGTGTGTTCTCCCAGCAAGTGATGGGTAATCTTTTTAGGTAGGGGCTGAACAATTATCAAAAAGTCTTCTGAAGCCAAAATAGGAAGCCCCAATTCGTTACACTTTGCCTGAATACGTGCCGCGGTATTGACCACATCGCCAGAAAAAACAATTTCTCGTTTTACATAGCCCACTTCACCCACCATAGTAGGTCCATAATGAAAGCCAGTTTTAAATGTGGGAACCGTGCCGTAGGCTGCTTCAAAATAAGGGGCCTTCTTTTCAATAAGTTGTAACATACGGTAATAACATCGCAAAGGCCGTTTGTTAAACGGTATTCTCTTCACTTTCCACGTCACCACAATTTCATCTCCTACATACTGATAGATTTCTCCTTTGGTTTCGGTAATGGCAGGGGAAATGTAATTAAAAAAGTCCTTCAGAAAATGAAAATAGCGTTCTTCGCCAAGCCTTTCAGCAATGGTGGTGGCATCATTAATATCGGTAAACATAAAGACCCTATTTTCCTTTTTGGGATGAAAATAGCGCCCAATTAAATAATCGGGAAACACCCCTGGACCAAATTTTTCTCCCACCAACAGAAAAATAAGCGTCATCACCACAATGGCTAACCAGATAAGATAATTTTTTATAAAAATAGCTTCCGTAAAGAAATAAGGAAGGTCGTTAAAAACCTTTTCGTCCCACATAGGCATGGCGTGTTCCAAACTCGCCAAATACAAGCCTCCAAAGGCCCCAATAAAGACCGCTACAACCGAATAGGCAATTATGATAAAACTAAGTGCCACCCAAAATTTATACTTCCGCAACCAATATTCCATCAGGTTGACGGTAAATACACCCCCTATAAATCCCGCAATAAGGGCGACCAACAAATAGGCTATAAAAGCCCCTTGAAAGTCATAATCTACAGGTAGGGCGTGGTTGGTAAGTAGGGTGAAATAATCGTATAAAAAAATAGCAACCGCAAGGCATACCCAAACCACCAAAATGGTAAAGGCTCTACGGAAGTAGAAATAGAAGCGGGCTAAATTCATAGCGAGTTAACAATTTTTGTACTTGTCATTGAGTCCAACACCCTGCTGAATCATAGGCATAATTTTATCCAAACGCTTTGCTTTGGTAGCTTCTTGTTTGGCAGTAGCAATGTAGTCTGCATATTCACGTTGTTTCCCAGGGGTCAATTTTTTAAACGCTTCATGAAAGCCAGCATCCTTTTTAAAGGCGTCCTTTAAATAAGGAGGAATACTAACACCCACTCTTCGCTCTATTTTCACTTCTTTTCCAGCAAGGCAATTTTCAATAGCCTCCTGGATATAATCCAAGACCAATTCCTCTGGAATCTCCTCACCACGCTCAAATCGCCATTGCCGCATCGCTTTGGTTTTTCCTTCTTGGGCATTTAATAGTCTTTTTTGTAAATCCTTTAAAAACACCCCTTGATGAAACCAAATAGCATAATGATTTTTAAAGCCTACAAAGCCAGCGACTAACTTTCCGTTTAAGGTATAGGTAGGGCTTCCCCATTTAATTTCCTCCAGTAATTCTGTTTTCTGAAAAATTGAGCGAAGGGTTTCAAGCTCTCTTTTCCATTGTGCTTGCTTAGCTATAAATGCATCGACCGTTTTAGTGGAAGCCATGGTATTATTTTTTTATAAATTTTAAACTGGTAGTGCCTTCGGCTGCGCGAAGTTTGATAAAATAAATTCCTCCTTGCAAAGCGGAAACATCTATACTTTCTGAAAATGGCGTGGTAGACATCACAAGCTTTCCGTTCACATCCATAATTTGATAACTAGTAATAGTCACCCTAGGATCTTTTCTTATATGAAGCGTAGCCAAAACTGGGTTAGGAAATACCGAAACCTGATCTTGTAATTCTTCTCCTGCTACCGAAAGAAAATCATCATATAACCCTTGCAATATATCAATGGGTTCTATCCCCGAGGCCTGCTGCCCCACATTTAACCGAATATAAGGATCTGCAGGATCGTCTTCTGGCCGATACACCAATAAATAAGCAGTGGTGGAGGAGGTACCCGCAGACAAACAACGAGAATCGGCACCAGCAAAATTAGCGCCTTGCATTGCCGCCATCAATTTGTCGGCAAGGGTACCTGTGGTGTTGTTAAAATTGGCTTCCATATTGTCAATGACACTTACATCCAGTAAAATATTCCCTTGAATACTAAAGGTGGCACCTTGGCGGTCTTCCTTATAATCATCGGTGGAGGTACCAGAAAACCCTGCAGTACGGGGATCGCCATTTTCATCGAAATCGGCAATACCGTATTGGCGGTATTCAGGATTGAAATTTTGTGAGTTACACGCATCGTTGTTGTAGAGCCAATCGATTATTTCTTGCGGACTTGAGCCGCCTTCCATTTGGGTAATGGCGTTATTCAAATTCACATTAGGGATACATACATAGGCTTGCGAGTTAACACCGCCACGCCCAGGAATGATTTTGGTAATGATGTCGATAATACCACCGCTCCCAACACCGGTCACACAGGAAGCTCCTGCAGAGCCTATTTCTCCCGTGGTTGGGTCTACTGCAATAATGGAAAAGGTGTCTTGGGCTTGAAGCTGAAAACTTAAAGCAACAAGGACAATAAAGGAGTATAGTTTTTTCATTTGAATTATTGTTTCGTTAAAGATACCATTTTTTGTTTTTCACAATTCAGAATGAAAAAATAACAATTCGGTACTTTTACTTTTTCTAACGAACCTAATGATTGCACTTTTGAACCATCAAACACAATCAATCAAAAAATGAACATTCTTAGAGCATCTTTACTTTTCCTTTTTACTTTCTTTTCCTTTGTAGGTTTTGCCCAAACCCTAATTTCAGGAACCATCACCCAAAAAAACGGAACCCCCATTGTAGGAGCCAATATCTATTTGGAAGGCACGTACGATGGTGCCTCTAGCGACGACCAAGGAAGGTTTTCCTTTACCACAGATGAAACAGGCATCCAAACCCTAGTAGCCTCCTTTGTGTCCTTCGAGCCCATGTATATGGCCGCCGATGTCTCCCAAATGAAAGACCTCAAGTTGGTCCTAAAAGAAGATGTCAATTCCTTAGACACCGTAGTCATCTCGGCTGGGAGCTTTCAAGCTGGGGACAACAGTAAAGTAAGTGTGTTAAAACCCTTAGATGTGGTTACTACTGCTAGTGCCTTGGGCGATTTTGTAGGTGCCTTACAAACGCTACCTGGAACCACCACCGTAGCCGAGGACGGCCGACTCTTTGTCCGTGGAGGCGATGCAGGGGAAACACAAATCTTTATCGATGGGATTCGGGTGTTTACACCGTACACACCTACCACCAATAATATTCCCACACGAGGTCGGTACAGTCCGTTTTTGTTCGACGGAATCACCTTCTCCACGGGAGGATATTCTGCCGAGTACGGACAAGCCCTCTCTTCGGTACTCCTTTTAAATACCATCGACGAACCCGATCAAGAAAAGACAGACATCGGTATCATGACTGTAGGTGGTACGCTAGGGAACACCCAAAAATGGGAAAACAGCTCCCTTAGTTTTAATGCTTCGTATATCAATTTAGCACCCTACTTGGCGGTATTTAAAGATCGTAACGATTGGGAGAAACCTTTTGAAGCGTTTGGAGGGGAAAGTGTGTTCCGTCAAAAACTGGGCAACGGATTGCTAAAATGGTACACCGCCTTCGATGCGACTAATTTTGAACTCACCCAAGAAGACATCAACCTCCCAGACGGACTTCATTTTAAACTAAAAAACAACAACCTCTATACCAACGCCAGTTACAGCACCGATTTAGGCAACCGTTGGGACATCGGAACCGGCGGAAGCTTGACCCGTGCCAATAACCAAATAGGGATTGAAGACAACGATATTGACAATGTGGAGCTCTCGGCCCACCTAAAACTAAAACTGAGAAAAAAGTTTAGCAACCAATTTAAATTGTATATGGGTGCTGAACAGTTTTTTACCGACTTTACCGAAGACTTCCAAAACCCAGACGTACCACAAATTACCTATGGCTATACCAACAACATCACGGCAGCCTATGCCGAAGCCGATTATATCTTCTCCAAAAAACTAGCGGCAAAAGTAGGGGTGCGAGGGGAGTACAGCGGACTCTTTAACCAGTTTACGGTATCACCACGAGCCTCCATTGCTTATAAAACTTCTAAGCACGGGCAGTTTTCCTTGGCGTATGGCGACTTTTACCAAAACCCGTTAAGCGATGTCTTAAAGTTCAACACCAACTTACAAGCCCAAAAAACACAACACTACATCCTTAACTACCAATACTCCCATAAGGACCGTATTTTTAGAGCCGAAGCCTACCACAAGGCCTATACCAACCTAGTGACCTACGATACCAACTTTGCCGACTTTAGCAGCACCTACACCAACAATGGCGATGGTTATGCTCAAGGGATCGATATCTTTTGGCGCGATAACCAAAGCATTAAAAATATAGATTATTGGGTAAGCTATTCCTATCTGGATAGTGAACGCAAGTACCAAAACTATCCTACCAAAGCCACCCCGCCCTTTGCCAACGACCACAACCTCTCGGTGGTTGGGAAATACTGGATTGGCGACTGGAAAAGCCAAGTAGGCTTTAGTTACCAGTTTGCGAGTGGTCGTAGCTATACCAACCCTAACGAAGCTGGGTTTTTACAAGAACAAACCAAAGCTTATAACAGTGTAAGTCTTAACTGGGCGTATTTACTCTCCCCACAAAAGATTTTATACTTCTCGGTAAACAATGTGCTGGGCACTAAAAACATTAATGGCTACCAATACGCCGATGTCCCCAATGCCAATGGCACCTTTGACCGTAGAACCTTACGCCCCGCCGCAGACCAGTTCTTTTTTGTAGGCTTCTTTTGGACCATTAGCGAGGATGGACGTGATAACCAGTTGGATAATTTGTAATAGGCACTATGATTCTTTAAGCTTGCGTTCCTCACGGATGTCCCCAATATGATAGTAAGCGACAATTTTTTGGATGAGGTTATCCTTACTATAATACCATTCGCTTACATCTAAGCTAAAAGAATCTCCTTGTTTCGCAGTATAACGCACACACCCGTGATGCTTGCCATAGATGGCATCGTGAAGGGTAAACGTATAGCCTAAAAACTTGTCTTTATTATTTTGAACCAAATCTAAATACGCCTTTTTACCCGTGATGGTGCCAAAGGGGCTGGTATGGACAAAATCATCTGAAATGGGAAGCGATAAAAAATCACCACGTTCCCAAAGGGCAAACCATTGTTGAATAAGTTGTTGCATACAAAAGCTTTACAGGTTTAAAGTAATCATTTTTAATGAGATGGAAAACTCTAATGGGTGGGTGTAAAGACAACCAGTTGGATAATTTGTAACGCATCCTTTTTTGTGAAACCTAATTTAGTCTATTTTACATAATACTTGAATACGAACTAACACGAAGTAAATACGAAGTAAATACGGAGTAAATACGGAGTTGATACGGAGTAAACACTAATTTATATACATTTTAAATAACAGGTGATGTCAGGTTTATGTAACTCTATAGTTTTCTTACATTTTCTATTCAATTTGTTCTTTTTTCATTGCCAAAAAAGAACCAAAAAGTCTAGCCTGTCAATTCTTTTTCACCCATTACGCCTTCTATTCGGAACACGTACAACTCGACTGCTTACATCAGTCTCAAACAGTACTTAGTTCTTGTCGAATATTCAGGCTATGGGTCCCGAAGTCGAATTGGATGGCGATGTGCTTAATTTTGGAGTTTTTTTACGACCTATTCTGCTGAAAAGGATGTTTTAACTTACGTTATAAATGTTAAAATTTTGACCCTCTATTACTACGTAATAGCCTAAGTAGCTGAAATCTAATTTGTAAGAAAAAACTTGCAAGTTTAAAATTTTTGTTTTTAGTTTGGATTTCCGTTTGCTATTTCTGAACGGTTAACTCCCCACGAATTTTATTGTTTTGATATCACCATGGAAGGGTGCACACTTCCTGCCTGATATATTTAACTATTGTGTAATCGGGTGTATTGGTTACTTGCCATAGTAGCCATTGCCCTTAAATTTTAGAAAATATGGCAAAGAACAATTCATTTATTAAATTGGAAGGAACTCTGGATGGGTTGACCTTCTATGAAAAAGACGGAGAGAACTTCGTTAAGACCAAGAGTACGATTAATAAAAATCGTATCCAAAACGATCCGGCATTTGCACGGACTCGTGAGAACATGCAAGAATTTGGCGGTGCCGCCAAAGTAGGTAAGGCTTTTAGAGAAGCCTTTGGAAGTATTGTGAAGCTTATGGGTGACACCTACATAGCTTCTCGTCTTGCGGGAGCAATGAAGCGTATTAACCGAAATGGTGCAGGATTGCGTGGACAGCGTGATTTTGATATTGTGGGTAACGCGGATTTGCTCGTGGGGTTTGATTTTGATGAGAAAACTCCATTGGGTGCTCAATTTTTTGCACCCTACGATAAGCCGACGCTTAACGCCAACAGAGATGTGGCTACTTGGACTGTTCCCGATTTTAATACCGATAACTTTATCACGAAGCCTGAAGGAGCCACTCATTGCCGTTTGGTTTTGGCTAGTGGGTTGTTGAGTAATTATCAATGGGAAAGTGCCTTAGCGAGTTATGAACCTGTAAATGAGGATGAAAACTCGAAAGGCGATGTTGCCTATAGTGCGGATATACCCTTACAAGGGGAAGTAGGAGCTGTTACTACCCTTACCGTTGATTTGGGTATTGGTGCTGCTGTACCTGCTACGGTTGCTAATCTTGTGAGTATTGGTATTATCTTTTACCAAGAAATCAATGGGCAATTGTATGAACTGGCTTCTGGTAATGCTATGAAGTTGGTTGTGGTAGGGTAAGTAATAGTAGGTAATATTTCTACTACTATTTTGATAAACCCCTTCTGGTTACTGGGGAGTACTGGAAGGGGTTGTTTGTTTAAAACCTTGGGTGAGAGTACAAGAGATGCGATACATCATTTTTATAAGATTGGATTGTGTTTAAATTTTTTTTAATTTTTGCTTAAATAGTATGTCGAAAAGTAAATTTTGATTATTTATTATAATAAAGAAATGAAGAGACTAAGTATAAAAACTTGTAATGTGATGCATTTGCAAGTTTCTGGCAAACTCGAACATATTAAACAATATAAAGCTTAATTTTATAAATTTATATAAACCATTAAATTGAATTAATTTATGTCTGTATATTTTCACGCCAACTTTTATTTAGATAGAGGAAGGCTTTCAGGTATATTAAAAAGTTTAATTGAAAGTCCTGATTTAACGGATGAACAAGTAGCTAAACCATTTGGATATAAGGCACCATTTACTAAGCGCTATAAATCATGGTTAAAAAAATGTGGTTTACTTGAAAATACCAGAAAGTTTAAATTAACGGAAAAAGGAAAAGAAATTTATTCTAAAGACCCAGACCTAAACAAAACTAGCACTATTGATTATATGTATGAATTTCTAGTGTCTAGTGAAGAAAACGCCGAAGTATGGCACTTCTTTCATTATACATTTTTACCTAATCACATAGAGTTTACGAATATAGAATTGTCTGAGGCTATCTCAATGAAGTTAATGCCTCATAACCCAAGTCATTTTGCTAAAAATGCACCTATGATTAAGGTTATAACAAGAGTTTTATTGGATACTTATCTTTCTGAAAGAGCGTTTAAAACCTTAAATATTATAGGGTTAAAGAATAAAAAATATATTAACCTTAAATAGATTCAAATCAGGGTATCTGGCAAATATAATTCTGTAGATTGATTCATTAAATTAGGAAAGTAATCTAACAATGTCTGATTGCTCGTTTTCTTTTACATCATCAATACTCATAAAATCATTGGCAACGAATAATACTCTTTTAATTCTCGATTTACCAACACCTGATGCTTGAAAATAATTATCTGCAAAATTTACTCCGGAAACAGGATTTAAATAATCATCAAAATCTATATTACTATAATTAGTATTTAATTGTAAAATTTTCTTCAAAAATTCAAAAAGTGCTTGGATGCCAACAGTTTTAATTATATATGAATTACCCTGAATATTATTCCATAAATTGATCTCTACTGAACCAAAGAAACTTTTTATTATTTCATATATTTTTTCATCTTCATTATTCAAATATAAATTTCTCAAAGGCGAAGAATCTCTAAAATCCTTGATTAGATATCGTCCTCTGCCTTTAAATATAGAATGTTGTCCCATTTCTACTCTATCCCTTTTAGGTCTCGATGAAATAAGCATTAGGATACCGTCAACAATTGTTGCGGTTGAAATTATAAAATCATCAGAATTGATATCAAATAAGTCATTAGTGAATTTTGGTGCTAATTTAATTTTTCCCTTAAAAGGAGACTCTTTAAAATTAAGTTTCCGACAATAGTATACTGCAAATTTTTCAGGAGTCCAGGACTTTGAAGGTTCGTCATCAATATTAAATCCAAATTGTTCTAATGCTAGACTTTTGTCCACTTTTTTCTGGTTTCCATTTATTGTTGCAAATAAAAAAGCCTGATAGGAACTAGATAAATCAAAAAATATTGTACACACCAAATCTAATTCTTTACGCTCTTGATTTGTAACGTAATCAAATGCATTTAATCGATGTTGCCCGTCAATAATTGAGGCTAACTTTTCGTTAGTAGGAATGTCAATTTCGTAAAAATCATCATTTGATTTTGTCAATTTCCACCGTCTATCTTTATTATCAATAATTTGCCCTCTATTTTTATCATAATTCGCTGCTATAATGATTGAATTTGGAAATGACATTTCAATTGAATCTATGTAACGGCCAATACTTTTGAGCCTTTTTTCATCTTTTTTCCTTTGATTACCTTTTAATTTACCACTTTCATCTATATATTGTAATTCTTCTGAAAAAGATATTTCTAACAAATCTTTAGCTTTAATTTTAGTAATGTAAAATGATGCTAAAGGTTGATCTATTTTTATTGCTTTTAGTTTTAAGAAACTCATAACTCAATCTATTTTAAACAGAACCACCTAGTGCGTCCATAGGATTCATATCATTTCTTTTCCAATTTGAAATCCACCATAAAACCCAAGATACTGGTACTCCAATATAAACTATCCATTTTGAAATTTCATAACTTTCATAATGAATTGAAAAGCTTATGCCAACAATTGTAGCAATAGAAATTATTATAAGAAGTATTATTAGAAAAGTAAATCCTAACTTATTTTTTAATTCAGCGTTATTTTGAAAATGAATAACAAGTTCTAAACATCCAGCAACTATAATTGTGATAAAATATGTAGCACAATTTTGTAATAAACCAAATTTATCAACTTCAGATTCATTTACGTTATCTAAAATTGCTGGAAGCCAAATTCCTATGGTTCCAATTATGAGAATCGCTATTAAAAAATAAAGAAATGTATTCCAAAATTTCATAAATATTAAATTTTAACCTCAGATAATTACTTGTAAAATGTTATTTGGTATTAAAAATTTCACCAAAATCAAACTCATTAATATTAGAAATAGCTTGTCTTGGCTTAATAGATTCCATAGAGCGATTAATCTTGTTTCTTTGTTTTTCACCTGCTCCTAAGAACTTGCTTATCGCTTTCCAATTATTTCCATCTTTTATTTGCATTAAAAATGCAGATTGACACATTTCTGAAAAATCAAACGTTGGTTGGTTAAACTCTTCAATACCTTGAGAAACCAACATTACAGAGACACCTTGTGACCTTACTTCTCTCAAAAGTTTTTCCAAAATTTCTTGTGATTTTTTTTCTTTAAATACGTTATGCGCTTCATCTATTAAAAGTACATAACGCAGTCCACTATAGTTCTCTTCTATAGGAACTTTATCCATATTCATAAACGTATTGTACAAATAGTAGATAACTAAAAATGTCGCCGTGAATCGTACTTCTTTACTCAGGTCGCCAGAAAGACTCAAATAGTAATTTTGGTTTATAAAATCCCCATATTTAGAATTATCAAATAATTCAATTTCAGTCAAACCTATAAGAATCTGTGTTAATGAAGATGGTTTGTCTCCTGCTATTTCATACAAATTCTCTAATATATCATGAAGTGTTGGGTATGTTCCATCTAGTATATTATCAAAGGCAAGTTTAGTCGCGTCTTTTAGATGTTGCTTTTGAACATTTCCTAAGTTGGCATATTTAGCAATAATATCTACAAAACGACCAATACCAACAATTTTATCTCTATCATTAATATTATTGATAAAAGATAAAGGATTGACTGGAAAGGAATCCTTTGGGGTATCAATTAGTGTTGCATTTGTTGTCTTAAAAAAGGCTTTATAATCACTGTTTGTTTTATCGCTTTCAGTCATTCCTTTAAAATCTAAATACAAGAAATTTACTTGGCCTTTGGATTCAGCAATAATTCTTTCTAAGACTTTTCTTGCAAAATAAGATTTTCCTGCGCCTGACTGACCTGCAATAGCCATATGACAATTTCCATATATTGAGGTATTATTCGGAGTAAAATAAATGTCTTTTCCTTCTTGCTCACCTATTAAAATCTTAACTGGTTCAACAAAACTTTCTTTTTCTTTTATCGAAACATTTTTGTTCTTAACAAAATCAAAACTAGCTTCGTTTTCATTTATGTTATCTATGCCTACTTCAATATGGTCCAGCAAGAACTCTATCCCAGACACGTTTTTGTTCTCTTCAAAAAACATGTCAATCATTTCTAAACCCTTATCAACATGCCACTTTAAATACTTTTTAACATTGGTGTCGTCTTTATGAATTTGGTATTTCTGACAGATTAAAGAGATATAATAATCTTTATAATTACCAAAAAAAGTATTGTCTTTATACTCTTTTTGTTTTGAATCTGTAGGTATATCTGAATCATAAGTAGCACCCTTTGCCAATGAATAAGCTAAAGAAATACGAGCAATATGATTTTCCTCACCTAACTGAATTTTATTTGTTAGTTTTTTAACAAGTTCTGATGATGTTTTTAAATTAAACTGCATCTTGATATTCTTTTTCAAATGTGACAAATAACTCTTTCTTGTTTTCTACCTCTTCAAATTTGGATTGATCATTATCTACATTTTTAATAAGATAAGTCTTACTAATGTTTGGAAGTAAAATATCAAATTCTTCTTGACTCATTTCTTTTTTAAGTAGTGGGAAAATTATTACCTGATCAGAAACATTAGGGTAAAAATGTTTGACAATACTATTTGAATGATCAACGTCAAATTTTTGCATTGGTGAATCTATAAATACAGGAAAATTGATATTTGATTCATCCACCAATCCTTTTAACAAAGCTGTAGCATACATCTGCTGTTCACCCTTAGATAAAGAGTCTTTACTTATTTCGTGACCTCTAGAATCCATCAAATGAATATCTATATCTTCACCAATAATTTCTACCTCTACATCCCTAATAAATGATTTCTTATGCAAGAGAATGTCTAATCCATTTTTGATTCTTTCAGAAAGTGATTTCGATTTTTCATTTTTAAAATCTATTATAAACCTTTTTAAATTTTGAATGGTGTTTTCAACCTCTTCGCCAATCTCTAAATTAGCTTCTCCTAATTTTAGGCGCTCAGTAATTCTATTAATTTCCTTCTTATGTTTAATAATAATATTCTCACTATCAATAATATCTTGTTTTAAAGCACCTATTTTTTCTAAAGTTTCTTCATGTTGCTTTTCTAGTTCTGCTTTTTTCTTTCTGTCTTCTTTAACTAATGCGTCTTCAGACTTTTCTTCTGCGAGCTTAATTTTTTTATTGATGTTATTTAGTTCATTTTTAGAACGAATAAAATCTGTATTAATTCGACTAAATTTTTCTTTAAATGACAACTTTATATTACTAATAAATTGCTCTAATTCAGCTTTTTCTGGCTCAGAATAATTATGTAAAACATCAACCTTATCTATTGAATCAGATGATATTCCACCCATATGTTTGTCAAGAAGTGCTTTAAAACTATTTATGTAGAATTCTTGAACGTTGTGATTAATAACTATGTCTTTTGGCTTTGGCAAGTTGATTAATTCATCAATTATTTTTGTAGATACATCCTCAACCTTATTAATATCAAAGTTCCTGTTAATAAATCTTCTTTCTTCAAGGATTTGCTCAAAAACTTGGACTAACAATTTTCCTGATATAGCAAAAGGTATGATTTCAAAATGAGATTTAAGTTCCGTCTGTAAAACATCAACATGTTTGTCCAAGTCTTCTTTTCTTGAACGAAGTTCATTTAATTCATCTACAGTTATAACACTGCCATTTTTAATAAGTCTTTCTTGAAGTTTATCGATATCATACTTTAAAGCAGATGCATCATCTCTCAACGTAGTTATTTCTTTATTAGTCTCATTAACTTCTTCTTGCTTGGCAATTGATTCAGCTTCGAGGTTTTTTAAATTAAGTCTTTCTTTCGAACTTGCGGATTCTGATTTTAATTTACTTAAATAACTCTCTAAATCATCCTTTAAATCTTGATATTGTTTAATACCAAGTACTTCAACATATGCTTTGCTTAGCTTTTTTCTTTGTTCAGCAGTATGAATTTCAGCTAGAGAAACGATTTTTTCAGCATCAAAAAAGAAAAACTTTGCTATTTCTTTTGGCATCACAAAATCTCTAATAAAAATCTCTTTACCAACTTCTTCGGCTAATTCGCTAGAAAGTCCATCAATTAGAATTTCTAATTCTTCATCCTTGTTTCCTTCTGTATGATAGGTTCTTGTGATTTTTAATTCATTACAAGTAACTTCTGGTATCGTGGTGACATTCAAAAAGGTAATCGAAACGGAAAAGGTTGTATTACCTTCGTGTTCAGCCTGTCTATTTAAACTATTTTTTATATACTTTTTATAGTTCCCGTTGCTTTCAATTTCTTTACTGTAGATTTCATCTACATCACTCATTTGTCTTCCATAAAGACACCATACCAATGACATCAAAAAGGTTGTTTTACCATAACCATTCTTACCACTTATAATGACAATGTTCTCATCATCATTAGTAGATAAATTAATCTTATTAACACCTTTATAAATTCTAAAGTTATTTAACTCTAATTCTTTTATAGTCATTAATCAGTAATGTATTGTTTATATCGTTTTTCTATGTCCTCCAATAACCCTCTTCGCCTCATCATGATGGTTTTAGATTTTTCTAATTTTAAAAGGTCTTGAATTAATGAAAACTGTTTTTCATTTTGCCCGCAAGCTGAAAGTAACAATTCTTCTTCCTTTTGGATAAGTTCATTATGCTGTCTCATACTTAGATGTTTATTGAATACTTTATTGTATATATCAGAAACTTTATAATCAAAGTATAGGTCTCTGTACCAAATAACCTGAATAGCGATTAATTCTTGGTTATTTATCAATTCAATTTCAATGCCCATTTCATTAATTTTTCTTTGGGCATCAAAAACCTTTTCTAATATTTCAGTTCTGTGCTTCAATTTTACAACTCCCATACCATTGATAGCAGGTTGTCCATTGCGCCTGTAATTTTCCCTGTTTTCCGGTTTATTTCTTTCTTCTAAAATCCAATCTCTAACCTCTTGTAATGGTACCAACCATTCTTGTCCATTTTCAATTTGTGCGGAAATTGATTTATCTTTTTTAACCACGGTACAAGTCCAACATCCAAATCTACTTTGACCACAAGATTTATGTTCATCATTTGAAACCATTGTTGGACATTCGTAATCATCGGCACTAGCGTTTGCATATATATTAAATAATTGATCTTTCTCTGCTCCCCAAGGTGATTTATAACTGTTAATTATATACCATATTTCTTCTAAATAAAGCTCAGTGATTGGCGAATAAACCATCACATTTTTTTGAAGCGGATGCTTGGTGAGTCTTTTACCTCTTATCTCACGTTTCGTTATAGATTTATTTCTTGATGCACTTTCACTTTTCCTAGTACCAATTAAAACCAGCACTTCCTTATGTTCATTATCTTCGCTATTAATTAAATCATCTACAAATCTTGATGTTGGTTTTATCTTTAATCTTTCTGTACACCACCGAAATGAATTATTAGGTGCAGGGTATCCTTTCCCTATTAAATTAACCCAAAATGAATCTTCTAATCTTGGAGTTGTTTTTTTTACTTTTATAGGTAAATTATGCTTAACAGCGCTATTACTTATTTTCTCTAAAACACCATTTAAATAATTAGTTATTACAGGGTTTTCGACTAAAGTATCATTACTAACAACCCAAATCTCTCGTTTTAGATATTTTTTATCAAGCTGATTTTTTACTCGAAGCAAACTTTGCCAAACTAATGTGAGAAGGACAGTCGAATCCTTTCCTCCACTAAAGCCTATTATCCAAGGCCTATTATTATCTTTAATTGTGTATTGATCTATAATTTCATCAATAATGTAATCGATTCTTTTACTCATAAACCAAAAATGCAAAGAATAAAATCATTTACAATGATATTAAACAGAAATCTACAAAAAAAAAGAATTAATTCTAAACCCATCATCTATAGTTTAAATCACACCTCCAATAATCCCCCATAATTTATCTACAAGGGCATTATAGAGTTTTTCTAAAGTCACCGAGAGAAAATCCATTTTGGTCAAACAATATATTATACTAGTAATTAACTTTTTGTGGGGAGATACTCAAATTTAGTAAAAAGCATTATAAGTTTTACTCCTTTTTTTCTGGGTTATTAACAATTTTTGTGCTTACGGCTTATACACCGCCACTGCAATTTTAGAATCTGCGGTGCCGTAATACAATAACCACTGGTTGTTAAAGTAGACTAGTCCTTCAACAAAGCATACTTCATTTACTTCGCCCACCTTTTCATAAGGCTTATCGGGGTAAATAAAATAGGAGTCGGTTCTGTCTAGCAGTTTGTAAGGCTGTTGTGCATCGAACAAGGCTTGCCCTGCCGCATAGGTAAACTTGGGTAGGGCAGGGTCGTTAAAGTTGGCAGCATTACTGGCATTGTAGATAAGCACAATCCCATCTTGACGCCACAAGGCATAGGGTCCAGGTTCTACCAAACGGCTATCAAAATAACCCATACGAGGGTGTAATACGCTTATGCGTTGTTTGGATTCGTCATTGATGGCAATCTCCCAATCTTGTAAGTTGGTGGAGGTGGCGAGAAACAAACTGGTATCTCCAAAATACATCCAGTACTTGCCGTCAATCTTTTTAGCGACCATACGGTGTCCTTGTTGCTCGGCGACAATAGCCCCAGCCTTAGACCACGTATCCCGATAGATAGAGTCGCGTAATACGAGTCCGTGTTTGGTCCAGTGGGTTAAATCTTTGGAGGAGGCACTACTTAAACGGGCGGTTTTTCCGTCGTAGGAGGTATAGGTCATAATGTAGGTGCCGTCTTCACTTTCCACGATGCGGGGATCTTCGGCACCATCAAAATAGTCGCCTTCGGGATGTGGTAGGGGGAGTGCTTTTTTATAGTTCCATTCGTAATCCTTCATGGCGTCTTCATCGGGAAAGAACACAGGGGTAGGGGCTTTCTCAAAATGCAGTCCGTCGGTACTCGTAGCCATTCCAATTCGGGAGGTTCCTAAACTATCTTGCGCACGGTAAAAGAGGTATACTTTTCCATCCTTTACAATGGCTGTAGGGTTGAGCACGTTGCGTGCCTCCCATCTTACTTCGGATTGTGTAATGGGATCGGTAAACACCAAATCGGGAGAAGGCTTCAAAATAGGGTTGAGGCTATCTACTTTTTCAAAATACGGAAATGCCCAGGATGGGGTTTCTGGAATGGGGTCTATAGGGGTTTGTTTTTCGTTGCAAGCAAGGATAGCTAGCACAGTGATAAGAACAAAAAGAGAGCGCATGGCATGTACAGTTTAAAATCGTTGCTGAAAGATACTCAATTTAAACAGCAATCCAGTAAGAATACAAACTTAGACCACACTCCCTACAATGCTCCAAAGTTTATCCACAAGGGCATTATAGAGTTTTTCTAAGGTCACCGAGAGGATGCCTTTTAGGGTATTCACAAAATTTTCTGTCATAGCTTTAAGCCCATCAAAAAAGAACTTTTTGAGTTCTTCGTCGATATCGCCACTGGCAACACCTTCGGTAATAATCACTGTTTGCTTGGCAATGGCTTCTACTTGGCGTTCACTAAATCCTTTTACAATGGTAATATCCTTTTTTAGAATGGTGGTGGAGATATCTTTAATATCTTTTATTATGCTGGCTACATCACTCATAAGTTATCGTTTTAAAAAGCTTTCGTAGGTAATGGCTTGATCGAGAAAAATTAGGACTTGCCCTTTAAAGGCAAGCAGTGCAAAGGGTTTTATCCCGCCCGTTTGGTCTACTTCCCGCATTTTTTTGAGGGTTTCGGAGATTTTGGTAAATGCAAAAGCACTAGGATAGTCACTGGACAAAGGGTCACTGCCTTTGGATTGTAAGAGTTCGTTTATTTTTTTGGTGGCCACATTATCGGGTACGGGCCGGGCTTTGGCCTGTAAGCTAAGCGCATCATAGGCACCAATAAGTTGGTTGTAGGAAAGGGCACGATCTGTGTACGTTTCGGCAGTAGTGCCTTCCTCCATGGTGGCAAAAAAGTACATGGTTTTTTGGGTGGCATCGGTAAGACCAGCAACAATGGCTTTGTCGTATTCGGGTGCCAATTGGGTTTTACAACTGCTTAGTGAAAGCACTGCAGCGCATAGGACCCAAGGGAGGAATCTTTTTTTGAGAGTTAGTTTCATTAGTATGTGTATTTACAACATCCTGCTATACGGTATCGCATAGCTACTTCTTATGTAACATCGTACTAATTTTTTGTGGGGAGATAGGTAAAGATAGTAAAAAAAAGGTGAGCCTAAAACACCCAGTACCTAATACCCTACACCCTTCACCCCATTTTGGTGGCTGAGTGTTTGCGCAGCAAATGTATCGAAGCCACAATTCACTCCCCAATTTCAACAATTCGGTAAAACCCTTTTTAATAAGTAAGGCAGAGCATAGATATTTGTCCTATCAATTAAAAACAAACAGTTATGCAAACCGTATTACACTTTCTAACCTTACTTCTAACAGGAATGTTGCTTCAGGCACAAAATACCGTAGAAGTTACCATGACCCATTTTGGTACTAACGATGGTAAAGCCCGCGTTGGACTTTACAATCAAGCCGAAGACTTTTTAAACAAAGAATTTAAAACCCTCGAAACGGTTATTGTTAACCAAAAAGCTACCGTAGCCTTTACTGATGTCCCTGATGGTATGTATGCCATATCTTGTTACCACGATGAAGACAACAACGGGCAGTTAAACATGCGCTTTGGGATGATTCCTATTGAAGATTATGGCTGTTCTAATGGTGCCAAAGGATTCTTTGGCCCTCCTAAATGGGAAGATGCCCAATTTGAAGTAAAAGGGGGCGAAGTAAAGTCCATTGCTATTAAACTGTAACAACGTTAGGAATTCGATTTCAACTTTTATAATTTCACAAAATAGATAACCATTATGAAAAAACTACTCTTTATTGCCATTGCTTTTGTAGCCTTTACAGGCTTTTCACAAAGCAAATACGAACAAGGAATGGAAAAGGCCTTCGACCTTTGGAAAAACAACCAACCTTGGGAAGCTGCCAATCTATTCGAACGTATTGCACAAGCCGAACCAGACAACTGGCTGCCTCCTTTTTATGTGGCACAGATTAATGTAATTTATAGCTTTACTGAAAAAGATGAGGATAAACTAACCGCGCAATTAAAGAAAGCGCAAGACTTCTTAAATGATGCCAAAGCTATTTCCAAGGACAACGCCGAAATATTAGTTGTCCAAGCGCAACTATATACGGCTTGGGTGGTGTTCGATGGTGCCAAATACGGAATGACCATGTCTCCTAAGATTAACCAACTTTACCAAGAGGCCTATAAATTGGAACCAGAAAATCCAAGAGCTGCCTTTGGGAAAGTAGAATGGGAATTAGGAACTGCTCGTTGGTTTGGTCAAGACACAAAACCTTTTTGCGAAGACTTAAAGAAAGCCGTTGCATTATTTGATACCTACGAACCTAAAGGGCAATATTACCCTCAAGGGGGTGGCGAATATGCACAGCAAAGCTTGGCACAAAACTGTAAAGAAGAATAATGAAGATACGTAAGGAAATAGGCAAAGCATTTTTTGTAGGGGTACTCATCTTTATCGTGGTGGGTGTTATCGAATACCTTAACGGCTGGGAGATTTCTTCAGGGAAAGAACTTGTCATTCGTTTTGTCATTAATCAGGTGTATTCGATATCTCTCTATATGGCCAATGCCTTTTTCTTTTACTTTATTATTACACGTTACAAAAATGAATGGTTTAAAATCCAGCACCTTGCAAAGGGAATTTTGGGTTCTATCGCTATTTCATTAGTAACCATTTTCTTATTACGGATTGGGGGTGCGATCCTTTTTGAAGGAATTTCTATTTCAGAATTTATTGACAACGAACGCCCTGTTTTTTACTATGTCACATTGCTTATTTCAGTAGTCGTTACAGGTATTTTTTACGCCGTCTATTACTACCGCTATACCCAGGAACGAAAGGTAAAAGAGCAGAAAATAATTGCGGGGACGGCTTCGGCACAATTTGATGCCTTAAAGAATCAATTAGATCCGCATTTTCTATTTAATAGTTTAAATGTGCTTACCAGTCTTATTGAGGAAAACCCAGATGCCGCTACCCGATTTACCACGTCGCTTTCCAAAGTGTACCGCTATGTGTTGGAACAAAAAAACAAGGAACTAGTTACGGTGGAAGAGGAATTAAAGTTTGCGCAATTGTATATGTCCTTACTTAAAATGCGGTTTGAGGACAGTATTATTTTCGATATCCCTGAAACCCTTTCCAACCCCGAAGCTAAGGTAGTACCGTTATCGCTTCAGTTGTTGTTAGAGAATGCGGTAAAGCACAACCAAGTGACGCCAGCCAATAAATTACATATTACCATTTATGAGGAAGACGGAAACCTGATAATTAAAAATAACATTCAGCTAAAAAAAGTAATGAAAGAAAGTACAGGAGTAGGACTTCGGAATATCCACCAACGATATCATCTGTTGACCAACCGTCCTGTTTCAGTAAAACAAAACGAAAAAGAATTTTGGGTAACCATACCATTACTCACACAAAAAACAAATACCATGACAACACAAAACGAATATATTTCAGCAAAACGATATGAGCGTGCTAAGAAGCACGTAGAAGAATTAAAAGGATTTTACATCCACTTTACCATTTACCTTATTATGGTGCCTGTATTTATCTTTTTAAACATAAAATCCACAGGGTTTCCGTGGGCCATTTTCCCGATTGTTGGATGGGGAATGGGGGTTACAGGACATGCTATGGAGGTATTTAATTGGAATCCTTTTTTAGGAAAAAACTGGGAGGAGCGCAAGATTCGAGAGTTAATGAAGGACGATGAGTAGAAGGTCACTTCGATACAATTTTCTAACGAAAATCACTCAGTGACCCAAAATCGGTGGCTGAGTATTCCGAAGGAATGTATCGAAGCCACATTCAAAGTAGTAAAATGAGTAAAGGATATCTGTATATATTAATTTGTAATGATGACACCTATTACACTGGTAGTACTAAGGATTTAGATAAAAGAGTTTTAGAACACAAGAGTGGAGCAGGAGCAAATTATACCGCTAAACGATTACCAGTTAGATTGATTTATTTTGAAGAGTATGATAGGATTGATGAAGCTTTTTATAGAGAAAAACAGGTGCAAGGGTGGAGTAGGAAAAAGAAACAAGCCTTGATTGAAAGTAGGATTAGTGAATTACCTAGTTTATCAAAAAAAGAGTTTGATAAAAAATAATAGTTAGTCACTTGTATACAATTTGCTTGATTTCGATACAATTTGCAAAAGCAAATCACTCAATCACCAGCAAATTGCTTAGTGACCCCAAATCGGTGGCTGAGTATTCCGAAGGAATGTACCTGTGCTGAGCAAAGTCGAAGTATCGAAGCCACAATTCAGAACACAAAAATGACAGTTCAGGAAAAGGGATTTTATACAAAGGATAGCAAATAGTAGTTTTACATTGAATTTAAATACGAACACCATGCAATTCGATACCAAAGAAAATAGAGAAAATCGATACCTCCGCGCAAAAGAACGCGTAGCAGAGATGAAGAAGTTTTATACCAGCTTGGTTTTCTACATTGTATTTATCACTTTTTTAGGATGGCTTAACTATTACACAAACGAGTGGCGTTACGCCTGGTTTTTATGGGCCGCCTTTGGGTGGGGAATAGGACTCGTTTTTCAAGCACTTAAAGCCTTTAACTGGGCGCCTTTTATGAATAAAAGCTGGGAGGAAAGAAAGATAAAAGAACTCATGGATAAAGAAGATCAATTCCCTAACGAACGTTGGAAATAATCCCAAAACTATGGAACCAAAAAGTTATAAAAAATACGAAGAGGCCCAAAAGCGTATAAAGCAAATAAAAGGAGTTTATGGACACATTATTATATTTCTAGTTGTTGTCCCTCTTGTTTTTATAGTAAGATTTTTTGTACTTCCTGCTTATGGGATTGTAAGTGAGGAGAAAGGATTTAACAATTGGCTTAATTGGAATACTTATATTTTTCCAGTAATGTGGTTAATGGCCATAGGAATTCACGCACTTACTGTATTTAAACCAAAATCTATTAAAAACTGGGAAGACAAAAAGATTGAAGAGCTAATTCAAAAGGAAGAAGAGGAAATTCAAACATGGAAATAATTCAAAATAAAATGAAACCATTTAACGAAGACAAATACGAACGAGCACAAAAGAAGGTAAAAGAAATAAAGGGATTTTATACGCATCTCACTGTATACATTTTAATTAATACCTTTTTAATTTTAGCCCATATGGGAGCCTTTAGCGGTAACTTTATGACTGGGCTTCCTGCTTGGGGCTATTTTACCACACCCTTCTTTTGGGGCATAGGCTTGGCATTTCACGCATTATATGTGTTTAAAGATAAGTTTGGAATGCTGAAAGATTGGGAAGAACGAAAGATTAAGGAATTTATGGAAAAGGAAGAAAAGGAATTTAAAAATAACTTCGATAAAGATTTTTAGTAGCTATGAATGTGATCATCATTGAAGACGAAAAACCCTCAGCCAGACGCCTAGAGCGAATGCTAGAAAGACAACAAGTAACTGTTAATACGATGCTTCACAGTGTTGCTGAAGCAGTAGAGTGGTTTCAAAATAATCCGCACCCCGATTTAATATTTTTAGACATTCAATTAAGCGACGGATTGTCCTTCGAGATTTTTGATGCTGTGGAAGTAAAAAGTGCCATTATTTTTACCACTGCCTTTGATGAGTATGCATTGCAAGCCTTCAAATTAAATAGTATTGATTATTTATTAAAACCTATTGATGAAGATGAACTCACTACCGCCGTTGCAAAATACAGTGAGCGAGTTCCTAAAGCACAAAACGTTCAACTTAATTTTGATGACATTAAAAAGTTACTTACCAACCCAGTGGAACGGGAGTATAAAAAGCGTTTTACCACCAAAATTGGGCAGCATATAAAAATGATTGCTGTAGACGAAATTGAATGTTTTTACAGTGAAAATAAAGGTACCTATGCCCACACCTATGAAGGTCGTGGTTATTTACTGGACACCACCTTAGAGCAGCTGGAAGATGAACTCTCACCCGAAGTATTCTTTAGAATCAATCGGAAGTTTTACGTAAACATCAACGGTATAAAAGATATTATTAGCTATACCAATAGTAGACTCCAACTAAAGCTGCAAAGCTATAAGGAAGATGAGGTAATTGTAGCAAGAGAACGCGTTCGAGATTTTAAATTGTGGTTGGAATAAATATTATCCTCGAGGTTCCATTTTCATATTAATTTTTATTTCCTCGTCAACAATCATTCTTACGTAGTAAGCCTTGTTTTGATACACAGAGACATCAAACTTAAAATCTAACTCATGGTATCCAGCCTTGACATTAGGATTATTATATAATTCTCTCACCACCATATTATTTTCATCAAACATAGCAATGGATACAGCGCTGTCTTCACTAAATGTAAATTTGAATTTACTTTCAGCAGCACGTTTTATAAGATTATCATTATGATAATTGGTTGTATAGTCATTAGGATCATGTAAGGGAACAGGTACCCCCAGAAGATTAGCAACAAATGTTTTTAGGTGTAAAGCTTCAGATTCATCAAAACCACTTATAGACGTTAAATCCTCATCATCTGTTAAGGTCCAAACTGCATATTGCCCTAGGGTATTAAAGTCTTTTCTTTTTTCAATTTCTTGGGTAAGTTTAAGTAGCTTTTCTTCAGCTTTACCATCCAAATAAAACTTGGTTTCCAAATTATTTCCAGAATTACTTAATTCAATACACATTCCATAAAGAGGAAGTTCTTTAGTTTCACCTACTTTTAATGCAATGAGTTCTTCTTTTACCATTACAATATCTTGTACTGTGCTATCTTCTGCTCGAAAGATTTGTCCATTGGGTATAGAAAAACGAAGCGGTTTTTTTAAAGTATTAGTAAACTTCGCCTGTAATGGTTTGGTGTAATGAGTGCTATTTTCATAACCCATAACCTCAAGGTGTAGCCAATTATTCTCAACGGCGTAACCAAGATCAAAAACAATGGTTGTGTCAGGATTTTGAGAGTATCCAAGAGTAAATACAAAAAGAAAAAGAAGGGTGATTTTCATAAAATGACTTTATGAAAAAACGGTAGTTATAACCAATTAGTATTTAAGCTTTAAAATATTGATTACTCAAACAAATTCAAAAATTTGAGGCCAAAAATAAAAGCTCCTTTGGTTTCACCTTGAAAATAAGACTGCACATAATCTAGGCGAAGTAATCGGTATTTACCCCAACCCAATTGGTCAATACCTATAGAGAGTTCCCCATAAGGTTTGTTGTCATGTGTGCTTAGATAATGACCTCCCACAACCATATTAAACCCTAACTGATTAATGCCGGGAACTTTATTCAGCACCCAACCTTTAAAGTTATGCTCGGCATGGGCTTCAAAATA
Source organism: Halomarinibacterium sedimenti (assembly GCF_019312585.1). Classification (GTDB taxonomy): domain Bacteria; phylum Bacteroidota; class Bacteroidia; order Flavobacteriales; family Flavobacteriaceae; genus Halomarinibacterium; species Halomarinibacterium sedimenti. The sequence continues at coordinate 365,348 of NZ_JAHWDP010000003.1, read as the reverse complement.
ATGGTTGTTAGTACTTAATGTATAATAGGGCAGTAGGTTAAAAACGTTGGTATAGCGCCCACTAGTACCAACTCGGGTTTGGTTGCCCTGAAAATGTTGGTAATCCACAAAAGAGATGTTGTCCGCATTAAAAAAAGTACCGCCTTTTAGATTGTAGCTAAATTCCCCTATAGTACCAAGCTTCACTTCTTGATTAATTCTGGCACGTAGTTGTGTAAAATTATAATCAGCATCACTAGCTCCTATCGCATTTTCTACTTCCAAAGTAAGCACAGGATATTTTGAATCTCCATAGTTAAATTTTCCATCAGGATAGGTCATATATTTTTGAGCAAAAGAGATTCGGGTAGAAAAGTTCGTTTTTATAACATCGTGTTCATCAAAAGCGGCAGTAGTATCATCATTAGGATGTAACGGATTATTACTGGTATACTGAATGTCATCCTGTGGGAAAATCACCTGATTACTTTTATTAAATAACGGTTTTCGGTTTTGATAACTCACCGATAGTGAAGAACGTACCCCATTAAACAGTTCTTGATACCAAGAAACACCTCCATACGTAAGCTCATACACCTTCATATAATTTCTTTCAAAGAACAAAGTAGCGATACTATTAATAAATGGCGAAATAGGATTACTGCTATTAAACTGTCGTACCTCACTACCCCCAAAAGCAGAAAGCTGTAATCTGTTAAAGCGATTAAATCGCTTTGTAAGGGTTCCTTGCCAACGCAAACGATCTTCGGCTACACTGTAGTTGGCATTTGCTTGGACATATAGCCATTGGGCACGATTTTCGTCATACCATGTAAAAAAGGTAAGACCCGCGTTTCCATTCCAACCTTGCACGGTATTAAAGTTTATTCCTGGAAGGGGTGCTTTATAGCCCAATTCCCACTTTTCAAAGGTGTTATTATAGGTATAGCCTGTTAATGGACTTAACAATGTAAATCTGTTATTTTTAGCATCCACCGAGTCTAAATACGTTTTAGACTTCCTCAATTCCTGAATACTATCTTTTTTAATATAGTCGTTAGTTTCTTCTTCTGTAAGCTGAACAGGACGCTTTCCTTCCCAAAAGAGATTATCTTTTTTATTGGCTTCCGGTTCAAAATACAACACTTCATTACTGAAGGTTTTCCCTTCAAAAACGGGGGTAAAATCATAATTGCTATAAACAGCAATAAATCGGCCATCCCCATTAAAACCTAAAAATCCGAAGCTAAAATCAATGGTTTGGGAGATTTTTACCCAAGTATTTTCGGTAATATCAAACTTAAAATTCTGCTTAAAAATTAAATCCTTTACAAACGGAACTTGAATCGCCACACCTGTTGTTTTTAAATCCAAACCATACAATTGCCAATCGTCTTCCACAATGTAAATAGTGCCTTCCCAAATACGGTCGTTGGGTCGTTTAGGGGTCACTTTAATTTTGTTGATGAGTTTGCTACCTTCATAAAAAACACCATCCAATTTATAACGATAATAACTTAACGCATTACTTGCAATAGGCGAAACAATTTGTGCGTTGAGGTCCACAGTGTTTTCATAAAAACTGAAGTTGGCATCCTGCGCACTATTAAAACTGAAGCCATTATCATTACCACTTACTTTACTAGCAATAATGGTTTCCTTAAAGCTATTGGGTTTTTTATAAGCAATATGGCTTATGGTTTCAGATAGGTAAATAATCCCTGTTCGGGTAGAATCTAGAGCACCATCAAAATCACCAACCTCTTGCCCTAATATTTTCTTCGGAACACTATCTACCCGCCAAATCCCACGGGAGTAGAAGTCGGCTTTATAAGCTGATATTTTATCTAGATTTTCTTTTCGTTTAGCAATGGTTTCGCGAATAATTCGGTAGGCGGGATCTTCGGCGGTAGAAATAACCACTTCGTCCAAGCTTATGGTAGATTCGGTTAAAACAACATCCAATTTATACGGAAAAGATGACACTGCAACTTCCTTTTTAATCGTACTATATCCCAAAAATTGAAACACGATCGTATAATTCCCCCTTTCTGAAATCTCTAAGGAATAATTACCCTCATCATTACTGGTAGTTCCTGTGTAAGAGTCCTCTAAATAGATATTTACGTAGGGTAATGGCTGGTTGTGGGTGTCTTTGACTTTTCCTTCAATTTGAGCACATAGGGATAAGCTGCTAATAAAGAGAAGTGTGGCTAGCGTAAACTTCATAAAATGGATTCTATTCAAAAGACGTTTAAAATAAGTAAAAGGTTGTCTCGAGCGTGAAATTAGAAAAAAAGGAATAAGAAATTCTTAAGGAAATGTTAGTTGTTAAACGCTTTTTTAATCCTACTTAAATCCCGTTTGGTGTCGCGTTCTTTAATCACTTCCCGCTTATCGTATAGCTTCTTTCCTTTACATAAAGCAATTTCTAACTTTGCCAAGCCTTTTTCGTTGGTAAAAAGTAACAACGGAATAATGGTTAACCCAGAGTTTTTTACTTCCTTTTCTAGTTTTTTTAGCTCACGCCTGTTAAGGAGTAACTTTCTTTCAGATTTTGGCGCATGATTAAAATGCGTGGCGTGTGAGTATTCTTGAATGGTCATGTTAATCACAAACAATTCACCGTTGGCAAATTCGCAAAAACTTTCGGCAATAGAGGCTTTACCCTCACGAATGGCTTTAATCTCGGTCCCCCGAAGCACAATTCCTGCGGTAAATTTTTCAAGGATTTCGTATTCAAAACGAGCCTTGCGGTTCTTTATTTGGACATTTTTCTGAAGTGCCATAAGGGGCAAAAATAAGAAGATTTGAAGAGTAATTGGTTATAGTTCTACCTTTCTTATTTCGCATTTTTTGTTGTCACCCTCAATCGTTACCACATACAGTCGTGAATTGTCATCATCTGGAATATCTTCATACGTATTTGTTCCTAATATTTTATTGACAAGCATTGGAGTGGTGTTACTATGTCCAACTATTAAAATATGATTGCCTTTTGTGGCTTCTTTAAAGTCATCAGCTATTAGGCTTTTTGGTTCATAAGGCTCAATAGGGAGGCTCTTTTTTTCAGAAACATCTTTTGCCGTTTGCTGCGTTCTTACATAGTTAGTAGAATAGATTCTATTCAGTGGAATACTATCAAAATAGCTAGCCCATAGTTTTGCACGCTCCAAACCTTTTGCTGTTAATGCTGGATTGGTATTGGTAGAATCACTTCGGTCTTTTTCAGCATGGCGAATTAGATAATAGGTGGTTACAATTTCAACATCCTCAATCACCTCATTCTTCTTTTCATCTTTACAGGAGAGGGTAGAAATAAAAACAAAACAAATTAGTAATAGGGTACGCATAATATGGGTTTTATAGAAAAATATACTTCAATAAAACCAAAGATAACTTTATTACGTAAATGTAATTGAGGTTTTAGAGTTAAAGTTGTTTGTTTGATTGTTGTGAAAAGGAGGAAAACCCTTCAAGGCATTTGCTGAGAAGGGTTTTCTGTTTTACATACACGCTACTATGGTAAGTGTTGAATAAACCGCCATAAATACAGTAATTCCAGTAATATATAGCGCTAGGGCTTCATTTTTTCTATGCTTCTTTCTCGAAGGTAATGCATTGGTTTTCATAAGGTTCATTTAATTGATTGATGTACTTTATAGACGAACCAAAGAATAAATTGTTACATTTTCACCTTTTTAAAAACCGAAACGCGCTCTTCAAATGTGTTTTCTACTACTGGTGAAATAACCGAAGCAAATAATTCCATAAAATCTCCTGAATGGGTTTCACGACGTTGTTTTAGCAAGTTAAAATGTACGTAGTTACTCCACATAATGGCCTTTAATTCTGTTTTAGAATCATTAAACATGCGTAACTCTACATGTAAACTGGTCTCGTTATACGATAGTAATTGCGATTGTATGGTTACTTCTTCCATTAACCAAGCAGGGCGGAGGTAGGCAATTTGATTACTTCCCACGACCCAACTCTTTCCTTGCTCACGACCCATTTTATAGATATCTATACCGTAATGTTTTATCAATTGATCTTCTCGGGCATTCACCATATAATTGAGATACTCCGAATTATTTAAATGATTAAAGGGATCGCAATGCTGAAAACGAATAAGGGTTTTGCTTTCTAAAATTTTTGGAGATTTTTCCATGTTCAATATATTTTATACCTATCGGTATGTTTAAATTTTTAGTTCTTTGGTTATTGTTTGCTCAAGATTGTTGGCGGCTTCTAGTAAATAGCTATGGTCATTCATAGTATGACTCATAAAAACAGCCCCTTGAATATGGGTATAGGTTTGCTTAGCAAATTGAATGGCATCTACCTTAGGGTTAATCTCACCAGCCTCAATACCCCAGTTTACCAGTTTTACAATATTATTTTGAGTTTTATTTATAATATACTGCACCCGCTCAATCAATTTTGAATTTTGCTGAACACTATTCACTCCAATATTTAAAATAGGGCACCCCCCAGTATGCTTACTATAATCGTAATAGGTTTTATAAAAATCGGCAATGAGATATAATTTTTGAAGCGGTGACGGACTTTGTTCTTGGTGTTTTCCTATACGCTTTAAAAGGTCATTCACACTTTTATCAAAGGCGGCAATGGCAATGGCTTCTTTGTTTTCAAAGTTCCCGTAAATAGCGCCTTTTGTTAGTCCCGTTACTCGGGTAATATCCGACATCGACGTAGCAGCATATCCCTTTTGATTGAAAAGAGGTGCTACTTTTTCAATGATAAATTGAGTGGTTTGTTCGGCTTTTGTTAACATCTTATACAAATATAGTAAATAATATACCGATTGGTATATTTTGTTAAAAAATTAACCCTCAAGTTAAGAACTCAAGGGTTAATTCTACTAACTAACCAAATTATGAAACGGTTTTTTAGGAGGGAAACCTAACCCTAAGACTTATGTTGAGATAAGGTCTTCCTGATTTCTGAAAACCAAATTATCATCAAAACTATCTAGTAAAATGATACTATCGGTACGTATCTTTCCTGAAAGTATTTCTTTAGAAAGATTGTTCAACACTTCTTTCTGAATCACTCTCTTTACAGGACGTGCTCCATATTGTGGATCGAATCCTCTTTTTGAAAGATATTCAATAGCTTCCTCAGTAGCATCTAACGTAATGTGCTGTTTTGCCAACATTTTTGTTACACCTTTTAACTGGAGACCAACAATTTTCTTGATGTCTTTTTGCGTTAATGGCGTAAACATAATAATGTCGTCTATTCGGTTTAAAAACTCAGGTCGCACCGATTGTTTTAACAATCCAAGAACTTCCACTTTGGCGGCTTCCATAGCGGTGTCGATATCTTTTACACTATCAAATTTCTCCTGAATAATATGACTTCCCATATTACTTGTCATAATAATAATCGTGTTTTTGAAATCGGCTATGCGACCTTTATTATCTGTCAATCGTCCTTCATCCAACACTTGTAACAAAATATTAAAAGTATCTGGGTGTGCCTTTTCAATTTCATCCAACAGCACCACCGAATAGGGTTTTCTTCGCACCGCTTCGGTTAACTGCCCACCTTCGTCATAGCCCACATATCCTGGAGGCGCTCCCACCAATCGGCTTACACTGTGTCGCTCTTGGTATTCACTCATATCAATACGTGTCATCGCATTTTCATCATCAAAGAGATATTCCGCTAACGCTTTTGCTAATTCGGTCTTTCCTACCCCGGTGGTACCTAGAAATAAGAAGGAACCAATAGGTTTTTTAGCATCTTGTAATCCGGCTCTGCTACGTCTAATGGCATCACTCACCGCCACAATTGCCTCTTCTTGACCAACGACACGTTTGTGTAATTCGTCTTCCAATTTCAATAGCTTATCCCGCTCACTTTGAATCATTTTTGTAACTGGAATCCCAGTCCATTTGGCAACTACCTCGGCAATATCCTCATTGGTAACTTCCTCTTTTATTAAGGAACTTTCACTTTGATTGGCCAATTCTGATTCCAATTTATTCAGCCTTTCTTGGGCTTCTTTTATTTTTCCGTAACGGATTTCGGCTACTTTTCCAAAATCGCCTTCACGCTCAGCGCGTTCGGCTTCCAGTTTGTATTCTTCAATTTCTGTTTTGGTATTCTGAACGTTTTCTACCACTTCTTTTTCAGCTTTCCACTTCGCATTTAGCTCGTTGCGTTCTTCCTTTAGGTTTGCTAAATCAGACCGAAGCGTTTTTAGCTTTGCTTCATCTTTTTCGCGTTTAATAGCTTCAATTTCAATTTCCAATTGCATCACCTTTCTATCCAAAACATCTAATTCTTCTGGTTTGGAGTTGATTTCCATTCGTAGTTTTGACGCCGCTTCATCCATTAAGTCAATGGCTTTGTCGGGTAAAAAACGATTGGTGATATAACGTTGCGACAGTTCTACCGCAGCAATAATTGCTTCATCTTTAATTCGCACTTTATGGTGTGTTTCATACTTTTCCTTAATTCCGCGTAGGATCGAAATTGCACTTTCGGTATCGGGCTCGTCCACCATCACCTTCTGAAAACGACGCTCCAAGGCCTTGTCTTGTTCAAAATATTTTTGGTATTCATCTAGTGTGGTGGCACCTATCGCACGAAGTTCTCCACGTGCTAAAGCAGGTTTTAAAATATTGGCGGCATCCATTGCTCCTTGTCCGCCACCGGCACCTACCAAGGTGTGAATCTCATCGATAAATAATACGATGTCACCATCGCTGGAAGTAACTTCCTTTATGACGGCTTTTAATCGCTCCTCAAACTCTCCTTTAAATTTTGCACCTGCAATTAAAGCGCCCATATCGAGGGAATAAATCTCTTTACTTTTTAAGTTTTCGGGTACATCGCCATCTACAATACGGTGTGCTAGACCTTCGGCAATAGCCGTTTTACCCGTACCAGGTTCCCCTACTAACATGGGGTTGTTTTTGGTACGACGGGTAAGAATTTGAAGAATTCTTCGTATTTCTTCATCACGTCCAATCACGGGATCTAACTTTCCGTCTCGCGCTAACTGATTTAAATTACGCGCATATTTATTTAAAGAATTATAGGTGTCTTCGGCACTTTGCGAAGTCACTCGGTCGCCTTTACGCAATTCTTCAATAGCTGCTTTTAAGGCTTTTTCGGTAACGCCTTGATCTTTGAGACTTTGAGCAATGCTACTTTTTGATGCAAATATTGCCAATAGTATATGCTCCACACTTACATATTCATCGTTCATTTTTTTGGCAATAATACTGGCTTCGTTTACGGTCTTTCCAGCTTCACGTGATAGCATAATATCGCCTCCAGACACCTTTGGAAAAGATTCCAGTTGTTTGTCAAGCATTTGCTGAAGAAGTGTAATATTTACGTTTAGTTTTTTGAGGATAAATGGCAATACATTTTCATCTACCTCAAAAAGGGCTTTGAGCAAATGTTCATTTTCAATTTGCTGATGTCCTAAGCTTTGGGCAAGTTGTTGTGCTTGCTGAATCGCTTCTTGGCTTTTTATGGTATAATTATTAAAGTTCATAGTCTTGATTTTTGATTAGACTATGTCAAAAGATATGCCCCAGTTAATTTACGACAAAATGGCGTGTAAACGTACTGAGTGAGAGGACAATTTGGCGGTTACAACCATCGTTTCCTTCTAAAATAGTACAGCATCCCCAAAAAGACAAGGACCATCACCGCCCATAAAATATAGTAGCTGTATTTGTAATGGAGCTCTGGCATGTGCTCAAAATTCATTCCGTAGATACCTGCAATAAAAGTTAATGGAATAAAGATGGTGGCAATAATGGTTAACACCTTCATGATGTTGTTCATCTTGTTACTTACCGTGGTCATATACATATCCATAAGACCCCATACCATATCGCGGTAGATTTCAATGTTTTCGTTTATTTGAATTACGTGGTCGTAGGTATCCCGATAATAATCTCGGTTCCGTTCTTCAATAATAGGGTTTTCAGATTTTTCTATTCTCGAAATAACTTCCCGTAACGGAAACACGCTTCGGCGAATTTTAAGGACTTCTCGTTTTAAAAACTGAATGCTTTTTGGGGTTTCATCGTCTGGGTTTTCATTAAAAACTTGGTCCTCCAAGGCTTCTATTTTTTCTCCAAAATCCTCAATCACGGCAAAATAATTATCGACTATGGTATCAATTAAAGCAAAGGCAAGATAGTCAGCACCAAACATTCTAATTCGAGATTCAGGATTGGCAATACGAGATCGTACTGAATCGAAAATATCTTCTTCCGATTCCTGAAACGTTAATACGTAGTTTTTACCTAATACTAATGAAATATGTTCTACCGTAAATTGTTCATCTTTATTGAAGTAGAGCATTTTTAGAACCACAAAAAAGTAATCTTCATACTCATCTACTTTGGGACGATGGTCTGTATTTAAGATATCTTCCATCACCAAAGGATGCAAACCATAGTAATGGCCTAATTTCGAAATTTCTTCGGTATGATTAAGCCCATTTACGTTAATCCACGTGATTTGGTCGGTAGTTTTAAACTTAAAAGCGTCCTCAACATTATTGGTTTTAATTACATGGACACCTTCTTTTGAATAATCTTGAATTTCAATATCGGTAGTTTCACGAAATTTTTGACCCACGTAACCATCGGCTCCAGGAGCCTTACCAATGGTTTTGGCAATACGTTTTTTTTTCGATTTGTGTGGTTTTCTCATATCTCGAAATAAATATACCCATTTTACCGAAAATGTTTTTGTAAAGTCTGTTATTTTTGTGCGACTACCGCAAAAAATTTGAAATGGGATTATTTAATGTATTCGGAAAGAAAGAAGAAAGGGATAGACCAATGGAAGAAAAGCAGATTCCGTGGTTACGATTAACACGTGTGGAGCAATTGGATGAAATAGCCGAAAAATCTAAAACAACTCCAGTAACCATTTTTAAACACTCTACTACTTGTGGGATAAGCCGAATGGTCATTCGAAATTTTGAAGATGATTACGCTATTCCGGAGGATAAAATGAAACTATATTATCTTGATTTGTTGGCGTTTCGTGACGTTTCTAACGAGGTGGGGTATACTTTTCAAGTGATACATCAAAGTCCGCAGGTATTGGTTATTAAAAATGGGGAAGCGGTGTATCATGCATCGCATCATAGCATTCACGCAACAGATTTAGAAAGATTTATGCAATAAAAAAGCTCCCTTGGGAGCTTTTTGTTTATCTAAATTTATTGGTTTGAAGAATTTCCTTGAGTCGTACTTTTATTTCTTGCCCAGCATCCAAGACCATTTGCTGGTTAGAAGGGAAAGGAAAGAAATCATACTTAATAAATTGTAAATCTTCTTCCGTTAAGGCTCTTTCATCACCGCGATAGCGAGCAAAGATGTTTTCGAAAATAAATTCGGTGCCCAAAGGATGTCTATTTATAATTCGGTTTCTATCCAATTCAAGATATACTACATCACCACCCACTTGAACGGCTTTGGTTTGCTCGGTATAAGTTACTGCCGCTGTTACGGTAATAAATTTATCTACTTTAATATCATTTCCTAAACTATCTTTCATCACATTTCCATAGCGGTCTAACATATATTCCCAACCATCTTTTATGGTTTTCTTTCTAAGAAATTCTCTTTCAGATATGCGTTCTGGCGAAATATTAATTTCTTTAAAATTTAAATCTATTCCATAATTATATTGTATTCCGTTTTCACTCCTTGTATGATATTCTGTCCAGAAATCGTCTAGTCCGTAGGTGTTGAAATCTAGTAATTCTTGCTCCAATCTAAATGGAATAATTTGCCCAGAATGGTTGTTCAATTCAACAAAAACAAAGTCGGTGCCTTTAAAATGAGCATCATCCAATTTTTGATCCAGTCCTAAGTAATCGGGTTGTAGGCTCTTTAAGTCACTAAAATACGCATACGCTTCTCGAGCGTCAAGAATGGTATTTCGATTTAAATATTGGGTTCCTTCAGCAAAAAGATAATCGGCAAAATTCTTTTTAGAAGCAATAATTTGCTTGCTGTAATCTTCAAATTGCAGGCTTAAGTTAACCATTGAAGTTAAAGGGCGAATCAGTTCTTGTCGTTTGCCTAAATCGCAATATAAATAGTAAATTTCGCGAGTATTTGAAGGACGATTTTCTTGTTTCAGAAAATTGAGACGTCTTTTGTCTTCTTCCACAACTCGAGCAAAGGCTTTTTCTAAAAAAGACGCATGAGCACCACTATTTTTTCCGTGAGGATCTTTCTGAAGTTTTCGTACCGCCAATTCAATAACTTGGTCGTAATCTCCTTGCGCTAAAAATTTCTGGTTTCGTTTTACACTATTGCAACTCCCAAGCAGTAGTGCCATAAATAAAAGGGTAATTGTTGCTCTCATAACAGAAATAGTTTGGTTATTACTTTGTAGAATTACAAGGGGCGTGCCAAACTAAATTTGCCTTGCAGGGAGTACCTTTCCTTTGCACTCTCCAAAACCAATACGAACTTGATCATTTTTACAGTAACCACGCAGGATAACCGTATCTCCATCATTAATAAATTTTCGCTCCGTTCCGTCGTTTAATTTAATTGGTTTTTCACCTTTCCAAGTGAGTTCTAGCATGGAACCGTAGCTATCTGGTGTGGGTCCCGAAATGGTTCCGCTACCCATCATATCTCCACTACGTACGTTACAACCATTTACCGTATGATGCGTTAATTGTTGCACCATGGACCAATACATATATTTAAAATTGGATTGGGCGATTACATTTTCAGTACCGCCAGAAGGCTTGATACTTGCTTCTAAATGTATATCGTAATTTTTATTTCCAGTTTGTTGCAGATAGGGAAGCGGTTTAGGATCCTGCTCTGGACCTTTGACTCTAAAAGCATCTAGTGCATCCAAGGTTACAATCCAAGGTGAAATAGTAGAAGCAAAGTTTTTCCCTAAAAATGGTCCTAATGGGACATATTCCCACGCCTGAATATCGCGTGCACTCCAATCATTAAATAATACTAGTCCAAAAATGTTTTCTTCGGCTTCATGAATGGGAATGGGCTTTCCTAAATCATTAGAAGCTGTAGTAATAAATGCCATTTCCAATTCAAAATCTAATAGTTTTGTAGGGCCAAATCCAGGGACACCATCGTCTCCAGGTTTTGTTTGACCAACAGGTCTTCTAATGGGCATCCCCGAAGGAACAATTGAAGAACTTCTTCCGTGGTAACCAATTGGGACATGTAGCCAATTGGGTAACAATGCATTTTTTGGATCTCTAAATAACGACCCCACATTAGTCGCATGTTCTTTACTTGCGTAAAAATCGGTGTAATCCCCTACATCCACGGGTAGTTGCATTTCAATTTCGTCTAGATCAAACAACACTTTTTGTCTGTGTTCTGGATTATCTCGAAGCTTTGGGTTATCGTGTAAAAATATTCTTGAAATTCTATTTCGTACCAAACGCCACGTTTTTCTTCCGTCGGCAATAAAATCGTTTAACGTATCCTGTAGAAAAATATCATCGGTGAGTTCAATTCCTTCAAAATACCCTAATTGATGCAGCGCTCCTAAATCAATGGCAGTGTTTCCTATACGTGTTCCTATGGTAATAATATCGTCACGAGTTAAAAAAACACCGAAGGGTATATTCTGAATGGGAAAATCACTATTTTCTGGAACATCCAGCCAGGTTTTTCTAGATGGGTCGTTGGCAGTGAGAGGCATAATTTGGTTTTTTTATTGTTGGTAAAATGTTAATCAAATATATAATTTCTTAGCTAGTAACCATAAGCTTTTAGTATTTTTGATTTTTATTAACTTTTCTTCAACAATGATAGCTAGAGACGAACAAATCTTCGAATTAATTGAAGCCGAAAAAGAACGCCAATTACACGGATTGGAACTTATTGCTTCCGAAAACTTTGTAAGCCCCCAAGTAATGGAAGCTGCAGGGAGTGTTTTAACCAATAAATATGCCGAAGGATACCCTGGAAAGCGTTATTATGGCGGTTGCGAAGTCGTTGACGAGGTGGAGCAAATTGCTATCGACCGCGCCAAAGTACTTTTTGGTGCAGAATATGCCAATGTGCAACCTCATAGTGGATCGCAAGCCAATACAGCTGTTTTTGCAGCGTGTTTAAATCCAGGTGACACCTTTTTAGGATTCGATTTGTCTCACGGCGGACATTTAACTCACGGGAGTCCCGTGAATTTTTCAGGAAGGTTATACAATCCAGTATTTTATGGAGTGGATGAAGCAACTGGGCGAATAGATTATGATAAAGTGGAAGCTATTGCTATAAAAGAAAAACCTAAAATGATTATCGCTGGGGCTTCGGCCTATTCGCGTGAAATTGATTATAAACGTTTTAGAGAAATAGCCGATAAAGCAGGAGCCATCCTTTTTGCGGACATTGCACACCCAGCAGGATTAATTGCCAAAGGAATTATTAGCGACCCTATTCCCCATTGTCACGTAGTTACTACCACAACCCATAAAACCTTGCGTGGACCTAGGGGAGGAATGATCTTAATGGGTAAAGATTTCGATAATCCTTTTGGTATTACCCTTAAAAATGGAAGTCTTCGTAAAATGTCTTCTTTATTAGATAGTGGTATTTTCCCTGGAAACCAAGGAGGGCCACTAGAGCATATCATTGCAGCAAAAGCTATTGCTTTTGGGGAGGCCTTAACCGATGATTTTCTTCATTATATGATTCAGGTAAAGAAAAATGCCGAAGTCATGGCAAAAGCATTTGTGGATAAGGGATATCATATTATTTCTGGGGGTACGGATAACCATATGATGCTAATTGACCTTAGAAATAAAAATATTTCTGGGAAAGAAGCCGAAGAAGCATTAGGGAAAGCCGAAATTACTGTGAATAAAAATATGGTCCCTTTTGATGATAAATCTCCTTTTGTGACTAGCGGAATTCGAATTGGAACAGCTGCAGTCACAACGCGCGGACTGGTTGAAAGTGATATGCTTCAAATAGTGGCATTGATTGATGAAGTAATTATGAATCATGCTGATGAAGCAAAATTAGAAGCGATTGGAGAAAAAGTAAATGAAATGATGGCAGGACGGCCGTTGTTTAAAAATTAACTTTTTGTGTTTCAAACGGAAAGACTTCACCTTCGCAAAATTAATCCTGAGGATGCTCCTTTTGTGTTTGAACTACTCAATAGTCCTGGGTGGTTACAATATATTGGTGATAGAGGGGTAAGTGATCTAAAAAAAGCGGAAGCTTATATCGAAGAACGTTATTTGCCAAGCTACAAGAATGGTTTGGGTAATTTTATTGTGGTTCATAAAGACTCTGGAAAGCCTATAGGTTCCTGTGGTCTTTATAAAAGGGATAATCTCGAATATCCGGATATTGGTTTTGCCTTTCTTCCAGAGTTTTTAGGAAAAGGCTACGGTTATGAAGCAGCTGCAACATTGTTGGAATATGCTTTAACCGATTTAAAGCTTGAAAAGGTTTTAGGTTTTACGGTTGATTATAATGTGGCTTCTATCAAACTTTTAGAGAAATTAGGATTAAAAAATGTGGGGACTTTTCAGTTAGAAGATGATGATGAAGAATTGTTGCTTTTTCAAATAACTAAAGAAAAAACCTGATTTACTGAAAATTAGCTTTACCTTTGCAACTTAATTAATTTAATATTTTAAAATGAGTAAAGGAACAGTAAAGTTCTTTAATGATTCCAAAGGTTATGGTTTCATTACAGAAGAAGGCGTAAACAAAGATCACTTTGTACACATTAGTGGATTAATCGACGAAGTTCGAGAAGGTGATGAAGTAGAATTCGAACTACGCGAAGGTAACAAAGGATTAAACGCAGTGAACGTAAAAGTAATCTAAGTAGATATTCTTTAAGACAAAAAGCCCCGCCATTGGCGGGGCTTTTTATTTATATTAGGTTTATTTAATCTTCTACTGGAAAAATTGTCGCCTCGTAGGCACCAGCATCTGGAGAATTGCCATCTCTAGCCGTTCCGTTTAAGTCGAAAGGAGGCATTATACCACCCAAGCCAATACCTTGTGCACCCGAAGTTCCTTCTTCGATATTCAAATTATTCACTGTTACATCTTGAAAAATAGGGTCTAGGTTAAAAATACAATCTGTAAATAAAGCTGGATTTTCAAAATCATAGTTTGGGATTCCGTCAAAATCGCCTTGAGAGTCCTCAAAACGAATTAGGCAATTCGTGAAATTAAAGTTGAATGCTGCGCTGGGATCTTCAACAAAGGCAACTTCTTTTTGTTCACTTCCGTAGATAATACAATTGTTGAAATTAGCTTCGATTAAGTCTGCTACTAATATTTCGGTATCACTAATGGGTAACGAGTTATCTAAGGTAACCGTTGGAAAGGTTCTAAAGCTATTGGTCCAATAATTTCCAAAGGTACAGTGATTAAAAGTGTATTTACCTCCTAATTGAATGGCCAGAGAAGACTGACCACTATTGGCAATTACCATATTTTCACCATATACATCACCTGTTCTCACCAATAACCCCACATTTGAACTGTTATAAATTTGAACATTATTTAAGGTAAGCGTTCTATCACCATCGTTACTTTCCATTAACAATCCTACCACATTGTTTTTTATGGTGGTATAACTAAATTCATTATTCGTACTTCCTGCCGTAAGCCAGATGGTTCCCCATTGACCAGGAATATCGGCATAATCAGGCTCTAGTCTATCACCTTCAAAAATTATTTCATTTTCTAAAAGGACTGGATCGTTACTAGGAGCACCATTGGATTTAATGGAGCCTGTATTGGCAACTAATATTCCGCTAGTGGAATGAAAATGTACACGCGCTCCCGGTTGAACATTTAATGTTTTTCCAGGGGGAACAGCGGCATAACCATAAATGACATAAGGTTTTTCGTTTGTAAAGGTGAGTTCATTATCATCTAAGAAAAAGCCTTCAATTAAAATATCATTTCCTTCATCGTCCATACCAAGATTTAAAGTTTCATAGATACCATTACCTAAATCGGCTGGGAAAAGAAAAACTGCATCTTGAATGAGCGTGACGAGTTCTACTTTTTGTTCGTTACTGCCACTATCGAACACAATTTGATCTGTATATAAAAATTGGGTATTGTTCCCTTGATTGGCAATATCTACTGTAGTTTCAATAAAAATGAAAATACTATCGTTGGCTAAAACCTGTACATCTTGAAAGGTTTTCCCAGGAACCCCATCTACATTTAATCGGTAATTGGAAGTTTCCCCTTGTGCTAAACGAACGGTGGGAATATTGATATCCTTATCGCTTTTGTTGTATACTTTAAGGTTGTACGTACTCGAACCTATATTGGAAAATACTGTGTCGAGGTATACGGTGTCTTTAGAGAATTCTAAGTTTCCTGTGTTGGGGCTTGTTTCAAAATCGTTTCTACAAGAGCTCCACAATAAAACGGAGGCAATCAATGCCAATCCATATAAATACTTCATTCAGGTAATTTTTTGTAAAAATATAACTTTTTATGAAGCATCTTATTGTGAAGGTGAAGAATTAAGTAAGGGAGGCAGTGAAAATTTCCCTCAAAACTTTGTATTCACTGCCTCTAATTCCTACTTGTCTTTCTTTTGAGACCTTTTTAGAAGTCGAGCCGCTTTTTTTCTATCGGCTTTTACTTTTTTAAAAGCGTTTTCTTTTTCGGCATAAGCACGACGCTTTTCTCGATTCTCCCTTTGTTCTTCGTCGTAGTAGCTATTGGATTGGTAGGGATCAACTACTACTTGTTCTGAAACCTCACTTACTATTACGTAACCAACAAGACCACCTAAATAGTAAGCATCCATTTTCACATCGATTGTATTAGAAATATTTGAAACTGTAATTTCCTTAGTATCATACCCTAAATAAGAAAACGAAATTGTTTGATTTGCTTCAAGCTCAATTTCATAATTCCCATCAAAATCGGTTTGTGTACCATTGGCAGTTCCTTTTACAATAACATTTGCACCAGGTAAAGGCATATTCATTTCATCGGTCACGGTTCCTTTTATGACAACTTTAGAGGAATTTTGTTTTTCCTCTAAAATTTCTTCTTCTACCTCTTCAATCTCACTAATCACAATTTCTTCAATTTCTCCTTGTGTTATTTCAACACTTGCAATTTTTCCTACCGTTACTATGGTAGTTTTTACTTCAGGAATGAGAGAAAAATCCACTCTTTCATTTTTGGTGCCTAAGGTATAATCTTGGGAACGCAAGTCTCCTTTTTTAACAAATAGGGTAGATCCGCTTACGCATTTTAATGAGTAAAATCCTTGTGCATCGGTACGCACCCAATCACCCTTTTCTAGCATAACTACTTCGGCATTTCTAACTGGATTTCCATCTGCGTCTGTTACATAACCTGAAACATAAATAATAGATTTTATAGGGTGGCTACCAATCCCTAATGAAATAAATGGTTTTTCTATCTCGGAATTGTTTTTTACTTCGGAAGCCATCATCGAAAGTGGCATGAGTAATGAAGCAGCGTAGGGCAGAATACTATTACTAGATTTACGCTCAAGCTTTACTTCTCTATCTAGTTGTGATTTTTTGAATCGGCCGCAGAGGTTCTTTCCTTGTGTCACTCGCTTGACCAATTCTTCGTCGCTGGTTTCTGTAAAATCGAATACTTCTTTGGTACATACATTACAGAATTTCCCTTTTTCGGTAGGAGTCATTTTTGCCCAATCTTCGTGGCAAGGCTCTGGAATGGATATTTTAATGGCTTTTTTCATAATGAAGAGGTTTTTACGTTGATACCTCAAAGCACTAAAAAATGATGCATAAAAAAAACATCCATTGAGGGAATGGACGTTTTGAGTGCGGGAAATGTATTTCTGAAATTATTTTTCTATAATTTCAATTTTAAAGAGTTTGTCCCAGTTTTTTCCAGTTACATATAAGATATTAGGTTCTCCTTTGTAGGCAATTCCGTTTAATACGTCGAGTGTTGTGTGTTGGGTTACTTCGCCCTGAAGCCCTTTTAAGTTAATAACGCCTTCCACAGCACCACTTTTTGGATTTACAATAGCGATGGCATCTTTTTGATACACATTGGCATAGATTTTACCTTCTACCCATTCCAATTCGTTTACGTTGTCAATAACACTTTTATGAGTGTAGATTTCTATGTAATCTTCTTCTGCTAGGGTATTGGAGTTTAAAGTCCATATTTTTTCGGTGCCATCACTTTTAAAGATTGTGGTTCCGTTATTACATAAACCCCAGCCTTCTTTACTTCTATCATAAACAAAAGTACCCGTTTTTTCTAGGGTATTGAGATTATAGATAAAACCTGTGTTTTCTTGCCACGTAAGTTGATAAATTTTATTATTCAGAATCGTGATTCCCTCCCCAAAATATTGATTTTCTAACTCTATTTTCTGAAGGACATTTCCCGTTTTATAATCTGTTTTTCGCAAAGACGATCGTCCTCGTTGCCCTGTGCTTTCATACAGGGTATCATTTTCAAATTCAAGTCCCTGCGTATAGGCCTTCATATCGTGTGGGTAGGATTCAAGAATTTTATAAGTATAAAGCTTGGGTGTTTCTGAAGCAACCAATTTTATCGTCTTACTTATTTCATAGTTCTTGCCATCCGCTGTAATATATGCCTTTAAAGTTCTTAGGCCCATTTTAGCATTGGATAACGATAAGGTGTTTTCAGAAGATTTTTCAGCATTGTCAAGTGAATATTCCACTTTTTCAACCGTTTTTCCTTTTTTACTTGAAATACTTAACGAAAGCACATCTTTTTGGGTAAATGTTGTTTTTTCATCTTTAATTTCGATAGAAAAAAGGTCATTAGCATTTTCGGTTGAATTATCACATGCCATGAATAAAACAACCAAAAAGGTAAAAGTCAGAAACTTAAGTGTAGGCTTCATTGGCTCCAAATTTTTTCGCAATATAACTAATAATAATTGATGCTTAAAATGTTTGCGGAAGCCTAAAAAGCACCGTATATTTGCACCGGCAAGTCCTACACAACCAGCTCCTGTTGAATCCCCCAGGGCGGGAACGCAGCAAGGGTAGATGGTCGTAGCGGTGTGATGTAGGTAGCTTGCCATTTTTTATTTGGAATACTTCGTCCTTCTCCTCATCTTTGCTATCTATTTTTTTGTTATGTCAAAAGTTGTACTCATTACAGGAGGTTCGTCCGGAATTGGAAAAGCCATTGGCGAATACCTCAATCATTTTAGCTACAAAGTGTATGGTACTAGTAGAACACCCTCAAAATATTCAGATACCGTTAAAATGCCATTGTTGGCATTGGATGTAACAAAACCCGAAACTATTACTCAAGCCATTGCTGAAATCATAGAGAAAGAAGGAAAGATTGATGTCTTGATTAACAATGCCGGGGTAGGTATTACAGGACCTATTGAAGAAACACCGAGTGATGAAATTAAAAAAGCTTTCGATACCAATTTTTTTGGTCCTCTTGAAGTTATAAAAGCTGTGGTACCTCAAATGCGAAAGCAAAAAAGCGGACTCATTATCAATATTACTTCCATTGCGGGTTATATGGGACTTCCGTACCGCGGAATTTATTCAGCGACAAAATCTGCTCTCGAAATTACTGCAGAAGCCTATAGAATGGAATTGAAACCTTTCGGAATAAAAATGACCAATGTAGCCCCTGGTGATTTTGCTACCAATATTGCTTCGGGTCGTTATCATGCTCCCATTTTAGAAAACTCTCCCTATAAAAAGGAGTATTCCGATACCTTAGTGATGATGGATGAACATGTGGATAAAGGGGAAGATCCATTAGAAATGGCAAAAGCCATTCAAAAAATAATTGAAGTAAAGAACCCTAAAGTACATTATAGAGTAGGCTCGGGGCTTCAAAAGCTTTCCATCTTTTTAAAGAAAGTGCTTTCAGACAAGCGTTATGAAAAAATGCTGATGAAACATTATAGGTTGAATGGTAAAGGGCGATAGGTTTTTGTAAGTGAATTGCTTTTACCCATTACCCCAGAATGTTAAAAACCTCTAGAAACTTTTTTCAGAAAGATTTTAAAGCTTCCGTATTTTTGTACCCTAAAACATTAACTTAAAATTCTTTTCATGAAATTTTTCATCGATACTGCAAATCTTAATCAAATTCGTGAGGCTCAAAACTTGGGTGTTCTTGATGGTGTAACCACCAATCCATCGCTTATGGCGAAGGAAGGAATCACAGGGCGCGATAATATTTTAAAGCACTATGTAAACATTTGTAATATTGTAGAAGGCGATGTTTCTGCCGAAGTCATTGCCACCGATTTTGAAGGAATGATTAAAGAAGGGGAGCAGTTAGCCGAATTACACCCGCAAATTGTGGTAAAAGTTCCTATGATAAAAGAAGGGGTAAAGGCAATTAAATATTTTTCGGACCACGGAATAAGAACCAATTGCACCTTGGTTTTTTCAGCAGGACAGGCGTTATTAGCTGCTAAAGCAGGAGCAACCTATGTGTCTCCATTTATTGGAAGACTTGATGATATTTCTACCGACGGTTTAAACCTTATTGCCGAAATTCGACTTATTTATGATAACTACGGATTTGAAACTCAAATCTTAGCAGCTTCAGTACGTCATACCATGCACGTGCTTGAATGTGCTAAAATTGGAGCCGATGTTATGACTGGACCTCTTTCTTCTATTGAAGGACTGTTAAAACATCCATTAACCGATATTGGTTTGGCACAATTTCTAGCAGATTATAAAAAAGGAAATTAAAAAAGAAAAGCTCCAAAAGGAGCTTTTTTTATTTGTTGAGGTACCCCAAAAGTTGTTCTTCGATGGAGGTGCTAAAAATGTTAGAATTTCCATCTAAAATTTTATGGTCTTTATCTACAATAATCGACTTATTCACGTAGTTAACCAGTAGTCTCATTTCGGCATCGGCAAAGCTTTCAAATTGAAATTCAAATTGGTCGTTATACCCAGCATTGCCTACAATTCTACGCCACTTTTTAAAATGCTTGTCTATGTTTATTCCCACAAATTGATATTCGGGATATTTTTCCCGTAATTCTGCAGCACGCGTATGGATATTTCTGTAGTGTTTTATGGATTCTCCAGACCAGAAAAAGAGAACTGTTGGCTTTTTAATGATGGTGTGAAGATCTTTCATGGTATTATCTGTTGTCACCAAAGCCACATTGGGGATTATGTTACCAGGAGCGAGTTTAATGGTAGCACTCGCAAGTTTTTCAACTTCGGCAATATCACTAGAGTCGGTATTTAATTTTTTAAACGCCTCAAGCATTTGCATTTCTTCTTCCACATTTTTTCCATTAAGCAAATATCTTACAACAGAATTTCGAGACAGTGTATTTCTTAAGGATGTATTAGTGATAAGGCTATCTATAATTCTAATTTTGTGTTTGTTGTGGATAAATGAAAATCGATCAAAGGGAGCTTCTTTTTTGTATTGATCGTAGGCTAGATTATCTAAGTGATTTCCTAAAAATCTAAAATAGGGGTAATAATTTCGAAGCGCTTCATTTCCAAAATCGATACTATCTCTAAAGGAGTAAAAGCTTTCTGGGATTTCGATACTTTCGTCATATACTTTCTTTTTCGAATTTGCCGAAATGTATAATTCCTTTTTTGAATAAATTCCATACATAATGGATGCTTTGGCAATTTCTTTAAACGCTTTTGATGCTTTTGTTTTATTGCTGAAATCATCAAAAAGGCGATGCCGCGCACTACTCACCGAATCCATTTTTGCTTGAAACTCTTCTGGACCGTCATTGTAATATGCAAGCATATTATCATCTACATCTTCATTTAAAAGATATAGCTCCATTAAAAAGTTATTTTTTTCGGCACCACGTCCAGAAAAAGAAAGCGACTCGTCAAATTCAATAGTGTTTACATAAATCATGACACTATCTCCTGGCTCAAGGAAAAGGGCTTGATATTCGTAATGACTAAAGAAATAAATACCAGGATCGGTATTTTCTATTTTGTAGATAAAACTATCGGTAGAATCCAGCGCCACCGTATCAATTACATTGCGGTTATGAGAAATAACGACGTAGTCTAGTTTTGGATTGACAATCTTTCCTCCAATCCAAGAAACCCCACATTCACTTTTTTTAGAAGCATCATTGCAGGATATGAAGATAGTAACCGTAAGGAAGAGGAATAGTATTTTTTTTATCAATCGCACTTTGTTTTGTCTCGAGTAACAAAAGTAACGGACATTTGCCCCCAATTTTGTTAATTAGTCGTTAAAAGATTTTAAAAAGCGCTTCTCCTTTAATTATCGCACTTATTTGGTTATTTTTGCACCCAATTTGAAATTTTAATTTTTCACTTATGTTATCAGTTTCCAATTTATCGGTTCAATTTGGCAAACGTATTCTGTTTGATGAGGTTAACACGCAATTTGTGCAAGGCAATTGCTACGGAATTATAGGCGCTAATGGTGCTGGAAAATCTACTTTTCTGAAAATAATTGCAGGAAAACAAGATCCAACCTCTGGACATGTTCACCTAGAACCAGGAAAACGGATGTCGGTTTTAGAACAAGATCACAATGCTTTTGATGATTTTCAAGTGTTGGACACCGTCGTACGTGGAAACAAAGAACTGTACAACATAAAATCTCAAATCGATAAACTATACGAGGACTACAGCGACGAAAATGCAGATAAAATAGGCGAGCTTCAAGTAGCTTTTGAAGAAATGAACGGTTGGAACGCAGACAGCGATGCAGCTGCCATGCTTTCGAATCTTGGGATCAAAGAAGAGTTGCATTACACCTTAATGAAGGACCTTGACGGTAAGCAAAAAGTACGTGTCCTGTTGGCACAAGCGCTTTTTGGAAATCCAGATGTGTTAATTATGGATGAGCCTACCAACGATTTGGATTACGAAACCATTTCGTGGTTAGAAAACTTTTTGGCAAACTACGATAACTGTGTGATTGTGGTATCGCACGACCGTCACTTTTTAGACGCCGTATGTACGCATATTAGCGATATCGACTTCGGAAAAATAAATCATTATAGCGGAAACTACACCTTTTGGTATGAGAGTAGCCAGTTAGCAGCCCGTCAACGTGCGCAGCAAAACAAAAAAGCCGAGGAAAAGAAGAAAGAATTGGAAGAGTTTATTAGAAGATTCTCTGCCAACGTTGCCAAATCGAAGCAAGCCACTAGTAGAAAGAAGATGATTGATAAGCTGAATGTTTCCGACATTAAACCTTCCAGCCGACGTTATCCTGCCATTATTTTTGAAAGAGAGCGCGAAGCAGGAGACCAGATTTTTAATGTGGAAAATCTTTCAGCAAGTATTGATGGGGAAGTGGTATTTCAGAATATTGATGTTAACTTGGCAAAAGGGGATAAGGTGGTCATCTATTCGAAAGATTCGCGTGCTACCACGGCTTTTTATGAAATCATCAACGGAAATCAAAAACCGGATTCTGGAAGTTTTCAATGGGGGGTTACTACCAACCAAAGCTATTTACCGTTAGACAACAGTGATTTCTTTACCAGCGAAATGAACCTCGTGGATTGGTTACGCCAATGGGCAAAAACCGAAGAAGAAAAAGAGGAAGTATACATCCGCGGATTTCTAGGTAAAATGCTCTTTAGTGGGGAAGAAGCCTTAAAAAAATGTAGTGTGCTTTCTGGAGGTGAAAAAGTACGTTGTATGCTAAGCCGTATGATGATGATGCGTGCTAACGTTGTGATGCTCGATGAGCCCACCAACCACTTAGATCTAGAGTCGATTACCGCATTTAACAACTCCCTTAAAAACTTTAAGGGTACGGTATTGCTAACGACCCATGACCACGAGTTTGCGCAAACTGTTGGAACTCGTGTGATTGAATTAACACCTAACGGAGTAATCGATCGCTATATGACCTTTGACGATTATATGAGCGATAAAAAGATTAAAGAATTACGCGAGAAAATGTACTCGGTAGGGGTGTAGTGTTTTTTCTTAGCCTTTTAAAAAGCCAGAATATTTACCCACTTTAATAGGTACATGGTGATTACGGTACCTCCAACGCTATATAAGATGGCCGCTTGCCAATAGTATAATCTAGTAGTCCACTGATTCCACATTTTGGAACCATATTCCTTTTTGGCATCACTTGCTGTGATCTTCCAAAAAAGAAAAAGGAAAACTAAAAAGAGTAGTATTGCTATACCGAGGACCCAACTATTTTCCATGTGTTGTTTTTAGATTACTGAGTCAATATAATGAAATTCTGCTACAATGACTTATAGGGTTGTTGTAAACCGTTTTTCTTTAGCAACTCTTTTTCAATACTGGTTCTAAATCCAATATAAGTTATTTCGTTAATTTTTATTTTCTCATTTTCAACCCATTCCGCATCTTCACTCATTAATTTTAGTTCCACTTCGTTTTCCGTTAGATTTTTAATTTGTCCGACAAAATATGAATCATCATCAGTTTCTGTAAATATTGCGATTAATTCTTCGTTTTCCAGTCCTGATAAACATTCAAACATATTGTTCATTTTTTCGAGTGGAAGTTTTCCGATAAATTCGGAGTAATTGTTATTTTTTATTTCACTTAATTCTTCGTTATCCCATTCTCGATATTTATCAATTTCAAAATTTCTAATAACTGCAAAACCATCATATTCTTTCGTCTCGTCATTAAAGCATATAAACACAAAGATATTTTCATTCGATTTTAAGCAAATTCCAGAATAAACTTCGTTCCGATTTGGTGCTAAATCAACGTGAATTGGAATTCGGTTTTTGATTATTTCCTGCATTTTCTCGATTTGGTCAATTGTTTGCCAACAGTCTCCTATAACCGTTAGTTACGGGTTAAATTTGCGATTATTTTTGGTTTGGGATTTTGTGAGTCCTGGATTATAACCAGTGTTACCACTAGTTTTTTTCTTTTTTATTTCCGTTTTATCATTCAATAATCTGTCAATTTCTCCTTCTTCCCAAGTCCATAAATGACTGCTCTTTTCGTCTGCCCAAAATCCTTCAAACTTGGTTTCGATTGATTCTTTTGAAAACACTCTTTCATTTATTGCAATAAAAAAGAAGAAATAGTCCCAACTGATAGCAAAGAGTATTGATTGGTTATTGTCATAAATGTAATAATCCTTAAAGTCAATTTTCTCGCAGAAATCATTTTGAGTTAATTCATTCAGGTTAATTGTTTTTTTGTTTTCATAAAATTCGTCCTCTACATCTACTTTAGAAATTCCATTTGACTTTAAAATTTCAAAAATTGACGATTTAGTGAAAAAGTCAAATGCACCTTCTGAAGGATGCCAAATATTGTTCTTGTCCGAATATTGATTTAAAATGTCCAATAAGTCTTCTCGTTGTAATTTCTTTTTAAAAGCCCCAATTGAAGTCATTAAAGCTTTATTCATATCTTTATTGTCATTCAGCTTTGTGTTTTGAATTATTTCTTTCCAAGTTACTTTTTTTCCGTTTTGTGATATTTCTTCATCGGTTGGATAGCATTCATTGGAAGAATATATTGTTACATTTAAGTGATTTCCAATTTTTTCAATAATCTCGTCCTTTTCTCTAGCTTCTTCAATTGAGATTACTTTTTTAGAACTATTAGTATCACAATGTTCTTTGTCAAGTTTGAAAAACGGCAGAAGTCCAACATAAACACTATCAAATTCAGAGTAGTGTTTCAAAACAGGCGTTTCCTCGTATGGATATAGATTTTTATTTTCTATTTTGCTCATTTTTCAAATTGGTGACGAACTTGTTATTTAATCCCATTTATTATCAATATCCCGCAACCGCTATTTCAAATATACAAATTACCCTGTTTTATTTGCTATTAGGTAAGAGCCGTCAAGTACATCTTCCCAAAAGTTAGTTTTTAGCTAACCCGAGTTAGTTTTTAGTTAACACAAGTTAGTTTTTGGCTAACAGAGGTTAGTTTTTAGTTAACACAGGTTAGTTTTTAGCTAACTTTTATAAAAATAGGGTTGTTTTTGGCTTGAGAAGATTAGCTGTTATTTTCATTAAAAGCAGTAATTATGGCAGATGCTTGTTCGTATTCATCTTCACGAATAAAAAGCTGCGTTTGGTCGGGTACGGCACCCGCAAATCCAGCTATAGAGGCGCTGTTTAAATCATTTCGCTCTACCGGTTGGATACCAATTTCATTCAATTCGGCAATCAATCTTTTGGCCACTAGGGAAGGTCCTGTATATATTCTTTTCATAGGATATGTTTATCGTAAAGTCGCGCCAAATTCTTTTTCAAATGTTTGCTGAAGCTTTGCCATGATTTTGTCAATCTGCTTGTCGGTAAGTGTTTTGTTCTCATCCTGAATGGTAAAACTAAGCGCGTAGCTCTTTTTACCCTTCGGAAGATTTTTACCCGTGTACACATCAAACAAAGAGACTTCTTTTAGTAAGTGCTTTTCGGTTTGCAAGGCAGCCAATTTTAAGTTTTCGAAACGCACTTCATCATCCAGCAATAAGGCAAAATCTCGTTTCACTTTTGGGAATTTTGGAATATTGGTTACCTGCACATTATTCCCTGTAAGCTCTTGTAGTACTTGGTCCCAATGGAAATCTGCGTACAGCAATTCGGTTTCAATACTAAAATGCTTGGCAATCTTTTTTGAAACAATTCCGAATTCCACCAATAGCTTCTTATTTTTTTGAAGCAAAATTCCTTCCGAAAAAATATCATTTTTTACATCACTTTCAACATAACCTGAAATCCCAAGCCCCTGCAAAATGGATTGTACAACGCCTTTTAAATAAAAGAAACTAGTCTTTTGCGAAGGGAACGCCCAAGTATCAGTCGTTTTATTTCCCGAAACAATAAGCGAAAGGTGTTTGTGTTCCTCTCGATTGTTTGGAAATTGATGATAGGTTTTCCCAAACTCGAAAAGTTTGATGTTTTCAATTCTTCGGTTGGCATTAAATGCCAAAGATTCCAATCCGCCAAACAACATCGACTGGCGTAAAATCTCCAAATCTTTACTCAGCGGATTCAGCATTTTAACCGAATGCTCTGGGCGTAAGGTTTGGGTGTGTTTGTAATAGGCTTCGTTGGTGAGCGAATTATTGAGCATTTCGTGAAACCCTAATGCCGTTAATTGACCACCCACCTTATCCTGAACTTTGTAGTCTTCAATTCGTTTCACCGAAGCCATGGAAGCATTCAGTTTTGTGGAGGTTTTAATTCGGTTATAACCATACACACGCAACACTTCTTCTATTACATCTGCTTCGCGGGTAACATCGTTTCTGTAGGCTGGAATGGTGATTCCTATACCTGTTTCGGTAACGTTGTTAATCTTTATTTCAAGCGATGTAAGTATTTGCTTAATAGTTTCTTTCGGGATTTCCTCACCAATTAAACGTGCTGTATTTTCATAGCTCAAGAAAACCTGATGGTCTTCAATTTTTTTGGGATAAATATCCACTACATCGCTACTAATTTCTCCCCCTGCAATTTCTTCCATCATTATAGCAGCAACCATGAGTGCGTATTCTGTAATATTGGGGTCTATTCCTCTTTCAAATCGGAAGGAAGCATCGGTATTTAATCCGTGACGTTTCGCTGTCTTTCTAACGCTTATGGGGTTAAAATACGCACTTTCTAAAAAGATACTCGTGGTCGTTTCCGTCACACCACTATCGATACCTCCAAAAACTCCTGCAATGCACATGGGTTTTTCGGTGTCGCAAATCATAAGGTCTTCTTTGTCAAGTTTGCGCTCTACCCCGTCTAGGGTTGTAAATAAAGTTCCTTCTGGGAGGGTTTTTACAATCACTTTTCCTCCATTTATTTTACTGGCATCGAAGGCATGAAGCGGTTGTCCTAATTCGTGAAGAATGTAATTGGTAATATCTACAACGTTATTGATAGGCGATAAACCAATAGATTTTAATCTGTTTTGAAGCCAAGTAGGGGAGGCTGCCACTTTTAAATTTTTTATAGTAACCCCACAATAGCGAGGAGCTAATTCATTGTTTTCAACCGAAACATCTATCTTTAAAGAACGATTATTTACGTGAAAACTACTTGTGGATGGGGTGATTAATTCTAGTGAAACACCATTTTGAAGCAAACCAGCTCGTAAATCTCTTGCTACCCCCCAATGGCTCATGGCATCGGCGCGGTTGGGCGTAAGTCCAATTTCAAAAATATGGTCGTTTTCAATGCCAATCACTTCCGAAAATAGGGTGCCAGGTTTAAGTTGCGCATCCAAAACCATAATCCCATCGTGACTGGTACCTATATGTAATTCGTCTTCGGCACAAATCATTCCTTGACTTTCTTCCCCTCGTATTTTTCCTTTTTTTATGGTCCAAGGATTCTTGTCGGCATCGTATAAGGTAGTCCCTATAGTTGCCACAGGTACTTTTTGGCCCACGGCAACATTGGGTGCGCCACACACAATTTGTAAAGGCGTTCCATTACCCACATCTACTTTGGTAAGTTTTAGCCTATCTGCATCGGGATGTTGAATACATTCTAAGACATGACCTACAACAATACCTTCCAATCCGCCAGGGACAGAGGTAAATGCTTCAATTCCTTCAATTTCAAGACCTAAATCGGTAAGTAATTCGCCTGTCTCCTCAGGGCTTTGATTAACTTTTATGAACTTTTTGAGCCAGTTGTAAGAAATCTTCATTTTCTATTTTACCTTTTAAAAGTGCAAAGATACGCTTTCGTATTTTTTACCATCCTTCAAAAACAAAAAATTGTAGAATTTAGGTAGGGAAAATGGTTTTTAAACTGTTATAGAAGTAATCAGGCAAAATAGTTTGATTATTTGTTTGGTTGTTTAGTTAGCTGTTGAGCATACCTCTCGTTTTTTCTAAATGAAAATAGAGGGGTATGTTTTTTATTATAAATCCTTTTAATGTTGTAGATTTGAACCATATACCGTAACTAAAAAACTATGAAACTTGCAACAAAA
Source organism: Halomarinibacterium sedimenti (assembly GCF_019312585.1). GTDB lineage: Bacteria > Bacteroidota > Bacteroidia > Flavobacteriales > Flavobacteriaceae > Halomarinibacterium > Halomarinibacterium sedimenti. The sequence continues at coordinate 337,414 of NZ_JAHWDP010000003.1, read as the reverse complement.
ATCTTATTGGCATTATTTTTTGTAGCCTTTATCTCTTGTAGAGACACTGCAAAAGAAGAAGCCGAATTAAACGCAGCCATTGAAGAGGTTGAAAACATTGAAACTGAACTAGAGACTATTTCTGAAGAGGTAGAAACTAATGCAGATGAATTAGAAGAAACCCTTAAAGAATTAGACAGCATATAATTTAAATCAAAAAATCTAAAATTTTAAATATGAAAAGTAATACAATAAAGATAGTATTTGTGTTTTTCCTAACATTAGGATTAACCACCTTACATGCTCAAGATAAAGCAAAAGAAGTTAAAAAAGAGACTAAAAGTAGCATCAAATCTGCAGATAAAGTTAAAGATCAGAAAAGTGATTTTGATGAAAAAGTAGATGCAAACAAAGCTGCTTTAAAAGAATCAGGAACCACCGTTAAAGGGAAGCCGGATCAAATTGAGAAGGATGGTGCTAATAAAGGGAGTAATGTAGAAGAAGAAATGAAAAATTTGGAATCTAGTTATTCTAAAAAAATTAGAGCGACAAAAGACCCTAAAGAGCAAACGAGGTTAAAGGAGGAGATGAAGGAAAAAATGAAAGAGCTAAAAAAGGCTAACCAGAATGCTGTAAAAGAAGAAGTTGCTAAAGACAGTAAATCTAACATTGCTGAAATTAACACTAATGAAAAGCCAAAGGCAGATACCCAAGTAAATAAAGGAAAGCCAACAGTTGCTATTAAAAATGAAAAAGTTTCTGCAACAAAAGCGAGTATTAGCAATAGAAGAAAGAGCCTTGATAACAGAAAAGCAATGGTAGAAAATGCCAATGCTAAAGTGGCTGCTGCTAGAGCAAAATTAGATGCTGCGAAAGAAGAGGGTACTTTAACTAAAGAAGAAATTGCCGCTAAAGAAGCTAAAATTGTGAAGGCCGAAGCTCAAATTAAAAAGTTGGAAGCCTCTATAGATAAGGCTGAAAAGAAATTTGATGAAAATGATTCAAAACTATCGGATTTTGAAAAAAATATAGAGAAATAAAAATTAGTTTCAATTATAAAAAAAGCACCCGTTGGGTGCTTTTTTTATATACTATAAATTTCCGTTACTTACACGCGGCAAAATCCTCCCAAGTAATAGTAAATACATTTTGTTTTCTATCATAGGTATAAGGCACACCTTCTCCTTCTTTGCAGTGAAGTTGTAAAATAGTAGATTCTAGTTGATGATTGCTTTCGTAGCCCATAAGGGTACTCCCTTGATATAAAGGGCGACATTCTTTTCGCTCTTTACGTTTTAGGTGTTTGTATTCTTCTTCAGTAAGTTGTTTGTATTTGGGAAGAATAACTTTTCCCAAATCTAGTTTTGCCGTAGCCTCCAATGGGCAATTAACAATATGAAGGTTAATACCGTTATAGCTTAACACTAGGGTATTGGGGATGGAATCCTGCGGAATTTTTAACGAAAAATTTCCATCAAAATCACTACTCACTTTGGGCTTTACATCATCAAAATAAATTTTCACCAAGGGGTAGGGATAGCCATCTTGATAGAGTTGTCCACTAATTTGTGCCCCAACCGAAACGGCTACTAGAAATAATGCTAGTGTAATAATACCTTTTTGAAAAGGATCCTTTTTATAATTCATTAATATAGTTTTTCAAGTTTTGATTTATAAAATATTCCCATCCTCCTTGACAACTTTCTCGAGTAAATTCTGGAACGTTGTTTGGCCAGGTTTCAATTCCCTGATTGGTAACTTTAAGAAGGGTTTTGTTTTCTTTTTCAGAAATTGAAAAAGTAACGACACCTAGAATGCTAGGATATTCCTTAAATCGCCATTCGTAAGTTATATTTTTGAGCGGCTCCACTTCAGTTATTTTCCATTGATGAGTAAATTTTCTTCCCTCATTTTCAATTAAAAAGGAAGTTTCAAAACCTACTTCAGGTTTAAAATCTGGAATGTTTTCAAAATACCATTGGCGCATTTTATCAATGGCTGTAATAGCTTCCCAGACTTCTTTTGCTGAAGCATTTAGTTCTTGTTTGACGATGATAGGGACTTCCATTGGGCAATTTTACTATAAATTATTTTAATCGGTAAATTTCCATAACATTTTCAAGGACTTTCGGAAAATCTATTTTTAAATCGATGAGCCTTCCTGTATGAACATCAAACACCCATCCGTGTACCGTAATACCTCTGTTACGGTATGCGCGTTGTACTTCGGCGGTTTTTATCACATTAATACATTGCTCTTGTACATTTAGTTCTACGAGGCGCTTGTAGCGTTGTTCTTCATCGGTTATGGCATTTAGTTCCACACGATGGGTACGATACACATCGCGTATATTCCGTAGCCAAGGATTTAATATTCCCAAATCCTTGCTTTGCATCGCGGCCTTTACCCCACCACAGTAATAATGTCCACAAACCACTACGTGATTTACCTTTAAATGCAATACGGCATAATCTATAACAGACATCGAACTTAAATCGGTATTAGGCACCATATTGGCAATGTTTCTATGTACAAAAGCATCTCCAGGCGCAATACCCATCAATTCTTCTGCCGAAACACGACTATCGCTACAGCCTATATATAGTATATCTGGATTTTGCCCTTTGGATAAATTTTTGAAGTAGTTTTTATCTACGTTCAGCTTTTCCGCTACCCATTGTTGGTTGTTCTTAAAAATTTGCTCTATGTTTTTCATGGGATGGGGTTTGTTGTAAGGGATTCAATATCCCTAATGAATTTCAAAGATACGGAATGCTTATAGAGTAAGAATCATTTTAATATTACTTCGTTTATAGGGGCTATTGGCTTCTACAGGTATTTCCAAAAAGCCATATTTTCTATAAATATAAATAGCATTTTCCAGTTTAGTATTGGAATACAACATTAAATTGAGTTTATTTTCCTTAGCAAAATCGATACAATACTGCATTAATTGCTGGCCAATTTTTTTTCCGCGAGCTTCGGGCAAAACTGCCATTTTGGTAAGCTCAAAAAAGTCTTCATTGTGAGGCATCAATGCAACAGTTCCCAAAACAGTTTCGTTTTCAATAGCAAAAAAGATATGTCCTCCACGGTTTAAAATATACTGTTGGGGTTTACTCAATACTTCTAGGTCGAAATCTTCAACATAAAAATGTTTTTCTAGCCATTCCAAATTTAAATCGAAAAAGGCTTGTGCATATTTTTGCTGAAAAGAAACAATTTCTACGGCCATACTACATTTTGCTATCAATTAATGCAATGGTTTCTTGTTCAATTTTTAAGGTACTTTCATAAATGGTTCTTGCTTTTGAAAGAATTTCGTCGGCAAATACTCGGTCTTTTATGTCCTTAGCATTAATGCGGACATTAAAATAAGCACCCACGACTGCAGCTCTTGCACAAAGGATTCCAACACCAGCATCAGATAAGGAGCTTTGCAACCCATCCTGAAGCATGGCCTTTGCTACTTCCATCGATTGATACGAAGTTTCCATCACTTGAAACGGAATTTCGGTGGCATATTTGGTAGCTTCTTCAATGGCTTTTTTACGTGCTTCAATTTCTTTTTCACTGCCTTTTGGCATTCTAAAACCGTCAATAATTTTATTAAAAGCGTTCGTGTCTTCATCTACCAAAAACAGTAATTTTTGCTTGTAGGCTTGTCCTTTTTCTGCCCATTGCGAAAAGAATTCCCATCTATCGTCCCATCCAGCTTTGTGTGCCGATAAATTCGCAACCATGGTTCCAAGCGAAACTCCAAGTGCGCCTACATATGCACTAATAGATCCTCCTCCTGGCGCCATGGATTCGCCAGCCGTTTCATCGGCAAAGTCGTCCAGTTTAAAATCAATAAGTTTTTTGGCATCATCTTTTAGCAAATATTCTATAATGCGCTCATCTGGGTTAAAGGGTTTTAAATCGTCCAGTCCCAAAGATTTAATGGCAATCTTTATTTTTTCTTTTTCTGAAATTCCCAAGGAGCGTTCCTGCTTCACCAAAAAGTAATCGGCGGCATCTAGCATAGCTTTTAATGGTACCAACCCTACCAATTCGGAACCTGTTACACGCAAACCTCGGTCGATGGCCGCTTTGCAAGTTTCATCAAAAACTTCGTGCATAGAAGTGATGGAAATATTGGTAAGATTATAAGAAATTTGTGCTATTCCATACTCTTCAATATACCAGCCAATTCCTTTTACAGCTTTTAATTTTCCTGGAATCCGAACTGGCTCGCCATTTTCATCTAAAACAGGTTTTCCCGTAATAGGATTGCCTTCTCTTTTAGTTCGTCCCGCTTCTCTAATATCAAATGCAATGGCATTGGCTCTTCGGGTAGAGGTGGAATTTAAATTTACATTATAAGCAATTAAAAAATCTCTTGCCGAAATGGCGGTAGCTCCGGTTTTAGCCACTTTATCACTAAATTCTGCGGGACCAAAATCGGGTTTCCATTGTGGGTCAACCAATTTTTTTGCCAATCCTTCATATTCGCCAGAGCGGCAATTGGCAAGGTTTTTTCGTTTTTCTTCGGTGGCGGCTTTTTCGTAAAAATATCCAGGGATGCCCAGTTCTTTTCCAACGCGTTCCCCTAATGTATGGGCGTATTTTGCCGTTTCTTCCAAAGTGATATTGGATATGGGTACTAACGGACATACATCAGTCGCGCCAAAACGAGGATGTGCTCCGCTATGTTTGCTCATATCAATTAACTCGGATGCTTTTTTAATGAGTCGGAAAGCAGCTTCAATCACAGGTTCGGGTGGTCCCACAAAAGTAATAACCGTTCTATTTGTAGCTTTTCCAGGGTCGACATCCAACAATGTTACACCTTCAACGGTTTTTACAATCTCTGAAATAGCTTTAATTTTTGCCGCATCGCGTCCTTCGCTAATATTTGGGACACATTCTATTAATTGTTTCTGCATAATCTTAAGGGTGTTTTTTAAGCAATCACATCTGAAATTAAAAAGGAAATGGTTTTTCCTACCTGCGCAGGAAAACTTCCTAGGCCGGGTGCACCTTCACAAATATGAAGATACACACAGTGTTCTTTTTTTGAAAAATGGGTGATAAATTTTCGGGCATCGTTTATAGAATATCCTCCAGGTGTCATAGCGCTACTGCCCATATCTTCAATCGCATCTAAATCCAATTCCAGTCCAAAGGGCGCTTTTGTCACAAAATTTTCAGCAGTTTTTACAGCTTCAGAATAGGGGATAGTGTTATTAATTTCAATGTCCTCGAATAAGTTAAATTGAATTCTTTCTGAATGTAATTTTAACCTGTCAAAAACAAATTGGGATGTATAATTGCGATGCAAGCCAAAGGTGTAATAGCGATCTAAATATCCTTCTTCAAAAGCATAGGAAAATCCGTTACCACTATGGCGATGCTCCAAAGCTCGAAAATCGGTATGAGCATCAAAATTTAAACAATTTATGGCCTTTCCGAAGGCTTTATACGCTCCTTTTAAATTTCCGTAGCTATTGTTATGACCTCCACCAATAATGATTGGGAATTTTCCAGTATTCAGTATTTTTTCAACCACCGTTGCCACTTTTTCGTCAATGGCTTCCACCAACTCACCTAATTTTTGCACATAATTTTCTTCTTTTGAAGAAAGTCGGGAAGCGCTTTTCATCTCAGGCTCACAATCTACTTCCCCTAACACGGCTAAATGTTGCACTTTGGTAAACTCATTCTTCTGAATATTGCAAAGTACCGTTAAGGCAGCTTCCCAAGCTTGCGCCGTTCCGGGGTTTCCATAATTCGCACGCACCCCAATGTCTTCGGGAATGCCTACCAGCACATATTTTGCAGAAAGTTCATGTAAATTTTCCCAATGGGAAACGGTAGTCAACCCTTCGCCAAATTTGCTTTCCCCTTCACGCTTTCGGACTAACTTTAAAATATCTTCTTTCGAGTAAAACTTGACCAAACTCATAACAATCTTCCGTTAAGAATTACTTGATTGATGTAATCTGTCCCAAACGAATACGGTAAAAAACTATACGACGGAATTTCTTCCGTAATGATCACACTGGCGGCTTTTCCTTTGGTAATACTTCCGTGAGTTTCACTTAACCCCATGGCGTAGGCACCATTAATAGTTGCTCCGTTAATAGCTTCTTCGGGAGTGAGCTTCATTTTAATACAAGCGGCAGCCACGACAAAATTCATATTGCCCGAAGGGGAGGAGCCCGGGTTAAAATCGGTTGCTAAGGCTAAGGGAAGTCCAGCGTCAATAATGTGTCTACCCGGCGTATACGGAATGCTTAAAAAGAAGGAACAACCTGGTAAAGCTACGGGAATGGTTTCCGAATTTTGAAGAGCTTTGATGTCTTCATCGGTAAGTAATTCGAGATGATCCACACTCAAAGCCTTGTGTTTTACTCCCGCTGCCACACCACCAATCGCATTAAACTGATTGACATGAATTTTTGGGATAAGCCCATATTTTGATCCTTCGGAAAGGATGCGTTCCGTATCGGCTACCGAAAAATAGCCTTCTTCACAAAAGATGTCGATATAATCGGCTAGCTTTTCTTCTGCAATCTTCGGAAGCATCTCGTTGCAAATTAACTCAAGATACCCATCTTTATTATTTTTAAATTCGGTGGGTAATGCATGCGCTCCTAAAAAAGTAGTTTTTATATCGATGGGATATTTTTTTGCCAGTTTTTTCGCCACGCGAAGCATTTTTAATTCGGATTTGGTTGTAAGTCCATAACCACTTTTAATTTCGATGGCTCCTGTACCCATATAAATTACTTCTTCCAAGCGCTCTGCTGATTGACGAAATAGTTCTTTTTCAGATGTTTGTTGTAGTTTTTTGGCACTGTTCACAATACCACCGCCTTTTTCGGCTATTTCTTGGTAGGTGAGTCCGTTGATTCTATCCACAAATTCCTGCTCTCGATTTCCCGCATAAACAATATGCGTATGACTGTCACACCAAGTGGGAAGAACTATGCGCCCCGTGCAATCTAAAATTTGAGTAAATTTTCCCTTAGGAGGAACATCCATACTACCAAAATCTTCAATCTTTTTGTCTTTTATAAGCAACCACGCATTTTTAAGAGTAGGGAGGTGGTTCATCTCCTTACCACTAACTTTAGAAGGAGGATTTTCACGAACTTGAAGCAGTTCTTTTATGTTTATTAACAAAAGTTTCATCGTTCAAAGATAGCAAACCTGAATAGGATTTTATACTTTTAACTCACTAAAAGTCGCACTCATGAAATCAAAAAAAATAGGGGTCAATACTATTTGTACGCACGTCGGCGAAATTAAAGACGAACAATTTAAAGGAGCCATTTCTCCATTATACATGTCTAGCTCTTACGCCTATGAAAATGTGGATATTAAGCGCTATCCACGATATTTTAACACCCCTAATCAAGAGGCGTTAGGGAAGAAAATAGCCGCTTTGGAGCATTGTGAAGCAGGAATGATTTTTGGAAGTGGAATGGCCGCTGTGAGTACAGCTTTATTAGCCTTTTTGCAAAGTGGAGACCATGTGGTGGTTCAAAAAACGATTTACGGGGGTGCGTATAATTTCATGGTGGAAGAATTTCCGAAATATAATATTGAATTCGATTTTACCGATGGTTTTTCGGAAGCCGATTTTGCTTCAAAAATAAAGCCGAATACCAAAGTGATCTATGTAGAAACACCAAGTAATCCTTTGATGCTGATTACCGATTTGGAAATGATTTCCAAACTTGCGAAAAAGCATCAATTAGTTTCTATGATTGATAATACATTTGCTTCGCCAATTAATCAGAATCCAGCCGATTTTGGTATTGACATCATTATTCATAGTGCTACAAAATATATGGGTGGGCATAGTGATATTTGCGCAGGCACAGTGGCAGCATCGAAAGAACATATGGACAAAATCTGGAATTTGGGTAAAAACTTAGGTGGAAGTTTAAGCGATTATACTGTGTGGTTGTTGGAGCGAAGTATTAAAACGATGGGGATACGTGTAAAAGCACAAAACCGAAACGCAAAAAAGATGGCAAAGTGGTTAGATGAACACCCTCTAGTTTCAAAAGTTTATTATCCAGGATTAAAATCACATCCAGATTATAAAATTGCAAGGCGACAAATGTATGGTTTTACAGGAATGCTTTCTTTTGAATTAGTACCTTCCATAAATCCACAGGCTTTTATGGAAAAACTGCTGATGATTAAACAATCTATGAGTTTGGCAGGCGTTGAGTCCACCATACTTTCTCCTTCGAAAACGTCGCATGCATTGTTATCTGCTGAAGAAAGGAAGCGCCAAGGGATTGCAGAGGGTTTGTTGCGTTTTTCAGTGGGGATTGAAGATAAACATGATTTAATAGCCGATTTAGAACAAGCTTTTGAAGCGGTTGCAAAAAAACAAATACAAAAAGTATGAAGTTAGATATTTTAGCTATAGGTGCACATCCCGATGATGTTGAAATGAGTTGTGGTGCTACCCTTGCCAAAGAAATTTCGTTTGGTAAAAAAGTTGGGATTTTGGATTTAACAAGGGGAGAACTTGGGACAAGAGGCAGTGCCGAAATTCGAGATAAGGAAGCTCAAGATGCAGCGAAGATTTTAGGAGTCTCCATGAGGCATAATTTGGAATTTGCAGATGGTTTTTTTGAAAATAACCTCGTTACACAATTGGAGGTTGTAAAAATAATAAGAAAGTATCGTCCAGAAATTGTATTGTGTAATGCCATAGACGACAGGCACATTGATCACGGAAAAGGGAGTAAATTGGTAAGTGACGCTTGCTTCTTGAGTGGGCTACGAAAAATTGAAACCTACCATGAAGGAAATAATCAAGGGGCGTGGCGACCAAAACATGTGTATCATTATATTCAATGGAATGAATTAACACCCGATTTTGTGGTTGACGTAACTGGATTTATGGAGAAGAAATTAGAAGCTGTATTTGCTTATAAAAGTCAGTTTTACGATGAAGAGAGTAACGAACCCGAAACACCTATTTCTTCAAAAAACACTATGGATAGCTTGAGTTACCGGAATCAGAATTTAGGACGTCTTATTGGTACCGAGTATGCTGAAGGATTTACCGTTGAAAGACCTGTCGCAGTAAATACTCTAGAAGATTTAATTTAATTTTTTAAAACTATTGTAGATAGTTGCAAATTGAATTATATTTGCACCCTCTTATTTAGCGAAATTTAATATGGTGGTTGTAGCTCAGTTGGTTAGAGCGCTTGATTGTGGTTCAAGAGGTCGCCGGTTCGAACCCGGTCTTCCACCCAAAAATACAAAGCTTCTTAGAAATGAGAAGCTTTTTTTGTTTAGGGTGTTTTGTAGGAATGGTTTCAATAAAAAAAACGCCTTGCTAATAAGACGTTCTTTTAATAATGTCGTTATTCTTTTATTATAACTTATCCGCTGTAATTCTGCCTTCTCTATTAGCTACTTCCCAAGCCGTTTGAAATATTAACTGCGCGCGTTTTGCCATGAGTTCATATTCAATTTTGTCTGGCGTATCGGTTGGTTTGTGGTAGTCTTCATGCACTCCATTAAAATAGAAAATGATGGGAATGTTATTTTTAGCAAAGTTATAGTGATCACTTCGATAGTAAAAACGATTAGGGTCGTTTTCATCATTAAAAGTGTAATCCAGTTCAAGATTAATATATTCTTTATTAATCATTTCAGACACATCGTGCAGTTCTTGACTAAGTTTGTCGCTTCCAATAAGATAAATGTAGTTAGGATTGTCTTTTTTATCGGGATCAATTCTTCCAATCATATCCGTATTTAAATTACAAACGGTATTTTCTAAAGGAAAAATAGGATTTTCGGTATAGTATTTTGAACCATACAGCCCTATTTCTTCCCCAGTCACGTGTAAGAATAGAATGGAGCGTTTAGGACCATTTCCATCCTTCACTGCCTTTTGAAAAGCTTGTGCAATTTCCAACATAGAAACTGTACCACTTCCATCATCATCTGCACCATTGTAAATTTCACCATCGTGCATTCCAACATGGTCGTAATGTGCAGAGAGGACGATAATTTCGTTTGGTTTTTCTGAGCCCTTTATAAAGGCCACCACATTTTCAGAAGGTTTTGCATCTTTTTTTCTGCTAAAGTACGCTGCAGGTATGTCTTGATAGTAATTGTCGTTTTCATAGGGTGAGGCAATTCCTTCAGAAACATAAAAGTTTTTTAGGTATTCTGCTGCCATTTTTTGACCAGGTTCTCCTGTCATCCTTCCTTGCATTTTATCATCGGCAAATTTGTAAAGATGTGTTTTTAGGTCTTCGGCGGTAATTGTATTTGCGTAATCCACTCGGGACATGTTCTTGGTAACAGTGTAATTTGATTGTGCCGAATTACAAGAAATTAAACCAAGTGTAAAAAGTAAAAAATAGATGTTTTTCATTTTTTCAAAAGATTAAGGTATAAATATACATATACTTGATTCTGGCTTTCCTAAAAAAAATATAAAATCTATATCGTTTAATATGTTTATCTACTAACAATAACTAAATCAATGTATTAAAATCTTTAAATCGTTAAATATTTATTAATTAATTATGGTTAAATACAAGTTTAAAAATATTTTGTTTAAGTTTGAATCGAAAACATTAAACAAAAAAATTATGAAAAAATTACTCTTTACTTTTTTGGCCTTTGCCACAGTGCAAATTGCTATTTCTCAAGCACGTGTAAATGTAATACACAATTCTGCAGATGCTGCCGCAGCAGTAGTTGACGTTTATTTAGATGACGCTCTTGCTGTAGACGATTTTGCATTCAGAACCGAGACTGGATACATAGATTTTCCAGCAGATGTCGAAGTTATTATTGGAATTGCTCCTTCAAATAGTACAGGATCAGGTGATGCCATTGCTACGTTCCCTGTAACGTTAGCAGATGGTGAAACTTATGTAGTTATTGCTACGGGTATTGTTAGTGCAACAGGCTATGACCCAGCTCCAGCATTTGGATTAGCTGTATACGATATGGGTCGTGAAGTTGCAACAGATGGTGCTAATACAGATGTGTTAGTGTATCATGGTTCTACTGATGCACCTGCCGTTGATGTTTTAGAAACTGGTGTGGGAGCAGGATATTTGGTTGAAAACATTTCATATTCTGAATATGCAGGTTATTTAGAGTTACCAACTGCAGACTATGTGTTACAAGTTAATGCTGCAGGAGGATCTGGAGTAGCCGCTTATGGTGCGCCTTTAGCAACATTAGGATTAAATGGAGCTGCATTAGTGGTGGTAGCATCAGGGTTCTTAGATCCATCTAATAATAGTAATGGTCCAGCATTTGGTCTTTGGGTTTCTACAGGTGCTGCTGGTGGACTTGTTGAATTGCCATCTGCACCTCTTGGAATAAATGACTTCAATACCAATACTATTGCATTGTACCCTAATCCAGCTACAGATATTATCAATATCGCTAGTGAAGACGGCGAGGCATATACCATTAAAGTAATTGATATGCAAGGAAGAGCCTTAATGGTAGATGGTGCTGCTTTTGAAAGAGGATACCTTAACATTAGTTCTTTAGCAACTGGGATTTACAACATTGTGGTTATGGATAATAATAAGATTCTTGGAAGTAAGAAATTTATAAAAAACTAAACCTCAATTACTAGGTTTTAAAGGTCCGATTTTATCGGGCCTTTTTTATTTCAAAAACTTTAATTCATTTACCTTTATAGAAGTATTTAAGATTCCTATTTAAGTTAAGTCCATGAAAAGTACACTTCCTAAAATTGTCATAATTGGTGCAGGGTTTGGCGGTATCGCGATGGCAAAATATTTCAAAAATAAACCTGTTGAAGTTTTATTAATAGATCAAAATAACTTTCACAATTTTCAACCCCTAATGTATCAAATTGCTACGGGAGGTTTGGAGCCTTATAGCATTGCTTATCCTGTTCGGCGGATTTTTAGAAACTACAAGAATGTAAGGTTTAGAATGGCAAAAGTGAATTCTGTTGTTACTTCTGAAAAAAAGATAATTACTTCAATAGGAGAGATTACCTATGATTATTTAATTATGGCTACGGGTGCTCAAAATAATTTTTTCAATTTTGAACCCATCAAGGATAAATTACTCACGTTAAAGTCCATTCCCGATGCTTTAGACATTCGAAGTTTTTTGTTTCAGAATCTTGAAAAAGCACTTTCAAACGACACTCAAGATTTGCCTGAAGTTCTGAATATTGCCATTGTGGGAGGAGGGCCTGCAGGTATTGAATTGGCAGGTGCCTTGGCCGAAATGAAACGTTATGTTATTCCGAAGGATTTTCCAGAGTTAGACACTTCAAAAATGAATATCAATCTTTATGAAGCAGGAGAGAAACTGTTAGGTGCTATGTCTGAAGATTCTTCCAAAAAAAGTTATGAGTATTTAAAGGATTTGGGGGTGAATGTTTTTTTAAACACGCGCGTAAATGGATATGACGGAAGTGAGTTATTACTTCCAAACAATACTACCTTTTCTACAGATACTGTAATTTGGACAGCTGGGGTAAAAGGAGCTCCTATTGATGGATTACCTAGTGCTTCCATAATAGGGGGAAATAGAATTTCTGTAAATGAGTTTAATCAAGTTTTAGATGCAAAGGATGTTTATGCTATTGGCGATGTAGCAGCTTTTGTAACTACTGAAAATCCCATGGGATTACCTATGTTAGCTCCTGTGGCACAGCAGCAAGGAAAACATTTGGCTAAAAATATTTTGGCTGGAATAAAAGGAAAAACTTTTAAACCTTTTACGTATAAAGACAAAGGAACGATGGCCACAATAGGTAGAAGGAAGGCCGTTGTAGATTTACCTAATTGGAAATTTCAAGGCACTTTTGCCTGGTTGGTGTGGATGTTTATTCATATTATGTCTTTGGTAGGATTTAGAAACAAGGTAGTGGCATTTTTAGGCTGGATGTTGAGCTATTTTACGTATGATAAGCCTTTGGGGTTGATTATTAGAAGATTTAAACGGTAAACGAAAAGTTATGTTCTTATTCTATTACAATTTTAAGAGTTTGCTTTCTATTTATCGAGGAATTTAAAATAAGCAAATAGATGCCAGAAGGATAATTTGAAACATTTAATTGGATTGAATGTTGACTATTATTTTCAAAAGTGTTTAAATGAACACCTTTTAAATCATAAAGTTCAATAGTCGAAAAGCGTTCGATATTTATTATTTGGAATATATTTTTTTCAGAAGTTTTTATTGCTTTAATGGAATTCTTTTGGGTGATATAATTAGGAGTATCGAGAATGAAAAAAGGCTCACATTCATCAATAATATCTAAATCTGAATAATAGGATTCACCATTTTTAAATACGCAAGCGACTCGACCTACCCCGTCAATGTCTGGATCCCCACTTGGAGCCGTAATAATAGATAGCGATCCAACGCCTTCAACCCAAATAGCATTATTGGTACTTACGTTGTTAGATGCTGCAGGAGAAAAGTAAAAATGGTCATAGGTGTTTCCATCGACTAATGGACGTGGTATAATAGAATCTACTTTAAAATAGCCTGCATCTTCTGGAAAAGGGGTAATGGGGTTTTTCATATCGATAGAGTCTCCTACTTCTAGAGAGAAATCGTATAGTAAATAGTCATATACTCCGTTGGGTAAAATAGCCTTTAAATACACTTTTTTAGAATTTATGTCTTCCCGTAATAGGAATCCTCTAGATATATAATGGTATCCATCAAGAACTTTAAAGCTCATACCATCAACAATAGTATCTCCATTGGTGTAATATAAATCAGTATCACATAAACCTTCGTAACAAAACCGTACATTCCATTCGTTATAAGTATCCAAAAGGGGTTTATAATCTTGTGAAAAGATATTTATGGAAAAGAGTAATAAAAAATTAATAAGTAGAATTTTCCTCATATTGATTTTATTAAGGTCAAATATAAAATATTAAAATCTAGTAGATGTAAAAACTATAAAATTCTAATTTCCATATCCTTAGTACAATTATATGCCGCACCAATGTTTTTTTTTTAAATTTTAAAACAAATTAACCTGAATTTACTATCAAAAATTGGTGTGATTAAAAATAATTGTGTATTTCGTCGAAGTTATGTGTAATTTGGCGATAAAAAATTTCAAAATCACTTTTTGTTGTAATAATATTCCTATAGGTTTGTTGTAGAAATTAGCACTATAATGAAATATTTTCTACATATAATCGTAATTATTCCCATATGTATTTTACACGCGCAAGGGGTTGGAATAAACACTACAAATCCCTTAGCGACCTTACATGTTAATGGTAATTTTATGTTTGAGCCTAATCTAACGGTTACTTCAACAAGATTAGTTGGAATATTAGAGAATGGCGGTGCAAGAGACTTTGAATTAGGAGATGCCTTCGTCATTACTGAAGGCACATTAGAAGTAACAGAAACGGTTGATCCTAATATATTTCTAATTGGTGATGTTGACCAGTCATTAACTAGTGGAATTAGTCAATATAATAATTATGATATTGGCCTCGGAAATATTAATAGTGATAGAGCTGTAATTAGATTTACTGGAGAAACAGCAGGTTATTCTGTAACAGGCTTTAGTGGGGGATATGATGGTCGAATTGTATATTATTTTAACTCACAAAACCAAAGCGTAACATTTTATAATTTAGATTCTGACAGTGATTTAGAAAATCAAATTATTACAGGAAGTGGTGCGAATGTGAGTATAAATAATATTGGTATGGCAGAGTTCATTTATGATGCATCCATTCAAAAATGGATCTTAGTAAATCTGCGAGGATAAATAAGGTGTTCACTTTAAATTTTTGCAAAATGAAATTAGCAATTATAGTATTATTTTATTTTGTGCTACAAGTAAGTCATGCACAAGTTGGGATTGGCACTACAGATCCTCAGGAAGATTTGCATATAATAGGAGACTTAATAGTGGAGGGTTATAGTTTAATAGACAATTCTACATCTTTAGTTGGGGCAGATGACTTGGGGAATCTTACCATATTAAACTTAGATAATAATTTAACTCTAGAAAATAATAAATTAGAGTTAAGTAGAAGTATCTATTATGGTATAGGAGATATAGATTTGTCTGGAATAATCACCGTTGGTGGAAATCTAGCGCATAATGTGAATTTACAATTAGGGACTGGAGAAATTAATGAAGGTAAGATAGTTTTGAATGTTACAGGGCTCCCATCCAATATTAAGATTACTGGAATCGAAGATGGAGTGGATGGACAACATATATTTTTTTATAATTCGGTAACAAATAATATTGTATTTCTAGATGAGTCAGATCCTAAAAGCCTAGGATCATTACCTCAAAACAGAATTAAAGTATTAGCAAGCTCTGAAACACTAGCTGGAAGGGGTAGTGTAGAGTTAATATACGATGGTAATAGTCAACGATGGATATTAATTTCAATACACGATTAGTTATGAAAAAATCACAAATTATATTCGCGATGGTTTTTTGTTCAACAATACACTCTATTTCTCAAGTGGGGATTGGCACAAACAACCCACAGGCTACATTAGAGGTGGCTGGTACAGTGCGAATTACTAATTTATCGGTAGGGGATACAAATGAAATTACCTTAGCTGGGCAAACTACTACAAGAACATTAAACAAGACAGCACTGGGAGCTAATTTGATAATTACCGATAATAGTTTAAACACGGCTCCAGTATCTGGAACAGTGGGTGACTTTAATCTTGGCCCATTACAGGGAGGCACTATTCAAAATCTAGACTTAGGATTGGCTCCTGGAGCATATAATTCTAGAGCTACATTTATTAGAGTATATGGTTATATGTTAGGAACCAACATTTCGGGCATAACAGATGGAGTAGATGGGAGGCATGTTGCTTTATATTTTTCTGAAACTTCTGGAATTTCCATATTGGAAGATAGTCTATTGGCACAACCAAAGAATAGAATTAAAACAGCTGCGACCTCACAATTGTCTATAAGCGGTGAAGGATTTATAGATCTTGTATATGATGCAGATGCCGGACCTGATGGACTTGGAAGATGGATTGTAATTAAATTTCGTGGTTAATCCAATTTATTAACTAGTAAATTGACCTAATTTAGTATATCCTAGTATTCTTATTATTTAATTTGTGACAATCCAAAAAAAAAGCTCAATTTCTATTTAGAAATTGAGCTTTTAGATACTTTGCGGAGAAAGAGGGATTCGAACCCCCGGAGGTGTGACCCTCAACAGTTTTCAAGACTGCCGCATTCGACCACTCTGCCATTTCTCCTTGAGTGCCTCATCAAGCTATTTGCTTGAATGCGGGTGCAAATATAATACCTTTTTTAACTCTTTGAAATCTTTTGATTAATAATTTCTTTTATAGATTTTGCATCGATATTACATTATTTAAAGAAACTTTCCATTGTAATTATTCTACTAGGGATCTCTAAGGTATTGAAAGTTAAATATATACTTTCACTTTTTATTTTTATTTCGATGTATTGAAACCATTTTGGAAATAAAAGTATCAGGATTAATAGGTTTCTCAATATAACCATCTGCTCCAGCTTCTAAAGATTTTTCTCTATCACCTCCCATTGCATAGGAAGTAACCGTTATAATGGTGGTATTTTTTGGGATACCATTATGTCTTAATTTAACACATATTTCATACCCATCCATATCGGGTAATTGAATGTCTATTAAAATAATTTCTGGCTTATGATCGTGAGCCATTTGAAATCCTTCAACCCCACTATATGCCTTTAAAACATGATATCCGTTTTTTTCAAGAAGATATGAAAGCATATACATGTTATGCTCGTTATCCTCAATAATTAAAATATTCGTTTTCATTGGTTTTGGGATTTATAGGATTGATTTTTTATAACTCTAATGGCAAGCAAAAGGTAAAAGTACTTCCTTTTCCTAATTCACTTTCTACTTTGATTGTTCCTCCTAATTTTTCAATTAAATTCTTACTAATAGCTAGTCCTAATCCTGTACCTTCATGGCTTCGGGCAAGACCCCCATTGAGTTGAATGAATGGTACAAATAGTTTAACTAAATTTTCTTTACTTATCCCAATCCCTTCATCAATCACTTGCGTGCAAAGCATAGAATCAACTAAATTTACTTTAATAAAAATAGTTCCCTTTTCAGAAAATTTAATGGCGTTGGAAATAAGGTTTAATAAGACTTGTTCTACTCTTCTTTTATCACTTTTAAGAATAACTTTTTCATTATGTAGGTCTGTTTTTATTACAAGCTTTTTACTTATAGCCTGAGGGGAAAGAAAATCAATGATATCGGTAAGAGATTCTACAAAATCGAATTCTTGAAATGAAACCGTTAATTCTCCTGCTTCAATTTTCGAGATATCTAAAATGTCGTTTATTAAGCCCAGTAAATGTTGGCCACTATTTTTTACCATAGCCAACTGTTTCGCTTGTTCTTGGTTTAGAGGACCTGCATATTCTTTCAATAGTAGACTTGTAAATCCTATAATTGAATTCATAGGGGTTCTCAACTCATGCGACATGGTTGCCAAGAAAGCGGATTTCATTAAATCTGCCGATTGCGCTTTAACCTTTTCCTTTTCAAGTTCAATGGATTGTAAATTCATATCTTCTAATAGGTTTAATAAAGCCTCTTTACTTTCACTTAGTTCATCGGTTCTTAAACTTACTAATTTCTCTAAATCTCTTTTAAAATGTAATAATTCTTTTTCATTTTTAACTCTTTCAGAGACGTCAATCGCTATTCCAATATGTCCAAGAAGGTTATTATTACTATCCACAAGTTTGGTTGCTTTAGCTGAAAGCCACGTTATTTTTCCATTTTTATTGAGGAATCGAAATTCAGATTGAAATTCACTGTTATTTGAAACAGCCTCTTGCCATTCGTCCATAACTCTATCTTTATCATCTGGATATATGGCATTAGTCCAACCATACCTTAGCGCTTCATTAAATTCCATTCCCGAATATTTCATCCACTCTTCATTTACATAGGTACATTCACCTTCTTCATTTGTATTAAAAATAGCTACTGGTGCATATGAGGTAAGGGTTCTATATAGAAGTTCACTTTTTTCTATTTGTTTTCTAGTGGTTTCATGGATTGTATTTAATTCATATTCTTGTTCTTCTAATTTGGTATTTATTAAATTATTTATTCGTTCAGATTGCCCAGTAAAATACCAAGCAGACCAACTGAGCATAATAGCCATTAAAAAACCAATTATTGCAAACCAAATCGCGGTATTTATGTTTTTTTGTAGTGGAATTACGTATAATTTCCATTCTCCAAAAGTGAGTTCTATGGGTACTGCATAGGATTTATAAGAAGACATATCATTTTCTAAGAAAAATTCTTCTTCACCCGTTTCAAAATTGACTCTTGAAAGTTGATACAAGAAATCATTTTCCTCAGAGGTGTTAATATTTAAATCATTTAAAAAAGTTGAAAGTTTCGTAATAACAGCTGAAAAACCCTCGAATTTGCCATTGATATAAATAGGATATCTACTAATTATTCCTACACCCCCTTGTTTAAGTCGAACAGGACCTGCAATAAAAAAGTCTTTTCTTTCAATTGTTTCAAGAGCACCACTACTGGCTGTAGTACTTGTAAAAATATTATAACCAATAACTTCATTTCCTTTTAATGGATACACATGTGTAATAAAGCCCTCTCCATCTACTAATTGTACTGCATCAAAGTAACTATGTCCTTTTAATAATTCCCTTGCAATGGTATCAAAATCATCAGGTATTCCATTTCTTTCTATTATGTAACCAAGAGTTCTGGTAGAAGAATAACTATACATTACTATTGCTTGTAATTTCTCCTTAATTATATTTACTTGATTGTTTATTTCTTTTTTTTGCTCGTTTTCATTAATTAGGAACTTCTGATAAGCAATATATTGTGAAGTGAAAAGCAGTATTATAAACGTTGAAAACCCAACAATTAAAGGATTCTTAAATAAAAGGTGCGATAGACTATGTTTCATGCTTCATTGAAATTGAATGGTATGTTCATTTATGAATTTGGTCGATTACCTTTGTTTTGCTCCATTTCTTTTATTATAGATTTAAGCTCCTTCATTCTTAATTCTCTTCCTACAAATAAATTATTCATCCGTTGTAGTTCTTCATTTTTTAAACTTACCTCTTCGGTTCTTAGCTTTACTAATTCTTCAAGGTTATTTTTATGTTTTTCCAACTCATCTTCAACTTTTTTTCGATCTGTAATATCTCTAATAATTCCAATTAAAAATGTCGTGTTAGTTTCATCAATAAACCGAGTTTTTTTGGTAGAAATGATACGTCTATCACTACCCTCTATAGTTAGGGTCTCTTCATTAACATTTTCAATACCAGTTTCTAGAACTTGTTTGTCGATTCTTAAAAAGGTTTCTCTTTCATCCTCTGATACATTTTCGGCTAGTGTCTTTCCTATGATATCTTTCCTTGATAGGTTAAAAATTTTACAAAAAGCATCGTTTACGAGTAGCAATTTACTTTGGTCATCTTTCACAAATATGGGATCTCCAATATTATTGATGATATTGTTTAAATAATTTTCACTCTTTAATAAAGCAGCTTCTGTTTGTTTCTGTTCTGTGATATCCGAAAAATAAATAATTAAACCATCTGTGGTAGGATAAATTCTATTTTCAAACCATTTTTTAAATGGTTCATAATACTCCTCAATAACAATTGTTTGCCTTGTTTTAAAAGCTTCCTGGTACGCTTTATAAAAAGGGAGTCCAACTACTTCAGGAAATTCAGTCCAAACATGTTTACCAATCAAATCTTCGGGTTTTCGTCCCAATAATTCCCCTGCTTTATTATTTAAAAATGAAAAACACCAATTTGTATCTAGTGAGACAAATCCATCAGAAATATTATTTAAAGTAGTCTCAAGTTGTGAGGTGAGTTTTTCTTCAACTTGTTTTTTTTCAATTTGCAGATCTTGTAGCTTCTTTTTATAAGTAAGAATAGATAAAACATCCCTATTTTGATTGGCAATAAAGGCTGAAATTTCTTTATCAACATCAATATATCTTAAGTATATATAGAGGATAGCAGAAAATATAAATGCCGAAACAGTTTTCCCTATTGTGTGACCAACTATAGAATTTAGTAGCTCTGAGGAGTTATACCTAAGGATTATGTTAAAGGCTAATGAATCGAATAATAAAACTGTAAATAAAGATATAAAGAGAACGATAAAGAAATTTAATTTCTTGATTTTCGAAATTAAAAATTGATAAATAATTCCTAGGAGAATAAAATCTACAAGAAGTATAAGAGTTCCAGTTAAAAAATATTTATAATTTATTAGGAATGCAGAAACAGCATTTTGATCTTGGTTGTTTCCAATGATAAGTTCTTGTTGGTATGTCATTCCAAATATAGCAGAGAGAATAAAATTAGAAATTATAATTCCCAAAATAAGCATGCGAGCACTAATAACACCCTCCTTAATATAAATTAATAAAACAGCAAATAAAACTGCAGAGAATAGGATGACAGAACCTGGGTAAATTGTAAATCTATCAAAGACCTCAACTTGTATCATAGTCTTTGAAAGGGCTTGTACATATTGAACAGTTCCTAAAAGAATGTACAATGGAGCTAAGCCAATTTTCTTTCTTAACCTAAATAAGATGAGGATACTCGTTGAGATTAGTAAGAATTCTAGAAATATGTTGGTATAAATGTTCATTGGAAACTCCCTTTTTTGGCATTACAAGTTATACAAATAGAATGATCCTTTTAAACTAGATTCATTGTAAGTCTCACATCTTAGAAAGCCTTGCTATTATTCATCGTAAAAAAATAGGATGATCAACTGTTTACTTTTTCGCATCCTAAAATATATTGCAGTTGTCCTATCTTTTACGAGGCTTTTTTATGCCAAGTTTGGTCATTTTATCTGTTAATGTACTAGGTTTTAAATCTAAAACTTCTGCGGCTCCTTTAGGGCCACTTATTTTCCAGTCACATTGCACTAGAACTTGTAAAATATGATTTCGCTGCACCATATCTAAGGTCAAATTATCTTTTATATTAGCGATAAGTTGTTTTGAAGATTGGATAGTTGATTCAAAGCCGGGAATTTCTAAAGTTTCATTATTTGATAAAATTGAAGCTCTTTCAATTAAATTTTCAAGTTCTCTAATATTCCCTGGCCATTTATAGGCTTTTAGTTTATTCATGGTTTCATCTGGGATAAACTTGATTTTTTTTGAATAGGCCTTATTGAATTTATCAACAAAATGCTCAACTAAAATTGGAATATCCTCAGTTCGATCTCTTAAAGGAGGGATATCAATTGGAAATACATTAAGCCTAAAATACAAGTCTTCTCTAAATCGTTTTTTTGAAATATCTTTTTTTAACTTTCGGTTTGTGGCGGCGATTACTCTCACATCTAATTTCTTAAGGGTTGTGCCTCCCACAACCTCAATTTCTCCTTCTTGTAAAAATCGTAATATTTTTGGCTGCATATCTATAGGTAATTCACCTATTTCATCTAAAAATAAAGTTCCTTCATTTGCTAGTTCAAACTTCCCAATTTTATCATGTATTGCCCCCGTAAATGATCCCTTTTTATGCCCAAAAAATTCACTTTCAATAAGTTCTCTAGGTATGGCAGCGCAATTAACCTTTATTAATGGTTTATTGTTTCTAGAGCTTGCGTTATGCAATGCCCTGGCAATTAACTCTTTGCCCGTACCAGACTCCCCTTGAACCAAAACGGTAGCATCTGTTGGTGCCACTTTTTCAACTTGAGTAAGTACATTGCTAAATGCGGCACTTCCATATACCATCTCCTCATAATTGAATACTAAATCGAGCTCATTTCTTAAATAAACATTTTCTTGTTCCAATTGTTTTCGCAAATGATTTAGTTCTAAATTTGCCTTAGATAGTTTTTCATTGGTGTCAATTAATAAATCTTCGGCTTTTTTGCGCTCTATAATTTCGTTTTCAAGTTCAATATTTTTAAGCTCTAATTTGTTAACTAATCGTTCACTATAAAGCTTTAAAACTTCTTTATCATTAAATTTAATATTTTTTAAAGTGTCCATTTCAAAGTTATCTCCTGCAAAAATTGTTTGTATCTCATGTATCAACTTTTCGTGATCCATAGGTCTTCTTAAAAATTTGGCGCCGCCCAATTTTAATGCAAAATCTTCATCAAGCTTATCAGTGTAAGTGGAGGAGAAAAAGACGAAAGGAATATCTTTAAATTCTTTATTTTTTTTACAAGCTTGGCAAAACATATAACCATCCATAACAGGCATAAGTATATCTGAAATAATCAAGTCTATTTTATGCTCATGAAGCACTTTCAATCCTTGTTCACCATTTTCGGCTTCTAAAACATTAAAGCCTTTTTTCTCAAGTATTACCCTAAGTAGATATAGGTTTTCAAAAACATCATCTACTATTAAAATACTTTTCATATCATGAATGATTTTAGAAAACTAAAATGTAATATTTTTTTATTATTATCCAGCCAATTTGCAATGACATTAATTTAAGAATTTTTTTTGAATGTTTTATAGTATATTCATTTCTATACTAACAATTACTATTTTTCATGAATTTTTATTCATTCATTAGAAAGATAGGTTTACTTACTGCAAAAAAGCTCAACCAAAATTATAAAGAGTTTCAATTTCTAATATTAGTTTTAATTCTATTAGTATAAGAAGATGCTATAAGTAGAAGATACCTAAGTATTTTCTATTACTTAATTTTGCAATAAATTACAAACTTAAATGACTTCAAATAGTATTAAGAAATTACAATGGCGTTATGCTTGCAAAAAATTTGATTCTTCAAAAAAACTTTCGAGGGAGAAACTAGAGATTTTGAAAGAATCCTTCAATTTAACGGCAACTTCCTACGGATTGCAACCTCTTAAAATGGTAGTGATTGAAGATAATAGTCTAAAGAAAAAGTTGGTTCCATTTAGTATGAATCAAAAGCAAGTGGAAGAGGCATCGCATGTTTTGGTACTATGTATTGAAGCAAATATGAAAGCTGAATATATTAAAAACCATTTTAATAGAGTGGAGGCAATTCGGAATACTCCGAGAGCTATTTTAGACCCTTTTGAATCTGACTTAATTACTACTTTTTCAAATAAAACGGAAGATGAAATTGCTGGGTGGATGACAAATCAGGCTTACTTGGCCTTAGGAAATTTACTTACTGTGTGTGCCTTAGAGGAAATTGATGCGTGCCCAATGGAAGGTTTTGATCCAATAAAATATGATAAATTGTTAGGTTTAAAGTCAATGGGTCTTGAATCTGTATTGGTGTTGCCTGTTGGATATCGCGCAGAAGATGACTTTTTCTCAACGTTAAAGAAAGTACGAAGAGGAGTAAACAACGTTATTATTGAAATGTAATTATAAAAAAAGCACCCTTAATGGGTGCTTTTTTACTTTATAATTGCTTATTTAATTATTCCACCACAGCTCACTCTACCACCTGCATTGCCCGTGGGCTGTGTAGTAAAGTCATCGGCACCTTGATGTACGATAATTGCTTTTCCAATGATGTCTTTATTTTCATCCCCGCATCCTAAACACCATTCGTTTGTGGTTAGGGTAATAGTTCCTTGTCCGTTTTCATCGGCTTCAAAATTACCTATATCTCCTTTGTGATATCCTTCTGTAGCTCCCCACTTGCCATGAGATGTAAATGTTGGGTTCCAATGACCACCACTAGAAGTACCATCTGCTGCTGAGCAATCGGCTTTTTCATGAATGTGAATGGCATGTGTTCCAGGAGTTAGACCATAGAAACTTGCTGCTAAGGTTACTTCACCATTTTCTTCAGTAATTAATACTTTTCCTTCTGCAGTAGATCCACTTCTTGGTTCTAGAACAATTCCAAGCTCTTTCATTTCTACTTTTTCTTCAACAACTTCTTTTACTATCTCATCTGTTGTTTCTTGATCTTTCTTTGCTTCATTTTTACAGCTTAAAAAAATAATAGCTATTAAACTAAACAGTGTTATTACTATGGTTTTCATGTTTCTTTGTTTTAAAAGTTATTAATCTTCAGTTTTTGTTAAATCAATATTCCAAATGGCAGCTAATACCATTCGGTTAAAATTTGCATTTTCTGTATGGATGTGGAAGTAACCGGTTCTTACTTCCCAATTATTATTAATAGAAAAGCTTATACCTCCACCAAGCCAATTTTGTGCAAAGTTAGGTTTTTGTAAATTTAAGAATACTTCATCATATACATCAATAGTCCACTTAGAATTTATGGGAATACCTATTTCTAGCATATAACGTATCCAATGATTTACATCATCATCATCATCATTATTAAAAAAACGATGTTCTACCATAAATCGATGCGTTAGATTCATTGGGGATACTATATTTTTAAAAGTTAATACCTCATAAATTCTATGTTCATCGAAATTTGCAGGAAAATCATTTAAATATGAAGGATCGTTTCTAAAATAAGCATATCCTAAACTTCCCGAAAACCCTTTGGCTATTTGATAAGTGCCACCAACTCTAATTTTAAATTGCTGCATTTCACCTGCCAATTCATAAGCGCGTAACTGGATTTGAGCTTGCATACTAAATTTCTCTGCAACCTTGGCGTTAGTTGCAAAAATATACCATGTACCAACAGATTTTGATGCGTTTTCTTGTGCAAAAATGGATAAACAAAAAAACAAAAAGATGGATACAAAGCTATTCTTTAATGTCAAAATAATTTAAATATTAATTTTCAGCACCCTTTTTTCTGAAATCTGTATCAATCCAAAAACCTATTTGAAATCTGTCGTAATTAACCCCAGTAAAATGGTTCTTTAAATAACCTACTTGGGTGCTAACATTTTTAGAAAAATTATAGCCAATGGCTCCATATAATCTATTTTGTCCAAAAATGGGCTC
This sequence comes from Halomarinibacterium sedimenti, assembly GCF_019312585.1. GTDB lineage: Bacteria > Bacteroidota > Bacteroidia > Flavobacteriales > Flavobacteriaceae > Halomarinibacterium > Halomarinibacterium sedimenti. The sequence continues at coordinate 312,480 of NZ_JAHWDP010000003.1, read as the reverse complement.
TTGTAAATTTATAAATACTTCATCGTAGGCGGTTAAAAACCATTGTTCGTTAATTGGGTAGGTAACTCTCAATAAATAACGCATTCTGTGTTGGGTATCGTTTCCAGTTAGTGGATTTTTTATAAAACGTTGCTCAACGCGATATCGATGCCCAAATTTGAATTTTCCAACGGAATTATTAAGACTAAACTCTTCATAAATCCTATTTTCTACACTATTTTCTTCCCCTTCCAACTCTACAAAGGTGCCGTCTGTAGCAATATACCCATATCCAATGGTTGCCGTTGCATTTGTAGCGAAATGATAATTTAGCCCAGCACGTAGTAATAATTGGTTAAAATTACTTCCAAATTCGTAAGTACGATATTGTATTTCTGAATGAATACTAAACTTTTCTGAAACTTTATGTTTTGCAAAAAGCATAAACCAAGAACCAAAATTATTTTCTCCTGTTTCTTGACTTTTTACAGTCCAAATAAACATAATTGTAATAAGTGTAAATAGTGTTTTTTTAATCATAATTCATTTTTAATCTATAGTAAATGTTTCGGTTTCTTTGAAGGGTAAAATCTTAATTTGCTCCATTTTTGAAGTAAACCTAATCCAGTCATTATTATAAAAGGCATTGGTAGTTTGCAATGCTTTTTCAAGTTCGTCCTTTGCTTGTTGTATTAATCGTTCCTCTGTGGTCGTGAGCCCGTTAGGACGACTACCACTATACCAATTCGCTACACCAATTCGTTGCATAACACTTATCTCTAGATTACGTGTAATGCCTTGACGCTTGTCTTCTTTACCAATATATAAAGCAACTATGGAATCGAGCTTTTTAATAACTTCGCCGCTTTCCTTAATCTCGTCTTTATATTTTTCTTTATCTTCTTTTTTCAGTTTTTTACTAAAATCTTCTACTTGTATTTTACTTTCATTCAATTGCTTTACTGCATCTGCAGCAATTTGAGTCATTTTCTCGATAGTTTTACTAGCCGAATAACTTTCATTAATTGCCTTTTGGGAAATTGATAACCGAGGGTCACTTTCTACCCTAATCGAGACAGATGAAATTTTATCCATAAACTGAAGCTCAGCTCTATAATTTCCTGGTTTTACTTGTGTTCCGCCAGGTTCATTTTTTCTATCCCGCAAGTTTCTTGAAGGTCTGTCGACCCCAGCCTCATCCATAAACCATCGCCATGAGTAAATACCGGAGCTATCGGGTAGTTTTCTTTTTAGCGTTCTTATTAATCGATCACCATCATAAAGTTTCAGATATAATGAATCTTTACTAGGACCTTCTAGCTTTTCTATATCTTCTTCTTTTTCTTCATTTTCATCTTCCATTATCTCTTTCTCCTTTGGTGCTTCTTTTTTCTGAAAATAATATTTGAAAATGGAGCCATACTCCCTGTTTTCTCCATTATAAATGGCATCCGCTCCAAAACGACTTCCTGTGGGCTGTTGATAGGCAGCTTGATACGCTGTGGGTGGATTGAAAAGTTTAATAGCTTCATTTAAAACGGAAGTGTTTTTTGCAATTTCTCGCAATGGACGAATATCATCCAGAACCCATGCGGCTCTTCCGAAGGTACCAATAACTAAGTCGTGTTCTCTTGGGTGAATTACTAAATCTTTAACCGGTACTGTTGGAAAGCCCTTAGTCCATTTGGTCCAATTCTTTCCAGCATTAATAGAAACATATAACCCGTCATCCGTACCTAAAAACATCAAGTTTTTTTCCACAGGATCTTCAATAATGCTTAATGCATAGCTTTCAGCGTCATTTTCATTTACGATACGTTCCCAAGTTTTTCCATAGTCTTTGGTTCTAAAAGCATAGGGCGCGTAATTAAACCTTCGGTAGTCATTAGCCACTATTAGAGCTTCCCCTTTCATTTTATTGGAAGCTTTAATTTGAACTATCCAACTTCCTTGTGGTAACCCTTTTATATTTTTTGAAACGTCCGTCCAGCTTTGTCCTCCATTGGTAGTGTATTGCACTTTACCATCATCGGTTCCGGCCCAAAGCATATTTCTTTCAAGAGGGGAGGGCTCAATAACGATAATAGTGGTATAATTTTCCGCTCCCGTAGCATCCATCGTTAAACCCCCACTTTCGTGCTGCTTTTGCTTTTCAGGGTCATTAGTAGTTAAATCTGGAGAGATAATTTCCCAAGTCAATCCTTTATCGGTGCTTTTATGTACAAACTGACTTCCAAAATAGAGGGTGCTGTTGTTAAAAGGATCGATATTTATGGCACTATTCCAATTAAAACGAAGCTCTACTTCTGGATCTGGATGGGTTGGGCGGACGGTATAATTATTCCCTGTTTTCCAGTCGTAACGGCTAACATATCCCTGCTGACTCATACTCCATCCGTATTGGCTATCGTCCTTATCGGGGACTACATCAAAGCCATCTCCAAAAGAAATTTCTTGCCAATAATCATTTCTAATCCCTTGAGACTTCCATACATAGGCTGGGCCTCTCCAGCTTCCATTATCTTGCATCCCTCCATAAACATTATAGGGAAATTCATTATCCACAGCGATGTGATAAAACTGAGCTACAGGGAGATTTCCAATAAATCGCCAAGTTTTCCCACCATCCTTGGTTATGTTTAAACCACCATCGTTTCCGTCAATCATGAAGTTTCCATTTGACGGGTGAATCCACCAGGCATGGTGATCAGGATGCACTCCATTATCTACACCATAAGCAGGCATTAACTGTTCAAAGTTTTTTCCTCCATCTTCTGAAACATTTACATAGGTAAATACTGAATAAACCCTATTTTCATTTTGAGAATCAACATATATTTCAGAATAGTAAAATGGGCGATTTCCAATATCGTCTTTGTCGTTTATTTTTTTCCAAGTAAAACCACCATCTTCACTTTTATACAATGCATTTTTCTTGGCTTCAATTAGTGCATATACAATGTTGGGCTTGTTCTTAGCAATGGCAATTCCGATTCTTCCTAATTCCCCTTTGGGTAATCCATCTGCATCGGTTCGTTGCTCCCAAGTTTCACCACCATTGTGTGTAATATAAAGTCCGCTACCTTCACCACCACTTTTAAAGAACCAGGGGTCACGTTTGTGTTCCCACATGGCAACAATCAATTTGTTAGGGTTTGTGGGGTCCATCACCATATCTGCTACACCCGATTTATCATTTGTGTGTAGAATTTTATTCCAAGTTTTTCCGCCATCAGTAGTTTTAAAAACACCTCTTTCGGGATGAATTCCCCAAGGCGATCCAATAGCACCCGCATACACTATATTAGGATTTGTAGGATCAATAATGATTCGGTGAATATGACGAGTTTTTTCCAACCCCATTGATTGCCAAGTGCGACCACCGTCCAAAGATTTATACACTCCGTAGCCACCGTTTAAGCTATTTCGCGGATTCCCTTCACCAGTTCCTACCCATAGTACGGAAGGATTACTTTGCTGAACAGCTACTGCCCCAATAGAAGCTGTGGGTTGGTCATCAAAAATGGGTTCCCATTTAATTCCTCCACCAGTAGTTTTCCAAAGACCACCAGAGGCCGTACCTACGTATATAATATCTGGATTAGAAGTGACCACATCTATGGCTGTAACACGACCAGACATTCCCCCAGGGCCAATATTTCTGGGTTGCATATCTTTTAATAAATCCATGTCTAACTGTTGAGCGGAAAGGGAAGATGCGATACAAAAAAGCATCAAAAGAAAGATTTTTTTCATTTTGAAGGTCCCGAAAGGGAGATTTTTGGTGGTTACTATTTTTTTGGTTTTTAAAGTTACTAAAATATTGATTGCATATTCCTAAAAGCTTGTTAAGGCTGCTATTTTTTACTTTATAAAATAGTATTTTTTAAAGTATGAAAAAGAAAAATAGGCTTTCGGGGTTTGTTTTTACAAAACACATTCCCAAGGAGCAATCTCCTTTTGAGCGTTTATTTGAAGTCTTTCAAGAACTTATTACCTATACGTCGGGTGATTTTGATGAAGCGATTGAGTGGCTTCGACAGTTGGATGAAGAATATAAACTTACCACAAAAGATTACTCCATCGACGATTTTATTGAAGATTTAAAAACCAAAGGTTACATCCGCGAAGAGATTAGACCCAATGGACAGGGGAGTGGTGATAGCGATAGTAATTTAAAAATGTCTGAAAAACTAGAACGTTCCCTCCGGAAAAGAGCTCTAGAACAAATTTTCGGGAAGTTAAAACGGAGCACAGGGGGTAATCATAAAACAAAATATACGGGACAGGGCGATGAGCATGCTGGGGAGTTCCGAAGCTATCAATTTGGGGATGCCTTGGAGCAAATTTCAATGACTGAGAGTTTAAAGAACGCTCAAATTAATCACGGTTTTGATGATTTCCTATTAACCGAAAATGATTTGGTAGTAGAGGAAACCATGTATAAAGCCCAGATGAGTACGGTATTAATGATAGATATTAGCCATAGTATGATTCTTTATGGTGAAGACCGTATCACACCAGCCAAAAAGGTAGCGATGGCACTTTCCGAATTAATTACCACTCGCTATCCTAAAGACACTTTGGATATTTTGGTATTTGGAAACGATGCTTGGCCTATAGATATTAAAGATTTACCTTATTTAAATGTAGGGCCTTACCATACCAATACAGTGGCAGGTTTGCAGTTAGCCATGGATATGCTGCGTCGAAAGCGAAATACTAACAAACAAATTTTTATGATTACCGACGGGAAACCTAGTTGCATTCAATTACCCGATGGTCGCTATTATAAAAATAGTGTGGGATTGGATGAGCATATAGTAAATAAATGCTATATGATGGCGCGTCAAGCACGAAAACTACATATTCCCATTACTACATTTATGATTGCAGAGGATCCTTATTTGATGCAATTTGTGGATCATTTTACTGCGGCAAATATGGGAAAAGCCTTTTATACAGGATTGAAGGGATTGGGCGAAATGATTTTTACAGATTACGAACAAAATAGAAGAAAAAGAATACGATAACTATGAATATTGAAAACATAAAAACCTTCGGGGAATTAAAAAAAACTGGCTATCAATCCAAAGGGATTAAAGAAGAACTTCGCCAAAATTTGCTGCAAAAGATTATAAAAAAAGAAACCACCTTTGAAGGCATTCATGGCTATGAGTTTTCAGTGATTCCAGAATTAGAACGTGCCATTCTTTCTAAGCATAACATTAATTTATTAGGATTACGAGGACAAGCTAAAACACGTTTAGCCCGGCAAATGATTTCCTTTTTGGATGAATACATTCCTGTAGTGTCTGGTAGTGAAATAAATGACGATCCATTTCATCCAATCTCTCGATTTGCCAAGACGTTGTTGCACGAATTAGGTGATGAAACTCCCGTTTCTTGGTTACATAGAGAGGACCGATTTGCAGAAAAATTAGCCACTCCAGATGTTACTGTAGCCGATTTAATTGGGGATGTCGACCCCATAAAAGCTGCAAATTTAAAGTTGACATATGCAGACGATAGAGTGATTCATTTTGGGATGATCCCTAGAGCAAACCGATGTATTTTTGTGATTAACGAACTTCCCGATTTGCAAGCACGTATTCAAGTGGCACTTTTTAATATTTTGCAAGAAGGGGATGTGCAAATAAGAGGATTTAAATTACGATTGCCATTGGATATTCAGTTTGTATTTACAGCCAATCCAGAAGATTACACCAATCGTGGAAGTATCGTAACTCCACTAAAAGACAGGATAGGTTCTCAAATATTAACGCATTACCCTGAGGATATTCAAACAGCCAGAACCATCACAGAACAAGAAACAGCAAAGGCCATTGCAGAAAAAGAGAATGTGTATGTTCCCAATTTGGCAAAAGATATTTTAGAACAGATCAGTTTTGAAGCACGTGAAAGTGAATTTATCGATGCTAAAAGTGGTGTGAGTGCACGACTAAGCATCACCGCTTTCGAAAATTTATTAAGTACTGCAGAGCGTAGAGTCTTGCAAAATGGGGATATTGAAACCACGGTTCGACTAGGAGATTTTATGGGAATTATCCCTGCCATTACGGGTAAAGTAGAATTGGTGTATGAAGGAGAGCAGGAGGGCGCTTCGCAGGTGGCACAATTGCTCATCGCAAGTGCTATTAAAAAACAGTTTTTGGGATATTTCCCGAAAATTGAAAAGTTAAAAAAAGATACTGATATAGACCCTTACGACGAACTGGTGAGTTGGTTTTTTGAACAAAGTGGATTTGAGTTACTAGATGCCATGACAGATAGCGAATACAAAGAAAAATTGGATAGTATAAGTCCCTTAGAAAGCTTACTTCAAAATCATGTTCCAGATATAGCTGAAGAGGATCGCTATTTCTTTAAAGAATTTGTATTGTGGGCACTTTCAGAATATAAAAAATTGAGTCGTCATCATCTGGGTGACGGACTTCATTTTCGAGATGTCTACGGGGGTTATATTAGTGGCCTATAATGACAGAACTGAAAATTTTTCAGTGACATTTTTTCATTTTTAGCTCTAAAATGCAAAGAAAATATTAAAGAAATTTTAAAACTTCAAGTAGCTGTCTCAAACTTCTACTTTGGAATATATTTTGTTTATTTATTGTTGAAATTATAAACTAATTGTTGAACTAAAATTTTTAAATTATGAGTAATCTAATTAAAAGTGAAAGAAATGGAAGTTTGGCAAACACTGGATTAACAGGTACATTTCCTACTTGGTCCTCTTGGATCGATGAAATGTTTAGCAATGATTTGCCAAGCGTATTTAAATCGAATTTTAATACAGGCTTAAGTCTTCCAAAAGTGAATATTTTAGAAACTGCGGAAGATTTTACAGTAGAATTAGCTGCACCTGGAATGAAAAAAGAAGATTTCAATATTGAAATTGACAATCAAGTACTATCTATTTCTTCTGAAATGGAGCTTAAAAATGAAACCGAAAAGGAACATTATACACGACGAGAATTTGAATATTCTTCATTTAAACGCAGTTTCACACTACCAGAGTCTGTAGATAGTGAAAAAGTAAAAGCGAAGTATCAAGACGGTATTTTAAGCTTAGTGCTTCCAAAGAAAGAAGAAGCAAAGAAAAAACCAGCTAAGATTATAAAAATTAGCTAAGTTTCTAAATGTGTAATTTTTTATGGGTCGCTTCCTTACAATTTTAAGGAAGCGATTTTTTTTATACCATCTCTGCAACAGCTTTTATAAGGATTACAAATCCACTAAGTACCATAATGGCAATCACCCATCTTCTAAAGGAAAGTTTGCTCATCTTTTTTAGAATTCTCTTTCCGAAGTAATTACCTAAGGAGGCTCCTAATCCTAAGACAATTCCATAAATCCAAAGTTCTTTGCTCAATAATCCAAAAAAAGTATAACCACTTACTTGAGAAAGGCCTAAAAAGAAAGATTGGGCTGCTTTTGTGGCAACCAATTCTTCTTTATCAATGCCTACATTCATTAAAAAGGGATTAAGAATGGGGCCCATGCCTCCTGTAAAGGTTCCTATAATTGAAATAATAAACCCTAACGGAATAAAATACCAAAGATGAACCGTAAAAGAACGTTCCTTCTTTCCGAAGCGATACTGTAAAAAGGTACTAATTAAGAATAACCCAACAACTATTTGGATCCAATAAATTTTTGCTTCAGAAAAAAACCAAGCTGCTATGAGTGCTCCAATCATAGCAGAGGGTACAAAATACCAAAATACCTTCCAGTTAATGTATTTCCAGAAAAGGGCAATCCGTGCGGGTCTGCTAATAAAAGCACCTAAATTGATAACGGGTGCTGTTTGTGAAGTACCTATAAGAAAGTTAAGAATAGGAATTTGCATCATAGCACCACCACCACCGCTTATGGTAGATAGTGTAAATGTGGCTGCTCCAAGAACGAACAAGCCAATAAGTAACCAAATTGATATTTCGGTAAAAAATTCCATAAAAAAATCCCGCTCGCGGCGGGATTAAAATTACAAGATAATTTCTTATAAATGAGGAATAACTAACTCTTGCCCTGGATGGATTACATCAGGGTTTGAAAGTAAGTTTCGGTTTGCATCAAAAATAGCATTGTATTTCATGGCATTTCCGTAGTAGTGCTTAGCAATTTTACTTAAAGACTCTCCGCTAGCAACCGTATGTCTAGCATACACAGACTCATCTGCTACTTTAATATCGGCCATAATATCATTTGGGTTTTCACCTCCAACTTTTTTAATCTCATCCCAAAGTAAGTTTTTGTGGTATGGAGTTGCTGCAGTTCCCCACACTTTTAATTTTCCTCCTTCTTCTTTAACGTCGCCATCTTGGATGTTTAATTTCTCACCTAAATCGAGAACGCTTTGGTATTTTGCTTTAATCATTGTTTTGTAAATTTAAATTTCGACTTAAAGTTACAATTTTTCGTTTAGGAACCCAATACTAGTGAGTAACTTTACTTAAAATTAATATGGTTTTCGATAAACTGAAATATTAATCGGCTATTTCTCTTTTGGAAAAGCTCCTGTATCTACATCTTTTATAAATGAAACAAGCCCAGGAAAGAAATGCTCTTTGTCATCGTATTGCGACAAATGACTACCGTTTGGGCAATGTAAATACCTTCCATTTTGAACTTCATTGGCAAGCCATTCCATTTGTTTAGGGTCCATCGTATCGTATTGTGCACCAATAGAAAGAGTAGGTACAGTGATCGTATTCAACTTATCTTTTACATCCCAGTTTTTTAAAGTAGCATCGCCTTTTACTCCAAATTCACTTGGACCTTGCATGGTAACGTATACATCGGGATTTAGATGTGAAAATCCTCTGTTAAGAGAATTAGGCCATTTTTCTGGAGGTAATCTTATCACGTGTTTTGGATAATAATGCTGTACAATTAAATCTAAATATTCTTGATTCCCGTAATCTTCGGCTGCCTCGTATTGCATAATTTTATCGAGTACCTCTTTGGGTAATTGTGGCGCTAGTACTTCTTCATTGTATTTCATATAATCTGGAATGGAAGGCACCATGTTAGAAATGATTAAGCCTTTCAGGTTGTCTTGATATTTTAAAGCGTATTCCAGGGCAAGAATGCCACCCCAAGATTGCCCAAATAGGTAAAAATTATCATTAGTTAAATCAAGGGCTTTTCTCACTTGTTCAACTTCTTCCACAAATCGTGCGGTATCCCATAAACTCAAATCTTCAGGTTGATCGCTATAATAACTCCCTAATTGGTCGTAGTAATAATATTCAATTCCTTCCTGCGGAAAAAAGCCGTCAAAACTTTCGTAAATCTCATGGGTCATCCCTGGACCTCCATGTAATAATAATACTTTAATGGCGGGGTTGTTTCCAATCCGTTTTGTCCAAACATTGAAGGTTCCTTTTGGGGTTTCAATGGGAATCATTTTAATTCCGCCAGTGGCTTGATCATCTCGTCCTTCAAAGGACCAATAGGTGTTTTCTGGACATTTTTTTTCTGAAGATTTTTCAGCATGATTTTCACATGAAATACCTATAAATACTGTAAACAAAATTGCAAATACCTTTTTCATAAGGAATTGGTTTTTATAATTGAATAAGTGAATTTACAAAAAATGAGGTAGCTAACCTCTCATTTTAAAACTTGCTTTTAAATGTGAAAGCATATTCACTTTCACCGTATTTTTGAAGGTATTCTAGACGTTCTTTGCCTTCAGCAAGCATAGGGATATGTCCTTCTTCAATATACCAAAGGACCATATGCATACCTTTTAATTTTGAAAACCATTCTTTTTTTCGCTTAAAGATTTCAACATGATCGGTACTATATACATAGTTAAAAAGGCTTTCTCGATCTTTCCAAACACTCATATTGGTTAACATTGCTGGGTCGTCAAAGACTTGAATAGAGTAGGCATTCTCCCCTTGATCATCGGTAAGTCTCCAAATAAATCCAGGACTTTTTTCGGCAAGGGCATTGATTCGGTTTGTATTATTTACAAAGTCTGCCATAATAGGACTATCCATGGGAGCAATGGCGTGTGCTATGTTTAGTTGTGCTAGATACATTTTCAAAAATAAAACGGCACCCTTTTTAAGCTTATTAACCAGCTGACAAAAACATTAAAGTTTTGGTCTGGGGAGACGGCTGGTCACTTAAATACAGGTGCCTTTTTTTAATGGTTATCAAATATAGTACAAACTATGTAATTTGTAAATGATAATTGCTCAAAAATTAATTATGCCCATTATGGCAACTGCAACCTCCATCCATAAACCCTTGGGTGTCTTCATGCCAAGGAAATGCTTGATTGTATTTTTCGTTTTCCCAATAAAATGGAGCTCTCTTTTTTGGATGATTTCCAATTTCATCCATAGTATTCGCATCGTACAATCGTCCATTTGCCATGACCATTTCAATAGTTTGCGTATTCTCAATATCTTCTAGAGGATTTTCTGAAAGAATTACCAAATCGGCAATTTTCCCCTTTTTAAGTGAGCCTATGTCGTTCCCAGCCCCAATATAATTTGCGGCATTAATGGTAGCTGCTTGTAATGCTTCTAAAGGTGTTAATCCTCCTTGAGCAAGCATCCACGTTTCCCAATGAGCACCCAAACCTTGTAGTTGTCCGTGGGCTCCCATATTCACTTTTACCCCAGCATCACTCAATGCTTTCGTGGTATTAGATACTAAAATATGGCCATTATCATATTCTTCATTAGGTACCATGGTTCTATGGCGGGAACGGCTATCTATAATTGCTCTTGGAGTAAATTTTAGAAGTTTTTCATTTTCCCAAACGTTATCTCTTTGATAAAAATAATACTCCCCATTTAATCCACCATAATTAACAATAAGGGTAGGGGTATACCCTGTTCCACTTTTTCCCCAAATTTCCAAAACATCTTTATAGACGGGTGCCACCGGAATATTATGCTCCACACCTGTATGACCATCTATTACCATGGTAATGTTGTGATAAAATGTAGAGCCACCTTCAGGAACCACATTTATGCCTAATTCTCTTGCAGCTTTTAGAACTTGTTGTCGTTGTTCGCGACGTGGTTGATTATAGCTCTTTACACTCTTGGCACCAAAGGCTTTGGTACGGCGAATACTACTTCGAGCATCTTCCAGATTGTTTACCAAGGCCTTAATATCTGCATCGGCTCCATAAAGTATGAATCCCGTAGAGTATAGGCGAGGTCCAACTAATTGACCATTTTTTTGTAATTCTGAAAGCGTAAACACAGTTTCGGTATTGGCTGAAGGATCATGTGCGGTAGTAACGCCAAAAGCCAAATTAGCCATAAACTGCCAATTTTGCTGAACGGTTAACCCACCTCTAAAAGCACCAATGTGCGCGTGTGCATCCACCAATCCTGGAATAATGGTTTTTCCTTTTAAATCATATACTTTGGCATCTGTAGGAATGGTAATCTTTGAAGTTTCTCCCACACTTTCAATTCGATTTTGATTTACTACCAGGGTTCCGTTTTCGATAACCGTAGCGCCTTCCAGCGTAATAATCCTTGCATTGGTAAACGCAATTTTTCCTGAAGGTTTATCGACGGGAGCCGTCAATCCTATTTTAATTCCTTGGGATTGCATTTCGGGAACTTCCTTGGGAGAGTTGGGTAAAAATGTAAATCGATCTTTTATATCATTGCTAAAATATTCATCTCCCAACGTCCAATTCACTTTTTTACTATCTGCAGACCAATGCAAGCTGGTACCGGCATCTTTCGTTAATTGGGAAATGGGAGCAAAACTGGATTTATTATCTATGTCTATCGATTGACCATTCATAATTAATGGGGCGATGTACACTTTGTGTAGATGTATAAACGCAATCCAATTATTATCTGGGCTTGGTACTAAACGGTTTGCGTATTTTGAAGAAATGTGTTCTTTTTCATCATTTCCGTTGAGGTTTACACTAATTAATTTTTTGGTCAATGCCCCAAAATAGCTACCTCCCGTTTGTAAAAATATTCGCTTTCCATCCTTACTGAATAAAGGAAATTCCCCATTTTCTGTTATCTTTTTTTCATTCCCACCATTGGTATTCATGGTATATATTCCGGCTTCTTTGGTAAACGACCGACCTTGGTCAAGGTTTCCATTTTCTTTCTGAAAAACAATTGTAGAACCATTTGGCGCATAAGAAGGGGTTCTATAAATACCTTTATTAGAAGATAGTTTCACTGGAGTTCCCCCTTGTAATGAAATTTTCATGATAGCACCCTTTTCTAAATCGTTCCAAGTAACATATACAATGTCATTTCCATTAGGTGAAAAAGAAGGCTCAAACTCAAAATCTGAAGAGGCCGTTAATCGCTGCGGTGTTCCATTGGGTAATTCCTTTTTCCAAAGATGTCCTAACGCTTGGAAAACTAGTGTCTTTCCATTGGGAGAAGTGACCGCTTGACGAATCATTTTAGGAGTAAACAAACTGTCTTCAATAGGAGTGTTAAAATGCACCGTTTCTGCTAAATCTATCGTTACATCGGCTTCAAATTGGATGTTGGTAATAGCCAATGTATTGATGTTTATCTTCAGAATTTTTCCACCACTCCAAAAGACTAATTCGGTATTATTAGGCATCCAATCGAAGTTAGGATAGACGCCAAATATGGCCCAAGCTTCTTGCTGATCTTTGTTTAAACTGTCATAAATAGGCCATTCTTCACCCGTTTCGAGGTTGTGAATGTATAAAACACTTTTGGTACGAACACGTTTTACAAAGGCGAGCATTTTTCCGTCGGGTGAGACAGCAGGTCGCGCTGCTCCACCAGGTCCCCCGGTAATAGTTTCGGTTTTACCGTCTTCAAAACTGTAACGTTGAATGGCATAAATTTGCTTATTTGGGTCTTTGTTATACTGAAAGTAACCTCCCGGATAAACATCCTCACTGTAATACAGATATTTGCCATCTGCCGAAACAAAGGGTTCGTTCACATCTTGCTGGTCATTTTTGCGTTTGGTCAATTGAAGTCCGCTTCCGCCTGTAATATGGTATTGCCACATTTCGCCAGCGCCCAAGCTCCTACCAGAGGTAAAGTGTTTTCTAGCAATTAGGAAGTTTCCATCGGGAGTCCAGACTGCATTATTGAGGAGTCTAAAATCTTCTTTGGTAACTTGTTTTGCATCGCTTCCGTCCACATTCATTACCCAAATATTATCACCACCGCCTGCATCACTCGTAAACGAAATTTTAGTGCCATCAGGGCTAAAACGTGGTTGAATTTCAAAAGGTATTCCTGTTCTAATAGCCTTTGCTTTTCCGCCCGTTATTGGCATTGTATAGATATCTCCTAATAAATCGAAAGCAATGGTTTGCCCATTGGGACTTACATCTAAGTTCATCCAAGTTCCCTCGTTGGTAGTAAAACTATGTGGCTTGTAGTTAAAGTCGTCACCAGGGTTGGCAACATCCCATTTTTGTGGTTCTTCTTTTTTGTCTTTCTTTTTTTGTGCCTGAATTGTGAGTGTAAAAGACAATGCCAGAAGTGATAATAATATTCTCATTAGGTTGGTTTTTGGATCGTTTTTAAAGATAGTTATTTTAACTAAAATGATTGTCGTGATTTAATACCTGATTGACAAAGCTGGATTATTTCATGAATTCTTTTTAATCGCGTTTCCGCTCTCTTGGCTTGAAACAACCAACTTAAATACCCTTTTTGATAGCTAGGTGCAAAATCTTGATAGTTTTTAAAAGCTTGTGGGTGTAATGCAAAGGCATTTTGAAGATCTTCAGGAATCACTAAATTTTCAACATCGTCCATGGCAGACCAAGTGCCAGTTTTTTTGGCGTGGTGAATCATTTCCCAACCACTATCGTGTATTAAGCCTTCTGCTTCTAATTCTTCGATGTATTTTTTGTTTAAGGCGCTCCAGAAACTTTTCGGGTTTCTAGGGCAAAAATATTGCTGCCTTTTTCCATTGCCCAAACTTTTTACAGTACTATCAATCCAACCATAACATAGGGCGACTTTTACAGCTTCCTCCCACCGCATCGAAGGGATTTCCATGTCTACTTTATAAAAAATTAAATGGACTCCTTGTGCGTATTCTTTATGGTAGTCGTGTAGCCATTCTCGCCATTCTACATCTCTTGGGAAATACAATTCGGGTTTTTCCATTAGTTTTTCAATACTTCGGATTCAACATAAAAGTCGGGCTTAATAGTCGCAGATTCAATAGTGGATTTAAATTCTTTGCTTTTCCATTCTGAAGTAGGGAAAATCCATTCTTCCTTTCCATTGATCACCATAATAACAGGCATATCAAATTTTTCAATAATGTTGGTATACCTAAACGAAAGTGTATTCTCTATAATTTTGTATTCCACTTTTGGAATCATAGTCGTTCTAAGATATTGCTGCCAAAATTCGGTTAAATCAATTCCAGATTGCTTACTAATATACTCTTCCACCTGCTGGCTCGTAACGGTTTGATGGTAAAAGACTGTATTTAATCCTCGAAGAATACTGCGCCATTTCTCATCGTCTTCCAGCAATTGTCGTAGCGTATGTAAAATGTTTGCTCCTTTGTAATACATATCACTACTACCACTGTGGCTTACATTATAGGTGCCAATGACAGGACGGTCATTACGAATTATTTTACGAGTCCCTACCACATATTCGCTGGAGGCTTCTTTTCCGAAGTGATAATCCAAATACAAATTTTCAGAATAGGCGGTAAATCCTTCGTGAATCCACATATCGGCGACATCTTTATTCGTAATATTATTGGCAAACCACTCGTGTCCTGCTTCATGAATAATAATAAAATCGAATTTTAATCCCCAACCAGAGCCACTTAAATCGTTTCCTAAATACCCATTTGCGTAGCCATTCCCATAGGTTACACTGCTTTGGTGCTCCATTCCCAAATAAGGTACTTCTACAAGCTTAAAACTGTCTTCATAAAAAGGGTAGGGGCCAAACCAATGTTCAAAGGCTTCCATCATCATAGGGGCTTGTTTAAATTGGGCTTTTGCTTTTGCTTCATTTTCAAGAAGCACCCAATAATCCATATCGAGTTCCCCTTTTTCTCCTTTGTATTTTTCTGAAAAGTGTACGTAATCTCCAATATTCACATTGATAGCGTAGTTATTGATGGGGTTTACCACTCTCCAAGTCCACGTTTTTTTGTCTCCTTTATCTTGTGTATTTATAAGCCTTCCATTCCCTACAGCTACTAGATTGGAAGGGACTGTAATTTCAAGATGTACCCCTTTGTCGGGTTCGTCAGCAGGGTGATCCTTATTAGGCCACCAAATACTGGAACCAATTCCTTGATTAGAATTGGCAATAAAATGATTTCCTTGGCTGTCTTTTCGCCAAGTAAACCCGCCATCCCAAGGCGGATTCCGAGCGACCTTTGGCGTTCCTGAAAATTGTATGGTTAGTGTGTTAGTCGCTCCTTTTTTCTGTTTTTCTTTTAGGTTTATAAAATGAGCGCTTCCTTCTGAAGTGAATGAAAGTTCCTTGCCTTTTTGAGTCACTTTTTCAATTTTCATAGGGTTTTGAAGGTCAATTTGCATTACCTCTTTCGATTCTAGTACTGTATAAGTAATGGTATTGACCCCTTGTATGGATCGTGCTTCTGGGAATACTTCTACCTTAAGGTCATATTGTTGTAAATCCCACCATGCTCTTTCCGGAGTGATGCTACCGCGCAAGGTATCTTGTTTTGTAAATTGTGCTTGTACTGAAAGTGCGAAACTTAAAAACAGTATTGAACCAATACATTTTTTCATATTATCTCATGATTGAATTTGGAAATACAACAACGCTTTCGTGACCGTCTTTACTCACCGAAGCCACTCCAAAAAAGAAATTATCAATAACAATTCCTTCTAAAGTAAATTCTGAAACATCACCTACATATCTGCTATAATCCCAAGTAGGGGAAGTAGTGTCTCGCCAATAAATAATATAGCCTTTGGCTCCGTCCACTTTATCCCATTTTAATTTGGCAGAAGGCTCTACAATACCACCTATGGACACATTTTTTGGCGCAGGAGGTGCCCACGCCAAACGTGCCAAATTAATAGCATTTACGGCAGTGAGCTTTTTGGCATATTCAAAATTGACGAATTTTAATTTATCACCGTATTCAATACCATTTTCCATACGAATGTCTTGATGTTGTTGGGTGTAATTTTCGTGCGCTTCCATAATTCTAATGCCTGCAAAACCGGCATCGTTAAACGGACGGTGATGACCCCCACGACCAAAACGGTCCAAACGATAAATCATCATAGGGTTCATTTCGGGCATATAGGTTTTGGTTGTTGTATAGACGTATCGTGCCAGTTGTCTCGAAATGCCATCCACTTCGCCGCCATAAAATCGACGGGCATTGCGTTCTCTATCGGTTTCGGTGGGAGGGACGGGTTCGCTAAAAATTCTAAAATATCGATTACTTTCAACGCCATCTACACCAGTAGTGTTTCCTATCATATCGTTGTTAAAAATGCCTATGATTTCCATGCCGTTTTGTTTGGCGTATTCGGCAAAACCTTTTCCGCCAAAGAGTCCTTGTTCTTCGCCGCTTAAGCCAAGGTAGATGATGCTATTTTCAAAAGTGTAGTTACTTAAGACTCTTGCAGCTTCCAAGGTGCCAGCCATTCCACTGGCATTGTCGTTGGCTCCTGGAGCATCGTCGGTATAGTTATTAGGGTCGCTTATTCTGGAATCGATATCGCCACTCATAATAATAAATCGATTGGGGTATTTGGTACCCTTTTGTATTGCCACTACGTTTACCACCCAAACATCTTTGGTGATGCGGTTATTTTCTCCTGCTTTTACCAAATCTTTCTGAAAAAACACTTCCAAACAGTCGTTACAATCTTTTGAAATGGTTTCAAATTCTTTTTTAATCCATCGTCGGGCAGCACCAATACCTCGAGTGTTTGAGATCGTATCGCTTAAGGTATGTCGTGTTCCAAAATTGGCAAGCGTGGTGATGTCTTTTTCAATTCGTTGGGAAGAAACTTCAGCAATAATATCGTACAATCGGGTATCGGTTTGGGAATATCCCAAGCTTAGTCCGAAAAAAGTGAGAACCAATAAAAACATTCCCCTTGTTTCCCCTTCAAAAGGGGATATAAATACCTTCATAAATTTATTTTTTTGTTTCAGCTACGAAAGCTAATTTAGTACCATTAGGGCTTATGGACAAACGCGTAATATTCGTAATTCCTTTTTCAGAAAAATCGGCGATTTTATTCCAATCTCCATTTCCGAATAGGTCATATAAAAAAAGTTGTGCACCACTTCCAATGATGATTTTATAATCGGTTATCCAGACATAATCCTCAATGCCAATGGGTAACTGGCACACGAAAAAACTTTCTAAGGTTTCCATGTCTAGCTGATACACATCAAAGTTGCCTTCCTCGTTTTTAGCGGTATAACTCGTAGCTTTTGTATCGGGAATGGAGTGGATAGAACGCCCACTTCCTTTCAGTAATTTGTAGCTTTTCCCTTCTGTAAGGTCATAGACCACCAAGTGCAAATCGTCTCCTTCAATGATGGAGCTTACCACGGTATGTTCATTGTAAAGTGTGTAATAGGCAACGACCAAATCTGGAATAAATTCTTCCGATGTACCCGCTTCAGTATAGCGATACAAGCGCTGTTTCCCATCAGGGTCAAGGCGAACTGCTGTAATATCGTTACTATTAGGGACAGGCTGTGGCGAGTATTCGCCGCCTTCGGTTTTGGTGTTGAAGTACTTTTCGGTATGTTCAGAAAGATTTAAAACACTAATATCGGTTTGTCCTCCATGCGTTCGTGCATAGAGTAGGGTGGTGTCGTCTTTAAAATACGGCTGATTGTCATACCCCTCATTGTTTGAAATATTTCTGAAGTTCTCAAACGAGAACCCTTGGTCTGTTTCCTGAATGTCAACGAGGTAGACATCGGTTTCTCCTTGAGCAAAAAAAAGTGTGGTGGTTAAAGAGAAAAGGAAAAAGAGAAATAATTGTGGGAACCTAAATAACTTATGCATTAATTAATTTTATAGTTTTATATTAGAACTTCAGAACCCTAAAGATACCATAAAAATTAATTCAGAAAGTATAGAAATACAACTTACTGGGCCTTCAGGAATCCAGATGAAAGTAACCAATTATGGTGCCACACTCATGCGATTGCAAGTCCCAAATGCGAAAGGAAAATTAATTGATGTGGTGGTAGGACTTCCTAAAGCCGAAGCCTATACGTCTTTCCATTACCAACAATATAATTACTGTCTAGGTGCTACCATTGGGCGCTATGCAGGGCGAATTAGCAAGGGAGGTTTTACCTTGAACAACACTTTGTATCCTCTTAAAGATGAAATTACACTTCACGGTGGCAACAAGGGTTTTGATACGCAACTCTGGAAGGTCGAGGAAGTAGTGGAAACGGATCAACCCTATGTGCTGTTCTCTTTGGAAAGCGAAGCTGGAGCTAATGGCTTTCCGGGAACTGTAAAGGTTTTTGCCAAGTATCAATTAGTTGAAAATAGATTACAAATTACCTATACCGCTACTACCGATGCTCCTACGGTGCTTAACCTTACCAATCATTCTTATTTTAATTTGGATGGAAAAGGAAGTGTGCATGGCAACAAGCTATTTATACACAGCGACGAGCTACTTGAAACCAACGAGCGACTTGTCCCAACGGGACGATTGCTAAACGTAAAAGACACTCCCTTTGATTATACCAAGCCTACAACGCTTCACTTTAATGGGCATTACGGACTCGACACCCCTTTTGTGTTAAATAAGGGCGATATAAAAGCTACTTTGTTTTCTGAAACTTCGGGGATTGAAATGCAGGTAACGACCAATCAGCCTAGTTTGGTGTTGTTTACGCCGCAAGATTTCCCGCAGATGGGATTACGAGACCATGATACCTTTACAACATTTCCTGCCATTTGTTTTGAGTGCCAAAACTTCCCAGATGCCCCCAACCAAACCCATTTTCCTTCTTCTGTAGTACTCCCTGCCGAAACCTATGTTAATGAAATAGGCTATGCCTTTAAAACGAGCTAATTACGTATAAATACGTATGGTATTTTGTACTATTTATTCGCAATTTGTGATACACAATCTCATTTTATGCCAGCCATAAAGCGTTGTAAAATAGCTTGGAGGTGGGGGAGACTATCCAAGCGCGCTTTGTGGTTTTTGGTATGCTACACCTTAGTGTTACCAAGCAAAGTAGCTTGATGGGTGAGTGATACAGGCGGTGAGTTATTTGTATAAAAAGGAGTTAGTTTGTTGAAAACTAAGAATAAATAGGGGTGAAACCCGGTTGGTTTTAAAGTGAAAATAGACGAACTTCGTTTAACAGTGTTAAACGAAGCTTTATAATATGAATTGGATAATTGAACCACCTGTCGGATTTTATTTTTCACTAAATGTTGATGGTGAGGAAATTGCTTTTAAGGAAGTTTCCGGATTGAGTCATGAAATGGGCATAGAAGAGGTAGAAAATGGTGGGGAAAATAGATTTATACATCGCATACCAAAAACGGCCGAGTATCAAAATTTAGTGCTTCAGCGAGCCATTGTTAACTCAAACTCACAATTCCTTAATTGGTGCAAAACTGCCTTTAGCAGTGCCTTTGACCAAGGAATCACGCCAAAAGATATAAATGTTACTTTGCATGATAGTGAAGGGCAAATACTTATGAGATGGAATTTCTTTAACGCATACCCTGTAAAATTTGAAATTTCAGAACTAAGATCACAACAAAACGAAGTTCCTTTAGAAACAGTAGAATTAGCATATAGCTATTACGATAAGCAATAATGTAAAATACTACTATAAAAAAATTCATAATCCCCACCCCTCGGTGGGTTTTTTTATTCCAAATGTTAAAAAACTTGCTCTAAAAGTCATATAAGTTGTTTTGGTAGTCAGTGTAGTAGCTTTAAAAGTAAGTGGAGTAGTTTTAAGACTCGGTTTTTGTGAGTTCTAAAACAACTCAACTTATTTATAGGACTAATTGTCTTGTTTAAAAAGTTATGGAAGTAGTTTTAAAAGTCATAAGATGTAATTATTTTAGCTAATGTGTTAACCTTTAAGACATTAAAAATGAAAAGACAACCCACCATCGAGATTCCGCCTATGCCGCATATTGGTAAGTTGTTTAGAGACTATGTAGAGGAAAACCGTATTTACCAGTCGGTATTGGCAAAGATACTAGGCAAAACGCAATCGGTGTTATTGCGGTATCGTTTTAGAAAAAGTTTACAGTGTTATTTGCTTTGGGAGCTATCGGTAGGCCTAAAGCATAACTTCTTTATGGACTTGGCGGCGCAATTGCCAGACACGTATTCTACCAGCGCACCCGATGTGACCATACCCTATAAAGAGCGTATTGCTGCTTTAGAGAAAGAGCTGGAAACCGTAACCCGTGAGCGGGATTTGTTAAAGGAAGTGATTGTACAGAAGGGGTAGGGGGAACAACCCCTCCGCCCCGACACGTTGGTCGGAATAACATTCCAATTTGTAAGACCATTGTCATTTAGAGTGTCACACTGAGCTTGCCTGTGCTGAGCTTGTCGAAGCATCAAAGTGCGTAGCTTCAGCATGAGATTCCCTGTCTGCCGACAGGCAGGCTCACGTTGTTCGGAATGACATTGTTATTCTTATTTATTGATAAAAAAGGCTCATAATCAATTATTTACGTATATACACGTATAGGGTTATTGATTTAAGTTGAGTTTATTTGAGTATTATAATTAGTTACTTATTAAGGATTAATTATAACATTAAACTAACCTTTTTATTAATTAAAAACTATATCAAATGGCTTTAAGTAAAGAACATCGTGAAGCAGCCGCAAGTGAGGCTAAGAAATTTTTCAATGGAAAGATTTCAGACAATGAATTAAATGAATGTTTAACTACCGTTAAAAGTGGAAGTAACTCAGTCCCTGCGCAAGGGTCTTTTATTTGTGCTGTTTTTTATTGGCGCATCCATTTAGTTCAAGGAAGTAAATCTTTTACAGGGAATGCTGGAGGAATAGGCTTTGTAGGTGGAGGCTCTACAAATGGTGATATTTACCTAGCTAGTGGTGTATCTATTAATGAGCTATTAAATAATACAACTTCTTTTCAGTTCAATTCGGCTGCAGTTTATCTCAATGTAAATTTCTTTGATACTAATAGTAAGTTTCTTGGAAGTTATCAAGGAGGAGGAATAGGCACATGTCCAGGTACTGGAGGAGGTACAGGCGTATGGTCTTAATTGTTTCGAAATAATTAAAAGTATATTTACTTTAATAAACAAAATCGCCCTTCTTATAAAAGTTGGGCGATTTTCAACTAACCAACCTCCTTTTCACAAACCTAAGTGACACACTTTGGGTTTGCTTCCGGGAAGATTCTTAAAAGCAATATTTATTTTCTGCCGTTACTTTTTCGGCAATAAGGTTACGCAAATCTACAATGTCTGGATAATTGGTATATTTTACAAATCGCTTTAAGCCCATCAACAACATACGTTGCTCGTCGCCTTCCGCAAAGGAAATGATACTTTCTTTTCCGTTTTTCTCCACAATAGATACGGCGTTGTACAAATACAATTTTGCCATCGCAATTTGTACTTCTTGTTCTTTTTCACCAAAACGCTTGGCATTCTTTTCGGTACGTAATAAGGTACTTTCTGCCATATAGATTTCAATGAGGATATCACTAGCGGCAATCAACAATTGCTGGTGATCTTCCAAATCGGGACCGTATTTTTGAACAGCAGCACCCGCCACCATTAAAAATACTTTCTTCATATTGGCAATCATCTTTTTCTCTTCGGCAAACAGCTCGCTAAAATCGGGTGTTTCAAAAGAAGGGATACCTGTTAACTCATCGGCTACCGCTTTGGCTGGGCCTAACAAATCCACGTGGCCTTTCATCGCTTTTTTCACCAACATCCCTACCGAAAGCATTCGGTTAATCTCGTTGGTTCCCTCGTAAATTCGCGCAATACGCGCATCACGCCAAGCCGCTTCCATAGGGGTGTCTTCACTAAAGCCCATTCCTCCAAAGATTTGGATTCCTTCATCCGAGCAATTTTGCACGTCTTCTGAAACCGCTACTTTTAAAATAGAACACTCAATAGCATATTCTTCCACGCCTTTTAATTCGGCTTCTTGGTGGCTGTTTCCAGCCTCTATACGAAGCGCAATGCGGTCTTCAATATCTTTAGCGGCTCTATAACTAGCACTTTCCCCGGCATAGGCTGAGGTCGCCATTTGAGCAATCTTGGTTTTAATAGCACCAAACTGCGCAATAGGGGTGTTGAATTGCTTACGCTCATTAGCATACTGAACGGCTGTGGTAGTGATTCGGCGTTGCGAATCAAGACACGCAGCAGCCAATTTAATTCTACCTACGTTAAGGGCGTTCATCGCAATTTTGAAACCGTTCCCTCTTTCCGAAAGCATATTCTCCACGGGTACTTTGGTATCACTAAAGAATACCTGACGAGTAGAGGAGGCTCGAATTCCGAGTTTGTGTTCCTCTTCTCCCATGGTAATTCCGTTGCTTGGGTCGTTTTCAACAATAAACCCAGTTATGTTTTTATCGTCTTCAATACGTGCAAATACAATAAACAACTTACAGAATCCCGCATTGGAAATCCACATTTTTTGTCCGCTAATTTTGTAATGCGTACCGTCTTCGCTTAGAACCGCTTTGGTTTTTCCGCTATTGGCATCACTTCCAGCACCAGGTTCGGTTAGACAATACGCACCAAACCACTCCCCAGTGGCTAATTTTGGCACGTATTTTTGTTTTTGTGCTTCAGTTCCATACAGGGTAATAGGCATGGTGCCAATTCCTGTATGGGCTCCAAAGGCCGTACTAAACGAACCTGTTCCGCTGGAAATATAATCACACGTAAGCATGGTAGAAACAAAACCCATTCCTAGTCCGCCGTATTCTTCAGGCACGGCAACGCCTAAAAATCCAAGGTCCCCCGCTTTTTTTAAGACAGATTCGGTTAAGGCATAATCTTTTGCTTCGAAGCGTGGTTTATGCGGAATAATCTCACGGTCGTTAAATTCCATCACCGCTTCTTTCATCATTTTTTGCTCTTCCGTGAAGTCTTCGGGCGTAAATACGTCTTCACAAGCTGTTTCTTTTACTAAGAATTGTCCACCGCGGAGGAGGTTTTTTGTTTTTTCTGTGCTCATAGGTTTCTTTTTTTTTGACTTAAGATTTCACGACTTAGGACTTACGATAACATCATAGCATCCTACGTCTTATGTCTTTAAATCTTACGTCTATTTCTTATTTAATTCAAAAATTCGTAGATGGCAGCCGCTCCTTGTCCTGTTCCTACACACATCGTCACCATTCCGTATTTGTTTTTCATATTTCGTTTACGCATTTCGTCAAATAATTGCACCGAAAGTTTAGATCCTGTACACCCTAGAGGATGTCCTAAAGCAATCGCACCACCATTTACATTTATAATATCTGGATTTAGGTCTAGCTCCCGAATCACTGCAATAGATTGCGAAGCAAAGGCTTCATTTAACTCGATTAATTCGATGTCTTTTTGTTGCAATCCTGCTTGCTTTAATGCCTTCGGAATCGCCTTTACAGGTCCAATTCCCATAATTCTGGGCTCTACTCCAGCCGCCGCAAAATTGACCAAACGAGCTATGGGCTCCAGATTTAATTCTTTTACCATGTCTTCGCTCATAATCATCACAAAGGCCGCTCCGTCACTCATTTGTGAAGAGTTTCCTGCTGTAACGCTTCCATTGGCAGCAAACACAGGACGCAGTTTTGCGAGAACTTCTAAAGACGTATCGGCACGTGGTCCTTCGTCCTTCGTTACCGTATATTTTTTGGTTTCCTTTTTCCCAGCAGCATTGATAAAGGTTTGCTCCACTTCCAAAGGAACTATTTGGTCTTGAAAACGATTTTCGGCTTGTGCTTTTAATGCTTTTTGGTGCGATTCGTACGCAAATTTATCTTGGTCTTCGCGAGACACTTTAAATTGGTTGGCAACGGCTTCCGCAGTGTTTCCCATTCCCCAATAATAATCTTCGTGTCCTGCTTTTACAATGTCGTAGTTGAGTTCTGGTTTAAATCCAGACATCGGTACCGCGCTCATACTTTCGGCACCTCCTGCAATAATACAATTGGCCATTCCCGACTGAATTTTAGCAGTCGCCATGGCAATGGTTTCTACACCCGAGGCACAAAAACGGTTGACAGTAACACCAGGTACATCCACAGAATCTAGTCCGATTAAGGAGATAAATCGTGCCATATTTAAACCTTGCGAACCTTCTGGCATGGCATTTCCTACGATTACGTCGTCAATACGTGTTTTATCTAGGTTGGGCAGTTCCTTCATCATATACTGAATGGTTTCTGCGGCCATTTCATCGGTTCTTTTAAATCGGAATACCCCTTTAGGTGCTTTCCCTACGGCGGTTCTGTATGCTTTAACTATATATGCTGTTTTCATATTGTATGACTTATGATTGTATGACTTACGACATAGGACTACTTTAAATTGTCTATGAATTTGGCAATCATACTTTGTAGTTTATGTATTTGTTTTTCTAATTCTTTAAATTGCTCTTTTGAAATATATTCTATTTCTAAAGCTATTATTAACTAACTTTCAATTTCGTAAGCTGAACCTAATGCTGCTTCCAAAAATTGAATAAAATGTTTGTCTGTTCCCCGTGCAGTTCCTTCTGAAATATTAGAAGGAATTGAAACAACAGCTCTTTGTAATTGATTTGTTAGACCATAGGTTTCAGATTTTGGAAATGTGGCTGTAATGGTATAAATATCTTTAGATAATGAAATTCCCAACTTCCAAATTCCCAATTTTCTAAAATTATGTCTAGATGCCATTTTCTTATGTCCTAAGTCTTTTAGTCTTATGTCAAATAACTTTAGTTTCTTAACGGTTTCCCTTTTTGAATCATATGCTGTAATCTCTCTAAGGTCTTGCGTTCTCCGCAAAGACTTAAGAAAGCTTCTCGTTCTAAATCCAATAAATATTGCTCGGTGACAAGGGTAGGTTCACTTAAATCTCCTCCCGCCATCACATAGGCAAGTTTGTTGGCTATCTTTTGATCGTGTTCGCTAATGTATTTACTAGCTTCCATAGAATCTGTTCCTACTAAGAACATTCCAAGAGCCTGTTTTCCGAGGACTTTTACATCTTTTCGCTTCACAGGCTTCGTATAGCCTTGATCTGCCATTTGTCGTGCCACAGCCTTTGCCGTAGCGATTTGTCGGTCTTTGTTTACGACCACGATATCTTTTCCTTTCTTCAGAATGTCCAAATCATAGGCTTCATAGGCTGAAGTAGATACTTTTGCCATTCCAATGGTTAAGAAATATTCCTGAAGACGGTTTAGCTCTACATCATCTTTCATAAAACTGTCGGATGCTCGTAACGCCATTTCCTTGCTTCCTCCACCACCTGGGATAACACCTACACCAAATTCCACCAAACCGATATAGCTTTCGGCTGCCGCTACTACGCGATCTGCGTGAAGCGTCATTTCGCAACCACCTCCTAAGGTCATTCCGTGTGGAGCAACCACCGTTGGAATGGAAGAGTAGCGCAATCGCATCACCGTATCTTGGAAGAATTTAATCGCAGCGTTTAACTCATCATATTCCTGCTCTACGGCCATCATAAAAATCATTCCAATGTTAGCACCCACTGAGAAATTTGCTCCTTGGTTTCCAACTACCAATCCGTCGAAATCTTTTTCGGCAAGATCGATGGCTTTATTTAAACCAGCAAGCACATCGCCGCCAATACTGTTCATTTTACTTTGGAATTCGCAGTTTAGGATTCCATCGCCTAAATCTTCTACCACAACGCCCGAATTTTTAAAGACTTCGTTGCTTTTTCGGATGTTATCTAAAATGATAAAGGCATCTTGACCAGGAACTTTTAGGTGTTTTTTCTGCGGAATGTCATAATAATAGGTAGCTCCGTCTTTTACTGTGTAAAATGACGTTGCACCAGCATCTTTCATTTCTTGAATCCAAGCGGCCGGATTTTTACCCGCAGCTTCCATAAGCTCTAAGCCTTTATCCAATCCAATAGCATCCCAAATTTCGAAGGGACCGTGTTCCCAACCGAATCCGGCTTTCATCGCATCATCGATTTTATACAATTCGTCTGATATTTCAGGAATACGATTTGTCACATAGGCAAACATGCCTGCAAAATTTTGTCTGTAAAAATCACCTGCTTTGTCCTTTCCATTGATAAGGATAGGAAACCGATCGATGACTTTATCCACACTTTTGGTGAGTTCCAGCGTTGCAAAAGAGGCTCTTTTGGAAGAACGATACTCCATGGTGTCTAAATCCAAGGTAAGGATTTCGCTACTGCCATCGTCTTTGCGTACTTTTTTATAAAAGCCTTGTCCACTTTTGCTTCCCAACCATTTGTTGTCCACTAAGGTTTGAACAAAATTGGGTAGTTTAAAAAGGTCATGGGCTTCATCTTTCGGGCAATTTTCATAGATTCCATTCGCGACATGAACCAACGTGTCTAACCCAACCACATCTACTGTACGGAAGGTAGCCGATTTTGGTCGCCCAATCACAGGCCCTGTAAGTTTATCTACTTCTTCCACAGTAAGTCCCATATCTTTTACCAAGTGGAATAGACTTTGAATTCCAAAGATTCCAATACGGTTCCCAATAAAAGCAGGGGTATCTTTAGCTACCACAGTTGTTTTACCGAGGAATTTTTCTCCGTACCCATTTAGAAACTCAAGAATTTCAGGATCGGTTTTTGGCCCCGGAATGATTTCGAATAATTTTAGATAACGCGGAGGGTTAAAGAAGTGCGTTCCGCAGAAATGCTTCTGAAAGTCTTCACCACGACCTTCACTCATAAACTTGATAGGAATTCCGGAAGTATTCGTAGTAATAATAGTTCCGGGAGTTCTATGCTTTTCAAGATTTTCAAAAACTTGCTTTTTAATATCCAATCGCTCAACGACCACTTCAATAATCCAATCAACATCTTTTACCTTGGCAATATCATCTTCTAAGTTTCCAGTATTGATTCTATTGGCAAAACTTTTATGGTAAAGCGGGGCAGGATTCGATTTAATGGCTTTTTGAAGATCGCCATTAACAATTCTATTTCGCACTACTTTATCTTCTAGAGTAAGTCCTTTCGCTTTTTCGGCATCAGTTAGTTCTCTGGGCACGATATCGAGTAGGAGTACTTCCACACCTATATTGGCGAAGTGACAAGCAATCCCACTTCCCATAATTCCGGAACCAATGACGGCCACTTTATTAATTCTTCTTTTTGACATGCTTATGATATTTTATCGGTCGTAAAATTATTTTTTGTTTGCACCATTTCCATGATGGTATTGGCAACTTTTTTAAATGTTTTTAGGTCGTCCTCAGAGACGTTTTGTTTAACGGCTTCATCAAAGCGAAGCACCACACCTTTTGAAAATTCTCTCATTTCTTTTCCGAACGGGGTGAGGTGAATAAGGACACTACGTCCATCTGCAGGATTGGGCTTTCTTTCAATAAGCCCTCGTTCCTCCATATTTTTTAAAGTGCGCGATAAGCTTGTAGCTTCCATGCCCATTTTGGGTCCTAAAGAGGTTGAAGGGGTATCCTCATCTGGATCGATGCTTATTAAAGCAAACCCTGTGGCCATGGTGCTATCCATTTTACTGGCCTCTTCGTTATACATTTTTGAGACCGCCATCCAAGTGGCCCTTAGAATATAATCTATGGTTTTTTCTTTCATTTAAAAAATTGAGATACCAAAGATAATTAAAAATACTATGCACGCATAGTAAATCGATGTTAATTTTTATTGAAGTAGAGATTTTATTGAAGTGGGGGTAAGATAAACTTGTTATACTTGGTGTTCGTAAATCTTATTATAGAGGTCTAAGTACTTTTCCTTAACCACCTTACGTTTCATTTTCATAGTAGGAGTAAGGTGACCCGATTCGATACTCCAAATATCTGGCGTGAGTTCAAACTTTTTAATTTTTTCCCATTTTCCAAATCGTTCGTTATAATAATCCACTTCTTCTTGAATACGGTCTATTAATTTTTGGTTTGAAACTAGTTCTGAAGGATTATTAGGTAGATTTAAATTCTTTCTTTTATTCCAGTCGGCGATAAATTCCCAATTGGGTTGTATTAAAGCGGCAGGCATTTTTTCACCTTCTCCAATGACCATAACTTGCTCAATAAATCGAGATTGCTTTAACGCATTTTCAAGCAATTGCGGAGCAATGTATTTTCCACCACTGGTTTTAAACATTTCTTTTTTGCGGTCGGTGATTTTTAAAAACCCTTCGTCATCTACTTCACCAATATCACCTGTATGAAAATAGCCGTCTTTTAAAACTTCGGCGGTTTGATCTGGGTCCTTGTAATAGCCCATCATTACTTGAGGTCCTTTAATAAGAATTTCCCCATCTTCGGCTATTTTTACTTCTGTTTCGGCGATGGGCTTTCCTACAGTCCCAATTTTAAATCCACCATTTCTCATATCGTTTACCGATACCACAGGAGATGTTTCGGTGAGGCCGTAACCCTCCATAACTGGGACACCAGCCGCATTAAAAACCCTTGCCAAACGAGGCTGTAAAGCGGCGCTCCCAGAGGCTATTGCTTTTAAGTTCCCACCCAAGGCTTCTTGCCATTTACTAAAAATAATTTTGCGTGCTATCTTTAATTTAAACTCGTACCACCATCCGTTTTGACCATAAGGTTCATATTCAAGTCCTAAATCTACTGCCCAAAAGAAAAGATTCTTTTTAATTCCTGTTAAATCGGTTCCTTTTGCATAGATTTTATCATATACCTTTTCAAGAAGACGCGGTACAGCAGACATCACTTCTGGCTGTATTTCTTTTAAATTATCACTAATCGTTTCTAAAGATTCAGCAAAATGAATTTGTACACCACAATACTGATACATATATAATAACATGCGCTCGTAAATATGGCAAACAGGAAGGAAGCTTAAGGCTTTAGAATGCCCCAAATCTATAGGTAATCTGTCGGCACTATATATGGCATTGCTAGCAATGTTTTTATGTGTAAGCATCACCCCTTTTGGACGCCCTGTAGTTCCCGAAGTGTAAATTAAGGTAGCTAAATCATTTTCATTTACTGAATCTTTTAACTTTTCAACTTCTTCTTGATTACTTTCGTCTTCACCTAACTTAAGAACTTCCGTCCAATTTGGACAACCTTCAATTTCATCAAAAGAATAGATCGCTCTTAAAGTAGGAACGTTATCTTTTATTTTGTTTATTTTTTCCAATACTTCTTTGCACGAAACAAAGCAAACAACACTTTCACTGTGATTAAGTACGTATTGGTAGTCTTCTTCAGAAATGGTTGGGTAAATAGGTACATCCTGTGCTCCTAATTGTAAAATACCGATGTCACAAATGTTCCATTCGGTGCGATTGGTCATCGAAATAATGGCGACTTTATCATTTTTCTTAACCCCTAATTGCAATAACCCTCTACTTATAGCATTGGCTTTATTAATATATTCTTGGGTAGAAGTTGCAACCCATTCACCATTATATTTAGTTACAAGTGCTTTGTCTAAATTATATATGTTGAGCTGGTGATAGGGAAAGTCAAATAATCGTTTAATGTCGCTCATAGCCTAATTTTCTGTCTTGCAAATTAGGAAAAATTATTCAGTTTTCTTTTGAAAAAAAATGAAGCCTTTAGAAAGGCTTCATTTTAAATAAGATATGTAGTTGTATTTTATAATCGAACTATTTTAAAACTTTGTGATATATCACCAGAAGATAATTTCAAAATATACAAACCACTCACGATATTACTATAATCAAGAGTTTGAAACCCATTGTTATTTTTTTGAAATCTTACTGTTTGACCTAAAGAATTTATGATTTCAATAGAATAATCATTAAGATTTGTTTTAATACTTAAACGATCTTCAACGGGGTTAGGAAACACAGAAAAATGTGTAGTTAAGGTCTCTGTGATAGCAACAGGGCTATTCTCGCTCTTGTTTTGCGAAAATGAGTTTAATCCACTAAACACTATTAGAATTAATAATAATTTTTTCATACGTAGGTTTTTGAATTGTTTAAAAGATTTGGGGGCTATTAAACAAGATTAATACGGCTAAGATATTCTATGTTAATTAAATAAACAACATTTTATCGATTATTTATATCTTTTAGACGGATATTATTTTTTTTCCAACCATGTTCGAGCATTTACAAAGGCTTCCAGCCATGGTGAAACCTCATCTTTTCTACCGTTCGGGTAATTTGCCCAATTCCATTGAAACATGGATCGCTCAATATGTGGCATGGTAACCAAATGTCTTCCGGTTTTATCACACAACATGGCGGTGTTGTAATCGCTTCCATTTGGATTTGAAGGATAGCCTTCATATCCGTACTTGGCTACAATATTATAATCTTTTTCTTCCATAGGAAGGTTAAATTTTCCTTCCCCATGACTAATCCAAACACCTAAAGTGGCTCCTTCTAAAGAGGAAAGCATGACACTATTGTTTTTTTGAACGTTCACGCTTGTAAAGCTACTCTCGTGTTTATGAGAATCATTATGGTGCATTTTGGACAGGTTCTCATGTTCTGGGTTAATGAGGTCTAGTTCTAAAAACAATTGACATCCATTACAAATTCCCACACTCAACGTGTCTTCTCGCTCAAAGAATTTTTTTAGCGCCGTATTTGCCTTTTCATTGTATAAGAATGCCCCAGCCCAGCCTTTTGCAGAGCCTAAAACATCGCTATTAGAAAATCCTCCCACAGCACCAATAAACTGAATGTCTTCCAATGTTTCTCGACCACTAATTAAGTCGGTCATGTGTACATCTTTTACATCAAAACCAGCTAGGTACATGGCGTGCGCCATTTCGCGCTCACTATTGCTTCCTTTTTCTCTTATAATCGCAGCTTTTAACCTTCGTTCATTCTTGTTCCAAGTAGCTGAAGCAGGTAGTTTTCCGTTAAAATGACTTGGGAATTGATAGGTTAAAGGTTGTTGCTTATAATTTTCATATCGTGCTTCAGCAAGATAGTTTGCCGTTTGTTTTCGATCTAATAGGTATGATGTTTTGTACCAAGTATCTCTAGTTTCAGAAATCGTAAAACGGAAGGTGTCATTACCATTTTTAAGTTGAAGCGAATCAGCTTCAGTCACCCTTCCAATTTTATGGAAAGCAATATTTTTTTCTGATAGTAACGCTTCTAAATTATTATCATTTGAAGCTTGAAAGACAACCCCGCAATTTTCAGAAAATAAAAGCTTTACAGAATCCTTTTCAGCTAAAGAAGTTAGATCGATTTCTGCTCCTAAATTCACATCGGCAAAACACATTTCTAATAATGTGGTGATTAATCCACCTGAAGCCACATCGTGTCCTGCAACAATTTTTCCTACTTTAATTAATTGTTGAAGTGTGTTAAAAACAGTTTTAACATATGCAGCATTTTTTACTGTGGGTACTTCATTTCCAATCGTATTTAAAATTTGAGAAAAGGAAGACCCTCCTAATTTAAAATTATCTTCAGAAATATTGATGTAATAGATGCTTCCACCCTTTTTTTGAAGCACTGGCTCCACCACTTTATTGATGTTATTGCAATGTCCCGCTGCCGAAATAATCACCGTTCCCGGTGCAATTACCTCTTCATTTTTATATTTCTGCTTCATCGAAAGGGAATCTTTTCCGGTAGGAACATTGATCCCTAAATCTATAGCAAAATCGCTAACTCCTTTTACCGCTTTGTAAAGTCGAGCATCTTCACCTTCATTGTTACACGGCCACATCCAGTTTGCCGATAGAGACACACTTTGTAAACCATTTTCTAAAGGTGCCCAAACAATGTTTGTTAAGGCTTCGGTAATTGAATTTCTGGAACCAGCTACGGGATCTACCAATGCACCTATAGGGGAATGCCCAATAGAAGTGGCAATCCCTTCTTTGCCTTGATAGTCCAGCGCCATGACACCACAATTGTTTAAAGGCAATTGCAAAGGCCCAGTACATTGCTGTTTTGCCACAAGTCCACCCACACAACGATCTACTTTATTGGTCAACCAATCTTTACATGCCACAGCTTCTAATTGTAACACTTGTGCTAAATAGTCTTTTATTTTAGAAGTTTCATATTGCGCAGGGGTATAATTTCGCGCTATTGAAACATCATTCATGATGGTTTTTGGAGAGCTTCCAAACATATCTTCCAAAGCAAAATCCATAGGTTTTGCTCCAGTGGTTTTACTTTCAAAAACAAATTTGTGATCTCCAGTTACATCCCCCACGGTATACATAGGAGAACGCTCTCGCTCTGCGATACGTTGTAAGGTTTCGATATGTTTTTCAGAAATAACCAATCCCATTCGCTCCTGTGATTCGTTTCCAATAATTTCTTTTGCCGAAAGGGTAGGGTCACCGACGGGAAGTTTATCGAGATCAATTTTTCCTCCTGTTTCTTCTACCAATTCACTTAAACAATTTAAGTGTCCACCGGCACCGTGATCGTGAATAGAAACAATGGGGTTTTCATCACTTTCCACCATCCCTCGAATAGCGTTTGCAGCTCGCTTTTGCATTTCTGGGTTGGAACGTTGTACAGCGTTTAATTCTATTCCACTAGAAAATTCACCTGTGTCTGCACTGGAGACGGCGGCACCCCCCATACCAATTCGGTAGTTTTCACCTCCCAGAATCACTACTTTGTCTCCCTTTTTTGGAGTGTCTTTTATAGCTTGGTTTTCCTTTCCATACCCTATTCCTCCAGCGAGCATAATGACTTTATCAAACCCTAGTTTACGGGCCTCTTCTTCGTGCTCAAAAGTTAAGACGGAACCTGCTATAAGAGGTTGCCCAAATTTATTTCCAAAATCGGAGGCACCATTACTGGCTTTAATTAGAATATCGAGCGGTGTCTGGTATAACCAGTCTCTTTCTTTCATTGCTTTTTCCCATGGACGATTTTCTTCCAATCGCGAATAGGAGGTCATATATACCGCCGTTCCTGCCAGAGGCAAGGAGCCTTTTCCACCTGCCAAGCGATCTCTAATTTCGCCACCACTTCCCGTAGCAGCACCATTAAAAGGTTCTACTGTGGTTGGGAAGTTGTGGGTTTCGGCTTTTAGTGAAATAACACTTTGGAAATCTTTCTTTTCGTAAAAATCGGGTTCGTCTGCTGTTTTAGGAGAAAATTGAGTAGCCTTTGGTCCTTTTATAAATGCGACGTTGTCTTTATATGCAGAAACAATTCCGTTAGGATTTTCTGACGAAGTCTTTTTTATCAATTTGAATAGAGAAGAAGGCATTTCTTCACCATCGATGATAAAGGTTCCGTTGAAGATTTTATGGCGACAGTGTTCGCTATTTACCTGACTAAAACCAAAGACTTCACTATCTGTTAATTTTCTATTTAATTTTTTCGAAAGAGTTGAAAGATATTCAATCTCTTCAATATTTAATGCTAATCCTTCAGCTTCGTTATAGGCTGCAATATCTTCAATTTCCTGAATGGATTCTGGCTGAATATTGATGGTGTAAATATCTTGATTTAATTCAGAATATTTTTGGGAAAGCATGGGGTCATAATCATTGGAACTTTCAGATACATTTTTAAATTCTTCAATTCGAAGAATTCCATCAATCCCCATATTTTGTGTAATCTCCACTGCATTGGTACTCCAAGGAGTAATCATAGCAGCTCTTGGACCAATAAAAAAATCCGCTATTGCGGACTGTTCTATTTTAGGTTGGTTGCCAAACAACCACACAAGTTTTTCTATAGTTTCTTTGGAAAATGTTCCTGAGGTTTGGACAGCAAAAACAATGTTTTTTACGTCTCCAAAAAAGTGAATCATGAATACCAGATTTTGAATGCACAAAGATACTTAATTAATTACCATTTTTAGGAATTAAATATTCGAGTTTTTTAACAAATACCTGTTTAAAAATCTACTTTTGTTCAAATTATTTCCCTAGTTCTATTCAAAAAGAGAATCTATTTTCATATTTCGTTTAAATAGTTGGTATAAACTACTATTTTTTTTACGAATAATCAATATATTGTGCATTCAAAAAATAAAACCAATGAAAAAACATCTTTTACTATTATTAATGCTATTATTTGTGGGCTTCGGTTCCTATTCTCAGGAAAAATACCCACCAAGTGAAATTATCACAGGAACTTATATTGGAAAAACAGGTCGTATGGACGAATTTCCAAAATATAAGCGGAACATGGATTCTGAAGTTCCTACCATGGTAGTTGATCAACGTGTATCCACTACTCCTAATAAGGTGAAAAAGGCACCTAGTGTAATACCAAACCTCCAAACCGAACCTGGAGGAATAAGAAGTTTACCTATACTTCAAAATTTTATTGGTGCATCTCAAAATGAATCTGGATTTTTACCACCCGATCCTACTGGAGCTGCTGGTCCAAATCATTATGTTCATTCTGTAAATTCCTTAGTTAAGATTTTTGATAAATCTGGAAATTTACAAGTTGGACCTGTAAACCTTTCAACATTTTTAGGGATTGGTTCAAACAATGGAGACCCAATAGTACTTTATGATCAATTAGCAGATCGTTGGGTTGTAAGTGAGTTTGGAAATTTAGGTTCTAACTTAGGGTTGGCTATAGGTGTTTCAGAAACCAATGATCCTGCAGGAGCCTATAATGTTTGGCAATATGCTTTTTCCGGTCTACCAGATTACCCAAAATATGGTGTTTGGCATGATGGATATTATGGTACTGTTAACTTGGCTGGATCTATAACACAGGGATTTGTTATGGAGAGAGAAGAAATGTTAAATGGTGGAACTTCGCCACAAATTATTATATTTAATTTTCCAGATATTGTAAACAATCCTAATACTGTTAAAAGTGCTGAACCAGCTAATCTTTTAGGAACTGAAATAAATCCTAATACACCTGGTTATTTTACTTACTTACAAGATGATGATTGGACACCCGCTATTGCTTTTGACCATTTAAAAGTTTGGGAGGTTATTCCAGATTGGGATAACACAGCCAATTCGACTATTTCTGCTCCTTTAGAAATTCCAACCGATCCTTTTGATGCAGGTGAAGTTTTTGGAAACGGTAATGGTGCTATTCGCCAACCAGGAACAAGTCAACGACTTGCTGGACATGGAGGAATTATATCTTTCGGAGCTAATTTTAGATCTTTCCCTACACACAATTCTTGGCTAATCACATTTAATACTTATATAGATGCCAATGAAACGGGTGGAATTAGATGGATTGAATTACGAAACGATACACAAAACCCTTGGAGTATTTATCAAGAAGGGACTTATTCTATTGCAGACGGTCATAGTAGGCTAATGAGTACATCTGCGATTGATGTTGAAGGAAATATTGCGTTGGCCTATACAACGGCAAGTACTACGTTACCAGTGTCATTAAGATATACAGGACGCTTTAACGGTGATCCGCTAGGGCAAATGACAGTTGCGGAAACTGTAATTTTTGATGGACCAGGTGTAAGAACAAACACATATAGATATGGAGATTATGCTCATATGACCATGGATCCAGATGGGTTTACTTTTTGGACAACGGCAGATTATTTTTCCTCAAACAACTTTTGGAGATCTCGGGTAGCTGCTATTAGAATCTTAGGTCCTTTTACAAATGATGTTGGAGTTAGTGCTATAAATGACCCATCTAATGGTATTTTAACTAATGCAGAGACCGTAGAAGTAAGTATTAGAAACTATAGCTTAAGTTCTGTAACTAATGTTCCAGTAGAATTAAGAGTTGATGGAAATTTGGTAGCTTCTGAAACTTATGTGGGAACAATAAACTCTAATGAGGCTGTTACATACCAATTTACACAAACTGTTGATTTATCCAACCCTGGACAAACTTATAATATTGAAGCTAGAACTACTTTAGGTGGTGATGGATATGTTCCAAATAATGAGTTTACTAAGGAAGTAAAACATTTATTAGCAAATGATGTGGGAGTAATTGCTATTGTAGCTCCAACGAGCGGAAATAGCCTTGGAGATGAAACGATTACAGTGAGAGTAAAAAACTACGGAGCGGCGATTCAGTCAGGTTTTGATTTAGAGTATAATGTTAATGGTGGAACTCCAATAGTTGAGTCGTTCCCAGGAACTATTGTTTCTGAAGAAGAACTTAACTTTAGTTTCGCACAGACATCAGATTTCACAACGGTTGGAACTTATACTATTACGTCAAGTACATCTTTATCTGGAGATCAAGATGCTTCAAATGATGAAACTTCTGTGATGGTAGAAAATCAATTATGCCTTCCGGTTTCTAATTGTAACGCAGGTCATGGGTTTAGACTTTTTGAAGTTGGTGGAATAAACAATCCTTCAGGATGTGAAGGCTATGGTGATTTTACAAACTTAGTCGCAAATTTAGATGATGGAAGCACTACATCTCTTACAGTTTCGGCAGAATATGGAAGTCAATTTATAAGTGTATGGATAGATTTCAATGATGATTTAACTTTTACATCAAATGAACTTGTTGTTGATAATTATGAGTTTGCTCCAGGCCAAAATGGTGGTAATTTTACAGAAACTATGGATTTAGTAGTTCCTGGAAATGTTCCTTTAGGAGAACATTTAATGAGAGCTAGAGCTAGTGGAGTTGGTCCAATTCCTGCAAATGCTTGTGATGAAATTTTATTTGGTGAAACTGAGGATTATAAAGCAAATATCGCAAACTTAGGAGTTGATGATTATGCAATAAATGATTCTAATCTTGTTGTTGTATCCAATGATAATAACCAATTTGAAGTGATTTTTGAAACTGCCTACGACGAAGGTGTGTTTTTAGCAGTTTACAATGTGCTAGGTCAAGAAATTGGGTTTAATAAGAGCGTACCAAAAATTGATGGTGCGTATAGACTAAACCTAGATATGTCAAATGTATCTAGTGGTGTCTACATTGTGAGAATCGGTGGTCAAGCTACAACCACATTTAAAACGGCTAGAATTATTGTTAAATAATTTGAGATACGCAGAATAAACAATAAAAAAAGCGGGCATTGCCCGCTTTTTTTATTCAATTATAATTTTTTTGATAACTCGACTTTCTTTCTTTCTAAATTCTATTAAATAAATACCTTTTTGTAAGGAGGAAAGGTTAATAGATTTACTTTGTTGAGGCACTTTATTAGTTTCAATTTCCTTTCCAAAGAAGTCATAAACGCTATACGTATCTATAGTTGTTGAAGTTTCAAAATTAAGCACTTCCTGAGCTGGATTTGGATATATGGTTATAGAGGCTGTACTAAAATCATTTATTGAAAATAAATCCCATCTGTCTTCCGCAGGCACTCCTCCCCAAATAATTGTGGCTAAATAAGGATTGTCAATAAAAGGGTTGCGATTACCGTATAAGGTTTCAAAATAATCGTTTCGTTGGTCTTCAAAAGGTGTCACAGGATCCTCGGCATTCCATTGTAAGAATAATTGTAACATATTTGTGCTTCCTTGTAAACTCCCAACACCAGTAAGTGAAGGCAAACAACGGTCTCCGTATCGTGTGTACATATACATGATCATCCTAGCCACATCACCTCTCCATTCATCTCCCGGATACCAATTGCCACTTCCCACATTACCAGCATTTCCACTTCCTGAAGCAAATTTTTTATTTGCTTTGTTGTTATTCATTTGTTGGTCACTTGGGCGAATGTTATGTGGATCGGCACCTATTCCAGTTGTATTATTATCTACATTTCCCATGGGTGGACTTGCATTTGACCGCGCAAAAACGTGCTCTCTATTCCATTGGCAGGTAGAACCTCCAAAATCACCTTTATCTCTACTTCTATCGGTAGTACAATTTCCGTCGGTGTCATTATATCCGTAGACTAATAACACATTGTTTCCGTTTGAAGTATCTTCATCACTTATTAAAACGGCATCTCGCACATCGCCATATGTAAAGCTACTACTAGCCTGATCTATTTTGTCTTGTAGCTCAAAATATAAATCCTGTCCTTTTAAATTGAGATTTACGTCATTATAATAGGACTGTTGGGCGAAAGTGTTAGAAATTAATAAAAAGGTAAGCAGGGGTAAAAAAATAAATTTCATTAAAGTAGTATTAGTTATTTCTTTTTGAGAAGTGCCATATAAAAACCATCATATCCAGATTCACTAGGGAAGATGGTTTCTTCTTTGACTAAAATAAATGATTTTCCATTTTCGGAAGTTAAAAACTCTTTTACTTGAAGATTGTTCTCGGATGGTAGAATTGAGCAGGTGGCATACACCAACTCTCCTTCTTCTTTTACCATTTTTGAATAGGATTGAAGAATTTCTTGCTGGGTTTTCTTTATTTCTTCAAGAAATTCTGGTTGTAATTTCCATTTGGTATCCGGATTTCTTTTTAAAACTCCCAAACCTGTACAAGGAGCATCAATAAGAACCTTATCTGCTTTACCAATTAATTTTTTAATGGCTTTTGAAGAATCAATGACACGCGTTTCAAGATTGTGAATTCCATTTCGTCGGGCTCTTCTTTTTAGCTCATTTAGTTTGTTTTCATAAAGGTCCATTGCAATTATTTGACCTTTATTCTCCATAAGGCTGGCAATGTGTAAACTTTTTCCACCAGCTCCTGCACACGCATCAACAACACGCATCCCAGATTTAGGATCTAATAAATGTGCTACTTGTTGCGATGAAGCATCTTGCACTTCAAACCAACCTTCCTTAAATTGCTCTGTAGTGAAAACGTTGGCGCGTTCTTTTAAAACCAATGCATTCTCTAAACCTGAAATAGGTTCCGTATCAATCTCTTGATCCCTTAAGGCATTTTGAAGCTGTTGTACATTTGTTTTTAAGGTATTTACTCTTAAAACCACATCTGCTTGGCTATTAAGGTGTTTTAATTCCTTTTCCCAACGGTCTTTACCTAACTCTTTCAATCCTAAATCATCTAACCAATCTGGAATAGATTCTCTTAGTTTTCTCACTTTCGAAAGTTCATCAAAACGCCCTTTAATTTTTCGGGTTGGAGTTCCTTCAAACTGAGGCCAGTCCGGAAGTTTAATGCCACGGAGGGTAGCCCAAACTACAAACATTCTAAAAAGATTTTCCCTATCGAAAGGCTCTTTTACTTCAGCAATTTCGGCATACAATCGCTTCCATCGAACGATATCGTAGGTTGTTTCAGCAATAAAACTTCTGTCGCGAGAACCCCATCGCTTATCACGCTTTAGAGTGTTTTTCAACACCTTATCGGCCTGTTTTTTTTCATTAAAAATAATATGAAGGGAATCGATGGTTGCAAATACCAAATTTCGGTGCAGTCTCATAATCAATTTATAGGCTGCAAAGTTAGTATTCTTTCTCGCTTTAATTACTTTTGCTAAAATTTTTTTAAATGAAACTTATTTCCGTAGTATTAATTACCCTTTTATTAATTTCTTGTTCTAAAAAAAGCAAATCGTTTGACAGCGTTGAAATTGAAACTATTTTTACTGATAGTTTAAGTATACGGGCCATTGCTCCATTAAATGAAAATCGTGTTTGGTTTGCTGCAAATAAGGGAATGGTGGGGTTAATCGACAGAAATATACCAAAATTGGCTACCATTAAATATGAAGATTCTTTGCTTCACTTTAGAGCATTGGCCGCTACAAAAGAAAATGTATTTGTCTTAAGTATTGCTAACCCTGCGGTGTTGTACAAAATTGGATTTAATGGCAACGAAGCTACAAACATTGAAGAAGTATATGTAGAAATAGGAGAAAAGGTGTTTTACGATTCCTTGGCTTTTTGGAATAACAAAGAAGGCATCGCCATGGGTGATCCCACACAAGATTGCTTATCGATACTAATTACTAGAGATGGTGGTAATTCTTGGAGTAAAGTAGATTGTTCTCAATTACCAAAAACTGAAGAAGGTGAAGCAGGCTTTGCGGCAAGTAATACAAATATTGCCATTTACGGGAATCATGTTTGGATTGCTTCTGGAGGGAAACGTGCAAGGGTTTTTCATTCGGCGGATAAAGGAACTACTTGGAAAGTATACAATACTCCTATTTTACAAGGAAAGCCAATGACGGGGATATATTCAATTCGGTTTTATAATGAAGAAATAGGGGTTATTTTTGGAGGTGATTGGGAAAATAAATCTTTTAATGAAGGCAATAAAGCTATCACTAGAGATGGAGGTAAAACTTGGAAACTTATGGCGAATGGGCAGGGACCTGGATATCGGTCTTCGGTGGCTTTTGTGCCAAACTCCAATGGAAATGGGATGGTAGCTGTAGGTTCTCCAGGGATATCATATAGCCATGATGCTGGTAATTCTTGGAAAGAACTGTCAAAAGAAGGATTATATGCTATTGAGTTTGTAAATGATTCAATTGCCTTTGGGAGTGGGCAAAACCGAATAGTAAAACTTAAATTTCAATAGATATTAGGGCCTTTCACCGCGCCTGTTCTTCATTTTGTTTAAGAGGGTTCGTTTAAATTCTTCTTCGGCGCGTTTTAGCTTCAGAATTTTTTTAGCGGGTAAAATTCCTTTTAAATTTTGAACCAATTCTTTTTGATATAAAAATTCCTTTTCTTTTAAACTGATTGCTTTTTCAAGTAAGGCATTTGCTTCGGCGTCCGAGAGGGAATTAAAATCACCTTTTATGGTTTCAAAAATTTCTTTGCGTTCTTGCTTTCTAAGAGTTCTTAATTTCTCTTCATGAGCATTATAGATAGGCCAGAATTTTTCGGCTTCATCAGAAGTTAATTCCAATGACTCTGTTATAAAAGCAGTTTTATACGCTTTTATTTTATCGCCTCTTTGGGCTGAGGCTGTTGTTGCGATTAATAAAAAAAGGATAAGAATATGTTTCATTTTATTCGATTAAAAGTGAAGTGTCATCAAGACTGTCCAGTAAATAATTTTCGATTGTTTCTTCTGTTATTGAAAGTGATTCCCATTGAAGACTTTCGAGGTCTTCTTCATTTAATAGTTGTGCTACATCTTGAGCTTCAATATCAAGATTGTTATATATGTAAGTTTCAATTTCGGCTATTTCCCAGTTTGTAATATTTGTATTGGATTTGTTCCAATTAAAAAATAGAAGTATTAAAATACTTGCTGCAATACCGGTGGCATACCAAATATTCTTTTTTCTAAAAATGGAGAACACCTTAGATTCCTTTTCGTGAATAGTTTTTGAAAGAATCTTTTCTTCTAGAGTTACAAAATAATTTTCGGGAACATTAAAACCTGTATTCTCTGGAAATTTATCTTCAGAAACAATAGAAAAGAGTTTGTCGTCCAGTGCTTCAAAATAGGAGCTAGGGACTTTAAAACCAGAGGTGTATTTCTTTTTATCGTTTTCCATTTAAAATTTGACTTTCAATTTGTTAAAAGGTTTCATCATTCTCTAAAAAGGTAGTGATTTTTTTAACTGCAATATGATAACTGCTTTTTAATCCACCTACAGAGGTATCTAAAATTGTTGAAAGTTCTTCATACTTTATATCATCAAAATATTTCATATTAAAGACCAACTGTTGCTTTTGTGGAAGCGAAGCAATGGCTCTTTGTAATTTTAACTGAATTTCATTCCCTTCAAAATAGACATCTTCTTTTAAATTGGATAGTGCAGCTTGTTGCACTTCTTCCGAAGTTACTTGTAATTTTTTGGCCTTTTTGTTAATAAATGTAATGGATTCATTGGTGGCTATGCGATACATCCAAGTATAAAGTTTGCTTTCCCCTTGAAATTTATCAATATTTCTAAAAACTTTTATGAACGTATTTTGAAGTACGTCATCGGCATCATCATGATTTAGAACAATCTTTCTTATATGCCAATACAAACGTTCCTTATAGGTGGTTATTAACTCCCTAAAGGCTTTTTCTCTTTGATCTTGAGACTTTAATGCAGTTACTAAGGATTGTTCTTCTACCAATTAACGTGCTTTTATGTTGGACTTTTTAAGTGTATAATAGTTTAATTAAAGGTATTATATTTTTTTAATAAGGGAAATAAATCGACAAAATGTCTATTTTTTTAGATTAAATACATAAAATATTTTTTTGTAGGAAAATATTTACTAAATTTACACCATACTTCTTATGTATAGGTTCTTATATCAGCCCCAACTGTATCAAGAACTGCATTAAACGGGCCTAAGCGGGGGCTGGCCCGTTTTTTTTCAACTTATAATTTTTCAAGAAATACCATCTATAAGTAAGAAAAATATGTCAAAAAAAATCAAAAACATCGATGAAATACATATATGGTAGATAAAATGCAAAATAAAATTTGGATAAATAAAATTTACATGTATATTTGAAATCTATTTATGTTATGAATTTGATTCATCGCAAGCCCCAAATGCGATGGGTCTCAAAAAAAGAGAAGCAGTGCCCCAACTGCTTCTTTTTTTTATACCAACGATTGCATTTCTACGAGACTGTAATAAGTTCCCTTTTTCTGAAGAAGATCTATATGCTTTCCTTGCTCTACTATTTTTCCTTTCGAAAGTACTACGATAGTATCAGCATTTTGAATTGTAGATAGTCTGTGCGCAATTACGACGGAAGTTCTATTCTTCATCATGTTTTCTAATGCATCTTGTACGAGTCTCTCACTTTCTGTATCGAGCGCCGAAGTTGCTTCGTCCAAAATCATAATAGGTGGGTTCTTTAAAACTGCACGGGCAATGCTTAAACGTTGTTTTTGACCCCCACTTAATTTATTGCCACTATCGCCAATATTAGTATTGATGCCATCGGGTAAGGTTTCTACAAACTCCCAAGCATTCGCTACTTTTAATGCGTCTATAATTTCTTCATCCGTAGCTTCTTTATTAGCAACAAGAAGGTTTCCTTTAACCGTATCGTTAAATAGAATAGAGTCTTGAGTAACTAGTCCCATTAATCCGCGTAGTGATCTTAATGAAATATTTTTTATTCCCATTCCATCTACTTTTATTTCACCCATGTTTACATCATAAAAACGAGTCAACAGATTGGCTATAGTACTCTTACCACTTCCACTTTGACCTACAAGGGCAACCGTATGTCCTTTAGGTACTTTTAATGAAAAGTCTTTTAAAACCCATTCTTTTTCATATCTAAAAGATATATTTTCAATACTTATCTCATCTGTAAAACCTTCTTTTTCAATAGCACCAGGCTCATCCTTAATAGTAGATTCTGTTTCTAAAATCTCCAAAATTCTTTCGGCAGCAGCATTTCCTTTTTTAACACTATAACTCGCTTTGCTAATGGATTTTGCTGGATCCAAAATTTGATAGGCTAGAAGCATGTACACTAAAAATAATTCTGTATCAAGCGTTCCTTGTACAAGAACCATTCTACCACCATACCAAAGAATAATGGCTATCACAGATATTCCTAAAAACTCACTAACGGGTACAGCTAAGTTTTGACGATTTAATAAGGAATTCGAAAATTTGAATAACCTATCGGTAGTATGCTTAAATTTATCATTGAAAATAGGCTCAGCATTAAATCCTTTTATGATTTTAAGTCCGCCTAAGGTTTCTTCCAAAATAGAAAGAAAGACACCTTGTTCTTTTTGAACTCTATCCGATTTACTTTTTAAGCTTTTTCCCACCCTTGTAATTAGATATCCAGAAATGGGAATAAATATGAATACAAATAGCGTTAATTGTGGGCTAATGATAATCATCGTGACGAGCGCAAAAAGAATCGTTAGTGGCTCCTTTATAAACATTTCTAATATGGAAAGAAATGAACTTTGAATTTCATTAACATCACTTGTAATTCGCGACATGGTATCTCCTTTTTGTTTTTCAGAAAAGAAGGAAATGGGTAGTACGAGTGTCTTTTTGTACAAATCGTTTCGTATGTCCTTTATGATACCGTTTCTAAGAAACGTAATAAAATACATAGATAAATAACCAAAAATGTTTTTTATTAAAAAGGTGCTTATCACCAAAATAATCATAAAGAGTAGCGCGTCTCCAGCTCCTTCATTAGCTCTTTGAGTTACAAAGTAATTTAGATAGTCTTCCACAAACCTACCTATGTTTTTAAGCCCAGTAAATTCTGGTTCTACCGTAAGTTGTTCCGTTTTATTGAACAATACGCGTAGCATGGGAAACAACGAAAGCATCGCAAGTGTCCCAAACAAAGCATAAAAAATATTACAGATAATGTTTAGAATTCCATACTTTTTGTACGGAAGGGCATAACGGATAATTTTTTTGAAATAGTTCATTAATGGATGTTCAAATCTTGAATGATAGCGGCTATTTTTTCCTGAAGACCCTCTTCATTTTTGCCGTTAACGCTGATGTAAAATTTTATTTTTGGTTCGGTGCCACTGGGGCGTACTGCGATTTTGCTTCCATCCTCAGTGTAAAATATAAGGACATTCGATTTTGGAATTTGTATGGCAGAACTCGAACCGTTTAAAAGGTTTTTCGAAAGACTCGTTTTGTAGTCTTCAATACATATAACGCTACTTCCTGCAATT
This sequence comes from Halomarinibacterium sedimenti, assembly GCF_019312585.1. Taxonomy (GTDB): domain Bacteria; phylum Bacteroidota; class Bacteroidia; order Flavobacteriales; family Flavobacteriaceae; genus Halomarinibacterium; species Halomarinibacterium sedimenti. The sequence continues at coordinate 267,908 of NZ_JAHWDP010000003.1, read as the reverse complement.
TCAGTGGGTGGATTGTTGCGGTAGGTTTTCAATATTTCCTGTATTTCCTCAGCGCCACTTTTTCCTTTCTTTACCATCGAAATTAATTTTTCCTGGTAATGCCCAAACTCCTTATAAATTTCTTGAAGATACATATAAATACTGCTTCCTTCGGCTTTCTTTTGGGCTGCAATTTCACAACTAAGTAGGGTAGCGGTCACGGCATCCTTATCCCGAACAAAATCTCCCACCATATACCCGAAACTTTCTTCACCCCCACCAATAAGAGTAAGTTCTGGAAAATCCTTAATCATTTTTGCAATCCATTTAAACCCTGTAAGGCCTTCCATATAGGTTACGCCAAAGGCTTCCACAATTTTTTGAATCATAGGAGTGGAGACGATGGTAGAACCTACAAATTGCTTTCCATTGAGTTTTCCAGCCTTTTTCCATTGTTCCAACAAAAAATGTGTTTTTATTATCATGGCTTGGTTGCCATTTAATAAAACCATTGTGCCTTGTGGATTTCGTACTGCAATTCCCAATCGGTCGCAATCTGGATCGGTACCAATTACGATATCTGCTTTTTCTTTTTCAGCTAATTCCAGAGCCATTTTTAATGCTTCGGGCTCTTCAGGGTTGGGTGAAACAACGGTTGGAAAATCGCCATTAGGTTCTGCTTGTGCTTCAACTATGGAAAGGTTTTTATATCCAGCTTTTTCAAGCACTCGAGGAATCATGGTAATGGAGGTACCATGAAGGGAGGTGAAAACTATTTTTAAGTTGTCTTTTGCCTCTTTTGAGGTATGAAAGCTTCCATTTTTTAAGGAAGCTTCAGAAAAGGGAGCATCTACCTCCTCATCTATAAATTGAATGAACTCTTCGTTAGCTTCAAATTTAATATCTGCATATTCCAATGCATTTATTTCGGCTATAATCGCTTCATCCTGTGGGGGAACAAGTTGTCCTCCATCTTGCCAATATACTTTATACCCATTGTACTCTGGCGGATTGTGGGAAGCCGTTAAAACAATCCCGCAATGACAATTTAGGTAGCGAACGGCAAAGGAAAGTTCTGGTGTAGGACGTAAGTCTGAAAAGAGAAATACCTTAATTCTATTTGCTGAAAAAACATCGGAAACCACTTTGGCCAATTCTTTACTATTGTGTCTACAATCGTATGCAATGGCAATTTTTAGGTCTTCAGAAGGAAAAGATTTTTTTAGATAATTTGAAAGTCCTTGGGTGTTTTTTCCGAGGGTGTATTTATTAATTCTATTGTCGCCAACTCCCATAATGCCGCGCATTCCACCCGTTCCAAACTCTAAATTTTTATAGAAACTGTCTTCAAGAGTTTCAGAATCGTAGGCTATAAGCTCTTTGATGGTATGCTGAGTCTCCGTGTCAAAAGTAGGAGTGAGCCATGTATTGGCTTTTTCTAAAATAATGGGATCGATGTATCTCATTCGTTGAATTATTCTCGATAAGAAAGTGCAAAAATAGCGATTATTACCGTTATTCTTTTAAGTTTAGCACTTCTTTAATATGGTAGTTTTTTGCCTGCTTTTTGTTTCGAAGGATTAATTCGCCTAAAAATCCTGCCACAAAAAACTGACTCCCAAGAATCATAGCAACTAGGGCGATATAAAATTGTGGGCGCTCGGTTAATAATCTACCCGAAGTATTAATAAATAGCTTGTCAATCCCTAGATACAATGCAAAGCAAAACCCAATGATAAGCATAAGGGCTCCCCAGGCGCCAAATAGATGCATGGGACGTTTACCAAACTTTGAAAGAAACCAAATGGTAATTAAATCTAGAAATCCCCTAATAAAGCGTTCCATTCCAAATTTGGTGCTACCGTATTTTCTAGCTTGATGTTGCACCACTTTTTCTCCAATATTGCCAAAGCCTTCATTTTTGGCTAATACAGGAATGTAACGGTGCATTTCGCCAGTAACTTCAACCGTTTTTACAACTTCACTTTTATATGCTTTTAAACCACAATTAAAGTCGTTGAGTTTAACTCCCGATGTTTTTCTAGCAGCAAAGTTGAATAGTTTTGAGGGTAGGTTTTTCCCAATCACAGAGTCGAATCGTTTCTTTTTCCATCCCGATACAAGATCGTATCCTTCCTCCATAATCATTTGGTATAATTCTGGAATTTCTTCAGGGTTGTCTTGTAAATCGGCATCCATGGTAATGACTACATCGCCTTGTGTACGAGCAAAACCAGCGTGAAGTGCTTGCGATTTTCCGAAGTTTTTTAAGAAACGAATTCCTTTTACATTTGAGTCTTTTTGTTGAAGTGCTTCAATGACTTCCCATGAACCATCGGTACTTCCGTCATCTATAAAAAGAATTTCATAAGAAAAACCATTGGACTGCATGACTTCTGCAATCCAATGGTGTAATTCGTAAAGAGATTCTGCTTCGTTTAAAAGCGGAATGACAATAGATAGATTCATGAATGGTAAATTCTAGTAGCCTTCTGGGCGATTTTGCTTCATGATTAATCCCGAAATTAGAGAGATAATAAAACCTAAGAATAGTGTAAAAATAATGGCCATGGCAGACATAATTCCTGGGCTCATAAACTTTTCGGTAATACTAAGACCCATCTCCATTTGTTCTTCGGTCATTGTTGGATTTTGCTCAATCATCTGTTCTCTGGTGATTTCCATCATTTGAGCCACAAAATCAGGTTCAATAACTGTAACAAAAACGTAATTATAAACGGCACCTAGAATTCCTGCAATTACCGAGATGGCAAGTCCAACTTTAATGGCCTCACCTAAAGAAAGAAAACCTTCATTATCTTGTTTAAAGGCTTTAAGTCCATAAACTATTAGAGCGGCCATGATAATAATACCAATTACCGATGCCCACCAAGGTCTTTCTAGGTGAACCCCCATGACATAAGTTATCACAGATAAGGCAATGGATGCAAGACCCAGCAATAATCCATAGTTAAGTGCAATTTTTTTTAAGGAAGCTTTTTGATTGTCCATAGTTGTAAAGTTTTTAGCCTACCCATTCGGCAGGCAGGTTTGCCAGTTAGTAAACAAATGTACTAAAATGTTACGGAATTCCTGTGAAGACTGGAATCTTAGCTTTGCTTAATATTTCAATAAAAAAATACGTAAACTATTGTTCATTTATAATTAATGATTAAATTTGCACTCTCAAAATTATAGAGTACTAAATACGTTAAAGCGATGAGAAAAGGAATTCACCCAGAAAATTACAGATTAGTAGCTTTTAAAGATATGTCTAATGAAGATGTGTTTTTAACCAAGTCTACTGCAGATACTAAGGAAACCATTGAGGTAGATGGCGTTGAGTACCCTTTAGTAAAATTGGAGATTTCAAGAACTTCTCACCCATTTTACACAGGGAAACATAAATTGGTTGATACCGCTGGTCGTATCGATAAATTTAAGAACAAGTACGACAAGTTCAAAAAGCCTGCAAAAAAGGAAACAAAAACGGAAGAATAAATTCTTACGAATTTATACAACATATAAAACCTTCGAGAAATCGGAGGTTTTTTTATTTTAGGTCATTCAAAAATAAGTACCTTTAGGTTTTACTTTCAAAAAATGAATTACATTCTTTTCGACGGCAGTGTTCGCAATCAATTATTGCCTTTTACTTTTACAAGACCTGTGGCAGATATTCGTGTGGGTATATTAACTATTCGTGAAAAATGGGAGTTGTTGTTAGGTTCAACCACTACCACAGTAACCGAAGATTACCTTTCTGAAAAGTGGCCCCTTGTGGAGTTGGAAAAAAACATCCTGATTAACGCCAGTTTTATACCTTCGGAAAATTTGGTCAATCTCATTAAAAATCTTTCTGAAAATCAGGCCATTTTTTATGACGACGAACCCATTGCTTTTTTTTCGGAAGAAGACCAAGAAGTAGATTTTGAAAGCTGCGAGGTCATTCAATACTCCTATAACGATGTGTTGCGAATCGAACATACTTGGGATATTTTCAGTAAAAACCACGAGGCTATTGCCCGTGATTTTAAACTCCTTACTGAAGGCAGAAAATCGCAACCCATTCCCGAAACCACTGTAGCTTTTTATCCAGAAAATATTTTTATTGAAGAAGGAGCGGTACTTCCGCTTTGTTCCTTAAATGCTAAAGATGGACCTATTTATATTGGTAAAAATGCCGAAATTATGGAAGGTGCTATGATTCGTGGTCCTTTTGCACTTTGTGAAAGCGCTACGGTTAAAATGGCTGCCAAAATATATACAGGCACCACCATTGGGCCTCATTGTAAAGTAGGAGGTGAGGTAAGTAATAGTGTGCTATTTGGCTATTCCAATAAAGGACACGATGGGTTTTTAGGAAATTCGGTGCTCGGTGAATGGTGTAATTTAGGTGCCGATACCAATACCTCCAACTTAAAAAATAACTACGATCAAGTGCGCCTTTGGGATTATGAAACGGAAAGCTTTGCTCGTACTGGGTTACAGTTTTGCGGGTTAATGATGGGCGATCATAGTAAATGTGGTATCAACACCATGTTTAATACAGGAACGGTAGTTGGAGTAAGTGTCAATATCTTTGGAAGTGGTTTCCCACGAAATTTTATCCCGAGCTTTAGTTGGGGAGGTGCAGCAGGAATGACCACCTACAAAACCAACAAAGCCTTCGAAACTGCGAAAATTGTGATGTCACGCAGAAATATGGAGTTTACGGAAGTAGATGCTAAAATTCTCCAACATGTTTATGATGAAAGCGCTAGTTGGAGGAAAGGTTAGTATAAAGGGACTTTCACTTCTTTAGCCCCCATATTTATCAAGTATTCCTTAACTTCTAAAGCGTCATCACCCCCTTTAATTGCATGATGTAATAAGGTAAACCCATGAGGTCCTTTGGCATTTAAACTAGAGGGAAATGCTTCTATTATGGGTTTTAAAATTTCCATCTTTCCAAAAAGTGTAGCGGTAAATATATTTACTTGTGCCCCTTTTTCTATAAGATAGGTAGCAATTTCTTTATTTCCAACGTGCGACGCAGCCCCTAGTGCTGTTTCAAAATCTCCAAATTTCCAATCATGGGCGGCATTTAATAAGGTTGGATATTCTTCTAACAATTCTTTCACAACGTCAAAGTTTCCATGACCTGCTCCTACAAACTTTTGAACGATTTCTTTATCTAATTGAGGATCATTCATTAGCGGATTTGCAAATGAGACCAGAGGAGTTGTAGCAATTAATATCCCAGTTTGCCCAACGGATTTTAAAAACGCATTTCTATTCATCTTTATAGTTTTCAGAAAATTAGAAATACTTTATTTAATAGTTGTTAAAACTATGATAATTAACTTAATAGGGAATAGTCCAAAATTATTGTTGGATTTTTAAAACTCCGAAGACTTTAATAGACTAAAATCAAACGTATTCCAGAAAATCAAAAACCCAATAATGATTAAAAGAGTGACAATGCAAGAAATCAAAAATACGATGCGACGTCTTTTTCTGTCTTTTTTCATTTGCTGAAACATGCGTTTTTGGAAAGCAGCAAATTCATGACCTTTCATTTTGGTGTGGTCAACAAAATTTTCAATAGTTGTATGGCTAAAGTGTTTTTTTACATCAAAATTTGTTTGCCTTGTTCTAATGAATATTTTATGGTTTAGCCGTGTGCCTGTTGTTGTATATTTCATAATAATAAAATATTTAGACCAAAAACTTGAATTCCAGAACCTTTAAAGATTAAAGGTGTATGAAGTTAAATGGAATCCTGTGGAAAGTTTCTTTATTAGTCTGTGAAGGACTGTGTTTGTTACAGTTACCGCTCCTTTTTCACCCGTTTCAAAAACAAAAAATTCTGTGGATTAATACCCAATCCGCTTACTTTTTTATTGACAAACCGAATGGCTTTATCATAAAATAAAGGTACTACAGGGGCATCGGCAATAATTAAAGAGTCCATTTTGGCATATAAAACCTTTCGCTCTTCAATATCATTAATTGAAAGGGATTTTTGGTATAAACTATCAAACACTTCGTTTTTATAATGCATATAATTAGGACCGTGGGGGACAAAATTAGGACTGTAAAAAAGGGAAAGGTAATTTTCGGCATCGGGATAATCGGCCACCCAACTGGCACGGAAAATATCCAGTTCACCACTACTTTTCATTTGTCTGAGCGTGGAGGGTGGCATCACATCTACGGTTACCGAAATGCCTATTTTCTCCAATTCTCGTTGTATGTATTCGCAAATATCAAGATACTGACTGTTAGTACCTATCACAATTTCAGGATTTTGGTCTCCTGTTTCTAGTTGGTATTGTGCTACTAATTGTCGAGCCTTTTCTGGCTGATAGTCATAACCGTCTATTTCAGTAAACCCGGGTAATCCTTTTGGGATAAACCCATGGACGGCAGGAATACCCATTCCGTTGCGTAAATAGGTGATCATTTTTGAACGGTCAAATCCGTAGTTAATGGCTTGTCGCAGTGCTTTCGATTGAATTTCTTCTGCTTCTGCATCCATAAAAAATCCAAGATATTCGGTGTTTAAATAAGGGCAGGAAATGAGATTTACCTCCTTTTCATATTTGGATTGAAGCTTCCCTGTGGTGGTTAAAATTTCGTCTTTATACGAATTATCTAAACCCGAAATAAAATCAATTTTGCCCTGTGCAAATTGAAGAAACTCACTCTGTTTATCGGGTAAAAAAGTTATGGCCACGGCTTCAAGATAGGGGAGTTGGACTCCGTTTTCATCCTTTTCGAAATAGTGAGGGTTTTTCCGAAGGACGAGTTTTACGTTTTCTTCCCAAAGTTTAAATTGAAAAGGACCTGTTCCCACGGGATTTCTTCGAAATTCATTCCCGTAAAACTCCACCGCTTCTTGTGGTACGACGGAAAAATAACGCATTCCCAACATTCCTAAAAAAGCAGGAAAAGGCTCTTTCAGCATAATTTTAAATAGCGAATCATTTTCGGCAACCGCCAAATCTACATAATTCATCACCCAGCTTCCAGGCGAAGCTACTTTAGGATCGATTAAACGGTTAAAACTATATTCAAAATCTTGAGGCGTCGCAATCCTTGTAGAATCCTTCCCAAAGACTTTATTTTTATGAAAAAACACATCCTGACGTAGCGTAAAATAAAATGTGCAAGTGCTATCTACAATCTCCCAACTTTTGGCAATATCTGGCTGAATGTTTAACGAATCGTCTAATTGTACTAAACCATTAAATAATTGATTGGTTGGCCAAATGTTTTGTGGATTTCTCGCAAAGGCAGGGTCGAGTGAAGAAATATTGCTGTGTTCATTATACCGAAAAACGAGGTGGTCTCTTTCATTTTCTATTTTTTCTCCACAAGAAATCAACATTATGGAAACACAAAGAATTGATAGAAAGAAACGTAATGAAAGTCGTTGTTTCGCCATAGGTTTTAAGGATACAATTATAGTTTGTATTTTTGCTCCCTCGTTTGCTAAAATACAAGAATGAACGGTACAAAAAAAGCAGCATTTTACACTTTAGGATGTAAACTTAACTTTAGTGAAACTTCGACCATTGCGAGAAGTTTTTCTGAAGAAGGTTTCCAGCGGGTGGATTTTTCTGAAAAGGCAGATGTTTACGTGATAAATACCTGTAGTGTTACTGAAAATGCCGATAAGCGTTTTAAAACCATTGTGAAGCAAGCACTAAAGGCAAACTCTGAAGCCTTTGTCGTAGCTGTTGGCTGTTATGCCCAACTAAAACCGCAAGAATTAGCAGTTGTGAATGGTGTGGATTTAGTATTGGGGGCTACCGAAAAATTTAAAGTTACTAGTTATATCAATGACTTGTTGGATAGTCCTAAAGCAGAAACCCAAGTTCACAGCTGTGAAATAGACGAAGCCGATTTTTACGTAGGCTCTTATTCTTTTGGAGATAGAACACGTGCTTTTTTAAAGGTTCAGGATGGTTGTGACTACAAGTGTACGTATTGTACCATTCCCTTGGCGCGTGGAATTTCACGAAGTGACACCCTTGATAATGTGTTAAAAAATGCTGCTGAAATTTCGGCAAAAGGCATTAAAGAAATTGTGCTTACGGGAGTCAATATTGGTGATTACGGAAAAGGGGAGTTTGGTAACAAAAAACATGAGCATACCTTTTTCGAATTATGCGAAGCACTAGATAAAGTTGAGGGTATTGAGCGCTTACGAATTTCTTCTATCGAACCTAATCTGTTGAAAAACGAAACCATCGATTTTGTGGCGAAATCCAAAACGTTTGTTCCGCATTTTCACATTCCATTACAAAGTGGTAGCAACGATATTTTGAAGCTTATGCGTCGTCGTTATCTCAAAGAATTATACGTTGATAGAGTTAACAAGATTAAACAAGTGATGCCCCATGCGTGTATTGGCGTGGACGTAATTGTAGGCTTTCCAGGAGAAACAGAAGAACACTTTTTAGAAACGTATCAATTTTTAAATGAATTGGATATTTCTTATTTACACGTTTTTACCTATTCTGAAAGAGATAATACACTAGCTGCAGAAATGGACAATGTTGTGCCTCAAAAGGTGAGAGCCAAAAGGAGTAAAATGTTACGCGGACTTTCGGCAAAAAAGCGAAGAGCTTTTTATGAAAGTCAAATGGAAACTACCAGAACTGTGCTATTTGAAGGCGAAAATAAGGAAGGATATATTCACGGATTCACCGAAAATTATATAAAAATAAAAACTCCGTGGAATCCGGAGTTAGTTAATACACTTCATAAAGTAAAACTCACCAAGATTGATGAGGATGGATTGGTGCGTTTTGATTTTGTTAAACAACCTATGTTTGCCTAGATATTAATTCCAACAGGAAGTAATTCTTTGTATTTTCTTCGGTTTTTTCTTAAAAACCCTACAATTTCTGGACATGTAGGCATGAGGCTAATCCCTCGTTTTTTAACTTCTTCAAAAACTGCTTTAATAAAAATATCCCGAAATCCTTGTTCTTCCATATCGTCGGGCATATCGTATTTAGTTAGGAAGATTTTTCGGTCTTGCAGTGCATATTCAATACGAGCCATATTGTCGCCTACTTCTAGTTCAAACTGTCTTAAAAATTCATTGTCTGTAATGTCAACATCTTCAATCATAATGGGGGAGTTTTGTTAATTCATGGGTACTTCTATCAACAATAGTCTGGTGCCTTTTTTTGCTGTAATACTTATTTCATTAGTATCCCAGATACCAATGGCATCTCTATTTTTTAATATTTCATCGTCAACAGAAACTTGGCCTTCAATTACCATGAGGTATATGCCGTGTCCTTGTTGATTTAAGGTATAGTTCGTGGAGCGATCCTCCGTAAATTCTCCAAGATTAAAATAGGCTTGTTGGTGAATCCAGAGCTCATTGTCTTTCGCTTCATTTTTTGGCTTCACAACAGTGCTTATTTTATTGGGTGTAAGTAATGTTGCTATTTTTTTTTGATCATATCGCGGTGAAACGTTTTGTTCTTCAGGAAATACCCAAATTTGAAATAATTTAAGTGCTTCTTTGGCGCTTGCATTTACTTCACTATGCTCCACACCACTTCCTGCGCTCATAACTTGTATATCCCCAGCAGCGACTATGCCTTCATTTCCCATGGAATCTTTATGCTTAACAGCTCCCGATTGTGGAATGGTAACAATCTCCATATTTTGGTGTGGGTGTTTTCCAAATCCCATAGCAGGGGCAACAATGTCATCATTTAACACTCGTAATAATCCAAATTGTAAACGATTAGGGTCGTAATAATTTGCAAAACTGAAAGAATATTTTGCTTCTAACCATCCATAATTGGCATTTCCGCGTGTGGACGATGGGTGAACAACCTTTTTCATTGTTTTTAGATAGTAATAGTATCTTTACACTGTAAAGTTACAAATTTTATAAGTTCCCTTTGCCAAAAGGACTGTTAAAGGATTCCATATGACTAAAATTCATTTGTATTTTGTGCCAGGGCTCGCTGCGAGTAAAGAAATATTTAAAAATATTGTCCTTCCCATAGATCAATATGAAGTGCATATTATCGAATGGCTAATTCCAGAAAAAAAAGAATCCCTTACATCTTACGCACAAAGGATGGCGGCTTTTGTTACTGAAGAAAATGCTGTTTTAGTGGGTGTTTCCTTTGGCGGAGTGGTGGTTCAGGAAATGTCAAAATTTCTTGAGTTACAAAAACTTATAATTATTTCGAGTGTAAAATCGAAACAAGAGTTACCCAAACGATTTACAGTCGCAAAAGTTACTATGGCCTATAAATTGTTGCCAACGAGTATTGTGTCATCTGTTGGTGATTTAACAAAATTTGCCATTGGACCCCGAAGTAAAAAAAGATTGCGATTGTATAACGAATATCTTTCTATAAAAGATAAAGACTATTTAGATTGGGCTATCGAAAAAATGGTAAACTGGAATAGAAATGAAGTAGATACAGAAGTTTATCATATTCATGGAGACTTTGATGCTGTCTTTCCAATAAAGAATATTAAGAACGCTAATATTTTGGAAGGTGGCACCCATATTATGATTTTAAATAAAGGAAGTAAAGTGAGTAAAATGCTACAAAATATTATAGAAAACCACTAGTTTGCCATTTGCTATTTTTTATCTTTAAGGAAAATTTACAGTTATGAATATTTTATCAAAAATTGGATTGGGAACCGTGTTAGTAGCCGTATTTGTTTTGTGTACAAATGCTGTCCAGGATCCTGCGAAAAGCACTCCAAAAGCTTCTGAAAATATGGAGAAAAAGCTTGTTAACGACTATAACATATATGCCTTAGAGCTTCCGGAAACTATGGATTTTGCAGGAGAACCTGTGCCGTTGAATGATCCGGATGTTCGGGAAAGAATGGATAGAGAATTATTGGTAAATACCTATTGGCAATCTAATGGTTTGCTTATTTTTAAAAGAGCTCATAAATACTTCCCTATCATAGAACCATTATTAGCAAAATACGGTATTCCAGATGATTTTAAATATTTGGCTGTTGCGGAAAGTGCTTTAGAAAATAATAGTTCTCCTGCAGGTGCAGCTGGCTTTTGGCATTTTATGAAAGGGACAGGACGTGAATATGGACTTGAAATAAACGATTATGTAGACGAACGTTATAATTTGGAATTAGCTACAAAAGTAGCAGCAGATTACTTAAAGGACTCAAAAAGAAAGTTTGGAACTTGGACGTTGGCTGCGGCGGCTTATAATGCAGGAAATGGTGGTATAAATAAGCAAATTGAACGTCAAAAAGTAAATGATTACTACGATTTGTTACTGAATTCTGAAACCAGTAGATATGTATTTAGAATATTAGCCTTTAAGGAGATTTTGAGTAATCCTGGAAAATATGGTTTCAATTTTAGAGAAAAGGACCTTTATAAAGAAATCCCATCCTATAAAGTAAAAGTAGATACAGCGGTAACTGACTTTGCTGATTTTGCTAAAAAATTCGATATTAATTATAAGATTTTGAAAATCCATAATCCGTGGCTTCGTGACACCTATCTTAAAAACAGTAGTGGTAAAGAATATTATATAGAAATTCCAGAAAAAGGCCATTACAAAACCAATTAATATGAATTTTGAAATTGCAATCTCATTAATAGTCATAGGTATTTTGGCTGGAATTTTAAGCGGTTTTATGGGGGTTGGTGGCGGTGTTGTCATGATTCCATTAATGATGTTATTATTAGGATATGATCAACACCAAGCACAAGGGATGAGCCTAGCTGTCTTAGCAGTTCCCGTTACCTTTATTGCAGCATACACTTATCATAAATCTGGATATCCCATCAACTGGAAATTTGCTGTCTTGATAGCTGTATTCTTTGTAGTAGGAGGGTTTTTAGGATCAAAATTGGCCGTGAAAATAGATCAAGTTATTCTGAAAAAAATATTTGCTGTAATTCTTTTAATAGCTGCGATTAAGCTATTTTTTTCGAAATAAATAAGTTTAATCTTTATTTAAAAGTAATGAAACTCCGCTTGTAAAGGTTTGGTAGTTGGCATTATAGGATTTAGTATATTCTTCGCTGTAATGATGTAAAAAATTTCTTCTCACATCTAGGACCTTTTTATCTGAAGAAATGAAGAATGACGCTGGAAACCCGAGTGTGTGTTTCATACAACGAATAACAAAATCATTTTTATTCTCCTTTTCGTCTACATAGAGAATTTTAATTTTGTTATTCATCTTATTTTTTAACTTTCTTACCTTTTTTTTTGGCCCCCAAAACAGCATAACAAAATCTATTTCATCACTATAGGCATCTACAACATCATTAAGTGCAGGTATTTCACCAATGCCAGGTGTACACCAAGTAGCATAAGTAATAAGGTATATGGGCTTTTCGAATTCGTGAAGTTCAATTTTTCGACCACTAAATTTTCGCACCTTAAAATTATCTATATAGGTGTTCTTTACAACATGGTTAATTAATGAGTCGAAAAGAAACTGAGCTCTTTCTAAGTCGTTTTTTATATATGCCCTTTTTGCATTAACCCTATATTTCCTAATGTTTTTTTCAATGGCATCAGAAAAATAAGTCTTGGGCTCGAAATCTTGAGCATAGGAAGCTAGTGAGGTAAAAATAAATAGGGCAAGTAGTATTTTACCCATAGGCACTAGATTTGGTTAGCAAGCAAATGTAATAATGCTTTGTGAGAAAATTAAAGAAAACACATAGTTTTTTAGTTATTAAAAATTAATAAACTATTAAAAACCAACAATTTATTATCTGTATCTCCCGCCTCTACCAGATCTCCCATATTGCTGTCTTGGGATATTTGCTTTCTTCATTTGCTGCTGCATCATTTTAATTTGATCCCCCAGCATATTGTGCTTATCTAGCTTTTTTGCTTCAGCTAAAAGGGTTTCTGCTTCTCTTTTTCGGTTTTTTGTCATGGCTACACCTGCAAGGTTGAGCTTTACCATAGCCATATCTGAACTCATGCTTAACCCAAGTTTTTCGGCTTTTTTGAAATACTTTTCAGCTTCATTCATATTGGTTTGAGAAACCATTAGCCCATTGAGGTAGTTGTAATACCCTTGTTGTTTTGTAACGAGAGCACCTTCTGGGTTTTTAATTCTATCCAACCATTTTTTTGCGCCAGGAAAATCTTGCTTCCTAAGTCTTAAAAATGCTAGTAAAATCATTTCATTTTTAAAATAAAGAAAAACAAAAACAAAGGATAGAAGTATATACATTATTCCATTTCCAATATTTCCTTCGATAAATTGCCAAATGGATAGCCCTATAATAAGAGCGGTTAGTACTAATTTTATATTTTTATTGAACATGTTTCGTTGTTTAATATAGGCTGGCAAAGGTACTAAAAACAATCATAAATATTTTCACATTTCGGTTTGTCTAAGTAAAAAATGATTGTATATTTGCACCCGACTTTAAGAAAAGGTCTTAGAGTAGGAAAATTTCAGAAGATTTAACCTAATTTACAATGAGCAAGAGAACATTTCAGCCATCAAAAAGGAAAAGAAGAAACAAGCACGGATTTAGAGAGCGCATGGCTTCTGTAAACGGACGTAAAGTATTGGCTTCGCGTAGAGCGAAAGGCAGAAAGAAATTATCTGTATCTTCTGAACCTCGTCACAAGAAATAATGTTGATAACTTATACATAAAAAGGTGTTGTTTTTAAACAACACCTTTTTTTTATACCCTAACGAATCGTAATTTTAAACGCCAAAAAAAAGAAGTAAAAATGCCCAAAAACAACGATTTAAAATCCATTTTAATTATTGGTTCAGGCCCTATTATTATTGGTCAAGCGTGTGAGTTTGATTACTCTGGATCACAAGCCCTGCGTTCTTTAAAAGAGGATGGAATTGAGACAGTTTTAATAAATTCCAATCCTGCTACTATTATGACAGACCCTGTGATGGCAGATCACATTTATTTGCTGCCATTAACGACTAAGTCAATTGTAAAAATATTAAAGGAACACCCACAAATTGATGCAGTATTACCCACAATGGGAGGACAAACTGCATTAAATCTTTGTATTGAAGCTGATGAAAAGGGAATTTGGGCCGATTTTAATGTAAAAATTATTGGTGTTGATATTAATGCCATCAATATCACTGAAGACAGGGAGCAATTTCGAAACCTAATGGAAAAAATAGGAATCCCAATGGCGCCTCAAGCAACTGCAAATTCCTATCTAAAAGGAAAAGAGATTGCGCAAGAGTTTGGTTTTCCTTTAGTTATTAGATCTTCTTTTACCCTTGGTGGAGCAGGGGCATCCATAGTGTATAAGGCTGAAGATTTTGATGAACACTTACGAAATGGATTGGAAGTATCACCCATTCACGAAGTGATGATTGATAAGGCCATGATGGGGTGGAAGGAATACGAATTAGAATTACTTAGGGACAATAATGATAACGTTGTCATTATCTGTACCATAGAAAATATGGATCCCATGGGAATTCATACGGGAGATTCTATTACAGTTGCTCCTGCAATGACTTTAAGTGATGTTACTTTCCAACGTATGCGTGATATGGCAATTCATATGATGCGTAGCATAGGAAATTTTGCTGGAGGGTGTAATGTGCAATTTGCCGTGAGTCCTGATGAAAAAGAAGATATAATTGCCATTGAAATTAATCCACGGGTGTCACGTTCTTCGGCATTGGCCTCAAAAGCTACGGGATATCCTATTGCCAAAATTGCAGCAAAACTTGCTATTGGCTATAACCTTGATGAATTAAATAATCAAATTACAAAATCAACTTCGGCATTATTCGAGCCTACACTCGATTATGTGATTGTAAAAATCCCTCGATGGAATTTCGACAAGTTTGAAGGGGCAGATCGTACCTTAGGACTTCAAATGAAAGCTGTTGGGGAGGTGATGGGTATAGGTAGATCTTTTCAAGAAGCTCTTCATAAAGCGACACAGTCATTAGAAATTAAAAGAAATGGTTTAGGGGCAGATGGAAAAAACTACACCAATTACGATCAAATTATAGATAAGCTTACCAATGCAAGTTGGGACCGAGTTTTCGTGATTTATGATGCTATCCAGATGGGGATTCCATTGAGTCGTATCCACGAAATTACCAAAATAGATATGTGGTATCTTCGTCAATACGAAGAGCTATACCTTCTTGAAAAAGAAATTTCAAGGTTCACACTAGATACTTTACCTCGAGAATTACTACTTGAAGCAAAACAAAAAGGCTACGGTGATAGACAAATTGCACATATGCTTAAATGCTTAGAAAGTCAAGTGTATAAAAAGCGTGAAGAATTTAATATTCAAAGAGTTTATAAGCTCGTTGATACTTGTGCTGCCGAATTTAAAGCCCATACACCTTATTATTATTCCACCTTCGAAAACGAAATGGAGACCACAAGTGGGAAGCCATATTCAGAAAACGATAGTATCGTAACCGATAAGAAGAAAATTATTGTACTTGGTTCGGGGCCTAACCGAATTGGACAAGGAATTGAGTTCGATTATTGTTGCGTTCATGGAGTGCTAGCAGCGGCTGAATGTGGATATGAAACGATTATGATTAATTGTAACCCAGAAACGGTTTCTACCGATTTTGATGTAGCAGATAAGTTATATTTTGAGCCTGTTTTTTGGGAACATATTTACGACATCATTCGTCACGAAAAACCTGAAGGAGTTATCGTTCAGCTAGGTGGACAAACTGCTTTAAAACTTGCTGAAAAGCTTGATCGTTACGGAATTAAAATTATGGGAACCACCTATCAATCTTTGGATTTGGCTGAAGATAGAGGTAGCTTCTCTACACTGTTAAAAGAGAATAACATTCCTTACCCAGAGTTTGGTACTGCCGAAACTACAGAGGAAGCATTGGCCCTTGCCGATGAATTAGACTTTCCCTTACTTATTAGACCTTCCTATGTATTGGGAGGACAAGGGATGAAGATTGTAATTAACAAGCGGGAATTGGAAGAACATGTCGTCGATTTACTTCGTAAAATCCCGAATAATAAATTATTACTAGATCATTACCTCGATGGTGCTATTGAAGCAGAAGCCGATGCCATTTGCGATGGAGAAAATGTTTATATAATTGGTATTATGGAGCATATAGAACCTTGTGGAGTGCACTCTGGAGATTCTAATGCGACATTACCACCATTCAATTTAGGGGATTTAATCATTCAGCAAATAAAAGATCACACCAAAAAGATTGCTCTAGCTTTAAATACAGTGGGTCTAATAAACATTCAATTTGCCATTAAAGACGATAATGTTTACATCATAGAAGCGAACCCAAGAGCGTCTAGGACCGTTCCTTTTATCGCAAAAGCTTATGGGGAACCTTATGTAAATTATGCTACAAAAGTGATGATTGGGCATAACAAGTTAAGTGATTTTAATTTTAACCCTCAGCTAAAAGGATATGCCATTAAGCAACCTGTTTTTAGCTTTAATAAGTTTCCTAATGTGGATAAAAAATTAGGGCCAGAAATGAAAAGTACAGGCGAAAGTATATTGTTTATCGACAGCTTAAAAGACGATGAATTTTATGAAATATATTCAAGACGAAGAATGTATTTAAATAGGTAACTTTTATATTAGTTTCTCACATTAAGAATAAGCCAGCGGTTTAAAACACCATCATACACTAGTTCAATGGCTCCTTGGCCAGATGTTGCTTCACTTGGGGTTCCTAAGGTATTGATTCTATTTGATGCGGTTGATTGTACATTTTCATGATCTAATGTCATATTACTTGAATTAATATTCAACAAGAGCACATGTCTACCATCTGTTCCGCCATCTATCCCAGTAATAGTGAAACTAGCATTGGCACCTGTTAATCTAAATACTGTTTTAAACGCATTAGCACCCCCTAAATCTAAATCTAGATCATGTATTTTGGTATTGGGAGTATTTGCAGTAATAGGAATATTTACAATTCCATATTGATTAGATCCATCTGCATAGAGGGTATTATTATTAATAGTGATATTATCGCCAACATCGATTGTTCCTACAGTTCCATTAGTATCACGACCCAGTATTTTTGAAGAATTAATGGTCCCTGTATTTTGAATTCTTAACGTTCCATTCACATCCAAAGTTTCATTAGGAGTAGTGGTATTGATACCAACTTGAGCGAAACTAAGGTGACAAGAAAAAAAGACCAAAAAAAATAGTTCTAGCTTCATAATCAACCCCAATTGATTAATAGTCAATTAAATATAGTCAATAGCAAAACATTTTAAATTATTTTACGACATAACACATAAATATTCGTTAAAGTGTTGATAATTAACTATATAATAGTGTATTTAGAAAAAATATTTTATTTTGAATTTGTAATATTTGAACTAAAAAAATGCCTTCTACAGAAGACATTTTTTTTAAAGTTTTAAAAGGAGAGTTTGAATTTTTAGTTTCTGAAATTTAAAATAATCCATCTTTGCGAGATTCCATCATACACAAGCTCTGCAGAACCTTGCCCTGATGTTGCTTCGAAACTTCCCGCAAGTGTTATTATTCTATTTATTGCTAAAGAATCTGAGCTCTCATCCGATAGCCTAAAATTATTAGCACTTACATTAAGTAATATAATGTGTTTTCCATCTGTCCCTCCTTGAATTCCTGTAACTTCAAAATTATGGGAAGAACCCGTTAACCTAAAAACTACAATATCCTTATTTACTCCATTAAGATCTAAGTTCAAGTTATTAAACTTGTGACCAGAGGAAAGAGTTACTGTAGGTACTAACCGAACCAAATATTTGTTTGAGCCAGAAGCATTTAGTACTCCGCTGTCTAAAGATAAATTTGAACCTACACCAACTTGTGTTACCGTTCCGTTACTATCCACCCCTATTACTTTGGCAGAGTTAGTACCTGTTGTATTAGTGACTCTTAAAGTACCATTAACATCTAAAGTTGCTTGGGGGGTTGTTGTGTTAATACCTACTTGACTAAAAGCCAAAAATGGAACAAAAAAAATGAATAGTAATAATGATTTCATAAGTGGTTTAATTTGGGGGTTTAACTTCTTATGAGGCAAAAATAAGGCGATGTAGGAAATATCTTATAATGAATTTTATATTTTCGTTATAAGTGCAAATTAAATCGATAAAGTGTAACTAATTGATATATAGCCATATAAACTGACAGCTCTTTATTATAAAATTTAACAGAATTATGCCCTACTACCATCTATTTTTTCATTTTTAGGTAGGGTAAACTTGGTCTTTATTGTTTTACTACTAATATGAGTAATATCATTCTTTAACAATTTTATAATGATTAAACTTGATTGGAACGTTATATACTAAAGACTATGAAATTAAAAGTTATTATTTTTTCGATTACGTTGCTAGGTATAAGCAGTTGTAGTACCAATACCTTAGACGATGTTATGGAGCCAGTGCAAGAAACTCCAGAACTTACTACGTTTCAAGATGTAAAATCAATATTTGAGAATAACTGTTTGCAATGTCATTCAAATCCTCCTCAAAATGGAGCGCCAATGCCTTTGGTAACCTTTGAGAATGTTAGAGATGCAGTAATCTCGAGAGGATTACTTGATAGAATTAGCCGTAATGAAGGCGAGTCCGGATTGATGCCGCTGGGGGGGCCAAGGCTACCACAAACTACTATAAATCTTATTGTTTCATGGGAAGAAGACGGTCTTCTAGAAAATTAATTATATGAAAATGAAGTATATCATAGTATGTTTAAGTTTTGTGTTTACAACTTTGGTAGTTGCACAAGAAAAATATAGTACTAAAAACGGTACCATTGTTTTTGAAGCTTCAGTACCTTCTTTTGAAGAAGTAAAAGCAAAAAATGAAAATGTAAGCGCCATTTTAAATGCTGAAACAGGTGACTTTGCTTCTTTGGTTTTGATAAATGGTTTTCGATTTAAAGTTGCACTAATGGAGGAGCACTTCAACGAAAATTATATGGAATCTTCAAAATTTCCAAAGGCAATAGTAAAAGGAAAACTAAAAGACTTTTCTGCTTCAAAACTCACCGAAGGAACTTTAAATTATACTTTGGAAGGAACAATTACAATTCACGGTGTTACAAAACCTTTTGAAACGTCAATATCCATTTCAAAAAAAGGCGATAGTTTACTTGTAGAATCACAATTTGTTTTAAATCCCACCGATTTTAACATTGAAATACCAAAAATTGTAAGCAATAAAATTGCTGAAGAAGTTCATGTCAGTGCAAAATATTCGCTATTAAGATAGTATCTATGAAAAAGAGAAATTACATATTAATAGCGTTTTTGGTGATTGTAGTAGGTGCTTATACAGGTTATAAGTACCTCTACAAAAACCATAGGAACATTGAAACTGAAGAAGCTTCCGTTAAAGTAGAAGCAAAAGAATTGGTAGGTATGTTTGCTTCAGATAATACGGAGCGTATTTTGAATAAAACGGTTGAAGTGACTGGTGTGATTACGGAAATGGATGCACAATCGGCAACCCTTGACGAAGCTATTCAGTGTACCTTTAACCAACTTCCTCAGGGATTAGAAATAAATAAAAAAGTAACCATTAAAGGTCGTTGTATTGGCTACGATGATCTATTTGAAATAGCAAAACTAGACCAATGTTCTCTAACTCACTACCCATGAAAAAGCTACTATTTATAATTTTATTACTACCCTTTTTTGTTTTAGCACAAGATGACCTTTTAAACGAATTAGAAGCAGGAGTAGAAGTAGATAACACGGTTTCTTCTGCCTTTAAAGGTTTAAAAATTGTCAATTTTGAGTCGACAAAACTCGCAGGAGGAAAAGACCTATTCTTTATTGTTTCGCACCGATTTGGAACCGTAAAAAATGGATTTGATGATTTTTTTGGGTTGGATAATGCGGTAACCCAACTAAAGTTTATTTACGGAATTACTGATGGGATTAATATTGGAGTCGCGCGAAGCTCGTTTCAAAAAAAATATGGAATTCACGCAAAATACCGATTGCTTCAGCAAGAAAAAGATGGATTTCCCTTTACCATTGTAGGGTATAACCTAGTAACCATAAATACAGCTCTAGATAAAGATTTACTGCCAAATCTTGAATTTAGCGATAGAGTTAATTATGTCAACCAAATTCTAATTTCTAGAAAATTTTCTGAAGACTTTTCGTTCCTTATTGCACCGACTCATGTTCATGAAAATCTAGCGACCCGAAGCTTTGTAGAAATAAGTGATACAGAATTTGAAAATTATGATGAAGAAAATAACCAATTTGCTATAGGCGTAGGAGGGCGTTACAAATTAACCAAGCGTTGGAGTTTGAATATGGATTATGGCATTCATCTCAACCGAAATAGTAATTCCATTTTTAAAAATCCGCTTTCCATTGGTGTTGATTTGGAAACAGGAGGTCATGTATTTCAAATGCATTTTACGAACGCTCAGGCCATGTTCGAAGATGGATTTATTGTCCAAGGGCAAGGCGATTGGGGTGATGGCGATTTTTTCTTTGGATTTAACTTAAGTAGAGTATTTTAAAATGAAATTATAAACACACGTTGCATATTAATAAATCAACATATTAAAAATTAACCTTTAAAAATTACTTAAAATGAAAAAAGTTACTTTATTATTCGTCGCACTTTTAACCACTATGTTTGCTAGTGCACAAACAGAACATTTTATTGATTGGGCCACAACCACAGGTACTGAAGGCACCATTACAATTGAAGTTGGTGATACCGTTACCTGGACTTGGGCAGACACAGTACCTCACTCCGTAACAAGTGATTCTGGATCTACAGAAGTTTTTGACAGCGGAGTTGAAACCGGACTAGGATTTACCTTTTCTCACACATTTACCATGCCGGGAGTAAATCCTTACGGTTGTGATGTGCATTCTGCCATGGAAGGCGTTATTACGGTTGAACAAATTGCAGGAGTGGAAGATAACTTTGCATTAAGCGTAAACCATTTTCCTAATCCAGTAATTAATAAACTGACTGTTACCTCTGAATTTTCTTTAACAGCGTACCAAGTTTACGACATTTTAGGAAAAAAAGTAGACGTACAAGCCGTTGAAGGAACTTCCATTGCCATTGACATGGCACAACTTAACTCTGGAATTTATTTTGTGACCGTGATGTCTAACGATTTACAAAAGACTTTTAAAGTAGTTAAAAAGTAGTCTTTACTTTTTCCTTTCCTTTTAAAAAGGGGCTGAATCATTTTCAGCCTCTTTTTTTATTCATCTTCGTCTTCTTCTGCTCTTTTTAAAAGCTTTTGGTCAATATTTTTACTGGCCTTGGCTCCAAGTTTCTTTAATCGTTCTACTCTAGTGATGAGGTTCCCTCGTCCCGTTAATTTTTTCATAGCGGTTTCATAAGTGCCTTGGACTGTTCCTATTTGCTTCCCCACTTTAATTAATTCATCGGTCAAACTGGTAAAGCTATCGTACAAAGCCCCTGCTTGGGTGGCTATTTCCAATGCATTTTGTTGTTGCTTTTCATTATTCCACATGCTATCAATCGTACGTAATGTAGCTAGAAGGGTAGTAGGTGTTACAATCACAATATTTTTCTCAAACGCCCAATTATACAAAGCGTTATCTTGATTTATTGCTACTGCAAAGGCCGGTTCAATTGGGACAAAAAGCAATACAAAGTCGGGACTTTCAATTTTGTAAATATCCTGGTAATTTTTAGCACTTAATTGCTCAATATGCTTTTTCAAAGAATTGATATGTTCTTTTAAAAATTGCGCTTTTACATCATCTTCCTCTTCATTTACAAAACGCTCATAGGCCACTAAGGAGACCTTAGAATCGATAATCATTTTTTTATTATCGGGTAGGTGAAGCACTACATCGGGAAGCACTCTTTTTCCGTCTTCGTTAGTAAAACTGGTTTGTACAAAATATTCTCGGTCTTTTTCTAAACCACTTTTTTCGAGCACTCTTTCTAAAACCAATTCCCCCCAATTCCCCTGTAATTTGCTATCTCCTTTTAGTGCTTTGGTAAGATTAGTAGCTTCTTTACTCATTTGCTCGTTAAGCTCTTTTAAGCCAATAATCTGTTGACGAAGCATCGCATGACGATCAATACTTTCTTTGTGGGTATCTTCTACACGTTTTTCGAACGTTGCTATTTTTTCCTGAAGCGGTTTTAATATTAAATCTAGGTTTTCTTTATTCTGCTTGGTAAATTTTTCAGACTTTGTGTCTAAAATTTTATTGGCAAGATTTTCAAACTCAGCAGTAAATTTTTCTTGTAATTTTTCTAATTCATCTTTTTGCTCATTCAATTTTCTTTCTAGATTTTCATTTTGAGCATTTCTCTTAACCAATTCGGTATTTAAAAAGTCTTTTTCTTTACGAATGGTTTCTCGTTCATCAATAGTATGTTGAAGACGCTCCTGAAGTTTTTCCTCTTGTTCTTTTAACTGATTAATACGCTCTTCCAACTTTCCCGTTTGGGTTTTGTTTCGTAATTGTGCGATTAAATTGCCAAGATATGCACCTGCAAGGGCTGAAAGAGATCCAATAAGAAAGACGATAAAAGTTTCGCTCATTTTATGTAGAAAATTTTAGTAAAGATACTTAATCCTTTATAGTAAATCGACCTGTTTTGGCATCAAAAAGGATGGTGTCTTCGGGGAAAAGAGTATTAAATTTTCCTCCTTCAATGAGTTTGCAAGGTTGGTCGAAATAAAATGCGTCTGTAGTTAACACCCCTATTTTATCACTTAATTGTATTGCCAAATCTATTTCGTGGGTCGAAAAAAGGATAATTTTTTCAGTCTCTTTGGTCAATTTTTTCAACAATTTCAATACATACGCCCTATGATATAAATCTAAGTGTGTGGTTGGTTCATCGAGAACAATTATAGGGGTGTCTTGCGCTAAAGCTCTAGCAATAGCAACACGTTGTAACTGCCCGTCACTTAACTCAAAACACTTTCGTTGGGACAGTTTTTGAGTATCGGTGATCTCCAACGCCCAGTCAATTTTTTTTGTATCGGTAGGAGTGAGTGTTCCCATCCAATTGGTATAGGGCTGTCTCCCAAGGGAAACAAATTCTAACACCGATAAATTTTTTGAGGCTGGCGCTTCAGTAAATACCACACTTAATAAAGAAGCCAATTCCAGGGAGTGATACTCCTCAAGTTTTTTTCCTAATATTGAAATCGTTCCTGCAAGTGGTTTCTGCATTCCAGTGAGTGTCCGGAGTAGGGTCGATTTTCCAATGCCGTTGGCACCCACCATTCCAATGAGTTCGCCCTTATTTAATTCGAAAGAAAGATTTTGAGCCACCACAGTATCCTTCTTATTATGGGAATATCCTATAGAAAGATTCGTCACTTTTAATACGCTATGTTGGTTTTCCGAAGCCATTAAAACAATAATTTTTTCTTTCTCACCAATAACCAAATCACGACAGGCGCACCCACCAAAGACGTAATGGCATTAATAGGTAGTGTGTATTCGCTAAACGGTATTTGCGCAATACTATCACATATAAGCATAACAATAGCTCCTAAAAGCAATACAGCAGGCAACAACACTCTATGATTGGAAGTGGTTACCCATTGTCGGGTGATATGCGGCACTGCCAAGCCAATAAAGGCGATGGGTCCTGCAAATGCGGTGATGGCTCCTGCGAGAATGCTTGTAGAAAAGATAATGAGTAGGGTCGTGCGTTTTAATTGAACCCCTAAACTTTTCGCATAGTTTTCTCCTAAGAGTAAGGCGTTTAATGATTTTACCGAAAAGAATGCAATGAATAGCCCAACAAGTACACAAATAGTAAGAATGAGTACACCATTCCAAGATTGGTTTCCCAAGCTTCCAAAAGACCAAAAAACATATTGTTGCAGTTTTTCGGCATTGGTGAAATAAGATAATACCGCCACCACCGCCGAAGTCACACTCCCAAACATCAATCCAATAATTAGAATCGCCATGGTATCTTTTACTCTAAAGGTAACTGCTAACACCGCCAGAAGGACCAAAAAACTTCCAAAAGCCGAAGCCAACACCAAACTCCATTCACTTACCAAAGCATTGCTTAAAAAGCCTCCAAACGCTCCGGCACCCAAAATTAAGAAAGCCACACCCAAACTGGCACCGCTACTCAATCCTAGGACAAATGGACCTGCCAATGGATTTCTGAAAAGTGTTTGCATGAGCAGCCCAGCAGCCCCTAATCCACTGCCGACTAAAATAGCGGTGATGGCTTTGGGTACGCGGTATTGCGTAATAATGTATTCCCAAGAGGATTTTGAAACTTCGCCGCCAAAAAAGCTGGCAAAAATATCTTTTAATGGAATGGCCACCGACCCTAAGCTGATATTCACAAAGAAGAAGGCTATTAGTAAAACGAATAATAGCAGGAATACTTTTTTATACGATTTTTGGGTTTCCATTATTGCAAAGGTGCAAAAAAGAATAATTCATAGTCCGGTAAAAGCTCGGGATGTAAAATTTTAATGATGTCTTTCAATACTAAATCGGGGCGATTTGGGGCTAATTCATAATAAATAACACCTCCTGTAGCGCCTTTTTTAGTAGTAAAGCTGAATACTTTCTTTTCCTGATAGGCCCTAAATTCTGAATAAACCGAATGTGCTTCCTCCATTTGAACATAACTGGAAAACTGACTGGGACCAATCCAGAAATCGGCATTCTTGCCTTTTTCCAAAACTGTTTCTAAGTTCAGAGATAAACTCCCAGTGCCTTCAGAGTCACCCCAGAGATAGTCGCCGTTGGCATCAGCAATAAACTGTGCCGCCCAACTATCGCCCTGAGGGAGGTACCACACATCTTTGAACATCGCACCGCTTAACACGGTGGGTTTTGAATTGGAGGTGGAAGCCAGTTGCTTTGCTTCGTTGTAGTTTCTTTCAATGTCTGAAAAGATACTATCGGCTTCTTTTTCCTTTCCGAAGAGCACTCCAAAAAACTTAATCCATTCGGCTTTACCTAGTGGGTGTGTTTCAGTCCAATCGGCATTATACAATACCGGAATCCCTGTTTTTTCAATAGTTGATACCGTTTTATTTTGTCCTGCCACCGCAAATGTCACCACGGCATCGGGGCTTAGATCAATAAGCACTTCGGTATTGATGTCTTCATTTTTGCCAAGTTCTTTTATGGCCCCCAAGTCAATAAGGGCACGTGTTTTTTCGGAAGAGATATAATCGAGATTCGGGAATCCAATTAGTTTGTTTTCCACTTCCAGCATTTCTAAGGAAGGAATGTGCGTGGTGGAGGTCACCACAATATTTTTTAACGGAACTTCCACCACTGTCGTTACCTCAAGTGTTTCTGGAACTGTCGCTCCTTTTTGGACTAAGGCATAGGTATAGGTTTCGGTAGCACCAGGCCAAGGGTTTTTAAGGGTGACTATTTTATAGGTTTCGAAGTCTTCAATTTCAAATCCTTGGGCGTATTGCACCACAATCGATGGGGTAGTAGGTGTTATTGTTTTTTTCTCTTCCGCATGTTTGCAGGAGAAAACGAAGGGGAGAATGAGTAGTGGAAATAGTTTTTTAAGCATCTTCAAAAATAATGGAATTTATCTTGTAGGGGCAATCTATAAAAATGTATTTTTGACCCGAAATTTGGTTTTTCTTTTTTGGTAAAGGAAAATTAAAAGGGAATTCGGTTAGAATCCGAAGCTGTTCCCGCAACTGTAAGCCGTCAAGACGATGTTTGTCTTGATAGCACTATTCTTCAAACCACTGTTCCTTAGGAATGGGAAGGTAAGTGCGACAGGCAAGCCAGGAGACCTGCCAATTTTCAACATTTTGTCAAACTTTCGGGATAAAGGTTTGGGTCCTTCGACACAGCTCAGGAACCTTAATTTTGGGCTTTCGTAAGATTCATCAATTACTTTTTCCGTTTTAAAACTATTTTAAAATGAGAACTATTTTATTTTTTTCCATGAGTTTCCTTTTGGGGACTTCCTTTCTTTTTTCACAACAAACAACCGTCTTAGATTCGGTGCAAAAGCTAGATTCGGTGTATATCGATACTAAGGTGTCTATAGACCGTAAACAAAGCGGAAAGACGGTTACCGTCATTTCGCAGGAAACCATCCAGCAGAACGCTGGGAAATCGGTAGCACAGGTAATCAATGAGGTGGCAGGCTTCGAAATCAACGGAAGCAATAGCAACAACGGTCAAAACCTAGGATATTTTGTACGCGGAGGCCGCAACAGGCAAGTGCTTATTTTGGTGGATGGCGTGCCGTTAAATGATGCCTCACAAATTTCTAACGATTATGATTTACGCTTGGTATCCCTTGCAAACATTGAAAAAATTGAAGTGATGAAAGGCGCCTCCAGTGTGTTATACGGAAGCGGTGCCGCAACGGCGGTGATTAGCATTACCACAAAAGATCCTTCCAAAAAGCCGTTTGCCGTCTCAACTACCAGTATGTTTGGTACCGATAGAAGTGCCGAAGATGATACCTATCCCGTAGAAAGCATCACCAATAACGCAGTGATTTCTGGGAGTATGGGCAAGTTCTTTTACCAAGCCGAAGCCAATCATCGATACAGTAACGGACTTTCAGCCATTGCAGCACCCGAAGGAGAAGATGCTTTTGAAGCCGACCTTTTTAATAATTTTAATGCGAAAGTAAATGTAGGAGTAAACATCACCAAGGACATCACCATCAGTCAGTTTGTGGCGTTTGATAAGTTGACTTCGGGCTTTGATGATTTTAGCTATACCGATGCCAATTATACCAACGAGACCAAACAATTCCGTACGGGAGGGCATTTTGAATGGAAATTCAAGAAAGGGGAGTATGTGTTTAATGATAATTATAGTGTGGTGGAGCGTGAAATCACTTCTTCGTTTCCTGCACAATACGACGCCAAGGTGTACAATTTTGATAACTATTTGCAGTATAATTTTGGTAAGGAATTTAAAGCCATTGTTGGACTGGGCGGGAACTTGAGCAAGATGAATTCTTTTACCATTCCGTTTGGGGATACCCAATTTGCGCAGGATGTGGATGAGGATACTGCCCAATTTAATTTCTTCGATCCTTATGTAAATGTGTTGTACACCTCCGCTTTTGGACTGAATGTAAGCACGGGCGCCCGAATGAACATCCACAGTTTGTACGGAAACCACTTGGTGTATCAGGTAAATCCGTCTTATAATGTGGATATAAGCACTTTTAATCTAAAGCTTTTAGGCTCCTATAGCACTGCCTATATCACGCCGTCGCTGTTCCAGATATACGACCCTATTTACGGAAATGAGGCATTACAACCCGAAGAAAACACCACCCTAGAAGGGGGGTTTGAGATTTCCAACAAACGCTTTAGAGTAAGTGCGGTCTGTTTCCAACGGGAGGAAGAAAACTTTGTCGATTTTGTGGTGGTGGACCCCGATTTGTTTACCTACCAATACCAAAATACCGCCAAAACCTTTAAAGCCAGTGGGTTAGAAGTGGAAGTGTTTTATACCCCCATAGCGCAGGTGACCCTCACTGCCAATTATACCAATACCCAAGCCGATGAGCGTTTTGCCTTGCGTATTCCAGAGCATAAAGTGAATGCCAGTGTGCAGTATGCCCCTACTGCAAAAACGAATGTGGGCTTAAGCTTTATGAATGTCTCTGAACGTGACGACACCTTTTTTAATCCCGATACGTTTGAAAGTGAAACGGCGCTATTGGAAAGCTACTCGCTACTTAATTTTAACGTGAGCCACCAATTGACTAAAAACCTTAAATTAATGCTAGGGGTGGATAATATTTTAAATACCGACTTTGAAGAATTGTACCGCTACCAGACAAAAGGGAGAAATATACGACTAGGCTTTGGGTTGAGGTTTTAAGGATGCCTCCAATTAGTATTAGTCGGATTAATTAATAAGATTAAAAGTAGGAAAACAATTTCAATTATCCATCAAAACGTAGCCTAGGGCTAGCTGTTGTTATATGAAGTGTTACTCGTCAATAATATATTTCATATAGCTTCGTCCAAGTTGGGTTATTCCAAAATGAACAAATGGTTGAACTAGGTTTGTCCGAATCGCGAAATCAAAAAGCAATCCTTTAGCTATTAAGTCGTGCATTTCAGTAATGTAAAGTTCTCTACTAATGTTAAATGTGCTGTGAGTGTTCGGATTAACGTTGTTTTGAGTCAGAGCCATTTCACGCCTCTTTATTAGTTTTGGAATATCCTTGAGTCTTTTTTCAATTTTCTCTGATGTTTCTTTAGATCCGACATATTCATTTTTTAAATCTACTAATCGAGCATTCAATTGTCTAGCTTCATCCTTTAACTCTAGAATTTGAACCTTATATTTTAGGACTTTGTCACTTAATGAATGAAACGATTTAAGAATTTCAAATTGTCTATTGTTTATTTCATTAGTAATATTCACAAATCGTAAGGTATCGTCAGTATCAACTTCACTAGATTTTAACTGATTCAAAAGAATTTTCTTAAAAATTTCCTTTTTATGCTCTGCTGAAGTTTTTGATACTGATATAATTATCTCTTCTAGAATGTCACTTAATTGTTCATTATTGAGATTCAGTAACGAAAAATCTTCTTCTGTGTGCTCATCTATTAGCTCGCTAAATTTTATAATAAATTCATTCACCCTTTCTTGTTTGATTCGTGATCGAGCATCAAATAGAAGTTCATTGACTAAAGTACCCGCAAATGGAATTGCACCAATTACACCTTTTAATGTCGATATACTATATTCCTTATTTTGTAGTTTTTTTGACATCGCATATAACGGTCTTGTGTAGGAAACGTAGCGTAAAAAAAAACGCTAACTATTTGGATAATGCACGAGCCTAGCTTTTTAATTCATTGTATTTCTTGTTTGAACCTTTGCTTTTTTCAACTGGATATTTCTTCTTATTCAGTTCAATCTTCTTATTAATTGCAGTTTTGAGGTCAATGTCAAATTCGTCACATATATAAGTGAGAAAAATAAAAATATCCGCAATTTCATTTTCAATTTCAGCTTTCTTTATCTGTTGTATTTCGTTATCTGATTTCCACAAAAAGAGTTCTTGAAGTTCCGCCACTTCTATGTTTAGACCTAATAGTAAATCCTTAATCCTATGAAACTGTTTCCAATCTCTTTCTTCTCTGAATTGGATTATCAATTCCTTTATTTCTTCAAAACTCTTACTCATTTCTGAATTCAAATTGTTTATACATCAATGCTTCTTTTGAAGGACGAAGGTTTTCATCGTTGGGAAGATTTATTTCCTTGCCATTGTATCTTCTGTAAAATTCCGATTCTATGTGCGGACTTATATGAATTTTATAATTATCATCAATATACATCAAACCACTATCATAAATCTTATGAAAATCCACCCTTAATAGTAAACCGTTTTTAACGTGATTAGAGTTTTTGTCAATGTATGGTTGGATATGCGCAGCTTCTAGTAGTTCGGGCGTATCTTCACCTGTTATACAGCATTTGTTATTATAAGCCAAAGTCAGTTTAGCTCTAAAAATACCTTGACCTTTTCGTTCAGTTACCAACCTGGCTTTTTTCAATTTCTCCGCATCGGTTTGAAGAAGTTCAAAAGTTGAAGGAAGTTCCATTGCTTGTTCTTGAATCTGCAACGGGTCTTCTGAATTGTAGTATTTAATTTTGACTATATACCGTGAAAAATCTATTTCATAATTGTCTAAATCCAAAAAAGCATCTTCATCGAAGAATACGGCGTTAGTTAAAACTATACATCCAATTTCTGAATCTGAGACACTAGTTTCATCTGTACTTCTTTCGGATTTATACTTGTCAAGTCTTTCTGTAAATTCCTTTTTACTTGCACACCCGTTTTTAAGACCGAATTCGTTCCATGCTTGATTTACAGTCGTGTTCTTGTAATCCAAAAATTGTCCATAACCTCCAATTTTTCTAATTGGTGATTTTAACATAAAGTATAGTCTATCCCCAGAAGCAAGTCTTGAAACATTCCAAGGTGTAGGTGTCCAAAAGTTCACCTCGTTATTAAGACCTTCATTTTTGAGGAATTTAAACCAATTAATATCTGTGGGTGAAATCGCAAACATTTATTCTTTTTTAATTAGGCCCAACTTGTTATATCGTTACATGTATAACTGATATACCGTAACTAGGTCAGGATATCGACTGTTTTTTGTTGTCGATATACCAATCGGCTTTCCCAAATATACAAATTTACCCCTTCCGCATCACCTCTTTTAGCGTTTCTACTTGGGTGGTAAGACGTAGGTTTTCCTCCCGCAATTGTGCAAGCTCCTCTTGTAGGGCTAGGGTAGGGTCTGGGGCGTTGGTGGTAAAGTCTGCAGGCAGTTGTGCCGCGAGGTCTAACAGAAAATTGTGCCGCATCGCCACACATAACTCCCAAAGTGTTTGCAACTGCAGGCTATGCCTTTGTAAAATGGAGTGCAACGCTTGGTGGCTGTGATTTACGTTACGTGATAGTGCAGCTTTTGATATTCTTCTTTTTTTTATATGGGTGCGTATTACCTTACCCACGTCTGGGCAAGTAGCTATAGGGGTTCTAGGGGTTTTCATAAGCGTAGATTAAAAATTTTGTTTAGTGTTTTAAACATATTTTTGATACTTTATCAATATTCTGTTTAGTTTTTAAACAGTTTTTTGATAGTCTATCAACATTTTATTGCTTTTACTAAAAATTTTGTTTACTTCTTTGTGTGCATTTGGCGCAAAAAGAGCCCCATAGCCGGGCTTCTTGTAGTTTGGTACAGCATTTAGATTCCGTCTTCTGGTTCGTCGGGTTTGTTATTCCTGCCTTGCCTGTGCTGAGCTGTCACACTGAGCCTGTCGAAGTGCTGTCGAAGTGCTGTCGAAGTAATTGGGTGTCCACTTAACCGAGCGTGTTGTTTTATAATGGATTCCGTGTCAAGCCTGCCTACCGTCAGGCAGGTAGAAAATCCGCGAGACACGAGCACGAAGTGCGAACTGTGCGCTAGCAAATTTTCGTAAGTAGGCTAGAACTAGCAATGAATTATACAAGGTGTTGCCAGTAGTTCTATTTTTCCAACTCTCTCATTTTTTTACTAAAAATGGACTTATATACGCTGTTTAAAATAATTAATGTATTATTCTAATATTCAATTTCAGATGCATTGAACTATAGATTAAAACTAAATTAATTGATAAAAATTTATTGCCCGTGATCTTTTGCAATTTCCTCCTCACTTAAGCGTAGAAACCGAGCAGCATTGTTGTAGAAAATATCACGTTTTTGCTCATCGGTTAGAAATGGTGCCTCATCTATTGATTTTATTGCTTCGCCAATTGCGTCTGGCCAATACATCTGGTCTGAACCAAACATAATGCGCTTTTCGAAACCTGCATCAATCATTTTCTTGAGCGCATCGTAGAATTGTGCTCGAGGAAAGCTCCAGTTGTTGCAGGATATGTCAACATAAAGGTTAGTATGTGTGAACATCATAGATATCATCTCGTCTACTAATGGTGAGCCGTAGTGCATAACGTAAATACGAAGCTTTGGATGCTTACGCAAAACGTCTTCAAGCAAGAAGGGGGATCCCATGCTGGCACGATATTCTTCGTATCCTGGGAAACGGGCGGCTGCTGGAGGTCCTTCGCCAAGGTGGATTCCGACTGGGATGTCAAGTTCTTCTGCCAGTGCAAAATACGCTTCGTAACGCGGATTGTCGGGACGATGACCACGATATTGAATGTAGACCTCTCCAAGCACAGCAAGTTGACCGTTAGCGTGTAATCGTTTCAGTTCTTCAATAGACTTTTCCTTTCTCTTACCAAAAGCGACTCCTGGCAGAATAACGTCGCCACCTTCAGCCTTGGACCAATCAGTAACTATTTCTACCGGACCTTCGGTCATTGCTCGACGTATATTGTATTTTTTTAGTGCCGCTAATGTTTTGTTGCGTAAATCTAAATCATCTTTGGCTGCAAAAATAGGATTACTACACTTAAAAGATTTGGAGAAATCAAGCTCCTCGGCAGGATCAAAGGTTGGAACCAGTATATTTTGGTCGCCTGGACAAGCAGGAGTACCTGATGGTATTTCGTCCATCGAAAAGGCATGCAAATGCATATCAATGATTGGTAGTCGATTTTGCGCCCCTGCGCAAAATGGAATCAACCAAAATACGCATATAATGAAATACATTTTTGATGTCATGATATTGTTTTGTTTTACATATTTGTTTAGTTTACCATTTTAAAAAACTTATTTTTCTAAATTTTTAGTTTATTACTCTTTTTTTATTTCTTACCTCTTATCTTAAAAAGAATAATTTTTTGTTTGATGGGTAGGAATTATTGCCAACTCGTTATATCAACTATTTCGTTGTTGATATACAGATCGACTTTCTCAAAGATAATAAATTAACCCTTCCGCAAGACCTCTTTTAGCGTTTCTACTTGGGTGCCCATACTATAAGCCTAAGTGATTACTTTGTAAGCTAAAGTGACTACTTTCTATTCCTTCTGGCTATAAAGTTTTTCCCGTGGTGGTGTGTCGTGGGTAGGTTTTTAAAACAGCGATAGAATGACTAAGATGATGATTGTAAAGACAGTCCCGTAAATAATTAATTCTTTTCGTTTTTCTGCTCTAATTTTTTGTCTAATATCGCTTTTTACCTTTTCTAGTGCTGCATCGGAAAGCTTTGGGAACCCATAGTCGGGTTTTGTATCATACACATTATAAGTACTGCTATCATTTTTTACGCGTTTTTTATCATCCCGTTCTTTTTTTCGGGCTAGCATTGCTTTAAATTGAGATAAACTTCCGTGCATGAAATATACGTTAAAAGGTATTTATGGGGTAAGATTATTTATGGAGATTGGTGCAATAGTGTTTTTATGGTGCTTCTACAAGTTGAATATTATTTCCGCAGGTATCGTTAAATACTGCATATTTCCAGGAACCCATGGTAGAAGGTTTCACGCTAAATTCTACTCCCAGTTTTTTTAGTCGCTCATATTCTGCATCAACACTTTTAACATCAAATTGAGTGTATGGCATTCCGGCTTCCATGAGTGCGTCTTGATAGACTTTGCAAGGTTCAAAATGATTGGGTCCTGGTTCCAATAATAATTCTGGCCCATCTTGCCATTCTTTTGAAACTAAGGTAAGCCATCTATTTCCACCACCTAAAGGTTGGTCCTTCTTTATGATAAAGCCCAATTTCTCTGTATAAAATTTTAAGGCTTTTTCTTGGTCTCGAACGGGAATACTAATGAGCGTTACTTTCATATTCTGTAATTTTTATATTACGGCCAACGCTTTTGTGATTGGCTGGTTGCATTGTGCCAGCAACTAAGTTATTAAATTATCACGAACAAGAGTAATATCCGTAGGATTTTTCAGAAGCGTTGTCCTGAACTTGTCGAAGGGTAGGCAGGCTTTCGTTGTTTTTTATTTATTCATTCCATTTTGAGAAAATGAGGTGCAACTTTTGTGCTCCAATGTTAAAAAGCACCCCTATGGCAGCTGCTATATAATTAAAACCGATATCCACCACATCAAAGACACGATAGGGAATAACATATTGGATAACCTCGTCTAATAACCCGACCGTTCCTGCGATCATAATGGATAGTACTATAGGATAAGGAACCTGTGCTCCATTGCGTTTCCTTTCTAATAAGGCTTCGTAAATTAATACCGCAAACAAGCCATATTCAAACATATGAGAGCGCTCGGCTGTGGAGAGATCCATCCGTAACAACGCCATTCCATATACCGCAATGACGCCAGCATAGATCCAGTACTCCATTCGTTTCTTTTTACTTTTAAGTCCGCTTAGGATAAAAGCAACAATCAAAACAAGAAATAGATAAAACGTACTTTGTTCTATGATGTGCCGTTCTACCATTAAATCTAAAAGTTGTCCTCCTAAAAATAGGGAAGCATAAATAGCCATAAGCACCACCACTGCCCAAAGCCATAATGTCTTTTCTTTTGGTGAAGTAAAAAATGTATTTTTTTTCATGAAGTACGTAAGGACACCAAGTAAGGTAGTTTTTCCACAACCTAAGTTACAGACTTAAAGGTACTTAATTTAATAATGAAGTATTAGGTTGTAAGGATTACTATTAGCGTCGGTGCGATCGCTTTTCTTTTTCAAAGTTATATAGAACCCTTTTCCCGAACATACAAATTTACCCCTTCCGCATTAAGCCTGCCGACAGGCAGGCACAGAATGACAAGATTATTTTTGAAACTCGCTGTCTATAAGTGCTATTATGCGTTCGTTTTTTTCTTTTATGTTTAAAAGCGCAGTATTCATTCCTTTAAAGTACATGGCAGCAAAGACAAATCCATTTTTTTGTTTTTGGTCTTTTAGCATTTCGCGAAAATCATCTTCACCTAAATTACCTAAAAAGCCATTTTTGCCATCAGATTTTTGATAGAAGTAATTGTTGGATAGCGAGTGGATGTCTGTCATGGCATAAGACGGTTCGTAGAGTGTTATTTCTGCATCGTATCTAAAATGGTCTTCTGTATATTTTAATTTTTTATAAAGCTTATCTACGGTAAGCAATTCATTTTTTATAGAATCATTAGAAATGATGGCAAAATTTCCAGAATTCATAAGTTCCTGAAAGGTATTATCTGTTTGATAAAACCGTTGCCAAGTATAGACATCTATGGTGTGCTTGTTAAATTCATTCCAATCGGTTATAGGTTTTCCATTATAATGTTCAACAACACTACTGGCGGCACTTGCACGTTGCGCTCTTGAAGCAACATATTGGTCTATTTCTGCATTGGTGACTTCAAGATCGTTCTTAATATTCTTTAAATAAGCCACTTCTTGAGCTCTGGTCTTTTTGGCTTCGTTAAGATTATTGATTTGTAATGCAATTAAAATTCCAATCACCACAAGGATAATCTCACCTATGGCATACAATAGATATTTATTGACCTTATTTTCAGAGAGTAGTTGTTGTCTAATTTTTCTAAAGAATTTAATCATGGGTTACAGCTAGTTAAAATGAAGCGCAATGGATTTGTACATGAATTGTACAGAATGTTACGATGAACAAGTCAAGTATTAAAAATAGAAATAAATCTTCTTGCAAACCAACTTGTGTAACCATAATCTTACACGGGATAGGGCACTAGTATTATTGAGAGATTAGTCTAACGTCTCCAATAATAGTACAGGATAGCTTTACGGTATTAAATATGGTCCCAAATTTTTCAATGTTCTTTTTAAGCAGACTTAGGTTCACATGATCGTCTTGGCTGTAAATATGTAACTCATAATAAATTTCGTCCATTCGTGGTGGTTTTTCTAGCCGTGTTGCTTTTACAGTGATTTCGGCATTAGAATATTCAAAATTCATTAATGCAGAATAACGTTCCACATTTTTTAGGATACAAGCGGAAAAGGATCCTAAAAATAATTCGGCTGGATTGGGTAAATCATCGGCTGTTTCAGGTGTGATTCCAAAATTAATTTCTGAAGTTTTTATGTTGATTGCCGCTTGATCTTTTGAAGATGAACTAGCCTTAACTGAATATTCCATAAAGTATAGTATTGTTATTTTGCTTGGTTTGTTTCGAGGTCCTTGGTTTTTCCGTAATATTTTTTCCGAAGCCAAAAGGACACACGAACCAATAATATTAAGGCAGGAACTTCTACCAAAGGACCAATGACTCCTGCAAATGCTTGCCCAGAATTCAGTCCAAAAACGGCAATGGCAACGGCAATGGCTAATTCAAAATTATTTCCTGCAGCCGTAAAAGCCACCGAGGCTGTTTTGTCATAGGTTGCACCGGAAGCTTTGGTAAAGAAAAAGCCAATAATAAACATCAAGGTAAAATAGATAAGTAGCGGAACAGCAATAATTAAAACGTCCATTGGGATTTCTACAATCAATTCTCCTTTTAGCGAGAACATGACAATGATGGTAAATAACAAGGCAATTAAGGTTATTGGTGAAATGGTGGGGATAAACTTTTTAGAATACCATGCTTCCCCTTTAAGTTTTACCAATAGGACTCTACTTAAAATTCCCATCACAAACGGAATTCCCAAATAAATGGCCACACTTTCTGCAATGGTACCTATGGAAATATCTACAATAGCCCCTTCAAAACCAAAATAGGGAGGAAGCACTGTGATAAAAATCCAAGCATAAAAACTGTAGGCGAAAACCTGAAAAATGCTATTTAAAGCCACCAAACCTGCACCATATTCGCTGCTACCTTCGGCAAGGTCGTTCCATACCAAAACCATGGCAATACAACGTGCTAACCCAATTAAAATGAGTCCGACCATATATTCTGGATAGTCACGTAAAAATGTAATGGCCAAAACAAACATTAAAACGGGACCAATTATCCAATTAAGAATAAGGGAAATGGAAAGGATTTTTGTGTTTCTAAAAACTTTTGGCAAGAGCGCATAATTAACTTTTGCCAATGGCGGATACATCATTAAAATTAATCCTATTGCAATAGGAATATTGGTAGTACCACTATTGAATGAATTTATGATTTCGGGAAATGTAGGAATGAAATAACCTAGTCCAACTCCTATTGCCATTGCGACGAAAATCCAAAGGGTTAGATTTCTATCGAGAAAACTTAGCTTTTTTGATGCCATTAGTTAGAATTAATTTGAGAGAAAACGTAAAAGAGTTCGGTTGCAATTTGCAGGCTTCTTTCGTTATATTTTTCTGCTTGTTGAGGTGTATTGTCAAATGCTTTTGGGTCTTCAAAAGTGATGGGAATGCGGGCTTCTGCACCTGGAACAAAAGGACACGCTTCATTAGCCGAATCGCAAGTCATGACGGCTGCAAATTTGGATTTTGGATTAAAGGAATCCTCCAACTTTTTTGAAAATCCAATGATAGGATGTTGATTTTCGGCATACTTAATACTATAGATAGGATTCGTGCCTTCAGAGAGTCTTTTAATTTCAAAGCCTGAATTTTGTAAGGTTTCGGCAACCATTGGGAAAAGTGTTGTTTCCTCTGTTCCTCCAGAATAACATACCACATTTTTAATTTGAAAGTAATTAGCCATAGTTTGTGCCCAAACCTGCGATAAATGACTTCTTCTAGAATTGTGGGTACAGATAAAGTTGATTCTAATTTCTTGAAGATTTGAAACCTTTAATTGTATAAAATCGATTAGGGGTTGCAGAACAGCTTTACGTTCGGCTGAAATGGATTGCGGATCTAGCTTGGTTATCAGCTTTTCTATATCCTGAAATAAATTTGTTTTGGTGCTCATGGTAGTCGTTTCTTACGATGCTAGAATTATTAGTTTACTTTATTTAGCAACAATCTTGATTTTCGGTTATATCTTGATTTAGAAATGCAGTCATTACCGTTTTCATTGCGGTCCAATTATGGGTGTTGATGCAATAACAAACACTTGTTCCTTCTACATTTCCTTTAATTAGCCCTAAGTATTTTAGTTCTTTTAGGTGTTGTGAAATGGTAGGTTGAGCCAAACCAATTTCGTTTACTAAATCTCCACAAACACATGAATTGGTTTTAAACAAATGTTGTAAAATGGCTACTCTTGCTGGATGTCCTAATACTTTTGCAAATAGAGAGATCTCGTTTTGCTGGTCTGTAAACATTTCGGTTTTTGTTAATCCCATTTTTATTCTTTATTAATTTATTGCAATATTACGATTAATGTTTAAATGGGTAAAACTTTTTAGGTATTATTTAGGTTAAATTAAGCTAGGTTCATTTGACTTCAATTCAATACTGTTGAAGGTGGCTTTATAGCCAAGATTTCAGTATCAATTTTTAATTATAATAGTTCTATTGGTAATCGTCTCGTCGTATTTCATTGCATCCTTTTGTCCTCTATAACGATTTTGTTTTATACAATTCTTTAATTTCCCTCAAGTTGTCTGGTATACTCATCGGCATCGTAGGTGCCAATCGATTTTTGAACAAGTCCCTGCTCGTTCATCGTCCATTCTTCAAAACCACTAAAATCGACTTTGTTACCCGTTCCGTTAGGTCCTGTGTTGGTTCCTTTAAAAGTCCAATAGTATCTGTAGGTATCTTTTTCTTTGGTGAGACTATCCATGGTTAATATCATATCGGGAAAAGCCTCCATATAGGACTGTGCCGTGGCTGCTAATTGTTTTCTTCCTACGGCTGGGGTTCCGCCATTTACGGTAAGCGTTCCGTCTTCAGCATAAAAGGAAGCCATGTTTTCTGGTTGCTTGCTGTTCCAGGCATCGGTATATTTTTGTCCAAATTCGACCATGGTGTCGTATTCCGATTTTTCAGATTTACATCCTGACATAATAATGAGTATTAGAAATGTGGTGGGTATTAAAACGGTAGTTTTCATGGTTTTAAAATTGGCTAGCTTTAAAATATGTTATGAAATTTGTGTTTTTTTGGATTTTTTATATGTAAATCGAGTTGTGGGAAGGGGATGGTGATGTTATTTTTTGCTAGGTTTTTATGAATGGTTTTTCTAATGTCGCTTTTTACCTTTCCTATTCTAAAAATATTTTCACTAAAGAATAAGACCTGAAAATCTAAAGAGGAGCTGCCAAAATCGATTAGCCTTACTTCTATTAATTTTTCGTCATAAATATCGGAATGCTCAAGTAGGCTATCTTCTAGCACCTTTATCACCAAATCTACATCACTACCGTAGGCAACACCAACATCCACTCTAAATCGTGCTTTTTCTGACTGGTGACTCCAATTAATCACTTTATTGGTGGTAATGAGTGAATTGGGAATGATCATAGAGATTTCATCGGTGTTTATTCCTTTAGATGTTCGTAGCCCTATACTTTGTATTTTCACAACCATGCCATCAATATCCAAGATATCATCTACCCGTATCGATTTTTCTGAAAGGAGGATAATACCCGAAATAATATCGTTAAACGTTTGTTGTAGTCCTAATCCTATACCTACCAGTAAAGCAGCAGATCCTGCCAATAGCAAGGTCACTTTTACCCCTAGGGCTTCTAAGATAAAGCCTATGGCAATCACCCAAATAACGTATTTAATGATTTGGAATAGCGCATAGGAATCCTTCACATCTATTTTATTGGATATCCGTTTGCGATAGAGTGCCCTTTTTATGAGCCATAAAAGGGTTTTTGTGAGCATAAAAATGACCAAAATGGCAAATATGGAATACACCCGTAAGGTGTTTTCGCCTATGGTAATAAGCTCAAGTTCTAAAAAATTTTTAATCGTTTCCATGGTGTTTTTGGGTGGTTGTTTTGCCTACTTTCGGTTGGCAGGTTTTTTATTTTTTTAGTTCTTGTTCAATCATTTCAATTAATTGACTTGCTTTTTTGATGTTAAGTTCAAATTGCACTTTAAACCATCCATTTATCTTTGATTTTCGGTGCATGACTAGGTTTCTAAACTCTTGGTTTCCAACCAATCTTTCAGGATCCATAGGTTTTGCATACTTTAAAAATGAATATTCTTCCATTTCCTTTAGGTAAAAGTCTCCAAATTTTTCACGGTCTATTTGGTATTCTGTTTCTAAATACTTTTGCACATAAAAATACCTTCCTTCGTACAAATCACTTATGGCAGCTCTTAACGAATCATTTGAAATTAAATTGATTCCAACCACTTTCAGATTCTCATAAGCGGCTTTATTGGGAGTAAAAACTCCTTGAATAGGGATTTTTCCTAGGTGGATTTGTAAAGAGTCGTGAAAAGGGATTTTCCCATCGATATATTTCAAAATAATATCGGAAGACTTTGATGCTACGGTATACCCTCGCAAATCGCTTTGAAAATCTTGAATATCCACGAGTAAATTCGATTTCAATTCTTTTAAGGTGGATCGTTCTAATTCTCTTATTTTTCTATCTTCATTCCAATTATTAATCGAGAGCGCAATTAAAATTCCTATCACTACAAGTATGATTTCCCCAATAGCATACAGCAAGTATTTACTGAACCTGCCTGCCGGCAAGGCAGGCTTGTTTTCAGAAAGTAATCGCTGGCGAATTTTTCGAAAGAATTTGATCATTTAGTTAGTGTCTATTTTTAGCTCTTTATTAATCAATTCAATAAGTTCTTCTGCTTCAGTTTTTGTTTGTTTTGCAATGATAATTCCTACTCTTTTTCTGTTTATATTATGCCTTAAATAATTTCTGCCAAGATTAGACTCGATGGTTTGTATGATGGCTTTTTTTCTTGTCTCCTCGCTCTCTGAAAATGGAAACTCCATAGTTTCAGTGGCTTGGTAGATTAGATTTATTTCGTAGTTATTAGTGAGAAACCATAAATCGTCATCTCTTGTGGAGCGTTCTTTGTCATATTGTAAGTAGGTGTTAAAAGAATTTACACCATTTGAATAATAGTTGTTAATCGCATCATTTAATTCCTTTGAGCCTAGGTTATCTGAAAGTCCTGAATTTTTTATTTTTTGGTAAGTTTGATCTACTATTTGATGCATTGCATAATAACTGGTAATCCTTGAGACTATGGAATCTAACGGTAATTCTTGATAGCCTTTGTCTTTAAAGATTGAGGAGTTTGCTGCTACTTGATTCTCAAAGCTGCTTATAATTCTATCATATGCATTAGTATCACTTTTTAAGTCAATAACCATACTCTTTAAATAGTTGTTGACTTTGGCCTCCTGCTTCCTGTTTTCGTTCCAATTATTAATCGAGAGCGCAATTAAAATCCCTATCACCACTAACACAATTTCACCAATTGCATAAAGTAAATATTTGCTGAATTTATTTTCAGTGAGTAGTTGTTTGCGCAGTTTTCTGAAAAATTTAATCATTACTTCTATTTTTATATTGTGTATGTCCGCAAGCGGCTATCTCAACCAAATGTCCACTGGACATTTGATTTTGCAAATGCAAAATAATGTTTGGATAATGGAAGAATTTAATCATTTAGTTACTGTCTTTTTTTAGCTCTGTATTAATTAATTCAACTACTTTATTGTTTAAATCTTTCATTTTTTTGTAATCATCGATAATCAATGAATTTGTAAATACAGAAACGACAAATCCATTTTTAAAGACTGTATTATTAATCAGTCTATCAATTTCTTCCATTGAAAGCTTTATTTCATTATTAAAATCTCCGTTGTTAGCATAGAAAACAAAGCTTTGAGCAAAAGGGTCTAAATCAACAGTTCTAAACCAAGGGTCATAAAAATAGTGCTCCATATCATTTCTCAAATGTTCCCGATAGGATATAATTTGTTTGTGGATTAAGTCTAAATTTAAAAGCTCATTTTTTATTGATTCGTTTGAGATTAATGTAAAATTTCCAGAATTTAATAATTCAACAAAAGTGTTGTTGTTCCGTTGAAATTCTTGCCATATTCCCACGTTAAAAGTATGGTAATTAAACATTTGAATATTCTCGACGGGTTTACCATTAAAGTGTTCAAGTGCAATTTGAGCCGAGTTCACGATACTTTCTCTAATTTCAATGTAACGTTCAAGTTCACTTTCTTCAAATATTAAATCACTCTTTAGATTTTTTAAGAACTGAACTTCTTTCGCTCTTTGTTTATTTAATTCATTATTATTATTGATTTGTAATGCAATTAAAATTCCTATTACCACCAGCACAATCTCCCCAATGGCATAGAGGAAATATTTACTCAGTTTATTCTCAGAGAGAAGTCTTTGCCTAATTTTCCGGAAGAATTTTATCATGGGTTATCTTTTGAATTGATTTTTATAATAATTTGTAGGTATCAACAATAATTTTTTTTAACACTAGATAAGACTCTAAAAGTTCCTTTGAATGAATTAATCTTAAGGTAATGAGGTTTTCAAATTCCTGATCGACCAACAGTTTGTAATTATCTCCTTGGTAAATTTTGGACTTATTCAGTTCCTCGCCTTCAGTAACAGTATGAACTAAATTTTTTAAATTATAATGCTTGCTTAAATACGGAACAAAATGATTATTGAGATTCGAATTGGTAATCCGTTCATCTTCTATTATTTTGTTATAAAATGTTATTAAATAATAAATAGATTTACTTAGGGAATCGTTAGAAATAAGAGCAATATCTCCATTTTCTCTACTTTCCAAAATAACATTCATATCAAGATTTAGGTGATAATCATAAGAGTTTAAAAATATTAAACTGTCAATTTTTGCTTCGTTATCAATCTCCTGAGTGTCTCCAATAATGGCTATTAACCGCCTAGAATCTGAATAAAACTGTTCATTAGTCTCTATATATACATTCACCGCCTCTAAGTTGTCTTCTAATTGAAGTTTGAACTTATTTATAAAGCGCTCTACCCTCAAATCATCAAGGCGCTGGTTGTTTCTATTATTTACCGCTAAAGCAATTAGAATTCCGACAACCACAAGTACAATCTCTCCTACAGCATAAAGAAGATATTTACTGAATTTATTTTCAGCGAGTAATTTTTGGCGCAGTTTTCTGAAAAATTTAATCATTACTTCTATTTTTATATTGTGTATGTCCGCAAGCGGCTATCTCAACCAAATGTCCACTGGACATTTGATTTTGCAAATGCAAAATAATGTTTCGATAATGGAAGAATTTGATCATGTAAGGTTAGTTTCCTTAAAGATATTATTTTTATCAATATAGAAACTAAAATAATGGCATCCAGCTTATTTGTGATGGAAATAGTAGGACGGAGTTGGTGAATTTTTAAATACCCCCAGCATAGTTAAGTGAGTGCATCGATTGAGATTGAAGGTAGAGGTATTTTATTTTAAAGATTTGTCTAAAATGAAAGTAATCGTGCGCTAGCCAATTGGTTAAAAACAAAGATGCGCTCATGGTTCCAAAATGCTGATGCTCAAATGAGTTTTTCCATGGGGCATTTTCTAAACTATTAAGCCATTCAATAGACTTTGTTCTTTCTTTAAAAAATTCCTGCAAAACGTTATTATAGTCTTGCTTTGCGTAATTTCTTTCAGTGACCCAGCCTTTTGGGTCAATGGCAGGTGGGTGGGTGTTTGGATTCTTGAAAAGATGCTGTATTCGTGCTTTAAAATCTTCCCGTTCTTCGTCCAGTAAATGGCAGACCACTTCTAGTAAGCTCCAAGAAGTTTCGGAGGGTTTCCAAGTCACTGTGGCTGCATCCAAATGGGTTAGTAGGTCTTTATAAAAACCTAAGTTTTCGGTGAGCGCTTTTATGACTTGTTTTTCGGTCATTTCTTTTCAATATACATCACTTGGTAATGGGGCAATCCCGCATTGCTTTCCGAAATAATTTCAAGCTCGTTTATTCGTCGTGGGGCAGGCATAGGAACCCCCGTAATATCGGCGATCGCCGTAGCCAAAAGCGGTTCGTTTACATCCCCTAAGATTCCTAAATTGCTATAATCTTCGGCTTGCTCGATGCCTGGAACCAATCCATCCACAAAATTAGTATACCCCACCGAATTAGCCGTTTGAAACACCAAAGGTAGCATCGCATATTTATGATTGATATTGGCTTGGCTTCTACTAAAGTTAGGTGCTGGAGCATCGTACAATAAAAAAGAGGCTTGGTATTTTCCAGTGGTATTGGTGCCAATCTGAATTACATCTATATAGGGTGCTAAACCGTTAATAACCAACTCACTCGCTGAAGCCGTTCTGCTTGTTGTTAATACATACACTCTATTTAAGTTAAGACTGTTAATGGCTTCGCCACCACCTTCAAAAGTGCTTACAAATACACCGTCCTCAGCATAATCGGCTTGGCGGTCTTCATTCCACTGTTCTGTATAAAACACTTGTCCTGTATGTTGCCCAGTAATCATACTCGATAAGTAGGTTGCGGTGCGTACCGACCCCCCGCCATTATAACGTAAGTCCAAAACTAAATCTGTAATTCCTTCGGCTTTAAATTGTCCAAAGGCAGCGTTGAGTTGCGAATCAAATTCATTAGTAAAGGCATTGTATAGAATATAGCCTATTTTGTTTCCGTTGATGTCGAAAGTTTGTGTAGTAAAAATGGGGTTTTCAGAATATTCTGCCTTGATAAGCTGTACGGTTTCCCCTGTGGGCGTAATGGTTTGCCCATCGAAGGTAGCTAAACCTACTCCGTAGGCATCGGGAGCAATGAGCTCACTAAAATTTGAATCTGTTAACTGAACTCCATCAATGGTATTAAAAATATCGCCACGTTCTAATCCTTTGGTGGCTGCATCGGTATTGGGAGATACATAACGTACATAGCCAAAAACATTACCGCTGCCATCGGGATATAAAACGAGTCCAAAATTCATCCCGTTGGTTTTAGAAACGCCTGCAAGGGCATTTTCTAACTCAACATAATCATCTACCAAAATACTAAAACGATCCTGCGAAGATTTTAAGTAATCGAAAAAGGCTTCAGGGGTTGCATAGGAATTTAAAAAGGCATTATAATCTGCATCCGAAGCAAAAGCGTCGTTTGCCAATTCGGGGGTATCTGCCTTATAGAGATAGAAGAAATTGAGTCCGCGATAGATAAAATCATTAATTTCAGAAACCGAAGCAGGGGTAATTTCATCATCAAGATCCTTAAAACAAGAAGTAAATAACGGAAGGACGAAAAGTAATAGTAGGACGAAGGATTTTTTCACAGTACTTTAATTTTGTTTTCTTTAGAACCCCTAAAATAGTTACATTATTGCGTATTACAATTAAAATGTAACAAAAAATATAGTTATTCGTCGTAAGGATAGAACGGCATTATTAATGTGTTACACTAACCCACTATGAACCAGACAGAGTTTACAGCTTTAGTGCTTCCTTTTAAGGATAAGCTTTATCGTATGGCAAAACGCCTTTTGGTTTCTAGTGAAGAAGCAGAAGATGCCGTTCAGGAAGTTTTTTTGAAA
Organism: Halomarinibacterium sedimenti; assembly: GCF_019312585.1. Taxonomy (GTDB): domain Bacteria; phylum Bacteroidota; class Bacteroidia; order Flavobacteriales; family Flavobacteriaceae; genus Halomarinibacterium; species Halomarinibacterium sedimenti. The sequence goes on along the minus strand of NZ_JAHWDP010000003.1, from coordinate 223,123 downwards.
TTATGGAAAGGGAAACAACGTATTACAAACTATGCAAACCCAGAAGCGTTTGCCATGACAATGACCAAAAACTATTGTTTGGATAGGTTAAAGTCGAAGCAAGCTTCCAATTTAAAAATTGTACACAGTAACTATCAAAATAGTGAAAACTTACAGCGTACTGTGGAAGTAAATGATGGGGTGTCAATGGTTTTTAAAATAATGGAAACCTTGCCAGAGAAACAGCGAATGATCCTTCAATTAAGGGATGTAGAGCAGTTTGAATTTCACGAAATTTCTGAAATGCTGGACATAAACGAAACGGCGATACGTGTTAATTTATCGCGCGCCCGTAAAACCGTTCGAGATGAACTATTAAAAAAATACAACTATGGAGTTAGCTAAGATTACAAAACTACTAGATGCTTATTTTGAAGGGAACACAACCTTAGCAGAAGAAGCTCAATTACGAGAATTCTTTTCATCAGGGAATGTACCCGAGCATTTACAAGGCTATACTGCTTTGTTTGCTAGTCTTCAAGAAGCCAAAAAGGAAACTTTTGAAAAGGAAATTAAATTGCCTTTAGAAAGTAAACAAAATAACTTCTGGAAGTGGAGTATAGCAGCCTCGGTAGCCCTTTTAGTAGGAATTTCAAGCTATATGTATTTTAATAATAACGGTTTGTCTGCCGAAGAAGAAGAGGCATTAATGGCGTTTAATCAAGCCAAGGAAACCATGTTTTTACTTTCAGAAAATTTAAACAAAGGCACTCAAAAAGTAACTTTTATTAACGAGTTTTCAGAAAATACAGCAACCATCAATTTAATCAATCAATTTACCGAATCAAAAAATTTAATTTTAAAATAAACCCTTATTAAACACTAGAAATAATGAGAAAATCACTTTTTATACTCGCAATGTTATTAGCCCCAATGGTTGGCTTTTCACAAGGATTCTTCGATAAGTTTGAAGATGAAAAAGACGTTACTTCGGTCATCGTTACCAAGAATATGTTTAAGCTATTGGCAGAAATCGATATAGAATCGAAGGATAAAGAGGTACGAGATTATATGGAAATGGTGAATAACCTAGATAACATTAAAATCTTTATTACTGAAAACAAAGAGGTAGGTGCTCGTATGAAACTATCTGTAGAAAAGTATTTAGCATCCTCCAAAGGACTTAATGAACTTATGCGTGTCAAAGACGATGGAAAAAACATTAAGTTTTATTCAAAAGAAGGAAAGAACGAAAGCTTTGTAAGCGAATTGCTTATGTTTCTTGAAGGAAATGTAGACGGAAAAGATAGTACCATTATTATGAGTATTACTGGAAATATAGATTTGAAGCAAATTTCTAAACTTACAAAAGACCTAAACGTTCCTGGAAGCGAAGAGCTTAAAAATGTTGAAAAGAAAAAAGGATAAACCATGGCACTCTTAAAATATTTAACCGTATTAGTTATTGCTGCACTTACATTAATAAGTTGCGATAACGGAAAGTCGTTACAGCGCTATTTAGTGGACAAACAAGAAGATGATCGATTTCTAAAAGTGGATATTGCTACGAGTTTGTTTCAAAGTGATGACAGTAAATTCACCGAAGAAGAACAGGATATTCTTAAAACCATTAAAAAAATTAATGTGGTGGCCTATCCCGTTAAAAACGGAAATTTAACCGAATATGAAAGTGAAAAAGGAATTATTAAGGGAATTATCGATCAAGAGCAATATAAAACCCTAGGCTCAGTAAAGTCAAGTGATATGCATATGACCATGAAGTATGTGGGGAAAGAAACCGCGATAGATGAAGTCATTGTATTTGCAAGTAGTTCTGAGAAAGGATTCGGAATATTTAGATTGCTTTGCGACGATATGCGACCCGATCAAGCCTTAAAATTAATGAAAACCATGGAGCGTGGCGATTTAGATTTATCAAAGTTGTCAGGAATAGGGGAAGTGTTTTCAGAAATGTAGTTAGTAAGAATTTTTCATTAAAACGCCTCAAGAAATTGAGGCGTTTTTTTATACATCGAATTTAGGTATCCTTTTATCGAAAACCTAAGTATATCAGATCGTTACCTTAAAATTTGGCAGGAGATTTGAAGTTGTAAAATTATATTTATTAATGCCCCCAAGATTAATAATATTCCATTTCCTGTCCAGAGACCCCTGCATAGATAGGGATAGGTTGTGAAATGACAAGGCTTCAAATTTTTGGAGCCTTTTTTTTATATTCCAGTGTAATTGCTAGGCGTAATCACACGCATTTCTGCTTTAATTGCTTCAGAAACTTCCAAGGTCTCAATAAAGTCTGCAATTGATTTTTTAGTAATGGCTTCGTTAGTTCGTGTAAGTCCTTTTAAAGCCTCATACGGATTTGGATAGCCTTCTCTTCGCAGAATAGTTTGTAAGGCTTCGGCTACCACGGCCCAATTATTTTCTAAGTCTTCAGCAAATTTAGATTCGTTCAGCAATAGTTTATTCAATCCTTTTAGGGTCGACTGAAAACCAATGAGGGTATGGCCTATAGGGACTCCAATATTTCTAAGTACAGTGCTGTCTGTTAAATCGCGTTGCAAACGACTTATCGGAAGCTTACTTGCCAAGTGCTCAAACATGGCATTGGCAATACCTAAATTTCCTTCACTATTTTCAAAATCGATAGGATTTACCTTATGTGGCATAGCACTGGAGCCAATTTCACCCTTTTTAATTTTCTGTTTAAAGTAATCCATGGAAACATACGTCCAAATGTCACGATCCAAGTCAATAAGAATGTTATTAATACGCTTCAATCCATCAAACAATGCCGCCATATGGTCATAATGCTCAATTTGCGTGGTTGGAAACGAATGATGTAATCCTAATTTTTCTTGCACAAAATGGGTTCCAAAGGCTTTCCAATCGATGGTTTGGTATGCTACTTTATGAGCATTAAAATTACCTGTAGCGCCACCAAATTTTGCGGCACTTTTTATATCATTTAGTAAATCGAGTTGCTCTTCCAATCGAACTACAAATACATTAATTTCTTTCCCTAAACGGGTAGGGGAAGCGGGTTGTCCATGCGTTCTCGCCAGCATAGGGATGTTCTCCCATTCGGTGGCTAAGGCTTTCAGCTTATCCTTTACTTCAAAGAATAAGGGGATGTACACCTCATTCATAGCGTCCTTAAGGGATAGCGGAATGGAAGTGTTATTGATGTCCTGTGAAGTGAGTCCAAAATGAATAAACTCTTTGTATTGCTCAATTCCCAATGCATCAAATTGTTCTTTGATAAAGTACTCAACCGCTTTAACATCATGATTGGTCACCTTTTCAATTTCTTTTATTTTTAGGGCATCCTCTGTAGTGAATTCGGAATAAATTTTCTGAAGCTTAGGGACAAGTGTTTTGTCGAAATCTTTTAGTTGTGGTAAAGGCATTTCAACCAATGCAATAAAGTATTCTATCTCTACTAAAACGCGATATTTTATAAGGGCTTCTTCCGAAAAGAATGGAACGAGCGATAAGGTTTTCGAGGCGTAACGTCCGTCAATAGGAGAAATGGCTTTGAGCGATTGCGTAGACATAGGTGTAAAATTTGAAAACGCAAAGATACGGAAGCCACAGCAGTTAGGAAGTATCGAAGTCAGAATTTTTAACCAAAAGAAATTCTTTAATTATCGCTATCTTCGTGATTCCCTCCAATCTAATTTATTTCTTCAATAATTCTGTTCTTATGGAAAAACTAAATTTCTTAAATACTGTAAAAGGCTCATTACTCGAAAATTTTTATCCCAAAGGCTGGGATTTACAAAAAATAGATGATTGTTGTGATTTGGGGTTAGATAAACTTCTTAAAAAGGCACCTCATTGGAATAAAAACTTTACACCAGAAGCCTTAGATAATTTAGTGGATTTAGAATACCATATGGGGGCCGAGATTGCCAACGAAATTATTAGAGCCAAAGAACACGACCAAAAATTAGCCATTATTCTGCCTGTGGGACCCATGGGAATGTATAAACATGTGGTCGATATATTAAAAGAAACCCAGATTTCCTGTGAGCATGTACATACCTTCAATATGGATGAGTGGTCTAACCAACAAGGGGATACCATGGATACATCCCAAGACGGTGCTTTCGAATTGGCTATGAATAAAGCACTTTTCGAACCCTTAGGAGACTTAACAATACCAAAACTGCAACGAAATTTTGCAACAAAAGCGGTGCTTCCTCAATATGAAGGTAAAATAAAAGCTATTAAAGAATCGGGAGGTAAATTGGTTACTGTTTACGGAATAGGAAGAGCATGTCACATTGCGTTTTGGGAACCTCAAATTGGGGATGAATTTGAAACCGATGCAGCATGGAAAGCAGTACCTTATCGCATAGGGCAAGCCTTACATCCTTTAACCATAGAACAAAATTCATTACATAGTTTTTCTAGCCGATTTACCTTAATCCCTTGTTGGGCAAATACCATAGGACCAGGTCTGTTTTTACAAAGTGATTATTGCATAGGTGGAGCAGATGGGGTGTACCCCACTAGAGGCGCTTGTTGGCAAGGAATGAGTTTGTGTGTTACCCTTCAATATGGACCATCGCGATGGATACCGTCGAGTTGGATGCCTACTTTGCCGGGGAAACTGTTTTTTCTGAAAGAATTAGGAGGCCCTTTATTGCCTGAAGCACATTAGCCCATTTTTTGAAGGATTTTCTTTCCTCTTGATTGATATCCCGCACTACTTGTGTAGATGTTTTGATTAATGATGGTTTTCAACTCTGGATGAATCCAATCCTTTTCGGTTCCTAAATAATACAAACACGTCATCGCTCGCACTTCACAAGCCACTTTTTGGTTGGTAATAAGCCAATCGAAACAACATTCTACCATCAACTCTTTGTGTTTTTCGGTGAGTGCTTTTTTCAATAAAGGATCCTTTTCCTTGAAATAGACAATGCAAAGTAATTCGCAAATATGGGACAAGGGCCGAACTGAGGAATCTTCTTTAACAGAGGAAAGATGCTGAAAGAAATAATCTAGATGTGGATACAGGAGTCGTAATTCTTTTAAACACACAAATTCCAATACCCAATTGGCTTTATGCGAAATCTCTTTATCATTTTTAAAACAAAAATGGACTAATTCCTCTAAGGTTTCAGGATGATCCAACACCCACTTGGCGGCTTTTAATCGATGGGTGCGGGCAGCATTGGTAAAATTTAAAACATCGTACAATTCCATTATCTTCTATTTTCAATATCAATAATGGCTTTGGGAACTCCTGTGGTAGCTTTTTCAGCAAAAACTCGAATTCTTTCTGAAGGAGCTATTGAAGGATTGGGGTCAATAAAATAGACAGGAATATGCCCTTTACAATATTGAATAAGCCCAGCCGCCGGATACACCTGCATCGAGGTCCCTACTATCATCACAATATCGGAAGCATACACCAAATCAATGGCTACATCCATCATAGGAACCGCTTCACCAAACCAAACAATATGGGGCCTAAGCTGATGCCCATTTTCGCAAACATCCCCCAGTTTGATATCTTTTTTCCATTCACATACAGAGTCTTCTGTATAAACATTTCGTGCTTTTAACAATTCGCCATGCAAATGAACCACTCGAGTGCTACCCGCTCGTTCGTGTAAATCATCCACATTTTGAGTAACGATGGCAACTTCATGGTTTTTTTCAAGTTTTGCCAAAGCAATATGGGCTTCATTGGGGGACACCTCCAGTAATTGCCTTCTTCTTTGATTGTAAAAATCTAACACCAACTCCGGATTATTAGCAAAACCCTGAGGAGAAGCCACTTCCATAACATCGTGTCCTTCCCAAAGTCCATTACTATCCCTAAAGGTTTTTAATCCGCTTTCGGCACTAATTCCAGCTCCTGTAAGCACAGTAATTTTCATAACAATCAAATTATTTATCTTCGTTTTAAAATTAAACATTCTCATTGGATTTACAACTGTACGAATATCTACAAACCTACCTCACCGATCGTCGCAAGCAGCTTTTTAAAGAAGTGCTGGCCCAACGAACACGACATTTTGCCGTAGTAACCGAAGATGTGTATCAATTACACAATACCAGTGCTGTGATGCGTAGTTGTGATGTCTTTGGGATTCAAGATTTGTATGTGGTAGAAGAACGCTTCGGAAAAAGAGTCGATAAGGAAATTGCCATGGGGGCACAGAAGTGGGTGGATATTCACCGATTTAAAAGTACCAAAGAATGTATTCAAGAGTTAAGAAGAAAAGGGTATCAAATTATAGCAACAACGCCTCACGATAGTTCTACTTTACTCCATGAGTTTGATGTAACCATGAAGAGTGCGTTTTTCTTCGGACAAGAAAAATACGGAGTGAGCGATGAGGTCATGGAGCAAGCCGATGGCTATTTAAAGATACCGATGTACGGATTTACTGAAAGTTTAAATATCTCTGTTTCGGCAGCTATTATTTTACAGGAGGTAGTGACACGTATGCGAATTGAAAATGTTGATTGGCAACTCACTGAAAATGAAAAGCTTGAATTGGAGTTTCAATGGACCCAAAAAACCATTAAGAGTGTAGATAAAATCATGGAACGCTTTTACAATCAAAAAAAAACGTAAATTTATACAACAACTAAAACCTTCTCATTATGTACATTGCCATCTATATTATTGCGGCCATTGTAGTTCTCTTTATATTACTAGCCGCTATAGCGCCCAAGAAATACGAATCAAGTAGAAGTATTGTTATTAATAGACCTATAGGCGAAGTATTCCAATACTTAAAATATGTAAAAAATCAAGATTATTGGTCTCCATGGAAGGAGCGCGACCCTAATATGAAGCAAACGTTTACGGGTCAAGACGGAACTGTTGGGTTTATTTCGGCTTGGGAAAGTGATCACAAGCAAGTGGGTTCTGGGGAACAAGAAATAGTCAACATTGTTGAAAATGAAAAAATCGAAACCGAACTCCGATTTTTAAAACCTTGGAAATCGGTGAGTCAAGGCTATATAAAAGTAGCAGATGAGGGCAATAACAAAACCAAAGTAGTTTGGGGGTTTTATGGGGATGCCAAACTACCTATGAGCATCTTTATGTTATTTATGAATATGGATAAGGCTGTTGGAAAAGATTTTGAAGAAGGATTGGCTAAGTTAAAAACCATTTTAGAAAAGTAATACATCATGAAACACAACATTTTTGCTTGGATAGAAATACCCGTTTCCAATATGGAACGTGCTGTTGCCTTTTATGAAAAAGTATTTAAAGTCCAACTCCACCAAGTCGATTTTGGAGGGGTTTTAATGGCTTGGTTTCCGGGTCAGGGTGAAAATGTACCAGGTGCCACAGGAACCCTCGTACAGCAAGAAACGTATGTGCCAAGTCAAGAAGGAACACTAGTCTATTTTTATAGTGAGGATGTTCAAAATGAATTAGACAGGGTAGAAGCAGCAGGTGGAAAAATCTATCAACCCAAAACCCAAATCTCTCCAGAGCATGGCTATATGGGAGTCTTTATAGATTGTGAGGGGAATAGAATAGCGCTGCATTCTTCAAAGTAATGAAGCTCGTTTTCGCCACGCATAATCTTAATAAGTTTAAAGAAGTACAATTGTTACTTCCCAAGCATGTAGAATTGCTAAGCCTTAGCGATATAAACTGCCACGAAGATATCCCCGAAACGGCAGAAACCATTGAAGAAAATGCCATTCTTAAAGCCGAATACGTAAAAACCCATTATGGGTACGATTGCTTTGCAGACGACACAGGCTTAGAAGTAAAAGCCCTCAATGGAGCTCCTGGGGTGTATAGTGCTCGCTATGCAGGGGAAACAAAAAGTGCTCAAGCCAATTTGCAAAAATTGCTACAGGAAATGAAGGGCATTGAAGATCGTGCTGCCCGATTTAAAACCGCCATTGCCTTAACCTTGGAAGGACGACAAAATATGTTCTTAGGAATTTGCGAAGGTACTATTACAGAATCCCCAAGAGGCGAAAAAGGCTTTGGATACGACCCAATTTTTCAGCCCAACGGATTTAAAGAAACCTTTGCCGAAATGTCGCTTACGCAAAAAGGAGAAATTGGGCATCGCGGGAAGGCGATGCGTAAACTAATAGAGTATCTTTCACTGTAATTTAATCTAAAATTAAATTTAACGGAACCCTAGCTCCAAAATAAAAATGAAATCTATTTTGATCATCAACTATATCACTTCCACCTACTAAAATTCCACCGTCTAGGGTAAACAATTCTTTCAATCTAAAATTTAATGCAAATTTTACGAGAAAATCAATATTATTGTATGATTCACCTTTTACATCATTAACTCCCTCAAAATCTGGTTTATTCAATATGAATCCTGCACCAGCACCTATATTAATAAATATGTTGGTATTCATTATTTCTGCAGCCACACTTGGCACAAGATTAATACTATGAAATGTATTATCACCATAGTTAGGAGAGGATGTACCAACGTAAAAAAGTTCTCCAATATAAGCAAATGTGTTTTCGGTATAGTATCCAAAGTACCCTCCAAATGCTAGATTTGGATCGGTTTCAGTAGTTTTAACCCCTTCACTAGCGCCATTATTTGATATTACAATGGTCCCAGAGTCAGGTTTTTGAAATGCAGTTCTATGGTATTGAACCATAGGCCCAAATTCTATAGTTTGTGAAATTGAATGTTGCGAAATAATAAGTAAAGCAATAAGCAAAAGTTTTATCTTCATTTTTTTAGTTTTGATAAAATTATAATTTAAACATCAAATAACAGCAAGGCAAGCTTTGAAAAAGTACCTTTCCTTAAATAATTCACAATAAACTTTATTATTCGCTATTAAAATCTATCTTTGCCGCAAATTCCTCAGGGTGAGGAAGTGTTGCGGTTGAAGCGTAAGGTTTACTAGAGTCGATTGCTTCCTATCAACACACTAACTAGTAAATTTTTATATGTCTACATTTCAATCGTTAGGATTGGAGGAACAATTCCTTCAAGCCATTGCAGACTTGGGTTTTGAAACCCCAAGCGAAGTTCAAGAAAAAACCATTCCTATTCTTTTAGAATCTGAAACCGATATGGTTTCTTTAGCCCAAACAGGGACAGGGAAAACAGCCGCGTTTGGTTTTCCTATGCTTCAAAAAATTCAAGTGGAAAGCCGCACTACCCAAGGCTTAATTCTTTCGCCAACACGCGAATTGTGTATGCAAATTACAACCGAATTAAAACTATACGGTAAGTATATGCAAGGCTTAAACGTGGTGGCTATTTATGGAGGCGCAAGCATTAGTGACCAAGCCAGACAAATTAAAAAGGGAGCACAAATTATTGTGGCGACGCCTGGAAGAATGAAGGATATGATTGGCAGAAGAATGATCGATATTTCAAAAATTGAATATTGCGTTCTCGATGAAGCCGATGAAATGCTGAATATGGGTTTCTATGAAGATATCACCGAAATCCTTTCGCATTCACCTAAAGAAAAGAGTACTTGGTTATTTAGTGCTACCATGCCAAAAGAGGTTTCTACTATTGCCAAAAAGTTTATGCATAACCCAAAAGAGGTGACTGTTGGGACTAAAAATGTGGGAGCAGACAGTGTTTCTCACGAATATTTTATGGTAGGTGCCAAAGATCGTTACCCAGCTCTAAAGCGTCTAGCCGATGCCCATCCAGATATTTTTTCTGTGGTGTTTTGTAGAACAAAACGCGATACACAAAAAGTAGCCGAAACGCTTATTGAAGATGGGTATAATGCTGCAGCGTTACATGGTGATTTAAGTCAGAACCAACGTGATTTAGTGATGAAGTCTTTTAGAAATCGTCAAATACAAATGTTAGTCGCTACCGATGTGGCTGCTCGTGGGATTGACGTAGACGATATTACGCACGTAATTAATTACCAATTACCCGATGAAATTGAAACCTACACCCACCGTAGCGGACGTACAGGTCGTGCGGGTAAGAAAGGGGTTTCTATGGTTATTATTACGAAAAGTGAAATCCGAAAGATTAAAGCCATTGAGAAAATCATTTCTAAAACATTTGTAAAAAAGGAAGTTCCTTCGGGAATGGAAATATGCGAAATGCAATTATTTCACTTGGCAAATAATATAAAAGACACCGAGATTAACCACGAAATTGACAACTATCTTCCTAAAATTAATGAAGTGTTAGAAGGATTTTCGAAAGAGGAGTTAATTAAGAAAGTCTTTTCGGTAGAGTTTACGCGTTTTTATAATTACTACAAAAAGGCAAAAGATCTTAACGTAGATGCGGGAAGCAGAGAATACGAAGCAGAATCTTCGAAGAAATTTTCTGACGAAAGTACCCGTTTCTTTATCAATTTAGGTCGCAAAGACGAACTACAATGGATGGACTTAAAAGACCTAGTTCGTGAAATAACACAGCTAGGAAAAGACGATGTATTCCACGTAGATACCATGGATACTTTTTCGTTTTTTAATACCGATGTTGCCCATACCGATAAAGTTCTAGAAGCTTTTAAAGACGTTCAATACAATGACCGTAAGGTAGATATAGAAATTTCCAAAGACCGTGGCGGAAGAAACCGCGGTGGAAAAAGAGGAGGCTCTGGTAAAGGAGGCTTCGGAAAAAAAGGAGGTTTTGGTAAAAAAGGAAGATCTGGTGGTGATGACCGTCCAAAATTTGGCGGAGATAAACCAAAATTTAAAGGAAAAAGCAGACGTAGAGATGATCGCCCAAAAAGTGCTGGCACGGGCGGTAGAAGAAGAAAACGTATGTAAAATTGATAATTATTTTCACCTTAACGAAACTTTGGCAAGAAATTAGAGTCAAAAAAAGTACTTTTGCTTTGCTAGTGCTATGAAAAAAATTCTATTTACTTTATTTCTTTTATTGGTTATAGCTCCTGCTTTTGCTCAAGAAGAAGGAGAAATTAAAGGGGTGGTTGTTAACGATGCTACTGAAGAACCTCTTGAAAATGTTAACATTGTTAACCTTAATCAAGTAAAAGGAACCTCCACTGGAAAGGAAGGAAAATTTATGATTAAGGCGGCCGTAAACGACACCTTATATTTCTCTTATTTAGGGTTTAAGTCTATTCGAGTTCGTGTTACTAACGACTGGTTAAAATACGGGGATATTAAAGTAAAAATGACCGAATTAGGTATCGCACTTGAAGAAGTAGTGATACGCCCCGTGCAGCTTACAGGCTATGTGGAGGTGGATGCCAAAATTATTCCTATTTATGATAATTATCGCTACCGAATTGCAGGATTAGGCGGTGGTTACGAAGGAGGGCAAAGTCAGCCGGGTGCGGTTTCTCGAGTGTTGAACTCTGTCTTTAATCCAGCCGATTTCCTCTATAATGTCTTTGGGAAACGACCCAAACAGATGCGGAAGCTTCGGCAAATGAAGGAAGATGACAACATTAGAAACTTACTTCAATCTAAATTCGATAGAGAAACCTTAATGGCGGTGCTTCAGTTAGAAAGGGTTGATGTCGATGAAATTTTGAACAACTGTAGCTATTCTGAAGACTTTATCCGCACAGCAAACGACCTTCAAATACTCGATGCTATTAGCGAATGCTACGAAGAATATCGGGTGCTTAATCGTGGCAAAGGCTAAGGTTAATTTCCTACTTTTGCTATATGCACGAAATCGTTTCAAAACAAAGAACTTTTTTCAACTCCCAAAAGACGAAGGAACTTTCCTTTAGACTTCAGCAATTAAAAACGCTTGAAAAAGTTTTAAAACAAAACGAAAAGCTCCTCCTTGAAGCCATTTACAAGGATTTTAAAAAATCTTCTTTTGAAACCTATGCGACGGAGCTAGCGTTGGTGTATCAAGAAATCGCCCATGCAAAAAAGTATTTGAGTGCTTGGGCAAGGCCAAAACGTGTCGCCACCAACTGGGTTAACTTTCCTGCCAAAAGCTATATCATTCCAGAACCCTTAGGGGTGTGTTTGGTGATTGGTGCTTGGAACTATCCGTATAATTTATCATTTAGTCCTGTGGTGGCAGCCATAGCTGCGGGAAACACCATCATCTTAAAACCTAGCGAAATCCCTTCGGAAACATCAAAGGTGATGTACCAACTTATTTCGGAACATTTTGACGAGGCATTTTTTACCGTAGTGGAAGGAGGAGTTGCCGAAACAACCGAGCTTTTAAAGCAAAAATTCGATAAAATATTCTTTACCGGAAGCACGCCTGTAGGAAAGATTATCTACAAAGCAGGCGCCGAACAGCTAACCCCAGTCACTTTGGAGCTAGGAGGGAAGTCCCCTGCTTTTGTAACCGCTTCTGCTAACATTACTATGACCGCCAAACGCCTTGTTTGGGGAAAGTTCTTAAATGCTGGACAAACCTGTATTGCCACCGATTATGTGATGGTAGACAAGGCTGTAGAAGCCAAGTTTTTGGAAGCTTGTAAAAGGGAAATTGAAAAAGCGAACTATGCTTTTGAAAACAATAATTACGTTCAAATTATTAATGACAAGAACTTTGAAAGATTGGCTTCATTAATAGATACAGACAAAGTGTATTATGGCGGTAACACAGATGCTTCGCAACGGTATATAGAGCCTACCATCCTTCAAAACGTAGACTTTGAAGATGCGGTGATGCAAGACGAAATTTTTGGGCCTATTCTTCCCGTTATTAGGTATTCAAACCTTTCCGAAGCCATTCAAAAAGTGCAGCAATTACCCAAACCCTTGTCGTGTTATGTGTTTACCACAAAAGCTTCCGAAAGAAAACAGATATTAAACACCCTTTCCTTTGGGGGTGGTGCCGTAAATGATACGGTGATGCAAATTACAAATTCCAGCCTGCCCTTTGGAGGTGTGGGACTTAGTGGTATGGGTAGTTATCACGGAGAAGCGGGTTTTAAAACCTTCAGTCACTATAAAAGTATACTGCATAAAGCCAACTGGCTAGAATTGCCTTTAAAGTATTCGCCTTTAAGCAACAAAAAGCTTTGGTGGATTAAACAATTTTTTAAATTTTAAAATAGTAGTATATTCATCGTGTAAAATTTTATAGCGATGAAAAAACTTTTCCTACTTGTAGTTTTCCTTTCTTTTCAGTTGTCACAAGCGCAGTTTCGCTTTATGCCCACCCCAGATCCTGCACATTATCCAGAGCGAGGTGTTGTTTCAACCATTGTGGCGAATGTAGCCTACCAAGGGTATGACGAGACGCAAGCCTATTTTGGTGAGGGTGAATATGAAATCTTTGTGGATTTAGTAGATGGTGTATTAGATAACCCCATTATTGTGTTAGACGGCTTTGACCCAGGCGATGCTAGAGATATAGGCGGATTATACGCAAGTTTAAGTTTTGGTGGTGAAAATATGGCCGATATCCTTCGTGCCGAAGGCTATGATATTGTCATTTTAAATGCCCCCCTTTATACTACCGATGGCAAAGACATTGATGGAGGAGGCGACTACATTCAGCGAAATGCCATGGTGCTCGCTGCCTTAATTGAAGAAATCAACGCACAAAAAGTTGGGGACGGAGAGTTGGTTGTGTTAGGCCCAAGTATGGGCGGACTCATCGCTCGCTACGGTTTAGCTTATATGGAAGCCAATAGCATTCCGCATGAGACCCGTTTGTATATCTCTTTCGATTCGCCGCATCGTGGAGCCAATATTCCTATTAGTCTTCAGTATTTAATCAATTATTTTGCGCAAGAAGTGGGTGACCCAACCGCATTAGCATTGGTGGACCAGGTATTAGGCTCTCCAGCTGCCAAGGAAATGCTTGCCGACCACTTGCTAGGACATTTATTGGCGGGAGATCCCATTCAGCAGGACCCTACCAAATTATTACCCGCAGGAGCTCCCGATTTTAGAGATGCCTTTCAAGCCGAATTAGACGCACTCGGATTTCCGCAAAATGTACGTAATGTTACTATGATTAATGGAAATGGAACTGGCATTACCACAGGAACTCCAGGAACCGAAGTGGTTAATACCAATTTAACCATCGATACCTTTACGAGTTTGGATGTGGCGTTATATTTTACACCCGAAGCCAACCAAACCATTACGGTAACCGATTTAACCGCGTATTTTATTGGAATCCCTGTAGCTACTTATACGACAGAGGCGCAACAGCCTGCGGCTATTGATGGCGTAGATGCCTCTCCCGGTGGCACAGGAAGTATTGCCGATGCCTTAGCAGGTGGCGGTGGAAACCCCATATTAGAAGAATTTTTAGCTGCCTTACAACAAGATTTGTATTCGTTTATTCCTACCATGAGTGCTTTGGCAATCGATAACCCCGATTGGTTTGCGGTGCCTAACCTAAACGATTCCCCTTTTGTAAATACCTATATTCCTGCCGAGAATGAACCCCACGTTACGGTGACAGCCGAAAGTGCCGAGTGGGCCTTGGAAGAAATCCGTTTGCCTATTGCGGGCATAGAAGATAACGCCTTAGCGGCAAACATACGCTTAGTAGAAAACCCAGTAGAAAATACCATTGGTTTGGCGATAGCCCCAACCGCTCAGTATTCAAAACTTACTGCAAACATCTATACCATGGCTGGACAGTTGGTACTAGAAAACACCTTTGCACAACCCCAAGGCGAGCTACGCATTCCGCATACCTTGGCTAGAGGGATGTATGTCATGCAGGTAGAAACGTCAGAAGGAAGTGTACCGTTTAAGTTGGTTGTAAAATAAACTACCGTTCCCCCAGTTAATCTCTAAGGACGCCTTGTGCGTCCTTTTTTTTATGCCCAAACAGGAAAAATCCTATGTAAAAACAGGAAAAACCCTATATAAAATTTGGGAGATTTACCTCTTGACTTAAAAAACATTGATTTTTTATTTAGTGGTGTACTAATCATTAAAACAATCAATTATGAGTAATGTAAATCAAAATCTACTCGATCAAGTGCTAGACGGCGCCACTATGACCCAAATTATGGACAGCCTAGCCGTGGTAGAAGGCGCTTTGCCAGACAGCACACTCACGCCAGAACAACGCAGTAGCTTGAATGCCATAAGCGTAAACAACAAAGTCTTTGCAGAAGAAGTGCTGGATGAGATGACCACCAATCCTAACGCCGCCATTAACACTGCGTACAACAAAGACTCGCTTGCCAACGACCTAGCCTTTTTTGAGCAAATAGAAACCGTAACCAGCCGTATGCTAAACATTGTGCAAAAGCTAGACGATTTAAAACGTGTGGCTGGGCACGAAGCCTACGGCATGGCAACCGGCGCTTATGCACTTTATGAAGCCTTGGCAAAATCTGGAACGCCCGGCGCACAAAATAGTTACGATAGGCTAAAAGTACGCTTTGCAGGGCAAGGCGGAAGACCCGAAGACGGTGAGGAAAACGCCAGTTAACCTTGCAAACTCCCCAATAAGGAACGGTCTTTATGGACCGTTTTTTTAGTCCCTACAAAAATGAAAGAATAACAGCATAAAGCCTTATTAAAACAGTTAGAAAACTTAATAAAACAGTCATAAGACCTATTAAAACAGTTGTAAAATGTATTTAAACAGTTAGTCCTTTTATTAAAACACTCTTTAACCTTATTTAAACAGGCATAAGCCTTAATAAAACAGGTTTTAAACTTATAAAAACAGGTTAGAACCTGATAAAAACAGTCATTAACCTGTTAAAATTAGGTTGCAACCTGATATTTTTTAAAACGATTCATCATGAAAAAAAGAAATTATACTATACAAAAGCAGAGTCCTCATATAGGCAATATGCTACAAGCACGAATTAAATTTCGAAGAATTTCTAGAGCTTCGGTGGCTCGCCTTTTAAAAAGAGCACCACAAACATTTAACGAGTTTACAAAAAGGCACACCCTACAAACCGAAATTTTATGGCAAATCTGCAATGCCATGAAACACAACTTCTTTGCAGACCTCGCGGCACAACTGCCCGCAGACTTTACCACATATGCCCCAGACCCTACGCTTGCCCTGCAAGAAGAGCTAGAACAACTGCGGGAGGAGAATAAAATGTTACAAGCCAAACTAGAAGAACTACGCAATGCCATTGGGAGACGGTAATTTGTTATCTTTGGGAAGGACGAGCTGTATATCGATGACAAAAAACTGTCGATATCCTGACTCAGTTACGGTATATCGACAATAAAAGTAATTATATAACGAGTTGTGCTTCATTATAACCAACCATTAATCAATGATAAAATTCTTTAGAAAAATTAGACAAAATTTACTTTCAGAAGGAAAAACTGGAAAGTATTTCAAATATGCAATTGGAGAAATTGTTCTTGTTGTTATTGGAATTTTAATTGCACTACAGATAAATAATTGGAATGAGCAAAGAAAAGACAGGACAAAAGAACAGATTATACTCAAACAACTTCGAGAGGATTATCAAGCAAATCTCAATCAACTTGAAGAAAAAATGGCAACAAGAGAAAAGATAATAATTTCAGGAGTTGCATTATTAGAAGCATTTGATAACCCACAGACAGCGAATAGAGATAGTGTTATAAAAAAACTTGCAATTATAAGTAATGACCCAACATTTGACCCTATACAGAATAATTTAAACAGCTCTGAAAATTTAAGATTGATTAGAAATGTAAAATTAAGTCGCTTACTATCCAATTGGTCATCAGATGTAGTTGCCGTAAAAGAGGTTGAAGACGTCTGGTCTAAAATAGTTTATAATCAATTTGATTTAACTTCATTAGAATTAGGTATTGGCAGGGATTTATCAAATAGTTTTATGAACGAACAAGACCATCTTTGGCTATTGGATAAAGATGCTGATTCGCTTAAAATTAAAATTGGTAAATCAAAATTAGGAGCTACACTAAATGAAATATTGACCAATACAAATTTGGAAGGTGTTTTAGGGAATGCCATTACAGTAAACAAATCAGCTAACTTGCAATCAGAGGCATTACACAAAAGAATAAGGGATATACTGGATATAATCGAAATTGAATTAAATAAATAACGAAAGCACAACAATGGCTATAAACAATTGCTATTACAGGCTCATCCTGAAAATTCCTGCGGAATTTTCAGCTGGTCGTGTACTTGTAAAGTTAACCGCTAACCCACGCAACTACTCATAGCCGAGACCGTTTTAGGCCATTTTTGCAACATTCATAATATTAGTAAGTCTTTTGGATATCTAAATTCCATCAAAATGAAAAAAGTCTTATTAATAACCTTTCTATTAGGATTCATATTTAAATCCTGCCAAAGTAAAAGGGAGATTCAATCATCAAAAAACCTAGAAATTGAAGAATACATAACAGAGATGATGAATAATCACTCCATTCCTGGTTTGGCAGTCGCAGTAATAAAAGATAATTCAATTATCCATAAAGGATTCTATGGTACGAAAAATCTAACAACTAATGAAGCTATATCGAACAAGACGGTATTCAAAGTATTTTCTTTAACAAAAACCATTGTTGCCACTAGTATGTTCAAACTAATAGAAGAAGGCAAAATATCTCTAAAAGATAGTCTTTCTATGCACTTTGATGGTTTACCTGAAAAATGGCAATACGTTACAATTGGTAATTTATTATCTCATTCATCAGGATTGCCAGATATTCATCAACTAATAAAGGAACTTGAAGACGATTCTATAAAAGATAAAGAATTTATAGAATTGCTCTATAATGATGAAATGGAATTTGCTACAAATAATCAATGGAGATATAATCAAACAAACTATATTCTATTAAAAATGCTCATTGAAAAAATATCAAATTCAAAGTTCGAAACTTATATTCTTAATCATCAATTCAAAAAAACAAAATCTGAAAATGTATTTTTTTCAGCGGGATCAAATGTGAATATTGCAAATCAAGCTACGTATTACGATTATAAAAGAGAGAAAGCGGTATTCGAAATAAAAAAGGAATTCTCCGGTGATAAAAACCATCCTTTGGCTGGAATTAATTTGACATTGGATGAGTATATTATTTGGAATCAGCGATTAGACAATGATGAACATATTTCTGAAAAAACAAAAATGGCAATGTGGACTCCGTTTAAATTCAAAGAAAGCAACAGACATTTTTTATATGGTTGGGATGTATATACTGTAAATGGTTTTGACTCTTTCGGTTTTAGTGGTGGTGGTGTAAGTGGGTTTAGAAAATTTGTTGATAGAAATCTGACTATTATCGTTTTAACAACTGGATATAAAAACTATCCAGTTCAAGATATAATGATAGATCATATAGCAGGAATTATTGATACTTCATTATTTAATGAGCAAACAGTATTAACAGAGCAAGTGATTGGAGAATACTTTCTTTCAAACACTACTAGAGACCTAAAATATATCATTGAAAAAGTCAAACAAGACAATCCTAAATCCAATTTAGAAGAAATTTTCAAATCTATTGGATATACTCTTTTCTTTCAGTTAGACAGAAAAGAAGATGCCATCGATTTATTTAAGGCAAATGTTACAGAATATCCTAAATCGTATGACACTTATGGTAGCCTAGGCTACTTATATTTTCTTACAGAACAATATGATTTAGCAAGAAATAATTATGTTAAAGCTTTAGAACTAAATCCAGAGAACAGTTATTCTCAAAGACGAATTAAGGAAATTGATCTAATATTAAAGAATAACTAGTTAAAAAAACAAACGCCCTACAACTCCGTATAAACAAAATAGCGGAGGACGTGCTAAATCGAAACAAAATGTATAAATTTATGGTCATTTATAAGCCGAAAAGTTCGCGCCTTTTAACCGCCTGCTGCGCTTATACAAAACCGTTGTATACAATTTAAAATCATATTAAATGACAGATATAAAATACCCTAAATCATTTTCTCACATAGGAATAACTGTTCCTGAAATACACAAAGCTGTAAACTTCTATCAAGAAATTATGGGATGGTATGTTATAATGCCACCTTCTACAGTAAAAAAGGAAAATGACACTGCCATTGGACAAATGTGTATTGATGTTTTTGGAGAGGATTGGGAAAAATTCGAAATTGCTCATATGTCAACGTCTGACGGAATTGGAATTGAGCTTTTTTCGTTCCCACACGGTAAAAAAGAAGCGCCAGAATTCAATCCTTTCAACACAGGATTATTCCACTTTTGTGTTCAAGACCCAAACATTGAAATTTTAACCAAAAGAATTGTAGAAGCGGGTGGAAAGCAGAGAATGCCAATACGGGAATATTACCCAAATGAAAAGCCCTATAAAATGGTTTACGTGGAAGACCCATTTGGAATTGTATTTGAAATTTATACGCATAGTTATGAACTTACTTATTCTTCGGGCGCCTACCAGAAATAAAAAACCGTATACAACCATGTATAAACGGCATTAAAACGACCGTTAATAATTAAAGAAATAAAAATGGCATACCCTAAACCTGTAAAACGCAGCACTATAATAAAAACAGCAACTACCGTATTATCCTTTATTGTAGTCATGATCTTTGCCCCTCGAATGGATGGGCCTCGAATAATAGGCGACGTTGCGTTTACAACAAAGACCGGGGGTAATGGATTAACAAATTTAGGCTGGATTTTATTAATTTTAGTTCCCTTGTCTACCTACTTTATAACCAGCATGATATTAAAAATTAGGAATAGCAAAAAATGACTAAAAGACCATTAATCTATTTAAAATGACTTGCCAAAAAAGGCTGTATCCCCAAAACCTTTTGGTTTTTTTTTGCATCACAAAATCAATTAATAATAATATCTTTAGGGAAACCAACTGCTTGTGGTGGGTGGGTGCAACAAACCATTGTCCAACCATTGTGTAACATAAAAATTATGAGGAAAATCATTTGGCAACTTGTCTTAATTGCAACCCTAACCACGGGTTCGATATCTTGCCTTAGCGCACAGGAGAATAATTTAAAAGATGTTGAATCTGAAATTATCGAAGTAAGTGAAAAGGAAATAAATGCCTTTAAGAATGGTGACTGTGAGACTTTGGATGGATTTATTGATGAAAATGCAACGCTTTATCTTAATGGAAGAAAAGCACCGAATAAAAATATACTTATAGGTTTTTGTAATCAAATTGAACGCCCATTTGAAAAACCTTCATTCGTAGGAATGGAATATTTACCAATTTCAGATAGCTCTGCTTATGTAATTAGAACTATGGAATTCTCAAAAAATGAAAAAGTTTACAAAAAGGAAATAGTCACTAAGATTTGGTTTAAAGGAAGTAGCGGATGGAAAATTGTACATCTACATTCTACTATTACTAAATTATAGAAATAAAAACGTAGCGCAACAAACTGTATAAGTAATTGCTTGGTTCTATCCATCCTCCAACCCTTTTTACCTCGCAAAATCAATTAAAAATAATATCTTTAGGGAAACCAACCGTTTGTGATAAAATTCTTTAGAAACATCCGTAAAAACTTGCTTTCTCAAGGAAAAACAGGAAAGTATTTCAAATATGCGATAGGAGAAATTATCCTAGTCGTGATTGGGATATTAATAGCGCTTCAGATTAATAATTGGAATGAAGCCAACAAAAGGGTGGATCAAGAAGAAAAAATGTTAATTGAATTATTAGTAAATCTGCGTAAAGATTCCATAGACAATGCCATAAATGCTAGATGGTATGAGCGCGTAGAGAAATCTGCGGTTATTATAAACCAAACTCTTGAGCAAAGGATTCCTTGGCATGATTCTCTTGCCACTCATTTTGGAAACCTTTATACCCACGGCATTTCAACCTATAATACATCTGCATTCGAAAACCTGAAATCCATAGGATTTAATTTAATTAGCAATGATAGTATTCGAATAGCGCTTACCAATCTATATGGTATTTCCTATAAACTGGTAGAAAAAACGGAAGATCAAATGTCAAAGGATAACTTTAATGCCATGATAGCACCTGTTTTAACATCCAGGTTAAAAATGGAAAGGTGGTTTCACGCAGTGCCTTATAATTATGAGGCCTTAATCGATGACTTGATATTTCAAGAAACAGTTCGATTTAGAGGAATAACCATGGGATATGTAGGCAGTAATACTCGAGACGCCAACAGAAGGGTTACTAACTTAATAAATATGATTGAAAGGGAATTAAAAGGTAAATAAATCATGGAAATAATATCTAAATGTAATTCCTTTCCTGCCTGATGGCAAACAGGCGTAAAGGAATCATACCTAACCACAGTTGGTAACCATTAAGAAACGATTTATGAATAAAAGAAAAACTATTTCAGTACTACTTTTAATTATTGGACTTGCTTTAAGTGTTGCATTTATAACAAAAATTGAATTTCCTCAGGGATTCGAAGCATATTTTAAAAGAGAATACTATAGCCAATTTGGTCCCTTAGCAATAAGTGTTGAGCAGTTATTTGCAAGTTATTACCTTTTTGTAGGTCATGAAAAAACGAATTTCACTTTAGCTCTTTTTGGTTTTACTGCGTTGCTAGATCCTATTTTTAATCAATTAGGGTTTTTCAACAGTATAGTACCCTTATACGGAACAATAGTTTTATCGATTTGTGCTCTATTATGTTTATGGCTGGCATTTGCTAACACATTTAAATTAAAACGTTTATCTTATATAGCGGCTACATTAAGTGTTGTCCTTGGTGCCCTTATTGAACTATTCTTCAATTACCTATAATATGCGTTAGTCAACAACGGGTATAGCTCATTGCAACGAAACCATAGTCGAGACCGTAGTGGTTATTTAAAACGAGGTGAACGCATGGGACTTAAGATTAAATATAACAATTAATCGAAGTATGAATGAATTTTGGGAGTCTGCTTTTAGGAGCAATGATAAGATGTGGGGAGAAAGTCCAACTGACAATTCAATGAATGTCCTTAAGTTGTTCCAGAGAAACAAAATTAAAAGCGTCTTAATTCCTGGTTTCGGTTATGGAAGAAATGCAAAAGTATTTTATGATAACGGATTTAATGTAACAGGAATTGAAATATCAAAAACCGCAATTGAAAGAGCTAGAAAATATTTTGGAAATGACGTGTTAATACATTACGGTTCTGTTACAGATATGCCCTTTGATAAGGCTCGTTTCGAATCTATCTACTGCTATTCTTTAATTCATCTTTTGGATAAAGCCGACAGATGGAAATTAATCGAGAATTGTTATTCACAATTAAAGCCAAATGGCTTAATGGTTTTTGTGGCATTATCCATAAACGACAAACGATTTGGGATAGGAGACGAAATAGGAAAAAACACTTTCAATTCACCACACGGATTAAACCTTTATTTTTATGACGAAGTGGCCGTAAAAGAAGAATTTGGAAACTATAACATAATTGAAATAAAGGAAATTAATGAACCTGAGGAGAACCCAAATGAAAGACATTGGATGATAGTATGTAGAAAATAACCGCTCTCAACAAGTTACATAATTCATTACTTCTTTCTCTTCAATCCCCAACCCCTTGACGTAATTTTTCCGGTACAAAACCGATTAAAAATAATATCTTTAGGGAAACCAACTGCTAGAGGGAGGCGCGGGTGCTAAGACTATAGTCTTAACCATTAAGTACAATTAAAATAATGCAAATGAAAAGAGTACTACACTTCTTTATTTTAGGATTTTTATTTCTTTTCCTATTTTTTTCGTGCAATCAAAATTCAAAAAAATCTAATGCGAGTATCGAATTAAACGAAACCCTCGTTAAAAAATTAGATTCAATAGGTCAAAAATATATTAAAGAAAACAAAACTATGGGAATCTCGATTGCCGTAGTAAAGAAAGGTGAAGTTCTGTACAACGGTGGATTTGGATTTATTGACTCCTTGCGAACCATTCCTGTTACAAATGATAATATTTTTGCAATTGCCTCTATTTCAAAATTAGTAGGCGTAACTATGACTATGAAACTAGTAGAGGAAAATAAAATATCTCTAGACAATACACTTTTTGAATTATTACCAGATTTTCCCAATAAAGAGCAAGCCAAGAAAATTAAGTTAAAGCATCTAATCTCCAACACATCTGGAATAAAGGATTATGCCATTGTAATAGATAGTGTTTACTTAAAAACAGGTATTAATCCAACCAAGGAAGATTATTATAAATTTTTTGCAGAACACACATTAGACTTTGAACCTGGATCAAATTTCAATTATTCCAATTCGGGTTTTTTATTAATGGCAATGATTATAGAAGAGGTAACTGGTAAAAAGTTTGAAGATGAGTTAGATAGAATAATAAACAAACCCGCTAACCTAAATTTGAAATTGATTTCAGAAAACATTCACAACCCTTTTACATCTTCATATTTTGAACTGAAAGATTCATTAATGATGCAAGAACCTTTATGGACTTGGATTAAAGGTGATGGCGGACTAACAACAACTTCGGTGGATTTGGCAAGTTTTCCGTCCAAATGGGCAAATGGTCAAATTATTTCGAAAGAATCTTTTGAATTAATGAAAACACCATTTATTCTAAATGATGGACTATATTCTGGTTATGGACTTGGGGTTCGAACAGGTAATTTTGAAGGTGAATATGTTATTGGACATACAGGGGGTCATAAATCAAGTTGGGCAGTAATGAAATATTTTCCTTCCGAAGAATTAAGCGTCGTTGTTTTTGTAAATACAGATAATACTCCAACTGATGCATTGACTATTGCTGGCTTCATTTCATTAGCTGCACTTGGCAAGGAAGCTCCAGTTCTTCAGGATATAGAGAAAATGGATTATAATTTAGATAAGTACACAGGCGTATATCAAAGTTTCGAAAATTACTATAACTCTAATGATTCTATTTCTATAATAAAGTATGATGAGGATCCACATTTGTATAGAAAAAGTGTAACCGATACTTCAAGGGGGCGTAAACTTTATTATATGGGAAATAATTCATTTGCATATGATGGATACGTAATGGATAGAATTGTTTTTGATTCCGATAACAAAGGGCAAATAGTGGCATACAAAGAATATTGGAATGGATTATTTAAAGGAGGTATTTATAGAAAGAAAAAATAACTGCTCATAATAGTGTGTATAATTCATTGATTCATTCTTCCCATTTCAAAACCTAGCGGAGTTTTTTTACCTCATAAAATCAATTAAAAATAATATCTTTAGGGAAACCAACTCCTTGTGATAAAATTTTTTAGAAACATCCGTAAAAACTTACTTTCTCAAGGGAGGACAGGAAAGTATTTAAAATATGCTGTAGGAGAAATTATCTTGGTGGTGATTGGAATTTTAATCGCGTTGCAAATTAATACTTGGAATGAAAACAAAAAACTAAACGCCATTAAGGATAACAACTACGTTCAACTTTTAGAGGATCTAAAAACCGATAAAGACTACATTGATGAGGTAATTAAAGAATATAAATCGAACATTTTATTGTACCAAGCATATTTGAAAACCTATAAAACACCTAATTTAACACTAGATGATGTGATGAATAATCAAAATCAGTTGGATTTTTCAGTCACTACCATACGTTTCCAAAACAGCACCATTACATCCCTTGAAAATACAGGGGAAATTAAATTAATTCCTTCTGAGTTACGAAGGAAACTTACAGATTTTAAACGGAATCAAGATTACGCAACAGAAACCAATAATGATGGAAATGACTATTTTTTCGACAGGATGGAAATGGCAGGAATTACAGGCTCTCAACCAGATTTTCAAAATAGAATTAAAAATCATCCTTTATTAAGAGAAGCGCTTGGGATTCAGGAGAATTTGCCAAAAATAATTGGATCTATAGAAATTTCTATGCTGTATAAGAATTTTACAGAGCGAGAGACCGTATACAATTTGGAAAAGCTACTTGTTGATATACAAGAAATTACCAGCCTTATCAATAACGAAAGAAATAAATAACGAAAGCACAACAATGCGTATCATTCATTGCTAGTTCTCACCTACCCTTCAACCCTTTGACCCTTCGACAAGCTCAGGAGAGGCTTATGAAAATCCAATTAAATAAAATTATATCTTTAGAGAAACTAACTGCTAATGATAAAATTTTTTAGACGCATACGCCAGCGATTACTAACTGAGAACAAATTCAGCAAATATTTACTCTATGCAATAGGCGAAATTGTGCTGGTGGTGATTGGTATT
Source organism: Halomarinibacterium sedimenti (assembly GCF_019312585.1). Taxonomy (GTDB): domain Bacteria; phylum Bacteroidota; class Bacteroidia; order Flavobacteriales; family Flavobacteriaceae; genus Halomarinibacterium; species Halomarinibacterium sedimenti. Next base: position 198,072 of record NZ_JAHWDP010000003.1, on the reverse strand, counting down.
TTAATTGCGTTACAGATTAATAATTGGAATGAAAATCGAAAGAATAGGATAACTGAAGCCAATTATTACTGTAGAATTTTAGAAGACTTGGAATTAAATGAAAAATTAATTGATGAAACTTCTGAACTGATAACCAAAAAAATAATACTCTGCAAAGAGTTGATATCCGATATAAATAAAATACCAAATAACAGAAGTATCATCCTGAATAAATTTGTAGTAGCTCTAAGACAAGATGTTTTTGTTCCCAGTAATATTGCTTTTGAAGAGTTAACCTCTTCGGGACAGTTAAAACTGTTAACAGATTTAAAATTGAAAAACAGACTTATTCAGCATAGTACATTTTTAAACAATATTTTAAATCTACTGCATGAAAATAGGAATGTCATTATTAACAGAATGAGTGATTTTGAATTAATGAGTGAATTTGGATATCAAGATATTGATTATCTTAAGCAAGAGCTTGATAAAGAACATATTGCTCTTTTACCTATAAACAACTGGACAAATGACCCTAATAATCCAATATTCTTAAAGTTTCAGGACAATCTTATTGTGTATATAGCTATGCTGATTAGACAAAAACAGCATTTATCTAATTTAAAAAAGGAAATGCAAGAACCTATTATATTACTAAAAGATAAGAATTGTAAATAATGAAAGCCTGCCTACAGTTAGCAGCAATTTGAATCACAGCAAAATGAAAAACTACATTGTATTCTTTTTCCTTTTAGGATTTTTAACCTCTGGAGGTGTTTTTTCGCAAGATGTGAATGTAAAAATAGGGGTTAGAGACAGCATCCACTCAAAAATGGTAAATGAAAACAGACAACTAATAGTCTCGCTTCCCAAAGACTATGAGTCCTCTAACAAAACGTATCCTGTTCTTTATTTATTAGACGGAAGTGAAACGAACCTAATAGATGCAAGGTTAGTGACGTATAATCTGCGTATGGAAATGATTATTGTAGCCATTGCAAACACCGATCGCGACAGAGATATGATGCCCTTGAGTAGACCCTCTTATGTAGTAGAAAATCCCCAAGCAGAAAACTTTATTTCCTTCCTAGAAATGGAATTGGTGCCCTATATAGACAATAACTATCGCACCAATGGACAGAAAACTATTCGAGGTAGGTCTTTAAGCGGCTTATTTGTAATGTATGCGTTTTTAGCAAAGCCAACCTTGTTTGATAATTACATAGGGAATTGTGCGGGTTGGTTTGCAGATATGGATGCGTATTTCAATACACTTGCAGACAAAGCCTTTAAGAATAAGAGCGACTATCAAGGTAAAAAACTATTTGTTGCAAATTCTTTGTCAGACCCCTTAGACCCAAATGGAGAAATACATCAATCCGTAGTTGATTTTTCCGAAAGGGTAACTTCTGAATTAAATGGGCGAGTCGAATTTAAGTATATGACCTATGAAGATGCAGGGCACGTTCCCTATTCCAGTTTTTATGACGGTATGAAATATATAATGAAAACGGAATAAAATGGGTTGGTTGGTGCAATGAAACTGTAATTAATTAAATAATAAAATAAGTGGGAAAAATAACGGTTAAAACCTCTATTAAAGGAGATATTAATAAAGTTTGGGACTATTGGACAAAACCTGAACATATAATTCATTGGAATTTTGCATCAGACGAGTGGTGCTGTCCAAAAGCAGAAAATGACTTAAAACCAAATGGAAAATTCTCATACCGTATGGAAGCAAAAGACGGAAGTATGGGATTTGACTTTGACGGAATCTATGATAAAGTCATTGACAAAAAACACATTTCTTGTCAATTGGGGGACGGACGAAAAGTTGACATCAACTTCACCCAAAGCGGAAATGAAATACATATTAGCGAATCTTTTGATGCAGAGGAAATAAATACTGAAGAACTGCAACGTACAGGTTGGCAGGCGATACTCGGGAATTTTAAAAAATATGTAGAATCGAAATAAAAAGACATCGAACTACCCTTATATTTTATTTATGATGATACGGCTCATTCCGTAAAATGGTGAACCCCCTATAGAGCTGCTCTATAAAAAAGAGACGTACCATTTGGTGGCTAAAGGTCATAGCAGAGAGGGAGAGTTTTCCCTGTGCCTTGGCATATACAGCTTCACTAAAGCCATAAGGTCCCCCAATGACAAAAACTAAGTTTTTAAGTCCGCTATTCATATGCTTTTGTAAGTAGTTAGAAAACGCTACAGAACTATGTTGTTTTCCTTTTTCGTCCAATAGTACCAAGGCATCACTGGGTTGGACTCGTTTTAAAATTTCTTCGCCTTCTGCATCTTTTTGCTGTGCCTCGCTCAAGTTTTTCGCATTTTTAATATCGGGAATTACTTCCAAAGTAAAATTTACATAATGCGATAGCCGCTTAGTATAATCATCCATCAAGTTTTGAAGGTATTTGCTATCGGTTTTACCTATGGCGAGTAAGGTGATTTTCATGTGTCAAAGATAGTAATGAGTATTGAGAAGTGTGTATTGTGAATTTAAATTTAACTTCAATTGTTGTACTTAGTAAATCGTACTTCTTTCGTAACTTCGCATAAATTGTACATCTCATGATTTCCAAAAAACAATTTCAGAAAGAAATAGATCTCATCATCGCCAATGCAATTCGAGAGGACGTTGGGAGTGGGGACCATAGTTCGCTGGCCTGTATTTCTGAAGAAGCTGAGGGAACTGCAAAATTATTAGTAAAAGACGAGGGAATCATTGCAGGAGTAGAATTTGCGAAACAGGTATTCGATTTTGTAGACCACGGTTTGGAAGTGGATGTAAAAATAAAAGACGGAACGCCCGTAAAATATGGCGATGTAGTGTTTTATGTGTCGGGATTAAGTCAGTCTATTTTAAAAGCAGAAAGACTTGTACTTAATGCGATGCAACGTATGAGTGCCATTGCTACCAAAACCAATCAGTATGTAAAATTATTGGAAGGCACCAATACCCAAATCCTCGACACAAGAAAAACCACGCCAGGGATTCGTGCATTGGAAAAATGGGCGGTAAAAATAGGAGGTGGGGAAAACCACCGATTTGCCCTTTACGATATGATAATGCTAAAGGACAATCATATTGATTTTTGTGGTGGAATTACCAAAGCCATTGCTCAAACAAAGGCATATTTAAAGAAAAACAAACTGAATTTAAAGATTATCGTGGAGGCGAGAAGTCTAGATGAAATTGCCGAAATCTTAGAAAGTGACGGCGTGTACCGAATATTAATTGATAACTTTAATTACGAAGACACTAAAAAAGCCGTTGCAATGATTGGCGACAAGTGCCTCACCGAATCCAGTGGAGGCATTACTTTAGAAACCGCTAGAAAATACGCCGAGTGTGGTGTTAACTATATTTCTAGTGGTGCGTTGACACATTCGGTGTATAATATGGACTTAAGTTTAAAAGCCGTTCAATGAGTGCCGAAGTAGAGGAAAAGCTTAATAAAATCCCCATTGTACGGAATGTGGTAAAGTTGTTGCAGCTTATCAAACTTCCTGGATTTGGTGGATTTTCTCTCTACGACTTGTTAGAAACCTATACGTTGGGAATTATTAAAGGGACCTTCTCTTCGCGTGCCAGTTCTATAGCGTATAGTTTCTTTATGGCTATTTTTCCATTTTTGCTATTTATCCTAAACGTGATTCCGTATATCCGAATTGAAAATTTCCAAGCGCGATTTTTAATTTTTATTCAGGAATTATTACCGCCACAAACACAAGATTTCTTTTATCCTGTGATTGAAGATATTGCGCTAAACCCCCGCAGTAGTTTGCTTTCTGTAACTTTCTTTTTAACCATGTTTTTAACGGCAAATGGGGTAAATGCTATTTTTAGCGCCTTTGAATATTCATTCTACGTGACCATTAACCGCGGATTTTTCAGACAGTATTTTATTTCCTTTTTGGTCTCTATTTTTCTGGCGGTAATTATCTTGATAACGGTAGGAGCTATTCTTTATGGGGAATACTTCATCAACTTTTTAACGGCAGATGAGTACATTCAAAATGAGATATTCTGGATTAATGTGCTTCAGTTTGGTCTCTTTGCATTGATGCTTTATATCGTAGTTGCCACTTTGTATCATTTTGGTGTAAAAGAAGGGCGCGAGACCAGCTTTTTCTCCATTGGAGCCTTGGTAACAACCCTCCTTTTTGTACTCACCACGTATTTCTTTGGGGTGTACATTAATAATTTCTCTCAATATAACGAATTATATGGCTCGATTGGGGCGTTGTTGATTATGATGGTGTATATTTGGATTAACTCGAACCTGTTGCTATTGGGCTTCGAATTGAACATATCCCTACAGCGTTTAAAAGAAAAGTGTATTTAATTTTTGCCTGTGTATTTTATCGATGTCATTTTACCCATTCCGCTACGTCAAGCGTTTACCTATAACGTTAATAAAGACGAAGCAGGCTTTCTTAAGCCTGGAATGCGTGTGGCGGTGCCTTTCGGAAAATCGAAGATCTACACAGGAATTGTCTATGCCATTCATCAAAACGATCCACCTACTTACGAAACTAAATCAATTGACCAGATTTTAGACGAAACTCCCATCATCACGGCTACCCAATTAAAGCATTGGGAATGGATGGCAAACTATTATATGTGCACCTTAGGTGAAGTGATTCGCGCAGCGTTGCCCAGCGCTTTTTTGTTGGAAAGTGAAACCATTATCACGCTTCGGAAAGATGTAGAATTTGATGAAGGCACCTTAAACGATGAAGAATTTGTGGTGTTTGAAGCCTTGCAAAATCAGTCGTCTTTACATATCAATGACATTCGGAATATTTTGGATAGGACTCATGTGGTGGGGGTGATTCAGAATTTAATTGAAAAAGGAGTGGTTACGGTTCAAGAAGAATTATTTGAACAGTACAAACCCAAACTGAAGCGGTATCTTAAATTAAAAGCACCCTTTCATGAGGAAGCTTCGCTTCGGGAGTTATTAGATGAATTATCTCGCGCACCCAAACAGCGCAATGTCCTTATGACTCTTTTTATGCTTTCGGCAACAGAAAAGAATGTAGAGTCGGTGTTACTTCAAAAGAAGGCAGATAGCACCGCTTCGGTGATTAAAACATTGATTGACAAAGGAATTTTAGAAGAATATTATCTTCAAAAAGATCGTATGGAATACACTGGGGATGCACCTTCTGAAGCAAAGGGGTTAAGTCCCGCACAGCAGGTGGCTTTTCAGGAAATAGAGGCTTCCTTTAAAGAGACGGACATTACACTCCTGCACGGTGTCACTTCCAGCGGAAAGACAGAAATCTATGTGAAACTTATGGAAGAGATGCTTGAAACGGGAAAGCAAATTTTGTATATCCTGCCTGAGATTGCTTTAACCACGCAGCTTATATCCAGACTTCAACATTATTTTGGAAAAAAGGTGGCGGTGTATCACAGTAAATATTCCAATAACGAACGGGTAGAAGTTTGGCAGCAAGCCCTTCAGCAAAAGCAAAAAGCACAAATTGTTATTGGTGCGCGTTCTGCTTTGTTTTTACCTTTTCAGAATTTAGGATTCGTTATAGTAGATGAGGAACACGAACCTTCGTTTAAGCAATACAATCCAGCGCCCCGTTATCACGCAAGAGATACGGTTTTGGTATTGGCACAATTGCACAAGGCTAAGGTGCTCATGGGTTCTGCTACGCCTTCTTTGGAGAGTTATTACAATGCCAAAGATGGAAAATATGGATTAGTAGTATTAAAGGAACGTTTCGGAAATGTACTAATGCCCGAAATGGAATTGGTCGATATTCGTGATAAGCTGAAGAAGAAAAGAATGTCAGGGCATTTTAGCGATCGCCTTTTGGAAGAAATGGAGGAAGCCCTTCAAAACAAAGAGCAGGTGATTTTGTTTCAGAATAGAAGAGGGTATTCGCCTATTGTAGAGTGTACCACCTGTGGTGTTTCACCACAATGTCCAAACTGCGACGTGAGTTTGACCTATCACCAACACAAAGATCAATTGCGATGTCATTATTGTGGGTATAGCATGGCAATGCTTATTTCTTGTTTGGCTTGTGGAAGTGAAACTCTCGATAGTAAAGGTTTTGGAACCGAACAGATTGAAGAAGAATTAAAAGAATTATTCCCAAACCATTCCGTAGCCAGAATGGATCAAGATACCACCAAAGGGAAACATGCCTATGCCAAGCTTATTGAACGTATGGAGGATAAAGACATTGACATTTTAGTAGGAACGCAAATGCTTGCGAAAGGATTGGATTTTCGGGATGTGAGTTTGGTGGGGGTTATGAATGCCGATAATTTGTTGAATTTCCCAGATTTTAGAGCCCATGAGCGCAGTTTTCAGCTTTTGCAACAAGTAGCGGGAAGGGCAGGGCGTACGCAAAAACGAGGCAAGGTGATTATACAGAGTTACAATCCGTATCATCAAATTTTACGTCAGGTAAGTACCAATGACTATGAGGGAATGTACAAAGAACAAACCGAAGAACGCTATCAGTTTAAGTATCCACCGCACTATCGGATTATTAAAATTACCGTTAAGCATAGGAACTTTAGCACCATGGATAAAGCCTCAAAATGGTTTGCCGAAGTGTTAAAAATGCCTTTAAAAGAACATGTGTTGGGGCCTGTAAGTCCGCCTGTTGGACGGATTCGCAATGAGTTTATCACCAATATTCTGGTAAAAATCCCTAAAGAAAATTCTCTTTCTAGATCCAAAGGATATATTTTAAAAGCGCAACAACGGTTTCTTGCTGTAAAAGAATTTTCGAGGGTGAAATTAACAGTAGATGTAGATAACTATTAGGTTACTTTGCCGTAGCCGCCAATGCTTCTACCAATTCGGCTTTACGATTTCTACTTAGTGGAAGTTGCTCCTTGTCAAGCTCGATAACTTTACTATTGTATTTTTCAACTTTATCTAAGTTCACAATATACGATTTGTGAATACGTAAGAAACGCTCTTTGGGTAATAGATTTTCAAAAGCTTTCATAGTGGATAACACTACCAACGCATCGTGCTCTGTAACAAGCTTTACGTAATCTCCTAAGGCTTCAATATAGCGTAGCTCATTCAGAAATACTTTTCGCTTTTTAAGGTTACTTTTTACGAAGATAAAGTCTTCATCGTCGAAGCCTTCCTCGTTTTTCATTTTGTAGTTTACAATCGCCTTATGAACCGCATTCAAGAAACGCTCTTTAGAGATAGGCTTTCTTAAATAATCCACAGCATCGTAATCAAAGGCTTTAAATGCGTATTTTGTTTTACCTGTAACAAAAATAATTTGTGGTTTATTGGTAAGGTCATCTAGTAAATCGAATCCCGAGAGGATGGGCATTTCAATATCCAAGAAAATAAGGTCAATCTCGGTAGAGGCTAGGCCCATTTTGGCCTCAATAGCATTATTGTACTCGGCAATTAGGTCAAGGGAAGGGTGATTCTCTATTAGTTTTACTATGGAAAGTCTTTGCAATGTTGAGTCATCAACAATAGCACATTTTAACATAGGTTTTTCCATGGGTGTAAGGTTTAGCTCAGTACAATGATATACAAAAAATCGATGAACTGCAACTTTTTTCCTCGTTCAACGCTAAAATTTAGCGTTTTAACTATTTGTGTAGGAAAAACTTTAATAATGAAATGGATGTTTGTTAATTCTAAATAAAGTAGTATTTTTGCACGCTCTTGGCAAGGTGCTAAGAAGTAATAAAATTATATTTATGAATCATTACGAAACTGTTTTCATCTTGAATCCCGTTTTATCTGAAGACCAGATAAAGGAAACAGTTAAGAAATTTGAAGATTTTCTTATTTCTAAAGGTGCAAAGATGATATCCAAAGAAAATTGGGGGCTAAAAAAATTAGCGTATCCAATTCAACACAAAAAAAGTGGTTTTTATCACCTTTTTGAGTACACCGCTCCAGGTGAAGCAATCAACGATTTAGAAGTTGAGTTTAAAAGAGACGAACGTATTATGCGTTTCCTTTCTGTAAAGTTAGACAAGCACGCAATTGCTTGGGCTGAGAAGAGAAGAAACCGTGATAAAAAACAAACTGCTTAAGATATGTCTACAATAGAACAACAAGCTAAAGGAAAGAAAGACGGAGAGATAAGATATCTTACTCCGTTAAATATCGAAACTTCAAAGACTAAAAAATACTGTCGATTCAAAAAATCGGGTATTAAGTATATCGATTATAAAGATCCAGATTTCTTATTGAAATTTGTAAACGAGCAAGGAAAAATTCTTCCTCGTAGATTAACTGGAACGTCTCTTAAATATCAACGTAAAGTGGCAGTAGCTGTAAAAAGAGCTCGTCACTTAGCTTTAATGCCATACGTTGCCGATTTATTAAAATAAAAGCAGAAAGAACATGGAACTAATATTAAAAAAAGACGTTGAAAATGTAGGTTTTGCAGACGATTTAGTATCTGTAAAAAATGGCTACGGAAGAAACTTTCTTATTCCTCAGGGATACGCTGTATTAGCGACTCCTTCTGCTAAAAAAGTATTGGCAGAAACGTTAAAACAACGTGCGCACAAGGAAAAGAAAATGATCGATGACGCTCAAAAAGAAGCGGATAAATTAAACGGATTAGAAATTAAGATTGCTGCTAAAGCTGGTGAAGGGGATAAATTGTTTGGTTCTGTAAGTAATGCAGACCTTGCAGCTGCCCTAGCTAAAGAAGGTGTGGAAATCGAGAAAAAGTTTATTATCATCGCTGGTGGCTTAATTAAGCGTACTGGAAAATACGATGCTAAAATTCGTTTTCATAGAGATGTGGTAACCGATTTTTCTTTTGACGTAGTAGCAGAAGCTAAGTAATTAGAACAAACACTAATTGATATAAAAACCCTCCCATTTTGGAGGGTTTTTTTGTGGGAAATTTTGAAGGAATTTATATGCTATATACGGGTGTTGTTCGGTCGTATTTGTCTTTTGTAATTCGTTTGGATTCAAGAATATTAAATCCATCTCCTTACTTTTTCACAATACCTTTTATAATCTTCTCCAAAATCCTTCCTCAATCGAGGCTCTTCAATAAGTATTGCGAAAATATTGAAAGTAATAAAGACAAAGAGAGCGTAAATCCATAACTCAACTGATTGAAAATAGGCTGATTCACCAATCAATATTAATGTCACACCAACGTACATAGGGTTACGTGAAAATTTGTAAAGTCCAGCCACAACTAACCGCTTTGTTGGGTCTATAGGAGAAAGCGTCCCTCTTCCTTTGACGGCAAAACTTATGATGCACCAGATCATTATTACAAAGCCAATCAGAAAAACAATAGTCCCTATATAATGATGTAATTGCCAAACTTTGACAAATATGTTATTAATCCTGAAACCTGTAATCCAAAATGGTATCAATCCTGCTACTAATCCAGGTTGCAAAATTGTAAAAAATAGATTTCTTATGAATAATGAAAACATATATGGTTTTAAGGTTGTCCTCGTTCCGATTATATGCCGTACAACTCGTTATATAATTTATTTTGTCGTCGATATATGGCAAAATAGCTAAGCTATCAATAGTTTTTTATCTTCGATATACGGTAACGTTATTTCAAAGATACAAACTTGGATTCAAGAGAATATCCAATTAAAAATATATTGGCTTTATTTAAATAGACAGACTTAGTCTTCCTTTTTAGCATTCAGCAAAGAAACATACACGCCTCCTGCCAAAGAAAGGACGATAAAAGTAAGGGAGAACCATTCTGGTATTTCCACTAGGGTTGCAGACATAAGCTTAATGGAAACAAAAATTAAAATAGCAAACACGCTGTATTTTAAATATTTAAATTTCTCAAGCATATTGGCAAGGAAGAAGTACAGCGAGCGCAGTCCCATGATGGCAAAAATGTTGGAGCTAAAGACTATAAAAGGATCTGTGGTGACAGCAAAAATGGCGGGAATACTATCAAGTGCAAAGAGTAAGTCGGTAAATTCTATGGTAACTAAAGCACCAAATAGGGCCGTAAACACTCTTTTACCGTCTATTTGGGTAACAAATTTATCTCCATCGATAATTTTGGTAAAACGAAAAACCTTGGATAATCCTTTGGGTTGTTTGGGATCTTCGTGTTCGGCTTCTTTTTTGAGCATTTTGAAGGCTGTAAATAACAAGAATAATCCAAAAATGATACTCATTTGATGAAACTTGTTAATAAGCACAATACCAACACTTATAAGGATAGCCCTAAATATCAATGCTCCCAAAATCCCTAGAAATAAAAGTCTATGCTGGTATTTACTTGGAATTTTAAAGGAAGTAAAAATAACGGCAATTACAAATAGGTTATCCACACTTAACGAAAGTTCTATGATATATCCCGTGAGATAGCTTAGCCAAGCTTTAGTGGGAGTGTAGTTGTTTGGGTTGTCCACTAATCCCTGCTTAAAAAACCAAAACACCACTCCTGAGAAGAGCAGTGCATTAGCTACAAAGAATAAAGTTTCGTATAAGGCTTTTTTGGAAGTAGGAGTTGTCCCTTTTTTGTGTAAGACAAAGAAATCTAAAAGGAGAAGAAATAGCACGTAGGCTATTAAAACTACCCAAGGGACATAATGTTCGGTCATATGTAAAACTACAAATTATCCTTCAAATCCTTCACCATCAAAATCTCCATCGCCACCACGATTTCGTTGTCTTTCTTTTTTCTGGTTAAAACGATACGTGAACGATAAATTAAATTGGCGCTCTCTCCATTGAAACTCACTATTACTTGTAAAGCTACTTGTTTCGGTTAAAGAACGACGTTTTCTGCTGTTAAATAAATCACTTACATTAAATCCAATGGTTGCATTGTCATTAATAATGTCTTTACTGAACGCTAAATCGACCGAGAGAATACCTTCAAACTCTGTTTGTGCATTATTATAAGGGCCGCGATAAAAAACATTGGTCTGCCAATCAATTTTAGCAGGTAAGGTAACCTTAGCACTACCACGTGTAAACCAACTTGTATTTTTTGCACCATAATCCACACCGTTAAAATCTCCTTCGGTTTCAAACTGAAAGAAATTAAAACTTCCGTTTAATCGCAACCACTTGGCAGGATTATATAGTACTCCCGCTTCAAAACCTATACGTGTATTTGTAGAAAGGTTAATAGGAATGGTTCTAATAATAGGAATTCCATTAGGCGTTACCAATCCCGTTTCTTCCTGTACTCTTTCAAAAGAATCGGTTTCGTATTGGTAGTAAATTGAGGTTGTTAATGTTAATTGTTTCCAACGTTTTAAATAGCCCAAATCGAAAGCGCTTGCATAGGCAGGATTCAAGTCAGGATTTCCTTGAAACACATTGGCTTCACTGGAACGCGAAGGGAAGGGGTTTACAAACCAATTTCTAGGACGGTTAATTCTTCGGTTATAACCAAGGGTAACATTTTCTCTTTCTGAAAGCTCATATACCAAATTTACTGTGGGGAATAGCCCTAGAAAATTTTTGTCGAAATTAATGTTTAAAGCCGCATTGTTTGCCGTAACATCGGTTGCAGTAACTTCTCCTTTTAAAACGGTGTTTTCCATTCGCAAGCCTAATAAAAAGGAAAAGTCTCCAAATTTATTTCCATATTGACTATATATGGCATGAACATTTTCGGTGTAATCAAAGATGTTGGAAAGGCTGTCATTTCGCACAAAGGCACCTCCCGCTACTAATTGTTCTTCTAAGGTGTAATCTGTTATGGTATTTTCTAAAGTACTTCGGAAACCTGCTTCAAATTGAGCGCTTTCTCCAATGGGTAAAACGTAATCTGCTTGGAATAAATATTCGGTATCGTCTTGAACTTCGGTAATATATTCAGAAGGAAGTGTTTCGTTTTCAGGGAAGGTATTAAATTCTTCAATTAACCCTATTTGGGTTTCTGAACCTGTTTCCCATTGGAAATCGGCCGTAAGTTTATGTCCATCTGTATTAAACTCATTTACATAATTTAAAGAAAATTGAAAGTTTTCATCATCTTCAGTTTCGTCTTCATTTCTGGATCGAGAGACTGCTAAATTCCTATCTGCATCAAATTCGCTGGTAAGGTTGGTGGTAAGATCATTATCGTCACTCATTCTATAAAAGCCCGAGGCAGTAATAGAAGAGCGGTCTGTAATGAAATACTCCATACCTAGATTGGTATTAAAACCTTGTCTTTTTCGGTTGTATTTACGAGTTTCATCAACAAAGGGATTGTCAATGTCATCACTGAAATATACATTTTCAAAAGTGGCATTTCCAGGGCTTTCATTGTAACGAACTCCAGTAGTATTAAATATATTGAATTTATCTGTTCTAATATTTAAATTCGCTGTGGCACTACTTCCTAGTGGATAACTAAAGTTGGTTTGAATGGATCCATTAAATCCTAAAGTTTTTTCCTTTCTAAGAATAATATTCAGAATTCCAGCGGTTCCTTCAGCGTCATAGCGAGCTGAAGGGGACGTAATTACTTCCACACGTTCTATAGCTTCGGCAGGAAGTTGGCGCAGGGCATCGGTATCACCAAATCCAGCAATGGCGGAGGGTTTACCATTGATTAAAATACGCACGTTTTCATTTCCTCTAAGTGCAATGGCACCGTCTACATCTACTGTAACAGAAGGGACATTATTCAAGGCATCACTTACGGTCGCACCGCTTGTAGTTAGGTCCTTCCCAATATTGTATATTTTTTTATCTAATCGAATTTGAACCTCTGTCGTTTCCGCTCGAACCACCACCTCTGCCAGACTTTCCGAGTCTAGGGCTAATGCCATAGTAGGTAGCGATGTATTTTTAAATAATCGCTGATTGCTTAACGTTTCGGTTTTATAAGATATAAACTCAAATTGAACATTATAAACACCTGCTTTTACATCAATGTTGTAATTTCCATTTGCGTCTGTTATTCCTCCACCAATAATGTTTCCATTGGTATCAGAAAAAGCTACCGTTGCATATTCTAAGGGAAAATTTGAACCTTCTTCAAGCACTTTTCCTGTGATTGTAACTTCGGTTGTTCCTCCATTTTGTGACCAAGACCCAAAACCAATCAGTAAGGAAAGGGCAAATAAGATTTTCTTCATAGTGAATTTTTCCAGTTCGACTACGAAAATAACTTTAGGTTTAAGCTTTGAATGCTAATATTCTGTTAAACTTTTTATAGAATTTCCTTAACGCTTTCGGGAGGTCTAGCCACAATAGCCTTATCCTTTTTTATAACGATTGGACGCTCAATTAATTGAGGATTTTTGGCAAGGATTTTTAGTAATCTTTTTCCACTTAGTTTCTTATCTCGATATTTCTCTTTCCAAAGCGTTTCATTTTTACGTACAATATCCTTTGGTTTTTTATGAAGCAGTGTCAGTAAACTTTGAAGCTCCTCCACTGTGGGTGGGGTATCTAAATAATGTATAATTTCAACAGCTTCATTATGTGCTTCTAAAATTTGAAGGGCTTCCCTCGATTTGGAACAGCGAGGATTGTGATAAATGGTGGTCAATGCTTGAATATTAACATATTAAAAAATACAAAGATACGGCTACTCATCTCGAAATGCCAATTGTTGTAAAACTTGGCTGTAATCGTACTGGAGGTCTTCGTGGAGTCCTTCCAATTTCTTTTCAATAAGCGTAATTTGTCTGTGATAAAGGTTCATCATGGCAGCACTTTCTTTAATGGAAGGAGTAAAGTTTTCTAGAGTTTTGCAAAAATGGAGCAACAGAATGACTTCGGTTTCCTTTTCGGAAGAATAACGGATGAACCGTTTTGTAACGCGAAGTATTTTTCTAATACTTTTTCGAATATAGAAATAGCTATGAGTGTTTATTTCTGAAAAAGCTTCGGTAATATAGGATTCAATTCCAGCAATATAATGAGCCTCATCCTCGACTTCAAAAAGTAAATAGGAGAGGAGTTCTTTATTGTCGGTTTTGTATCGCACCAATTTTAAGCATAACTCCTGTAATTCTTCGTTCGAACGAAGTTTTAATTCTTTTCGTAACTGTGCTAAACTAGCTGCTTTCAAATGGATGATTTATAAGTATTGGCAAGAATTTTTTTAGTTTCTAAAAGTGATTTAAAAACTTCGAAGGTTTTTCCTTGTGTACGTTGTGCACCCATGGCATTTCCAAATTGAGCCGCTTTAATAAAATCCGTTGGGTTATCAAGTAAACTGAAAGCTATTCCACCTGCAAACGAGTCTCCACAGCCCGTGGTGTCTATGACATTTTCAACTGGAACCGAAGGAACCAATTCTTGATGCAACACCCCATTTTGAAGCGTATAAACCATGGTGCCTCGTGAGTCTAATGTTACATATAAGGCTTTGAGTCCGTGTTGAAGGCAATATTCTGCAAACTTGGGAAGTTGTTCTGGGTCAATTTCTTCATTGTGTTCTAGTTCTTCTAGGCTATATTCGTTTTGAAACCAACTGCAATTAGCTTCTTCCAAATTCATTTTTAGGACGTCTATATACGGAAGCCACAAATCTCTATCTACCCAAAACTTGGTCACTCGCTGTCCGCGTACCGTAAGTGCCGTAGTAGGACCGTGGGCATCAAAAACAATCGATGCGTTGCTGTTTTCTTTTATATAAATAAGTGTTTCGAGAGGGACTTCAAAATCGGTTACGGGAACACACACAAATACTTCGCAATCGAGGAGGGGTTTTACATCTTCTGGGCCAATGGGTTTCATAAATGCCGTTTGGGTTTCGATACGTTTATTTTGATCTACAAATTTTAACTGGATAACATCTCCTTGATCTGCTTCCGAAGAAATATAATCCGTATCGATATTGTCATAAGGTGCGAAAAGATCCTTTATTCCCTGTGCATCTTGCTTTCTAACGTGTGTAACGGGATACACAACACCCTTATTCTCTAATAAATTTGAAATTGCAATGGCAGTGTGCGTAGCACCACCATACTTTTGAATAACCTCGTTATTATGGGTAATTATATGGTCTCTTGGAATAGGGCCTAAAACGGCAACTTTATAATGGGTCATATTTTTCTAACAGTTGAAGTAAAACAGAAAACTACAAAAAAAGTTGCAGATAGAGAGGATTGTGGCTTTTTAATTATAATACCACACCCAATGCTATGAGTTCTTTTTTAAGAGAAGAAGCGTCGATATAATGAATGCCTTTAATTCCAACAGTTTCGCCTCCTTGTACATTTTTCAGACTGTCATCAATAAAGACTGCTTCATTGGGATTGATGCTGTAGCGCTGAAGCATTAACTCGTATATTTCTTTATGGGGTTTTCGAATGCCTTCATTACCACTCACCAAGATTCCTTCGAACCATTGTAGCCAAGGAAATTTTTGTAAGGCTTTAGGAAACGTTTCCCCGCTCCAATTAGTTAATGCAAACACATTATAGTTTGGATTTTGCACGACACTTTCTAAAATCTCCAAGGTATCCTCGTGTGTATAGCCCAGCATTTCTTCCCAGCGTCCATAATACATTCGTATAAGCTTTTCGTATTCTGGAAACATGGCAACCCGATCTTCGGTAGCTTGTGCTAGGGGATACCCAGCGTCTTGGTTCATATTCCACTCCCAAGCACAAATTTCATTAAGAAACCAATCCATTTTTTCTCGGTTTCCACGGAATTCTTTCAGAAAAACATATTCAGGATTCCAATCGATAAGGACGCCGCCAAGGTCGAAGATGATGGTTTTTATGTTAGGCATATAGGGTTTTTGGTAAAGATAACAAACGTTCGGGAATTGTTTTAATGTCTTACCTGGTGCTAATCCAATATGTAAAAGTGTTTTGGATTTTATCTATGATGGAAACCGCAGTCAGTACAATATGAAATATTTTCATAAAATGTAATAGTGTTTAGCTTGAATACACAACTATTCTCGTCAATTTTCGATTCCGTTTTATAAATAGCATCTTCTCCAGTATTTTCCAAATCTATATTATCAAGTGCATTAAACTTAAAATTTTTTAAGATTGTTTTCATTTCGATTTTAATGTATTTATTTAAGATTTATTTGAGTTGATATTTTATCAAATGGGAGTAAATTGTTTTTTTTAGTTGATTGAATTCTTGTATTAAGGATACATGAATATCTCGTTTATTTTCGTGCAATTTTGCACGGGTTAGAGTGTATTCTGTTTTTCCATATTGGTATTCTATTTTTAGCTCTTGCTCATATTTGCAAAGCATTCCCATTACCAAAGTGTTTTTTCTTCTTAATCCTAGAATATTGGTTTCAATGCGACTATTTTTTAATAGCTGCTTCTCTATTAATTTTAATTGTTCTAACTCCGAACTGATAACAGAAAGAACATCAATCCAGTGACTTAACTCTATTAGATCCTTTTTGATACAAAGTCTTCTATGGACATCTGTCTTGTATGATAATTCAATATCCACCATATACTATGAAGTGGAAGTTTTGCTCAATAAAGAAAATTGGCCTTGAATTTTAATAAAAAATTCATCCTTTACTTTTCTATATTTTTCCAAATGGTATAAATAACCCCTTCTATAACTTTCATGTTCATTAATGTAAGCCATATCACATTGTGTGTCTTCACATTCAATGATGCTCTTTCTTAAGTTCATATAGTTGTGAAGCGTATTTAAAAGAATATCATTTTCGGCATCCTTTTTTTTAAATTTTTGCACAACACTTTCATCGTTCAATTTGTTACTTAAGTCTACTCCACAAAGGGCAATTAAATTTTTTAGCTCTTTTTTAATGTAATTAAGATGATTAATCCAATTGTCTAATTCTATAGAGTTGATTTTATGAGTCACATCAACATCAGAGTCGTGATGATAGATTTCTGTTTGTAAAGCTTTCATTTGTATGTTTTTAAGTAAATATTTCTTTATTGGTTTGCTTTTCAGTTTGAGCTACCGTTACAATTTTGAGTTGTTGTTTTCCAGAAGGAAAGTCCCATTCTATAGAATCTCCTTCAGAATAACCAAAAAGCGCAGCTCCCATGGGTGTAAGAATGGATATTTTACTTTGTTTAGTATCTTTTTCAGATGGGATAACAAGCTGTATTACTCTCTCCCATCCATTTTCAGAATATACCATTATCCTACTATTGAAGCGAATTACGTCTTCAGGCATTTCTTCTTCATCTACTATTTGAGCATTTTTAAGTTCATCACTTAACCTTTGTAAGGATTTTTGTGTTTCAAAATCTTCGGCATATCCCGAAATATTGAGTACACGCTTTACATACACATACTCCTTTTTTTCAATTATTAAACTTCCGTATTTCATTTCTTTTGTTTTAATTGTTTTTTATTTAAGGGAATATCCCTCTTTGTAAATATGCTTTTTCTATACGCTTAATAGCGATGCAATAAGCTGCTGTGCGTAGGTCCATTCCTTCTTTTTCGGAATATTCATAAACCTTATCAAAGGATTCTTTCATCTTCTTATCAAGCTTTACCATTACCTCGTCAAGTTGCCAAAGTTCTCCATTACGGTTTTGCAACCATTCAAAATAACTTCCTACAACACCTCCCGAATTGCAAAGGATATCTGGAATAATGGTAATTCCTTTTTCCAAAAGAACTTTTTCACCTTCCACATTGGTAGGACCGTTAGCACCTTCGGCTATTAGGCGTGCTTTTATTTTTGAAGCATTTTGCTTGGTTATTTGATTACCGAGTGCAGCTGGAATACAGATGTCACATTCGATTCCAAAAAACTTTTCATTGTCTAGATCTAATGCTTCTGGAAAACCTGCGACACTACCATTATTAGCTTTTGTATAGTTAAACAAATCTTCCACCTTAATTCCATGAATATTTTTAATACTTCCAAAAGCATCCTGAACAGCCACTAATTTTGCACCCTCCTTTTCTAAGAAATGTGCTGCCCAATAACCCACATTTCCGAAACCTTGTACTATAAACTTTTTATTATTTAGGGATTCATGGTTGCGCTCTGCCCAGAATTTAATATTTAAAAAAACACCATACCCAGTGGCACGGTCACGGCCTTCTAAACCGCCACTACCATCGGGTTTTCCAGTAACCACATGCTGATTTGCAGTCCTTTCGGCAGGAGGCCTTGTGCTCATATACGTATCTGCAATCCAAGCCATGGTTTGGCTGTTTGTATTTACGTCCGGTGCAGGAATGTCGTGTTCAGGGCCAATATTATCTGCAAGGGCAAATGTAAATCTACGTGTAATGCGTTCTAATTCGCCTTGTGAGTATTTTGAGGGATCTAATTTGATACCTCCCTTGCCACCACCATAAGGTAATCCGGCTAAAGATGATTTCCAGGTCATCCACATGGCAAGTGCCCTAGCCGCATCTATATCAACTGTAGGATGATAACGTAAACCACCTTTGTAAGGGCCAAGTGCATTGTTATGTTGAACTCTGTAACCCGTGAATATTTCTACTTCACCATTGTCCATTTTTACTGGAAAGTGAACGACGATTTCGTTGTTTGTGATACTCAAGATCTTTCTAATATTTGGATGAAGTCCAATATGATCTGCAGCACTGTTAAACTGTTCCATCACATTATCCATCATGCCTTTTAAAGGTGCTTTCTTTTTCTTATTATTTAAAGTTGCTGTTATTGTTGTCATAATTATATACCGTTAATATGGATTTTATTAGTTGTTTTTATTTAAAAAGACGATTAATGATACTTCTCTCGTTGTATCTTTCTCTTATATATTTGTTAATTCGTTTCTTGATTTCGGACTTTTTAAAAGTCTTACTTGTTACAATTGCTTGTGTATTCATATGTTAGGATTTAAAAAGGATTAATTATTAAACCCCTATTTCTTAAGTGGCGTTTGTTAGAAAACCTATAAGGGCTCATTCGTATTGAATCAAATTTTAATCTTGTTTGCTTTTTTTTCTTTCCTAATAGGATAGTTTCTAATTCATTAAAAATCATTTCTTTTTGTTTTAAGAGTTATGCCATTGCCATTTCTGGTTGGTCTTTTTTATTTATTGAAGGAGGGAGTTCAACCCGTGTTTCGGGTGCTAATTCTTCATACTCACTACATGACCACACTTGATTTTTTAGATCCGTAAGTACACAGAATTCCCTGTGAGTGCAAGTTGGACATATGTTAAATGTATTTGTTTTCATAGTGCATTGTTATAATTCAATTACCTAAAGGCAACCTGTATGCCAGTGGTTGTGCCAAAAAAAATTAAATGAGGAAAACCCTTACTGTTGTAGGGTTTATTGATTATTATGAAATAAAAGAAAGGAATGATAACTGATACAAATTTACCCAGTTGGGAGAATTTGTATCATTATCAGTTATACTTAATCGGTTAGTTTTTGCCGGATGGTCTTACGGTCAATTCCTAAAATTTCAGCGGCTTTGGTTTTGTTATTATTAGTGGCGTTGAGTACTTTTTGAATATACCTTTTTTCTATTTCTTTTAAAGGTAGTAAAGTGTCTTCAGGAAAAGCAATAATGTATTTAAGCGAATCGGGGAGATGTTCAACCTCAATAACTTTGTCGCACATTATGACAGCACGTTGAATCACGTTTTCCAGTTCTCGAATATTTCCAGGCCAGTCGTATCGTTGTAATAGAGTAGAAGCTTCGGCGCTTATTTTTATAAAACGGTCTTTGTATTCTACACCGTATTTAAAAAGAAATTTCTCCACCAATAGAGGAATGTCCTCCTTACGTTCGCGTAAAGGAGCTACCTCAATTTCAACTACAGTTAATCGGTAATAGAGGTCCTCTCTAAAAGCTTCCTTTTTAATCATCTCCTTTAAATCACTGTTAGTTGCAGCAATAATACGCACATCAATTTTTTCGGCCTTTTGAGCCCCCACCTTTACAACCTCTTTTTCCTGCAGCACACGCAATAGTCGTGATTGTACTGCTGTAGAAGCATTTCCAATTTCATCAAGGAAAATAGTACCCCCGTTTGCCGCTTGAAAGAATCCGGCACGGTCTTTTTCGGCACCCGTAAAAGCTCCTTTTGTATATCCAAATAATTCTGATTCCAATAAATTTTCAGGAATACCGCCGCAATTAACTGAAATAAAGGGTGCTCTAGAAAATTTTCCCTGATAATGGATGGCACGTGCCACTAGCTCTTTCCCAGTTCCACTTTCACCTTTAATGAAAATAGTCGCTTTATTATCCTTAACACGTTCTATTATTTGGAAAACATCATTGATTTTTTCTGAATTTCCGATGATTTCACCATAGGACTTGTTAAATTGTGTTTCGGTTTTTGGCGAAGAAGAGTTAGAGTTATTACTATTGTTTAAAGATTTATCTATGGCTCTTTTTAATTCTTCCTTGGTAAATGGTTTGGTTAAATAATCAACTACGCCAGACTTTATAGCCACAAGTGAGTCCTGAACCGAAGGATATCCAGTTACGACAAGTTTTGGAAGTTTTGGATAGTGTTCGGACACAAATTTAATAAGTTCAAAACCATCCACTTCGGGCATTTTAAGGTCAGTAATGAGTAAATCTATAGTTGTATCTCGTAAAATTTGAACTGCTTCCCTAACCGATATTGCCTTATAAGCGTGATAGTCCCAAGATTGTAAATGGCGTTGTAACAACTCTAAAATGTTGATGTCATCATCTACAATTAATATATTTTCTTTTTTAAGTTGCATAGCCCTTACAAAGTAATTAATATTTAGGCAGTTTTACAGTAAAAGTAGCACCTTTCTCAGGGTTGTTTTCTGCTGTTATGATACCATTATGACTTGATACAATTCCATGTACTACACTTAAACCTAAACCTGAGCCATCTCCCGTAGGCTTTGTTGTAAAAAAGGGTTGAAAGACCTTTAATAATGCTTCATCAGATAGTCCCGATCCTTGATCTGAGATTTTTAATACAATATGACTATTCGTTTGAAATGCTTCAATGGTTACAAGGCTATTTTTGGGCGAAAAGTATATTGCATTGATAATTAGATTAAAAATGATTTGTGTAAGTTGAATGGTGTCTGCACGTAATAAGAGTTCTTCATCTTCAATTTTTACAATATACTTTACTTCAGCTTTTTTGAAAGAGGCATCCAGTAAAGTAATAGCATTTTTAATTCTTGGTACAATATTAACCTCTTTCATTTCCTGAGGCATTTCACAAGCAAAAAACATTAACTTTTTTACAACTTCACGTGAAAATATTGCATTTTGGATAATCTTGTCTAGGTCTTCGGCTGATTGGTTACTGAATTTTAAATTGTCTTTTAATAGCTCTGCGAAACCCAAAATATTTGCTAGAGGGGTATTTAATTCATGGGCAATTCCAGCTGTTAATTCACCTATAATAGAAAGCCTATCGGCTCGTTCCATTTGTCTTTTTAAAGAAATTTCGTTTTGAAATATCTCAATTCGCTCCAATAAGTTTCCAATTTTTAGGGCAACGTTGTCAAGAAGCTGCTGTTCCTCTTTTAAAAAACTTCCTTTCCCATTATTTAATGAGGCAATAATCTCACCCTTTTTCTTATTGAATGCATATATGTTTGAAGTAATACTTAACAATTCATTACTATTCCCAGTTTTAATCGTATTTCCAGGTGAATTAATAGTAATTTCAGTATGATTTGGAAACTGAAACCCTTTTTTTAAACTTTTTGCAATGGCTAAAAGGGTCTCCGGTAATTGCTTTGCATCTACATTAACAATAATAGATGAAACCTCATAAAGACAAGTGAGCTCTTTAATCCGTTCTTTAAGTGTTTCTTCTGTACTATTCATGGGATACTTTAAGCTCTACTATTGCAAATCTAGTTATTGGTAAAGATAGTAAAAGTAGTGAGTAGTGAGTCGTGTGAAGAGATTATGGCATTACTTTGCTTTGACTGCCCTTTAACCTGAATGATACCAGAATTAAGTCTAGGTTTGACCTCGAGTAGATTTTAAGTTGATGGAGGTTTACAAGAAATAATTTTCTTCTTTAATCCAGAATTTATCTTCCCAAGATTCTATGATACTTTTTGAGTGTTCTTTTTCAATGATGTTGAGTTGTGTGGGGGTTGCTATTTTTTCTACTTCTTTAAATAAAATGCGTTCTTCAAAACGTATATGTGCGGCGAGTTCTTCTACAATTAGTGAAAGATTTTTTTTAGGTTTTTCTGTGTTTGTAAATAGTCTTGTTAATCGTCGGTGCTCTTTTACTGCTCTTTTGATGTCTTTGTGTTTATTACCTAGTATAGGAAATATGTAGGACTCTTCAAATTGAAAATGAGGGGCGAGATGGTTCTCCCAGAACCAATTTGTGTATTTTTTAATTCGTTCTGGGGGAACTTCACGTTTAAACCCTTCTCTAATTTTCCAAGAAAGTAGTAGTCCATAATGATGTTCTCTACTAAGGGGTTGCAGGGATGGGTCACGTTTAATAGGTTGAGACATGATTTAATTCTTGTTCAAGTTTTATTGCTCTTGGAAACAGGATGTTGTTTTCTAGGTGGATGTGTAGGTGTAGGTCTTCTTCAAATTCTTTAAGTAGGGCGAAAGTCACTTTATAGGTATTGCATGCATGGGGGGGTGGTGTATAATTGTTTGTTAGTTCTTGAATTTTTAAGAAACGTTCTCCCTCGCTAGAGTGTTCTAACATCATTTTATTAATAGGGTTAAGAACAGTGCCAAAAAGGGGAGACTCTAACGAGTTGTTTTCTTGAGTTGCTTTTTCCATTTTTCGGATGAATGGAAATAGTAGCAGTTCTTCTTTTTTCATATGCTTTGCTAGTTCTTGAGCAGACGATTTAAAATGTTGGCTTATTTCAAATAACTCTGGGTTGTGGGCTCCATGGACTTTACATACTTTGTCTAAAAAAGGGATTATTTCGTTTGTTTTTTCTGCTACATAGCGATGGTGTTTTTTTTCGATATAATCTGTGATTAAGTCGAGAGGCCAAGATAGGTAGTCGATACTAGATTCAGTAGATGTTTGTGTTAGCATATCGATTTCTTCTAATACTTTTTGAGAATCTATTTTTTTCTTTTTACAGGCCTCGTTAATGGTTCGATTTCCTTGACAGCAAAAGTCTATTCCGTATTTTTTAAATATTGATGCGGTGCGGTAATCTTGCGCTACTAACTCTCCAATTATTTTATTTTCTTGTGTATTCATAATTATAGATTTTACTAATGATTATTATTTAAGGTTTATGGTTTTTATTATGTTTTATAGTGGATAAAAGTATCCGATTTAGATATAAATTTTTTTATCTTTTTAGGAATGCTACACCGTTGTGCAATCCGTTTGCCAATTCGTTTATATTGGTGGTTTGTAACATATTTTTTAAATTATCTCTAATGGCTTTAAATTGAAAATGAATAGGGCAAGGTTTCAGTTCGTTACATTGATTTAAGCCTAAGCCACAACCATTGTAAATATTGTCTCCGTCAATAGCTTCTACAATTTGTAGTAGGGTTACTATGTCATGGTTACTTTGTGGGATTTCATAACCACCTGTTGCCCCTTTTGTAGAAACAATGATGTTGTTATTTGCTAAGGATTGTAAAATTTTTGCAGTAAAGGCAACTGGAGAATCTATGGCTTTTGCAACTTCCTTTAGGCTTACACGCTGTCCTTTTTGAGACTGATGTGAGATATGAATGGTTGCTCTAATGCCATATTCACAAGCTTTTGAAAACATACCTTGGGTTTTATATAAGTACAAAGATAATCTTTTATTCATAACGGACAAAAATATCCGATATAAAAATTATTATTAAATTTTTAGTAGTGTGTTATTCCTAATAATATAATGTGATGCAGTTTTAGTCTTACTAATGAAGTGATTGTGTTTTTTTGTTTTTTATACAATAGGGTTTAACAGTATTTAATAGGGTTGTTTGTTAGTGATTGTTATTGTTACCCAATACGAGTTCCATTTCCTAAATTTCTTTCAGGTTGAAGTAGGGTGACTTCTTTGCTTTCACCAACACCGCCAAGGACAAGACATTCACTCATCATGGTTGCTATTTGTTTGGGAGGAAAGTTTATAACGGCAACAACTTGTTTTCCTATGAGTTCATCGGGTTGGTAAAGTGTAGTGATTTGCGCTGATGTTTTTCGTATTCCGAAGGGACCAAAGTCTACTGTCATTTTATAAGCAGGATTTCTTACTTCCTTAAACACTTCTGCCGAAATGATGGTGCCTACACGCATTTCTACTTTCATAAAGTCTTCCCAAGTAAGGGTTGGGGTAGTTTCTGATTGCATTAGTTTTCTTTTTAGTAAAGATATTAAAAGGATAAAAATAGAAGGACTAAAATTATATTCAATAAAAAAGCTTCCTCATAACCTGAAGAAGCCTTTTTACTATGCTAAATTTTATTTTTTAACAGCCTAATAGCCCGAAAGAGACAACTAATTCTTGGTTCACTTGTTCTCCTTTAGCATTTTCGGCGGGAAGCCAAGTGCCTGGTATTTGTGTAATTAGTTCAATCATTTTTTTATCTATCTCGGGGTAGCCACAAGATCGGTCTAGATGCACATTTTTAATGGTTCCATCCTTTGAAACTGTAAAGTACAATTTGGCAGCTTGAAATTTTTCTAGGTCGGCATCCTTCCGAACTTCTTCGGTGCTCATTTTTAAGAATGCTTTTAATGCATCTTTACCATCTACAAAAGTGGCTTCCTTTTCTGGAACGATGGTTAGGTGGGGAGAGGCATAGTTATTTTCTAATTCTCCCGTAATTTCATTTCTCTGTTTAAAATCGGCTCTAACCACAAAATTAGCGTCATATTCAAAGTTTTTCAGCAAATTTAATTGTGCCTTTGTTAAATCTTTGGTGGTTCCTACCTCTCTAATTTCAGATTGTTTATCATCAATAACACGAATTATTTTAATGGAGGTAATGGCCTCCATCTTTTCTAATTCTTCTTCACTAAAAAAAGCGTTGATGGTTTTAGCGTTTTCTACCTCACTTTTTTTAATGGAACTAAATCGAGGTCCAATTTCATAAATAAAATCGTCAAAAACTTTTGTTTTCGATTTGTTTATGGTTTTCGTGTTGTTTGTAACTTGGTCATTTGTTACAACTGCTAGATCCTCTTTTTTGATATCATTTTTATCCTGACAACTTAAAAGAATTGCGACTATAAAAGAGAGTCCTACTATTTGATTTTTCATAACTGTTTGTTTTTAATTAATGATGACCAAATGTAGAAGGTTCGCTTTTCAATACTGTAAAATGGATGTCAAAAAAGTGTGAAAATATGCAAAACTTCCCAAGTATTTAAAACCATAAAAAAAGTGAACTAGTAAAAAGAAAGGTTAGTAATTCCTTTATTAATAAAAACCATATTTTCGAAAAGTGATATTAATACGACCTTTAATACAGGTTGGGTCTAAAGGAAGACAATGTTCATAACGCTCTTGACTGTGTTTCCCCATAATTAATAAGCTTCCATGGGCTAGTGTTATTGAGTAGTCCTTTTGGGATTGATTTTCTCTAAATATAAAGTTACGTTCTGCTCCTAAACTAAGCGAAGGTATAATGGAAGTATCTCCAAAAGCAACATAATCTGAATGAAAGTCGACTCCCGAGTTTCCATTAGGGTAATAGATACAAACACAGGTTTCAAATCTATTACCAGTTAAACTTTCTACTTTGTTTTTAATGGAGAGAAGTTCTTTTGGCCAAACCTTTATTTTACCCCACTGAATTTCTGAAAAGACATTTTCATTAAAAAGTGTTTGAGTAACGAACATTATTTTGCCAAATTGTTCCTCAAAGATTTCTCCTGTTGGTGTTTTTATGGAAAAGTTTTGTGTTAGTTCAGGATCACTCATTAAATACTCAAAGGCTTTTTGCGCAATTTCTTTTGTTAAGAAAGCGTCATAATACTGAACATTACAATTTAAGGGTAATTCCATTTTATATCTTATAATTCCTCACTTTTCTCACCTTGCCCAGTCATCATGAGATAGGCTTTTAGGAAACCATCTAAATCGCCATCCAGCACAGCATCGGTATTACCTGTTTCATGTAATGAGCGTACATCTTTAATTAATTTATATGGATGTAACACATAGTTCCGTATTTGACTACCCCATTCAATAGCCATTTTACTGGCTTCAATTTCGTCGCGTTGAGCTTGTTGTTTACGAAGTTCGATTTCATACAATTGAGACTTTAACATTTGCATGGCCTTTTCGCGATTTTCTAATTGCGATCGGGTTTCGCTATTGTGTATTACTATACCACTAGGGTGGTGGGTAAGGATGGCTTTTGTCTCTACCTTATTCACATTTTGACCTCCAGCACCGCTACTACGGGCAAAGTCCCAAGAGATATCCGCAGGATTTATGTCAATTTCAATACTGTCATCGGCTAAAGGATAAACATATACACTTGCAAAACTGGTATGACGCTTCGCGTTGCTATCAAAAGGGGAGATACGTACCAAACGATGCACACCATTTTCACCTTTTAACCAGCCAAAGGCAAATTCGCCATCAATTTCTAGCGTTACGGTTTTTACTCCAGCAACATCTCCCGCTTGAAAGTTGAGTTCTTTTACTTTATATCCATTTTTTTGAGCCCACATCATATACATACGCATGAGCATGCTTGCCCAATCACAACTTTCTGTACCGCCTGCACCAGCAGTTATTTGAAGTACTGCGGAGAGGTCGTCACCCTCACTACTTAGCATATTTCTAAATTCGAGGGCTTCTATGGCTTCTTCGGCTTTTAAAAAGGCAGTATCGACATTGTTCTGTGTGCCTTCACCTTCTTTAAAAAATTCAAACAGAATTTCGGCTTCTTCAGTTAGTGCAGTCGCTTTTTCGTAATCTTCAACCCATTTTTTAAGGGTACGAAGTTGTTTCATAAAGGCTTCGGCCTCCTGTGGATTGTTCCAAAAATTAGGATCGAAGGTTTTTTCTTCGTCGTTTGAGATGGTAATACGTTTGCCATCTACGTCAAAGATACCTCCTTAACGCATCCAGGCGATTTCTGAGATCTTTAAGTTGATCTATGGTTGTCATAACTAAGATAGGATTTTATACAAAAATAGAATTTAAGAACATAAGCCGAAACACTTTCAAAGAATTTTAATAGATTTATCCCCTATAACCTTGGGAGACAATCTTATGAGAAACCTACTACTTGCCTTAATTTTTACCTTCGGAATGACCTACGTTCACGCACAGTTTTTGGACGGAAAGAAAAATGTTCAACATTTTGAAGGATATTTTAATTTTCATTACGTTGAAGATGAGGGAAATATATACCTCGAAATTCCTGCTGCAACGCTCAACACTGAATTTTTATACGTACATTCCTTAAGAACCGGATTAGGTTCTAATGACATCGGATTGGATCGCGGTCAGCTTGGAGGAGGAGAATTGGTGAAGTTTATAAAAAGTGGTAACAAGATATTATTGTTGCAACCCAACATGAATTATCGTGCTAATACTGATAACTTATTAGAAAAGAAGTCCATTGAAGAAGCTTTTGCACGTTCGGTCTTATTTGGTTTTGAAATAAAAGAGAATAAACAAGGGGTTTACCTAATAGATTTAACTCCATTTTTAATGGAAGATGCACACAATGTGGCACAAACCCTTAAACGGAATAAACAAGGGACTTATAAACTAGATAAAACTCGAAATACTGTTTGGATGGAACGTACCAAAGCATTCCCAAAAAATGTAGAGTTTGAAGCTATGCTTACGTATGTAGGGGACTCAACGGGTTGGGATTTACGTAGTGTGGCACCTAATTCACGAGCTATATCTGTAATACAACATCATAGTTTTGTGGAGTTACCCGAAGCTGGATACATTCCGCGTGAATTTGACCCACGTAGTGGTTCTTACCCCATGACCTATATGGATTTTGCAACCCCAGTACAAGAACCCATTACCAAGCGTTATATTACTCGTCACCGACTTGAAAAGAAAGACCCTACGGCTGCAATGAGTGAAGCAAAGGAGCCTATAGTCTATTATTTAGACCCAGGAACGCCGGAGCCTATTCGATCGGCGCTATTGGAAGGTGCAAGTTGGTGGAACCAAGCATTTGAAGCCATAGGATATAAGGATGCATTTCAAGTAAAAATATTACCCGAA
Source organism: Halomarinibacterium sedimenti (assembly GCF_019312585.1). Lineage (GTDB taxonomy): Bacteria > Bacteroidota > Bacteroidia > Flavobacteriales > Flavobacteriaceae > Halomarinibacterium > Halomarinibacterium sedimenti. The sequence continues at coordinate 170,034 of NZ_JAHWDP010000003.1, read as the reverse complement.
AATGCAGACCCAATGGATGTTCGGTATAATGTGATTCAGTGGGTGCATCGCTCTACAAGGGGATGGAGTTATGGTTCCACAATCAATGATCCACGAACCGGTGAAATTATAAAAGGGCATGTGAGCTTAGGTAGCTTGAGAATTCGTCAGGATTTTATGATTGCGCAAGCCTTATTAAATAAACCTTTTGCTGTCAGTGACGATAATTATGGACCTATGTTAGAAATGGCATTGGCTAGAATTAGACAATTGTCTGCACATGAAGTAGGGCATACGCTAGGTTTTGCACATAATTTTGCAGCGAGTATTTCTAATAGAGCGAGTGTTATGGATTATCCACACCCTACGTTACAACTTATTAATGGTGAAGTTAATTTAAACAATGCCTACGCTACAGGAATAGGAGCGTGGGACAAAGTAACAGTAGCTTATAGTTATGGAGAAGCACCCAATGGCGATGAAAAAACCTATTTAAAAGCATTGTTGGAGGGCGCTTTTGCTAATGGGTTACGTTATATCACAGACGGCGATGCACGGGCAAAGGGAGGAGCTCACGGGAAAGCTCATCTTTGGGATAATGGTGAAAGCGCTTGGGAGGAATTGGAAAATTTATTAAAAATTAGAGAAGTAGCTATTAATAATTTTTCTGAAGATAATATTCGAACAGGAGAAGCTTACTCTATGTTAGAGGATGTTTTTGTACCACTATATTTTTTACATCGTTACCAAACCGAAGCTACAGTTAAGTTAATTGGCGGAATGGAATATGATTATTTGGTAAAAGATTATGCAGGAGTACAACACAATTATTTACCAAAACCTGAGCAAAAAAAGGCACTACATGCAGTTTTAAAAACCCTTACTTCAAAAAATTTAAGTATTCCAGAAACGCAATTAAAATTATTTCCACCAAGAGCTTTTGGGTATAGTAGAACACGTGAATCTTTTAAAAGCGATATAGGTGTAGCTTTTGATGCTTTAGGAGCTGCGGCAACAGCAAGTGATATGACTTTAGAATTACTTTTACATACTGAAAGAGCCAATAGATTGGTGCAACAAAAAGCCTTGCAACAAGATAATTTAGGATTTGACGAAGTTTTAGAAGACTTGCTTAATACAGTTTTTGAGGACGATTTAAAATCTCCTTATCAGAAAGAGGTGCAACATATTATCCAGTATCAAATGCTTCAACATTTGTTTGCACTTTCATTAAATAAAGATGCTTTACCGCAAGTTAAAGGAAGCTCTTTGGAAGCTATTGAAGATATCGCCTCCGAATTAAAAAGAGATAAAAGTCCTTTTGCAAAGCAACTATTATTAGAAATTGATGCCTTTGAAGAAGATCCAGACGATTTCAAAAAAGTGGAAGTTTCCAAAATCCCAGATGGAAGCCCCATTGGAAGTTTTCAATGCGATATGGGATATTAAAAGCTTCTTTGTGTAAATTAGCAATTCAGAAAACACCTCACTTATGAAAACAATACTCCTTTTTTTAAGCTTCTTTATAGCTGTTTCAGGTTATTCTCAAAACGATGAAACCTATGTTACCGAATTAACAAATGAATTTACCTCAAAACTTCAAGAACGAGGCATAGCGCAATTTTTTACAACCAAGCATTATTGTTCTGGTACTATTGAAATGTTTATGATTGATGGAAAAATGTGTACTTCAAAAGAAACGTATTACGAAGTCTATATATTTTGGCAAGAAGATGGTAGGCCGTTAATGAAAAAAATTGATAATTGCGGATTGTTTAGAACAGTATTGCTTTCCAATGATAGCATATTTCAGTTTGTATCCAACAACTTTGAAGAGCTTAAAGAAAATGAGGTTAAAAACTATGAGCCTTCCAATCCGTCTGACGGGCCAGAACTTAGTGCTCCCGTGCAACCTTGCTATAGAAGCTTTACCTTTTGGAATGATGATGAACGTTTTGAAAAAAGCTTTAATCTCTTTCATTTAACCAATAGGTTTGAAGGGGATAACTTAAATTTTGAATACAACCAATCTTTGGCCATTGTTAGGCTCAATAATAAAGCAAAAGCATTTATTGCGGCTGCTGGCTTTCAAAGACAATAACCTTTAATCATTTGTTTTTATTTCTATGACGATTGATTTACGAAGTGATACGGTTACCAAACCTTCAAAGGAAATGTTGGAGGCTATGCTTCACGCCAAAGTTGGTGACGATGTTTACAAAGAAGACCCCACAGTAAATGAATTGGAACAACGCGTTGCAGCAATGTTTGGTGCAGATGAAGCATTGTTTTTTCCAACGGGGAGTATGGCAAACCAAGCGGCTATAAAATTGCATACGCAACCAGGAGAACAATTAATCTGCCACGAGTGGGCGCACGTTTATAATTATGAAGGAGGCGGTGCGTCGTTTAATAGCGGTGTCTCATGTAAGTTACTACCTGGTAAAAGCGGTATCTTAAACGCCAAATTAGTTGAAGAAGCCATCAATCCACCCGATTTTTATCACAGTCCGTTAACCTCATTGGTTTGTGTGGAAAACACAACCAATAAAGGGGGTGGTGCTTGCTATGATTTTAAAACATTACATGAAATTAAAGCCGTTACCGTAAAACATGGGTTAAAATACCATCTTGACGGTGCTAGATTGTGGAACGCAATTATTGAAAAAAAGGAAGATCCAAGGCAATACGGTGCTATGTTTGATACTATTTCATTATGTTTTAGTAAAGGATTGGGGACACCTCTTGGGACGGTATTGGTTGGGACTAGAGAAGCTATGAAAAACGCCATGCGTGTTCGCAAAGTATTAGGAGGAGGGATGCGCCAAATAGGATATATTGCTGCGGCAGGATTGTTTGCTTTAGATAATAACCTAGAACGACTAAAAGAAGATCACCAAAGAGCTTCCGAAATTGCTGAAACTTTAGAAAAACAAGACTATGTACAAAAGGTGGAACCCACCGAAACCAATATTGTTATTTTCTATTTAAACGAATCTATTTCCGAAGACTTGTTTATAAACGATTTGCTTAAAAGGAATGTAAAAATTAGTACTATGGGGCAAGGGAAATTACGCATTGTTACCCATCTCGATTATACAGAGGAAATGCACCAAACCTTTTTGAGTATTCTTGAAAACTACAACGTATAAAAAAAGCCCTTAAACAAGGGCTTTTTTGTACTAATTATCTGATAATTATTCTACTTCTTTAACATCGGCACCTGGAGCATTTTTTTGAACAGAAGCAATACCGTTTTTCATTCCACTCTCGTCCTTATACATTTGGCTACTTCCTACTATTTGTCCATTAGTTGACTTCAAGTTAAAATGGAATTTTCCATTTTTTGCTGTTTTAGTTTCCCAACATTTCTCGTCTCCACAGTTTTTCTTTACAGACTCAATACCATTCATGGCAGAAGCTTTTGAAGCGTACATTTGGCTAGTTAAAATTACTTGTCCATTTCCTGCTTTTAAAACGAAATGAAATTTATCACCACTTTTCTTTAATTCAAACATATTTTTTATGATTTAGAGTTATACATTTTGATATTACAAATATCCGAAAAAAAAATAATGTAGGGTAATTTGTTTACTATCAATTAATTAAAATAAAGTGTTCTTTAACGAATTTAGAAAACGATTGAGCGAAAACCAAAGTTTGAGATTTTAGTGAGCATTCATTTAGTTATAAGTTTGAATAGTCAAATTAAATATTAACACAAAAACCTCATTAAAAATGAAAAAAACTATCCTATTTGCATGTGCGCTCTTTATCTCTGCATTTGCATTTGCACAAGATTTACCTACCAATCCAGAACCAGGAAAATGTTATGTACGTTGTACCACCCCAGATGTATATGTGAATGAAACTGTACAAGTAATGACTCGTCCAGCATACAAAAAACTTCGTACGATTCCAGCAGAATATGAAACGGTAACGGAAAGAGTATTGGTGAAAGAAGCAGGGAAAAGACTTAGAGTAATTCCTGAAAAATGGGGAACTGAAACAGTTTCTTATGTAAAGAAGCAAGGAGCCTCTACATTAAGTATAAATCCAGCGTCTTTTAGAAGTGTGAACGAAACCCTTGAAATAAAGCCAGCTTATGCTCAATGGGAATTAGGAGCTCCTGCACCCGATTGTGCTTCTGGAAATCCAAACGATTGTCGCTACTGGTGTTACAAAGGGTACCCAGCAGAGTACACAACTGTTTCTGTAACTCGTTTGGCTAACGATGCTTCATTTAATCGTTCTCCTATTGCAGAGCAATCTGGATCTTATACAAAAAGAGTTGTAACAGAACCAGCTAGTGTGGTTGAAGAAGAAGTACCAGCAGAGTATGCTACTATTACTCGTACAGTGATGGTAAAAGATGCTCAAGTAGTTGAAGAAACGGTACCTGCAGAATATAAGTCTGTGACTAAAGAAGTATTACAATCTAAAGGAGGATTAACAACTTGGAAAGAAGTTGAATGTGCTTTAGTAGAGTACCAAGCCCTTCCAATTAATTGGAATCTAGGTAGTGCTACATTAACCGAAGAAGCAAAAAGACTAATTGATACTCGCTTAATGCCAGTTTTAGCTCAAAATCCAGGGGTTAAATTAGAAATAGCCTCTCACACAGATTCGAGAGGATCTAACGGATCCAATCAAGACCTTTCAGAAAGACGTGCCCAGGCTGTGGTTGCTTATCTTCAAACAAAAGGAATTAACTCAAGCTTGCTAGTGGCAAACGGATACGGTGAGTCTAGATTAAAAAATAGATGTGCAGACGGTGTATCTTGTACAGAGAGAGAGCATGCAGTAAACCGTAGAACAGAGTTCAGATTAATTAACAATTAATTATCTCCAATTATTAATTATTAAAATTGAAAAGAGATTCTCATATTTTTGAGAATCTCTTTTTTTTATGATATTTGGCACACATTGTGTTAAATACACAATAAAACTAATGTATGAGAAACTTTCTATTTTTTATCTTATTTTTTCCATCCATTTTGGTTTTAAGTCAGGAAGAAGATACCCTTCATTGGTTAACAAATCTTGAAGAGGCTCAAAAAATTGCTAAGAAACAGGATAAATCTATTTTGGTGTACTTTAATGGAAGTGATTGGTGCGCTCCTTGTAAAATGCTTAAAGAGGATTTCTTTAATTCTGAAGAATTCCAGCAGAAGGCAGAAAATTTGGTCCTGGTTATGATTGATTATCCCCGAAGAGTGGATATTATTTCCGAAGCACAAATGGAATATAACAAACAGGTTATGGAGAAGTATAATGCCGAAAAAACCTTTCCAAAATTACTGGGACTCAATTACAAAGGGAAGGTGTTAGCTCACATTTCTGGGTATAGTCCGTTGCGAGACACAACGCATCATTTCCATTTTATTGAAAAGATACTTCAATAATTACTTAAATAGATCCATTCCAGGAATATTTGGCATCCCTTCTTTTGCTACCGCAGCAATTTCGGCTTCATTAATTTTTGTAGCTTTTTCAATGGCTTTATTTAAATTGAGAATAAGATAATCTTCCAGTTGTTCTTTATCTTTTAAAAGTTCCTCATCTATGACAATGCTTTTAATTTCCCGGTTTGCCGTAATGGTAATCTTTAGAAGTCCATCACTACTTTTTTCATCTACCAAAACAGTATTAAGGCGTTCTTTAGTAGCTTCCACTTTGGCTTGGGTTTCTTTTAATTTTCCCATCATTCCCATTAAATCTCCAAACATATTTTTCAGTTTAAAATTTATCGCTGCAAATTTAGTATTTTGCGAGTGCAAACCATAGTCTTTTTATGATGAAAATTTATCCCTCTATTTTATTGATATGCCTTATTTTTGCGGCTTCGTGTATAAATTCTGAAACTTCAGAGAAACCTATGAATATAATCCCCCCAAAAGCAGACAAAAAGGAAAAACATCTTGAAATTCACGGCGATGTTCGTATTGATAATTATTATTGGTTAAACGAACGTGATAATGAAGAAGTGATAGATTATCTAGAGCGTGAAAATGATTACTATAATAAAATGACGGCTCATACAAAGGATTTTCAAAATGATTTATTTGAAGAAATGAAAGGTCGTATTAAGGAAGACGATGCCTCGGTGCCTTATTTCTATAATGGGTACTATTATATCACGCGTTATGAAGCTGGAAAAGATTATCCTATACATTCTCGTAAAAAAGGATCGCTGGACGCAGAAGAGGAAATTATGTTCAACGTAAATGAAATGGCAGAAGAATATGCCTATTACAGTTTGCGAGGTGTAAATGTAAGTCCAGATAATAAATGGGCAGCTTTTGGAGTAGATACCCTAAGCCGTAGGCAATACAATATTTATATTAAAAATTTAGAAACGGGCGAGATCCTAAAAGACGAAATCAGTAATACTACTGGGAGCTCTACTTGGGGAAACGATAACAAGACCTTATTTTATACTTTAAAAGACGAACAAACCCTTCGAGCCGATAAAATTTATAGACATACCGTAGGAACAGAACCAGAAAAAGATGTACTCGTTTTTGAAGAAAAAGATGAAACCTTTGGAACCTATGTGTATAAAACAAAATCGCATAAGTTTATCGTTATAGGAAGTTATAGCACACTAACGTCTGAGTTTCAGATTTTAGATGCCGATTCGCCTGAAGGGGCTTTTAAAGTCTTTCAGCCACGTACAAAAGGCTTGGAGTATAATATTTTTCATTTTGGTAATGACTTTTACATTGTCACAAATAAAGATAATGCCACTAATTTCAAATTAATGAAAACTTCTCAAAACAAAACTACCATGGATAATTGGGAAGAGGTGATTGGACATCGTGGCGAAGTGCTTCTTGAAGATATTGATATTTTCAAAGAATATTTGGTAATAAGTGAACGTAGCAATGGATTAAATAAAATACGAATCAAACGTTGGGATGGAAAAGATGATTATTATTTACCATTTAAGAGTGAAACATATACCGCTTACCCTTCACAGAATATAGAGTACGATACAAAAACGCTTCGGTATAGTTATAACTCATTAACCACTCCGGCTTCGGTAATCGATTTCAATATGGAAACCAAAGAGAAAGTGGTGATGAAGGAAACCGAAGTATTGGGAGGAAAGTTCAAAAAAGAGAATTACGAATCGAAAAGAGTGTGGGCAACAGCCGCAGACGGGACTAAAATTCCAATTTCGATGGTGTATCGAAAAGGAATGAAACAAAATGGCAAGAACCCAGTGTTGCTTTACGGTTATGGGTCTTATGGAGCCATTGTAGATCCTTATTTTTCCATTACTCGCTTAAGTTTATTGGACAGAGGTTTTGTATTTGCCATTGCACATATTCGTGGAAGTGAATATTTAGGAAGAGCATGGTACGAAAATGGAAAGCTTCTTAAAAAGAAAAACACTTTTACAGATTTTGTGGATGCTTCAAAATTTTTAATTGAAGAAAAATACACGTCGCCTAAGCATTTATATGCCATGGGAGGTTCTGCTGGAGGGTTGTTGATGGGAGCGGTGGTAAATATAGCGCCTGAATTATATAATGGAGTAGTTGCTTCGGTTCCTTTTGTAGATGTGGTAACAACTATGCTTGATGACAGTATTCCCCTAACAACCGGAGAATATGACGAATGGGGAAATCCTAATGATAAAATATATTACGATTATATGAAATCGTATTCACCCTACGACAATGTTGAAGCGAAGGCCTATCCAAATATGTTAGTGACCACAGGGTTGCACGATTCTCAAGTTCAGTATTGGGAACCTGCAAAATGGGTGGCAAAACTTCGTGAAATGAAGACCGATGAAAATATCTTATTGTTGCAAACCAATATGGATGCTGGTCACGGGGGAGCTTCAGGTCGATTTGAATCACTTAAGGAAGTCGCTATGGATTATGCTTTTTTACTTGATTTGGAAGGAATTAAGGAGTAATTAAATTTTTTGCCGTAACTTTGTGCGGTTTTAATCGTGGGTTCGCTCACGTAGCTAATTAAACTTTCTATATGAAGAACATTCAGGCCCACGAGAGTGTGTTGGAGTTAATAGGTAACACACCATTAATAAAACTCAACCACATTACTTCAGGAATGAAAGGGAGCTTTTACGCTAAAGTAGAAGCATTTAACCCTGGGCATTCTGCTAAAGATAGAATAGCACTATACATTATAAACGAAGCTGAAAAGCAAGGAATTTTAAATCCTGGAGATACCATCATTGAAACCACGAGTGGAAACACAGGCTTCAGTATTGCGATGGTTAGTATTTTAAAAGGATACAAATGTATTTTAGCGGTTTCTTCAAAATCTTCTGAAGATAAAATAGATATGCTAAAAGCTATGGGAGCTGAGGTTCATGTGTGTCCTGCACACGTTCCTGCAGATGATCATCGATCGTATTACGAAGTAGCAAAAAGAATACACGAAGAAACACCAGGCTCTATTTATATCAATCAGTATTTTAATCAATTAAATATAGATGCTCATTATCACTCCACGGGTCCCGAAATTTGGGAACAAACTGGTGGGCAAATCACGCATTTAGTGGCTTGTAGTGGTACGGGTGGTACTATTTCTGGAACCGCAAAGTATTTAAAAGAGCAAAACCCAAATATTCAAATTTTAGGAATAGATGCCTATGGTTCTGTAATTCAGAAATATCACGAAACGCGTGAATTGGATAAAGACGAAATTTATCCATACCGTATTGAAGGATTGGGTAAAAACTTAATTCCTTCGGCGACAGATTTTGACTGTATCGATCGTTTTATGAAAGTGACCGATGAAGATAGTGCGCATACAGCACGGGAGTTAGCCACTAAAGAAGGATTATTTCTTGGGTACACCAGTGGTGCAGCGATGCAGGGAATAAAGCAGTTTGATGAAGAAAAAATGTTTACAGATGAGAGTGTGGTAGTGGTTATCTTTCCTGATCACGGCTCTCGATATATGAGCAAAATCTACAAAGATGAGTGGATGGAGCAACAAGGCTTTATGGATGCTGAAAAAGAAGCACAAAAGCCAATAACTTATGTAAAATAACAATTCAGAAAATAATCAAAAACCGTTACAGAAATGTAACGGTTTTTTTATACCTATTTCTTTCTGAAAAAGAATATGGCTATCATCTTGAAAATAACTATTTTTGCAACTTATTCTAACCTATAGATGTTGATGAAAGATTTATTCGACAAAATTTATAAAGACAAAGGACCATTAGGAAAATGGGCCGAACAAGCGGAAGGCTACTTTGTATTCCCAAAATTGGAAGGTGAAATTTCTAACCGAATGAAATTCCAAGGGAAGGAAGTAATCACTTGGAGTATCAATGATTACTTAGGGCTAGCAAACCACCCGGAAGTACGAAAGGTAGATGCCGAAGCTGGCGTAAAATATGGTTCGGCATACCCAATGGGAGCCCGAATGATGAGCGGTCACACAGACCTTCACGAAAAACTTCAAAGAGAGTTAGCGGCATTTGTTCAAAAAGAAGCAGCTTATCTGTTAAACTTTGGATATCAGGGAATGGTTTCTACCATCGATGCCTTGGTATCTAAAGATGATGTAATTGTGTATGATGTAGATGCACATGCATGTATTATAGACGGAGTACGTTTGCATTTAGGTCAGCGTTTCACCTATAAGCACAACGATATGGAAAGCATTGAGAAAAACTTAAGACGTGCCGAAAAAGTAGCTGAAAAAACAGGCGGGGGAATTCTTTTAATTTCTGAAGGTGTTTTTGGTATGCGTGGTGAGCAAGGAAAACTAAAAGAAATCGTTGCGCTGAAGAAAAAATTCAATTTTAGACTGTTTGTGGATGACGCCCACGGTTTTGGAACTCTTGGTAAAACAGGTGCTGGAGCAGGTGAGGAGCAAGGAGTGCAAGACGATATCGATGTGTATTTTGCCACCTTTGCTAAGTCTATGGCAAGTACAGGTGCATTTATTGCTGCCGATGAAGAAATCATCAATTACTTAAAATACAACCTACGTTCTCAAATGTTTGCCAAATCATTGCAAATGCAATTGGTGGAAGGTGCATTGAAACGTCTAGATATGATACGTACCATGCCAGAGCTTAAAAACAAGCTTTGGGAGAACGTAAATGCGCTACAAGGCGGATTACGCGAACGTGGATTTGACTTAGGAACTACACAAAGTTGTGTAACTCCGGTCTATTTAAAAGGAAGTATTCCAGAAGCCATGGCGTTGGTAAAAGATTTACGTGAAAATCACGGAATCTTCTGCTCTATTGTTGTTTATCCGGTGATTCCTAAAGGGTTAATCTTATTGCGTTTAATCCCTACCGCATCTCATACTCTGGAAGACATTAATGAAACTTTAGATGCCTTTTCTGCTATTAGAGAACGATTAGAAAACGGAACCTATAAACGCCTATCTGCGGCAGTTGCTGCGGCAATGGGAGAATAAAAAGTGTCATCTCGAAATGTCACACTGAGCTTGTCGAAGTGAAGACGAGGAATCATAAAATAAAAAAAGACCACCCAAAAGGGTGGTTTTTTTTATAGATTTTTCCTAAACGTACTCCGCTCTTTATGTTGGATAGGGTCGTAGTCTTTCCAAAGTTGTTGTACGGCTGTGTTTTCTTTTAACTCGGGGTTGGTTTCCACTTTGTCAATACCTTTACTGTTAAACAAGTATTGCATTTCTTCAAAGATAATCGCAGTCACCCCTTTTCCTTGGTATTTAGGGTCGATGCCAATTAAATAAAAGGCAGCACGATCGTTTTTACGCTGCGCTTGCCATAAATGATACCACCCAAAGGGAAATAAGCTTCCGTTAGCTTTTTTAAGGGCTTTGGTAAAGGAAGGCATGACGATAGAAAAGGCAATGAGTTTTCCTTCTTTGTCCTTAATACACGTAATATAATCTGGATGAATAAAATTAAAGTATTTCTCTTTGTAATAATCTATTTGGTATTGCTGAATAGGCACAAAAGTTTGTAGGGTGTTGTAGGTTTTATTCAGCAAATCGAACATTTCATCTACATATGGAAGGATTTCTTTTTTATTTTTAAAGCGAATCACCGAAAGTCCGTATCGTTCTCGTACAATACTTGAAAATTTGGCTACTTTATCTTTGATAGATTCTGGGATACTTAATTTAAATTCTACCCAAGTGGCTTGCTTTTTGAAGCCAAGCTTTTCAAAATGCGCTGCATAGTAGGGATGATGATACCAGGTAATCATGGTATTCATTTCGTCAAAACCTTTGGTTAAAATCCCAGCTTTTTCCATATTGGAAAAACCTACGGGACCTTCGGCATATTCAAGGTTGTGAGCACGTCCAATTTCAAAAACTTTGTCTAATAGGGCTTCGGTTACTTTAATGTCATCTATCACATCAAACCATCCAAAGCGAACTTTCTTTTTGCCAATTTCATTGACTTCCAAATGATTGATAATCACTGCAATTCTGCCCACGATGTTGCCGTCTTTTTTAGCTAAAAAATAGTTGGCTTCCGCATTTTTAAAAACGGGATTTTTGGATTTATCAAGGGTTTCCAACTCATCTTTTATTAAAGGTGGTACCCAATACGGATTGTTCTTGTATAACTGAAACGGAAAGGTAACAAATTGTTTCAGTTGAGTTTGGTTGGTAACAGGTAAAATTTCAATCATAAGCTATTCAAACTATATTCCACCATTATCATCTCCTTCGTTGTCATCAATTTCAAAACTGTCTTTTCTTTTCTTTTTATTCTTTTTCTTTTCTTTTAAAGCTTTTTTCAGGGCTTTGTTTTTGTCTTTTTCGGCACGTTTTAATTCTCTACCTGCTTTTCCTTTTTCTTCCAAGAATTCATCATCGCCGTGCATGTCAAACCGGTAGGCAACACCCACTCTTCCGTAGAAAACAGATGGAGTATCTTTAAATCCTTTGGTTAGCGAGACATCTATGTGTAAATCTTCATAAATAAGCACAGCGGCTCCTGCACGCAATAATTGATCTGAATAAAAATCACTCTTAAACCCTTGATTTTCTACAAAAATGGAAAAGTATCGGTTTGTGGCATGTGTTAACGTAACAATGTATCCGTAGGTTGGGAAATCGGTAGTGATCCTATCGGCAAAAATGTTAGTCACGAGCACCAAGCTTCCCACAAAATTGTTTTGAGTAGACAAAACTACTTTTGGAGAGATAGTACTCTCCTGGTAAGGGAGAAAAGGATTGTCTGCAAAATCAAAATTGGCTCCTGCATAAATAGAAACCGCCGGAATTAAATCTTCCCATTGAAATCTATTATTAGCTTTCCAACTGTATAAATTGGGACCTTCTAAATCTCTTTTTCGGTAAGGATCGTATAGTAAATACTTTGCTCCTAGGGTGTTGCTTTTAAAGTTAGAATAGGCATCTTCACCTGTAAATCCTTGCGTATAGGTTACTTTATTTCTTTGAAAAGAACCCATTAAACTCACCTCAAGTTCTTCTTTAAACAACCCGTATCGAATGCTATAATCCCAATTAAAAAGATTGGTTTCGGTAAATAATAAATTGTGCTTTTCCTGTCCTAAGGTAATACCGCTTTCAAACTGAAGTACTTTTTTACCTACTGCAAACGCCCCTTGAGAACCTCCCGGCTGATTGGTGTTAATCATATCGGTGTATTGAGAATTAGCCGAAATGGGTAGGAAAACAAGCAGAGCAAGAAGGAAACGCATAGAGTTTAGGTTTAAGCCAAAGATATAAGATTTTATCATTTATTTAATAGTTGAAATTACACTTTTTATATTACAATGCGTACTTTTGAAAAGTGTTAGATTATTGATAATTGAGTAGTATTATGATTTCTTTTCTGAAAACGGTTTTAATCATCCTTTTGGTATATCTCGGGCTTAAGTTTCTCCTTAGGCTGGCAAAACCCTATTTACTTCGTTTTTTGGCAAAAAAAATGAATCAACGTTTTGAAAGTGCGTTTGGGCAAAATCCCTTTCAGCCAAACCATACCAATACAGATGAAAGTGCACAGTTTACTAAAACTTCCAACAATAACCCAAAGTCGAAAAAAGTAGTGGGTGAGTACATCGATTTTGAAGAAGTAGAATAAAACCTAATTTCTGCTAACTTTTTCATCGGCATCGCGATATTTTTTATAATTTCCCCAAGTACTTAAAAATCCCTTTATGGCTTTTAATTTCAAGCGATTTATTCCGCATTTAGTTGTTGTCGTCTTATTTATTATTGCTTCGCTAGCTTATTTCAGCCCTGTTTTAAAAGGAAAAACTATTTTCCAGAGCGATATTGTGCAATATACGGGAATGGCGAAACAGCAAAATGATTTCCGAAAACAGACGGGTGAAGAAACGTATTGGACTAATAGTGCCTTTGGGGGAATGCCCACTTACCAATTGGGAGCGCAATACCCTCATAATTATATCAAAAAACTGGACTTAACGCTTCGGTTTTTACCACGCCCTGCCGATTATCTCTTCCTTTATTTTATAGGGATGTATATTTTATTTATGGTCATGAAAATTGATTATAAATTGGCCTTTTTAGGGGCCTTAGCCTTCGGGTTTTCCACCTATCTCATCATTATTTTGGGCGTTGGACACAATGCAAAAGCCCACGCCATTGCTTATATGCCTTTGGTTTTAAGTGGTATTATTCTCACCTTTAAAAGGAAATATTTACAAGGATTTTTGTTAACAACAATAGCCATGGGACTAGAATTGGTAGCGAATCACTTTCAAATGACCTACTATTTATTACTACTGGTACTATGCTTGGGAGTTGCCTATTTTATTGATGCTTACAAAAAGAAGATGCTGCCACATTTTTTCAAGTCGGTGGGAATAATGATGGTAGCCGTAATCCTTGCTTTAGGATTAAACAGCACTAATTTAATGGCAACAAAAGAGTATGCAGATGTTTCCACTCGAGGGAAAAGTGAATTAACTATAAATCCAGACCGTACTCAAAAAGTTTCAACAGATGGTTTAGATTATGAATATATCACTCAATATAGCTATGGAATAGCAGAAAGTTTTAATCTATTTATTCCTCGTTTTATGGGTGGTGGAACTTCGGAAGCGTTTCCAGAAGATTCTGAAACAATTAACGAGCTCCTAAAAATGGGTGCCAACCAGCAGGAAGCCAATCAGATTTTAAATCAAATTCCAATGTATTGGGGGGAACAACCCATTGTAGCCGCACCTGCCTATATTGGAGCTGTTGTCATATTTTTGGCGGTCATTGGATTGTTTTTAATTAGAGGAAGGTTAAAATGGTGGGCTGTTTCGGGACTATTGTTAAGCTTGTTCCTTTCCTGGGGTGATAATTTTAAATTTCTCACCGAATTTTTTATCAACTATATTCCATTATACAATAAGTTTCGAGCGGTTTCTTCCATTCAAGTGATTATAGAATTAGTAGTTCCAATTATTGCGGTCGTAGGTCTTCATCAATTTTTTAATGATGTCAACTCAAAAGAAAAGAAAAAGAAGGCCTTACTGCTTAGCACTTATATTGTAGGAGGATTAGGAGTCATTTTTCTTCTTGGGAAATCGTTGTTATTCAGTTTTTCAAGTCCGTACGATTCTTTCTTCATTGACGAAATGGGAATGGAGTTTGTCGATGCCATAAGAGCAGATAGAATGAGTCTGTTTACTACAGACGCCATACGTTCCTTAGTTTTTGTTTTACTTACCGCAGGAACTTTATGGTTGTTGCTTCAGAAGAAACTAAAAGAAACCCTTGCAGTTGCCGTTTTAGCACTATTAGTTGTTATAGACTTAGTAGGAGTGGACAAACGATATGTTAACAATGAAGACTTCGTATCGAAAAGAGTGATGGAACAACCGTTTCAGGTAACGGAAGGAGATTCTAAAATTCAAAAAGATTCGGATTACTTTAGAGTATATGACGCCACTACTGATGCATTTAATAGTGGGCGCGCCAGTTTCTTTTACAATGCCTTAGGTGGGTATCACGCAGCAAAAATGGGAAGAATGCGCGATTTGTACGATTTTTATCTTGATCGAGGAAATATCGAAATTTTGAGCATGTTTAATGTAAAATACATTTTGGTTCCCGATAAAAAAGGAGGGATTGATGCACAGGAAAATCCTTATGTAAATGGGCCTTCTTGGTTTGTAGAAGGGGTGATGCCAGCCAATAGTGCCAACGAAGAAATTTTAAACTTGGATAGTCTGGATACCAAAAAAATTGCAGTGATTCATAAAGACTATTTAGATAAAATTCCTGTGAAGGAAGTTACCCGAGATACATTAGCTACAATTGATATTACTGAATTCAAACCCAACCGACTTGTATACGAAACGGCAACAGAATCAGATCAATTAGCGATATTTTCTGAAGTGTACTATCCCAAGGGATGGAATGCCTATATCGATGGTGAGCCAGCAGAACATTTTAGAGCGAATTACGTCCTAAGGGCGATGGTGATTCCAGCTGGAATTCATACCATTGAATTTAAATTTGAACCCGAAGTAATAGCTAAAGGCAGTACCTATAGTTTGATAAGTTTTGTATTGTTATTATTACTACTTTTAGGTGGTCTCTTTTTTCAGTGGAGAAAATCTAAATCTGTAAGAGAAACTTAGTATGAAACGTGTGCTCATCATATGCTACTACTGGCCGCCAGCTGGAGGACCTGGAGTACAACGTTGGCTAAAATTTGTGAAATATTTTCGGAATTTTGAGGTTGAACCTGTTTTATTTATTCCAAAAAATCCGCATTATCCTATCATAGATGAAAGCCTGTTGGCAGAGATTCCCAAAGATCTTGAAATTATAAGACATCC
This sequence comes from Halomarinibacterium sedimenti, assembly GCF_019312585.1. GTDB lineage: Bacteria > Bacteroidota > Bacteroidia > Flavobacteriales > Flavobacteriaceae > Halomarinibacterium > Halomarinibacterium sedimenti. The sequence goes on along the minus strand of NZ_JAHWDP010000003.1, from coordinate 154,270 downwards.
CATAAAGGAGCCATATAAATACGCTCGACTGCTTTCCAAAAAGAAAACCAAAAAGATAAGTAGCGGTATCATTGATGAAAAAAAGCCATCGGTGATAGAAAAACTCCTTTTATATGCTCGTGGAAACCTTTTTATCCCTGATGCACGTATCGGCTGGGTAGCCCCTTCAGTAAAAGTTTTAACGAAGTACCTTTCAGAGAATAAAGATATTGATACCCTTATAACAACCGGACCACCCCATAGTCTTCATTTAATTGGGATGGAATTAAAAGAGCAATTAAAACTCAAATGGATTGCCGATTTTAGAGACCCGTGGACGACAATTCATTACCATAAATCCCTTCGATTGAGTAAATCGGCTCAAAAAAAACACGAAAAGCTAGAAAAGGAGGTGTTGCAAGCGGCAGATTTGGTTGTTGTAACCAGCCCAACCACCCAACAAGATTTTAGGGAACTCACGTCAAAACCTGTGGAAGTGATTACGAACGGATTTGATACTTCTGAAAATAAAGAGGTGGTATTGGATTCAAAATTTAGTTTGGTACACATTGGTTCGTTGTTGAGCAATCGAAACCCAAAATTGTTATGGAAAGTACTTTCAGAATTAAAAAATGAAGTCAATGGTTTTTCAAATGATTTAGAACTAAAATTGGTGGGTTTAGTTTCAAAAGATGTTAAAGAAGAAATTCAGAAATATCACCTTTCTGAAAATGTTGTATTACCGGGATATGTATCGCATCAGGAGGCTATTTCCTTTCAGAATAGCGCACAAGTTTTGTTGTTAATTGAAATGAACAAGGAAGAAACCAGTGCTATTATTCCCGGAAAGTTGTTTGAATACCTTCGCTCCAAGCGTCCTATTGTAGCCATAGTACCTGAAAAAAGTGATATAGAAGGAATCTTGAAGGAAACGAAAGCAGGAGAGTACTTCACTTATACTAATGAAGTTGCTTTGAAAAAATCTATAGCAGAAAAATACAATCGTTACAAAAGCGGAAAACTTGCTGTGACCAAATCGAGTATTGATGGGTATAGCCGAAAATCCCTCACACAGAAAATGGCAGCATTATTAAAGGACTTAAAAAGCGAAACCCCCACCTAGGCTGTTACGCTTCGGCGAGGGTTTCTCACTAACCAACCAAAAAATCTTTATCCGCGACCTCTTTTTTGTACGGTACTTTTTGAGTTTGAAGTAGTGGTCTTTCTACTACTTGTAGTAGATCGGGTGCTTTTATTTGAACTACGTTTAACCGTTGTGCTTCTACTTGTAACTGTAGGCTTTGTTCTACTTGCCTTTGGTTTTGAATATGTAGAAAGTTTTCCTCTATTTACAGTTGGGCGACTCTTACCATAATCCTTTGTTACTTTTGGACGTGTGGTATTTGAATTAGGTCTCCCTTTGGAGGAATTACCACTATAGCTAGGTCTAGCGCTATCAACTTTAGGTTTTTCTCTTGACACATTGCCATCATACTTTGGTCTAGCGTTAGAAAGATTCCCACGATTTACCGTTGGACGACCTTTGTTTTCTTTATCAACCTTAGGTCGTGCGTTTGTTGTTACAGGTCTTCCCTTGGAGGTATTCCCATAAGTACTTGGTCTTGAATTACTAGCAATACCATCTCTATCATTTCGTTTGTTATAGCGCGCCGCTGTATTTTCACGGTTTGGCTTATAATCTCTGTTAGCCACAGTTCTTCCGTCTTTATAATGAACTCTACTTCCTACACGAGCAAATTCTCTCCGACCGTTTCTGTAGTTTTTAAATCCTCTTCTATAGTAATCTCTGTGATGGTGATACGAATATCTTACAGGGCTATAATATCTACGGTAAGGGTAATCATATACAATACAGTGACTGTAAAAAGGTCTCGCATAATACACGTGCCATGGGCGATACACGTAGGTTGTATACCAAGGGCTAATAAATCCAGTGTAATGTGAGTAATAGCCATAGTGGTTATAGTATATATGCATTCCGCCTACACGCACAATCCGTCTGTTGGTATATCGAATTTCTACGCTACCTGCTTGAACAATCCTTCCGTATTCGTCATAATAAATAGGAACTTCTTCTACTTGTATCACAGCACCATAATCATCGTACTGTACATAAGCATCATAATTATACCCTGAGTTGTAGGAGATACTTACGTTGGGCGAATTAATACTTACGTTTACATTGCTTCCTTGATTAGGTCCAACGTAAACAAAGTCGAATTGACCATCTGGAAATACTGAAAATTCTACACCGCCTTCCACAAAAATATAGGATTGACCGTTGTTTAAACTTCCATAATAATGGTTTGCATTTTCGCTAGCAGCGTTTACTGAAAAGACTGCTACGAAGAGTCCGAGTACGAGTGCTGTTACTTTTTTCATAATCTTAATTTTTAAAGCCTGTTTTGCAACAGGGAGGGTTTGTACTTGCATTCTTTTTTGGTTGCCGTGTACATTTTATAAATAACCAACGACCGTGCCAAAAATGAAAGCCTCTGATTTTGAAGGGGTTTCGAAAGGAGGGATATTGAAAAGATACTTTTTGAGGTAGGTGTGAAAAATAAAAACCCGCCGTTGTTTTAGAACAATCGACGGGTAATTAAAAAACTAACCAACCAAAAAACTATATTTTTTAAGTCGCTGCAGTGAACGTTAACTAAAACTGCAACTGATATATATAAAGCAATTGGCGTGCCAAAGTTTTTGGTACGTATTAAAGTTTTCTTAAAGCTTTTGAATTAACTTAAATCTTTTCCTTTAAATAGCTGGCTGTGTAGGATTTTGTGTTTTTTGACACTTCTTCTGGAGTCCCTTGGGCAATGACCTCGCCACCTTTTTCCCCGCCTTCTAACCCTAAGTCAATAATGTGGTCGGCGCATTTAATTAAATCGAGATTGTGCTCCACCACGATGACGGTGTGTCCTTTGTCTAGAAGCGCATAAAAGGAAGCCAATAGTTTTTGGATATCGTGAAAATGCAATCCCGTAGTAGGCTCATCAAATATAAACAGTGCTTTATCTTTGGTATTTCCTTTAATTAAAAAAGATGCCAATTTAATCCGTTGCGCTTCCCCGCCTGAGAGGGTAGAGGAGCTCTGCCCTAACTGCACATAACCCAATCCCACATCTTGAAGCGGTTGCAATTTATTGGTAATTTTAGTTTCGTTATGTAATGAAAAGAATGCAATAGCATCATCCACGGTCATCGAAAGCACGTCGTGTATGTTTTTTTCGTGGAATTGTACTTCCAATACTTCTTTTTTGAAACGTCTTCCATTACACGTATCACACTCCAAATGCACATCGGCCATAAACTGCATTTCGATAGTGACTTCACCTTCACCTTTACAAGTTTCGCAACGTCCGCCATCTACATTAAAACTGAAATGCTTGGCTTGATAGCCACGTATATCGCTTAATTTTTGAGAAGCATATAAATTCCGAATATCATCATACGCCTTTATATAGGTCACCGGATTGGATCGGCTAGAACGACCAATGGGGTTTTGGTCTATAAACTCCACTGTTTTTATACTGCTGAAGTTTCCTTTTAACTCACTAAACTGTCCGGGCTTTTCCCCATAGCCTCCAATTTCTCGAAGCAAAGCAGGATACACTATCTTTTTTACCAACGTACTTTTTCCGCTACCAGAAACTCCTGTAACGGCTGTAAACACACCCAACGGGAACCGTACATTAATATTTTTTAAGTTATTATGACGTGCCCCAATAATTTCTATAGCCGATTTTGAAGTACGTCGCTTGACGGGTACTTTAATTTGCATCTCGCCGTTTAGATATTTTGCCGTAAGAGAATCACTTTTTAAAATATCTTCAAAAGTTCCTTCAGCCACAATTTCACCACCAAAGGTTCCGGCCTCGGGGCCAATATCAATAATGGCATCGGCGGCTTTCATTATTTCTTCGTCATGTTCCACAACAATCACTGTGTTTCCTAAATCTCGTAGGGATTTTAAGACGCCAATGAGTCTTTCAGTGTCTTTTGGATGTAATCCAATACTAGGCTCATCGAGGATATACATAGACCCCACTAAACTACTCCCCAACGAAGTGGCTAAATTAATTCGTTGGGATTCCCCTCCCGAAAGAGTATTGCTCTTCCTGTTCAGGGTGAGATAGCTTAGTCCTACGTCCATTAAAAAACGAAGACGGTTATTAATTTCTATAAGCAAACGTTTTGCTACTTTTTGCTCATACTCGTTGAGTTCTATGTTTTTGAAGAAATCGGCGACTTTATCGAGCGGAAGTTCCACCAATTCTTGAAGGGATTTCCCATTAATTTTTACATATCCTGCTTCAGGGCGAAGTCGTTTCCCTTTACAAGTTACGCATTTAGTTTTACCTCGATAGCGAGATAACATCACTCGATTTTGAATTTTATAGCTTTTCGATTCTAAAAAAGAAAAGAAATCGTTGAGTCCTTCAAAATACTGATTTCCTTCCCAAACGAGCTTTTGTTGTTCTTCAGTAAGTTCGAACCAAGGTTTGTGTATTGGGAAGTCAAATTTATAGGCATTATTTACCAAAGTATCTCGATACCATCCCATGCTTTCGCCCCGCCAAGGGAAGATGGCATTTTCATAAATAGAAAGCCCTGTATTGGGTATCACTAAATCCTCATCAATTCCAATAACATCTCCATACCCTTCACAGGTAGGGCAGGCCCCATAAGGATTATTAAAACTGAATAGATGCACGTTGGGCTCCATAAAAGTAATTCCATCGGCTTCAAAACGGTTGTTGAACTCTTTTTGGCTACCGTCTGAAAGGTGCTCGATATATAATTCGCCCTTTCCCTCAAAAAAGGCAATTTGGATGGCATCGGCTAATCGATTATAGAAATCTTCATCATTTTGTGTGATGACTCGATCTATAACCAATTGAATTTCCTTCGGAAAGGATTTTCCTTTTAACTCGTCAAGACGAACCACTTGTCTTTCCATTTTTACACGCGCATATCCTTGTTGTGCCAGTGTTTTCAGTTTATTCTCCATGGTTCTTCCATCCTCCAAATGGATAGGAGCGAGGAGAAGAAGCTTTTCACCTTCAGGAATTGTTTTAATGTAGGTGACGACATCGGTCACGGTATCTTTTTTCACCAATTTTCCTGACACAGGTGAGTAGGTAGTACCAATACGAGTATAAAGGAGCTTAAGGTAGTCGTAAATTTCTGTAGATGTGCCAACCGTGGAACGTGGGTTGGTTGCATTTACTTTTTGTTCAATGGCAATGGCAGGCGCAATCCCTTTAATGGCATCTACTTTGGGTTTGTCCAACCTTCCTAAGAACTGACGTGCGTAGGAAGATAAGCTTTCTACATAACGTCGTTGGCCTTCGGCATATAACGTATCGAACGCTAAACTCGATTTTCCGCTACCTGAAAGACCAGTTATTACAACAAGTTTATTTCGTGGAATAGCAACCGTAATATTTTTAAGGTTGTGTAATTTAGCTCCTTGAATAAGGATATTTTTTTTAATATCTACGGCAGTTTCGATCAATTTCTTATGGCAATTTTTGCAAAGATACTATTTCAGAAGGAGAAAAATAAGTGACTGCTTCATAAAGAAAACGGTAACGATGAGTTTTATGACCTATTGTATTTATTAAGGTAATTTAACAGTAGAATAGGAGGTTTAACGATATATTTTTCAGAAAAAACGCACTTTTTTTTGTATTTGTAAAATCTTTGTTGTTATATTTACCTCCAGTAACACAAAAACCGTTGCCTATAGCATACCATTACTTTTAAATAAACAGATTTACTAGACAACCAAAAACCAATAGTTGTTTATTTATTAAAAAAGTATGGATATGAAACAAAGCACAAGTTGTGATGCGCTTTTGGTAAGCGATTACATGAATGGTAACGAAGCTGCACTGTGTGAATTAATCACCCGCCACAAAGACAGAATATTTCGTTTTATCTACTCTAAAGTGTATGATAAAGACGTTGCTGAAGATATTTTTCAAGACACTTTTATTAAAGTTATTAGAACCCTCAAACGTGGCGCCTATAACGAAGAGGGTAAATTTTTACCCTGGGTGATGCGTATTGCACATAATTTGGTTATTGATCACTTTAGAAAGAATAACCGCATGCCTAAGTTTGAAAACAATGATGACTTCAATATTTTTTCGGTATTAAGTGATGGTGCTTTAAATGCTGAAAAGCAAATTATTAAAGGACAGGTAGAAGAAGACGTACGAAAGTTAATTGAAGAGCTTCCAGATGATCAAAAAGAGGTTTTAATGATGCGAATGTATCGTGATATGAGTTTTAAGGAAATAAGCGAGCAAACAGGCGTGAGTATTAACACTGCGCTGGGTCGTATGCGTTACGCCCTTATTAATATGCGCAAAATAATTGAAAAACATAACATTATATTGACGAATTAAACAATAAAGTACAAAAGCCTGCGTTATTTTTTAACATTAACCTCAAAACAACGCTCTATGGCAAACTTGTACTCTGAAACTTCACGTCCGGAACGCGTGAATAAAAACTTAGTTCCAAAAGAAGAAACCATTAGGTTCCTTCTGGATTACTCGAAGGCTTTAAGTGTTATAGATTATAATAAATTGAAGTTTGAAGCACTTCTAAACTAAACTTTGGAAAACCCCAGAACCCGATTGTTTCTGGGGTTTTTTTATGCTTTATTTTTCTACCCTCTCTTACTACAAAATATATCTAAGAACATTTTTTACCATTTTGTATATTAATATATTGCTTCATATACTGATATATTGCGCTTTAGCTAATATAATTTACGAGTACCTTCTTCAGATTTCTTATATCATTTGACTAAATTGCAGTTGAATCAACTAATTAACTACTCCATGAGGACTATTTATTGTCTTGCAATAACTCTTTTATTTATACCACTACAATTATTTTCACAAGCTACCTATCAAGTAACGGGTGATGTTAAGGATGCTAATAATGAAGGTATTGCTTTTGCAAATGTACTATTACTAAGGGCAAGTGATTCTACACTTGTAAAAGGTGCGCTAACCTCTGAAACTGGGAGTTTTATTATAGAAAATGTGTTAGAAGGAAAGTATTATATAAAAAGTTCAGTTATTGGTTATCAAGGAACCCAATCTGAGGTGTTTGATTTAAAATCTAATTTTGAACTACCTGTGTTATTTATGCAGGAAGGTGAATCATTAGAGGAAGTTCTAATTATTGCTGAAAAACCTTTATTTACTCAAAAAGTAGACCGTTTGGTAATTAATGTAGAAGGAAGTATTGTGTCTTCTGGCGGGACTGCATTGGAAGTTCTCGAACGTTCTCCGGGTGTCGTTGTTAATAGACAGAGCAATAATATCTCAGTAGTTGGAAAGGATGGGGTTGTGGTCATGATTAATGGGAAGACAAGTTATGTTCCAACAGATTCTCTTGTTCAATTGTTAGGTAGTATGAGTTCAGATAATATTGAATCAATTGAACTTATTACTACGCCACCTGCCAATTTTGATGCAGAAGGAAATGCTGGTTTTATTAACATTGTACTAAAGAAAACAGCAGATTTAGGACTTAACGGGTCTTATTCTTTATCGGGAGGATATGGTGATGGCGAAACAACTTCGGATAATATAAATTTTAACTATCGAAAGGATAAGATTAATCTTTTTGGGAGTTATTCCTTTTCAATAGACAAACGATCACAATTTTTCGAAACAACTCGTCAGTATTTAGAAAATGATACACTTAAAGGGGTTGCGACCAAAACGAATAGAGATCCCAGACAGCGAAATCATAACCTCCGACTTGGCCTGGATGTGCAAATTTCAGAAAAAACTATTATGGGAGTTTTGCTAAATGGATTTGATAATCGATGGAGCATGGATGCGTTTAATGAAAACGTTGAAACAGTTAATGGATCTCCCATATCGTTTGTGGATATTGTAAACGATGAAATAAATCATTTAAGACATTTTGGAGCCAACTATAATATAAAACACAATTTTACAGCAGATGAATACATAAGTATGGACTTGGATTATCTCTATTATAAATTTGAAAACCCAACCAATTATACTAATTCTTTTTTTGATGAAAACGAAAACTTTTTGTTCAATGCATTGCTAAGAAGCGATAAAACGACTCCTATTACCACCTTGGTTGGAAAAATAGATTATAGTAAAAAAGTGAATGATAAATTTAGTTATGAAGCAGGAATAAAGGGGACCAATTCAGCACTTGAGAATGACGTTTCTGTTGAAGATAAAGTAAATGGTGTTTATATCCTTGATCCTACATTAACCAATTTTAGTAATTTGGATGAAAGTATACTAGCGGCATATACTGCTGTCGATTATTCATTTAATGATAAAACATCAGCTAAAGTAGGCCTGCGATATGAGCATACAAATTCCCTATTAGTTACAAATACTCAAGGTGTTGTTGTAGATAGAAACTACGGAATATGGTTTCCAAGTGTTTTTTTTAATCGGAAAATCACTGATGATTTAACCATGAATTTATCCTATTCAAAACGAATAACCCGTCCTACTTTTAATGATTTGGCACCTTTTGTAATATTTTTTGATCCTTCCACATTTATTTCGGGGAATGCCTCATTACAGCCCGCTATTTCAAATAGCTTTAAATATGACATTAATTATAAATCATATTTTTTATCCTTTGGTTATACCAATCAGGATGCTTCAATAGCCAGTTTTCAAGAAACTATAGACGAAGAAACAGGAAGGCTTTTTTTTGTAGCAGATAATTTGGACTATACTAGGACCTTTTCAGTGATTGCAGGAGTACCAGTTAAGATAGCTAGTTGGTGGCGTACACAAAATAATCTAACCTTTATTAAACAAAAAGTGAGAGCTTTTTATTTAGGAGAGCCAGTCGTTCAGGATTTAGGAAACTTTTCTGCAAATAGCACTCATTCATTTAAAATTACGGAGAGTTTTACAGCAGAATTGTCTGGTTTTTATAGTGGCCCAAGCTTTTTTGGAACCGCTCGTTACGAGGAGGTTTATGGCATTAATATAGGTTTTCAGAAAAAGTTTAATGACAAGTGGGGTACTCTTAAGTTCTCAATTAATGACGCATTGGATTCTGTTGAATTTGTTGGTGGTACCAATTTGCCAGATCAAAATATATTTACAAAAAATGTGTTTGATTTCAGTAACAGAACCTTTTTGATCACATATTCTCGTAATTTTGGAAATAGTAAACTTAAGTCTTCAAGGAATAGAGAAACGGGCTCTGAAGATGAGAGAAGACGTGTTAATTAATTTACTTTTTGGAAAGATTCTTATAAGGGAAGTTTATTTTTAAGTTTTTTTATGAGTATTATTAATATGATGATAGATTAAGAGCTTTATTTTTTCTTTTTCAAATACTCATTAATAACACTCTTTCTCCCCACTGTTTTTGTAATTACATCCTTTTCTAAGTCCCAACCGCGTGCTGGTGAGTATTGACGACCATACCAAATTATTTGTAAGTGTAACTCATTCCAAAGGTCTTTAGGGAAGAGGCGTTTGGCATCTTTTTCGGTTTGGACTACATTTTTACCATTGCTTAAACCCCACCGATACATTAATCGGTGGATATGGGTATCTACAGGAAAGGCAGGAACATGAAATACTTGCGACATCACTACACTTGCCGTTTTATGCCCCACAGAAGGAAGTTCTTCTAAGGCTTCAAAACTTTTAGGTACTTTTCCGTTGTGTTTTTCAATTAATATTTTTGAAAGTCCGTGGATGCCTTTACTTTTCATAGGGGAAAGACCTACAGGTTTTATAATTTCTCGTATTTCTTCCACGGTCAGTTTTACCATATCGTGGGGATTGTCTGCAACTTCAAAAAGGAGTGGGGTAATTTGGTTTACGCGAACATCGGTGCTTTGGGCAGAAAGTAACACAGCAATAAGAAGCGTGTAGGGGTCTTTATGATCAAGAGGAATAGGAATTTGGGGGTATAAGTCTTTTAACGTAGATATAACAAATTGTACCTTTTCCTTCTTAGTCATTTTCAGTAAATTTACATTCGCTTTAGTAAAGCCAACTATTTCTATTTAATCCAACAAAAATACATAAATGAATACACTAAAACTGGGAGACAAAGCACCAAATTTTACGGCCAAAGATCAAGATGGCAATACCATTTCTATGGCAGACTATAAAGGGAAAAAACTGGTTGTTTTTTTCTACCCTGCTGCAAGCACGCCTACTTGTACTGTGGAGGCCTGTAACTTAAGTGATCATTATGGTGAGCTTCAAAAAGCCGGTTATGAGATTCTTGGGGTAAGTGCAGATACACAAAGAAAACAAGGAAATTTCAAGAAAAAATTTGGATTTCCTTATCCTTTATTAGCGGATGTGGATAAGCAAGTTATTAATGCCTTTGGTGTTTGGGGACCCAAAAAGTTTATGGGACGTAAGTTTGATGGCATCCACCGTATTACATTTGTGATAAACGAAAAAGGAATTATCGATCGAGTAATCGATAAAGTTAAAAGTAAAGAACATGCTACCCAAATATTGGACTAGTTTGTCACTTCTTTTTTAGAGTCCTTATGATAATTAAATAATTCTTTTTCTTTAATAAGATTGGCGACACCTTCGGGAAGCATTTTCTCCCATCCAGAGTCGTTATCTTCAATCTTTTTGAGCACTTCTCGTGAGAATACACTTAAAATTTCTGGATTGTAATCTTGAATATCCACTAGCTTTCCGTTGTATTTAAAGAATTTGTATAATTCTTTCATACGTGGGTGAACTTTTAAATTGTCACTGTTTATCAATTCACCTGTTTCAGGGTCAAGCATAGGGTAGAGATACACTTTTAAATCTTTGAAGAATAGTTTTCCAAAAGCCTCTAGGATACCACCGCTTAAATGGCGGTAGTATTTTTCGTCAAATATATCTACTAGATTATTGACTCCCATGGTTAGTCCCATTCGGGCGCGTGTATAATTTGAAAAGTATTCAACAAGTTTGTAATATTCCTTAAAGTTAGAAATCATTACTGTTTGCCCTAACGAACAAAGCAATCTGGCGCGATCCATAAAATCTTGTTCATCTATTTCTCCTTCGGCTCTTAGATTGGATAATGTAATTTCAAAAATTACTAATGTTTTTTCTGGATCAACTTTCTTTTCATTTAGGAACATTTGAAGCGACCTTTCATACATATCCATATTGACCTTAGTTACTGGTCTAAAACTTCCACGTAAGGCAAGAACATTCTTTTTATAAAGAATACGCGCAGGTAATATATTATTTCCATCTGGGCCAAAGATAACTGCCTCGGTCATTTCATTTTTGATCAATTGAAGACTCATCAATCGATTATCGACTGTTTCAAATTTTGGGCCTTCAAAATTAATGGTATCAATTTCAATTTTATCTTTATCAATATGATCGTACAAATAACGAAGTAACTTTTTAGGCTGATCATGTTTATAAAAGGCACCGTATATAAGATTTACACCAAGAATACCAAGAGTTTGCTGCTGTAATACGGCTTCGGTTTCTTTAAAACGAATATGAAGCACTATTTCGCTGTAATCTTCGTTAGGATCGGTTTGAAAGCGTATTCCTACCCAACCATGGCCTTTAAATTGTTTGGCAAAATCTATGGTTGTAACCGTGTTGGCGTAAGAAAAGAACATTTTGTTAGGATGCTTTTCCCTTACAATTCGTTCTTCAATAAGTTGAATTTCATGCGACAACATTTTCTTTAAGCGTGATTCTGTGACATAACGCCCGTCCTCTTCTTCTCCATAAATAGCATCGCTAAAATCTTTGTCGTAAGCCGACATAGTCTTAGCAATGGTCCCGGAAGCCCCTCCTGCTCTAAAGAAATTACGTACAGTCTCTTGACCCGCCCCAATTTCTGCAAATGTTCCGTAAATATTTTCGTTTAAATTAATTCTAAGAGCCTTATCCTTTATCGATGGAATGGTCTCAAAATTCTTATCGCCTGGAATGATTTCTGGCATAGCAATTTTATATTAAGTACCCTTTTACAAAGGTAGTAAATACCATAGGCTAACAAAAAAAATACTGTTATTTTTGTGCCAATGAATTTACCCCTAACTATTACGTTTTTAGGAACTGGTACTTCCCAAGGAATTCCTGTTATTGGAAGCTCGCATCCTGTTTGTCTAAGTAACGATTTTAAAGATAAAAGATTGCGGGTTTCGGTAATGATTGCTTGGGGAGATTACCAATACGTTATTGATTGTGGTCCCGATTTTCGACAACAAATGCTTCGAGAAAACGTTACGTTTATTAATGGTGTTTTGTTAACTCATGAGCACAATGATCATGTAGCTGGAATTGACGACATTCGACCTTTTAATTTTAGACAAGGCGAACTAGCTTTTTATGCTGAAAAGAGAGTGTTTGAAGCATTAAAACAGCGATTTAGTTATGTTTTTGAAACGGTAAATAAATATCCAGGAGCTCCAACCATTAAAGAAGTTGAAATTAGTAAGAAACATTCCTTCGAGTTAGGTGGAAAAATAGTGATTCCAGTGGAAGCAATGCACGCAAATTTACCTGTTTTAGGTTTTAGAATAGATGATTTTGCGTATATGACTGATGTGAAAACCATTGACGATACTGAAAAGCAAAAGTTAAAAGGTCTAAAAGTATTGGTGATTAATGCGCTTCGTGAAAAACATCACGAGTCACATTTAAATATAAAGGAAGCTTTAGAATTAATTAAAGAATTGCAACCCGAAACCACCTATTTTACACATATAAGTCATTTAATGGGTTTCCATGAGGAAGTAGAAGCCAAGCTTCCTAAACATGTTCATTTGGCGTATGACACCTTAAAAATTACTGTATAGTTATGAAGTCTAAAATTTTTATGTATCTATTTTTCTTTGCGGTCTTATTTATCCTGTTTCAATATATGAATGAAAAGTCCATTTTTGAATCGCAAGAAAGTAAAATTGATTCGCTTACAGAAAAAGTAAAAACAGCAAATGATTCAATAAATGTATTACAAGATAACATTGGAAATCTTAACTATTTTACTTTACAAGGAAATGATAACGCCATGACCTATTTAGAAAATCTAGGCTTGGATGCAGCAGAAGTAGAAAAAGTAGTGACTGAAATGATTTATGAAAGAAATCTAGAAAAGGGTGGAAATACGTTAATTCCAGTAGAAGGCATGTATGGGGAAATGCGCGTGAATAAAGTAAAGTTTTTAAATCATCGTTGGATTCTTGCCGACTTTAGCGACGGAAAATTCTGGGGAGAAATGATTATCGAATATTTTTATAATGATAAAATGGAATTGGAACTAACCCCAATTTCTTCAGTATTGTATCCAAATTAGGAATGGTTTTTAAGCCATTCTTTAAATTCATAAAAATTTTGAGGGGCAACTCCGTGACCTACTGGAAATTCAGAATAATGGCAATCTATATTTAGGTCTTGTAGAAATGGCTTCGTTTTTCGTGCCCATTCTACAGGGATAACTTGATCGACACTTCCATGGGAACTGTAAATGTTTAAATTGCTAAAATTATTTTCAGTGTAATTTTCTCTCAAAATGGCTTTGTTGACATAGCCACTTAAACCAATTACATTTTTTACCTTTTTGGGATAGCTTAGTGCAACAGCAAAACTTAGAATCGTTCCCTGACTGAAACCTAAGAGCGTTACATTGTCTTTATCGACTGGATACTTCTCAATGATTTCATGAATTACAGTTACAACTAACTCTCTGGACTCAATAGCCTGTGCGTCATCGCTCCATTTGTCTTTTGGATTGTCAAAATAAATATGGTACCAAGCATTCCCAAAAGGCTGAAGCCTATGTGGTGCTTTTAATGCGATCACAGCATATTCTGACCGTAATTCGGAAGCAAAAGAAAACAAATCGTTTTCGTCGCTCCCATAGCCATGAAGCATAATGATTACTGGGGCATTTTCGGTTAAAGAGCTTGGCCGATAATTATGTTCTAAAGAGAGATTTTGTTTCATGGGTATAAAAAAAAGATGCCGCAAAAATACGGCATCTATTCTACAAGGAAAATATTTTTATCCTATTCCTTTAAACCATTGCTGGAATTGCTCTCCAAGAAGTGGTACTGGTTTTTTTTCACCATTAAAGGCACCAATGAGTCCCATTATCCATAGTGCAAATACTCCAATTTGTAATACCCAAACAACCACGGGAATACCTACCACCCTAGCTATAATTGAGAGTGTAATTCCTAAAAGCAAAAGGCCTAACATTTGACGGAGGTGGTAAGCACCTAGTTCGGTTTTGTTATTATTGTGCATTATAAAAGCAACAATCCATCCTATTAGTGTTAAATAGGAAACAATAGCAACGGTTTTTCCGTTATCTGAAACAGTTTCTGACATAATATGAAAAGGTTTAGGTTAGTGATTAACTAGTTAAAGATAAACTTTCTAACCCAAAAAAGTGAACCATTGCTGAAATTTTTCACTAAAAAAGGGAATTCCCTTTTTTCTTCCAACGATAGCCATGATTAAAGAAAATAACCAAAATATAGCACACGTCCAGTAAATGTAGAAACCAATAAAACTATTTTGAAGTGCTACCGCAATAAAAAGAATGATTAGCAACCCAAACATATTTTTGATGTGCCAAAGGGTATATTCTTCTTTTTTTTCTTGATTCATCGAAATAGCGATGAGTAATCCAATAAAAGTGATGTATGCAATAATGGCTTTTGTTTTGGCTGAAGGATTATTCATTAATTACCAACTGATTGTTGTTAATAATCCCATACACATTCCCTTTCATGGTTTGATTTTTAAGCGCGGTATTCTTTGAAGTAGAAAGAATAGACTCCTCTGTAAAAATCCATTCAACATCAGGGTTAAAAAGACTCAAGTTAGCTGGTGCTCCTTCAGCTATACTTGACGAAACTACCCCAAAAGTGCTTTTTAGTCTGGTAAGAGAGTTTATGGCCGCTTCCAAGTCGGTTACTTTTAACAAAGCCCCAAAACAGCTTTCTAGGCCTATACTTCCAAAGAGTGCGTGGTCAAATTCGGTACGCTTATGCTCAACATCAATAGGGTTGTGGTCGCTAGTTACTCCATCGATAATGCCATCTTTTAATCCTTTAAGCAATGCCCTTCTGTCTTTTTCGGTTCTAAGTGGTGGAAGTACTTTATAATCTGTGTCGAAACTTTCAAGTACGTCGTCTGTTAAATACAAATGATTTATACAAACACTACACGTTACTTGCAATCCTTTCTTTTTGGCCTCTTTAATAAGTTGTACAGAGGCAGCTGTAGAAATGGTGGGGATGTGTAATCTTCCACCAGTGTATTCGAGTAAATATAAATCTCGTGCTATTTGTAATTCTTCTGAAAGGGCCGGAATTCCTTTAAGGCCAAGCTTTGTTCCATTAACCTCTTCGTTGACCATACCGTTTTTTGCTACCGAAACTTCTAAGGGAAAGGATTGTACCAATCCGTTAAAATTTTGAACATATTGCAAGGCAATTTTAAGTAAGTTGGCATTGGTGATGGGCTTCTGATAGTCATAGAAACTCACAGCGCCTTCATTTTGCATATCGTAAAGCTCTGCTAAATCCACTCCTTGGCTTCCTGTTGTGAGTGCGCCCGTAGGATATAAATCTACAGGGCTATTGTGAATTTTTGATTTTAGAAATTTTATATCCGATTTCGAATCTGTAACGGGATTGGTATTTGCATTTACAGCTACAGCTGTAAATCCGCTTTTGGCAGCTACTCGCAATCCGTTTTCTAGTGTTTCGCGTTCTTCATATCCAGGTTCTCCAAAAGACACACTACTATCGAACCAACCCTGTGAAATATGTAAATTTTTAAGTGAAATGGTATTTGCCGATGTTTCAGAGATAGCAGTAGCTATTTTTTTAATGATTCCTTTTTCAATGAGGACATCTCTTTTCTTTAAGTGATGTTTGCTGGTGGGGTCAACAATGGTAGCGGATTTCAGTAAAATCTTCATTTAAAGAATTTTAGGATAAACATTTCAACTAAAAGGAACAACACTGCAAAAATAACAAACCATTTCCAGAAACTCGTAGTATTATTTTCTTCGGCTATAGAATTAAACAAATCAGAAACCGAAGAAAAGGTTTCTACCCCCTCCCAATCTTCAGCATTTGCATAGGTTAGCCGGCTTTCGGTCCTTGGATAATTATAACTTATGTATTGCAACAATTGTTCATTTTGGTAAACTCCATAATTTCCAGCTTTGGCAGGCTCATTTTCAGTAGTAATTTCAACACTATTGGCTTTGGTTTGCTGCAGCGGAATAAAAGAGGAAATACTGTCTTTTAAGGTTACAATTTCATCTTGGGTAAGCTTTTCAGGAATGGCAAATGTGTTTAATTTCCCTGCATCAAAATATAATTTGGGGAGGGACAAACTTTGCTGAGCCATATTAATGAGTGTAGGCACGATAAGTGGAGAGGTTTTAAAATTGGAGTTTTGTTGATTAAAAGCGGCAGTTGTAACAAATGTATTTCCAGTTTGAAGTAAAAAGGGCTTATCATCTTCAAAGGACAACACTTTTGAAGCGTTGGATGTCATTTGAAAAAATGATTGTACAGAGGGAAACTGAAAGTTAGTAACCCTTTTTTCAAACACATTAGTATATAAAGGATGGGAGAAATTAATTTTTGCAATTTTCTTTTCTGCAGAAATAGCATCTCCATTTATGGTTCCAACTTGCAGTGTGTTGAGTAAAAGATTATAACTAGCAATATCCAAATCCTTGGCAGGAATAATAAAGATACTTCCTCCTTGATTGCTAAATTCCCTTAGGGTCGTTGTTAAAGATGCAGGGATGGATTTTAATTCATTTAGAACGATAAAGTTTTGCGATGGAATAACACTAAAATTTAACTGATTAAATTCCTGCTGAACATAGTCGTATCCTTCATTATCGAATAGTTTTCGCAAGAAATCTGAATTGGATTGGTTAATAGATAATACCTTTATTTTTTCTTTATAATTAATACTGAAAAACAGTGAGTTGTCATAGCTAAGTTGGGTGTCGTCCATCTGAATTTCTCCAATAAAATTCTGGGTGTTCTCAATGTCAAAAACAATTGTGTTTTTGGTACTTTCTGAAAAATCCACGGCGGTTTTGGCAATGAGTTTCCCATCGTTTAATAACGATATGGAAGCTGTTTCTGGAAGTTCTCCCGTTTTTGAAACCGTTACTTGTAACTGGATATTATTTGCGTTTTTCGAAATAATATAGGCCGTATCAATGGCTAAATTAGCCGTTACAACTGGTTTCGTTTGGACGACATTGATAGAAAACGTAGAATCCACCGCTGGAAAACTTCCTTTTTGTTGAAAATCTGAAACAAGGATTAATTTTTTATCTGCCGTAGTGCTTTTTGAAAATAATTGCTGTGCTTTCAATAAAACATCTTGCAAATCCATTTGATTTTGCGAATACTTTAAAGAGAGGACTTCATTTTTTAAATCGGTTTGAGAAACATTTTTTTTCGACTCATCATTCGTAAACCAACTAAGTTTCATATCCCCATTTACATTTTCATAAATATCTTGGACAACCTTTTTAAGCATAGGTCCATTACTTCCTTTGACCTCCATACTAAAGGAGTTATCGATGTAAAGAACGGTTTCCTTTTCGGTATTTAAGGCTTTTTTTGAAGCAGAAAATGGCTGTGCAAAAGCAAAAATAATACAGGCCAATGCCAATAGGCGAGTGAGAAGTGTGAGCCATTTTTTAAGGCGCGAACTTTTGCGGGTTTGTAATGTGGCTTTTTTAAGGAAAGCAACATTGGTAAAATCTATTTTTTGAAATCTACGTAATTGAAAAAGATGAACAAAAATAGGGATAAGCAGTAGGAGTAAGGCATATAGAATTTCTGGGTGTTTAAACTGCATTCCTAATTTTATTTGCCAAATATAAACATAGATTTTAAATAAGGAATAGATAAAAAGTTATATAACAAAAAAAAAAGCCTCCTTGGGTGGAGACTTTTTTATAATATTATATCAAATCTAGTAACAGACCTCAAACATCATGGCCCAGCTATTACCTCCAATTGGGACACCATTACCCCAAGCTGTTTCAGTTTGTCCAGTGTTCACATTGGTTACCACTGCATGGGCCGCCACATAAACACATTCACCTTGTTGGAGTTCAATAGTAGAGTAAGTTACCGTGCTTGTTCCTGAAGCATGATTACCTTTGTATGGAAACCGCCCAATTTTTGGGTTTCCACCACCGTTGGTCGGTAAATCACTTAAGTCACCCACAAATAAATGAGTTTCTTCTATTTCCCAATCACTATTGGTATTATATGTGACTTCAATAACTCCCTCTACAAGAACTGCAGAAATAGTCCCTGATTCTATATGCTGTCCAGCTAGAAGTAAATCATCATATAATACAATTGGTTCACCTCCTCCAGGCTCGTCACGCCTTGTATCCATATCATTTCCATCTTTTATAGCCTCTTGGTCAACATTTGCTTCTTTAGAGCAACTAATCATTAAGGCACTAAGGAAAAAAAGTAAAGTAATTTTTGATTTCATAAGTAGGTTATTTAAGGGTTAAGAAACCAAATATATAAAAATAATCGACTAAGCGATACTTTTTTACGATAAAATACAATAATCTTTTTATTTTTTTATTGTAAACGTAAAAATACTGCCTTTACCAATTTCAGACTCTAACGTAATTTCTCCCCCTAATTTGTTTACTAAGTTTTTTACAGTTGCCAATCCAATTCCAGTACCTTCTTTTCGATTTAGATCTTTAATGCCACCCGTTTTAAAAATTTCGAATACGTCATCTTGTTTTTCTTTTGGGATTCCCATTCCATTATCCTCAACTGTAAAAATGTAATAATCTGTAGTTTCAAAAAATGAAACTTGTACTTTTATGGCACCAACAGCATTGAATTTAAATGCATTGTCTACTAAATTTAAAAGAATTTGACTAATTGCTGGTTTATTTATGTGTAAAATTGTTGGGTCTTTTGGATATACAAATTCAGCTTTATTTAAAATAAGCATCTCTTTAATTTCTTCAAAAAGACCAACCACCGAAATACTATTTTTTTGTTGGTCAAGAAGCTCTGTAGATTTGTAAAATTGGAGCATTCCATCGATATAGTTTTTTAATGTAAGGCTAGATTCTTCAATATAATTTAAGTATAACAATGATTCTTCGGGTAAGGTATCTAGGAGGTTGTATTTTTTCACCTCGTTTAGTCTTTCGGATTCGTTAGCGGGGAGTTTGGGGATAATCATATTACTATTTAGGAATATATAATAGGTTTTTTTTATTAAAAGGTATCATCTTTAAAAATCTCTTTTAAACAATTTTAAAACTATTACTTATTGTAATGTATCTATGTTAAAAGAGTGATAATTAAAACTTTTCGGAAACGCCTAATCCAAAAAGCGCAAAATCATATTTAACAGGATCTTTTGAATCAAGTTTCCTAAGGTTGGTGTCGAGTTCAAATAACGCTTTGGCATCGTTTTGTTTTCGCTTTAAGAGGCCTAATTTTCTTGCTATATTCCCACTATGAACATCTAGTGGACACGAAAGCTGACTGGGATTTAAACTATTCCAAATTCCAAAATCAACTCCTCTTTGGTCATTGCGAACCATCCACCGTAAAAACATATTAATTCGTTTTGCGGCAGAGTTTTTTAAAGGATCACTCACATGCTTTTGCGTTCTAGGAAAATGAGGTATACTGAAAAATATTTTTTTAAATTCAGAAATTGATTTTTGAAGAGATTCCTTTTCTGCATTTTGTAAAAAAATAGCTTCCAAGCCCTTATGATTTACATAGATATTTTGAAGCGCCTTAACAAAATAAATGAAATCCTCTCCATTAAAGGTTCGATGCACAAAAGAGGCGAGAGGTGTTAAATCTTCATCAGAATGATTTATTATAAAATCGTAGGGAGCGTTATCCAGTAATTGTACCATTCTTTGGGCATTGTTTATAATACTCTTTCGGTTTCCCCAAGCAATGGTGGCGGTTAAAAACCCTGCAATTTCAATATCCTCCTTTAGGGTAAATTGATGCGGAATTTGAATGGGATCGCTTTCAATAAATTTTGGCTGATTGTAAAAGGCGGCTTTTTCGTCTAGAAATTCTTTGAGCTCGCTTTGCTTCATATTACAAAATAATTTTCCCGTCCTGCATCACTAATTTTCTATCGGCCATTTCGGCTAAATCTTCATTGTGGGTTACAATAACAAAGGTTTGGCCAAATTCGTCCCGTAATTTGAAGAACAATTTGTGCAGATTTTCTGCACTTTCTGTGTCAAGATTTCCGCTGGGCTCATCTGCAAGAATAATGGCAGGGTTATTCATAAGCGCTCTCGCAACCGCAACCCGTTGTTGTTCTCCCCCAGAGAGTTCATTAGGTTTGTGATTTTCGCGATGTGATAAGCTTAAAAAGTGGAGTAGTTCTTTGGCTCTTTTTTCGGCTTCGGTCTTTGATGTATTTTTAATGAATGCCGGAATACAAACATTTTCCAAGGCGGTAAACTCTGGTAATAATTGATGAAACTGAAAGATAAATCCCAACTTTTCATTTCGGAATTTTGCCACGGCTTTTCTATTTAAACTTTCAATGGAAATTCCGTCAATTTCCAAAGAGCCTTCTGAAAAACTATCCAAAGTCCCTATAATTTGTAATAAGGTTGTTTTTCCCGCGCCTGAAGCCCCTACAATGGAAACAATTTCTCCTTTTTCAATGGATAAATCTACTCCTTTTAATACGTGGAGTGTATCAAAATGTTTATGAATGTTGTTTGCTGAAATCATTTCCTAGAATTACTTCGTGAAAATAGTATATTCGCATTGAATGCACAAGGGAAGTGGTTTAGGAGTTTTTCTTGAATACGTTTTTAATGTTGTTATAATCTATAAAATAGACGACTCGTAGTGAGAAAACGTGCTCTATGGGCTGTTCGAAAAGTCTTTCAATACTTTCAAAATAGGTTGCAGAAGACTCTGCATTTGAATTAAATAAAGAATTCCGGTAAAGCGCTGTTAATTGACTTCCAGGAGCAAATTGCCAAGTATAGCGAAAATCTAAATTCCAAGTATTAAAATTGATATTAGGGTCGCTAATATCGGTTGTTAAAATATTGTCTTTTGTGGAAAGCGTACCATCTTCTAGGAGCACAAATAAAGGGTTGTCATAAGTCACGGTGGCCCAATAATTTCGAAAAGTAAGTGATAGTGCATGAAAAGGGTTAAAATTGTAGCTTCCAGAAATGCTATTTGTTACAGTTTTTTGATCTCGTTCTCCAAAGATAATATCATCATCAAGATTTGTGACAAATCCCCGGCCCCCGCCGCCACCTTGGTAATTGATACTATAACTTAATGAGAATTTATCTGTAAAACGCATTCTTGGTTCTGCTCCAATCCAATAATAGAATAAATCTCTTTCTGGGTCAAATTGAGTTGCAAAACCTGCATTAACGAAACTAGCTAGGCGTTTAGCATAATTGGTTCCCATATAGGTAGAAACATTCATTTCGTTTTGAAAAGTAAAAAAGTAGCCTTCGCGTCTAGGTTCAAAATAGTCGTGTTGTTTTCCTATTTTGTAATTAACATTCATCCCGTATTCCCAAAGTTTTGTAGATTGAGTATAAATGTCTAAACCTACTTCATTACCAGTATATTTACTAGGTTTAAAAAGCGACTCGTATTGAGCCCATATATACACATTAATGTTGTTAAACGTTTCCGTAGGTTCAAAAATTCGATAGGATCCGAAGGCATGAAAATTGTTATAATTATTTCTGAATAAGACCCCTAAATCGTTAATATTATATTTGGTGTCTGCGGTTACATTTTCAATACCATAGCGATATTTTCCACTTACTTTTTCTACCTCAAGTGAAGTGCTAAAACCTGTTTTATTGTCTTCGGGAAGGTTCAGATTACTCATCTTTACAGCGCCATCAACATTCCATTTATTTGCTTTGTCTGTAATATCGAATAACGCAGCCGTCACATTACCATCTCTAAATCCACCGTTTCGAATAACACTAGTATTAATTAAACTAACTGAAGAGTTTTTATTGAATTGCTGATCAACAACCATTATATTATAGTTGGTAAAAGGCTCCACAACTTCTTCGCGTATTTCTCCCGTATTAATATTTTTAATTTTTGCAGATGTCTTTTCGGTAATAGCATTAAAAAAACCAATTCCAAGCCCTTTTTTTGTACGACCAGAAACTTTTACCGCATTCAACACTTTCACTTTATTAGGTTGACCAATTAATTTTTCATTATCCTCATCAATTTCAGGGTAACTTGACGGGGGACCACCAATTCTACGTGAATAGAATAGATTTCCTTTACTAAAAAGATCAACACCTTCGGTAAAAAACTGTCGTTGCTCAGAAAAGGTTTGTTCAAACGGACCTAAATTAAGTTGTACATTGTCAAACCCAGCTTGACTAAAGTCTGGAATTAAAGTGGCATCTAGTGTAAAGTTCTCTGTAAGTCCGTATTTTACATCCATCCCCAAACTATAATCATCTGTTGTTTCGCCGTCAAAAGTGCGAATTAATGTCGATGCAAAGGGATAAAAACTCAAGCGAGTGGGGGGTGATATATTTTCTATTCCGTTAAGAACGCCATGATACAGCCCAATATTTCCTTTGGTTCTATCAATGGGATTCCAAGAATATTGTGAATTATCGGTTCTAAACCTTCTATGAAACTGTAAACCCCAGGTTTGTACTTCCTGATTAGCAAATCGCAAATTCGCATAAGGAATTTTCATTTCAACAATCCAACCATCTTCTACAATTTGAACGCTACTATCCCAAACTCCATTCCATCCAAAATCTTCTCCATTACTAGGGTTGGCAATAGCATCTGCCTGAGTTCCTGAGCTAAAAACGAAGAATTCTGTATCATTTTGGGCATCATTATTTGGATTTAACACAACACCAAAAAAATCTGATTGCCCAAAGTTATCCCTACTGGTAAATTGCTTCATTATGTCTCCTGGATTGTCGTACAAATAGGCTCCTACATAAATAGCATTGTCATCATATACCATTTTTACAATGCTTTTTTGATGTGGCTTTTCAGCCAGCCCCATTTCGGGTCTAAACTGTGTAAAATCCTTTGCCTCGTCTGCATTTTGCCAAGCGTCGTCATTCAAGACTCCGTCTATTTTGGGAGCATTATCAGTTCTACTAATAGTGAGCGATTTTCTTTCTTGAGATTGTATTGAAATGGAAAAGCAAAGTGCAAGAAGCAAAACTACTAATTTCATTGACGGTTGTTTTTTGTTTAATAAAGACATGCTTCGAATTAAATTGTTACAAACTAAAAAAAGTTTGTAAAGCTTTGATTTGCAAAATCACTTCAGAAAAATAGGCGGAGTGATTGGTTAAGGTGGTTGTTAAACAAAACTAAGAGTATCCTTTGGCATAGTTTACTAACGAAAAGTTAAAAACTGAAATAGCTATAGATTTAGTAAAATTAAATTGCCATATTGAAAAAAAAATGCAATACTTTAATAGAAATAAAAAATATGGGATCGTATAAATACTTTGAAGAATACAGTGAAAATGTGACTGATGACTTGAAAAATAACTTTTCCGAAATTTTAAAAGGAATAGGAGAAGATGTGGACAGGGAGGGTATTTTAAAAACACCGGAAAGAGCTGCCAAAGCGATGCAATTTCTAACTTCTGGACATTGTCAAGATCCAGCTGAAATTCTTCGCAGCGCTATGTTTGCTGAAAGTTATAACGATATGGTGATTGTAAAAGAAATTGAGCTTTATTCCCTTTGTGAACACCATATTTTACCGTTCTTTGGAAAGGCACATATCGCCTACATACCAAATGGATATATAGTTGGTTTAAGCAAAATACCAAGGGTAGTGGATGTTTTTGCCCGTAGATTACAAGTGCAGGAACGCCTAACGCATGACATACTAGAGTGTATTAATACCACGTTAAAACCAAAAGGTGTTGCCGTAGTTATTGAAGCTTCGCATATGTGTATGATGATGCGAGGTGTACAAAAGCAGAATAGTGTTACCACAACTTCTGGTTTTCGAGGACAATTTGAAAAGATTGAAACGCGAAACGAATTCCTAAAATTGATAGGAACAGAACTATCTTAAATTTGGCATGTTTATTGCTTTATTATAAACAATTAAATAATTGAAAATGAAAAATACCAAATTCAAATTACTTAGAAAAAGTATCTTATATGATCTTGTAGGTATGGCTACTATGTTTATACCAGTTGCGGGACCCTTTCTTGATCTTATTTGGGCGCCTATTGCTGCTAAAAAAATGAGTGATATGTATGAAGGGACTACTGGTAAAATTGCTGCAGCAGTAGTTTTTATTGAAGAGATTTTACCCTTTGACTTTATCCCCACATTTACTTTAATGTGGTTATATACCTATGTTTTTTCTTCTGAAAAAAAACAACCAACACCGCAAGCCATCGAGGTTAAGGTAAACGAATAAAAAAAAGCCCCAATTGGGGCTTTTTTTAAAGGGTAAATCCTAAATTAAAATTGATACTCCTTCCCGGATTAAGAATTTCGTCTGCTTTTAGCCTAGAGAGATGATTGATAAAACTTTCATTAGTAATATTAGTAGCATTTACCCCCCAATTAAATTCAATTTTATTCCATTTTACGGTAGCACCAAAACCAAGACTTAACAAGTTATAGCCTTTGGTTGTAGTCTCAAATTCACTTGCATTATTTTGAGCAAAAATATTCTCAAGTGTAATAAAGCTATAGGGTGATTTCAAAAAGCCTCCATCATTCAATTCTAATCTTATAGTATTATTAAGTGTATTTGCTGGAATGAGAGGTAAATTTCCACCTTCCTTTAACTCTCCTATAACCGTTTCATAACTACTCTCCCAATGTAACCAATCAAGCGGGTGTGGGTGTAAATGAAATCCAATCTCACCTCCGAATAATTTCGCCCCATTTTGAACATAGTTAAAAACACGATTATCTTCAATAACATCACCCGTTGGGCTAATAAATATGTAATTGTTTATGGTGTTATAGAATCCATTGGCAAAAGCTTCAAAATGTTCACTGCGATATTCGAATGCCAAATCTGTTTGGAAGCTTTGTTCGTTATTTAAATCAGGGTTTCCAATTTCATATCTATTGGTTCCTTCATGGACACCGTTTGACGTTAATTCAGCTAGATTAGGTGCTCTAAAACCACTTGCCAAATTAAGTCGCCCAGTAAATGTTTCTGAAAAATTATATTTAGCTCCTAATGCTACATTAAAACTATTGTAATCTTTATCTATTGAAGGAATAAAATCTTCATCTTGAGGGTTGCGGGCATCTTCTGTTTTTATTTTTCTAGTGTCTAGACGGAGTCCTCCTTGAAAATCCCAATCTTTCAAATGTAAGTGAGTCGTAGCAAAAACCCCAAAATCTACCTTCTTAGCATTAGGGATTAAAATCTCTTCCCCAAAATTTTTGTTATCTTGAAGCATCCCTTGCACTCCTACAATAGTAGTAAAATGACCCAATTCTGGAAGGTTGTATTTTACGTCATAAGTAAATGTATTCAGTTTTAATCTTAAAGCTGCTTCGTCTGCTGATTCTTCAAATTCCCTTCGGTCATTAAAGAGATAACCGGTTTTAATATCCAGACTTGAGTTGTTCAAGAACAAAGTGTTGTCCAAGCTTAATATGTGATTGTCAATTTCCTGAAAAGGGAGGAGTAATTCTTTTGAAGTATTTTGAGCACCTATTTCTTCTGGGATTCCAATATTAGAACGATTATAATTATAACGAAGAGTTGACTTTAGTCTCTTATCTTGAAATCGTATACCTGTTTTTATATCGTATTCATTATAACGAGTATTTGTAACTCGATACTCGTCTCCAGTTTCATAATCTGAAAATGATGCTCGGCTTCCTCTCACTAAGAATTTTACTTTTTCTCCTGAAGTTTTAGCGCCAATGCTACTGTTAAAACCTTTTGTGTTTGAAAAATAAGATCCTGTTCCGTCTACCTCCGTTTCATTATCGGTAGCAAATCCTTCAGGGTTTAAATAAAGTACACCTCCTATGGCATCACTTCCATAAAGTAGAGAAGCGGGGCCTTTAATAACTTCAACGCTTTCAATCCCGTTGCCGCTAATTCCGAGTCCGTGCTCATCTCCAAACTGTTGATTCTCAAGGCGAACCCCTTGAGTATAGGTAAGGACTCTGTTGCTGCTCAATCCTCGTATTACAGGTTTTCCAATGCCATTGCCTGTACTCACTGTGGATACTCCTGCCATATTTGAAATACCTTGAGATAAGTTAACAGCGCCATTTTTGGTGAGTTGCTCTGTGGTAATACGCTCCACTTTCATCACATTTTCACTTTGCAGTTTATGAAAAGGAGTGGAAATGATAACTTCCTCCATTTCCACAGCTCTTTCTTTTAGTACTATATGTTTAGCAATAGTTTCATTTTTTAAAAAACTTAGCTTAAACGATAAAGTCTCGTATCCCAATGCAGAAATAATTACAGTATAATTTCCATTCGGAATTTGAGTAACTAAGTATTTTCCATTTACATCACTTACAGCCCCTTTTTCAATTTGAGGCAGATAAACAGTGGCTAAAACGGATTGATTGTTTTCATCTACAATACTACCTTCCAAAGTAGCTTGAGAAAAAGTTAATTGGGATATAAATAACAGGCCAAAAAGGCTATAAATATTTTTCATATAGTCTTAATTTTAAAATGATTAAAGTAATTTATTTGATCTAAAAAATTAAGCTAAATGCGGAGGTCCTCTTAGGTAAAAATAGGAAGAATATTGATTTAGATAAAGACTAACATAATGATTAATCCTTTCGGTAAAGGTGATTTTTTTTGAAAAATCTGGGTATTCAAATAAATGAAAAGAAAAGATGTTTAAATGAAAATTTTGAATAGAACAATCTAGCTCTTTTTCATGAAAATGAGTTGTGGTATCACCACAAGAGACGTGTTTGTGATTTTCAAATAAATGCGTGAATTGTATTGCAGAAGGCAATAGCAACGTAAGGCATAGCGCAAATGTTATGACAAATGAAAAACCTGTATGTTTTTTTAAAAAAATCATTTCATTAAAAACCCTAATCCTAAGTGTCGTAACATTTTTAATACAAATTGCTTAAAAAAAGTATACTCTCCAAAAAGCCATCCAAAAATAACCAACAATATCTTGTAAATGGGTAAAATAATGATAATTCGAATGGGCCAATAAACAAATGGGTTTAATTCTTTTGTAATTCCTAGCACTTCGGTTAGTGGTCCAGCAAACTTTGCAGATGTTGTCCCAGTTATTGCAAATACAGTAAAAATGACAAATACTCGCCAATTTGTATCAACACCCCATCTAGCTTTTAGCCGCTTTACAAAATTAGTTTCTTCTCCTGCCACCGATAAAATTTTGCTTGTATTGTCTTTGAAAATAAATAAAGTAATTGTAAAGCATGTAATTAACTTCATATCCATAATCTACTCCCATCCTATAATTTATTTCCTGCTGATAGAGTAGTGGATCAAATTGTTGAGGATTCTGGACTCTGTAATTATACTGTTGCACAAATTGTTGATTTCTAGATTCTAAAAAGCTTTGTCCATAATACCCTCTTGGAGGTTGCGTTGCTAACCAATTATTGAAGCCAGGCTCAATGATCATAATTTCATATTCCAGCGAATCATTTTTAATTTTAATTGTATCGTTAGAAATTTCATTGGAATCACTATCACCATTGGAATAGGTGCTTTTACAACTTGCAAAAGCAATAATCGTTACTAGTATAATTATTACGTGTTTCATAGCAGTGTATTTTATCAAAATTACAAAATTACTGCTGCTATCTTGTTAATTTTAACTGTGTTTAACAAAAAAAATGCCCTATAAAAGGGCATTTAGATTCGTTTGCAAAATTACCTTCTACCTAAAAGCCCTCCGAGTAAACCTCCAAGTCCGCTTTTCTTTTTACCACTACTAAATACCATACCTGCTAAGTCATCTACAATACTACCATCGTTGTCTCCGTCTAGAATAGATTCAATTAAACTTTGCTGTTTCTGTTGCTTTCTTCCACCACCTAATAAGCCTCCTAAAAGACCTCCAAGCGCATCTGGAGATTGTACATTTTGTTGTTGTTTCTGCTTACCAAGGTAGCCTAATATAATGGGTGCTGCGATTTGAAGAATATTCATTACAGATTGAGAGTCCATTCCAGATTTTTGGGACAACGCATTTGCCACATTTCCTTGAGATCCACCTAAAACGTGACCAAGAATTCCCATTCCATCTTGCTTAACTTCCTCATTTACACCTCCTCCAAAAAGACCTCCTAAATTATCTAAGATACTTCCATCGTGTTTACTATTTAAAGCACCTAATAAGCCTGCCGCACCTTCTGGCGTGGAAGCATTTCTTTTCATTGCTCCCATTAACAAGGGTAGTGCCATTTGTAGCACAGAAGCTGTTTTGTCGGCTGGTTGCTTAGTTTCTTGGCTTACACCCATCACAATTTGGCGTCCTGCTTCGCTATTTAATAAATCTAGAATTCCTGACATTTGTAACTTATTTTAATGTTTGGTTTAAAAGTAATAAATAAAGCCAATGTAAAGTATGTCCTTTATTTACGTTTTCGTTGAATTTCATTCTTTTAAGGTTAAAAAGAATTGGTCATAACCGTCTATGCTTTTGATATTGAAATAATTTGTTCTGCAAGCTCTTCTCCAATTCTATCTTGTGCTTCTAATGTAGCAGCACCAATATGAGGACTTAATGAAATTTTTGTATTCATTAAAATTTTTATCTCGGGTGTGGGCTCATTCTCAAAAACATCTAGTGCAGCAAAAGATAATTTTTTATTTTCCAAAGCTTCAATTAAAGCCACTTCGTCAATAACACCTCCACGAGCCGCATTAATAAGTGCTGCGCCATCCTTCATTAGAGAAATTTCTGAAGCTCCAATAACATACTCCTTTTGTGCAGGAACATGAAGAGAAATAAAATCACTTTCTTTCAATAAACTCTCTAACGACTGAGTTTTAAATGAAAAATTTACTTTTTGTCCGTCATAGAAAGTTAAGGAAATAGCTGCATTTTCAACAAAGCTATCACTATAAATTACTTTCATTCCACAGCCAAGAGCAATTTTTGCCACTTCACGACCAATTCGTCCAAAACCAACAATCCCCATGGTTTTACCACGAAGCTCTTTTCCTTTGGCATAACTTTTCTTTAGATCACCAAATTTGGTGTCTCCTTCCAATGGCATATTTCTATTACTGTCAAATAAAAAGCGAACTCCTCCAAAGAGATGCGCAAAAACCAATTCGGCTACAGATGCAGAGGAGGCTGCTGGTGTGTTAATTACATGCAATCCTTTTTGCCTTGCATATTCTACATCAATATTATCCATTCCAACGCCTCCACGACCAATAATTTTAATGCTCGGGCAGGCATCAATAATATCTTTTCTCACCTTAGTGGCACTGCGAACTAAGATGACATTTATTTGATGTTCGTTAATGTAATTAATTAATTGCTCTTGAGCTACTTTTGTAGTTATTACCTTTATACCAGCCGCTTCTAAAGCGTCGATCCCCGTTTGAGAGATCCCGTCGTTTGCTAATACTTTCATTCTTACTAATTATGATTTTCTTTCAAATTCTTTCATTACTTCAACGAGCACTTGTACACTTTCTAATGGCAGTGCATTGTACATAGAGGCGCGGTAGCCACCAACACTTCGGTGACCATTAATACCGCTTATTCCTGCTGCTTTCCAGAGGCCATCAAAAAGTTCTTGATTTGCTCCTTCGACCAAGGTAAAAGTAGCATTCATTTTTGATCGATCTTCTTTTTGCGCAAAGCCTTTAAACAAAGGATTTCTATCAATTTCTGTATAAATAGTGTCAGCTTTTTTGTTGTTAATCTTCTCAATTGCAGATATTCCTCCTAAATTTTTTAACCAGTCTAAGGTGAGCATGGAAACATACACTGCAAAAACCGAAGGCGTATTAAACATGCTCTCTGAATTAATATGAATTTTATAATCCAACATAGAAGGGATATTTCTGCTTACTTTCCCTAAAATTTCTTCTTTTACAACCACTAGAGTAGTTCCAGCAGGACCCATATTCTTTTGGGCACCGGCATAGATTAAATCAAATTTTGAAAAATCCAATTCACGAGAAAATATATCACTACTCATATCACACACAAGTGGTGCATTGACTTCTGGAAACGAATTAATTTGCGTACCGAATATAGTATTGTTACTTGTACAATGGAAGTAATCTATGTCAGATGGAATATTAAAGTTTTTAGGGATATAATTGAAGTTTTTATCCTTAGAAGATGCAACTTCAATTACTTCGCCAAAAAGTTTAGCTTCTTTTAGAGCTTTACTAGACCAAGTACCTGTGTTAAGATAGGCCGCTTTCTTTTCTAATAAATTATAAGCTGCCATTAAAAACTGTGTACTAGCACCTCCCTGCAAAAACAATGCTTTATATCCTTTGTTTTGGAGGTTTAGATGTTCCAATGCTAATGCACAGGCATTATCCATAACTGCAACAAAATCTTTGCTACGATGAGAAATTTCGATCAAAGAAAGGTTTGAATTGTTGAAATTGAGAACGGCTTCAGCAGATTTTTTTATCACCTCCTGCGGCAAAATGCAGGGTCCGGCACTAAAATTATGTTTTTTCACGAGTTTAGATTTTACAGTGCAAAGATGTAAAATCTACAAGCAAATAAGGGTATATTATTGACAATTTATTAAGAGGATTTCAACAAATTAGATGCTATTTGCTTCGAAATCCTTTTCGATAAATGTGGTGTGGAAATTATAATTTCAATAAAAACTCTAAAGTATCAATCCCGTCTGCATAATCCCAAAGTTCTGGCGATTGAGTTTTCCCAAAAGGAATAGCATTTGCAATATTGCTAGCAGAAACTACACATTGTATTTTCTCTGTGTTTTCAGCTAAATATTTTTCAACTTCGTGTAAAGAGTTATAATATTCATAAAAAACCACCGAAATGGGAGAGGAGAAGCCCGTATCTTCCTTCAGCAACATAAATTCATTATCCAATAAATTAACTCCGCCCATTAAGTAAACAGCTTTGTTGTAATCGTAATTATTCATGTACTTATCATTGTGAATTATGTCCTTTTGCATGTACATGGCATTAAAAAAGGGTTTAAAATCAAACTCCTTTGGTAGGTATAATTTTGATACATTTCTACAACCCAATCCAAAATAGATAAATATATCTTTCGATAGCGCTTCTAATTGAGCAGGAGATTCATCTCCAGAGAGCACCGCAACACTATTTCTATTTTTTCGAATGATGTTTGGATATTTGCCAAAGTAGTGTTCAAAATAAAGGGAAGTGTTATTACTTCCGGTGGCAATCACAGCATCAAAGTTTTCTAATTTTTTATCTGAAAATTGAATGTACTCTTTAAACTCAGGCTCAATTTCAATTAACTTTTGGGTTAAAAAGGGTAACAGAATCCTATCATTTGAAGATAATTTGCCTAGCACTTTGTTTCCAGAGATAAGAACTGAAATAAAATCATGAAACCCGACAAGCGGGATATTTCCAGCCATAATAATGGCAACCGTTTTTGGGTTTTTTTCTGAAAAGGAATAGGGAGATAGCCAATTATCAATATTTTCTTGAGAAAGTGCTTCACTCCAACTGTGTAGTGCAAATCTAATGTTGTCTAAAGTAAACCACCTGTTGTGGTCCTGAGCCGTCTGCAGTATTATAGAATGAGGAGAATTTACTGAGGATAATTCCGCAAGAAAAGTCCCTAATTTTTGAAAAGCGTTAATTCTTTGTTGTAATTGCATGCTTTGTTTGGAGTTGCCCTAAATAGGCATTAAATTTGCGGCAAAGTTAGAAAAAGAAATCCTACTATGGCTATTATAATAACCGATGAATGTATAAACTGTGGTGCTTGTGAGCCCGAATGCCCAAATACAGCTATTTATGAAGGAGCAGATGACTGGCGATATGCAGACGGGACGAGTTTAGAAGGGACCGTGGTTTTGCCTAATGGCAAACAAGTAGATGCCAACGAAACACAAGAGCCTATTAGCGATGAAATTTACTATATAGTACCCGATAAATGCACCGAGTGTAAAGGCTTTCATGAGGAACCTCAGTGCGCTGCTGTTTGCCCTGTGGACTGCTGTGTGCCAGATGATGACCACGTTGAAACAGAAGAAGTACTATTAGGAAAACAACGCTTTATGCACAATGAATAAACAGTTTGTCTTAAATACTTAAAAAGCCCCAAAATAGGGCTTTTTTATTTTTTGGCTTCACTTAATTGTCCTTCTTTAAAGGAGCAATTCCCTTACTTCTTTTTTCTAACTTTTTACGATTTTCTTCCAACGCTTTCATTCTAGCTTGTTTTTGTTCCTCAAGAATTTTTTTCTCGGCTTCGGCTTTTGCCTTTTCGGCTTCAATAGAGGCTTTAAGAGCTTCTTCTTGTCTTTTCTTTTCAGCAGCAATTAAGGCTTCATTTTGTGTATCAATGGTTTCCTGATCTGTAACTATTTCTTTATCGGTGTCTTTTTTAATAGCCTCATTAAACTCTTGATTTTCATTTTCATCATCGGCTACAATTACAGCCCCCGTTTCTTTATCTACTTCTTTTACTTCCTTCACAACAACTTTACTTCCTTCTTTGGTGATCACCTTTTTTACTGTGGTTTCCTTTTTTATCACCTTATTTTCTTGAGCCTGAGAAGAAAAAACAAACGCCAAAAGCGTGAGGAAGATTGCTATATTTTTTGCTTTCATAATTTTACATTTTGGTTATTGTATAAATTTAGGCATTTAACTTAGGTTTTACTTAAAAGAATTGCTAAAAATGTTTAATCTTTTCCTAAAAATGTATCTTTGCCGCTTCTTAAAACAAAACAAGAGTATCTAAATGAAAGCAGGAATTGTAGGTTTACCCAATGTTGGAAAATCAACATTATTTAATTGTTTGTCCAATGCAAAGGCGCAAAGTGCCAATTTCCCCTTCTGTACTATAGAACCAAATATTGGTGTGGTTAATGTTCCCGACAAGCGACTATTGAAATTAGAGGAGTTGGTAAATCCTGAACGTGTAATTCCAGCAACTGTAGAGATTGTTGATATTGCTGGCTTAGTAAAAGGAGCCAGTAAAGGAGAAGGGCTTGGAAACCAGTTTTTAGGAAATATACGTGAAACAGATGCCATTTTACATGTCCTTAGATGTTTTGACAACGATAATATTGTTCATGTGGACGGAAGCATTAATCCTATTCGCGATAAGGAGACCATTGATATTGAATTACAATTAAAAGATCTTGAAACCGTAGAAAAGCGCCTTGAAAAAGTCGCCAGAGCGGCAAGAACAGGAAATAAAGAAGCGCAAAAGGAACAACAAGCTCTTGAAAAAGTTAAAAAGGGATTAGAAGCAGGTATTTCTGTAAGAGCGATTGATTTAACTAAAGAAGAGAAAGAAGAATATATCAACCCAGCCCAACTCATAACCGATAAGCCAGTTATGTATGTTTGTAATGTTGATGAGGGTTCTGCCGTAAACGGAAATGCTTATGTGGATAAAGTGAAAGCCGCTGTAGCCAATGAAAATGCAGAAGTATTAGTCCTTGCTGTAGGTACTGAAGCTGATATTACCGAATTGGACACCTACGAAGAAAGACAACTTTTTTTAGAAGATTTAGGTTTGGAAGAGGCAGGGTCTGCAAAACTCATTCGTGGTGCCTATAAATTATTAGATCTTCAAACGTATTTTACAGCAGGAGTAAAGGAAGTGCGTGCATGGACTATTCCAGTTGGAGCGACTGCACCACAAGCTGCGGGAGTAATTCATACAGATTTTGAAAAAGGATTTATCCGGGCAGAAGTAATCAAGTATGATGATTATGTAATGTATGGTAGTGAAGCAAAAGTGAAAGAAGCAGGAAAACTTTCAGTAGAAGGAAAAGAATATATCGTTCAAGACGGGGATGTAATGCATTTTAGATTTAATGTTTAAATAAAAAAAAGCGGCGTTAAAGCCGATTTTTTTTATTATCTCATCAAGAAATATTAAATCTCTTTAAAGGATTCTGCCATTTTCTTGAATGTGTCTTTGTTGGTGTCTTCATAATCACTTAGCGTCCATTCCATAACCATATAAAGCGTTTCTTTTCCTTCAACAAAGGTCATTAAGTAGTAAATATCAAAATCAATTTCAGGAACTCTACCCACAAACTCAACTTGTTCGGCATCTAAACCATTAACTTTCATTTTTTTTGGAGAACTCATGCGGCTTACTTCCATTCCTTCGGAAAAGAAATTCATTTGAATTAATTGATAGTTACTAGCAGCAGATTTTGTATCATCATATTCACCTAAATCTTTAAAAGTTTCAATAAACTCTTCTTTAGATTCTTCAATGACAGCTAAATAAGTTTCTTCGTAGATATTCTGAAACTGCATGGACGCATCATTATTAAGTCCTTTTGTTGCAGTCATGCTTTTAGGTACTTGCATTTCGTATAAGCCTAGAGCAGATTCGGGTCTAAAATCTTTGTAATCCGAATTTTTCTTATCACTATTTCCAAGACAAGAGGAAAGAGTAATACTTATTGCTAATAATATGAATGAAAGCGTTATTTTTTTCATAATGAAAAAGTTAGTTAATTTTAAGATTTGAAGATATATAATTATTGAATGATATAAAAACGAAAACCCCATATTTCTTAACAATTTCAAGCATTTTTTGTTAATTACTTTACCTACTTTAGGTTTCAGTTTTTATTGCGAAATTTTATATTAGCGAGCACATAATCTACCCCAATGGCCGAAACACAATATACCGAGGATAATATTCGCTCTCTCGACTGGAAAGAGCACATCCGTATGCGTCCTGGTATGTATATTGGGAAGTTAGGTGATGGTTCCTCACCGGACGATGGTATTTATATCTTATTGAAGGAAGTTATCGATAACTGTATCGATGAGTTTGTCATGGGCGCAGGGAAAACTATAGAAATTAGAATAAAAGACAAGGAAGTTAAAGTTAGAGACTTTGGACGTGGAATCCCACTAGGGAAGGTGGTAGATGTTGTGTCTAGAATGAACACTGGGGGAAAATACGACAGTCGAGCCTTTAAAAAATCGGTAGGACTAAATGGTGTAGGGACTAAAGCTGTTAATGCTCTTTCTTCCTTTTTTAAAGTAGAATCGGTTCGTGATAGCCAAATGAAAGCTGCTGAGTTTTCCAAAGGTGATTTAACATTGGATGCCAAAGTTGAAGAATCTTCTAAACGAAAAGGAACCAAAGTTGTCTTCGTACCCGATGAAGAAATCTTCAAAAATTATAAGTATCGTACAGAGTATGTTGCTAAAATGCTTAAAAACTATGTGTATCTCAACCCTGGATTAACCATAGATTTTAATGGCGAAAAATACTTTTCTGAAAATGGGCTGAAAGATTTATTGGAAGATAATATGTCTGAAGAAGATATGGTATATCCTATAATTCATCTTAGAGGCGATGATATCGAAGTTGCCATTACTCATAGCAAAACGCAATATAGCGAAGAGTATCACAGTTTTGTAAACGGTCAAAACACCACACAAGGAGGAACCCATTTAGCGGCCTTTCGTGAAAGTGTGGTAAAAACCATTCGGGAGTTCTTCGGAAAGAATTATGAAGCTAGCGATGTTCGAAAATCTATTGTTTCGGCCGTTAGTGTGAAAGTGATGGAACCTGTTTTTGAAAGTCAGACAAAAACAAAGTTAGGTTCTACTGATATGGGAGGAGATCTACCCACGGTACGTACATTTGTAAATGATTTTGTAAAAACAAATCTTGATAATTTTCTTCATAAAAATCCTGAAACAGCCGAGCAATTACAGCGAAAAATCATGCAGGCAGAAAGAGAACGAAAAGAGCTCTCTGGTATTCGAAAATTGGCTAAGGATCGTGCTAAAAAGGCAAGTTTGCATAATAAAAAATTGCGAGATTGTAGAGTACATTTAGGGGATTTAAAAAATGAACGAAACTTAGAGTCAACGTTGTTTATTACCGAGGGAGATTCGGCAAGTGGAAGTATTACCAAAAGTAGAGATGTGAATACTCAGGCTGTATTCAGTTTGAAAGGGAAGCCTTTGAATAGCTATGGACTAACGAAGAAGATAGTGTATGAAAACGAAGAGTTTAATTTACTACAAGCGGCTCTTAATATTGAAGAGTCTATGGAGGATCTTCGGTACAACAATATTGTAATTGCTACAGATGCCGATGTAGATGGAATGCATATTCGATTGTTATTAATTACGTTTTTTCTTCAGTTTTTTCCAGAGTTGATAAAAGAAGGGCATTTGTATATTTTACAAACACCATTATTCCGTGTGAGAAATAAAAAGGAAACGATTTATTGCTATTCCGATGAAGAGCGAATTAACGCCATAGAAAAGCTAAAGCCAAAGCCAGAAATCACCCGATTTAAAGGATTGGGAGAAATATCTCCAGATGAGTTTAGACATTTTATTGGGGAGGATATTCGGTTAGAACCCGTGATGCTTGATAAAGCGATGAGTATTGAAGAATTACTAAGTTTTTATATGGGTAAAAACACTCCAGATAGGCAGGAGTTTATTATAAATAATTTGAAGGTAGAATTGGATAAAGTTGAGGAGTAAATAATGAGTGATGAATTAGAGCAAAACGGAGAAGAACTATCTTCAACACCAGATTATCTTGGTGAAAATGAGGATACCTCTGGCGATACCATCACCAAAGTCACGGGCATGTACCGTGAATGGTTTTTGGACTATGCTAGCTATGTCATCTTAGAACGCGCCGTTCCTGCTATAGAAGATGGGTTCAAACCTGTGCAGCGCCGCATAATGCATTCCATGAAGGAGTTGGATGACGGGAGGTACAACAAAGTTGCAAATATTGTTGGGCATACTATGCAATATCACCCACACGGCGATGCAAGTATAGGTGATGCTATGGTGCAAATAGGTCAAAAGGATTTACTCATCGACACCCAAGGAAACTGGGGAAATATTTATACCGGTGATAGTGCCGCTGCTTCTCGTTATATAGAAGCGCGATTATCAAAATTTGCCTTGGATGTTGTTTTTAATCCTAAGATTACAGACTGGCAAGCTTCTTACGATGGAAGAAAGAAAGAACCTATCAATCTTCCCGTCATGTTTCCGCTGTTATTAGCACAAGGAGCCGAAGGGATTGCCGTAGGATTATCTACTAAAATTCTCCCGCATAATTTTATAGAATTAATAGATGCTTCCATCAAGCATTTAGAAGGTAAAAAATTCAAGTTATTTCCAGACTTTCCCACTGGAGGAACTTTGGATGTAACTAATTATAACGATGGTCTTCGAGGTGGAAAGATTAGAAGTAGAGCCCTAATTAGTCAGCAGGATAAAAATACCTTGGTAATTACCGAAATTCCTTTCGGAACCAATACCTCAAGCCTAATCGATTCAATATTAAAGGCGAACGATAAAGGAAAAATTAAAATAAAGAAGATTGAAGATAATACTGCCGCTCAAGTAGAGATTCTTATCCATTTACCTTCAGGAATTTCTCCCGATAAAACCATTGACGCTCTTTACGCATTTACGAGTTGTGAAACTTCCATTTCTCCTTTAGGTTGTGTTATTGAAGATAACAGACCCCTATTTATTGGAGTTACCGAGATGTTATCGCGCTCTACAGATCGAACAGTTCAGTTATTAAAACGGGAACTTGAATTTCAGCTAGATGAATTGGAGGAGCAATGGCATTTTGCCTCTTTGGAACGAATTTTTATTGAAAATAGAATTTACCGTGATATTGAAGAGGAAGAAACTTGGGAAGGAGTTATTGCGGCCATAGATAAAGGGCTGAAGCCTCACATTAAGCATTTAAAGCGAGCCGTCACCGAAGAGGATATCGTTCGATTAACAGAAATTCGAATTAAGCGAATTTCAAAATTCGACATTGATAAGGCACAACAAAAGATTGATGCTTTGGAAGATAGCATTGCTCAAATAAAGCATCACTTAGATAATTTAACAACGTATGCGATCGAATACTTCAAAAGACTTAAAAAGGAATATGGTGCAGGAAAAGAACGCAAAGCCGAGATAAAAATATTTGATGACATTGAAGCGACCAAAGTTGTTATCCGAAATACTAAATTGTACGTAAATAGGGAAGAAGGCTTTATTGGAACAAGTCTTCGTCGAGATGAATACGTTACCGATTGTAGCGATATTGATGACATCATTGTGTTTACAGAAAGCGGTATGATGATGGTCACCAAAGTGAGCGATAAAACCTTTATAGGAAAGGGAATCATTCACGTGGCAGTCTTCAAGAAAAGAGACAAACGCACCATTTATAATATGATTTATAAGGATGGTACGCGTGGGGCAACTTATGTAAAACGTTTTGCCGTTACAGGGGTAACACGAGATAAGGAATATGATTTAAGTGCTGGGAATAGTGGTTCAAAAGTACTTTATTTTACCGCAAATCCAAATGGTGAAGCTGAAGTGGTAACTGTATTATTACGACAATCAGGTAGTATTAAAAAGCTGAAATGGGATCTTGATTTTGCCGATATTTTGGTAAAAGGAAGAACATCAAAAGGGAATATTGTTACAAAGTATTCGGTTAAAAGAATTGAATTAAAAGAAAAAGGCCTTTCTACGCTTAAGCCTCGTAAAATTTGGTTCGATGATACAGTACAACGTCTCAACGTAGACGGAAGAGGAGAGCTTTTGGGTGAATTTACTAGTAAGGACAGACTATTGATTATTAAGCAAAACGGAATGGTTAAAACAGTCATTCCGGAAGTCACCATGCATTTTGATAATGATATGATTGTTCTTGAAAAATGGGATCCAAAAAAACCTATATCCGTAATTTATTGGGAAGGAGAAAAGGAACTTTTTTATATAAAACGCTTTTTAATTGATACTCCAGATAAAGAAGAATTTGTTATTACTGAGCATCCAAAATCATATCTAGAAAAAGTTTTTACAGACTATCTTCCTATGGCCGAAGTGGTTTTTGTAAAAGAACGAGGAAAAGAACGAAAGGATAACCTCGAAATTAACCTAGAGGAGTTTATTTCGGTGAAAGGAATTACCGCGATGGGAAATCAATTAACCAAAGAAAAAGTGTTAGAAATTAATGCCCTAGAACCCCTTCCGTACACTCCACCAGAACCGGTAAAAGCGGAAGAAATGGAAGTTGTGGATGAAGAAAATGTTACAAATGAAGACACTTCTGTAGCGAAAGAAAAGTCAACTCCTTCAAATGAAAGCGATGATTCAACCCCGCAAAATGGAGGAGAGGGACAAATTACACTCTTTTAAACTTACTTTTTAATAATTTTAAAAGTCTGAAA
Organism: Halomarinibacterium sedimenti; assembly: GCF_019312585.1. Lineage (GTDB taxonomy): Bacteria > Bacteroidota > Bacteroidia > Flavobacteriales > Flavobacteriaceae > Halomarinibacterium > Halomarinibacterium sedimenti. Next base: position 114,775 of record NZ_JAHWDP010000003.1, on the reverse strand, counting down.
TTCCCCTTTATCATTTTCAATCGTAATAAAATAAAAACCAGAGTTTAATTCCTCTAAACTGATTTGGTTTTCCTCATTTCTTCCTACCTGAACTATCTTTCCAAGAGCATCAGAAATTTGATATTTTGAAAATTCAGAAGAGACATACACATACTTTGAAGTAGGATTAGGATAAAAGTAGCTTTTTTCAATTTCAAAATCATTTTTCGAAAGCACTCCTTGACAATCTCGTATTAAATTACCAATAAGAATATCACTTAACTGTAAGTTGTTTTGTGAGTTAGGAGCAGCTCCCACGATGATGGAGGTGTTGGTTATGCTAACTCCATTTGGTGAAATAATCAATTCCTTGTTTTCGCAATCATTTCTTTTGTCATTAAAAGTCCTAATCATATTTGCTTCAGAGAAATTAACACCAGCATTGGTTCTGTAATCTATGTGAAAATAGTTTAAAGCGCCATTTAGCGCTGCGTTAAAACTGATATCGGGAAAATATAAAAGTGGAAACTGACCATTCCAAAAATTATATTCGTCTCCCAAAGGTTCTACATGTGGAACCAAATATTGATAATTTGTGACCACTTGATTACCAGTGGCTTTTTCAAATTCATAAACAAACAGATTACTTTGTCCAGAAAGGGCATTTCCAGCGGTATCTACCCAATTTTCAAATGCATCGTATCCGGTAATTACCAAATTATTCATACTGTTTACAGATTCCATAAGTGTGAAACCGTAAATATCAAATTCGGATGCAGTACCTATCCAAGTTTCAGCAGTATTTATCACTCCAGTGGTGTTGTTGTAGGAAGTAATTCCGAAAAAATGAGCGTGAGAATAATTGGTAAGCGCATAAATTTTATCTGAAACACTATCGTAATAGGCATCTACACTAATATCACGACTGTTTCCGCCAGAATAACTGTTATCCCAAAGATACGTACCGTCAAATCCAATTTTAAGTCCCAAAATAGCTTGCTTTGATCCTTCGTTGGCACTTCCAGTAATAAAAAAGCCGTCAGAGGTTTCAGTACAATGGTTCGCAAAATCGTAATCGGTTGTCGTGGATGTACTATCAATTTCTATCGTCCAATTTAGGTTTAAAGCCATATCGGTTCGCATAACAAAGCCGAAATTAGAAGCAGCAGTATCCACAGCATAAGAATCACTAAAAAACCCACTTACAATGTAACCAGGATCGGCAACCGAGTCTCCATCTGCATCGCTTTCAGTATATATAATATGAATTCCAGTTGAATTAAAATTAGGGCTAATAATCCCGTAATATTGTGAAGAAATCATAACTCCAGTGGTAGCATTGATTCTGGCTATAAATACTTTTTTTACCCCTGAAACATCCACAGAGCCTGTAACTACAATCATATCAAAAACTGAAATTACATCAAAAAAGCGCAAATTTTGTAGTCCAGTGGCACTATATTCTTTAAACCAAACCACGACACCATTTTCGGTTACCCGTTTTAAGACAGGAACATAAGTAGATATTGACGCGTCAAATAAGTTTCCTGAAACCACATAATCATTGGAGCTATCATCCAGTTGAGTTATATTTAAATCGTGGAAATGTAATTGGTTGTTGGCATCGACACTTTTCTCGAAAATTTGTGATGACAATTGAAACGATAAAAAACAGAAAATAATAAAGAAAGGTAGTTTTGTTTTCATAATAGTGCTTATTTAGACAAATTAGAAGCCTTTAATAACTTCTCGGAAGTCCCATAAAGCTACATTATTTTATTTAAAACTCTTGTTGACAAGGAAACTATTTTCATTTATAAAGACTTCTAACGTATTGAAAAAGTGTAAGATATCTTCATTTTCGTTTTGTGCGTTTATGGTTACCAATCGAATAAACTCTTCATCATTAAAGGTACCATATCCCACTAATAATTTGGATTTTTCATAGAGTAGCGTACATAATTTACGCGCAGGAATATCTTTATAATTAAAGCATACCGAAATTGAGTTATCATAGCTGTAAAGTTTATAATCTGGATTGCTATTGATATAAGTACGAGCTACATTAGCTAATTCAAACTGCTTATCCACAATTGCCTCCAATCCTTTTGTTCCTACACTTTTCCATAATGTCCAAAATTTAAGAGCATCATTTCGTCTGCCACATTGCAAAGATGTTTTTCCAGGATTAAAATCATCTTCATCTGTTTGATAGAGATAATCGGCTTCATTTGCAAAGGATTGATCTAAGTACATTTTATTTTTTACTAAAAGTAAAGAACATGTTAGGGGAGTACCTATCATTTTATGAGCATTAAAGCTAAAAGAGTCAGCATTTTCAACCCCTTTAATGAGATGTTTGTATTTGTTGCTAAATAGGACAGAACCACAATAAGCACCATCTATATGAAGCCAAATATCATATTTCTTACAGATTTCTGAAAGGGGTAAAATATCATCAAAAGCACCTAAAACAGTGGTTCCAGCTGTGGCATTGACTAGAGTTGGGATATAACCATTCTTTATGTCTGCTTTAATGCTTTCAGCTAATTTTGAAGGGATTATTTTTCCGAAAGAATCTACAGGAATATACCGTACCTGATTTCTTCCTATTCCTGCAAAGGCAGCATTCTTTGGAATACTGTAATGCGATTCGGTCGAAGTGTACACGGTCATTCTTTCAGAAACACCATCCAATCTTACGTGGTTGTTTTTTGAATCTCTGGCCATAAGCATCGCCATAAAGTTGGTCATGGAACCTCCAGGAGCAAACGATCCACCGCTATTAGTATCCCATCCAATCATAGCACATACCTTTTCAAGAATCACTTTTTCCACTCCAATTTGTGGTCCGGCAGCTTTATACGTATACATGCTGTTATTTATCATGACAGCCAGCAAATCACCCAGAACTGCCTTATCATTTCGTCCACCAAACAACTGATTAAAAAAGGTGTTTGTAGCAGTTTTAGGAGTGTGAAGGAGTAATTCTTTTAAGGAGTTGAGAAATACTTCGTCAACAACGGGCGTCTCTTGTAACGAAATATCCAAGGTGTTAAACACATCTTTGGATGGAATAAAGTCTGCTACTGGTTTACTTTTTTCTTTTTCGAGTAAGAGGGAAGCAATCTCATTAAATGTTTTTAGCGTGTCTTTCATGGAGTTACTTAACCTTTGTTGCAGTTCCTTTTTTTCTAGTGGTTTGTCCTACGATGGCGTAATCGAAAGTATATTGATTATTGGTGCTATTTAAAATTCGAATATGGACAGCTTTTTCTTCTGCCATATTTTTAGGGTTCAATTTCTTTACAATATACTCGCAATCGTTAATCCATCGTATACTGGAGGTATCGGCTTTCCCTCGAAAATAATCAATTTCTATAGTATCATTCCTTATGAAGGTGGTTGTTTCAAGCTCAGTGCCCACTAAAGCCTCAAATGTAAAAGTTCCCGTTTTAAAATTCGTACAGTTTTTTTCTTTTTGTTGACAAGCAATAAAGGATCCTAATAAAATGAAAACAAGAAATATATGCATTTTGAAAATCTTTCAGCAAAGTTCTGAAAAATTGAACGAATTGTAGTTATTGATACGATTTAAAACTACCGTCTTTAAAAAAGATGACAATTCTTTCAATAGACGAATCATTCACTTTTTCAATTTTAAAATTTTCGGAAACTTTAGAAGGAACATCTTTCTCTTTTGATGAGACTATTTCTTTTTCAGTTATTGGAGAAGAAGGGAAGCTTCCTTTTCCATTTAACAACCAGTATAATTCTACCTCTGGAAATTCCTGAAGCACCTTCATAATAAATTCTAAACTTGGTTTATTTCTACCCGATAATAAATGTGAAATAGTGGACCTATTAAAATCTATTTTTTCTGAAAAAGCGGTGGCAGATAGACCGTAATAATCTAGGATATTTTGAAGCCTTTTTGCAAAATCTGCACTGTTTACCATTGTAAATATAAGTTGTTATTAAATAATGTTACAAATGTAACTATTATAACGATTTTGCAGGAGAATACATTGTTTTTCTTTTTATATATTATAAACTTATACTTTAATATTAATAATTTAAATCTCTGAAATACAATAATATAAATATTTAAATATTTATTTGTTAATTTATTTTTGATTTCTGACTGATAAATGTTTACAATTGTACATAATTCTTTTGTTTATTATTGTTTACAAAAGTAAACATTGCTTTGTTTACCTTTGTTAATATGATTTTAAACTCGCAAATTACCAACTGGTATTCAAAGCATTTTGAAACTCGTTTATCGGGGCGTCATATTTGTTTAAAACATATCAACCCTATTCTTTTTGAGTATAAAAAATTGGGTCTAGTTGAGGTGATAGGAAATTCAGAAAAGGGTGAAAAAATTCACCTTATAAAAATTGGTAATGGCCCAAAAAAAGTTTTGGCTTGGTCTCAAATGCATGGAAATGAATCGACAACTACAAAAGCCATTTTCGATTTTTTAAAGTTTTTATTGCAAAAGGATCATTTTAATAATGAAATTGAAATTTTTAAAAAGGAATGGAGTTTTTTTATAATACCCATTTTAAATCCTGATGGAGCAGAGCTATATACTCGTGAAAATGCAAACCTAATTGATTTAAATAGGGACGCACAAAATGCATCACAAGTTGAAAGTTTAATTCTATTAGATGTGTTTAATTCAATCAATCCTGATTTTTGCTTAAATCTTCACGATCAACGTACTATTTATAGCCTCCCTAATGGGCAACCAGCTACCATTTCGTTTTTGGCACCCTCTGCAGATGCTAAGCGCACTGTGACCAGTGCGAGACGTATTGCAATGTTGACTATAGCGAGAATGAATAACATATTGCAATCTTTTATTCCTGGTAAAATTGGTCGATACGACGATTCTTTTAATATAAATTGTGTGGGTGATAGTTTTCAAGCAAATGGAGTGCCAACCATTCTATTTGAGGCAGGCCATTTTCCTAACGATTATCAACGAGAGAAGACTCGGGAGTATGTTTTTTATGCATTTTTAGGCTTTTTTAAACTACTAGAGTCCAACAAGGAGCTGTTTACTATTAAGGATTATCTTATAATTCCTGAAAATGAGAAGAATTTTAATGACGTAGTATTACGTAATGTTAGTTTAAATGATGAAATTGTGGATATTAACATCCAGTTTGAAGAAAAACTACTGAATGATTCTATAATTTTAGTTCCAAGAATTGAAGATATTTCAAAAAAATCCAAAAAAACCGGTCATAAAGAAATTGATATTGAAAGAAATGAGCTATTGATAAATTCTCACGAAAACGTTTTCGTTAATGAAGAAATTGCAACAATTTTCTTTAAAAAGTCAAAAAAAGCCATAATACTTTAAAATTTATTGAGGATTCCGAAAAGTTTATTTGTATTTTTGCCCTTCAAATTTAAGAGCCATGGCAAAATTCAAATTAGACGAAACAGATCATAAAATTCTCGATATGTTAATTGAGAATACTAGAACTCCTTTTACAGATATTGCTAAAAATCTTAAAATTTCTGCTGGAACTGTGCACGTTCGTGTAAAAAAAATGGAGGAATCGGGAATAATTATTGGTTCATCCCTCACATTGGATTATAAGAAGCTAGGATATGCTTTTATTGCTTATGTAGGTGTGTTTCTTCAAAAGACATCTCAAACACAATTTGTATTAGAACGAATTAATGAGATTCCATATGTTACTGTTGCTCATGTAACCACAGGAAAATTTAACATTTTTTGTAAAATAAGAGCAAGAGATACCAGCCATGCAAAAGAAATAATTTACAGCATTGATGATATAGAAGGAGTGACTAGGACAGAAACCATGATTTCACTTGAAGAAAGTATAAACGATAAAAAGCGATTAATGCATACTATTTTTAAAAATATCTAATAGTATGAATTCTGATATCACACCAAATGAATATGCTCCTTTTTACGAAGGCTATATAAAAAAATCCGAAGGCATCGAAATTGTAAATGGCTTAGAAATGGGTTTACATAGAACCAAAGCCTTTTTTGAATCCTTTCCTATCGAAAAATTGGAGTATCGCTATGCAGAAGGAAAATGGACGCCTAAGGAAATTTTATTGCACCTTATTGATTCCGAAAGAGTTTTTGCCTACAGAGCTTTATTTATTTCACGTGCTACTAATGCCGAAATGCAAGGTTTTGATCAAGATGAATTTGTTGAAAATAGCAATGCCAATTCTAGAAGTATACGTAGTTTGGTAGAAGAGTATATTAATGTGAGAAAATCCAGTGTCTCTTTATATTCAAGTTTTAGTAAAGAAACGATGGCAAGAATGGGAAAAGCCAATAATACAAGTGTTTCAATTCGTGCGATAGGAAGAATTATTCTAGGTCACGAAATCCATCACACCGCTATTTTAAAAGAAAGATACCTTTAATCTTCTTCAGGATCTATTTCCGGATCTATATCTTCTACATCCAAATCATCGTCAATAGCTTCTTTTTCAGGAAGCTCACTAATGGGTTCAGAAAATTCATCTTCAGTATAATCATCCTCATCAAAATTTGCCATGGAGACTTCTAACCTTGCACTTACTTTTACAAGATAAATAGTATCTTCTGTTTTTACTTCAACAGCTTCAACCCATTCATTTTTAGCATTTTTAAAGCTTATTATATGATTGTCATCATACCCATCTGGATATTTTTCCACTAAAAGGGAAAGGATTTCCGGAGTTAGTTTTTTATAATCAACAATTATACGTCTCATAGTTTTGGGGAGGTTGGTACTGTTTCAAATATATAATAAGTTTTTATTTGGTAATAAAATTTTTATAAAATTTAAATGCTTTTTTTAATATGTCATTAGATATCACACAACTGGTTTTGGATTTTCCAATATCTGATAAAAGAACAAACTGAATGGTACCATGTGTGTTCTTCTTATCGAAAATTAATAATTTAATAATCTCATCAATGTCATTATCGTTAAACGAAACTTTTGGAAAAATGGCTAGTAGTTTATCTGTAATCTCATTTAATTTATCTTGTGAAAAGTCAAACATTTCAGAAGAAATATACGTTTCTAATATTAATCCAATGGCAATAGCTTCTCCGTGTAAAAGAGTAGGTTTTTTAGCATGATCGAGGCAATAGGATTCTATAGCATGCCCCATGGTGTGCCCATAATTTAGAGTTTTACGAATGCCTTTTTCTGTAGGATCTTGAGTTACAATTTTATTCTTTATTAGAATAGATTCCCATATTAATTCTTCGGCTTCAGAAGTATTGTCAACTTTAAATTCCCACGTTTTTTTTAAGTAATTTTCTGAAGTAATTAATCCGTGCTTAATCATCTCGGCCTTGCCAGAAGTAATATGATCTTTGGGAAGGGTCTTCAGAAAATGACTATCCACAATGACAGCTATTGGATCTTTTATAACACCAATTTGGTTTTTTAAATTCCCTAAATCCACCCCATTTTTCCCACCTACCGAGGCATCTACCATAGCTAATAGGGAAGTGGGGATATTAATAAAAGAAATACCTCTTTGATAGGTGCTTGCCACAAAGCCTCCTAAATCTGTAACGACGCCACCCCCTAAGTTTATTAAGAGACTTTGCCTATCGGCTCCTTTTTTCGACAACGCATTCCAAACAAGAAGGCAAGTCTCGATAGATTTATATATCTCTCCTACAGGAATCGTAATAATTTCTATTTTATCAAGGGATGTTTTTTCAATGAAGAGGGGTAAGCAATGTTTTTTTGTTTCGGTATCGACAAGTACAAAAATTTTAGAATAATTTGAACCTGCGACACTGTCATTTAAATATTCCCAGCAACCATCATTGCAAACAACAGTACTATTTTCTCTTTTAATTTTTTTCATGAGTGATGAAAAACTTCGGTTTTGTGATTTCAAATCTAACTATATTTGTGATAATAAAATTTTAAAATGACCACAAAACGTTTGTTTGATAATACCGAAATTGCTTTTAAGCTTAAAAGCGATGCTCAATTAGAGCGTGCTTATTTTTTATTTAAAATGATTGCAAATGAACCTTTGGTGAAGATTGGTTCTGCTGTGACCAAGTTTGCGCTAACAGTACACTTACCTGTTGAAGGGCTTATTCGGTCTACGGTTTTCGATCATTTTTGTGGAGGAGTTAATGAAAAGGATTGTTTACCCGTAGTGGATAACTTAATGGAAGCAGGGGTATATTCGGTTTTGGATTATTCGGTTGAAGGGAAAGAAGAGGAAAATCAGTTTGATTCTACCTTGAAAAAGATAATAGAATTAACCCGTTTTGCTGAAAAAAAGCCAGCAATGCCATTTTCTGTGTTTAAACCAACAGGATTGGGACGGTTTAAGATTTGGCAAAAAGTTACTGAAGACAAAGAACTTACTTCTGAAGAATCTGCAGAATGGGACCGAATTATTAAACGATATGATGCTGTTTGCAGTGAAGCTCATTCTAGGAACATTCAACTACTTATCGACGCCGAAGAAACCTGGATGCAAGATGCGGCAGATGATCTTTGCGAAGTAATGATGGAGCGCTATAATAAAGAGAATGTGATTGTTTTTAATACGCTACAGTGCTATCGGTGGGATCGATTGGATTATTTAAAAGAGATACATCAACGAGCTAAGGCAAAAGGCTATAAATTAGGATTTAAAGTAGTGCGAGGTGCTTATATGGAAAAAGAAAATGACAGAGCAGAGGAGAAGGAGTATCCTACACCCATATGTGCCAATAAGCAAGCGACGGATATTCATTTTAATCAAGTAGTACGGTACATTTTAGAAAACATTAATGATATATCCTTGTTTTTGGGTTCACACAATGAGGAAAGCAGCTATTTGGCTATGGAAATTATGGAGGAATTGGGAATCGAAAAAAATGATTCTCGTGTTTGGTTTGGGCAACTCTACGGAATGAGTGACCATATAAGTTATAACCTTGCTGAAGCGGGATATAATGTAGCGAAATACATTCCCTTTGGTCCTGTTAAAGACGTGATGCCATATTTAATACGCAGAGCCGAAGAAAATACTTCAGTGGCGGGGCAGACGAGTCGAGAATTGGAGTTGCTTAAGAAAGAAAAAAGTAGAAGAGGGATTTAGTTTATATTTACTTTAAACAACACATATTCACTTCCTTTTTCAGAGAGGCGAAGTACCTTTTCTTCTGTTCTTTCGGTAGGTTTGCCATAATCATATTGAACTGTATATTTTAAAAAAGTAGGTTCTATATCTTCAAAAATTCTATTCCCAATATATTTTACTGTAATGAGCCATTGTCCCTTAGGGCTTCCTTCAATTTCAAATTCTTCTTGATTAATCCCCAATAGTTGTTCTAGCTGCAGTCTTTCTAGGTTATTATTTGTGTGTTCCCATTTATAAAAAAGATTAGATGGGTTTACGAAAAACAATTCAAATTCGGCATTTGGGTTATTCCATGCTACTACTATTCTAGCATCTAAATTTGGTTTTGTCAGGTGTTTTACACCAATTTTACTTAAATCAAAATGGGCGTCTTTTGTAGCAGCTATGTTTCTAATTTCATTGTTTACCGTTTTAAGTAAAGGTGTAAAATTAATACTTGGATTAATGGTGCCGTTATCAATAGCAAGTAACATATTTAAAGCAATTTGTTTATTTCCTGCATTCTTTTGAGCTAATGCAAGGTCTAAATACGATTGAGCATCTTCAGGATATTGCTCTAATAAATGCGTTGCGACATCTAACGCCATCTCATAATGCTTATTTTGAGTGGTTGCATATAAAAGTCCTTTTAACGAAGAAAGTTTACTTTCTTCACGTTCCAAAAGATTATAGCCAATGGCCTGTGCCATTTTTAAATTTAAAGGGGTAAAGTGGTTGTATAAGTCAATTATATAGGCTGGTTCATTCCAAAATTGTTCTCGCTGATTTAAAAATAGATTATATGCCGACTTACTGTCTTTTACATTTTTTATCTCGTTAAGATACTTCGTTTCTGTGGGAGGTAACGTATAGATGGGTTTACCCTCGTAAAAGTTATCTGGCTTTTTTACTCTCCCACTTTTTTCAGCCTCTTCACGAGCGGCTTCCATTTTGGTTTTTATAAGAATCACTCCATTAGATCCTTCCGATCCATATTGATTGGTGGCTGCCAAGCCCTTTAAAACGGTAACGTCTGCAACATTTTTTGGATCAATAAAGTCGGTAAGTTGAAGTAATCCATTAGTAGTTGAATACGATCGAGCAATAGGAGCACCATCGATAATAATTAGTGGATAGTTATTTCCTGAAATGGTTGATAACCCTCGAATCAATGATTGACTCACATCTTGGTTTACTCCTTTTGTAACACCACTAAATTTTCCTTCTGTGGCATCGCTAATATTACTTACTCCTTGATTGAGATCTTCTTCTTCAACTGTAGAAACAGCGTAGCCAATGGTTTTTGGGTCTCTTTCTTTTTTAACAACAACATTAGATTCTTTTTCTGCTTTTTTGTTTTTAATAAATACTTGGTCTAGTTGAATTCCATCATTTTTCACCCAAACATTTAGGTTCCTATCTTCTGTTACTTTTTTTTCTATGGGAGGCAGTCCTAAAGAACTGAACACTAAAATATCTCCAGGTTGTGCTTCAATAGAATAGGTTCCATCTTTATTTGCTATGACTGAATTATTAGTTCCTTTTACAGAGATAACTACTTCTGAAGCCTCATTACTTTCAGAAAAAATAGTCCCGGTGTATGTTATATAATTACTTGAGGTTGGCAGAGTGCTAATTAAGTTGATAAAACGACCTTTATTGGCTAATGCTAAGAATTGTAAGTTTTTTAAATCGTGATCCTTATTCCCATTTACAACATATAGTGTTCCTTCAATTAATGGTAAATCTCTTTCTATATTTTCTTTTCCATCTGTAAAAAGCAGGGTAGTGCTTGTTGAAGGAATATTATTTAGCAGATGATATGATGTTGCCCCATTGTATTGAGAGGATTCTAAAAGTGTCTTTATTGCGGACCAATCGCCATCTGTTATGGTAAATTCTGTTTCTGAAAGATTAACATTATTAAACTGTAAAACAGTTACTTGTGTGTCTTGGTAGCGCTCAAAATATTTAGTGATGAAATCAAATTCCTTTTCCAAATCTCTTTCTTTCATGGACAATGAAATATCCCAAGCAATGATTGTTTCAGTTTGTGCATTTACTGAAATTGAAATTGTAAATAAGATTAAAATCAGAAACCGAATCATATTAAAAGCTTTATTCCTATTAAATATAAATATTTTCTATTGCATACTCACCGCATTGATTGAGGCTCTTTTTTCACAATTCTCGATGGTAAGTTTTATTATTTTTTTTTCAATTTCACCTTCAACTACATAAATCTTACAAGAGTCAAGTTTAGTATTACTTTCAGAAAATAATACATCGCCCTCCCTTAGAATCTTGGATACTGAAGAAGTATCAAGTCCTTTATTTTGAAGCTGTATAAGTACTTCAGGGCTAATGATTCTGTTTTTAGTCCGAATATTCTTTAGCGTGCGGGCACTAGGGCCATAATCACAAGAGGCCTTTTTTCCACCTAAAAAGAAAAATAAAATGACTAATCCTATGGAGAATCCTCCAAAATAATATAGAAATCGTTTAAAAAGGCTCAATGCTAAAAAATTAGAAGATTAATATCGCTATGTGGCAAACTAAACCAGTTTCCAACGGTTTGATTGGTTAAAATACCTCGGTAAAAATACAATCCATTTTTTAAACCATTGTCAAAACGAAGTGCATTTTCAATTCCGCCAGACTCGGCAATGTCGAAGAGGTAAGGGGTGAATATATTACTGATAGCTATGGAAGCGGTTTTGGGATATTTGGCCGGAATATTGGGTACCCCATAATGAATCACACCATGTTTTACGTGTGTAGGCCTGTCATGTGAAGTCATTTCGGAAGTTTCAAAGCACCCTCCCATATCAATGCTTACATCAATAATTACAGCCCCTTTTTTCATATTTTCAACCATTGTTTCTGTGACGACCACGGGAGACCTATTACTTCCGCGAAGCGCTCCAATGGCAACATCACATCTGCGTAATGCTTTTAAAAGATATTTTGGCTGTAGCGTACAAGTAAAAATAGATTGGCCAGCTACTAATTGAAGATTTCTAAGTCTAGGAATTGAACTATCAAAGACCTTAACGCTAGCACCTAATCCTATAGCGGATCTTGCAGCAAATTGGCCTACTGTTCCTGCGCCAATAATGACAACTTCTAGGGGAGGAACGCCACTAATATTTCCGAATAAAAGTCCATTACTATTATTACCATACGCCATAAGTTCTGCAGCTATTAATACTGAGGCAGTACCTGCGAGTTCGCTTAAGGCTTTGACAGCAGGGTAGGTACCATCTTCATCTTTTATGAATTCAAAGGCTAGTGCTGTAATCTTTTTTTTAGATAACAGTTCGAAATATTCTTTCTTTTGTGTTTTTAACTGTAGCGCCGAAATAAGTAATGTTTTAGGCTGAATCCATTTAATTTCTTCTAGAGTAGGCGGTTCTACTTTTAAAATAATTGGGCAACCAAATACCTTTTCGGTGTCATGAGTCAATTGTGCACCAGCTTCATTATAGTCAGAATCTTGAAAACCCGCTTCAGTTCCAGCGCCTTTTTCCATGAGTACTTTATTCCCTTGTCCTACAATGGCTGCAACTGCATCTGGCGTAAGGCAAATTCTTTTTTCTTGAAAGTGTGTCTCTTTGGGAATCCCTATATACAATTGGGTTTTATTTCGGGTAATCTCCAAAGTTTCTTCCTGTGGAATGAGTTGCGCTTTGGTAAATGGGGAAGAGGAGCTTGACATAATAAGGACTTATTGCTTATGCCAAGTTACTAATAAATTTTAAAAAAAGGAATGCGATTTATTGGAATAAATCTTTGATTTGTTGCCAGAACGTTTTTTGAGAACTTAATTCTTCTTCGAAAGATTTTAAGTCATTACCTCTTACTTTATTAAAAAGTTTGGCTCGGATTAAATAAACTGCTGGAACTAAAAATAACATGAGTGGAACCAAGTAGTATAGTTCTAATTCATCAAGGTTATTACTCTCGTTAATTACGCCCCATAATTGAAAGGCATACATGGCTATAGGAACAAGTATAATCCAATGCCACCAATCTCTACAAGTAAAAAACCATAGTAATAGTAAATAAAGAGGTATTGCCTTCCCTGTAAAGTACCAAGCAAATGAATACCAATCTGGAAAAGAGGTGTTTAGGGTAAATAGAGAAGTCTCCCAGACTTGAGATTCTGGGAAACTTTTATATGAATAAAATAAAAATGGTGAGACCGCAATTAATAAAACGATAATCCCCCCAAACGCTAGCGATTTACTAGCCGTTCTGGAGTGGTTTAAGTGTTTTGTCGACTTGTTGGTCTGTTTGTCCATCATTCACGCTTTCTGGAGTACAAGACACAAATAATGCAGCTCCAAACAATGCAACGATTAAAAGGTATTTAAGTTTCATAATACTAGGTTTTTTGTGAGGTTTATATTACAAACCTATCACGAAAAAAAACAAGTATTTCAAATAGTTTAGTGGTATTTTGTATAGTTTACCCTAATGTGAAATAAATTAATCTTACTTAATGTTAAAATAAGATTTTTTCATTACTATTTATCTTCGTACCCTCGTTGTTTAGCTCATTGGCATTATCTGTATTGTTCTACTTCCGTTTGTATTTTTGGTCAATTTTAGCGTTGTTCTGTTGAATGGTAAAAGATTTTCGTTTACTCTCTCGGGCCATTCAATTAATTTCCAGTGATCTGTTTCAAAATAATCTTCAATTCCAATATCCAATAATTCTGTTTCATCTATTATTCGATAAAAATCAAAATGATATAATTTATCTTTTGGTAAATCATACTCATTTACAATTGAAAAGGTTGGACTGCTAATTGATTCTTTTATACCTAACTTTTGTGCCAACTCTTTTACTAATGTCGTTTTGCCCACTCCCATTTCACCATATAACAATAGTGTCTTGGAAGAAATGTTTTCAAGAATCAAACTAGCAATGTCTGGTAATTCTGCAAGTGTGTATGTTCGTTTCATGATTCAAGGGCTGAAACAAATATAGAATTATTTTCGATTACGGTACATAAAATCCGATAAAAAGTATTAATATAAGTAAAATCCTACAAATAAATTACTTTGGAATTAAAGTAGAGAATGGAATAAGCATTTCTTCTAACGATACACCTCCATGTTGGTAGGTGTTTCTAAAGTAACTTACATAGTGATTATAATTATTTGGGTATGCAAAAAACAAATCCCCTTTGGCAAAAATAAAGGAGCTACTCATATTAATGGTTGGTAAGTGGACTGTTTTGGGATCTTTAATTGCCAATACATCTTTATCTTCATAGGATAGACTTCTTCCTGTTTTATACCGAAGATTTAAACTTGTATTCTTATCGCCAATTACTTTTGATGGATTCTTAACATTAATAGTCCCGTGATCTGTAGTAATTATTAGTTTGAACCCAGATTGCGCGGCTTGTTGAATTATTTCTATTAATGGAGAGTTTCGAAACCAACTTTTTGTTAATGATCTATATGATTTATCGGTAGAGGCTAATTCTTTTATTACTTCCATTTCAGTTTTCGCATGGGAAAGCATATCTACAAAATTGTAAACCACAACGGTAAGGTCTTCATTTTTATGAGATTTAAAGTTCTCTGAAAGCTTTTTGCCTTGTCGTAAGCTTGATATTTTATGGTAACTCCAATTAAGATTAAGCCCTAGTCGCTTTAATTGCGCTTTCAAAAAATCTTCTTCATATAAATTTTTTCCTCCATCGTCAGTATCATTTAGCCAAAAATTAGGATATAATTTTTCCATTTCACTAGGCATTAAACCTGAAAAGATGGCATTACGAGCATATTGAGTTGCAGTTGGTAATATGCTATAAAAAATTTCCTCATTTGTTTTTTTATAGAAACTGGAAAGCATGGGTTCAAAAGCTTTCCATTGGTCATATCTTAAATTGTCAACAACCACTAATAAGGTGGGTGTGTTTTTTATCTCGGGAATAACCTTTTCTCTAAACAAAGTGTGCGACATAACAGGTGCTTCATCATCTCCGTCAAACCATGAAGCATAGTTTTTTTCGATAAACTTGCAAAACTGGATATTAGCTTCCGTCTTTTGACTTTCTAATATTTCAATCATACTATTATCCTCAATATCTTCAAGTTCTAGCTCCCAATACACCAATTTCTGATATAACTCTGCCCACTCTTTTGGGGAATTTACCATAGACATATCCATGGAAATTTTCCTAAACTCCTGTTGATAATTAGAGGTTGTCTTTTGTGAAACAAGCCTAGAGTGATCAAGATTCTTTTTTAAGCTTAATAATATTTGATTAGGATTAACAGGCTTAATGAGGTAATCTGCAATTTTAGAACCAATAGCTTCCTCCATAATATACTCTTCCTCGCTTTTGGTAATCATAATCACAGGAATCGAGTCTTTTTGCTCCTTAATCTCAGCAAGAGTTTCAAGTCCAGTAAGTCCAGGCATGTTTTCATCCAAGAAAATAATATCAAAATCATCTTTATGAATTTCTTCAAGTGCTTCTGAACCACTTTGAGCGGTAGTTACTTTGTAATTTCTGTTTTCAAGAAATATAATGTGTGGTTTTAACAAGTCGATTTCATCATCTACCCAAAGTACTTTTATCTCGCTCATATATGTATATTTGTGAAGTTTTGTTTTTTACTGATTCTTTCAGTTATGTATATAACAACAAAATTAGCTTTGTAGTATTCCAATACTAAAGTAGCACTATTAATTTAAAGTTAAAGTTTGACTGGAACTACCAAACTGAAAATTGTAAACGACCCTGTGTACGGTTTTATAACTATACCCAGTGAGTTGGTTTTTAAACTTATTGAGCATCCTTTCTTTCAAAGGTTACGGAGGATTTCCCAAATGGGATTATCGTACTTAGTATATCCTGGTGCACACCACACACGTTTTCATCACGCATTAGGCGCTATGTTTTTAATGCAACGTGCTGTGCAAGTACTTAAGTCTAAAGGTGTTGAAATTTCCAAAGATGAAGAACAAGATCTTTATATCGCAATTTTACTTCATGATATAGGACATGGGCCTTTTTCGCATGCGATGGAAAACTCCATTGTTGAAGGAATAGGCCACGAAGAGCTTTCCCTCATGTTTATGAATGCTCTTAATAAGGAATTTGAAGGGAAACTAAGTGGCGCCATTGCTATTTTTAAAAATGAATGTCCTAGAAAATTTATGCATCAATTAGTTTCTGGACAATTGGACATGGACAGGCTTGATTATTTACGTCGTGATAGTTTTTATACCGGTGTAGCCGAAGGAAATGTAAGCTCACAGCGATTAATTGCTATGCTGGATGTGCATAATGATGCGTTGGTGGTAGAGGAGAAGGGAATTTATTCGGTTGAAAAATTTATTGTAGCTAGGCGATTTATGTATTGGCAAGTTTACTTGCATAAAACATCCTTAGTTGCAGAACAATTGTTGCTTGGCTTGTTGAAAAGAGCCAAGTACTTATCCCTAAAAGGGGAAATCTTACCTGCTAGTGAAGCATTATCCTATTTTTTAAGTAAGAAAATTACGAAAGAAGATTTTTCTTCAGAAGCACTACAAATATTTTCAAAATTAGATGATACAGATATTTTAGCAGCAATAAAAGCATGGGCAAGTCACAAAGATGTCGTGTTATCAATGATTTCTATGATGCTTTTACACAGAAATCTTTTGAAAATAAAGATTAAATATGAACCTTTTTCTGAAGAAAAAATAAATGAAAAACGAATTCAAGTTATAAATAAGCACAACCTTTCGGAAGAAGAAGCATCTTATTTTGTGTTTACCGGGGAAATATCGAACCAAGCTTACCGCATGGATAAGGAAAATATTTATCTCCTTAAAAAGAACGGAAAAGTAGTAGATGTAGCTAAAGCCAGTGACCAATTAAATATTAAGGCGCTTTCAAAAACAGTGGTAAAACATTATCTATGCTATCTGAAGATAGATTAGCATTGCTTTTTTTATATTTGCATTCATAAACGTAAAAATGAACTTTACAGCCAACCAGATAGCAGGCATTCTAGAAGGAACCGTGGAGGGAGATGGAGAGATAGAGGTATCAAGACTTGCAAAGATTGAAGAGGGAACTCAAGGGAGTCTTACTTTTTTGGCAAATCCTAAATACAAACCTTATTTATATACAACCGAAGCTTCGATTACCATTGTTGATAATGAATTCGTAGTTGAAAGTCCTATTAAAACTACTTTAATTAGGGTGGAAGATGCCTATAAGTCTTTTTCAAAATTACTGGAATATTACAACCAAGTAAAAATGAATAAGACAGGAATTGAAAAGCCTACATTTATTTCGGAAAGCGTTACTTATGGAGATAATATATATATAGGTGCGTTTTCTTATATAGGAGAAAATGTGAAAATTGGAGAAAATGTAAAGATTTATCCAAATGTATATATAGGTGATAATACAACTATAGGTGATAATGTTGTGGTTTTTGCTGGCGCAAAGATTTATTCAGAAACTATTATTGGGAATCATTCGGTTATTCACAGTGGAGTTATTATAGGAGCAGATGGTTTTGGATTTTCACCCAACGAAAAAGGAGAGTATATTAAAGTACCTCAAACAGGAAATGTGATTATTGAAGATAATGTGGATATTGGTGCTGGTACAACAATAGATAGAGCAACATTAGGCTCTACGATTCTTAGAAGAGGTGTGAAATTGGATAATCAAATTCAAATTGCACATAATGTTGAAATTGGTAAAAACACAGTAATTGCTGCACAAACGGGTATTGCAGGTTCTACTAAGATTGGAGAAAATTGTATGATAGGCGGACAAGTAGGCATTGTTGGACATTTAACCATTGGTAACAATGTTCGTATCCAAGCTCAAAGCGGTATTGGTCGAAATTTAAAAGACAATGAAGTGGTGCAAGGATCTCCGGCTCTTAATTATGGAGATTACAATAAAAGCTATGTTCATTTTAAAAATCTTCCCAAAATTGTTGAGCGTTTTAATACTTTTGAAAAAAAATTAAAAGACAATTAACCGTATGGCAAAACAGCGAACCATAAGTAAAGAAATTTCATTAACTGGTGTGGGACTCCACACAGGAAAAGAAGTGACCATTACTTTTAAACCTGCTCCCGAAGATTACGGTTATGCCTTTGTGAGAGTAGACCTTGAAGGTAGCCCTGTAATTGAGGCAGATGCAAATTATGTGGTAAATACACAACGAGGGACAAATCTTGAAAAGTTAGGTGTTAAAATTCAAACATCAGAGCACGTACTCGCTGCCTTGGTAGGTATGGAGGTTGATAACTGTATGATTGAACTGAATGCTTCAGAGCCTCCTATTATGGATGGATCTTCAAAATATTTTGTAGAGGCGATTGAAAAGGCTGGCATTGTAGAGCAAGAGTCAGAGCGTGAAGAATATGTAGTTGAAGAGGTAATTTCGTTTCTGGACGAAGAATCTGGTAGTGAAATAACAATCATTCCTGCAGAAGAATACCAAGTTACAGCCATGGTAGATTTTGGAACTAAGGTTTTAGGAACCCAAAACGCTTCTTTGAAACACCTTTCAGAGTTTAAAGATGAAATTGCAGATTCCAGAACGTTTAGTTTCCTTCATGAAATTGAAATGTTATTGGAACACGGACTTATAAAAGGAGGTGATTTAAATAATGCCATTGTTTATGTAGACAAGGAACTTTCCGAAAAAACAATGGAGAAACTACGAGCGGCATTTAAAAAGGATAAAATTTCAGTAAAACCCAATGGAATTTTGGATAATCTTACGCTCCATCATCCTAATGAAGCGGCCAGACATAAATTACTTGATGTTATTGGTGACTTAGCATTGGTGGGAACTCGAATAAGAGGAAAAGTAATTGCCAATAAGCCGGGTCATTTTGTGAATACTCAGTTTGCGAAAAAGCTTTCGAAAATTATTAAAATTGAAAAGCGTAATAAAATTCCAAAATTCGATATCACAAAAACTCCAGTAAAGGATGTCAATGCCATTATGGCCATGTTGCCACATAGACCGCCTTTTTTATTGGTAGATAAAATTCTAGAACTATCTAGTAATCATGTGGTTGGATTGAAGAATGTGACCATGAACGAACCGTTTTTTGTGGGACATTTCCCTGGAGCTCCAGTGATGCCTGGTGTTTTAATTGTAGAGGCAATGGCACAAACAGGAGGGATTTTGGCTTTAAGTACGGTTCCAGATCCAGAGAACTATCTTACATTTTTTATGAAAATAAACAATGTAAAATTTAAGCAACAAGTAAACCCTGGGGATACTTTAATATTTAATTTGGAGTTAATAACTCCTATAAGACGAGGCATTGTCCATATGCAAGGAAATGCTTATGCAAATGATAAATTAGTTACTGAGGCAGAGCTTATGGCTCAAATAGTAAAAACAAAAAACACTGAATGAATCAACCGTTAGCATATGTTCATCCTGGGGCAAAAATTGCCAAAAATGTAGTAATAGAGCCATTTACTACCATTCATAATAATGTAGTCATTGGTGAAGGAACTTGGATAGGTTCTAATGTGACCATTATGGAAGGCGCACGCATAGGAAAAAACTGTAATATCTTTCCAGGAGCCGTAATTTCAGCCATTCCACAGGATTTAAAGTTTCAAGACGAAGAAACTACAGCAGAAATTGGTGATAATACTACTATAAGAGAGTATGTAACTATAAATAGAGGAACTATAGATCGCGGTAAAACAGTGGTTGGTAATAATTGCCTCATTATGGCCTATTGCCACATTGCTCACGATTGTTTTGTGGGAAATAATTGTATTTTTTCAAACAATAGTACTTTGGCTGGACATATCACCATTGGTGATTATGTAGTATTAGCCGGGATGACAGCTGTTCATCAGTTTTGCATGATAGGGAATCACGCTTTTGTAACGGGAGGATCTTTAGTAAGAAAAGATGTTCCTCCCTATGTAAAAGCTGCTCGTGAACCTCTTTCTTATGTGGGGATAAACTCTATTGGTTTACGAAGAAGAGGATTTGATCCTAAAAAAATAAGTGAGATTCAAAATATTTATAGAATTCTCTATCAAAAAAACTATAATAATACCCAAGCGTCACAAATTATTGAAGCCGAAATGGAGGCAACTCCAGAGCGTGATGAAATCCTTCAGTTTATCAAAAACTCAAAGCGGGGTATTATGAAAGGATATTTTCAGAATTAAAAATCATTAAAAATAGTATGGCGAGTACATCAGATATTAGAAAAGGATTGTGTATTAGATACAATCATGACATTTTTAAAATAATTGAATTTCTTCACGTAAAACCAGGGAAAGGTCCTGCTTTTGTGAGAACGAAATTAAAGAGTGTGACTACAGGAAAGGTAATTGATAACACGTTTTCTGCAGGACATAAAATTGAAGATGTTCGAGTAGAAACGCATAAATTTCAATATTTATATAGCGAAGGAGCAACCTATCATTTTATGAATACGGAGGATTACACGCAAATTCAGCTACAAGAAAGTGCCCTCGATAGACCCGATTTACTAAAAGAAGGAGAGGTGGTAACAGTGATAATTAATTCTGAAGATAATATGCCATTGTCTGTAGAAATGCCTGCGCATGTGATTCTCGAAGTAACTGCTACAGAGCCTGGTGTTAAAGGGAATACCGCTACCAATGCTACAAAACCCGCCACTGTAGAAACAGGGGCACAGGTAAATGTTCCATTATTTATAAATGAAGGCGATAAAATTAGAATCGACACTGAAAAAGGACAGTACCAAGAGCGAATGAAAGAATAGATTTCCCTCAATAAAAATATAAATCCCATCGCAATCCTTTTTGCGGTGGGATTTTTTTATATTTGGTATTCAAATTTTTTTAGGTGAAATTTAAGATACCACAAACGCTCGAAGCCATTGCCAGTATAATCGATTGCGACTATAAAGGGGATGCTAATTTCCCTGTGCTGGGAATGAACGAAATTCATGTCGTCCAACCAGGAGATATTGTTTTTGTAGATCACCCTAAATATTACGATAAGGCGCTTCAATCCCTAGCGACCATTATTCTTATAAATAAAGAAGTAGAATGTCCTAAAGGAAAGGCTCTGTTAATTTCTGATGACCCTTTCCGTGATTTTAATAAACTTACTAATCATTTTCGCCCTTTCGAAATGGCACGTGCGGTGATTTCTGAAACCGCCAAGATTGGAAAAAATACGGTCATTCAACCTAATGTATTTATCGGAAATAATGTTACCATTGGCGATGATTGTTTAATTCATCCCAACGTCATTATTTACGACCATACCGTAATTGGGAATAATGTCACAATACACGCAGGAACAGTTTTAGGAGCAGATGCTTTTTACTACAAGAATAGACCCGAAAAGTTTGATAAATTAGTGAGTGGAGGAAATGTTGTCATAAAGGATGGTGTAGATTTAGGTGCCTTATGTACCATTGATAGAGGGGTTAGTGCTTCAACGGTTATTGGAGAAGGAACTAAAATTGATAATCAAGTACATGTTGGGCACGACACAGTTATTGGAAAAAGGTGTTTAATTGCCTCACAAGTGGGTATTGCGGGTTGTGTTTTAATTGAAGATTTTGTGACTATTTGGGGGCAGGTGGGTCTAACTAGTGGAATTACTATTGGAGAAAAGGCAATTATCTCAGCGCAAAGTGGGGTTAGCAAATCACTAGAAGCAAATAAATCGTATTTTGGGACTCCTGCAGATGAATTCAGAAAAAAATATAAAGAAATAGCCTCTATTAGACTTATTCCAGATATTATTGAAAAACTTGACAAACTATCATGAGTAAAACTGCTAAAGAAATTGTTCGTAATTTCTACCTTTCAGATATTCTTAAAGACAAAACTGTTTTAAAAAAGTATTTTCACCCAGAATTAGTATTAATCTGGAATAGCAGTGATGGACTTTCCATAAAAAATTACGATGATATTGTTCAATTTTTTGAAGAAATACGTCGTACTTACACCGGTTTACGAGTTGAAGTGAGTCATATGCTTCAAGACGATACTCACGTAACTATTCGATATAAGTATTATGTTCGCACGTTTGAAAACCCCGATGAAGAATTGGGTATTGCCCATTTTATTGCCATTTGGGAAGTAAAAGACGAAAAATTATACCGTGGATATCAAGTAAGTCAGCCAGTAACAGACAAGGATGACACCAATGAATCATATCATAAAGTAAAGGTGTAATTCCTTTTGTAAAAAAGGACAAAAAACTACCTTTGCACTTCAAAATTTTAAAAGATAAATACTCCATGAGTGTATTAGTAAATAAAAATTCAAAAATTATAGTTCAAGGATTTACGGGTAGCGAAGGAACTTTCCACGCAGGTCAGATGATTGAATACGGAACCAATGTAGTGGGAGGGGTAACCCCCGGAAAAGGTGGCCAAACACATTTAGACAAGCCTGTTTTTAATACAGTTGTAGAAGCAGTTGAAAAAGTAGGAGCCGATACCAGTATTATTTTTGTGCCACCAGCATTTGCCGCTGATGCTATCATGGAAGCCGCCGAAGCAGGTATAAAAGTGATTATTACCATTACAGAAGGTATTCCTGTGGCCGATATGATTAAAGCTGCTGCTTACGTAAAAGATAGAGATTGTCGTTTAATAGGCCCTAATTGCCCCGGAGTTATCACTCCTGAAGAAGCCAAAGTAGGTATTATGCCTGGTTTTGTGTTCAAGAAAGGAAGAGTGGGTATTGTTTCTAAATCGGGAACATTAACTTATGAAGCGGCAGACCAAGTAGTAAAACAAGGACTCGGAATTACAACGGCCATTGGAATTGGTGGAGACCCCATTATTGGAACCACTACCAAAGAAGCTGTAGAATTATTAATCAATGACCCTGAAACTGAGGCTGTTGTTATGATTGGTGAAATTGGAGGTCAATTAGAGGCCGATGCTGCCAATTGGTATAAAAATAGTGGAAGTAAAAAGCCTATTGTAGGATTTATAGCTGGTGAAACAGCGCCTGCGGGACGTACCATGGGGCACGCTGGTGCCATTGTTGGCGGAAGTGATGACACCGCACAAGCCAAAAAGAAAATTATGAGAGCTTGCGGAATTCATGTAGTAGATTCACCTGCAGAAATAGGAAAAAAAGTGGCTGAAGTTTTAGCGTAAGTATTATTTTATAAAATTGAAAAGCCTTGCAAATAGCAAGGCTTTTTTTATGGGAAAGCCGAAGCGTTTTCCTATATTTGAAATTCAACAGAAAACAAATTTATCATGAAATTATTGCAAGGTAAAACAGCTATTATTACAGGGGGTAGCCGTGGAATTGGAAAAGGAATTGTTGAAGTATTTGCACAACACGGTGCCAATGTAGCATTTACATATAATTCTTCTGCAGAAGCTGCTGAGGCTTTAGCAGATGAGGTTTCCAAACAAGGAGTGAAAGCTAAGGCCTATAAAAGTGATGCCTCTAATTATGAAGAGTCTCAAAAATTAGCTGAGCAAGTGTTAGAAGACTTTGGGTCTATTGATATTCTTATAAACAACGCTGGAATTACCAAGGATAACCTTTTAATGCGTATTTCTGAAGAAGATTTTGATAAAGTCATTGAAGTGAATCTTAAATCGGTGTTTAATATGACCAAAGCGGTGCAACGCGCCATGTTAAAACAACGCTCTGGTTCCATTATTAATATGAGCTCTGTTGTTGGGGTGAAAGGAAATGCGGGTCAAACCAATTATGCTGCCTCAAAAGCAGGGATTTTAGGGTTTACCAAATCGGTTGCTTTAGAATTAGGGTCTCGAAATATTCGTTGCAATGCTATTGCGCCTGGTTTTATCGAAACCGAAATGACTGGCAAGTTAGATGAAGCGACCGTACAAGGATGGCGAGATGCCATACCATTAAAAAGAGGGGGAACCCCCGAAGATATTGCCAATGCCTGTGTGTACTTGGCTAGTGACTTGTCTGCCTATGTTACTGGACAAACGTTGAACGTAGATGGAGGAATGCTTACCTAGAATTTAAAATTTGACCGCACAAACTGTACTTTATATTGTCATTGCTGGCGTTACTTCTTTTGCATTAGCGGTTTTCATGTATGGCTATAAAACCAAGTACAACCGCTCATTAAGTTGGCTTTTTGGGATTTTACGTTTTATAACACTCTTTTCATTATTGCTACTTTTAATCAATCCGAAATTTAAAAGTGAAACGTACTCTGTTGAAAAACCTAAACTCCCTGTTTTAGTGGATGTTTCGTCTTCTATTTCCTCGTTGAATCAAGACGAAAATGTGAGAGATTTGGTAGCAAAGATTCAGAATGATGCGTCATTGCAGGATAAGTTTGATGTTAGTTATTTTGGCTTCGGAAATGATTTTGGCATATTAGATTCGGTTTCCTTTTTAGATAAACAAACCAATATTAATAAGGCGTTTAAAACTACAAACGAACTATTTAAAAACGAAATAGCTCCTACCATAGTCATCAGTGACGGAAACCAAACCTTTGGAAGCGATTACGAATTCTCTAGTTTGACTTTTTCAAACTCAATTTACCCGATTATTGTGGGGGATTCCACCCAATATATCGATTTAAAAATAGAACAGTTGAATACCAATCGGTATTCCTTTTTAAAGAATGAATTTCCGGTAGAAGCCATTTTAGTGTATAACGGGAAGGATGCCGTGACATCTAGATTTGTCATTAGGCAGGGTGGGAGTGTAGTTCATTCGCAAAATGTAAGTTTTACACAAAACAACAACTCACAAACTATTTCAGTATCATTGCCTTCCACAAGAGTAGGGTTACAACGCTATACCGCAACGATTGAGCCGCTTCAAGAAGAAAAAAATAAATCGAACAACAGCAAAGTCTTTGCTGTTGAAGTAATTGACCAAGCAACTAAAGTGCTTATTTTGAGTCAATTGAAACACCCCGATTTAGGTGCTTTAAAAAAGGCCATTGAAAGCAACGAACAACGTAAAGTTACTTTTATGGAACCCGAAAAGGCTTCAGCAGTGTTAAATGATTATCAGTTGGTGGTTCTCTTTCAACCCGATAGAAGTTTCAGAGCTGTTTTTTCAGAAATAGATAAATTAAAAAAGAATACCATTGCCATAACAGGGTTACAAACCGATTGGAATTTTCTGAATTCGGTTCAAAATAACTTCAGAAAGGAAGCCGCGAATGCTTCAGAAGATGTTTCAGGAGTACTTAATTTAAATTACGGGAGCTATGCGGTAGAAGACTTTGGTTTTTCAGAGTATCCACCTTTGCAGACATTGTTTGGGGAATTGGAAATTAAAGTGCCTCATGAGGTGCTTTTGCAACAACAAATAAGTGGTTTTTCAACCGGAAGCCCTTTGTTTGCCTCTATGGAAGTGAATGGTGTTCGGACTGCTATTTGGGATGGGGAAGGTATATGGAAATGGCGTGCTAATGCGTACTTAAATGCTGAAAGCTTTCAGGATTTTGATGAATTTGTGGGTAAAATGGTTCAGTATTTGGCTTCCAATAAAATCAGAACGAGACTGGAGGTTAACCACGAAACATTTTATTATAATAATAATCCCGTGGTTGTTTCGGCACAATATTTTGATAAGAGTTTTGTGTTCGACAATCGGGCGCAACTAGAAATAACGGTAGTTCATTCTGAAACCAAAAAAAGGGATGTTTTTCCGCTCTTGCTAAAGAATAATTATTTTGAAGTGGATTTAAACTCATTACCGCAAGGAGATTATAGTTTTACTGTTTCTGTAAAGGATGAAGCGGTTTCGAGAAGTGGAAACTTTACCATTTTGGATTTTAATGTGGAGCAACAATTTTTGAATGCTAATGTAACAAAGCTACAACGTGTTGCGACCCATACGGGTGGAGCAAGCTATTTTTCAAATAACATGGATGCTTTAATAGATTCTCTTCTAAAAAATGAAGACTATACAGCGGTTGAAAGAAGCCAACAAAAAGTTGTACCTTTAATAGATTGGAAATACTTGCTCGGACTCATTGCTATTGTTCTTTCCGCCGAGTGGATTATAAGAAAATATAACGGACTAATTTAAATTATAAAAAATAAAATATTATGGAAAAACTACCCAAATTAGGAATTTTTAGTATCGTCATTATTATTGTTTTGGTGATTGTGCTAGCTAAGTCTGCTGTTACTGTTGGCTCTGGAGAAGCAGGTGTTTTGTACAAAACCTTTGGTGGAGGTGTTGTAACCGATGAACCGCCTTTAGGGGAAGGATTTCATGTGGTAGCGCCTTGGAATAAAGTAATTATTTATGAGGTGCGCCAGCAGGAAGTATTTGAACAATTGAAAGTGCTTTCGTCTAATGGGCTTGAAATTCAGATTGATGCATCAGCCTGGTATTTGCCTGTTTATAATGATTTAGGAAACTTACATCAATCCCTTGGAGAAAATTACTTACAAAGAGTTATTCAACCAGCAATTAGAAGTGCGGCTCGTAGTGTTGTGGGGCGTTACACCCCAGAGCAGCTATATAGTAGTAAACGTGATGTAATTCAGGAAGAAATTTTTGAAGAAACCAAAAAGATTTTAGACAATCAATATGTACAACTCAATGAAGTGTTAGTGCGTGATGTTACATTGCCTAACACTATTAAAGACGCTATTGAGCGTAAATTAAAGCAAGAGCAAGAATCCTTGGAATATGAATTTAGATTGGTGACGGCTGCCAAAGAGGCGGAAAAAGTAATTATCGAAGCCCAAGGAAAAGCTGATGCTAACCGTATTTTAAGTGCTTCCCTTACCGATAAGATTCTTCAGGATAAAGGGATTGACGCCACGTTAAAGTTGGCGGAATCTCCTAATTCTAAAGTTGTGATTGTTGGTGGTGGTGATAGTGGTTTACCCATTATTTTAGGGAATAACTAATTTTTTTTGAAGTGAAGATTATCATCATTAACGGTCCTAATCTCAATTTGCTTGGAAAGCGAGAAAAGAACATCTACGGTGACTTAACTTTCGAGGAGTTTTTTCAAACTTTGAAAGAAAAGTACCCACAAGTGGAGCTATCCCATTTCCAATCGAATGTAGAAGGAGAGTTGATAAACAAAATCCAGGAAGTGGGGTTTTCTTATGAGGGCATTATTTTAAATGCTGCTGCTTATACACATACATCGGTAGGGATAGGGGATGCTGTAAAAGCCATTGAAACCCCTGTAGTGGAAGTGCATATTTCTAACACTTTTGCTAGAGAAGAATTTAGACATCATTCACATATCTCTGCAGGTGCAAGGGGCGTCATCCTTGGTTTTGGTTTGCAAAGTTATGAATTGGCACTCCAGAGTTTTCTAAAATAAAAAAAGCCCCAATTTGGGGCTTTTTTATTACAATACTATTTATTTTCTATAAATGGATTACTTCTCCATAAGCATCGGCCACAGCTTCCATTACAGCCTCACTCATAGTAGGGTGTGGGTGAATGGCTTTTAGCACCTCGTGCCCTGTAGTTTCCAATTTGCGTCCTAATACGGCTTCGGCAATCATATCGGTTACACCAGCTCCAATCATATGGCACCCTAACCATTCGCCGTATTTGGCATCAAAAATTACTTTTACGAATCCGTCCTTGGCACCAGAAGCACTTGCTTTTCCACTAGCGGAGAAGGGGAATTTACCCACTTTCAATTCGTACCCTTTTTCCTTAGCTTGCTTTTCGGTAAGTCCAACACTGGCAATTTCAGGCGAAGTATAGGTACATCCAGGAATGTTTCCGTAATCAATGGCTTCAACATGCATTCCGGCAATTTTTTCAACACAGGTAATTCCTTCTGCGGAAGCAACGTGAGCTAGAGCAGGACCAGGAACTACGTCACCAATGGCATAATAACCCGGGATGTTGGTTTGGTACCAATCGTTCACCATAATTTTACCTTTATCGGTGACTATTCCTACATCTTCTAATCCAATATTTTCAATATTTGCTGCAATTCCCACAGCAGAAAGAACTACATCTGCCTCCAGTATTTCTTCTCCTTTTTGGGTTTTTACTTTCGCTTTTATACCTTTGCCAGAAGTATCTACACTTTCTACAGACGAATTGGTCATCACATTGATGCCTCTCTTCTTAAATATTTTTTCAAATTGTTTGGAAACGTCTTCGTCCTCCAATGGAACTAAATTTGGCAAGAATTCTACGATGGTAACTTCAGTACCCATACTGTTGTAGAAATTTGAAAACTCAACACCTATTGCACCACTCCCCACAACAATCATCTTTTTAGGTTGTTCTTTCAGCGTCATGGCTTCACGATAGCCTATCACTTTTTTTCCGTCTTGTTTTAAATTAGGAAGCTCACGAGAACGAGCTCCTGTAGCGATGATGATATGATCTGCGCTGTATTCTTTTCCGTCGACATCTACTTTTTTTCCTGGTTTTATTTTTCCGAAACCATTAATCACATCAATTTTATTCTTTTTCATCAAAAATTGAACACCTTTGCTCATCCCATCGGCAACACCACGGCTACGTTGTACCACTTTGGTAAAATCTTTATCAAATTCTTTTACAGTAAGTCCGTAGTCTTCGGCGTGTTTTAAATAATCGAAAACTTGCGCACTTTTAAGTAGGGCTTTGGTAGGAATACATCCCCAATTAAGGCAAACGCCTCCTAAGCTTTCTTTTTCAATAATGGCGGTTTTAAAACCTAATTGCGATGCTCTAATCGCCGTAACATAGCCTCCGGGGCCACTTCCAAGAACAATGATATCGTATTTACTCATTTCGAAAATTTATCGTGATTTTGAAGTAGCAAATTTACGAAATGTATCTATAACAAGGAAGTATTGTTTGCTTTTTGAATACCCTTTCATTTTAAAAAGGAAAACCCTTCAAATTCTATTTTGAAGGGTTTGTATATATATTTTGAAAAATTCTACTTTTCAGAAGGAATAAATTTTAGGGCCGCACCATTAATACAATGTCTTTTTCCAGTCGTTTCCCTTGGGCCATCATTAAATACGTGACCTAGGTGACCACCACAAGTGGCACAGTGCTCTTCGGTTCGTGCATAGCCAATATTATAATCGGTAGAAAAGGCTACATTTCCTTTAATTTCTCTATCGAAACTTGGCCAACCTGTTCCACTATCAAATTTATGTTTGCTCAAAAACAGGGGAGTTTCACACGCGGCACAAACGTAGGTTCCTTTTTCTTTATTATAATTTAATTCGCTAGTAAAAGCTCTTTCGGTTCCTTCTTCACGAAGGACGTAGTATTGTAAATCGGTTAACTGTGCTTTCCATTCGGCTTCCTTTTTGGCCACAGAGAAGGATTCTTTTTTCTTTTCATTTTGTGCTTTTGAATTACAGCTTAGTAGCAATAACCCAACAAGCAGTAATGCTATTTTATTCATATTTTTTTCAATTTAGTTTCCTAAAAACTCCACTTGAGGGGAATTTTCCAGTTGCTCCATGGTAAGGTCTGCTTGACCAAATTCGGCAGGAACAATGGCTATGCGGAAACTTTGGTCGTTTGTCCATTCCGATCCTAACTCGGTTAAATCAAAATTTCCATCCAAAAAGAATTTAACATCAAAAAAGGTATGGTTGAAGGTATATAAGAAAGTATCTCCTAACGAGAAATAGGTGGCAGGAAGTGGTGTCCAAATATCAGCTCCGTCAAAAGTACCTTCCCAGCGATACACGAGGATTACATCACTTTCATAAACTTCAATTGCTGATGGGATATTTACAACTCTCTGAAAATTATTATTCTCATTTAAGTTAATTGTTACTTCAAAAACTTGCCCTAAAATATTGATGCCATCATAGCCTGGAGGTCCTGGAGGGCCTTGTGGCCCTTCACAAGCAGTTAAAAATAGAGAAATGACAATGAGCGGAAGAATGAGTATTTTTTTCATAGTAATTTTTTTAGTTTGAAAAGGTATTGCAAAAGCCGTTCCATTTTCAAAATTATAGTTTTTAAATACACTTAGGCATCGTATTTGTAAATATCGTTATATTTAACGTCTTAAATATTCATTTAAATATTTCAAAATGAAAAAGCTCACTATTCTCTTTGCAATTGCACTTTTTTTATCCTGTAGTACAAACCCCTTTACTGGGAAAAGCACGTTGGCGCTAGTACCAAATTCTCAGTTATTTCCTATGGCTTTTCAAGAATACAGTAGCTTTTTATCTGAAAATAAAGTGGTTTCGGGAACAAAAGATGCACAAATGGTAAAAAGTGTAGGGCAAAAAATTGCCGTTGCTGCAGAACGTTATTTAAATGCAAATGGTTATGCAGGGTATTTACAGGATTATCAATGGGAGTATAATTTGGTAGATAGCCCAGATGTAAATGCTTGGTGTATGCCTGGAGGAAAAATTGTAGTGTATACAGGTATTTTACCCATCACGCAAAATGAAGCAGGATTAGCTGCCGTTATGGGTCACGAGGTTGCCCATGCATTGGCAAATCACGGACAACAGCGTATGAGTGCAGGACAATTACAGGCTTTAGGGGCAGTAGCAGGAAATATAGCTTTAAGTAAAGATCCTAAAAATCAAGAAATTTTTAATCAAGCATACGGAATTGGAAGTACGGTAGGAGTAATGTTACCCTTTAGTAGAAATCACGAAAGTGAAGCAGACCAAATAGGATTATATCTTATGGCAATTGCAGGTTACGAGCCTATGGTAGCAGCTCAATTGTGGGAACGAATGAAAGCTAATGCAGGAGGACAAGCTCCGCCGGAGTTTTTAAGTACACACCCGTCAAGTGATACACGAATAAATAATATTAAGGGTTGGGCACCCGCCGCAAAAGCTGAAGCAAAAAAATACGGAGTGACCACTTTCAAAAAATAACTAACTTATACAAAAGCCGCCAAGGGCGGCTTTTTTGATTCGATATGGCTAACTTACCAAAAGGAAGTAAAAAACTTCTCAATGCTTGGGCGTTTTACGACTGGGCAAATTCTGTTTATACACTTACTATAGCTTCGTCTATTTTTCCAATATTTTATTCCGCATTATTTCTTTCAGAAATTAAAACTGTTGATGCCTTTGGTTTTACATTTAAAAGCACGGCGTTAATTACGTTTGTGACAGCCTTTACTTTTTTGGTTGTGGCTTTCACCTCTCCAATTCTTTCAGGTATTGCAGATTATGTAGGCAATAAAAAGTATTTTATGAAATTCTTTTGCTATGTGGGAGGGTTAGGATGTATCGGTTTGTATTGGTTTAGTTTAGACCATATTTATTTAAGTATCCTATTTTATTTTATGGGTTTAATAGGGTATTGGGGGAGTTTGGTTTTTTACAATTCATACCTTCCCGATATTGCCTTTCCAGAGCAACAAGATAGGGTAAGTGCCAAAGGTTTTTCACTTGGTTATTTTGGAAGCGTCATTCTTCTTATCGTAAATCTTGCTATGGTGATGAGTCAAGATGACGGTGCTGCTAAAATGGAAATGATGCGTTATTCTTTTATCACGGTAGGAGTGTGGTGGATTTTGTTTAGTCAGTATTCTTTTTATTATTTACCAAAAGGGACTTCTTCGGGACATAGGGTTACAAAGGCAGTTGTTTTAAATGGGTTGCGTGAGTTACAACAAGTTTGGAAGCAATTAAAAAACAACTTACAATTGAGACGCTATTTGCATGCATTTTTTGTTTTTAGTATGGCTGTACAAACTATTATGCTTGTTGCAGTATATTTTGGAGAAGAAGAAATAGCGTGGGGCAGTGATGATGCAAAGACCATGGGGTTAATTATAAGCATTTTAGTGATACAAATTGTGGCGGTAATTGGTGCGGTATTAACTTCGAGAGCTTCTGCCAAATTTGGAAATATTAACACGCTCATTTTTATTAATTTTATTTGGATGGGCTTATGCTTTTATGCATACTTTATGCAAAGTCCAATTCAGTTTTATATTGCCGCTTCCTGTGTTGGTTTTGTGATGGGCGGAATACAATCCTTGGGGCGTTCAACCTATTCAAAATTTTTACCCGAAACAGAAGATACTACGTCCTATTTTAGCTTTTATGATGTTGCCGAAAAAATAGGAATTGTTATAGGGATGGGGATATTTGCTTCTATAGATCAATTAACCGGAAGTATGCGAAATGCCATTTTATTTTTGTTTATTTTCTTTTTAATTGGAATCATTTTATTGTTTAGAGTACCAAGAAAACAATTAGATTAAACAATTTTTACTTATGTTTGCGTTACATACCTATGCGAATTAACTTACTTACTTTATGAAAAAAGCGATTATTTTAAACTGGATGCTCTTAGCCCTATTTGCATTAAGTTTTTCAAGTTGTACCAACGAGACTTTAGAAGGAGAATTTATTACAGACGAGACTGGAACTGGAAACGGCGAATTCTCTGCGACCATAGATGGTGAAAATTTTGTAGCTACTGCAGTAACAGCCGAACTTACAGATGGTGTTTTAAACTTAAAGGCTACTGATGCCGGGGGAAATGTGGTTACCTTATTAATTGAAAATGTTGGAATTTGTACTTACGATTTATCTTTACAGAGTAGCACTGCAGAATATGCAATAGTGAATGATAATGATTCGTTTTCTAGTTTAGGTTCCGTTGGAGGATCTGGATCGGCAAGAATAATCGCACTAGAATCTGAAGACCTAAAGATTGCAGGAACTTTTCAGTTTAATGCCATTAGACAAGTAAATGCTACTAATGAATTTGTTGTTGTAACAAATGGGGTTTTTACCGGTGTTGCTTTTAATCTAGTTAGTGGTAGTGCCTTGCCTAACGAATGTGAAACATCTGGAGGAGGAAATGTAGATCCTGAAACTAGTTTCTTTGCTAAAGTCGATTTGTTAGAGTTTGTAGAAGAAACCATTGAGGTAACTCGAGTAACTGTTTATGACACGCCAATGGTAAATATTGTTGCCACCACGGCAAATGGTGCGCAAATTAGAATAGATATTCCTGAAAATATTGGTGGTGTTGGTACGTATACGTTTCCGCCAGCAGATATGCCAATTTCAAATGGAGCCATACTCTTTGCAAGTTATAATGATGCGGCAGGAGGCGAATCTTTAACTGCTATTCCAGAAACCGGAACCATTACCTTTACGGAGTTTGGAGCAAATACAGGTAAAATGACAGCTACTTTCTCTTTTATGGGACAAGATCCTATTGATGGAGGTGAAATCGTAGAAGTTACTGAAGGAACGTTTACAATCGATTTTATTGAAAATAGTGGTGGAGTAGAAGACACATTTACCGCAGATATAGATGGTGAAGAATACACTTATGATTCTATTGAAGTTACTCAAAATCCATTTAATGGACAGACCATAATTAACATTACAACAATAGATTCAGTTACCAATAGAAGCCTAACTATTTCTTTTCCTATAGATATTCAAGTAGGAACCTATGAAATGTCGCCATTCTTTACTAACGGAGATGAAGTAGTGGGTATTCATAATCCTAATATAGGAAGTTCCATTCTTTTTAAATCAAATCCAGGAACTCTGTCAATTTTTAGCTATGAATACAGTAGCGGAGTTTTAGAAGGAGCGTTTAGTTTTTCAGCCGTCGATCCTTTAGAGAATGATCCCACAGTTTATGAAGTTACCAATGGGTATTTTGTAATTACACTACAATAATGTAGAAATATTAAATTATAAAAAAAGCCACTCATTGAGTGGCTTTTTATTTGAATTGTTATTTTGATTTTAATAAGAAGTAATATCACCAGAACCAGATGTTTTAGTATCACTTTTTTCAGGATTTCCTTTATAAACTATATCACCAGATCCGCTTACCCGTGCATTTATACTTTGTTTAGCTACCACTTGTATATCGCCCGACCCGCTTACACGCGCTTCGGTATTGTTGGATTGTAGGTCGAACCCTTTAAAGTCTCCACTTCCAGTAACCGTTACAGCAAGGCTATTAGTAGAACCCTTTAAAACAACATCTCCTGAACCTGTTATACTTGTTTCAATGCTTTGTGCTTCTACAGTTAAATTAATATCTCCAGAGCCTGTTACAGATACTTCAAATTCATTCGCTTTTATGGTATCTTTTGTGTCTACATCCCCAGAACCTGTAAGACTTACTTCAGAAATATCCTGAAAGGGTACCGTAACGTGAATCCCTTTTTTGGTTTTCAAATTGTATCCTTTTTTCGTTTTTATGACCAATTCTTCTCCTTTTACCTCTATCACTATATAGTCGTGTAAATTGCTATCGGTAGTTACAGATATATTTCCTTCGGTTCCTTTTTCTAGATGAACATCCATGGAGCCGACCACTTTAATCTCGTCATAACCCCCAGTGGATACAGATTTGGTGGTTACATTCCCGTCGCCGACCACTTTGTTATGTCCCCATTGGGCATTACTTTCGGTCACTGAATAAAGTAATAGTCCAGCACACATGATTGATTTTAAGATAGTTTGCATAGTTTTTAGTTTTAAAGTTTTTTAAGGGTTACGCCCCCATATCCTGAATTAATATTTATTGTATTTCCCGAATCTTTTCTACCGTAATAACCGCTGTAGGTCTTACTTGAATAATCTTTCGAAGTTTTGGTAATCTCCAAGTCCTCTTCACCATTTAGGCCTGCATAGGATAGGTCTATGTAAAAATTAAAGTTTGCATCACTATCATAATACAGTTTAACCCCGGCATAATCTGAATCAATAGTAACATCTTTTACAGAAGATTTCATTCTATCTACAGTAACCGAGCCATAATCTGTATTTACATTTAGACTTTCGGTTAATACATCTACTCTTAATGGAATGTAATCACCACGCCCTAAAAGTTTTCCTACTTTTCCAATGTTTAGTTTACCATAATCATTGTTGTAATTAATGCTCCCTACTTCGTTAACTTCAGAGTTGGTATAATCTGCATTTAACTCAAGATACTCTACCTTATCTAAAGTAAAGCTAGAATAATCTGCATTTATCTTTCCGCTTTTCATATAGCTTATGGTAGAATTTTTGGTATAGTCGAAATTGAGGTAGTTATTATCTGCTAAAAGTCTTCCAAGGTTTAATTGACCATAATCACAGTTAATCTTCGCATTCCCTTTAATTTCATTAATGTTAATGCTTCCATAGTCATTATTTAAATCTACGCTATTAGTAACGGGCATTTTTATGGTGTAATTAATCTCCATATGTACATTTTTGTTATTGTTGTTACCCCAGAAACTCCAAGATGAATTTTTACGATCTTTAAAAATAGTTTTTGCGGTAACTTTTGAAGCACTACCAGAAAAATCTACATCAATATTGTCCAGTTTTTCTTGTACACGTTCTTCGTCGTTACCATTAGTGCGAATATGCACTTCAATGACGATACGGTTTTCGTTCCAAGTGACAATATCAATATTTCCGTAACTGTTATCCACAGTGAGTCCTGCTTCGGCATTTACTGCAAACTCTTTTTTTAGTTTTTTCTCTTTGGTATATTTCCCATTGAATTTGGGGTCAATATTGGCCGAAACTAATGCTGGGACTAGCAAGACCAATAGGCATATGTTAAATAGTTGTTTCATTGTTATTTGCTTTAAGTGTTTTTACTTCTTCCATGGTTGAAAATACCTGTTCTAAAATGTCAATTCGGCTTTGAAAATTAGCAATCATAGCAGCCACAACTCGCTTGTCGTTTCCGCTTTGCATCAAATCAATTTTTAGTTTTTCGTAGTTCTCTTCCAAGACTTCAAGCCGTTTTAGGGCATCTTGGACGAGATGTTTTGTATCCTCATCCTGAAAGCTTTTTAATGTTTCGATTTCTTGATTGATGGTTGATACAAAGAAAGACTGCGTTTTTTCCATTTCAGGAGAAATACTAGCCAAATCTGCTGTTTTTTCTTTTTGGATCAAGCCATAAAAGCTTATTCCTATTACTAAAAGAATGGATGCAGCTATGGATAATGGCTTCCACCAAAACATTTGAGTTTTGGGTGGATGTTGTGACTTCAATTTTTCTATAAATCGTTGTTGATGTCCTACAGGTATCTCTTCCGTATTGAAGGAATCTTGTAATCTTTCAAATAATTTTTCTATGGAGTCATTTTCTTTCATGCGCTTACGGTTAACTTAGTTCTTAAACTTTCTTTGGCTCTGGAAATCATTGTTCTACAATTGGCATAACTTATTTGAAGAATATCACAAATTTCTTCGTAATCATATCCTTCAATAAAATGAAGTGTAAGTATTGTTTTGTAATTTTCGTGAAGTGTTTCCAGGCAGTGGAGTAGTTCTGCTACTTTGGTGCTGCCATAGTCTTCGCTTTCAATTCCAAAACCTTCTTCGGCTTCTTCTTTTAAATCATATTCTGACAATTCTGTAAATCGTTGGCCCTTTCTATATTGTACAATGCTATTGTTAATGACTATTCGCTTTAACCAAGACCCAAAGGTTGCTGTACCTTTAAAAGAATCTAATTTGCTAAATGCTGCTATAAACGATTCTTGCATAACATCTTCGGCTTCGACTTCGTTTTTAACAATGCGTAATGCCGTATTATACATGGCCTTACTGTAACGATTGTACACTTCTAATTGTGCCAACTGATTTCCCTTCTGACAAAGAGCGAGTAATGATTCTATTTTTTGATCGGTTAGTGCCAAAAAAACAATTGTTTAGTATAGAGATATACAGGGATTAAAAATGTTACACTTTAAAATGAAAAATTTATGAGCTGGCATAACTATTGAATTATAGGATTGAAAAAAATAGCTTAAAAGTTGATTATTCAACCCTTTAGAGCGCATATAAGACACTAATTTACTAAAGAAGACCGTTGCAAATTCTATTTTTGCGACAGAATGTCTTAAAAATTATTATGACGAAAACAAAATTGATATCCATAGACAGTTTGTCATTTCAAGATTTAAATGAAGATGCCGAGTTAATTCCTTTAATGACGCCCGAAGATGAGGATGCCATGGCAAAAGAAGATTTGCCAGAAACACTTCCAATATTACCATTAAAAAATACGGTACTTTTCCCTGGTGTGGTGATTCCTATTACTGCAGGAAGAGATAAGTCCATTAAACTCATCAATGAAACTAACAAGGGAAGTAAGGTTATTGGAGTAGTTTCCCAAAAAGATGAAACCAAAGAAAACCCGGGATTTGAAGACATAAATACCGTAGGAACTGTTGCTAGAATACTACGGGTATTAAAAATGCCAGATGGCAATACAACCGTTATTATTCAAGGTAAAAAAAGATTTGAAGTTTCACAACTGGTCACGACAGACCCTTATTTAACAGCAACAATTAAAGAAGTTGCCGAAGCACGGCCTGCGAAAGATGACAAACATTTTAGCGCTGTGATAGACACAATAAAAGAATTGGCAATAGATATTATTAAAGACAGCCCGAACATTCCGTCGGATGCGGCTTTTGCAATTAAAAATATTGAAAGTGTTCCTTTCTTAATCAATTTTGTGTGCTCCAATTTGAATATTTCAGTAAAAGAAAAACAACAATTGCTGGAGATTAATGACCTGCAGGAACGAGCCATGGAAACTTTGAAATATCTTAACATTGAACTACAAAAACTTTCCCTTAGAATGGATATTCAGTCGAAAGTGGAAAGTGATATTTCAAAACAACAGCGCGAGTATTTCCTTCAGCAACA
This sequence comes from Halomarinibacterium sedimenti, assembly GCF_019312585.1. GTDB lineage: Bacteria > Bacteroidota > Bacteroidia > Flavobacteriales > Flavobacteriaceae > Halomarinibacterium > Halomarinibacterium sedimenti. The sequence continues at coordinate 77,037 of NZ_JAHWDP010000003.1, read as the reverse complement.
AATGAAAACCATTCAAGAGGAGTTGGGTGGTCCTTCTCATGAAGTTGAAATTGAAGAAATGCGGGCGAGAAGCAAAACAAAAAAATGGAATGAAGATGTAAAAAAACATTTTGAAAAGGAGATTGCAAAGCTTCAGCGTATGAATCCGCAGGTGGCAGAATTCAGCATTCAAAGAAATTATTTGGATTTACTGCTAGAACTGCCATGGAATGAATTTAGCAAAGATAAATTCGATTTAAAACGCGCCAGAAAAATCCTAGATAGAGATCATTATGGATTGGATGATGTAAAACAACGTATTATAGAATATTTAGCCGTTTTAAAACTTCGGAATGATATGAAATCACCCATACTTTGTTTGTATGGACCTCCAGGAGTGGGTAAAACCTCTTTAGGAAAATCCATTGCCGAAGCATTAGGTCGAAAATATGTGCGTATGTCTTTAGGGGGCTTACGTGACGAGGCCGAAATTAGAGGCCACCGTAAGACGTATATTGGAGCTATGCCAGGACGCATTGTGCAAAGCATTAAAAAAGCAGGAACAAGCAATCCTGTATTTGTTTTGGATGAAATCGATAAACTTTCGGTAGGGAGTCAAGGGGATCCTTCATCGGCAATGTTGGAAGTGCTCGATCCAGAACAGAACAGTGCCTTTTACGACAACTTTTTGGAGTTGGGATACGACTTATCTAAAGTAATGTTTATTGCAACATCCAATAGTTTAAGTACCATTCAGCCGGCGTTAAGAGACCGAATGGAGATTATCAACGTTTCAGGATATACTATTGAAGAGAAAGTTGAAATAGCAAAAAGACATTTGCTTCCAAAGCAATTAAAAGAACACGGACTTTCAACCGCACATTTAAAAATAGGGAAACCTCAATTAGAAAAAATTGTGGAAGGCTATACACGGGAGAGTGGTGTGCGTACCTTAGAGAAGCAAATTGCAAAAATGGTACGTCATGCGACTATGAAAATTGCCATGGAAGAAGAGTACCAAGTGACTGTCTCAAATAAAATGATCATTGAGGTGTTAGGAGCGCCTAAAATGGAGCGTGATAAATATGAAAATAATGATGTGGCTGGTGTTGTCACTGGATTGGCTTGGACAAGAGTGGGAGGTGATATTTTATTTATTGAATCGGCAATTTCCAAAGGAAAAGGAACCTTAAACATGACAGGTAATTTGGGAACTGTAATGAAAGAATCTGCCACCATTGCACTGGAATACATTAAATCGAATGCTGAAAAACTGGATATTAATCCGGATGTTTTTGAAAATTACAATATTCATATTCACGTTCCCGAAGGAGCTACACCTAAGGATGGCCCTAGTGCTGGAATTACGATGTTAACCTCCTTAGTGTCTTTATTTACACAGCGAAAAGTAAAGAAAAGTCTCGCCATGACGGGTGAAATTACCCTTCGTGGAAAAGTGCTTCCTGTGGGTGGAATTAAGGAAAAAATATTAGCTGCAAAGCGTGCTAGAATTAAAGAAATTGTTCTTTGTGAGGATAATCGGCGAGATATTGAGGAAATAAAACCTGAATATCTTAAAGGATTGACTTTTCATTATGTAAAAGAAATGAGTGAAGTATTAGATGTGGCGCTTACCAAGCAAAAGGTGAAAAACCCCAAAAAGCTTTAAATTCATAAAAATGATGAAAGGATAATCCTTTTTTACTCGCCGAAAATAAATTATCATTGTAGTCGTTTAAACTCCAAGGAACGTTTACTAGGTTAATGGTTCAAAAACTCACTTTATTAGGTTGCCTTTTTATTGCTACAGCATCTTTTGCTCAAGTAGGAGGTAGAGCAACCTATCAATTTCTAAATTTGGGTATTTCACCACGACAAGTAGCGTTAGGAGGGAAAGTAGTAACAAATTACGACTATGATCCTACCCAAGCTATCTACAATCCAGCAAGTATTAATCCAGAAATGGATAATCAACTTTCCCTAAATTACAATAACTATATTGGTGATGTAAACTACGGAACAGCTTCCTATGCCTATTTATGGGATCGACGAACACAAGTATTGCATACAGGGATAACCTACATTAACTACGGAAAATTTGACGGCTACGATGAACAAGGAAATGCTACCAATAGCTTTGGTGGAGGTGAAGTAGCGCTTTCTTTTGGGCACGCTAGAAATATTGCTTTCACTAATTTTCATATTGGAGGGAATGTCAAATTTATTTCTTCAAAACTAGAACAATACAGTTCTTTTGGTGTGGCCGTGGATGTCGCGGTGATGTATGTTTATGAAGATTGGGATTTACATATTACGGCAGTAGCCAGAAATTTAGGAACACAAATTCAACCATACGAGAATACCATCGAAAAATTACCTTTTGAAGTTGTATTAGGAATCTCACAAACACTACAAAATATACCTATTCGTTGGCATTTTACATTGGAAAATATGCAAACGTGGAATATTGCTTTTGCAAATCCTAATCGTGATGAAATTGACTTGGAGGGCAACACTACATCCGAAAAAATCACCTTTGTCGATAATGCTTTTCGGCATATGATAGTAGGAATCGAGCTTTTTCCAGAAAGTGGTTTTAACTTACGATTGGGATATAATTTACGACGTGCAGAAGAACTACGAATTATAGAACAGCGTTCCTTTGCTGGATTAAGCGCAGGATTTTCAATTAAATTGAATAAACTTAGGCTGAGCTACGCCTATTCAAAATATAACTCGGCGGCTGCAACGAGCTTTTTCGGACTCAATATAAACCTTCAATAATGCGAAAAATTACCATAGCTATTGACGGACATTCTTCCACTGGCAAAAGCACGGTAGCAAAACAACTGGCAGATTATTTGGGATATATTTTTGTGGATTCTGGAGCGATGTATAGGGCCGTTACTCTTTTTGCATTACGAAAAGGAATTATTTCTGAATCACATTTCGATAAAGAAAAACTGATTGATTCTTTGGCGGAAATCCAATTAACATTCAAAAAGAATAAAGAAGAGAAAGCCGAAATGTATTTGAATGATGAAAATGTAGAAAAACAGATTCGCACTTTGGAAGTATCGGAATTCGTAAGTCCTATTGCTACGGTTTCAGAAGTGCGTAAAAAACTAGTGGAACAGCAACAAGAAATGGGTAAGGAGGGAGGCATCGTGATGGACGGTAGAGATATTGGGTCGGTGGTTTTTCCTAATGCTGAATTAAAAATATTTATGACGGCTTCCCCACAAGTAAGAGCAGAACGTCGTTACAAAGAGTTACTAGAAAGAGGAGACACTATCTCGTTTGAAGAGGTGTTAGAAAACGTTACGGAGCGAGATCAAATTGATTCTAATCGCAGAGATTCTCCTTTAAAAATTGCCGAGGGAGCTATTGTTATTGACAATAGCGAAACCAACCAAGAAGATCAATTTCATATGTTATTGCAGCTTGCTAAAGATAGAATTGCCGGAAGGGTATAAAAAAAACCACTCGATTGAGTGGCTTTTTTATTCTAATTCTAGCTTATATTGCATAAAATTCGTTGTATTTGCTAGGTCCTGTCGTTACGTTTGGGAAGCAAATTCTTTTAAGAAAGTGTATATCCCTCCGTTTGTGTTCTCTCTTCAATACTTTATGGTTTCTTAAAAGTGGGTTCATAATGCTAGATTTTTAAAGTTAAGCGTTATCTGTATCTCCTTTTGTTATTCCATACAAATCCTAAAGAGGTTTTTGGCTTTTCTGTTAAGGTGTTGCTGTTTAATGTTCTCATGATTGTTGTTTTTAAAAATTATTCGTTTTTTGATTAATGATTGTTACTAGATAGACGACACAATAAATATTTTGTTACAGTACTATGTATAACAAAGTAGTAATTTAACATATTTTAACTATTTTATTATAGATTAATTAGAGTATAAGCATTTGAATTATTCAATTAATATATTATCATAATAGTATTTATTAAAAGTAATTTATTAACTTTAAATTAGATATAGTCTATAAAATGAAGAGTTTAGCAACATATATTTTTATTATACTTTTTTGTAGTAATGGTATTTCTCAAAACAAACTGAATTTTGATGCTTTTAAAATTTCAGTAGATTCTATATTAAAAAAACAATCAAAATTTCAAAAACAAAATAGAGAGTCAAATACATTAGTGTTTTTAGCAGATTCTATTATCGATTTTTATTTTGATGATTTTTTTAAACCTTGTGAAAACCAGCCCACAAAAAGTTATTATACCTATAATATTAATGGAAATGTTGCAACTAGAGAAACTAAAAATACACCAGAACCGGGATGTGAGGTTGATGCTTACAATAATAGATATACCTATAGTTATAATGGAAATCACCCAAATAATGTGACAGAGTATTTAATAGAATCTTTCGACTTTATCACTAACGAATGGGTAAATACTAATAAATATAGTTATCAATATGATACCTACAACAATCAAATTGAAGTAATAAGTCAACAATGGAACGAAAATACCTCTTCTTGGGAAAATACGTCAAGACTTGAAAATACTTATAATATAAACCTTCTTCTATCAAGCAATAGATATTCGTGGGATTCAGACAGTAATGACTGGTTTTGGAACAGAAGTGAAACATACCAATATAACACAAATGGGAATCTTTTAGAATACCTTTATAATTCTTGGGATTACACTTTAAATGAATGGGAAACTCTCAGAAAAAAAGTATATGAGTACGATGCCTATGAAAATGTGACAATGTATGCAGAGTACCAGAAGTATACTAGTGAAAACCAATACGAATGGAATAGAATTACCATTACAAACTCCGCTTATGACACGAGCAACTATCTAATTGAAGAAATAATTTATAGAGACTGGAATAACAATACTCAAAATTGGAACACTAAAAAGAAGTACGACTATACAAACAATGCTAATGGTAGTCCTACTGAAACTCAGATATATTTATGGAACGAAGTAACAAACAATTGGGATAACGAATCAAGACGATTTACTACTTACAATACAAATAGTTATATTTTAGAAGAAATTACACAAGAATGGGAATCAAATTCTTGGGAAAATTTAAATAGAATATTATTTACCTATAATTCATCAAATCTTTGGATAGAAAAACTACGGGAAACCTGGAATAATGAATGGGAAAATAATATAAAAGAAACTAGAGTTTATAATGAGTTTGATAATTTACTAGAATATAAATACGAATATTGGTCTGGTACAAATTGGTATGTAGACTATTACACTTTATTAGATTATGACGAACACCAAAATTTAATACAATATATAGACAGTGGCATTTTTCATTATAATGAAGTTAATATCTATTATTCGGAATATGATGTTGAATTAGGAATTTCTAACCATAATATTAACAATGCTATTTCGATAGTACCAAATCCTTCAAATCTGTTTATTTCCATACTTGGCTTGGAAAAAGAAGCGAGTATTTCAATCTATGATGTTAGTGGTAAGTTATTATTGAAGTCTGCTAACAAAAATCTAATAAATGTTTCTTCATTTGATCAAGGGATATACATAGTTAAGATTGCTTCAAGTGATTCTGTTATTTCTAAGAAGTTTATAAAGGAATAATTATAAAATACAACTTTTTCAAAACACTTTGAAAATCAAAACTAAAGCATTACTTTTGCGACCCTTTTTGGCGACATTATCTGAAAGCGAAAAGGAATAGATAAAAAACCAAACCCTTCTATGGGATGGTCGCAACCCTTTCAGTAAGAACATAGAATACAAAGCACAAGCTTGATTTCTTAATAAAAATTAAGACGGTGCATATTAAATTAAAATGGCTGATAAAGCAAAAAAAGAAGAAGCTGTAGCTGAAGAAGTAGCTGTAGCAAAACCAAAGCAGGAAGTTTCTGCAAAAGAGGCAAACCCTGAAAAATTCCTTAAAGATTTTAACTGGCACAACTACGAAGAAGGAATCGACCAAGTAGATGAAGGACAGTTAGAAGAATTCGAAAAATTAGTAGCCGAAAACTTTGTTGACACGTTAGATGACGAAGTTGTAGAAGGTGAAGTAGTCTATTTAACAGACCGTGATGCGATTATTGACATCAACGCAAAAAGTGAAGGTGTAATTTCGTTAAACGAGTTCCGTTACAATCCAAACTTAAAAGTAGGAGACAAAGTAGAAGTATTAATTGATGTTCGTGAAGATGCAACTGGACAATTAATTCTTTCTCACCGTAAGGCTCGTACCATCAAAGCTTGGGATCGTGTTAATAAAGCACATGATGATGGTACCGTAGTTAATGGTTTTGTGAAGTGCAGAACTAAAGGAGGTATGATTGTAGATGTATTTGGTATTGAAGCCTTCTTGCCAGGATCACAAATTGATGTGAAACCTATTCGTGACTACGATGTGTATGTTGGAAAAACAATGGAATTCAAGATTGTAAAAATCAATCACGAATTTAAAAACGTTGTAGTTTCTCACAAAGCTCTTATCGAAGCAGATATTGAAGAGCAGAAAAAAGAAATCATTGGACAACTTGAAAAAGGACAAGTACTTGAGGGTGTTGTAAAAAACATTACTTCTTATGGAGTATTTGTAGATCTTGGAGGTGTAGATGGATTAGTACACATTACAGACCTTTCTTGGTCTCGTATTAACCACCCTAACGAGATTGTTGATTTAGATCAAAAATTAAACGTTGTTATTCTTGATTTTGATGAAGATAAAACGCGTATCCAATTAGGTCTAAAACAATTAAATCCTCACCCTTGGGAAGCTCTTGGAAAAGAGATGAAAGTTGGTGATAAAGTAAAAGGTAAAGTAGTTGTTATTGCAGATTATGGTGCGTTTATTGAAGTTGCTGAAGGTGTTGAAGGACTTATTCACGTAAGTGAAATGTCTTGGTCTACACACTTGCGTAGCGCTCAAGATTTCGTAAATGTAGGTGATGAAGTGGAGGCAGTTATCTTAACATTAGATCGAGAAGAGCGTAAAATGTCCTTAGGTATCAAACAATTAACGCCAGATCCTTGGACGGATATTACTAAAAAGTATCCTGTAGGCTCTAAGCACAATGGTATTGTACGTAACTTCACAAACTTTGGTGTGTTTGTAGAATTAGAAGAAGGAATTGATGGTCTTATTTATATAAGTGATCTTTCTTGGACTAAGAAAATCAAACACCCAAGTGAGTTTACCAATATTGGTGATACCTTAGAAGTGGTTGTATTAGAATTGGATGTGGAAGGACGTAAGTTAAGCTTAGGTCACAAACAAACCATGGACAACCCTTGGGATAAATACGAAGATGACTTTGCTGTAGGAACTAAGCACACTGCTGCTATCGACGAAATGGTTGATAAAGGAGCGGTAATTAACTTCAATGAAGATATTAGTGCTTTTGTACCAAAACGTCACTTAGAAAAAGAAGACGGAAGCGAATTGAAAAAAGGTGAAGAAGCAGAATTTGTAATTATAGAATTCAATAAAGAATTTAAGAAAGTAGTTGCATCTCATATGTCAATTCACAAAGAAGAAGAAGCTAAGATTGTAAAGCAGGCTGCTAAAGCTGCTGCTAAACAAGCTGAAGAGTCAAAACCAACATTAGGTGATGCAAACTCTAAGCTTCAAGAGATTAAAGACAAAATGGAGGGTAAGAAAAAGAAGTAATTCCTTTTATTTAATTATATCAAAAGCCCTTCAGAAATGAGGGGCTTTTTTATTAAAAGGTTCTGAAAGCATAATAATTCAACAAAAAAACTTAAATTTGACCCCTGAACAAGATTCAGAAACTTCTATGAGCCAAAAAGTGCTACTCAACGCCACTGAAATTAACATCGCGCTCCACCGTTTGTCTTGTCAATTAATTGAAAATCACGATACTTTTGAAAATACAGTACTTATAGGCATTCAGCCTAGAGGAATCTTTTTAGCCGAACGTCTAAAGGATGTGCTTCAAAAAGAGTATAAAATTAAAAAAGTGCAACTGGGTTATTTGGATATTACGTTCTATCGCGATGACTTTAGAAGAAGCGGTAAGCCCTTAGAAGCCAATACTACCAAAATCGATTTTATAGTAGAAGATAAAAAAGTGGTCTTTATAGATGATGTGCTGTATACTGGGAGGAGTATTCGCTCTGCACTCACAGCAATACAATCTTTTGGACGTCCCCTTGAAATAGAACTCTTAACGCTAATAGATAGACGATTTAGCAGACATTTACCTATCCAACCCGATTACAGGGGGAGGCAAGTAGATGCTATAAATTATGAAAAAGTAAAAGTATGCTGGAAGGAGAATGATGGGGAGGATGCAGTTTATTTGATAGAAAAATAATATGAAGGAACTAAGTGTCAATCACTTATTAGGAATTAAATACATCACCAAAGAGGATATACAACTCATCTTTGAAACGGCAGATCATTTTAAAGAGGTGATTAATAGGCCCATAAAAAAAGTACCTTCACTTCGAGACATTACCATTGCTAACCTCTTTTTTGAAAATAGCACCCGAACCCGACTTTCTTTTGAATTAGCTGAAAAACGCCTCTCTGCAGATGTTATTAACTTTTCTGCAGCGTCTTCTTCGGTTAAAAAGGGAGAAACCTTGATTGATACGGTAAATAATATACTTTCAATGAAAGTAGATATGGTGGTGATGCGCCATCCTAATCCTGGTGCAGGGGTGTTTCTTTCAAAACATATTAATTCAAGCATTATTAATGCCGGAGATGGAGCACACGAACATCCTACCCAAGCGTTGCTAGATTGTTTTTCAATACGAGAAAAACTAGGTAAGGTAGCTGGTAAAAAAGTGGTCATAGTGGGAGATATTCTCCATTCCAGAGTCGCATTATCCAATATTTTTGCGCTTCAAAAACTTGGAGCAAAAGTTAAAGTATGTGGTCCTAAAACGCTAATCCCTAAATATATAGAAAAATTAGGTGTGGAGGTTGAAGGAAATTTGATTAAAGCACTAGAATGGTGCGATGTAGCAAATATGTTGCGTGTTCAAAATGAACGAATGGATATAAGCTATTTCCCAACCACACGTGAGTATGCTCAACAATTTGGACTTACCAAAAAGATATTGGATTCTTTAAATAAAGAAATTGTAGTGATGCACCCTGGGCCCATAAATCGAGGAGTTGAAATCACCAGTGATGTTGCGGATAGTAAGCAGGCAATTATTTTAGATCAAGTACAAAATGGTGTTGCAATTAGAATGGCGGTTATATATTTATTAGCTTCAAAAATTAAGCATCATGAAGATTAGTGAACATAACAATTATGTTGTCCTAGCCGATGATCGTGGAGGGTTTTCAGACTTCGTACCCTTCTTAACTACACAAGTCAAAACAAATTTTAAAGGTAAAAATTTGGTGATTGATTTATTAAAATATACTCACATCACTCTAGAGGAGTTGCTTGAGTTAGTTGTACTTTCAACCAAGCATAGAGCCGCAAAAAATTCTTTTGTCATTGTCAATAACTCAATTAATCCAGACGATATTCCAGACGAAATGATTGTAGTTCCTACGCTTCAAGAAGCTGCAGATATTATTGAAATGGAAGAAATAGAAAGAGATTTAGGATTCTAGAATCCTATTTTCTTTCAGAAATACCACTATGAAATTAACCATACTTGGCTGTCATTCTGCAACACCTCGTGCGTACCATAATCCTACAGCGCAGGTCTTAGAGATGAAAGGGCATATGTTTTTGATTGATTGTGGTGAAGGCGCACAGATTCAATTGAGACGAAATAAAGTGAAGTTTTCACGTATCAAGCATATCTTTATTTCGCATCTACATGGTGATCACTTTTTTGGATTAGTAGGATTAATTTCAACTTTTAGATTACTTGGAAGAGAAGCCGAATTACACGTGTATGGTCCTAAAGGAATAAAAGAAGCTATTACGCTTCAGCTTAAGCTAGGAAATAGCTGGACGAACTTTCCACTATTGTTTCATGAATTGGAAAGTGATCAAGCTGAAACTATTTTTGAAGATAAGACCCTTTCTGTAACTACCATTCCTTTAAATCATAGAGTTTATACTAACGGATTTTTATTTCAAGAAAAGGAAGGTGAGCGTAAACTAAATATTGAGGCTGCGGTAAAGGCAAAAATTGACCACAGCTACTTTTCGAAGCTAAAACAGGGATTTGATGTTAAAAACATGAAAGGAGATACCATTGAAAATGCTCAAGTAACTTTTCCTCCAGATCCCCCAAAAAGCTATGCCTTCTGTAGCGATACATTGTATTACCCAGCAATTGTGCCTCAAATAACCAATAGCACCGTTTTATATCACGAAGCTACATTTTTGCAATCTCACGAGGAACTTTGTGAAAAAACCAAACATAGTACAGCGGCTCAGGCTGGACTTATTGCAAAGGCGGCACAAGTGGGCACACTTATTTTGGGGCATTATTCTGGCAGGTATGCAGATTTAAATGATTTTAAAGAAGAGGCTCAGCAACATTTTGATACTGTTGAATTGGCTGAAGATGGAAAAGTGTTTCATTTTGATTAATTTTTGATAAAAATGCAAATGACAATGTCACAGCAACTTGCAAACAGATTTCGAGAAGTAGTTTTAGATGGCAAATGGGTTTCGAACACCAATTTTAAAGACCAACTAGAAAACCTTCCTTTCGAAAAAGTAATAAAGAGAAAAGGCTCTTTAAACTCAATTGCCGTATTATCGCAGCATATTCACTATTATATAGCTGGGGTAAAAAATGTGCTCGAAGGTGGCACACTTGATATAAAAGATGCTTACAGTTTCGATTTTCCTCCCATGGAAACTCAAGTACAATGGGAAACATTTTTAAATAAGCTCTGGGCAGATGCTGAGGCTTTTGCTTTGCTTGTCGAACAATTACCCAATTCTAAATTAGCTGAATCCTTTGTAGATAAAAGGTATGGCACCTACCAACGAAACATAGATGGAATAATTGAACATTGTTACTACCATTTAGGACAGATTGTGCTAATAAAAAAAATGCTTTCTGAAAAGGAAAGGTAAATTTTACTTATTTAACCCAAATTTAAATAGAAAGCTATTTCGCATCCTTCTTAAAACTCGTAAATTGCAACTAGTTAATTAATGTATGCGAGACAACCTTCACGATTACCGTAAAAACTATAAAAAAGGAGCGCTAGATGAAACCTCCGTAAATGAGAATCCTTTTCAGCAATTTCGTACGTGGTTTTATAATGTACGAGATTCTGGCGGGGTAGACGAAGTAAATGCCATGACCCTTACCACTATTGGTGTGGATGGCTTTCCACGTGGCAGAGTAGTGCTGCTTAAAAAATATGACGAAAATGGCTTTTACTTCTATACCAATTACACCAGTGACAAGGGGAAGGCAATAGAACAAAACAATAAAGTCTCACTTTCCTTCTTTTGGCCAAACATAGAAAGGCAAGTCATTATTAAAGGGATTGCTGAAAAAACCAGCGAAGAAGATGCCAGTAATTATTTTGCTTCACGCCCTAAAGGGAGTCAATTAGGAGCACTTTTAAGCGACCAAAGTAGTGTGGTAGCAAATAGAAAAGTTTTAGAAGAAGAGCTAAAGGATCTAGAAAAAAAGTATGAAGGAAAAGAAGTGCCAAAGCCTAAGCATTGGGGAGGTTTTATTGTAAAACCCTTAGAATTCGAATTTTGGCAAGGAAGACCTAATAGATTACACGACAGAATAAGATACAGATTAGAAGGAATTGATTGGGTTATTGAACGCCTTGCACCATAATTAACAGCTACAATATAAATAAAGCATATGAAAACACTTTATATGGTTCGCCACGCAAAATCGTCTTGGGAACATGATGTTATTGACCACAAAAGACCTTTAAAGAAACGAGGAAATAATGATGCAATTTTAGTCTCAAATTATGTTTCAAAGGAAGTCAAAAAACCTAAAAAAATTATTAGTAGTGATGCCGTCCGTGCCTTGACAACGGCTCAGTATTTTAAAAAGGCATTTAATATTACTGATGAAAATTTTGAAGTGAATCATACTTTATATGATTTTAGCGGTCATAAAGTCATGGATATTATTAAAAACTTAGATGACTCGCTTAACAGAGTTATGATTGTGGGACACAATCATGCGTTCACATCGGTTGCAAATATGCTGGGAAACAAGTATATTGATAACGTTCCTACGTGTGGGTTTGTTGAGATTCAATTTGATGATTCCCAGTGGAATACCATTTCTACAGGAACAACAGTACAAACCATTTTCCCTCGAGATTTAAAATAATGAGTCAAAATAAGTCAACAAAGAAGCTTCACGATAGGTTTATAAACAGAGATTTAAGCTGGCTTCAGTTTAATGCTCGAGTGCTTCAGGAGGCAGAAGACCCGAAGGTACCTTTGTTAGAGAGATTACGTTTTTTAGGGATTTTTTCGAATAATTTGGATGAATTTTTTAAAGTGCGCTATGCTACTATAAAGCATATTGTTGAAGCTGGAAAAGGAGGAAGAAGTGAGTTAGGGGGTATTTCGGCAACCGAATTGCTTGAAGAAATTACGCAGATAGTAATTGAACAACAAAATCATAGTCTTAAAATTCTTAGAGAGATAGAGCTCGAACTAGAAAAAGAGGACATTCATATTATTAACGAAACCGAAATTACTCCTTCTCAAAGTAAATTCATTTCAGAATATTATATGCGTGTGGTAAGTCCGGCTCTAGTAACTATCATGTTATCTGAGCTAGAAGAATTTCCATCCTTAAAAGATAGCGCAGCATATTTAGCAGTGCGACTTGTAATGCAAGATGAAGACACTACCTTTCCTTCAAAAATTAATTATGCCTTAATAGAAATACCACGTGGTATCGATCGTTTCGTTGTCCTTCCTGAAGAAAATGGGCAAAAGTATATTATAATTCTGGACGATTTAATTCGTCATTGTTTAGGAAATATTTTCAGTATTTTTTATTACGAAAGTATTTCTGCACATATGATAAAGATAACTCGTGATGCAGAATTGGATATTGACAGTGATTTAAGTAGAAGTTTTCTTGAAAAGATATCAAAAAGTGTAGCGAAAAGGAGTTCTGGTGATCCTGTACGCTTTGTTTATGACAGCACCATCGATAAAGACACATTGGATTACCTCTTAGATAAAATGGGAATTGATGTTATGGATAGTATCATTCCTGGAGGGCGGTATCACAACAGGAGAGATTATATGAGTTTTCCCAGTTTGGGGCGTACCGATTTGTTGTATGAAGTAAATGAACCATTACCCATTGCAGGGTTAAATATTCAAGGAAGTCTACTTGATAAAATCGCAAAAAAGGACTATTTATTATACGCTCCGTATCATACCTTTAGATATGTAGTTAAGTTTTTAAGGGAAGCAGCGCTAGATCCTAAAGTGCAATCGATTAAAATTACAATTTATAGACTGGCGGAAGTTTCTCATATCGCTAGTGCATTAATTAATGCTGCCAAAAACGGAAAAGATGTAACGGTACAAATAGAATTGCGTGCTCGTTTTGATGAGGCTGCAAACATTACTTATGCGGAACAAATGCAAGAGGAAGGTGTGAAGTTGATTTTTGGTATTAAAGGACTTAAAGTACATTGTAAAGCCTGTGTGGTTGAACGATTGGAAGAAGGAAAATTGAAACGATTCTCCTTTATAAGTACAGGAAATTTTAATGAATCTACCGCCAGAATCTATACCGATTATACCCTATTTACTGCCTCTGAAAAAATTGGAAAGGAAATTAATAAAGTGTTTAGTTTTTTTGAAGTTAACTATCAAATAAAAAAGTATAGACACTTAATTGTTTCTCCACATTATACGAGAAACGCCTTTTATCAGTTAATTGATACAGAAATTGAAAATCATAAAAAAGGATTGCCTAGCGGAATTAAACTTAAATTAAATAGTTTGTCCGACTTTAATATGATAGACAGGCTCTATAAAGCCAGTCAAGCAGGGGTTAAGATTCAAATCATTGTACGCGGAATCTGTTGTCTTATTCCTGGGAAAAAGGGATTAAGTGAAAATATAGAAGCCATAAGTATTGTAGATAAGTTTTTGGAACATCCTCGGTTGTATATTTTTAAAAATGGGGGAAAACCAAAATACTATATTTCTTCGGCAGATTTTATGACAAGAAACCTCGATACAAGAGTAGAAATTTCTTGCCCCATTTACGATACTGATATACAGGAAGAATTATTGGAAACATTCGAAATTTGCTGGAATGATAACGTAAAAGCGAGGGTGATAACCGAAAAACAAAACAATGTGTACCGTAGAAATAAAAAGGACAAACTCCGTTCACAAATTGAATTATATAACTATTACCTTAAAAAACTAAGCTAGTTTGCTAAATATTGAAAAATACGCTGCTATAGACATTGGCTCCAATGCTATTCGATTACTTATAATGACCGTTACCGAATATGGTAATAATCCTCCTCATTTTAAAAAGACGTCATTAGTAAGAGTGCCTATTCGATTGGGAGCAGATGTATTTCTTGATGGAAAAATTTCTGAAAGAAATTACCTGCGCATGGTGGATGCTATGACAGCTTTTAGATTGCTAATGAAAAACCATAGTGTGGTACGTTTTAGAGCCTGTGCAACTTCAGCCATGCGTGAGGCTAGTAATGGAGCAGAAATTGTAAAAAAGATAAAGGAAGAAACGGATATTGCTATTGAGCTAATTGATGGTTCTGTGGAAGCTGAATTAATTGCTTCAACAGATTTGCAAGATTTAATAGATTCTGAAAAAACATTTTTATATGTGGATGTAGGAGGAGGAAGTACAGAGTTTACCATATTTTCTAATGGCCACACCGTTACTTCGAAATCGTTTCAACTTGGAACTGTACGCATATTAAATGATATGGTTCGAGAATCCATGTGGGCAGAGGTAGAACAGTGGATTAAAGTGAATACTCACAAATACGAAAAAGTGAGTCTAATAGGCTCTGGAGGAAATATTAATAGTATTTATACATCTAGCGGAAAAAAGCTAGGGAAGCCACTTAGTTATTTTTTTCTATCAGATTATTACGAGAAGCTAAAATCCTATACCTATCACGAACGTATTTACGAATTACAAATGAATGCAGATAGGGCAGACGTTATTATACCGGCAACTCGTATTTACCTTTCTGCTATGAAATGGAGTAGGGCTAAGAACATATATGTACCTAAAATTGGGCTTGCCGATGGAATTATTAAGACCATGTATAACGAAAAATTGAAACAGAATTAACCGTGAACCGTTTCTTCTTTTCCTAAATCCTTCATGATCTGGGCTTCAAATTCAAGTAAATCCTGCCATTTTTTGTCGACCTCTTTTCGGTTGCCGTATTTTCTGGCAAAGTTTAAAAACATTGTATAATGGCTAGCTTCACTTATCATAAGTTTTCTGTAGAACTTGGCTAATTTTTTATCTTCCAGTTCCTCACTCAATAACCTAAAGCGTTCACAACTACGGGCTTCAATAAGTGCGGCATACAGGAGCCTATGAATAAGTTTGGTATTTCTATCACTGCTTTTTGGAAAGAAAGTCATCAATTTATTTACGTACATGTCTTTTCGCTCTCTTCCTAGATGCCATCCACGTTCAATAATCTTATCGTGTACCATTTTAAAATGACTCATTTCCTCCTGAGCAAGTAAACTCATTTCGGTTACTAAGTCACTATACTCTTGGTATCCTATAATTAAAGAAATTGCAGTGGACGCGGCTTTTTGCTCACAATAGGCATGGTCTGTTAAAATTTCTTGAACATTTTTTTCTACAATATTCACCCAACGCGGATCTGTAGGTAGTTTAAGCCCTAACATTTTAATACTTTCCTTTTCCATTCTAAATATCTAGATCAAATTCTTTTCGTAAATTTTCAATAAGTGGATTCTTTTCACTCAACTTTTGAAATTTTTCCATAGGAGTGTATGCATATCGTTTAATTTCGGTTTCATCCACTTCAATAGAAAGGTCAATCTCATAATTTTGAAGGGTAGAACGCAAGTACGTGAGCAATTTTGTTTTTGCCCTTTCTACTTCTACTTTTATGGTACTATTTGGGAATACCAGATGAATTAAACTTCCTTCCAGCCTAGGAACTCCCATGGTTAGGTGAGAATGCATGTTAAATTGTCCTTGTTTTTCAAGTTTTTTGGTGTATTTCTGCCAAACTTTAATAAAATCTTCTTCCGAAAAATCTTCAGTAGGAAGCGCATCTTGATCTGGTTGCTGTGATACCAGCACTTTTTTAATGGCTTGCTTTTTCTGAATGCTTTTTAATGAAAAAGCTGAAACTTTTTGCGCATTGCGCTCGGCTATAATTTGTGGTCGGTTGAGTACAATTTTCTCTTCTTCTTTTACAGTCTCAACCACTACTTCATTTTCTGAATCTTCTTCAGTTCTTGCTTCAACTTTAGTTTCGTCTTCTTCTTTTGAAGCTAATTTTTCAATTAAATTTTCAGAAACTTTAAAAAAGGAGGGAGGAATTATCTTTAGCTTGTCGTTAGGATTTTTTTTTTCAGCCTCGTGCGTAAGAGACCCTAATTGGAGTAAGCATAGTTCTACTAATAGTCGTTGATTTCGGCTGTTTTTATATTTTAAATCACAACTGTTGGCTAACTCAATGGCATCTATTAAAAACGCTTGTGATGCCTGAACAGATTGTTTTAAATACATTTCTTTTACCTGTTCACCCACCTCCAACAAATCGATAGTTTCTTTGTTTTTACAAACCAAAAGATCCCTGAAATGTGAAGCTAACCCCGAGATAAAATGGTGCCCATCGAATCCTTTTGCTAAAATGGCATCAAATTGAATGAGCGCTGATGGAATCTTGTTTTCCATTAGCAACTGAGTCATTTCAAAGTAATAGGTGTAGTCGAGTACGTTTAAATTCTCCGTTACAGCCTGTCTCGTGAGTGTTTTGCCAGAAAAGCTAACAACCCTATCAAAAATTGAAAGCGCATCTCTCATGGCTCCGTCTGCTTTTTGAGCAATGATATGAAGTGCATCATCTTCGGCGTCTATTTCTTCGGCTTTTGCAACTTCAGCTAACTGTTGTTTAATATCATTTACAGTGATTCTTTTAAAATCAAATATTTGACAACGCGAAAGGATAGTAGGTATAATTTTGTGCTTTTCGGTAGTTGCTAAAATAAATATAGCGTGCTTAGGAGGTTCTTCTAGTGTTTTAAGAAAGGCATTAAAAGCAGCAGAAGAGAGCATATGTACCTCATCGATAATATACACTTTATATTTTCCAACTTGTGGTGGAATTCGAACCTGATCGATAAGATTTCGAATATCATCTACCGAATTGTTTGAAGCAGCGTCAAGTTCAAAAATATTGAAGGCAAAATCTTCATCTTCTTTGTGGTTTTCATCTGCATTAATCTTTTTTGCTAAGATTCTAGCACAGGTAGTTTTTCCAACACCTCTTGGGCCGGTAAACAATAATGCTTGCGCTAGGTGATTATTATCTATGGCATTTTCTAAAGTCTTGGTAATAGCTTTTTGCCCTACAACACTTTCAAAAGTGGAGGGACGGTACTTTCTAGCTGATACAATAAAATGTTCCATAGAAGAGAAACAAATATAAAAAGGTAGGAGAAGTTTTCTAAAAAACTAGCAGTCTATTTTCTCTTAGTTATTAACATTTTGAAGTACTTTTGCCAACGCAGGCCGCCTTATCGCTCCCGTGTAAATGCAGGAGAGGAAAGTCCGGACACTAAAGGGAAGCATAGCGGCTAACGGCCGTCGTTCTGCCTTGGCAGAATAGGACTAGTGCAACAGAAAGAATGTACAGGTAATGCTGTAGTGAAATCATGTAAACTCTATGCGGTGAAATGTCACGTAAACCTACGCTTGAGGGTTCCCGCCCGATGTAGGAGGGTAGGCAGATGGATCCCACTAGTAATGGTGGGGCCAGATAAATGATAGGGGTCGCGTCATTAGGCGAGATACAGAATCCGGCTTATAGGCCTGCTTTTTTTATTCGGTCAGTAATTCTCGAGACCAATCAATGGCTTCCTCAATAGAATTAAATATCTCAAAAGGACCACTGTAGAATTTTTTTTCAAATCTGGCGGTTTGCTTGCTTTGTTGGTTATAACAAACAACCGCTATGCCTACCAGGCTTGGATGTCTTTTTGATTTCAGAAGATTGGGGTCTAGGCTATAGTCATTTTCTCTATTTGCTATAGAAACAAATGGTTTTTCGCTGTAGTAGGTATTAAATATTTCAAAAAATGTATCTAATTGTTTTTGTGTTAAGGTAACACCCTCACCAATTGACGAAATAACATAGTTTTCATACAAGTGAATAGTAGCAAAATCAAGTTGAAATATATGAAGTGCCTTCATTTTAAAAAGAAATAAAAGTACTGAAAACCAATTGCTTTACTCAAATTTTGATGGTGTTATTTTTGAAAAAAACTAAAAACCGATCCACCATATCTTCTGTCTTCTTGAAAGTAATTAACTTGTGATAAATCAATTTCTTTGGAATGTTCAAGAATTAAAACACCTTCTTCAGCAAGCCAATTATTATGCATTATTTTATGAACAAGCTCTTCAAGGTTTTCTTTCGGAAAAGCATAGGGAGGGTCTGCAAAGATTAAATCGAATGGTCCATTTTGAAAATCTAAATACTTGAAAACATCTGCCTTAAAAGTTTGTATTGGCATGTCTAATTCGGCAGAAGTCTTTTTAATAAAGTTTATACAACCAAAATCGGTGTCAACAGCTATAATTTCCTTTGCTCCTCTAGAAGCCAATTCAAAACTAATATTTCCTGTGCCAGCAAAAAGTTCTAAAGCTTTAATTTCTTGAAAAGAAATTCTATTATTCAGAATATTAAATAAGCCTTCCTTAGCAAAATCTGTAGTAGGTCTTACTGGTAAGCCCTTGGGGGGATTAATTCTTCTGCTTTTATGTTTGCCTGAAATTATGCGCATTAGCTATGAACTTTTAAAACAAAGTTTTTATGATTTTCTTCATTTTCAACGGTATAAGCGGTTTCTTCTATAAAGGAAATGTTTCTAACATATCTATATAAAAGTTCATATAATGGGCTTGGATTATCAATATTACCACTTAACACAACATCTACTTGATCTGGATTTAAATGAAGTTGCTCAAAGGCAAAAAGCGTAAAATAAAGGAAATCTTCTGGCGACTTAAATGGATAACTATTGCAGAGTTCAACTTTCCCTTGCGATATAGCCAAACAATCAAACCAATCTTTTTCTACGTTTAAAAATACTTTGGATTTGATAGTGTATTTTTCTCTATCTAAAAAATGCTTTAGTAATACTGTCGCGCTATGGAAATATTGGAAGTTTCCAAATTTCTCAAATAAGTAGTTATTTATATTTACAAAGGGAACATAAACCACTTGAATATCGTGACTTTCAACCAAATCATGACTAACAAAATCATTTGTAAGAATCTTAGTGTTAAATTTTAAATACTCGCTTGCTTTAGATTCGTCAAAAAGAGAGGAAGGGACTAGGGTATAAAAGTGCGAGCCAAAAATGACACTTACTTTCGAAAAAGTTTGGGAAAGTCTTTCCTCTTCTGTAAAAGCTTTTTTCAATTCCTCCAATAATTCCTCTGGTGTTCTTGCAGATTCAAAGGTTCTTTCAATAAGCAAAGCTTTCCTAGATTCTGAGGATAGAATTAAAAAAGAAAGTCCGTACAAAGTTACTTGAACGGACAATCGATTTACTTGGTTGGTATTTATATTATTTGTCTTTAACAGAATCGTATAGTTTAGGCCAGTTACCACTTGTATTTACTTCATTTAGGGAGCCAACTTTTATATAAGGGCCATTCACTCCGTCGACCGAGTTAACTTGCTTCTCTTGTGTTATCAAGTCTTTGTTAAGTCCTTCAAGAATAATATCCTTAGACACTTTTGCTTCAAAAACAGAATATACCCCGTCATTCTTTTTAAGTTTTTTCGCCGCTAATTCAAAATTCTTGTCGGTACCAGGAACTTTCATCATTGTTTTATAACGATCACTTTTTTGGTAGATAGAATCTTTAATACTTGTAAATCGAAGGGTGTCTATAATAATATCCTCAATGTAATATCCTCCTTTATATGGATCAAGTCCAAACGCTTTGTTTTTTTCAACATCTGCGTAACTTGTATCTCTTCTTGAAGTAATAGCAAATTTGGCGGTGTCTAGGAATTGCACTAAGCTATCAAAATCGCCAGTAAATTTTCCATTCAATTCTTGGTAGGCAAGCTGTCCCGCTTTAATATCCTTAAGTTTGGCAATAACCTTTTTATATCTTTCTTCCTTTTCCTGATTAAAATGTACAGGACCAATGATAGATTGGTATAGTTGATATCCCAAATAGGCACAAAGTACTAGTAACACTATTGAAATTAAAGTATTGAATTTTGGGTTCACAAATTTTGCCACTAGAATTGCAAAACCTATCATTACAACGATGCTAAGAACAATGATTAAAATCATATTGAATAGTTGAAGAGTTATTTATTATTTACAAGCTAAGCAAATCTACAATTTTTTTTTAATCGTAAAAGTATATTCCGAAAAAAACCTAAGTATCTTTACCTCTTAATTCTTCAATTTTATAATGGACGTTACACAATTTTATGGTTTACTGAAAAGCGATTTTCCGCACACCGTAACGCCCAAGCAAGATATAGCCTTGCAATTACTAGCAAAATTCAGCCTTGAGGAATCCAAAAATTCTCTTTTTTTATTAAAGGGATATGCAGGAACAGGTAAAACAACACTTACAAGTACATTGGTAAAAAACCTTTGGAAAGCTAAAAAATCACCCGTTTTATTGGCTCCTACGGGTAGAGCTGCAAAAGTTATTAGCAATTATAGCCAAAAGGAGGCTTTTACCATCCATAAAAAAATATACTATCCAAAGGCCGAAAAAGGGGGAGGAGTTTCATTTACACTACAACCGAATAAGCACAGGAACACTATTTTTATTGTAGATGAAGCTTCCATGATACCCGATATTGCAGCCGACTCCAAGCTTTTTGAAAATGGTTCGTTACTTGATGATTTAATGCAATATGTCTATAGCGGATTTAATTGTAAATTATTGCTCATTGGTGATACCGCACAGCTTCCGCCAGTAAAATTGGATATCAGTCCAGCCTTGGATAAAGAAACACTCCATAATCATTACAATAAAGAAGTTGTTGCTATTGAGCTTGATGAAGTGGTGAGACAGCAAAAAGAAAGTGGCATTTTAATAAATGCCACCAAGATGCGGGAAGCTATTGATTCTGGTTTTTTTGAATCATTTAAATTTGAAAATAAGAATTTCCCAGAAGTTATTCGACCTGTAGATGGTCAAGAAGTGATGGATGCTATAAATGATAGTTATTCGCAAAACGGAAATGAAGAAACAGTTATCATTGTTCGCTCGAACAAACGTGCTAATTTATACAATCAAAATATTAGAAATCGTATTCTCTTTCAAGAGGAAGAGCTTTCCACAGGGGATTATTTAATGGTGGTCAAGAATAATTATTTTTGGGTAAAACCACATTCTGAAGCGGGTTTTATTGCCAATGGCGATATCATTGAAGTACTTAGAATAAATGCTTTTAAAGAAATTTATGGATTCAAATTTGCTGAAGTAGAAGTGAAAATGGTCGATTATCCAAAAATGAAACCTTTTGAAACGGTTTTGCTTCTAGACACTCTTACATCAGAAACACCATCACTCTCCTATGAAGATTCAAATAAATTATACGAGGAAGTAAAAAAGGATTTTGCCGATGTAAAATCGAATTACAAAAAGTTCCTCTCCATTAAAAACAATAAATATTTTAATGCATTGCAGGTAAAGTTTTCATACGCCATCACGTGTCATAAATCGCAAGGGGGACAGTGGAATACAGTATTTGTTGAGCAACCCTATTTACCAAACGGAGTAGATAAAGAATATCTTAGATGGTTATACACAGCGGTAACTCGTGCAAAAGAGAAGCTTTACTTATTAGGCTTTAAAGATGATTTTTTTGTAGATTAGAATGATGGATTCAGTTGATATTTTATTCAGTGTATTTTTAGGAATAGGGTTAGCTGCAGCCGTTGGGTTTCGTGTTTTTCTACCACTTTTGGTACTTAGCCTAGCAGGCTATTTCGACTACATTCCTTTAAATGAAAATTGGATGTGGGCAGGAAGTTTAACCGCGGTTATTACGTTATCTGTCGCAACTCTTGTTGAAATTTTTGGTTATTATATTCCGTGGGTAGATAATGTACTTGACACTATTGCTGTGCCTCTTGCCGCTGTGGCTGGAACAGCCGTTATGATGGCTACTGTGAGTGATTTAAGTCCGCTGGTAACGTGGTCATTGGCCATCATTGCTGGAGGCGGAACAGCTGCTGCTATTAAAGGAAATACCTCTGCAATTCGTTTAACATCTTCTGCAACCACAGGAGGCTTGGCAAACCCAGTTGTCGCCACAGCAGAAACTGGAACTTCTGTGCTAATGTCTTTAGTATCAATAATTTTGGCGCCGTTAGCCTTTATGTTGGTCTTGTTTATTTTCTACTTGATGTATAAATTTTATAAAAAGCTTCGGAAAAAAAACACTCCAAGAGTTTAATCTTATTATTTTTGATGGCGAAAAAGGTGCTTTTATTTCATTTTAAATTGAAGCAACCTTTTTAACTAGAATACATCTTAACAATAATACTCTAACCTCAAGAATGAAGATAATTGCAATGATTCCAGCGCGGTATGGCGCCTCAAGATTTCCCGGAAAATTAATGCAAGACTTAGGTGGAAAACCTGTCATTGTAAGAACCTATGAAGCAGCAAAAGAGACAGAACTTTTTGATGAAGTATATGTAGTTACAGACAGCGATATTATTTTCAAAGTTATTGAAGAATCTGGTGGTAAGGCAATTATGAGTAAAAAGGAACATGATTGTGGGTCTGATAGGATTGCAGAGGCTGTTGAGAATATGGATGTGGATATTGTGGTTAACGTTCAAGGTGATGAGCCCTTTACTAGTAAGTCTGGATTGGAGCAAGTACTTTCAGTATTTAATGGAGCAGATGCGGAGAAGATTGATTTAGCGTCTTTAATGACCGAGATTAATGACTGGAAAGAGATTAGTGACCCCAATGCGGTAAAGGTAATTGTCGATAAAGATAATTTTGCGTTATACTTTTCACGATCTCCAATACCATACCCTCGAGATAAAAATGTAGCAGTTCAGTATTATAAGCATAAAGGTATTTATGCATTTAGAAAAAATGCGTTGATGGACTTCTATCGACTCCCCATGCGTAGTACCGAAGCTGCAGAAAAGATAGAATGTATTCGTTATTTAGAATATGGAAAAAATATAAAGATGGCCATTTCAAATACTCAAGGAATAGAAATTGATACTCCGGAAGATCTAGTTAGAGCAAATAAAGTATTAAAGGAAACCAAAAATGTTTCAGTTAATAATAAGTACCGAAACTTCCCAATGGTGCCTAAAGTGGTTTTTGGAAGTGGTAGTTTTGATCAATTAACATCCATCATTTCTCCAGAACGGAAAGATAAAGCTCCGTTTATATTTATTGTAGATGATGTTTTTAAAAACAATCAGGAATTCATCAATAGGATGAATCTAAGATTTAACGATAAATTGCTATTTGTCTCTACGGCACAAGAGCCAAAGACAGAGCAGGTAGATAGTATTGTTAAAAATATAAAAGCAGAGTTTACATATGCTCCGTCAGGAATTATTGGGATTGGAGGAGGAAGTATTTTAGATCTAGCAAAGGCTGTTTCATTAATGCTAACCAATAAAGGAAGTGCTGCAGATTATCAAGGATGGGATTTAATTAAAAATAAAGGAATCTATCACGTAGGAATACCTACAATTTCTGGAACAGGAGCTGAAGTTTCAAGAACTGCTATACTTACGGGTCCCGAAAAGAAACTAGGTTTAAATAGTGATTTTACACCCTACGACCAAGTAATTTTGGATCCAGAACTTACTGTTGGAGTACCCAAAAATCAGTGGTTTTATACAGGAATGGATTGTTATATCCACTGTGTAGAATCATTAAATGGTACCTTTTTAAATGAATTTAGTAAGAGTTACGGAGAGAAAGCCTACGACTTATGTATGCAAATTTTCTTAGAAGACAATCTTACAGAACAAGAATCCCGCGAAAAATTGATGATGGCCTCTTGGCATGGAGGGATGAGTATTGCTTACTCTCAAGTAGGAGTAGCTCACGCCATGAGCTATGGACTTTCCTATGTTTTAGGAACAAAACACGGAATTGGAAACTGTATTGTTTTTGATTACTTAGATGAATTTTACCCGGAAGATGTTAAGATTTTCAAGAAAATGAAAAAAATCCATAACATTGAAATTCCACAAGGTATTTGTAGCAATCTTACGGAGTCACAAATGGAAAGTATGATTGACATTGCTCTTAGCTTAGTCCCGTTATGGGAAAATGCTCTTGGGGATGATTGGGAAGCTATCGCAACTCGTGACAAACTTCGCAACTTATATCTTAAAATGTAGTAAATTGCCCATATGGGGTTACCAAGCTATATTTTTAAGAATATTCTAGGGTGGAAAATTGAGGGAAGTTTTGATCAAAACATCAAGAAAGCTGTTGTAATAGTAGTCCCTCACACTAGCTGGCACGATTTCTTTGTTGGCCTATATGCCCGAAGGGCATTAAAAACACAAATCAATTATGTAGCTAAAAAAGAACTTTTCACTTGGCCATTCTCTTACTATTTTAAATGGACAGGAGGCGCTTCCCTTGATCGCACTCCTGGACAAAACAAAGTTGAGGCAATTGCTCAAATATTTCATAAAAAAGATGAATTTCGGTTAGCGATGGCTCCGGAAGGCACCCGAAAAAAGGTAGACAAGTGGAAAACGGGCTTTTACTATATTGCCAAAGAAGCCAATGTGCCAATTATTCCAGTAGCGTTTGATTACGGAACTAAAACCGTGAAAGTAGGGAAGCAATATTACACCACTAATGATATGGAAAAAGACATGAAGGCACTTCGCAGTTTTTATGACGGTGTAGTGGGAAAGATCCCGGCATATACCTGATAACTTTCATTATGAATATTTATTTGTAGTTTTAAGGAAATTTGATTTCCCATGAAAACTTTCTTTTCAATTATTGCCTTTATTATATTTTTTAATGGTTCAGCTCAAATTCCATGTGAGAATGGATTTGCAGGTTCGTTTCCTTGCAATAATTATGATTTAATTTCCCAAGTACCATTATCGGTGATGAATTCAGTTAAAGCCAATGACTCTTGGGGTTGGACAGATCCACTTGATGGAAAGGAATATGCCATCATTTGCCTTAATGAAGCTACGGCATTCATTGATATTTCTGATCCCTTGAATCCATTATACTTAGGACAATTGCCCGGTAATAGTCCAGATCATATGACTTGGAGAGACGCTAAAACCTATGATAATTATGTTTTTATTGTAAGTGAAGATAGTAATCATGGTATGCAAGTGTTTGATCTCACACGACTTAGAAATGTTTCCAATCCTCCAGAAATTTTCAGCGCAGATGCATTGTATACAGGATTTGGTAATTCTCATAATATTGCAATAAATGAGGAAACGGGTTTTGCTTATGTGATTGGTTCATCCACCTTTCAAGGTGGAGCACATTTTATAGATATTTCAGACCCAATTAATCCAATAGGAGTAGGAGGCTATGAAAATGATGGATACACACACGATGCACAAATTGTTATATACAATGGCCCAGATTCAGATTATCAAGGACAGTAAATCATGTTTGCCAGCAACGAAACGGAAGTAGCCATAGTTGATGTGACCAATAAGTCCAATCCAGTTACTATTTCTACGATTGATTACAATAATGTTTCCTATACACATCAGGGGTGGCTAACAGAAAATCAGCGTTATTTTCTTTTGGGGGACGAAACAGACGAAATAGATTTTGGAAACAACTCTAGAACCATCATTTTTGATTTTGAAGATTTAGATAACCCTCAATTTCATTTCGAATATTTTTGGCTTACACCAGCAACAGACCATAATGGTTATATAAAAGGGGATAAATTCTATTTGGCTAATAATGCTGCTGGTTTGCGAGTGCTAGATATTTCAGATATCGCAAATGAAAATGTAGTGCTTGATGGTTTTTTTGACAGCTACCCCACAAATGATGCCGCTGGATTTAATGGTTCGTGGAATGTTTATCCTTATTTTGAAAGTGGACATATTGTAATAAGTGATAGGGCAGAGGGATTTCTTTTGGTGAAACCTTCGGAAGTACTTTCGTTAGCAGAAAATGACAAAAATACCTTTTCAATATATCCCAATCCTGTAGAAAATTATTTAACCATCAATAGCTCAAATGAAAAAATTGAAACTGTTCAAATTGTTGACTTAGCTGGAAAGATAGTATTCAACCAAAGTTTTAAAGAAAGTTCAGTCGAGGCTATTTCCACCACCTTCCTTGATAGTGGACTTTATATGGTTGTTCTGAACAATGCCCAAAGATTTAAAATTATTAAAGAATAAAAAAAGCGGCTTGAGAAAGCCGCTTTTAATTTATTTAAATTGTTTTGTTATTCCCCTTCATCCATGGTATGGTAGACGTTTTGCACGTCATCATCTTCTTCAATTTTTTCTAAAAGTTTTTCTACATCAGCAACTTGCTCTTCAGTTAGGGATTTTGTAACCTGAGGAATACGTTCAAATCCCGAAGACAGGATTTCAATAGTATTTTCTTCAAGATAATTTTGAATCGCTCCAAAACTTTCAAAAGGAGCATAGATTAATACACCGTCTTCGTCTTCAAAAATTTCTTCTACACCAAAATCAATTAACTCTAACTCGAGCTCTTCCATATCCATTCCTTCGGCTTGAATTCTAAAATTGCAAACGTGATCAAACATAAATGATACCGAACCAGAAGTGCCTAAGCTTCCGTCGCATTTATTGAAGTAGGAGCGAATGTTTGCTACGGTACGAGTATTATTATCGGTTGCAGTTTCAACTAAAATAGCAATTCCATGAGGAGCATAGCCTTCAAAAAGGACTTCTTTAAAATCACCCTGACTTTTATCTGTGGCACGCTTTATAGCACGCTCGACATTGTCTTTGGGCATATTAACTGCCTTTGCATTTTGAATCACTGCTCGTAGTCTGGAATTTGCATCTGGATCTGGACCGCCTTCTTTAACAGCCATCACGATGTCCTTTCCAATTCTAGTGAATGCTTTGGACATCGCAGACCAACGTTTCATTTTTCTTGCTTTTCTAAATTCAAAAGCTCTTCCCATAGAGTATAATTTTAACTACAAATTTAAAAAATTGGCTTTTATGACCAAGTGTTACCCTGCTAACTCATCAATTATTTTTGCTAGCTTAAAATCCTTTTCGGTTACCCCATCGGCATCGTGAGTGGAGAGGTTGATTTCTAGATAATTATAAACATTTGTCCAGTTTGGGTGATGGTTTAGTTTTTCTGCTTCAAATGCTATGCGGGTCATTAAACTAAAGGCATCTTTAAAACTATTAAACTCAAATGAGGTTTGAAGCGCATTGTTTGCATATTCCCATTCATTGAGTTCTTTTAGTTTGGTTCGTATTTGTAATTCGGTAAGTGGTTTCATGACTATTTTGCTTTTAACGTAATAATTTCATCTTTAAGGGTACTGTCTGCAATCACTTCTTCTAATGTAATCCTATAATTTTTTGGTAATAAATTTACTTTTGGTAAAATGGCTAAAAAGTGATCGTCATTTCTACTGAAAACATTCTTAAAGATAGGTTTTTTGTGACTTATTTTTTCTGAGATATCCCTAAAAAGTTCATCGTGATGCATCACATCTTCACTTGAAAGATGAAAAATTCCGTTTAAATCCTTATTTATAATGTAGTGAATTTGCTGAGCCACTTTACTTTGTGTTGTAGCACTTACAATAAGGCTTGGAAACACCTCAAAAGCAGCTTGATGTTTAATAGCTTGCTTTAACTGAATTATAATGGGTGAGGTAACTCCCAGAACAAATGGAAGTCTGGCAATTACAAATTTCTCTTTAGGTAGTTGTCGAATGAGTTTCTCAACGGAAAGCTTCAACTTACCATCCAAACTTTCAGCTAGGGGAGCATCATTTTCATACGAAGGAAAATCTCCTTTGGCATCAAAAACGTGAGCGCACGAAATGTAAATTAACCTACAATCTACATTCGTTACATAATTACATAAAAGTTCATGTGTTTTTAATACCGTTTTAGTATCGCCTTTTATTGCTGAAATAATTATGGAAGGTCGAACTTCGTTAAGAATTTCGATTATAGAATTTTCTTCAGCGATAAACTCAAAAAACACCTGGTTTTCAGAAAATAATCCCTCTTGTGAAGCGTAGGTTCCGTAGACATCGTAATAGGGAAGCAGTTCTTTATATAAAGTATTGCCTATAAAGCCACTCGCTCCTATAATAAGAATTCTATTATGTATGACGGGTTTGATCAAAATTAAAAAATGGAAAGGTTTGATTGTGTTGTAAAGGATTCTAAAGCTAACATACCAAGCTTCGAGTTTCCTTTTGGGTTTAACCCAGGAGACCAACACGTGATTATAAATGTTCCAGGGAGAAGTGCTACAATTCCACCGCCCACACCACTTTTTCCAGGTAGGCCTACTTCAAAAGCAAATTCTCCTGCCTCATCATAAAATCCGCAAGTAAGCATAATGGCATTAATTCGCTTTACTTGGCTAGAAGTTAAATAGGTTTTATTATTTAAGCACTTTCCTTTATTGGCAAATAAGTAAAAGGCATTTGATAGTTGCTTGCAGTTCATTTCTATAGAGCATTGATGAAAATAGAAATCTAATACTTCATCAACGTCATTTTCAAGATTATTAAAAGATTTTAAAAGGTTGGCTGCGGCAAAATTTGTATAGCCTGTCTTGGCTTCAGAAGCAGCTACTTCATAATTAAAATCAATAGTTTGGTCATTGGCCAAATCTCTTACAAATTGTAAAAATTCTTCTTTTGGGTTTTTTAATTCAGAAATTAAAATGTCGGCAATGACAATAGCACCGCTATTAATAAAGGGGTTTCTAGGAATTCCTTCTTCTAACTCTAATAACGATAAATAGTTGAATGGATTTCCAGAAGGCTCAACATCCATTCGTTTTAGTATTTTATTGGCTCCAAGGCAATTAAAGGCCATAGCCAAGGATAACACTTTAGAAATACTTTGTATGGAAAATTTTATATCCCAGTCACCCACGCAATAATCATTACCTTCTAGCATATTGAGGTAAATGCCAAAATGATTTTTATCGACTTTCGCTAATTCTGGAATATACGTTGGTACTTTTCCTTTTTCAGAAGTTTTTTCAGCCTTTTCTTTAATTGATTCTAAAATTTTTTGAAAATCACACATAGAATCTAATTAGCCTTTATAAAATGGCAGTTTTACAACGGTAGCTGGAACAGCATTTTTTCTAATTTGTATATGAATTTGGGTGCCTGGATCTTTAAAAATAGTAGGCACGTATCCCATTCCAATTCCTTTATTTAGTGAAGGAGACATTGTGCCACTCGTAACATTTCCAATTACTTTACCGTTTCCATCTACAATATCATAACCTTGCCGAGGAATTCCGCGCTCGTTTAACTCAAAAGCAACGAGTCTTCGCTCTGGGCCCTTTTCTTTTTCTTTCTGAAGATTTTCAGCATTGATAAAATCTTTGGTGAATTTGGTAATCCATCCTAAACCGGCTTCAATAGGTGAGGTGGTGTCGTCTATATCATTTCCATAGAGGCAGTATCCCATCTCCAATCGAAGCGTATCGCGCGCGGCTAAACCAATGGGTTTAATTCCATAGGCTGCACCCGCTTCAAAAACTTTATTCCAAACTTGTTCAACTTCGCTATTCTTACAATAAATTTCGAATCCACCACTACCTGTATAGCCAGTTGCACTTATCATTACATTTTCAATGCCAGCAAAGTCGGCAACTTTAAAATGATAAAACTTTATGGCATTTAAATCTTCACTTGTTAAGGATTGCATCGCCTCAACAGCCTTTGGACCCTGAATAGCAAGCAACGAAAAATCTTCAGATAAATTACGAAGCTCTGCACCCATAGAATTGTGTTTGCTTATCCAATTCCAATCCTTTTCAATGTTGGAGGCATTTACCACCAACACCCATTTTTCGGCATTAATTCTATAAATGATTAAATCATCAACAATACCGCCTGTATCATTTGGTAAACAGCTATACTGTGCTTGGTAATCTACCAATTTTGAGGCATCATTACTGGTAACTTTCTGAATTAGTTCAAGCGAATGGGGTCCAGAAACTAAGAATTCGCCCATGTGTGACACGTCAAAAACCCCAACACCGGTACGAACGGTTTCGTGTTCGGCGGTAACTCCTTCATAAGAAACAGGCATATTATAACCTGCAAAAGGCACCATTTTGGCTCCCAATTTTTCGTGAACGTGAGTAAGTGCAGTATTCTTCATCTCTTTAAAAATTTTGGCAAATGTAACTATTCTTCAAAAAGGGAACGTGTAAATTGTTTGATTGTTTTCAACAAGGGTAGTAACTTGCATAAAAAATGAGCGAATGAAAATATTTTCTTCAAAACAGCTTTATAATGCCGACGAGATTACTTGTGAAAAGCAAGGAATTTCCTCTGTGGATTTAATGGAGCGAGCAGCAACCCAAATATTTAATTGGCTACATCAGCGTATGCAAGGAGCTCAAGTTCCCATTCATATATTTTGTGGCATTGGAAACAACGGTGGAGATGGATTGGCATTGGGAAGATTGCTTATTGAGAGCGGTTATAACGTTAATATCTATGTCGCAAATTTTACAGACAAGCGATCGAAATGTTTTCTAATTAATTATGACAGGGTAAAAAGTGTCACAAAAAAGTGGCCGGTTTTAATGAGATCTGAAGAAGATTTCCCAGAAATCCATCCAGATGATATTATCGTGGATTGTTTGTTTGGAATAGGTTTAAATCGTGCGCCTGAAGGGTGGGTAAAAGCATTAATTCAGTATTTAAATGCTCAAAAAGCCTTTCGATTATCTGTAGATATCCCCAGTGGTATTTCGGCTAATGAACCCTTATTAGATGCAGATGCCGTAGTAAAAGCTAACCATACGCTAACCTTTCAAGCACCTAAGTTGTCGTTTTTTTTACCCGAAACTGGGGTGTTTGTACCCTATTTTGAAATACTTGATATTGGGTTGGATTCGGAACATCTTTATAATGAAAAACCATTAGCACAACTTATTTACAAACCTCAAGCGCAACAATTCTATAAACAACGAGAAAAATTTGCCCATAAGGGGGTCTACGGTCATACATTGGTTGTGGGTGGAAGCAAAGGAAAAATGGGTGCAGTATCATTTACTTCAAAAGCGGCTTTGAGAGTAGGAGCAGGTTTAGTTACTGCGTATGTTCCTAAATGTGGGAATGATATACTGCAAATTTCGGTTCCGGAAGTTATGACTGTGACCGATTCTTCGGAATTTCATATTTCAAAAGTTATTCTTGATTTTAAGCCAACTACTATTGTAGCAGGAATGGGAATGGGGCAGCATACTGAAAGTTGTAAAGCTTTAAAGGATTTGTTTACTGAAATACTCGAAACATATTTTGTTATTGATGCGGATGCGATTAACTGCATTGCAAATGATAGAACATTATTGAAAGTGCTCCCGAAACAAAGTATCCTAACACCTCACGAAGGAGAACTGAAAAGACTTTTGGGCGAATGGAAAAATGATTTCGATAAACTCGAAAAAGCCAAAGAATTTTCAAAAAAGTTTGAGGTGGTTATCGTGTTAAAAGGAGCTCACACGATTGTGGTAAATGGCGACAATCTTTATATAAATAACACTGGAAATCCTGGAATGGCAACGGCTGGTAGTGGCGATGTTTTAAGTGGAATGATTGCAGGGTTATTGTCTCAAGGCTATGACCCGTTACTTGCAGCTGTCTTTGGTGTGTATTTACATGGAAGTGCTGGAAATTTAGTTTCTCAAGAAAAAGGCTTTGAAGCATTAATTGCTAGCGACATCATAGAACATATAGGAAGTGCTTTTTTAATGTTATTTCAAAAAGAGGAAATGCCTCAAACAGAATCAGAGGAAGAGGCATAAAAAAAGCTCCATATTTGGAGCTTTTAAATCTATAATAATCCGTTAAGCATTTCTTTAAGCTTGGGATTTGAAGGTCTCGGAGCATCTGGTGTTACAATGTTTCCGCTAGGATCTATAAGTATAAATCGTGGAATACCATTTATGTAATAGTCTTTTACAAATTTGGAATTCCAATCATTGTCTGCAAATAATTGTACTCCACTTAATTCTTTTTCACTTACCATAGCAACCCATTTCTCATGGTCTTTTGCTTTGTCTATAGAGATACTTACAAAAGCAATATTTTTGTTGTGAAATTCTTTTTCAACTTCTTTTAGATATGGAATTTCAACTTTACAAGGTCCACACCAAGTAGCCCACACATCTACATATACATATTTGCCTTTTAAGTCTACTAGACTTGAAGTGCCTCCAGCGTGGTTTTCATAACCTTCAAAGGTAGGAGAGGGGGTCCCCGCGGGTAGGTTTTCTCTTAGTGCAATTAACTCGCTTAAATAACCTTTGTATGCCTTAATATTACCTTGAATGCTTTTTTTGGAACTATTCACAACCATAGTATCTAAGTTCTGTTTTGTATCTACAAATTGAGATAATTCACTTTCAATAGATGAAAGTTTCATATCTAATGTTTCTTGGTTGTAGTCGTCTACATCAATGTCGAAAAGTTTCTCTTCCAATAGGGATTTTTCAGCTAGAAAGTTATTGTTTTCGGCTCCAATTCCTTCATATTTTATGGTTTCATCAAACATTTCGGTGTCAAGTGTCATTGTAATTTCGTAACCGTTTTTCAGAAAAACACGAGTACCTTCTACACCGTCATTAAAAGAATAAAGCCCTGGTTTTAGTTTTAATGTATCACTAAAGGTACCGTCTTCATTTACTAGAATGGTTTTTGAATACTCCTTGCTTCGAATTTTAATAGTATCACTATTTTTATTCTTTATTTTTCCTGAGAAACTTACGTAATCCTTTTCTACGGGTTGATTGCAGGATATGAATAAAATTGAAACAAATGCAAAGATTGAATATTTCATAATTATTTGATTTACACTGCGAAAATAGTTTTTTGTTTAATGCAAAGGCAAATTTTATAAAAACCTTCACATTAAATTGTACTTTTGCGAAACAACCCCTTTTTATGGAAACAATCCATTATATAAGTTCAGACTTACTTACCCTTGCTACTATTAAGGATATTTTAGATACCAATAAAAAGCTTGATTTATCTGAAGAAGCTGTTTTAAATATTAAAAAATCGCACGAGTATCTTCAAAAAAAGATTAAACAAAACGACACCCCAATTTATGGAATAAATACAGGGTTTGGTTCTCTTTGTGATGTAAAAATATCTTCTGAAAACCTTTCAAAGTTACAGGAAAACCTTGTGATGTCACATGCATGCGGTACAGGAAATTTGGTGCCTAAGGAAATAGTAAAGCTTATGCTTTTACTTAAAATACAATCGTTAAGTTATGGTTATAGCGGAATACAATTGGAAACCGTAACCCGCTTAGTAGATTTTTATAATCATGACGTAGTGCCAGTAATTTATGAACAAGGAAGTCTTGGTGCGTCTGGAGACCTAGCTCCATTGGCACATCTTTCGTTGCCACTTTTAGGTAAAGGAGATGTTTATGACGGAGATAACATTATTGCGTCAGACAAAGTTCTTAAAAAGTACAATTGGGAGCCCATTGTGTTGCAAGCAAAAGAAGGATTGGCATTATTGAATGGTACTCAGTTTATGAGTGCCTATGGAGTATATTGCCTTTTGAAAGGATATAAATTATCTTATTTAACCGATTTAATCGCTTCTATCTCTATTGATGCTTTTAATTGCAACATGAGTCCCTATAATGCCTTGGTTCATATGGTGCGACCCCATCGCGGACAAGTAAAAACTGCAGAACAAATTTTAGAATTTTTAAATGGAAGCGAAATAGCAGCTTCAGAAGATAAAAAAGTACAAGATCCATATTCGTTTCGCTGTGTACCTCAAGTCCACGGGGCAAGTAAAGACACCCTGCATTTTGTACATAGGACCTTTAAAACTGAAATGAATTCGGTTACAGATAACCCAAATATTTTCATAAAAGAAGATACAATAATTTCTGGCGGAAATTTTCATGGACAACCGTTAGCATTGGCTTTAGACTATTTGGCAATCGCCTTGGCGGAATTGGGTAGTATTTCTGAAAGGAGAACCTACCAATTAATTTCAGGTCTAAGAAATTTGCCAGCTTTTTTAGTGGATAACCCAGGTCTCAATAGTGGGTTTATGATTCCACAATATACAGCAGCTAGTATTGTAAGTCAGAATAAGCAATTAGCTACTCCAGCTTCGGTGGATTCTATTGTTTCTTCTAATGGGCAAGAGGACCATGTAAGTATGGGAGCTAACGCAGCTACGAAATGTTATAAAGTATTAGAGAATTTAGAAACCATACTTTCTATAGAATTAATGAATGCTTCTCAGGCATTAGAATTTCGAAGACCAAAAAAATCTTCCTCATTTATTGAAACATTTCTAGAAAGTTATAGGAAAGAAGTTTCTTTTGTTTCTGAAGATCGATTGTTAGCTCTTGATATAAAAAAGACACAATCTTTTTTAAAAAGTTTTATTATTGAAAATGAGTTGCTTTTTGAATAATTGTAAACCGATAATTAATTTTCTATAAGCTCTTTTACCCAGCGTATCGCCTCATCCAATTCTTTAAAAGCTTTTGATGGTTTTTTAATAAAGAATTGTTCAAAATCTGAATTTTTTAATCCCTTGCTATTACCTGTAACGATTGCAAATCCAACAAGATTCTTAATTTCAGCTACATCTTTATAAACAGTGGGATCAACAGAATAAGAATGGATTCTATGAGTTATATAGCCAAAAGAATCATTAGGAAAATGCTTTACGGCAAGTTCGATGATGGTATCACTATTTTTTTTATCAATAATAACCCCTTCAGCAATTATTGCCATTACATAGAAGTCATGTATATGAACTTCTCCAAACTTTAGCTTATATAACTTTTTCAAAATTATAACTGTATTCTACTAAAGATATGAAAAAGTAAAAAAAAAGCTACGATTCCGTAGCTTTTTTCTGTTTCTTAATTTTAATGGTCAATTCATCCTTTTTCTCATCGAGATCCATGGTAATGGTATCTCCTTCTTTTAAGGTTGCATTGATAATCTCTTCGGCAAGTGCATCTTCAATGTATTTTTGTATGGCTCTTTTTAAAGGCCTTGCACCATAGTCTTTGTCAAAACCTTTATTAGCAATATAATCTTTTGCTTTATCCGTAAGATTTAAAGTGTAACCAAGATCTAGAATTCTATTGAATAATTGATTTAGTTCAATATCAATTATCTTATGAATATGTTCTCTTTCTAGCGGATTAAATACCATTACATCATCAACACGATTTAAAAATTCAGGGGCAAAGGTTTTCTTTAACGCATTTTCAATAACACTTTTTGCATTAGAATCTACCTGACTTGCTTTAGCGGCAGTGCCAAATCCAACCCCTTGACCAAAATCTTGAAGTTTTCGTGCACCAATATTAGAAGTCATGATAATGATCGTGTTTCTAAAATCAATTTTTCGACCCAAACTATCAGTAAGGTATCCATCATCAAGCACCTGTAATAACATATTGAAAACGTCAGGATGTGCTTTTTCTATCTCATCCAAAAGCACAACTGCATAAGGTTTTCTTCTAATCTTTTCGGTTAATTGTCCACCTTCTTCATACCCAACATAACCTGGAGGCGCACCAACAAGTCTAGATACCGCGAATTTTTCCATATATTCACTCATATCTATTCTCACTAGCGCATTATCGCTATCAAATAGTTCTCTGGCCAATACTTTGGCAAGTTGGGTTTTACCAACACCCGTTTGACCTAAAAATATAAAAGAACCAATTGGCTTGTTAGGATCTTTTAATCCAGCTCTGTTACGCTGAATGGCTTTTACCACTTTAGAGACAGCTTCATCTTGACCAATTACCTTTCCTTTAATACGGTCGGGTAGGGCAGCAAGCTTTGTGCTTTCCGTTTGAGCAATTCTATTTACGGGAATACCGGTCATCATGGAAACGACTTCGGCAACATTTTCTTCGTCCACTTTTTCACGGTGTAGCTTTGATTCAGTTTCCCAAGCTTCTTGAGCATTCAATAATTCTTTTTCAAGATTTTTTTCATCATCCCTTAGCTTGGCAGCCTCTTCATATTTTTGTTTTTTGACTACAGAATTTTTCTGTTCTCTAACTTCCTCAAGTTTTCCTTCAATTTCCAAAATCTTTTCTGGAACGTGGATATTTGTTATATGCACGCGAGAACCCGCTTCATCTAAAGCATCTATAGCTTTGTCCGGAAGAAAACGCTCGGTCATATATCTATTAGTTAACTTAACACAAGCAATTAAGGCATCATCTGTATAGGTTACGTTGTGATGTGATTCGTATTTGTCTTTTATATTCTGAAGAATCTCAATAGTTTCCTCTACCGAAGTAGGCTCAACTAAAACCTTTTGAAAACGTCTTTCTAAGGCACCATCTTTTTCAATATATTGTCGGTACTCATCTAGAGTCGTGGCTCCAATACATTGAATTTCCCCTCTTGCCAAAGCAGGTTTAAACATATTAGATGCATCCAGAGAACCCGTAGCTCCTCCAGCACCCACAATGGTATGAATTTCATCAATAAATAGAATGATATCATCATTTTTCTCTAGCTCGTTCATAACCGCCTTCATTCGTTCTTCAAACTGTCCACGATACTTCGTTCCTGCTACTAAACTTGCAAGATCAAGAGTTACGACACGCTTATCGTATAAAATTCTTGATACTTTTCTCTGAATGATTCTAAGCGCTAATCCTTCGGCAATAGCCGATTTACCAACACCAGGTTCACCTATAAGCAATGGGTTGTTTTTCTTTCGTCGGCTTAAAATCTGCGACACACGTTGTATTTCATTTTCTCTTCCCACGACAGGGTCAAGTTTGCCATCTTCTGCAAGTGAGGTTAAATCTCTCCCAAAATTGTCTAGAACAGGTGTTTTTGATTTCTTTGTTCCTTTGGCACCCGAAGCACTGGCAAATAAGTTTTCCTTATCACTATCTGCAGCAGAATTGTCATCATCTTCGTTTGAGAATTCTGAAGAAGTAGGTTCTATATAATCTTTATCTTCTGTAATCATAGATTTAAATTGATCTTTTACCCCATCGTAATCTACTTTCATTTTATGAAGCAATTTTGTAGTAGGGTCATTTTCATTTCTTAAAATACACAATAGCAAATGGGCTGTATTAATAGAATTACTTTGAAATAGCTTTGCTTCTAAAAAAGTAGTCTTTAAAGCACGTTCTGCTTGTCGTGTTAGGTGTAAATTTTTTTTATCATTTGCAGTATTGGCTGCATTTGGGTTTGCTGGACTAAGAATTTCTACTTTTCTGCGTAAATGATTTAAATCCACATCAAGTGCATTTAATATAGTCACCGCTTTTCCATTACCGTCTCTTAATAGTCCAAGCATTAAGTGTTCTGTGCCAATAAAATCATGACCTAAACGCAAGGCTTCTTCCTTGCTATAAGCAATCACGTCTTTTACTCTTGGCGAAAAATTATCATCCATAAACTGGGGTCCTTCGGTATAAATTTATTAAAAATAAAGTATGATAACGGCAAAATTTGTGCCTTATTGATAAAGCATAAGTAAAAGGAAACAAAATTGCGTAAATATCAAAGGCTAAAGTACGATAGTTATTAACGGTTTGCAAGCCAAAATTTGTTAATAAAAATGTGAATTTTACCCTTCAAAAGACCTTATTAAACCTACAAAATGCTGTATATTGCTCACTTAGTTTAATCCTCTAAAAATATAGTTAAA
The DNA here is from genome assembly GCF_019312585.1 of Halomarinibacterium sedimenti. GTDB lineage: Bacteria > Bacteroidota > Bacteroidia > Flavobacteriales > Flavobacteriaceae > Halomarinibacterium > Halomarinibacterium sedimenti. Next base: position 38,965 of record NZ_JAHWDP010000003.1, on the reverse strand, counting down.
TACTTATGGCTGAAGGCGAAAAATTAATCCCGATTAATATAGAAGATGAAATGAAATCGGCGTACATCGATTATTCGATGTCGGTCATTGTGTCACGTGCTCTTCCAGATGTTAGAGACGGTATGAAACCCGTTCACCGAAGAGTGCTCTTTGGCATGCATGAATTAGGAGTTAGGGCAAATACCGCACATAAAAAATCCGCAAGAATTGTAGGAGAAGTTTTGGGTAAATACCACCCGCATGGAGATACCTCGGTGTATGATGCCATGGTGCGTATGGCCCAAGAATGGAGTTTGCGTTATATGTTGGTCGATGGACAGGGGAACTTTGGATCTATTGATGGTGATAGCCCTGCGGCCATGCGTTATACCGAGGCACGAATGCAAAAGATTTCGGAAGAAATGCTTGCCGATATCGATAAAGAGACGGTAGACCACCAACTCAATTTCGATGATACGTTGCAGGAACCTACGGTTTTACCTACAAAAGTTCCTGGGTTACTAATTAATGGTGCATCAGGGATTGCAGTAGGGATGGCAACCAATATGCCTCCTCACAACCTTTCGGAAGTTATAGACGGAACTATTGCTTACATAGATGATAATGATATTGATATTGATGGGTTAATGCAACATGTGAAAGCACCAGACTTTCCAACAGGTGGTGTCATTTATGGTTACGAAGGGGTTCGAGAAGCTTTTCATACAGGTCGTGGAAGAGTTGTTTTACGTGGTAAAGCAGGATTTGAGGAAGTGGATGGGAGAGAAGCCATTATTGTTACAGAAATTCCTTATCAGGTGAATAAGGCAGATATGATTAAGAAAACTGCCGATTTAGTTAACGATAAAAAAATTGAAGGGATATCGAATATACGCGATGAGTCCGATAGAAACGGAATGCGCATTGTGTATATATTAAAGAGAGACGCAATTCCTAATATTGTTCTTAATATGCTGTATAAGTATACAGCGCTTCAGTCTAGTTTTAGTGTTAATAATATTGCTCTTGTAAACGGACGTCCACAAATGTTGAATCTAAAACAATTGATTCACTATTTTGTAGAGCATCGTCATGAAGTTGTCACAAGAAGAACTGAATATTTACTCCGTAAGGCTGAAGAAAGAGCACATATTCTTGAAGGGTTAATCATTGCTTCAGATAATATAGACGAAGTAATTAGATTGATTCGTGCTTCTGCTAATGCCGATGAAGCCAGAGAGGCATTGATAAATGCTTTTGAACTTTCAGAAATACAAGCAAAGGCAATAGTAGAAATGCGTTTACGCCAATTAACTGGCCTAGAGCAGGATAAGCTTCGTAGTGAGTATGAAGAATTAATGAAAACTATTGAAGATTATAAAGACATTCTTGCCAAAAAAGAGCGTAGAATGGAAATTATAAAAGAAGAACTTGCCGAAATAAAGGAAAAATTTGGTGATGAGCGGCGTTCAGTAATCGAATATGCTGGTGGTGATGTAAGTATTACAGATTTAATTGCAGATGAAAAAGTAGTGATAACTATTTCACACGCGGGTTATATTAAACGTACTTCTCTTACCGAATATAAAACACAAAATAGAGGAGGGGTTGGACAAAAGGCTTCAGCAACACGAAATGAAGATTTCCTAGAACATCTATTTGTGGGGACAAACCACCAATACATGTTGTTCTTTACCCAAAAAGGAAAATGTTTCTGGATGCGTGTATTTGAAATCCCTGAAGGAAGTAAAACTTCAAAAGGAAGAGCAATACAAAACCTCATCAATATTGAGCAAGACGATAAAGTAAAAGCCTTTATATGTACCCAGGATCTTAAAGATGAAGATTATATTAATAGCCATTATGTAATTATGGCGACTAAGAAAGGACAAGTAAAGAAAACACCACTTGAGCAATATTCTAGGCCTCGAACCAATGGAATTAATGCCATTACCATTCGTGAGGATGATGAACTTTTGGAAGCAAAACTAACTACCGGTGACAGCCAAGTAATGTTGGCACTGCGTTCAGGAAAAGCCATTCGTTTTGAAGAGGCTAAAACAAGACCTATGGGTAGAAATGCCTCAGGAGTTCGTGGAATTACACTAGCCCATGATAAAGATGAAGTTATTGGAATGGTTACTATTGAAAATCCTCAGGAGGAAACGGTGTTGGTAGTTTCAGAAAATGGTTATGGAAAGCGTACCTATATTGATGACCCAGAGGATGGTGAAGCAGTATATAGAATTACAAATCGCGGTGGAAAAGGTGTAAAAACTATTTCCATTACCGAAAAAACAGGTAATTTAGTAGCTATTAAAAGTGTAACAGATACCGATGATTTAATGATTATAAATAAATCTGGAATCGCAATTAGAATGGAAGTGGAAGATTTACGAGTTATGGGACGTGCTACTCAAGGGGTGCGTTTAATAAAAGTAAAAGGAGATGATTCTATCGCAGCTGTGGCCAAGGTAATGCAAGATGATGATGACGATGCCATTGAGGATGAAACCTTAGATATTGAAAATGGCACATCTATTGATACTACCGATGAACAAACCGAAAACAACGAATAAATTAAATTTCTTAATAATGAAAAAACAATTAATCTTGGCAGGGCTAATGTTGGTTTCTGCAATAACTTTTGCCCAAAAAAAGGAAATAAAAAAAGCAGATAAAGCTGTTTCTTCCTTAAAATACTCTGAAGCTCTTACTTATTTAAGTGAAGCAGAACCAATGCTTGGAGCTGCAGATAATGATTTAAAGGCGCAGTATTATACTATTTTAGGTGAGGCTACCCTAGCCATGGCTGGTACAGCTAATTTTGCTAAAATGAAGGAAGCTGGTGAAGCGTTTAAGAAGGCAAATGAACTTAATGGTAGTGGTGATATGAGCGATAGACTTACATTAGGGATGGATAATCTAAGGGTAGCTCTAGTGAATAGTGCCATTGAAGATCAAAATAAGAAAAGCTATTTAACGGCTTCCGAAAAATTACGCCAAGCGTATCTAGTGAGTCCTAAAGACACTTCTTATTTATATTATGCAGCCGGAAACTCAGTAAACGGAAGTGACTTCGATACAGCTTTAAATTACTACGAAGAATTACTGGCTAAAGGGTTTACGAATGTTCATATGGAATACTCTGCAACCGATCCTAAAACCGGAAAGCCAGTAATTTTTGGTAGTAAAGAAGAAAGAGATAATATGGTAAAATTTGCAGATTTTACGAATCCAACTGAAAGCAAGACAAGTTCTGTGGAAGGAGATATTCTTCAAAAGGTGACCTTAATTTATATGAATAAAGGAGAAAATGAAAAGGCTTTAGCGATCATGAAAAAAGCTCGAGAAGCCAATCCTAATGATACAAACTTAATGCGTTCTGAAGCGGATCTAGCTTATAAAATGGGAGACATGCAAAAGTATAATAACATAATGGCGGAGGTCATTAAAACAGATCCTAACAATCCAGAATTATATTATAACTTAGGGGTTAGCTCTGCATCCATTGGCCAATTAGATAAAGCCAGAGAGTATTATTTAAAAGCCCTTGAGCTGAAGCCAGATTATTCTTATGCTCAAATAAATATGGCAGCATTAATTCTTCAAAATGAAGGTAAGCTTGTTGAAGAAATGAATGGCTTAGGAACCTCGAGAGCAGATAATTTAAAATATGATGAGCTCAAAGAGCAGCGTAAAAAAATGTATCAAGAGGCTCTACCTTATTTAGAAGCAGCGGTAAAATCATCACCAGATAATTTGGAAGTATTTCGAACTTTAATGAATCTATACAGTCAGTTAGGGATGGATGATAAATACAAAGCAGCAAAAGCAAAGCTTGCTGAAATGGAAGGAAATTAATATCACATAACTCAATAAAAAAGGCTTCAAATTTTGAAGCCTTTTTTTATATAACCTTTTTAATGACACGAAGTTTGTGAGAATATTTTTTCTCATCAACATTATAAATACCGCTATGATCGAGCCTATCAATTCTAACTTTTCCGTGAGAATGAATAACGTAGTTATCTTTCATAATAATTCCAACGTGAATGATATCCCCTTCGTTATTATCGAAAAAGGCTAAATCGCCTGGTTCACTTTCTTCAATAAAACTAAGGGCTTCACCTTGTGTGGCCTGTTGACTCGCATCTCGAAGTAAGCTATATCCATTTATTTTATATACCATTTGGGTAAATCCACTACAATCAATTCCAAAAGGGGTTTTACCACCCCATAAATAGGGACTGTTTAAAAATAATATTGCAGTTTCTGTTAAATAGGATTTAGGTTGTTGTTCTGAAATAAATCTACCATCAAACGTATGCTCTAGAAAGGGTGCGTTATGGATACTGCTTCCAATGGGAGTAGTAAGCAATTGCTTTTCTTTGGTGGCAACAAAGTCCACTAAATCTGAAGAATATCTTGGAGAAACCTCATTTAGCGTTTCATAATCTTCTTTCGAAATGAATTGGTATTGTTTGTTATCTATCCACCCTTCATATTTATCAAAATTCAATCTAATCTTACTCCACTTTTTTTGAACCTCCAATACTTTAAAAATCTCACCATAAAGCACTTGACTAACCAATTCACTTTTGTCGGAAGATTCTAATCGTAACGGAATAATACTAAGAGGACAAATGCCAAATTTCATTCAGAAGGGCTAGAAATTTTTAAATTCTTTCAATTACCATTGCCGAAGCACCACCTCCGCCATTACATATTGCTGCTGCACCAATTTTTGCATTGTTTTGTTCTAAAACACTTAAGAGTGTAATTAGAATTCTAACACCACTACAGCCTAATGGGTGGCCTAATGAAACAGCTCCACCATTAACATTTACGTTAGAATCATTTAGTCCTAATAATTTCATATTGGCTAGGCCAACAACAGAAAAAGCTTCGTTGAACTCAAAATAATCAACATCATCAAGAGTAATTTTGGCTTTTGCCAATGCTTTTGGAAGGGCTTTAGCAGGAGCTGTAGTAAACCATTTTGGCTCTTGAGCGGCATCGGCATAACTTTTAATATATGCCAAAGGTTGTAACCCTAACTCTTTTGCCTTTTCCTCACTCATCAAAATCATAGCGCCAGCCCCATCGTTTATGGTTGAAGCATTTGCTGCGGTTACAGTGCCATCTTTTGTAAATGCAGGTCGTAGCGCGGGTATTTTTTCAATAAATACATTTTTAAATTCTTCATCCTCTGAAACGATAACAGGATCTCCTTTACGCTGTGGAACGGCTACTGGGACAACTTCATTTGCGAATTTTCCTTCTTCCCAAGCCTTTGCTGAACGTTTGTATGACTGTATTGCGAACGCATCTTGATCTTCGCGAGAAAAATGATATTCAGTAGCACATGCATCGGCGCATACACCCATTGCATTATGATCGTAGGCGTCTACCAATCCATCTTTTTGCATACCATCAATCATCGTGGTTGGGCCAAATTTGGTGGCTGTTCGCAAGTGTACATAATGGGGAATATTACTCATGCTTTCCATTCCGCCAACAACTACCACTTCGGCATCACCCAAAGAAACAGCCTGTGCTCCTTGCATGACCGCCTTCATACCAGAGGCACATACTTTGTTTATGGTAGTACAAGGAACAGAATCTGGAATTCCAGCTCCAAGGGCAGCTTGTCTCGCAGGCGCTTGTCCAACTCCTGCTTGTACCACATTACCCATATATACTTCAGAAACTAAAGAAGGGTCAAGTTTTATCTTCTCCAAAGCTCCTTTTATTGCAACACTTCCTAATTGTGCTGCAGTTAAAGAAGAAAGGCTTCCCATAAAGCTACCAATGGGGGTTCGGGCAGAGGATACGATAACAACTTTTTTGGACATAATAATTTTAATTAAATAGAATTAATGAGTTGCAAAATTACGGATTAAAAATGAAATATCCTTGTTAATAGATTAGCGCTTGGGATAAATGAAAGCTTATTCATACCTTTACTTTTCGTAATATTTTATATGAAAAACCTTGTCTTTTTCTTAACCCGAAATCAATCACTTATTTATAAGGTTTTTTTGTACCTAGTTTCTACACTTTTGGTGATTTATCTTCTGCCAAAAGGAGGGCAGTTTAAATATAATTTTCAGAAAGGAAAACCATGGCAGTATGAGAATTTATTATCTCCTTTCAATTTTACCATAAAGAAAGATAAAGAGGCACTTGAAAATGAAAAAGAAGAGATTCGTTCTTCTGTAATTCCTTATTTTGATGCCGATTCCAAAATCTCCACGGTAGCTTTAGAGGCATTTAAAAAAAATCTTGATGCTGAATATGTAGATAGCCTTTATCAAACTCCTAAAGCCCGTATAGAGCAACTAGGAAGCACTATTTTAAATGAAGTATATACTAAAGGGCTTGTTGAAAATGAGTACTCATTTTCGGAGGATAGAATAGTGTATTTGAAAGTTGGAAACGAAGTTAGTGAAGTGGTGTTTTCTCAGTTTTTCAAAAAAGATGATTTGGTTCCATTGGTAACTACAAAAGCAAAAGATAGAAAGGATGTCATTCCGTTATTACAAAGACTTATTACTACAGTAGCACAACCCAATATTTCGTACAATCCTCAACGTACAGAATCTGCTATTGAAAATGCGATCAATCAAATTAATCCAAATAAAGGAATTGTAGAAAAAGGGACTCGAATTATTGCAAAAGGAGAAGTGGTTGAAGGTGAAAAATACCTGATATTAAATTCTTTAAAGGATCAATTTCAATCGCAGGTTTGGAGTCAAAATAATTATTATTGGCTGGTTTTTGGCTACTCAATGCTCGTGTCCTTGGTGTTTATTATGCTATTCTTATTTCTTAGAAAATATCGCCGTGAAATTTATGCAAATGATACTAAGGTAAGTTTTATTTTCTTCAATATTATAGTGATGGTATTTGTCACCACTTTAGTTGTAAAGTACGATGCTGCCTATGTTTATATTATTCCATTGTGTATTTTACCTATCATTTTAAAGAGCTTTTTTGATGCAAGATTAGGACTGTTTGTGCACGTTCTCACCATAATGCTTTTAGGCTTTATTGTACCTAATAGCTTTGAGTTTATGTTTCTTCAAATCATTGCAGGTATTGTTACTATTTTAACCGTTGCAGAATTGTACAAGCGTGCCAATTTATTTATCTCTGTAGGGCAAATCACTTTTATCTACATCCTTGGTTATTTTGCATTTTTCATTATTCAAGAAGGTAACATTGCCCAAATTGAACTCGAAAATTTTGTCTATTTCATTATTTGTGGGTTGGTAACACTTTTTGCATTTCCACTTATATATATTTATGAAAAAATCTTCGGATTGGTTTCTGAAGTATCATTGCTGGAACTTAGCAATACAAATTCTGCCTTGTTAAAAGAACTTTCAAACAGAGCGCCAGGTACTTTTCACCATTCGTTGAATGTTGCAAATTTAGCCGAAGCTGCAGCCAATGAAATTGGAGCAAATTCAATGCTAGCAAGAGTAGGAGCACTGTATCACGATATTGGTAAAATGGTGAATCCATCCAATTTTACCGAAAATCAATTAAATCAGATAAACCCCCTGAATGAGTTATCTCCTAAGGAAAGTGCTAAAATAATTATAGATCACGTTATAAAAGGAATAGAAATTGCTAGAAAGAATAATCTCCCAGATAGAATTGTTGATTTTATCAGAACCCATCATGGAACAAGTCTGGTGTTTTATTTCTACAAAAAAGAAGAAGAAATTAACGGGGATGTAAAGAAGGAAGATTTTCAATATCCTGGGCCAAAGCCTTTTTCTAAAGAAACGGCTATATTAATGATGGCAGATAGTGTAGAAGCGGCGAGTAAGAGCTTGAAAGAGCCTACATCCTCAAAAATTGATTCTTTTGTAGAAAACATTGTTAATAGCCAAATGGAGAACGGACAATTTATTAACGCTAATATTACTTTTAAGGAGATTGAAATTATCAAGAAAGTTCTCAAGAAAAAACTAAAAAACAGCTATCATTTAAGAGTCGAATATCCCGAATAAAATGAGCAGAAAAAAAAATATAAAAAACGTTTCTTTTTTTTTGGGTTATTGAATAGATAAATTTACATTTGCAACCGCATTGAAAATATGTGGGTTCATTGATTTGGAGAGGTGCCAGAGTGGTAATGGAGCAGATTGCTAATCTGTCAACGGGAAACCGTTGCCAGGGTTCGAATCCCTGTCTCTCCGCAACAATAATTTGTGAAGATACAGCAATGTTATTTCACGGGGTGTAGCGTAGCCCGGTCATCGCGCCTGCTTTGGGAGCAGGAGGTCGCAGGTTCGAATCCTGCCACCCCGACAAGAACCGGACTTTTTCAAGTTCGGTTTTTTTTTAAGCTATGGTCGCGTAGCTCAGCTGGATAGAGCATCTGCCTTCTAAGCAGACGGTCACAGGTTCGAATCCTGTCGCGATCACGAATAAATATTTCAATAAGGAAAAACGCCAAGCTAGCTTGAGCGTTTTTTTGTTTGAAGTATTTTTAGCACGGAGTGCTAGGGAAAGTAAATCCTGTCACGATCACCAGTAAAATCAAAGCCTTAGAGAAATCTAAGGCTTTTTAATTTCTTCATTTACACAGAGCATTCGTTGTTTTCTAAAACTTTGAAAAAATTGAAATAGCTGTAATAATGGTAGTAGATTCTATTTTTTATTTACTATTGATTTTGAGAGTTGATTTAATGGTCAATACTAAAGGAATAAACATTACCTCCTTCAGAGTCGTTACGTTCGTCTGTTAAAATAACCGTAGTATCATTTAGGTAGCAAAGACCTTCTTTTTGTGTATTATGGTCAAATGAAAGTTTTTCAACATCTCCAGAAAAGAAATCATCTCCTTTAAAATTCGATAACTTCCATAGTTTTTCATGATTTAATAAAATTACTTCTGTTCCATCAGCAGAGATATCTGCAGAAGTAATGGCATCATCTTTTCCTTTTAAATTAAATTCTGAAACAATTGTAGCTTCTTTTTTGCCAATACTATTTGGAACTTTTATAACAGTACCTTTTTTATCATCTTTGCTAAAAATATAGAAGTATCCATTGTAAAGAAAAAAGCTTTCAAAATCCTCATTTTCCAGACTTTTGGGTACCGTGTAGTTTATTGTTTCTGCATTTATTTTGTTTTCAGAATTTGCAATATTAGTAAGCTTATAAATAGTACCTTCTTTTCTTTTATTTGAATTATTACCAAAATCACCTATATAAAGATTCCCTTGTGTATCACTTGTTAAATCTTCCCAGTCTTTATTTTTCGCATTTTCAACAGTAATGATTTTTAAAAGATGTTGCTGTGTAAGGTCAATGCCATAAACTTTAGCGGCATTCCCTTGATCTTCTATCATCCATACAGTATCATTTCCATCAAAAACCTCTGCAGCGGAAACTTCTTTTAAATCGTTTGGTAAACTTATTAACGGATTTAGATTTCCGGGAGGAATACATGATACTAAAACGAATACCCAACAAAACCAATATTTTAAAACTATTTCCTTCATATTTTTAATATATAGGAAATAGTTAGGATGAAGAAATGTACCTTAAAAGTTTAAGGAAATTTTCACTTTTTTACAGTTTCTCTGTATCTAAAGCAACTTTTTTACCATTTTGAAGTGTTGTAAAAAAAAGATATTTATTTCCGCCATCGTTTATGTTCCATTTCTTCTTAATCTGCGCTACCGATTCTTGGAAATTACGAGTACTAACATTTGCTTTTGATTTTGCAAAGTTTTTCATTTCTGATTTTTGGTACGGAATCACCGAAGTGATCTTGAAAGCTCGTCCTGGAAAATCAATGAGGGTATCACTTGTAAATAAATGACTGTGTTGCGCAAGTTTATAAACTGGGAAGGCATCACATATTTTAGAAAAACCTCCAGCCTTCATTATGGCAGCATTTGGTTCATAAAGATAGGTTAGGGGAGCTTCATAAAGTTCACTGTTTTCAGAATCATAATAAAATTGAAATTCCTCTCTTTCGGTTTTACTGAAGTTGATGGTTTTAATTAATATTACTTCTGAAATTGATTTTGAAAGAATCCAAATTAGTTCTTTCACTTCGTTATTGAGCGCGACGATGTGTATTTCGGAAACATTGTTAAGTTCTTTTAAACCCACCGAGATATCTAGCATAGGTGATGTTTTTACGAGTAAGGTTTCACAATGCTCCAATAAAAATCCTTGGTGCTCAACAAGATTGGGCTCGCAATCCTTTAAAAAAAATACTTTTCCTTTTGAAGCGTGTCTCCTCGAAGGATCTATAAAAATGACATCATATTTTGTATTTTGAATCCCTTCAAGGCCATCTTCAGCAAAAAAAGTAACATTGTTTTTATTTAACTGTTTATAATTATATGCTGCCATTTCGGATAAATCTTTGTTTTGTTCGAAATGATGAACCTTGGAAAATTTTTCAGAAAAAAAATAAGTATCAACACCAAATCCGCCAGTAATATCGGCTAGACTTTCCCCATTGACTAAAGAAGCTTTATATAGTGCTGTAATTTCTGAAGAAGTCTGCTCTATATGGAGCTTAGGAGGGTAAATTATATTATGGGAGTTATACCAAGTAGGGAGTTTATCTTTACATTTGGTGTAGCTTTCAATCTGCTGCATAAGTTCTTTAGCAGGAATTTCACTCCAAGGAGAACCTTTAAAAGCTAGTTGGGAAACGTCTCCTTTAAACTCTTTTATGAATTTCTGTACTTCTGGTCGCAATAATACTTCATTCATACCAGATTATCTAATTTTCGAAAGCGTATTGAATAATGTTGGCACCCATTTGTAGGGCTTTAAGTCTAACTTCGGCAGGATCGTTATGTACTTCTGGGTTCTCCCATCCATCACCCAAATCACTTTCATAGGTATATAACAGTACTAGTCTGCCATCTATGGTTATTCCAAAGGCCTGTGGTCGGCCATTATCATGCTCATGAATTTTTGGTAATCCTTGAGGAAATTTAAATTTCTGATTAAAAATTGGATGATCTCCTGGAAGTTCTTTTAATTCTTCGTTTGGAAAAAGTTTAGACAGTTCTTTTCGTATGTACTGATCCATACCATAGTTGTCGTCAATATGAAGAAATCCACCACTTAATAAATAATCCCGAAGGTTTTCTACTTCCTCATTGGTAAAGAACACGTTTCCATGTCCGGTCATATGGATAAGGGGATAGTTAAAGAGTTCCACATCCAAAAGGGATACCGTTTGAGGTTTTTCTTGTAGAGAGGTATTGATTTGTTGATTACAAAACTTAATTAAATTGGGAAGTGCTGTAGGATTGCTATACCAGTCTCCACCGCCACCATACTTTAAAATGGCAAGCTCTTGAGCTTGAGAAAAATTTATCGAGAAAATAAAAGAAATAAATAGTAACCATCGCATGCTTCAAAAATAATAAATTTGTGATGGCTGGAGGTAGAAAAATATTAAATATTATCAATCATTTCACCAAAAAGGGGATAGGTGAATAGTTTCCAATCTTTAGTGATTTTGTTTGACATTTCCCTTTGCATGGGAGAGAGAAACTTTAAAGTTACCTCTTGATATGGTACGCTTTGTGACGGCGTACTTTTACGGGGAATTCTCTTTATTGCATTCATAGCAACTTAAGTAGGTTAAGTATAAATTAGGTTCGATTTGGTGAGTGCAATATATAAAATATCGATTAAATAGCAAATTTTATCGATAAAAAACACTTTTATAATTTAAAAGAGACTATAAATTGCTGCAATAAACGGTGTGACAAGCAGATATAGCAGCTGTTTCGGTGCGTAAACGGCTTTCACCAAGACTAATAGGGCTAAAGTCATTTTTTTGCGCTAATGCAATTTCTGTGTAGGAAAAATCTCCTTCCGGACCAATGAGAATGATATTGTTTGATTTAGGCTGAACTAAATTTTTTAACAATTCCTTTTCCGAATCTTCGCAATGAGCAATACATTTTATTCCATTAAAATTGCTTTGAAGCTTAATAAAACCTGAAAAGGAAGTCAATTCATTAAGCTTTGGTTTGTACATTTTGAGTGATTGTTTCATCGCGCTTTCGATAATTCTTTCGAAGCGGTCCACTTTAATGACTTTTCTTTCACTATGGTCACAAAGAATAGGAGTAATTTCTGAAATACCAATTTCAGTGGCTTTTTCCAAAAACCATTCAAAACGATCATTATTTTTGGTGGGCGCAACTGCTATGTGTAAATAATAGGGTAGTGGAGCTTTTTTTACCGCTTCATTAACAACTGCAAGACATTGCTTTTGTGAAACCTCTACCAATTCTGCTGTAAATAAGATTCCAAGACCATTTGTTATATGTAAAGTATCGCCCAATTTATGCCTAAGAACTTTGAAGATATGTCGGCTTTCATCTTTATCAAAAATGATATTCTGAGAAGTTTCGGAAAGATTACCTTGGTAAAATAGATTCATTATTGTTCGCTTTTCATTTTAGCATGAGCCACACCAATTTCTATCCAATGTTGTAGCTTCTCTTCTGTATGAAATCCTTTTTCTGTAACAAAAATAAATTCCTTCATAGGCTTACCCGTAAAATTCATGGGTCCAACAAATTCAGTGCTCAATGCTTTCTCCATTTTTTCAGAAGGAACACGCACCATAAGTCTTTCTTTTGTTTCGCCTACACACATCTTACCCTTATATAGAAAACAAGTTCCACCAAACATCTTCTTTTCTACGATGTCTTTCTCCCAAGGCTTTAAAGCTACTCGAATTCTTTTCAGTATCTCTTCGGTCTTTGACATGTTATAATTTCATTCGGGCTTTAGCCACTAAATTATTTGAAGAAAATTGTTGAGTTTTATATTTTAATTCCCCTACCATAGCTATCATTGCCGCATTGTCTGTACAATATTCAAATCGAGGGATATAGGTTTTCCAACCTAGTTCTTTTTCAGCTTCTTTTAGCGCATTCCGAATCCCACTATTGGCAGAAACACCGCCACCAATAGCCACTTGCTTGATACCGGTGATCGCTACAGCATTTTTAAGTTTATCCATTAAATAGTCTACAATAGTATACTGTATGCTGGCACAAATATCTTCTAAGTTTTCAGAAACGAAATTTGGATTCTTGTTGGTTTCACGTTCTACAAAATATAACACCGCTGTTTTTAATCCGCTAAAACTGAATTCTAAATCACCCACCTTTGGTTTAGTAAAGGGATATGCAAGTGGATTTCCACTTTGTGCATATTTATCGATTAAAGGACCACCTGGATAGGGAAGACCTAATATTTTAGCTGATTTATCAAAAGCTTCACCCACAGCATCATCTATCGTTTCGCCTAAAATCTCCATCTCAAAATAATCTGTCACTTTTACAATTTGAGTATGACCACCGCTAATCGTTAAAGCAATAAATGGAAATGTGGGTGCGGTTTGCTCTTCGGCATTAATAAAATGCGCCAAAATATGAGCCTGCATATGGTTCACAGCAATTAATGGAATGTCTAACCCCATCGCTAAAGACTTTGAAAACGAGGTGCCTACAAGTAAAGAGCCCATTAATCCAGGTCCTTGGGTAAAAGCTATGGCACTTAGCTGTTTTTTATCGATATTTGCTTTGCGCAATGCCTGATGAACTACAGGGACTATATTTTGTTGATGTGCACGTGAAGCCAACTCAGGGACAACACCCCCGTATTCTTCATGTATTTTTTGTCCAGCAACAACATTAGAAAGTACCACGCCGTTATGGATAACGGCAGCTGCAGTGTCATCGCAAGAAGATTCAATGCCGAGGATGTATGTATTTTTATTCATTTATATTTTTAGGCACACTTGTTGGGTGTAAAATTAAAACATTAAAGGGTTATCAAAAAACTTCTCAAAATAATTAAACGTATCACTGTGATACTTATATTATTGCTAGTGCTCCTGGTGATCGTTTTATCTATTCCAGCGGTTCAGACTAAAATAGGGAAAAAGGTAACCGATGGACTAAACGAAACCTATGGCACAGATATTAATATTGAACGCCTCGGCCTCAATTGGAAAGGAGAAATAGACATTAGGAATGTTTTTATTAGAGACCACCATCTAGATACATTAATTTATACAGAGATTCTTCAAACTAATTTATTAAGTATTAAAAAATTAATTGATGGGAATCTCGATTTTGGTTTTTTAGAGCTTGAAAATGCTAATTTATTCGTAAAAACATACAAAGACGAAGATAATGACAACCTTTCTATTTTCGCTGAAAAATTTAACACTGGGGACACTACCGAAGTAAAGCCATTTCAGTTACTAGCCACACATTTAACCCTTATTAATTCTCACGTTAGAGTGAGCGATGAAAATGCCGAAGTGCCCGTTGCTGTTGACCTCAAAAAATTGAATTTAGATGCCTATGACTTCGATATTTATGGGCCTGTAGTAGAAGCAGATATTAATTCCCTTTCCTTTTTTGAGGGGCGTGGAATTGAGGTTAAGCATTCTTCACTTGAATTTATATACTCCGAGACAGAAATGTTCTTGGAAGATTTAGTCCTTGAGACAGGCAATTCCAAAATTATAGGGAATGGGAAATTAACTTTTGAAGAAGGCATGGCAGACTTTGTAAATAAAGTTCTGTTAGAATTCACTTTTAAGGAGACCATTATTTCTACAAATGACTTAAACAAGATTTATCCAGAGTTTGGTGAAAACCTTGATATTAATATTAATGGTGATTTTAAAGGGTTTTTGAACGACTTTAGATTTGATAATTCAGATTTACGCTATGGCAATTCTCAGTTTAAAGGAGATTTTCTATTTCAAAACCTTTTTAATGAAGAAATATATATTGTAAAAGGAAGGGACCATTTTATAACTACCAATTATTTTGATTTAAGACGGATATTGCCAAATATTATTGGGAAGGACTTACCTGTGGAATTAAAACAATTTGGAAACTTTTCTTTACGCGGGGATAGTGAAATCATCGGGGACGAAATAAAAACAAAGAGTTTGGTTACCACGGCTGTTGGTTTAGCAGATGTTAATTTGGAATTGGGTAATATTACCGATTTCAAAAATGCCT
Source organism: Halomarinibacterium sedimenti (assembly GCF_019312585.1). Lineage (GTDB taxonomy): Bacteria > Bacteroidota > Bacteroidia > Flavobacteriales > Flavobacteriaceae > Halomarinibacterium > Halomarinibacterium sedimenti. The sequence continues at coordinate 23,915 of NZ_JAHWDP010000003.1, read as the reverse complement.
ATTATAAAGGAAATGCGAAGTTAACTAACTTCAATTTGGGGAAATTAGCGGGAACTACATCCATTGGAAAGATGAATGCTAATCTCACTTTTAATGGACGAGGTTTTACTCCCGAAACGGTAAGTACTCTGGTTCAAGGGACCATAAGTAGTTTTGATTTTGAAAACTATATTTATAAAAACATCATGGTTGAAGGAAACTTAAAAAATCCAAAATTTAACGGTAAACTTTCCATAAACGACCCAAACCTTAAAATGGATTTTGATGGGTTAATTGATGTTTCAAAAGCGTTTAATCAATACGACTTTGAAGCAAACATTGAATATGCAGAACTCAACAAATTGCGATTATTTACCAGAGATAGCGTTTCAGTTTTTGCTGGAAAGATTATTATGGATATGGATGGAACTACAATAAATGATGCGGTTGGAACTATTCAATTTTCCGAAACTTTTTACCAAACACAAGATAAAGATTTTTTCTTCGATGATTTTAATATAACCTCTACGTTTCAGGATGATGAGCGTACTATTGAAGTAAACTCCCCCGATATTATTAATGGTAGAATACGTGGACGTTTTTTATTGGAAGACATTCCCTTTTTATTTAGAAATTCCATAGGAAGTATTTATACAAACTACATTCCTTTACAAGTAACTCCAGACCAGTATATTAATTATGAGTTTGAGGTGTATAATAAAATTGTGGACGTATTTGTGCCAGAGCTTCAGCTTGGTGAAAATACACGAATAAAAGGTTCGGTTTTTTCAGATGAATCCAAGTTTAAACTGGATTTTAAATCTCCTGAATTACTGCTTTATGAAAATTATTTAGGGAAGGTAAATGTGAAATTAGATAACGATAACCCACTGTTTAATGCCTACATTTCTGTAGATTCAATTTATACGGGTTCCTACAATTTTACAGATGTTAATGTTATCAATAAAACCTTAAATGATACGCTTTACATTCAATCACAATTTGCGGGAGGCAAAAACCAAGATGATCTTTTTAACCTTTCCTTGTATCATACTATAAATGCAGACGGAAATTCTGTTGTTGGGATAAAACGTTCAAAAATAAATTATAAAGGAAACGATTGGTTTTTAAATAAGGAAAACAATAACCTTAACAAAATTACTTTTGATGATAATTTTAGGGATATAAAGTTAGACTCACTAACGCTTCGCCATAACAATGAATTAATACAATTAGCAGGCTATAAAAAAGATTCGACAATTACAGATGTCAAGCTTCAATTTAAAGATGTTGACTTGGGTAAAATAGTACCCGAAGTAGATAGCCTTAATTTGAAAGGGCGTATTAATGGACGATTAGATTTTGTGCAAAGAGGTGGCTCCTTTTACCCAAATTCAGAAATTGTCATTGAGGATGTTAATTTAAACAACGTTGATTTTGGAGATTTAGAGTTAAAAATAAAAGGAAATACAGACCTAACCAGATATACTATTAATTCTAGTCTCATTAATGATAACGTAAGCTCATTCAAGGCGGTGGGGAGTCTTGATGTCGGGGAAGAGCAGTCTGTTATTGACTTAAATGTATCTCTCACAGATTTCAATTTAAAAGCCTTTAGTCCTTTTGGAGGCGAGGTTATTTCAAATCTTAGAGGATTGGCATCTGGAAATGCAAAAGTGAAAGGAAATTATAAATCCCCAGATGTAACGGGACGTATTGATTTATTTGAAACAGGATTAACGATTCCGTATTTAAATGTCGATTTTAATCTAGAAGATGATACCTCCATTTTCCTTACCAAGGATAAATTTAGAATTAGCCCAACATTCTTAACCGATACAAAATATGGTACAGTGGGTACTTTTGAAGGAAACGTTTTCCATTCAAATTTCTCTAATTGGGCTTTAGATTTTGATTTAGAAACCATACGATTGCTAGTTTTAGACACTCCAAAAGATGAAGATGCATTGTATTATGGAACTGCTTTTATTAGTGGGACTTCAAAAATAACTGGTCCGGTAGATGAATTAGTGATTGATGTAGTGGCAACTACCGAAGCAGGAACTAAATTTAAAATTCCTATTAGTGATGCAGCTAGCATTGGAGATGATTCTTTTATTCGGTTTATATCTCCCGAAGAAAAGAAAGCAAGAATTGCAGGAGAAACATACGTAACAGAAGAAATAAAGGGACTATCTCTCAATTTTGAATTGGATATAAATGAAAATGCCGAAGTAGAAGTACTCGTAGATCAAGTAAATAATTCGGCCTTACGAGGGAGAGGAGCCGGGATTTTACTTTTGGAAATAAATACTCTTGGGAAATTTAAAATGTGGGGAGATTTCTTAATTATAGACGGAAAGTACGACTTTAGATATGCTGGGTTAGTTGATAAAACCATAGATGTAGTACCTGGAGGGAATATTACTTGGGATGGTGAACCTACAAAAGCACGATTAGATCTTACTGCAAAATACAAAGTGGAAGATGTAAACCCATCCGCATTGTTGGAGAATACCACTTTAAACAGTACTGTAGATGTAGAAGTGCTTTTAAATCTTACAGGTGAAATTATGCAACCCGATTTAGATTTTCAGTTGAGCTTTCCCGGAGTTTCTTCTACAGTTAGAGACGAATTGGAGGATAAAATTAGAGATAAAGAACAGCGCCAAACCCAAGCTATATTTTTAGCCGCAACTGGTTCTTTCCAAAGTGATGCCGCCGCTGGACAAAATGCAATTGCGGGGACATTAACTGAAAGAGTAAATAAACTTGTGGCCGATATTTTTGCAGGAGAGGATTCTAAATTTAAAGTGTTACCTACAATTGCGACTAGGCAAACTTCTTTAAATGAACAATTAGAGTACCAAGTAGGTGTGCAGTTGTCTACAAAACTTTCAGAAAGAGTTTTAATTAACGGAAAAGTGGCTGTGCCAGTAGGGGGTGCTAATGAATCTTCTGTAGCAGGGGATATTGAAGTGCAATGGCTGGTAAATGATGATGGGAGCTTGCGAATAAATTTCTTTAACCGTCAAGCCGACTTGCAATTTATAGGCGAAGACCAGATTTTTGAACAAGGAGCCGGAGTTTCGTATTCGGTGGATTTCGATACTTTTAAAGAATTGATGCAACGACTCTTCAATAAAAAATTGACCCTCGAATCTGAAAATGAACTTCCCGTAATTCCAGATGATGAATCATTCCCAGAAGGATTTTCGCCATCTGCTATTAAACAAGATGAACAAGAAGTCCCTTAAAGGGAAGCTATCATTGAGATTTCAACATTTACATATTTTGGTAAATTAGCTACTTCAACCGTTTCACGTGCAGGTGCAGTGGCTTCATCGAAATAAGTAGCATAGACTTCATTTACTTTTCCAAAGTTTTTCATGTCACTTAAAAAAATAGAGGTTTTTAGTACGTGTGAAAAATCCATCCCTGCTTTTCCTAGCACAGCCTTCAAATTTTCCATCACTTGCTTCGTTTCTTTTTCGATGCTTTCCATGACCAAAGAACCTGTTCTTGGATTAATAGCAATTTGCCCAGAAGTAAATAACAAATTTCCTCTTTGTACTGCTTGGCTATATGGACCAATAGGAGTAGGGGCATTGGATGTGTTGATAATTTTTTTCATAGTTAAAAAGTATTATAAATTTCTATCTGCTTCTCTTCGCTTGTCGTATTTAATATCTTTCAAGATGCTACCTTTTATTCCAATAAAGAAATTCCAAGACGTATTTCGAGCGCCAATTGGCGTCCAGTTAAACCGCATGGTCCAACTATCCAGATCTCTTACAAAGCCCAATTGTGTAAGAGTAACGCCTTTATTTTTAAAATCGTAACCAGAAGAAACTCGTACGCTCCATTTGGGAGATAGTGTTACACTAGAGCTCATCATAAGGGATTGGGAGGATATTTCATTTTGTCGTTGACTATTTGAATATGTTAGGGTATACGCTAGGCGTAAATCCCAGGGGATATCATATTGATACCAAGCTTTTTCGGTGGTTTTATCCTTATTTTTTTTATCAACAGGGACAGGGCTTAAATCATTGAATTCAGTTGGATCGCCAAACAAATCATCGGGGCGACCCCCGTTGCGAAAAGTATCGCTATCAAAGTCTTCATCTTCCTTTTCTGCTTTTTCAAAATCTTTACTGGAGAATGAATAGTTAAAACTAATATTTCCATTAACCAATCGGAATAAACTTCCGCCATTTTCAATATTAAATGTATTTATTCGATTGTTATCGTTATCCAAGGCATACGGATCTAGTGATCCATTAAAATTAAAGTCTAATTTCTTCACAATGGGTATGCTACCAGTAACTTGTACATTGCTCCATTTAAGGGAATCTGCAGAAAAATTATATCCTGTCGAAAAGTTTAAATTGTTCAATATAATAAGTTTTTTAGGCTCAACAGCGGTAGTGTCTTTGTCCCTAATTTTAGCTTCCAAAGTATTACTAAGAGCTAGACTCATACTACTAGAATACAACTTCCCTGGTGCGCCGTAAAGAGTGTTCTCAAAACGTGAATATTCTACTACTTGATCGTTTATTTCTGGATCTGCAGATACAATGGTATATTCATCATAATATTGCTGAAATCCGGGACTAATACTATATCCTATAGAGGGGCGCATTACATGTCTAATTGCTTGTATTTTTTTATCTTTTCCAAAATTAAAAGTACCATAAATGGTAGTTCCAACACCGGTTGAAAAACCATAGGTACGATAACTATCAAAACCCGAAATAGTATCCTGAACTACTGCACCGTCACCGTCGTTTGCTGTTTCATCATAATTTCTACTAATGGTTTTTCCCACCCAAGTTTCTTGATAGTTTGTACTTAATGAAAAACTTAAATATTTTAACACTTTAAAATTAGTACTTATAGGGATGGTATGTCGTGCACCTATTTGAGCCCCTTCAAACATTTCCTTTTTGAAAAATAACGAATCGGTTGTAGAAATTCTATTTTCAGCAACAACATTGTATTGCATATTTATATTCTGAAAAGCTCCTTTCTTTACTCCATTTTTTGGAGCAAATGGAAAGATACGGGAAACACTTCCATTAAAATTTGGAAGAGACATATTGATGGCTTCCGTTTGCGTATTCTGGCTATGTGTTCCCGCAATAGTAAACTGAATCTGAGGCTCCGTTTCAAAGCTTTTGGAATAGGAAACCGAAGAACTTAATGTGTTTACTAACTGACTTGCATTGTTTGTTTGATTAATGGATTGCTGTAAATAGCGACTGCTCCCTAAATTCACCGAAGCACTAAATCGAGAACTTGGATTTACTTTTTGGTCTTGATTATGACTCCATCGAATGTTGTATAATGAACTTTGTGTAAAATCTGGAAAGCCACGTTCGCTATTAATTAAATTTTCATATCGGAAGCTTACATTCCCTCGAAACTTATAGCGAAGGGCATAGTCGCTATCGAGTCGAAAACCATAGCTGCCGTTGGTGTAATAATCGCCTAAGACAGTTAAATCTATATAATCATTAATAGCAAAATAATACCCGCCATTTTGAAGAAAAAATCCTCGATTGTTATTTTCACCAATATTGGGTAAAAGAAATCCAGAGGTTCTAGTTTCAGAAAGAGGGAAGAAGGCAAACGGCAATCCAATAGGAGTGGGCACGTCTGCTATATACATATTGGTAAGTCCCGTAACTACTTTCTTTTGAGGGACAAATTTGGCTTTTCGCGTATAAAAATAATATTCAGGGTTTTCAATATCTTCGGCCGTGGTAAACTTTACATTCCTAAGAAAATACACAGAATCATTCTCTTTTTTGGTAATTTCTGAAAGAACATTCATTTCATTCTGAAATGTCCTAGAATTATACACAATCGCTTTTTTTGTAGTAAAATTAAATCGGATAGAATCGGGTTCTACTTTATTAGACCCTTCCACAAAGATGGGTTTTTGGCTATATACTCCAGCACTGTCAATTCCTTTGGCGGTAACCTCGTTTTTATTGTAATCCAAAATGATGAGTCCAGCATCTATTCGGTAGGTTTGGTAAGTAATAAAAGCTTTATTGTACATATACACCTTACTGGATTTTTTGTCCATGTACACATAATCTTCGCCATAATAATCAACAATATCCTTTAAAATTTCATCCTTAGGTGCAATAGAATCTACTTTTACAGTATCCACAACAACTTCATTATAAGTAATCGGGTTGATAGTAAGAGTATCTTTTGGAGTAACAGAAAGCGTATCTTCCTTTGCAGGAATTACAACCGAACCTTTATCTACAGGGTCTTGCGAATACAATGATGTACTGCAAAAAAGCAGGAGAAGTAAGGTCGTGTAAAAAATGAAGTGCTTATTTTGCAATGCTTTCAGGCTATTTTTTTGTAAACAACTTTTTTAATAAGTTCCCTTCAAATCGACAAGGAACTAGCTGTCTATTTCATAAATTGGCTTAGTTTTTGAACCCCAAAATTACATATATTTTTTGGCTTGTTTTTCAAATAGTAAATTTTTAAAAATATCAATAGCAACCTACCGTTATTAAACACATGAAAACGAAACTATTATATACATTCTTACTTTTTTTAGGAATCTTTATCATTTATTCTTTTAAAGTTAACAATAATCCACCTCAAAAACCCTTTATCGTTGTTTTAGATGCTGGTCATGGAGGAAAAGACCCAGGCAATAAGGGAAATGGGTATGTAGAAAAAGACATTGTTTTGGATGTAGTGTTACAAGTGGGCGCTTTATTAGAAAAGGAACCTGGGTTTAAAGTTATTTATACAAGAAAAACAGATGTGTTTATCGAATTGTATGAGCGTGGTCCAATAGCTAATAGAGCAGATGCCGATGTATTTGTCTCGATACATTGCAACTCACATCACACACAGGCAAATGGTGCCGAAACCTTTGTGATGGGAGTGGATAAATCTGGGAAAAACCTTGAAACCGCCAAAAAAGAAAACGAAGTAATTTTTCTAGAAGACAATTACGAAGAAAAGTATGCAGGGTTTAATCCTAATTCCCCAGAATCTTTAATTGGATTATCCCTCATGCAGGAAGAATACCTTGATCAAAGTATTATGTTGGCTGGGCTTATCCAGAATAATTTTGTGAATAAACTGAATAGAAAGGATAGAAGCGTAAAGTCTGGGCCTTTTTGGGTGCTACACAGTTCTTATATGCCTAGTGTGTTAATTGAATTGGGTTTTTTAACACATAATACAGAAGGTTCTTATGTCAATTCGAAAAAAGGAAGGAAGGAAATGGCTCAGGAAATAGCTAACGGAATTATTACCTATCGTAAAAATATTGCCCTCGCCACAAACGATGCTCAAAATCCAGTGATAACCCAAGAAGAAATAACAGAGGCCATTAATACCACTGAGGAAAAAATATACGAGGGTGTTACTTTTAAAGTACAACTAGCGGCTAGTAGTAAAAAGATAGATCCCAAACCATACAATTTTAAAGGTTTGGAAGAAGTGAGTAGAAACAAAGAAGATGGACTATATAAATATTATTATGGAGAAACATCCGATTATAATAAGATTCAACTTATGAAAACCTTTGCGCAAGAGAAAGGGTATCCATCAAGTTTTATAGTAGCGTTTAAAGATGGAAAAAAGGAGAAATTATCTAAAATTTTAAAAAAGGAAGATCAATAAATCAATTTTGCCAAAGTTTAAAATTTAGCCCAAGCTTAGCATATTTATTTCTAAATTTGTCATTCATAAAAAAATCAATCATTTGAAGCTCTCAAGAGAAGTAAAAACAGGAATTTTTGCAATTGTATCCATATTACTCTTCATACTGGGATATAATTTTTTGAAGGGAACAGAATTATTTAATAAACCCAAAGTTTATTTTGTAAAGTATAAAAATGTGGGTGGGTTAGCTCCCGCAGCACCTGTTACGGTTAACGGAATGAAGGTGGGGAAAGTAAAAGATATTTACTTAGCCTCAAACAAAGGAGGCGAAGTAATTGTTGAGTTTATAATAGAAAAAGATTTTCGTTTTTCTAAAACAAGTTTGGTTAAAATATATAGTAGCAGTTTTATTGGAGGAAATAATTTAGGAATCATTCCAGACTATACTTCAAATGATTTGGCGCAACCCAACGATACATTGAAAGGACAAGTAGATGCTGGAATGGTAGACGGAATCCTTGAAAAATTTGATCCTATCGAAAAAAGTTTATTGTCTACATTAAAAAACCTAGACTCAGTTTTAACAGGTCTTGACCAAATCCTTGATGATACAACAAAAGCAAACCTTAGAGAAAGCATTGCAAAGTTAAACTCAACCATGACAGCCTTTAATGGGGCAGCTTCCAATATGAATTCTCTATTGGCAACAAACAAAGACAAGCTAAGCAATACTTTTACAAACCTTGATAAAACCACCGAAAATTTTGCTCGCTTTTCTGATTCACTAGCGCAAATTGAAACAGGGAAAATGATGAAAGACTTAGAGAATACCATTAGTAAGTTTAACGCTATTGCATCTCAAATTGAAAGCGGTGAAGGAAGTGTAGGTAAATTATTAAAGGACGAAAAATTGTATGATAATTTAGAAGGGGCTTCGAAACAACTAGAGCAACTTCTTCAAGATATGAAGTTGAACCCTAAGCGTTATGTACATTTTTCATTATTCGGAAAAAAAGGAAAAGAGTACGACCCGCCTAAAGACCCAGAAAAATAATGCAATATATTCCTAATATACTCTTTTTAGTAATCTTGATTTTTGGGATTGGATATTTCACAAAAAATATTCGAAAAATAATCCGAAACATTAAGCTAGGCCAAGCGGTTGATGCTTCAGATAACAAAGGGCAACGATGGAATAATGTTATAAGAATTGCACTTGGGCAATCTAAAATGGTCGTGCGACCCATCCCTGGATTGTTGCATTTAATTGTCTATCTAGGGTTTATCATCATCAATATTGAAGTGCTAGAAATTATCATCGATGGAATCTTTGGTACACACCGTATTTTCTCTTCTTTGGGAAGTTTCTACGGGTTTTTAATTGCTTCGTTCGAAATATTAGCAGTACTTGTATTCGTTTCGGTCATCGTGTTCTGGATTCGTCGAAATATAATTAGACTAAAGCGCTTTTGGAATCCAGAAATGAAAGGCTGGCCAAAAAATGATGGAAACTTTATTCTGTATTTTGAAATGGTATTAATGACCCTATTCCTAATTATGAATGCTACCGATGTGCATTTTCAGGAAATGAATAATGGGAACATTGTTTCAAAATATATTGCAGGATGGATGAGTGTTACTCCTGAAAGCACCCTTTATATTATTGAACGAGTCGCTTGGTGGTTACATATTGTGGGTATTTTGATTTTCTTAAACTATTTGTACTTCAGTAAACATTTACACATCATTTTAGCATTCCCTAATGTGTATTTCGGAAGTGTTACGCCAAAAGGAAAATTTACCAATCTAGAATCGGTTACAAATGAGGTGAAATTAATGATGGATCCTTCAGCAGACCCCTATGCGGCACCCCCAGAGGGAGCAGAAACACCTGCTAAGTTTGGTGCTAGTGATGTCATGGATTTAACTACTACGCAATTGCTTAATGCATATACCTGTACCGAATGTGGTCGTTGTACTAGTGAATGTCCAGCCAACCAAACTGGAAAGAAATTATCTCCGCGTAAGATTATGATGGATACTCGTGATCGTCTTGAAGAGGTAGGTAAAAACGTAGACAAGAATGTGGAGTTTCAACCAGATGGGAAACAATTGCTAGACGATTATATTTCTAGAGAAGAGTTATGGGCGTGCACCACCTGTAATGCTTGTGTGGAAGCTTGCCCAGTGAGTATTGACCCCTTGTCAATCATTATGTCCATGAGACAGTATTTAGTCATGGAACAGTCGGCAGCACCCAACGAATTGAATATTACGATGACTAATATAGAAAACAATGCAGCTCCTTGGCCATTTAATCAAATGGACAGAGCAAATTGGATAAATGAATCTTAAATAAATATTGAAAAGACGAAGATGAACAAAGACGAAGTTGAGAAATTATTACACGACAAAGTAGAAGCTGGGGAACACGTAAGTCCAGTATTGCCCATAGGAATTAAAAATTACTTAATCGATATAGACGGAACCATTTGCGATGACATCCCAAATGAAGAACCTGAGCGTATGGCAACTGCCGAAGTATATCCAGATGCCTTAGCGACATTGAATAAGTGGTATGATGAAGGTCATGTAATTTGCTTTTTCACTTCCCGCACCGAAGATCATAGGGAAGTTACAGAAACGTATCTTGCTAAGCATGGTTTCAAATACCACTCGTTGCTTATGGGGAAACCGCGTGGAGGAAACTATCATTGGATTGATAACCATTTAGTGAAAGCAACACGTTACAAAGGAAAGTTTACAGATTTGGTAGATAAGGAAGTGACCATACAAGTATTTAAAGATTAAGTCATGAGTGAAGCACTTAAAGTCCCTACAATGGCCGAATACATGGCGCAAGGCAAACAACCCGAAGTATTATTTTGGGTAGGTTGCGCTGGTAGTTTTGATGATCGTGCAAAGAAAATAACCAAAGCCTTTGCAAAATTATTAAACAACGCTGGTGTAGACTTTGCTGTGTTAGGAACGGAAGAAAGTTGCACGGGTGATCCAGCCAAGCGTGCGGGAAATGAGTTTTTGTTCCAGATGCAGGCGATGATGAACATACAAGTGCTGGATGGTTATGAAATAAAAAAAATAGTAACTACGTGTCCGCATTGTTTCAATACCCTTAAAAATGAATATCCTGACTTAGGTGGAAACTATGAAGTCATGCACCACACCCAATTCTTAAAAAGCCTAATGAATGAAGGAAGACTAAAGGTTGAAGGTGGAAAGTTTAAAGGAAAACGAATTACGTTTCACGATCCTTGTTATTTAGGCCGTGCGAATAATGAATATGAAGCGCCGCGCGAATTACTTCAAAAATTAGAGGTAGAGCTAGTAGAAATGAAGCGTTGCAAAACGCGCGGACTCTGTTGCGGAGCGGGAGGAGCACAAATGTTTAAAGAACCCGAAAAAGGAAACAAAGACATAAACGTAGAACGTACTGAAGAGGCTATTGAAACACAACCCTCCATTATTGCTGCAGGATGTCCTTTTTGTAATACGATGATAACAGATGGTGTAAAAGCCAAAGAAAAAGAAGCGTCCATTCAAGTGATGGATATAGCCGAAATGATTGCCAATGCTGCAGATTTATAATTATGCTCACAAATTTTGAAAACTTACCAGACGACTCTCGTATTTGGATATACCAAGCTAATAGAAAGCTATCCGATGAAGAAGTCGATTTTATACATCAACAAACTGCTACTTTTTTAGAGGCTTGGACAGCTCACGGAGCCGATTTAGAAGCTGGATTTGAAATTAAATACAATCGCTTTATCGTCATTGGTCTTAATCAAGAAAATGCTTCTGCATCGGGATGTAGTATTGATGCTTCCGTTCACTTTATTCAGTCTCTTCAAAAGCAGTTAGGAGTAGATTTGCTTGATAAAATGAATGTTACATTTTATCATGGAGAGTATATAGCGTACAAGCCATTATTAGATTTTAAACAAATGGCTAAGAATCGTTCCGTTTCAAAAAACACCATCGTTTTCAATAATTTAGTAAATACAAAAGCAGAATATTTAGAGCATTGGGAAGTTCCTGCGAAAGATAGTTGGCATAGTCGTTTTTTAGCATAGTTTTTGTTATCTACATTTTTATGAATCGTCATTTTATAACCTCATTCTTGGTATTGTTTTCAACCATCATCTTTGCGCAGCAAAGCCAACCCCTTTTGGTTGAAAAAAATAAAGAAAAGCAGCAAAAATGGGTAGATAGCGTATATGCTAGTATGTCTCTTCAAGAGAAGGTTGGACAGCTGTTTATGGTAGATGTATTTTCAAGCGACCCTAAAGAAAAAACAGATAAGGTTAAAGCGCTCATTTCTGAAAATAAAATAGGGGGGATTATTTTCTCTAAGGGAGGTCCTATTCGTCAAGCAAGGCTAAATAATGAATTTCAAGAACTTGCCACAACCCCTTTATTAATTGGAATGGATGCAGAGTGGGGACTTGCTATGAGGTTGGATTCTACGTTTGCCTATCCTTGGAATATGACACTAGGAGCTATTAAGGACAATAATATTGTTAGACAGGTAGGAAAGCGTATAGGAGACCACTGTAAACGATTGGGAGTACATTTTAACTTTGCACCTGTTGTAGATATCAATACCAACCCTAACAATCCCATTATTGGAAACCGCTCTTTTGGGGAAGACAGAGAAAACGTTACCCAAAAGGCATTGGCCTTTATGGAAGGAATGCAAAGTGCTGGGGTGATGGCAAATGCCAAGCACTTTCCGGGTCATGGGGATACCGATACCGACTCCCACAAATCCCTGCCAACACTACCTTTTACCAAGGCAAGAATGGATTCGTTAGAGCTTTATCCTTATAAATTTCTTATCGACAAAGGACTAAGCAGTGTAATGATTGCCCATTTAAATATCCCTGAATTAATTTCAGAAAGTGGCTATCCATCATCCATTTCAAAGGATATTGTTACCGATTTACTTACCAAGGAACTAGGTTTCAATGGACTTATTTTTACCGATGCCCTTAATATGGAAGGCGCTGCAAACTTCAAAGAGCCTGGTGAAATTGATTTGGCAGCTTTTTTAGCAGGAAACGATGTGTTGTTAATTTCGGAAGATGTACCAAAATCCCAACTGCTTTTAATGAAAGCCTATGCCGAAGGAACCATTACTGAAGAACGCTTACAGCATTCAGTAAAGAAAATATTAATGGCAAAATACAAAGCAGGCCTACATAAATATAAGCCCATTGCGATAGAGAACCTTATAGAAGATTTACATACGCCAGAGGATGATATGTTATATGAGAAAGCTATGGAAAGTGCTATTACGGTAATTAAAAACAAGAAGAATATTTTGCCTATTAATAAACTTCAAAAAACAAAAATCGCCTACGTGAACTTTGGCGATGATTCTGGTGACACCTTCCTAAAATATTTAAATAAATACACTAAGGTAGATTGGGTAAAAGCTAATAGTTTAGATAGTTACATTGATAAGCTAGATAAGTATGATTACGTTATCATGGGATTTCATAAATCCAATGATCACCCCTGGAAACCCTACAAGATAGATGAGAAAGAACTGGTTTGGATGTATGAAATCGCAAGAACCAATAAAGTAATCCTAGATATATTTACGCGTCCTTATGCTTTATTAGATATTAAAACCACCGCCAATTTTGAAGGTATTATCATTTCTTATCAAAACAGTGAAGTAGCACAGCAATTATCTGCGCAGCTTATTTTTGGTGCTAGAGAAGGAAAAGGAATACTACCTGTATCATTAGGGGAAGACTTTCCCGTTAACACCTCTGTAAAAACGCAATCGCTTCAAAGACTACAATACGGGACACCTGAAAGTGTAGGATTAAATAGTGAAAAGCTTAAGAAAATTGATACTTTGGCGCAACATGGTTATTGGTCTGGAATGTACCCAGGAGCACAAGTTTTAGTAGCTAGAAAGGGTAAGATTGTCTATAGCAAAAACTTTGGGTATCACACACAAGAAAAGCTATACAAGGTGGATGATGATGATGTTTATGATCTCGCTTCTATGACTAAAATTTTAGCAACACTTCCACTAGTAATGGAGCTGTATGATCGAAATCTTATTACCATGGACACCAAGCTGTCCGAAATGCTTCCAGAGTATAAAAACTCAAATAAAAAAAACATTACACTCAAGTATATGCTCTCGCATTACGCTCGCTTACAAGCTTGGATTCCTTTTTATACTAAAACACTTGATACTGTATCAGGTGGGCCATCCTTGGAGTATTATTCTAGAACAGAAGACGGAGATTTTACGGTAAAAGTGGCTAACGATATGTATATGCGGAAAGACTACACAGATAGTATCTTTGCCAGAATTAAAAATAGCGACCTTAGAAGTAGAAAGGGCTATAAATACAGCGATTTACCGTATTATATTCTAAAGAAATACCTGGAAGAATTCTTTGGAGGTCAACTGGAAGATTTGGTACAGAGAGACTTCTATGAACAATTAGGGGCCAATTATACCACGTATCTACCTTCCGAAAAATTCTCATTAGGAGATATTGTTCCCACCGAAGAAGATAATATATTTAGAATGCAAAAAGTACACGGCTATGTACACGACCAAGGAGCCGCTATGCTTGGTGGAGTAAGTGGCCACGCAGGACTTTTTGGAAATGCTAATGACGTCGCAAAGATTATGCAAATGTACCTTTGGAAAGGGTTTTACGGGGGAAAGCGCTACATTAAACCCGAAACTATCGACGCCTTTAACACCTGTTATTTTTGTGAAAATAATGTAAGGAGAGGCGTAGGATTCGACAAACCCCAACTAGGAGAGAGTGGTCCTACCTGTGGCTGTGTTTCGTTAACCAGTTTTGGACATAGTGGGTTTACAGGAACCTTTACTTGGGCAGACCCAGAACAAGAAATTGTGTATGTGTTTCTGTCGAATAGGACGTATCCCTCTGCAGATAATAGAATGTTAATTAGCAGTGACTTGCGTAGCCGAATTCAAGAGGCAATATACCAAGCCATTGACGACAAATAGATACTAATATGAAAATAGGAATGGTTTGTTATCCTACCTTTGGAGGTAGTGGTGTAGTAGCGACGGAGCTAGGTATTGCTTTAGCAGATAAAGGGTACGAAGTTCATTTTATTACTTACAAACAACCCGTAAAGCTGGAATTACTATCACATCATATTCACTTTCACGAAGTGGTGGTTCCACAATATCCATTATTCCAATACCAACCCTACGAATTAGCCCTATCTAGTAAATTAGTCAATGTAGTTCGCGAACACAAATTAGACCTTTTGCATGTACATTATGCCATTCCACACGCGTATGCAGGCTATATGGCAAAAAAGATGTTAGAAGAAGTTGGCATTAAAATTCCAATGGTTACTACCCTTCACGGTACCGATATCACGCTAGTAGGAAACCATCCCTTCTATAAACCAGCTGTAACGTTCAGTATTAATAAAAGTGATGCTGTGACTTCCGTTTCTGAAAGCTTAAAGAACGATACCTTACGACTTTTCGATGTACAAAGAGAGATTGATGTAGTACCCAACTTCATCGATTTGGAAAAGCATACCAATACATTTACAGACTGCCAACGCGGAATGATGGCACAAGAGAATGAGCGAATCATTACCCATGTTAGTAATCTTCGGCCCGTAAAACGCATTATGGACGTGATAGCAGTATTTTACAAAATACAACAGTCCATTCCTTCAAAATTGATTATGGTAGGGGAAGGTCCTGAAAAGGAAGGGGCTGAAGCACTTTGCCACAAATTAGGGATTGCAGACAAAGTACTCTTCCTAGGAAACAGTGACGAGGTAAATAAGATTCTCTGCTTCACCGACTTATTTTTATTGCCTTCTGAAAAGGAAAGCTTCGGGTTATCCGCTCTAGAAGCTATGGCAAGTGGTGTTCCTGTGGTGTCCACTAATACAGGTGGGTTGCCAGAGGTAAACGAACATGGAATAAGCGGTTATTTAAATGAAATAGGGGACGTAGAAGGTATGGCAGCACACGCTTTAGCCATTCTTAAAGATGAAGACACCCTAAAACAATTCAAAAAGCGAGCTAAGGAATCGGCTACTAAGTTTCAAACCGATAACATTGTTCCCTTGTATGAAGCCGTTTACGAAAAGGCATTGTCTGTGGCTTCCGTATCATAAACAAAAAAACCCCGCTCAAAAGCAGGGTTTAGTAGTATAATTCCGGGGGCAATTAAAACTGATAACGTAATCCTAATGCGATATCTAAATCTAAATCATCATTAAATTGACCAAAACCAAATTCAGGTCTAAAGTCTAAAGAGATAAGCAACGGAATATCAAAATTGTATTCTATACCAATATCTCCTGCGCCATACAAATAGGTTTCAGTGTCGTCGTCAAAATCTCCAAAATCATCATCGAAGTTTACCTGTGCCACACCACCCCCAACACCTGCATACCAGTTAAAACCTCCGTCTATATTCCAAACCCATTGGTATAGACCTGTGATTCGATAAGCATCAAAATTACTGTTTGAACGCCACCCTAAATCAATCTCTAATCGATTGTTATCACCCACAGCTCGCTGGTAACTCACTTCGGTTCCAAAACCGTCACTGTCGCCTAAACGTAGTCCAATAGCATTTTTGGATATGGTTTGTGATTGTGCCGTAAAAGTAATAGCTATCATAGCTATTACAGCAAAAATGATTTTCTTCATAATATAGATTGTTTAATAGTTTAGACAAATGTACAACGACAAGTATTTACTTTTAGTTAATGTTGTACTAAGATAAAAACGGTTTTATCCAATCTTTTGTTAAAGATGTTAAAAGTGTTTTTTACTTTTACCAGTAAGGATATGAATGACCTATTAGCTGCTTTTGCAAAAGAATTTGAAGGAGATCTGTTTTATGATACCCTCTATAAACAATTATATGCTACCGATGCTTCGGTGTATCGAAAGCTGCCTTTGGCAGTAGCCTTTCCGAAGAACAAAGAAGGCATCCAGCAACTCATTAAGTTTGCTTCAGAAAACAAAACGTCTCTTATTCCTAGAACCGCAGGTACTTCGCTGGCCGGACAATGTGTAGGCGAGGGGATTGTGGTGGATGTTTCCAAATACTTTACCCAAATCCTTTCGGTAGATACCCAAAAGAAAACCGTTACCGTGCAACCGGGCGTCATTCGGGATGAATTGAATACCTATCTAGAGCCCTACGGACTCTTCTTCGGGCCTAACACTTCCACCAGCAATCGGTGTATGATAGGCGGTATGGTGGGTAACAATAGTAGTGGAACTACCTCCATTCAGTACGGGGTTACTAGAGATAAAGTACTGTCGTTAGAAACGGTCTTATCTAATGGGGAAGTGGTGACCTTTTCTGAAATCACTTCGGAAACCCTACAAAACAAACTGAAACTCCCCACACTAGAAGGGCAACTATACAAGGAGTTGTACAGTAAACTTTCAGAAGAAAACATTCAACAAGAAATTCGGAAAGAGTTTCCTAAGCCAAGCATTCACCGTCGCAATACAGGTTATGCCGTCGATACCTTGTTAGACAGTGAAGCATTTTCTACAGAGAGTAATCAACCGTTCAATTTGTGTAAACTCCTTTGCGGAAGCGAGGGTACACTAACCTTTACTACAGAAATCACCGTACAACTTGACGACCTTCCGCCAGCGCATACGGCTATGATAGCCACCCAATACAACACCCTAGATGCCTGTATGAATGATGTAGTGGTAGCTATGAGGCACAACCTCTATACCTGTGAGTTGATGGACGATGTCATCTTAGATTGTACCAAGAACAACAAAACCTATCTCCCGTACCGATTCTTTATCCAAGGGACACCTAAGGCGGTGTTACTCCTAGAATTGCGTGATACCACCCCAGAAGGACTTGAAACACAAATACAAGCCCTACAACAAAACCTTACCCAAAGTGGCTTAAGCGATACCCAAACCGTGTTACGCGGCGAGGAAATCACCTTGGCGCTGGAACTTCGCAAGGCAGGACTCGGGTTGTTAGGCAATATGGTAGGAGACCGAAAGGCGGTGGCGTGTATAGAAGATACCGCCGTTGCCCTAGAAGACTTACCCGCCTATATCAAGGAGTTTAGCGCCTTAATGAAGAAATTTGGGCAGGAGGCGGTGTATTATGCCCATGCTGGCGCAGGTGAGTTACACCTTCGCCCTATATTAAATCTAAAGAAAAAAGAAGATGTTGCTCTGTTTAGGGAAATCACCACTGCCGTGGCATCACTGGTAAAGCATTACCAAGGTTCCTTTTCAGGAGAGCATGGGGATGGGATTGTACGTGCCGAATTCCTAAAAGGACAGATAGGCGAAGCCAACTTTGCCTTACTACAGCAAATTAAACACACCTTTGACCCCCAGAACATCTTTAACCCTGGCAAGATTACCGATGCCTGGCCAATGGACGAAAGCCTGCGTACTTCCTATGCTTTAAGTCACACTGAGCCTGTCGAAGTGCCTAGTAAAAAGCAAGTCGAGAAAAAAACCTTCCTTAACTTCTCCGACTCCGGCGGACTCCTACGTCTTGCCGAAAAGTGCAATGGGAGCGGCGACTGCCGTAAAACCGAACACAGCCATGGGATGTTGTGCCCTAGCTACCACGCCACCCGAAACGAAAAGGACACCACCCGCGGACGCGCCAACGTCTTACGTGAATTACTAAGTCAGGAGCCGAGTGCTTTTGATTATACTGCTCCCGCCGTTCAGGAGGCCTTCGATTTGTGTGTGGGCTGTAAGGCCTGTGCTACGGAGTGCCCAAGTAATGTGGATATGGCAACCGCTAAGATGGAGGTATTATTTCAGCAGCACCTACGCAAAAAGCCTTCGCGTGCCACCAAGCTCTTAGGAAAAAGTAGCTTGTACACTCAACAGGCATCCAAATATCCTAGACTCGCTAACTTCCTTTTTAGGAACCCCATAAGCAGCAGCATTATAAAGAAATACAGCGGTATTGCCCCGCAACGATCGCTGCCATTACTTTCAATCAAAACTTTCGATAAAGGATTTGAACATAAGCAGTATCAAGGAGTTAAACAAAATAGAAGTGTAGTACTGTTTGTAGATGAGTTTAGTAACTACCTAGAGGCAGACCTTGCTAAAGACGCCTTCCAATTACTATCAGGATTGGGCTACGATGTAGGGTTAATCACCAGTTTGGATAGTGCCAGAGCACTATTAAGCAAGGGCTTTTTAAAGGAAGCCAAACAAACCATCGATGCCAATATTGCCCATCTACAGCACCAAGTCTCAAATGACACCCCATTAGTAGGGATAGAACCCTCGGCTATTTTAGGCTTTCGGGATGAGTATGTGCGGCTTGCCAGTGATGTGGAGGCTGCCACCCATATTGCCAAGCATACCTTGTTGATAGAGGAGTTCCTTGCTGCCGAAGCCCAAGCGGGTAGAATAGGACCGCAACACTTTACGCAAGATCCCTTAACCCTTAAAGTACACGTACACTGCCACCAAAAGGCCTTAAGCACCCAAAAGGTCACCTTCGATATCTTAAACCTACCGCTCAACTATAAACCCACCTTGATCCCCTCGGGTTGTTGCGGAATGGCAGGGAGCTTTGGCTATGAACAGGAACACTATGCGGTGAGTATGCAAATAGGGGAACTTAAGCTATTGCCTGCGGTTCGGAAGGCTGGAGAAGACGTGGTGATTGTCGCCAATGGTACCAGTTGCCGCCATCAGATTAAGGATGGGACTGGGCGGGAGGCAGTGCATCCTGTGACGGTACTTCGGAAGGCGTTGGTGGTGGAGTAATGAGATTCTGGAGCCAAGAGTCAAGATGGTAGGACTTAAGACTGTAAGACGTAGGACGTAAGACTTAAGACAGAGGACGGGAAGAAGCATGACAATCCCGGACACCCCTTTAATCCCCCTTCGGAAAACAATAGTAAAACGTAGCGCCATGTCCCAGTTCACTGGTTACGCCAATGGTGCCTTGGTGTGCGGTGATTACTTTTTTGGCAATGGCAAGCCCTAGGCCAGTGGTGACTTCCCCGGCGGTAGGCTGGCTGCTAGCGGTTTGGAAATAACGAAACAACCGTTGTTGCTCTGCTGGCGATATGCCTGGGCCTTCATCTATCACTTGGGTAGTGATGGTGTTTGGGTCTTCAAAAACACGTACGGTCACTGAGGTATGGTTGGGTGCATACTTTACGGCATTGGAAAGAAGGTTTTCTAGTACTTCGGCAATATAATTGGGGTCGAAGGTAGCCCTAAGCGAAGGCTTTTGTGTTTCCAATACAATGTTGATGTGTTTCCTTTTGGCTAGAAGGTTATGCACCGTAATTTTTTCTGAAATAAAAGCGACATAATCCAACGATTTCTTTTCCAGCGTAATATGCCCCGATTCTATTTTTGAAACATCTAGTAGGTTTTTAATAAGAGATAGCATATTGTTGCTTAACTGGTTTACAAGCTCCAGCATTTGTTTAGTAGGAGGTGTAATTTGGTATTCGGGATCTTGCAGCAGCATATTGGTGATTGTGTTTATACCATTAATGGGATTACGCAAGTCATGTGCCGCCATACCAAGGAATTTGTTTTTTTCGGTATTAACTAGGTTTAATTGTTTGTTTTTTTCGTGAGAAGCTAGTTGGCGCATTTTATAGAAATAAAGTAAAAGCCCAAACGAACTAAAGATGGTAAAGCGCACAAAGGCATTCCAAATGGGGTAAAAGGCAGATGTATACACTTTGGTTTGACTATCTACAAGAAACCAACCAATTCCTGCTAGTATTGAAAATAGTACAATACTAGTTTTGCCCGATTTGTGATAAAGGGCAAAAAGTGATAGGGGTATAAGGTAAAATATTGAAAAGGATAGTTCTGCTCCAGTAAGATAATCGAGGCCTGTAATGCCTATGATGGCAACGGTGGTAATAATGATGGCGCTGGGTAAAGAGGTAACAATTTTAGGGAGCCTTAAAAACATATGCGGGGAGTGTTTTATTATGAAGCTAAATTAGTGTAAAAAGAAATGGAATATAGATAGGTTTATAATAATTTAACCTAAGGAGGTAGTTTGTTCGGGACAAGTTTATTTTAGAAATAGATAGTTGGAAGGGGAGTGCTCATAAGCAATTAATTTATAAAAATATAAACCTACCTAGTCGCTAGATTATTTTTTCAAAAAAACAAGCAAATAGAGGAGAAGAAAAACCCATTTTCACACCCTCTAAACTACTGAAATATGAGCATTTACGAGCCTTTTAATCACACTAAAAATTGTTATTTGCTTTTTAACTACGGATTGTTTTTTCAGCTACATTTGATTGAAATTTTAAACCTAATTAACTCTATGAAAAAAACTACTTTTTTGTTTTTTGTGTTACTTGTTACAAGCTTTTTTTGGCAAGTGAATGCACAAAAGGATCGCTATGCTACGGCACGTGGTATAGATGCATCTTCATATCAAGATCCTGGACAAAACCGGGCATTGAATGCTGTTATTTATAACACAACCCATCTCAGCACCACAGGAGCAGAAATTACCACTACAACGGGAGGCCCTAACCATTCTATGGGAGATGCTATTTTATTAGCAGGCACCGAAAGGCAACTTACTAGCATTACTGTAGACCTCTTTAACCTTGCTTCGGCGGCACCTTACAACTTAACCGTTCGTGTATATACAGCCTGCCCTACCAGTGGGGCGACAGGTCCATGTGGTTCTGGTCCGGGTATCTTAGTTCCCGGTTCTACCTTTACGCAAGCCATTACACCAGGTACACTAGGGTTTTTATATCAACGTACACTTACCTTTCCAGCGCCTGTAAACGTATCTACTGAAGTGGATAACACCATTACCGTAATGCTTACTGCAAGCCGTAATGATGTGTTTTGGGTACTGGGGGAGACTCCTGTGGTAGGCGCTATGCCAGTGGGAGAAACCGGTAACGGATTTGTAACACGTTGTGGAAGTGCTACCTCTAATAATGGTTGTACGCGTAACTTTGGATTGCCCAATAACTTTGCCATGACCATTCGTGCCTCAGGACCTCCACCAAACGACCTATGTGCCAATGCAATTGTGGTAGATAATGGAACCTACAATGGCTATACTACTTTTGGTTCTATAGATGCACCAGGAGCCTTTTGTGGTACTGCGGCACAAACAGCACCAGATGTGTGGTATATGTTCGATGATATTTCCAACTCAGGAATGAATGTAACAGCTACTACCTGTTCGCCCAATACCAACTACGATACTAAAATATCGGTTTATCGTGGGGTATGTGGTGCCCTAGTGTGTGTAGGGGGTAATGATGATGACTTTTCGTGTCCGTCGGGTGGGTTACAGAGTACTGTAAACTTTACTACCGATGGGTCTTCCAATTACTATATTATGGTACATGGGTTTAGTACCAGCAATGGGGTATTCGATTTAAACATAAGTGGAATCATCATTGGATCTGCACCTTTAATAGCATGTCCATCAGACATTACTATTAACAACGATCCAGGACAATGTGGTGCGGTGATGAATTTCTCTGGTACGGCTATCGATGCTGAAGATGGAGATATCTCCGCCAATATTATTGCCACACCTCCTAGCGGAAGCTTTTTCCCTGTGGGCACTACCACAGTAACTATGGAAGTAACCGATAGCGATGGTAATACAGTATCTTGTGATTTTGATATTACAGTAGTAGACAACGAAGCTCCAGTAGTAGCGTGTCAAGATGTTACCGTAGCATTGGACGCCAATGGAGATTACAACCTTACCATTGCTGAAGTACTATTGAGTGCAAACGATAACTGCGGTGTTGCATCTATAGCATTTGAAGATCCAAATGCGGCTGATGTAACCGAGTGTGGACCCAATGGGCTTCCTATTCCAGCCACTGGAACAGGACCAGGAGCTATGAATCCTTCTCCAGCGGTGGTAACTACCGTAGGAACTGTAGGTGTTGACTATGCTATCGATAGAGTAGATTTAGACCTAACCCACACTTTTGATGCCGACCTAGATATTACCTTAACCTCTCCCAACGGTCTTGTATTAGACCTGTCGAGTGATAATGGTGGTGCTGGTGATAACTATACCAACACAGTATTTATGGATGGTTTCCCAAGTATAACTACAGGAACTGCGCCATTTACAGGAACCTTCCAGCCAGAAGGAGGCCCAATGAATGCATTTTTTGCAGGAGAACCTGTTAACGGAAACTGGACCCTAAATATCTTTGATGATGCAGGAGGAGACAGTGGAGTGCTTAATAACTACTGTATTACATTTGCTTCGCTAGCACCTGCTACGGTACCAAGCATCGATTTAACATGTGCCAATGTTGGGGCTAATACCTTTACAGTAGTGGTGACCGATGTGAATGGAAACACTTCCACTTGTGAAACAGAAGTAACAGTTCAAGATATCATTGCGCCTGTATTGCAGTGTATTGGAGAACCTGCACCTGTAACCGATTCGGCAAGTGCGAGTCCAGGATTACCTTTTGGAGCCGCTCCAACTGTGGTAACTAGTACCATAGATGTTACCGATGACTTTATCATTACCGATTTAAATGTAGATGTAAACATATCTCACACTTGGGTGGGTGATGTTATTGTAACCCTAGAGTCACCTTCGGGAACTATGGTAACCATCATAGATAGACCAGGGGATATTACCGCTCCTCCAGATGGATGTGCTGGTGATAATATTGTAGCAACGCTTGACGATGAAGCTGCCACTCCTGTAGAAGATGAGTGTGCTGCTGGAACACCAACCATTAATGGTAGTTTCATTCCTAACAACCCACTTTCTGCCTTTGACGGTGAGAGTACCTTAGGAACTTGGACGATGACGGTAGAAGATGCGTTCCCAGCCTTTGATGATGGTGTGTTTAACAGTTGGGCAATCCACTACACACACAACGTAACCGCTGCTCCGTATGATGCTATCCTTGACGGAACAACAGGTACCGTAACAGTAAACGCATCCGATTTACTATTAAGCGTAGATGAAGCGTGCGGATATACCGTATCCTTTGGAGCTGGAGGTTCACCTATCAACGAATGTGGTGATGGATTACCAGCTGCTATTGACGAGAACCTACCACCAACAGAATCTACTGCAACCGTAGCAGAGTCTGGCGTATTAGGGACTGATTATGCAATCGATACTGTGACGTTAGATATTACCCATACCTTCGATGGAGATTTAGATATTGAATTGATCTCTCCAGCAGGAACTGTGTTAATGCTATCCGACCAAAACGGT
>NZ_JAHWDP010000002.1 GCF_019312585.1 Halomarinibacterium sedimenti | reverse complement strand
TCCTCCTTGTGAACCATTGTTATTGGTGGCAAAAAGTGTTGTGATAGATCCTGGAATAGGAGCACCACCACCAGAGGTTACTGTATATCCACAGGCTTCATCTACGCTCAATAGTAAATCGGCAAGATCTACTACTACGGTTCCAGTAGTGCCATCAAGAATGGCATCGTATGGTGCCGCAGCTACATCGTGTGTATAGTTGAGTGCCCAACTGTTAAATACACCATCATCAAAGGCAGGGAACGCATCTTCTACGGTCATAGTCCAAGTTCCTAAGGTACTCTCACCGTCAAAGGCAGAAAGCGGGTTGTTAGGAATGAAACTACCGTTAATGGTAGGTGTTCCGGCAGCACACTCATCCTCTACAGGGGTGGCAGCTTCATCATCAAGAGTAGCAACAATATCATCGCCGTCACATCCATCTGGTGGAGAGGTAATGTCTCCTGGACGGTCTATAATGGTTACCATAGTTCCCGAAGGAGACTCAAGGGTCACAATTACATCACCAACCCAAGTGTGGGAAATGTCTACATCTACATCTAAATCGGTAATGATAAAGTCATCGGTCACATCTATCGTACTAGTAACAACCGTTGGAGCGGCTCCAAAGGGTAATCCTGGACTCGCACTGGCGGTGTCTGTTACTGGAGTAGGCTCGCCTACACAAACTATGGCAGGTGCTATATTATCCTCCACGGTGACAACTGCAGTACAGGTAGAAGTATTTCCAGCAGCATCCGTAGCAACAACGGTAACGTTGTTTGGTCCTACCTCAGCACAAGTGAAATCTAAACTTCCTACAGTAGCACCAGGAGTGGATTGTGTAAGTGAATAATATCCATCTGGGAATGCTCCTCCACAAAGGTTACCATTTACTTGAGGATCTGCAATTAGAGTGAATGTTAAATCATTTCCAAAGGTGGTTATCCAGTTGTTCCAAGTAGCTGCTAAAACTGTAAAGTTTGTATTTTGAACGGAACATTGTGGGGTAGCACATTGTAAGAAAACTTGGCTACCGTCTGGGCCATTCAGTAAAAAACATTCTGTGGCAGCAGTTCCAAAATCGCCTTGGTATTCAAGGTCGATGGTAACATCTGAAGCAGAGCTAGATAAGCCTACTAATGTGGCTGGAGTATCAATTAATTGATTACTTCCATTCATATTTAGCGGCACTTGTCCAGTCTCAACAAGAGTAGGAGGTGTGGCAAACCCTAGTGTAACTCCAGGACAGTTGTCTGTAGCTGTGGCCACATCGTCAGGGAATACGGTTACATCACCATTGGCATCTAATTCTGCTGTAAAGTCTGTACAAACAACTACGGGATCTTCAACATCATTTACCGTCACGTCAAAATCACAAGTTGATGTGTTTCCGTCGCTATCGGTTACAGAAAGTGTAACCGTTGTAGTTCCTACAGGGAAAGTACTTCCACTAGGTGGTGAGTACACAATATCTCCAGAGATATCTCCATCTTCTGGGTCAATAGCAGTTCCTGCATAATTGGCAACCGCACTACATTGACCAGCGGCGTTATCAAGTACTATATCTGATGGACAAGAAATAACGGGTGGTTGCCCTGTATTACATTCAAAAGTTCCATTATAGCTAGCATCAAGATTAGGGAACCCAATAGCAGCAAAAGAAGTTGGGGTATTAATCGCACAGGCGGATGCAACTATCCAAGTGTTGGTTCCTGTACCATTATTTCCATCACACGTAGGAGGCGTTTGAACTGCTCTACTAGAATCAGCGGGAGTTACTATTTCTATCCACATAGTATCGCAGGAAGCATCTATAGATGGAGGAGTTGTAAAAGTTAAAGTAACGCAAGTTCCATCATCAGCTAGGTTAGTGGCAAATGATTCAGTATAAAAAGGAGTGTCAACAGCGGCATAAGGGACAGGTCCTGCGGCTGGAGCGCAAAAAAGATTTACTGTAATAATAGGTGCTGTTCCAAATGATTCTTGATTAAAATCAATTGAGTTTACATTTACCGCTCCTGGCACGCCAGACACATCTATACCTTGAATGATACTGTTAGGTCCTAAAGAACAGGCTAAAGCAGAACCACCCGTTGGGTCATTACAAGGAGCACAATAAGGCCCTGCAATATCAAAAGGAGGACAGCCTGCACCGCCATAATCATCTGCATAGGTAAATAAGTTGGCTCTAAAGTTAAATGCTTCCGTTGCAGGAGAATGCCAGTTGGTAGTTGTCATACCTCCCACAATAACATGACCCGCTCCCCAATCTTTTTCAGCTAATACAACACCACTGTCACCTGTGTCTAAAAGAATATTGGTATAGCCTGTACCAGAAATAGTTGCATGACCATACGAAGTACCAGACATTGCGGTTGCAGTGGGTGTTAAAGGGCCTACAAAGGCAGGATGCAATGGGTCTACAGCAGCCACATTATTACTAAAATCTGTGTAGACTAAGGTTGTTCCTCCAAATCCAAAATTAATATTGCTACCTTCATTAGGTGCAGCATTTAAGATTAGTTTCCCACCGCCATTTACCCATGCCTCAATAGCAGCAAGGTTGGTAGTTAAAAAGGTGTTTAATTCATTAGCACCACCATCGCTTCCCTCTAAGAAAACAAAATTGGTTCCAGGAGAAAAGACAGTACCCATGACAAGAGTTTCAAAAAAGGCTTGCGTCCAATTCCCTGCACCAAAAGCAGCATCCATAGCCGCTTCGTTAGTAACCTGCCCCCAAGGATTGTTTGTATTACTTCTAATGTAATACTTAGCCCCGGGTGCTCTATTAGTACTTGGGTTGGTTTCCACAGACATCATCATGGTAGTAGCACCACATTGTGCAGGATTGCTTTCCTGTGAGTCACAATTTTGAGTCGATTGTGTTACCGCAAAATATATTGTCTCGGTATTACGCGTGGATGCCGTCGTCACGGTTTGTCTAGAAGCAAAAACACCAGCATTTGAAGCCGTCATTTGTTTCTTTGTTACCCCATTGGAGCTAGTGGATAGCGCGGGGGTAGAATTTAACTCCTGTGCTTGCAGGGTCGTAAACCCTAAAAACAGCAAAAGCAGAAAAATAGTTTTTTTCATAATTTAGTTAATTTGATTAATATTAGTTACTCAAATGTAAACCAAAAAATCACTTTTTAAAACAAATTTTAAGCTTAATTTCAAGTGTTTAACAAAAAAAAACCGCTCTACTGAGCGGTTTTACATTTAATCGATAAAACGTGCTATTTTATCATATCATAACTACGTTTTATGAATTTTGTTAGTTCTTCACCTTTTAGTAAATTTTTACTCAATTTTGCTAAATCCAGTGCTTGATTTACTAAACGTTCCTTTTTCTTTTGAGTTTTTGTGTTTAAAATTTCAGACACTAACTCGTTGTTTGTGTTCACTACCAAGGTGTACATTTCTGGGAATCCTCCCATGCCAAACATACCGCCGCCACCCGTTTGCTGCATCTCTTTCATACGGCGCATAAACTCTGGCTCGGTAATGATAAAAGGGTTGGCGTTACTATCCATAGCCTCTAATTGTACCGTAAATTTTTCGGTAGAAACAATGCTTTCCAACACTGTTTTTAAACTTTCCTTTTCCTCATCACTTAACTTAGAAAGGGTTTCTTCCTCTTTTTTAATTAAGTTATCAATGTGGTCACTGTCCACTCTTACAAAGGAAACTTTTTCTTTCTCACCTTCTAATTTTTGAATTAGATGCGAAATAATGGGCGAATCCAACAACAATATCTCATATCCTTTTTCTTTGGCTGTTTCAATATAGCTGTGCTGTGCTTCTTTGTCTGAAGCATACAAAATCACAAGTTTTTCATCCTTATCGGTTTGAAGATCTTTTATTTTTTCAGAAAGTTCCTCAAACGTAAAATAGCTGCCATCCACGGTAGGATACAATGCAAAGTTTTGAGCTTTTTCGAAGAATTTATCTTCGGTCAACATCCCGTATTCAATCACGATTTTTATGTCATTCCATTTCTTTTCGAAATCTTCACGACTATCGTTGAAAAGACTTTTCAATTTATCTGCGACCTTACGAGTGATGTAACTGGCAATTTTCTTGACATTTCCATCTGCTTGAAGGTAACTTCTTGAGACGTTTAACGGGATATCTGGACTGTCAATTACCCCGCGTAACATGGTTAAAAATTCAGGAACAATACCTTCTACATTATCGGTTACAAACACTTGATTTTGATAGAGTTGAATTCTATCTTTTTGAATGTTTAAGTCCTTTGTCATTTTGGGGAAATACAAGATTCCCGTGAGGTTAAAAGGATAATCTACATTTAAATGAATGTTGAAGAGTGGTTCTTCAAATTGCATTGGATATAACTCCCTGTAAAAGTTTTTATAATCTTCGTCTTTTAAATCGGTAGGTTGTTTGGTCCAGGCAGGGTTAGGATTGTTAATGATATTATCCACTTCTTTGGTAGGAGCAGGATCCTCTTCTTTAGCATCTTTAGGCTTTGAAAGGGTTTCGGTTTTTGTTCCAAATTTTATTGGGATAGGCATAAATTTGTTATACTTCACCAATAACTCACGGATTTTTGCTTCTTCCAAAAACGCTTTTTCATCATCACTTATATGTAGAATGATTTCTGTACCGCGCTCTTTTTTATCGTGCTTCTCGATAGTGTAGTTGGGAGAACCATCACAAACCCAATGTGCTGCCGGCTCATCAAGATAGCTTTTGGTAATAATTTCAACTTTACTTGCTACCATAAATGCTGAATAAAACCCAAGTCCAAAATGCCCAATGATTCCAGCATCTTCAGCTTTTTTGTCTTTGTATTTTTCTATGAATTCTTCGGCACCAGAGAAAGCAATCTCGTTAATATATTTTTGAACTTCCTCTGCAGTCATCCCAATTCCTTGATCGATGATATGAAGTTGTTTTTTCTTTTTGTCGATCTTAACTTCAATCATAGGATTGCCGTATTCTACTTTGGCTTCTCCAATACTGGTAAGATGTTTTAGTTTAAGGGTTGCGTCGGTTGCGTTACTTATCAATTCACGAAGGAATATTTCATGGTCGCTGTAGAGAAATTTTTTAATAAGCGGAAAAATATTTTCCACAGATACGTTTATAGTTCCTTTATTCATGGTTTTTTAACTTTAAAATTATAGTGGGCTTATTTCAAATAGAATACCATTATGAGAAAAGTGACAAGGTGTCATTTTGAGATGACATAAAATTAAATGTTAAATATTGTTTAATAAATTTGTATAAAGATTAAACATTCTTATATTTGTGCAAATAGAAATTCCCAACACAAACTACATTAATTTCTATTTATTGGTTAGGTTGTTTTAAGCTAAGGTGCTCGTGAGGTACCTTAGCTTTTTTGTAATTATATTTTTCTAAATAATCAATACTTCTCATTATATTGTTCTCAGTTTTTAATCAACTATTTTATGTATTCTTCAAAAATTTCAGGATTAGGGCGCTATGTACCCGACAATATTGTAACGAATGATGATCTTTCAAAAATGATGGACACCAATGATGCTTGGATACAGGAACGAACGGGTATAAAGGAACGACGATGGGTAAAACGAGGGAGTGATGATACGACTGCCACCATGGGTGTTAAAGCAGCCAATATAGCTATTGAAAGAGCAGGGATTAATAAAGACGATATTGACTTTATAGTGTTTGCAACCCTAAGTCCAGATTATTATTTTCCAGGACCGGGAGTCCAAGTACAAAAGGAGCTAGATATAAAAACCGTTGGAGCGCTGGACGTAAGAAATCAATGTTCTGGTTTTGTATATGCACTTTCGGTAGCAGATAATTATATAAAAACGGGAATGTATAAACATATTCTCGTAATTGGTAGTGAATTACATTCGCATGGTTTGGACAAAACAACAAGAGGTAGAGGAGTATCGGTAATATTTGGCGATGGGGCAGGAGCAGCAGTGGTAAGTAGAGAAGAGGATACGAGTAAAGGAATTTTATCCACACATTTACATTCTCAAGGAGAGTTTGCCGAAGAATTGGTTGTAAAAGCACCTGGTATGGGTACCCGTTGGGTTACCGATATTATTTCTGAAAATGACCCTAATGACGAAAGTTACTTCCCGTATATGAATGGACAATTTGTATTTAAAAATGCAGTGGTTCGATTTTCTGAAGTGATAATGGAGGGTCTTGAAAAAAATAAACTATCTGTAAGTGATATTAATATGTTAATTCCACATCAGGCGAATCTTCGGATTGCTCAATTTATTCAGCGGAAATTTAAGCTCGAAGATGACCAAGTATTTAATAATATTCAAAAATACGGAAACACTACAGCCGCCTCGATACCTATTGCTTTAACTGAAGCTTGGGAAGAAGGAAAAATTAATAAGGGTGACTTGGTAATTCTGGCTGCTTTTGGTAGCGGCTTTACTTGGGGGAGTGTCATAATTAGATGGTAGAAATAACAAACCCTCAATCCTACTAATTTCAGAGAGAGGGTTTACCTAACAAGTTATAAATTTTTTAAGAGGCTAATCCAAATAAATTATAAAACAAGTTTAAAGGTTTATATATATAGACTATACTTCTTGTAAAATGTTTCAGTGAAATTTAAAATTTAACGTCACTATAACATTTTACATCTTTTGTGACTAAAAAATTCCGCCGCTTCCTTCTTTTTCTCTATCGTCACGATTCTTTCTAGATTTAGCACGGTATTTACCGCCTCCAAATCGGTAAGAAAGATTTACATTAATAGTATTGCTTTCCCAATTAAAGGCACCCACCTGGGCGTAAGGAAGTTCCCCTTCGAAAGCAAATTGCATGGTGTCGAAAATATCGTTGTAATTGATACTGAATGTACCACGACCTTCCCATAGACTGTAGCGAGCACCTACATTTACAAAGTACATAGGCTCCATGGTAAACTGAAGGTTTCTCGATTTTCCTCTATAGAAACCAAAGGCAGATAAACTTAATTTTTCTGTAACTCTAAAGTTGTTAAACATTCTGAAATTATACTGAATGTTATCTACTTGATATTCGTTTAATGTAATATCACTTACGGTTGGGTTTTCGACATCTGCCAGTTGTTCTGAAATACCTTTCTGGGTTTGATTGAATAAATCGAAACTAGCATTAAAGCTCCAAAACTTAGTTGGACGATAGTTGCTTGATAATTCTACACCATACGCAGTTGTATTATCAAAGTTATCATACGTAAGGATTACTTTGTTTAAATCGGTTCTGTCTATAAAAAGAGCTCTGTTTATTTCGTCTTCAATAATTCTGTAAAACACACCTGCTGTAATACTTCCTTTTTCGAGATTACGCGTGTAATTGGTTTCAAAAGAATTGGTGAATTGAGGTAAAAGGCTTGTTTTTCCGAAAGATGAAATCAATGGAGTACTCCATTCGCGAATTGGGTTAATTTGACTCACCCCTGGGCGGTCCACACGACGACTATAACTTACCTGAAACTGATTTTTTTCAGAAGGCGTATAGGTTACAAAAGCCGAAGGATACAACTGGAAATAATCATTTGTAAATTTTTTAAACACACTATCCCCATCAGTGGTAACATCTACTAAAGGATCTGAATTAACGAAAGTAAGATCTTCGGTAACCACACCCGTTCCATAAGCTTCTTCCGTATCGGCAACTTCTTCTACCGTTTCGGCTCTTACACCTACTTGCACACTAAATTTTTCCCAGTTTTTACCAAAGGTGGCATAGGCAGAATAGATGTCACGACTATAATCAAAATTGGTGCTTGGTGCCATAATAAAAGGACCTGTTATGTCGAAGGGATTTACCACCTCTTGCGTAGACGTTCTTCCAATTACAGAATTAAATAACCTAGCTTCCAATCCTAATTCGAGTTTTGTGCTTTCGGTTAATGGATTTACATAATCTAAGTTTACTGTAAGTTGGTCTCTTTCGGTATCTACAAAGTCCATATAATCACTTCCAAAAGTGGCACCCAAAAATCTAAAATCGGCGTCTTCATCATTTTCAAAATCATTATAATCTGCTTCCAATTCTATGTTATGTCCTTCCTTTTCAAAATCTATTTTGTAGTTGAAATTATATTGAGAAGAAATATTGTCATTGTCACTTAAAAAGTCCTGAAGTTCGTCTAAACTTGGGTTGTCGCTATATCTAATATCGGTTATCCCTGTGGTGCTACCTTCATACAAGTTTTGATTGGTAAAGACAGATAAGGTATGTTTATCGTTTAGGTAAAAATCAATTCCAAATTTGAATAGATTGGATTGGCTATCGTCTAGGAATTCAAAAATTTGCTCAATGTTATCATCTGGTCTGTTTACATTTCCGTAGTTTTCATTCACAGAGGTATTATGACCCCAATTTCCGTAAAAGTTAAATTTTCCATTGCGGTAATTCATATCAATATTTGAAGTGAATTTGGGTTGCTTTTCGTAGGTAAGACCCACACTGGCGTTTCCGTTAAATCCAACGTTTACATTTTTATGAAGGATGATATTTACGATACCGCTCATACCTTCAGGATTGTACTTTGCCGAAGGATTTGTAATGAGTTCAATTTGCTTAATGGAAGCAGAAGGAATTTGTTTGAGCAATTGCGCTACTGGAACGTTTGAAAGTTTCCCGTCCACCATGACCCGTACATTTTGGTTACCACGTAAGGAAAGTTCTCCTGTTTGCTGGTCTACACTTACAGAAGGTAAGTTATTCATAATATCCGAAGCCGTAGGTCCAGAAGTTGTTAAATCCTTACCTACAGTAATCACTTTTCTATCCATTTTTTGCTGAATGGTAGTGCGTTCTGCCGTCACAGTAACTTCACCAAGTGCTTCGATATCTTCCTCTAAAAGAATATTACCCAAATCTATATTTCGGTTTCCTCGAGTGATTTCAATTTCGGTGTTATAGGATTTATATCCTATATATTGTATCGATACATTGCTTTTTCCTTCAGGAATTTCTTCTATGGCAAACTGACCGTTATCGTCTGTTACACCACCTGTGATAATGTTTCCTTGAAGATCTTTTACTACAATCGCAACATAAGGTATAGGTTGCTGAAGGTTTTTGTCTATTACAGTTCCTGTAATTTTTCCTAGTTTTTCGTCTTCTGGGCCAACGCCTGCAAAAGATGTTAAGCCTATACTTAAGGCTAAAAGAAAGAGAATTTGTCTCATGATTTGTGGTTTGGTTGTTTTTGATTTTTGATTGATGGTTACAAAAAAGTAACACCCATAAGACGAGGATGTCAAAATTCTGTTACAATTAAAATTTTCTTTAACCTAATATTAACAAAAAACCCGAGGTCTAGAACCTCGGGCCTTGTCTTTACTGCTATTATTAACACTAACCATCAACGTAAAATTTTCACAGTAAAGTCTTGAAATATTTCATTTATATAGACGATGTAAATAGTTTTATGTTACAGTAACTTATTTTTTTAACTAAGTTTTAGGTTTTCTTTTAAGCAAGGATTGTAACTTCGATATTTTAAAAAATACTATGAAGAAAACTTTGGTCATAGGAGCCAGTACAAACCCCAATCGGTATTCATATCTTGCGATTCAAAGATTGGTGTCTGCTCAACAACCCGTAGTTGCTATAGGATTAAAAAAAGGAGTTGTTGAAGGAGTAGAATTTGAAACTGAAAAACTTCCATTTGAAGATATTGATACGGTAACATTATATATTGGTGCTAAGCATCAACCCGATTACTATCACTATATCGTTTCGTTACAACCTAAAAGAGTTATTTTTAATCCAGGGACTGAAAATCCCGAGTTTTACACCATTCTAAAAGAAAATAATATTGAGGTTGAGGTTGCTTGTACGCTGGTTCTACTTTCTACGAATCAATATTAGACCTAAAAAGGTAATGAGACCGTTTATCGGTAATAGTTCGTAACCCACTTGATAACCTCCAAGACTTTCTGCGGGTATATTTCCAATAATGGTAATAATTACAACAGAAGCCAAGGTAACAATCCAAACATATTTATCTCTCACCTTAAACTTGGTGAAAATTCCAAAGGCAAATAATCCTAACAACGGTCCATAAGTATATCCTGCTACCACCAAAAGACTATCAATTACATTACTTGTAAGAATATATTTAAAGGCAATAATGACCAAAACTAAAAGAAAACTCATTCCAATATGGGTCATTTTTCTTATTCTTTTTTGCTTCGCTTCAGGTCGTTTTTCAATGTTTAAAAAATCGATACAAAAGCTAGTAGTTAAAGAAGTTAATGCGCTATCGGCACTGCTGTAGGCAGCAGCAATTAACCCTAACAAAAATGTAATCCCAAGAGTTATGCTAAGACCGCTCTTAAGGGCAATTTCTGGAAAAAGTAGATCGGTTTTTGGAGTGCCATCCATTAAGGGAATTGCAATATCAAATCTTTCTGCATAGATAAATAACAAGGCTCCTAGTAAAAGAAATAAAAAGGTGACCCCAACTAGTACAATGCTAAAAGAAACCATATTTTTTTGTGCATCTTTTAGGTTTCTGCACGTTAGATTTTTTTGCATCATATCTTGATCCAATCCTGTCATACAGATAGTGATAAACATCCCTCCAAAAAAGGATTTAAGAAAATGGTCTTTCTTAAAAAAGTTTTCTGTGGAGAATATCTTATTGTAGTTTTTTAGTTCTTCAGATTGTAAAAAATCTGAAAAACTCCAATTAAGTTCACTATTGATAAAATAGATTGAAAGACAAACAGCAACAAGCATAAAAAGGGTTTGAAGGGTATCTGTCCAAACAATGGTTTTAATACCCGCTCTATTGGTGTAAATCCAAATTAATAAAATCGATATTACCACAGTAATTTCGAATGGAACACCATAGGCGTCAAATACAAATTGCTGAAGCACAATAGCAACTAAAAAAAGCCTAAATGCCGAACCTAAAACACGCGAAACAAAGAAGAAAAAAGCACCCGTTTTATAGCTTACCACACCAAACCTACTTTCCAAATATTGATATATGGAGGTTACATTATGTTTATAATATATAGGAAGTAAAACAAAGGCTACCACAAAATATCCCACAAAATAGCCTAACACCACCTGAAAATAACTGAATCCCGAAGCTTCCACCCATCCTGGTACCGAAATAAATGTAACTCCGCTTAAGGAGGCACCAATCATCCCGAAAGCCACCAAATACCAAGGGGATTGTTTTGACGCTTTAAAGAAAACTTCGTTACTATCCTCTTTTCCTGTAAAATAGGAGATAAGCATAAGAACCCCGAAATAACCTGCAATGAGAATTAAAATATAAATGGGCTGCATAATAGAATGGCTAGGTAAATTTGGATAAAAATACAAACTTATAAATTCAAAAAAGCTAAATTTACCCGTCATTCAAAAAAAACGATAAAAAAACTAGCTTAAAACATTTATTTAACTTGATTTGCAATAATTTGAATTGTAAGTTTGAATCTTAATTTTATTACTATGAAAAAGAAATTATTTTTTATAACAACCGTGATTGCTACCATTCTAATTAGTTATCAGGGATTATCGCAAGAATATTTACAAATGATCGATGCTGGCACTTACAGCGTTGAAGAAATTGTTACTAGTGCCGAAGCCTATTTTGAAGATAAAGATAAAGGACGCGGATCTGGTTACAAGCAATTTAAACGATGGGAATATATGGCAAATCGTCTGCAAAATGATAATGGGTATTTAACCCCATTTACCGAACGCCTTGCCGAACTTGAACAATACAATGCCTACCTAAATGAAACGGCCGATCTAAGACAAAATTTATTTGATGATTGGCAAGAACTTGGTCCGGATTATTGGAATGCTACTACCCATTGGAGCCCAGGTGTGGGTAGGATTACAGGTTTTTCAGTAGATCCAGCCAATACCAACCACATTATAGTAGGAGCCAATACAGGAGGCGTTTGGAGAACGACCGATGGAGCTGCCACGTGGACACCGCTAGGGGATTATTTTTCAAATTTATATGTGTACTCGGTTGCAATAGACCCATTCGATTCAGACACCTATTATTTTGGGTCCTATAGTGGGTTAATTTATAAATCTACCGATGCTGGTGCAACATGGAACTTATTAGGAAATGCAGGAAATTCGTTAGTGAATAAAATTCTGTTGCACCCTACAGACCCGAATATTCTTTTTGCCACATCAGAAAATAGTGGAATATATGGTTCTACAGATGGGGGAACTAACTGGACCAAACTTATTACTACCGAAAATAGAGGATATGATATCGAATTTAAACCAGGTGATACCAACACAGTGTATGCCTCAGGAAATGGATTTTATGTTTCTACAGATGGAGGTGTAAATTTCACACCTATATCGGGATTTAGTAGTGGTGCTAAAATGATTGGCGTATCTGCAGACGATGCTTCTGTGGTCTACGTAGTTGAAGCTGCTGGAGGGCAATTTGGAGGGTTTTATCAATCATCCAATAGTGGTGCTTCTTTTACGCAGTTAAATCATGCTGGTAGAAATTATTTTGGATATGACACCGCAGGTTTTGACCCAGGTGGACAGGCACCAAGGGATATGGATATTACTGTAAATCCAAATGATGTAAACGAGGTGCATATTGCAGGAATTTTAACATGGAGATCTTTAGATGGAGGAGCTAACTTCCTTTGTACTGCCGATTGGATCCCAGATGCTGCCGCTGGGGCTAATATTGGTTATTGCCATGCAGATGTAGATATAATGGAATTTGTTGGCTCTACACTTTACGTGGGTACAGATGGAGGGTTCTTTAAGGCTACGGACACTGGAAATTTAAATGCAGATTATTACGAAGATTTAAGTACAGGTATTGGTATTCGTCAGTTTTATAAAATAGGTGTTTCTCAAACATCTCAAGTTCGCGTAACGGGTGGTTCTCAGGATAATGGTAGTTCCTTTTACGATGAAGGGACTGGACAATGGATAGATTGGGTAGGTGCCGATGGTATGGAAGGATTTGTAAGTAAGGATAATATAGATTTCATGTTTGCAATGATCCAATTTGGTGCCATGTACCGTACCACCAATGGGGGTACCGTGCTTAATGATTTATCTGAGCCTGGTTCTGGATCGGGAAATTGGGTGTCGCCATTTGAACAAGACCCAGTGTTACCAAACGTAATTTATTGTGGGTATAACATTGTTTACAAACATTTAAATAATGGTTCTGGAGGTCCCGGTGCATGGATTCCTATTTCTCAAGATTTTGTTAGTAACATAGACAATCTTAAAATAGCACCTTCAAACAATCAGGTTTTATACGCTTCTAGAAATAATTTTTTGTACAGAACTACAGATGGAGGACTAACAGATTGGACAGCAATGACAACGCCAGGCGGTGTCATTAATTCAATTGCTATACATCCAACTAACCCAGATAAGATTGCTGTTGCATTATCTGGAGCAGGCAAAGTAAAAGTTTCGGATGATGGTGGTGCCACTTGGCAAGATTACGCACTTAACTTACCTAATTTTAGTGCATTGGCTGTAGTATGGGATGATAACGGAGAGGACGGTTTGTATGTTGGGATGGACTATGGTATTTATTATATCGATAATACATTTGCAGATTGGCAACCCTTTAATACGAATCTTCCCAATGTGATTGTAAATGAACTGGAAATTAATCAAGCCGAAGGCAAAATTTATGCAGGTACTTACGGAAGAGGCCTTTGGGCATCTCCTAAGTACGGTGTTATTTTAGAAACAAATGACGTTTTAACTCCAGAGGTGGTAACGTTATTTCCTAACCCAACTTCTGAAACGTTAAAGATTTTATACCAAGGGGAAGTAGAGATGGATATTAGAGTATTCGATACTACAGGAAAACTTGTTGTTTTTGAGCCTAATGTTTTTCTTAATAACCAGCATTCCTTGGATGTTTCCCATTTAAATACAGGTGTTTATTTTGTAAGAATGAACAGTGGTAAAGGGGTTGTTACAAAACGTTTTATTAAAAACTAAAAAAAGTAGTTTTAAAATAGAAAGCCTTAGAACGTCAAGTATTTTCTGAGGCTTTTTTTATATCTTTCAGCCAACAAATACTACATGGATTTCTCATCGAAATTATTGGAAAATGCAGTAAATGAAGTCTCGCAATTGCCAGGTATTGGTAAGCGAACTGCTTTGCGCTTGGTGTTACATTTATTAAAGCAACCCGAGAGTCAAACCCTACGGCTCTCGCAAAGTCTTCAGAAGATGCGAGAGGAAATAAATTTTTGTAAGAACTGTCATAATATTTCAGATACAACACTTTGCGAAATTTGTGCCAATCCTAATAGAGATGAAAGCTTAGTGTGTGTGGTGGAGGATATTCGGGATGTCATGGCAATTGAAAATACCAGTCAGTATCGTGGGCAATATCACGTTTTGGGTGGAAAAATTTCCCCCATGGATGGGGTAGGACCTATGGATTTAAACATCCCTACCTTAGTTGAAAAAGCAAAAAGCGGAAAAGTTTCTGAAATCATTTTTGCACTCAGCTCTACCATGGAAGGCGATACCACCAATTTTTACATATTTAAACAAATTGAAGGCACTCAGGTAACCACAACCACTATTGCTCGTGGAATTTCTGTGGGCGATGAATTGGAA
The DNA here is from genome assembly GCF_019312585.1 of Halomarinibacterium sedimenti. GTDB lineage: Bacteria > Bacteroidota > Bacteroidia > Flavobacteriales > Flavobacteriaceae > Halomarinibacterium > Halomarinibacterium sedimenti. The sequence continues at coordinate 565,753 of NZ_JAHWDP010000002.1, read as the reverse complement.
TATGCAGACGAAATTACCTTAGGAAGAAGTATCTTACACCGTATTCCTTTTGAAACATCCTTAAAAAGTTCCTAAACTTTGAAACTATCTGTCGTCATTCTCAACTACAATGTGAGGTATTTCCTTGAGCAGTGTATCCTTTCGGTGCAGCGTGCGATGAGGGATTTGGATGCCGAAATTATTGTGGTGGATAATGCCTCCCAAGACGATAGTTGTGCCATGGTGAAACAATATTTTCCTTCGGTCATACTCATTGAAAACAAAGAAAATGTAGGTTTTAGTAAAGCCAACAATCAAGGAGTGGCAATTGCCAAAGGAGAATATATTTGTATTCTCAACCCAGATACCGCAGTTGCAGAGGACACCTTTGCCAAATGTATTTCTTTTGCCAAAGCGAATACAGACTTAGGAGCACTAGGGATTTACTACCTCGACGGAACCGGAAATTTTTTACCAGAAAGCAAACGTAATCTTCCTACGCCAACCAGATCGCTCCTTAAAATTTTAGGAATTGCTGGTGGAAGAAGGGGCTATTATGCCAAATATTTAAATGAAAAGGAAACTGGTAAAGTTGAAATTTTGGCTGGAGCGTTTATGTTTTTGAAAAGAGAGGTGTATCTTGAAGTAGGAGGGTTTGATGAAGACTATTTTATGTACGGGGAAGACATTGATATCTGTTATAAATTAATGCAAGCGGGTTACACCAATTATTATGACGGAAGCAACTGCGTGCTACATTATAAAGGAGAAAGTACTCAAAAAGATGCAGCCTATCTGGATCGTTTTTACGGTGCGATGCAAATATTTTACAAAAAGCATTTTAGTAAAAATAAAGTAACTACGGCCTTTGTTTCTTTTGGTGTAAAACTTACAAAAGCCTTTAAAGGGACGCAATCAAATAGAAATAAGAATGACGAACACAGTGCAGAAGAAGTTTGGGTGCTTACGGAAGATTTATCCCTCCTAAAAAGCCTTTCAGAAATTTTTGAAATTCCTGTTAAATCGGTTGCAAAAAGAGCGGTGGAGGAAGATTTGGTTTCCAATAAAATGATTGTATTCGATTCGCAATATCTGTCGTATAAATTTATTTTTCAGTTGATGGAAAAGCAGAAAAACAGAGGGAATACTTTCCGTATAAAACCGCCCAAATCTCAATTCATTATTGGAAGCGACCAAAGCGACCAAAAAGGTGGCACTGTGCTACTTTAGTTGAAGAATTCTCAACGAATTTCAAAATTTTAGCAAACCTTTTAGAAAATATAAAACAAAAACATCCAATTTTAATTAATTTTGCATCGTCCTTTTGTAAAAAAGCATACTAAAAAATTATGGCAAGATTTGAACTGAAATTACCTAAAATGGGAGAAAGCGTTGCAGAAGCAACCGTAACCAATTGGCTTAAAAACGTTGGCGATACCATTGATTTGGACGAAGCGGTACTGGAAATCGCTACCGATAAGGTGGATAGCGAAGTTCCTAGCGAAGTGGAAGGTGTTTTAGTAGAACAACTTTTTAATGTGGATGATGTGGTGCAAGTAGGACAAACCCTAGCTATTATTGAAACTGAAGGCGGCGATGCGGCTCCTGCCAAAAAGGAGGAGAAGGCAGAAACCCCTGTTGAGGTGGCTCCCGAAGTGGTTTCGAAAGTAGAAGAAACCGTTGTAAAAGCAAAAGAAGCAATTCAGCCTGCTATTGAAAGTACCGGTGACCGATTTTACTCACCGCTGGTACGAAATATGGCATCGGCAGAAGGGATATCACAAGCAGAATTAGATGCTATTCCTGGTACTGGCAAGGACGGACGTGTCACAAAAAATGATATGCTTGCCTATCTTGAAAATAGAGGCAAACAACCTGCTGCAACGGCAAGCGCAACTGTCACTTCGAGTCCATCAGTCTCCCCGAGCGCAGTCGAGGGGTCTCAACAAAAATCCAAAGCCCCTGTGAGTGTGAACGGCGGCGACGAAATCATAGAAATGACCCGTATGGGCAAACTCATTGCCCACCATATGGTAGAAAGTGTGTCTACTTCGGCGCACGTGCAGAGTTTTGTAGAATGTGATGTTACCAATATTTGGAACTGGCGTAACAAAGTAAAAGATGCCTTTGAAAAACGCGAAGGCGAAAAATTGACGTTTACCCCCATCTTTATGGAAGCGGTGGCAAAAGCCCTTAAAGACTTCCCTATGATGAATATCTCTGTAGATGGAGACCGCATCATTAAGCGAAAAGACATTAACCTTGGGATGGCAGCTGCCTTAGGTGACGGAAACTTGATTGTACCGGTCATAAAGAAAGCAGACCAACTCAATTTGGTAGGGATGAGCAAAGCCGTTAACGACCTTGCCAACCGTGCACGAAACAACCAGTTAAAACCTGACGAAATCCAAGGCGGAACCTATACCGTTACCAACGTTGGAACCTTTGGAAGCATTATGGGAACGCCTATCATTAACCAACCCCAAGTAGGGATTTTGGCCTTAGGTGCCATCCGTAAAGTGCCTGCGGTGATAGAAACTCCAGAAGGTGATTTTATTGGCATACGGTTTAAAATGTTCTTATCCCATAGCTACGACCACCGAGTGGTCAATGGTGCGCTAGGCGGACAGTTTGTAAAACGCGTCGCCGACTACCTAGAGGCTTGGGATATGAAACGCGAGTTTTAAAAAGTAACATTTGTCATTTCGAGCTGTCACGCTGAGCCTACCTGTGCTGAGTTGTCACACTGAGCTTGTCGAAGTGCTGTCGAAGTATCGAAGTGCCAGTGAGAAATCTCAAAAAAAGTATAAAAAAAGGGGTTTTTACCCCTTTTTTTATGTTCTTCAATTTTAGAAATTGGTGGTTTCATTAACCATTAATTTCTTTTATTATGGCAAATATTACACATAATTTAATTGACCAAACCCTAGACCCCGCCACGCTTTCCGAAATTGAAAACCATCTTAACGCAGTAGAAGCCTTACTGCCCAAAAAAGCGCTCACAGCCGATGAGCGAAAAAAGTATCGTGGATTGGATGTACGTAACCTAGCTTTTGTAGAAGCCGCACTTAAAGTGCAAAAGACCCTTCCGCTTACCGTCTTGCCAGACCCCATGAAAAGTGAGGGAATGGAAAAAGATCTCACGCTTTACAAACAAGCAAATAAAATTAATAGTCGCATAAATCATATTGCTAGATTACTGCTAGACGTAGAGCGTATTGTAGCGCACGAGGCATACAGTATGGCATTGGCACATTACAAACTATACCAAGTAGGTAATAAACTTGGGTTGCCCAATGCCAAAACGGCTGTAGAGCAAATGGAATGGCGCTTTAAAAGCCACGGCGGGGGAAGAAAAAAAGACGATTCGTTGTAAAAGTTAGTTTTTAACTAACACAAGTAACCAAAAACCTAACCGCAGTTAGTTAAAAACTAACAAGTGTAACCAAAAAGCTAACATCAGTTAGCTAAAAACTAACAGGAGTAACCAAAAAGCTAACAGCGGTTAGTCAAAAACTAACCATAGTTAGCTAAAAACTAACTCGAGTTAGCCAAAAACTAACCAATGTTAGAAAAAAACTAACTTTTAACATATATGTAGAATACTAAACCAAAAAAAACGATGAGAGTACCTAAAAAAATTGAGTTTCCGCATCTTGGGCGTATGCTGGGTGCATTTTATAAGGCTCAGCATGTAAATAAAGCCGCTTTGGCAAGAGTGCTACAAAAGGCAAGACCAACGGTGCATAAATATCATAAACGTAGCACCTTACAGTGTAAATTGCTTTGGGATATCTCAGTGGCGTTGCAACACAATTTCTTTGCAGATCTCGCTGCACAGCTCCCAAAAGACTATACCACCCATGCGCCAGATAGCACCACGCCGCTACAAGAACGCATTGCCATACTAGAAGAGGAAAACAAATTGTTAGCCTCAAAACTGGAAGAACTAAGGGCAGCAGTACGAAAAAGTTAATTTGCTATCTTTGGGATAACAGTAATAAATGTAACGATATAACAAGCTGGCAATAATTTAAACTGAATGCAAAACGACCCAAATCTAGCAGTAATTTTAGCTGTAGTTTTAAATTTGCTGATTTTTATAATCTATCTGATTTTAAAAAACAATGGAGAAAAGGGAAGCATATTTAATGGTGCAGTATTTAGTAATCCGATTAAACTCTTCGGACTTGCAAAACGGACTGAAAATAATGGATTAAAATTCACATATTTCGCATTGGTTTTTTCGATTCCGATTCTGACAGTTCTATTTGCGTTTACAGCATTCACTCAAATGTCTGAATTTATAAATCGTGACGAATGTGAATATCAGGAATACTTTAGAAATCAAGAATGGAATGGAAAAATTGTTGATAAATATCTTGATAAAGAAAATCACGCTTATCAAACAATAAGTATAGAAAATGAAAAAGGAATTTTTAAAATACAGGACGGAATTTTATCGGAATTTAATAATTACGAACTGATTCAAATTGGAGATTCTATTTCAAAAACCAAAGGAGAATTAATAGCAAACTTGTATAAATCGAACGGAAAAACGGAATTGAATTCTGATTTTGACTGTGGAAAATAAAACACTATGCACAACAATGTATAACCGCAATTATGGCGGATTCGACTACCCTTCGACGAGCTCAGGGCAGGCTTAAATGAATCCACTCTGAATTGCTAACGTCAGTGCTTAACCGAAAACCATTAACTTTAATCCCATAACAGACGGTTATACGAGACCGTTAGGCAACATTAAATCTTTGTATATGACTAAAAGAATTCTTATAATTTTATTTTCCACCCTACTTGCACTCATAAATTTTAATTGTGAGGGTGAGGATGGAATCAATAGCTTATTAAACCTTTCTGAGATAGGTCCGGGTATTGACTGTGAATTTGGGGGAGTTATGATAGAATCTGGATTGGATTCAAATAACAATGGAATACTTGATAATAATGAAATTGATTCAACAAATTTTTTCTGCAATGAAAATGAGCTGCCAGAAATTTATTCAGCAATATTGCAGCAATCTGGAACAGATTCTCCAACAGCAACTGTCTTAAAAAATGACTTAGATATTGAAATTGAATGGTCACGCATTGCACAAGGAAGGTTTGTGGGGTTTGTTAATCCTTCTTTAGATTTAGAAAAAACTATACTCTTAACGAATAGCTCCGAATTAGAGATAACATTTTCAAATTCGAATGAAATACAGATATTGAATACCTGTGGAGTTAATGCCTATTGTGACGGTTTTGAAAATGTCTCAATAGAAATCAAGGTATATGATTAAACGTTGTCTAACACCCGTATATAACATATAAAACCCTTCAAATTTTCCCACAAAAACCCTAGCCTAAAAAGTGCAGCTTTTATGCTATCTTTACCTACGATTACTAATCTCATTATCCACATGAAAAATTGTATTACGCCTATTTTTTTAGTGCTCTTTGTATTTGTGTTTACAGCCTGTAAAAATGACATTAAAAAAGAACAAGTACAAGACGACACGGCTACAGACTCTATTTATTCTAACATCGACGATGTAGTGGAAGAGGACTATGAGCCCGGGGATGAGGAAATACGTGAGTTTGGTATTATCGAAACCATTGAGGACGGAGGGTATCCCTTTTTTGTGGTAACGGTCAATTTTGTAGAGCGTAACATCAAGCACGATTTTAACCTTAATATCGAAGCCATCGATATGGATATGGAAGAACTCGCAACGCTTACGGACCAATGGGCAACGATTTATTACACTGCCGATATAGAAAATTTTCTATATGATTTGCAGTTTAAAGGCGAATCGGTTTTTGGAGAATATGCTCCAGAAAAAACAGATCCTAGCTGGAAAAAAATAATAGGGGTTTTAAGCGGCGCAGCAGAAGTTACGGCAGGTGATCTACCCGATACAGTAACAGTTACAAGTGAAGAAGGCACCACCTTAAACTTCGATATTTTTATCGATGCCGAGACCGTGAAAGCCAACGGGAATCAAGTGACTGCTTTTTATGAGGTGCGTGGAGTAAACACGATTACGCATCTTCAACCAGCAGAAGATTAATTGTTTTTGGAAATTTCTTCAATGGTTTTTTCTAAATCATCATACCCAAAAATGGTATAGGTTTTATTCCAAATCACAGGAAACCGAATCTTGGTGGTTTCTTGTAATTCCTTATCGATAAAATTCATAAACTGCCGGTAAAGTTTAGGGTCTTCATCAATATTAAAATTGCGATGATTTATTTGATCTCTAAACAAAAATGCAGATAGATTATCACATTTTTTGCAATCGGTTTTAGAAAATACCACCACTTTGTCTTTTAATACATTTTCAATATCCACGACCTCTTCTTCAGGTTCAAGGGTAAGGCTGTTGTCAAGATTTTCGTTTACAATAAGATTGTACGTATAGCTCGACTCTTGGTCTTCCATTTCAATCAAGGTCATCACATGCACCTTTTTGTGAGGAGGAATGTTCATGACCACGGGACGGTCTGCACTGCGACGATAACCCTGTGCGGTAAGCATAATAAATACATTTAGGGTGTCGGCTGTTTTATTTTCAGCCATGAGTACTACGCGTTTTCCATTTTTCTTTTCGGTAACCACAACTTTGTCTTGTTGCGAAAACCCAAGAACGTACATGAATAGCGTAAAAAATAGAATTAGTTGTCTGTTCATACCAAAAAACGAAGATAGTATTCCTATTTTTGTAACACAAATCATACCATGGAGTTAAACTTAAAAAAACCTATTTGCTTTTTCGACCTTGAAACCACAGGGGTTAATGTGGCAAGCGACCGTATTGTGGAAATTTCTATCTTAAAGGTTTTCCCTAACGGAAATAAAGAAAGCCACACGTGGCGAGTAAATCCAGAAATGCCCATTCCGCCTGTGGTTAGTGCCATCCACGGTATTACAGACGAGATGGTCGCCAACGAGCCCACCTTTAAAGAATTAGCGCCCAAAGTGTTTCAATTAATAAAGGATAGCGACTTAGGCGGATTTAATAGCAACCGATTTGATATTCCGTTATTGGCGGAAGAAATGCTTCGCGCCGATATTGATTTTGATATGAAAAAGGCACTATCAGTAGATGTGCAAACGATTTTTCATAAAATGGAAAAACGAACTCTGGAAGCGGCCTATAAATTTTATTGCGATAAAAACCTAGATAATGCGCATAGTGCCGAAGCCGATACTATGGCAACCTACGAAGTGCTAAAAGCGCAACTTTCAAAATATGAGGAACTTGAAAATGATATTAATTTTTTAGCCGATTTCAGTTCGCATCGTGAATTTGCCGATTTTGCAGGATTTATTGGGTATAATAAGGATGGAGAAGAGGTGTTTAACTTCGGAAAACATAAAGGAACGTTGGTAGAAGAGGTGTTGGATAAAGAACCGGGCTATTTTGGCTGGTTGTTAAATGCAGATTTTCCGCTGTACACAAAGAAGGTGCTCACTCGAGTGAAATTACGTAAACTGAATACGAAACAATAATTTTCCGAATAATGAAGATTATTTGCATAGGAAGAAATTATACAGAGCATATTGCAGAACTCAAAAATGAAAGGCCCACAGAGCCTGTTGTGTTTATCAAACCAGATTCGGCGGTATTATTAAAGAACAACCCTTTTATAATTCCTGAATTTTCGCAAGACATTCACCACGAGGTAGAGGTTTTGGTAAAAATTAATAAGATTGGGAAGTACATCGATAAAAAATTTGCGCATAAGTATTATGATGAAATAGGATTGGGCATTGATTTTACCGCACGGGATCTTCAAAGTAAATTAAAAGAAAAAGGATTGCCTTGGGAAAAAGCAAAATCCTTTGATGGTGCTGCCGTGATAGGTAATTTTTTACCTAAAGATTCGTTTAAGGATAGTAATGATATTAACTTTAGCCTTCAAAAGAATGGCGAGGTGGTTCAAAAGGGGAATACCTCCTTTATGTTGTGGAAAATTGATGAGTTAATCGAATATGTTTCAAAATATTTCACATTAAAGATAGGAGATATTATATTTACCGGTACGCCCGCAGGTGTTGGCAGGGTAGCACCCAATGATGTTTTAAAAGGATACATAGAAAGCAAAGAGCTTTTTTCAATAAAAGTTAAATAATATGAGTACAATATATTCAGTAGATAGTTTAAAAGAAATAGCTGGTGACGACCAAGATTTTATGGCAGTAGTAGCCGAAACTTTTTTAACTGAAATCCCACCAGATTTAGAAGCGCTAGTAGGAGCAGTGGAAAATGACAACAGAGAATTGGCCTATCAATTTGCTCATAAAATGAAGCCCAATATCGAAATGTTTGGTATCGATTTATTAAAGGATATTACAGCTATTGAAACCTGGACGCGATCATCCAAAAATAAAAGTGCCATACAAGACACGGTAGAAAAAGTAAACACCACCCTGCACAAAGTTTTTGAACAGCTTAAAAAAGACTTCGCCCTATAAATGCTTGCCGAAATAATTACCATTGGTGATGAAATTCTCATAGGCCAAATTGTAGATACCAATTCGGCTTTTATAAGTCAGCAACTCAATAAAATTGGGGTGCAGGTGCATCAAATTACTTCCATTCAAGACGACAGAGAGCATATCCTTTCCACCTTTAAAGAGGCTTCACAAAGAGCCGATTTAGTTTTAGTTACGGGGGGTTTAGGGCCTACCAAAGACGACATTACAAAACAATGTTTTTGCGAATTTTTTGAGGATACATTGGTGGAAGATGCCGTAACTAAAAAGCATATTCAGTATTTATTCGATAAGTATTTTCAGAAAACACCTACTCAAATGAATTTGGATCAAGCTTTGGTTCCTTCAAAAGCGACAATTCTTTTGAATGAACACGGAACCGCTCCAGGTATGTGGATGGAAAAAGACGGCGTGGTGTTTGTTTCGATGCCTGGTGTGCCCTATGAAATGAAATATTTACTCACGGAAAAAGTCTTTCCGAAAGTAATTGAACATTTCCAGCGACCCTTTATCTACCATAAAACCTTACTTACCTACGGATTGGGCGAAAGCGCCATTGCCGAAAGAATTGAAGAATGGGAAGATGGATTGCCCAAACATATAAAGTTAGCGTATTTGCCTTCTATGGGAAGAGTCCGACTAAGATTATCCTCAAAAAGTAATGATGAGGTAAGAGTAAAAGAGGACGTTGATATATTAATGGACGAACTTGTAGAAAAATTAAAAGATATTGCCATTGGTTTTGAAGAAGAAACTTCGGTGGTCGATAGAATAGGTTCTTTATTAATTAAACAAGGAAAGACCTTAAGTTTAGCCGAAAGCTGTACAGGAGGCGCTATTGCCGAAGAAATTACCCAATTGGCTGGGGTTTCCAGTTTTTATAGAGGAAGTATTATACCGTATGCAACCGAGTTAAAAACTTCGATTTTAGGGGTAGATGCAGCGCTTATAAAAAAGCATAATGTGGTAAGTATTCCAGTTGCAGAGGCGATGGCAATCCAATCCACAAAAATATTTAAAAGTGATTATGCTGTTGCGACTACAGGGATTGCAGGACCTAGTAAGGGCGATGGCGATGATGAGGTGGGTACGGTATGCATTGCTATTGCTGGCCCTAGCGGTGTTGTTTCGGAAAAATTTCTCTTTGGGAAAGCACGTGAACGCGTTATTAGAAAGTCGGTAAATAAGGCTTTTGAAATGCTTCTAAAAGAAATTTCAAAAAACTAAATTTCTTTTGTTGTACACCACAATTAATTTTATTAAATTTGCACCCTGTTTAAAAATAACTATCAAAAATTAGGTTATGTCAAGAGTTTGTGAGCTAACTGGAAAAAAGGCGATGGTTGGAAACAACGTATCCCACGCGATGAACAAAACCAAGCGTAAGTTTAACGTTAACTTGGTTAAGAAGCGTTTTTATATTCCTGAAGAAGATAAGTGGATTACATTACGTGTTTCTACTTCGGCAATGAAAAATATTAACAAAAAAGGAATTTCTGCAGTGATTAAAGAAGCTCGTGCAAACGGTCATCTTTCAAAGTAATTGCATAACCATAAAGTCTATTTACAATGGCTAAAAAAGGAAACAGAGTTCAAGTAATCTTAGAATGCACAGAGCATAAAGAAAGTGGTATGCCAGGAACTTCTCGCTATATCACTACCAAAAATAAAAAGAACACTCCAGATAGAATGGAGTTGAAGAAATTCAACCCAATCTTGAAGAAAATGACTGTTCATAAAGAAATCAAGTAAAAATAGAGCGTCATGGCAAAGAAATCAGTAGCAACGTTACAAACCGGATCTAAGCGTTTAACAAAAGCAATAAAAATGGTAAAGTCGCCAAAGACTGGAGCTTATACCTTTGTGGAAGCTATTATGGCACCAGAAGCAGTAAACGACTGGTTGAACAAACAATAATCAACCGTACAATATATACCTGAAGCCACTTTTTTACGAAGGTGGCTTTTTGTATTTTTGATGATTGCTTTAACAAAACATAATCTCATTTCAAATACATGAGTTTTTTTAAAAAAATATTTTCCAAAGAAAAAAAGGAAACACTTGATAAAGGTCTAGAGAAATCTAAAAACACTTTCCTCGATAAACTTTCCAAGGCTGTTGCCGGTAAAAGTAAAGTAGATGACGATGTCCTTGATAATTTAGAAGAAGTATTAGTGTCTAGTGATGTTGGTGTAAATACAACTCTAAAAGTAATTGAGCGTATAGAAGCTCGAGTAGCTAAAGATAAGTATTTGGGAACTGAAGAATTAAATCAAATTCTAAGAGAGGAAATAGCGGGACTTTTAAGTGAAACCAATACAGGTGAAGCGACAGAATTTGCAATTCCTGAAGGAAAAAAACCGTATGTAATTATGGTGGTAGGAGTAAATGGTGTTGGAAAAACCACAACCATTGGAAAACTTGCCTATCAATTTAAAAAAGCAGGAAAAAAAGTAGTGTTAGGTGCTGCCGATACCTTTCGTGCTGCCGCGATTGATCAACTTCAAATCTGGGCAGATAGAACCGATGTTCCCATAGTAAAACAGAGTATGGGAAGTGATCCAGCAAGTGTTGCTTTCGATACATTAGAAAGTGCGGTGAATCAAGATGCAGATGTGGTAATTATTGATACCGCTGGTCGTTTACACAATAAAGTGAATTTAATGAACGAGCTTACTAAGGTAAAACGGGTGATGCAAAAAGTAGTGGTAAATGCACCCCATGATGTATTATTAGTGTTGGATGGTTCTACGGGACAAAATGCATTTGAACAAGCCAAACAATTTACTGCAGCCACAGAGGTGACCTCCCTTGCAGTCACTAAATTGGATGGAACTGCCAAAGGGGGTGTGGTAATTGGAATTAGCGATCAGTTTCAAATTCCTGTAAAATATATTGGTGTGGGAGAAGGAATAGAAGACCTTCAAGTTTTTAATAAGTTTGAGTTTGTGGATTCTTTTTTTAAGTAACTTCGCTTAAAATTAATTCACTTTATGATTCATCCACATACCGAGTTGAGCTTTATCAACGATGAAATTGGTCACGGTGTTGTAGCCACTCAGTTTATTCCCGCGGGCACTATTACTTGGGTACTTGACGAATTAGACAGAACTTTTACTCCAAAGCAATTTCAGAAAATGAATGAATTGTACCAAGATATCTTAGAAACATATAGCTTTCGAAATAGCAGCGGGAACTTTGTGCTTTGCTGGGATCATGGACGATTTGTAAATCATAGTTTTAAATCCAATTGTCTTTCCACGGCCTACGATTTTGAAATAGCCATTAGAGATATTCATCCGGGCGAACAACTTACCGATGATTACGGCTATTTAAATATTTCTATGCCGTTTAAAGCTGCAGACGAAGGGACTAAACGTAAAATGGTTTATCCAGACGATTTAGAAAAATACTATCCAGAGTGGGATAAAAAATTGGAAGAGAATTTTCCAAAAATCCCCAAAGTGCCTCAACCATTAGCACCCTTACTTCCTAAAAGTGTTCAAAAAGAAATAGATGCAGTTTTATTAGGTAAAAAACCACTTGCATCCATTTTAGAATTGTATTACAAGCCTAAATAGGTTTCCTTTCCATAGTTTAAAGTATCTTTGCAGCTTCAAATCAAAGAATCCATGCGGACTAAGAGTTTAAAGAAGAACAAAATCAATGTAGTGACCTTGGGCTGTTCCAAAAATGTTTACGACAGTGAAGTGCTCATGGGGCAACTACGTGCCAATAATAAAGAGGTTGTTCACGAAGAGGAAGGCAATATTGTAGTGATTAATACCTGTGGATTCATCGCCAATGCAAAGGAAGAAAGTGTGAATACCATTTTGGAATTTGTTCAGAAAAAAGAAGAAGGATTGGTCGATAAAGTATTTGTGACTGGCTGCCTTTCGGAAAGATACAAACCCGATTTACAAAAAGAAATCCCAAATGTTGATGAGTATTTTGGAACTACCGAATTACCTGGTTTATTGAAAGCCCTTGGTGCCGATTACAAACACGAGCTTATTGGAGAACGTCTTACCACAACCCCTAAAAACTACGCGTATTTAAAAATAGCCGAAGGTTGCGATCGTCCCTGTTCGTTTTGTGCCATTCCCATCATGCGAGGAAAACACCGAAGCACACCTATTGAAGATTTGGTAATCGAAGCTGAAAAATTAGCTGCAAACGGCGTAAAAGAACTTATTCTTATTGCACAAGATTTAACCTATTATGGGTTGGATTTATACAAAAAGAGAGATTTAGCTAGATTACTCAAGGAGCTTGTTAAAGTAGAAGGTATTGAATGGATTCGTTTGCATTATGCCTTTCCCACAGGCTTTCCTATGGAAGTGTTGCAAGTGATGCGTAACGAACCTAAAATTTGTAATTATATCGATATTCCCTTGCAGCATATTTCAGACAGTATTCTAAAATCTATGCGCCGCGGAACAACTCAAGAGAAAACAACAAAATTGCTGAAAGAATTTCGCGAAGCGGTACCAGAAATGGCTATTAGAACTACGTTAATTGTGGGATATCCCGGCGAAACCGAAGAAGATTTTCAAACCTTAAAGCAGTGGGTTCAAGAAATGCGTTTTGAACGCTTGGGTTGTTTTACGTATTCCCACGAAGAAAATACCCATGCTTACAATTTGGAGGACGACGTTCCGGAGGAAGTGAAAATGGAGCGTGCCAATGAAATTATGGATATTCAATCGCAGATCTCTTGGGAGTTAAATCAGGAAAAAATTGGAAAGGAATTCCGTGTGCTTATCGATAGAAAAGAAGGTGGATATTATGTGGGAAGAACTGAATTTGATAGCCCAGATGTGGATAATGAAGTGTTGATAAATGCAGAAGAAGGTTATTTGAGAACCGGTGATTTTTTCCAAATTAAAATTACAGATGCTTCCGACTTTGATTTGTACGGAGAACTCGCAAAAAGCTAGTATTTTATAATGAAATATTTTTTCTTTTTTTCGGTGGTGTTTTTTTGGAGTTGCAAAGAAACTTCTGAAAAGCAAGAAACAGCCCAAAAGGTAAATGAGGTTGTTGTTTCCATAAAAAATCCTTCGGCTGAAAATAGCTCACTGCCTCGATTATTCAGTAATGGAGAGGAACTATTTCTTTCTTGGATTTCAAAAAAAGATTCACTCTCCATTTTAAATTATTCAAAATATAGCGATGGGGTTTGGTTGCCTTCTGAAGAAATTATTTCGGGGACCGATTGGTTTGTTAACTGGGCAGATTTCCCTCAAATTGCCGAAAATAGCGGAAACATTCTTACAAGTTATCTTCAAAAATCGGCAGACGGAACCTATACCTACGATGTTAAGTTGAATCTTTACAACGATTCCACCAAAACGTGGAAACGTAATTTTATTCTACATAACGATGGAACAAAAAGTGAACACGGGTTTGTTTCCATACAACCCTATGTGTCTAATTCTTTTTTTGTGACCTGGTTAGATGGTCGAAATACCGCAGGAGGTCATGAAAATCATTCTGAACATGGGAATAGTGCTATGAATTTGCGAGGAGCCATCGTATTTGAAGATGGCACGATAGATTATGATAAAATTCTTGATGATCGTGTTTGTGATTGCTGTAATACTGCAGCGGCAATTGGTTCAAATGATGAATTAATTGTCGTTTATAGGGACAGAAGCGAAGAAGAAGTAAGAGATATTTCAATGAAACGTTGGACACGAGATAGTAATTGGTTACCACCAATAACTATTGGCAATGACCAATGGAAAATAGCAGGTTGTCCTGTCAATGGTCCTGCTGTTGATACATATGAAAGTTCCACAGCGGTAGCCTGGTTTACAGGCGTAGGAGATGAAGGAAAAGTAAATGTCGCTTTTTCAGGAAACTATAAAAACCCAATTCGAGTAGATGCTGGCAATGCAACAGGAAGGGTAGATATAGTGATGCTTTCTGAAACGGAAGCTGCTGTTTTATGGATGGAACCTCAAGGAGAGGATGAGGTCATTCAATTGGTAAAAGTTTCTTCCAATGGTGATAATGGAGTACCCATTACGATTTCAAAAACCAGTCGTGAACGTGCTAGCGGCTTCCCACAATTGGAAAAAGTAGGAGATACCTTGTTTGTTGCTTGGACTGTTACTGCTAAAGAAAGTTCAAAAATTGAGATGGCATCCGTATCTTTGAATGTATTGTAGCATTATATTCTGAAATTCAAACTTCTTATTATCGGCCATACATTTCCTGAGCCTAGCACCACGGCCGCGGGTAACAGAATGATGCAATTAATTTCACTTTTTCAAGAGGCTGGATATACCATCACATTTGCATCTACGGCTTCTGAAACAGAATATTCTGAAACATTACAGCATCGAGAGATTACAACAAGGACTATTTTATTAAATAATGCTTCTTTTGATTCTTTTGTAACAGAACTTAACCCCTCCATCGTGCTTTTTGATCGCTATATCACCGAAGAACAATTTGGTTGGCGGGTGGCAGAAAACTGTCCTAATGCGCTTCGGATTTTAGACACAGAAGATTTACATTTTCTACGAAAGGCGAGAGAAGAGGCTTTTAAAAAAAATATGGAAATCGATTTGTTTTCAGAAACGGCAAAACGAGAATTGGCGAGCATTATACGTAGCGATTTGTCGTTAATCATTTCGGAAGCTGAAATGACACTGCTGAAGGATACATTTCAAATTCCTTTGGGAATACTATACTACCTCCCCTTTTTGTTCGAAGAAAATTCAGAAAATGTTCCTTCCTTTCAAGAGCGCCAGCATTTTATTTCCATAGGTAATTTTCTACATGCGCCCAATGTAGATGCAGTCGTTTTTCTGAAAAATGATATTTGGCCCAAAATAAAACAACAACTTCCCGAAGCCGAATTGCATATCTACGGAGCGTATGCCCCCAAACATATTTTAGAAATGCATAATAAAAAGGAAGGTTTTATCATAAAAGGCTGGGCCGAAAATGTAAAAACCGTGATGGAAAAAGCAAAAGTGTGTTTAGCCCCCTTACGATTTGGCGCAGGATTAAAAGGAAAGCTATTGGATGCAGCAATAAACGGAACCCCTGCAGTTACTACATCCATTGGCGCAGAAGGGATGTATACCATAGCTATTTCAAGAGAGGATGTTTCAGCGTTTGTGGATGCTTCGGTACCACTTTATTCCCAAGAAAAAATCTGGAAAGAACAGCAAAAAGAAGCCTTTCAAGTGGTAGCAAAGCATTTTAAACGGGAAAATTTTTCAAAAGATTTTATTGAAAAAATAAACCGACTACAAACTCAATTGAAACAACATCGACAAGCCCATTTCATGGGGCAAATTCTGCAGCATCAATCGCTACAAGCCACCAAGTTTATGAGTAAATGGATTGAGGAAAAACATAAAATCAAGGCTGAATAAAAAAACCCTCCTAAAGGAGGGTTTTAGTTTTAAATGGGGAGTTTTTTAAAAATTGAAATCCAAACGTCCAAAGTAATAGGCTCCGCCAAATCCCATTTGTACAGAATCCCAATATCCTCCTGCTTCGGTCCAGTCATCTTGTTGGTCTGGGTAAACGTTAAATAAG
Source organism: Halomarinibacterium sedimenti (assembly GCF_019312585.1). GTDB lineage: Bacteria > Bacteroidota > Bacteroidia > Flavobacteriales > Flavobacteriaceae > Halomarinibacterium > Halomarinibacterium sedimenti. The sequence goes on along the minus strand of NZ_JAHWDP010000002.1, from coordinate 549,705 downwards.
TTGTTACTTCCAATACTTAACTTAACACCCTCTGAAAGTTGATATCCAATGGTTAAATCTGTTACAAATTTTGCTCCGTAGGTATCTGTAGCTGCTGCAACTAGGTTATTAAAACCACCATAATCTGCAGGATCTTCAAACATTTGAAAATCTAAAAGTTGTACTTCGCTAAAGCGAGTTTCAGAAACGGCGAAATTCCATTTGTCGATGGCGTACATAAGATTTAAACCAAATTTACTGTCAGGAGCAGAAGCCAATAAAAAGTATTTGTCTCTTTCTCCAAAAAAGGTCTGTTCGTCTAAGCTTCCATTTTTTACTTTGGTAATTTCCATATCATTTAAGTTCCCTACAAATGCAGCATTAAAGGTTCCATTACCAAGGGCTGTTCTATAAGAGAGAACGACATCCAAACCTAAAGTTTCTGTATCGGCTCCGTTAGCGAAAAACTGTGCAGCTTCTACCCCTGGAATGTTGGTAGCATCAAAATTTCCGGTTAATACAATACGGTCTTTAATACTTATAAAATAACCATCTACCGTAGCCGTAAAGCTTCCAAATTTTCCTGTAACTCCTAATCCAGCATTAAAGGCAGTTTCTTCTTGTAGCGGTCCAATTCCAAAAGATCTAGTTACAGGGCTATTGTTTGGCGATAATACAGACTCTAAGGCTTCTCCTCCAACAAAGTTGGTAAATCTTAAGTTGTAATAAATTTGAACGAGTGATGGGGCTCTAAAACCAGTACTTACGGAAGCTCTCACATTAACATCATCAGACGCTTTAATTCGAGTAGCTAATTTACCGTTTAACGTACTTCCAAAGTCGCTATAGTTTTCGTAACGTACAGCACCACTTAATAAAAATGCATCCGAAATATCTACTTCAGCATCTGTATATAAGGATACGTTAGACCTGCTTCTATCTACTTCATTGGCTGGGCTATACCCAGGAAATCCTTGAGACCCTCCTGGTCTAGGATCTCCAGAAATAGGATCTACCGGCTGAGTTTGTGTTGCTGGATTGGTGATGATAATTCCATCCTCATCAAAAGTGCCATAAGAGCCAGGTTCTCCAGCAAAAATGGTAAATCTTTCGGTACGATATTCTGCACCAAATGCAAGGTTTAAACCACTGGCAACATCTTCAAAATATTTTGAAAAATCGACATTAAATGAATTTTGACTTAACGAGTGCCCACCAGCATCAAAATCGGTAGGGGAAGTTGCTCCCAAGGAAGCATTGAGGGTGCCTTTTATAAAATAGTGAAAGTTGTTCTTTCCCCAAGTATTACTAATATCGGCTTTCCATTCGTTTCCTAAATCGGTTCTTACCCCAAAAGAAACAGAATTGTCTATAATATTTGAGGTAATTCTTGGTGTAAATCCATTAGGATAAATTGAAGGAATCACACGAGCACCGCCATTTCGAGTAAAAGCATAGGCATCGGTATCTCTATAGTTTCTTCCTCCAAAGGCATAGATTTCTGTAAATTCACTAACAGGAAGAACAAGGTTTCCCATAAAATTAAACCCTTCAATTGCTGCTTCTCCAAATCCTTTTCTAAAATCGAATGCAGGACGTAGTGTTTTATTTTTCTTTAGGTATTCTCCTGTGAAATTTACAAAACCTCCTTTTTCACCTAATGCCACTCCATAGTTAACACCAGCTTTCACAGAACCTCCATCAAAACTTTGATCCGATCCAATTTTATTTCCGTCAGTATCGGTTTCTAAACGAAAACCATCGGTATTCCAAACTCCATAATCGTCTTCGGCAAATGCACTAGTATCTACATCGGCATTGGTACTATAGGCACCATAATTTACAAACCCTGTTACCTCATCCGTGGTATCTTTTAATACAATATTTATGACCCCAGCAATAGCATCAGAGCCATATTGCGCAGCAGCACCATCTCTTAAAATTTCTATACGCTTTATAGCCGATGCTGGTATTGCGTTTAAATCGGTTCCCGTATTACCACGACCTCTTGTTCCAAAGATATTAACCAAAGAAGATTGGTGTCTTCTTTTACCATTAATAAGCACCAATGTTTGATCGGGACCTAATCCTCTCAGTGAAGCAGGATCAATATGGTCTGCTCCATCAGATCCAGATTGTTTATTAGCATTAAAAGAAGGAGCTGCGTATTGTAACAACTCATTAATTTCTATTTTACCAGCTTGTGTTGTAACACTTTGTACATCTATTATATCGATCGCAACAGGGGTGTCCGTGGCGGTGCGTTTGGAGCTACGTGAACCCACTAATTGTACTGCATCCAGCAGAAATCCTTCCGTGAGAATTACATTTATCTCACTTTGCCCATTTACAGCCATTTCTTGGGTTTCGAAACCTACATAGCTAAATTCTAACACTGCATTTTCAGAAACTTGAAGAGAATACTTACCATCAAAATCGCTTGTAACTCCATTGGAAGTTCCTTTTTCTACCACATTCACACCTGAAAGAGGAATGTTGTTGTTGTCTTTAATAACTCCTTTTACGGTAGTTTGAGAAAGTACTGAGAAGCCCATAAGGCAAAAAAGCATACCAAAAATAATTTTTTTCATAATGTTAGGTTGTTTGTTTACATACCTAAATTACCTTTTTTTATTGAATAAAATTATCTTGAGAAAAAATAAAGTGTCCTATTACTATTTACCTTTGGATATACGGTTTCGCTAAATCTGTTTCGGCGGCGATGTAGCCAAAGGAAGCCCAATCATTGCCTTTTAAGATTTCTTCAAAAATTTCCATTCCTTTTTGTGGGTTTCCGTTATACCAAACCCAATTTCCAATGGCATATTTTAAGGCACTGTTTGAAGCACTTTCTTCTGTTGGGAAAGGATATAATTCCTCTAACGGAATTTCCCCTTTGTAAAAAAGACACGCCTGATAATAGGTGGTGTTTTCAATTACGTTCATGCCTGGTTTTATATTCCGAAGGTAATTATCTCCCGCTTCTTTGCGACCCATTCGGTTTTGTATCATATAAATCCAGTGCGTTGCCGAAACCACATTATCTGGAGCATTTGAGGTTGATAAACAGGATTTAAAAGCATCCAAGGCTTTAGGTAATTGGCGGTCTAGGTAATAGGCCAATCCCAAATGGTAATAAATATTCCCATGCAAAGTACTCACAGGGATGTTTTGTGCGTTGGGCATGCCATCCTCTTCAATTTGGTTTTCGGTATCTTTTATAAGTTCAGCCGCAAGAGAAAGATCGGCTATGGCTTTGTCAAATTCACGAACTGTTATATATCGGTGGCCACGGTGGCGCAACAATCTTGGTTGGTTAGGAAACTGCTCCAATCCGTAACTGTAAATCGCAATAGCCTTACGATAATCTCCAGTATAGGCTTGAAAGCGACCATACCATATCAAATTTTCTAAACTGTCTGGGTCTTTCTCGAAGGCTTTTTTCTTTTCTAGGTATTGAGCCGAAAGTTTTTCATCTGGTGTTGCTGAAAATAAAGTATCGCCACTTTGAGCAATCGCTTGATAGGGATGATTCCAATCATTGGAAATTTCAACTTCTTCAGAGTGATTTTTACAGCCTAAAAAGCTTAAAACGCAGAATAAAAATAGGAGTTTTTCCATGAGGTTAAAGATACATTTTTGACTTTAAATTTTCCGAAGAAAATTTGAATTCGAGAATTACGTATTTGTACTTACTTGAATTGTAGCGGATTACATTTAGCTTTGAGTATAACAAAAAAGCAGTAATATGGATGTACAAATGAATACTCCCTATCGTGTAGGCGAATGGTTACCCAGTGATGTAAAATTTCTTCAAAATTGGTTAAAGGATCTTATTGTTGAGGTAGACAATACCCCAAAAGAGTGGCATCCTGTCGTAGAGGATTTAAAAAATTTAATTGAAGGTGATGCCAAACTGTATATGCTTTTTAACCTTATGTTTGAGCAAGTGCCAGAGAAATACAAGCACAATCCTGCCGGAGGTCCGCAAGTGCGTAATTATTTGCATGCACTGGAACTCATCAATACCATTATAACCAAAGCTCCCGAATATAATGAAACGGGTTTGGTGGGATTCCCTATTAATGCCATTTTTGATTATAGCATGGGAACCTCGGCTGGTTTTGCTGCGTTTTTGGACCCTCGCCTTAATGCACAATTAAAAAAGGTGCTTAACGAATGGGGAAAATTTCTAGACTCAAAAGACTCTGCCTATGTGCTGAATGAAAATCCGCGTAGTGGATGGTTTGGGGAAGATGCCAAAAAAGCAATGCCCACCTTTATCGAAGACTTTGTGTGCGATCCCACGCTACCGCATTACGGATTTACCTCCTGGGACGATTTCTTTACACGCGAGTTTAGAGAAGGCATTCGGCCTGTGGCGAGTCCTGAAGATGACAACGTGATTGTAAACGCGTGTGAGTCGGCACCCTACCGAAAAAGTGTAAATGTACCACTACAAAACACCTTTTGGATTAAAGGACAACCCTATGCCTTGTCGCATATGCTCAATCACGATCCCTACACCCAATTATTTGAAAACGGTACCGTATACCAAGCCTTTTTAAGCGCCTTGAGTTACCATCGTTGGCATAGCCCTGTAAGCGGCACTATAAAAAAAGCCTATGTGATTGACGGCACCTATTATTCGGAAACCTTGGCCGAAGGCTACGATCCTTCGGGGCCTAATAAATCGCAGGGGTATATTACCGAGGTCGCTACAAGAGCCTTAATCTTTATTGAAGCCGATAATCCCGCCATTGGGCTCATGTGTTTTATGCCCGTAGGAATGGCTGAAGTATCTACTTGCGACATTACCGTGTACGAAGGACAACACGTAGAAAAAGGAGAGGAGATAGGAATGTTTCATTTTGGAGGCTCTACGCATTGCTTAATTTTTCAACCTCATGTAAAACTCGATTTTGACTTTCATGGTCAAAAACCGGGTTTAAATTCTAGTAATATTAAAATTAACTCACGAATTGCTACGGTAATTCCATAAAACTAAACATTATGAAAACAGAAGTAGAAAGTATTGGTAGCGGATTTCAAAATACAAAAGATACAAATTCAAGAGCCATAGGCGATGTAATTGCCATGCAAATGGCATCTATTACTTATTGTTCATTAGACGGTTCCAATTCCGTAAAAAATACCTTAAAACAATATTTGCCTAGTTGGCAACTTGTTTGGGAGCCTGTTCAAGCTATTCAGGGAGATTGGGCCTTTATAGCATATAATGGTGTTCAATATGTAATTGCCATTCGAGGCTCGATTTTAAATTTTTCGTGGGGTGCATTCGATAATTGGTTTAAACAAGACTTTAATTTATTTACACAGGTACCATGGACGTATACCGACGATACTAGCATTAATCCTAAGATTTCGAAAGGTTCAAGCGAATCTCTTACCAATTTAATGCAGTTGGTAGATAATAATGGTGATACCATGTTAAGTTTTCTACAAAAAAATGCTTTTCCTCAAGAAAAATGGATTTGCATAACAGGACATAGCCTTGGCGCCAATTCTGCAACCATTGTAGGGCCTTGGTTACAATACGAATTATTAAAAGGTGGATACACAATGCCAACCATTTTTTCGATTCTCACTTTTGCCGCCCCTTGTTCATGGAATGCAGGTTTTGCAGAACAATTTGATGCCAACTTAACACATACATGGCGTTATTATAACGAAATTGATGTCGTGCCTTATTCGGCAACCAATATTATAGGCGTAGGGAATTTATTCCCATCTCCAGCACCAAATGCACACAATATTACTGTTACCTACGATGGAATTACAGTTAGTCTAGCCGAAGCTTGTGATGCTATTCAAGCATCATTAGATATAAGTGAAGCCATAAATAAATCTTGGTACACGCCTGTAAATCAGTATAGAGGAAGTATTGCGCTCAATACGGGAAAAGAGATTTTCTCTGTTACAGGAAAAGACCCATTGGAACAGTGGTTTGAACAAGTGGGACAGCAACACGCTCATAACCATTATTTAAAATGGTTGGGGTCTGGTCCATTGACCTGTGCCAAATAAGTAATGGTAAATCCTTATTTTAGCAAGTACTATAGTATACCTTTTGGAGGTATATTTTCTGATTTGTTATTAAAAATTTCGTCACTATGAAATTAGTATTTGTTATTATTTTGAGTGTTTTATGTTTTCAAAACCCTACTATTTCAAATGTAGCATTAGAAGACTTTATTTTTTCAGAACAAGAACTTCCTAGGGGATGTAAATTGAAACCCATACTGAGTAGTGACAAGTTGCCTTGTGGTATTCAATCCAATCCCTTTATTTCTTCAGATTCTGATTTTTTAGTATGTTTTATGCGCATGATGCATCTAGGTTCAACCTTAGTACCCGATATCGAAAAAGGCTTGTTTTCAGTCTATGAAGATACTTCTGAAATTGGCATTTTTGGCTTAGAAACGAGTTCACCAGAAGTTGCCAAACAAATAAAAAAGGATATGCTTGCAAATAATCCTAATGATCCCAACGGCAAGATATTTTTGTCTGAAAATATCCTCATTTATCTGTGGCAGGACCAAGCCAGAAACCAATCCTTTAACGAAATTGAACAATTAATAAAGACAAAATTGGATTAACACATTGGTTTTGAGGATACACCAAGCTGAAAGTAATTTTGAATCTCAGAAACATAAGGACTAAAAACTAAAATTCTAAACTATGATTTATTATTGGGTACACATGATCTATATCTACATTGGGTCAAGAATATTCTGGAAAAAAGTTAAACCTACTTCTAAGTTAACTCGGACAAGAAGAGTTAATATTTTGGATTGCGAATCCTTTCGGTTTATGGCTAATTCAAAATATTTCTACTATATGGACCTAATTCGATACGAAGTAGTTTTTCGGTCAAAGCTGTATGAGAATACTATAAAAAAAGGCATGTTTGGTGTTTTAGCATCCCAAAAAATTATATACAAAAAGCCCCTAAGAATGTTTAAAAAGTTTGACATCACCTTAAAATTAGAAGGCTCAGATGACAAATGGGTATATCATAGACAAACCTTTAAGCAAAATAACCAAATATGCGCCATAGGATTCACAAAAGCTGGATTTTGGAAAAACAAAAAAGCACAGAGTATGACCGAAATTCTTATGAACAGTGATCCAGATTATGAAATGAAACCTCCTCCCGAAAAAGTTTTATTCATGTTTGAAAATGATTATCTAACCCTAAAAAATGGGCGTTAGCATTAAATAAAACCAAACACCTATTCCCAAAAAACAGGAGAACTTCCCATTGATATTTTTGAAATAAATTAAACCCACCCCTTCACTCTCTCAAATCCCAATTCCCTAAAATCTCCCACCACCTTATCGGCTAGGCTATAGTCTTGGTCTTCGCTATGGAGGCTGTTATAACCCACACAAAATATCCCAGCACTTTTCGCAGCGGCAATGCCGTTGGTAGAGTCCTCAATCACCATACACTGTGCTTTGGAGTGTCCCGAGGCTTGAGCGGCCTTGATAAAAATTTCGGGGTGGGGTTTGCTTTTGGCAAGGTCGGCACCGCTTAGTTTGGCGACAAAGTATTTGTTAAGGTCAAAGCGATCAAAAATTCGGTTAATATTGGTCATCGACGCCGAGGAGGCGAGTACGAGGGTAAGTCCGTTATGGTAATAGTCCTGTATTAACTCCAACACTCCAGGGAGCAGTTGGAGGGGGTTGTCGTGTTCAAATAAATATTTAAAATGCTTGCGTTTACACACCACTAAGCTTTGTGGGGTTTGGGTAAGCGAAAAGGTGCTTACTAATGTTTGGCAAATCTCTAGGGTGCTTTGTCCTGTAAAGCTGGTGTAAAGCGCTTCAGAAACGGGAATATTCATTTCTTCAAACATCTTAAAATAGGCCTTACGGTGTAGGGGTTCGGTATCTACAATCACCCCATCCATATCAAAAAGAACTGCTTTTAGCATCTAGTATCTTCTAATCTAGCACCCACACGTTGCTATTTACCATAAAAAGGCTGTTTACAAAAAATAGCTTTCCGTTTTCCCAAAAAGAACGGAACATGACATCGTCTACCAAATAGACAATGCTACCGCTTCCTAGTTGGGATTCTCCAAAGACTAAAGAGTTTTTAAGTCCTGCTTTGGCATCGTTTCCTGAAAATCCAGAAACGCTTACGGCATCGCCATCGATATAGCCTACATTATACCCATTTTCCAAAAATTGGTAGGAATCGTTCCCCAGTTTTAAACTGTAATAGGTGTCGCCATAGCCAAACGCCATAGGGTGGGAGGGGTCTAGTTTCACTTTGTAAATACTTCCTGTAATAAAGTTGGTGACACTGGCGCGTTCACGTTGGTCGTAAGGCGTAAGATTGCCTTTGGGCTTATCTTCTTCTTTTTCGGCTTCGTCTTTGGCGTTTTTCTTTAAGTCGAACCCATCCTTATCTACAAAACTCTTTAGGGCATTATCAATGGCAATGACTTTCCCTCCTTTTTGTATCCAGGCTTTTAAATCGCCTAAAGTACTGTCGTTTAAAAAACGATTGTACCAACCACTAGGCAATACCAAAACATCAATTTTGCTAAGGGCTTCCACACTAAAATCATCGGTATCGATGGACGTTACAGGATACTTGAGTTGTTGCTCCATAAAATGCCACAATGCACCATAACTTAAAGAGGACACGCCACTTCCTTTAAGCATGGCAATTCGGTTTTTGTTGATAATTTTTACATCGGTCGAGCCAAAATCGGTACCGTTATCGCTAAAACTAGTGGTGGCCACATTCAGATTTCTATGGTGTTTGTTGGCTGTTTTGGTGACAATTTCGGTGAATTTTTCGTTGGTGCGGTTATCACTTTTGGTAATCACCAAGCTTCCTTTACTGAATTTCTGCCCCTGGATACTCAAGTCCTTTTCCGAAAAGCGCACTTTAATATCTTGCTGGAGTAAATCGGCTAAAAAGGCAGCGTCTTGTAGGCTGTTCCATTCCACAATATATCCTGCTAAAGCCGAAGCTGGAGCCACTTGATTGATGACTTTTAAATTTGGATTTGTGCCATTAGCCGCAACCAAACTGGTACTTGCCACGGCGTCCAATCCATAGGCATACGGAAGACTCCATGCAGTGATATCGTAAGTAAGGGGTTCGTCCAATTTGGCGTCTTGTTCAAAAAGTACTTTTACCATTTTCCCTTTTGGCTGATTGGTACTTACTACCAAGGCTCCCGCAGCGTTCATACTTCCTTTGTTTCCTTGATAATTCAATCCGCTAACGCTTCCACCCGTGGCAAAGCCGTATTTTATTTCGTGTAAGTCTAACAATTGGGTGAGCGCATTGATTTTATCGGCATCTCCTTTTAACACATAACTTTTATACTTTAAAGCGCTATTATCGAAGAACTTTTTGAATTCGGTATTCAATTTTTTGGCATTCATCGAAGAAATTTCCACAGTAGAAAGCCCTGTGGTGGTATGATGCGCCACTCGGTCCACCAAGGTAAGCTCGTAGCCTTCATCGGTGTAAATCCCTAAACCTGCACGTCCGTGACCCGCTTGCTCGTAAGTCATCCCAATGGAACCCATATAGGTAGGGTAGGTATCACCGTAACTAGGGTATAGCAAATCGAAAAACTGACGGGTAAAAAATAACCAACCTTCTTTGTCGAAGTATTTGGCGTGGTTTTTCCCAATTTGCGTTTGGAAATCACGTTGCCAAGACGAAATAATTTCGTGATAGGGTTCTGCAGCAGGTGCAAAATAATAAGGTTCGTTAATTCCCTGCTCGTGAAAATCCACGTGTACGTGTGGTAACCACTGATTGTAAATTTTTATCCGTTGCTGGCTCTCCACTTGACTTGCCCACGCCCAATCGCGGTTGAGGTCAAACAGATAGTGATTTGGGCGACCTCCTGGCCAAGGTTCGTTGTGTTCGGTGGCAAGCTGCACAGGATTGTAAGGGGTGGCTTTTACTTGATTGTACCAGTTGGCATAGCGATCGCGACCGTCTGGGTTAATACAAGGGTCGATGATAACCACCGTATTTTCTAACCATGCTTGTTTTTCGGTAATGAGTTTATAGAGGGTAAGCATCGAGGCTTCGGTACTAGAAGCTTCGTTACCGTGTACGTTATAGCTTAACCACACAATGGCGATTTCCGGAGTAGCGTTTCCGCTTAAGATTCCCGTTTGTTTTAAATTATCGGTACGTATTTGCTCAATATTGGCAAGATTTTTAGGAGAAGAGATCACCGCATAGGTAAGCGGACGACGCTCGTAGGTCTTTCCGTAGGTTTGGTAAGTCACCATATTGCTATTGGCGGCAACATGTTCAAAATAGCGTACCACATCGGCATGGCGAGAAAACTCGGTGCCAATTTCATAGCCTAAAAATTCGGCTGGCGATTGAAGTTGTGCAATAGCAATACTTGAGGAAATAAATAAAATAAGTGCGAAAATATTTTTCATGGGTTAGAAAATTTTGAAGGGTTAAAGATAGCAAAACCCCTTTTCATTTTTTAACATTAACGTATCTTTAGGCTTCATAAATGGGAAACTGTTTATTTTTGTGAACCTTTCTGAAACGCAACTATGCCAAAACAATATATTTCGTACTCCAAAACGGGTTATTTTTCAAAACTCATCTGTGATTATTTGGCTCAAAAGGAGGAACTAAACACGTTTTATCATCGGTTTCCCAACCTTGAAAATTTTAAAACTCAAGTAAAAGAAAAACAATTGTCATTTCGCCCTGAAGGGAGAAATCTCTTAGTGCAACAGCTCAAAAAGCAATACGAATGTTGCTCTCCATCGGAAGCTACCTTACAAAATATTGAAGCATTACAAAACGAAACCACCTTTACCATTACCACAGGCCACCAACTTAATTTGTTCACGGGGCCTTTGTATTTTTTATACAAGATTTTCGACACCATAAATCTTTCGGAACAACTTAATGCAGCCTATCCCAAACATCACTTTGTTCCTGTGTATTGGATGGCTACGGAAGACCACGATTTTGATGAAATCAATTATTTTAATTTTAAGGGAAAGAAAATCGCTTGGGATAGAAATAGTGGAGGTGCGGTAGGTGAATTGTCTATGGAAGGATTGCAAAAAGTGTATGAACTTCTGAAAAAAGAATGGGGTGGATCTAAGAATGCAAAAGAACTGCTGAAACTCTTTTCAGAAAGTTATGTAAAGCACAATAACCTTGCAGACGCTACCCGAAATCTAGCCAACGAATTGTTTAAAGATTATGGGTTAGTCATTATTGACGGAAATGATGCTGAACTAAAAAAGGCTTTTATTCCCTTTGCTGAAAAGGAATTGACCGAGAATTTGTCCTTTAAAAAAGTAACGGAAACGACCCAAAAGTTGATCGAAGCAGGATATGGCGAGCAAGTGCATCCAAGGGAGATAAACTTGTTTTATTTACAGAAAGGAGTGCGAGAACGTATTATTGAGAAAGAGGGAATGTTTTATGTAAACGATACCGACATCTCTTTTTCAAAAGAAGAAATCCTTGCAGAACTACAAAACCACCCTGAACGATTTTCACCCAATGCGTTATTACGACCATTATATCAAGAAGTAATATTGCCTAACCTTTGTTATATAGGAGGCGGTGGCGAATTGGCGTATTGGTTTCAGTTAAAGGATTACTTTGAAGCAGTTGCTATACCGTTTCCACTATTATTATTACGGAATTCGGCCTTGTTAGTGTCAGGACAACTTTCCGAAAAACTTGAGAAGCTCAACGTGCCTATTTCTGAAGTATTCCAAAAACAACACGAACTCAAAACGTGGTACACCAAAAAGCTTTCAGAAATTGAGATTGATTTTTCAAGTCAGCGGAAACATTTACAACAGCAATTTAAGGACTTATACGAATTGGCAAAAAAAACCGATGCCTCCTTTGTAGGAGCTGTGGCAGCGCAAGAAAAGAAGCAGCTCAACGGACTCGATAACCTCGAAAAACGTTTGTTAAAAGCCCAAAAACGAAAGTTGGCAGACCAATTGGACCGACTGACTGCTATGCAAGACGAACTATTCCCCAAAGGAAGTTTGCAGGAGCGTACCCTTAATTTTTCAGAATTGTATTTGGAGTTGGGAGCAGAGTTACTTTCAGTATTAAAAAAGGAGTTGGAGCCGTTGGTAAATGAATTTACAGTTTTAAAAGTTTAAAACTTTAATAAAAAAGTTAGTATTCTATCTTAGCCAAAAACAAAAAACACCCTATTTTTGCCTATGCAAAACAACGTCCTTATTTTAGATTTTGGTTCGCAGTTCACCCAACTTATTGCAAGACGGGTTAGAGAACTCAACATTTACTGCGAAATTCACCCTTACCACCACATTCCAGAAGATTTGTCAAGCTTTAAGGCAGTCATCCTTTCGGGGAGTCCTTTTTCGGTACGTGCCGAAGATGCACCACATCCCGATTTATCCAAAATTAAAGGAAAATTACCGCTATTAGGCGTTTGTTACGGGGCGCAGTATTTGGCACATTTTTTTGGAGGTGAAGTTGCTCCTTCTAATACAAGGGAGTATGGAAGAGCCAAGCTCAATACCATTTTAGACACGTCCAATTTGTTTATAGGAATCCCAGAAGGTGCCCAAGTGTGGATGAGTCATAGTGATAGTATAAAAGTACTTCCCAAAAAAGCGATTAAGCTAGCCAGTACCGATGACGTTGCCAATGCCGCTTACCAAATTGAAGGAGAAGAAACCTATGCCATTCAGTTTCATCCAGAAGTCTATCATACTACTCACGGAAAGCAATTGCTTGAGAATTTCCTCATTGAAATTGCAGGGGTGAAACCCAATTGGACGCCTGCTGCTTTTGTGGATACCACCGTACAAGAGTTAAAAGAAAAATTGGGAAACGATAAAGTGGTTTTAGGACTCAGTGGAGGCGTCGATTCTACCGTAGCAGCAGTACTCTTACATAAGGCTATTGGGAAAAATCTGTATTGTATTTTCGTAAACAACGGATTGCTACGTAAAAATGAATTCCAAAATGTGCTTGACCAATACGAACATATGGGATTAAATGTGAAAGGAGTGGATGCTTCGGCACGTTTCTTGAAAGCATTGGCAGGGGTGAGTGAGCCTGAAGCAAAACGAAAGGCTATTGGGAATGCCTTTATTGAAGTGTTTGATCACGAAGCACATTTGGTGGAAGATGTTGATTGGTTGGCGCAAGGAACGATTTATCCCGATGTCATTGAAAGTGTTTCGGTGAATGGGCCTTCGGTTACTATTAAATCGCATCACAATGTGGGAGGATTACCCGATTTTATGAAATTAAAAGTGGTAGAGCCGTTACGAATGTTATTTAAAGATGAAGTACGTCGCGTTGGAGCCCAAATGGGCATCGACCCAGAATTATTGGGAAGACATCCGTTTCCTGGGCCTGGATTGGCGATTCGAATTTTGGGGGACATTACAGAAGAAAAAGTGCGTATCTTACAAGAGGTAGACGCTATTTTTATCGACGGACTTAAAAAATGGGATTTATACGATAAAGTATGGCAAGCGGGAGCTATTTTGTTACCCGTGCAAAGTGTAGGAGTAATGGGAGATGAACGTACCTACGAAAAAGTAGTGGCGTTGCGAGCAGTAGAAAGCACCGATGGAATGACCGCAGATTGGGTGAATTTACCGTATGAATTTTTACAAGAAACCTCCAACTATATAATAAACCGTGTAAAAGGCGTTAATAGAGTAGTTTACGACATTAGCTCTAAGCCACCAGCCACCATCGAGTGGGAATAATATTAAAACCATTAACTAAGTGAAATATCTAATCATCATTTTTTCTTTTCTTCTGCTGCATTCCTGCATTAGCTATGCCGAAATTCCTTCGCAAGAAACCTATAAAACCCATAAAGTTGAAAAAGGTGAAACCGTGTACAGCATTGCAAAAAAATACGGCGTAAGCGAAGAGGCAATTTACCGTTTAAACCCAGATGCTAAAAACGGAATCACTTCCAGTAGTGTTTTAATTATTCCTGCCGCAAGCGGAAATGAATTAAAAGTAACAGGGTTTAAAACGCATAGAACAAAAAGAAAAGAAACGCTTTTCAGTATTTCTCAAAAATATGGAGTGACCATAGATGACATTAAGAAATACAATAAGTTTTTATATTCTGAAGGATTAAGAAAAGGAGATAAACTTGAAATTCCGCAGTTTGAAAAGGTAGTTATTTCTGAAACCACTACTGAAGTTACTACAGAAATTGAGACTATAAAAGACACTCAAATTCATGAGGTGCAACCCAAAGAGACCTTTTACGGCATTGCCCGTATGTATGGTATTTCTGTAGTAGAATTAAAAGCACTAAACCCAGAATTAAAAGAAGGTTTGCCTATTGGCACTAAATTGAATGTTCCTAAAACCTCCGTGACCGAATCGGCTACCATTGAAGAATCAAAATTCGATTTTTATGAAGTGCAGCCTAAAGAAGGGTTTTATAGGTTAAAAGTAAAATTAGGACTAACAGAAGAGGAAATTGTTGCTCTTAATCCGTATGCAAAAGACGGATTAAAAGAAGGAATGATTTTAAAAATTCCGAGAGAAGCTTCCGAAGCCATTTCAATAAATGCTAATAAAATTAACCTTGAGAATACTATTGTAAACACTTGGAAGAAAAATGTGGTGGTATTCCTTCCGTTTCAGTTGCCTGAAGTGGTTTCAGATTCTATAGATTCTCAAAAGGATATTTTAAAGAAAAATAGAACCCTTCGTATTGCGTTGGATTTTTATAGTGGAGTGCTTATGGCAACAGACTTTGCCAAAGACAAAGGGATCTCGATAGATTTAAAAGTGTATGATTCTGAAGGAAGCAAAACCACACTAAACTCCATCCTGTCCCAAAACGATTTTTCAGAAGTGGATGCTGTTATTGGGCCACTATTAAGTAAAAGTGTCGAGTTTGTCGCACAAGAATTAAAGGGAGATAATGTGCCCGTTTTTTCACCCTTAAGCAATCGAAGTATTAAACTCACCTCCAATTTGTTTCAGACGCTTCCCGATGAAGAACTGCTCACTCAGCAAATGATTCAGTTTTTAAAAGACAATCACGAAGGAAAAAAAGTGATTCTTATTGCCGATAGTGATAGCAAAACGAAACAGCGGGTTCTAGCTGCTATTCCATCCGCTACCACACTTTCGCCAAGAGAAAAAGGATTTTTATATGTGACGGATATTCAAGGAAAACTTGATAAGACCCTAGAGAATTGGGTGATTTTAGAATCGAATAACCCTGTCCTTATTAGTAATGTGGTGGGTATTTTAAATGGAATGAATTCGAACGGAAATGTGCGTTTGTTCACAACGAATAAGAATGACAATTTTGAATACGATGATGTTTCTAATATGCATTTGGCCAATCTTAATTTTACATTTCCCTCGGTAAGTAAAAGTTATGATTTTGAAGAAAAAGACGCCTTTATTGTGAGTTACGAAAACAAATACGGTGTATTGCCTAATCGATATGCCGTGCGTGGATTCGATTTAACGTATGACGTGTTGTTGCGTTTAGCAGCTGCAGATACAATTTATGATGCTGTGAATAGTGAATCGGAAACAGAATATGTTGAAAATAAATTTCGTTACGATAAAAAGTTATTTTCTGGATATACCAATCAAGCCTTCTATATATTAAAATATGGGGAAGGACTTAAAATAGAAGTTGTTAAATAATGGCTACCTCAAAAGTTACCTACTTAGGAAATCTTCGTACATCAAACGAGCACTTAAAATCGGGCGACACCTTTATCACAGATGCGCCTACCGATAATCAAGGCAAGGGAGAAGCTTTTTCGCCAACCGATACCGTGGCCACAGGATTGGCAAATTGTATGTTGACGACTATGGGCATTAAAGCCGAAGGCTTAGGTGTTGTCTTAGATGGCGCCACCGCCACGGTGACCAAAACGATGGCTTCCAATCCGCGTAGGATTTCAAAAATTGAAGTGGAGATGCAGCTACCTGCTGGAGTTTCCGATAAAAATCAAAAAATATTAGAACATACGGCAAAAACCTGCCCTGTGGATTATAGTTTGCATCCAGATATTGAACGCCTTGTTCAGTTTAACTGGGGATAGC
The DNA here is from genome assembly GCF_019312585.1 of Halomarinibacterium sedimenti. GTDB lineage: Bacteria > Bacteroidota > Bacteroidia > Flavobacteriales > Flavobacteriaceae > Halomarinibacterium > Halomarinibacterium sedimenti. The sequence goes on along the minus strand of NZ_JAHWDP010000002.1, from coordinate 533,615 downwards.
TACGTTCAATATTTTTAAAAATCCATCGTTATTCAAATGATGAATATCATTATCCTTTTTTTGCTTCCTTTTTTCGGAATAATTTCTACTTTTGAAGAAGAAAAAATCGCTTGGGACGCAAATAGACCGCTTACTTGGGAAGATTTTAGAGGCGTGCCCAATCGAGCCGATAGCTTTGTGGCGAGTACCAATTCTGGAATTTCTTTTTCTTTTTCGTTTAGCGAACGAAATGGCGTTGCAAACATTCAATATGCTGTGGTGAGTAATTTTTACCCAGATCTTTCTTGGTATCGCCCAGAGCGAGTGACTCAATATATTTTAGAACATGAGCAAACCCATTTTGATATAAGCGAGTTACACGCACGGAAACTTCGGAAAGCGCTTTCTTCTTTAAGTCACGATAGAGATTTTAAAGAGAAAGCCGAAACGATTTACAATAGGTTGGAAGCCGAACGCCGTGCCATGCAAACGCAATACGATAAAGAGAGTGACCATTCTAATGTAAAAGAAATGGAATACCAATGGCGAACTAGAGTTGCACAAGAACTTAATGCCTTGGACGCTTGGAAATAGATAAAACGCACCTCATTGAGCTTGCTAACTACAAAATGCCTTTTGGAAAATACGAAGGCCACTATCTTTTAAAAATCCCTGAATATTACTTCGCTTGGTTTGCTCAAAAAGGATTCCCTGACGGCAAATTGGGCAGGATGATGAAAGAAATGCACGAAATTAAAATAAATGGGTTGGAGGGATTGTTGAAGCCTTTGGTTAAAAAGTAGCTTACGATGTTTTTTTAAGAATCACTTCAGATTTAATTTATCATTCTAATATTTCCAAAATTCTTTAGCCACCTCCGCACAAAAACTGTATCTTTGCATCCCGTATAGGTAACACGCACACTTTATGAACACTACAAAGTACATCTTCGTTACGGGCGGGGTTTCATCATCTTTAGGGAAAGGTATTATCGCTGCATCGCTAGCAAAACTATTGCAAGCGCGTGGATATCGTGTGACCATTCAAAAGTTAGATCCGTATATAAATGTGGACCCTGGAACGCTAAATCCGTATGAACATGGTGAGTGTTATGTGACCGATGATGGTGCAGAAACCGATCTTGATTTAGGGCACTACGAGCGTTTTTTAAATGTATCCACATCGCAAGCCAATAATGTTACCACAGGACGTATTTACCAAAGTGTCATTGAGAAAGAACGTCGAGGTGAATTTCTTGGAAAAACCGTACAGGTCATTCCGCATATAACAAACGAAATTAAAGAACGTATTCAAATCCTTGGAAACAATGGGGAATACGATATTGTAATTACCGAAATTGGTGGAACGGTAGGGGATATTGAGTCGTTGCCATACATCGAATCGGTGCGTCAATTAAAATGGGAATTAGGATTTCATAATACCTTGTTTATTCATTTAACCTTGATTCCGTATTTATCTGCTGCGGGTGAATTAAAAACAAAACCTACACAACACTCGGTAAAAACATTGATGGAAAGTGGTATCCAAGCAGATATCTTAGTGTGCCGTACCGAACATGAATTAAGTGACGAACTGCGTGCAAAATTGGCCTTATTCTGTAATGTTGAAAAAGATTCAGTCATAGAATCTATAGATGCGTCTACCATTTACGATGTGCCTAATATGATGTTGGAAGAAGGTCTAGATAAAGTAGCGTTAAAGAAGCTAGACTTAGACGATACCAAAGAACCAGATTTAGCACAATGGAATCAGTTTTTACAACGACATAAAAACCCAAAAGGTTCAGTAAAAATTGGTCTTATTGGGAAGTATGTCGAGCTTCAGGACAGTTATAAATCAATTTTAGAATCTTTTATCCATGCGGGCGCAGCTAATGAAGTAAAAGTGGAAGTGGTGTCTATTCATTCCGAATTTATTGATGCAAAAAATATTGAAAAGGAACTAAAAGGACTGGACGGTATTCTTGTGGCTCCTGGTTTTGGAGAACGCGGTATTGAAGGTAAAATTGAAGCCGTTCGATATGCTCGGGAAAACAATTTACCCTTTTTAGGGATTTGTCTTGGTATGCAAATGGCAGTAATTGAATATTCTAGAACTATTTTAGGATTAAAAGATGCCAATAGTACCGAAATGAATCCTGTAACATCCAACCCAGTAATTGCACTTATGGAAGAGCAAAAGCATATTAAAAATATGGGGGGAACCATGCGTTTGGGTGCTTGGAAATGTGATTTAAAAGAAGGCAGTATTGTAAAGAGTATTTATAAATCAAATACCATCATGGAACGCCATCGTCATCGATACGAATATAATAATCAATATCGTGAGGCTCTTGAAAATGCTGGTCTGGCCGCTACTGGGGTAAACCCAGAAACAGGCTTGGTGGAAATTGTAGAAATACCATCGCATCCTTGGTTTGTGGGAGTACAGTATCATCCAGAATATAAAAGTACCGTTGCCAATCCGCATCCGTTGTTTGTAGGATTTGTGGCTGCGGCTTATGAACATTCAAAAAAATAGCGACAATTTGTCTGAACCTTTTTTTAGGCGAGATTGTTGTAAACAAAATAAAACTTCCCCCTTTGAAGGGGGATTGAGGGGGATGTCAATCAACCTCTAATTTTAATTATATGGAAGAAAAAAAATTTGACCTCAATACGTTAATCGGATTTTTATTGATTGGAGGAATCCTTTTATGGATGCTTTATCAAAACCAGCCAACTCCTGAAGAGATTGAAGCCGAAAAAGCAAAGACCGAACAGGTTGTTGAAGAATCCACAACTTCAGATATTCAAAATACTCCTGTGTTTGAATCTTCAATAACAACAGAAAATACGGTAAATACATCCGATTCTTTAGCTATTTCAGAATTGCAAAACAGACTTGGCTCTTTTGCGTATTCAAGTACGTTACCTTCAGCAAAGGAGGGTACTACCATTGTTGAAAATGATGTATTACAATTAACCGTAAGTAATAAAGGAGGCTTCATTGTTGAGGCAAAATTAAAAGACCAAACACAATACCGTGGCGAGCCTGTATATCTTATAAAAGATGGAAATAACGATTTCAATCTTCAGTTTTCGGCAGAAAATAGATTACTAAATACCCGTGATTTATTTTTTGAACCAAGGATATCCAAAAATGGAGAAAATCAAGTACTTTCTATGAAGTTAAAAACTTCCGAAAGTGCTTATATAGAGTATCGTTACGAGTTAAAACCAGGCGAGTATATGCTTGATTTTAATCTAAGAACGCAAGGATTGGATGGTGTAATAGATGCCTCCCAACCTATGTATTTGGATTGGAATTATAAAGGCTACCGTCAGGCGAAAAGTATCTCCTACGAAAACCGCTACACACGACTTACCTATGAGTTCGAAAATGGGGATGACCACAGTAAACTTTCTCCTACTGGAGAGGATGAAGAGACCGAAGTTGATGTCACTTGGTTAAATTTCCGTCAACACTTTTTTAGCTCTATGATTTTAACCGATACTGCTTTTAAAGAAGTAAAGTTCACTTCCGAGGACTTAGTGAAGGATGAAGAAGTGGATACTCTTTTCACCAAAAAATACGGTGCTAGAATGTTACTGGAGCCCAAAGGGGGAGCGTTGGCATATGACATGAATATGTACTACGGACCAACGGATTACCAAATTTTTAAAACCTACGATAGAAATCTAGATGAGGCGATGCCCTTAGGATGGGGGCTGTTTGGTTTCTTAAACAAATACCTTATTATTCCAGTATTTAGTTTGCTAAGTGATTGGTTCCCTGCTGGAATAGCGATTATTGTATTGACCATTTTATTCAAATTATTGTTGTCACCTGTACAATACAAACAGTATGTTTCTCAGGCAAAATTGAAGGTATTAAAACCAGAATTGGATGAAATAAAAAAGAAGTACGAAGGCAATAACATGAAGATTCAGCAAGAAACCCTCAAACTTCAAAACATAGCAGGAGCGAGTCCGTTAAAGGGATGTTTGCCAGCTTTGTTACAAATTCCTGTCTTTTATGCGTTGTTTACCTTCTTTCCAACGGCATTCGATTTACGACAAAAAAGTTTCCTTTGGGCAGATGATTTAGCGAGTTACGATGTGGTGGCAGAACTTCCTTTTCATATTCCCTTTTATGGAGACCATGTTAGTCTTTTCCCAATATTAGCTTCTATAGCCATCTTTGTGTATATGATGATGAGTATGGGATCTACCATGCAGCAACAGCAGCAACCAGGGATGCCTAATATGAAGTTTTTAATGTACTTATCACCGCTCTTTATGTTGGTTTTCTTCAATAACTATGCGAGTGGACTTTCGGTGTATTATTTAACTTCAAACTTGATTACTATAGGAATTATGGTAGTGATTAAGAATTTTATTATTGATGAGGATAAGATTCACGCTAAGATTCAGGTAAACAAGAAAAAGCCTAAAAAGCAAAATCGTTTTCAGCGAAAAATGGCTGAAATGATGGAGCAAGCTGAAGCTCAGAAAAAAGCACAACAAAAAAATAAAAAGTAGTAAAGCATTTAGTTTTATTGAAAATGCTTCGGTACAATTTTTGAAAGTTTTATTTCATCTATATAAAACATTTGATAAATGGGAAGATGGAATGCCTTTTTTTTAAATCTTCGTTGGATTTATAAAATTTCTTTAGGGGCATTTCGTTAGCTAATTAAAAATAGTAACAATGAAATACACCCTTTATATTTACATTATTTTATTTGGTTCTTCACTTTGTGCACAAGAATCAATAAATCAAATGGATGCCAATGGGAAGCGTCATGGGGTTTGGAAAAAAACCTTTCCTGGAACACAACAGATTCGATATGAAGGTGCTTTTAATCATGGAAAGGAAGTGGGTGTCTTCAAATTTTACTGTGAAGAATGTGGGAAACAGCCATCAGTGGTAAGCACTTTTAATGACAAAGATGACTCGGCTTGGGTGCAATATTTTACCATAAAAGGGAAATTGGTTAGTGAAGGAAAGATGATTGATAAAGAACGTGAAGGAGAGTGGGTTGCCTATCATGAAAAGTCCAAACAAGTCATGAGTCGTGAGTTTTATAAAGACGGAAAACTCCACGGGAAACAAACTACCTATTATCCAGATGGCAAAGTAACTGAAGAAATTACCTATGTCAATGGAATAAAGGAAGGTGAAAATTTATACTATTCTCCAGAGGGGGTTTTGATTAAAAAACTTCAGTATCGTAACGATCAATTGGAAGGTGCTGCTATTTATTATGACGCTTTTGGTGTTGTAGTAATTGAAGGAAATTACAGGCAAGGAAAGAAACATGGGCTTTGGAAATACTACAAAAATGGCCAACTCGAAATGGAAGAAATTTACCCTAAACCACTCAAAAAAGGATAATCGCGTAAGTATTTTATAACTTTACCGTCCTATAATCAAGATGAAGAAACGAGTTGTCGTAGGATTAAGTGGAGGTGTGGACTCCAGTGTTGCTGCATATCTTTTAAAAGAACAAGGATATGAGGTCATTGGCTTGTTTATGAAAAACTGGCATGATGATTCTGTGACCATTTCAGACGAGTGTCCATGGTTAGAAGATAGCAATGACGCTATGTTAGTGGCCGAAAAACTCGGAATTCCCTTTCAAACGATCGATTTAAGTGAGCAATATAAAGAACGTATTGTGGACTATATGTTTCACGAATACGAAATGGGACGCACACCCAACCCCGATGTGTTGTGTAACCGAGAAATCAAATTTGATGTATTTATGAAAATCGCACTAAATTTGGGTGCAGATTATGTAGCTACAGGACATTATTGCAGAAAAGGAACGATTGAAAAAGAGGGAAAAGAAGTCTATCAATTGCTTTCGGGAAAAGATCCCAATAAAGACCAATCTTATTTTTTATGTCAGTTATCGCAAGAACAATTGGCGAAGACTTTATTTCCTATTGGTGAATTGCAAAAGCCTGAAGTACGTAAAATAGCTACAGAACAAAATTTAGTTACAGCAGAAAAAAAGGATTCCCAAGGCTTGTGCTTTATAGGGAAAGTTCGTCTTCCAGATTTTTTACAACAACAATTGAAGCCCAAAGAAGGGTTGATAGTTGAGGTACCTTCAGCGTTTTCGGAATATGGAAAAACAACGCCAGAATTTACTTCCGAAGCGGAGCAAATTCGGTTTCTTTCAGAAAAGTATTCCTATAAATTGAAGGATGGAAAAGTAATTGGGAAACATCAAGGAGCGCACTTTTTTACAAAAGGACAACGCAAAGGACTGGCCGTTGGTGGAACCAAAGAACCCCTCTTTGTTATTGACACAGATGTTAAAGAAAACATCATTTATACAGGGCAGGGTAAAGATCATCCGGGATTATACCGAAGAGGTCTTTTTGTAAAAGATGATGAGTTGCATTGGATTCGTGAGGATTTAGCATTGCAAATAGATGAAACTATGGACATAAAAGCTAGAATTCGGTATCGTCAACCACTTGAAAAAGCAACATTATATAAAACGCTTTCAGGTTTATATGTTATATTTGAAAAGCCACAATCTGCGATCACCGAAGGGCAATTTGTTGCATGGTATCAAGGTGATGAATTAGTTGGTAGTGGAGTTATTTCCTAAAAAAAAGTATATGAAAAAAGTAGTATTATTAGTTTTGGTCTTTGTTTTTCAATTTGGGAATGCACAGATACAAGATGCATGGGTGTTTTTTGCAGATAAAGAAAATGTGCAATTTTCGATCGATAATCCCTTAACGATTTTAACGCAAGAGGCCGTAGATAGAAAATTGCTTCATGAAGTCCTTATTGACGAACGAGATGTTCCTGTTACAGAAGCGTATGTCACTCAAATAAAGAATGCATCTGGGATTACGTATTGGGCAAAATCTAAATGGATGAATTGTGTGTATGTACAAGGAACTATGCCAGATATTGAAGCTCTTTTAAATCTTTCCTTTGTAGCAGATATTGAATGGGCAGATAAAGATTTAAATTTTCCTAACCCAGTAGGAACGGCTCAAGATAAATTTACAATTGAAAATCAAACTTCAAGAATTGAATATAATTATGGGGCAGCCGCAAATCAGATTGAAATGATAGAAGGCGACTACCTGCACGAATTAGATTTTACAGGAGAAGGGATGATTATTGGAGTGACAGATTCTGGTTTTCCAAATTTTGCTACTAATCCAGCATTTTCACACGTTGTTAATAATAACCGACTCTTAGGGACTTTCGATTTTTTTAGTCGAACTACAAATGTAGAGGGTACAGGACAACATGGTGTAAATACAACTAGTGATATAGTTGGGTTTTTAGAGAATCAATTTGTGGGTACAGCACCTAATGCTTCACTCTATCTTTTTAGAACTGAATATGGACCCGACGAAAATCCTCGTGAGGAAGCCTGGTATGTAGAGGCGCTCGAAAGAGCAGATAGTCTAGGGGTGGACGTTATCAATACCTCTTTGGGGTATCAAGAATACGATAATCCTAATTACACTCACACCTATGAAGACTTAAACGGTGTAACCACTTTTGCGGCAAGAGGGGCCAACATAGCTTTTGAAAAAGGGATGATTTTAGTTACTTCTGCAGGGAATGCTGGTAATGGTTTTGGAACTGTTGCAACACCAGCAGACGCCATTGGATTATTAGCTGTCGGTGCGGTAAATGCCGCGGGCAATTATGCATCCTTTAGTTCTAGAGGGCCTACGGTAGACGGAAGAATTAAACCTGATGTGATGGCTCAAGGCCAAGGTTCAGCTGTAATACGGGAAAATGGGACGGTCGATTTTAGCAATGGGACTTCTTTTAGTTCTCCTATTTTAGCAGGGGCAGTAACCTGCTTATGGCAATCTAAACCCGATGCAAAAAATTATGAAATTATGCAGATTGTTCGTGAAACAGCTAGCATTTATAATAATCCAACAGATGAAATGGGTTATGGTGTAGCCAATTTTAGAGATGCTTACAATGCGTTGCATAACCTTGGAATCGAAGATCAATTTTTGAACAATAATTTTGCCGTATATCCTAATCCAGTTAAGGATATTTTAAATATTTCGTTCCCTCAAAATGTTACCAATGCTGAAATTACGTTGTATAATATTTTAGGAAAGGAAGTGATGAGGACTCAAGTAACGGCTTCTGGCAACCAAGTGATGCTTTCTTCTTTACCACAAGGGATTTATATTGCTACTGTTATTGCAGAAGAAACAAAAAACTCTTTCAAAATTATTAAGCAATAGTGCCAAATAATATTACCCAGCTTTTTGGAATCCAATATCCCATTATTCAAGCTGGGATGATTTGGAATAGCGGTTGGCGATTAGCCAGTGCTGTTAGTAATGCTGGTGGATTAGGCTTGTTAGGGGCTGGCTCTATGTATCCCGAAGTACTTCGGGAACACGTTCAGAAATGTAAAAAAGCAACCGATAAACCTTTTGGGGTCAATGTACCTATGTTATACCCCAACCTTCAGGAAATTATCGATATTATTATTGACGAAGGGGTGAAGATAGTATTTACTTCTGCGGGAAATCCGAAAACGTATACTGCCCACTTAAAAGAAAACGGAATCACTGTTGTTCACGTAGTAAGTAGTGTAAAGTTTGCACTTAAAGCGCAAGAAGCGGGTGTAGATGCAGTGGTTGCCGAGGGTTTTGAGGCAGGCGGACATAACGGAAGAGAAGAAACAACCACATTTACTTTAATCCCTATGGTTCGCGAACAAATATCCGTACCCCTTATTGCGGCTGGCGGAATTGCCACTGGTAGAGGAATGCTTGCTGCCATGATTTTAGGAGCCGATGGAGTGCAAGTGGGTAGCCGATTTGTCGCTTCGGAGGAGAGCAGCGCTCATCCGGCCTTTAAAGAAGTAGTAGTGAATGCCAAAGAAGGTGATACCGAGCTTACACTGAAAGAATTAGCGCCTGTGCGATTGATTAAAAATAAATTTTATCAAGACGTTAAAGAACTCTATAAAAAAAGTCCAACAGTGGATGATTTAAAAGCACTTCTAGGACGCGCTCGCGCCAAAAAAGGAATGTTTGAAGGGGATTTAGAAGAAGGAGAATTAGAAATTGGGCAAATTGCCGGACTCATTCATGATATAAAACCAGCTGCTACTATTTTACATGATATGCTAAAAGAATATGAGTTGGCCAAAAAAGAAGTTTCTAATCTTTTCTAATTACTTTTCGTGTTCCTGTAAATAAATTTCTCTCCCTAATTGTGCTAAAAAGGGAATCCCAATTTCTTCATATTCATATGTGTCATCGTTAAAAATTTCATTTTTATTCACCAAAATGGTAGCTGTTAGTAAAAATTCAATACCAGCTTTTTCATCAACGATATAAGCAGTTTCCGTAAGTGTGCCATAGGCATATCCTACTTTATTATATATTTTGAATTGCTCTGGAATGCGATCCTTGGAATCTCCATAAAGAAAGAATTTTCCATAACTATCGTAAAACTCATCTTCCTTATAGCCGCTTTTGCGAGGTACAGAATGCATATTTTTTTTAATACGATTCAATGTGTTTTCTGAAATGCTGAAGCGTTCATTTTCTGAAAATACTTCTGGAAAAAAAAGTCGTTTCATTAATTTGTGCTGCGCTTCGATAGGGAAGTAGTTTTTTTCAGAAAAATCCATGGGCTCGTTCACAAGAGCCCCATCTCGCATAAAGCCAATTCCTTTTTGTAGTTTCTTTATTTGTAGGTTTTCAATAATTGAATCTTTTCCACCACCCAAATACAAGGTATCCCTTTCAGTGTAAAAAACCAAGGTATCTCTTTGTTGTCTTCCAGCATTTTCAATTGCCAAACGATGCGAAATTCTCATAGGAGAAATTCCTTTGCTGTCTAGTTTAGCATTAATATAATCTCTGCCCAAAAGTTCATACAATCTATTATAAGCCTCATTATCACTTACCGAAAAAATCTGCCGAATATCGTCCTCCACCGTATGAAGAACACTATCCCCCTTTATCTTATAGGATGTGGTGATACCTACACTTGAAATACTATCTAAGTATTCAGCTGCCAAAATAGCTACAGGTAATTTGACTGTGCTTGCTGGGTAAAAATAGGCGTCAGGATTATTTCTGAAATCATAATCCACAAAATAGACTTTTCCTGTAGTGTCTCTATTTATCTCAGAATATTGAATCTGAATTTCAAAATAATTAGGGTCGTGCAAGACTTTTAACATGGCGGGATGAGCACTCCACAATACTTTTTCTATTGGAGAAATTTCGGGTTGTTTACAGGAAACAATCAGAAAAGTTAGAAGGATAGGTGATATTATTTTGAAATAATTCAAATTTAAAGGTCAAAAATGAGTTGGTTTTTTACCAAATCCTCAAAGGTTTCTCTTTTTCGAATGAGGTGTGCTTTGTCTTTATGCCATAATACTTCAGCTGGGCGGTACCGAGAATTGTAATTACTTGCCATGGTAAAACAATAGGCTCCAGCATTGCTAAAAGATAAAATATCCCCTTCCCTAATTTCAGAAATACGGCGGTTATTGGCGAAGGTATCGGTTTCACAAATATAACCTACCACGCTGTAAAAACGTTCCTTTCCATTAGGGTTACTTATGTTCTCAATTTCGTGCTGACTCCCATAAAGCATAGGGCGAATTAAGTGATTAAAACCACTGTCTACTTGTGCAAAAACAGTTGAAGTAGTTTGCTTTACCACATTTACTTTTACTAAAAACTTTCCAGCTTCACTAACCAAAAATTTACCTGGCTCAAAGGCTAGCGTCAACTCTTTACCATAATTTTTGCAAAATAAATTGAATCGTTCTGTGAGTTTTTCGCCAAATTCTTCTATGTTGGTCTCGATATCTCCAGCCTTGTATGGGACCTTAAATCCGCTTCCAAAATCAATAAATTCGAGGTTTTTAAAATTTTTGGCGGCTTCAAATAAAATTTCCGAAGCGTATAAAAACACATCAATGTCTAAAATATCACTACCTGTATGCATGTGAATACCGTTAATAGTCATTTTGGTATTTTCCACAATTCTTTTTATATGTGGCATTTGATGGATGGAAATTCCAAATTTACTGTCAATATGACCAACAGAGATATTGGTATTTCCACCCGCCATCACATGCGGATTAACACGAATACACACGGGAGTTTTAGGATGCCGTGTCCCAAATTGTTCCAAAATGGAAAGATTGTCAATATTTATTTGAACCCCTAACTGCGCTGCTTTTTCAATTTCTTCAAGAGAAACTCCGTTGGGGGTATAGATAATTTTTTCAGCAGGAACACCTGCATCCAAAGCCAATTTTACTTCCTGTATTGAAACAGTATCCATACCCGCTCCAAAAGAATGCAATAATTTAAGCACCGAAATATTTGAGAGTGCTTTAACAGCATAATTAATCTTTACCTTTTTTACTTTCGAAAAAGCACTACTTAAACGTTTATACTGAGCTTCCATTTTTGAAGCGTCATATACATAAATGGGGCTTTCATATTCCCTAACAATAGATAAAAGGTCTTGATGAGTCATTTTCTTTTTAATTAATGTGTAAAAATAAGTAGGATGAAATAAAATTTCCCTCTAAAAATCAGAAACTTCTTCTATCCCTTTCATAAATCTGAAAACATACCACAATTCACAGCAACATTTATTACTTTTGTGGTTCTGAAAAAACAGATCAAAAATGAATTTACACGAATACCAAGGAAAAGAAATATTAAGTAGTTTTGGCGTAGCAATTCAAAGAGGTGTGGTTGCTCAAACTCCCGAGGAAGCTGTTGTGGCGGCAAGAAAACTAACTGAAGAAACAGGTACAAGTTGGCACGTAATAAAAGCACAGGTACATGCAGGCGGACGTGGAAAAGGAGGCGGTGTTAAACTTGCTAAAAGCCTTGAAGAAGTAGAAAAACTTTCGGGTCAGATTATAGGGATGAACCTTATTACCCCACAAACAAGCGCCGAGGGGAAAAAAGTGCATCAAGTATTAATTGCCGAAGATGTATATTATCCAGGCGACAACGAGCCAGAAGAGTACTATATGAGCGTGTTGTTAAATCGCGCTACTGGAAAGAATATGATTATGTATTCTACCGAAGGCGGAATGGATATTGAAGCGGTGGCCGAAAAAACACCTCATTTAATTTTTACTGAAGAAATAGACCCTACGCAAGGATTATTGCCTTTTCAGGCTAGAAAAGTGGCTTTTAATTTAGGACTAAGTGGACAAGCTTTTAAAGAAATGACCAAGTTTGTTACAGCACTTTATAAAGCCTATACCGAAGCGGACGCTTCTTTATTCGAAATAAATCCCGTGTTAAAAACTAGTGATGATAAAGTAATTGCGGTAGACGCGAAAGTAACCTTAGATGATAATGCGTTGTTCCGACATAAGGATTATGCGTATATGCGTGATTTGCGCGAAGAAAATCCTATTGAAGTCGAAGCTAAAGAGGCGGGATTAAACTATGTAGACCTTGATGGAAATGTAGGTTGTATGGTAAATGGTGCTGGATTAGCTATGGCAACTATGGACTTAATTAAACAAGCGGGTGGAGAACCAGCTAACTTTCTTGACGTGGGAGGAACTGCCGATGCTGAACGCGTCGAAACTGCCTTTAAATTAATTTTAAAGGATCCAAATGTAAAAGCCATATTGGTGAATATTTTTGGAGGAATTGTTCGTTGTGACAGAGTAGCTCAGGGAATTGTGGACGCTTATAAGAATATGGGAACAATCAATGTACCCATTATCGTAAGATTGCAAGGAACCAATGCAGATATCGCCAAAGAATTAATTGATAACAGTGGATTGGACGTACAATCTGCTATTGAGTTTCAAGAAGCAGCAGATAAAGTACAAGCGGTACTTTCATAATAAAAAGGATATTTAATATTGAAGAGCCCCATTTTGGGGCTTTTTTGTAGAAATTAATCAAAATTTACTAGTATTGCAATATGAATAATTCGAACCAAAAATCGTTGCTTAGTGACTTAATCTATATTGCCAATGCTGATGGTAAAATAGATTCTTCAGAATATGATTTTATTCACAGAATTGGTGCTCGTATGGGGTTAACAACTCAAGATATTGATGAATTATTCACTCACCCAGAACCATCTTCTCCTCTTTTTTCAGAAATGGAACGAATCACGCATTTTCATAAGTTACTAATGGTCATGAATGTTGATAAAGTAGCTCATGAGTCAGAAGTGATTGCCCTGCGAAACTTTGGTCTTAAAATGGGCATACGACCCGGTGCAATAGATACTATCTTGATACGAATGAATGAGTATGAAGATAAAATAATCCCTTCTCAAGAGCTTGTAGCGATTTTTCAATCTTACTATAATTAAATTCAAATTCTTTCATTTAGGACAAAATGTCTTGTAATTGCCTGATAAACAAGACAGAATGACTGTTTTTATGATTTGGAACTGCATTTGCATATAGAATGTTAAAAAGTGTAATCCAAACAATAAAAAGTCATGAAAATAGTTAGAAAAAGTAACCCATGGTTGCCAAGCATAATGGATGAATTATTTCCTGAAAACAGGTTAGATTCAATTAATTATGAAAGATTTAGCATTCCTTTAGTTAATATTAAGGAAGATTTTTCGACCTTTGTAATCGAATTAGCGGTACCGGGTTTGAAAAAAGAAGATATTGCTATAGAAGTTGAAAAAAACCTACTTAAAGTTTCTTCAAAAAAGACTTCGGAAGAAGAAAACACAGAAGATAAGGAAGGTGTAAAATTTACTCATAAAGAGTTCAACTTTTCAAGTTTTGAAAGATCGTTTACACTTCCAGAACTCATAAATGTGGATAAAATCCAAGCAAATTATGACCACGGAATAGTAAGCATTGCGCTTCCTAAAGTAGAAGAAGCAAAAAATATTAAACGCATGGTTGAGATTTCATAATTGAAATTAAATTTGGTTAGTTAGTTGAAAAGACCGCGCACTCCTCAATCGGTGCGCGGTTATTTTTTTTATCGATTTCTCCGTTTTCCCTGCGTCTTTTTTTCTTGTACATCTACAAAGGAACTATTTTCCGAATCCTTAATAGAATCCCGAAGTCCTTTAAGTTCTTCTTTTGTTAAGTCACGCCATTTTCCAACGGGTAAATTTCCTAATTTAATATTCATAATACGAATACGTTGTAACGAAACTACTTCGTATTCCAGATATTCACACATGCGTCTAATTTGACGATTCAATCCTTGAACTAATACAATCCGAAACACAAACCGACTTATTTTTTCTACAGTACATTTTTTTGTTACTGTTTCCAATTCTTCCAAATAAATTCCATTGCGCATTCGGTTGATAAAATCATCGGTAATGGGTCGATCTACTTTTACGATGTATTCCTTTTCGTGGTCATTGCCAGCCCGAAGTATTTTGTTAACGATATCACCGTCATTCGTCATTAAAAGCAAGCCTTCACTGGGTTTGTCTAGCCTTCCAATGTGGAAAATACGTTCTTTGTGATTGATAAAATCAACGACATTTCCTTTTACTCGAGTATCGGTTGTACACGTAATGCCCACAGGTTTATTGAGAGCGATATACACCAAATTGTCATTTTCGGTGATGAGTTTTCCCTCTACTCGAATCTCATCACCTGGCATCGCGCGGTCGCCCAAGGTAGCGACTTCACCATTGACAGTTACTAACCCCTTTTCAATATAGGTGTCGGCTTGACGGCGAGAGCAAAATCCGCTATCGCTAATGGCTTTATTAAGTCGTGTTGAATCTGGATGATGTGCCATTAATTATTTTTTATAAATTGAATTACGGAATCTGGGTGATCGGTAAAAACTCCGTCAACATTATGCTTAAACAGGACTTCTTTTAATACTTCGGAAAAAGTTCCCCCCGTTGGCAAGTCATCTTTTCGAAGGGTGTAGGCGTGTACCATTAAGTTATTGTCTTTAGCCAATTGCATCAAGTTTCCATCGTTAAGCAAGTTTATCCAAGGTCCTATTCCGTCTGCATATTCAGCAAATTGTGGAATAAATGGAATCTCATTTTCAAACTCCATCAATTGCACGAGAAATAAGTCGCTTTTTAATTCCTTGCGAATACGCTGTAATTCCGAAGCATCAAAACACTGCAATATACAAGGGTCTTTTTTGGTTGTATAGCCATAATCCGAAAGTACTTTCAGAACTATTTCTGAAATTTCTTTTCCTTCCTTTCGGTGGAAGGCAGGTTCTTTTATTTCAGGATAGATACCAATGTTGTTACCCGTACTTTTATTCAGACCTTGAATCAATTCAATTTCTTCTTGAAAGGAATGCAGTCCAAATCGTGATTTCCCTTTTGGAAAGCGCTTCGGAAACACAATTTCTCCTGTTTCCAAGTTAAATCGCTCCACCACACTGAGTGTTTTTAATTCTTCAAAAGTGAAATCGATGACGTAATAGCGTCCGTCTTTGCGTTTTCTGTTAGGAAATAGTTCAGCAATATTGGTTACTGCATCCAAATGGATATCGTGAATCACGATAGGCACATCGTCTTTGCTTAACACCACATCTTGCTCCAAATAATCAGGATGCATCGCATACGCCATGGCTTTGGCTGGTAGGGTATGCTCGGGAAGATATCCCGAGGCACCTCGATGCGCTATGACGATTTTAGCATCCATAGTTGAGCTTTTTTGTGGCGGTTGACAATTTCAAAGACTAAAGGTAAGCAAAGTTAAAACGAGTTGCTTTATGCCAATTCCTGCAATTGCTTTTGAAATGATTTTATCTTATCTCGAAGCTTGGCAGCCATCATAAAATCTAGGTCTTTAGCAGCTTTCTCCATTTCCTTTCTCGTGTCACGGATTTTCTTTTCAATCTGAGGTTTGGTTAAGTATTTCGCATTTTCTTCCGCAGCTAAAATTTCGGCAGTGTCAAAAGTATAGGCATCGGTTTTCTTTTTGGTCAAAGAATTTTCCAATGACTTTATAATAGCGGTTGGTGTAATATTGTTTGCTTTGTTATACGCTATTTGCTTGCTTCGGCGGTATTCCGTACCGTCGATGGTTGCTTGCATACTTTTGGTAATTTTATCGGCATACATGATGGCTTTTCCGTTGAGGTGACGTGCTGCACGACCTACCGTTTGCGTAAGGGATCGGGCACTGCGTAAAAAGCCTTCTTTATCGGCATCAAGGATTGCCACCAGTGACACTTCGGGCAAGTCTAACCCTTCACGTAGGAGATTAACACCCACCAAAACATCAAATAACCCAAGGCGTAAATCCTGCATAATTTCGACTCGTTCTAGGGTATCCACATCGCTGTGAATATAGCGACAACGAATGTTAATACGGGCCATATACTTGGTTAATTCTTCTGCCATTCGCTTGGTAAGCGTGGTGACCAACACACGTTCGTCTTTTTCAACGCGTAACTGAATTTCCTCCAGTAAATCATCAATCTGATTCAAACTTGGGCGTACTTCAATCGGTGGGTCTAATAAGCCCGTAGGGCGAATGACTTGCTCCACATACACACCGCCACTTTGTTCCAATTCGTAATCGGCGGGGGTGGCGCTTACATAGATTACCTGATGGAGCATGGAAGTAAATTCTTCAAATTTTAAAGGCCTATTATCCATAGCAGCAGGCAATCGGAAACCGTATTCAACCAAGTTTTCTTTACGGCTACGGTCACCGCCATACATGGCACCCACCTGCGGAATGGATACGTGACTTTCGTCCACAATCATTAAAAAATCCTTAGGGAAGAAATCCAATAAGCAGAACGGACGCGTTCCCGGTAAACGTTGATCGAGGTAACGCGAATAGTTTTCAATGCCGCTGCAATAGCCCAATTCCTTTATCATTTCAAGGTCAAAGTTGGTGCGTTCCTCAAGGCGTTTTGCTTCGAGGTGTTTTCCGATTTCCTTAAAATATTCTACTTGTTTCAGTAAATCGTCTTGAATGTCTTTAATGGCATTCTGCAATACGTCCTGCGAGGTCACAAACATATTGGCTGGGTAGATATTGAGTTGCTCGTATTTTTCAATAATCTCGTTCGTGAGGGGGTCGAAAGCTTCAATGTCTTCAATTTCATCGCCAAAAAAGTGAATTCTGAAAGCATTATCGGCATACCCCGGATACACATCTACGGTATCCCCTTTAATTCGGAAGCGCCCATTGTGGAAATCAAGTTCGGTGCGAGAATACAGCCCTTGTACGAGTTGATGCAGCAACTTGGTGCGAGAAATAATCTGCCCTTTGTGGAGTTCGATAATGTTTTTCTGAAACTCCACAGGATTCCCGATACCGTATAAACACGACACCGAAGCGACTACCAAGACATCACGTCGCCCCGAAAGGAGGGAAGAGGTAGTACTCAATCGCATTTTCTCTATTTCCTCATTGATGGAAAGGTCTTTTTCAATATACACACCACTGCTGGGGATGTATGCTTCTGGCTGGTAGTAATCGTAATAAGATACAAAGTACTCTACAGCATTATGAGGAAAAAACTGCTTAAACTCACTGTATAATTGTGCCGCGAGGGTTTTGTTGTGCGCGAGTACCAAGGTAGGGCGTTGCACTTCCTGTACTACATTCGCTATTGTAAAGGTTTTTCCACTACCCGTAACTCCCAAAAGGGTTTGGTGTTCCTCGCCATTTTTAAGTCCTACGACCAGTTGTTTAATGGCTTCGGGTTGGTCTCCCGTAGGAGTAAAATCGCTTACAATTTGGAATTTCATTCATCTTTTTTAGGACTTACAAAGGTACGAAAATTAGTGGTGTACTTACACTGGACTTACACTGGACTTACACTGGACTTACACTGGACTTTGACTGGGCTTTGACTGGGACTAGACTGGGCTTAGCTATGGAGTAGGTTTTTCTATTTTCTTTTTTGTATTGCCTAGAAAAAAGTGTATCATTAATTTTTTATTTGTTCATTTTTGTCTTGACACACAAGCGAGCGTACATAGATATGTATGCGAAGATTGCAAGCGTAGCTTGAACCAAACCTGCCTGCCGGCAGGCAGGAAAGTCAAGAAGGACTTGAGGGAATTGTTGTATTGCAACACCGTTTGCTCCTGCGCTACATGCTCTCTTTTTTCTTCGAAAAACGCACTTTCGCTTGGCGCTACACTATTCCTAGAAGTCCTTCAGGTTACCATTCAAAATTGTAACTCTATGCTATTCACTTTTGGAAGATTTAAGTACTGGATAACCGATGTTGAATTGTAGGAACGTTGTTGCCAGACAATTATGCTATTTTCCGTCCTTTAATTCCACTGGCACAACCATAAAAATATTCTATATATTCAACTTCAAATTTTAGATTATTAAAAATTTGATAGACATTTTTTGAGTTACCAAATTCTGCTGTGTAAACTCCTAGCATTTTGTATGTCTCTGGACTTCCAAGAAATAATTTTCCTATAATGGGAATCACATGTTTCAAGTAAAACATAAAAAATGGTTTTAGAAATGTACTATTGGGAACAGAAACCTCAATAAGTGAAAATTTCCCGTTTGGTTTAAGTATTCGGTTAATTTCGATTTCCAATTTTTTAAGTTGTTCATCATTAAAGGTTTTTAATCCAAATCCAGATACGATAAAATCGGCAGTTTCATTCGCTATCGAGTTTTCAAAAACGTTTTCTTTAAGAATTTCAATGGTTGATTTTTTGAACTTCTTACTGTTTTTTTTGGCACGATTAATCATTTCTGTTGAGAAGTCAAGTCCGATTAGTTTTGCGTCATTGTCCGTTTTTTTTAAAATATGTTTCCAACATTCTCCCATTCCAGTCATTAAATCGACCACTGTTTTTCCTTTGTCGATTTCAATTTCTGCAATGCATTGTCGCCTCCATCTTTCGCTAAATCCAAATGAGGTTATGTAATTCATGTTAGCATACGAACTACTCATTTTGTCAAATAATTTTTCAACAAATTTAGTCTCGTAGATTTCTTTCATACGCTTGTATCGTAGTAATTACAGGGAACGGTTTTGTGCATGATTTCGTTGCGTGTCTCAGCAACTAATTTAGCAAATACAGACCGAATAGAAAATCCACGAAGATTTTCGTAAGTAGGCGAATACTAACAATGAATTATACACGGTGTTGTGCAACGTTTTTCTATTCCACATTCAAAACTTTATATAATATTTTATAAAATTCATTTGGTTGCTCATACATCGGAAAATGTCCACATTCGTTTATCCAATGAATGTTGGCTTTTGGTATATCTTGTTTTAGTTCATACGAAAAGAAGCCAACAACATCTTGCCTTCCAGAAATTATATCGATTTGTCTTTTATAATTATTAAGTGATTTTGAAACATCGTAATTCTTAAATATGTCCTTTATAAGTAAACTTGTTGTTTTACTGTTGTTATCTGAATTGATTTTTTGAAATATGCTATCTGGAATTGGGTTTGCAAAAATGTAAGCTCGTCTCGATAATCTCTCTGCTTCAATTATTTCTAAAGAATCGGCTTGTTTGTTTGCTATAAGTTCACTTAATTGATTCAGGCGTTGTTCTTCTTTTAAACTTCTTGTATGCCTGCGGTTAGTAAACATTACATTAAATCCATTTTCAGCATCTTTATGAGGTCCAGGTGCAACTAAAATTAAATGGTTCACACTATTTGGAAATTCAGAGGCAAAATTCATAGCCAACATTCCGCCCCAAGAATGCCCAAGAATAATAGAGTTTTTAATTTTTAAACTATCCATCAATGTTTTGATGTCTTTAGTTACTGCATTAATATTCACAGTCGTTGAATCAAATGGAATCGGAATTGATTTTCCAGTGCCTCTTTGTTCAAGTAAAATACTTCTGAATTTCGGGCTTATTGTTTCTGCAAGACCTTCTAATTGATT
This sequence comes from Halomarinibacterium sedimenti, assembly GCF_019312585.1. Lineage (GTDB taxonomy): Bacteria > Bacteroidota > Bacteroidia > Flavobacteriales > Flavobacteriaceae > Halomarinibacterium > Halomarinibacterium sedimenti. Next base: position 513,764 of record NZ_JAHWDP010000002.1, on the reverse strand, counting down.
ATATGATCTTCCGGGTCCACCAGTCAAAATAATTATTGGCGGTAGCTTTTTAGAACCATATTCGTGATAGTAAAGAAATCCATTTTCATATTTTATAGAATCTGCTATTTGTGCGTTACCATATGAAGTAAACAGCAACGAAAAAGCTGTAAAAAGTAATGTTGAAATGCTGTTTCTAATTTTCATCAGATGTTGTTTTTAATGTTGCACAACTCGTTATATGTTACCTTTTATCATGGTTATCCCGGTGATTAAGGGTGATATCGTAAGTTTTCTATCATGGGTATCCGGTCACCGCACTTTCAAATATAAACAATAATACTTTTTAGCATCTACCCGTAAATACGTATTGGAGCGGGTTAGGCTATAAGCGTCCTAAATACATTTTCCACACAGGCTTGTATCAATTTATCGGTTTGTGCCATGGCTTCTTGTAGGGTCATGGGTTGGTTTACAATGGAGAAGGTAGCGGTTACGCCTAGGTGGTAGAGGTCATCTATGGGCTCCACTTTCCCCGCTATGGCAATGACGGGTACGTGGTGTTTTTTTGCTAAGGCGGCAATGCCTGCAATGGTTTTTCCATAGAGGGTTTGCTGGTCTATTTTGCCTTCGCCTGTAATGACCCAATCGGCATCCTGGATGTGGGTTTCGAGTTGGAGGGTTTCTAAAATTAGGTCAATGCCTCGTTCTAATTGCGCGTTGAAATAGGTAAGGAGTGCGGCACCCATACCGCCTGCTGCGCCACCGCCGGGGATAGTGACTACGTCTTTGTTTAGGTCTTTTTGTATGATGTTTGCGTAGTGGGTTAGGTTGTGGTCTAGCTGTTTTAGCTGTTCTGGGCTTCCGCCTTTTTGTGCACCAAAGACCATAGAAGCACCTTGTGGACCAATTAAGGGATTGGAAACGTCGCACGCGCCTATAAACTCACACTGGGCAATACGGGTGTCCAACTGAGAGCAGTCTATGGTGTGGAGGTTTGCTAAAGCGCCGCCACCTTCGCCAATGTCGTTGCCTTTCGCGTTTAGGAATTTTCCGCCCAAGGCTTTTATCATTCCCATACCGCCATCGTTGGTGGCGCTACCGCCAATTCCTACAATGATTTTGGTACAGCCTTTATCGAGGGCATCTATAATGAGTTGTCCTGTGCCGTAGGTGGAGGTACGCATGGGGTTTTTTTCAGCTTCGGTGAGGAGTTCCAATCCCGAGGCGGTTGCCATTTCTACCACAGCAGTAGTACCGTCGCCAAGGATGCCGTACTGCGCTTGGATGGGGCGGAGGAGTGGGTCTTTTACCGTTACCGTCACCAAGGTTCCATTACGAGCGGGTACCAAGGCTTCGAGGAGTCCTTCGCCGCCATCAGAAATTGGGATTTGTAGTGTCTCTGCCTGAGGTAGTACTTTTTTGATGCCTATGGCGATGTTTTCGGCTACGGCTTTAGCCGAAAGGCTTTCTTTAAAGGAATCTGGTGCTATGACTATTTTCATTGTTTCTTATTTTCATTGGGTTGGTTCGTTTTATACTTTCTTTTGCTTGTCCAAAAGAAAGTACCAAAGAAAAAGACCCCTTCTAAAAAGCTATTTTGTAGAATAATAATACTATGTAAGACATTAAAACTCATCTTATTTAAACGAATATTTGGATTACAGATAATAAAACTATCGCGGTGATGCCTTGAAAGAGGGTGGCGAGGGAATGGCTTTTAAGGGTAGTTTTGGTATCCATCCCAGAAAACTGAGAAACCACCCAAAAGTAGCTATCGTTGATATGAGAAACTGTCATGGCTCCTGCTCCAATTGCAAGAACAGAAAGGGCACGAGATAGTTCACTGTCAAGCCCTAAAGTACCCATCATAGGGGCAATGATGGTTGCCGTGGTAATAATAGAAACCGTAGAGGAACCTTGTGCCGTTTTTAGGATAGCAGCGAGGAGAAAAGGTAAAAAGATACCCACTTCAATACCTGAGAAATTGGCTTCAATGATTTCACCTAAATTTCCTGAACGAAGGATGCTCCCAAAAGCACCTCCTGCTCCTGTAATAAGAATGATGACTCCCGCTTCTTTTAAAGAACTAGATATCCACGTAAGGCGTTCTTTTACAGGGGTGTTTTTGGTTACTAGTTGCACGGCGAAAAGAATACCAATAAACAACGCTGGAAGCGGATGACCAATAAAGGAAAAGATAGTAGCAAGGGTTCCTTCTCCAAAGGGATGAGAAGGATATTGGGCAATGGAGCGAAGAGCAATTAATACAATGGGAATGAGTATGGGTAATAGCACTGCTAGAAATGAAGATTTGCTTTCGGGGATTTCTTCGGATTTAGTAAAGGTTGTTTCTTCGGTTACAGTGAGTTTTTTTCCAGATTTTACAGCCCAAAGATAGCCCACAAAAGCGGTGGGAAGCGCAATGGCAATCCCAAGTAAAATAACCAACCCTAAGTCGGCTTCTAAGGCTGCTGCAGCGGCTAGGGGTCCAGGAGTGGGAGGAATAAAGACGTGAGAAACGTAGAGTCCTGTAGAAAGGGCTACTACAAACACCACCATGGAGATTCCTGTTTTTTTACTGAGTGCCTTGTTTAAGGAGGAAAGGATAATAAACCCCGAATCGCAGAAAACGGGAATGGATACTAAAATTCCTGTGAGGTTCATGGCTAAGGGTGATTTTTTATCGCCAATGAGTTTTAAAATATATTTGGCTATAATGGAAGTCCCACCTGATTTTTCCAAAAAGGTACCAATGACGGCTCCCAACCCTATAATGATCCCTATGCTCGAAAGGGTATTTCCAAAGCCTTCACTGATGGTATTAAGGATGGTCGTTCCGTCTAATCCCATAAAAAACCCCATCATAATCGCGGCAAGAATGAGGGTGATAAAAGGATGTATTTTGAATTTGGCAATGGCAACAACGATAAAAACGAGTACAGCTAAAATGATTAGGAGAAGGTTCATAGGGGGTTGGTTAAGTTACTTGGCATTAAATTAGGTAGTGTTTTTCAGCGATTAGAAAGTTACGTTTTTTTCCGAAACTTGAATTATTTGGATTTCATAGCTATTGCACACTCCCCACGCAACCCTTACCTTTGTGGCTCGTCTATGAGGGGTGAAGAGAAAAGGCGAATATGTATAAATTTATCTAAGACCTAAGACCTAAGACCTAAGACTTAAGACCCATAACCCAAAACCCATAAAGAATGCCTGGATTCGAATTATTTGGAGAAGAAGAACGCAAACATGTAAACGATGTCATGGAAAGTGGTGTATTAATGCGCTACGGATTTGACGGCATGCGAAATAGCCATTGGAAAGCTAAAACGTTTGAAAAAGCGTTTGCAAAACGAATGGGTGCGGAGTATTGCCAATTGGTGTCGAGTGGCACAGCTGCCTTAACGGTGGCGCTGGCTTCGGCTGGAATTGGAGCAGGGGACGAAGTGATTATGCCTACCTTTACTTTTGTGGCCAGTTTTGAATCTATTATGGCATTGGGTGCTGTACCGGTATTAGTAGATATTGACGATACGCTTACGTTAGACCCAAAAGCAGTGGAAGCAGCCATTACTCCTAAAACCAAATGTGTGATGCCCGTACATATGTGCGGTTCTATGGCACGTTTAAAAGAATTAAAAGCTATTTGCGAAAAACACGACCTTATTTTATTAGAAGATGCCTGTCAAGCTTTAGGAGGAACGTATGATGGAAAACCCTTAGGAAGCTATGGAGACTTGGGTTGCTTTTCGTTTGACTTTGTAAAAACCATTACCTGTGGAGAAGGGGGCGGAATTATTACCAATACGAAACAATTTGCTTTAAATGCAGATCAGTATCAGGATCACGGCCACGACCACATTGGGAACGACCGTGGTGCCGAAACCCATCCGCATTTGGGCTATAATTTTAGAATTTCAGAATTGCACGCAGCGGTTGGTTTAGGGCAATTGGAGAAGCTAGATACCTTTTTAGCTATTCAGAAAAAAAACTACACCATTTTACGAAATGAATTATCCAAAGTAGATGGGGTCACTTTTAGAACCGTACCCGAAGGTGGCGAAGAAAATTATTCCTTTTTAAACTTCTTTTTACCTACCCAAGAATTAACTGAAAAAGCCCATAAAGCTTTAGGAGAAGCTGGAGTGGATGCTTGTTTCTATTGGTTTAAAAACAACTGGCACTACATTAATGGCTGGGAGCACCTTCGCCATTTAAAGAGCATGGGTAATCTTCCGCAAGAGATTCAGAATCAGATACAAGATTTAAACAATACTAATTTTTCAAAGAGTGACCTTTGGATGGGGCGCACCATTTCAAGCTTGGTGAAAATTGGTTGGAGTGAAGAGCAGGTTAAGGAAAGGGCTCTTAAAATGAAGTCAGTAATAGAAAATAGTTTATATTCCCATCATAAATCTACTTTATAATATTTTGTAAAGTAATACCTCACTTATGAAAAACAAATTTATTTTCACCATCCTTTTCACTACTATTATACTTATTTATAGTGAAGGAGTCCAATCTCAAACAACAGAAATAAAGGTAATAGATAGTACTTCTGCTAAACCCAATAAATGGAAATTTGGTGTTGGATTTGGACTAAGTTTTATAGGTGGAACCAATATTAGCTTAGCACCCAATATTACGTATCAAGCTAACGAAAAGATTAGTTTTGGTGGTGGTGTGCAGGGAAGTTATACAGCTTTAAAAGATATTCAGAATACCACGACCATTGGAGGTAATGTTATTTTTCAGTACACACCCATTAAGATGTTGACTGCCTTATTGGAGTTTGCCGAATTAAACGTTTCTACCGAAACCGAAACCCCAACAGGAAAAATGAAAAACAACTATTGGGACGCTGCATTATTTCTTGGTGCTGGTATGAACGTAACCGAGAAAATTACCATTGGGGCAAAATATAATGTGCTTTATAATGAAGACGAAAGTGTTTATACAAGTCCTATACTTCCCTTTGTAAATATCTCTTTTTAAAATGAGTGGGTGAAGTAACAATATTAGTTTCGACCCATCAATTCTTTCCTTTTTTCACTATTTCTTTAGTATATTTAGATATAGACTGGAATATTAATGAACTTTTTTAGAATTTTAGGCTTTTTATTATTGCTACCTTTTGTGTTACTGGCACAAAATGTTGAGCCTAAAGACGCCAAGTCTATTTCAAATTTAAAGCAGATTTCTTTTAAAGAATTGACCGTAGAACATGGTTTGTCGCAAAATAGTGTGGTTAGCATTTCTCAAGATTCGATTGGTTATATGTGGTTTGCAACACAAGATGGACTTAATAAATATGACGGAAAATCTTTTACTTTTTACAACAAACAATTTGAAGACGTTACACGGCCTACGTTCAGCAATCTAGGGAAAGTTTACATGGATAGGGGAGGTACATTATGGATTATTGGCAGTGGTGGTACATTGGAAAAGTTTGATAGAGAAAATGAAACTTTTAAGACTTTAAGCGGTATTCCCAGCCCAAGTTGTATTTTTCAGAATAAGAAAAATGATTATTTTATTGGAACCTATGGTGAGGGGCTTTTTACCATATCTAATACTACAAGAGATACAACACAGATATTTAATAAGGAATTGAATGGGCAGGATATTTTTGAATTTCTTGAAATAGACAACACACTTTTTGTAGCAGCTTCAGGTGGGGTATTTAAAATAGGAAACAGTAATATTTCAAAAATTGAAAGTGAGGGCAATGGAGCTCATTTTAGTGCTTTAGCGACATCCAAAGAAAAAAGATTATGGGTTGGTACTTTTGGTTCTGGGCTTTTTTATAAGTTTCCAGATACTGAAATACTACATATAGTGAAGCACCCTAACCTTCCTGAAACGCTAAACATTCAGGATTTATTAATAGATCAATACAATAACTTATGGATTGCTACTTATGGTGATGGGGTGTATGTATATGATTTTACTAATGAGAAGGTTAAGCATTTTTTAGTGAATAATAAAAATGCCTTCGGAATTAGTTATGACGATGTTTTAAGTTTGTATATGGATTATACGGGAACCATTTGGTTAGGAACCGATGGGGGAGGGCTAAGTTATTACGACGAGCATTTGTTTAAGTTTCAGGTTATTACCAATTCACAAACTCCAAATAACGTATTTGTAGACCTTGCCAGAGCTATTACTGTGGATGAGGATCATACTATTTGGATAGGGACTTCAGGAAAGGGACTTTCGGCAGTGAATTTAGAGCAGGAAAAGTACAAAACGTATTCTACAGAAAATTCAAATCTGCGAAGTGATCGTATTATGAGTTTGATGTTTTATCATCATGAATTGTGGATAGGGCATCAAGGGGAGGGATTACAAATTATGAGTGCAAGCGGAAAGATGGAATCTTTCCCTGAAACTTCCAAAATGACTATCTGGAAGATGTATAGGGATCGCGCATCCAATATCTGGTTATGTACTCGCGATCGTGGCTTGGTATTATTTGATAGGAGTCAAGGAATTTTGAAGGAAATAAATTCTGAGAACAGTGCGCTAACTTCTAATAATATTAGAACGATTGAAGAAGGAACCAACAATGATTTATGGATTGGGAGCGAAGACCACGGGCTTTTTTTATGGGATGCTTCCGAAGAAAAAATTGAAAAGATTCATGAGATTCCAGACAAGATAAAATCGCTGTATTTTGAAAATAACAAGCTTTGGATTGGAACCAATGGAAATGGCTTAAAAATGTACAATATTGAGGATAAATCTATTAAAGTTTATACCATTGACCAATGGCTTGCTAATAATGTTATTTATAGTATTTTACCAGATGCACAAGGAAATTTATGGTTAAGTTCTAATAAGGGTATTACCAAATTCAATTTAAAGGAAGCGAATAAGCGCTATATTGAAAATTATACCACGAGTAGTGGATTACAAGCATTGGAGTTTAATACGGGGGCCTACTATAAAGGGGACGATAATCTGCTCTATTTTGGTGGGTTGGAAGGCGTTAATTGGTTTAATCCAAACCAGTTAACACTCAATGCTGCAGCACCAAAAACCGTGATTACTCAGGTTGAGCTCTTTGGTAATAAACAGCCTATGACTCCTAATGCTGTTTTTACTCATGACCAAAACACACTTACTTTTACTTTTGCTGGATTACATTTTTCGCAACCGGAACTAAATCTATATCGGTATCAATTAGTTAATCATGACACAGATTGGACTTTTCCAGATTTTTCTAACATAGCCCACTACACCAATTTACCTCCCAATAATTATACATTTAGGGTGCTATCGAGTAATTATGATGGGGAATGGAATAAAGTCCCTGTAGAATACTCATTTCGCATTTTAAAACCTTGGTATCTTACCAATGTCATGAAGGTGACCTATTTGTTATTGTTGTTGTTACTACTTTATGGTATTTATTGGTATTTAAAGTTTCGATGGGATGTAAAAACGAAATTACAATTAGAACATGCTGAAACCGAACGACTAATAAAACTTAATGAGTTTAAGACAACTCTTTACACTAACATTTCGCATGAATTTAGAACACCCCTAACACTTATCTCTGGTCCTATTGATCATCAATTAACAAAAAGGGAACTGTCTGAAGAAGATAGAAAGGAACTCACTTTAGTAAAACAAAATGCCAATAGGTTGCTCAATCTTGTCAACCAAATGATGGATTTGTCTTTAATAGACTCTGGGCAATTAAAGTTGCAAGTACGTCAAGGTGACTTAATAATATTACTCAAGCAACTAGTGGAGGCATTTAAATATAAAGCGGCGCAAAAACATATTTCTATACAAACTCATTTCCCCTCGGAAGATTTAGCCAATGCTTGGTATGATAAAGATATTATTGAAAAAGTAGTTTCCAATTTATTCTCAAATGCCATTAAATATGCTCCTGAAAACACGGATATTATTCTCGATATTAATAAAAAAGATAACTATTTATTACTATCACTAATTAATAGTTATCAAAAGGTAAACATTACCGATTTAAGTAGGTTGTTTCATCGGTTTTATCAAGACGATACTAATGCGGAGGGAGTTGGTGTAGGGTTAGCCTTAGTCAAGGAATTAATAACTCTTTCTAAGGGAAGCATTATAGCCAATACCGTCGCTAAAGATAAAATTCAGTTTACGGTTACTTTACCCATTGTAAAAAGTGCTTTTGATGATTCAGATATAATACATAATACTAGTGATAAGGTTGTTTTTTCTGAAGTAAAAAGGGATAAAACCACCTCGGTAGGAAAGGCCAAGATTTTAATTGTTGAAGATGATACGGATATTCGAAAATTTGTAGTTTCCATTTTTAAGGACTCTTATGATATTATTGAAGCCTCTAATGGTAAGATAGGAATAGAAAAAGCTTTAAAGCAAATACCAGACCTCATTGTTAGCGATGTCATGATGCCTGTGAAAGATGGAATATCGTTATGTAACGAGTTAAAATACAACGAACTTAGCAGTCATATCCCCATTATTCTATTAACTGCCAAAGTAGGTGAGGAAAACGAAATGATTGGGCTAAAAACAGGAGCCGACGCTTATGTTACTAAACCTTTTAATAGTGAAAACCTAAAGCTAAGGGTGGAAAAGCTTATTGAAAATAGAAGGTTATTGCAGCAAAGATTTAGTAAAGATTTTAGTATCCAACCAGAATTGGCTATAACCTCTACAGAGACTAATTTCCTGAACAAACTTAAGATTATACTGGATGAGGAAATTACACAAACCAGTTTTAATAGCGAGCAATTTGCAACCGCCATGCTTCTAAGCAGAACTCAATTGCATCGTAAGTTAAAGGCTATTTTTAATATGTCTGCTTCAGAGTTTATTAGATCTCAACGATTAAAACTTTCACTCACCCTTTTGAAGGAGTCGGACGCCACAGTTTCAGAAATAGCCTATCAGGTTGGGTTTAATACTCCTTCCTATTTTATTAAATGTTTCAAAGAAGTGTACCATTGCACTCCTCAAGAATTTCAACAACAGTAAGAAATAAAGACAAATCCCCTCTTTGTAATCCTGTCATTTTTATAGCCTTGTAACATATCTTCTATTTTTAAAAACATCTCTTCCATAAAGGCAAGAAGTTACCTTATACTTTTACTTCAATAAAATCGGTGCTTATGTCCAATAACACAAATGGAGACATCCATGAGGAAAAAATTTACCTAAGTATAGACCATTTAAAGAGCGGTACTTACAAGTTAAATATACTGTTGGAAAATAAGATTATTAAATCGATTAAGATTAAAAAATAAATAATTATCGTTATGAAAAAAACATTCATTTTAATCGGCTTTTATTTTATAGCATCTGGTGTGTTTGCCCAAGTAGGAATTGGTAATACGAACCCAAATGCTACTTTGGATATTTCGGCAAGTAATGTTGTAACCCCAGCAAATACAGATGGAATTTTGATTCCAAGAGCGGATGAATTTCCAGCAATAAACCCTGGAGTTGCACAAGATGGGATGATGCTTTTTATGACAGGAAATGGAGCTCCTTCTAAAGGGTTTTATTATTGGGATAACGGAATTTCTACATGGGTATCTGCTACAGGTGTAAATAGGATAAATGACCTAATTGATGGGCGATCTGATATGGACGGAACGAATGACGGTTCTTCAGTTTATCTTGGTATAAATGCAGGAAGTAATGATGACTTATCCAATAACCAAAATGTAGGTGTAGGTTTTGAGTCGTTATTAAGTAATACAAGTGGGTTTTCTAATACTGCAATTGGGTTTCATTCCCTAAGAAGCAATACTTCGGGATCCTCAAATGTTGCACTAGGAACAAGCAGTTTAAATTCAAATACCGTAGGAGTGGGCAATACTGCTTTAGGTAATTATAGTCTGCCTTCTAATACGACTGGAGCTGGAAATATAGGTATTGGTTTAAGCACATTATTTTCAAATACAACTGGGAATTATAATACTGCTATCGCCAATTATAGCATGACATTTAATACGACAGGGTCAAACAATCTCGCTATAGGATATAATAGTCTATTTAATAATACCTGGGGTGGTTTTAATATAGCTTTAAGTACAGGGGCTTTATTTAATAATACGACCGGGAATTATAATATTGCTTCGGGAGCATATAGCTTATCTCAAAATACCAGTGGAGATGATAATATTGGTATTGGTTATTCTTCAATGGAAAACAATACTACTGGTAATGGGTCTATTGCCATTGGAAGGCAAGCTCTTAATCAAAATAGTACAGGTGGGTATAATGTTGCAATTGGTTTTAACGCAGGTTTTAATGAAACTGGTAGTAACAAACTTTATATTGAAAATTCAAATAGTACAACCCCTCTAATTTATGGTGAATTTGATAACGATTTGCTTCGTATAAATGGAACACTCGACATTAATAATGCGTATCAATTTCCAATGGCAGATGGAACTGCAAATCAAGTATTACAAACCGATGGTGCTGGCTCCATAAGTTGGGCATCACCAACTACAGGAGCAGAAAAAATAGATGACCTTACAGATGGTAGATCAGATAATGATGGAACAAATGATGGCTCTTCCATTTTTTTGGGGATAGATGCTGGATTGAATGATGATTTAACAGATAATAGAAACATTGGAATTGGGCGAAGTAGTTTAACAAATAATACCACAGGAAGCGGAAATATAGCAATTGGGGTGGGTAATTTAATTAACAATAGCACTGGAAATAATAATATAGCTATAGGTCAGTATGTTCTCCCTCAAAATAACGGTGATAACAATGTTGCAGTAGGCCCAAACGCAATGTTATTCAACACCACAGGTAACGGAAACACTGCTGTGGGTGGCTTTTCTTTACGTAATAATACAACAGGAGATTTTAATAGCGCATTTGGATTAACTTCTCTTAATCAAAATACCATTGGGGAATATAACAATGGATTTGGATATCAAGCGTTGCGTAATAACACTACTGGTTCCTTTAATGCAGCCTTTGGTTCTCTTTCTTTAAATAACAATACAGTTGGAGTCAATAATATTGCCGTAGGTTATTCTTCTTTGTTCGATAATACTACAGGCGTGGATAACATTGCTTTAGGTGTGAATGCCTTGGCAAATAACATTTCAGGTTTTAGTAATGTCGCGGTTGGGACTAATGCACTTTTAAACACTACCGGAAATGGTAATATAGGAATAGGCTTTTCGGCATTGCGACTAAATACTTCAGCTAATGATAATATTGCAATTGGTTTTGCGGCTTTAGAAAATAATACAACAGGTACGCAAAATATTGCTTTAGGATCGCAAGCACTTGTAAATAATACTATCGGTTTTTTTAATATGGCCTATGGAAGGTATTCTTTAACGGCAAATACAACAGGAGCCGGAAATGTGGCTATGGGACACGGCACCTTAAGAGATAACCTTACAGGAAATGATAATGTCGCCATTGGTGGGAGTGCTGGAGATGGTGTTAATGGAAGTAATAATGTTTTCCTTGGGCAATTAGCGGGTAGTAATGGGACAACCAATACAAACTCAGGAAATGTCCTTTTAGGCTATCGAGCTGGGCAGAACAGTGTTTTAAACAATAGACTATATATCGAGAATTCAAGCAGTACGACCCCACTTATTTACGGTGAATTTGATAATGACTTGGTTAGAATAAATGGAACTTTTGATATTAATAATGCGTATCAATTTCCTACGGTAGATGGTACCGTAAATCAAATACTACAAACAGATGGAGCTGGTGTGCTAACATGGACAACACCTACTTTAGGCGCAGAAAGGATAAATGACTTAATCGATGGAAAAAGTGATAATGATGGAACTGATGATGGGTCTTCTATTTTCTTTGGAATAGGAGCTGGAGCTAATGATGACAGTTCAGACAATTTCAATTTGGGCATCGGTTTTAATGCTTTGATTTCGAATAGTATAGGCGTAGGCAATGTTGCTATAGGGCATTCTAGTTTATACAATACAACTGGTAGTGTTAATATTGGCATTGGATATCGTAGTCTATTTACTAACACTATTGGCTCTTCCAATATTGGTATTGGAGCTTATTCACTTGAAAATAATATTGATGGTAGTGATAATATAGCCGTAGGATATGGCACAATGATTTCAAATACGGACGGCAGTGGCAATATAGCATTAGGTCTTTCTGCTTTATCCGGAAATACATCTGGAAATGATAATACAGCATTGGGAAATGCTGCTCTTTATAATAACACAAGTGGAATAGGAAATACTGCTATTGGCAATAATGCATTATACAACAAGGGTTCAGGAGAAAATAATGTAGCTGTTGGTAATTTGTCTTTAGCTGCTCTAATCAATGGAGATAGTAATATTGGATTAGGCTATCAGGTTTTAGGCCAAATGGCAGCAGGACTAGGCAATGTTGCTATTGGAGAAGAAGCAGGTTATCAAAATACAGGCGGAAACCGAAATATTTTTTTAGGTTACAACGCTGGTTATAATGAAACGGGTAGTAATAAACTATACATTGAAAACTCTAATGTAAATGCCAATAATGCGCTTATCTATGGAGAATTCGATAACAATTTATTGCGCTTTAATGCCGATGTTGAAGTGAATACAGGCTCTTTAAATGTAGATTCTGGAACTTTATTTGTAGACGAAGTAAATAATAGGGTTGGTGTGGGTACTATTGCTCCTACACAGCGCTTTTCCGTAAATGGGATGGCAAATCTTAATCAAGGAATTGGTACGGGTGTTGCTTTACAAGTTAATGGTAGTGAAGCTTTGTGGTATAATGGCACCTACTTTAGTTGGGGTTTTGGAGCATCAGCTAACTTTTTTGCCGATCCTATTGGTATTGGTCTTTCTGCCCCAGCGTATCAATTAGAATTGAGTACCAATTCTGCTGCCAAGCCTACTTCTTCAGCTTGGACCGTAACTTCGGATGCTCGATTAAAAACAAATGTTCGTCCTTTTAGTGAAGGACTTTCGGTTGTGGAAAAAATAAATCCCGTTTGGTTTACCTATAATGGTAAAGCGGGAATGCCTACCGATACAGGTGTAGGAACCATTGCTCAAGAATTACAAAAAATAGCTCCTTATATGGTAAAAGATTGGGAATACAAGTCTGAAGATGGAACAAAGTCAGAAACCTATTTAGGAGTAGATTATGGTGCTATGGATTTTGTCTTAATAAACGCAGTAAAGGAACAGCAAGAGATTATCAATACTCAAAATGAAAAAATAGCCACTCTCGAAGATCGATTAAAAAAGGTGGAGGCATTGTTACTTAAAATTGACCCAAACGAAAATTAAGAATAGTTCTTAATTTATCTCGTGCTTAAACCAATCATACCCCCAAGTGATTGGTTTTTGTTTTTAAAAAGGTTTTTACCGAAAATACAGGTTAATTTTTGCAGAAAATCACTTTTTCTCTTTTTAAGATTTAATTAAAATGTTTTATTTGTTGAAACTATATAAAAACTAGAATATTTTGCTATTTATGAATGTTTCCACGTCACACTTCCGTAGTATTTTATTGTTTTTCTTTTTTTCTTTCAGTATTTCTTTAGTTGCACAAAATCCGAGTAAAATTTGGCAAGAATTGCACGCTAATAATAGAACAAAAGCCCTTGAAATGGTAAGTAAAAAGGGATTTGTTAAAGATGTTGAAACGTCGTTATTGCGTCAAATTGTGCGTATGGAGAATGGGTTGATGCTTAGGGAGGACAACTTTTTAAAAGAACTTGCTACCTACCCAAATTATGAAAATTATTTATTTGCTCATTGGTTTTTCCCTTATGCATTAGGGGATTATTTAGAATCAGGATTTAACTCCTATAATGTTTCTTCCATTAAAGAGTTGGACGAAAAAACCATGAAAAACAACACCGTTAGGGATGGGTATGTTTATTATAAATCGGTGGTGGAACGCTACCAAAATAATTGGGATAACTATTTGGCACTCAATAAAAAAATTGAAAGTGTAACCCAATGGGAATATTGTGGCCCCTTTGAAAACTTAAATAACAGTGGATTAGACACTCAGTACCCTCCAGAGACCACTGCGGTTACCGAAACTCCATTTAATACAAGGAGAAATGGTTCGGTAAATTGGTATGCAGCAAAAAATTCTGGAGAGCCCTATCAGTTTTTCTTAAATCATTCCGAACTTATTTCAGGGATAAATTACGCACAAACTTTTGTGGATTCTGCTGTTGACCAAAGAGTGAATTTAAAAGTAGGGAAGGGCGGAATTTTCCAGTTGTTTGTAAACGATGTTTTGGTTTTTGAAAATGATAAGGATCGCTTAACCGAAATGGATGCCTACACCATTGCCGTAAATCTGAAAAAGGGGAATAATAGGTTGTTGGTAAAAACAGCCTCTTATGCAACCTACCCTTATTTTATGATTAAGATAGTGGACGATGCTGGGAACCCGATAAAAAATGTATCGGTTAATCTTACAAACAAAGAGTATTCAATAAGTACGTTGGCAGAAATTGCTCCTAAAGAAATTCCAAATCCTTTTTATACCTTTTTTGAAAATCGATTGGCCGATAAAAAAGGAGATAAAGATTTAAACAGATTCAGTTTGGTGATGGCTTATATGCGTAATTCTGAATTTGAAAAGGCCAAAAAAATGGTAGAATCTTGGTTGGAGGAATACCCAAATAGTACTTTTATTAAATCTATTTTGGCCGAGATACATAACAGTGCGGGTGATTCTGAAAGTTATAATGAGATTATAAAAAACATTGAAACTTTCGACCCAAATTATTATTTGTCGTTGATGAATAAGTTTCAAAACTTTGATGAACTCTATAAAATGGATATAGAGACTTACGAATCCACGCTTAAGAAGCTTTCACAAGTTGTAGATTACTCCTTTATAGCTACTGCAACCGATTTACTTTTGGAATTACGCAGACAGCGTATGAGTGAAGTGGAAGCAGCACTTGATAAGTTTATTGAAGACCCCAGTGTCCCTTCCTCTTTGTATAGCACCTTTGTAATGTTTTACAGTCAATTGTTTAATAACGATGAAAAAACGATTAAAAAGTTAGAAGAAAATAAGGCTCAGCATTTTAATTATGACGTTGATTTAAGTTTAGCCTATTATTACGAAAAGCAAAATAGAAAGGACGAAGCACTTGAAATTTTGAATGAATCGGTTAAAAAAATAGATTATGACAATGCCATTATTCAAGAATACATAGCCTATTTACACGATTATCAGCGTTATGAAGAGTCTTTGCCTTACATAGAAATGGGAATCGAAAACTACCCCGATACCTTTGTGTTTTTAAAATTAAAGGCAGAAGCATTACGCCAACTGGATAAGACAGTAGAAGCTTTGGTTTATTACGAAAAAGCAATTGAAAGAAACAGCAGCGATAGCGAATTAAGAAAGCTTATTTACGACCTTAAAAAAGTAAAGGATCCGTTAGATTATTTTAGATTAAAAGAATTCTATTCCTTTATTGAAGCTAATAGAGGTAAAATTAAAACAAACAACTACGGTGTTAACTTTTTACTAGATCAAGTGGATGTACAAAAGTACCCAAGCGGTGGCGGAAGGTACAAAGGCACATACATTTATGAAGTTACTTCCCAAAAAGGAATTGACCGTTTAAAGGAATATAATTTAGGTCTCTACGGTGATTACGCTATTTACAAATCTGAAATTGTAAAGAAAGATAAAAGTATTTCTCCTGCAGAAAAGAGTGGGTCTAATTTTGTGTTTAACGGACTCGAAATAGGCGACGTTGTTTTAATCGATTTTGAAGGAAGTTTTTCACGTTCTGGAAGATTTTATAAAGATTATGTAGACACACGTGGGTTTAATAGCTATTACCCTGTAACTGAAAAAACATTCCGATTGTTTATGCAAGAAGACAACTTGAAATTTAAGGTGACCAATGGTGAAATTCCGTATAAGAAATCGAAAGAAGGTGATTTTTATGTACACGAATGGAGTGTAAAAAATGATAAAGAACTTCCCATGAGTGAAGATTTTATGCCTACCTATTCGGATATAGCAAGAGAGCTTCATTTAAGCTCTATCGAATCTTGGGACGAGATTTCGAATTGGTATTCAGATTTGGTGAGAGAGCAAATGGAATTTGACCAAACCGTTGAAGATGCTTTTAAAAAGATTTTTCCAAATGGAGTGGCTAACCTTTCAGATGATGAAAAAGCGAAGAAAATTTACGAATATGTTACAGAAAATTTTTCATACAGCTATGTGAGTTTTAAGCAAAGTGGATTTGTACCTCAAAAACCAGAAAAAACCATAAAAACCAAGTTGGGCGATTGTAAGGATTTTTCAACATTGTTTGCAGTGTTAGGAAAAGAAGCTGGGTTGGATGTTAATTTGGTTCTTGTATTGACTTCAGACTATGGAAAAAACGCACTCATCCTTCCTTCAACAGACTTTAATCATTGTATTGTGAAGGTAACAATTGATGGAAAACCTCAGTTTTTAGAATTAACAGATAAGTATTTGCCTTATAAAGCGCTTCCGGTTTCCTTGCGAAATGCTACAGGTTTGGAGATTCCTTATAACAAAGGTGCAATACAAGGCAATGAACTTTTTAAAATATATAATGTTAACCGAAAGAAATCTACTTTTTTAAATGATTATATCGTTGATATTGCTGATGAAAGTTCGAATATTCATTTAACAACATCTGTAACAGGCCACTTAAGTTCTTATTATATCGAACTGTTAAGCGACGATAACGAAAATGTAAAAAAGGAAAAAATATCTGATGATTTATTGAACAGAACCAAGGTGGATGTTGAACTTGTCTCTGTTGATAAAGTAGATAAAAAAGTAGGTGACGATAAAGTTGCTTTTGAGACTACCATTACCTTGAATGAAAAATTGAATAAAATAGGGAGCATGAAAACCTTCCAATTGCCATATTTTTCAATACCCTATAATCAATCTGTGGTAAGTTTAAATGAGCGAAAATATCCTATCAATTATTTGGAATACGAAAATACAGATGTGTATGAAGATTCCATGCTTATTAACATAGAGGAGGGGCATACTTTTGTAGAAATACCTGAAAGTAAGGAATTCTCCTTTAAAGGACATTCGTATACCATTACGTATGAAAAAACAAAGGAAACCCAATTAAAAGTAACTGTAAAAGCTGTGATGAGTTATGAAAATATTGAACCCGATCAATATCCAGAGTTTAGAAAATATGTAAAGGATGTTCTAGAAACTAGGAAGCAGTTTATCGCTTTTAAGTAACCAATAAATCAATTTACTTTTTCATATTGACTTACATGCATAGCAAATATGCTTTAAATTATGTATTTTAGGTTTACCTAATCTACAAAATGCATAAGTTTTCGCTCATTATTTTGTTATTCTGCTCCATTTCTTTTGGACAAAACCAAATTGCAATTGATTCCTTAAAAAAAATAATTTCTACAAAAAAGGCCAACGACACTGTTGTTTCTAAAACGTATTATGAATTAATAAAACACTTTAAACGTAGTAATAAAGATAGTTGTCTTTATTATATGAGTGAGTTGAAGGACTATTCAGATAAGAAACTATCAAATTTAGGATATTACTACTATTATAAATTAAAAGCAGCTTATTTTAATTTGTACACTAAAGAAAATGAAAACGCATTAGACTTTATTTCTGAAAATTTATTTGAATCGCTTGAAGCTGCGGAGAAACTTTCTAATCCAAAGTTCATTAGTATTACTTATTCTAGACTGGGTGAAGAACACTCAAGATTAGGAAGTTTTAATGAAGGAATTAATTATTTTCAAAAATCCATAGAGGTTGCAAATAAGCATGATATTTGGGTTGAAAGTGCCTACTCCTATACACTCATGGCGGAAAATTACCTTAAAAGTTTTTCTGAAGCAAGTAAAGCACTTATATACTTATTAAAGGCAGATAGTATTTATAGGGCTAATGATTATAAAGGTGAAGACCAAGGATTTAACTTTTCATTAATTGGTGATGTATATAAAGAATTAGGTAATTATGGCAAAGCCGAAGAGTATCAAATAAGAGCTCTAGAGGTATTTAAAAATCATAATAATAAATACCAAGAAATTGGAATAATGGGAGCCTTGGCATCCTTAGAGAAAACTAAAAAAAATTATCCCAAATCCATTTCTATACTAAAAGATTGCATTGCTTTTTATAAGGAGAATAATTTTCCGATAAAAGAAGCTGGATTTCGGCAAGGATTAAGTGAAACTTACTTGGAAGCTAATCAACTTTCAGAGGCTCTCGAACAAGCCAATATATCTTTAGATATAAGAAAATCAAACAAAGATGCTTTTGGTATCCTAATTGGAACAATTAGTAAAGCAAAAATTCTATTTGAGCTCAAAGAATATCAAAAAAGCTATGATTTTGCAATGGAAGGTTATAATCTAGCAAAGGAAATGGAATCACTTTATGATATAGAGGAATCATTGGGTATTCTATATAAAAGTTCAGAAAAATTAAACGATTTTGAAAACGCTTATAGGTATGCCCTTGAGCATAAAGTAGCAAAAGATAGTTTACAGAGTAGAAAGAATTTAAATAAGGTTAAAGAAATTGAAGCTCGATTTCAAAATGAAAAAAAAGAACAGGAAATCGCGCTTTTAACTGCCCAAAATGAAGTAACTACCAGGCAAAAAGAAAACCAACGTAACCTTTTATTGGCAGGTTTAGGAATTACTACAATTGCCGGAATTTTCTTTTTCTATTTATATAGAAATAGACAGAAAACAAACCAAAAATTAAAGGAGTTGGATGCCTTAAAATCTAACTTTTTTGCGAATATTTCGCACGAGTTTAGAACCCCGTTGACGCTTATTTCGGGCCCGATTGAAAAACAGCTTGAAAACCCAAAACTTAAGCAAGAGGATCGAAAGGATTTTGAAATGGTGCAACGAAATTCAAATCGGCTTTTGGATTTAGTAAATCAGTTGCTAGATCTTTCAAAGTTGGAGTCAGGAAACCTTAAATTACAAGTAAAGGAAGGTAATATAAGTTTGCTTTTTAAGGCATTAACAGCTTCTTTTAATTATCAAGCTGAGCAAAAAGAAATAAACTATCTAGTTGAAATTGAAGAAATTGAACAAGCTTGGTTTGATGCTGATACTATTGAAAAAATAGTAACAAATTTGCTTTTTAATGCATTTAAATATGTTCGTCCACAAGGTTCGGTATGCTTCAGAGCGACCCAAAAAGATGAGCTAGTAGAAATACAAATAGAAAATGATGGTAAAATTTCTGGAACCGCTACTGTAGAAGATATTTTTAATCGCTTTTATCAATCAGACACTAGTGCAGAAGGAGTAGGTATTGGACTTGCCTTAGTGAAAGAATTAGTGATGCTTTATAGAGGAACCATTACCGCACAAAACACGGAAAACAATACCGTGTTATTTACCGTGCAGCTTCCAGTGAATAAGAATCAATTTGCTGAAGACGAGTTGATTAATGAAGCTTATAAAATGGTTTCAGATTCAAAAGTTTCAACAACAGAAACAATGCAATGGAAAGAGCAAGGTATTTCAGAAATTAATGAAGACTCGCCCATACTTCTAATAGTTGAAGACCATAAAGATATTAGGTCTTTTGTGAAATCGGCTTTTGAAAATGAGTATCGAGTAATAGAAGCCGAAGATGGTGCTATGGGTGTTGAATTGGCACAAACTTTAGTTCCGGATATTATTATCTCGGATGTCATGATGCCAAAACTAAATGGCTTTGAATTGACCTCGACTTTAAAGCAAGACGAACGTACAAGCCATATTCCTATTATTTTGCTAACGGCAAAAGTGGAAGAACAAGCACAATATGAGGGATTGGATATAGGAGCCGATGATTATGTTTTAAAACCCTTTAAAATAAAACTATTGAAGACCAGAGTTAAAAACTTGGTCGATTCCAGAAAAAAACTTCGAGATAGGTATAGCCAAGAGGTGGTGCTAAAGCCTAAGGATATTAGTATTACAAAATTTGACGAAAAGTTTATTGAAAAAATTTCTAATGTGCTCGATAATAAACTTACCGACTCTTCCTTTTCTATTGAAGAATTTAGCACTGCAGTTGGGATGAGCCGTATGCAATTGCACCGTAAGTTAAAAGCATTAACGGGACTTTCTGCTACCGAATTTATTCGTTCACAACGATTAAAATTAGCAGCCGACTTATTGAAACGGAGTGATGCCAATGTTT
The DNA here is from genome assembly GCF_019312585.1 of Halomarinibacterium sedimenti. Lineage (GTDB taxonomy): Bacteria > Bacteroidota > Bacteroidia > Flavobacteriales > Flavobacteriaceae > Halomarinibacterium > Halomarinibacterium sedimenti. The sequence goes on along the minus strand of NZ_JAHWDP010000002.1, from coordinate 493,583 downwards.
CGGAAGTTGCATACAGTGTTGGGTTTAATGAACCCTCTTATTTTACCAAATGTTTTAAAGAGGCTTTTGGTTGTTTGCCTTCAGAATATTCACAGCAATAGTTTACAATTTCTCTTCTAATTGCCTATAAATACACACATGTTACATTTGTGGCAACATCTGTTACATCCCTATTACTCCTTTCTCTTATTTAAAATTAGCTTTATTCAAAAGAAAGAATAAGATTCTTTTTTTTTGAAATTTCATAGAAATATCCATAGTGATTTATGAATAAAAAATATGAAGGATCCCTTGATAGATTTAAGTCGAATGATATTTACATTAATGTAAATCATTTAGAAAAGGGGAGTTATAATTTAAAAATAGTGCATAAAAACAAGGTGATTAAATCCACCTATTTTAATAAAAAATAATTCAACAAAAACGTTATGAAAAATAGTATATTCCTTATCGTAGTTTTTCTTTTTTTGTCCCTTAACCTATTCGCCCAAGTGGGTATTAACAATACCAACCCTAATGCCACTCTTGAAATTACAGCGAGTAATGTAGCCACTCCCAATAATGATGATGGAATCTTAATCCCAAGGATTGATGATTTCCCTGTTACCCTACCTACAGTAGCACAAGACGGAATGATGGTCTTTGTTACAGGTAACGGAACACCTTCAAAAGGATTTTATTATTGGGATAATGCATTAGGTGCTTGGCAAACGGCCACAGGAGTTAAGAAAATAGATGAACTGGAAGATGGAAAATCTGATAATGATGGAACTAATGATGGATCTTCTATTTTTTTAGGAATAGATGCGGGAAGTAATGATGATGGTACAAATAATGCGAATGTTGGTATTGGTTATCAGTCCCTTGAAGCGAATACCACTGGTGGAAACAACACCGCTATAGGATATTCTAGTCAAAGGGCAAATACTACCGGAGTAGAAAATACCTCATTGGGAAGCAATTCCTTAGTAAATAGTACTACAGGTTCTGGTAATACCGCTTTGGGTTATTCAAGTATGACGGCAAACACAACAGGGGATTCAAATACTGCATTGGGTAGAACCACCCTGTATAATAACACCACAGGGATATCTAATGTAGCCATCGGCAGAAGTAGTCTTTTTTCAAATACTACCGGAGCGTATAATGTAGGTATAGGAAGGAATTCCTTGCTTTCACTTACTACAGGGTTTTCAAATGTTGCTATTGGTTTTGAATCCATGTATAATACTACTGGAAGTGCCAATATAGGAATAGGGTTTCATACGCTGTATTCAAATACAACGGGTAATGATAATGTCGCAGTAGGATATGACACTATGTATTTAAACACAACTGGGAATGAAAATACTGCAGTTGGTTCTTACGCTTTAAGAAGTAACACTACGGGTTATTATAACAGCGGCTTTGGAAGGTTTTCGATGCAGCAAAATACAACAGGTGCGAGTAATACCGCCTTGGGATATGCTAGTTTAAGAGATAATACCACAGGGAATGATAATGTGGCAGTTGGGTCTGCAAGTTTAATTTTAAATAGTGTGGGCAACAACAATGTTGCCGTTGGAAATGGAGCATTGTTGTCCAACACGGCAAATAACAATACGGCAGTTGGACATAACGCTTCTAGGAGTAACACAACAGGTGTTCATAATTCTTCGTTTGGAATCTATTCATTATTTTATAATACTACTGGATATGATAATGTAAGTATTGGGGCTTTCTCAATGTTAGAAAATACAACAGGGCAAAGTAATGTTGGTATTGGTAATAGTGCACTAAGAAATAGTGTTGTTGCGAACAACAATACAGGAGTCGGTTTTGATGTATTATTTAATAACACAGCAAACAATAATACTGCTATAGGTAGTCGAGCAATGTATCTAAATACAACGGGTACTGAAAATGTTGCGGTTGGATATAATTCTATGTATTCAAATACAACGGGTACTGATAATACTGCCATGGGATCTTATGCCCTTAGGGCTAACACTACAGGGTCATACAATAGTAGTTATGGAAGGCTTTCTATGCAGTTTAATAGTGCAGGTGACCGTAACTCTGCTTTAGGATATGCTAGCCTTAGGAGTAATACTTCTGGGAGTAATAATGTAGCCATAGGAACTAACAGTTTGTTTAGTAATACTGTTGGTCATTCAAATGTTTCCGTTGGAGCCTTTTCACTCTATTTTAATACCATAGGGTTAGGGAATTCTGGTTTAGGCTATGGGTCTTTACGGAATAATATTAGTGGCTATGACAATTCTGGTTTAGGTGCAAATAGTTTGTATTCAAATACTTCGGGTCAAAGAAATACAGCTTCAGGTAGTTACGCTATGTATGGTAATACAACCGGGTCCTTTAATGCTTCATTAGGGTTTAATTCACTTTACTCGAATTTATCAGGTACTGAAAATACTGCGGTAGGATATGAAGCCCTTTATTCAAATCAAGCTTCTGAAAATACGGCAGTGGGATCTTATGCCCTTAGAAATAACACTAATGGGATTCAAAATGTAGCTGTTGGAACGGGAAGCCTCATATCAAATACAACAAGTTCAGGAAATACGGCTATAGGATATAATGCGCTTACTTCAAACACCGATGGTTACCAAAACACAGCAGTAGGATCTTGGGCTATGAATAGCACGAATTCAGGATTTAGTAATACAGCTTTTGGTAGTTATGCAATGAGTGCAAATGAAGGGGGTATAGGCAATGTTGCCATTGGTAGTGAAGCCTTATTTTCCAACATTTCTGGGCATTCAAATGTTGCTATTGGATTTGGAGCTTTGGGAAGTAATCAACTAAGTACTGGTAATGTTGCTATGGGATTTGAAGCATTATCCCAGAGTTTAAATGATAGAAATGTTGCCATTGGAAATCAAGCCTTACGGAACAATTCTGGAAATAATAATACAGCATTAGGATATAATGTTGGTTATGATAGCACTGGGAGTTTTAATGTATTTATAGGGAATGAAGCAGGTTATAATGAAACAGGTAGTAATAAACTTTACATTTCAAATTCTAATGCAGATGCCAATAATACATTAATATATGGTGAATTTGATAACAGTTTATTGCGAATAAATGGTAGAGCCGAAGTAACCGCGACTACAGATGCTTCAGGAACTGTAGGAACGGGTGTTTTGGAAATTGGAGGGGCACTACGCCTGGATGGAAATGAAATAATTACGAATACAAATTCAGCATTGTATTTACAAGCTGATAATAATGGCGATGTTGAAATGGATGGAGGTACCTTTCGAATGGATGCAAGTGCAAATAGAGTCGGGATAAATACAGCATCGCCAGATTATACCTTTTCGGTTAATGGTGTTGCAAACCTAAATGAAGGAATTGGGTCTGGAATAGCTTTAAGAGTAAATGGTGATGAAGCACTATGGTATAATGGCACCTATTTTAGTTGGGGATTTGGAGCAACCGCCAATTATTTTGCAGATCCTATAGGCATTGGTTTAGCTGCGCCAGCCTATCAGTTACAATTAACAACAAATTCGGCAGCAAAACCAACCTCTTCAACTTGGACTGTAGCTTCAGATAATAGATTAAAATCAAATGTTCGTCCTTTTAGTGAAGGGCTTTCGGTAGTAGAAAAAATAAATCCCGTTTGGTTTACTTACAACGGTAAAGCGGGTATGCCTACCGATACAGGTGTAGGAACTATTGCGCAAGAATTGCAGAAAATAGCTCCTTATATGGTAAAAGATTGGGAATACAAGTCTGAAGATGGAACAAAGTCAGAAACCTATTTAGGAGTAGATTACGGAGCTATGGATTTTGTATTAATAAACGCTATAAAAGAACAGCAAAAAGAGATAGAAACCCTTAAAGCTAGATTAGAAAAACTAGAGGCTTTATTATTAAAAGAATAGTGATATTAGTAATTAATATACTCTGTAATTTCAAGGCCATACCCAATCATTCCCACTCGCTTGGTTTGTTGACTATTGGAAATCAACCTTATTTTATGAATGCCTAAATCGTGAAGAATTTGTGCACCTATTCCAAAGTCCTTTGTGTCCATTGGAATTCGAGGGGCTTTTACTACTTCTCCTTCAATTTGACTTTCTTTTAGGGTAGCTAATCGACTTAACAAGTTAAGGGCTTGCGTTTCTTGATCGATAAAAACTATGGCTCCTTTTCCTTCGGTATTAACTACCTGAAACATTTCATCTAATTGTTGTTCGGCATTGCTCGTGAGTGTACCTAAAATATCGTGATTTACTAAAGTTGCATTAACTCTCACTGGAACAGGCTCATTTTCTTTCCACTGACCTTTGGTTAACGCAATATGAATTTGATTATTGGTCGTTTGCTGATAGGCTCGTAAACGAAAACGTCCAAATTTTGTTTCAATAGTGAAATCTTCCTTTTTCTGAATCAAAGAATCATGCTCCATGCGATACGCCACCAAATCTTCAATAGAAACCAATTTTAAATCGAATTTTTTTGCTACTTCCACCAATTGAGGAAGGCGCGCCATGGTTCCGTCTTCATTCATTATTTCAACAATCACACCCGCGGGTTTTAACCCTGCTAAACGAGCAAAATCAATAGCAGCTTCCGTATGCCCCGTTCTACGTAACACACCACCTTCTTTCGCTTTTAGTGGAAAAATATGCCCAGGCCGACTTAAATCGTGAGGCTTGGTTTTAGAATCAATAAGTGCTTTTATGGTTTTTGCTCTATCTGAAGCCGAAATTCCGGTAGTAACACCATTTCCTTTGGCATCTACAGAAATCGTAAAAGCTGTCTCCATAGGGTCTGTATTATTCCCTACCATCATTTCTAAATGCAATTCTTTACAGCGTGATTCGGTAAGCGGCGTGCAGATAAGTCCACGACCGTGTTTGGCCATAAAATTAATCATTTCTGGAGAAACCATCTCGGCTGCAGCCACAAAGTCACCTTCATTTTCACGGTCTTGGTCATCCACAACAATAATGACCTTGCCATTTTTAATATCTTCGATAGCCTCTTCTATAGTATTGAGCTGAATCATGGTGCCGTTTTGTGTAGCAATCATTTTTTGAACGTTTTAGACCGCAAAGATACGGAAAGTATGGAAGTTATTTTGACTATTGAGAAGATGTAGTTTCTATTTAAGGATATCCTCGTCTGAAAAACCTTTGTTTTTCAATTCTCTAATAGCCGCCCTTCTTACATCTTCAGAATAATTATACTGCTTATAGTTCTTAATAATGTCTTTCAATTGCTCATTATTTCTTGAAAGGACAAGCGCCTTTTCTTGTTGTGTTAAAATGATTGGGATCTCATCTTGGTCTATTCTTTCTTTTTGCTTTCTTTTCAGAAATTTAAACCGCTGAAAAAAGGCATCCATATCAAAGACTCCTTGGTCTGTGGTAGCTCGATAAGTAAGCCAGACCCCAAGGGGAAGCATAATAAAAGTGCTTAACCAACTCGCCCAGAAAGGATGCATGGTACCATCTTCGGCACTGTTTTCGGTAAAAATACCAATGAAGTGATAGGTTAAAAATAGAATAATAGCCACTACCATAGGTAAGCCCATGCCTCCTTTTCTGATGATAGCGCCTAAAGGAGCACCTACAAAAAAGAGAATAATACAAGCAATCCCTAATACAAATTTTTTATGAAGGGCAATCTCATGTTTATTGAGAACTTTGGTGCGATTTTGATACTCTTTCTTTTTTCCTTCCAAAGTTTGAATAGTGCCTCTTGTGTTATCCAAAGCGGTTTCCAGTATTTTACTGCCCTGCGCTTTGTCAAAAGCGTCCAAAACTGCTGTGTAAGTAGTATCTTTTTCTTTTTTTCTGGATAGGGAATCTTTGGGCTTAGAAACTCCAGCCCTAAAGTTCATAGTTTCCGTAAAAAGTTTGATGTTGTCTGAGTATTCTTCAGAGATTTTATCAATTTCAGGAATCAATTCATTCACCTTGTACATATTGTGGTTATTGAAATTGTTTTCCTTATCTATATCTGCACTGTTAAATTCTGTAAGGTCAATGTTAAGCGTATATTCTTTAAAATAACTCTTTGCAAAAGGTTTGTTGGTTCTTTCCTTACTTCGGTTTGTAAGGGCTATATCTTCATAGTAATTACCGTCTTTCAGAATTAATGAAAGCGTATTGCTTCCTTCGGCACTGGCTAGTTCCCCTTCAGTTGCAATAATAACCGTAGTGTTTTCATTAGGACGACTACTGGTTTTTTTATGAATGACCACATCGCGTAAAAACTGACCTCTATCTCCACTTTTTTCGGCAACTTTAATATTGATATTATCACCAATACTACTGAATTGTCCCTCCACAATTGCCATAGACGGGCTTACTTGGGCGATGTTTCTCCGTAGGTTTTGCCATTTATATTCGGAATAGGGAATTACATTATTGGCAAAGAAAAAGGCAATAATGGCTAAAAGACCAATAAAAACCATGACACTTCGCATCGCTCTTTGTAATGATATCCCCGTGGATTTCATAGCCGCGAATTCGTACTTTTCGGCAAAGCTTCCAAATACCATAAGGGAAGTAACGAGAATGGTTAAGGGTAATACCAGTGGTACTAATCTTGGAGAAACAAACCAAAGAAACTTAAGAATAATCCAAACTTCTAAGTCTTTTCCAGCTAATTCTGAAATATATAGCCAGATGGTTTGTAGTACAAAAATAAACATTAAAATAATGAAGACGCTCGTAAACGTCTTCAAATATGTGGTCAATATGTACCGATCTAATATTTTCAAGAAAGGTTAATTCAGGTTATTGATGTAGTAGCCTTCTTTTTCGAATTTGGCTTTGTCAAAGGTAAAAAGTGTTTTTGACAAAGGCTCATTGGTTTTAAATGAATTAACGGTAAGGGTGTATTTTGTTCCGTTATCGTCTGTTTGGATTAATTTGTAAATATGTTTTGTTTGCACATCAATGCCCAATAGAATGTTTTTGATTTCGGCTTTAGAATCGATTGGTATCAATTTTACGTACTGTATTTTTCTTCCTTTTACGGTTTGAACGATATCCATTTTATAGGTATATCCTTTCTCATAAAAAGTAAGCATTTTTGAAGGGGTTATCTCTTTATCGTCTTGTGGGTTGTAATTTGAAATGGTTACTTCTTCATCTTCGGGAACGATAGAGTAGATTTTTTTTCCGTCGAACATGCGCGTTGCTCCCAACATATTTAAAAGGTATTTGTCCCCAGAAATGGTCACATCTCCGCGAGTTTCTTGATTTACTTTTTCTTTTTCGTTAGTAAGATTCCATTTAAAGTCGATAACAATGTTATCGTAGCTTTTCACTTTTGTTGAAACTTCATTAAGCAATTTTTTAGCGTCTTGAGCGTATGCCAAGTTGAAGCTAAAAAGGATTACAAATAGTATAGCTGCTTTCTTCATGTTACAAATTGTTGTTTTCGTTGTCTAAAAGTTGGTTTAATGCTTCAATGGTTGGAACGAGTACTTGTCTTGCTTTACTACCTTCAAAAGGACCTACAATACCAGCGGCTTCTAATTGGTCTATAATTCTGCCCGCACGATTGTAGCCTAATTTCAGTTTTCTTTGCAATAGCGAAGCGGAACCTTGCTGTGCCACCACCAAGACTTCTGCTGCTTCACGAAACAAACTATCTCGTTCATCAATGTCTATATCAAGAGTTGTGCCACCTTCTTCACCTACATATTCGGGTAATAAATGAGCATCTGGATATGCTTTTTGAGAGCCAATGTATTCTGTAATATCAGCTACTTCTGGGGTGTCCACAAAGGCACACTGAAGACGTGTTAAATCATTCCCTTGGGTATATAACATATCACCACGACCAATAAGCTGATCTGCACCAGAACTATCTAAAATAGTTCTAGAATCTATTTTACTCGTTACTCTAAAAGCAATACGAGCAGGGAAGTTAGCTTTAATAATTCCCGTTATCACATTAACCGATGGACGTTGTGTGGCAATAATTAAATGAATTCCAATGGCACGCGCTAACTGTGCCAAACGCGCTATAGGCGTTTCAACTTCTTTACCAGCGGTCATAATGAGGTCTGCAAACTCATCAATAACCAAAACAATGTAGGGGAGGAAACGGTGTCCTTCGTTTGGATTTAATTTTCTGGCTTTAAATTTTACATTGTACTCTTTTATATTGCGCACCATGGCATCCTTAAGCAAGTCGTAACGTGCATCCATCTCAATACATAGTGAATTTAAAGTATAAATTACTTTGGTTGTATCGGTAATGATAGCTTCATCTGTATCGGGAAGTTTTGCTAAATAATGTCTTTCAATCTTATTGAAGAGGGTTAACTCTACTTTTTTGGGATCAACCAATATAAATTTTACTTCTGCTGGATGTTTTTTGTAAAGCAAGGACGTAAGAATGGCGTTAAGTCCTACCGATTTCCCTTGCCCTGTCGCACCAGCCATAAGTAAGTGAGGCATTTTGGCTAGGTCTACCACAAAGGTTTCATTGCTAATAGTTTTACCCAAAGCAAGTGGAAGCTCCATTTCGGCATTTTGAAATTTTGGGGATGCAATCACAGACCGCATAGAAACCACTTTAGGGGTTTTGTTAGGTACTTCAATACCTATCGTTCCTCGTCCAGGAATAGGAGCGATGATGCGAATTCCCAATGCCGAAAGCGATAAAGCAATATCGTCTTCGAGGTTTTTAATCTTTGAAATACGAATACCCGCATCGGGGACAATTTCATATAAAGTCACTGTAGGTCCTACCGTAGCTTTGATGTTGGCAATGCCAATATTGTAGTTTTTAAGAGTGTCTACAATTCGGTTTTTATATTCTTCAAGCTCTTCTTGATTAATCGTAATTCCTTGTCCGCCGGTGTAATCTTTCAATAATTCAATAGACGGAAATTTAAAATTACTAAGCTCCAAGGTTGGATCAAACTCCCCAAAGTCTTCCACAAGTTTTTTGCTGAGGTTTTCTTCAACGGTTTCTTCCTCTTCTACCTGTTCAATTTCCATTTCAACATCATCTTCAGAGGGTTCTCTTTTAATTACATCGAGTGAAGCTGTTTCTTCTTTTTGAATTATTTCAGGTTCTGGAAGGATGTCTTCATTTTCATCAGAAGTATTATTTGAACTATCATTTATGGGAGTTTCTTGTGTAGTTTCAAGCGTATTATCTCCTTCTGAAATAAAATCTTCTGCGATTTGTTTTTTAGTCGATTTTAAGGAGGCTGCCACTTTTTCGGGCGTCATTTTAAGACGGACAACCAAATAAATAATTGCGAGGAAGGTCATTAACAAAATAGTTCCTGTTAAACCCATATAGTCTTGGAAGAGGTCATTTAGTTCATATCCAACAACTCCGCTCCAAAGTGACTCGCCTTTGGTAAAAAATCCAAAGAAAACTGAAAACCAAAGCATTAACAAAATACCCCAAAACCAGAATTTAAGTAACTGCTTCTTCGCATAATTGAAGAAATAATAGGCTCCAGTTAATGTTACTAGAAATGCAAAAATAAATGCAGCCACTCCTACGCCATTATAAACGAAGAAATGCCCTATGTTGCTACCAAATTTACTTAGCCAATTTTTTGCTTCAAGTTCGCGGTCCAATTCCCCAACAATACTTTGGTCTGATTGCCATGTAAAGAAATAAGATATAAAGGAAATAAGTAATGCCAACCCTAGCAAAAACAAGAAACTTCCTAGTAGTATTTGCTGTTGTTTGGAAAGCGTAAAAGAGATTTTTTTACGCGGGGTTTTATTTTTGGAAATGGTTTTGTTTTTCTTTTTAGCCATTTACGGTTGGGTTGACTTTAGGCAAAAATACAAATATAGAACGTGACATCGATAATAAAATTTTGGTTAGGGCTGTTATACTTTTGGAATATAAATAATACATCCTACTATAATGGCCGCCACGGCAGCAAAAAAAACAGCACCGGCAGCTACATCCTTTATATATCCTATTTTATTGTGGAAATCGGGATGTACAAAGTTGGCAATTTCTTCAGCGGCAGTATTTAATCCTTCAATGCTTAATACTAGTCCTATTGCAAGAGTTTGATAAATCCATTCGTTTGGGGAAATTTCATAATAAAAACCCGCAAAGGTCATTATCACGGCAACAAACGTTTGCACTTGGATACTTGCTTCATTTTTAAGTAACATCCAAGCGCCTTTAAGGGCATATTTAAAGCCTAAAATTCGTTTACCCAAAAAAGTGTTTCCCATTATTGTAAAGCTTTAAGTGCCGCATCATAATTAGGTTCTTGACCAATTTCAGGGACTAATTCATTGTAAATAACTTTTCCATTTTCATCTAATACAATAATAGATCGTGCAAGTAATCCTTCAAAGGCATTTTCAAGCATATTCACTCCATAATTATTTCCGAAACTTTGATCTCTATAGTCTGAGAGCATTTCTACATTTTCTAATCCTTGGACAGCACAAAACTCTTTTTGGGCAAAGGGAAGGTCTCTAGAGATACAAAGTACAACGGTGTTGTCAAGCGAACTGGCCTTCTCATTAAATTTTCTTACAGAAGTGGCACAAACCCCTGTGCCAACGCTTGGAAAGATATTCATAATTACTTTTTTACCACTATAGTCTTTTAACTTTTTTGAAGATAAATCTAGGGACGATAGTCTAAAATCTGGAGCTTTTGAGCCCACTTTGGGCAATTCTCCGCTGGTCTTTGTGGGCTTGCCACCAAAGGTTATTACTGCCATTGCGAATTATTTTGTGGTAGTTAATTGTCTAATTTTTATTCGGAAAGCGGCAAAAAGTAGCGTCATAAATGGACTTAACCAGTTAAAAATAGCATAGAAAAAGTACTCTGCCACACCTACGCCCAAGACACTACTTTGATATGCGCCACAAGTATTCCATGGAATCAATACAGAAGTAACGGTACCACTATCTTCTAATGTTCGCGATAAATTTTCAGGAGCTAATTCACGATCTTCAAAGGCTTTCTTAAACATTTTACCTGGAATAACAATGGCTAAATATTGATCACTTGCAATGGCATTAAGTCCTAAACAACTTATAACCGTACTCGCAAAAAGACCAAAAATAGAAGACGCCATTTTAAGTAATTCTCTTGTAATTCTTGCAAGAGCACCAATACCATCCATAATACCCCCAAAAACCATAGCACAAATAATTAATAATATGGTCCAAAGCATTCCTAACATTCCACCAGCCGAGAATAAATCGTTCAACTTTTCATTATCCGTTTCAATAGCCGTATCTGTAAAGATGGATTGTACAATGGTTCCTATTTTTGAATCAGAAATTTCCATCAAGACATCTCCCTGAAAAACGACTGCAACGATTGCGGCCGAGATTACACCAACGGATAGAGCAATTAGTGGCTTCGTTTTCATTACGATTAAGGCAATAACAATAGCAGGAACTATAAATAACCAAGGGGTAGTGTTAAATGTATGGTCAATTGTTCCAAGGAGACCAGAAATATCTGCATCACCAGTAACATCAACAGTAGCACTAATAATAGCAAAAACAATAATTGTGATTAAAATAGTAGGGACTGTTGTCAATGCCATATACCGAATATGGGTAAACAAATCGGTTCCTGCCATGGCTGGTGCTAAGTTAGTGGTATCACTTAAGGGTGACATTTTATCTCCAAAATAGGCGCCCGATATTACTGCCCCAGCAATCATCCCAGGGTTAATTCCTAAGGCAGAACCAATACCCACCAATGCAATTCCTACTGTTGCTGAAGTGGTCCAGGAACTTCCTGTAGCAACCGAGATAATGGCAGCAATTATCACAGATGCAGGAAGAAAAATCTCAGGACTAAGGACCTGAAGCCCGTAATATACCATTGCGGGGATTACGCCACTTATTAACCATGTACCCGCCAATGCTCCAACTAATAATAATATTAGTACGGGAATAAAAATGCTTTTCCAATTTTCCCAAACTTCAGCCAACATAAGACGTATAGATACCTTGTTATAAAATCCAACAATAGCGGCAACAGCACCTCCCATTAATAAAATGATTTGATTACTGTACTCGCCCAACCAATCACCATCTGCAAAGAAAATATTATAGGCTAGTAGTCCCATTAAAATCAACACCGGGATTAAAGCTTCCCAAATGTTTAGCTCTTTATTTTCAATTATTTTTTGGTTTTCTATTTCAATTTCGGAAAGGTTTTTGTCTTCTTTCATGTTGATATTTTATAATCATGTAATGTTACGATTTTGTGAAATGGTATGCAAATTTCAGTTTTTATAAAAAATGGGGTATTTACCCCTTTTGATAAATAACATTTTTCATTTATATTTAAATCCCAAAAGTTCAATTACTTACCCTGCTTTTAAAATAAATAACTATGAAAAAGTTACTCATTTTAGCAGGTTTTTTTATTACCGCACAGATTGCTTATTCACAAGTAGGAATAGGTACCACAAATCCAGATCCATCTTCATTGCTTGAAGTTTCTTCAACCGAAAAAGGAATTTTAATTCCACAGGTATCGCTAAGCGATGTTACAGACTCTGTTCTGGATGGCGTAAATACCGCCGCAACCGGATTGTTAATATTCAATACTAATGCAGGTACTACAGGAGGTAGTGGGATAGGATATTATTATTTTAATGGGACAATGTGGGAGCGCTTAACTACTTCCTCCGCAATAGGCGATGATGATTGGTACGAAGAGGGTACAACTACACCACCTAGCGATATTAATGATGACGTTTACACCCAAGGTAATGTGGCTATTGGGAAAACCACCGCTGATTATACATTGGACATTGCTTCGACCAATACGATTTCCTCACCATCTACAAGTTATACGATAAATAATTCGACCAATTTTAATGGTAACGGAAACTTTAGAGGAATACAGAATACGGTTAATGGGGTAGGAGATGGTATTACTACTGGAATATATAATAATTTAATTAATGAGGGTAGTGGTATTCATTATGGGAGCTATAACAATTTGGGAGGAAATGGAAATGGAACACATTACGGGGTGAGGAATACTTTAAGTGGTAATGGGTCTGGTGTTCATTATGGAGTTTATTCTACTTTATCAGGTTCAGGTACTGGAATACAAAGAGGAAGTTATACATCGATTACTAATACCGGTAATAGCGCTCATTATGGGGCATACCATACATTGTCAGGAACAGGTTTTGGTACTCATTATGGTGTTTATAATATTTTAGAAGGCAGTGGTACTGGTGTTCAATATGGGGTATTAAATTACTTTCTCAATTCGGGGGATAATACCCATTTGGGATTGCAAAACATGCTTTTAGGTTCAGGTGATGGGACTCATTATGGTCTTTATAATTACCTATCAGGAAGTGGTTCGGGAGATAAAATAGGCTTTTTTAATCAAATTTTCACCAATGCGGGAGGGGATCATTATGGGGTGTATTCTGAGGCTTTACGGGCTACTGGAAACACTTTCGCTGGATTTTTTGCAGGAAATGTTGCCGTTGGAACCGTGAGTCCTTTTGGTACAGGAACAGCAAACCATTATATTCTTCCGTCATCACGAGGGTCCAACGGTCAAGTTATGCAAACAGATGGATCTGGTAATATAAGTTGGATAGACCCTTCTTCCATAACTGGGGATTTATGGAATTTGGCCGGAAATGCTGGCACCGATGGAGGAACCAACGATTTTATAGGAACTACAGATGCTGTACCTCTTGCTTTTCGCACCAATAATGTAGACAGGGTACGTATCACTACAGGGGGTCAAATAGAAGTACTCAATACAAATAGTTCCGTTTTTTTAGGTGAAAACTCGGGACTAACTAATACGGGTTTAGGAAATGTGACATTAGGGACGAATGCTGGAGCCGCAACAACTACGGGAAATTATAATGTGATTATGGGTTATGAAGCTGGAAGGTTATTAACTTCAGATAGTAATAATACTTTTGTAGGTTCTTTTGCAGGATATAATACAGATACCGGGATTTTAAACACTTTTATAGGGAGTGGTGCTGGAGGAAGTAATACCTCTGGAAGCAATAATACTTTTTTAGGCATTAGCGCAGCTTCACAGAACGACGCAGGCAGTTTAAATGTGATTATTGGTAGAGCAACTGGTCTATATAATTATGACGGAAATAATAATGTTTATATAGGCTACGAAGCTGGAAGAGGAGCACTAGATCCTACAATGAATGCTTCTTTTAGCAATAATGTATATTTAGGACATCGGGCAGGTCGAGATGCTACTGGAAATAATAATGTTTTTTTAGGATATCAAGCTGGGTATTCTGAAACGGGAAGTAATAAACTTTTTATAGAAAATTCATCGTCAATTCTTCCCTTAATATATGGGGAATTTGATAATGATATCCTTCGTTTTGCTGGAACTACCTATATTGGTGGAAGCGCTGGTGCCAATCAAGATTTATATATAAGTAACCAGATGGTCGATTGGGATAACTCTAACTACTTTTTAGACCCAGAGGGAGCTAATCGAATAAATGAATTAGAGTTAGATGATGGTTCTGCTGCCGATCCATCCCTTTATTTTGATGGTGATAATACGACCGGTTTTTATAGCCCAGCTACAGATGAGACATCATATAGTATTAATAGTAGTGAGGTAATGCGAATTGATGCAAATGGGGCTTTGAGACTTTATGAAACAGATGATGCAAATGGAACAGTAGGTACTGGTGTGTTAGAAATTGCAAATGCATTACGAATCGATGGAAACGAAATAATTACTAATACAGGTTCCACTTTGCATTTAAATTATGACAATGATGGGGATATAATAATGGATACTACAACTTTTGTTTTGGATGCAAGTGTTAATAATATTGGGGTAGGTACATTAACTCCAAGTACCTCATTTCATGTCAATCATCCCACAGGTACAACCAATGGACTCTCTATTTCTAACGCAACGGATACAGATAGATGGCATTTTTACACTTTTTCTACAAATGACCTCTACTTATATTTTAATAATGCGGCTCGAGGAAGTTTTGATGACGTTTCAGGTAACTACACGGCCCTGTCCGATAGAAATATGAAAACAAATATTTCTGGAATTGAAACGGTTTTAGAGAAAGTCAAATTACTAGAAGTTGTGGATTATAATTTTATTAATCAAACAAGTCCTAAAAAATACCTTGGTTTTATTGCACAGGATGTAGAAAAAGTATTCCCACAGTTAGTAAAAAAGCCCTCTCATTTAAGTGTTGAAGAATCTCCCTATATGTTAGATTATTCAGGGTTTGGTACCATAGCCATTAAAGCAATACAAGAGCAACAAGAAATCATCGAGGCGCAAAAAGCTAAAATTGAAGCGCTTGAAAATGATATTGCCGAGATAAAAGCGCTGTTGAAACAATGATATTTAATGCCGTGATAGTTTTATCTCTGTTTATTTTTTGTAAACGATTATACCATTTTTTAAAAAAAATACTATTAATTTAAAAAAAACAGGTTTTTACCCCTATTTTACTAATTACTAATAAGTTATATTTACATCCCAAGTTTTATCATTGCCCCTGCTTTTCATTTAAAATAGTGATTATGAAAAGTTATATAATATTTATCTCGATTCTATTTCCTTTAAATCTTTTGATTGCCCAAGTTGGAATTGGCACAACAACACCAGACCCTTCCTCATTACTGGAAGTATCTGGAACAGATAAAGGAATTCTTATTCCTCAAGTATCTCTAAATGATGTAGCTAATACTATGATAGATGGTATTAATACTGCTGCAACGGGTTTATTAATCTATAATACAAATGCTGCAACAACTGGCGGTAGTGGAGTAGGCTATTACTACTTTAATGGAACTACTTGGGAGCGTATCACGACTTCTTCTACTCCAATAGGAGATAGTGATTGGTATGAAGAGAGTACAACAACAAGTCCCAACGATATTAATGACGATATATATACCTTAGGAAATGTAGCCATTGGAAAAAATACCGCAGATTGGTCACTAGATATAGAAGAAGATCAAGGAGGTAGAGGGATTTCGGTATTAATGAATGGGGCCAACAATGTAACAACCTATGGCTTACTTTCTGAAGTGACTAACAGCGCAGATGCCAGTATGGTAGGTCTTTTTGGAAGGGTTCTAGGTGGTGGAAATGGTGAGCATAGGGGAGTACATACATTATTGAATGGAGGTGGGACGGGAATTCACTATGGAGTTTTTAGTCAAATTCAAGGTGCCGGGAGTGGTGCACAATATGGGGCTGGAAATTATATTTCAAATTCTGGAAATGGTACTCATTATGGCAGTTATAGTTCATTAACTGGAGATGGCAGTGGTACTCATACAGGTTATTATGCCTCTATGACAGGCAATGGCAGTGGAGAGACGAGAGGGTTTGTAGCTTCTATAGGTGGGAATGCTACAGGAATACAAAGAGGGACCTATGTAAATATTGGAAATACAGGAGATGGCGATCATTTTGGCGGACTAAATATATTGGGGAGTGTTGGAAATGGTGGGCAATACGGGGTGTATAATTGGATAACAAATACAGGAAATGGAACCCATGCAGGTGTTTATAATCTTTTGTCTGGTACAGGCACAACTGTCCATTATGGAGTAAGAAGTGACCTTACTGGGGCAGGAGATGCTCCACAGGTTGGAAGTAGACATATAATTTCAAATACCGGAATAGGAGAACATTGGGGCGTTTATAGTTCATTAGGAGGTACTGGAGATGGAACTCAGTTTGGAGCTGAAAATATTATTAGCAATTCTGGAAATGGAAATCATTGGGGAACCGATAATACTTTCTCAGGAGCAGGTTCTGGTTATCATACTGGGATGATAAGTAGGTTTTCAAACGGAACTGGAAACTTAACGGGAGCGTGGACGGAGTTTTCGGGGTCAGTTGGAAATGGAAATCAAATAGGTGCTTTTAATAATTTTATTGCTGGGGGTAATGGGATTTTAGCTGGAGTTTATACAGGTATTCAAAGCTCAGCTATTGGGACAGGCACCCAGTATGGGATGTATTTTTCAAATGATAGTCCTGGAGGTGGTAGTCATTATGGGGTTTCAATTAGACTAACTGGAACAGGAGTTGGTATTCAGTATGGCGTTGAAAACATTATTAGCAATACTGGTTCTGGCTCCCATTGGGGTGCGCATAATACATTTTCAGGAACTGGCTCGGGATTACATACTGGTATGTATAGTAGTTTTACAGAAGGAACAGGAAACTTAACAGGCGCTTGGACCGAATTCTCAGGAAATGTTGGAAATGGAAATCAAATTGGAGCCTATAATGTATTCACCGCAGGGGGGAATGGTACATTAGCCGGAGGATTTACAATTATTAATAATACAGTAGCTGGTACAGGAGTACAATACGGTACGTATTCTTCAAATGCCAGTCCAGGAAATGGTATACATTATGGTGCCTATAACGAGCTCTCTGGCACGGGAACGGGACAACATAATGGTACTTATAATCTACTGAACGGAAATGGTTCAGGCACACATACAGGGTTCTATGCTTCTATGGTAGGTGATGGGAGTGGAGAAACTCGAGGATTTGTTGCTTCCATTGGAGGTAATGCAACGGGAGTTCAAAGGGGGTTTTATTCAAACATAGTCAATACAGGAGATGATAGGCATTATGGAAATATCAATGTTCTAAGCGGTACTGGAGTGGGAGTAAAATATGGAACATTTAATCAAATACAATCTTCAGCTGGAGGAACACATTATGGGGTTTTCTCCCAAGTTTTAAAGGCGGGGAGTTATGCTGGATATTTTAGCGGAAATGTTTATGTGTCTGGAGTATTTACTAACCCATCAGACAAAACATTGAAAGAACAAATAAAAGAAGCATCCCCTGTATTAGAACAACTTAATAAAATTTCGATAAAAAATTATTATTTCAAAAAGACAGAGGCTGAGATATATGGATTTCCAAAAGAACTCCAGATTGGATTTATAGCACAAGATTTTGAATCCATATTCCCTAATTTTGTTCAGACTGAAACCCTGCCAGAAATAAATGCGGATGGCTTAAGTACTTCAAATTCCAAAACTATAAAAAGTATCAATTATTTAGGAATGGTTCCTGTTTTGACAAAAGCCATCCAAGAGCAACAACAAATTATTGAAAATCAACAACAGGAAATTGTTGCGCTAAAAAAAGAGATGGAAGAGATTAAAGCACTTCTGAAACAGTAGTAGCATTTAAAACTCCCACTTTTATCATACAGGCTTTCATCATTTCATAGGTGCGTTCAATGTCGTTATCCAGTCCAATGGAAAAACGTATAAGGCCATCGCTTAGTCCCATTTCTTTTTGTTCTTCTTCAGGAATTTCTGAAGAGGTAGAGGTGCCAGGCGCGCTAAATAAGGTTTTATAGAAACCCAAACTCACAGCTAAGTATCCTAAGTTACGTTCCTGCATTAATTCCATCAATTCATTAGCTTTGTCAAGACTTCCAACATCTATAGTCATCATCCCTCCAAAACCGTATTCTGGATTCATCATTTTTTTGAAAAGTTCGTGCCCTGGATGTGATTTAAGCCCTGGATATACGGTTTTTAAGCCATCTGCTTCAAACTTTTGGGCAAGGTTAAGCGCATTATGGCTGTGTTGTTTCATACGTATATGAAGCGTACGCAAATTTTTCAGAATTGAGGCTGCTCGTAAACTATCCATGGCAGGCCCTAACAGCATATTAGCGCCGTCGTTTACATTTCGTAATTCATCTATAAATTCTTGTGTGCCGCAAGCTACACCGCCCATGGTATCGCTACTTCCGTTTATAAATTTGGTTAGACTATGTAGTACCACATCGGCTCCCAGTTTAGCAGGGGAAATGCTTAAGGGAGAAAAGGTGTTGTCGACCAACAATTTTAGTCCGTGTTTTTTAGCAATTTTTGAAATCTCTTCAATATCGGCTATTTCCAACAACGGATTACTCACACTTTCGCAATAGATAATTTTGGTTTTCGGAGTAATGGAAGCTTCCACTTCGTCCAACTTTGTAATATCCACAAAGGATGTTTCAATATTGAATTGCGGGGCAAAATTTTTCAGAAAAGCATAGGTTCCTCCGTAAATAGTTCGGCTTGCCACAATATGGTCACCCCCCTTACACAATTGCATAATCGCAGGAGTAATGGCACCCATACCACTGGCAGCTACATTGGCAGTTTCTGTTCCTTCCATAGCGGCTAATGCTTGCCCTAAATATAAATTTGAAGGGGTAGAATGTCTGGAGTACAAATAACATCCCTCAGCGTTGCCCTCGAAGGTGTCAAACATCGTTTTTGCCGAAAGGAAAGTGTAGGTAGATGAGTCTGAAATAGAAGGGTTAACACCTCCAAATTCTCCAAAATATTGTAAATCCTGAATGCGGTCTGCGGGTTTAAATGCCATGATTTTAATTTTATTATCTCCAAATGTAACAGGATTCAGATAATTAGTCAATGATATCAATCATATTTAGAATAATAATCTTAATAAATGTTAATTAATAGATTAAAAGTTTATATTTACTGTAATTATGTTATATAATTAGATAATTTTTCAGAATGAAATTAGACGCTATAGATAAAAACTTATTGAAGTTTCTTCAGGAGGATAGTAAACAAACCAATAAAGAGCTTTCGGTTAAATTAAATCTTTCGGTTACCGCCGTATACGAACGTATAAAAAAACTGGAGCGTGAAGGCATTATAAAAAAGTATGTTACACTTTTAAATCCCCAAAAAGTGGATTTAGATTTATTGGTCTTTTGTCAAATAAAACTGGTGCAACATGCTAAAGAATACTTAACCAAATTTGAAGAGGAAGTCACTCAATTGGAAGAAGTGTTAGAATGCTTCCACGTTAGTGGGGAGTACGACTATCTTTTAAAAGTGCTGGTGAGAGATATGGAGCATTTTCGAAATTTTATGGTGACCAAATTAACGACGCTACAACATATTGGAAGTACGCAAAGCTCCTTTGTAATTAATGAAGTAAAAAACAGTCCGCTTATTACTATTTAGAATGAAGGATAAACGATACCGCCTTACAGAATTTTTTCTACTTTTTGTTGTGTTTCCTGCCACGCTTCCGTTGGATTATGCCATTTGGGTAAAACTAATTCTTGGGGTTATTGGTTTTTTGTATGTTGTTTGGGTGTTGGTGCGTGTTGAGAAAATTGAATTATTCAATTCACTTAAATTACCATGGAGGCCCTTTTGGAAACGGATTTTAGTAATTTTTCCCGTGGTTGTGGGTCTAACGACATTGTATGTTTGGTTGTTTGCTCCCCAACACCTGTTTTTTGTACCGTTAGAAAATCAGTTATTGTTTTTATTCATTTTGTTTGTGTATAGTGTTTTTTCGGTGTGGCCGCAGGAAATATTGTATCGTACCTTTTTCTTTAAGCGATATGGTGATTTCTTTCAAAGTACGTACCTACTTATTTTTGTAAATGCCACCGTGTTTTGTTTGGCGCATCTATTCTTTAGAAATACTCTTGTGCTGGTGCTCACATTTATAGGCGGAATAGTATTCGGATTAACCTATTTAAAATTTAAATCTACAACCTTAGTGACTATAGAACATGCTATTTATGGTAATTGGTTATTTACGGTTGGGATGGGTCAAATGTTAGGATTTCCAGGGATAGAAAATTAACCCTTCCTTAATTGTCTTTTGAAATAGAGTATCGTAACTTTGCACTTCAAAATTTAAAATCAGTTTTATGAGCACTTACGATGTTGCCATTATTGGTTCAGGCCCTGGAGGCTATGTTGCGGCTATTCGCTGCGCCCAATTAGGGATGAAAACCGCTATTATAGAAAAATATAATTCTTTAGGAGGTACCTGTTTAAATGTGGGTTGTATTCCTAGTAAAGCATTATTAGATTCATCTCATCATTACGAGGATGCTGTAAAACATTTTGAAGACCACGGGATTGAAATTCCTAGTGATATTAAAATCAATTTCAAGAAAATGATTGAGCGCAAAGCTTCAGTCGTGGACCAAACCGTAAAAGGGATTGATTTCTTAATGAATAAGAATAAAATCGATGTCTTTACAGGACTAGGATCTTTTAAAGATGCTACGCATATCGACATTGCTTCGGAAGGAAAAACACAAACCATTGAAGCCAAGAAAATTATCATTGCAACAGGAAGTAAGCCTTCGACGCTTCCGTTTATAAAGATTGATAAAGAACGAGTCATTACTTCTACCGAAGCGTTAAGCCTATCAGAAATTCCTAAACACATGATTGTCATTGGTGGAGGTGTCATTGGTTTAGAACTTGGACAAGTATATCGTCGTCTGGGTGCTGAAGTTTCTGTGGTGGAATATATGGATAGAATTATCCCAACCATGGATAGTGCTCAAAGTAAAGAATTAATGAAAGTGATGAAGAAACAGGGCGTAAAATTCTATGTTTCGCATAAAGTTTCAGCCGTTGATCGAAAAGGAAAGGAGGTAACTGTGACTGCTACGGATAAAAAGGGAGAGGAAGTCACTTTTACTGGGGATTACTGCTTGGTTTCTGTAGGGCGTCGTCCCTATACCGACGGATTAAAATTGGAAAGTGCAGGTGTTAAAGCCAATGAACGCGGACAAGTAGACGTAAACGACCATCTACAAACCAATGTCTCAAATATTTACGCCATTGGTGATGTGATACGTGGTGCGATGCTAGCGCATAAAGCCGAAGAAGAAGGAACCTTGGTTGCCGAAATTTTAGCAGGACAAAAACCACATATTAACTATAATTTAATTCCAGGAGTAGTATATACTTGGCCTGAAGTGGCTTCTGTAGGAAAAACAGAGGAACAACTTAAGGAGGAAGGTGTTGATTATAAAGTAGGGCAATTCCCAATGCGTGCGTTAGGACGTAGTCGAGCTAGTGGTGATACCGACGGATTTGTAAAAATACTCGCCGATGCTAAAACCGATGAGGTTTTAGGGGTACATATGGTAGGTGCTCGTGTAGCCGACTTAATTGCTGAAGCCGTGACCGCTATGGAATTTAGAGCCAGTGCTGAAGATATCGCTCGAATGAGTCATGCGCACCCAACCTATGCGGAAGCTGTAAAAGAAGCCGCGCTGGATGCCACCGATAAAAGAGCATTGCATTTTTAATTTATAAAAACGCCACATAGTAAAAACCATCCAATTTTGGATGGTTTTTTTGTTCTATCAATTTTTTGAGGTGGGAATTGATAAACATTCTTTTGCAATCAAGGTTTATCAAGGTAAATTTTGGGAGGTATTTTAAAAGTCAACTGCGGTAAACATAAATTCAAGGTTCACAGGAACTTTTGCTGTGGATCCATTATCATTTGAACCAATAATTACCCTAAAACCATTATTAGTTTGGTTTGAATAATATATTCCTATACTATCGTCAGTTCCACAACTGCTACAATCTGATGCAGAAACTTGAATTAAATAGTGCGAAGTTGATCTTGCAGAATCAAATGTAATTTGATAAACACCAGTACTTATATTACTTACGGTTGCACCAGTAATTTTGGGAGATGTTCCATTTGCATTGATTTTTCCCGCAGCAAAGGTAACAGGTCCTGTAGGTGTGTTGCTTAGGTTTCCATTAGTATCACTGTAAACAGCACCAGCTTGCAGACCTCTAACTCTCGCATTTCCATTAACATCTAATAATTGAGATGGGGTAGTTGTTCCAATACCAACATTACCAGTGCTTCTCACAACAATTCTCTCAATTTGACTAGTCGAGCCTTGAGGAGTTGTATTAATTACAAACTTTGATGGAACACTCCCTGGGGTAGCTATACCATCCATAAAAAAACGAAAACCTCCATTTTCTCTAATATTTGTACCATCGTGGGTTTTTACAATAAATGAACCAATTTCACCATTTGCAGCTAATACAGTAGGCGCCTCTAATGTCCCTCCAGTATTATATAATATAAAGTTTGGTGGATTAGTATTTGCACTTGTAATTTGAAAGTCATTATCTCCGGGGCCTCTAAATTCAAATCGTTCAACGGGGTCATCAGTTCCAAAGCCAATTCTGCCATCATCTGTAATCACCATGTCCGTTCCTAACAATCTTGCTTGAGTAGCATAAATATAAGGATCTCCGCTTACATTAACACCATCTTTCCACTCTTCTGCCCCAATACTTATCCATTTGTTTTGAGGGTCACTCCAGTAATAGAACCCAATGTCATTAGTGCCAAATGCTGAGGTTAAAAAAACCATCATTCCATTTTGATCTGCATTAGGGTTTATAATTGGGAAGGAATTAACTCTAGGGATTAAAATTCCATCACTATTAGATGGTAGGGATGGGTTAGAAGCTGAAATATCTAACATGCTTTTTGGATTGGTGTTTCCAATTCCAACTTGTGACATTGTGGGAGCTGATACAAAAAACATTAAGGTTAAGATAGCAAAAGTCGTTTTCATCATTTCAATAGGGATAAAGGGGGTTATCTGAGTCAAATGTAAAACAAGTCTTACAGGAGGCAAGTTGTCATAGTTTTCTTTTCGTTAAAGAGGGGATTAACTACGATGAAATGAAATCTTTAATTATTTATACTACAGGAGGTGTAGGAATGACTCGATTTTATCAATAGAAGGTTTATTTTATCATTAAAACAAAAAGCCATCCCTTTAAGGATGGCTTTTTTGTCTTATCAATTTAATGTCGGGGGAATTGATAAAACTTCTTATTCTATCACAGTCACCTTCCAGCTTTTACTCACGGGATCTATGAGACTTGTCGAGATATTTGATAATCGAACCCTTACTGTATTGGCTGCGCTTACATAACAACTCCATTTTAAACTAGTTTCAATAGAGCCTAAGGGGGCGCAGTTACAAGAGCTTCCTAAAGTAGCTCCAGGAACAGAAACGGTTAACTCATCGGTCACTCCATTTACAATTAAAGGGAAATCAAGTGTTGCCGTATTTGTTAATCCTTTTAATAAAATTTGTCTCGTACTATTTGGAGTAAAATACAAATGCGTACCATCAAATTCTAGTGCACCAGTTTCTGGTGTACTTAAATTTGTTCCTGCATTAAACTTCATGGGTGCAGATCCTGCTGCGGTAGTACCTGCTTTTATTTGAAGAAATGCATTAGGGTTATCTGTTCCAATTCCTAAGCTGCCATTTTCACGAAGTACCATTTCATTACCACTATCATCTTCCGAATCATCTCCAGATTTAGTAACCGAAAAGACATATTTTGTTGGCAGGCTTCCGCTACTATGATTACCATCTGCCACAGCATTTAGAGTTACAACTACACCAGATTTTCCTGATCCAGTCCAAACTTTTCCAGCAAGACCATTAACAGGATTGTTATTATTTAGGAATGCTGGGGAATTAAAAGTTCCATTGGTAGTATAAAAAATTATATTGGGTGCATTAGGAGGGTTAGAACTAGAAACTTGAATATCATTATCCCCTTCAAATTTAATTTCTAAGCTTTCTTCCGGGGTGTCCGTCCCCATACCAATTCTACCATTGTCGTATATCACCACTGGAACTCCATGAGAATTCGCTTGTGTTGCATAGGATAAATTATCTAAGCCGCCATTATAACTATCCGCCCATTCATCGCCATAGGGAATCCATTTTGAAACCGAATTATCCCAATAATGAAGCCCTTTTTTAAAATTTCCATCTGGGGTGTTTAAAAATGCTAACATTCCATCCTGGTCCGCCGTGGGATTCGTTGAAGGTAGTTTTGAGATTTTTGGGATTAATACACCATCTGTATACGACGGACTCGAAGGATTCGAAGCACTAATATCAAAAATGCTTTTTGGGTTTGGGCTATTAATTCCTACTTGTGCAGTTGTATTTACTGTTACAAACAATACGAGAAGTAGGACTAAAAAAGTAACTTTTTTCATGACTTTATTGGTTTTAAACTTCACGTTTTGCTTATTCAATTACTGTAACTTTCCAGCTTTTATTGGCTGGGTTTATCGATGCAGTTGAAACATTGGTTAATCTAATTCTCACCGTATTCGAGCTACTTACATAACAACTCCATTGAAGATTTGCTTCTATAGAACCGTTTGGTGCACAATTACAAGTGCTCCCAACCGTTGCTCCAGAAACCGTCATGGTTAACTCAGCTGTTCCTCTCGATACAATGTTTGGGAAATCTAAATTTCCTGTGTTAGTTAACCCTTTTAATAATATTTTTCTCGATGTACTGGGTGTAAAGTATAAATGTGTTCCATCATACTCCACCGCCCCTGCTTCGGTAGAAGATAAATTACTTCCAGATGTTAGTTTTAATGGAGCAGAATTTGCGGTTGATGTTCCAGCTTTTATCTCAAGCACCGCGGTAGGATTTACAACACCAATCCCTACATTACCTGTACTTCTTATAACCATTTCTGAGTCACCTACCGAAGTATTTCCCGAAGGGGTTACATTAAATTCAATTTTGGTAGGATAGCTTCCAGCAGAGTGATTTCCATCAGTTTCAAACTCAATATTAGCCGCATCGCCAGACTTTCCAGAACCAGTCCATACTTTTCCAGTAAAATAACCAATATCGTCTCCATCAACTAAAAAGTCGGGGGTTTCAAAAGTTCCATTAGTTGTATAATATACCAATTGTGGAGCATCTGGGGGGGATGCGCTGGAAAGTTGTATATCATTATCTCCAGGTAATTTAATATGAAGGCTTTCTTCCAGATTATTTACACCCATTCCAATTTGACCCGAATCTAAAATAACCACATCTACACCACCATCGGCTGCTTGTTGGGCATAAATTAAATTGTCGTCATAATCACCTCTGGATTGAGCGACAAAACCATCGGTCCATTCTCCATTATAAGCAATCCATTTTTTTGGGGTGTTATCCCAATAATGAAATCCTTTTTTATAAGTTCCAGTAGCTGTGGTTAGAAATACAAGCATACCGTCTTGGTCTGCTCCAGGGTTCACTGCAGGGAATGTATTAATCCTTGGGATTAAAATTCCATCTGTGTACGAGGGCGTTGTTGCATTAGAGGCAGGAATATCGAGCATACTTTTGGGGGCCGAAGTTCCTATTCCAACTTGTGCATTCGCGGGGGCAATTGCACATATTAAAAGTGCAAAGATTGCATAAGTAGTTTTCATCATTTCAAACGATAATTTGGGGTTATCTGGGTCAAATGTACTAAAGACTTACAATCAACAAGTTAGAAAACTTATATATTCGTTGTTATGATATTAAAACTCGATGAAATGCACTTTTTTAATTGTATTTTCCTACAAATCATAACGTAGGAATTGTAGGAAGTACAAAAAATTGACCTTTGAAATAATTCAATATCTTTACAAAATGAAAAAAATAATTGCTTTTGCAGGAAGTAATAGTAGTACATCTATTAACCATAAATTAATCCTCTCTGTTTCAGAAAAAATTAATAATAAAGTCGAAGTTATTAAATTAACAACTTACCCATTACCTATGTTTGGAGAGGATATTGAAAGAAAAGATGGGTATTCTGAAACTCTAAAAAACTTACTTTCTATCATAAATAAAGCCGATGCACTTTTAATCTCTGTGAATGAACACAACGGAACTGTGTCTGCGTTTTTCAAAAACGTTTTGGATTGGCTTTCACGAATTGAATATAAATTTCTCGAAAAAAAAAATGTTTTTTTAATGAGTACCTCCAACGGAAGACGTGGAGCGCTATCCTCTCAAGAATACACAGCAGGAGTTTTACCCAGATTTGGTGCTGGAGAGATTACTCGATTTACACTACCATCCTTTTCAGAAAATTTTAAAGAAGGTAAAATTACCAATACAGAGTTAAACTCAGAATTAGAATTAAAACTCTCACAATTTGAAGCTAGCTTATAAATACTAATGCGAAATCACAAAACGCTATCTATTTCTTTTACCGAAGCTCTTAAAAAGAAATTATTGGGCTGGGCACAGCAATTTGGCGAGGTCATCTGGTTGGACTCCAATCAATATCAACAGAACCACAGTAGTTTTCAAGCTATTCTGGCTGTGGATGCCTTTACTGCTATAAAAACTGACTCTTATGGGGCTTTTAAAAAGTTGGAAGAATACCAAAGTACTACTAAGGATTGGTTGTTTGGGTATCTCACATATGATTTAAAGAATGATACGGAACAATTAAAATCGCAAAACTTTGATGGTCTCCAATTTCCAGACTTATACTTTTTTCAACCAAAAAAAGTGTTTTTATTTTCTGATACAGAAGTAGAAATACAGTATTTACATATGGTGGATGATGAAATGGAAAGCGATTGGCAGGAAATTTTAAATTTTAAGGAACACCAAGATCGTACTAATGCTCAGCTTAGCACTATTAAAATTAGATTAAGGACCAGTAAAGACTCTTATTTTGAAAAAGTGCATAAAATGCTTCACCATATCGAAAGGGGAGATATTTACGAAGCCAATTTTTGTCAGGAATATTTTTCAGAAAATGTGCATCTCAATCCCATTAAAACCTTTTTTCATTTAAATGATATCTCAAAACCACCTTTTGCTACTTTTTTAAAGATGCAGCAGTATTATGCCTTTTCTGCTTCGCCAGAACGCTATATAAAAAGAACTGGAACTAAGGTGATATCGCAACCCATCAAGGGAACTGCAAAGCGTTTAGCAAATAGCCAAGAAGATAAAAAGATGGTAGATGCGTTACGTAAAAACCCAAAGGAGCGAAGTGAAAATATTATGATTACAGACTTAGTGAGAAATGACCTTTCTCGATTTGCTTTAAAAGGGTCTGTGGAGGTAGAAGAACTTTGTAAAGTCTACACTTTTGAACAAGTACATCAGCTAATTTCAACGATTCGCTGTGAGGTAGATGAAAATTTTTCTTCGGTTGATATTTTGAAAAACACCTTCCCAATGGGAAGTATGACGGGTGCCCCTAAAGTTTCGGCTATGAAGATTATAGAAGAATTAGAAGATACTAAAAGAGGGTTGTATAGTGGTGCTATTGGGTATTTTACACCCCATGGTGATTTCGATTTTAACGTAATTATTCGCAGTATTTTGTATAACAAAGAAAATCAATATGTAAGCTATTCTGTGGGCGGAGCTATTACTGCCAATTCCATTCCGGAAGACGAATACGAAGAGTGCCTCCTAAAAGCTAAGGCAATGCGGGAAGCTTTGGAGCAAACCCATTAGTTTTTAACTTAAATTTGCACATACTTTTTATACAATGCTCAAAGCATGTAAGCAACATATAGAAGATTTGTTTCCCTTTTTTAAAGAGGGCAAACTACTTGTGGCCTGCAGTGGTGGATTGGATAGTGTGGTTTTAGCTCACATATTAAGAGAATTAGAATATAACATAGGTTTGGCCCATTGTAATTTTTCCCTTCGCGGAAAGGAAAGTGACGAAGATGAAGCCTTTGTAATTAATCTATCTGAAAAGTGGAATGTTCCTGTTTTTACTGAAACATTCAATACTAAAGAATATGCTGCAACGCATAAACTTTCAACCCAAATGGCGGCACGTGAGTTGCGTTATAATTGGTTTGAAGAACTACTAAAAGACTTTAAATACGATTATATACTTACAGCACATCACGCAGACGATAATCTTGAGACTTTTTTAATCAATTTGTCTAGAGGGTCTGGATTGCGAGGATTAACAGGAATTACGGAACAGAACGATAAGATTATTAGACCTTTATTGCCTTTTTCAAGGGAAGAAATTTTCCATTTTGCAAAGAAAGAGAAGCTTTTTTGGCGTGAAGACAGTAGTAATGCTAGTAGTGATTACCTTCGAAATGAATTGCGTCACGAGGTAATTCCACCGTTCAAAAAGGCCTCTAAAGGATTGCTTAAAAGTCTTCAGAAAACACAAAGAAACCTTCAACAAACGGAGGCATTAGTAAGTGATTATATGGTTTTGGTGCGTAATTTGGTGATGCAAGAAACATCGCAAGGATTTGAAATTTCTATTTCGAAATTACAAGAGTTGCCTAATCCCGATGCGTTGCTTTACGAGTTGCTTTCGCCGTTTCAGTTTACGGCTTGGGATGATATTTCAGGATTACTATATGCACAAAGTGGAAAGCAGGTTTTTGCTTCAAATTTTAGACTCATTAAGGACAGAGAAGTACTTATAATTACCAAAATCACATCAGAGGAAAAAAAAGTTTCAAAATTTATTTCAGAAAATGAAACGCAAATTGATTCACCACTTAAAATGTCTTTTTTCCCTACCGATAAAATGGGATATATTGATACAAATACGGTTTACGTGGATGCTTCAAAAATTTCATATCCATTGGTGCTCCGAAGATGGGAGGAAGGTGATGTTTTTCAACCTTTTGGGATGAAAGGAAAAAAGAAATTGAGTAAGTTTTTTAAAGATGAAAAGTTATCTTTGGCTTCCAAAGAACAAATTTGGATATTATTAAGTAATAATCAAATTGTTTGGGTGGTTGGATATAGAATGGATGACCGTTTTAAAATAACCCCTACAACCGATAAAATTTTAAAAATAGCAGTTGCACATTAATATGAAGAAGTTCGTTTTTTTTCTTTCCGCATTATTTTTGGTTCAAATTTCATTTTCGCAAGAGTTTCACGATCCTGTTTCATGGGAAGTTACCGTTGAAAAGGAGAGTGGTAACAAATACAATATTTTAATGACTGCCACCATTGATGAAGGATGGCATACCTATAGTCAAAAACAATTTGGTGAGGAGTTTGAAGGACCTATTCCAACAGAATTTACATATAATGCATCAGAATCCACTTTTAAACTATTAGGAGCTACACAGGAACCAGAGATTCAACCCATTTACGACCCGGTATTTGAGTTGGATGTAGTCTATTTTAGCGATAAGGTGACATTTATTCAGCCTATTGAAGTAATAAAGCCCGATGGATTAAAAATCATTGCAGAGGTGTATTATTCGGTTTGCGATGAGGAGAAATGTCTTCCTCCAGATACAAAGACTTTTGAAGTTGACTTAGCTTCTGGGAAAACAGAAGCTGCTGAAGGAGAAATTACTGAGGAAGATTTAGAGAAGTCTGCTAAGCTTACTATTAATGTAAAAGGGGAAGAGAATTTTGCACCCGTTGAAGAAGAAGATAAAGGTATGTTTACCATTTTCCTTTTAGGATTTTTAGGGGGGCTTATTGCATTGTTAACACCTTGTGTGTTTCCTATGATTCCATTAACAGTTTCATTTTTTACAAAAAGTGCAAAGAACAAACAAAACGGACTTGCAAACGCGGTACTTTATGGTTTTTTCATCTTTTTAATTTATGTGCTATTAAGTGTTCCTTTTCACTTAATTGAAGGGGTAGACGAAAGCATACTAAATACAATTTCTACAAACGTTTATTTAAATGTGGTATTCTTTATCATATTTGTCTTTTTTGCCTTTTCATTTTTTGGCTACTACGAAATAACTTTACCACAATCTTGGAGTGCCAAAATGGATAACAAGGCAACTAGTATTGGTGGCTTTGTTGGAGTTTTCTTTATGGCGTTAACGCTGGCAATTGTATCTTTTTCATGTACTGGGCCCATTTTAGGCGGCTTATTGGGAAGCTCTCTCTCCCAAGATGCAGGAGCCATGCAGTTGAGTTTTGGAATGGGCGGATTTGGATTGGCATTAGCATTACCTTTTGCTTTATTTGCCTTATTTCCAAATTGGTTAAACTCATTACCCAAGAGTGGTGGGTGGTTAAATACAGTGAAAGTGGTATTAGGTTTTATTGAATTGGCTTTAGCATTCAAATTCCTTTCCAATGCCGATTTAGTAGAACATTGGGGTTTATTAAAACGTGAAATATTTATTGGAATTTGGATTGTTTGTGCACTAGGATTGGCATTATATTTATTTGGATTTTTACGATTTCCTCACGACGGACCCAAGGCTAAAAAGTTACCTAAAGGTAACTTAATCGTTGGGGTTTTAAGCATTGCTTTCTTTTTATACTTAACCCCTGGGTTAACCAATACCAAGCATGCCAATTTGAAGCTATTAAGTGGTTTCCCACCTCCATTATTTTATAGTTTATACGATAAAGGAACTAGTGCGCCCTTAGGTCTTGAAGCCTATAAAGATTTTTATGAAGGACTTGAGGCTGCAAAAGCTTCAGGAAAACCAATGATGATAGATTTTACCGGTTGGGCGTGTGTTAATTGTCGTAAAATGGAAGAACAAGTTTGGAGTGAACCTGAAATTTTTGAAGTGATTAGTAAAGACTACATTTTAGTTTCACTTTATGTGGATGATAGAAAAGAACTTCAAGACGATCAAAAGTTCAATTTCTTAAAGCCAACTGGAGGGATTAAGAAAATTAAAACGGTGGGAGATAGATGGGCGACTTTTCAAACAGTGAACTTCAAGAATAATTCGCAACCCTATTATATATTATTGGATAGTGATTTAAACTTACTTAATAAACCTGTTGGATATACTCCAGATGCAGATGAATATTTAGAATGGCTTCAAACGGGAATTGCAAATTTTAAGAAATAGTTAGTCTTCAAAAAATAAAAGCGCCGTTTTTTAAATAAAAACGGCGCTTATAACAAACCTAACTTAGTAAACGTTGAGTATCAGTTCCTAGCACAATTTTTTATCCCCACAAAAAATTGTTTTCGGATACCGTATTCACTAATTGATTCTCAAAGATACTTCTTATACACACTAGAGTCTATACGTGCAAACACGTATTTTGGTCGTTCTTTTTTAATTAAGGAAAAATATCCTGGATAAAATTGATAGTAATTTTTCTGAACTTTATTAGTAGTTTTACACCTTTAACCCCAAATTTTTCATAAGAAATACATGTATAAAAAAGGATTTATTTTCGACCTCGACGGGGTTATTGTAGATACCGCAAAATATCACTATTTTGCATGGAAGAAATTAGCAGAAAGTATTGGAATTTCTTTTACTGAAAAAGACAATGAACATCTTAAAGGAGTAAGCAGAATTAGATCACTAGAGAAAATTCTCGATTGGGGAAACGTGGCATTATCCAATGCCAAATTTCAGGAACTTATTAATGCTAAAAATGACGATTATTTGAGCTTTGTAAATAAAATGACGCGGGATGAAATTTTACCCGATGTGCCTCGAGTACTTTCATTTTTAAAAGAACAACAACAGCCTATGGCGCTGGGCTCAGCAAGTAAAAATGCACGTTCTATTCTTACTAAAGTAGATCTAATAAATCAATTTGATGCCATTATTGATGGAACAAATGTATCGAAAGCAAAACCCAATCCAGAAGTGTTTCTCAAAGCTGCCGATGAATTAAAAATGAAACCAACAAGTTGCATTGTTTTTGAAGATGCTTTAGCAGGAATAGAAGCGGCTAACACGGCTGGGATGATTAGTATTGGCATTGGAGATAAATCTGTTTTAAGTGATGCCCAATATGTTTTTAAAGATTTTACCGAAATTTCAAACGAGTTTTTACACCAATTAATAATAGCCTAATGAATCAAGATTATATACAACCCAACGAGTGGAGCATTATTGAAGAAGGATTTGATAAACAAAGAGTAAAATCTTCAGAAAGCCTTTTTAGTATTGGAAATGGCGCTATGGGACAACGTGCCAATTTTGAAGAAACCTATACAGGGAAAACCTTCCAAGGAAGTTATATTGGTGGTGTGTATTATCCAGATAAAACCCGTGTGGGTTGGTGGAAAAATGGGTATCCCGAGTATTTTGCTAAAGTCATTAATGCACCCAATTGGATTGGAATTAACGTTGAAATTAATGGCGAGGCATTAGATTTAAATACGTGTAAAGAGGTTCGTAATTTCCGAAGAGAATTGAATATGAAAGAAGGGTGGTACCAACGTTCTTTTGAAGCAACCCTACAAAACGGAACCGAAATTGCATTAGAAAGCACCCGTATTTTGCATATTGAAGAAGATGAACTGGGTATAATTAATTTCGAGATTACCCCTTTAAATAGGGATGCTGAAATAGTCTTTATGCCCTATTTGGACGGTGGAATTACAAACGAGGATTCCAATTGGGATGATAAATTTTGGGACACCTTAAGTGTACAGGAAGGAAATCATCAAGCCTTTATTCGTTCCCGAACCATGAAAACACATTTTGATGTGTGTACCTATATGCAATCGAAAGTTTTTGTGAACGGAGCTGAGAAATCATTAGACTATACTGGAGCTATAAAGGAATTATCAGTTGCATTAACCTATAAAGTTTCAGTTAAAAAAGGAGAGAAGGCAACGCTTCAAAAGTTTGCTGGTTATACTATTTCTTTAAACCATAAGCCCGAGGATTTAATAGATGCTTCAATAAAAGTGCTTCAAAAAGCGACTAAAGAAGGATATTCTGCACTTAAACAGCAACAGACAGAAGCTTGGGCTTCTATCTGGGAGATGGCAGATATTGCCATAAAAGGCGATGTAAAGGCGCAGCAGGGAATTAGATTCAATATTTTTCAGTTAAATCAAACTTACCTAGGAAAAGATGCCCGGCTCAATATTGGCCCTAAAGGATTTACGGGTGAAAAATACGGTGGTAGTACGTATTGGGATACCGAAGCTTATTGTATTCCGTTTTATATGGCAACCAAAGATCAAGCCGTTGCGCGAAATTTGTTGACGTATCGCTATAATCATCTTCAAAAGGCAATTGAAAATGCACAAAAATTAGGGTTTAAAAATGGGGCTGCTTTATACCCCATGGTGACGATGAATGGAGAAGAATGTCATAACGAATGGGAAATTACTTTTGAAGAAATTCATCGTAACGGAGCCATTGCCTTTGCTATTTATAATTACGAACGATTTACGGGAGACACCTCCTACATTCCGGAAAAGGGACTGGAAGTGTTAATTGGCATTGCCCGTTTTTGGGAACAACGCGCTACCTTTAGTAAGGCAAAGAATAAATACGTGATATTGGGCGTAACAGGGCCTAACGAATACGAAAACAACGTAAATAACAATTGGTATACCAATTATGTTGCTAAATGGTGTTTGGAATATGCTGCTTCGGAAGTTGAAAAAGTGAAAAAATCGAACCCAGAAGATTTCAAAAGAATTGAAGCCAAAACAAAAATTTCGGGGCAAGAAGTACTCGATTGGAACAAAACAGCATCCAATATGTACTTCCCCTATTCTGAAGAATTTGGAATTTACCTTCAGCAAGACGGATTTTTGGATAAAGAATTGATTACCGTTGCAAATTTAGATCGATCAAACCGTCCTATTAACCAAAAGTGGTCGTGGGACAGAATTTTACGTTCGCCCTACATAAAACAAGCAGATACGCTGCAAGGCTTTTACTTTTTTGAAGAACATTTTAGTAAAGAACAGCTTGAAAAGCATTTTGACTTTTACGAACCATTTACTGTTCATGAATCGTCACTTTCTCCTTGTGTACATAGCATTCAGGCTGCAAAATTGGATAGAATGGAGCAAGCCTATACGTTTTATTTGCGTACGTCCCGTCTCGATTTGGACGATTATAACAAAGAAGTAGAAGAAGGATGCCATATTACCAGTATGGCAGGTACGTGGATGAGCATTGTGGAAGGGTTTGGTGGCATGCGAGTGCGAGAGGGTAAACTTCATTTTGAGCCTAAAATACCTGAGCAATGGGACCAATATAGTTTTAAAGTAAATTTTAGAGGACAAATTTTAAAAGTCTCTATTTCAAAAAATAAACAAGTATTTAAAGTAGACGGAGACTCACCATTAAACATTGTGGTGAACCAAAAAGAAATAACGCTTGCGCCAAACACCGAAACAACAGTTTAAACTAAACCAGCATTTATGAAATCAAAAATTGCGATTCTATTATTAACCGTCTTTTTAATTTCTTGTAAAGAAGAAGTGAAAAAGGAAGAGCCGGTAGAAAAAACTCCACAAGAAATTACCATTGCACCCATCGATAATGACGTGCTTGAAAGCGCTGTAATTTATGAAGCTAATATTCGTCAATATTCGCCAGAAGGTACGTTTAATGCCTTTGCGCAAGACATTCCGAAATTAAAAGAATTGGGTGTTAAAATCATATGGTTGATGCCTATTCATCCAATTTCCGAAGCAAAACGAAAAGCAAAAGGAGATTTATTGGTTGCCGATATTGAAAATCCCGAAGAACGGAAAAAATACCTAGGAAGTCCTTACGCAGTGGCAGATTATACGGCAGTAAATCCAGATATGGGAACGATGGAGGACTTTTCTAAAATGGTCGATGTGGCACACGAAAATGGCATATATGTTATTATAGATTGGGTGCCTAATCATACAGGATGGGATCATCCTTGGATTACTGAACATCCAGAGTATTACACCAAAAATGATAAGGGTGAAATTACAGACCCAATTCAAGATAATGGAGAGCCATGGGGTTGGACAGATGTGGCCGATTTAAACTATGACAACCAAGAGATGCGCCAAGCCATGATTAATGATATGATGTTTTGGATTACCGAGCAGAAAGTGGACGGCTTTCGTTGTGATGTAGCGCACGGAGTGCCACTCGATTTTTGGGAACAGTGCATCCCCGCGTTACGAGAAAAGAAAGCACTTTTTATGCTTGCTGAGGCAGAATTACCCTACTTAATGAAAGGTGAAAACCTATTTGATATGTCCTATGCTTGGGAAGGACATCATGTGTTAAACGATATAACAAAAGGAAAGAAAAATGTAAATGATTTTGACTCTTATATGAATGCCTTAGATGAAAAGCTTGAAAAAGATGATATCTTGATGAATTTTGTTACCAATCACGATGAAAATGCTTGGGCAGGACCTTTAAGAGAACGTATGGGAAATGCCTCAGAAGTCATGACAGCGCTAACGTATACCATACCAGGAATGCCTTTAATTTATAGCGGACAGGAATATGATATGAATTATCGCTTAGAGTTCTTTGGAAAAGATACCATACCCAAAACAAAAGGGAAAATGTGGCCTCTTTTAGAAAAGTTAGGCAATTTAAAAAACAACGAAAGGGCTTTAGACGGAGGAAAAAATAGTGCTACATATGAGCGGATTAAAACATCAAAAGATACATCTGTTCTGGCTTTTAAAAGAAGTAAAGACGGTAGTGAATTTATTTACATAGCAAACTTATCTTCAAAACCAGTTAAGTTTACACTTCCTGTTGCTGGCCCTTTTATCGATGTTATGAAGGACCAAACCATTGATATCGTTGAAAACGAAGAACATCAATTTTCCCCTTGGCAGTATCTCATTTTACGAAAACAATAATCTAAAGCCCTTTTTTAAGGGCTTTTTTTTCAATTTCTAAAATCGAAAACGTTATCGATTGATTTACTGTTTGCTATGTGAAATTTATAATATAATTTTACCTTAATGAATACAAAAATTAAAAGAATAGCTGTGCTTACCAGTGGAGGAGATGCCCCTGGAATGAATGCTGCTATTCGTGCCGTGGTACGTTCGTGTTCGTATCATAATCTAGAATGTGTGGGAGTCTTTCGTGGATTGCAAGGACTCATAGAAGCAGATTTTAAAGAAATGGGGCCTCGTTCTGTAAAGAATATTATTAATAGAGGAGGAACTATTTTAAAATCGGCTCGGTCCAAAGAATTTATGACCAAGGCGGGTCGTCAAGAGGCGTATGATAATTTAAAAGAGGCGAAAATTGATGCTCTTGTGGTTATTGGTGGGGATGGGACTTTTACTGGTGCCAGTGTGTTTAATGAAGAATTTGATTTTCCTATAGTAGGGATTCCTGGAACGATAGATAATGATATTAATGGTACCGATTATACCATTGGCTACGATACCGCTTTAAATACAGTGGTAGAAGCCATCGATAAAATTCGCGATACGGCAAACTCTCATAACCGATTATTTCTTGTGGAAGTCATGGGTCGCGATGCTGGTGATATTGCTTTAAATGCAGGTATTGGCGCCGGTGCCGAAGAAATTTTAATCCCAGAGCAAAACCTTGGTAGAGATCGTTTGATTGCTTCATTAAAGCGAAGTAAAAAATCGGGGAAGTCTTCTAGTATTGTTGTGGTTGCCGAAGGTGACCAAATAGGAAAAAACATCTTTGGATTGGCAGAATACATTCAGCAGAATATGGATGAATATGAAGTTAAAGTAACTGTGCTTGGACATATTCAACGCGGAGGATCTCCAAGTTGTTATGACCGTGTCCTGGCAAGTAGATTAGGAGTAGGCGCCGTGGATGCACTTTTGGAAGGAAAAAGAGATGTCATGATTGGTATTTCGCATAGTAAAATTGTAACAGTTCCTTTTACAGAAGCAATAAAAGGAGATAACGAAATAGATTTAGATTTAATAAGAGTAGCAGATATAACTTCTGTGTAAACAAAAAGATAATATGACAAAAATTGGAATTAACGGTTTTGGAAGAATAGGAAGAATTGCTTTCAGAATAGCCGCACAAAATAAAGATGTTGAAATAGTAGCTATTAACGATCTATTGGATGTAGACCATTTAGCTTATTTATTAAAATATGATTCTGTTCATGGAAAATTCTCAGGAACAGTGGAAGTGAACGATGGACATTTGGTTGTAAATGGTAAAAACATTCGTGTAACTGCGGAAAGAAATCCAGAAAATTTGAAATGGGATGCTGTTGGAGCTGAAATTGTTTTAGATTGTACGGGTATTTTCACCGACCTTGATAACGCTTCGGCTCATATTAAAGCTGGAGCAAAGAAAGTAGTTATTTCTGCTCCTTCAAAAACAGCTCCTATGTTTGTGATGGGTGTTAATCATAAAGATGTAAAACCTACAGATACGATTGTTTCTAATGCATCGTGTACTACTAACTGTTTAGCACCATTAGCCAAAGTAATTCACGATAACTTAGGTATCGTGGAAGGATTAATGACAACTGTTCACGCTACTACGGCTACGCAACTTACGGTAGACGGTCCTTCAAGAAAGGATTTCCGCGGAGGACGAAGTGCCTTATTAAATATTATTCCTGCTTCAACGGGAGCGGCGGTAGCCGTAACCAAAGTAATTCCTTCATTAAAAGGAAAATTAACTGGAATGGCTTTTCGTGTACCCACGGCAGACGTATCGGTGGTGGATTTAACCGTACGCACCGAAAAAAGTGCCACCTATGAAGAAGTAAAACAATTGTTTAAAGATGCTTCCAAAGGAGCTTACAAAGGGGTTATTGACTATGTTGAGGACGATGTTGTTTCTCAAGATTTTGTTAGTGACCCAAATACTTGTAATTTTGACGCTGGTGCAGGAATAGCTCTTAATGATAACTTTTTTAAATTAGTAGCTTGGTACGATAATGAATATGGGTATTCCGCAAAATTAATTGACTTGGCTCTGTACGTTGCCAAAATCTAATAGTATGACACTAATTGCAGATGGAGGCTCTACAAAGTGTGATTGGATTCTTTTGAGCCCAGAAGGTGAGGTGTTGGTAAAAACACGCACCAAAGGATTAAACCCAGCCGTGGTTCCATTAAGTGAACTTTACTCAAGGATTCGGGAAAATGAAGATCTTCAAGGAATTTTTCAGAAAACAGAAACTGTAGATTTTTATGGCGCCGGTTGTGGAACCATCACTCCAAAAAACACCTTAACCAAAGTGCTTTCGGATATATTTCCTAATGCAACGGTAGATGTGAACGAAGATTTATTAGCGGCTGTTTATGCGGCTACCGCAGAACCCGGGATTGTTTGTATATTAGGAACGGGCTCTAATAGTTGTTATTTTGACGGTGAAAAAATTCACGCTCATGTACCATCACTTGGCTTTGTTTTAATGGATGAAGCGAGTGGAAATTACTTCGGAAAAAGACTTATTAGGGATTACTATTATAAAAAAATGCCAACTAAACTAGCTAGGGAGTTTGAAAAACGTTTCGATTTAGACCCAGATGTCATTAAACTAAATGTCTATCAAAGGCCTAACCCCAATACCTATTTAGCGTCTTTTGCAGAGTTTATTTTTACTTCAGAAGAGGTGAATGGTTATTTCTGGCAGCTTATAAGCGAAGGAATGACGAGGTTTATTGAATATAGGGTTCTTTGTTATAAAGAAGCCCAGAACGTCCCAGTTCATTTTATTGGGTCTATTGCGCATTTTTCTGAAGAGCAGATTCGTAATGCCATGAAACCCTATCATTTACAATTGGGCAAAATTATTCGTCGCCCAATCGATGGTTTAATTGAATATTACCGCGAACATCGTTTAAAAATTCATAGTTAATTATGGCATTTCCGAAAGTAAATCCTACGCAAACTGAAGCTTGGAAGCTACTTTCAACGCATTTTTCAGAAATGAAAGATATGAAAATGCAAGATCTTTTTTCTGAAAATCCATCTCGTGCCCAACAATTTTCAATCACTTGGAATGATTTTTTTGTAGACTACTCAAAGAATAGAATTACTGAAAAAACTCAAAAACTTTTACTTCAATTAGCAGAAGAAGTACAATTGAAAGAAGCCATCGAAGCTCAATTTTCAGGACTTCATATTAACGAAACAGAAGATAGAGCGGTAGGGCATACCCAACTTCGTAATTTTAGAAAGCTACCCAAAGAAGTTGCAGAAGCACTTCAAAAAATGAAATCCTTTTCCGAAGAAATCATTTCTGGAAACTGGAAAGGTTACACAGGAAAACCCATTACCCATATTGTTAATATTGGAATTGGCGGAAGCGACCTTGGCCCCGATATGGTCTGCGAGGCTTTGCGTTATTATAAAAATCAATTGGAGGTACACTTTGTAAGCAATGTAGACGGTGACCACGTAATGGAATCTATTAAAGATTTAGACCCTGAGACAACTTTGTTTATTATTGTTTCTAAGACTTTCACCACCCAAGAAACGCTCACCAATGCACAAACTATTCGAAATTGGTTTTTGGAAAAAGCTTCAGAAAAGGATGTAGCTAAACATTTTGTTGCGGTCTCTACTAATTTGGAGGCAGTTTCCAATTTCGGAATTGCTTCGCAAAACATGTTCCCTATGTGGGATTGGGTGGGCGGACGATTCTCTCTGTGGAGTACCGTAGGACTTTCCATTGCCTGTGCTGTTGGCTATCAAAATTTTGAAGATTTACTAAAGGGTGCTCACGAAATGGATATTCATTTTAAGGAAACTCCATTTCAGGAAAACATCCCAGTGACCTTAGCCTTGTTATCTGTTTGGTATAATAATTTTTTTAATGCTGAAAGTGAATGTATTGTACCTTATTCACAATACCTCAATAAGTTGGTGGCGTATCTTCAGCAAGGAATCATGGAGAGCAACGGAAAGAGTGTCGATAGAAATGGAAACGCAATCGACTATCAAACCGGAACCATAGTTTGGGGAAGCACAGGGACGAATGCACAACACGCTTTTTTTCAATTAATTCATCAAGGGACAAAGTTAATCCCTACCGATTTTATCGCCTTTGCAGACTCGCTTTATGCTAACAAAGACCACCAAAATAAACTATTGGCTAACTGCATTGCGCAAACCGAAGCCTTATTGCAAGGCACTTACGGAAGCGAAGTGGAAAATAATTTCAAAAATTTTGAAGGAAACAAGCCCACCAATACCCTTCTTATTAAAAAGTTAACACCCAAATCATTGGGAAGCCTTATAGCGATGTATGAGCATAAATTGTTTGTACAGGGGATTGTTTGGAATATTTTTAGCTATGATCAATGGGGCGTGGAATTAGGTAAAAAATTGGCAAAAGGGACACTTTATGCTATTGAAAATAAGAATGTTACTCAAATTTATAACGGTAGTACCAAACAACTTTTAAAGAAATTGTAGCAATTTCTTTTGAACAATTAAATTTAAAACCCTCGATTTTAATCGAGGGTTTTTCTATTTTTATAGGAAATCAAAAATTATTAACTAACTAAATTTTTTAAATTATGAGTGCAACAGATGGTAAAATTACATTAGCGGAAGCAATAAGCTGGACAGGTAATTGGAGGGGAGCTCCATCAACAAGTGCGAGAGCATTTTTAATTCCTTTAGCGGATCTTCAGGGTGCCGTAGCAGAGATTCAAGCACAAACAGATTCTCCTATGGTAAGAGCCTACTTAGCCATTGATGGTGGTGTCGAGAAATTAGTAATTGTGGGGACCCAGAAAGATAAAAATGGCGTGTATAGAGATTTATTACCTGCCGCAGGAGAAGCCGCAGGAGCTGGAACCAATAGTATTTGGGATTTTACAGACCCTTGTCCACCTAAGTGTGATCCGTCAAGTCCGTTAAATTAATTTATTAAAATTAATGTCGGAAATTGTAAAAGAAAATTTAATAGAATTTGTAGGAAATTTAACTGTTTTCCTGTCTTTATTTTTACCCATATTATATTTAAGAGGCTTTACTAAATTTAGTAAGGCCTTTAAATATTTTACTGCCTACTTAGTATTAATCGGTTTAGTTCAGTTAGGTTCTAAACTTCATAAAGTATTTTATGAAGGAGAGGAGACAATATTTTTTTTCTTTTACTTTATACTTTTTCAATTTCTTTCATTATCACTGTTTTATAAGGGATTATTAAAAAAGAAATTTATTAATGGTATTACTATAGTGGCTATTATATTATTTGCTATACAGTATATATTAGATCCAATTTTGTATTTTAGATATAATACTTTGGCGGCAGTCTTTTCACATATAATACTTGTGTTTTATTCGATTTTATATTTGTATCATTCTTTAAGTAATAAAAAAACCGAATTTGTTTTAATAAATTCAGCAATTCTCATCTACTTGTTATCTAGTTCATTAATATTCGCTTCTGGGAACTTGATATACAATTTAAATATTCCTATTTCTGTATCGGACACGTTGGTAAATATTAATAGATTTTTGTATCTAGGATTTCAAATTATTATCATTATAGAATGGTGGAAAAATTATTCATTTTTCAAATCCTCAATAGAATAATATAAAGCGACTGAATTTCCTATCTTCGTGTAATGAATGAGTCGTTTATTAATGATGAAATCCAAATCGTAAACATCATCCTTATTGCCATAGGATTATTGTTATTGATGTCCTTTGCGATTGTCCTCTTTTTCTACTTTTCACGAAAGAAAATTATTAAAACCCAACTGGAAAAAGCAGAGCTAGAAATAGAATACCAAAAAGAATTGTTACAAAACACCATTGTTACTCAAGAGGAGGAACGACAACGCATTGCACAAGATTTACACGATGCCATAAGCTCCAAACTCAATGTGGTTTCTCTAAACGCTAATTTTTTAACCGATAAAGACATCACTCCTACTGAAGCAAATAAGATTGGAGAAAGTATCCATAAAGTAACGTCTACCGTATTAGAAAATTCCCGTCGCATTGCTCACGACTTATTACCACCAACCCTCGATAAATTTGGATTGCAAGCTGCCGTAGAGGAATTGTGTGAGGAGATACAAGAAACTAAAAATTTCACCCTAGAATACCATATTCAGTATCAAGAAAATTTTATTTCTTCAGCAAACGAACTACACCTATTTAGAATCCTTCAAGAGTTGTTTAGTAATACCATAAAACATTCTGGTGCAACAAACATTCAAGTCGCTTTAAATACTGAAGAAAACCTCCTATCTTTACAATATACCGATAACGGTAAAGGATTTAATTTAGCTGAAGCAAGAAGTGCTAAAGGTCTTGGGATGAGTGGCATTGAAAACCGAGCGATTTTAATGAATGCCACGTGCGATATTGAATCTAGCCAAGGAAATGGAATTAAAGTAAGTATAACTAGCCAACCCAATAATGAAAATTAAAGTAGTCCTTGCCGACGACGAAGAATTGTTTAGAGTAGGAATGTCTCATATCCTCTCAAAAGATGATGAAATAGAAATTATCTTTCAAGCCAGTAACGGAAAGGAATTAATAGAATTTTTAACCACGGCAAAAGAACTTCCAGATATTATAATCATGGATATTAAAATGCCAGAACTCAACGGTGTGGAGGCTACAAAAAGTATTCATCAAGAATTTCCAGAGATTAGTATCATTGCCTTAACGACTTACAATACAAAACCATTTATACGAAATATGATTGATGTGGGAGCTTCAGCATATTTGGTAAAAAATTCGCCCACCCAAAAAGTATTACACACTATTAAGCAAGTGTTTTATAATGGATTTTATTACGATTCGTTTGTGATGGAAGCGGTAAAATCTTTAAAAAATTCCGAAAAAAGCGACTCACGTACCTTTTTTGATGTCGACTTTATAACCCAAAGAGAACGGGAAGTGCTTGAGCTTATCTGTCATCAAAAAACCTCTCAAGAAATAGCCGAAAAACTTTTTATTAGTAAACGTACCGTTGAGGTACACCGAAAAAATTTACTGGAAAAAACAGGTGTAAAGAATTTAGCAGGTTTGGTCGTTTTTGCCATTAAGAACAATCTAGTGTCCTTAAGCATTATTGAATAATTTTTTTTATTTTCACAGTACATAACTCCCCACATTTTTAAATTAACACATAATCTATGCTCACAAAAGTATATGGGAGTGCTGTTTTTGGTGTGGAAGCAACCACCATTACCGTAGAAGTAAATACAGATATTGGCGTTGGATATCACTTAGTGGGCCTGCCCGATAATGCTATAAAAGAAAGCAACTACAGAATTGCAGCGGCACTTCAAAATAATA
This sequence comes from Halomarinibacterium sedimenti, assembly GCF_019312585.1. Classification (GTDB taxonomy): domain Bacteria; phylum Bacteroidota; class Bacteroidia; order Flavobacteriales; family Flavobacteriaceae; genus Halomarinibacterium; species Halomarinibacterium sedimenti. The sequence goes on along the minus strand of NZ_JAHWDP010000002.1, from coordinate 449,992 downwards.
GCTACAAAATTCCGGGAAAAAAGATTACCCTTAATATGGCACCTGCCGATATGCGCAAGGAGGGTTCGGCTTATGATCTTACCTTGGCCATGGGAATTTTGGTGTCTTCGGGTCAAATTCTAGAACAATTTTCCTTAAGTGATTATATTATCATGGGAGAATTGTCATTGGACGGTTCGTTGCAACCCATTCGTGGTGCCTTACCCATTGCAATCAATGCCAAAAAAGAAGGGTTTAAAGGCTTTATCTTACCAGAACAAAATGCAAAAGAAGCGGCTATTGTTGACGGACTGGAAGTCTTTGGTGTGAGCTCTATTAAAGAAGTTATCGATTTTTTTAACGAAGGAAAAGAATTGGAACAGGTTTCGGTTGATATGAAGGCCGAATTCTACGAACACCTCCAAAACCCCGAATTCGATTTTAGCGATGTAAAAGGACAAGAATCCATTAAGCGTTGTATGGAAATCGCTGCGGCTGGTGGGCACAATATCATTCTTATTGGCCCTCCCGGAAGTGGGAAAACCATGCTCGCAAAGCGTCTTCCAAGTATTTTGCCACCCTTAACCTTAACCGAAGCCTTAGAAACCACGAAAATTCACAGTGTGGCGGGTAGAACCATGGAAAAGGGAGGCATCATGACCAGTCGTCCATTTAGAAGTCCGCATCACACCATTAGTGATGTTGCACTCGTGGGCGGTGGGCAATATCCACAACCTGGTGAAATTTCCTTAGCACATAATGGGGTGTTATTTCTAGACGAACTTCCCGAATTTAAACGCAGTGTGCTGGAAGTGATGCGGCAACCTTTGGAAGATCGAGATGTTACCATTTCGCGAGCGCGTTTTACGGTAACCTACCCAGCAAGCTTTATGTTGGTGGCAAGTATGAATCCTAGTCCGGGTGGGTATTTTAATGATCCCAATGCGCCCGTCACCTCTTCACCAGCCGAAATGCAACGCTATTTAAGTAAAATTTCGGGACCGTTATTAGATAGAATTGATATTCATATTGAAGTGACCCCTGTTCCTTTCGAAAAACTGAGTGATACCCGAAAAGGGGAGCAGAGCATTGTCATTCGAGAACGTGTTACCAAGGCAAGGGAGATACAAGCAAAGCGTTTTGAGGAATTTGAAAATATTCACTACAATGCGCAAATGGGTGTAAAACAAATTAGAAAATTTTGTGTGTTAGATGAAGGATCTTTAGCGCTACTGAAAAATGCTATGGAGCGATTAAATCTTTCGGCACGAGCCTATGATCGAATTTTAAAAGTAGCACGCACCATAGCCGATTTAGAAAATGCCGAAAGTATTACTGGTAACCATATTTCTGAAGCTATTCAATACCGTAGTCTCGATAGAGATGGGTGGTTGGGGTAAATTCTAAAACCTACCCCAACTTCCTAGATTGATTAATCCTTACTTTTCTCAATCATTAAGTTTTTAAACTCATTTACTTTCATCGCATTGATTTCAGAAAGTGTTTTTCCTTGACTGGCTTGGATAAACCCATTAAATATATGGCTTATGTAAAGTGGAGAAACAGGTTTTCCACTACTAAAGTTTTCAGCATTGTGGCAACTAAAACAGCTTACTAAATTGGTGACAGAGATACTGTCTAACGATTTCCCACCTGTTTGCACATAGGTTTCCATAGTACTATTGGCGGCATTAACAGAGCCTCTAGTGTCGTCTCCAGGAGCAGAGTTGGCAAGGTTTCCGCTAAGCGAAATTAAAAGCGCAACTTGTTCTTGTGGCGTTTTGCCATCCATATTAATCCAGAGGGAACCATTGTAAAAATAATTGTTCCAAACATCGTTTAAGCTGCTTTCCACACAAGCGTTAATACTAGTGATGTTGTCGAAATTTTCAGGCTCCTGTTGACTGGTACTCATAAAACTATTTCCTTTTACTTTTGGCACTCCATATTGATATAGTGTGTAATTTTGATTGGGTGTCTTTGGAGTTTTTCCTGTCCAGATAATCCCATCCAGATTGGTCGCTGTTCCTTTTCCAAAAAACAATAAATCACTTTCTGAAGATGCTGTAAGAGTATTCCAATCCATAATAGGAGCCATATCGTTATGCTCAAACGTAGCCCAAATAAACTCTGGATGGTTTTCAACAACCCCTACTACATGCATCCCTAAAAATGCTACCGAAGTATTTTTATAAGAACCATCTTTTTGAAGTATGGCAGCTTCAGTTACGTAATACCCGCTTAACTGTGCTTCAGGAATACTTGCGGTGGTTATCCAAGAAGATTTAACCTCCAAGGAACTTACTGGAAATGAAGCTGAATTATTTGGTTTAAGCGAACCATTTAAGAGTTCAATATTATATTTTTTTGCGGCAGCTTGCATGGTAGAATCGATAAAAATTCCATAGAAAACAGTTTGTTCTTTTTTGCTTGCACTTAAGGTAGGATTGCTTCTTAAAACACCTTGTGACCCAGCTTGTGCTGTATCGGTTAGCACCAGACTGGCACTGGCTTGCTGCATGACGGTCTCCATTTTACTATCTACCTGTATTAAATCATTAAGAAAGACGGGTTTACCGTTGCCACTAGGTTTCGTTAAATACAAAAATTTTTGCCAAGACCATTGGTGAAAAATACAGTTGGTCGTACTGGTAGTATCAAACGGACTGCCCTTTCCTTCTTCAGGAGCAGGGGTTTGATCGTGAGGGAACCAACTCGTTTCACAATTACAAGTACTATTAACGGTTGCCTCTTCATAGGCAACCGGTTCTTTTTTATTTTCTTTTTCTTTACAGGCCGAAATAGAAAAAAGTAAGCCTAAGGTTAGTAAAATAGACGTGAACAGGTTTTTGATTGAAGTTTTCATATTTGGTTGTTTTAACGGAACCAAGTTAAATTTGACCAAGTCGAAAACAAATACGTATAAATACTTAAATTTCAATCACTTATTGAACCATCGTGATGATTTGTACATCTCCTTTTTTGAAGCTCGTTCGCGATTTTTCATTATTAGTTGTTTACTATCCTTTCGTTTACTTCGATAGCCTAATAGATGAAAAAATTGCTTTGTAAAAAAACGAGCTACGGTAAGATTGATTACCATCGCCTCTTTATTTTTATTTTGCCAATTTACTCCAGGAAGTAATACCAATAAGTGATCTAACTTTACATTTCGAAGCCATTTTGAAAGGGTTAAAAATACCTTGGGAATTTTTCTAATGACAAAAAATCCGTCATTCCCTTTTCCTTGATATAATGGCATAAAAATCGAACCAGAATACGGGCTATAAATTTCCTGATAATTATTTTCAGCCAAAACCCTGTTTTTATCAATTTTTTGGAAATTTTCAAAACCAGCATGCATCTTAAAACTAGCTTTTTCCTCAATTTTAAACCGATAAATAATCTCGTAGAACTTATCTTTTTGAATAGTAGCCTTCAGTAGTTTATAGAAGTGTAACTTGCAGTTCTTATCACTTTCAGACAAGGATCCTGCAATCATGAAGGATACATAAATAAAGGAAATATGGTTTTCTAATGCTTTTTTTGAAGTATGCTGGCCTGCTTCAAAACCAAAGGCAACATAGCCCAACTCATTTATAAAACTAAGTAGTGGTCCCTCTAAGTATTCTTCAATTCCCAAAACTATAGGTAAGGGGTAGTTTTTTGTAAAACTTCTGTTTAATAGGGTGTCATTTATGGTTAAGAAAGGTTCTGTTTTACTAGATGTGGTGTGTAAATCGAAGAAATAAAGCGGCTCTTTTTCGGTAAGGATAATCCGATCCAATTCTTTTAGAAGTGAAATTTGCTCTTTTTCATCCTCAAGGGTTTGTTGTTTTCCTGTTCTAATTTCATTTACTTTTTCAATTGTAAATAGTCGATTTAAATCTGTTGAAATAAAACGTACTTTATGCTGTAAGGCTTTTAGATTTCCAGCCAATGCAATTATTTTTCCAGAGAATTCTGCTTCTTTTCCTTGTAAAGACTCTAGCACCCTCTCAAGAGCTAAAACGCCACTAGATTCGTTCCCATGAATACCTCCAATGAAGACTAGGGTAGGACCTGAGTTATTTCCTTTAAAAGTTCCAATAATTCTTTTAAATCTATTTTTGGTATGAACTTGTTCTGTTTGGGTGTTATTCATGGTCAAAAACAAGGACATCTTTAATTGTTACAATTCCAATGAGTTCTTCATGTTGTATTACAGGCAAACATCCAATGAGGTTCTCTTTCATTACCGTTATGGCTTCTTCAATAGAAGTGGTAGGAGTTGTAGTAATAACTTTGTCAACCATAATATCTTTAACCGTGACGTTTTTATCCATCTTTTTCGATTTCATTTTTTTAACATGGGTCCAAGTAAGCAAACCACAAAGCTTACCGTTTTCATTTTCTACAGGCATATGATGAATGTTTTTCCATTCCATAATACTAGTTGCCAAAGAAGCTAAATCGTATTCTTTTACTGTAAATAAACGCGTAGTCATAACATGACCGACCCATGGGGTAAAATCTTTTAAACGAACTTTTGTAGGAATATTTTTCCATTGAGAAACTGGAAATCCTTTTTTCTGATTTTTATAGGTATATCGGGTAATTAACCTAAGAGCTTGATCGGTTTTTTGTTTTTCTTTTAAGGTTCTAAGGTTGGAAATCATCCATTTTGAACCTCCTTTTAAAGAAATTCTGTCCTGTATAATTTTTAAATAGAAATCAATGTCATCACTATTGATATTACTATTAAGTAATCCCTTTTTAGTTATAGGAAGAAGTACAGTTTTAAGTAACTCGTTGGTAGTATACTCTTTTCCCTCCCAACGTAGCAAGGCCTCACTTCCGTAACGGGCGGCTTTAATGAAATTTGATTTTGCATCTCTAAAATCCATGACTTTAGACATATCATCAAATTTTTTTGGACGTCCTTTCATAAGTCCTACCCAAAAAACAAAATTTGCCATTTCATCCAATACCGAAGGTCCTGCAGGAATATATCTGTTTTCAATTCGTAAATGAGGCTTTCCTCCACCCACGCCATAGCAGGCTCTATTCCAAGGATACAACGTGCCATTATGAAGACTAAGTGCCTTAAGTTTTGGGATGTTTCCTTTTTTAATCTCTTCCATAGAATTTTCATCTATTTCCTGTGCTAAAACCGATTTGTATTGTGCAATATTCTCTTTGTAAATGTCAACAATACTTCCTGTTGCCCAATGACTACCAAAGGATACACGTGGCATTTGATCTTTAAGTGCTAAAGTGGTATGACGGGTATCAATACTTTGTTTAAAGAGTGCAATTCGGGTTTCGCTCCATAATTCTCTTCCTAACAGTAGAGGCGAATTTGTGCAAACCGTTAGTACTGGGCCAGCAATAGCTTGCGCCCAATTAAAACTTGAAATAAAGTCATCTGGATCTATTTGAAGATGTAACTGGAAACTGGTGTTACAGGCTTCAAATAAAACCGAATCGTGTTGTATGCTTAATTCATCTACACCCATTAAATGTAAATGAAAATGAGAACCACGCTGCGCCATTAATCGTTCATTAAGGGCGAGATAACGTGGCCTTTCTGTTATATAATCTAACTTTAAGTGTGTTTGTGTAATGGTAGGTAAAATTCCTGTAAGTACTACTTTAGAATTGTTCTTCTTTGCCGCAACATTTGCTTTAATTAATAGGCTTTCAAGCTGATTTCTCATTACCTGAAAACAATCTTTTTTTAATTCTACTGGATCAAGATTAATTTCCAAATTATATTTAGCTAATTCTGTAGTAAAATGGGGGTCGTTTATTTCCTCAAGAATAGGATCTGCATTATTTGCAGGGCGCCAATCTTTTGTTACCAAACAGAATTCTTGCTCTGCTCCAATACGTGTAATGCCAGATTCAAATATATTATGTTCCAGCATATATTCGAGTGCCTCAATATCCTGTAATAAATGTTCAACAAACTGGGTTTGCGTTTTACTATTCCTTTGTAGGCTTACTTTTTGTTCTCCCATACCTTCAAATTTTGCTTGCTCTAAATTGAGAAAATCAATACTCAAAAAATATGATAAAGGTCAGTTGTTAATTCTACAAATCTATTTAACACTATTTTAAGGGAATCGTCGTTGTATGGATAGTATATTTAATGCCAATTAAACAATCAAAAAAATGAATTTCAAAAACTTTCAAAAAACACTATTGTTTCTTTTTGTAGGGCTCTTATTTGTTGCCTGCAAAAAAGGGAACGAAGCTCCAGAAGAAACAGCAAAACTTTCTATCGATTTCGAAAAATACGAATTAGCCAATGGGCTGGATGTTGTATTACACCAAGATAAGAGTGACCCCATTATTTCATTAGCCATTCAGTATGGAGTTGGATCCAATCGTGAAAAAGCGGGCCGTACCGGATTTGCGCACTTATTTGAGCATATGCTTTTTCAGGAATCTGAAAATGTGGGCCAAGACCAATTCTTTAAAAAAATTCAAGATGCCGGAGGAACTTTAAATGGTGGAACCTGGAAAGACGGAACCATTTATTACGAAGTAGTTCCAAAGAATGCCATGGAAATGGTAATGTGGTTAGAAAGTGATCGCATGGGGTATTTAATCAATACCGTAACCGAATCTGCTTTTTACAATCAACAAGAAGTGGTTCAAAACGAAAAAAGACAACGTGTAGACAACAATCCTTACGGGCACACCAATTGGGTGTTGGACAAAAACATCTATCCAGAAGGGCATCCATACAACTGGCAGGTGATAGGGGAGTTAGTCGATTTGCAAAACGCCACCGTAGAAGATGTTAAAGAGTTTTATGATCGTTTCTACGGGCCTAACAATGCTACCTTGGTGTTAGCAGGTGACTTTGAAACGGAAGAAGCCAAAGCCATGATAGAAAAGTATTTTGGCGAAATTAAAAGACGTCAAGAAGTAGAGCCATTAAAGCCACAACCTGTTACGATTGCTGAAACAAAGCGTTTTTATCACGAAGATAATTTTGCACAAGCGCCACAATTGAATATGGTTTGGGCGACGGTTGAACAATATACAGACGATGCGTATGCATTAGACTTTCTTGCCGAAATTCTTTCCAGCGGAAAGAAAGCTCCTATGTATAAAGTGTTAGTGAAAGAGAAAGAACTTACATCAAGAACATCCGCATATAGTAATACACAACAAATTGCAGGGGAGTTTCATATTCGTATTACGGCCAATGATGGAGTGGATTTAGACAATGTGGAAAGTGCCATTTTTGAATCCTTTGCATTGTTTGAAAAAGAAGGAGTCACAGATCGCGATGTAGAGCGTATTAAAGCTGGGCTTGAAACACAGTTTTACAATGGAATTAGTAGTGTGTTAGGGAAGTCTTTTCAGTTGTGTCAGTATAATGTGTTTGCAGGTGACCCTGGATTTATCGAGCAGGATATCGAAAACATTAAAAAAGTAACCAAGGAAGATGTATTGCGTGTGTACAACACATACATTAAAGACAAGCCTTTTGTAATGACTAGTTTTGTACCAAAAGGGCAAATGACTCTTATTGCGGAAAATTCTGAAAAAGCCCCAGTGGTAGAAGAAGAAATTAAGGAGAATGTAGAGAAAGTAATTGAAGACAAAGAAGAAGAAATTGCAAAAACACCTTCTAATTTTGATCGTTCTGTAGAGCCAGTACAAGGTCCAGCACCAGAATTAAATATTCCTTCAAGTTGGAATGCTGAATTAGCTAATGGACTTAAAGTCTATGGTATTGAGCAAAATGAAATTCCAACAGTAAACTTCAGTCTAGTAATAGACGGTGGACATTTACTCGATGACAAAAATAAAAATGGTGTTGCCAATTTAATGACTGATATCATGATGGAAGGTACTGCTACCAAAACGCCAGAGCAGTTAGAAGAAGAAATTGAAATGTTGGGTGCTAGTATTAGTATGTATACTTCAAATGAGTCTATTGTTATTCAAGGAAATACGTTAACGCGTAATTTTGATAAAACCATGGATTTGGTGAAGGAAATTCTATTAGAGCCTCGTTGGGACGAAGAAGAATTTGCACGAATTAAAACGGCTACTATTAACCAAATTAAGCGTTCTGCAGCAGATCCAAATACCGTTGCAAATAATGTATACAATAAGCTACTTTATGGTGAGGATCATATTTTTAGCTATCCTTCTATTGGTACTGAGGAATCTGTAACGGCTATCACTATAGATGACTTAAAAGCATTCTACAACAAGAATTTTTCACCTTCTATTTCAAAATTCCATGTAGTGGGTAAAATCAATAAAGAAAAAGCACTTGCCAATTTAAAAGGAATTGAAGAAGGTTGGGCTGCTAAGGAAGTAACCATTCCAGAATATCCAATCACAAATAACAGAGATAAGTCTTCTTTGTATTTTGTGGATATTCCTAATGCCAAGCAATCGGTGATTAATATTGGTTATGTGGGATTATCTCGAAATGATAAAGATTTTTATCCTGCAGAGGTTATGAATTACAAGTTAGGAGGCTCTTTTAGCGGAAATGTAAACTTGATACTTCGTGAAGAAAAAGGATATACCTACGGTGCTCGAACAGGTTTTAGTGGTGGTAAAGTACCCGGAACTTTTACTGCATCTTCTAGTGTGCGTACCAATACTACTGGAGAATCGGTAAAGATTTTTAAAGACGAAATAGCGAAGTATAAAGAAGGAATCTCGGAAGAAGATTTAAACTTCACTAAAAATGCATTGATTAAATCCAACGCTCGCCGATTTGAAACTCAATTCTCTTTATTGGGAATGTTACAGGAAATGAGTAATTACGGACTTTCCCCCAACTACATTGAAGACGAGGAAGCGGTAATTAAAAATATGACCTTAGAGCAACATAAGGAACTTGCCAATAAATACCTCGACGAGTCTAAAATGGCGTATTTGGTAGTAGGTGATGCCACTACCCAATATCCACAGTTTAAAAAAATGGGCTTTGACGAAGTCATGCTTGTAGATAAAGATGGCGAAGAAGTAAAAATGAAAAATGTAAAACAGTAGTTAATTTTTAAATATTGAAAAGGGATGCTGAAAAGTGTCCCTTTTTTATACATTTATGGATTTATCAATGCAGTAATTTCAGCAAATTGCTTCCTTAACATGGGGTGCTCCAAAATAGCTTTTACATAGGCTAAGCTACTTTTACTTAAATGACGGGAAAGTGTAGGCTCATAAAATTCCCAAGGTTCAAAAAAGGTTTTGTCTGGTTTTTCGGTTAGCGTTAAAATTTCATTGTTTTCGGCGGCTAGAAAATGGGATAGTTTTTCTTTAACAGATTCATCTGCTATTTCACCATTTAGATATCCCTCCACATCACTGACCGAAACCTTATGCGGCATAAATAGCTGGAAATATTGAATTTTATCAGGCTGAGAAGTCTCCCAATTAGCAAGATAATCACTTAAATATCCTGGGATTTTATCAAGGTTTAATCCTGTTTGGAGGTCTGCCACAATGTTATCGGTTTCTACTTCATTTTTGGTTATATGTTCTATTCCATTTTCTTTTTTAAATTTTTCAACCAAATAATTTATATACAGGCTTTTGCTATTAATTATTTCGATGTAAGCAATCTTTTTTTCATTTAAAAATGTCGCATTCCGTAGTAAATAATTGTGAAGATCCAAACAGCCTAGAAGTCCGCTATTGTCAATGGCTCCGGCATCTATATAATGGCCGTAACCGGGGATTTTGGCGGCGGGGCTAAAGACAGGAAACCTATTGGTAGTAGAAACGGCCTGGTAAAATGGAAGGGTTTTCTCTCCATTTAATTCTGCTAGATTTTCGGCAAAGGGAAAAATCGCATTAAAATCGTTGGGTTTTACGGACCACAAAATACCGCGACTCCCTTTTGTACTTGCAGTATTCATAATTAAACTTGGAAAATAACCCGTTTTCTGAAAGGCCTGCTTCCAATAATCCCGAAAGGAGGTGTCATACAAAATATTGGATGTTTGGTCTTCGATATGGTTTTGATACTTACGCATGGCATAATAGGGCCGATCTCGTAAACGAAACTTTTGATTGAATGGCCAAATTTTTCGGTACGAATCAACTCCAAATGTGAAGGTTAAATCTATAGAGGTATAGTTTTGCCTAGAAAGGGTATCTATCTTTTGCTGAATTTTGTCAAAATTTAATCCATCTTCACGATACAATCCGGTATATAAAGCTAATCCAAGGGAGCCTCCAGAGGCTCCAGAAAGGGCTAATGTATTGTCCAAAAGTTTTCCTTGCGTTTCTTTTTGAAGTGTATTTACCACATTAAGTGTCCAAACATTCGCTTTTAATCCGCCTCCATGAGAAGCAATAAAAAATAGGGTAGGGTTTTGTTTTTTTTGAATACTGTCCCAAAACTGAAGTTCGTTTACAGGAAACTTAGTGTTTTCGACCAAATCAAGCTCGTGAGTTCGAGTTTCAATGTTAGTTACTCTGCTTAGAATAACTAGTACAATTAATAATGCAAAAACTCCAAATATAATTTTGTACCTTCTTGTAGCCGATAGATTTAGTTTTTTAGCCACAAAGAAATACTTTCCTAGGCTTGCAATTATAAAATAGTAGAAATAAAAGAATGCTAATAAAATAGGTATTCCGTTCGTAAGTCCCCAACCTTTAATACTAGCAATTGTTGAATAAACAAGGATTACAATTGAAACAATAAAATTAAAATTAAATAAGGATAAGTAGTTTTCAGATTTTTCGAAGTACCGAATGATTCCAATAAAAAGGGAAATAGGTAAGAGTAATGGACTTTCTAATGTGGCTTTTACTTTTGAAGAGGAGGTTCGTAAAATTCTAAAAAATACATAGTTAAACATAAAAGCGTAACTCGTAAGTAGCATGATAACAAATCCTCCAGGACTAAAATTTGCAATGAAAATGGTGATAATTAAAAGGAGCAAACAAATAAATCCAACAAAGAAATACCCTATTCCTAATCTTTTGTAATAGACTTTTAGTTTTTTGGCGTTTTTTTCTAAGGTTTCTTTGGTTAGAGGCGTACCATCTTTCTCTGTGGTTCGTTGATAAAAAGTGAACTTCTCCTTTACGTAAATGTATGCTATGAGTGGAACGAGTAATAAAAGATAAATGATTGTTTTTACAACAGGCAACGGGAAGTTTTCAAAAATAAGATTGGGTTGAAAACTGTTTATTATAAAATGGATCCAAACACCATGTATTAATATCCCAATAGAATAACGAAGATAATTTGCCCAGTTATCTGGCTGATAGGTGCTTTGCTTATTTGTCGTATAGATAAACGCAGGAAATTTTTTGAGAGGCCAAAAATTAAAGGGAAGTATCTTATGCCAAACAGTATAATCTCCCGAGTTATTTAGATTTGCTGCATAGTAGGTATAAATAGGGTAGTGGGACAATACTATGGCAAGTGCATTTATAAAGAGAAAAGAAAGAAGTAAAGAGAATTTAGAATTTTGATTTTCGACCAAATCAACCATCATGGTAAAGGCTTGATCCATTTTTGTGAGCAATAATAAAATTATTACAATAACTACTAAGCTTAAGACGGAGGCTTTAAAGAAGTTTTTAAAAGACTTTTTTAAATGCTCAAGTTGTACAATGAGACAGTTGTATTTAAAAAGACAAGTAATACTCCGCAAAAAAAACCTTAATATATCCTTAAAAAAACTGGTCATTACTTTTTTCTATTGTAAACTTCTGAAAAATAATAATCTAATGTACGGATATCGACTAGCTGATACAAGGGGTATTTACCCCTATTTACTTGAATATATTACTTTTCTCACAATTAAATCGTAATTTTTTAATATCAAAATTTAGTATTTAATTAAATCAACAGCTATTTAACTAATAATTTGGGGTTAATTTAATAGGAAAAAGGAGTTTAATAACTTATTAAAAACAGGAAAAACCCTGTGAGATTATACAGGGTTTTTCCTGTTTTTTTAGTTTCAACTTGTCAGAGATTTTATAAATGACTTACTTGGTCTAATAAAACTTAAAAATAAAGTGTGATGGTAAAACCAAAGAATTGTATTAGTGTGTCTGAAGCAAAGGAACTTCAGGGAAACTGGAATAGAACAAGGGTTTCTGAAATTGAGATAGCAACAGGGTTTAAGGATGTAAAAGATTTTACTTTTAGCCTTAAGGAAATAGAAGAATATGTTGCATATGTAAAAGAATTATCAACTAGGCAAGGAGTTTCAGACCCTGGAATTAGAATTTATTTTGCTGCCTATGATACTTTAGAAAATAAAAAGGCAACGGTCTTTCTTGCCCCAACAATTGGTGTCAGTAAAGATTCTGACAATAATTACGAAATAGATCCATTAAATAGAACCCAGGGGGGATGGCCTCCTAATAGTTATTAGTATTGGGACTTAGCGATTATTTTATATTTTCTTTTTCGGCGTTTTTATTTGTTATATTTTCATTTATAGCAAGCATATTTTTTTTAAAAAGGAATGAACCAAGTAGACCTCTTAAATTATTAGTTGCCTATTTGGGGGTAGTCGTTTTACTTGAAATTATAGCTAGTTATTCGGTTATTGGATACTATTCGAAATATCAATACTTTTCCTTTATCGAAAACTCACCTTTTAGGCGTAATACTTGGGTTTATAATTTTTACGATATTATTAATCCTATTTTAATATGTCTATATTTTTTGTATTATATTAATAACAAATTTTTTAAAAGCATTGCGAAAATAACATTGGTACTATATCTTTTAACTTCGGTTTATTTTCAATTTGTTAAGACTTCTTTCTTTGAAAACTCCTCTTTTGTGGTTATAGCTGGTACTTTTATAATTTTGGGAGTTATTTTTCAGTTTTTTTATGAGCTACTCAAGTCGGATTTAATTTTACAACTTAAAACGCATCTCCCAATGTATATTGCTGTTGGTGTTTTTGTTTTTAACTTAGTCAATGCACCTTTGGCCATTTTTTCAGATTATTTTAATGTATCTACTGGAAATTTACTTTTTGTAAAGCTGCAGGTCTATATAGTTTTGATTTCTAATTTATTTATGTATTCTTGCTTTATAATTGGTTTTTTGGTATGCTCAAAGAAGATGAAGTCCTTTTAATTTTATATTCCATCATTACAGTTTTTATACTTGTATTTTTTGTAGTGGTTTTTGTTGTTGCTTTTCAGAGGCGGAAGAATAAAATGTTGGTTGAACGCTTTGAAGCCGAAAAAAGATTCGAAAAAGAATTGGCAAAATCGCAAATTGAAATTCAAGAACAAACTTTTAAGAATATTGCTTGGGAGCTACACGATAATATTGGGCAATTACTTTCAGTGGCAAATATTCAACTAGGAATGTTATTAAATGAAAGCCCCAAAGAAATGAAGAACCAAATTGAGGAAACTAAAACTACACTGGGTTCTACATTGCAGGAAGTGAGGGCGTTATCCAAAACTTTAAATAATGAAGTAGTACTCAACAATGGTCTTGTCGCTTCTTTAAAAGCTGAGCTTGATCGTTACGAACGTCTTCGGTTTTTATCAACTGAGCTTAAAATAAATGGAAAAGAAATTCCCCAAAAAAATGAAGTTGAAATCATAATTTTTAGAATATTACAAGAGTTTTTTTCAAACACCCTTAAACATGCCTTTGCAAAAAAAATATTCGTAAATTTAAACTATAAAGAGACCCATTTGGAAATCATGGCCAAGGATGATGGAGTTGGCTTTGACCAATTTATGGTCAACACCAATTCAGGGTTGCAGAATATGGAAAGCAGAGCAAAAGTAATTGGCGCAACATTTAGCATTATGTCAGAAAAGGAAAAAGGCACCCAAATAAACTTAATTTACCCATATCCAATACATGAACACTTTGAATGATAATACTATTGCGATTGTAGACGACCATCTATTATTCGCAAGTTCTTTAGAAAAATTAATTAATAGTTTTCAAGGGTTTCGTGTGTTATTCAAAGCACAACATGGATTAGATTTAATCGATAAATTACAAAACCTTAACGACCTGCCAGATATCATTCTATTGGATATCAATATGCCAGTTATGAATGGTTTTGAGACCCTTAAATGGCTCACGGAAAACCACCCAACGATTCGCGTTTTGTCACTATCCATGGATGATAATGAAATGTATATTTTAAAAATGCTAAAAGAAGGTGCTAAAGGATATTTTTTAAAAGATATTCATCCTAAAACTCTTGAAAAAGCATTACTTGAGGTCATGGAACGTGGGTTTTATTATTCTGAATTGGTTACTAATGCAATGGTCAACTCTTTGCATAGTGACTTACCAGATTTGGATCCAGAGTTTAATAAAAATGAACTTCAGTTTATAAAATTGGCTTGTTCTGAATTAACCTACAAAGAAATCGCCGATAAAATGAAACTTAGCCCCAAAACCGTTGATGGCTATAGACAGGATATTTTTAAAAAATTAGGATTAAGAAATAGAGTGGGACTCGTGATGTATGCATTAAAAAATAAAATGATAAATATTTAAATAGCATCCCAAAGTACGTCCTCCGGTGGTAGGGCAACTATTTCCAAACGTTCCTTTTTTACTGGATGAATAAAACATAGTTTCCTTGCATGTAAATGAATACTTCCATCTTCATTACTTCTATCAAATCCGTATTTTAAATCTCCTTTTATGGGACAATTTATAGCAGCTAATTGTGCCCTAATTTGATGATGCCTACCTGTTTCAAGTTCAATTTCTAAAACAAAATAATTTTTTAGTGTTTTTATGAGCTTATATCTTAAAACAGCTTTTTTGCTACCTGAAATTTCCTTTGGATAGGCATACGATTTATTTTGCTTTGGGTTTCTCTTTAAGTAATGCACCAATTTTTCACCCTCTGAAGGAAGAGGGTTTTTTACAACAGCCCAATAGGTTTTTTCTGTTTCTCTTTCTGAAAAAAGTTTATTCATTCTTGCTAGGGCTTTAGATGTTCTTGCAAAAACAACTATACCACTGGTAGGTCTATCCAAACGATGCACGACGCCTAAAAAAACGTCTCCAGGTTTGTCATATTTTTTAGCAATGAATCCTTTTACAACTTCAGAAAGTGGGGTATCTCCTGTTTTATCCCCTTGAACAATATCCCCAGGACGCTTATTGACAATTATTAAATGGTTGTCTTCGTAGAGAACTTCTAAATTTTCGGGAGTACTATGCAAGGTAGATAATTATTAATATTGCTCTTCTTCATTAGGAAAATCACTGCTTTTTACATCTGTGATATACTGACTAAAAGCATTTGACATATCTGAATATAAATCTAAATATCTTCTTAAAAATCGCGGACTAAATTCGTGGGTCATCCCTATCATATCGTGGGTAACTAAAACTTGCCCATCGACACCTCCTCCAGCACCAATCCCTATTACTGGAATACTTATACTTTTGGCAACTTCTTCGGCTAATTTGGCAGGAATTTTTTCAATTACAATGGCAAAACACCCTGCTTTTTCGAGCATTAATGCATCTTCTTTCAATGTTTCGGCTTCCTGTTCTTCTTTGGCACGTACCGTATAGGTCCCAAATTTATAAATGGATTGTGGTGTTAATCCCAAATGCCCCATCACAGGAATTCCGGCATTTAGGATTCGTTTTATAGATTCTTTAATTTCCTTTCCACCCTCCATTTTAACGGCGTGTGCACCACTTTCCTTCATAATTCGAATAGCAGAACGCAACGCTTCCTTTGGATCACTTTGGTAACTTCCAAATGGTAAATCTACAACCACCAAACTTCTTTCAATAGCGCGTACTACAGAGGAAGCATGATAAATCATTTGGTCAAGCGTTATTGGTAATGTAGTTTCGTGACCCGCCATCACATTTGAAGCAGAATCTCCCACTAAAATCACATCCATTCCAGCACTATCCACAATTTTAGCCATAGTGTAGTCATAAGCGGTAAGCATGGCAATCTTTTCACCATTTTTCTTCATATCCACCAAAGTTTTGGTGGTAATTCGCTTGTATTCTTTTTTTGCTGTAGACATAGTGTAACGTATTGAGCGGTAAAAGTACTAATTTTGGTATTCAATCTTTAATTCTATGTTATGAAGTTACTCATTACAATGGTATTCGTTTCTATTTCAGCGATTACTTTTTCACAAGATTCTTTTTCTGAAAATGACGCCAAAGAACTTATCGATACTTTCTTTGAAGGCTTTCATCAAGGAGACACCCTTACTATGAAACGTGTGATGGTTGAAAATTTACCCAATCAAACAGTGTTCACCAATAAAGAAGGAAAAGCAAATGTAATTGATGGAAATATTTCTGAATTTTTAAAAGCCATTGCCAATCGTCCAGCCGACCAAGTTTGGGAGGAAAAACTACTAGACTACAAAGTACAAATTGATGGAAATCTTGCCCATGTGTGGACCCCGTATGAGTTTTGGTTTAACGGAAACTTTAGTCACTGTGGTGCTAACGCATTTACGCTGGCAAAAACAGAGGACGGATGGAAAATTGTACACTTAATTGATTCCAGAAGGAAAGAAGGGTGTAAAGATTAACAATCACTCACATTCACCTGCACTGCAAGTCCTCCCTCGCTGGTTTCCTTGTATTTTGAAGTCATATCTTTTGCGGTTTCCCACATCGTTTTAATGACTTTGTCCAATGGTACTTTTGCTTTAGAAGGGTCTGCATCCAATGCCATTTCACAAGCATTTATAGCCTTTATGGCACCCATGGCATTTCGTTCTATACAAGGGATTTGTACTAAACCAGCAATAGGATCGCAAGTGAGCCCCAAGTGATGTTCCATAGCTATTTCGGCAGCCATTAAAGCCTGTGCAGGAGTGCCTCCCATCAATTCGGTTAACGCACCAGCAGCCATAGCAGAGGAAACCCCAATTTCGGCTTGACAACCCCCCAAAGCCGCACTAATAGTTGAACCCTTCTTAAAAAGACTACCAATTTCCCCAGCAACCAATAAGAACTTCTTTACATCATCAAAATTGGCATCGTGATTCTCTATCACCATATAATACATTAAAACTGCTGGAATAACTCCCGCGCTTCCGTTCGTGGGGGCTGTTACTACCCGTCCTAAAGACGCATTCACCTCATTTACCGCTAAGGCAAAGCATGAAACCCATTTTAATATTTGGCGAAACTTTACTTCCGTATCACGTATGGCGGCAATCCATTCAACTGCATTGGTATATTTTTTATCGCCAATAAGCGTTTTATGGGTATCGTAGGCACGACGACGAACGTTTAATCCGCCAGGCAGTGTGCCTTCTGTATGGCAGCCTACGTACATGGAGTCCAGCATGACTTCCCAAATTGCTTTAAACTTGTCATCAATTCGTTGGGGATCGCGAATGGAAAGTTCATTTTGATATACAATCTCGCTTATGGTCTTTTTTTCACTATCACAATACCCTTGCAACTCCAAGGCTGTATGCGTGGGAAATGGAAAATGATTGAATTTTTCAACTTGTATTTTTGCTCTTTTGCGTTCTTCTTGTACAATAAATCCGCCTCCAATAGAGTAGTAGGTTTCTTTCTTTTTTTGTCCATTGCGAAGGGTCGCCTCAAACGTAATTCCGTTGGGATGAAAAGGAAGAAATTTTCTATGAAAAATAATATCTTCTGAAAAAGAAAAAGGAATGGGTTTTTCGTTATTCAGCAAAAGTTTATTTGCTTTTTTAAGGGCATCAATTTCCTTCTGAATGTTTTCAATGGGAAACGTCACTGGGTCTGCTCCCAATAATCCCATGACTACGGCAATATCAGTCGCGTGGCCTTTTCCAGTTAGTGAAAGAGAACCGTATAAGTTCACTTTTACTGTGGCAACACTAGTAAAGAGCTCTAGTTGCTGTAATTTTTCAATCCAAGCTTTGGCTGCACGCCAAGGCCCTAATGTGTGCGAACTCGAAGGCCCTACGCCTATCGATAGCATATCAAAAACACTAATACTTTCCATGGCTTGATTCATAACACAAATATATACTATTGTCTTCTATTTGCTAACAATGGAGGTGGTTCTCCTGTAAAAGGATTCCAACGGCTAATACTTTTAGCATTCATCCCCGATGCCTTAATAACTGCGCGGTCTCCATAACGCTCTCGCATTTTATCCATAGCTTGATAAAGATTAATAATTTTATCATTGTTATCAAAAAGATCAATTTGTTGTCCGCCTTCTACCAAATGACTAAAGCGAACACCAACTAAGCGAACTAAAAGCCTTCGCTGATATAGGTTTTTATATAAATCCATTACTACCGGAAGGATTTTATGATCTGCAGCACTGTAGGGAATTCGCTTTTGTTGGGTGTACGTTTGAAAATCTGAATATCTAATCTTAAAGGTTACACAGGCTGTTAGTTTATTCCCTCTGCGGAGCTGATAGATTAAATTTTCGGTCATTGCTACGATAATTCCTTCTAACTTTTTTATGTCGGTAGTGTCCTTATCGAAGGTTCGCTCTGTGGAGATGGATTTCCGCTCTGTGTATTGCACTACAGGTGAATTGTCAATTCCGTTTGCTTTTTTCCAAAGCGTTGCTCCATTTTTCCCAAAAACCCGTATCATCATTTCTATAGGCATTTTTTGAATGGTTTTTATTTGCTTAATGCCCAAATCGCATAGTGAGCGGTAAGTGACTTCACCTACCATAGGGATTTTCCTTACAGAAAGTGGAGATAGGAATGGTTTTTCAGTACCTTTTATAATCTCTATTTGGTTATTGGGTTTTGCTTCCCCTGTGGCGATTTTTGAAACCGTTTTATTTGCAGACAACCCAAAAGAAATAGGCAAACCTGTTTCTTTTATAATACGCGAGCGCAATTCACTGGCAAGTTTGTTACATCCAAAGAATTGGTCCATCCCAGTAAGATCGATATAGAATTCATCTACTGAAGTTTTTTCGTAAAGCGGAACACTTTCCTTAATAATGTCGGTAACTGTATTTGAAAACTTGCTATAAACCCCAGAATTTCCTCTCAATACAATTGCTTCTGGGCATAATTGTTTTGCAAGTCGCATAGGCATGGCAGAATGAATCCCGAAAGTTCTAGCTTCGTAACTACATGAAGCAACTACTCCGCGATCACTAGTACCTCCAATAAGTACAGGTTTCCCGTTAAGCCTACTGTCTAATAGCCGTTCACAGGACACAAAGAAGGTGTCCAAATCCATATGGACAATATGACGGTCACTATTCATGAAAAACCCCTAAAGGAATTAATGTTGTTGCCTATTACTAGTACGCACTCGTCTATTGAAGTTTTTTACCGAGTTTGTCTCTAACTTTTTATCACTATAGCGAGGATCTTCAATAATAGGATAGCGTGTCATTTTTGTTACTTCTATGGAGATACAATCAAATTCTTCTATTACTTTTCCGGTAATACTGTAAATTCCTTTTCCTCTAAAGCGGTATAACGAAGCCACATTGGGGAAATGTACGGTGTCAATAAAATCACCATCACGATCTAAGAAGGTGCCAAAGTACATTCGCTTTCCAGTGGATGTGGATGTGTTTTTTACAGTTACTAGGTAGCCTTCAATCGTTACTGTTTTACCAACATAATCTGGTAAATGTCTAGCCCGCATATGGCTTCTAGATGGTGCAAGTAATAATTTAAAGGGGTCACACAAAGGGAAGCCGAGTAGTTCCATTTCATCAAAGGCATCTTCCATTTGCGTATTGGGCAAGGAGGGAGTTTGATAATTCATTTTTTCAGTTTTAAAAAGGGTTTGTATGTGCTCTTCGAAGGTTACTTTGTTTACTTTCATATAAGCTTCCCAGAGTAACTCACGTTTGTTTCTTTTTGTGAATCGGAAGGCATTTATCTTGATAAGAATATTAATTTGTTCTATAGAAATAGGAACTCGATCTATAAAATCGTCAAGGCTTAGGTAGTAGCCGTTTTTGGTTCGTTCTTGTACCAGTCGTTTAATGACTCTGCTTTCCAAGGAGTGTAAAAAACCTAATCCTAAATAAATAGCTGTTCCTTCGATGACAGTTTCGGCGTTACTGTGGTTAACACAAGGAGCGAGAATGGCGGCACCGTGCATACGTGCTTCATGTACGTATAACTCTGAACTATAGAATCCACCACCATTGTTAAGCGTTGCTACCATATACTCGAGCGGATAGTATGCTTTTAAAAAAAGACTTTGATAGCTCTCCACCGCATACGAAGCAGAGTGTCCTTTGGCAAAGGCATAGCCCGCAAAACTTTCAATTTGCCGCCAGATTTCTTTGGTGAGATTTTCCGATTTTCCACTATTATGGCAGTTATCAAAAAACTGTTGCTTCACTTTCAGAAATTCATCCCGTGAGCGAAACTTTCCAGACATCCCTCTACGCAGCATGTCTGCTTCTCCTAAAGTAAGTTTGCCAAAATAGTGCGCCACTTTAATGACGTCTTCTTGATATACCATCACCCCATAGGTTTCGGGCATAATATCTAGCATAACAGGATGTGCTTCTTTTCGTTTTTCGGGGTAGCGATACCGAAGAATGTATTCTCGCATCATACCCGATTTTGCCACTCCAGGGCGTATCACCGAACTGGCAGCTACCAATCCTAAATAATCATCCACCTGTAATTTTTTAAGGAGCATTCGCATGGCAGGAGACTCCACGTAAAAGCATCCAATGGCCTTTGCGTTTCGCAATAAGTATTTAATACGATTATCTTCTTTAAAACGCTTGATATTATGAATATCAATGGGAGGGATGCTTGGGTGATTATACCTAATTACTTCTACAGCATCCTTAATTTTTCCTAATCCTCGCTGACTCAATATATCAAACTTATAGAGTCCAATATCTTCTGCCACAACCATATCGAATTGAGTAGTTGGAAACCCTTTTGGGGGCATAAAAGTGGCGGTATAGTAATGGATGGGTTTTTCTGAAATAAGAATACCTCCTGCGTGAATTCCCAAGTAATTGGGGAACCCTCGAATGTATTGACTGTAGTTTACAACAAGTTGAGAGAGCCTATCTAAGGTTTTATAATTGTATTCTCCTTTGGAGAGAACATCAATTTCGGTTTTAGGCAATCCAAATACTTTTCCTAGTTCGCGTACCGAAGCCTTATACTTAAAAGTATTGTATACGGTAAGTAGTGAGGTGTTTTTAAATCTTCTGAATATAAACTCGGTAATATCATCTCTGTCTTTCCATGAAAAGTCGATATCGAAATCGGGTGGGTTTTTACGGTAGAGATTGATAAACCGTTCAAAATAGAGGTCAAGCTCAATAGGGTCTACATCGGTAATCCGAAGCAAATAGGCAATCACACTATTGGCGCCACTTCCACGCCCTACATAAAAATAGCCTTTGCTTCGAGCGTATTTTAAAATTTTCCAATTGATAAGAAAATAAGAAACAAATCCTTTTTCCTTAATGATATCCAATTCCTTTTTAATACGGTCCAAAATAGCATTGGTGGGTGTCCCATAACGATACGGAATACCCTCATAGGTAAGCTTTTTTAGTAATTTAAAATCTAAAACCTCATTGCTTGTATAGGATTGTTGGTTGTTAGGAGTTTCTTTATCGAAATTGAAGGAAATATTGCAACAATCAAGCAGCTTTTGTGTATTCTCGATGAGCTTCGGAAATTCGCGAAAGGTGTCTTTTATGGTTTCTTCGGAACAAAGGAGATGGGTTTCTTTGCCTTGCTCAGAAGTGGGAAGTTTGCTTAATAGTGTGTTGTTATCAATGGCTCTAAGTAGGCGGTGGGTATTGAAACCTTTTTTATTCTGAAAGCTTACGGTGTGTAATATTACTAGTTTTTCCTGCCGATGCTTCCACGGTGAAAACTTAAGACGGTTGAGGTCTTCGGCGGTTACCCCTAAATATTCATTCTCTAAAAGTGTTTCTTCTTTAAAGCTGGCAAAGGGGTAAATAGTAAACGTATCAGGAAGGTGTTTTGCATGCTCTGGAATCTTTTTATTAGTGTGTAGAAAAGAAGAAAGGTAGCTGTTAATGTGTTGAAAACCCTGATTGTTTTGCGCCAACATGATAAACTGTTGTTGTGCTCCATTTCTAAAATCTACACCTAGTATGGGGCGAATGTTATACGTAGGCGCCAATCGTACAAAATTCAAGCAAGCTGAGGTGTTATTAATGTCTGTAAGTGCTAAACAGCGAATGCGGAAACCCTCTGCCAGCTCCAATAAATCCTTAGGTTTTATGGTGCCGTAGCGCAAACTATAATACGTATGTACGTTAATAAACATTTTTGTAATTAGGAAATATTCCAAAATTATGGAAATATTCCAAATTATAAAAGAAAAGTTATCAACCATTCTGAAAAAATGATTTAGACTATTTCTTCTTCCTTGGATTAGGCTTTAATGACATCACATACTCATAGCTTTCGTCAAGGTATTGGGAGAGTAGTTTTAAATCTTTCAGTATTTCATCGGGAACCAATACATAATCTTTCATTACAGCGCCGTAAGATTTGTAAATAGTAGTATTGTATTTCTCTTTAAATGCTTCTTGCGATTTATTGGATAGGCGTAAGCCCAATTCTGCATCTTTATTAAGTAGTGCAAACATATGGGTGTTGGCAGCGCAATAGGGCATGGTTTTTCCAAGGCGTTCAAACTTTTGGTTCATAGCAACAAGTTCGTCGAAGATGGCAAGATTTTTTTCCCAAGCAGTCATTTGAAAAAGTTTGAATTAAAAGTACGAGTTTTTGATTATATATAAAGAACCAAGATGTAAGAGTCAAGAACCAAGACAATTCTACCAATCCAACCCTCCAGATTTCGCAATAGGGATGGAAGCGAGTTACCCTGCCTAACGGTGGTTATTGAGCGAAGTCGAAATACAGGCAGGCATGTAACGCAGACAGCCCGGTGCGCCCCTTCGACACCGTTCAGGGACCGAAAAGGGTGCAATTGCCCTAAAGAAACTGACACCATGTCAGCCAAATTGCCATGGCATAATCATTGAAATAGGGTAAGAGAACTTAAAACAGAATTTTTAAAATATATAACTATAACACTATGAGTAAAATAATTGGAATCGACTTAGGAACTACCAACTCTTGCGTTTCGGTGATGGAAGGTAGCGAGCCTACAGTAATCCCCAATGCAGAAGGGAAACGTACTACGCCTTCGGTGATTGCATTTGTGGAAGGTGGCGAAATTAAGGTAGGTGACCCTGCAAAAAGACAGGCTGTAACTAACCCTACAAAAACCATTTCTTCTATTAAGCGTTTTATGGGGAACAAATTTTCGGAATCTAGCAAAGAAGCCGAACGTGCCGCCTATAAAGTAGTAAAAGGAGACAATAACACGCCGCGAGTAGATATCGACGGACGTTTATATACACCACAGGAATTGAGCGCGATGATTCTTCAGAAAATGAAGAAAACGGCTGAAGACTATTTAGGTCAAGATGTAACTCGTGCAGTAATTACGGTGCCTGCATATTTTAACGACAGTCAGCGTCAAGCCACTAAAGAAGCAGGTGAGATTGCTGGATTAAAAGTAGAGCGTATTATCAACGAGCCTACAGCGGCTGCGTTGGCATACGGACTAGATAAAAAACATAAAGATCAAAAAATCGTAGTATTCGATTTTGGTGGTGGAACGCATGACGTGTCTATCCTAGAATTGGGTGACGGTGTTTTTGAAGTATTATCTACCGATGGAGATACCCACTTAGGAGGGGACGATGTGGACCAGAAAATTATTAACTGGTTGGCAGATGAGTTCCAGAAGGAAGAAGATATGGATCTTCGTAAAGACCCAATGGCATTACAGCGTTTAAAAGAAGCGGCTGAAAAAGCTAAAATTGAATTGTCATCTTCTACACAAACCGAAATTAACTTGCCTTACGTAACGGCTACAGCAAGTGGACCAAAACACTTGGTAAAAACACTTAGCCGTGCAAAGTTTGAGCAGTTAATTGAAGACTTAGTAAAAAGAACCATTGCTCCGTGTGAAAAAGCAATGAAAGCTGCTGGACTTTCAAAAAGTGATATCGATGAAATCATTTTAGTAGGTGGGTCGACTCGTATTCCTGCGGTACAGGAAGCCGTGGAGAAGTTCTTCGGAAAAGCACCTAGCAAAGGAGTAAACCCAGATGAGGTTGTGGCCATTGGAGCAGCGATTCAAGGTGGGGTATTAACTGGAGATGTAAAAGATGTATTATTACTAGACGTAACACCACTTTCTTTAGGTATTGAAACTATGGGAAGCGTGATGACCAAATTAATCGACGCTAACACGACCATTCCTACTAAGAAAAGTCAGGTGTTTAGTACGGCGGCAGACAATCAGCCTAGTGTGGAAATCCACGTATTACAGGGTGAGCGTCCTATGGCGGCAGATAACAAAACCATTGGTCGTTTTCACTTAGACGGAATTCCACCAGCGCGAAGAGGAGTACCTCAAATTGAAGTAACCTTTGATATCGATGCCAACGGAATTATCAAGGTAAGTGCCGAAGATAAAGCTACAGGTAAAAAGCAAGACATCCGTATTGAAGCATCTTCTGGATTAACGGAAGAAGAAATCCAAAAGATGAAAGCCGATGCCGAAGCGAATGCGGAAGCCGATAAAAAAGCGAAAGAAGCCGTTGATAAAATTAACGAAGCCGACGCGATGATTTTCCAAACGGAAAAACAACTAGAAGAGTTTGGCGATAAGTTAAGCGACGATAAAAAAGAACCTATCAAGGCAGCTTTGGAGGACTTGAAAAAAGCCTATGAAACAAAAGATGTGGAGACCATCCAGCCTGCGTTAGATAAAATTAACGAAGCTTGGAAAGTAGCCAGCGAAGAGATGTACAAGGCACAAGCAGAGGCGGGCAATGCTGGACAACCAGGACCCGATGCAGGAGCAGGAAACGCTGCTAATAACGGACAAGAAAACGCCGATGTGGAAGACGTAGACTTCGAGGAAGTAAAATAAGTTGTCACTTTGAGCGCAGTCGAGAAGTCTCTAAGACGAAAGACACAAGACGAAAGACACAAGACGCAAGACATAAAATAAAACCCCCACCAAACGGTGGGGGTTTTTTGTTTGCCTAAATTTTATTAATTTTTTGGTTTTGTTTTAGTAGCTTTTTCCCCAGGTAATCCTTTTTCATTTATTGCCATAGCAGTACAAACTCCATCTTCAATTTTTAAAACAAAAATTACTGAGTTACGAGTTACTTCTGGGTTAACTGTATCTGACTCTGCCCTAAGGGTGCCATCATTCCAAGTCCACTCAATTTTTAATTCACAATTACCGTTTGGACATTCCCCCGTTGGTATTACACTTTCACCATTAGTAACCAAAAAAACAGATGAATTACCAGCACATCTTTTGGTAAAATGAATATCCTGCATATTTACTTTTCCTACACCTCCGCCAGAAACCATGGCTGTTGATATCTCGGCGGTTGTGCCATTGCTCGATTCTCTTTTATATAAGTAAGGAGTAGATTTGTCTATAGAAGAAGTTATCCCAATAGGCTTATGCTGTCTTTTTCCTGTTGCCATTCCGCTTGCGGCATCTCTAGGGCTTTTTATTTCTGTAATAGTATTATCTACATAGCTTACACTATATTCAGATTTTGAAATGTAGTGATCATACCCCTTCTTTCTCGACGCTTGATCCATTGCAACGTTTGTTGGGGGTTTAGTATAATATTGAAATTCTAGAGAGTAACCCATTTCTGTAGGGGTTATCTTGCATTTAATGTTCTTTTCTAAGTCAAATTCTTCCGATTTTGAAACCAGTTCTTGACCAAACAAATGACTTGCAATACCTGTAATAGCAATAAGTGCTATTATAATGATTTTTGTTTTCATAATTTTAAAGGTTAGATTGTTAACTTACTAATTATGAGATTCTTTATAGTCAAAAATTATACCCCATTTGAATCCGAAAAATAATTTTTTAAAAGAAAATTCCTACCTTTTATAACTCTTAAGATGTGTTTTCCGAGGCATCGTTGTAAAAGACATATGACACAAGACACCAGACGCAGGACATAAGATAAAACCCCCACCATTGGGTGGGGGTTTTTGCTTAAATATTATTATTTATTCATTTAATCTTTTTAAGACCATAGTTTTTAATGGCCAAAGAGATTCTCCTTCTACTTTTTGACTATAAAATCTTAATCCAAAGTCTAAGTGAGGCCATTCAATAGTGTATGGTCCATGAATAAATCTTACTGAAATTTTTTTAAGTTATGCTTTTGCGACTTTCTAAAGACTTCAAAGTTTACTGTAAAAGGGCTAACATCATTTGCTAATTCTAAGATTAAATTAACACCTTTTTTAGGAATTTCTTTTTTCAATAATTTCTTGATTTCTTTTGGTGCTATCACTAAAATTAAATTATAATCTACAATATCTTTAAAGCTGATACCATTTAAACCATCTTTTAACCTATTCCTATTTATATCACTTGAATGAAATGTGCCTGAGGGATGGAATGTAAACTTATTCCTTATAAACCCAGTTCCAATAAGATTCTTTAATTCAATTTTTAATCTTCCACCTTGAAGTTTTTCTATTGGATGATATTTAAGCTCTTGATTTGCTTCTTCATAAATATGGAAATGAAATGAATTATCTTTTGAAGTCGAAAAATTCAATAATCCAAAAACTTCTCCACAAGGCTTTAAGAATATCCTAGTATAATTGTTTTTCAAAATAATTTAAATATGAAATAAGTAAAATAAACTAAGTTGTTTTTATTTAACTTCTTAATCATCCAAAGTTACCAAAACCCCTAACTATCTCAGTATAAAGTTGTAAACAATGGCGGGTTGTTTTCCACAAAAAAGCATCACCAAATAGTGATGCTTTTGAATGTAATAGTATTAGGTTATTAGTTACTTATATTGGGCGCTACTTGGGATTGAGTGCGTGGGTCATTTTCGTCTTTAACTCTTAAAGTTCCATATTTAGACTTGTATACTTCGGTTGGGGTAATAATCCAAGAATCGTCAATTCCTGTATCTACGACCCAAAATTTTGTAAGACTTTCGTTTACTGCCATTATAGTTTTGGTTTCTGCTCCAGCCATATCTCCAATGGCTAAAATAGGGTTGTAATTAATATATTTTGCTTTATACTCATCGGTTTGCTCAATCGTTTCACCTATAAGTTTTAAAGCAAATTCCTTGGCGCCAGAATAGATGTCAATAAAGTTAAGTAGTGTTCCTAATGGACTATGTTCAATTATGGGCTTAAAATTATCATTTTCAATTTCAATTGCAGCATCTTGAAATAGCTCGTAGGCCTCTTTTGGTAAGGCAAGATCTGTTGCAGAGGCTACTGCAATTAATTTATAATAATTGGCATTTAGATTTTGCATATTGTCGATAATGAGTCCAGTTAATACACCAGCCGTCATATTGGTAAGTCCCCAAATAGGCTCATTACTCCAGCCAACATATATTTTCTCTCCAGATAAGTTAGTTACGTGTACCGTAGAATCTGCAAAGGGATTCCATGGTTCACAATCATTATTATAATAAGATTTAAAAATGGAACCATAGGTTTTGATACAATAATCTTCTCCATAAAGAATTATATTTAGGTCAAAAACCGAGCCTATTCCTGTACCTGTTCCGATAATTCTAATATTTTTTGCTCTGGCGGGAATTTCAAAAGAACGATCACCCCATAATGCTACATCATTAGTTGAGTGTCTTAATGAATTATTATAATAAACCTTGTATTGTGCAAGATACCCTGACTCATTGTAAAACTTAATAGTAGGGTTTCTTTCTTTATAAAATTCTACATCCACTGCTGGAAATATTTCAAACTTTTGGTTATCTCCTGTATGCCACTGGTATTGAACAATGGGTTGACCGTCGTTGAGTTGAACCGTACCGCCACTTAGGTCTAAAGTCAAACCTGATTTTACGTTTATGATTCTCCAATCGGTCAAATTATTAATAAGTTTAAATCGTTGTTCTGCTCCTCCAGTTTTATTTGCCAATACAACCGAAGCTCCATATTCTGTAGACCCATCATTAATAGTCATATATTGGTTGAGGTGAATGTTCTTTAAATAATACTCTTGATTACCTGCATAGCTAATTTTCCACTGCTGAACACGCCCTCCGTGCATTGTCCATTGATATACATGTCCTCCATAATCTAAAGCCTTTCCACTATGTTTTACTCTAATGATATAAACTTTACTGGTATCTATAACAGGTATGTTCGCTATTCTTTCACGTTCTAATTTGGCTTCAATAGGTTCTAATAAAACCTGAGCATCAATCATCTGCCAATTTTGAGCGCCAACCATTTTTTGTTGTGGCTCTCTTTTGTACGGAACGTCTAGTGCAATTAAAGCTCCTTTATCAGACCAATAATATTTATTAGGGGCATTCACAGAATCTGTTTTAAATTTTATATCACCTAGAGCTAGTGGTCGAATTAAAGTAATATTGGTTGTGTCAATAGAATTTTCCAAAAATCCTTGAAACGCATAATCAAGATTTCCATCTTGTTTTGGTACAAATTGGAAACTATCTTCACCGCTTTTTACATAATTATTTTCTTTATTCAAATAAAACACAGGACCTATTAAATCAATACTGTCTTGAGATAACCTATATATTTGGGCATCTATACTATTATCATTTCTTAAAGGTTCTAATACAATTTGATTGCCTTTAACTGTTAAAAAATTATTTGTTACAGAATTCTTAATCATTACTTTTTTATCAGTAAGTCTCATTAATGTTTCATTGGCTTTAGGCATGCAATTTGTAAATAGGCCAATAAATGTAAATAGGAGTAAGATTTTAAGGTATTGTAATAACCCAATGTCAATAGTCAATAATGACTTTTTTAGAGTAATAATTGTGTGTGAAGTTTTCATCTTTTAATGGTTTGGTTAGTATTTTAAAACTTTTAAAACTTTATTTTTATAAAACTAAACATTATTATATTGCTGATAAATAGGTGTTTATACGTAAGAATTATTCAGGTTTTGTAAGAATAAGAAATTACATTTTATAACTACCTTTGACGTTTCAAAGAAATACTATGGAACTACCCAAATTCATTTTAGGCGATAACACCGATTATCCCGATGCCATTTTTGTGATTCATACCGAATTCCCCATGTTTATCATTAATCTTGAAAACGATGAGGTAGAATGGCTTGAGGAATTTGATGACCACGACCAAAAAGAGATTGAAGCCGAAGCCGAAAATTATATTCGGGAGGCGACCGAATTCTACGATAGGGAAGTAGCCCGTTATGAAGAATAATGCTTGAAGAACTCCTAAAATACGACACAGAGCTTTTTCTATTTCTAAATAATTTAGGAAGTGAATATTGGGATGGTTTTTGGCTTTTTGTCACCCATAAATTGTCCTCTATCCCTTTGTATTTGGTGTTGTTGTATTTTCTTTGGAAACACTTTCAATGGAAAGGCACCTTGCTAATTTTAGTGTGTGTTGCTGTTATGATTACCACCACCGACCAACTCGCCAACTTATTTAAATATATTTTGTTTGAAAGACCTCGCCCATGCAGGGTAGAAGCTTTACAAGACCAAATGCGTATGGTAGCCAATGGTTGCGGACGTTTTGGCTACTTCTCGGCACACGCAGCAAGTAGTATGGCAGTAGCCGTGTTTGTGGGGTTGCTACTTCGAAAATACTATACATACCTTCCGTTTGCTTTACTGTTTTGGGCAGTTATCATTGCCTATAGCAGAATATATGTGGGCGTGCATTATCCTTTGGATATCATTACCGGTATGTTCTTTGGCGGTATGATAGGATGGCTTTTTTATAAGGCTTTTATAAGATTGTCATTCCGTGCTTGACACGGAATCCATAATACAGATTACTTTTTAGAAACCAAATACAAATCCCGCCACAATCTAGGTCGGTGGGTACGATGTCCCAGTGCCTGCGGATTCATATCGTATCGCGTAACTTTTTCTATGGAAAAACCTTCAAATTGCTTTTTGAATTCCCCTTCATCAGCTTCGGCCACTAAAACACCAAATTGCGCTTCGGGAGGGATTTTAATACTCCCATCCTTTTCCAATCTAGGAATAGCCTTGCCATAATCCCAAATAAGCTCGGGTGAAAATCCGCCAAATTCATATACCTTTAAATTCGTTTCCGCTTGCCAATCGTTTAATTTTGAAAGACCTTTATACTCGGGGTTTACGGTCAATGTCTTCGCTAAAGGCATTCCAAAGGAAATGACAGCTATAATAAAAGCAATGGTGAAATAAAATACTGGTTGAATAGCTTTACGGCGTAAATTCCGAAACATCACCACACCAATAATAAATAGCGATAACGACAAAAGCGCAAACCAAACCCAATAGCTTCCACTTAATTGATCTTTCAGAAAAAGATAGCCTCCCACAGGAAAAATTATTCCAATCAGGGCAATGAGTCCAAAATTAACATACACAGGAATCGTTTCTCGTTTGTCTTTTAATTCCTTAAACCTTCGGAATAAATATTCAATATAAAACCCTGTATTCATCGCCAAGGGAATAATCACAGGCAGTAAGTAACGTACTTTCTTTTCGGGAATAATCGACAGTAAAATCACCGAAGCCATCGTCCACCAAAATGTAAATTGATAGGCTTTTTTATGGAATACCCTATTTTTTAAATAAGGGTACAATAGTGCGATAAAGGCAGGAATAGTCCACACTCCGCTTTGGGTAAAGAAACTCCAATAGTAATAAAAAGGTTTGGTTTCGTAACCGGTCCAATTGCTAGTTTCACGTTCGGTAATTTTGGCAACGGTTTCGGGGTCAAAGGTATAGGTGTACCAATACCACCAACCCGACAATAGAAATGAAACTACTAAAAATACAAGTAATGGCAGAATCCGACTTTTAAAATTTTTGTATTTATAAACCACCCCAAAGGCAATTAAAAAGGGCAGTAGCAGGGCATATAAAGAAACAGGTCCTTTACTCATAAAGGAGCACCCAAAAAACAGGGCTGCTAGTAGTACATTTTTAAACTTAGAACTTTCTGAAGTAAAAAACCGATACAAAAAGTAGATACACACGATCATAAAACTATGCGTGAAAATATCCCAATTGGCATCGCGTCCAGCTGTAACAATGTAGAAGGAAGTTACCATGACCAATCCGCTAATGAGTGCATATTGGGTGTTTTTGGTAAGGTTTTGTAAAAATTTATAGGAAAATAATACAAGCACTAATCCCATAATAGCGGCAGGGAGTCGTAAGGCAAATAGGCTTTTTAGTCCAAAAAGTAGACCCGACAGCGCCGTGAGCCACGTAGGTAAGGGAGGTTTGGCATAGCGCGGTTCGCCATTCATGGTGGTGAGTAACCAATTGCCATCAACAATCATTTCGCGAGCCGTAATAAAGTTTCTGGCTTCCATGATGTTTACAAAAATGGCATCGAGATTCACAAAGAAGACCCCTACACAGGCAAGAGTTAAAAGAAGTAAAGGATGTTTATTCAGAAGCTTCATTTTTCCCAATAAATATATTCCGAATATAAATAATTAATCCGCCTCCGTGCCCAATTAACAATACGGGATCTTTTCTATACACCGCATACACAATAATAAGGGCTGCTCCCAAGGCACTCAATCTCCAGAAGCCAACCGGTAAATGAGAAACTTTTTTCCGTTCCGAATAAATCCATTGGTATACAAACCGAAGGGTAAAAAGGACTTGAGCAATAATTCCCAGCCACAATAACCAATTAGGGATGGCAGCGTTGTGTAAAAGATTTTCAATGTCGAACTCGCCATTATTGTAGCCGTAAATCACAATTAGAATCGGGAATATAATCAAAAACCCACGAAACCACCACGGACTTTTTTGCCATTCGCCTTGTAAATGAAGATTACGAACGTAGATAAAATAGGTAAGGGATTGCCCCAACATAATAGCAAAGTCGTCTCTTAAATACCCATACACAAATAAGAGAAATGAGGCCAGTAGGCTTAATTTCCAAAACAGGGAAGGGGTAATGATGCGTTTGTTTTTTTCAGAAAGAAACCATTGGATAAACAATCGGGCAGAGAATAGAATCTGTGCGGAAAATCCAATAGTATAAATAAGCCAATTGCTCATCCTTTATCTTTCACTTCGTAGTTGATGTATTTTTTCTTCATCCAAAGGTAGGCAAAGCAATCCATTAACGGTCCTAAAAGGCGATTCCAAAGTCCAAACTTAGCCGTTCCAGCAATCCGCGGAAAATGTTGCACAGGCACTTGTAAAATCCTTCCGTTTTGCAATAAAATCATCGCAGGAAGAAATCGGTGTAAACCTTTAAACATTGGGATGCGTTTGGCATAGTCGGTTTTAATGACTTTTAATGGGCAACCCGTATCGTCCATTCCGTCGTGGGTAAAAGCACGACGAATGCCATTAGCAATTTTGGAAGACATATTTTTAACAAAAGAATCCTTTCGGTTAGCACGAACTCCAGTGACTAAATCGTATTCGCCTATGTGCTGCAACAGTAAATTAAAATCCTCGGGAGCAGTTTGTAAATCACTGTCGATATAGCCCACTAACGGACTTTCCACATGGTCAAACCCCGCTTTAATGGCAGCACTTAATCCGTGGTTTTCTTTAAAACTGATATAGTGAAAAGCTTCGTTTCTAGCACAGATAGTTTCAATTAAGGATTGGCTATTGTCTTTAGAACCATCATTCACAAAAAGGATAGCTGTTTTTTTTGAAGCGATTTTGGTATAGGCTAACAGTTCCTTTTCAACGCGTTCCAGATTGTCTTCCTCGTTGTAAACAGGCACAATGATGGTAAATTCGTACATAGTAGCTCGATTGTTCTTCGACTGCAAAAGTATTTCTTTTTCATGAATAAAACAGAAACGCAAAAAAGGTGTTATTTTGCAGTGTAAATTGAATTCATGAAAGTATTAGTTACGGGCGCAGCAGGTTTTATTGGATCTCATACTGCGGAACGATTAAAAAGTTTAGGACATCAGGTTCAAGCCATCGATAATTTTTCATCCTATTATGATGTTGAATTAAAAAAGCTGAATGCCAAATCCCTTTCAGAAAAAGGAATCACTGTTGAAAAAGTAGATCTTCGTAAAGATGATTTATCCAAAGTGATTAAAGAAGATATCGATTATATTTTTCACTTTGCCGCACAACCTGGGATATCCACCACTAGTACTTTTGATGATTATTTCTCGAATAATTTCTTTGCCACACAACGACTCTTAGACTTATTCGAAACCTTTACCAAAAAGCCCTTTTTTGTGAATATTGCGACTTCTTCTATTTATGGGTTAAATGCCATTATGACCGAAGATGAAGCACCAAAACCTGCTTCTTGGTACGGAGTCACCAAATTGGCTGCAGAGCAATTGGTGTTGGCATATAGCCGAAGAGGTTTATTAAAAGGAACTTCCTTCCGTCTGTATTCGGTATATGGACCTCGTGAACGTCCTGATAAATTATATACGCGTCTTATCGACTGCGGATTAAACAACAAACCCTTTCCTTTATACGAAGGAAGTGAGAAACACTTGCGCAGTTTTACCTACGTACAAGATATTGTAGATGGGATTGTAAGTGTCATAGGGAATGAGGCAGTTTGTAATGGTGAAATCTTCAATTTAGGTACCGAAGAAGAAAATACCACTGCCACGGGAATTGCTACGGTGGAAGAAATTTTAGGATCCAAAATCATTATTGAAAACAAACCTGCTCGCCCTGGCGATCAATCGCGTACTTGTGCCAATATCGATAAGGCCAGAAAACTACTAAAGTACAATCCGCAGACTTCACTTAAAGTTGGGTTGGAGGAACAGGTAAAATGGTTTAGAAATAACTTTATGAAGTAATTTTTAGCAAAACCTCCGCCGCTTCAAACGGTGTGGTTTTATGCGCTTGTAGTAACTGAAGTTGCTTTTCCAATTCCTTTTTCACCTTAGCTTGATGGTAGAAATTCGCTTTCAACGCACTTTCTATGGTTTGCATTAGCCAAAACTTGTTTTGCTCATTTCGCTTTTCTTGAAAGTAGTTGTTCTTTTTTACCGTGGTAGAATACTCTTCGATGAGATTCCAAACGTCCTCAATTCCTTCATTATTAATC
Organism: Halomarinibacterium sedimenti; assembly: GCF_019312585.1. GTDB lineage: Bacteria > Bacteroidota > Bacteroidia > Flavobacteriales > Flavobacteriaceae > Halomarinibacterium > Halomarinibacterium sedimenti. Next base: position 415,939 of record NZ_JAHWDP010000002.1, on the reverse strand, counting down.
GAAGAACACGTGAGTGTTTTGGGCGTCCAGCCACTTTCTTTTTCCGGATACAAATGTAATGCACGGTTAAATTCAGTTTTGGCTAGTTTAGCAGCTTTAACATTGTCACCGTCGGCTTTATTAATCACAATGGCATCTGCCATTTCCATAATGCCACGTTTAATGCCTTGCAATTCATCCCCAGCGCCCGCTAGCTTCAGTAGTAAAAAGAAATCGGTCATACTGTGCACCGTGGTTTCACTTTGTCCCACACCCACGGTTTCAATAATAATAATGTCAAACCCTGCCGCTTCACATAAAATAATGGCTTCACGGGTTTTTCGAGCTACACCCCCTAAAGATTCCCCACTGGCAGAAGGCCGTATAAACGCATTCGGGTTTTTTACCAATTCTTCCATACGGGTTTTGTCGCCCAAAATACTCCCTTTACTTAGCGTACTACTTGGGTCCACAGCCAACACGGCTACTTTTTTACCTTTTTGAGTAAGTAGCGTGCCAAAACTTTCAATAAATGTACTTTTTCCCACCCCCGGAACACCGGTGATTCCTATCCTAATAGAATTATTGGCGTGTGGTAAACACCCTTGAATCAATTCTTTTGCTTGTTGTTGATGCTTAGTAGCAGTGCTTTCGACTAGTGTAATACCTCTACTTAAGGCCGTGTGGTTTCCCTCAAGAATAGATTTGATCAATTCCTTTATAAAAAGCGGTTTTCTTCTACTTTCCTGAATTTTTTTTACAACAATAGGATTGGACGAACTAGGAGGGGAGATTCCTTCCATTTTGTGTAATGCCGAAGTATGTTTTTTATCTTTTGCCACGATGGGAAGTTAAAACATTTTTATAAATTGATGCTTCTTTGCAACAGTCGATTTTTTTAATCGTCTTTAACCCGAACAGCAACCAAAAAAACCATCAATTGTGTCCGATATATTATTGGTAGAGCAATGCAAACAAAACAACCGAAAAGCACAAATGGCTTTATATCGCCAATATTGCGATGGGATGTTTATTGTGGCGCACCGATATTTAAAGGATGCGGCAACAGCAGAAGATGCACTGCAAGAAGCGTTTATAAAAGCGTTTCGGAAGTTGGACCAGTTCAAAGGGGACGTCACCTTTGGCGCTTGGTTAAAACGAATCGTTATAAACACTTGCTTGGATGCGATTAAGGCAAACAAAATGGAAAAAGCAGATGTTAACGAAGAAACCTTGGCGATTGTAGATGAAGAGGAATGGAGTGTGCCCGATGAAGCAACCGTTAACGAAGTGGTAAAAACCATTGAAAGTTTAAAAGATCCTTATGGAGTAGTGGCAAAATTATTTTTATTGGAAGGCTATGATCATCAAGAGATTTCGGAGGTTTTAGGAATAACCGAAAGTGCTTCGAGAACCTATCTTCATCGTGGGAAAAAACAATTACAAGAACAATTAAAACATTTAAAATATGGCACAGGATATTAGAGACATGCTTAAAGACTATCTGCCAGAAATCCCTAAGCTTTCAAAAGGGCACGAAGCCCGATTTGAGGACAAATTAGATATTGCCTTTTCAGAAAAGAAATCGGATAATAGCTTTTTCTTTTGGATGAAAATAGCTGCAACCGTTGTTGTCTTTCTTACAGTGGGATATTTTGGATATCAATATTTTCAGAAAGACACCACCATCGATAACCAATTGGTTAACAACACCAAGGAAGTAGAAAATGAAACACCAACTATCACTATAGGTAATTTATCACCAGACCTAAAAAAAGTAGAAGATTTTTACGTAACTGGAATAAACCAACAGTTGGCATCATTAAACAGAACGCCTGAAAATGAAGAACTCATTACCGGATATCTTCTACGGCTTGAGGAATTGGATAATGCCTATAAAACATTGAATACCGAGTTGAACGAAGTAGGGCCTAGCGAGGCGACCATCACTGCTTTGATCGATAATTTGAAACTACGTTTGGAATTGCTGTTCAAACTAAAAAACAAATTAAAAGAACTTAAAACCTTAGAAAATGAAAACACAAAAAATATGGAAGCATAGTATTCTATTTGGAATATTATTTCTTTCAGTAAGTTTAATTACCGCTCAGAACAAATACAAAGAGAGCTTCAAAGCCTCAAATGACTTGATGGTAGAGGTGAACACCTCATATACCAATGTTATTTTTGAAACTTGGAATAAAGATTTTGTTGAAGTGGAAGCTTTTGTAGACAGCAAGGAACTTTCCGAAAAGGAGAAGAAGGAAATTTTCGATAATTGGAAGTTTGATGTTTTGGGGAATAGTAAAAAAGTTGTGATTACATCAAACCCAAGTCATTACGGTGAAGGTATTGGCCTATTTGGTGGCGCAGATGCTTTAAAATCGTTAAAAGCCTTAAAAAGTTTAGAGAAGATGCCAGTGTTGGAAGAAATGCCCAATTTTGCTTTTGACTTTAATTTTGATATTCCAGAAGTACCCGAGCTAAAGGAGTTTCCAGTATGGCCTTTTAATGGCGATCGGCCTAATTTAAAAAATGGGAATGAGTACAACTATTTTCATGATAGAAACGGGAAGACAACTACATTCGATCGTGGAGAATACAAAAAGAATAAACAGGCCTACGTTGATAAATTAAATAAAAAACATAACTCCAATGCGAGTGTTAAAGATGTCGATAATTGGTTAGATCGTGTGGATGCTTGGTCCAAAGATATTGAAGACGTTATGGAAGACTGGGGTGAAAATTTTGGAAAGAAATTTGAAACTCAATTTGGTCCTGAGTTTGAAAAAAAGATGGAGCGATGGGGTGAAGAGTTTGGCGAAAAATTTGGAAAGGATATGGAGAAATGGGGAGAAGAATTTGGGAAAGATATGGAGAAATGGGGTGAGGAGTTTGGTAAGAATATGGAAGAATGGGCCAAACAATTTGAAGAAAATGGAGGGAACTATTCAAACAAAATCTTTATTGATGATGATGGTAATAAAAACTATCTTTTTGAAGGAAGTAAAAGTTTGCATTTTTCTGGAAAAGCAAATAAAACCATCATTGTAAGAATGCCAAAAGGAACAAAGACCCAGGTAAATGTGCGTCATGGCGAATTGAAAATGGCAAATGCATATAATATGAAAGCAACGCTAAATTATTCACCTTTAACAGCTAACAGTATTGATGGGGGGCAAACCCTCATCAATGCTTCTTATGCTCCTGTGTATGTTAATTCTTGGAACAATGGATCTCTTAAAGTGAATTATGTTGAAGATTGTAGATTGAATACGGTTTCAGAAATTAACCTTCAATCTAATTCTAGCGATGTAAGTATTAATGAATTATTGAAATCGGGAGTACTTTCGGGTTCTTTTGGAAATCTATATGTATTAAAAGTAGCACCAACGTTTACCTCGGTAGATATTACATTGGAAAATACAGATGCAAACTTAAAAATACCTAATACTGCTTTTGATTTTTACTACAACGGAAAGAAGTCACAATTACAACATCCAAAATCATTTCAATTAACCGAAACCAAAAACTTCGATCGTAAGTTGCTTAAAGGTTTCAATAAAACGAATGCCTCTGGAAAAACAATTACTATCAACGCTAATTATAGCAATATAAAAGTGCAATAAAAAACCATCTCAAAGGGTGATACATCCTTCAAAATGGTTTCTTCAACTAAAAACGGTTGGTTATTTTAAGCGTCTTCGTTTAGTTTTTTACTCACAAAGAATCCAGTTAAAAGACCAGCTCCAGCCATAAATAAAATGGTTCCTGGCATAGCGATGTCTTCATCCATTCCTAAGACATCTGAAAATAATGCTCCTAAGAAAATTCCTATCCCTATACCCATTAATAATAAGGCAAGATTAATAACGACTACTTTCCAAACGGGTGTAACGCGTCTATCTTTGCTATAAAAAATAGAAGCATCGGCGCCCTTCTCAATAAGTGCTATTCGTTCTTTGTTACGTGCCGAAATGTAGAGGTAAAAGATTCCGAAGATGACTCCGAAGATAATAGGTATAATTACAATTTCTGATCCCATGATGTTTTTGATTAAAGGTTAATTACTGTTCGTTTTGTCCATAGGACGGAAGATTCTTTATCTAGGTTACAAATTATTTAAAAAAGTATTTCTGCGTACTATGTAACCATATAGATACAACGAACGTCTTATTCTTAAATGACCACCAGTACCGACCATCAATTAATTAATAATACCTTGCATGGAAATACGCAGGCCTTTTCGGTATTGGTAGAACGGTATCAAAATTTTGTCTTTACCATTGCTGTGCGAATGTTACGCAATAGGGAAGAAGCCGAGGAAGTAGCACAGGATAGTTTTATAAAGGCTTTTGAAGCGTTGTCAACCTATCGTGGAGAGGCAAAATTTTCGAGTTGGTTGTATAGTATCGTGTACCGAAAAACCTTAGATAGGATTAGAAAAAACAACAATTCGAGAACTATTGAACTCGTTGAAGAAATTACAGAAACAGAAACCGAAGACATTGAAAATGCACTGCATTTTATACAAATTCAAGAGCGGAATGAGTTGATTAAAAAAGGAATTGAACAATTACCCGAGCAGGAAGCAGCCATCATTACTTTTTTCTATTTTGAAGAATTATCTATTAAAGAAATTTCAGAAATCACTCAGCTAAGCGAGGATAATGTAAAAATTAAATTATTCCGAAGTCGAAAAAAATTATTTACTTTACTGAAGTATTATGTACTTCCCCAATACACCAATAACAATGGAAGCGCCATTTAACAAACAAGACGAGATTATTAAAAAGCTATTGCAAGAAGCTCCGTTAGAAAAACCTTCTCTAGATTTTTCTAAAAATGTTATGCAGCAACTTGAAAAGCAAAAAACAAGTCAATCGTATCGTCCTCTTATCTCGAAAACAACTTGGGGTGCGATAGCTGCCATATTTTTGTTAGGACTATTGTGGGTATATTTTAATCCTGCTTCAAATATGTATGATGTCGGGAACCTTACTTTTACTGAAAAACTCAATATAAAAAAACCTTTTGAAGCGTTTGCATTTTCAAAAACAACACAATATGCTATAGGGTTTATGGCATTATTCCTTTTACAAATTCCATTTTTGAAACGAATAGTAGCACGGTAGTATACAAAAAGAGTGTACAAATTAATTTTGTACACTCTTTTTTAGTTAACTAATTATAAAAAAAAATTACTAATTATTCTTTAATTACTTTAAATGATTCAACAGTATTATTTGCTACTGTTTTTACAAAATACACTCCATTAGAAAAGCTAGAAAAGTCAATTTCAAAATTGGAGTTTGAGATGGCTTTCGAAAATATTTCCGCACCTGTTATATCATAAACATAGATGTTGTCGATGTTATTTATAGCAGAAATATGTAATATATTTTCTACAGGGTTTGGGAAAATGGTTATCGCTTTATTTTCAAAAGTGTTGGTTCCAAGAATATCTTCACAACTAATTTGTAATTGGAAATTTCCTAATGAGGAACTATCATACCCTTCCACCATGATAATGTAGGTTGATGATCCATCAGATTCGAAGGTTAATTCCTGCTGATTTTCACAAGAACTATCGTTAAACGTAATTTGATTGGTTAAATCACAATCTGAGTAAACTCTCACAGTAGTTGAAAAATTGGTGTTTGGACCACAAGCGTTTAGTGTAATTAGTTCTGGAGAACCATTACCTGTATAACTATAGAATACGTCTGGAGAACCATTTCCTCCATTATCGGTTCCAAAAATGGTTGAGTTGGTTACCAAATCTCCACATTCAAGCGCAATAGCATCAATACATTCGTCATTTGTAGGAACAATGGGTAGTTCAATTCTAAAGGTAAATAAATCACCCCAAGCACCTATAGTAGGATCATAACCCCAACCTGTAATATATTTTCCATTTTCTGAAAGAGCATTTGCGGTGTAAATAGGGCTCGCTCCCATATCATATCCTAGAGTTTGACTTACAAAATTATTTAGTTCTTGAATCCCACCGGCAGGAGTCCAGATGAATGGAATATGTGGATCCCATGGTCCTACATTAAAGAAACCAATTACTACTGAGCCATCATTACTTATACCTGTAACATACCCTGTTCCATTTGGGTTAAGTGTTCCTAAAGACATATAACCAGTATCTTCACTCCATAACCAAGGTTCATTATTGTTTGCATAATCACCTATTCCTCCAATCCAATTTCCGTTTGATGATATTGCAAGAGCTTCTCCTAATTGATTATACTCATCCATAGGATCACCATTTGGGTCAATTAGTAAATATTCGTTTGGAAGGTAATCTCCGTTGGCATCTTTTCTCCAAACTGCCGATTTCCAAGGGCCGTTAAAATCTTGCCATCCAACCACAATACTACCATCACCACTTACGGCATTGGCACGAGTGCTTCGGTTAATATCTGAATATAAACTACCTAAATCAATAAGTCCGGTTTCAAGAGTCCAAGCAGTTGCGTGAGTTGCTAAACCAGGTTCTGTTGGGTTAGGTTCTACCCAAGCACTCCCTACAATGGTACTACCATCAGCTGAAATATTATACCCCGAACTAAGGCTGTTGTCTACAGGATAATTAAAATCACCTAATACTGTCCATTCTCCATCGGCAATATTATACATAGATTGTACAGAGTAGGTATTACTTTCGCTAGCTTTTCTAAATAATACCCCTTGAGAGCCAATTATAAAACCCGTTCCATTAGGTGTAAATAGAACTTCATATAATGCCTCATTAAATGTGGTAGTACCTAGATTGTCAATAGGCCAAGTGGAACCACCATCTTCCGATCCAAAAATAAGTTCTGGAGTACCAACTAGGGTTACGTGGTCTTGATCTAGCCAAGCAACATCACGCCATAGAGCTCCTGCCAGAACTTCTTGGTTTACCCAAGTAGCTCCTCCGTCTGTTGTTACATAAATATTATCTTCTCCTGTTGCAATACCGATCATAGTGTCAAAAAACTCAATACCTAAAAGTAGTCCGCCACTGCTATAAACAGTTGTCCAAGTTAATCCATTGTCTGTTGATCTTTGTATATCACCACCATTAGTAACTAAATAGTATGTGTCTCCTTCAACATACGTTAATTTATAAGTAACCCCAGTTAGTCCAGAACCTGTGGTCCAGGTAGTCCCCCCATCGTTGGTAATATACACACCTACACCGGTATTCGTTTGTGCAGTTACCACACCATTAAACTCATCTTTAAACTCTATTCCGGTATAGATATATACATCGGTATCTGGAGTTTGTGGTGTCCACGTATATCCCCCATCAGTGGTTTTGGCAAAATATTGGTTCCAACCACCAACATATCCAGTGTATAAAGAAGGAAAACTCATGGCTTCAATTCCTTGATTGATTCCCGTCCATAATTGATTCCAAGAATCTCCACTATCATACGTAACAAGAATAATTCCATCACCATTATAAGTAGAGCTTTCACCTGCAGCAAATGCTGTAGAATTTTGATTGCTAGGGAATTCTATATTTTTAAATATATAGTTATATCCCGTATTTAGTTTTTCCCATTCGGTAGTAGTAATGGTGTTAATATAGGATGTTCCAGACAAAAGATTTCCGTCTGCCGAAAACCGGGCACCACCACCAACACCTAATCCTGGGGCAGCTCCACCAATTTGAACAAACGTGTTGTCATCTGGATTCCACAATGAATAAGGACCTGCCTGTGCTTCATAGCCAGAAACTACCCCGGTGTTAGATACACCTTGAGTTTCGAAGAAGGTCTCTTTTACAATAAACTGTGCAAAAAGAGAACTACTGCTAATAGCTAAAAAAAGAATTGTAACTAAAATAGATTTTTTCATTTTTTGATAATTTAAATTTGAATACATTTTTGCGAACCAATAACATTGTATTGAGCCAATTTGTTTAACGGGGCGCAAAGTACTCTTGTGATACCGTAAAAAAAAGAAGTTACCTTTTAGATTTCACGAATTTTGAAAGAATAAAATATTTATAACTACCACTAAAACAATGATATATACGCGTGATTGTTGTAGTCAGTATATTTTAAATTCGGAATGATTTTTATTAGTCTTTTAGCTCTTTTTCGAGTGATTTTAATCTTTTTTCAGACGTTATGATTTCTCGAACAAGTAAAAATAGGGATAGTAAAACACCCCCAAGAAGGACTATTTGTATAGGTAGATTTTGCTTTTGAAGTTGCTCAATTTCTTTGGCTTTGGTTTGGGTCAATTTTAATAGAGATTGATTTATCGATTGCCTTTCGGATCCCTTTGTTTCTCTTTGAAGCTCCAAGTATTTATTTCTAAACTCGGTGTATTTTTCCCAATCTTTTAATGCAATGTAATTATTAGAGAGTCCATAGTATAGTCCTCTATTAAGTACTAGATCACCCACATTTTCTGAGGTGAGTAATGCATTTTGTAAAAGTTCTATGGATTCTTGATAATTACCCTCTCGGGTCTTTACTTCGGCTAACCCTTTTTGAGCAAACGCTATTAGACTAGTTGCATTATTTTCCTTTGCGTATTCAATAGATTGAAGGAAACTGGACTTGGCATCAGTTAATTTATCTAAGGTCAACAAACAATTTCCTTGATTGTAATAACAAATGCTCACATTGGCATTCATTAATGGGTTTTGAAGTGTTTTTTTATAGGCTTCAATAGCTTTGTCAAAATATTTTAATGCTATATCGCAGCTCATTTGTTCACGATAAATAAAACCTCTAAGAATAGCATTGTACCCTAAATACGTCTGTACAGAATCTTGATTGGGATATTTCTGAATTAATTCTAAAGACTCATCTAAGTAATCTATAGCCTTGTCATAAATTTTCAAGTCTTGATATTGCGCGCCTATTCTATTAATAACATTCATTTTAAGAATGTCATTGTTAATAGAGGGTAATAAATCTTCAATTTCAAGAACATATTTTAAGGAATTTTCGTAATCTCTTTTTGAAGTATATGCAGTTGAAATGGTAAGTAGCAGATTTACTTTCTGCTTTATAGATATTTCGGAGTTTTGATACACATCTTGGGCTATTTCAATGGCTTTATCCGGGTCATCATAAATTAATTTGCTGGCATCCTGAAGTAAGCTATCAACATTGTCTTGAGCCAACCCAGAAAGTGTTGTAAATATCAGTAGTAAACAAATGTATGTAAGGTAATTACTCCGCATGCTCATATATTTTAGAACTTTTGGACACTAGTTTTTTCGATTTGAGGATATCTATAAAGACCGTGGGAGAAATTCCTGTTACCGATTTGAAAACTGTAGCAAAACTGCTATGTGAGGAAAATCCACTTTCTTCAGCCAAATAACTAATTTTGTACTGTAGGTACTTTTTATTGAATTTTAGTTTATCTATGATATAATTTATGCGTAACTCGTTTATGTAGCTATTAAAATTCTTTCCTTTGTGCGAATTTATGACTTCCGAAAGGTATTTTGTGTTGGTGTCGAATTGTGATGCCAGCTGGGCAAGCGACATATCCTTTTTTGTGAAATTTGTAGAATTTTCAAATTGTTCCAATTTTTGAATGAGTAATTCCTCAGTTTCTTTTGGAATATTTAAACTCTTTGTCACCTCTTTTTTAATTGAATCGTTTTGTGAAAGGTCCTTCTCTACGGTTGCTTTTTGACGGTTTTCAAAATACCTAATAAAATCTTCATATTGTTTTATTCTGGCTCGGTATCGAACTCTTAATCCCAGCCAAGTGAGTACCAGGAGCAATAAGGCACTTCCTAATATGGTCTTAATTCTATTTTGGGTGTTATACACCTCATCCCTTTTGGCAGTATGGTTGGCGTTAGTGTAGTTAAAAACAGAGTTTACAGCACTTTCTTCGTTTGTTTCAACTTCTTTCGATAATTCGGCACTTACTTTTTTTAAACTATAGAAGTTCTCTGTATCTCCCATAGCCATAGAATTAATTGCTTTATTTTCTAATATTCTAAATCGATATGGTTTGTTCGATAAATGTTCAGCTATCAATAAAGCTTCATCAAAAACCAATTGAGCATTAGGATATTGCTTTTTCATGAAATACACTTCACCTAATTGGTTTAACACGATCATTTTTAAAAACTCGTTCGGTGTTTTTTTTTCAATTTTGTTTTTAAAAGTTTTCAAAAATGCCTGAGTAGAGTCTTTATTATAGGCTTTTGAATAAGTTTCAATAAGAGTTACTTGAGTTTCTACCTCTGCGTACGAATTTGGAATTTTTTTTAAAATTTCTATGGCTGTAGTTATGTGTGGAATTGCATCAGAAAATTGTTGTAATTCAATGCGCTTATTTGCCTTTAAAATTTCTTCGGCAGCAGAGTAATACAAAGTTTTATTGCTAATGTTATTGTCTCCAATAATAAGTTGTGTAAATTCTACATACTTTTCAGCGGCAAGGTCAAGGCCTAATAAATTAAGCATATGAATACCAAATATGTTAATTTCCATCTGCATCTCAAAATCTTCAGATGCTTCAGCAAGTTTTTTTGCTTCAAGTGTATTTAACGCAGTTAAATTGTAATCTCCACTAACGTAATATGCTCTAGCTTCTAATAAATACGCTTTTATTTTCTGATTTGTATTTTCAGAATTTTTTAGAACATGCTCAGTAATCTTTATGGCTTGCTGAGGTTGAGAATATAAAACAGAAGAAGCCTCCAGAAGCATTTCTGAAAAATCATTATTCTTTTGAGCAACAGAGGTTGCACAAAAAAATAGGAGCCCGTACATGAAAAATTTAAGACGCATTACATTTTTAAAAGTACTTAATTTTTAAGCTTTTAGGAAAACAAATTAGGCTTTAAAATAAAAAGCCACAAAACTATTTTGTCTTGTGGCTACTATTTGTTTGGAAATGACTATTCATCTACCAATACCCATTCGCCTTTGTCTAACAATGGAATGGCTTGCTTGTATTTCATTTGCTTGTTTTCGCCGCTCATCACGTGCTTAATCGTCACTTTGTCGTTACGTCCAATTTTAGGTCGTTCGCGCGTAATGGTTTCCGTAATTTGAGGACGTTGCTGCGTGTTTCCAGCAGCTCGAGATTGTGCAGCACGTTCATCCATATTTGGAATTTCATCCTTTTGCTCGCTTAATTTTTCTCTAGAACGAACTTGTCTCGCTTCCTGAATTTGTTGCTGATTCTCTTGCGGTAATTCCCCTTTAAATAGGAAAGAAAGCACATCTTTATTTACCTTTTCAATCATGGCTTTAAACAATTCGAAAGCCTCAAATTTGTAAATTAGCAAAGGATCTTTTTGTTCGTGAACTGCCAACTGTACACTTTGTTTAAGCTCATCCATTTTGCGAAGATGTGTTTTCCAAGCATCATCGATAATGGCAAGGGTAATGTTCTTTTCAAAATCGTTTACCAGTTGTTTTCCTTCAGATTCGTAAGCTTTTTGAAGGTCTGTAGCAACATTCAATGTTTTAACACCGTCTGTAAAGGGTACTAAAATTCGTTTGAATTTGTCACCTTGTGTTTCAAATACATTTTTAATTACAGGGAAAGCCATTTCGGCATTACGCGCCATTTTTTCTTGGTAATGCTTGTAGGCTGCTTTATAAATTTTTCCAGCTATTTCTTTAATTCCTAAGCTTTCAAATTCTTGTTTTGAAATAGGAGAACTCATAGAGAAATAACGAATTAATTCAAACTCGAAATTTTTAAAATCTTGCGCTCCTTTATTCGTTTCGGCAATCACTTCCGAAGTGTCATAAATCATATTTGCGATATCCACACGAAGTCGCTCTCCAAATAAGGCATTGTAACGACGCTTGTAAATTACCTCACGCTGGGCATTCATAACATCATCATACTCAAGTAATCTTTTACGAATTCCAAAGTTGTTTTCTTCCACTTTTTTCTGGGCACGCTCAATGGATTTTGAAATCATAGAATGCTGAATCACTTCCCCTTCTTTTAATCCCAATCGGTCCATCATTTTGGCGATACGTTCACTACCAAAAAGACGCATTAAGTTATCTTCTAAAGAAACATAAAACTGAGAACTTCCTGGATCTCCTTGACGACCACTACGACCACGAAGCTGTCTATCTACACGACGCGAATCGTGACGCTCGGTACCTACAATGGCAAGTCCCCCCGCTTTCTTTACTTCTTCGCTTAACTTAATATCCGTTCCACGACCTGCCATGTTAGTGGCAATCGTTACCACTCCTGCATTACCGGCTTGGGCAACAATATCTGCCTCTTTCTTGTGTAGTTTTGCATTCAACACGTTATGTGGAATGTTACGAATACTCAACATTCTACTCAATAGCTCCGAAATATCTACCGAAGTGGTACCAATCAACACCGGTCTTCCAGCATTAGAAAGTTCTACTACTTCCTCAATTACAGCATTGTACTTTTCGCGTTTGGTTTTGTAAATCTTATCGTCTCTGTCATCACGTGCAATGGGCCTGTTGGTGGGTATTTCTACCACGTCCAATTTGTATATTTCCCAAAGTTCTCCTGCTTCTGTCACTGCAGTACCCGTCATACCTGCCAGTTTGCGGTACATTCTAAAGTAATTTTGAAGGGTAATGGTGGCAAAGGTTTGCGTGATGGCTTCAATTTTCACATTTTCTTTGGCTTCGATAGCTTGGTGTAATCCGTCGCTATAACGACGCCCGTCCATGATACGCCCCGTTTGCTCATCAACAATCATTACTTTATTCTCCATCACAACATATTGATCGTCTTTTTCGAATAATGTGTAGGCTTTCAGTAACTGATTTAAGGTATGGATACGCTCACTTTTTACACCAAAATCCCTAAAAAGATCTTCCTTTAGAGCAGCTTCTTCTTCTGGCGGAAGATTTTGATCCTCAATTTTTGCAATCTCAGTACCAATTTCTGGCATTACAAAGAAATCTGGATCGTCTTTACCCGAAAGGAACTCAATCCCTTTATCGGTTAATTCTATTTGATTGTTTTTTTCTTCAATCACAAAATACAACTCGGCATCTACCTTTGGCATTTCACGATTGTTGTCCTGCATATAATAATTTTCAGTCTTTTGAAGGATAGCTTTTACACCTTCTTCAGACAGAAACTTAATAAGCGCTTTATTTTTTGGAAGTCCACGATAGACTCGTAATAATTGGAAACCGCCTTCTTTGGTATCGCCTTCGGCAATTAATTTTTTGGCTTCGGCTAAAACACCCGTTAAATATTTTTTCTGAACTTCAACAATGCTACTAATTTTTGGCTTTAATTCGTTGAATTCGTGTCGTTCTCCTTCAGGAACAGGTCCCGAAATAATTAATGGGGTACGGGCGTCGTCAATTAACACACTATCCACCTCATCGACAATTGCGTAATGATGTGGGCGTTGCACCAAATCGTTGGGTGCGTGCGACATATTATCACGCAAATAATCGAAACCAAATTCGTTATTGGTTCCGTAGGTAATATCTGCGTTGTATGCTTTTCTTCGCTCTGGAGAGTTGGATTGGTGTAAATCAATACAATCTACACTTAAGCCGTGAAATTCAAAAATAGGAGCCATCCAGGCACTATCACGCTTGGCAAGATAGTCGTTTACAGTTACCAAGTGAACCCCATTTCCTGCCATTGCATTTAAATAGACAGGTAATGTTGCTACTAGGGTTTTACCTTCCCCTGTCTGCATCTCGGCGGCTTTTCCTTGGTGTAATGCAATACCACCAATAAGCTGTACATCGTAGTGCACCATATCCCAGGTTACTTCTTTACCCGCAGCATCCCATGAGTTGCTCCAAATGGCTTTTTCGCCATCAAGGGTTACATAGTCTTTGGTTGCAGAAATTTCTCTATCAAAAGGAGTTGCAGTTACGGTAAGGCTTGTATTGTCTTTAAAACGCTTTGCAGTTTCTTTTACAACAGCAAAAGCTTCTGGAAGAATATCGTTAAGGGTTTTCTTTTCAACTTCGTAGCGATCATTCTTTAGGGCATCCACCCGATTATAAATCTCTTCTTTTACATCGATGTCTTCTTCCTTTTCGGCATCTTTAAGCAGGGCATCTATTTGATCTTGTATCTCCTTTTGGTCGTCTTTAATTCTTTTTCTGAAGTATTCAGATTTTGCACGAAGCTCGTCTAAAGAAAGATTTGCCATTTCAGCTTCGTGTTTTTTTATTTGGTTGACAATGGGCTGAATTTCACCGATGTCTTTTTTGGATTTGTCTCCTACAAATACTTTTAATACGTTGTCTAAAAGTCCCATGATGTGTGTATTGTTTTAGGCTCAAGTACAGAAATAAAACCTTCTGTGTAAAGTATCACAAAAAAAGCGTAAATATTCGAAAAATTCAAAGGGTTTAACGCTTTTTATGACTTGTGTTTTGAGCAAAAAAAAAGCCTCATACCCAAATGGGTGAGACTTTTTTCTATGTTTTAAATTTATTATTAATATTCGTCTTCATTCCACAGATAATCATCGTCTGTGGGGTAGTCCTGCCATATTTCCTCGATAGAATCGTAAGAGTCGCCTTCGTCTTCAATTGCTTGAAGGTTCTCCACCACTTCCAGTGGTGCACCAGTTCTAATGGCATAATCTATCAACTCGTCTTTTGTGGCAGGCCAGGGGGCATCGCTTAAATAAGATGCCAATTCTAATGTCCAGTACATAATAGAATTAGGGTTTAATTTTTTGCAAAAATAAATTTTTAACTGAAAAAGTCAAGAAAAATTAAAGTTAATTGTCATTTATTTTAAAGAACGTTTTTAATATACTGAAAATCAGTTAATTAAAATTAGAGATTAAATCTTAGGATTATTGTTTTTTTGGAATCCACTTATTTTCTTCTGCTTTGAGGTCAAAAGACAATTTCCGTGCCAGTACAAAAAGGTAGTCAGAAAGGCGGTTGAGGTACTTTAAAACGTGGGCATCGACAGGTTCATTTTCGTGTAAAAAGCTGGTTAATCGTTCGGCCCGACGGCAAACAGTACGTGCAATGTGACAATATGACACCGTTGTGTGTCCTCCAGGAAGGACAAAGTGTGTCATAGGGGGTAGCGCTTCATTCATAGAATCCATTTCTTGTTCAAGAAGGAGAATATCGTTTTCTTCAATTTTTGGAATGTTTAATCGCTCCTTTCCACTTTTTAATACTGCTTTTTGAGGATCAGTAGCCAAAATAGCGCCTACCGTAAACAACTTGTCTTGAATATCCATCAGGGTATTCTTGTAATGGGTATCCATTTCTTGATCGCGAATTAATCCCAAGTAGGAGTTTAACTCGTCCACCGTACCGTAACTTTCAATGCGAATATGGTGTTTAGGGACTCGTGTACCACCAAAAAGCGCTGTGGTTCCTTTATCTCCTGTTTTAGTGTAGATTTTCATCTGTATTTTTCTTTTGAATCTTTTTTTCTAATTTCTTCTTTGCTTTTAGGATATTCATTCTAACAAAAAATAATCCTATTGCAATGGCTACCAATAACCAAAGCGAAGTATCCATTAGTTATTGTTTTCTTTTTTCTCCTTATAGCGTTTCCTAAAACTTTGCTGGTTTCTTTTCCTACGTTCTTTATTAACTCGGAAATTATTCCAGATAACCACCACCAATAAAATAAAAGCAACTCCTATCCACGTGAACATAATTGTAACTTCTGTGTTTGTAACAAAGGTAGTAAATGCAGCGTTAAGAATTTGAAATGTAAAAAAGGGGACCCCTACTTAGTTTTAATATCACTTTCTACTATACCGTCCCGAAGCCTTATAATTCGGTGGGCATGTTCAGCAATTTCTTCTTCGTGGGTTACAATGATTACTGTATTACCGGCTTTATGGATATCATCAAACAATTGCATGATTTCTAAAGAAGTTTTTGAGTCTAGGTTACCTGTTGGTTCATCGGCAAGAATAATGGAGGGTTTGTTTACCAGTGCTCGTCCTACGGCAACACGTTGTCGTTGTCCCCCAGATAACTGATTTGGCTTATGGTCCATTCTATCGGCAAGGCCTACGTCTGTTAATACTTGTGATGCTCTTTGATTGCGTTCACTTTTACTAGCTCCTGCATACACCATAGGCAGTGCAACGTTGTCTAAGGCTGTAGTCCGCGGTAATAAATTAAATGTTTGAAAGACAAAGCCAATTTCTTTGTTTCTAATTTCGGCAAGCTCATCATCTGTCATACTACTTACATCCACTCCATTTAATTCGTAAGTTCCACCTGTGGGAGTGTCAAGGCATCCCAGCAGATTCATAAGGGTAGATTTTCCAGAACCTGAAGGCCCCATTAGTGCCACATATTCACCACGTTCAATATCAAGGTCAATTCCTTTAAGTACCTTAACTACTTCTTGTCCCAATGGGAAATCACGAATAATTCCTCGAATTTTTATGACTAGACTCATATGTTATAGAAATGGATTTGCAAGATAGTAGTTTTTAGCATAAGACGCAGGGGGTAGGTGTATGTTACAAACGAATACAAAAATGTTGTTTTTCTTGTTCCTTTCTAAAAAAAACAAATCCCCAATAAAAGGTGTCGATACTTACAGTCACTTTAGGATGTGTTTTGATTTCATTCCAAGCTTCAGTCATCGATGGACTCCAATAAATGTCGTCAAAGATAAAAAGTGAATCGTTTGTGGCTTTTTCTAAAAGAATATTGAAATACTGAAGCGTTTTATCTTTCTGATGGTTTCCGTCGATATACACTAAATCGTAATGTACTGTGGAATCCTTTTCGAAGAAATCTTCAAAGGATTTTATATGTAATTCAATATTTCCTAACTGAAAATCTTCAAATTGGTTTTTGGCAATCTTTGCTGTATTTGGGCAGCCTTCAATGGTTTTAATATCAGCCGAAGTATTCCCTAAAGAAAGCGCTGCGGTTCCCATTCCAAGTGAGGTGCCTAATTCTAATACCGTTTTGGGCTGAAAATACTGAACAATTCTATAAAGTAATTGTTGTCTCTTTTTTGTAATTCCAGCATTCTTAGCAATGGCCGAAATTTTTCGATGGTTAGAGGAAAATACTCGTGACCCTTGTCCGAAATCAGTAATGGAAATTACTTCATTATTTTGAAATAATTTTTTTCTGAAAGATTTGAGTTTTGAATATAATTCATATAATTTTTTGTCATACAAACAGGTTGCAACAAAATCATACACAAAAGGGGAGTGTACTCCATGCGCATTGGTGGATTTCAGAAAGAAGTTTAAGTATGATTTTATTTGGTAAAACATAAATTATTCTTCCATTTTGGCAGATAACTCGAACCAACGTTCGGTTTTTTCCTCAATTTTATCTATAAGTTCTTGGAGTTTTTGGGATTGTTTGTCGATTTCGGCACCATCCCAATTTTCTGTGGCAAATAGATTTTGAAGGGTTTCGCGTTCGGTTTCTAATTTCGCAATTTCCTTTTCAAGTTTATTGTATTCCTTTTGTTCATTGTAGCTAAGCTTTGCTTTAGACGTATCGGTTTTCCAATGATTTTTTGGTTTACTTTCTGAAGTTTCTACTTTCTCCTTGGGAGCACTGTCTTCGTAGCTTCTAAAATCGCTGTAGTTTCCGGGAAAATCTTCAATGACACCCTCTCCTCGAAAAACAAACAAATGATCTACAATTTTATCCATAAAATAACGGTCGTGAGATACTACAATTAAACAACCAGGAAAGTCTAACAAAAAACTTTCCAAGACATTGAGGGTAACTATATCCAAATCGTTGGTAGGCTCATCGAGTATTAAAAAGTTAGGATTTTTAATAAGTACCGTACATAAATATAGTCGTTTTTTTTCACCACCACTTAGTTTTTCAACAAAGTCGTATTGCTTTTTTCTATCGAATAAAAAGCGTTCGAGCAATTGTCCGGCGGAGATTTGCCTGCCTTTTTTCAACGGAATAAAATCACCGTATTCTCGAACCACATCGATTACTTTTTGACCTTCTTTAGCCTTGATTCCTTTTTGAGTATAGTATCCAAAATGAACCGTTTCCCCAATGACTACTTTACCCGAATCTGGTGTCATATTCCCAGTAAGAATATTTAAAAAAGTAGATTTTCCCGTTCCGTTTTTTCCAATAATCCCTAATCGCTCTCCAGGTAAAAAATTATATTCAAACTTTTCGAATAAATTGCGGTCACCAAAACGTTTTGAGATATTGTGAAGCTCCACCACTTTAGTGCCTAATCGTTCCATGTTTAATTCGAGTTGGACTTCATGGTCTTTACGACGTTGACTCGCGCGAGATTTTATTTCGTGGAAATCTTCAATTCTGCTTTTACTTTTCGTAGTCCGTGCTTTGGGTTGACGCCGCATCCAATCCAATTCTTTTTTAAAAAGTTGCTTGGCTTTATTGGTTTCGGTTTCAAAATTCTCGATTCGTGCATCCCTTTTCTCGAGATAATAGCTGTAATTTCCTTTGTAACTATAGAGGTTTCCTTCGTCTAATTCTACAATTTCATTGCATACTCGTTCCAAAAAATAACGGTCGTGGGTGACCATAAATAGCGTGATGTTTTCTTTGGCAAAAAAGGCTTCTAACCATTCAATCATTTCGAGGTCCAAATGGTTGGTGGGTTCATCCATAATGAGCAAGTCGGGTTGGGAGAGGAGGGCATTGGCAAGCGCCAATCGCTTTTTTTGTCCACCACTTAAACTGGATACTTTTTGCTGAAGGTCCTCTAGTTTTAGTTTAAAGAGAATTTGTTTATATAGCGTTTCAAAATCCCAAGCTTGGTGGGCATCCATGGCATCGAAGGCTTTTTGATAGGCTTCGGAATCGTGAGGATTTAATAGTGCTTTTTCATAATTTTCAATGATTTTTAGAATAGGTTTTTCAGAAGAAAAAATGGTTTCCTCCACAGTAAGTTTAGGATTTAAATTGGGGTCTTGGTCTATAAACGCCACCGAAAGCCCTTTTCTAAAAATGACATTTCCTTCATCTGGAGTGTCTACGCCAGAGAGGATATTTAGTAGAGATGTTTTACCTGTTCCATTTTTGGCAACAAATCCAATTTTTTGTCCTTGGTTAATTCCGAAGGATATATTTTTAAAGAGAACACGTTCTCCATACGATTTTGCAATATTTTCTACCGAAAGGTAATTCATCTGTTTTTAGTATTTGTTAAATCTGTCAGATGGAATGCGATAAGTATCTTATTGGAAGACTTACAGAAATTATTGTTTAGGCATTTCATAAGGAAGATTTGGTGCAAAATAAATGGTTTTTGTTCACTTACGGCAAAATATATTTTATTATTAGAACGCATACGTTATATTTGTTGCTAACAACCCTGCTTACTATGAAAATGATGCGATTGCTGTTCTTCGGAATCATTGCTATTTGTTTAGCGTCCTGTGTGTCTCAAAAACAACTAACCTACCTTCAAGAAGATAATACAACGACTAAGGATAGTTTGATACCTATTCAAAAGATGAAAGAGCCTTACAGGTTACAAATTAATGATCTTTTGAGTATTCGAGTAAAAGCATTGGACGATGAATTAGTAAATATTTTTAATCCTGTAAGTGAAGCCAATCCAAATGCTACTGGGGAACAGAGATTATATTATGATGGATTTAAAGTAGATCAACACGGAAATATTAGAATCCCAATTTTAGGTGAAATTCCTGTTTTGGGATATACTATTGAAGAGGTGCGAAAGGATCTCGAACAAAGGCTTTTAAAAGACTACTTTAAGGCGGAGGCTAATATTTTTGTTACGGTAAAATTGTCAGGAATTCGATTTTCTATAAATGGGGAGATTGGAAACCCAGGATCTAAAATTATTTATAGAGATCAGGCAACCATTATGGAAGCTATAGGAAATAGTGGTGATATTCCTGTCACAGGGGATAAAACCAATGTTGTTGTTATTAGACAATATCCTTTAGGTCAAAAAGTGCATCATATTGATTTAACATCTATAGATGCTATGAGTTCTCCCTATTATTATGTACAACCTAATGACTTAATTATTATTAATCCATTACCACAAAAATCATTGGGAACTGGAGTTACAGGATTACAATCTTTTACAACTATTTTGAGTATAGTTACCGCATTAACCACTTCAATATTACTTTTTATTAGGCTATAGATGTATCAAGAACAAGAAACAAATGATTTACATACTACATTCGATTTAAAAGGCTTTCTTTTTAAATTAATAAGCTATTGGCCCTTGTTTGTTTTTTCGGTGGCTATAGGATTTGGTATTGCTTATTATATAAATGTTAGAAAACTACCAGTTTATCTTATAGAAAATATGGTCTCAATTAAAGATGACCAAAATCCATTTTTTACAACAAACACCAGCTTAACATTTAATTGGGGTGGGACTACAGATAAAGTAAATACAGCTATCATCACCTTAAAATCGAGATCCCACAATGAAAAGGTTGTGGATAGATTGCAGTATTATATGCGATTTTTAAAAGATGGAAAGTATCAGCTTGTTGATGTTTATGGCAAAACACCTTTTGATGTTAAAGTTGATACTTTAAACCCTCAAATACTTAATACACAATTTAAAATAGTGTTTAAGGACTCTACTCAATTTACGATTTCCACTTCTTTTGATGATGATAAACAACGAGTTTATCAAGTATATAATACATTAAAAGAAAAAGAGTATAAATACATTGAGGCACAAGAGTTTTCTCAAACCTATCGGTTAGGACAGGAAATTAAGACTCATTTAATCAATGTAACACTTTTCCCTATTGAGGATATTAAACCAAGAGCAGGGCAAACCTATTACATTTCATTTATTAATTTTGATTCGGCAGTAATAGGATATTTGAATATACAGGTAGAACCAGAAGACAAAGGGTCTTCGGTGCTTAAACTTCGACTTGTAGGTCAAAATAAAGCAAGGTTAGTAGATTATTTAAATACCTCTATAGCTGTTTTAAGTGAAGATATGCTGGAGCGTAAAAACCTGTTTGCTACTAAGACCATTCGATTTATAGATAGTAGCTTGGCAGAGAAATCTAAAGAGCTGAAAGATGTTGAAGATGAGCTTAATGCGTTTAAAGATCAAAATACCATATATAATCTTCAATCTGAAGGACAAAAAATTACGGACCGCTTAAATACGTTAGATCTTCAAAAGGAAGCTATAACTCGTGAATTGAATTATTACAATACCTTAGAAAATTACCTAATTAATCGTACAGATTATAGAGATGTGCCTGCGCCTTCTGTTGCAGGTATTTTCGAGGCCAGTATAGTGGATGGTGTCGGGCAAATTGTTCAAAAGGCCCAAGATAGAAGTAAATTAGAATACTCTTATAAAGAAGGGGCACCTATTTTTAAAGATATAGATCGCCAAATAGATGCCATAAAGCGTGTTTTACAGGAGAATATTACATCTTCAAAAGGGTTAAAAAATCAAGAAATAGCCAGAATTAATAATGAAATTTATCAGTACGAGGTAGAGATACGTAAATTACCGAAAGACCAACAAGAATTATTAAAAATAGAAAGGCGATATAAATTAAGTCAAGGGACCTATGATCTCTTTTTATCCAAAAGAAATGAAGCTGGATTGGTTAAAGCTGCCAATGTAAGTGATGTTTTGGTAATTGACATAGCTAAAGATACAGGTGGCGGTCAAGTGGGGCCCAATACCCAACTTAATTATGTAATGGCAATATTATTTGGGACACTTATTCCATTTGTCCTTGTGTTTTTACTTACCTTTTTTGATAACCGTATACACAATGTAAAAGATATTGAAAGGCTTACCAAAATACCGATATTAGGGGTTATTGGAAAATCGAGACTAGAGAATAATCTAGCGGTGATTGAAAAACCAAAATCTGCTATTTCTGAATCTTTTAGAGCTATTCGGTCGAGTCTTCAATACATCTATAAAAAACAGGGACTTAAAGGAGCCAAAACGGTGTTAGTGACATCTTCAGTGAGTGGAGAGGGGAAAACCTTTTGCTCCATTAATATAGCATCCGTATTTGCATTAAGTGAAAAGAAAACAATTTTAGTTGGGCTAGATTTACGCAAACCCAAGATATTTGGGGATTTTAATATAAATAATAATATTGGGGTGGTCAATTATCTTATTGACGATGCTACCGAAGATGAAATCATTCAGAAGACCATGATTGATACACTGGATGTTATTACTTCGGGACCTATACCTCCCAATCCTTCTGAATTGTTAATGACCGAGCGTATGGCTGAATTGATAGAGAGCTTGAAAGGGAAATACGATTATGTGATAATAGATTCTCCTCCTTTAGGCTTGGTTGCTGATTCTTTGGAGTTGATTAAATATGCAGATGCGACGATCTATATGGTGCGCCAAAACCATACAAAACGAGGAATGTTTGCCTTAATCAATGACAAATACAAGTCGGGTGAGGTTAAAAATATTAGTCTTGTATTTAACTTCTTTGAAGGAAAAGCTAAGTATGGCTATGGATATGGCTACGGTTACGGATATGGTTATGGCTACGGGTATGGGTATGGACATGGATACCACGACGATGATAGAAAACCTTCTCTCTTTCATCGAGTAAAATCCTTCTTTAAAAGACTGATAAAACTACGGAAAAATTAATAAGGGTGCACCTATGCTTACCCAAAAACAAAAAATAGTAAAAAGAGGTTTTGATATTGTGTTATCTCTTTTATTATTTCCCATTATACTCATTCCATTATTGATCCTTTGGGTCTTATCAACCCTAAGTGCAGGGCGTAATGGTTGGTTTGTTCAATTAAGAATTGGTCAACATGGAAAGCCTTTTCCTTTTTATAAATTAAGAACCCTTAAAGGGGAAAATCATAAGGATATTAATGAAATAATAGCAAAAGAAACTGCCTTTGGGGGCTGGCTTCGGAAAACAAAACTCGACGAGATCCCTCAACTATTTAATGTACTAAAAGGCGATATGAGTTGGGTAGGTCCTAGACCGGATATTTCTGGATATGCGGATAGGTTGCAAGGAGATGATAAAATAATACTCTCGATAAAACCTGGAATAACAGGTCCAGCGACTATAAAATATAAAAATGAAGATATGTTACTGTTAAGTCAGTCAAATCCATTAGAATATAATGATACCGTTATTTGGCCCGATAAAGTGAAGATGAATAAGGAATACATTGAAAATTGGTCTTTTAAAAGGGATTTATTGTATTTGTGGCAGTCGATTTTTTAAGTTATTTCAATTTATTTTACTCCTTTTGTCGACCGGACTTTACCCGAAGTAAACCGCAAGTAGACCCGAAGGAACTACGGGTGAACCCTATTTTATATTTCTGATTGTTTGAAAATCCCTATGGACTAGACCTACGTTATTATTGTTTGGTATTTCTTTCTATTTTCTATAAGGTGCGTATCTTTGCGCATCATATAATATTTCAATACACCACATGAAAGAAAATCCCACCATTGCTATTATAGGATTAGGGTATGTAGGCTTGCCTCTAGCTGTTGCTTTTGCCGAAAAATATTCGGTGATAGGATTTGATATCAATGAAAAACGCATTGCCGAGTTACAGGCAGGTAAGGACAATACCCTTGAGGTTGCTGATGAAGATCTGCAAAAGGTGCTACAGGCTTCAGAAAATGGATTAAAGGTAAGTAGTCATCCCGAAGACTTAGCGCAAGCGAATGTGTATGTGGTTACTGTGCCTACGCCTACCAATAAGCATAATCAGCCAGTTTTAATTCCGTTAGAAAAAGCGAGTGAAACTGTGGGAAAGGTGTTAAAACAAGGGGATGTGGTTATCTATGAATCTACTGTATATCCTGGAGTAACAGAAGATATTTGTGTGCCAATTTTGGAGCAATTTTCTGGCTTAACCTTTAATCAAGATTTTTTTGCAGGGTATTCGCCAGAGCGAATCAATCCTGGAGATAAGGAACATACAGTTACCAAAATTTTAAAAGTCACTTCAGGTTCTACTCCAGAAGCAGCTACCTATGTGGATAATTTGTATGCTTCCGTCATTACCGCAGGCACCCATTTAGCCCCGTCTATTAAAGTAGCTGAGGCTGCCAAAGTGATTGAGAATTCGCAACGGGATATTAATATTGCTTTTGTAAATGAACTTTCTAAAATTTTTCGTCTTCTTGAAATAGATACACAAGCTGTGTTGGAAGCGGCGGGTACCAAATGGAATTTTTTAAAATTTACTCCTGGCCTTGTGGGAGGACATTGTATTGGTGTAGATCCTTACTATTTAGCGCAAAAAGCTATGGAGGAGGGCTACAACCCCGAAATTATTTTGGCAGGACGCCGTATGAATGATGGAATGGGGAGTTATGTGGCGCATGAAGTGGTGAAATTGATGATTCAGAAGGATTGCAAAGTCAAGGGAGCTAACGTATTGGTGTTGGGGATTACTTTTAAAGAGAATTGTCCTGATATTCGAAATAGCAAGGTAATTGATGTGGTGAACGAATTGGAGCGTTATAATTTACAGGTTACCATACACGACCCATGGGCGAATGCTGAAGAGGTACAACTGGAGTTTGGAAAAGTTCTGGTTAATGATGTTTCAGATTTAGAAAAAAACTATGATGCTATTATTTTAGCCGTTGCCCATAAAGCATTTAAGGATATGAATGTGAAAGGCCTCTCGGCTCCAAATAGTGTGATATTTGATGTGAAGGCGTTTTTGGATTCTACTATTATTGATGGAAGGTTGTAAAAATGAATACATTTGTTTGGACAGGATTCAAGAGACAAGAGACAAGAGCCAAGATGTAAGACATAAGACCTATGACCCAAAACCCAGTACCCATAACCCATAACCCCTAACAATTTGTACAAAACACCTTACCATACTAAAGAATTATCGAATTACTCCTTTCTTGTAACTGGTGGAGCGGGATTTATAGGTTCTAATTTAGTTGAATATTTACTGAAGTTTGGCGCTAAGAAAGTGCGTGTGCTCGATAACCTTGCTACGGGTTTTAAAGAAAATCTTTCAGAATTTGTAAGTCATCCAGCTTTTGAATTTATGGAAGGCGATATTAGGGATTTGGCCACCTGCAATAAAGCGATGGATGGGATTGATTATGTTTCTCACCAAGCGGCTTTGGGCAGTGTGCCAAGGTCTATAAACGATCCCATTACTTCCAATGAAGTGAATGTAACTGGGTTTTTGAATATGTTGGTGGCTCAAAAAGAAAGCCCTTCTGTAAAAAGAATGGTGTATGCCGCCTCCAGTTCTACCTATGGGGATAGTAAAAACTTACCCAAAGTGGAGCAAACTATTGGAAAACCATTATCTCCGTATGCAGTGACCAAGTTGGTCAATGAATTATATGCAGACGTCTTCTACAAAACTTATAACACCCAAACCATTGGATTGCGTTATTTTAATGTATTTGGCCCTAAGCAGAGTCCTAAAGGGGCGTATGCGGCGGTGATTCCGTTGTTTATGCAAGCCTTAAAGAATGAAGTTGCACCCACCATCAATGGTGATGGGAAACAAACGAGAGATTTCACCTTTGTTGAGAATGCAGTACAAGCCAATGTTAGAGCATTTTTTGCTCCCGATGCTGCTGTGAATGAGGTATTTAATATTGCTTATGGAGAACGCATTAGTTTAAATGCCCTTTGGGAATCTTTACAGGAAACTTCGGGAAAAAATATAAAAGCTACTTACGGACCTCCCAGAAAAGGGGATGTAAGAGATTCTTTGGCGGATATTTCAAAAGGAAAAAAAATATTAGGGTATAACCCTTTATTTTCGGTGCAGGAGGGGATGAAGCTTACTTGGGAGAAGTTTGTTAGTAGTAAGTAGTGCCCTTCGACCCTGCCTACCGGTAGGCAAGGCTTGCTCAGGGAAAGTAGTGAGTAGTTTTTTAATTTTTTAAAACTCCCAATTCACAACTCCCAATTCACAATTCCCAATTCACTACTCACCAACATTTAATAACCCGTTTATAAATTCTCACTTTCCTTTAATTCCTTTGTCATATTACTTGGTAAGAATTAGTATCTTGCCATATCATAAAAACCTACCATGAACCCCCAACGAGAAGACGCTTGGTTGTATGAGATTTCGTCCAAACGAAAGTTAATTGATTTAAACTTTAAAGAGATTTGGCGTTATCGGGATTTGCTACTAATGTTTGTAAAACGCGATATTGCTGCATCCTACAAGCAAACAGTTTTAGGCCCTCTGTGGTTTTTGATTCAGCCTTTATTTTCCTCGGTTATTTATACGTTGGTTTTTAATAATATTGCCAATATAAGTACTGGGATTATACCTTCATTCTTATTTAATTTATCGGGGGTCATTATATGGGGGTATTTCAATCTAACTTTAGGTACAACCTCCAGTACATTTAAGGCTAATGCTGGTATTTTTGGTAAAGTATATTTTCCGCGAATTATTGTTCCTATGTCCAAGGTTGTTTCTAATCTAGTGCGTTTTGGTATACAATGCCTTATTTTAACTGCCTTTTATATTTACTATGCCGTTTACGCAGGAGCAGAAATTGCCCCTAATTACTTCATTTTACTGTTTCCTTTCTATATATTATTGGTTTGGATTTATGGTTTAGGACTAGGGATGATTATTTCCACTGTTACTACAAAATACAGAGATATCTCCATTTTGGTTGGGTTTGGTATGCAGTTGTTAATGTACCTTTCTGCTGTCCCTTACCCCATGGGAGAATTGAAAAGTAAAGTCCCAGAATATGGATGGCTTGTAGATTACAATCCGTTAGCACAAATAGTGGAAGGTTTTAGGTACAGTCTATTTGCTACAGAAAATTTGCATTTTAGCTGGATGGGATTGGGCTGGGTTACGCTTCTTGGTATGAGCTTATTTTTTATTGGATTGATCTTGTTTAACAGAACTGAAAAGAACTTTATAGATACGGTATAAATGGCAAAACCTATTCTTTTAGTAGAAAACATTAGCAAGCAATATAGGTTGGGATATGTTGGGACAAGGACGCTAGCCCACGACGCAAACCGTTGGTGGCATCGTATAAGAGGTAAAGACGACCCTTATTTAACCATTGGAAGCGCTAATGATCGAAGTGCCAAAGCTACAGAAGAATACGTATGGGCACTTAAAAATATTTCGTTTGAGGTTCAAGAGGGTGAAGTTTTAGGTATTATAGGTAAGAATGGTGCAGGTAAAAGCACGCTTTTAAAAATCTTGTCTCGAGTTACGGGTCCCACGATAGGCTCTATTAAAAGTAGGGGGCGTATTGCTTCCCTATTGGAAGTAGGGACTGGTTTTAATCCCGAATTAACCGGGAGGGAAAATATTTATCTTAATGGTACCATTCTGGGGATGACCAAAAAAGAAGTAGATGCTAAGATTGATGAAATTATCGAATTTAGTGGTTGTGAAATGTATATAGACACCCCAACAAAACGGTATAGTAGTGGTATGACTGTTAGGCTTGCCTTTGCCGTAGCTGCTCATTTAGAACCAGAGATTTTGGTGATAGATGAGGTATTGGCCGTTGGGGATGCAGAATTCCAAAAAAAAGCTATAGGTAAAATGCAGGATATTAGCAAAGGACAAGGTCGTACCGTATTGTTTGTGAGTCATAATATGGCGAGTGTCCAAACACTGTGCACTAGAGCAATTGTCTTAAAAAATGGAGAAATAAGCTTTAATGGTCCTGTGGAAGATGCCATTACCTATTATCTAAAAGATGAAAATGACAGCTTTGGCGAAAACGTACTTGAGTTTGAAAAAGGGAATCATCCTACTAAAGAAAATATAACATTAATTAGGGCTTCGATTGGAAAAAGGGGGCATAAACTTACAAAGCCCATTAAAATTGATGACGAAATTGAAATGTTTTGTGAGGTTGAAACAAATGATATAACCAGAAATATTCATGTTGGTTTTCAATTTTTGGATGCCTCTGGGAATATCCTCTTTATGTCACAAACAAGGAATGCTAATAGGCAAGACCTAGACTTTAGGAAACCAGGAAGGTTGATATTTAAAGGGGTAATCCCAGAAAAGTTGTTAAACGAAGGTGAATTTACTATTAATATTTATGTGGTTGAAAACACTACTGCCCTTATTGAATACATGGATGCATTAAAAATATTGGTTGCACCCATGAGTAAAAAAATAGGAGAGCGCTTAGGAAAAAGTAAAGGGGTTTTTAAAACTGACTTTCCTTGGACCGTTGAGGCTAAATCCCTTAATAAAGAATCTAATTAAACTCTTTGAAAAATATATTTAAATACATAGAACAAATTAGAAGTGGAAATTCTCAGAGTGCAAAACCAGAATTTCAGGAATTTTTATTTATAAGTGCTTTTCCAAAAAGTGGTTCATCTTTTATTAGTTTGGTAATATCTGATGTGTTAAACCTACCTATCCTTGATGTTGTCTATTCCCATTTAAGGGAACAAGACCTTTATAAGCCCTTAATCGAAGAATACAATAGTAAAAAATATGTGTCAAAACATCATACATTGGCGACAACTCCAAATATCGAAATTCTTCAAAACTATAATGTAAGACCAGTAATTTTAACAAGAAAATTGCCAGATGTTATTATCTCGCTTAGAGATCATATATCGAAAACCTTGATTTGGCCTCATTTCTATGTGCCTAATGATTTTAATAAATGGGATAATAATCAGCAATACAACTTTTTGATTGATTTGGCTGTCCCTTGGTACTTATTTTTCTTCGCTAGTTGGAAAAATACAGAACAGAGGGGTGATCTTTCGTTATTATTTGTTGAATACGAAAATTTCCACAAAGACAAAGCAATAACTATTCAAAATATTTTGGCCTTTATGGGCTATAAAATTTCACTAGAAAAAATATTGGATAGTATGGAAAAAGTATCCCAGCTACCGCCTAAACAAAATAGATTAAATAAAGCTGAAGTTTATAGAGGAAAGAAACAATTAAGTGATAATCAATTATCTAAAATTTCCGAAAAAACAAAGCATTATACTAATGTTGATTTTAGTTCAATTCTATATTAATGAATAACTCATTCCTATCATACAGCCAACACGCAGACGATTATATCGCTTGGCAATTATTGGGTAAAAAAACCACAGGTATGGTCGTGGAAATAGGTGCTTTTGATGGTAAACATTTAAGTAACAGCTATAGTTTAGAGCAATTGGGCTGGCAAGCGCTATGTGTAGAGCCTAACCCTTCCATTTTCCAATTTTTGGAAGCTAACCGTCCCCATGCTGTCCTCGTTAATAAGGCAATAGTTGGAAACGAAACAACAAAGGAAATTACTTTTTATAGTGAGGAGATAGGCGTTTTATCTGGGGTGGTGTATGATGAGGAAGATATTAAAAGGAGGTACGAAAAAAGAGGATTAGCGTATAAATCGCCTGAAAAAATAAGTGTAGCGGCGACCACCTTAAATACCCTTTTTAATGAAAACAACATAACCCATGTAGATATTCTTTCCATAGATGTAGAAGGATATGAGGTAGAAGTGCTTCAAGGCTTGGATCTCACCCATATCTCCGTTGGGCTATTTATTATTGAGGCCAATGATGCCACTTTTAAAAGCAGGATTCTTCAGTTTTTCGAAGCTTATAAAAATTATGTGTTTATCGGCAGTAATTTTCAAAACTTGTTTATCATGGATAAAAGGATGGTGATGCGAAAACATTTAAAAACCTTAGATTTTGCAGATTTCATAGCCGCAAAGCAGGAGCATCCCATTTCCGAAAAATTGGCGATAGATGCTGTTCCCCCAGAGTTTGTAAAAACAGATCAGTTTCATAAATACGTAAAACCATTCAAGTTTTTTTAGATGGTATCCATTACCCACATAGTGAATCCCGTAAAAGTTCCTGAATCTTCAGACCTTTTTAGAGCGCAACCTATAACCTTCGATAGTATGCGTCGTGCAAAAGACTTTGTTGGTAATGCCATGGAAATTAACCTTATTTCCACACAGTATAATGAGGACTGTGAAATAATACCCGATTATTTTTATAAAACCCCAAATCTTAACAGGAGTGTATTGGATGTAGGTTCATTTCAAGAAAACAAAAAGCTACCGTTCCTACAAGATATTTTTACCAAAGCAGTAGCGTGGAAACCAGATGCGGATTATATTATTTATACTAATGTTGATATTGCTCTTTACCCAGATTTTTACAAAAAGGTCATTACATTAATTGAAAAAGGTTATGACGGGATTTGCATTAATAGAAACACTTTGCCAGAAGAGGCTTGTCAAGGCGCAACCTTAGAATCGCTATATACTATAAAAGGACTAAAACACGAAGGCATTGATTGTTTTATTATAAAAAGGGATTTACTTCCTAAATTTGATTTGGAACATAGTATTATAGGTACAGGTCCCGTAGGATTGGTAATAGCCAATAACCTTTTACATCTAGCGACAAAATTTATTTGGATTAGAGAAGGGAGATATACCTTCCATATAGGTGATGACAAATCTTGGTTGTTGGACGACGTTACAGAGCGTTCTCAATTGTATTTTAGCTTTGTTCAGTTTAGGAAAATTCTGATCAATTTATTGGGGAAAGAAAAGGATTCACTTAAAGAAATTATCCTCAACGAATCTCTTAAGATGGCAAATTCGTTTCTCGAAAACAAGGCTTTCGTTCCAGGGTTTCAATACAGGAAGATGTTGCAGCTATATAGTGATGGTGATTTTGCAGGAATTAGTAAACTGAATGCAATAAAAGAAAGGAAAAAAACACCCATTGCCAATAGGTTAAAAACTATATTTAAGAATTATACCAAATGGACTAAATAGTGGAAAACAACGGTACATTTACTAATTAACCATAGGAATTACTATTAAAAAAAGAAGGTGAAGTTTTTATTTAAAAAGAAAAAGACACAAAAATTTATGGAATTCGACAACATATCGTTTGCCCATAACTTCATTTTTATCCACGTTCCCAAAAATGCGGGCACCTCTATTGGCCAAAGTCTTTCTATTACTACTACAAGGCATTATACGGTAAAAGAGTATGTATCCATGTTGGGAAAAGAAGCGTATGCTGCTATGTTTTCTTTTGCTTTTGTAAGAAACCCATTCGATCGTTTTATTTCCCTATATAACTATGCCAGAATGGAAGAGTCTTATTATCATTCTGCCATTCATCCAGAAAAAGCGATTTATGGAAAGCATCTGGATTACGACATTCTTAAGAATGCCAGCATAGAAGAAGCCGCAAACTTTTTGGTTGAAGGAAAATTGGTGCACAATCCCCCGCACAACCAATGGCAGCCACAGGTAACTTGGCTTAAGGATTCTATGGGAAAAATTAATGTAACCTATTTGGCACGATTTGAAGATATTGATTTACATACCCGAAATATCCATAACATTTTGAGTATGCCTTTTTCAGAAAGCCTGCCCAAAATAAATACGTCACCGGCCTTAGAAAAGGATTATGGAAAGTTAATAAATTCGAACGCAAAAAAAATAATTGAAAAATATTATGAAGAAGATCTTAACACTTTTAATTATCAATTTTAAATTGTCTTAATCTTTGGTATATGAATAAAGATGGTGTTTCTGTAGTTGTTTGTTGCTATAATAGTGAAGCTATTATTAGAAACACTATGGAACATCTTTACGCACAACACAAAGCGAATGATGTAAGCGTTGAAATTATTCTGGTAGATAATAACTCCAGTGATCGTACGGTTGCTGTAGCGGAAGAGGTGGCTAAAACACAAAATAACAAATTTCCTTTAAGGGTTGTAACCGAAAAAGAACAGGGGCTTTCCTTCGCTAGAATTAGGGGTATTTACGAATCACAGTATGATTACGTATTGTTTTGTGATGACGACAATTGGCTCGAAGAAAATTACATAACTACGGCTTACAGCATTTTAAGTTCTAATGACGAGATAGGTGTTTTGGGTGGGAGAGGAGACGCGGTGTCTAATATATCACTCCCATATTGGTTTTATTCCTATAACAATTATTACGCTGTGGGTGTTCAAGACCTTTTTTCTGGTGATGTTTCTTACAAAGGATACGTATGGGGAGCTGGCTTTATGATTAAAAAACAAATTGCCATCCAATTTTTAAATAATGGATTTAGTTTCTATTGTACTGGCAGAAAAGGTGACGATTTATTAGCTGGTGAGGATGCAGAAATTTGTAAATGGTACCTGCTCGCCGGTAAAAAATTATGGTACGACGAATCCTTACGATTTAAACACTTTATACCAGAAAAAAGGCTCACAAAAACCTATTTTAAATCATTGGAAAAGGGAATCAATGCAAGCCTTCCCCTTCTAGCTATTTATAATGATGTTATTAGCGATATTAAAGCAACGAGCAAAATGAAAAAGAGGGTATTCATTAAATTAATCTTCGATATTTTTTGGAGCAAGTTATTTTATAGGGCAGATCTTTATAAATTACGGTACAAACTCCAAAGAGCTTACCCACGCAATAAAAAACTGGTAGTAAATACGATGTATTATGACATATTCAACGCTTATTTATCTTTAACTAAAAAGTAATGGTTTCACTTTTAAATAAATTTTTTTTAAAGCTTGGGTATAAACTACAAAAGACCCCCATTGCGTATAAAAAGAGCATTGTGGTAAAATCAGAATTTACCACGCAGAAGGCGTTGGGAAGAATGGTAGGTCACGGGATTGAGATAAATACCGTTATTGATGTAGGCGCATCAGACGGGCGATGGTCCCAAGAATGTATGCCTTTTTTTCCGGAGGCACATTACCTCTTGGTGGAAGCGCAAGTAGACCATTTAGAAGGATTAGAGGAGTTTCAAAGAACTCATAAAAACAGTTCCTTCCTCCTTGCGGCGGCTGGTAAAGAGAATGGTACCATTTATTTTGACAATTCTGAACTTTTTGGAGGGATCGCTTCCGAAGAACCTTTCAATGAAGACTCCATTAAAGTACCCGTTGTTTCGTTAGACTCAGAGATTGAAAAGCGAAGCCTTAAAGCACCTTTTTTGTTAAAATTGGATACCCACGGATTTGAGGTGCCTATTTTAGAAGGTGCCAAAAATGTTATTTCGAAAGCTAACCTCATCATCATTGAAGCCTATAATTTTAATATTGAAGAGGATAGTCTTTGCTTTTGGGAGCTTTGCGACTATATGTGGCATTTGGGTTTTCGGCCATTGGAGGTTGTTGATTTAATGGCAAGAGCCTATGACGGAACTTTTTGGCAAATGGATTTATTTTTCATTAAAAAAGATCATCCCATCTTTAAATATATAAAGTATCGTTAATGGATACCCCTTATCCTAAAATATCTGTAGTAACTCCAAACTATAACCTTGGAGATTTTATAGAATCTACTATTTTATCTGTTTTAAATCAACACTACCCTAATCTAGAGTATATTATCATAGATGGTGGAAGTATAGATAATTCATTACAAGTAATAAAGAAGTATGAATCTAAGATTTCTTATTTTGTGACTGAACCAGATAAAGGGATGTACGACGCTATTAATAAGGGTTTTGCTATTGCTACCGGAGATATTTTGTGCTGGATCAATAGCGATGACGTATTATGGGAAGGAAGTTTACATTATGTGGCCAAAATATTCACTGAGAATAAACAAGTTCAATGGCTGCAAGGTTTTCCCTCCCTAATAAATGAAGATGGGGAACTTGTATTTCAAAGAAAGCCTGTTGTGTCAAAATTTCATTTTTATTTAAGGAAATATAAAAGTGATTACTCTTTTATACAACAAGAATCTACTTTTTGGACTAAAAAATTATGGGATGTATCAGGTGGTAAAATAAATACAGAATATACATTAGCAGGGGACTTTGACCTATGGATGCGCTTTTTTAAATATGAAAAATTATATGCCAGTAAAATACAGCTAGGAGCTTTTAGAGAAAGAGAAGGGCAATTATCTAAAAATATGAGTTTGTATTTGGAAGAAACTGAAAAGTCCATACAAACACATTATAAAACTTTAAGTTTTACCGATAGAATTTATTTGTGGTATCTTAATTTTTTTAAAATTAACTATTCAATAAAAATAAAATACATAGATTAATCAATGCCAAGCTTAAGTATCATCATACCCACTTATAATTCTTCCGAAACCATTTGGGAGGCGTTGGAAAGTATCAAAAACCAAACGTTTCAGGATTTGGAGGTGCTTATTATGGATGGTGAATCTCAAGATGCTACGGTGGCACTAGTTGAGAAGTTTAGGATAGATTACCCTAAAATTGCCTGTTATGTTCAAAAAGATGAGGGCGTGTATGATGCCATGAATAAGGCACTCCCTATTGCAAAAGGAGATTATTTATATTTCTTTGGGAGTGATGATGTTTTGGAAAACCCACATGTTTTAGAGGATGTTTTTTCAGAAATACAAGGCGTGGACTTTTTATATGGCAATGTTAGGTTTAAAAAATCGGGCGAGATTTATTCTGGAAAATCGAGTTACGAAAAGTTAGTTTACAAGCAAATTAGCATTTGCCATCAAGCCATTTTTTATTCGAAAAAGGTTTTTGACCTAGTAGGTAATTATAATACTAAATACTACGTCCATGCAGATCATGATTTAAATATACGTTGCTTTGAAAATGAAGAAATTAAAATAAAATACATTGATAAAGTGATTGCTGTTTTTAACGAATTGGGGCTAAGCGGAATGAAATCTAATGCCGATGGATATCGAAACGACTTAACCAAAAAGATTGTTGAAAGTAATAACCTACTTTCTCAAATTGTCTATGAAAGAGATAAACTGGAAGCAGAGGTTAAAGCACTTAAAAATTCAAGAAGTTATAAGTTAGGGAGATGGTTCCTAAAGCCCTTTTCATATTTAAAGTCACGTAAAAAATAAAAATAGGAGAGAATTCCATATGCTTTCGATAATTACCATTAACTATAACAATCGTGCTGGTTTGGAAGCCACTCTTAAAAGTGTGCAAAGTCAAACCTATCAGGACTTTGAGCACATTGTAATTGATGGTCATAGTACCGATGGAAGCAAGGAGGTGATTGAGGGCTATAAAGAAAAATTAAGCTACTGCGTAAGCGAGCCAGATAATGGAGTGTATCAAGCAATGAATAAAGGAATAGCGGTAGCCAAAGGGGAGTACCTTCAGTTTTTAAATAGTGGTGATGTGTTTGAAGATACTGATGTGCTGTTGGATGTTTCAAAAGAATTTGTTTCAGCCTTAGATATCTATTATGGCGATTTGTTATTTGTAGGAAAGGGTGAGAGTCGTGTTCAGGATTATCCAGATAAGTTGACCTTTTCCTATTTTAAAAATCGTTCCCTAGGGCATCCCGCTGCTTTTATTAAACGTGATTTATTTGAAAGGGTTTTTTATTACAATGAGAATTTGAAAATTTGTTCCGATTGGGAGTTTTTTATTCATGCTGTTTGTAAACACAATGCCACCTACCAACATATTTCCAGAATTGTAGCCAAGTTTGATACCCATGGAATGTCAAGTAGTCCTGAATATAAGTCTTTAATAGCCGAAGAACAAGACGTGATTTTAAGACGTGATTTTTCTTTTTTTCTTAAGGAAATAGAGCAATACGAAGTGGCTTTAAAAAGAATAGAAAAACCACCCTATGTTTGGGTAAGCAGGTTATGGCAGGGTAGGTTTTCTAGGTTTGCAACAGCAAAATTACTGAAGCTGTTACTTTTTATTTTTCCAAAAACAAAATGAAGAACCTCCTAAAATTAGAATTAAATCCCGATAGAGTCTATGGCCTCGATATATTAAGAGCTATGGCCATTCTTTTTGTGGTAATGGTACATGGAGGTCATTTTATGCCTGAGCATAGATATAAATACATTTACCATATTATTTTTGATGGAGTAGCAATGTTTTTTGTTTTAAGTGGATTTCTTATTGGAGGAATTTTAATAAAAATTATTAATGCTCAAGGAATAAACTTTAGAATAATTTTTAATTTCTGGAAGCGAAGGTGGTTTAGGACGCTTCCTAACTACTTTCTAATTTTATTAGTGTTATTAGTAATTGGAGCCTTTTTTACGGAAGGCTTTACACTTACCGATAAGTACAGATACTTCATATTTACACAAAATTTGGTAACAGAACATCCTAAATTTTTTGGGGAAGCTTGGAGCTTAAGTATTGAAGAATGGTTTTATCTATTGCTGCCTATTTTTCTGTACTTAGGTACTCGCATAGTAAGGCTTTCTGTTAATAAGTCATTATTGATAACAGCTGCTGGTATTATAGTGTGTGTAACGCTATTTAGATATTACAGATATATCAATCTTGAAATAGACAGCAAATATGTTTGGGATAAAATGCTTAGGAGACAAGTTTTTACTCAATTAGATAGTTTGATGTTTGGGGTTATTGGCGCGTATGTGTTCTACTTTTTTAAAAGTTATTGGGTAAAATTTAAAAAGTTCTTATTGGTATTAGGGATATTGTTGTTTTTAGTTGTAAGATATAATTGGTTAAAATTTGAACCCCAAGGACTGTTTTATTGTGTTTTTTCGTTTAGTGGGAACTCTCTCGCAACGCTATTTTTATTGCCTTATTTAAGCACTTTAAAATCGGGAAAAGGATTTATCTACAAGGTTATTACCTACATTAGTCTAATTTCGTATTCCATGTATTTAATTAATTCGAATTTAATGCGTTGGATAATTAATAATATCAATTGGGTGCCATTAGAACAATTTAATGGATATGCTTTTTTGTTAACACGCTATTTTGTTTATTGGTTTTTAACCATATTTATTTCCTTATTATTATATAAATATTTCGAGCTTCCTATGATGAACTTAAGAGATAAGAAAAGTTGGGGCACGGTTAAATTCTTTAAATCGAGATAGCTCGTATGAGAAAAAAAAACATATTAGTTACAGGTTCGCATCGATCGGGCTCCACTTGGTTAGGAAAGGTTATTACCAGTTCTAGTGATTATGTATATGTAGATGAACCTTTTAATATTGGAAAAAATCACAAATCCTCTCCCTTTAAAAACCAATTTGAATATTTACCGGGAAAGTCTGTTGCTTTTCAAAATAAAGCAAAAAAGTATCTCAATTCTTTCAATTCACTATTTGCCAACACTACTTTCGATAAATTAATTTATATCAAATCTAGAAAAGATATTCGTAAATTTTTATCTGAAGTTAAAAGTAGAACTACCAGAGGGTACGTTTATAAAGACCCACTGGCGTTGATGTCTGCGGAGTGGATTTATAAAAATTATGGTTGGGATATAGTGGTTTTGATAAGACACCCAGCGGCCTTTGTTGCTAGTTTAAAAGTAAAAAATTGGCAGTTTTATTTTAAGTATTTTTCCGAACAAGAAATGCTTATTAATACGCACCTACAAGCCTATTCCAAAACTATTACGGAGTATACCAATAATCGACCCGATATTTTAAAGCAAGGCATTCTACTATGGAATATTCTTTATAGTATGGTCTGTTACTTGCAAGAAAAGTATAAAGAAGAGTGGTATTTTGTAAAGCACGAAGATTTATCATTACAACCCATGGAAGAATTTGAAAAGTTATATAATTTTCTGAAAATTGAAATGGATGATCGAGTGAAGGACTATATTTTAGAAACAACCTCTTCAAAAGAGCAAACACTTTTAAAGCGCGATTCAAAGAAAAATATTTCATCTTGGAAGAACCGGCTTTCTCTTCAGGAAATCCAGGAAATTAAAGAAGGAACTAAGGAAGTATGGAAACACTTCTATTCTGATGAAGATTGGTAAATAATTAATTACTTTTAAACTTTAAAATCATAATACTGAATAATGCAAAAACCCATTGTATCTGTAATTGTACCGTGTTATAATCAAGCGGAATACCTTCCCGGTGCTTTACATTCAGTTTTAAATCAATCCTTTGAGGAATGGGAGTGCATTATTGTAAATGATGGTTCAGAAGACAGTACTGAAACTGTAGCACAAGAATGGACTCAAAAAGACGGTAGGTTTAAATATATCGTATTGACCAATGGAGGATTGCCGCATGCTCGAAATTCTGGAATAAAGGAGGCTATAGGAACCTATATATTGCCCTTGGATGCGGATGACAAACTGGCGCCAAATTACATGAAACTGGCCATGGATGAATTTAAAGAAGATTCAAAACTAAAGGTGGTGTATTGTAATGCAGAAAAATTTGGGGTAGAACATGGGCCCTGGAAATTAAAAGATTTTTCAATTAAAAAATTGGCGATTAGTAATATGATTTTTTGTACCGCCTTTTTTACAAAAAAGGATTGGGAAGCTATTGGAGGGTATGATGTAGCAATGAAATACGGATGGGAAGATTGGGAGTTTTGGATTGCCTTACTTAAACATGGCGGGGGAGTCAAAAAGCTTTCCTATGTTGGTTTTTTCTATCGTATTAAAGAGAAATCGATGCTTCAGGATTTAAAGGAAACTCAAAAAGAGGAACTATTCAACTATATGAGTATAAAACATCCCGATTTTTATGTAAGGCATGTTGGTAGCTTTCAAAAATTACTTAAAAAACAAGAAGAATTAAATAAGAAAAACAGATTATTGCTTTCAAACAAAAAACATGCGCTTAATGTATTGTGTTATTCAGTATTTAGATGGAGGCCTTTTAAAATTAGATATTAGTTTATGCCCTTGGTTTCTGTCATTGTTCCTAATTATAATCATGAGTGCTTTTTAGAGCAGCGCATTGAAAGTATCCTTTCACAAACGTTTCAGGATTTTGAGTTAATCCTTCTGGACGACGCATCTACTGATGGAAGCAAAAACATCTTAAATAAATTCGCAAATCATCCTAAAGTAAGTGAGTTCGTTGTTAATTCTGAAAACTCTGGAAGTCCTTTTAAACAGTGGCAAAAGGGAATTAATCTTGCCAAAGCAAAGTACATTTGGATAGCAGAAAGTGATGATTATTCAGACCCTAATTTTTTGGAAGTGTGTATAAATGCATTAAAATTGGGAGCAACCCTTTGCTATACTCAGAGCCAAGATGTGGATGAAAATGATAATGTTATTTCGAACCGAATAGAATATACTGCTGAGTTTAGCCCCAATATTTGGGAACAAGATTTTAAAATGCAGGGAAAGGAATTTTTGCAAAACTATTTAGCAGTAAAGAATGTTATTCCTAATGCCAGTGCCGTGGTTTTTAAAAAATCACTTGTTTCAAAGGAAATTTTTTCTGAAGAGTTTTTGCAAATGAAAATGTGTGGGGATTGGTTTTTTTGGATACACCTTTGTGAAAATGCCTCCATTGCTTTTGTGTTGCAACCCCATAATTATTTTAGGATGCATAAAGATGTAAGTAGGAAACACAAGGGTATTGGTAGGAAAAGGCAGCGTATATTGGAAGAAGTAGCTTGTAGAAATTATTTATATTCTAAATATCAACTTTCCATTCCTATAAAAAACAAGGCAATTGTCCAGAGTTGGTGTCAACTGCATTCTAAGTGGGCTCCTTTTAAAAAGAAATTTTACCAACTTAACCTTTTTAACATCCATAGTATTTCCCTACTTTTAAGGTTTATTACCATAAAAATAAAGTCCAAATGAGGCATATTGGGTTGTTCTCCCCAAACCAAAATCCATATTCTGAAACCTTTGTGCAAGCCCATAAACAGGGTCTAAAAGATAAGGTGTATTACTACTATGGGTCTGGATTTGGAACAAAATTGGAAGGACATCCACCAATAGCTTCTTCATTTAAGAAATATAAACTAAAACTACTTGCCAAACTATTAAATAAACCCTTGTCCTTTGTAAAACAAACGCTTATCAAGGACTCTTTAAAGAAACATCAAATATCTGTGGTTTTAGTGGAATATGGTATTCATGCCCATGCGATCTTACCCATTATAAAAATGGCAAAGTTACCCATGGTTGTACATTTTCACGGTTTTGACGCGAGCGTACCAGAAGCCATCGAAAGATGTAACCATTATAAGGAAGTTTTTGAGTATGCAAGTAGCGTCATAGTAGTTTCAACTGTGATGAAACAAATGCTCATAGAACTAGGCTGTCCTGCCGAAAAAATAATTTATACCCCTTGTGGTCCTCGCCCTGAATTTGGTGCTGTGCGGCCATTATTTTCAACAAAACAATTTATAGCTATTGGAAGGTTTGTCGATAAAAAGGCCCCGTACTATACCTTATTAGCTTTTAAGCGGGTGGTAGATAAATACCCCAATGCGAAACTTAAAATGGCAGGGGATGGGCCGCTAATTAATACCTGTGAAAATTTAGTGAGGCATTTGAAATTAGAGAGCAATGTTCAGTTTTTGGGGGTTATATCTTCAGAAGATTTTAAGACGCACCTTTCCCAATCAATTGCATTTGTTCAACATTCGGTGCGGGCTTCTAATGGTGATATGGAGGGAACTCCAGTTTCTGTAATGGAGGCAGGGTTGGCTGGACTTCCTGTTATTTCTACCAACCATGCAGGTATTCCAGATGTTATTTTGCATAATGAAACAGGACTTTTGAGTGAAGAACATGATGTAGAAAGAATGGGAGAATATATGCTACAACTTTTAGACAATCCTACTTTGGCAAAGAAATTAGGTGATAATAATAGAAAGAGAATAAAAGACCACTTTAGTCTTGATAAACATATTGGTTTGGTGCAAAAGGCAATAGATGAAGCCATGTTAATGAAGAGTCCATGAAAGTTTTACACATAAATACTAATGATCGAGGGGGGGCTGCTACGGCTATTATTAGAATTCATTTAGGACTATTAAAAAAAGGAGTCGATTCTAAAATTCTTTTTTTGAATAAACGAAAAAATGTTCCTCAATCCTATGCTTTTATAAACACTAATTCAAAATGGAGAAGAATTATTCTAAAGATCCGCGGCCTTTTTCAAACCTCTGCAAAATCCATCATGGATAATAATCCAGAAGTTGAATGGTTTAGTCTTCCCACAAGTCCCTATGATATTTCACAACATCGGTTGTATAAGGAGGCAGATATTATCCAATTAAATTGGGTTTCTGGTTTTCTTGATGAACCTTCTTTTTTTAAAAAAAACACAAAGCCGGTCGTTTGGCGTATGCCCGATTTGTATGCTTGTGGTGGAGGGTATCATTATGAAAAAGGATTTCCGTTTTCGAAATTGAAACCCTTACTAGAAAGAAATGAAAAAGTAAGAAGTAGGGCACTTAAAAATTCGTCCATTACTTTTATTCCAATTTCAGAATGGGTTAAAAGCAAAGCGGAGGATAGCCCAATTATTTCGCAATTTCCAAAACAGGTTATTCATAACGGATTGGACTTTTCAGTGTGGAAACCCGAGGATAAGTTAGAGGCAAGAAAACATTTTCAAATTCCGTTAGATAAAAAGGTCCTTTTAATTGGAGCGGATATTGCACATGTACAACGAAAAGGGTTTCAAATTGCAATTGACGCTATTCAAACCTTAAATACTCATGAAATTAGCACTGTTGTTTTTGGAAATTATAAGGAGAAGTTACCCGAAGGATTTTTGACACTTGGAAAAATTCAGTCGGAAACAGAATTGGCTAGATTATATTCGGCTGCAGATTATTTTATTATGCCCTCCATTGAAGAGGCTTTTGGTCAAGTTACTATCGAAGCCTTGTCCTGCGGACTACCCGTTATTTCATTTCCTAATGGAGGGAGTTTGGATATTATAAAGCCCAATATTAATGGTATTTTTGCATCAAATTTCTCAAAAGAGGCACTTGCTGATGCCATAAAGGAAGCTTTTCAAATTTCTTTTAATTCGGAAATTATTATTAGGGATGTTAGAAAGAGGTTTCATATCGAAGATAAAGTAGAAACATATTTATCATTATATCAAAGGTTACTTTAAAAGAAATTGTTAGATTCAAACTAGGCACACTAGGCCAAAGATGCTTAAATTGCCAAATATTTAATAGCGTTACAACATGAAAGTTGCATTTATCACAGGAATTACAGGACAGGACGGAGCCTATTTAAGTGAGTTTTTATTGAAGAAAGGATACATTGTTCACGGCCTTAAAAGACGTTCTTCCCTTTTTAATACCGATAGAATTGACCATCTATATCAAGATCCCCATACCAATAATCGCAATTTTATTTTGCATTATGGCGACATGACCGATAGTACTAATCTTATTCGGTTGATTCATGAAATAAAGCCCGATGAGATTTATAATCTTGCGGCTATGAGCCACGTGCAAGTTTCTTTTCAAATACCCGAATATACAGCCAATGCCGATGGAATAGGTGCCCTTAGGATTCTAGAAGCAGTTCGTTTTTTAGGCTTAGAACATAAAACAAAAGTATATCAAGCTTCTACATCTGAGTTGTACGGCAAGGTTCAAGAAGTTCCTCAAAAAGAAACTACGCCTTTTTATCCAAGAAGCCCTTATGGTGTGGCAAAACTATATGCCTATTGGGCTACTGTAAATTATAGAGAAGCTTATAATATGTTTGCCTGTAATGGAATTTTATTTAATCACGAATCGCCGGTTCGAGGGGAAACTTTTGTTACAAGAAAGATTACCCGTGCCACTGCCAAAATTGCTTTAGGACTACAAGATAAATTTTTTATAGGTAATCTGGATGCCAAACGAGATTGGGGACATGCTAAAGATTATGTACGTATGATGTGGATGATTCTTCAAGCCAAAAAACCTGAAGATTGGGTGATTGCTACAGGCGAAACGACATCGGTAAGAGATTTTATTAAAATGGCATTTGCCCAAATTGGAGTTACCCTTCGATTTGAAGGAACAGGTGTGGACGAAAAAGGGTTTGTGGAAACTTCTACCCATAAAGATTTTCCTATAAAAATAGGACAAGAGGTGGTGAGTGTTGATGCAAATTACTTTCGTCCTACCGAAGTAGATTTGTTGGTAGGAGATGCTACAAAGGCTAAGGAAAAACTAGGATGGGTGCCAGAGTATAGCCTAGGGGATTTAGTAAAGGAAATGATGCAAAGCGATATTAAATTAATGCAAAAGGAGCAATATTTAAAGGAAGGCGGATATAAAACACTAAACTATTTTGAATAATCAATGAATAAGAAGGCCAAGATATATATTGCAGGTCATAGAGGGCTTGTGGGTAGTGCTATTTATAGAGGATTAATAGACCAAGGCTATTCAAATTTTATATTAAGGACAAGCACCGAGTTGGATTTACGAAACACCCATGAAGTAGCTCATTTTTTTAAAAATGAACAACCCGAGTATGTGTTTTTAGCCGCTGCCAAAGTGGGAGGAATTGCGGCCAATAATAGATATAGAGCCGATTTTATTTATGATAATTTGATGATTCAAAACAATGTGATTCATCAAAGTTATGTGCATAAAGTGAAAAAATTATTGTTTTTAGGCAGTACGTGTATTTATCCAAAAAACGCGCCCCAGCCATTAAAAGAAGAATATTTACTTACCAATGTGTTGGAGTATACTAATGAGCCATATGCCATTGCTAAAATTGCAGGCATTAAAATGTGTGAAAGTTACAATCTGCAATACGGTACAAATTTTATATCGGCCATGCCTACTAATTTATATGGTCCAAATGATAATTTCGATTTAGAAAAAGCCCATGTATTACCTGCGTTGATTCGAAAAATACACTTGGGGAAAGCTCTGGAGAATAATGAATGGGATATGATTCGAAAAGACTTAAACGAAAGACCTATAATGGGAATTGATGGTAATGCCTCTGAAACTACTATTTTAAAAACACTTTCCATGTTTGGGGTTGAAAAGAATGTCAATGTTTCGGTTGAAATTTGGGGTTCAGGTAAACCCATGCGAGAATTGCTCTGGATAGACGATATGGCAGCCGCCAGTATTTTTTTAATGAATGAATATCATGCTGTAACAAATCACTCTAAAAAAGAAGTGAGAAACACCCACGTCAATATTGGTACGGGTTCTGATGTATCAATAAAAACCTTAGCACACATGCTTAAAGAAGTGATTGGTTTTCAAGGGAGTTTTGTATTTAATACTAAAAAGCCCGATGGCACTATGAAAAAATTGACCGATGTTTCGAAAATAAATGCTTTGGGTTGGAAAGCGCAAATTTCCTTAGAGGAGGGATTAAAAAAAATGTACCAATGGTATAAATCATAGCCTATGGCTACACCTTTTTTAAGTATAATCACAATTAATTATAATCAGGCAGAGGGATTAAGAAAAACCATTGCTTCGGTAGCATCACAAACCTATATAGATTTTGAATTTATTATTATTGATGGTCATTCTACAGATAAAAGTGTTGAGGTAATTGAACAAAATAAGGACCATATTGATTATTGGGTTAGTGAACCGGATTCGGGTATTTACAATGCCATGAACAAAGGGATAAAGATTGCGCAAGGCCAATACCTTTTATTTTTGAATAGCGGGGATGCACTTACAGAATCTAATGCTTTAGGGAATTTCATTAATCATTCACAATTTCATGGAGATATTATTTATGGAGATTAC
The DNA here is from genome assembly GCF_019312585.1 of Halomarinibacterium sedimenti. Lineage (GTDB taxonomy): Bacteria > Bacteroidota > Bacteroidia > Flavobacteriales > Flavobacteriaceae > Halomarinibacterium > Halomarinibacterium sedimenti. The sequence goes on along the minus strand of NZ_JAHWDP010000002.1, from coordinate 371,571 downwards.
CAATTTCAGGAGGGGCATAAGGTTTATCCCGATGTGTTACCTACTAATTATTTTATGAAAACTTCCCTTCCACATCAAAGCACGTTTTTTAAAAAAAGTGTTTTTGAAAGGATGGGATTTTATGACGAATCTTACAAAATAGGTGCCGACCGTGCTTTTTATATCAAGTGTTTTGCAGATAAAAGTATAGTTTTTCAGCATATTCCCTACTTTTTAACACTTTTTGATCTTTCGGGTCTTAGTAATGATAGCGAGTATACCGAGAAAAAAAGACAGGAGGATGCACGTATGTTTTACGAGTTTTATGGTTCTAAGTACGATGATTATAAAGAACAATTAAAACAAGAAGCCAAACAAAAAAGAGCAAAGCGAAACAGCCTAAAAGGTATTCTGAAAAGAATTGTAAACCGAATAAAAAAAATTTGAGCATGCCCTTGGTAAGTATTATTATTCCTACATATAACAGACCAGAAATGCTTCGGTTAACTCTTGATAGTTTGGGTAAGCAAACATTTTTGGATTATGAAATTATTGTGGTTGATGACGGAACGGCCAATAATTTAAACAAATTACTATGTGAACAATATAACCAAGTTTATTATTTCAAAATAGAAAATAGTGGGGGACCATCAAAACCGCGAAATTTTGGAATTAAAAAATCTAAGGGTAAATATTTGGCCTTCGTGGACGATGATGACCTATGGCTACCTCAAAAATTGGAAAAGCAAGTAGCAATTTTAGAAGACCATCCCAATTATGGAATTGTACATTGTCCTTGTAAGGTTATTAATACTTTGGGTGAAGAGACTTCTGAAATAATAGGTAAACCTAAAGATGAGCAATTAAAACATGGTGACGTATCCTTAAAAATGATTGGTAGATTTACCTTAATGACATCATCAGTCTTAATTCGAAAAACAGTTGTAGATGCTGTTGGGAATTTTAACGAACAGATGCCACAAGTTGGCGAAGACACACATTTTTGGACACGGTGTTCCTTTAATACTAAGTTTTACTATCTCAGTGAACCTTTAGTTTTGTATCGAATTCACGATAGTATGAGCAAACGTCTAAAAGGTAAATATTTTGAGCTACCATACTATTTAAATGAAGTACTTAATGAAACTTATCGAAAAGGACAACTTTCAAAAAGCCAGTATTTGCAATTAAGAAATAATATTATAGGGAGACAATTAAAAGAAATGCCCACTGGCAAAATAAAGACCTTTATAAGGCTTTTTAAACTTTATCCATTTTGGTTTCTTAACTTTGAAAATGTTAAAATATTTATCAGGGCTGTAATGAACTGATTTGTTTTAAAAAGCCAACGTATGCGAATAGGAACAAATCCTGCAAAAGAAAATAATAAAATGATCCTTAATAGCTATCATCGTATTATTGTTCCTGTTTTTATTCCAAATTTAGAGGAAGATTATTTTAAAGATAGTTTTGATATCTTAAAAATAAATCTTGAGAGTATTTTGCTTACCATTCACGATAAAACACGGGTGAGTATTTATAATAATGGGTCATGTAAAATTGTTTCAGATTATTTAAATGCACTTTTTAGTACAGAAGATAAAGTAGACCAATATTTAATTAGTAAGGTGAATATTGGGAAAATAAATGCAATTTATTCTATTGTTAAAAGTAATCTTGAACCCTTATTTACAATTACCGATGCCGATGTTTTTTTCAAAAGCGGTTGGCAACAGGAAGTGGAAAAAGTATTTGAAAATTTTCCTAAAGCAGGAATTGTATCCCCAGTCCCTTTTAGTACTATGTTCAAAAGCAACTTTGGAAATTTAAATTATTGGGAAGCCTTTGTAAGAAGTAAGTTAAAGGTTATTGAGGTTCCTAATCCCGAAGGACTTAGACATTTTGAAGAAAGTATAGGACGGAAAATGTTCAAAGAAACACATTATAAACAATTTATATCTTTAGTTCATAAAAATGGACAAGCTGTTTTAGGGAGTGGGCATTTTGTATGTACTGTGCGGACACAAATTTTTCGTAAAGGGCCTAATTTTCCTACACAATTTAAAATGGGTGGTAAAGTGATGACAGATTATATCGACAAACCGAATAATGATGCGGGTTTCTTAAGATTAGCAACAGTAAGCAACGGTGCGTACCATATGGGAAATAGAATAGAATCTTGGATGTTGGAAGAAATTAAAGAACTAAAAAAAGCAACGGACATCTCGAAACCTATTAATGAGCGAATTAATTTTAACGTAAAACCCTATTCGATTGTTGCCAAATGGCTGAGTAGTGTTTTTTACAAACTATTTCTTAGAACATCATTTGGAAAAAGGCTATTTTTAAAATATGTTGGGATAAAAGACCCTGATTATTAAAAAGGAAGGCATGAAACAATGGATTAGAAAGGTTTTATATTATTTTTTAAATGCTTCAGTGAAAAAGGAGGAGGTATTGCTTTCTGGTTATTCAAGAGGGCTTCAAAATGTAATATTTGAAGGGAAAAATGCCGTTCCAGATAGGTGTAACTTTTCAGGAAAAATTAAAATTGGTTATGCTACAACCTTAGGCTATAATAACTTTATGCACGGGGATATTGAGGTTGGAAAGTATTGCCAATTAGGTGCCGATGTATCCATACATACCACAAATCATCCTATTAGTTATCTTTCCACTTACGTAAATAAAAGTTTGTTTAATGGTGAATTGTCCCAACTTAAAAGTGTTAAGAAAACGGTTATTGGAAATGACGTATGGATAGGACATAATGTAAATATTATGGGAGGAGTAACCATTGGTAATGGTGCCATTATTGCAGCAGGTGCTTTGGTGACTAAGGATGTATCACCCTACACCATTGTGGGGGGTGTCCCTGCAAAAGTGATTAGAAAGCGTTTTTCAGAAAGTATCATTCAAGAGATAGAAGATTTGCAATGGTGGAATCTTTCGGAGGAAGAATTACTGAAAATTAAACCGTTATTTTTTAAAGATTTTGAAAATAAAATGACCATATACAATTCATAAAATAAAACTATGCTAACCATAGCCGAAATAGGCCAAGCTCACGACGGAAGTTTAGGAATGCTTCATGCATATATCGATGCGGTGGCAAAAATTGGAGCTACGGCAATCAAATTTCAAACCCATATTGCGGAAGCCGAAAGTAGTATTCACGAACCCTTTCGAGTGCATTTTTCAAAACAAGATAAAACGCGTTTCGACTATTGGAAACGAATGGAGTTTACTCAAGAACAATGGATTGAAATTGGTAGACATTGTAAAGAAGTAGGATTACAATTTATCAGCAGCCCTTTTAGTAATGCTGCCGTGGATGTTTTAGAAATAGCAAAGGTTGATAGTTATAAGATAGGGAGTGGTGAAGTGAATAATTTTTTACTTCTTAAAAAGGTTGTCGAAACCCAAAAACCTATTATCATTTCTAGTGGGATGAGCTCTTTTGAAGAACTTGATAAAACCGTGTCTTTTTTTAAGCAACACCAAGCCAATTTTTCAATACTACAGTGTACTACAAGCTATCCCACAACACCAGAAAATTACGGGCTTAATGTTATTCAGGAATTAAAAGATCGATATGGTGTGCCCGTAGGTTTTTCAGACCATTCCTCAAAAGTTGCAACGGGTATAGCGGCTGTGGCCTTGGGTGCAGAAATACTAGAATTTCACGTGGTCTTTAACAAGAATATGTTTGGTCCAGATGTGTCTTCGTCACTTACTTTGGAGGAAGCAGCAGTCTTAGTTAAAAGTGTAAATGATATTTCAAAAGCACTAAGAAATCCTGTAAATAAGTCACAAAACGAGCAGTTTACAGATTTAAAGAATATTTTTGAAAAATCCTTGGCGGTCAATAAAAAGCTTCCCAAAGGACATGTAGTAACTTTTATGGATTTGGAGTCCAAAAAGCCTAAAGGATATGGGATAGATGCCTCAGAATTTGAAAAAGTAGTGGGAAAAAAACTTAATAAAGATTTACATCCCTGGGATTTTTTAACCCATGATGATATAATTTAACTATGGCAGAAAAACGAAAAATATGTGCTGTAATTACAGCAAGACCTTCGTACAGCAGGGTTAAAACAGTATTACAAGCAATTAAAGCGCACCCAAAATTAGAGTTACAACTTGTAGTTGCAGGTTCTGCATTGTTAGATAGATATGGAACTGCTGTAAACTTTATTGAAAAGGATGGTTTTACCATTAATGATAAGGTGTTTATGGTATTGGAAGGAGAAAACAAAACAGCCATGGCTAAAACTACTGGGTTGGGTGTTATGGAATTAGCGAACGTTTTTTACAATTTACAACCTGATGCTGTTTTAACCATAGCAGATCGATTTGAAACCATTGCCACGTCTATCGCTGCTGCCTATCAAAATATACCTTTAATTCATTTACAAGGTGGAGAGGTGACTGGAAATATAGATGAAAAAGTTCGCCATGCCAATACTAAATTAGCCGATATTCATTTTGTGACTTCGGAAGATGCCAGAGAGCGCGTGTTAAAAATGGGAGAGGATGAAGCCTATGTGTTTAACACGGGCTGCCCTTCAATTGATATCGCTTCGGAAGTGCAAAAAAGTCCAAAATTAGATTATAATCCCTTCGAAAAATATGGTGGTGTTGGTGGAACTTTTTCTCTTGATGAAGGATATTTGGTCGTGATGCAGCATCCCGTTACTACTGAATATGATGCTGCTAAAAATGATGTTTTAAAAACCCTTCGAATTATTGACGAGCTTAAAATTCCAACGTTTTGGTTTTGGCCCAATGTAGATGCTGGGGCTGATGGAACTTCAAACGGAATACGATCCTATCGGGAGAAAAACAATCCAAAACACATTCGCTTTTTTAAAAATATGGAGCCTTTCGATTTCTTAAAACTTCTGGTCAATGGTAAATGTTTAGTTGGTAATAGTAGTGTTGGAATTCGTGAATGTTCGTATTTGGGGGTGCCTGTAGTAAATATAGGTACGCGCCAGAATAGACGGTTACGGGGTGAGAATGTTATTGATGTAGCATATGATGAAATTGAAATAAAAAAGGCCATTGAAATGCAAATTGCTACACCAAAAAACAAAAAAAGTTTTGTGTATGGCTCTGGAGATAGTGGTATAAAGATTGCCAATATATTGGCAGATATTCCATTGCGTTTTCATAAAACCATAACCTATTAATGAAGATTTTAGGACTCATACCCGCACGTGGTGGCAGTAAAGGAATCCCAAATAAAAACCGAAAGCAATTGGGAGGAAAACCTTTGCTGGAATACACTATTGAAGCTGCATTGGCGTCAAAAAAGTTGAGTCGGGTTATTTTTTCTTCTGAAGATGAGCAACTAATAAAGTTAGCTAAAAAGAGTGGGGTTGATGTGCCTTTTGTGAGACCTGAAACACTTGCAAGTGATACAGCGGGTTCTTTAGAAGTGGTTCAACACGCATTGCATTTTTTCCTTAAACAAGGGGTGCATTTTGATGCAGTTTGTTTACTTCAAGTTACCACCCCATTTCGTGATAAAGGATTTATTGATAAAGCCATACAAAGGTTTATAGCGTCTGGGACTGATTCATTAATATCTGTTCAAGAAGTTCCGCATGAGTACAATCCGCATTGGGTATTTAAAGTTTCCAATAATGGTACGTTAAAAATAGCCACAGGCGAATCTCAAATTATTACAAGAAGGCAGGAATTACCCGAAGCCTTTATAAGGGACGGGTCTATTTACCTTACCCGTGCTAAAACACTTTTAGAGCAAAACTCTCTTTATGGAAACTCTATTTCTTATATAGAATCGAACCCCTCGTATCAGATTAATATTGACACTATTCACGATTGGGAAAAAGCAGAAAAAATATTAAAATCAATTCCTAAATAATGTGTGGGATTGCAGGATTGGTGGGAGGCAACCCTCAAGAAAGACAATTATTGACTATGCTTACAGCACAAAAGCATAGGGGCCCAGATTTTTTAGGAACTTATTTTGATGACGGCATTGCATTAGGCCACAACAGACTCTCCATTATAGATTTATCCCCTGAAGCCAATCAGCCGTTTTATTCGAAAGATGGACGCTATATCTTGGTTTATAATGGTGAAATTTATAATTATCTAGAATTAAAAGAAAGTTTAAAGGCGTATTATCCTTTCAAAACTAAATCAGACTCCGAAGTGCTACTTGCTGCCTACATACATTGGGGAAGCTCTTGTCTCGAACATTTTAATGGGATGTTTTCATTTGCCATTTGGGATACCCAAGAGAAGCAATTATTTGCTGCTCGTGATCGATTTGGGGTAAAGCCCTTTTTTTATTCATTTAATGATACAGTATTTAGTTTTGCTTCTGAAATTAAAACACTTTTTGCCTCTGGAATAAAAAAATCACCTAATGAACAGGTATGGGCCAATTACTTTGTGTATGGCAGTTATGGGATGCCAAATGAATCTTTTTGGAATGGAATTACACAATTACCAGGTGGACATTATCTAATTCTGCGCAATAGTACACTTGTCATAAAAAAATGGTATCACTTTGAAGAGGAAGTAAAAAAATATTCTGAAAAGCTTCCTTTTGAGGAGGTGATTTCAACCTATGAATCAATTCTAAAAGAGAGTATTGCACTTCGATTTAGAGCAGATGTACCTGTGGGTTTCAATATAAGTGGAGGGTTGGATAGTTCTACCCTTTTAGCTTTTGTAAATGAATACCAACAAAAAAGTAAAATAAAAGCTTTTACTTTTTATACCAATGATGAAAGATATGATGAACTTCCTTGGGTTGAAGAAATGATAGCAACAACTGGAAATCCCTTATATAAAGTATTATTAAAAACTTCTGAAGTAGTAGCACTTGGACAACAATTTTCAGATTTTCAAGATGAACCATACGGAGGTTTGCCTACAATTGCGTATGCCAAATTATTTAAGGAGGCTAAAAAATTGGAAGTAAAAGTATTGTTAGATGGACAAGGAATGGATGAACAATGGGCGGGGTATGATTATTATACTAAAAAAAATGAGAATGTTATACAGGGTATTCTGGGTTCGCCATTAAGACCTCATGTGCTAAACGATGTGTTTTTTAATCAGGCAAAAAAACCAATATATCCTAAACCTTTTGATGATGAAGTGAAGAATTTACAATTTCGTGATCTTTTTTACACAAAAATTCCAAGAGCTTTGCGGTTTAATGATAGAATTTCTATGGCAGCATCGACGGAGTTGCGCGAACCATTTTTGGATTATCGTTTAGTAGAATTTGCTTTTGCACAACCGCTTAAATATAAAATTAAAGGAGGAATTCAAAAATATTTATTGAGAGAGTTGGTTTCAAAATATTTATCAAATTCAATTCGATATGCTCCTAAACGACCATTGCAAACACCACAAAGGGAATGGTTGGGCAAGGAATTACGCGATTGGGTGGAAACAGAAATTTCGTATTTAAAAGCGCATAATTGGTTTAAAAAAGAGGAACTACAAAAGGAATTAAATCTTTACTTTAAGGGAAATCAAGAAAGTAGCTTCCATATTTGGCAATGGATAAATACAAGCTTACTTTTGAAGTAACTATTATTGTATTGACTTGTAGTATTTTATATGGAAGAAAAAAACTACGATTATATAAAAAGAATAAAGGAGAAATTTTTGGTTACAGATGCTTCTCTATTTAGATTTGGAAGTGTAGAAGATGGTGGTTATTTTCTAAGGCCAGAAACATTAAAAAAGTCCAAAGTTTTATTTAGTGGAGGAATTTCTTCTAATGTTGAGTTTGAATTTGATATTTTTCGTTTTAATAAGAATATTAAAATTCTCATGCTTGATCCCACAGTGTCAAGGAGAAAATTATTATTTAAAGGGTTTGCTAGATTATTTTTTTCGAAACCTGATAAAATAAGATACTTGTTTAATGCCTTAATATTTACATATTTAATAAAGAGTTCTAGATGTATTCATAAAAAACTATTTTTGGATATAAACCATAATATCCTAAGCCTTGTAAAAACTACCTTTAATATCGATTCAGAAATATTATTAAAATTGGATATTGAGGGTAGCGAATATGATTTTTTAGATGAGATAACCAAAAATTTAGATTCTTATAGCGCAATGGTTTTCGAATTTCACAATATGCATTTAAAGCATCCGGCAGTTGAAGATTTCATTTCAAAATGCAGCACACACTTTAATCTAGTTTATTTTGCTGAGAACCCTTCTGGAGGATATGATCCATTTAAGAGACCAAAAAATGTTGAAATTAGTCTAGAAAGAAGAATGGATATTTAAATTGTGTTGCTTTCAATATTGGTTATCTTTGACCTGCATATATGAAGGGTATTAAAAAAAAAATAGGCAGACTACTTAAAAAGCTTACCATATACTTAGCCTATTCTAAAAAAATTTCTTTAAATAAATCTTCAACAAAAAGGATTATCATTTGTTTTGACGGATTGTTTCCCCATGGTGGATTTGTTGATAGATTAAAAGGAATTATCTCTTTTTATGAAATTTCAAAACAATTACAATGCGAATTTTTCATTCAATTTGATGACCCTTTTAAATTAAGTATTTTTTTAGAACCAAATAAAGTTTCATGGAATATTGATAAACTTGATGTTACTTGGATTCCCTGTAGAACTAAGTTTTTGTATTTAATGAATGACTTTCAAGTAAATCCACTTGAAATTATTAAAAAATCAAAAGCAAGTACCTTTATTATTTATTCAAATATGGATTACCTTCCTAAAATAGATAATAAGTTAACATCGTTAGAGTTAGAAAGTGTTTGGAGAAGAAATTTTAATGAGTTGTTTAAAAAATCACCGTATTTGGTAAATGCACTATCTAGCTTTGAAGGAAAAAAATACAATAGTATTCATACAAGGTTTACAAGCTTAATGGGCGATTTTATAGATACTACAAAACAAATTCTAACAATAGAAAAAAAAATAGAGTTGCTTGATAAACTAAAGGCCAGAGTAGAAGAAATCGTAAGCCAATCTAAGCATGAATGTTTTGTCTTTTCAGATAGCGAACATTTTTTAAAATTTATCGGTGAAAATTCAAAAGTGCAAATTGTTGGCGGAGCACCGAAACATATGGATAAATTTGATGAGGATACCACATTAGAAAGTCATTTAAAAACAATTTTGGATTTCTTTTTAATTGCCAATAGCCAAGGCATTATTTTTTTAAGGATTGATCCTATGTACCATAGTAGTTTTTCAAAATATGCTTCCATAATGGGTAATGCCCCTTTTAAAACTGTAATGAAATAAACCCTTTGAAAGAAAATCGAACCATATTATTTGTAATCCCAGATGGAGTTGGAATAAGGAATTATCTATATTCTAGCATTATAACCCATATTAAAAGTACCGCGCAAATTCATTTTTGGACCACTCTTCCCGAAACGGCAGTTAAGGAGGTAGAAAAACTTCATTCGGTCGATATAGGGTATACCCACTTTACCCTTCCTAAAGAGTCTTTACGCACACGATTGTTTCGAGAAGCTTCAACATATGCACGCTTGCTACATAATTCAAAAATTCTTAAAAACAACACGATTATTGAAAACTGGAATAAGGTTAGCAGTAGTTTAAAGTTAAAAGTTCTTTATTTTATTTCGGAAGTAATTGGAAAGCAGGCCAGTAAAAAGTATAAAAATATATTGAGGCTTGAGGAAAAATCTAAAAAATACTGGGATAAAAATCTTGTTAATTACTATAAAAGTCAATTAAAGTTACTTAAACCTACTACCATTTTCATAACCCACCAGCGGGTTGCTTTTTTAAATGCTATTTGTATTGCGGCTAAGGAGCTAGGAATTAAAGTAATTTGCACTATCTATTCATGGGATAATACTCCCAAAGCAAGCTTGGCAATTAAAACCGATAAATACTTAGTTTGGTCCTACTATATGAAAAGGGAATTATCGGCCTTATATCCGGAAATTCCTGAAGATAGTATTGTCGTTACTGGAACCCCACAATTTGAATTTTACTTAGAAAGTCAACGTCAAATTTCGAGAGCTGATTTTGCCCAAAAGTACCAATTAAATGAGCATCAAAAGTGGATATGCTTTAGCGGTGACGATGAGAAAACCTCACCCTTTGACCCAAAATACTTAGAAGATGTGGCAGAAGCTGTAAATGCTATTCCCGAAAAGGATAGACCTCAAATCATTTTTAGAAGATGTCCTGTGGATGTAACAGACAGATACAATTATGTATTTCAAAAGTATTCGAATATTATAACACCTATAAGCCCAGTTTGGAATACAGATGCAAAAAGTTGGGGAGCTGTGTATCCTAAAATGGAAGATATTAATTTATTGGTAAACATTGCTTTTCATTGTGAATTTGTTATAAATGTGGGTTCAACAATGGCTCATGATTTTGCAGTTTACAATAAACCCTGTTTTTATATTAATTACAATCAAAATAGTACTTCAATTTGGTCTGTAGAAAAAATATATAATTTTCAACATTTTAGAAGTATGGGACAGTTGGATGCCGTGGGTTGGTTTAATTCAAAAGCTGAAATAAAAGAAAAGATATTGTTAGCCATTAGTAATCCCGAAAAAATTGCCAAAGATAAGCAAGCTTGGATGCGGCTAATTGTAAACCACCCATTAGACGATAATGCCAAATTAATTACAAAGGAATTGCTGGATGATTAAACTTTTTTATGATAAACAGTTGAGAATAGAAGCAGAGAAGTTTCAACTTTTTCCTCTCTTGGAAGTCCTAGAAATGGCAAATTCTCCATTAAAATCCATATATCAAATTGTTGATAATATGGAGGATTGTGATTTTGGAATTATCCCTATGAATGTTCAGTTTTTATATCTTCAAAAAAAGAAAAGAGAGGTTGAGGATTTTATTGAAAAATGTCAATTTCACGGTAAAAAAGTATTGGTCTTTTCTGGGGGCGATTTTGGACTCACCATTAAAAGCCCTCAAGTTATAACAGTAAGATTGGGCGGGTTTCATAGCAGGCTTGACAATAATACTCATATTATGCCTCCTTTTATAAAGGATCCGTATTTAATTTTAGGAAAAAAATTTCATTCTCTAGAAAAACCATTAAAACCGTCCCTAGGCTTTGTGGGTCATGCTAATGGAAGCATTTTAAAGTTTTGCAAGGAATATATCTTACATGTAAAAGGAGCTTTCAATAAGTTAGTAAAAAAAGATGTTACAGATAAACAGTTTTTTTACCCCTCTAGTTTAAGGAGGTATGTATATTTGAAAAATTTACTAAAAAGCCCAGAAATCGTTTGTAATTTTATCTTCCGAAAACAATATAGAGCTGGTGTAAAGACTGCTTCTGAAAAAGAAAAAACAACCCATGAATTTTACAAAAATATAAATGAAAACCTCTACACGTTTTGTTCCCGTGGCACTGGAAATTTTTCGGTTCGATTTTATGAAACATTGGCGATGGGGAGAATACCTGTAGTTATAGACACGGACTGTAGGCTTCCCTTTTATAAAACAATTAATTGGGATTCATGTTGTATTCGCATTTCAGAAGGTGAAATCAATAAAATGGAAGAAAAAATAATAGCCTTTCATACCCATAACCCCCCAGAAAAAATTCTTTCAATACAACAACAAAACAGAATGATTTGGGAAAAATATCTAACAAAAGATGTTTATTTTAAAGAGTTGGCATTAAAACTAGAAAATATAAAAAACACCGTATGAATATTGTTTTTTTATCTGCAGAGTATCCTCTTTGGGCTCCTGGAGGCGTTGGTACTTTTTTACAAACCTTTGGAAGATCATTGGCAATGCACGGGCATACAATCACAATCCTTGGTGTAGGAGTTGAGGAAAATGAAGTAATATTAGAAGATGAGGGCGTAACATTAATCCGTTTGCCAAAAAATAAAACCATACTTCCTAATTTTTTGTACAATGCTTGGCAATTAAATAAACGACTTAAATTAATGCAGTCTCAAAATCCAATTGATATTATTGAATCCGCAGAGCTTGGACTTGCCATTATTTCAAAAAAGCACCCTGCTAAGATGGTTATTAGGATGCACGGGGGACATCACTTTTTTGCAGAAGCTGAAAAAAGAGGGATAAATTGGAGAAAGGGACTACTAGAAAAAAAATCTTTTAAAAAAGCTGATGGATTTATTGCCGTTTCACAATATGTAAAGGACCATACTGCAAAGTATCTAACATATCACAATAAACCCATAGAGATTATTAACTACCCCATTAATACTTCTTTAGAAATACCCAAAATAAGTATTCAAAATAATAAAATACTTTTTGCCGGTACCGTTTGTGAAAAAAAAGGAGTGAGGCAACTTATTGAAGCTTTTAAAATTGTTAGAACTACATACCCCGAGAAGGAATTGGATATTTATGGAAGAGATTGGTTTTACCCTAATGGGGATTCTTATATAGAAAAGTTGAAACAGGATTATGATGCTTCATATTTTATAAATGTCGTATTTCATGGAACTATTGAGAGAGAATTGTTAAATTTAAAGTATAGGGAAGCTGGACTATGTGTCTTTCCTTCGCATATGGAGACTCAAGGATTAGTAACTCTCGAGGCTATGTTACTTCAAAAGCCAGTTATTTTCTCCCAATACGGCCCAGGACCAGAAACAATTATTCATGAAGAAACAGGATTGTTATGTGATGTGTATGACCCTATTGACATTGCTGAAAAAATAATTTGGTGTATTAAAAATCCCGACAAAGCAAACCTGCTGGGAATTAAGGCGGAAAAAGTTGTTCGAAAGAAATATGATAAAAGCCATATCTTAGAAAAGAATTTAGCCTTTTACGACAGTTTAATATCATGAAGTTTGCTATCATTACCCACGTAAATCATTTAAAAAATGATGATTACTATTATGCATACGCTCCGTATGTAAAGGAGATGAATATATGGGGCAAATATGTAGATGAAATGTTTATTGTTGCACCTATTGGCTTGAATCTGCCAACTTCGATAGAAATTCGGTACACAAATAAAATAACATTTTATAAAATTCCATCTATTTCATTTATAAATATTTCAGAATGTATAAAAGGGTTTCTTCGTATTCCATTTATTTGTTTTAAAATTTTTAAAGCAATGAAAGCGAGTGATCAAATCCATTTACGTTGTCCAGGAAATATTGGATTGTTGGGATGTTTAATTCAGGTTTTTTTTCCTCGAAAACATAAAACCGCAAAATATGCCGGTAACTGGGATCCTAAAGCAAAGCAACCTTTAAGTTACCGTTTTCAAAAATGGATACTGTCAAATACCTATTTAACCAAAAACATGAAAGTTTTGGTGTATGGAGATTGGCCAAAACAATCTATAAACATCCATCCTTTTTTTACCGCTACCTACCCAAAGAATAAAATATTAGGAATACAAGAAAAAAATTTTATAGCACCATACCAATTCATGTTTGTGGGTAGCCTATCTTCAGGTAAACGTCCTATTTATGCAGTGCAATTAGTTGAAGCTTTGATGCAAGCAGGTGAAAATGTTAAATTGGCCATTTATGGCGAAGGTTCTGAAAGAGAAATAATTGAGGAGTATATTACCAATAATAACTTAATGGATATAGTTTTTCTGCATGGGAATAAAACCTCAGAAGAAGTTGAAACTGCTTATAAAAAGAGTCACTTTTTAGTGTTGCCCTCAAAGTCTGAAGGGTGGCCAAAAGCTGTTGCAGAAGGCATGTTTTGGGGTGTAATACCTATTGTTACGAAAATTTCCTGTGTTCCTTGGATGCTTTCAAATGGAGAAAGAGGTATTTTAACAAATGGAATTTTAGAAGAGGATTTAAATAAAATTCTTTCGCTATTTCAAGATAAAATCAATTTAAAAAAGCTATCTGTTAATGCTCAACAATGGTCTCATCAATACACACTTGATTATTTTGAATCTGAAATAAAAAGAATACTAGCATGAGGGTTTTACAGCTAATAGATTCTTTGGACGCAGGAGGAGCAGAACGAGTTGCTGTAACCTTTGCAAATGCCTTAGTTTCTAAAGTTGAATATTCATCCTTGTGCACAACCCGAAAAGAAGGATTATTAAAAAATAATTTAGATAAAGGAGTTTCCTACTTGTTTCTAAAAAAAAATCACGCATTAGATGTATTTGCCATTGTTAGGTTGTTGCGTTTTATTAAGAGAGAAAAAATAAACATTATTCACGCTCATGCAACATCCTATTTTACAGGAACAATAATAAAAATTATTAAACCAAAAATGATTCTAATATGGCATGATCATTATGGGAATAGTGAATTACTTCATAAGAGAAAATTTAAAATTTTACAATGGTGTTCTTTTAGGTTTAATGGCATTTTATGTGTAAATAAAAATTTAACACAATGGGCAATAAGTCATTTAAAATCTAAAGACATTCGGTATTTTAAAAACATAGTTTCGCTTCCTGAGGAAAATGATACTAACCTAAAATTAAAAGGAATTGAAGGAAAGCGAATTATATGTGTTGGTAACTTTAGACCACAAAAGGATCATCAAAATTTATTAAATGCCTTTGAATTAGTTTTAGCTAAGCATCCTGAATATAGCCTTCATTTATTCGGTAAAAATTGGGGGGACACCTATTTTAATAATATTAAAGAGCAAATACAGCAAAATAATTTAGGAGAATGTGTTCATTATTATGGAGCTCAAAAAACTACCCTTGGATTATTAATGCAGGCCAACATCGGGGTTTTATCGTCACAGTCCGAAGGGCTTCCAATTAGTCTATTGGAATATGGTATTGCTGGATTAGCAGTAGTTTGCACGCGAGTTGGACAATGTGAGGAGGTTATAAACGGATTTGGTCAATGTGTTGACCCCAATCGACCTGAAGACTTAGCACTTGCAATACATTCGTATATAGAAAATATTGAAAAAAGAACTTTGGATGCAACTTTATTTCAAAATCACATTCTAAAAAACCATTCAATTGATGCTATTATTCCTATATTAATTTCTTATTATGAAAGCAAGAGGTAAATCTTTTAGGGTGAAGTATTTACAATTACTACTGTTTCATATTGTAATGGCATTAGTAATTTATCAATTTAACCCTGCAGGGAAGATATTTTTGTTTGCGATAATTGGGTATTTTTTAATTAAAATATTTAGTAGCGGAAATAGAAATGATGAAATATTAATTGCAGCTGCCTATATTACTGGATTTGAAGTATTTTCTAGAATGTTAGGAGGCGTTGGGTTTTCCTATGAATTTGCCAAATATGTAGTAATTGGTTTTATGCTTTTAGGAATGTTTTTTAAAGGTTTTAATCGTAAGTCATGGCCATATGTCATTTTTTTACTGCTATTAATACCAGGGGTTTTATTTTCTGCAATTAATTTAGATTATGATTCGAGCGTTGGTAATGCTATTGGATTTAATTTAAGTGGTCCTGTGTGTCTAGCAATTACAGCATTGTATTGTTATAATAGGAAAATGGTAAAAGAACGATTTCAAGAAGTATTATTAGCCCTGTTATTACCCATAATAGCCACAACTACCTATTTATATGTTTATACGCCAAATGTAAGAGACGTACTTACTGGAACACAATCAAATTTTGAAGCCTCAGGTGGGTTTGGGCCCAATCAAGTTGCTACCATATTAGGATTAGGGGTTTTTATTCTTTTTTCTAGACTATTAATAATTAAAGATAGGTTAGTAAACATTATAGATGTAGTATTATTAGCTCTTATTTGTTATCGAGGTATTGTTACATTTTCTAGAGGTGGAATGATAACGGCTGCCGTTTGTGCCGTATTATTTGTTTTCTTTTATTATTTTAGGATAAGTTCAAAGGAAAAGGGAAGTTTAATTCCCAAAATTGTGTTCATAGTAATTGTTATAGGTGTCACTTGGTTGCGATCTTCATTTGTGACTGAAGGACTTATAGATAAACGATATGCTAACCAAGATGCTGCTGGAAGAGTTAAAGAAGACATAACTACGGGAAGAAAAGATCTTATTAATGAAGAGTTACAGGCATTTTACGATTATCCAATAACAGGAGTAGGCGTGGGCAAAACGAAAGAATTTCGTGAACAAATAACAGGTTATGCAACTGCAACCCATAACGAAGTTAGTAGAATGTTGTCCGAACATGGAATTTTTGGATTAACCGCCTTAGCTATTTTACTTTTCACTCCATTAATTTTTCGATTGTCTAATAAATCCAATCCCTATTTAATATCATTTTTACTTTTTTGGTTATTAACTATCAATCATAGTTCAATGCGTATTTCTGCCCCTGCGTTTGTGTATGGTTTAACATTAATTTCAATAGTTTCTTTTGAAAAAAAAGATCGTATATATAGGAAATCAGTTATCACAGAGTAATAAGGGAACCCTTACTACTTTAGACACTCTTTCAAGTCACTTAGGAACCGAAGGATTTGAGGTTGTCACAGCATCTAGTAAACAGAATAAAATTATTCGTTTATGGCAAATGCTCCAAACTGTTTTTATTCATAGAAAAGAAACTAGTAATGTCCTTATAGATACCTACAGTACCCAAAACTTCTGGTATGCAGTAGCAGTAGCAAACCTCTGTAGGTTTTTAAGAATACCTTATATACCTATTCTTCACGGAGGTAATTTGCCAAAAAGACTCAAAAGAACCCCAAATCAATCTAAAAAATTGTTTAATGTTGCAAAGGCCAATGTAACACCCTCAAACTATCTTTTACAAACATTTTTACGTGCAGGGTTTAGCAATACCGTTTGCATTCCCAATACCATAGAAATAAATAAATACCCCTTTAAATCTAGAGTGGGAGTTTTACCAAAACTGTTGTGGGTACGTTCATTTGCAGAAATTTACAACCCATTTTTAGCTATTCAAATTATTGAAAGGATTTCAAAATTATATCCTATTGCTACTTTATGTATGGTAGGTCCCGATAAAGACGGTTCGCTTCAAAAATGTAAAGAATTTGCCGAGGGAAAAAAGCTACCTGTAAGGTTTATGGGTAAATTAAGCAAAGAAGAATGGATATCACTTTCTTCGGAATATGATATTTTTATTAATACCACTAATTTTGACAATACACCTGTAAGTGTTATTGAAGCAATGGCGCTAGGGCTTCCAATAATATCAACAAATGTAGGAGGCATTCCCTTTTTACTAGAAAACCGAAAGGATGCGCTACTTGTACCTACAAATAATAAGGAGGCATTTATAGAAGCAATTGTTTATCTTTGTAATAACGATTCCTTAAGCAAAACATTGGTTAAAAATGCTAGAAAAAAAGTAGAAGGCTATGATTGGGAAATAGTCAAACATCTTTGGATCAAGCTTTTGAATGAGTAAATAATTAGTTACATTTAACCAAGCAAACCAATCCCCAATGTCCCAAAAATCAAGTATTCACTTTGAAATTTCGGAACGTAAAGTTCTATTAAGAATATTTGATATTATTTCGGTATTAGGTGTCTTGTATTTAGTTGGAATTGTATTTGATTTCGATTACTTCATTATTAAAAAAGAACGTTGGTTTTGGTCCATAGTTCTTGCGCTCTACCTTACTATTTTTGCAACTATTTTTGAATTATACGACCTTCAAAAAGCGAGTAAGTTTGAGATTGTTGTCCAAAATATTATTCTTGCATCCTCGGTAACTGTTTTAGTTTATCTACTTACGCCTTTTGTTGCACCTGTTTTACCTGCCAATCGTCTTCAAATTGTCTATTTTTATATATCAATTAATGTTGCGTTATTTCTTTGGAGGTATGCCTATATATTTCTTATTTCAGCACCTAGATTTCATAAAAGAATTCTTTTAATTGCTAATAGAAAAAAAGTGGAAGGAATCATAACTTCCTTACATAAATCAGATCCAAACTATAAAGTGAATGGGTTTATTAATGTGGGTAAAAATAAGGATGAATTAAATTTCTATAACATAGAAGAATATTCTTTAGATAACATTGAAAAAATAATTGAAGAACAAGGAATAAGTGAAATTGTCATCGCGGCTTCACAAAGTGATAATGTTACGGTTTTATTATATAATAAACTAATTGGTTTATTGGAACAAGGGGTGTCAATTAGGGAATACACTCAAGTATATGAAGAAATTACGCATCGAGTACCCGTTCAGCACGTAGATAAGGATTTTTATCGCTATTTTCCTTTTAGTCGCAGTAATCAGAATAAGCTGTACTTATTTTTCCATAGAATTTTAGACCTCCTCTTTTCGGTAATAGGATTGGTTTTTGGATTAGTTATATTTCCGATTATTCTACTTGGTAATCTATTTGGAAATAGGGGGCCACTTTTTTACACTCAAATGAGAGTGGGTAAAAACGGAAGGCATTTTAGAATATACAAACTACGTAGCATGGTGAAAGATGCTGAAAAACATGGCGCTCAATTTGCCGATAAAAAAGATGTTCGTGTGACCAATTTTGGACGTTTTCTCAGACGCTCCCGATTTGATGAAATTCCTCAATTTATCAATGTTATTAAAGGCGATATGAGTGTGATTGGTCCTAGACCCGAACGCCCTGTTTTTGTTAAAGAACTCTCTGAAAAAATTCCTTTTTATGAAGTACGGCATCTTGTAAAGCCTGGTGTTACCGGTTGGGCACAGGTAAATCATAAATATGGTGTGGGTGAAGATGATGCCCTTGAAAAATTACAATACGATCTATACTACATTAAAAAACGAAGCATTTTCCTAGACATAAGCATAGTCATTAAAACCCTAAGTACCATTATCTTTTTTAGGGGGCAGTAAATAGTGAATAGTTAATAGTTAATGGTGAATAGTGAATGGTACTGTTCTTTAGGGTTCAAGTTTGTTGTTTAGAACTTCTGCTTGCCATCTGTTTTTTTCAGAAATAAAAGCACATAGATATATCGTATTGCCAATGCCACAAAGAGAGGTATAAATCCTATGGCAAAGGTTTGCACTCCAGAAATAGAATGAAGACAAAGCAAGGCAAAGAGAATAAGTAAAAATGCATAATATTTACTTAGCCATTTTTTGGGTTGTTTTTTTGAAATGGCTACACATAAAAATAACGACAAGGGGAAGGCCCACAATAGGTTATAATTATTTACTGTAGTGGAATGGTCTGTTGCTATCCAAAGCAACAGTAGTAAAAAACCTATGAAACCAGTGCTAAAGAAAATAATTCCATCAAGGTACCGACTTCTTTTTCTTTTTCTGAAATCTTGGTAGGTCACAAATAAAATAATCAACCCTAAAAGTCCAATGACAAATAACGGACTCATAAAAAAGTTGGATGTTTCTTCTTGCGGTGTATTTTCGAATAAAGAGTTTGTGGTTATTACAAGGGGTTCTTTCGTATTGCCTTTTGTGACTGTTGCCACAGCAGCTGCTTCAAAAACATATTGCGGCAAAAATTGATATTCCCAAGCCGAAGCGGGTCTATCTACCACAGCACCAATGGCGACATCCATCCCCAAGCTACCCCATGTATTGGCTTTTACATTTTTTTGAATAAGCTCTCGAAATGTATATTGCTCCGTCACAAAACGATCATTATACTGCAGTTCCTCTCCCAATACTGCTTTTAGAACATCGCGAATTCGGGTAGCGCAATTATCAAAAAAGAAATCATATAAATAGCCTCTGTTTTCTGGCTTTGCATTGTTTTGAAGGTATTGAAACAGCTCATTCTTTTCAGTAGAGGAGAGGTTTAAAACCTGCTCTTTTACCCATCTATTTTCCTGAATATAATTTTGGTAAAACGCTTCAAAATAGGCAACACTTAAATTGTAATTCAATTTTCCTTGGGCAAACTTGGTGTAAAAATTAGGGGTATTAAAATCGTAGGTCCCGTAGTTATACGCCCAATCTATTCCGTTGGCCTCATCTTTTACTCGAAAGGCACTATGCCCAAATTTGTCATACAGATTTTTCCCTGGACCAACAGTAATTATACTGATTTCAGCTGCTTCAGAAAGGGTTGTGACTTGTGCTTCTGAAGGGAGGTTCAGAAAAAAAAGAAAAAGAAATAAGTATGTTATGTGTTTCAAAGGAAATGTTCTAAAAATCGAATATACCAATAATCCAACTATCTAAACAAACTCCAATCCAATTTCAACGAAAATACATTGCTGTACAAGGCGGCACTTTGGTCACCAATATCGGTTAAGGCATAGTCCACCTGAATTCCTTTGTATTTAAAACCAACGCCAATATTAGGCTGGAATCCTACAGAGTCGCTTCCGTCTAGTTGGGTGATATTTTGAAAATTTCCAGCACCCACTCGTACAAAAACCAAATCGATATATCCAAATTCAACTCCAGCCGCAGGAGTCATACTAGCAAAAGAGGAAGAAAATACATCGTTGGTTTCGGCAAAACGGAAATTAAAATCTACTTCAGTTAACAGGGAAAAATCATAATGAAACACCCATTTTTTTGCCACACCTAATTGAAGTTTCGGCAAGGTAATTTCGGTTGTTTCGGGTAATTCTTGATTTTGTCCTTCCACAGCGCCTGATATTTCGGCAAATTTTTCTTCATTGATATTCCAGGCATTAAACGTTGTGGTAATATCACGGGCCATAACACCAAATTGCCAATCGCTTTTGGTTTCAAACTGAAGGGCAGCATCCAAACCAAAACCCCAAGAGGAAGCAAAATCCCCTATAATTCGTCTAATTACTTTCGCATTTACACCAACGTTTAAACCGTCTAACGGAAGCGCTCGTGCATAGGAAAAAGTAAAACCGTAATCGGCTGTAGAAAAGAGGCTAATACGGTTGTAATCGATATTTCCTTGGTCATCGATTAGTTGTGTGGTGTTTAAAATATCATCCACTCCAAAACGTATGGCCGAAAAAGCAACTACGCTTTCCTTATCCAAGGGCATCGCAAAAGCAGCATAATCGTAACTAGCAATATTGGCAAAATAAGCCGCGTGCATTAACGAGATTTGATTGTCTTCTAATTTTAATAAACCTGCAGGATTCCAGTACCCAGCATTTACATCGCTAGTGGAGGCCACTACAGCGTTTGCCATTCCAAAAGCAGCAGCGTCCACACCAATATTCATAAATTCGTTTGAATATTTTCGAACCGTCTGTGCCGAAAGGGAAATACCAAGTAGTAAAAGTGTAAAAAGTACCGTCTTCTTCAAGCAATTCATTTTGTGCAAATATCTCACTATTTTACAGAATAGTAAACTACATTTTTGCATTCATATTGTAGTTGTGGCAATATCTTTGTTATTTTTACATTGGATTTTTAAAGATTATGATAAAACACATCCCTAATGCCATTACCTCCCTCAATTTGCTTTGTGGTGGCGTCGCTATTTTATTTACAGTTTCTGGTGATTTAATTATTGCCGCCATTTTTGTCTTTCTAGGTATTTTCTTCGATTTTTTTGATGGTCTTGCCGCGCGCTTGCTCAATGCTCAAAGTGAAGTAGGGGTGCAATTCGATTCTTTGGCAGATGTGGTTACTTGTGGTGTTGTCCCCAGTTTGGTGATGGTACAATTGCTTCAAGTGTCTATGTACCATGAAATTCGTCCGCTTACTGATATCTTTTCGGCACGGGCTTGGCAAACAGGAATTGATAGTTATTTTCCGCTCATAGGGCTTTTAATTTTAGTGGCTTCGGCCTACCGATTGGCAAAATTTAACGTAGATACGCGACAAACCACCAGTTTTATTGGCTTGCCAACCCCAGCAAATGCTTTGTTTATTTTAAGCCTACCTATGATTTTTGAATTTCAGTATTCACATATGATTCAAGATATTGTATTCAATAAATGGTTTTTGGTGGGGCTTACGGTTTTAAGTTCGTTTTTACTGAATGCGGAAATCCATCTCTTTGCGTTTAAATTTAAAACATGGGGCTTTAAAGAAAACAAACAACGTTATATTTTTCTTCTACTTTCTATTGTATTGTTGGCATTACTGAAGTTTTTGGCGATACCTATAATCATTGTGATGTATGTGTTATTGTCACTTATTTGGAGGGAAAAAGGAGTAACTGTGTAAAATTTTATAAAAAAGAAATAATTTAAAACTCCAATTTCTTTTTCCGAAGTTCAAAATTTTGCCCTAAATAGACTTTACGCACCATTTCGTCTGCTGCCAATTCTTCAGGAATTCCGTGTTTTAGGATGCTACCTTCAAACATTAAATAGGTTCTGTCTGTAATAGCAAGGGTTTCTTGAACGTTGTGGTCGGTAATCAATATACCGATGTTTTTGTTTTTTAGCTGTGCTACAATCCGCTGGATATCCTCTACCGCCACAGGATCTACCCCTGCAAAGGGTTCATCTAGTAGAATAAAATTAGGGTCGGTGGCTAAAGCACGAGCAATTTCAGTTCTTCTTCGTTCTCCACCGCTTAATAAATCCCCTCGGTTTTTACGGATATGCCCTAATCCAAATTCTTCAATAAGCGATTCCATTTTTAGTTCTTGCTCTTTTTTAGAAAGCTTGGTGAGTTGAAGAACACTTAAAATATTATCTTCAATACTTAATTTTCGGAATACGGATGCTTCCTGCGCCAAATATCCTATCCCATTCTGCGCTCTTTTGTACATAGGGTAGGTGGTGATGTTGGTATTGTCTAAGTAAATCTTTCCGCCGTTGGGTTTAATCAACCCCACAATCATATAAAATGAAGTCGTTTTTCCAGCCCCATTAGGCCCTAAAAGTCCCACAATTTCTCCGCGATTTACTTCCACGGTAATACCCTTAACAACCTCACGGCCTTTATAGGATTTTATAAGATTTTCGGCTTTTAACTTCATTACGTTTTGTTTCTGAAAAGAATAACGCTAAAAATACTAATTATTTTCTAGGGCTTCCCAATATTCAAAAGCTCTTCGAAGGTGTGGAATAACAATGGTGCCACCAATTAACAAAGAA
This sequence comes from Halomarinibacterium sedimenti, assembly GCF_019312585.1. Lineage (GTDB taxonomy): Bacteria > Bacteroidota > Bacteroidia > Flavobacteriales > Flavobacteriaceae > Halomarinibacterium > Halomarinibacterium sedimenti. The sequence continues at coordinate 348,680 of NZ_JAHWDP010000002.1, read as the reverse complement.
ATACTCATAGCTTCCACTGCTTCTTCCTTGGTGACCCCAAGTTTGTAACATTCTTCCAGGTGATAACGAACACAATCGTCGCATCGAAGCACTAACGAATTTCCCAAACCCAAAAGTTCTTTGGTTTTCTTCGATAGAACACCCTCTGTAAAAGCATTGGTATCTAAATTGAAAATTCGCTTGATAATCTTGTTATTATCCTCAAGCATTTTTTCGTTCATCTTAGAACGGTACGCATTAAACTCTTCTACGATATTATCCATGGGCTTTTGCTTTTTTGTTCTGTTTTTTTATAATTCTAGCCGAAATAAAAATACTTACCTCATATAAAATAAGTACAGGAATTGCTACAATTACCTGACTTGCAATATCCGGAGGTGTAATTACTGCCGAAACGATGAGGACAATAACCAATGCAAACTTTCGGTATTTACGAAGGAATTGCGGAGTTACCAATCCTATTTTGGTTAAAAAGAAAATGATAATGGGTAATTGAAATATAAGTCCGCTAGATAAAGCACAGGCTCTTACCAATCCTATATAGCTGCTTAAATCGAAGTCGTTAAAAACTTGTTCACTCACTTGATAGGTACCCAAAAAGTTTATAGAAAGTGGAGTAACTACGTAGTACCCAAAAAGCACTCCTAAAAAGAATAAAAGAGAAGCCACAATAATAAAACCACGAGCATTGCTTCGTTCATTCTTATGAAGTCCAGGACTAACAAACTTCCAGAATTCATAAATAACATATGGAAAAGCAAGAATAAATCCTGCTGTAATTGAGGTCCAGATGTGTGCAGAAAACTGACCTGCCATGGTCCTACTTTGAACCCTGAAAGGTAATTCAGAAAAACAAAAACTATCAAATCCTATGGCTTGTGCCGATTTGCATAAAAACCTATAAGTTGGGAAATCTGCTTTTTTAGGACCAAAGATAATTACATCGAAAATGATATCCTTAAAAATAAAAGCCACCGTTGCAAGAATCATAATTGCCATTGTAGACTTTATAAGGTGCCATCTTAATTCTTCAAGATGGTCTAAAAAGGACATTTCCTTTTCTGGTCCTATTTTCTTGCTTTTGGCTGTCATTAAATGATTCCTTCTTTACTTAAATTGTGAATATGTACTACCCCAGAGTATTTACCATCTTTTTCAGCTAAGATTTGAGTAATTCCATTGGTGTCCATCATTTCCATAGCTTCAACAGCCATCGCGTCATTATCAATTTTCTTTGGGTTTTTTGTCATAATATCTTTAGCCGTAAGTCCTGCAATATTATCTACTTTAGTAAGCATTCTTCGTAAGTCACCATCTGTGATAATCCCTACAATCTTTTCATCTTCTACAACGGCTGTGACTCCTAATAGTTTTTCCGAAATTTCAACAATTACTCTTTTCACACTCATATCTGGAGTAACTTGTGGCTTTTCGTTTAAGGATGTTAGATCACTTACCCGTAAATATAATTTTTTTCCTAGCGAACCTCCTGGATGAAAACGCGCAAAATCACTGCTTGAAAACCCGCGAAGGTTTAAAAGTGACATGGCTAAAGCATCCCCCATCACTAATTGAGCTGTGGTGCTGGTGGTGGGCGCTAAGTTATTTGGACAGGCTTCCTTTTCAACATAGGCATGAAGCACAAAATCGCTTTGGACTCCTAAAAAGGAATCTTTGTTCGATGTAATCGCCATGAGCTTATTACCACTAGCCTTAATAAGTGGAACCAATACCTTTATTTCTGGGGTGTTTCCACTTTTTGAAATACAAATAACCGTATCGTTTTCTTGAATAATCCCCAAATCTCCGTGAATGGCATCCGCTGCGTGCATGAAGATAGCAGGGGTTCCTGTAGAATTTAGTGTAGCGACAATTTTTGTGGCAATATTAGCACTTTTACCAATCCCAGTAACAATGACCCTGCCTTTAGATTGATAAATATAATCCACTGCTTTTGCAAACTCCTCAGTCACCAAAGTAGCTAAATGCATAATCGCTTTTCCTTCGGTCTCGATGGTTTTTTTGGCAACGTTTATAATGGTATTATAATAATTCAAAATTTAGACTTTTTTAAGTTTGTTCCTTTTTCAGAAATTAGTATCTTTAGTAATGGAAAAAACTAATTGTTCCTAACCTCAAATACGTTAATTAGATTCAATAGTATCCAATAGGTTGCAAAATTACAATTGTTATTGAGTTCCTACAATTTAATTTTACTCCTAAAAAAATTTAAATTACTACAAGCGTGAGCGAAACAGATTTATTTGCATCTCTGAAGAAATATTTTGGCTTTACTTCATTTAAAGGACTTCAAGAGGATGTAATTAAAAGCGTGTTGGCGGGGAAAAACACCTTTGTAATTATGCCAACAGGTGGCGGAAAATCCCTTTGCTACCAACTCCCAGCATTAATGAATGATGGTACTGCTATTGTGGTTTCCCCATTAATTGCATTAATGAAAAACCAAGTAGATGCCTTACGCGCACTATCTTCTGAAGATGGTATTGCCCATGTGCTTAACTCTTCGCTTACCAAAACTGAAATAAAACAGGTAAAGGCCGATATAACGTCTGGAGTTACTAAATTACTTTATGTGGCACCAGAGTCTCTTACCAAAGAAGAAAATGTCGATTTTTTAAAAGGTGTCGAAATTTCTTTTGTGGCCATTGATGAAGCGCATTGTATAAGCGAATGGGGACACGATTTTAGACCCGAATATAGAAACCTACGTAAAATTATTGAACGTTTAGGGGAAAACATTCCCATTGCAGGGTTAACAGCAACAGCAACGCCAAAGGTGCAAGAAGACATTTTAAAGAATCTTGGAATACAAGATGCCAATACGTTTAAAGCATCTTTTAATAGGCCCAATTTATATTATGAAATTCGACCAAAAACAAAGAATGTAGATAGTGATATCACTCGTTTTGTAAAGCAAAATGAAGGGAAAAGCGGAATTATTTATTGTTTAAGTAGAAAACGGGTAGAAGAATTGGCACAAACGCTACAAGTGAATGGAATTAAAGCCATTCCGTATCACGCAGGGTTAGATGCTAAAACAAGAGTGAAAAATCAAGACATGTTCCTTATGGAAGATGCCGATGTGGTAGTTGCTACCATCGCTTTTGGGATGGGGATCGACAAGCCCGATGTACGTTATGTAATTCATAATGACATTCCCAAAAGTATAGAAAGTTATTATCAAGAGACGGGGCGTGCTGGACGTGACGGAGGCGAAGGGCATTGTCTAGCATTTTATAGCTACAAAGACATAGAGAAGCTAGAAAAGTTTATGAGCGGAAAACCAGTGGCGGAACAGGAAATAGGACATGCCTTATTGCAAGAAGTAGTGGCTTTTGCTGAAACTTCTATATCTAGAAGGAAATTCATCCTTCATTATTTTGGGGAAGAATTTGATAATGAAACTGGAGAGGGTGGGGATATGGATGATAATATGCGGCATCCAAAAAAGAAGATTGAAGCCCAGAATGAAGTTGTAACGCTCCTAAAAGTAATAAAAGATACCAATCAGCAATATAAATCAAAGGAAGTTGTCAATGTTCTTGTAGGTAAAGTGAATGCTTTAATTAAATCACATAGGACCGACACACAAAGCTTTTTTGGTATTGGAAAAAATCATGAACCACAATACTGGATGGCTTTATTACGCCAGGTTTTAGTGGCAGGATTTCTCAAAAAAGATATTGAAAGCTATGGTGTTATAAAATTAACTGAAGAAGGTCGTTCCTATTTAAATTCTCCTTCATCCTTTATGATGACAGAAGATCATAGCTATAAAGAAGCGAATGACGATAGTGTGGTTACCGCACAAAAGTCTGGAGGTAATGTAGCCGATGAACAGCTCTTTAAATTATTAAAGAATGAACGGAAGAAGGTGGCTGATAAGTTAAAGCTACCCCCTTTTGTTATTTTTCAAGACCCTTCTTTAGAGGATATGGCACTTAAATATCCTATTACGTTAGATGAGCTTTCTAACGTGCATGGAGTGGGCGAGGGAAAGGCCAAAAAGTACGGTGCATCCTTCGTGAAACTCATTTCAGATTATGTTGAAGAAAATGATATTATCCGTCCAGATGACTTTATTGTAAAATCTACAGGGAGTAATAGTGCATTAAAGCTTTATATCATTCAGAGTGTAGACAGGAAACTAGCATTAACAGATATTGCCAATGCCAAAGGACTTGATATGCCCGATTTTATAAAAGAAATGGAAGCCATTGTGTATAGCGGTACCAAACTGAATATTAACTATTGGATTGATGAAGTTTTGGATGAAGAGCAACAAGAAGAATTGCACGAGTATTTTTTAGAAGCCGAAACTGATCAAATTGAAGAAGCCATGGACGAGTTTGATGGCGATTATGATGTAGAAGAATTACGCCTCTATCGTATTAAGTTTATAAGTGAAGTAGCCAATTAAGACTTTCCAATATCGTCAATAGAAACAACTTCTTCTTCCTTTTGGTTTTTTGTCCAAATTTTCTTTAAAAGAGAATATACTCCAACACACATTAACACTCCAAATGGAATTGCCATAAGGCCTAGTTGCATATCACTCATATATTCTATATCAAAGTCTTCCCAAAAAATTGATATTAACCCTAAAATAATTCCCCCTAAAAAAGCGCCGGCATAGTAAGACACAACTCCAAGAATGGCAAAGCCCCATTTGTTTTTACCAAATTCTTCTGCTAATTTGTAAAAATACTTTCCAATAAAATAAATGAGTACTAGGCCTAGCATGGATTTGAATTTTTTCTGATATGTTTCAAATATAAAGTTTTTCTTAAAAGAGGATTATTTTTTATTGTCTTTTAAGAATTCATCAGTAAAATGTTGGCGCTTTCTATCTTGAGAAAATTTTTCGGTATTAAATGCCTTAGAAGCTCCTTTAGGAATGGAAAGACTTTGCCAATCTGTTCCTTTTATCATCCTTCCTACATACACTATTTGCCCTACATGATAGCTGTAATGTGCTAGTTGCCTATTAATAGCCTCCATTACGGTGTGCCCTTGATTTCGAATGTAAATTATAGTTTCAAAATTGGTGTCGTTGAGGGTAGCTAAGGCTTCAAATAAGCATTGCCAACCAGCTTCCCATTTTTCAAGTAATTCTATTTTTGTTTTAATAATGGCTTCAAACTCCAAATCACGTTGTCGCCATTCTTTTTCGCCATCACTAGTTAAAAAATCGGTCCAGCGGGAAAGCATATTGCCCCATAAATGATTTACAGTTATGGCAATACTATTACTCTCTGGATTGTATTGCCAGAAAAAATCTTTTTCATCTAATTGTGCTATGGTTTTATCCCCAAGCATTTTGTAATACTGAAATTGTTTTGTGACGCTTTCGAGGTAATTTTGAACATTCATTTTATGAGCGTTTTTCAAATGGAACAATGTCTCCTCTTTCCAAGTAATCCTTTAAGCCTTTTAATAAAATTGCCCAGCAATAGGATGCAATCTTAAAATGGTCATTGCAAGCCGGCCAATTGAAATGTGAGAATCTCACTTGGGTTTTACCGTTTTCTTCTTCCAAATCAAAACCAAAAGTAGTAGGGTCCCAATCGGTATCTGCCTGAGTCATTTTAATATAAAATGAATGTGGTTTTTCTATTTGACTCACTTCCCCGTACCAATCGTATTCAGGAGTAAAATAAAAATTATAGGCTCCTCCCAATTCTGGGTTTCCCGTACACCGTTGAGGCCACCAGTTTATTAAATGACGGGGTTCACTAATAGCTTCAAAAACACGTTCGACGGGAGCGTGAATAGTAAGATTGTTATAAATAGTGAAACCGCTTTCTTTCATTGGTAACTGCTTAGGTCTTCACTAAAGGTATAAAATCCTTTCGAAATAATGACTAACTTCCAGCGATAGGAGAGCCAAAAATTCCAACGGCCATTTCAGCCCAAATAAGCAAAAGGACAATTATAATGGCAATGCATAATGCAACGCGAAGCTTTACTTTTTTTACTTTTCTTAAAATTAACTCGCATAGCAACCCTGTACCATATAATAAGACGCCTGCCACTAGAAAATCGGCTAGTGTCCAATTCACTTCTTCACTAAACTGCATGGCAACTAGTGGAATAAGCAAAAGAATAGTTGCTGTGATGAGAATGAAAATGAGTCTTTTGTTTTTCATGATATTCTATTTAAAGTACTTTGAAATACAAAGTAAAATTAAATTTTTAAACTTCACAAATATAATTTTGTAAATCTTTAAGGCAATTCCTTTAAAAAAACATACCGCTCGTTATTATAATCCATTTGGCAGTAAAAATGGTCGAGTCCATTGGTAACCATTAAATATTCTGCTTGAGTCACAAGGTTATAACGGGCTATTTGGTCGAAAGTTTCTTGGTTTATTTCAATAGTGGGAGCTTTGCATTCTACAATAAGGAAGATGCTTCCGTTAGGGTTAAACACAACAATATCATAACGTTTTTTAGTGCCGTTGAGGTTGAGTTGCTTTTCAACATTGATTAAAGAAGCCGAATACCCTTTCTCTTGCATAAGAAACCGAAGCGTATGTTGCCGAACCCATTCTTCGGGAGTGAGCATCATAAATTTTTTTCGGATAGGATCAAAAATCAACCGTTTGTTTTCGCTATTTTTGAACCGAAAGGAATATTCTGGAAAATTTAGTTTCAGCATAAAACAAAGAAACGGTTTCTGTTTCATTTTTCATAATTCTACATGGCTTTAGAGCAAGTAAAACAAATCATTGGCGATATTAAACAAGGCACTATTGCGCCTATCTATTTTTTAATGGGTGAGGAGCCGTATTATATTGATGGGATAAGTGATTATATTGAAGATAATTTACTTTCTGAAGAAGAGAAGGGATTTAACCAAATGGTGCTCTATGGCAGGGATGTAACGATTGAGGATATTGTTAGCAACGCCAAACGATACCCCATGATGGCAGAACGGCAAGTGGTGATTGTAAAAGAAGCGCAGGAACTCTCTCGTACCATCGAAAACCTAGTTTCTTATGTTGAAAACCCGCAGCCTACAACCGTTTTGGTGATTTGTTACAAATACAAAAAGTTAGATGCTCGGAAAAAATTAGCCAAAACCATAAAGAAAAGTGGTGTTCTCTTTGAAAGCAATAAATTGTATGAAAATCAGGTGCCGGATTGGATTCGAAGAGTGTTAGCAGGGAAGGGCTATACCATTACACCCAAAGCATCTCAAATGCTCACTGAATTTTTGGGCAATGATTTAAGCAAGGTAAATAATGAATTGGAAAAATTACAACTCATTATAAAACCTGGTGAGCAAATAACGCCACAGATTGTAGAAGAAAATATTGGGATAAGTAAAGACTTCAACAATTTTGAGTTACAAAGCGCCATTGCTACTAAAGACATAAAAAAAGCCTTTGGAATTGTGCAATATTTTGGACAAAATCCTAAGAATCATCCTATCGTAATGACGGTAGCCTTACTATATAGTTTCTTCTCAAAACTACTTAAATATCACTCTATTAGTGACAAGTCCACGGCACCAAAGGCATTGGGGGTAAACCCGTATTTTATAAAGGAATACCAAGAAGCCGCTTACAACTATCCCATGAAAAAGGTGAGTGCCATTGTGAGTGCCATTCGGGAAATTGATATGAAAAGCAAAGGTGTTGGTGCTGCCAATCTTTCGCAAGGGGATTTATTAAAAGAATTACTTGTAAAAATATTTAATTAGCGCTTTTACTATAATTTTTATTTTCGACTCACGACTCACGACTCACGACTCACGACTCACGACTCACGACTCACGACTCACGACTCACGACTCACGACTCACAACTCACTATTTCCTATCCACCGAAAATTTTCCAGCACCCATTAGTGCAATAGCAACGTATGCTATAAAAAACAATAATGCCTTTTCCTTTTTAGCAATGGGGTCACCATCTTGTGCAATAAATGCAGCAACCGCCATAGTCGCAGCAGTTATCACAGCCGCAAAACGAGATTTTAAGCCTATTAATACTAGTACTGGTGCCACGACTTCACCTAGTAGTACTAAGATGGAAGATATGAATGTTCCCACACCAATAGGATCTCCCACAATGGCCATATTACCTTCAATAAATTTCATAAGTTTTGGAAATCCATGCGTTAACATAAGTGCAGAAACTCCCACACGAAGAACGAGTAGGCCGATGTCGATATTTCTTTTCATCAATTTGTTTTTTTGGTTTGTGGAAATGAAAATACTATTTTTTTTTTGAATAAAAGACACCTCGTTTTTAACTGGCAACCTATCAATGATTTAAAAAGTATTGAAAGAATTTTAAAAATTTAAAGGTATTTTTGTCCATCAATATAATTGAATGACTACACTAAAAGCTTGGATTGCTGCCGCACGTTTACGAACCTTACCTCTTTCTGTTTCTGGAGTCATTGTGGGAAGTTCTTTTGGGTTTGAAGACTTTTGTTTTGAAAGTGGTTCTCTTTTCTCAATGGAATCTGCTATTTGCTTAGGAGCGCTTTATAATACTACTATATTTTGGCTCGCTATTATAGTTACCATTGGTTTCCAGATTCTATCCAACTTTGCCAATGACTATGGTGATGGCATTAAAGGAACAGATGCAAAGCGACAAGGCGAAAAACGTATGGTGGCGTCGGGACTTATTTCGCCCAAACAAATGAAGGTTGGGATGATTGTCACCGGTGCCATCACTTTTTTCTTGGCTACCATCCTCATTTTTGGAGCCTTTGGCAATGAAAATTTCATACTCTCTTTTGTGTTTTTCAATTTAGCGATAGCCTCCATCATTGCTGCCGTTAAATATACGGTGGGGAAAAATGCATACGGCTATTCTGGTCTAGGGGATGTTTTTGTGTTTCTGTTTTTTGGACTGTTAAGTGTGTTGGGGAGTTATTTTTTGTTCACCAAAACGCTTCAGTGGGAACTATTGTTACCCGCCACTGCCATAGGATGTTTTAGCACCGCCGTTTTAAATTTAAATAACCTTCGGGATATTGAGAACGATGCAGAGGTAGGCAAAAGAACCCTTGTGGTAAAAATGGGTTTTGAAAAAACAAAACAGTACCACGCCTTTTTATTGCTCTTCGGAATACTTTGTGCCGTGGGGTATAGTATTTTAAACTATTGGGATGCCATGCAATTTGTGTATGCTATAGCTTTTATTCCCTTTATTTTGAACATGAAAACGGTATTTAAAAATAAAAAACCGCGATTGTTAGATTCCGAATTAAAGAAAGTAGCACTCAGTACTTTTCTGTTTGCAATTCTGTTTGCTATCTTTAACTAGAAAAAAATTGGTACCATGAAAATTACATTTTACGGACAAAATTCCTTGCAAATTGATGTTGAAGACACTACCATTCTGGTAGATCCTTTTATTTCTGGCAACCCACTTTCTAAGGATAAAATTGACATTAATTCTCTAAAAGCAGATTATATTTTATTAACTCACGCGCATCAAGACCATGTGTTAGATGCCGAAGCCATCGCTAAAATCACAGGGGCTACCATTGTAAGCAACTGGGAAATAGCAAGCCATTATGAAGCCAAAGGGATTACGGTTCATCCTATGAATCATGGTGGAAATTGGCGATTTGATTTCGGAAACGTAAAATATGTAAACGCCATTCACACATCCACTTTTGCTGATGGTTCCAACGGGGGGCAACCTGGGGGATTTGTTATAGAAGGGGAACATAAAAATATTTATATCGCTGGTGATACGGCATTAACTATGGATATGAAACTTATTCCTATGACCACAAAATTAGATTTAGCCATCCTTCCCATTGGAGATAATTTTACGATGGGTGTCGATGACGCCATTATCGCTAGTGATTTAGTGCAATGTGAAAAAGTTTTGGGCGTTCATTACGACACCTTTGGCTATATTGAAATAAATCACGAAGAGGCCAAAAAGAAATTCTACGATGCAGGAAAAGATTTAATGTTACTTGATATTGGGGAATCGATAGAATTGTAAATGACAGCTTCCTATCAGAAATACATTTTAAATTTTAAAAGCCCCAGTGGTACCTCTCGTGGCGTTTTAAAAACCAAGGAAACTTGGTTTTTAATTTTAAAAGAAAATGGAAACTGGGGGATTGGCGAGTGTGGAATCTTAAGAGGATTAACCATAGACGATCGCCCCGATTATGTAACAACACTTAAATGGGTTTGTGATCATATTCATTTAGGAGAAGAAAAATTATATGAAAGTTTAACCGAATTTCCATCCATACAAATAGGGGTGGAGATGGCTTTTAAATCATTTGTAGCTAAAGATAAGTTTCAACTATTTCCATCATCATTTTCAAAAGGTGAAGCGAGCATTCCCATTAACGGACTTATTTGGATGGGCGATAAAGTTTTTATGAAGAAGCAAATTGCTGAAAAATTAAAAGAAGGCTTCTCTTGTATTAAAATGAAGATTGGTGCCATCGATTTCAACACCGAATTGGAGCTCTTAAAATCCATTCGGAAAGAATTTTCGGCTTCAGAAATTGAACTACGTGTAGATGCCAATGGTGCCTTTTCTCCTTCCGAAGCCTTAGAAAAACTGAAGCGATTATCAGACCTTCAATTGCATTCTATAGAGCAACCCATCATGCCAAAACAGTGGCAAGAGATGGCTCGATTATGTGAAGAAACTCCGCTACCTATTGCCTTAGACGAAGAACTTATTGGGGTGTTTTCTTCCGAAGATAAGAAACAACTTTTGCAAACCATCCAGCCGGAATACATTATCTTAAAACCCAGTTTTATTGGAGGTTTTAGAGGAAGTGATGAATGGATTTATTTGTCCGAAAAAAACAACGTGGGTTGGTGGATTACATCGGCTTTGGAAAGTAATGTAGGATTAAACGCAATTTCCCAATACACCTTCACAAAAAATAGTAAATTGCCACAAGGTTTGGGAACGGGAAGTTTATACACCAATAATTTAGCTTCTCCTTTGGAAGTGGTTAATGGATGTTTAATGTATGATCCCAACAAACCTTGGGATTTGAAAAAGATAAATTTATAGTACATGTTTATAGAAAGAGCCTATCAATCTTTACACGACGCTTGGCGATATATCATAGGTTTTGTAGTTATTTTTTTAGTTTGGCAATTAGGTTCTATCCCATTATTGGTTGGGGTTTTGTTAAAAATACTTTCCGAAGGTGGTGACATTGCTTCCCTAGAAGATCCAAATGTTTTAATGGGAATTTTAGAGTCTAATCTCACCTTGTTTTTAATGTTATTGTCTTTTGCCATAGGATTAGCTGGGCTTTATTTTTGGGTGAAATTGGTTCATAAACAAACCATGACAGCTGTCACCACTTCCCGAAGGAAAATAGATTGGGGGCGTTTTGCTTTTGGCTTCGGATTAATAGCGGTGACAACTATTGTAATGACACTATTGGATTATTTTAGCAATCCTGAAAGCTATGTTCTTCAGTTTAATTTAGTGCCATTTTTAATTTTAGCGGTAATAGCCATTGTAATGATCCCGTTGCAAACTAGTTTTGAAGAATACCTTTTTCGCGGATATTTAATCCAAGGCATCGGAATCATGGCAAAAAATCGTTGGGTTCCACTTATTGTAACCTCGGTTATTTTTGGAAGTCTTCATTTCTTCAATCCAGAAGTAGATAAAATGGGTAATATCATCATGGTCTATTATATTGGCACGGGTTTGTTACTTGGGATTATGACCTTAATGGATGAAGGCATGGAACTCGCACTAGGTTTTCATGCGGGAAATAATTTAGTGGCGGCATTGCTTGTGACTGCAGATTGGACAGCGTTTCAAACCCATTCTATTTTTAAAGATATTTCCGATCCAGCAGCTGGAGTAGATGTTATCATTCCTGTATTGGTCGTATACCCCATATTTTTAGCGATTATGGCTTGGCGTTACAAATGGACGGGTTGGGGAGAAAAACTCTTTGGAAAAGTCGAACCGCCACCGCCACCTACCCCTATTGAAAGTGATAATTCTTTATTAGAAGTTTAAAACGAAATTTTGAAACCAACCTCACCACATATTCACCCAAAATTTCAGTTAAACGGTCTTTCGTTTGAAAGTGCTGAGGAGATTCTCAATTTCGCCGAAGGCTTAATCGAACAAGGTGACGATTTTGAAGTGAGTATGGCTACCTTTTTAGAAGAGTGGCTCAATTTTAACGACTACGTTGAAGTGCAAACTTCCGGCTCAACAGGGAAGCCTAAAAGAATAAAATTACTCAAAACGCAAATGATTCACAGTGCCGAAGCTACGGGCGCTTATTTTAAGGCGGGCGAAGGAACAAAAGCGTTGTTGTGTTTGTCATCCGATTTCATCGCAGGTAAAATGATGCTCGTACGAGCTATGGTGTTAGGTTGGGATTTGCACGTGGTTGCTCCCGATAAAGATGCCTTGGTACAATATGATAATCCGTATGATTTTGTCGCTTTGGTTCCTTACCAATTATATCACTCTATCAATGCCCTTGATAAAGTTAAAAAGCTCATTGTAGGCGGGGGAATCCTCACAAAAAAAATGGAGGAAATGCTTCAGGATAAATCGGTGGAGGCCTTTGCCACCTATGGAATGACCGAAACCATTACCCATGTGGCCGCCCGAAGAATTAATGGTTTTGCAAAATCTGATGTCTATCACGCATTTCCAAATGTAAAATTTTTAACTGATGAGAGAGGTTGTTTGGTGATTTCAGCACCTAAAATTGCTTCGGAAGATATTGTAACCAATGACTTGGTAGAACTTACTTCTCCCATTTCATTTAAATGGCTGGGGCGTGCAGACTTTGTAATTAATAGTGGAGGCGTGAAGATTAACCCTGAAACGGTCGAAAAAAAATTAGAACCCTATTTTAATATTCCTTTTATAATTTCATCGGAAAAAGATGAAGCTTTAGGCGAGAAGTTAGTTTTGGTTGTTGAAGATTTCACCTCACAAGAAAAGCCTAATTATTCTGAAATATTTTCCACTTTAGAATCTTACGAACGTCCCAAAAAAGTGTACACGTTATCCCAATTTCCCTATACGGAAACTGGGAAAGTAAAACGTTCCCAAGTAAAGGAAGTATTACAAAAGTTTCGGAAATAGATATTTCTTATCTTTCTGAAAAAATTATAAAATGCGATTATTTTTATTATTCTTCATCTTTAATTTATCAATTAGTTATTCTCAAATCCTTCCAGAACGGGACAGAGCTCAATTGAAAGACGAGATTTTGGCAGATCGATTTAATAATCTGCTTCCCAAATTAATGGATGACACCCAAATTGATATGTGGTTGGTCATTTCCAGAGAATACAATGAAGATCCGGTGATGAGAATCATGTTGCCTTCCACTTGGCTTAATGCGCGTAGGAGAACTATCCTTGTTTTTTACCGAAATAAAGAAGCTAATACCATTGAAAAATTAGCTGTGGCTCGGTATGATGTGGGGGAGAATATTACTTCGGCGTGGGATAAAGAGAAACAACCCGACCAATGGGCACGATTGGTTGAAATCATTGAAGAACGAAATCCACAAAAAATTGGAATTAATTATTCAGAATACTTTGGCATTGCAGACGGATTGGTGAAAACAGATTATGAAGAATTATTGGAAGCACTACCTCAAAAAATGGAAGAAAAGTTAGTTTCTGCAGAAAAATTAGCCATTGCTTGGATTGAAACGCGCACCGAAAAAGAAATGAAGTTGTATAATCAATTAGTGGAAATTACACACGATATTATTGATGAGGCCTTTTCAACCAAAGTGATTACACCCGGAGTAACCACTACCGAAGCTGTTGTTTGGTGGATGCGACAAAAAGTGACAGATCTAGGCTTGGAAACTTGGTTTCATCCAACCATTGACGTGCAACGCAGTAATGAGGCTTTAAAAAGTCATATTGAGTCTTTCAGCAAAGGAAAACCAGACGATGTTATTCTGCCAGGCGATTTGCTCCATTGTGATTTTGGTATTATTTACATAGGATTGCATACAGATTGTCAACAGCATGCCTATGTTTTAAAAGAAGGAGAAACTCAGGTTCCTATTTTTCTTCAAGAAGCATTTAAATTAGGAAATAGAGTCCAAGATATTTTTACGGGTAATTTTATAGAGGGTAAAACAGGAAATGAAATTTTATTAAAGTCACTTTCTGAAGGAAGGGAAGAAGGATTGCGTCCATCCATTTATACGCATCCTTTAGGAACCTATGGACATAGTTCTGGTACAACGTTTGGCATGTGGGACTCACAAGAAGGAGTACCTGTAAACGGAGATTATCCTTTGCATTACAACACTGTGTATGCCATAGAATTAAACACCACTGTCTTTATAGAAGAATGGAATAAAGACATCCGTATTATGTTGGAAGAGGCAGGATTTTTTGGAAAAAAGGGCTTCCGTTATGTAAATACACGACAAGAAGCCATTAAGCCTATTAAGTAATTATTTCTTTTTTAAATCGAAGATATCTTTTCTTCGATCTCGCAAGTTACGGACACTTCCAAATAAATTAAGCTGTCTTAATAAATCGATGTCCACATCACATATTAAAACCATTTCTGTGTTTGGCGTTGCCTCGGCCTTAATACCGTTGGCAGGAAATGCAAAATCACAGGGGGTAAATACCATAGATTGTGCATATTGCATATCCATATTATGGACCTTAGGCAAGTTACCTACACTACCAGCTATAGCCACATAACATTCATTCTCAATAGCGCGAGCTTGAGCACAGTTTCTAACTCGTGAAAAGCCGTTTTGGGTATCAGTTAAGAAAGGTATAAATAAAATATCCATCCCTTCATCGGCAAGAAGTCTACTTAGTTCGGGGAATTCAGAATCATAACAAATTAAAATCCCAATTTTTCCGCAATCGGTGTCAAATACTTTAAAACTATTTCCACCTTGTAATCCCCAAACCTTTGCTTCGTCTGGAGTGACGTGTAATTTTTCATAACGCTCCACACTGCCATCTCTTTTACAGAGATATCCAGCATTGTACAGGTTACCGTCTTTAATTTCAGGCATAGATCCCGAAATAATATTTATGTTGTAGGATATAGCGAGTTCTGAAAATTTCTCCACAATAACCTTCGAGTATTGTGCCAATTCACGAATGGCTTCGTGTGGATCTAAGTGATTATTTTCGGCCATTAAAGGCGACATAAAAAACTCTGGGAATAAAGCAAAATCTGCGCGATACCCAGAAACGGCATCTACAAAAAATTCAACTTGGTGCATTAGCTCATCTAAATCCTTATATGGTCTCATTTGCCACTGAACCAAGCCTAGCCTCACCACTTTTTTAATGGTAGAAGGCTTTTTGGTTCTTTTCTCATAAAGTACATTATCCCATTCTAATAAAACAGCATAATCATCTGAAGCCGCATCCCCTTTCAAGTAATTTTTTAAAATTTTAGCGGGATGAAAATCATTAGAAATTTGGAAATTAAGGACAGGATCGTGGATTTCTTTTTTACGAACCTTATCTATATATTCCTTCGGAGTCATGGAGTCTTTGTATTGGTGGTAATTGGGAATTCTTCCTCCAAATGCCACACCTCTTAGATTAAGACGTTCACATAACTCTTTACGATAATCGTATAAACGTCTTCCTAAACGCAAACCTCTAAAATCGGGTTTAATAAAGACATCTATTCCATAAAGTACATCACCATCGTCGGTATGCGTACTAAAGGTATAATTTCCAGTAATGTCTTCGTATGTATGATGTTCGTCAAACTCATTATAATCCAAAATAATAGAAAGCGCACAGCCTGCTATTTGATTATTCACTTTTACTACAACTTGTCCTTCCGGAAAACGATCAATTAAAATTTTAATTTGCTCTTCGCGCCAATACATATCTGGCATGGTAGCATAGGCTTGTATCATAGCCGCCTTAAGCTCTTGATAGTCTTCAAGAGTTAAGAAGGAAAGTTCTATATTTTCAATATTTTTTATTTTCATGAACTGATTTTTTCAAAGATAGTAATTAGCGACTTTAATTTTTTGAATATAGCCTATTTATGCTATTTATAAGGGATGTTTTAATAGATTCATCAAAAGCATTGTTTTTAACCCATTTTTGGTTGACTTCCAATTCAATTCCTATATAATTTTTGGGAAATTGTTTTCTCAAATAGGTAGTGAATCCGTCTGCATTACCTAAATATGGATAGTTATATCTTACTTTTAGTAATGGATTTTCTTCCTCAAAATGATTTTTCCAAAACTCACAAAATGCTTTTTCTAATAATTTTCTAGAATCGTAGAGCAAACCAATATCATTATTTCTTTCCACCTTATTCAAGCAAGGTGTAAATGAATGTAACGAGACATGAAGCACTTGTTCTCCTGTGGCTATATAATTTCGAATTTGGAATTCTGTAGATTTTCGATACGGCAAATACACATTTTCAATGAGATATTCCTTTTCAGAATCCGTAAGCTTTTTTGAAATTTCTGAAAATAATTTAGGATGATGTAGCGAACGATTGCATTCAATTAAAAGTCGGCTTACCGTATTGCATTCTGAAAAATCCGCCACCGGAACGAGATTTTCATACAAATCTAAAGTACCAGGGTCATAACCACGATGACTTTGTAAAATGTCCTGTTGATTTAGGAAATATTTTTGAAAATCCTTCGGAATATCATTCCCTCCATGTTCACAGGAAATTACTAGTTTCACGGTAGAAAAAGTTTGTTTTCTTGAAGACAATTACTTAAATCTTCATATACTTTAAGAATATTTTTTTCTGAAAAATCATCTCCAATAGCTTTTAAAATACGAGTTGAAAGGGAACCATTTTCAAAAATAGTTTTTAAGGCCTTCTGGTATTTGGAAGGAATATTGTCTTTCACTTTTTCGAATAGTGACTTCCAAACTTCTGAAACTATTATTTCATTCTCAAGTCCAAATAATTGGAGGTACCTAGTGTCTTCAATCACGGCATTTCCCCCTTGTTTAATGACATCATTAAAAATTTCAAAAAGTTCATTTTCGTGAAATGATTTTTGAGTTTCTAAAGCCGTTAATTTTTCAGAAACGAGTAGTTTTAGCACTTCAATAATAAAAGCTGCAATGGCTACATCTGCCAGCGGACATTCTTGAATATCTATTACCCTAATTTCAATAGCATTTCTATCGAAACGGGCAATCGCACCACGAGAATTTAAAAAATGATGGTCGAGAATATTTTCGGTATCATAAGGCTTTATAGCCGCATTTATTGGATTAAAAATAGTCTCATAGTATGCCTTTTTTGTAAAAACTTGCTCTGGAATGACTTTCCCCGTCATCTGTGGAATTTCTTTTTGATTGGTTTTATAAACTTCCATGCGGCTATCGAGAAACCCAGTGCCTTTCCCTTCAAAAATAGGAGAACTCGCACTTAGTGCGGGAATTATTGGTAATAATACTCTTACTGCTGCGTGAAGCTTTTCAAATTCTGCATCGTCATAAAAAGGTAAATTAATATGCATGCTTTGCACATTGCTCCATCCATGGCCTTTACAGTTAAAAATACGATTATAAAGCGCATAAATCTCGCTATAACTGTGTTTCCATAATTGCATCTCGGTTTTTGGATCCATTAGTGGATGTGACGCGGTGGGAAGGAGTTTTGCTTCTAGAGGCTTTAATAAATTATTAATCTCTATCACATTTTTGTGGAATTTTTTTGAAAGGTTCTTCAGGTTGGGAGTGGGCCCATTGGTCTTCAATTCTACCACATGCGCCACCAGTTCGTTGCTCCATTCAATTGCGCCATTATCTGCATCGGCAGTAACATAACCCATCTTTGAGACCATTAATTGGTCTACAATAGGAGCTACTTTTAATTGTTGGTTTTTCACCAACATATATTCTAACTCAATTCCGAATACTTCAAATAAATGATATTTCATTATTTATCTTCTAAGCGTTTTAATAGTGCCTCAATAATTTTCGAGTAAACCAAATCTCCATAATAGCGATCTTCCACACCAAAATCGATGTTGGGGTTATCGTTAATTTCAATCACTAAGGGTTTTCCATTTGCTTCTTTTATATCTATTCCTAGAAGTCCCGGACCCATAATTTTTCCAGCGTTTAATGCTGTTTCCATAATCTTTTTGGGAACATCTTCAATAGCCATAACATCTGCATTACCATCTTGGTCATCTTTGTTTTTTGCATTCCAATTATAAATTTGCCAATGTCCTTTTGCCATATAATACTTGCAGGCATAGAAGGGTTGTCCGTCAAGAATTCCTATACGCCAATCAAAGTCTGAAGGACAAAACTCTTGCGCAATAATCAATTCCGATTCTTGCAACATGGACTTAACCAAGGCATAGTATTCTTCTTCGGTTTTTGCTTTTTTTACTCCAAAGGAAAAAGTAGAATCAGGAGCTTTTAAAATGCAAGGAAGCTTTAAATCTTCCAAAATTTCTTTAGCATTATCGTAGTTTACAATTCTAGTTTTGGGTGCGGGAATATTAGCATTTTCAAGTGCTTCGGCCATAAAGACCTTATTACAACACTTTAAAATAGCATCGGGATAATCTACAATAGCTATGTTCTCCTGTTGTGCTTTTCGAGCAAAGGCGTAGGCTTCATTGTTTACTTCGGTACTTTGACGAATAAGTAATGCGTCAAAGGAAGAAAGTCTGGACAGCTCTTTCGGTCCAATAATTTCAACATAAAAATTGTGTTTTTCTGCAATTTCTACAAACTTTTTTAAGGCCTTTGGATTACTTGGAGGTGCCGGATCATTAGGCTGTACTAAAATTGCCAGATCGTAAATCGCTTTGGAAGGGCGCACTGTATCGTAGCGTTTTTTTGAAAAGAAATCCTTTGCAAACTGATGGGCGAGGGGTTTGTGTTCTTCAGAAATATCTAAAATTGAAATAGACTTTATACTTTGAATCTTCCAATTATGCTTATAGACAAACTTTACTTTAATAAATGGAATTTGAAAATGCCGAAAGAACATAGCACTCAACTCCTTATACTTACTCGCTACGTTTTGCCCAAAATACACACTTAAATCAAACTCTCTAGATTTTATGTTTTTAAGGTTTTGCTGAATGAGTTCATCAAATTCTTCCGAAATAATCTTTACAATCTTGGGTGATTTTAAATCCACCAAATTCTTAGTGGTTGGAATTGCCAAATGCCCACGTGCTTCAGCTAGAAGCGAGACATAATACCCTTTTGATTGGTAGGAATAATTTCGGCAAAGATTGAAAATACGAACGTTTTTGATTTTGGAATACACTGGATTTGCAATGTAGTCCTGAGAAGAAATAACGGGGATATTTCCGTCTAGAAACTCCCAGTTTTTGGGAGTATCCACCACAATATATTTATTCATTTAGTGTCTTAGAATAATACACCAAATGTATAGCAATTATTCATTAAAAAAATCTTAAAAAACAAAGTATTTTTAACGCTCCATTTTTAGTCTATAATCCATAGAATGTTTGCCTGAACCATAGAAAATAAAGAAAATACACAGGATAAATGCAACGGTAGACAATATAAAATTTCCTGTTTGCATTTCTCCAACAATGTTTATTAATACTGCGCCGATTAAAATGGGTAGTTGTGCTATAGCGGCCCATCGAGTTAGCAATCCAAATGCAATGAGAAGTCCGCCCACAAAATGTGCTGGAGCTACATAATGAATTACCGCCATTTCTCCCACAATACTTTGAAGTGGTTTAATTAATTCAAGAAGCATTTCGCTATTGCCCATAAAGTTAATTCCTTGTATAAATAAGAATACACCAAAGGCGATGCGTAAAAGGTCTAAAGGCAAATAGGTATGTCTATTCGCCCATTTGTTTAATGATTTAATGGTTGCCATGACAAAATGAGTATTAATTAGGTAGTGTTAAGATACTCATTTTTAGTGATATATGCACATTAAACTTGAATCACTCCCAAATTAAATGGTTTTTCAATAGGGGCATGGTTGGCTGCTTCAATTCCCATAGAAATCCATTTACGGGTATCTAGTGGATTGATAATGGCATCCGTCCAAATTCTAGAGGCAGCATAGTAAGGGGAAATTTGTCTATCGTATCGAGCTTTTATTTTATCGTATAAGGCTTTTTCATCTTCTTCGGTGAGCTCTTTTCCTTGTTTTTTAAGGGAGGCTGTTTCAATTTGAGTTAATACTTTGGCTGCACTATTTCCACTCATTACGGCAAGTTCTGCTGAAGGCCAAGCGACTATCAATCTAGGATCATACGCTTTTCCACACATGGCATAATTTCCGGCACCGTAGGAATTTCCAATAATTACAGTGAATTTTGGCACCACGCTATTACTCACCGCATTCACCATTTTAGCTCCATCTTTTATAATACCACCGTGCTCACTTTTGCTCCCTACCATAAAACCTGATACATCTTGTAAAAAGACTAAGGGTATTTTTTTCTGATTACAATTGGCTATAAACCTTGTGGCCTTATCGGCACTATCGCTGTAGATTACCCCACCAAACTGCATTTCCCCTTTGGTGGTCTTAACAACTTTTCGCTGATTGGCAACAATTCCCACAGCCCAACCATCAATGCGAGCGTAGCCCGTTAAAATCGTTTTTCCATAGCCTTCTTTGTATTGTTCAAATTCCGAATCATCTACCAATCGCTTAATAATTTCAAGCATATCGTATTGGTCTGCGCGCGATCTAGGTAAAATCCCGAAGATGTCATCTTGATTTTCTTTTGGTTTTAGAGCCTTTACTCTGTTAAATCCAGCTTTTTCAAAATCACCAATTTTGGAAACGATATTTTTAATGGTATCTAGGGCATCTTTATCGTCTTTTGCCTTATAATCGGTCACGCCACTAATTTCACAGTGGGTTGTGGCGCCACCCAAAGTTTCGTTATCGATACTTTCACCAATGGCGGCTTTTACCAAATAACTTCCCGCTAAAAAGATACTCCCTGTTTTATCTACAATTAAGGCTTCATCACTCATAATTGGGAGATAAGCACCTCCAGCGACACAACTTCCCATAACCGCAGAGATTTGAGTAATGCCCATACTGCTCATGACGGCATTGTTTCTGAAAATCCTTCCGAAGTGTTCCTTATCTGGAAAAATCTCATCTTGCATAGGAAGATAGACACCAGCACTGTCTACCAAATAGATAATGGGTAATTTATTTTCAATAGAAATTTCTTGCGCTCTTAAATTTTTCTTTGCCGCAATTGGAAACCAAGCTCCTGCTTTTACGGTAGCGTCATTCGCTACAACGATACATTGTTTTCCTTGAACATACCCAATTTTTATCACGACGCCACCACTTGGGCAACCACCGTGTTCTTCATACATTCCGTCACCTGCAAAGGTTGCAATTTCTATGGAAGGTTTTTTTTCATCTAACAAATAATCAATGCGCTCACGAGCGGTCATTTTCCCTTTGGCATGATGTTTATCGATGGCTTTTTGACCTCCACCTAATTTTATAATTGATAATTTTTGGCGTAAATCGGAAACTAAGAGTTTGTTGTGGTCTTCATTTTTGTTGAAGTCAATATCCATGCTATAAGAGTTTGCTCAAAAATACGAAATGCCTTATTATGATGCCTCATTTGTGTGATTATTTCCCGATATTTGCTTTTCAATTGTGAAACTTATTATTGAACACGAGGGAGAATTTCAATTAACCAATTAAAATTCAATACAATGATGAATAAAAATACGGTACTGGCTTGGGCCACCTTTATAATGATAATTGTGGGATGTGCCCTAATTGCTATGGGGGCATTTAAATATGACGATGTTGCAGGCTGGGGGTTTGCTTCTGTTGGAATTGGTTTCTTCGCTATTGCGTGGGTATTTAATGCATTAAAAGGTCGTGTGTAGTCTTTAATTAATCTTTAATTTCTAATTATTTATGTCTGACGATAAAAAAGTCATTTTCTCAATGTCTGGGGTTTCTAAAACCTTTCAGAATGCACAATCTCCTGTTTTAAAAAATATTTATTTAAGCTTTTTTTACGGGGCAAAAATTGGAATCTTAGGTCTTAATGGAAGTGGAAAATCTACTTTATTAAAGATTATTGCTGGGTTAGATAAAAACCACCAAGGTGATGTGGTGTTTGCACCCGGCTATACTGTTGGATACTTAGAACAAGAGCCAAAGCTCGATGAATCTAAAACTGTTATAGATATTGTAAAGGAAGGAGCACAGGAAGTTGTGGATATCCTTGACGAATACAATAAAATAAACGATATGTTTGGTTTGCCTGAGGTGTATGAAAATCCTGATAAGATGCAGGAACTCATGGACAAACAAGCCAAGCTTCAAGATAAAATAGACGCTACCAATGCCTGGGAATTAGATACCAAGTTAGAAATAGCGATGGACGCACTAAGAACGCCGGAAGGAGACACTCCTATTAGTGTTCTTTCTGGTGGGGAGCGCAGACGTGTGGCGCTTTGTAGATTGTTACTTCAAGAGCCCGATGTGTTGTTACTCGATGAGCCAACCAACCACTTAGATGCCGAGAGTGTTCATTGGTTAGAACATCATTTAGCACAATATAAAGGAACTGTTATTGCCGTAACCCACGACCGTTATTTCTTGGACAATGTGGCGGGATGGATTTTAGAACTAGATAGAGGAGAGGGTATCCCTTGGAAAGGAAATTATTCTTCTTGGTTAGAACAAAAATCAAAACGTCTAGCACAAGAGCAGAAACAAGCCAGCAAACGGCAAAAAACGCTGGAACGTGAATTGGAATGGGTGCGAATGGCTCCCAAGGGTCGTCAAACTAAACAAAAGGCGCGTCTTCAGAATTACGATAAATTAATGAGTCAAGATCAAAAACAACTTGATGAAAAACTTGAAATATATATCCCGAATGGTCCTCGTCTGGGGACTAATGTTATTGAAGCCAAAGGAGTTGCCAAAGGCTTTGGGGATAAGCTGCTCTATGATAATTTAAATTTCAAACTTCCACAGGCTGGGATTGTTGGAATAATAGGCCCGAATGGTGCAGGAAAAACAACCATTTTCAAAATGATTATGGGTGAAATTGAACCCGACAAAGGAACTTTTGAAGTGGGTGATACTGCTAAAATCGCCTATGTAGATCAAGCACATTCCAATATTGATACTGAAAAAACCATCTGGGAAAACTTTAGCGATAAGCAAGAGCTTATAATGATGGGAGGGCGCCAAGTAAACTCACGCGCCTATTTAAGTCGTTTTAATTTTTCTGGAAGTGAACAAAACAAAAAAGTATCGATGCTTTCAGGTGGTGAACGTAACCGACTCCATTTAGCCATGACGCTGAAAGAAGAAGGAAACGTTCTATTGCTCGATGAGCCTACCAACGACTTGGATGTGAATACACTACGGGCCTTAGAAGAGGGATTGGAAAACTTTGCGGGATGTGCTGTGGTGATCAGTCACGACCGCTGGTTTTTAGATCGTATTTGTACACATATCCTAGCGTTTGAAGGCAATAGTGAAGTCTATTTCTTTGAAGGTGGTTTCAGTGATTACGAAGAAAATAAAAAGAAGCGTTTAGGTGGTGATTTAATGCCGAAACGAATTAAGTATAAAAAACTAATTCGATAATAGGTTTGCAATGTCATTTTCAATTTCAGAATTACTAATGTGATACATATCTAATTTCATATCGATTATTATTGTACCTTTAAAATCAGTTACTTACGAAAAGTAACAACTAACCAATATTAATAAATATGAAAAAAAGTAAATCCCTCAGTATTTATTTACTTGTACTTTGCACAGTGTGTCTGTCGGTTTGGTCTTGTAAAGAAAAAGAAGAAGTAACTCCAGAAGTTGTGGAGAAAGCTAGGCTTTATGATATAAGCCCAAACGAAGAAGCCAATATTGCTTTAGTAGGTAATTTTATTGACGCCCTAATTACCAATAAGTCAGACGCTTTAAGAAGTATGGTAACTGCAGAATATATGATGCGAGGACCTTCTGCTAAAGATTCTGTAAACATTGATCAATTAGTTTCTTATTGGGCTGTAAATGATTCCTTACGAAGTAATCAAGACGCTGGAATAATTATAATGACCTCCTTGGTTGCAAACGAAGGTGATTTAAAAGGTGATTGGGTTCATGTTTGGGGAACTTATACTGCAAATTTAAAGGGCAGTGATTTCTCATATAACATACCTTGGCATCAAGTGTACCAAATTGATAATGGAAAAATTACCCGAACTAGAACTTGGTATGATAGGCTTGACTCTGCCTTGGATATGGGAACGGTTGTACCCGCACCTGCTAAGAAGAAAAAGAAATAAGCCAGATTTAAAAAAAAGGAAAGGGCGATAAACTTTGGTTTATTGTCTTTTTTTATATCTAAACACTATATAATTTCTTGAATTCGTCTAAATAATGCTGACGATTGGTTAGTCCATTATACCCTCCATTAATAAGCTTTGTGACCATATGAATATCATCAGTATCGGCATACTTATTAATATTTCTTTTTTTCCAAAACCAACAAGCCGATGTTAATGCCCATTGGGGTTGTTCGAGTAATTCTGGCGACGAAATAAAACTTTGCCCAGTTTGATTAGATAAGGCTTGGTAGTTATCTTTTCCTGTTAACTGAATTAACCCTCGTCCTCTAAAGTTCCACCCATCGTTACTCGCTTCATTACCGTTTCCCATTCTATTGGCATAGACTTTATTTGCAATCTTTTTAGGCTGTCTAGCATAAGAGTTTGCTTCCTCTAGTGTAGGGAAATATTTTCTAAAAACACCATACAATGCTTTGGCAGAATAGTTTAAATTTTCAACCGCATATTTAAACCCACCACTTTCGTGAGCTACTTGCGCTAAAAAATATGCTTTTCTTAATGGCGTTGAAATATTGTACCGTGGTAATACTGTTTCAAATAAGGAAACATATTGTTTGGCATAATCCCAATTTACATCAGGGATGATGGTTTTAAAGTTTTCTTCAGTGATCATAATCGTTTCTTTTATCCTGTAAAAATGGATTTAATTTTATTAATGACACCTTGTAAAATGCTGAAAATGGCATCTGAAGAAAAACCTCCTGTAAGAGCCAAAACACTTTTATTAAAAAGGTTTATACCGTTGGGGTCCGAATTATAAAGTGAAAGGATTTCAGACATAATTAATCCAGCGATCACGCCCAAAACAACTAGGGCTACATAATAAATAGTATCCTCCGGAATTAAGGTCCCATCTTTCACAGAAGAACTCACATCTTTCAGCATGTAAAATACCACACCCAATCCTGAAACAGAGGCTAGGAATACTAAGTTTAAAAGCAATGACTTTCCACTATTAGACATAATTCCCTCATCAAGGGAATCGTTGTTTACTTCAGGAAATAAGCTAGTAATTATAAATGCTGAAAGGAATACTAATGCGAGTAGAATTAAATTTCTTACTAAAGGAAGTTTATTAAGTAATGTCTTTTTGGTCGAATTGTCATACAAACTCTTTGTGTACTGAATGGATTTGGGTGTAGCAGGTGAGACTTTTTTAAGCAATAAATTATAGGCACCAAATAAATCATCCACACTGCTATTTTGAACTAGTGTATTTACCTCTGGATTAATAGGTAAACCATTATGTATTGCAAACGAAAGCATATTATTAATGTCTTCGCTAAGTTGGTTGGTAAGGTCGTTGGAAATTCCTGGAACCATATTACTTGAGATAGTTTTATTTGTTGCATCCATAATTCTAAATTAATTTTTGCGCCTTAATTTTAATGCAAAGTACTCATAAGCAGCAGCATAGGGAATATGTATTTATACGTAATTTTTATATGAACTTTACACTTTCAATATTTGAAAAGACATTTATAAAGAAGTACTTTTAAAATTCAGAAATTAGAAACCTATGCCGCTATCCAAAATTCAAGCCATTGCCTTTGATGCCGATGATACCTTATGGGAAAATGAAACCCTTTTCCGAGAAACCGAACAACAATTTTGTGTTCTACTAAAGGATTATATGGAAGAAGAAGAGTGCAATAAGCTCCTGTTCGATATGGAAATGAAAAACCTTCCGTTGTATGGATACGGAATTAAACCCTTTACCTTATCACTTATCGAGGCCGCCATTGAATTTTCTGAAGGGAAATTACCCATTTCTGTGATTGAAAAACTTATTGCCATTGGCAAAGAAATGCTCAACGCACCTGTGGTGTTAATAGAAGGAATTGAAAATACTTTAAAGCAATTATCTTCAAAATACCAATTGATTATGGCAACCAAAGGCGATTTATTGGACCAAGAACGAAAGTTAATTAAATCGGGCTTGGAACCTTATTTTCACCATATTGAAATCGTATCAGACAAAACGCCAAAACACTATCAAAACTTGGTGAAACAACTGTATATAGAACCGCACCAGTTTTTAATGGTGGGGAATAGTGTGAAAAGTGATGTTCTTCCGGTGCTAGAAATAGGAGGGCACGCATTTCATATTCCGTTTCATACCACTTGGGAGCACGAAATGGTAAAAGAGCCAGTTGAACACCCTAATTTTAGATTGCTTTCTAAAGCATCGGAAATGCTTCAAATACTATAATTTTAAGGTATAATCGGTTTCAATTAAAATTGAAAACCGTTACCTTTATCTTCTTCAAAATATTGAATTATGCAAAAATTTCTATTTAGCTTTTTAGTCCTTTTCATTTCATTTCAGATAGCTGCCCAAGTGTCATCCAACTTTGAGTATTTGGATGTCTTTCAGCTAGAATATGCTAACCATCCTAAACTATCTCCCAACGGAGATTATATTGTATATGAGCGAAAGGGGTTTGATATTATGAAAGATCGAAGCAAAGGCGATTTGTGGTTGTTGAGTACCGATGGGAGAAAAATTCATCACAAGGTAACTTCAAGAGAAGCGAACGAAAGTAATGCGCAATGGTCTCCAACCGGCGACCGAATAGCCTTTGTAAGTAGCTCTGAAGAAGGAAGCGAAATCTATTTGTATTGGACCGAAACAGGTACTGTGGCTAAATTAACGCAATTAGAAAATAGTCCGTCTAATCTTGAATGGTCGCCCGATGGAACGCAGATTGCGTTTAGCATGAAGGTAAACGCAAAACCTCCTGTGTTAGCCAAAATGCCAGAAAAGCCAAAAGGGGCCAAATGGGTAGAATCCCCAAGAATCACAGATAGGTTAAAACACGAAGCTGATGGAGCAGGATATTTAAAACCTGGCTTTTCGCATATTTTTGTCATACCAGCGGAGGGAGGCTCTCCAAGACAGCTTACATCGGGTTCTTTTAATCACGGTGGAAGCTTGTCGTGGTCTAAAAACGGACAGAAAATCTATTTTTCTGGCAATCGGAATACGGATTGGGAATACGATTTTAGAAATAGCGAAGTGTATTCCATAGATATTTATACCAAATTATTTGAGCAATTAACTACGGTTTCAGGTCCAGATTATGCGCCAAAAGTTTCCCCTGATGGTAAAAAACTTGCCTATTTAGGTTATGAAGATAAGGTGCAGGCCTATCAAGTGACTAAGTTATATGTAATGGATATTAATGGCGGTGCTAATAAAGTAATTTCTGCAAAGTTTGATCGGGATGTGGATACTGCCGAATGGGCGCCAGATGGAAAAGGATTTTATATTCAGTATAACGATATAGGGAAAACCAAAATAGGGTATATGGATTTAAACGGTAATGTTTCCGAATTGGTTGACAACCTTGGTGGTACAACCCTTGGAAGACCCTATGCCAGTGGGAGCTTTAGCATCTCTAACAATGAAAAAATAGCATATACTATTTCCTATCCAGAACGTCCAGCCGATGTTGCGTTATTAGATAAACCTAGTACCAAGCCTAGACTTTTAACGATGCTTAATGAGGATTTATTGGCTTTTAAAACGATGGCTACCCTTGAAGAAATAAACTACAAATCCTCAATTGACGGAAGAAATTTACAAGGTTGGTTATTGTACCTTCCCGATTACGATAAAACCAAAAAACACCCACTTATTGTAGAAAATCATGGCGGTCCCATTTTAAATTATGGTCCGTTCTTTTCTGCTGAAATGCAACTCTATGCTTCAGCTGGGTACTTTGTTTTTTATCCTAATCCACGTGGAAGTACAAGCTATGGGGAAGAATTCGGTAATCTTTTATACAACAATTATCCAGGTGAAGACTATAACGATGTTATGGATGGAGTAGATGAGGTTTTAAAAAGTGGTAAAATAGATCAAAATCGATTGTTTGTTACAGGAGGCAGTGCAGGAGGAATCATGACCGCTTGGATTATTGGTAAAAATAACCGATTTCGTGCAGCTGTCGTTGCCAAACCAGTAATGAACTGGATTAGTAAAACACTAGTGGCGGATAACTATTACGGGTATGCTAATTCACGATATCCTGGACAACCTTGGGAGAATTTTGAAAACTATTGGAAGTTTTCTCCAATTTCATTGGTAGGAAATGTTGAAACGCCCACTATGGTGATGGTTGGAATGGACGATTTACGAACTCCACCCAGTGAAGCAAAGCAATTATATCATGCGCTTAAACTGCGTAAGATTGAAACTGTTTTGGTAGAAATACCCGAAGCTTCACATGGTATTGCCAATAGGCCTAGTAATTTAATTACTAAGGTGGCACATACACTGGCGTGGTTCGAAAAATATGATAAAAAATGATATTAGGCTAAACAACACTTTACTACCAATTAATCACCACAATGTGAGCCTTCGGCCTTCCATCGCTTCTCTTGTTCTGCAATTTTGTAGTCATTATTTATGGTCATGACGCCAAGAAAATTCATATTTACGCCTGCATGTGCTGCGTATTTAAGGGTGGCGGTATGGCAGGGTCTATTATCCAAAAGGCCTGTGCTTAAATACGACGAAGCGTGTGTGTTTAATAATAAGTAGGGGACAACGGTATTGCCTAATATCCCTATTTCAAACCGAGGAAATTCTACCCCTACACCCATTCCTGCTATCCCTGCCGTTGCGGTATTGCTATCGCCAGTTTGTTCTGCCGTATCGCTTGAAACATTTCCTGTGGTGTTCATTCGGCTACCGTTATAGGAAAATCCGAGATTGCTGTTATACGTAAGTTTCATACTCGCTTGGCTACTACTACCTGCAGCCACTTCTGGATAAATTTTAAGATTGGCTTTTAAGCGTAGTGTTATAGGAATAATGCCTTGTACAAGGATAGTGCGCTCAATGGTTGCGGGAATTTCAAGGATGGCAATTTCGCTTCCTAATCCAACCGCTGCAAATTTTAATTCTACTTCACCCTCAAGTCCGTCATTGTTATAAGAAAACTGTTGCGTTTCACCGCCTTCAATTTGTATAGACGAATTACTGGTAAAGGAAGAAATAAATCCTTCGGCGGTAATGCTACATACACGTTCTTTGGTAGCTGTGAGCTTAATTTTAAGTTTGTCGCCTGCTTCGGGAGTCAATTCAAATTCAATTTTCCAGCCACGTATTTCTCTTTCAATTTTTACATGGAGTCCTTCCTCTTCACCATCCAAAGTGGTAAGTAACGGAGGCACTATAGTAGCTATAGGTTGTCCCACTTTTACGTTGGCAGCGGCAACACCCGCTTTATCCCAAGTAACGGGGGTGCTATAGGAAATATCAGCCTCTTTAAAATAATCGGTGAGGCGAGCGAACTCCGATTCCACCATGATTTTACCGCTCTCTTTTTTTACGCTTTTGATTTTGCGTAGCGAATGTCCTTCAAACAATACAACGGTACCAACTTCTAAATCTTCTACTTCATCAGCATCGTCGGAAAAGGTGTAGGTACCAGTTTCAGCATTGTAATTTTCTAAATTGTCTATAACCGAAGCAGAAATACTTGTTGTGTTTTCTTTAGGAGTTACCTTTAAAGTTTGGGTTTTAGGGATGATATGGTTTTTAGACGAACCGTGAGATCTGTTTTTATCTCCCCCACAAGAAAAGAGAATAAAAAACAGCGACAGTATAGTCACTCTTTTTAGAAAAAAAATGATGGATTTCATAGCAATGATGTTGGTTAATAGGTTGAATATAAAGATACTACTTTTCCTATTTGAAAATACCTCTTAGGTAATTTTGGAAATTATTTTTAGCTGAAAGTGGGAAGGGATTTGTTTAATTGTAGGTTTTAGTTGAAAAGGGTTAGTTAAAGTAAAAGTGATTAATAAGGTTTTTGCATTTTAATGGTTTTTTCTCTTTAACCGAATTAAAAAAACATTCTATTAATTTTAAGTGTTCATTATATAGGATTAATTGGGATTTCATTATGGACGAATCGGGTTGCGGAAAGGTAGTATTGTACAATATCCGCATTAGATAGGCAGAAGTATAGCTTTCATGTCCAAAGGGATTCTTTGTAGCCACATGATACACGTCTTTTGTGCCCAGGGGTTCAAAAAAAGAGAACTTTTCATTTTGGGCGGTGTTGGCTATTAACATTACGGGTATTGGATATTTACGTTTATCTGTATTAATCACTTTATAGACTTCGGGCCATTTTTGTTTTATTTCTATACTATCGGTTTTAAATTCAATAGTGGTTTCTAATGACACAAAACCACTAGCCCAGTTTTTATCAAATAAATATGTGAATCCCACTTGCGCCCCCCAACTATGTCCTATAAAAAATAGGTTGTTGTTGGTGGTAAGTCCTTTGGCAAAGGCTGTTACTTTTTTAGGAAAACTTGTTATATCGCTAACCCCAAAACTAGCACCATAAACCATTCCTTCAAAAGGCAAATGATAATTGGCAGAAATAAATATGTACCCTCTAGAAGCGAAATATTCAGCCATAATATAATTTTCATCTGGTAATCCCTGTCCACCATGATGGTAAAGCATTACAGGGAATTCGGTTGTTGTGGTTAGTGGGTGTCGAATACTCTTTGTTCCTGTTTTTTTTAGAGTATCTAGTACTTGCTCATACGTATATCCGTTGTAATTTAAGGGTTCGTAGGTTTCAAATTGTTCAGAAATATTATAGGAGATAAAACTGTTGTCTATTTCCCGAGTGAGATTATCGTATACCTCTTTTAATTCCTCAGGGACTTCTCTTTTTCTGAAATCGCCATAACTTAGATATTCTAACGGAATTGATTCTTGTAATGGGTACCAAATTTGAACGAACAGGGGAGCAGCTCCGGCGTACCCATATTGTTGGTAATTTTCATCCTCATTAAAAATGATGGAATCGAAATACCCTACTTTAAATGTTCCTAACTCAATTAGTTCATAGAAGGAATTTTGTCCTAGGGCATTTAAACAGGTTAAACCTAAAATAATTGATAAAAGTGCTCTCATTATTTTTAATTAATACCCAGGCAATGGTTTTGTAATATACTTTATAAATTGTAATCTGAAGCCAACAAATTACAATTATAAATTGAATGTATCATTCATTTTAGTGCCACTTGTATTCTTTCAATTTGATTTAAATGTCTAATAATATGATTCAAATAAAACCGAAAAGTGTCACCCAATTTTAGTTTTATTAAACTTGATATGGATGTTTTAATTTTCACTTTGTTTAAACTTACATTTCTAGATTGATTTATCAATTCTAAAAGTTTAATTTGTTGATTTATAAACCTATCGATAACAGTTTTGTCGAGGTTGGCATGTAAAGGATTTTTGTCTTTAAAGGTTTTCATTTTATTTAATTTCCCTTTTGGCAACATACTTTTAGTAAAATAACCTCCCAAATAGCCACTATTAAATTCTAGTTCGGGTTGGGTCTTGGAATTTTTTATTTCGTTTTCCATTTGTACCAAATAAAAGTCACCATATAAATTTAAATGTTCTAGACATTCCAGAATATTCCAAGATGTAGAATTTTCTCTCCAAGTTAACATATCCTCGTTAAGATGTTTTAGTTTTTCTACTTGGTTAATACTTTGTTTTACTTGTTCTAAAAGTGTTTGAATTAAATTCTCAGATTGCATATTATGTATTTTAATACAAAACTCTTAAAATCATTATTTATAAATCTTGATTGAAGTCAAGACTTTTTTAGTCGGGATAAAGTTTCTGGACTCATTCTTAAATAATTAGCAATATGTTTGTTAGGAATTTCCTGAAATAGCTGTGGACTTCGTTTTAATACTCTTTCATATCGTTCTTTTGGTGAATTTGTTAAAATATCGATTTCGCGCTCCATTTGTTGTATTACCAAGGTCTCTAATATTTGAGTCCATAAATTTCGATTCCCTTCTATTTCCAAAAACTGGTTACATTGTTCTTTAGTAATAACTTTAACAACCGTTTTTTTTATGGCTTGAATATATAATTCTGAAGGTTTTCCAGTTAAAAATGAGTCTAAAGAAGCAATTAAATTTTCTTTGTAACCAAATCTAATTATTTGTTCTTCATATCCATCTAAAACAAAAACTCTTAGCGTCCCACTTTCTATATAGTAGATATTAGTATCAATACTACCTTTCACTTTTAGAAATGCATTTCTATCAAGGGTTATACTTCTGTTTGAAAGTTCAATAATTCCATTCATTTTTATTTAGGTGCTAAAGGACCTCTCCCTTTTATTTATTTGGTTAACTTATTTCAAGATAAAGTACTTCTAGCTTTTTAGTTTTAGCTTTTAAAGTGATAAAAATAGATTAACTAATATAATTCCAAATGTTTTTAAACTTCACCAATTGGGTATATGTATGTAAAATAGGGGCGTTGTTAGGTTTTTGTA
This sequence comes from Halomarinibacterium sedimenti, assembly GCF_019312585.1. Lineage (GTDB taxonomy): Bacteria > Bacteroidota > Bacteroidia > Flavobacteriales > Flavobacteriaceae > Halomarinibacterium > Halomarinibacterium sedimenti. The sequence goes on along the minus strand of NZ_JAHWDP010000002.1, from coordinate 315,959 downwards.
GGGATGGGTCGTCTTTAAGTACTTGCATCGCATAGCTACGGGCAATTTTTAAAATTTCACTGTCTTTTATAATATCGGCTATCCTTAAATTTAATACCCCGCTTTGTTGGGTGCCCATCATATCACCAGGGCCACGCAATTTTAAATCCACTTCGCTTATTTCAAAACCATCATTGGTGCGTACCATCGTTTCTAAGCGTGTTTTGGCATCTGCAGAGAGTTTGTGGCTAGTCATCAAGATACAGTAACTCTGCTCTGCTCCACGTCCTACACGCCCTCGTAACTGGTGCAACTGGGATAATCCGAAGCGTTCGGCACTTTCAATCACCATCACCGAGGCATTGGGGACATCGACGCCCACCTCAATAACAGTAGTGGCGACCATAATTTGGGTTTCTCCTTTTACAAACCGATTCATTTCATAATCCTTATCGGCTGGTTTCATTTTTCCGTGGACAATAGAAATCTGGTATTTGGGTTTTGGAAATTCTCTTGAAATACTTTCATACCCGTCCATTAAATCTTTGTAATCCAAGGCCTCACTTTCTTGTATTAATGGGTACACAATATACACCTGTCTGCCTAGTAAAATCTCGTCTTTTAAAAACCGAAAAACCTTGAGTCTATTCGAGTCAAATCTGTGTACAGTTTTAATGTCTTTTCTACCCGGCGGAAGTTCGTCAATAACACTTACATCTAGATCACCATACACACTCATGGCGAGGGTTCGGGGGATAGGGGTAGCGGTCATAATTAAGATGTTGGGAGGTTGCACATTTTTGTGCCATAATTTGCTTCGTTGTGCCACCCCAAAACGATGTTGTTCATCTACAATAGCAAGCCCTAAATTTTTAAATTGAACGGTATCTTCCAACAGCGCATGGGTGCCAATTAGCACTTGTAAAGACCCATTTTGAAGGTTTTCGTGAATTTCTTTTCTTTCTGAAGTTTTAGTTGAACCTGTAAGTATTGAAATACTGATATTCAATTTATTACACCACACTAGTAAACTGTTATAATGTTGGACTGACAAAATTTCAGTTGGCGCCATTAAACAACCCTGAAAACCGTTGTCAAGTGCTATTAATAGGGACATAAAGGCAACTATTGTCTTTCCAGAACCTACATCTCCTTGTAACAACCGATTCATTTGTGAAGCTTGCCCCAAGTCATGACGAATTTCTTTAATAACTCGCTTCTGTGCTTCGGTTAAATTGAAAGGTAAATGCTCGTTAAAAAAGGTATTAAAATAGTCGCCTACTTTTGGAAATGTATACCCTTTAATTTTGGTTTTATGGAGGATATTTTTCCGAATCAATTGCAACTGAATGTAAAATAATTCTTCAAACTTTAATCGGTATTGTGCCCTTGATAATAGGGTCTGATTTTTCGGAAAATGAATGTTAAAAAGAGCCTCATTTTTAGGGAGTAATTTAAGGCTGTTTAGGACCTCTTTTGAAAGGCTTTCTGCAAGCCTATTTTTGGCTTCCAAAAACAGGGTTTCTAGCAAGGTGCTAATGACCTTATTGGTGATACCACTACTCGATAATTTTTCGGTGGAAGGATAGATAGGTTGCATGGCAGATCGCAAACTTTTTTCGTGTGCTTCGAGCAATTCCATTTCGGGATGGGGCATCGAATACATGCCATTAAACCAGTTGGTCTTTCCGAAGATGACATAGGGAACATTCAATTTTAAATTTTCTCGTATCCATTTATGGCCTCGAAACCAAACAAGTTCCATTTGCCCTGTATCGTCTGTAAAGGTGGCTACTAAGCGCTTTCCACGTTTTTGCTCCACCGTTTTAATATGCGTTATTTTTCCAATGATCTGGACTTCAGCATTTGTTTTTTGTAATTCTCCTATTCTGTAGTATTTGGTGCGGTCGAGATACCTATTGGGAAATAAATGCATTAAATCCTGAAAGGTGTGAATCCCCAACTCCTTTTTAAGCAAATCGGCTCGATTAGGACCTACGCCTTTAAGATATTCTATAGGAGTTTGAAGGAAATGGGCATTCATAAAACGAAAATACTTAATTTGGCAAAACAATTGCTAGATTACTCCGATGAGATACACTTTCTTCCTTTTTATTTTCTTTACAACAGCACTGAATGCTCAGCAAAATGACCTAGTTGACTTTATAACGATTGATGCTACGGTGGAACCCATTGCTGTAGAAGAAAGAGTAGAGGGAACGGTTCGAGTTACCTTTAAAATGATTCAAAGAGCAGATTCTGTTTATTTGGATGCGAAAAAGATGATGATTACCGATTATGCCTTGGAAGGAGTAACTGTAAAAGCATCCGAAGATAAAATTTGGCTTATCAATTCCTTTGAAAAAGATATGACCTATACAGCGTTTTTCAGTTATGAAGCAACCCCAAAACAAGCGTTATACTTTACAAAAAATCAAATTTGGACACAAGGGCAAGGGAAATATACGTCACATTGGTTGCCAAGTATCGACGATATGAATGATAAAATTGAATTTGATCTTCAAATAATGGCACCCAGCGAGTTTACTGTTGCTGCCAATGGAAGACTCGATAAATTTATTTTGTACGACGATAAAATTGCGTGGAAATTCGATATGCAACAACCCATGTCCAGTTACTTAGTGGCCTTTGCCATTGGGGATTTTAAAATGAAGAAAATAGAATCGGAATCGGGAATTCCTATTGAATTGTATATCGCCACGAAGGATAGCTTAAAGCGAGAACCTACCTATCGTTACACCAAAGAGATTTTTGATTTTTTGGAAGAAGAGATTGGCGTTGCCTATCCTTGGCAAAACTATAAACAAGTACCTGTGAGTGATTTTCTATACGCTGGTATGGAGAATACGGGCTGTACTATTTTTTCGGAGGCTTTTGTGGTAGATGGTACAGGGTTTGTAGATAGAAATTATGTCAATGTCAACGCCCATGAATTGGCACACCAATGGTTTGGAAATCTTGTTACCGAAACCGAAGGTAATCACCACTGGTTACACGAAGGATTTGCTACCTACTATGCCCTCTTAGCTGAAAAAGAAATCTTTGGGGAGAATTACTATTATTGGAAATTATTCAATAGCGCAGAGCAGTTACAAGCAATGAGCGATATTGGCAAAGGAGAAAGCTTGCTCAATCCTAAGGCATCTTCACTAACTTTTTACGAGAAAGGAGCATGGGCATTGCATATTTTAAAAGAATTGATTGGTGAAGAGGCTTTTAAATTAGCCGTTGAAAATTATTTACTAAAGCATCAGTTTTACAATGTTACTACAGAAGATTTTTTGGATTCTGTAAGAGCTAACACTTTTGTTGAAATCACTCAATGGGAAGAGGATTGGTTACATCAATCGGCATTTAAAGCGGAGCAGGCGTATCAATCATTAAAAAAATCAAGTTTTATGCAGCAATTTTTTGAAGTTTCTGCTGTACGAGCCATTCCCATTTCAGAAAAGAAACCCTTGTTAAAACAAGCGATAATCTCCGGCAATGATTTTATAGGGCAAGAAGCGGTGTACCAATTGGCGTTTGAAGATTTTACAGAAGTTTCTGAACTTTATAGAACAGCTTTAAAGACCAATAATTTGCTTATAAGGCAGGCAGTTGCTATGTCGATGGATAAAATCCCGTTGGAATTTGAGTCAGAATACAAAACCCTTTTAGAGGATGCATCATACCTTACTATGGAAGCCGCTTTGTATAATTTATGGGTGAGTTTTCCCGAAAAAAGAAATGAATATTTGGAAAAAACAAAGGATTTAGTGGGGTTTCAGGATAAGAATATTCGTCAGTTATGGTTGGGATTGGCATTATTTACCGAGGGATATAGCGATTCAGAAAAACCACAAATGCTTTCAGAGTTGTTAAGTTATTCTAGAGAAGATTATTCGTTTGAAATTCGTGAAAAGGCCTTCGATTATTTATATTCTATGAGAATTCAGCATGATGATTTTATTAAAAGCCTAGTAAATGCTTGTACACATCATTATTGGCGATTTCGGGATGGAGCACGCGAAATGCTGGACGATTTTATGGCAAAGGAGCCGAATAAAGAAAAGGTTTTGGCGTTATTTAGTAGTTATTCTGAAAAGGAAAAAGCGTATCTTAAACGTAAATTAAATTTGTAATGAGAGCATTGGTAATTTCTGGGGGTGGAAGTAAAGGAGCCTTTGGTGGCGGGGTCGCTCAGTACCTAATTGAAGAATTGGGTTATAACTACCAGCTCTTTGTTGGGACATCTACGGGAAGTTTGTTGGTGCCAAATTTGGCACTCAACCATATCGAAAAAATAAAGAATGTCTATACTTCTGTAAATCAAGAATCTATTTTTAGCAATATGCCCTTTATTATTAAAAAGAATAAATGGGGTGGAAAGGAAATAGGCATTAATCATTTTAATGTGTTAATGAATTTTCTTCGGAAGAAAAAAACCTTTGGTGAAAGCAAAAACCTTCGAAAACTCATTGAAAAAACCTTTACCGAAGCCGATTTCAATACTTTAAAGCAGAGTGACAAGGATGTAATTGTTACGGTTTCCAATCTTTCCATTAATCAGGTGGAATATAAATCCCTTAAAGACTTTGAATACCAAGATTACCTAGATTGGATTTGGATTTCGTGTAATTACACCCCCTTTATGAGCTTGGTAAAAAAGGAAGGTTGCGAATATGCCGATGGAGGTTTTGGGAGTATGGTGCCAATTGAAGAAGCCATTAATAGAGGGGCAACCACTGTGGATGTAATTATCCTTGAAACTGAAGTGACGTATTACAATAGGTTGCCGTCCAGAAATGTGTTTTCGTTAATTAGTACCATGCACGAGTATATGTCTGATAGAATTGAAAAACAGAATATCCGCATTGGTAAATTTGTCGCTGGAAATAGCAATGCCATCCTTAACTTTTACTATACACCAACGGTATTAACCACTAATTCCCTTGTATTTGATAAACACGAAATGTCTAAATGGTGGGAGAGTGGTTTTCAGTTTGCTAAAATGAAGAATAGCGAATTGAATGAAATTAAAGGGCCAGAGGCTTAAAATAATTCTCCTACTTCCTTTTTAATATAAGCAAGTGCCTTTTGTGAGGGCGTAATTTCCTCCATAAAATTCCGAAGTAAATACTCACGCATAGAATCTGCATCGCCATCTTTTTCGTGCATAGCCGCTTGCCTTATGATATGTATGGTGGCATTTTTTGCGGCGTTAATTAAATTCCAGCATTCTGGGGTGATATAAATCTGTTGGGTTACATTGTGTTCAAATTCTTGCTCAATGTTTTTAATAATTAACTCCTCGTATTTTGAAACTTCATCTGAAAATGGTTTTACACGAATTAATAGCTTATTTGGGTCAATTCGTTCTAAAAGGAGTGTTAACCTTTCATACGCTTGTAAACGCATAGGCAACACTTTGTTTTGGGCTTCCTTTTGAACTAAATACCTTCTTCTTCCTTCTTCGTTTGCGGTGTGCCCTTTAAAAAAGAAATAGGATACTAACCCAACCACAATAGCTGGGAGTAAGTAAGCAACATAACTAATAACTTGAGAGAATTCTTCCATAAATTTTTAAGTATTAAGCAAACTTACAGTTTTTGTGAAACTTTACAAATAACGTTCATAGGATGAAAGTAGTATTTGATGAAATGATTTATAGTTTATAAAGTATCAATCTTGTAGCGACCTATTATCGATCATACTTTTAAATCGCTTAATAGAAAAACACTACAAATGAAAACAAAACTTTACATCGCAATTTTTTTCCTAACTCTTTCTTTGACGGCTTTTGGGCAATTTCAAATGAATAGTGGGGGAGCAAATGAATACTACCATGATTTAAATACAGATATTATAAACGATAACAGCAATGACTTTGTAATAGCTGGAAACTTATTTGATGCAAATTTTAGCACACAATTAATGGTGTTGTTTCGAAAAAGTCAAAACGGGACCACTGTTTGGGAGCATAATTATGTTTCCCCTGGAGGTCCCATAGTTAGAGTCCTTGACGTTGTAAATTATTTTGATAAAATCTTTGCTACAGGTTATATAGAACTGAATGGACCTGGAACACGAACCACTTTTATAGCTGATATTAATGCAGTAAATGGGTTGGTAACCAATGCGTTCTTTTATGATGTCTTAACTCCACCGATGAACTCTCAAGGGTTAAAAATTATTGTTAGTAATAGTGATGCCGATGGCGATGGTGTAGCAGATTTAGGACTGGTTGTTGGGGGCTATTTTTCTAATTGTGTTCCCATAAATACTAATGGAAGTACCTGTACAAACTTAGGATTTGTGTTACGAACAGATTTTAATTTAAACACAATTTGGATGATTGAGTTAGACAATAACAACACTACCACAGGGAATTTTGATTACGATTTTATAAATGGCATTACCGAAACACCTACTGGGTTTTTCCTTACAGGAAGTGTAGTTGGAATTCCAATGGCAGGGGTTCCAGACCAACAGGGTGTTTTAGCACATAAAATTGATTTTATGGGAAATTTTGTATGGGACGGGAGCTATATTTTTGGAAATGCAAACGATTTGAGTGTAGATGCTTATTACGACACTGCTTCATCCCAAATATTTATGCTAGCCAATTATTCTCAAACACATTATTTTGGAGTTACAGTCTATAACGACGCTACTGGGGTGATAAATAATGCTAGTAGTTGGTATGTAACCGATTTCAATGATTTAAATACGTATGCTTTTAAATTAACCGAATCGATTACAAATCCTGCTAATTTAGTAATATCAGGTTATGACAGAGATCAGGTGTGGCAGGATGCTTTGGGTAATCCCGTCACAGGACAAAGTAATATTTTTATTTACGAGTTTGATAAATCAACAGGGGCTCAAGTAGGGCAATACACACAATATTTGGTTCCCCATATTGAGCACAGTCCTGAGGAACTTAATTTTTGGAGTTTGCAAATGCCCTTAATTTATTATCCCGATATGAGCTATCAATACACAAATAATGATGGTACGGGCACCTTTTATTTTCACGTTGGGTATCGAACAATTCCTTCTGGTGAAACCTGGGTAGAATCACTTTCTACAAATGCAACACTGCAAAATGTGTGTATTAATTTAAGAAAAACCCTAACGTTAAACCCGTTACTGTATACCCCCATAGTTGCTACTTCCGGATTTGTTCCCTATTCTGAAGGACCTATCGTACTTAATGCAAATCCAATGACTCCCATAGATAGGGATTGTGATGATACTATTCTTTCTATTATTAACCCACAAGGCAACCTTTGGAAGCTGTATCCTAATCCGTGTAACGAATTAGTTTATGTCACTTCAGAAACTGAAGTGGCTTATACGCTGTTCGACGAAATGGGTCGAAAGATTAATTCTGGATCTGTTTCTAGAGATAAACCCATTCAAGTGTCCCATTTGTCGAAGGGAATCTATTTTGTATCATTAATTAATGCAAATAGCTCTGGAACAATAAAGCTTGTAAAGGACTAATATATTATTTAACAAAAGGGCGAAGCTACTATTTACTTCGCCCTTTTGTATAATAAACTTAGAATCAATTCACTATTTTTATCAGTAAAGAAAAGTATTGTGTTAAAACGCTATTACATCCTAGCTATATTATTGGTTTTACTTCCATCTCTTGGACAAGCACAATACGCTACAAACTATAGTATCAAAGAGGGGTTACCCAGTAATCATGTGTATAAAGTCACTCAGGATAATAATGGATTTATTTGGGTTATTACAGATAATGGAATCGCAAAATATAACGGTACAGAATTTAAAGTATTTACTACAAAGGAAGGGCTACCCACTAATGATGTTTGGGAAATAGCTACTACACCAGATGGAAAAGTTTGGTTTTTCTGCAAAGCTTCCAAGGTGGGCTATATTGAAAATGATAAAGTGCACAGTTTTGAAGGTGAAGAAAAAGGAATTGTTTTTTTCCCCTTAAAAATTATAGAAATTGAGAATACTATTTTGTTTGAAAGTAAGAATAATTGGTACTTCTTAAATACAGATAATAAATGGGAAGCCATAGATGAAATCAAAAAGCATCCATTATTCAAAATTAAGAGTGAGGTGGAAGCGCTAATAAAAGCAGAAAAACCAGTCAATATTATTCATTTTAGAGCAAAGGATTCACTTATTTGCTGGTTAAAACGAGATACCTACATGGTATTCAATAGTAAAACAAAGGAGGTTGTTGACGGAAAAGAAACGTATGGATTTAACCATCAATTTTCAGATCTCGCAAGAATAAATTTAATGAATGGATCTATTCAAATAACCGACACCAGTTTTGTAGCACTATTAGATTCAAAATATAAAATAGCTAAAACTGCATCAATTCCATCTTCATTTAACTCCCATCACGCAAGTATCGATAAAACTGGAAATATATGGGCGGTTTCCTTTCAGAATGGGGTTTACAAAATCCCTAGTGTTTACCAAAAAATAGCCTATTTTTTTCCTTCAGAAAAAATTGAAAATATTGAAAAAGTTGGAAACGACATTGTGGTAAATGTCTTTGATAAAGGATATTATCGTTATAATAAATCTAAGTTAGATTTTTTACCATACATCGAAGAAAAGGGGGTGCTGCACCCTTTAAGTGTAATTGATAATCTTCAGAAAACCTATTTTGTCCACAAACTTGAGGTCGTTTCCTATTCCTTTAATACCCATAAAGTAGTTAAAAGAACCAAGATTAAAGAAGGGATCAAGCAAATGGTGTATTACGATGGGTTTTTATGGGGTTTAGGTTCTTATGATATAAAAAAAATGAAGGAGTCTAATTTTGATGTGGTGGCAAAATTCCCTGCTGTTGGTATGAATAAGCTGTTTATGTTTAATGATAAAATGTTAATTGGGTCCACGGATGGATTAAAAGTGTTAAAGGATACTGTAGTTACTCCCATTGTAAATGACACCCTTTTTCAAAAACCAATTCATAATATTGTATCCCTAAATAGGGATTGGGTAATCATTTGTACTGAAGGGTATGGAGCCTATGCAACCAATACTATACAGACAATTTACTTTCCAAATACGCAATACCTAAACATAAAAGATGCTTTTGTTGTAGGAGATAGCATTTGGTTAGCCACCAATGAAGGACTTGTTCAATTTTTAAAAAAGGGTAATATTTTTCAATTTATTAAAAATGTTACGGAAGAAATGGGTTTAGCTACACGAAGGGTCAACTCTGTTTTAGTAGACGAGGATTATATTTTTATGGGGACGGATGATGGTTTGGTTGTTTTCCCTTTGAACATTACAGCTCCATCTCAGTTTATGGATATATATTTTGATACGGTACAATTTAATGGAGAGACTTTAAGTCTGTCTAATAATGAGATTAACTATACAACCCATAACTCGCTTCGAGTAAAAATAGGCGCCATTAATTTTTCTGAAAAGAAAACGCCAGTAGCGTTTCAATATAAGCTAGAGCCCTTACAGAACCAATGGCAGGAAACAACTTCCAGTACATTAAATTTTAGTGATTTACCACCCAATCAGTATCAATTGCAATTAACTTCTGGCGATTACCAAAAGTCATTTTCTTTTATCGTACAACCTTTGTGGTGGCAAACGATAACTGCCAAAATTCTTTTCAGTCTTTTTGGGATAGGGATATTGCTTTTTGTCCTTCAAATGATTCGTAAAAGTGAATTAAAGAAGAAAATGGCCAAATTAAATGCAGAAAAGAAGCTCGCAGAATACGAATTGTACGCGCTTCGATCCCAAATGAATCCACATTTTGTATTTAATTCACTCACGGCCATTCAGTATTATATAAATGAGAATGACTTTGAAAATTCTGAAAAATACTTGGTGAAGTTCTCAAAATTAATCCGGCAGTTTTTTGAAATATCCAAAGAAGAAGAAATCACGCTAGAAGATGAAGTAGCATTGCTTAATAACTATTTAGAAATAGAAAAGCTTCGATTTAAAGACAAGCTTAATTTTACAATTGAAGTAGATCCAAAACTAAATATTACTCAAAGTAAAATACCCACTATGTTGCTTCAACCAGTGGTTGAAAATGCAGTAAATCACGGAATTTTTAATAAAGAAGAAAATGGAACTATTAACTTATATTTCAGCTATATTAAACCTAAGGAATTTTCTGTTGAAATTTTAGATGATGGAGTGGGTTTTGAGAAAACAAAAAAACAACGTAACGGAAAAATAAGTTCTTCCGTAATTTTGAAGGATAGAATTTCGATACTCAATCAGTCACAACATTGGGATATCACATATAGTACTGTTGTTGCTTTTTCAGAAGCATCAGACAAGGGAAATAAAGCAACCTTCACTATAAAACATTTAAAATGAAACCAATCACCGCTATTCTAGTTGACGATGAAATTTCAGCTTTAAAAGGGTTGGAACAAAAAGTGGAAAAACTATTTCCCGAAATTGAAATACTACATACTACTCAAAATCCAGATGAGGCCCTTAAACTAATAGAATCTAGCAATCCGGACATCGTCTTCCTTGATGTTGAAATGCCTAGAATGAATGGTTTCGAATTGCTTTCAAAATTGAAGGAAGTACATTTTCAAGTCATTTTTGTTACTGCGTATAGTGAATATGCTTTAAAAGCATTAAAACAATCCGCAATCGATTATGTGTTAAAACCCGTGGATAACGAAGAACTAAGTGCTGCCATTAATAAGGCTTTACAGGCTATTGAAATGGAACATCAAAGTAAAAACAATGCGAAACTTATTGAAATTCTCACCGAATCCATCACCAATTCAAACAAGATTATAGTGCCTACCCATAAAGGATTGTCTTTTATTCCTCAGGATGAGGTGCTACATATTGAAGGATATGATGGGTATACAAAGTTTCATTTAACCAATAAAACTCATTTAGTAAGTTCCTACAGTTTGGGTAAGTTTGAAAAATCATTAAGCACTATTTTTTTTAAATGCCATAAGTCTCACATCATCAATATTGAAAAGGTACGAAGCTTTGAAAATGAAGGCTATGTCGTCTTGGATGGTGACTACCGTGTTCCTATCTCAAAAACCAATAGAAAAGTTTTTTTAGACTTATTTCAATAGTTCCCACCTAGATATTGACAATCCTTCAAGGTTTGCATCCCATCGAAGAGAACAGCATCCTTTTCGTACATATACGTTCTGTCTAACTCTTTAGAAAGGTTGTGGTCGTCTACATTAATATCGATATCTTTCATTTTAAATTGGCAGGGATGTTCGTACCCACATGCGTGGGTGATTTCGATTAATTCCTTTCTGAAGGTTTTAAAATACTGTGCAAGACGTTCACTTTTCAACGGAATATTTATGCCACTTTGCAACCATTTACTTTGGGTCGCAACGCCACTGGGACAGCGATTGGTATGGCATATCTGCGCTTGTATACAGCCAATACTCATCATGGCTTCGCGTGCCACATTAATACAATCGGCACCCATAGCAAATGCCATCGCTGCTTTGGCTGGGAAGCCTAGTTTTCCGCTTCCTATAAAGACGATTCTATCGGTAAGTTTTCGTTTTTTAAACACTTTGTAGAGTTCACTAAAACCATATACCCAGGGTAACGATACATGGTCTGCAAAGCTAGGCGGAGCGGCACCCGTTCCACCTTCACCACCGTCCACGGTAATAAAGTCGGGACCTTTTCCAGTTTGAAGCATTAAATCGGCTAGTTGTTCCCATTCGTCAATTTTTCCGATGGCGGCTTTGACGCCCACGGGAAGTCCAGTGGCTTCCGCAATATCTTCAATAAACTGGAGCAATTCTGGGACATTTGAAAAGGCTTTATGATTGGGGGGAGAAAGGACATCTTTTCCTACTTCAACACCTCTAATGTTGGCTATTTCGTGGGTAATCTTAGCCCCAGGCAAAACACCTCCTTTTCCAGGTTTCGCTCCTTGGGAGAGTTTAATTTCGATGGCACGAATAAAAGGATTGTCTTCCACCAGCTTCACCATTTTCTCCATAGAAAAACCTCCATCTGCGGCTCGAACGCCAAAATATCCTGTCCCAAAATGAAACACCACATCTCCACCGTGGCTATGGTAAGGTGAAAGTCCACCTTCTCCTGTATTGTGGTATGCACCAGCTAATTTCACTCCTTTGTTTAAGGATTCTACAGCCTTAGCCGAAAGAGAACCAAAGCTCATTGCCGATACATTAATAATAGATGCTGGACGATAGGGTTTACGACGCTTATTGTGAAGCCCCATGACCTTGGCACAAGGGAGGAAGTTTTTATCTAAATGGTTAGGGTGGTCCTCTTTAACTTGGTAGGGCATCATGGCATTGTTGATAAAGATATGCTGATGTGCATAAATGTCTCTATCCGTTCCAAAACCTTCGTAGTTATTTTCTTTTTTTGCGGAAGCGTATATCCAACCTCGTTCTATTCTATTAAAGGGGAGTTCCTCACGGTTGTTTGCTACCAAATATTGGCGTAGTTCTGGGCCTATGTGTTCCAATACATACCTAAGATGTCCAATAATTGGAAAGTTATGACTTATGGTATGTCTTTTTTGGAAAAAGATGTCTCTTAGTGCTACTAATGCTAATACAATAAGCACCCAGCCCCACCAAGGGATGCTTTTAATAAACTCTAGAACCATTTTTAGTTTGCATTAAGATAATCTATGGCTAGTTGACTCATCGCTTTTACCCCTAACAGCATTCCAGCATCGTCCACTTGAAAGTCTGGTGTGTGGTGTGGAAAAGCTTTTGTATTTCCTGGGGTCATTCCGCCGAGGAAGAAATAAAACCCTGGGACAATTTCCTGAAAATAAGAGAAATCTTCACCTCCTGTAGTAGCTTTCATAGTTGAAACATTATCCTTGCCTGCAACGGCTTCCAGCGTTGGGAGCATTTTTGCGGTTAAGTCTGGGTCGTTGTAGGTTACAACGGTGTTATTTTGCCAATCTATGGTTGCTTCGCCTCCGTAGGCTTTGGCGATATCGCGTGCCATTTCTGTCATACGGCGGATAATCATATCACGCATATTGGGGTCTAGCGTACGGACGGTTCCAATCATTTCGGCCGATTCTGGAATGATATTAAAGCGTACCCCTGCCGTGATTTTTCCTACGGTAATAACAGCTGCTTCATCTACTAAAGGAGATTCGCGGCTAATAATAGTTTGGAAGCCGTCTATGATTTTGGCAGAAATAAGGATGGGATCTACACCCGTCCAAGGTGCAGAACCGTGGGTTTGTTTTCCTTTTACGGTAACCACAAACCGCTCTACCGCTGCCATGGTACCACCACTTTTGTATTTGATGGTGTTTACGGGAGTTCCTGAGTTAATATGAAGTCCGAATATGACATCTACATCTGGGTTTTTTAACACCCCTTCTTTAATCATCAATTTTGCTCCGCCCTCTTCACCGGGTGGTGGGCCTTCTTCGGCGGGTTGAAATATGAACTTGATGGTTCCTTTAATTTTATTGCGATGTTTGGATAGTACTTCGGCAACGCCCATTAAAATAGCTGTGTGGGTATCGTGTCCGCAGGCGTGCATCACACCTGTTTCGGTGTCGAGGAAGGTTGTCTTTACGGTACTTTTGAAGGGAAGATCGTTCCTTTCTGTCACAGGGAGTGCGTCAATATCTGCACGCAGTGCAACGACTTTACCGGGGAGGTCGCCTTTTAAAATTCCTACTACTCCTGTAATGGCCACTCCTGTTTGTACTTCAAATCCTAGTGATTTTAAGTGGGCTTCAATCCTTTTGGCGGTATTAAATTCACGGTTGGATAGTTCTGGGTTTTGGTGAAAGTAGTGACGCCAGTCAATTACTTTGGGTTCTATGCTTTCGATGTCTTTGAGGAGGTCTTTGTCCATTTGTGCATGACTGGTGGTGATGCATAGGAATGCAAAGAGATATAGTAGGGTGTTTTTCATTGTTTGGTAATTTATGCTAAAGATATTTATTTTTTGAAAAAGAGGGGAGGGGTTTGGGAGATAATAATGTTATCCTAGTCATGTTCTTTTCTTTTTTGCATTGCCTTACTTCGACAGCACTTCGACCCTTCGACAAGCTCAGGGCAGGCAGGCTCAGTGTGACAGCTCAGGATGAAAAATCGGAGCTTTTCTGCGACTATTCTGCATAAAAGGGATGCTCTTTGAATAGTAGGTAGCGTTCATTTAGGCTTGTGGCTGTACTATTCCTGAAAGTCCTTCGGACTGCCCTTCGACAAGCTCAGGATGATAAATCGGAGCTTTTCTGCGACTATTCTGCATAAAGGGGATGCTCTTTGAATAGTAGGTAGCGTTCATTTAGGCTTGTGGCTGCACTATTCCTGAAAGTCCTTCGGACTGCCCTTCGACAGCACTTCGACCCTTCGACAGCACTTCGACAAGCTCAGTGTGACAGCTCAGGACAGGCAGGCTCAGTGTGACAGCTCAGTGTGACAGATCAGGATGACAAATCGGAGTTTTTCTGCGACTATTCTGCATAAAAGGGATGCTCTTTGAATAGTAGGTAGCGTTCATTTAGGCTTGTTGCTGCTCTATTCTTTAAAGTCCTTCGGGGTTGTTCTCGATACAATTTTACATTTAGTAACATCCCTCGAGCTAAGAATGTTGAGATTGCTTCCCACTTCGTGCCTCGTGGTCGCAATGACGAGGGGTTTTGTTTTTTGGCGGTGAGAATAAGGGATTGTTTATTGTGATTGCTATTTGTAGTCTTTTTTTATTCTTTAGTAATATTTTACGGTTGTGGAATGGGTTCTACAGTTAATTTATCACCCTTTTTGTCGAGATAGGTTACCGTCATTTCAAGCATATGGGTTGTCCATTTTTCGACTCCTGCGTTAGCCGCTTGTTGGCAAAAGGTTGGGTAGTCTGTTTGTCCTTGTTGATGGATTTTAATTGCGTGTTTCAGTTTGTCTGCGGAACCTGTGCTATTCACTTCCATTTTTGGATATTTTGATTCCCCGACAAGAGTAAAGTTATTTATTCCGTAATATTTTGTGCGTCCGTCTAATACGAAGTTGTCATAATGTGTTACTCCAATCTTTTTTAGGTCTTGGACAAATTGAGGGAAATCTGCCCCGCTTTTAACCTTTTCAGTTGCGTGGTGTATTTGTTGTATTGTAAACATATTTAATGATTTTTTATTTCAAGTTTCGGCTTTGCTAGCTTGAAAGTAAGGTTTAATACATTGGTTTAGTTAAAACTAGTAATTTATTATATAAGGATTGTTATGTGTCCTCATTTTTTGATTTCATCTGCTAAGTCCACTAATTTTAATTCTTTATGGTAGGCTTCCATTCTTGATTGTGCATTTCCGTCGATTAATAAAATGACAATTAACATTGAAATGGTTGTAACACCAATTGCTCTCCAAGTTGGTGTATTAATAAATAGAATTAATAATGCTGCTACGATAATTACTATTGGAACTACTTTAAAAACAACTATAAATTGCTTTAAAGTACTTTCTGAACGGTCTATTTCTGACTGAAAAAAGGCAGGAGCATCGGCATTATATGCTTTTTCAAATTGGGTAATCCTTGATTTGTTGGTGTAAAATAACCCAAGCCCAATGGTTAAGAGCATAACACCTGCTACCAAGGTTGGAATGATGTATGCTTTTGCCAAATCTGTTTTTCCTAATTGCCAAAATCCAACGCTTGCAATTAAAAATAGGATTGCAAAAAGAATGAAGAAACGTGTGGAGAATACTTCGGCTTTTGCCCATTCTGTGGCTAATTTTAATAGTTCCATTTTAATTTAATTTAATTTATATTTTTCTCTGTACTCTGTGGGGCTAATGCCTGCTTTCTTTTTAAATAATCTCGAAAAATAGGGTGGGTATTCGAACCCTAATTCATAAGCTACTTCTGCGATGCTTTTGTTGGGTTGTAATAAAACATTCTTTGCTTCATCAATGAGGCGTAATTGTAAATGTTCTGTGGTGGTTTTTCCCGTTTCTTTTTTAAGCGTATCGCTTAAATAACGTTGGGAAACCGACATTTTTTCGGCTAGTTGTTCAATACTTGGAATGCCTTTTTCTTGAAGTTGCCCAGACTCAAAATACCTGTCGAGTTCTTGGTTAAAATGCTCAAGCAAACTATGAGATAATTCTTTTCTATTTAAAAACTGTCTTTCATAGAAGCGATTGGCATATTTTAATAAGGTATCCAATTGTGAAATAATAATGTCTTTGCTAAAGGCATCTTGGTTGTTTTGATATTCACTTTCAATATTTTCGACAATGGATTCTATTTGCTTTTCTTCTTTTGGTGACAAGTGCAATGCTTCATTGGCAGCATAAGAAAAGAAGTTGTATTTCTTTATTTGTTGGGCTAAATCCGTTCCTTTTAAAAAATCTTCGTGGAAATTAATTGAAAATCCTTTTTGATCAAAAATGAAACTACTGTCCCATTGTAGAACTTGTCTTGGGGCAATAAAAATCAATGCGCCATTGGTAAAATCATATTTTGTACGGCCATAATTTAATTCACCGTGCATTATTTTTTTTAGGCTAATGGAATAACAATCTGTCGAAATAGGAGGAGAGCTTTCTCTAGGACAAGGCAGGAACTCATCACCTTTTGCCACCATAACACTTAGCATAGGATGCTCTGGACGGGGCAGTTGCATAAAATCAAGAAATGCAGATAGTGTTTTATAGTGTTTCATTTTTTATTCTTTTATAGATTTCCACCAAGGTTTAAATTGCTGCAAACTGTCCTTTAAATTAATATTTTCGCCAATCATGGGTGTTAGGATTCTAATATTTTTTTCATTTTTTCCTTCCGTTATGTTCGTGAATGGTTCGTCCCAATCGTGATTGGCAAGCGTAAATTTTCCGGAATGTACCGGTAGAACAGCTTTTGCGTTTAAATCAGTGGCAGCCATAAAGGGTTCTCCTGGTAGCATATGGATGTATTTCCATTTTTTATCGTATTGCCCGTTTTCAAGTATTGCCAAGTCAAAGGGACCATATTTTTCTCCAATTTCCTTAAAATGTGCATCATATCCGCTATCGCCCCCAATGTAAATAGTTGCGTTTGGAGTTTTTAGAACAAAGGAAGCCCAGAGTGTTTTTGCACGGGTAAAGCCTCTTCCTGAAAAGTGTCGTGCTGGTGTAACGTATGCTTGAAAACCCTCTTCAAAAGAAAATGTATCATACCAATCACCTTCATAGATTTTTTCTGGATTGAACCCCCAATGTTCTAAATGGGCACCATTTCCAAGACCTGTAATGACTTTATTAATTTTTGGGTTTAACTGTTTCAGGGTTTTATAATCCATATGGTCCCAATGGTCGTGGGATATGAATAAGAAATCTATTTCGGGAATATCGTCTGTTGTGTAAATGTCAGTTCCTTTATAAGCTTTAGTAGTAAATGAAAAGGGGGAGGCGTTACCACTTAAAACGGGGTCTACCAATATTTTTTTGCCATCAATTTGTAAGAAATAGGTTGAATGCCCCATCCAAATCAGTACATTCTCTTCAGATTTTAGGGCATTTAAGTCGGTTTTTATTGAAGGGAGGGCTTTAGTAGGTTCTTTCGGTTTTGATGAAAATAGAAACTCGTACAGTACTTTACCATACCCAACACCTTCGGTTAGCATAGGCGTTTCATTTAAATTTTGAAAGCTTTCGTTTTTATAATTGGGCGATTTCTCTATTCTTAATAAACGCTCTCCTGATGGATGTTTCCCAAATCGTTCGGTGTTTAAGAAAATGAAAGTTCCAGCGCCAATTATGGTGCTTATCAATAGTACTACAATCATTATTTTTTTAATTATAATCATTCTTAAATTTAAAAATTCCACTTTACACCAACGGCTCTTTCCGATACTTCCCACAATTTCACCGCAACTTCTTTATCCTTTGCATGTGGCTCTAATGTATGTGCGCCAACCGGACCCGTCCAATTTTGTCTTCCTGTAGGGCCATAAAAACCACTTTCATCAAGATTTGGTTCTGTAGCACACATCAATTGTGGATACGCGCCCTTTTCAGCCGATTGCACCAATGGGGACCATTTCATCAATTGCCAAATGAAGCGTGTCGTTAAACTACCACTGGTTTTTATTAAGGACGTACGGGATGCACCAGGATGACAAGCGTAAGCCTTTACATGGGATTTCCCCGCTTTTTTTAATCGGTCTTGTAATTCATAAACGCACATAATCTGCGCCAATTTACTTTGGCTATATACAGCATTAGGACTGTAGTTGTTTTCCCAGTTCATATCGTCAAACTGAATGGTTTTAATCCCTAAATTATACCCCATACTACCTACAGTTACAATCCGTCCTTTCGATGCTTCAATTCGAGGGTAGAGTAATGCTTGCAGTAAAAAATTACCATAGTGATTTACCCCCAATTGACTTTCAAAGCCATCGTCGGTAAGTGTTAGGCTGGGTACTTGAGCAATGGCAGCATTGCAGATAAGCGCATCGATTTGTGGTACTGTTTTTAGAATCTCCTGTGCTGCTTTCTTAACAGAATTTTGTTGTGACAAATCCATTTGAATAGATGATACCTCAATAGAATCACCAAGTTCTTGTTTTAGCGCTGCGATGGTGTCTTCTGATTTCTTTGGATTTCGATTGAGCATTACCACCTTTGCGCCTTTGGTCAACAATATTTTTGCTGCTTCAAATCCTGTTCCACTTGTAGTACCTGTTATGATGTATGTTTTACCGCTTAAGTCTCCTATCCTTTCGGGAGTCCAGCCTTTTTTGCCAAATTGGTTTGTATTCATTTTACTTTTTTTATTGTTTAAAAGAATGATACAAAGGTAGGATGGAAGTAAGCAGAACTTTTTATACAGATTTTCGAATGTTGTATACTTTTTGGTTGATTTTAGTTAAGTAAAACATTTATACGAATATTTTTTTCGATATATGGGTGTATTATAAGATATCAAAGAGCATTGAATCATAAATAGGGATTAGGAATTCCTTACCTTGTTGGGAATGATAATGGCCTTTATACATAATTTGCCATAGCTTAAAACTCACAATCATTTTGTTTTATATTTCTTAAGGATTGCTAAAATGCTATTTCTATATGGCATTTGGTGTTTAAATGAATAAGAGCGTATGGAGGTGTAAAGAGAAACTAAGAGCGGTTATTTAAGAACTACAAAAAAGTCTTTTAACCCGCTAAGGATACTTTGCACAGCATAGGCCGCAAGAATGAGTCCCATTACTTTACTTATAACCGTAATTCCGTATTCTCCTATACGTTTTTGGATAAAGGTTGCCCCTAAAAGAATTACCATGGTAATCAAAACCACTACCAATACCAAGATGGTTGTGATTATTTGTTGTTGGATAGTATAAAGGTGGTTTTCTGTTAAAAGCACCACTGCCATAATGGCCCCCGGGGAAGCGATAGATGGGATAGCTACTGGAAAAATAGTCACATGTTTATAATCTTTAATCATATGTTTTTCAGATTCAGGCTTTCCTTCTCCAAAAATCATTGTTAACGCAAAGAGAAAAAGTATAACGCCTCCAGATATTTGAAATGCGTCTAGCGTCACTTGCATTCCTTCTAAGATTAATTGTCCAACGACTATAAAAAACAATAAAATAAGAAAGGCTATAAATGACGCCGAAATTGCTACTTTTTTCTTGTGTTTTTGATCCAGCTGTTTGGTGGCTTCAAGATACACAGGTACTGAACCCAGTGGGTCTATAACTGCTATTAAAAAGAAAATTTTTGTAATAATGGCGGTAAGCATTTACTGTTTTGGTTTGATATATTTAATAATACGATTCAATTAGACCATAAAGATATGGAAATTGAAAAGGTAATTGGTAGCAAGAAAAGTAGTAATGGTTATATTAACTTTTCTTTAAAGAAGTTAATGGTCCTTTCCCAGGCAAGTGTGGCAGCCGCTTCATCGTAACGAGGTGTGGTATTGTTGTGAAATCCATGGTTTACGCCAGGATAGAAATGCGCTGTATAGTCAATATTATTGGTTTTTAACGCTACTTCATAAGCTTCCCAGCCTGCATTCACACGGGTGTCAAGTTCGGCATAATGAAGTAATAATGGAGCTTTTATTTGGGCGGTCTCTTCGGCTGAAGGTTGGCCCCCATAAAAGGGAACGGCGGCCGATAAGTCTGGCAGTTTTACCGCCATCATATTGGAGATCCAACCTCCAAAACAAAAGCCTACTACACCTACCTTTCCGTTACAGTCTGGGTGGTTTTTGAGGTATTGGAAGGCGGCGATAAAGTCTTCAAGCATTTCGTTGCGGTCTCTTTTTCTTTGTAATTCTCTACCGTCATCATCATTTCCAGGATAGCCACCCAATGGCGTTAGGGCATCCGGAGCAAGACTTATAAATCCGTCGAGAGCGGTACGTCTTCCTACATCTTCTATGTAAGGGTTTAACCCTCTATTTTCGTGAACCACAATAACGCCAGGAAGTTTTCCTTGCATTTCATTGGGTGTAGAGAGCAGTCCTTTTATAGTACCACCTCCTTTGGGAGAATCGTACATTATGTATTTTGAGTCTAATGCGGGATGGTCTTGTGGTACCAAAATTGAACTCTTGTAATTTGGGGTTATAAAACTCAACAGCGCACCCACAGTAATGCTTCCTACAGCATAAGCAGAAAGCTTTTCTACAAATTGGCGACGATCCATTTTATTATGGGCATAATCGTCGTAAAGGTCAAATACTTCCTGACTAATATCTTCTTTTTTTAGCTGACTCATAACGAATGGTTTTTATTGTTTTAAAGTTATGAAAAAAATAAAGCCCTTTTAATTATAAAAGGGCCTTTGAAAAACATTAACAACTAGGCTTACTCCTTCAAGAGTTGTTTTATGATGTTTCCCTTTTCACTTTGAATTTCAACTAGATAGGAAGCACTTGCCAATGTTGAGACATCAATTGTTTTTTGAATTCCAAAATTGTTTAATGACACTTTCATCACTAGGCGTCCATTTATATCATAGATACTCATTTGCTCTAGTTTAATCTGTTGCGGATTTGCAATATTGAGTTCGGTTTTGGCAGGGTTAGGGTAGAGGACAATGGAGGATAGGTCAATCGTAACCTCTCCTGTACCAAGAAATGCCTCTACAGCAAGCAAGAAGGTATACTCTGTCATGTTACCGAGGTCATCTTGTGCAAATAGGGTGATGTTGTACACTCCTGGGGTAAGGATGGTTCCTATGGCAGGATCTTGATCTAGAACAATTGGAAGTATGGGATCACTGCAATTATCTGTAACGATGATACCTATAGTAAAATCTTCAAGGACGTATTCCCCATTTTCATCGGCCATACGAACCACATCTACAGGTAGTGTTCCATTGTCAAATTGTGGTCCTAATACATCCTCTACTGTAACCGTTGCAGTACACGAAGAAATGTTTCCGTGTATATCTTGGGAAAAGACCGTAATGATTACTGGACTTCCTATATCGGCACAGTTAAAGGAAGATGTATCTACTGAAGTGGTGGTGGTGCCACAGGCATCGGTATTACTAGCAATTACATCTTCGGCTGTGATGATTGCTACTCCGTTTTCATCTAGCTGCACTGAAATATCTTGGCACACCAAATCTGGAGCGGTGGTATCTTCTACAGTAACGATGGCATTACAGGTGCTGGTGTTTCCATTTATATCTGTCACGGTAAGGATTACAGAATTGTCTCCCACATGACTACAATCGAAGGTGTCGATATTTAAGGAATACCCATTTACATCTATACCACAGGCATCGGCGCTACCACCATCTAAACTGGCTGGATCTATAATTACCGTTCCTGTCGCATCCAGTTGCACGGTCATGTTCTGACAAACCGCTACCGGAGCGATTACATCCTCTACGGTGACCACGGCGACACAACTGCTGCTGTTTCCATAGATATCAGTAGCGGTAAGGGTGACATTGTTAGACCCTACATTACTACAATCGAAGGTGTCAATGTCTATGGCAAGCGAAGTTAGTCCACACGGATCACTACTTCCCTCATCCACATCATTTGCCGTGATGGTTGCATCTCCAAATTCATCTAATTGAATCGTGATGTCTTGACATGCCATTGTAGGAGCTTCCGTATCGGTTACTGTAATAGTGAAACTACAAATGGTTATGTTTCCGCTATTGTCGGTTGCTTCAAATATTATGGTGTTTTCACCTATAGGGAAGGTGCTTCCGCTGGCTAATCCACTTATTTGTGTTATTGAAGCAATACCACATTCGTCTAAAGCTGTAGGGTTTGCAAAAGTTACTTGTGCACCACACACTCCAAAATTTGTTGGAACATTGATGTTGGCTGGACAAGCAACTAAGGGAGGTGTCACATCTTGAACGGTTACTACAGCGGTACATTGCGCAGTATTTCCGTGGCTATCTGTGACGGTAAGTATTACATTGTTAGGTCCTACATCGTTACAATTAAATGAATCGATATCTATAGATATGTTGTTTATGCCACAGGCATCTGTACTTCCATTATCTATATCACTTGGTAGTATGGATGCTTCGCCAGCAGCATCTAATGGAATAGTAATATCTTGGCACACCACGGAAGGCGCTATTGTATCTTCTACTGTTACGGTAGCAATGCACTGTGAGGAGTTTCCATTCGTATCGGTTACGGTTAAGGTTACTAGGTTATTCCCAATATTGGTGCAATTAAACGTATCTGTATCTATAGCAAGAGTGCCAATACCGCAAGCATCTGTACTTCCGTTATCTATGTCGCTGGCTATGATGATGGCAGTACCATTGACATCAAGTTGTACTGTTATATCTTGACATACCGTTGTGGGAGCCTCATTATCTTGAACTGTAACAGAAAAACTACAGCTAGTAGTATTTCCACAAGCGTCTGTAACATTAAAGGTATTAAGGGTAGTTCCCACTGGGAATATAGTACCACTGGCAAATCCTGCTGTTTGTGTTACTGTGAAGCTACTACAACCATCTTCTCCTTCCACCGTATAATTAATGTTGGCGCCACAGGTGTTAGGATCGTTTAGCACTACCATATCGCTAGGGCAAGTTACTACGGGAGGGGTGGTATCTACTACTGTAATAGTTTGTATGCAGGTATCTGTATTTCCTGCTGCATCTGTGGCTTCCCAGGTTCTGGTTATTGTTTTTGAATTACCACATAATGGGCTTATACTATCTATATAACTTAAGGTGGGAGTTCCTACACAGTCCATTGCTGTTGGTATTCCTGTAATGGATGGGTCTGAATTTGGGTCAACTTCAAGATCGTAAAATATTTCGAGCGTAAAGTCGTGTAAGCAACCTCCGTCAAACTCAAAAGCATCTTGTACACGAAGTTCCCAAATACCTAGGAGATTTTCAAATAGTAGCGCATTGAGTTGATCTTGAGGCTTTACAGCACCGCTAATTCCTGCATCAATTAAATAGTATTGCGGACAATTTTCACTATCGTCTCCAGTAAATATGAGCCCTTCGCAGATTTCTGGAGCTGTAAAAGGCGCACTATCCTTAAAAATGGCAGCTATATTGTCTGTGTCTGCTTGTCCTTCACAAAGAGTGCCCCAATCAAGCAGGTTAATTACTGTTCCGTTAGGACTAACTAGCTTTAGGCCTATATCTTCCAGCCAACTATGATCCATATTAACTCCAATTTGAATATCTGTAATAACTGCACCCGTTGGGATAGTTGCTACATCTATTGTAGCATTAACCACGTTTCCATATTGTGCATCGGTCCAGCTTTGGGGCGCTCCATTATAGGAAAAAACCCTAAAATCGCTAATGGTTATATTCTCTCCTGTACATTCTACTGTAGCATTTGCTGGGCAAGTTATTTGCGGTGGATTCGTATCCAATACTGTTACTGTAAACTCGCAAACTACATTGTGTCCTCCAAAGTCTGACCCTACAAAAGTATTGGTTGTAGTCCCTACAGGAAAAAAGGAACCTGACGAAAGTCCTTGCACCTGTGCCCAAAAAGCAAGACAATTATCGGTAATAGAAGGAGTTGTAAAGCTTACATTAGCACCACAAGCGTTAGGTTCACTTGAAACTGTAATATTGGTTGGGCAATTTTCTATGACAGGTACGGTATTATCCACTACGGTTACTGTATAAGAACAAGAAACAGAATCTCCAGAGGTACTGTTTGCGGTATAAGAATAGGTTGTAACCCCAATGGGTAGCGTGGCAATTCCGGTAGGACCCGAGGTTTGTGTTATGGTAATCGATTCGCAAGATTGTGAAGCCAATAACAAAGGAGGTGTATATTCGGCATTACAATTGGCCCCTGCATTAAGCACTACATTTGAGGGGCACCCCATAGTGAGTTCAGAAGGTTCTACCGTAACATTAGCAGTACAGGTAGCTGTATTACCCGCTCTATCGGTAACGTTTAATGTAACCACATTATTCCCTAAATTGCTACAGTTCATAGTGGCATTTCCAAAAGGAGGGATAGTAAGAGTAATATCACCTTCTCCGTCAGTACTACCCCCATTTATCATTGCAGGGGTTACAATTGTATTCGATATAAAAGGATTAAGAGTTACCGTGATATCTTGACACACAGCTGTAGGGGGTGTGTTGTCTTCTATTGCCATAATATTTATAAGAATATTATTAGTGATATGGGTAGGGAAAGTAAAATCGCAACCTGCAATATCCACTGCCTCGCCACAAATTGCATAGCGGCTTTCGGGGGCTTCACCAATAGGGAGACTTCCCACAATAATAGGTGTATTCCCTAACATATATACACTACTTGTGCTTACAGCTTTAAATACCACAGTTATTTCATTACCATATCCATACACATTTACAGGTGTTGCAAAATCGAAGGATTTTAAATAAGCTCCGTTAGGAGGATAAAAGCTAGGTAGGGTCATGGTACTTCCGGGAATAAGGGTTCCCACACCGCTGCCACATGCAAATCCTTGGGTTTCAGAATTAATAGCTGGACAATCTGAATACATAGAAATTTCTAGGGTAATAGGTGTTTGGGGATCGGTTTCAAGATGAAAAAGTCCTACTTCCACTTTGGTAATTAACCTATTATCACTGGTGTTGGTAAACCGTATTTTATCTCCAAACTTTGGTGAGGATTCTGCAAATGAGGTACTAAAGTTTATGGCCTTAAAATTGGGTGCTGCTGGATCTGTAGTATAGATTTGCTGAGCTGTAGCACGGCCATTTGTAAAATTAAGTACTTCACGATTTACGTTTAAGGTCGAAAGAAGTTCGTTGCTTCTTGATGTACTATCACTTTCCTGAGCTATAAGCTGTATTTGAAGTAGAGGAGTGATAATAAGTACTAGTGCTAGTAATCCTTTTTTCATGATTTAGTCGTTTTGATGATAAGTGCAAGCTACCTCACAATAGGCTTTAAAAAAATACGTAGACCTACGCATTGGATAGTGAATTGTGAGTAGTGAATAGTATAGAGTAATTACTACGTTTTAAAAAGATTGGGATGTTTCACGATCCAAAGTAATAATGCATTTTGAGACGATTTAATCCCAAGTTTTTGAATGATGTTACTGCGGTGTTTTTCTACAGTGCGGGTAGAGCAATTTCTTACAGCCGCAATCTCTGCTGAGGTTTTTCCTTGTTTTATATTTAGTAATATTTCACGTTCTACTTTGCTTAACATTTTAATAGTATTGACCGTAGCTGTTGTAAGAAGTTTTTCTTTAGATTCCATCTTCAAAACTATGGATATCTCTTATTTGAAAAAATTCGTAGACCTACGTATTGGATAGAGAATAGGTAATTGAGAGAAGAAAATAGAGAGGCGTATAGGATAGGGTTGTGTTTACGTATTGAATAGATGGGGATGTTTTTGAACCCAAAGGAGGAGCCCATTTTGGGTGGGTGGGATTTCGAGTTTCTTAATAATATTGCTTCGGTGTTTTTCTACCGTACGTTTGGAGATAAAGAGTTCTTCGGCAATTTGGGAAGATGAAAAATTTTTAGCGAGATAACGCAAGATTTTTGCTTCGGCAACGGTGAGGTTTTTGAGTTCTTCAGTTTCTTTAGAAAAATGAATGCCTTCTATAATATGTTTACTCACAAAGGTTTTTCCTGCCAGTACTTCGTTGATACAAAACTCGATTTCTTGTAAGGCGTCTTCTTTTAAGAGATAGCCATGGGTTGTCTTCCCTACTTCATTTAAAATAGCTTCTTGCTTGTAGAGTGTGAGAATGATTATTTTTGTTTTAAATCCCTTTTGTTGGCATTGTAATGCAATTTCAAGTCCGTTAAGTTTGGGCATATCAAAATCTAAAATGGCAATATCGGGACTGTGATTTACAATTGCATTGTATGCTTCGTTACCATCTAGAGCTGTAGTTAGTATATTAAACCGTTTGCTTTCTAAAAATGCTTTTGTTCCTGTTAAAAGAATGGGGTGGTCGTCTGCAACGATTATGGTTGGATTCATTTTTTAGGTATTTTAATGGTTACACTGGATCCTTTTTCAGGAACAGATTCGATATCCAATGTAGCACCAATATACTGGGCGCGTTCTTTTAGGGTTTTCATACCTAGTCCTTCATTTGTTTTTATTGAATCGGCTTTAAAGCCTTTTCCGTTATCTTTTAGGGTAAACACAAGATAGTTTTTTGTTTCTTTAGAAGTGAGGCTACAAGCTGTTGCTTGTGAGTGTTTTTCTACGTTGGTCATTGCCTCTTGTAGCATTCTAAATACATATATTTCATTTTCTTTAGTAATGAGTCCATCTTGTATTTCAATGTCTTCGGAATAAAATACATTAGAGTTTTTCTGAAAGGTCTCTACCATATTTTTTAAGGATGTTATCAATCCTAATTTTTCAAACTGAAAAGGATGTAGATTGTGAGACATTTCTCGTACTTCTTTAATGGTTTCACCCACTAAATCGATTTCATTTTTGTCTTCGGTTTCTTTTGAAACAAGTGAGTTTTTAATCATTAGTAGTTTTTGCCCCACACTGTCGTGAAGTTCGGAAGCGATCCGTGCACGTTCATTTTCTTGTGTTTTTAAAATATCCTGAGTAAAGTTTTCCTGAAGTTTCTGACGTCTTTTTGCAAAATTTCTGGAACGTAAGACCCAAACAAATCCAAAAAGTGAGAGAAATCCCATGCCTCCAAATAATAACCACTGGTTTTTTACTTTATTCTTTTCATCTAAAAGGGCGATGTTTGTCTCTTGCGCTTTTATGGTTAGGTCTCTTTTTTCGGTTTCATATAGGGTTTGGTAGTAGGAAAGTACCCGTACTTTTTGAGAGTCACCAATAGAATCTTTTAAGTTGTTGTACGCCTTGTAATGTTGGAATGCTTTGCTTTGGTTGCCTATGGTCTCATAGGCTTGGTATAAAAAGTATTCTCCAAATTCAATTTCTTCGTATTGTTTTCCTTCTTTCATTAAGGAAAGGTATTCTTCTCCATATTGTATGGCATTGGCATAATTCTTTTTAAGTAATTCTACGGCTTTTATGGCTTCTAAATAATAGGTGCGATAAGGTCCTGTGGTATTTTTTTCTTTGTTGGCTTCTATAATTTTTAAGAATTCTTGTGCTTTGGAAAGGCTATCTGCTTCGGAATACGCCAAGACTAGCCCCGATAACATGATTGGCTCGTAATACTCTTTGTATTTAGACTTATAGGTAGCTTCTAAGGCTTGGTTTAAATACCTAATACGTGCTTTGATATCTTTTGTTTTACGTTGGTCTGCCGCTGCATTGTAATATAATGCAGGTAGGGAGTTGTAATCTTCCTGCTTTAAGGATATGGCAATAAGCTGGTCCCGTTCTTGCTTAGCTTCCTTAAAAAAACGGTTTTTACTATAGAGTATTACTAAAGAGTTTCTGGCACCCACAAGACCTAAAGTGTCTTTGTTTGTTTGGTAATATCTTATAGCGTCTTGTAGCTCTAATGACGCTTTACCAAAATCCCCCATATCTGTATACACCTGGCCTTTTGCCATTTTAGATAGCCCTAGGTATTTTCCAGTTTTTGTTTGAGAGGAGAGGTATTGAATACTATCATATAACTGCAAGGCAGTAGAAAAATCCCTTAAGTAGAAATAAGTGTTCCCAGCATCGTAGTAAAATTTACACTTTGCTTCCGCAAGGGTTACCCTAGGGAGGTATTTTCTAGTAGAGAGGTAAAGTTTCTTAGCTTCTTCGGGAGTTCCTTTGATATTGGTTAAATAATAAATTTGGTTGGCTGTATGGTGTATGGCGATGTTAAAAGAGTCTAAAGAAATGGCAAATTGAGAAGTGGCTTTTACTAAGGAATCATCTTCAAAAGGTGTGTCGAAGGCAATGACGTTAGACAGGCTATCCATCCATTGTAGTTTTTCAGCTTTTTGAGATGTGGCAATCTTTTGTTTTAAAGATGCAATAGTTTTTTCAGTTTCACTTTCCTGTGATTTTACATTCGTTGAAATGGTAAATAATAGAAATGCAAAAAAATAATATTTCATAGAATGCAAGTTTTTAAAATACATTAGGTGTTTTAAAAAAAATTAAAAATAGGGAAAATCAATTTGTTTGTTCATAATTTATATGGTATTGTATCTAAATTTTCTTTCAATTTTCCTATTTTTCAACTTTTAAAAATCTTCTGAAAAAAATACCCTTGCAGGAATATTTAGAACAATTAAATGACGCTCAATTAGCGCCCGTTTTACAGAAAGATGGGGCGATGATTGTGATAGCAGGTGCCGGGTCTGGAAAGACACGTGTACTAACCTATAGAATTGCGTATTTGATGTCGCAAGGGGTGGACTCCTTTTCTATTTTGGCATTGACCTTTACCAATAAAGCTGCTCGAGAAATGAAGAAGCGTATTTCGCAGATTGTGGGAAGTAGTGAGGCTAAGAACCTCTGGATGGGAACTTTCCACAGTGTGTTTGCGAAAATTCTTCGGTTTGAGGCAGAGCGATTAGGCTATCCTTCTAATTTTACCATTTATGATACGCAGGATAGCCAGAGTGTGATTCGTGCAACTATCAAGGAAATGCAACTTGATAAGGATATCTATAAGTACAAGCAGGTTTACTCCAGAATATCTTCCTATAAAAATAGCTTGATTACGGTGAAGGCCTATTTTGCCAATCCTGAGTTAATGGAAGCCGATGCTATGGCAAAAATGCCACGTTTGGGAGATATCTATAAAAACTATGTTGATCGTTGCTTTAAGGCTGGTGCCATGGATTTTGACGATTTACTGCTTAAAACGAATGAATTATTAACTCGCTTCCCTGATGTGTTGGCAAAGTATCAAAACCGATTCCGCTATATTTTGGTGGATGAGTACCAAGATACCAATCACAGTCAGTATTTAATTGTGCGAGCCTTGAGTGATCGCTTTCAGAACATTTGTGTGGTGGGGGATGATGCACAAAGTATTTATGCGTTTCGCGGAGCAAATATTAATAACATTCTCAATTTTCAGAAGGATTATGAGGATGTACGGGTGTACCGTTTGGAACAAAACTATCGCTCTACAAAAAACATTGTAAATGCTGCCAATAGTATTATTGAAAAGAATAAAAACCGTTTGGATAAAGTGGTTTGGACTGCCAATGATGAAGGAAATAAAATAAAGGTAAACCGAACGATGACCGATGGGGACGAAGGGCGATTTGTAGCGAGTTCTATTTTTGAAACCATGATGAATCATCAGTTAAAATATGATGATTTTGCTATTTTGTATCGCACCAATGCACAATCTCGAGCCATGGAAGATGCGCTTCGGAAGAAAGACATTCCGTATCGCATTTATGGAGGCTTGAGTTTTTATCAGCGGAAAGAAATAAAAGATGTCATTGCCTATTTACGCTTAATTCTGAATCCCAAGGATGAGGAAGCCTTAAAACGTGTCATCAATTATCCTGCGCGTGGGATAGGGGATACCACCTTAGAAAAATTGATTGTAGCAGCCAATCACTACAACCGGCCGGTGTTTGAAGTGATGCAAAACCTAGATAAAATCGATTTGAAGGTTAACAGCGGTACTAAAACGAAGCTGCAAGATTTTGTGACGATGATTCAGAGTTTTCAAGTCTTGAATCAGAATTATAATGCCTTTGAAATAGCCGAACACGTTACCAAAAAAACAGGTTTACTTACCGAATTAAAAAAAGACGGAACGCCCGAAGGAATTGCTCGTATTGAAAACCTAGAAGAGTTACTGAACGGGATGCGTGATTTTGTAGAGGAACAAAAAGAACTTGCCGATGCAACGGGTGCTCTTTCTGAATTTTTAGAGGATGTTGCCCTTGCTACCGATATGGATAATGATAAAGGGGATGATAATAAAGTAGCTTTAATGACGGTGCATTTGGCTAAAGGTTTGGAATTTCCGTATGTGTATATTGTGGGGATGGAAGAGGACTTGTTCCCCAGTGCCATGAGTATGAATACGCGTGCCGAATTAGAAGAAGAACGCCGTTTGTTTTATGTAGCCATCACCCGAGCGGAAAAGCAAGCCTTTTTAACCTATGCACAAACGAGGTACCGTTGGGGAAAATTGATAGATGCAGAGCCTAGCCGATTTATTGAAGAAATCGATGATAGTTATTTGGAATATCTTACACCTATAACAGAACATAAATACAAGCCTTTAATTGATTCCGATATCTTTGATGATATTGATAAAAGTAAGTTGCGATTGCGAAAGCCTTCGGCTGGAACACCACCTAAAGGTCCTACGGAGGCACAATTACAAAAATTGCGCAGATTAAAACCTGTTACTAGCAGTACAGATAAAAATTTTAGTGCAGAAGATGCCAATCTATCGGTAGGTTCTATGGTTGAGCACGTTCGTTTCGGAATAGGAAAAATTGTGAAGATAGAAGGTGTTGGAGCTGATACAAAAGCCGAAATTAACTTTGAAAATGGCGGGTTAAAAAAATTGTTGCTTCGGTTTGCCAAGCTAAGTGTTATTGAATAATTTATTCTATGCCAAACAGTTTCAGAAAAGAGCGTATCTTTATAAAGCCTTGAAATTGATAGTTTATGGCCCAACTTATTAAAATTTACGAAGAGAATCCCAATCCCAAGGAAATTCAGAAAGTGGTAAAAACACTGAAGAACGGAGGTTTAATTATCTATCCTAGTGATACGGTTTATGCCCTAGGTTGTGACATTACTAATAAAAGTGCTTTGGAACGTATTGCTCAGATAAAAGGAGTGAAGCTTGAAAAGGCGAACTTCTCCTTTATTTGTGAAGACTTAAGTAATTTAAGCGATTATGTTAAGCAAATAGATACAAGCACCTTTAAACTTCTAAAAAGAGCCCTGCCAGGACCTTATACTTTTATTCTTCCAAGTAATAATAATTTACCATCGGCATTTAAAAAGAAAAAGGAAGTGGGGATTCGAGTGCCAGATCATTCAGTAGCTAGGGCTATTGTTCGTGCGCTTGGGAATCCTATTGTTTCTACCTCAATTAAAGACGAAGATGAGGTTATTGAATATACCACCGATCCTGAATTAATCTATGAAAAATGGGGTAACCTTGTCGATATTGTTATTGATGGTGGCTATGGCGGGAATATAGCCTCTACTGTCATCGATTTAACTGGTGATGAACCAGTCTTAGTGCGTGAGGGTAAAGGGGATTTGGAGATTTAGCCTTAAATTAGAATAAGTATTACTACGTATTTCTTCCAATTTGAAAATCAGTATCTTTAAAATCTAGGATATTGATTGGTATTCTATTCTTTTTAAAATACTGTTTTTATGGCCAACCAAACCTATCAACTCTTGTTTCAAATAGGGTTGTTTCATACCTATTTTGAAAGTGGATCTTCTGAAAATGCGATAGACCTAATAATAGAAAACCAAACTCAAAGATTATTTGAAAGGTATGGTTTTGTATTACAAAAAAAGGATAGTGTGTTCTTTTTATATCATACCCATGAAGGTTCGCTCTCTGATTATTTAAATGAGATAGAAGTTGCTTCAAATCGCAATTTTTTTGAATTTAAAATGGTTGTAAAAGACGACAGCTTTTTTGGTTATACTGAACTTCCCGTAGATAAACAATTCACCTACTTGTATGAAAGTGATAATTATAGAAATTCAGAAATATTGGAGGATGTTATTTTAGAACCCACTGAAACTCCTGCGAACACCCATTTTGGTGAGATAAAGATTTACTTCAAAGACATTGTGGCATCTACGCTAGTTGTTCCTCGATTTGACATTCAATTTAAAGCGCGCGCTACACGTTGGGATTATTATATTATTAATACAAGGGATATGAATCTCGAGACCCTCTCAATTGAGACCAATGAAGATTTTCAGTTTTTAGGTCCTGAACAGGTTACTATTGCAAATGGACAAGGAGCTTTAAAATTAACTTCTGGACATATATTGCTTCCCTTGAGTTCCAAGTCTAAATACACTTTTAACTTAATAACAATATATAACGGTGACCAAAAAAGTGTTATAGGACTTCCCCATGCCAATCCCGATAATTTGCAGACTTATCAAGAAAATGGAATTATTAAGTTTTCATCGCCTATGTACATTTATATATAAATATTATGAACCTACCACCTATTAAAACTCCTGGGATTTATATTAATGAAGAGAGTGCTTTTCCGAATTCGGTAGTTCCTGTACCCACCGCGGTTCCAGCATTTATTGGATATACGCCCAAAGCAACCTACAATGGAAAATCGTATACAAATGTACCTTTAAGAATTTCTTCATTTGCAGAGTTTCAAGCTATCTATTGTTATCCTAATCCACCTGCGCCAGCGAGTCCCGCCAAACAATACACTCCAGAGTATTATGTTGTAAAACAGAATCAGGAGCATGAAAACATGGGCTTTATGTTAAACGATGGTAATTATTATGCTATTGCACCAGACCCCAATACCATTTACTACTTTTACAATAGCATCCGATTGTTTTATGAAAATGGGGGAGCAGATGCCTATATAGTTTCGGTGGGCACCTACGGTCCTCCGTCAAAAAAGCCTCTTAGTCCAGAACAACAAATAGTTAATCCTAATGTAAAATTGGATGATCTTTTAAATGGTGTTCATTTACTTAAAAATGAAGATGAGCCTACAATGTATATCTGCCCAGAAGCAACACTATTAACTCTAGAAGATAACGGAACATTGATGCAATCCATGTTACTCCAAAATGAGGAAATGGGAACGGCTATAAGTATTTTTGATGTAATAGGTGGAAGGAATCCAGATCCTATTATGTATACCGACGATATCACTAATTTTAGAAATAATACTGGTGCTAAAGGGTTAAGTTATGGAGTGGCATATTATCCTTTTGTGGGAACAACTATTATGCAGAACACAGATATTGATTATACCAATTTATTTGGTGGCGATATAAAACAGTTAGAGCCAATTCTTAATCCTTCATCAGCACCAAATCAAAGTGTAGCACCTATTTTAACATCCATTGAAAACGGGGATTCAAGCCTAACCGTTTCACAACTTAATAATTCGCTTTTAAGTGCTAGTAAGGATTATTCTATTATTATAAAACATGTGTTAGAATCCGCAAATATATTACCTCCTAGTGGGGGTATGGCAGGCGTTATAACCACCATGGATAATGAAATAGGAGTGTGGCAAGCTCCGGCAAACACTAGTATTGTTGGAGCATATAGATTACCTATTCAACTATCTGAAGCACAACAAGGCCCTTTAAATGTAGATGCTGTTTCAGGCAAATCTATTAATGCCATTAGATATTTTAACGGATTGGGAATTTTAGTTTGGGGTGCACGTACCTTAGATGGTAATAATTTAGATTGGAAATATCTACCTGTTCGACGTACACTTATATATTTAG
Source organism: Halomarinibacterium sedimenti (assembly GCF_019312585.1). Lineage (GTDB taxonomy): Bacteria > Bacteroidota > Bacteroidia > Flavobacteriales > Flavobacteriaceae > Halomarinibacterium > Halomarinibacterium sedimenti. The sequence continues at coordinate 282,165 of NZ_JAHWDP010000002.1, read as the reverse complement.
AGCAGTCCTGTAAGCTTGCAACTCATGCCTATGTTTTTGAGCCTAATGATAAAAACACTTGGGAGGGTGTAAAGGCTATGATAAGTAGTTTTTTAACAACTGTTTGGAAAGAAGGAGGTTTGCAGGGAGCAAGTCCTTCAGATGCTTTTCAAGTGGAATGTGGTCTAGGAAGTACCATGACATCAGAAGATATTTTGCTTGGTTTTTTGAGAGTAACTGTTAAAGTTGCTGTTACACATCCCGCTGAATTTATAGTAATATCTTTTGTTCAGGAGATGCAAAAATCAAGTTAAATCAATATTTACCAATATTAAAAAATAATAGTATGGCAACAGACGGAAGTAAAGAAGGCTCAACGTGGCCTATGCCGAAGTTTCGATTTGAAGTCGATCTTGGAACCGAATTGGAAGGAGTAGCCTTTCAGGAAGTTTCTGGATTGGATGTGGAAAACCAGATTATTGAATATCGAAAAAACAACAACCCCATATTTTCTGCCGAAAATTTGCCGGGAATTGTAAAGTATGGCAATGTTACTATGAAGCGTGGTGTCTTTGTAAATGACAATGCCTTTTGGAATTGGCACAAGGAAATCTCTATGAATACCATTAAAAGAAGAACAGTATTGATAAAATTGTTAGATGAAAATGGCGCTGTGACAATACAATGGCAACTGAACAACGCTTGGCCCACCAAAATTACGAGCACCGATTTAAAATCGGATGGGAATGAAGTTGCCATAGATACTTTAGAATTAGCATATGAACAAATAATAATAAGCGATGAATAATGCGCACCAAACAATCGCCATAAGAAATGCAGGGCTAGTATTGTTAAATGGATATTTCCCTTTGCTTTTTCAGCGATTGGGACTTGTTGATAATAACCAGTTTATTTCTAAAGAAGATCAATTTAAAGGTATTCATTGTTTGCAGTATTTAGCAACTGGGTTGTCAAACACAGAAGAATATCTTTTAGCGCTCAATAAAATTATTTGTGGAATACCCATTACACATCCAGTGCCAGAAGAAGTTAACATTACTGAGGCAGATAAGGAATTGATGAATGGTTTACTAGATGCGGCCATTGCTCATTGGTCTGCTATTGGAAACACTTCTATTGATGGTTTTAGAGGAAATTGGTTGGTAAGGGATGGTTTGCTTAGTGAAGAATCTAATCATTGGAATTTAACGGTTGAAAAAAAAGCCTACGATTTGTTAATTAATAGTTCTCCCTTTTCGTTTTCAATAATTAAATTTCCGTGGATGAAGAAACCCTTGGAAGTAAATTGGCCTTATTAAAAACAATGAACCCCCAGTTTTACTGAGGGTTCATTGTTTTAGAATGAATGGAAATTACATTCCAGGAAAATCATCATTTTCCATTACTTCCACAATTTGTAAAATGTGTCTTTCGGTATGACCAGACATAAACAAAAGGGCTTGATAGGCATCAATAGTACCAAAAGGCAATTGAGCGTAATGGTTTCTTAAATCGGCATTGGTAGATGAAACAAATTCCATATTCGATTTTCTTTTTTCCAAAAAGGCATTTAAGGTTTCTTCAAAGGAGCCAAATTTCCCGCTAGGTTCAAAGGCTTCAGACGTTTTTACTTTAGTACTTCTATCGACAATGATAGCCATAAGTTGTTCATCTGTCATTTTTACGTCCCCTCTTTTTGAAGGGTCTGCTGGAGTTTCTAGAGCACCCATTGCCATACCAAAGAGGTTATTTTCAGAAATCGCAATATGTTCTACACATTCTGCAATAGACCAAGAGTCTACATCACTTCGAAAGTTAAGCTGTTCTTCGCTCAACCCTTTAATAGTTGTTAAAAGGAGGTCGTGAGTTTTAGTCATTTCTGCAATGGCAGCTGCTCTTTCTTCTTTTGAAATTTGAGCTTGTAGTGTAGTAAAACCCATAAGAGTAATACATAAAATAGGTATTAATTTTTTCATTGTATTGATTTTTAGATTGTTATTATCCTAATAAATATTAAAGATAATTTTTTTTTGAATTGCTTAGGTCGGGAAGAAAAAAATAATTCAAACTGTAGCAATAAAAAACTCGACTGTAAAAGCCGAGTTTTTAAAGGATTAAAATAACATTTTAGTTTTCTTCTTCAGAAAGTGTTTTAAGTTCCTTTTCTATCATAGTGTAAAACTGGTCAATTTTTGGAAGCACGTAGATTTTTGTTCTTCTATTAATTGATTTGTTTTCAGCGGTATCGTTTGGTACTAAAGGAACGTATTCTCCACGACCCGCAGCAATTAACTGTATTGGATTGGCACCTAATTCCATTAATTTGCGAACTACTGCAGTGGCGCGTTTTGCGCTTAAGTCCCAGTTATCAAGTAGCAAGCCATTCTTATAGGGGACATTATCAGTATGTCCTTCAACAAGGGCCTCAAAATCTGGTTTACTATTAATTACAGTAGCTACTTTTCCTAAGATTTCGTTGGCTCTTACCGAAAGTTCATAACTTCCACTTTTAAACAGTACTTTATCACTTAATGAAATAAACACCACTCCTTTTTCTACATTAATTTGAATATCCTCATCGTTAAGTCCTACTTCTTTTTTCAAACTGGTAACTAGTGCTAGCGTAACACTGTCTTTTTTATTTAAAGCATCCTGAAGGCGGTTTATTTTTAGGTCTTTCTCTTTTAAACTTTCTAATGATTTTTCAAGATTGGTAGCGCCTTGTTGGGTAAGGATGGTAAGGTCTTTTGAGCTTTTAATAAGATCTTCTTTATCTTGTTTAAGGTCTATCACTCGTTTTTCTAGAGCAGCAATGGTTGCATTCGCCGCTGCTTTGTCTGCTTCACAAGCGTTTAATTTTACGGTTGTAGAGTTTAGTAAGTTTTGAGTCTTGTTTTGTTTTGCCTCAAGTTCTACGTACTTTTTTTTAGAAACACATGAACTCATCATGATTCCTGCAGAAAGTAAAAAAATGGCTATTTTTTTCATTTTGGGTGGATTTTATGATTCTATCAAAATTAAGTTATGTTTGTAAGAATTAATATGATTAAAATCACATATTTAGAGTGATTAATTTAAAAAAAAATCCCCAGCATTGCTGAGGATTTTACAATTGGTATATAAGCTAAGGAATTATTTTCCCTCCTTAGATAAAGTTTCAAGCTCTTCTTCAATCATACTATAGAACTGGTCAATTTTTGGCAACACATAAATTTTAGTTCTACGGTTTGTAGATTTGTTCTCAGCAGTTGTGTTAGGTACCAAAGGCACATATTCTCCACGTCCAGCAGCAATTAATTGAGCTGGATTTGCTCCTAGTTCTTTTAATTTACGAACTACGGCTGTGGCACGTTTTGCACTTAAATCCCAGTTGTCAAGCAACACACCGCTTCTATAAGGTACATTATCTGTATGACCTTCTACTAAAGCTTCAAAATCTGGCTTGCTATTAATTACAGTAGCCACTTTACCTAAGATTTCATTTGCTCTATTAGATAATTCGTAGCTTCCGCTTTTAAATAATACTTTATCACTTAACGAGATAAACACCACTCCTTTTTCTACATTAATTTGGATGTCTTGATCGTTAAGCCCTACCTCTTTCTTAAGACTTGTTACTAGCGCTAATGTTACACTGTCCTTTTTGTTAAGGGCATCCTGTAAACGGCTAATTTTAAGATCTTTTTCTTTTAAACTTTCCAATGATTTTTCAAGATTAGTAGCACCTTGTTTGGTTAGCATTGTAAGATCCTTTGAACTTTTAATTAAGTCGTCTTTATCTTGTTTAAGGTCTGCGACACGTTTCTCAAGGGCTGCAATAGTTGCATTAGCAGCTGCTTTGTCTGCTTCACACGCATTTAATTTTACGGTGGCAGTGTTCAATAAATCTTGGGTTTTCTTTTGCTTGGCTTCAAGTTCTGCGTATTGTTTTTTTGAAACACAGGAAGTTAAGACAAGTCCCGACATTAGCATTAATAAAAAGATTTTTTTCATAATAAGTTATAGATTTAGTTTGACCAAAATTAGCAATTAGCACTATCAAAAATAATGCCTTAACAATAATTTAAGTAAAAATTATTAAATATCGTTAAAGGTACGTCTTTTTTGGACGAAATATCGCCAAACGATAGATGGTGAGTGCCAGTATTTATTGGTTGTGGCGTATTTTTTTCTTTTTTGAAGGTATTTTGTCGACCATTTATAAAAACTAAAATGTGCTCTTAAAATGGCCCAAAAATGACCAAATTTTCCTTGAAATAGAAACTGAATTCCAGCCAAACCATCAAGAAGCAAACGAACAAAGATTAAAAAATACACTTTTGCACCCTTTCTATTCTTAAAGAGCACTAAAAGCGTGTTTCTAAAATTGTAGAATGTCTTTTGCGGATTGGCAGCACTTAAGGTAGCACCCCCTAAATGATATACCGTTGAGGTAGCTATATATTTAACGATACCACCTTGGCTTTGCAAACGCCAGCAAAGGTCTATTTCTTCTTGGTGTGCAAATAAGTCCTCATCAAAACCACCTGCATTCCAAAAGGGTTCACGCTTTACAAATAAGCAAGCACCAGACGCCCAAAAGATAGGAATGACATCATTGTATTGTCCTTTATCTTTTTCAATGGTATTAAAAATACGTCCGCGACAATAGGGATAACCAAGTTTATCAATAAATCCTCCGGCCGCTCCGGCATATTCAAAATAGTCTTTGTTTTTGTAATCGAGAATTTTGGGCTGAGCTGCTACTAGGTTCGGATTATTTCCGAAAGCCGAAAGGATAGGTGTGAGCCAGTTTTCGGTGACTTCTACGTCATTATTTAGTAGGATAAAGAGGTCTTCTTTCAATCCCTTTAAGGCATCGTTGTAACCTTTGGCATAGCCTCCATTTACTTCGTTTTGAATAATCTTTACCGAAGGAAAATGCTCTTTCACAAAGACTACACTATCATCTGTAGATGCATTATCTGCGACATAAACAGTAGCTTGAGAAGAATGTGTCACCACCGAGGGTAAAAACTGCTCTAGTAAGGCTTTCCCGTTCCAGTTTAAGATGACAATGGCAACATTCATAAAGGCAAAGTAATGGAAAAATTATAGGTATTCAATATTATAAATCTGATCCTTTTTCTTCAGGAACCCTATTTACCCCAAGGGCCCTGAGCAGTAACGGATGTAAAGGATGTTCCATCATAACGGAAAAGACCACCCCAACCGCCAAACCAAAATCGATCTTCCTTATCTTGATATATACTTAAAACACCATTGGTGTTTAATCCATGTTCCTCATTAAAACTCGTAAATGATTTCCCATTATAATTATATACACCATGGTTTTCGGCAGCGAACCAAATGGTCCCTTTTTTATCTTCATAAAAACTTCCCACCTCAATGCCTTTAATAATTCCTTTTTCTGTAAAATTGGTAAAGGATTTACCATTAAACATACTCACACCTCCAAAATTCGTTCCTATCCAAATATTCCCTCGGCTGTCCATCATCATTTCCGTCACATTATTATCGGGCAGTCCGTTTTCTTTGGTGTAAAATGTAAAATTGTTTCCGTCATATTTCGTTATTCCAAATCCATCGGTGCCAAACCAGAAAGCTCCATTTTTATCTTCTACAATGCTTGTAATTCGATTATAAGAGTACACAGTCGTGGAATTCTTTACTTTTGCTTTGGGAATGGGAAAAGGAATAAACTCTTTTCCATCAAAATGGCTGACCCCATTTGTAGTACCTACCCAAAATGTACCTTTACTATCTATTAAAATGCTCCAAACTTCATTACTATACGTATCTTGAACTTGTTTTGAAAATGTTGTAAAAGTTACCCCATCATATTTTATAAGCCCAGAAGCACTTCCAAACCAGACATTTCCTTTTTTGTCTTCTAAAATGCCTGTTATTCTACCATCAACACCATCTTTGTCATCAAAATATTTTAGTTTCTCTCCATCATAACGCATAATACCATACACATTGGTTCCAAACCAAAGTTGCCCATTTTTATCTTGATAAATTTTCCTTAAATGTTGACATAATTGCCCATCGATATAGAATAAAGGATCCTTTATTGAAGTTTGAAGATAGGGGAGACCACTATTTCGTAATGATGTTTGCTGAAATTTGGTAGCGATTGTACCTTTTGTTTGTAGGGTACTTTGCGAATCCTCAGTTTTTATTTGGCCGTTACATGAAACCATTAAAAGAGAAATAGAAACTACAAATAAAACCGATTTCATAAAGTAAAAGGTGTAATGTGAAATTTATTCAGTTGCAATTTTATTTTGCGCATTATTTAAGATTATTTCCAAAATGATAGCCAATGATATAACAAGTCCTGCTCCAGCAACATTTAACCAGAGATATGGCATCAAGTCTATCCACCAAATAATAATAATAACAATTTGAGTAATGATGGCTGCCCAGAAGGTTGCATTGGATTTTACAAACTTTATAAAGAAGGCTAATAAAAATACCCCTAAGATATTTCCATAAAAGATAGAACCAATAATATTCACCAACTGGATTAAATTATCAAATAGGTTGGCCGTGCAAGCAATAGCAATAGCAATAACGCCCCAAAGTAGGGTAAACCATCGAGAGGCACTTAGGTAATGACTTGGTGATTTCCCGCGTACATTTCGTCTGTATAAATCGATGGCCGTAGTAGAACCCAAAGCGTTCAATTCACTGGCGGTGGAAGACATGGCTGCACTTAAAATGACAGCCAATAATAATCCTATGAGTCCGCGAGGTAATTGAGTAAGGATAAAATGAATAAAAACGTAGTCTTTATCGTTGGTTTCAGCCTTTGGATTTGCTTTTTTAATGATATCCTTGGAAGCTTGACGAAGCTCTTTCTCAGTATTATTTAGTTGTGCAATGTTGGATAGTATTACTTCTTTTTCTGAAGTATCTTCAGTACGGGCATAGGCAAGCTGTTGTCTTTCTATGTTAGATTGAAGTTCCGTTTTTTGTGCTTCCAATGCTTTGTATTCGATAGCATATTCAGACTTCATGACGTCTTTAACGGCCGACGGATTAAAATTAAGAGGGGAAGCATTAAACTGATAAAACACAAATACCATGACCCCAATTAGAAGAATAAAAAACTGCATAGGTACTTTTAAAAATCCATTCATTATCAGCCCCATTTGGCTTTGTTTTACTGACCGTCCAGAAAGGTACCGTTGCACCTGACTTTGATCGGTACCGAAATAGGCTAGCGCGAGAAAAGTTCCACCAATGATTCCGCTCCAAAAAGTGTATCGATTTTCGAAATCGAAAGAGAAATCTAAAATATCCATCTTTCCATTAGCACCTGCAATTTCAAGAGCTTTGTTGAAGGAAATATCGAGGGGTAAGTAATTCAGAATAATTAAAAAGGCTAAAAACATGCCGCCAAAAATCACACCCATTTGCTGCTTTTGCGTAATACTTACCGCTTTGGTACCACCACTCACGACATAAATAATTACCAGAATCCCGATAATAATATTGAGGTAGAAAAGATTCCATCCAAGGACTGCCGAAAGAATAATGGAGGGTGCAAAAATGGTAATTCCAGCCGAAAGCCCCCGCTGAATTAAAAAGATAAGTGCGGTAAGGGTACGAGTTTTAAGGTCGAAGCGACCTTCGAGGTATTCGTATGCCGTAAAGACCTTCATTTTATGATATAACGGGATAAACACCAAACTAATGATGACCATGGCTATAGGCAATCCAAAATAAAACTGCACAAAGCCCATTCCGTCGTGAAAGGCTTGCCCAGGAGTAGATAAAAAGGTTATCGCACTGGCTTGAGTTGCCATCACGCTTAGCCCTATGGTCCACCAGTTGGATTCGCTACCTCCCTTTAGATAATCGGTAACATTTTTGTTTCCGCGCGCTTTGTACATCCCATAAAGGACAATAAAAGCCAGGGTGCCAAGTAAAACTATCCAGTCGATTCTTTCCATCTACGAATAGCTTTTCATTAATAAATAAAAAAGAATAATGTAAACGGCGTTAAGCAGTAGTACCCAGGTGTATTTAAATTTCCAACTGAATTTTACAGGAATATCTTCTTGTGAGGTTTTTTCGTGTTCCATTATTTTCCTAAAGATAATAGATTTGCAAATAATCTGTAAGCCCCCGATACACCTGCGGGTAATTCCCTAAAAAAGCTTAGGCCTGTATACACATAATGACCTTTTCCCACTCGGGCAACCAATAGTGACCCTTTTGTTTCTGTTTCATCTTTATCATTCATCCCTAAAATAGGGGTGTAGCCTTTGTCCCATTCATTCGGAAAGTACAAACCGCGTTCTTGAACCCAACCTTCAAAATCTTTTTGCGTAAGCTTATTAGGAAAGTTTAAAACATTATGATTTGGAACTAAAAAGGATACGGCGGCATTTTCGTCGGTAACCCGATCTCTTGATAATTTTAAGGGTAGTGGCGCAAAGTCTTCTGTTACTAGGCCTCTGGAGGTATTGTATTGTACTATTAAAGTCCCTCCCTTACTTACATACTCATCTAGGACAGGTTTTTTGAATGCCATCTCATCCACCGTATTATAAGCTCTAATTCCAACTACAATAGCATCAAAGTGTTTTATATTTTCTGAAGTAATTTCTGAAGGAGCAATGGTGGTTACTTGATATCCTATTTGCTTTAAACTTTCCGGAATAGCATCACCTGCGCCGTTAATATAACCTATACTTTCGCCTCGTTTCTCTATAGGAATCCGAACAATTTTTGCCTGAGAAGGCATTAACACATTCTGAAACGGAATATGATCGTAATCTATGGTAATTAATTCTTTGTCACTAAAAACATCACCCACTTGAGCTAAAGGTTTTAAATAACCCTCACTTTGGTCTTTAGGAGGGGTTACTTTAAAAATTAGTGTTTGTGTGGCTCCTTTGGGTCCTAATGAAAAGGATTGTTCTTGAGGAAAGACTACCCAACCTTTGGGATGTTGTAATGAAATGGTGCCTGTAATATTTTCACGACCTCCTTTTACGATAACAGGGATTTCTTTTGTGTCGCTATTTGAAAAAATAATAACCTTTTCTGCAATAGAAGTAGTAACAACAGGTAATACTTCGAAGGGTTGATAGACTTCTCCCTTAACAGGGTCATTATATTTGTACGTAATATTTCTTTCGAATGCAATTTGTTTCCCTGCAATGGTCATATTAAAAGTAACAGGAAATGGGTTCTTTCTCTCGGGGAGCCCAATAAGGCTTTCATCGTTTACGTTGTACATTCCTAAAGTGCCTTTTTCATTTAACCAATAAGGAGCAGAAAAAGTTGTTGCATGAAAAGTATTTTCTACACTTTTCACTGAATAGGGCTCATTATTTTCTAAAGGAGTTGCCACTAAGGTGGTGGGGAAACTGATTACGGATGAAGTAACGGAATTCAACTTCATATTAATACCAGAACGATTAATAGCTTCCACAGTTACAGTTATATTTCCTTTTGGAGAAACAGTTTGTTGGTCTGAAACAGCTTCTAAAAATAAACCCGCACAATCGGCAATTAGCTGCTTTAGTGCTTCTAGTTTTATATTTCTCCAATGGTCTTCAGGTAAATTTTGAAGTAATTGATAGGCTTCCATCAATTTTGGAATATGGCTTGAAGGGTTTTTAAAGTTGAAATTTTCCTCAATGGGATATAATATGTCACCCACCTTTTTTCCACCTTCAATTCGGGACCAAGTCGTGTTTATGCCTTCAAAAAGGTTACTTCTATCTTTTGGCATATCACCTTTTAATAATTCTAAATATTCAGTTTCAGAACCTCTAGAACCAGTATTTCCAAATCCTTGGGACTTATGCATACTTCGACTAAGGGCGGCAATTTCTCCATTGGATAACCCTAGATTTGGATAATAGTTTCCAGTTTCAACTTCCACTAGATTCGTTTTATCTGCTTTTTCAAAATTTTCACGGCTTCCATAAAACCACCAAGAAGTGTTAAAAAATAATCGTTTGGGCTGCCAAGCACCATAAGTTGAAGCAGAACTAGGATATTTTGAAGCGTCACCTACCAAATCCCAAGCATCAAAACTTAACATTGCCGAGGAGGTGTGGTGCCCATGTGTGCTTCCTGGGGTGCGATGATTAAATCGGTTTACTATAATATCGGGTTGAAATCTTCGTATGGTGCGCACTACATCGCCTAAAACTTCTTCTTTATTCCAAATTTCAAGTGTTTCATCAGGATGTTTGGAATAACCAAAGTCATTAGCGCGTGTAAAGAATTGTTGGCCTCCGTCGGTGCGTCGAGCAGCTAATAATTCCAGCGTTCTTATTACTCCAAGAAGTTCACTTAATTCGGTTCCTATAAGGTTTTGACCTCCATCTCCACGGGTAATAGATAAATAGGCAGTTTGTGCTTTTACATCATTTGCAAGATAGGAGATGAGTCGTGTGTTTTCATCATCGGGATGTGCAGCAATATAAAGTGCAGAACCTAAAAAATTTAATTTTTGAAGATTGTGATAAATTTCGGAAACACTTGGTTTTTTAGGTGATTGAGCAACCGCTTGCGAAATGAATATAATAAGTAATAAAGTTGTTTTTAGTATTTTTCTATACATATAAAAATCCTTTAAGTTTTAATCAATATTGTGCTGGCTATTTTCCTCTTCCTCCAAAAGAAATTCTTCTACTTCATTAGGTTTTACAACACTTACTCCTTTTTGAAGCATTAAACTATTGGGGTAAGTGATAAGACGGTTATCTGGTGTTTTTAATAAGATGTGAAATCCTTTTATATCCTCAATAGTGCCTTGAAAATCATATTCTTTGTCATGGATAACAATGTAATCCCCAATTTTATAAGGAAACGTAAAAAACATAATGACTCCACTTGTAATGTTGCTTAAAATAGACCATTGTGCAAAAAGAGCAACTCCTATTACCGCAAAAACAGACGATAAGACAACTCCTACGCTGCTAAAATCTACTCCCCAAATAAGAATAGAACTAAGTACAATTCCGAAGATAATTGCAAAATCAATATACTTTATAATGAGACCTGTACGGTGCTCTACCTTTTCAGATTTATTTGCAAACCGATTTACAACGGCAATTAAAATAAATCTGATAATTATATGAAGCAAGACTATGCTTGCCGTAAGAATAATTTCGAAAGCGTAATTTTCAAACATAAATTTAATTAAGTAATAGTGAGTCTCTTAAAAATTCAAACTGAGTACCATTTTGCGACCAATACTTCGATTTTATTCGCCGTAATTTTTCAGCTGTCGTTTTAAGTCCATTTGGATGTGTTTCTTCCCAGCGCTCTATTTCATAAGGTGATTGGCTATTAAAATAAAAAGCTAAAGATCTTTTTATTTCAGGATATTCTAGTGTGTATGTTGAGAGCGAATCCCCTTGCATTAATTTTCCGTAGGCATTTTTTGATTCTATCTTTTGATGGCTCATTCTGAAATACTCAAAACTTGGCAAGACACTGAGGTCTCCAGTAGGTAATTGATTAGGGTTAATACGAATAAGATTCCAAATTTCACTCTCTAACCATGTTTTTGTAAGGGAAAGACTTTGATCTGCTTCTCCTTCAAAATAAGAATGAGAGATAATTTCAAATTCTTTTCTGTTATTAAGTTGTACATAAGCCTGCCCACACCATTCCTGCATGCTAAACGAAAGCTTAACAGCATGTTGCGTAGAATTTAACGGACTAAAAGCGCTTGTCATAACCGAATATGGATAAATACCCGTAACGTATTTCTTTACCTGATTTAGTTTTAAAACAGGTATGTTTTCTTCAGAAATGTTGTTAGCTTTCACCTGTGCCTCAGGTAAAAAATCCTCTGTTACAAAAATGTTTACCGCTTTGCCTTTTCGTAGCTCCCCATAGCGTTCTTGTAGCAAGTTGTAGGATGTAATTTCAGCATTTCCATCATACCAATAGGTTTTAAACTCTTCTGGAAGGTTTCTTTTGATAGCATTTTCATTTTGTGATGCAGGGATAAGATTGTTTTCAGAATTTTTACACCCAACAAATACAAATAAACTTAGAAAAGGCGCAATAATAATTGCTTTGAAAACTGGCATTTAGAATTGTTTTTTGTAAAAATAACACAAAATCAACGGTTGGCAATCCCCATTAACGTTTTATAAACAAGTCTTGTGGGAAGCCCCATCACATTAAAAAAGCAACCTTCCAATTTTTCTACTCCCATATATCCCAGCCAATCTTGAATGCCATAGCTACCAGCTTTGTCAAATGGCTTGCAGGTGTTGAGGTAATATTTAATTTCTTCTAGGGTAAATTCATTAAACCACACTTTAGTGCAATCGTTTACCGTGATCTGAAAGTCTTTTGATGTAAAGCATACTGATGTATATACCTCGTGCATATTACCACTTAAATGTTGCAGCATTTGCACGGCATCATCAAAATCTTTAGGTTTTCCAATGGCTTCATGGTCCTTCCAAACAATTGTGTCGCTGGTGATTATGATATCCTTTTCTGAAATGTCTTTAAAAACCGAAGCCTTTAATTGTGCCAAATAATCGGTAATTTCTGAGGCCTTTAAATGAGAAGGATACACTTCCTCCACTTCGCGAACATCAATAGTGAAATCAACATCCAATTCTTTAAAGAAATGATGTCTTCGAGGAGATCCAGAGGCAAGAATGATATGATAGTTTTTTAACTTTTCTTTTAGCATACATTAGTTTTTCAGTTCAATTTATTTAGCAAAAGGGATTTCACATTTGCGGTCCATTCATCTTTTAAAATACTTAAAACAATACTATCTCTCCTGCCATCCATAGCTTTACAATTACTTCGTAAAACACCTTCAACGGTACAACCTATACTTTGCATGGCCGCAATACTTCTCTTGTTGTTGTTGTCGGCTCTAAATTCTACTCGGTCAACTCCAACTGTTTCAAAAGCAAATTTGAGAAGTAGGTATTTACAATGTTTATTTAAACCTGTTCCTTGAAATGCCTTACCATACCAAGTGTAGCCTAACTGCAAGGTGTTATGTTGTATCTGAATATCATAAAACCGCGTACTGCCAGCATATTGATGTGTTCTTTTATCATAAACTATAAAAGGGTAGGAGTCAAGCTGCTCCCTTTTTGCAAGCGCTAGTTCCATATATTTTTTCAGATTTTCTTCACCATTCGCAGGGACTAGCGAATAGGTCCAGAGTTCAGGTTCGTTTAAAGAAAAAGGAAGTAAATGAGATATATCTTCCTTTACTAAAGGACGAAGAAGTACCCTGTCGTTTTCTATAATATTCGCTGCTTCAAAATTAAAATTCATAGGGTATGGATGATTTGAGCATAGAAGGGAATGGAACAAACCCCTAAAAACATAATAACTTTTAGTAGTAGTGAAAGTAACTTATAGTCTTTTGATTTTTTAGCACTCCATGCTTTTATTGAAAAAACAAGCAAAGGACCACCCAATAAAAAGATATAATAGAATAGTAAAAGGGTATGCTGATAAAGGTTGTTAAAGGCAAATATTAATATCATAAATAGAGAAAATATTCCCAAACAAAATGCAAGGGTGGTCGTTCTAGAAATACCTATAACCATAGGCAATGTAGTTCTTTCACCATTTTTATCGCCATTAATATCTTGAATATCCTTTACAATTTCTCTCAAAAAATTAAAATAAAAGGCAGCCACTGCATATCCCAAAACAGTTTTCGAAAGTAGTAATTGAAGGGGTTTTTCTAATTCATTTAAAACGGGGAAAATATCAAAAAGGACAACTATTAAAAGGCTAAATCCTACTAAAACTGATACCAGTAAATTTCCAATTAATAGCATCAATTTTATAAAAGTGGCATACCAATAGAGTAGTGCAGCCACAAGAATAAATACTACTGCTAAACTGGGCTTTTGAACAATATTTGAAACCATAAAACCTAATATAACCCCAATGGAGGTAAGGAAAATATAGTAATTATAAGCAGCTTTTTCGGAAATAGATTTTCCGACTATAAGCTTGTGGGGCTTGTTGATTTTATCAATGGCTACATCTTGAATGTCGTTAATAACATTTCCCCCAGCGGCAATACAAATGGTTGCTAATGCTAAAATTGAAAAAGTGAGTGGAGTTAAGGCAAGTGAAACTTCAAAGGGTTCAAATAGCGTGTATTTTATCAACACCATTGCCAAAATGATGAGCAAAAGGTTTATGGGTCGTATGATTTTTAAATATGCCAACACGGAATTATTTTATCCTTCTTTAGCACTGGCATCGCCACCGTTAAACCATTTTCCTTGTACCTTAAGAACCTGCTCAATGACATCTCGAACACAGCCTTTTCCACCTTTTTTATGGGAAACATATTTTGAAATATGCTTAATTTCTGGAACAGCATCCTGCGGACAACATGGTAACCCCACCATCTTCATCACCTTAAAATCGGGGAGGTCATCCCCCATATACAATACATTTTCGGGTTTAATGTTGTTTTCGGTAAAGTAGTTTTCTAGCGTACCTGTTTTAAAATGAGCTCCTAAATGTACTTCTGTTACACCCAAACCTTCTAAGCGCTTACGAACTCCTTCATTGCTTCCACCACTAATAATGCAAAGATTATAACCTTGGTCGATGGCAGTTTTGAGGGCAAAACCGTCTTTTATATTCATATTCCGAAGCATCTCACCATCGGTATTTACAATCACGGTGCCATCGGTTAGAACGCCATCCACATCAAAAACAAACGTGGTGATATGTTGTAAGTATTCTTTATAACTTTTTTCCAAAATAGTGTCTTTTTATTAAAATTTACTCTGAATGGATTCAGAAAGTAATGTATATATTTCTTTATGCTTTGGGTCTTTCAATAAAGCCAAATGAGCTTCCATCGTTTTTTTATCGTGTCGTTTGGCTGGGCCTGTTTGCGCTTCCGCTGGTGAAATAGTATTTAACTTCTTTACTGTTTCTAGCATTAATGGTTTCAGTAAATCGAAATCTACATTTGCTTCTTTCAAAAAATCTTCGGCTAAATGAAATAAATGATTGCTGAAATTATTCACCCAAACGGCACCTAAATGTAATTCTTGTCGCTTTTCTGTTGAAACCTCTACAACCTTTATGGATAGTTTTTCGCCTAATTGTTTCAGTAATTGTAAGTCCTCTACGTTTTCGGCTTCAATACAAATAGGGATGTTTTTCCATTTTAGTTTCGCATCTTTTGAAAAAGTTTGAGGCGGATAAAAAACGCCACGTCGTTGTTTTGCTGAAATACTCTGTAATGCTGAAGTGCCCGAGGTATGCACTACGAGTCTGTTTTCAAAAGGTAATGAGGCCGAAAAGTTAGGAATGGCATCGTCTTTTATAGCAATGATATAAACATCGGCATTGGCTACCTTAGCTACATCATTAATAAAGTGAGTCCCCTTTTTTTCTGAAACCTTAAGCGACGGACTATACACCTGAAGGACATTCACCTTTCTTCTTTTAAATGCTTTGTAAAGGTGTTGCCCAACATTTCCGAAGCCAAAAATTACCACTGAAATCATATCACGAATTTAAAATAAATAGACTCAATAGAGGTAAGAAAATGTATTGATTTACATAAATGATTTAGGATTGTTAATAAATTTTATGAGAAATTATTTTTGTAGTTAGGAATCCTTACTATATTTGATTTATTATAAACTTAAAAACAATAAGTATGAAAAAATCAATTTTTTATCACGCAGGATGCCCCGTATGTGTTAGCGCAGAGCACGACATAATTGGTTTGGTTGGTGCCAATAATGTGGAAGTAGTAAACATTGGGGAAGATAGATCCCGAATTTCTGAAGCAGAAAAAGCAGGAGTTAAGTCCGTCCCAGCACTAGTGACCCCAAATGGCAACACCTTACATATTAACTACGGTGCTTCCATGGCAGATGTAAAAGGATAATTTTTAATTTGAAATGTTAGGACTCCTAAATTGTTATTGAAGTCCTAACATTTTATCAACCTAAAAGAATAGAATTATGAATCTATCAGTTTGGGACACCTATGTTGCAAGGGACGATGGTAAAATTATGCATTTTGACATTCTTGTCCCTAGTGACTTACTAGATAAAGATGTTATTTTTCAGTTTGGAAAAAAGTATCTTAAGCGTAAGCAAATTTCATCGTCTACCATAACGACCAACGAGTGTAAATTTTGTCATTTAGAGCAAGCTACCCACGAAATAATGGAACAAATTCAGAAAAATGGGTACTTTATAATAGAAATGGAAAACTGTAATTAATTTAATTAGGATTACTAACTTTGCCTACCAAGTAATCCGTGGTAGGTTTTTTATGGAGCATAATACCTTTAATCCAAAAGAGCAAGAGTTTGACCTTTCTAGTAAAATAGTTGTAGGGTTAGAACGTGTTTCGGGAGTATTTAAGATTTTGCTTTGGGAAAAAGCCAAGAGGGTTGGATTAAGTCCTATTCAAATTCAATTATTAATTTTTATTGCATTTCACAAGCAAGAACTTTGTAACGTGAGTCATCTAGCCAAAGAATTTAACGTCACAAAACCTACTATTAGCGATGCAATTAAGGTGCTGGAACATAAAGGAATTGTTGAAAAGGATTTCTCTTCTGCAGATAGTCGTAGTTTTAGTATTTTTTTGTCTCCATCGGGTAAAGAATTGGTATCTGAGGTAAGTGATTTTGCAAACCCTTTAAAAACACATCTTAAAGGATTTAGTCAAGATACACTAGAAAGTTTATTTGGCACATTAAGTGAGCTAATTTATAAACTCAACCAAAGTGGAATCCTAACCATACAACGCACCTGTTATGGGTGTAGTTTTTACGATAAGAATGAAGACAGCGATTTCTGTAACCTTCTTGGTAAGGCGTTATTACCTCAAGATATTAGAATAGATTGTCCAGAGTTTGTTGAAAGCAAATAAAATTGAATGAAGGTGGTTAAACAAGATATACAAACAAGAGAAGATGTGCACCTATTAGTTACCACTTTCTATTCAAAAGTAAGAAAGGACGAATTGTTAGGCCCCATTTTTAACCCCATGATTCAAGATTGGGAAGAGCACTTTGAAAAACTTACTGATTTTTGGGAAGGAAATCTCTTTTTTAGAAAAAAATACCTTGGAAATCCACTTTTAAAACATGTAGAAGTTGACAAGTTTCACCATGGAACAATTGAAGCGAAACACTTTGGCATTTGGCTAAACTTATGGTATGAAACAGTCGATGCCCTTTTTGAAGGGGAAGTAGCGCAAAGAGCAAAAAATCGAGCACGAAATATGAGCACCTTTATCCATTTAAAAATATTTGAAGCTAGGAACAAAACCTCAAATTAAAATCAATCAATTAACAAATTTTAACCCGCTTTTTTTCACTATTTAACTACCTTTGCACAAAATTTTTCGCATGCAAAAGAAACTTGCCGCAATCCTTTTCTCTACAAGACTTACCGCTATTTTATTTATCGTTTTTGCAACTGCTATGGCAGTGGGAACTTTTATGGATCAAGGGTACGAACGTCCACCCTCTCCTTATGCCCGTGAAATGATTTTTAATGCGTGGTGGTTTGAGGCAATCATGGTTTTCTTTGTAATCAATTTCTTAGGGAATATGTTTCGATTTCGACTGTTCCGAAAAGAAAAATGGGCCACCTTATTACTTCACATTTCTTTTATTTTAGTGCTCGTTGGAGCCTTCGTTACAAGATACATAGGGTACGAAGGAGTCATGCACATTCGAGAAGGCGCCACCGAAAGCACATTCCTTTCTGAAAATACCTACCTCACAACCTATATCGATGGGGATTATAAGGTTGACGGTGTACAGATGCGTCGATTTTTGGACCCAAAATTACTGCGACTTTCAGA
The DNA here is from genome assembly GCF_019312585.1 of Halomarinibacterium sedimenti. GTDB lineage: Bacteria > Bacteroidota > Bacteroidia > Flavobacteriales > Flavobacteriaceae > Halomarinibacterium > Halomarinibacterium sedimenti. The sequence continues at coordinate 264,333 of NZ_JAHWDP010000002.1, read as the reverse complement.
GAGATTGGATAATAATTTTAGCATTAATACCGACTATAATAAGCAGCCCGTCACCATACAATTTAAAGAGTTTATAGAAAATGCGAAGGAGGATTTAATTCCTTCTGAAGAAGGTGATGAATATTTCAAAATTGTAGAAGCGGGAGATGGAAATCGCCACGAACACTGGTTAAAAGTAGGGGAGGTTGCCAATATTCATAATTTACTTTTTGCTGTTAATAATGATACTTCGGGCGCTATTAATATAACAACTACAGATAGCACTTATACCATCGAAAGCCCTTTTGAAGGGACATTTATGCGTATGGCAGACCAATTACAAGGTGAGGTTTTAGCCGACAGCGTTCAAGAATTACAATTACGCTCATTATATCAAATAGCAGGGACCGCTTTTGTATTTCCAGAACCTGTTACTAAAGGAAACTACGGAATCGTAAAAGCAGATAAAGCGGACAAAACAGGAACAGATGCCCTTATTTTAGAAGTAAGCTCCAACAATGAAACCAAGACGGTAAATTTGCTGGGTGGAAAAGGATTAGCTCCAGAACCTGTTACCACGGAGGTGGGCGGACTTAAAGTAAGTCTTGCCTATGGCTCCAAGGCTTATAAGTTGCCTTTCAGTATTACGTTAAACGATTTTATTGCTGATAAATATCCTGGTACCGAAAAAGCCTATGCTTCCTTTAAAAGTAAGATTACGGTAAATAATTCTGAAACAGATTTCTTCGATTATGAGATTTATATGAATCACGTGCTAGACCATCAAGGCTATCGCTTCTTTCAAGCCTCTTTTGATCCTGATGAAAAAGGAACAGTACTTTCGGTAAATCACGATTGGTGGGGTACTTGGATAACGTATATAGGTTATTTTCTACTCTACATCGGGTTGATGGCTATTTTATTTGCACCTAATACCCGATTCAACGATTTAGAAAAAATGTTGAATAAGATAAAAAAGAAGAAAGCAAAGCTAACCACGATTTTGGTGATGCTAATTTCTTTGACTGGTTTATCGCAAGATTCGGGTCAACATTTGCTTCAAAAAGCGGAAGCAGATTCCGTCATAAAAGCGAATATTGTTTCTGAAGCCCATGCTGCTAAATTTGGACGTTTAGTCATTCAGGATAATGGTAGAATGAAGCCCATAAATACCTTTGCCAGTGAACTACTTCGAAAAGTAAGCGGTAAAAACTCTTTTGAAGGCTTAAATCCAGATCAAACATTTCTTTCGATGACCGAATTCCCAACTTATTGGTACGGGATTCCCATTATTAAGTTAGACTGGAGAAACGACAGTATTAAAAAGATTTTGGGCGTGCCCAAGGATGCTAAAAGTATTTCCTTACTTGATCTATTTGACGAAAGAGGAAATAATAAAATTGATCCCTATATTCAAGAAGCTTCATCGAAAGTAAACCCTAATCAGTTTGAAAAGGATTTCATTAAACTTTACGAAAAGTCCTATTTGCTGAATGAAGCATTGGGCGGTGGTATTTTGAAAATATTCCCAATACCAGGCGATTCTAATAACAAATGGCTTTCATATCCAGAATTGGAACAAGCACAATTTAAAGGAATGGACTCGCTGTATGCAAAGAATATTCTTCCGTTGTATTTCGATAGTCTTCGCAATGCAAGAAAAACGGGTGATTATAGTAGGGCAGAAGAGTTTTTAGAAAGTATAACAGGTTTCCAGAAACGCTATGGGAGTGAAGTATTACTTTCAGAAAAGAAGGTTAATACAGAAATTCTTTATAATAAAGTAGACCTTTTTAATAGGCTTTACCATTATTATATCATGTTTGGAGCCTTTATGTTCATTTTTATTATTTTTCAAATATTTAAAGAAAGGAAAATCTTTAAATGGCTGATAAAGCTTTGTAAAATTTCAATTTGGGCGTTGTTCATCTTAATGACTTTCGGGTTGGTGGCACGATGGTATATTAGTGGCCATGCCCCTTGGAGTGATGCCTATGAAAGTATTATTTATGTAAGTTGGGCAACTGTGTTCTTTGGGCTTGCCTTTGGTAGGAAGAGCGATTTAACTGTGGCAGCAACTGCCTTTGTAGCTTCTATGTTGCTATGGGTGGCGCATTTAAGCTGGGTAGACCCTGCCATTGCCAATTTACAGCCCGTCTTGGATAGTTATTGGCTTATGATACACGTTGCTGTGATTGTAGCTAGTTATGGTCCCTTCACACTCGGAATGATTTTAGGAGCTGTTGCATTGTTACTCATGTTAATGACAACAAAGAAGAACAAGCTTAAAATGGATTTAAATATCAAAGAAATTACCACCATTACAGAAATGTCATTAACGGTTGGTTTAGTAATGCTCACTATTGGTAATTTCTTAGGAGGCCAGTGGGCAAATGAAAGCTGGGGGCGTTATTGGGGATGGGATCCAAAAGAAACGTGGGCGCTGATAAGTATTATGATTTATGCCTTTGTGATTCATGCAAGGTTAGTTCCAGGATTACGTGGGAGATGGATTTTTAATGTCTTTGCTATTTTTGCTTATGCAAGCATAATGATGACCTATTTTGGAGTAAACTTCTATCTTACAGGACTACATTCGTATGCTAGCGGTGATGTTCCCGTAACTCCTAATTTTGTGTATTATTTAATAACCTTCTTTGTGTTATTGAGTGTTGTATCCTACTTCAGTTATAAAAAGTACTATGTAAAAAAGGGATAAGTTTTTAATCTTATCCCTTTTAAACAATTATCTAATTAACCTCTAATTATAAATATAGTCTGGTTGCTGTTCAACCATTCTATAGTCTTGTTGAATTTGTTCTCCTATTTCTAGTTTTTCATACAACTCTTTCGTCATATCCTCGATATCAGCTTCCGTAGTATTTAGTTTTCTAGCAATTTTTGCATTGTCTTTTCCTTCTGAGATGTACTGCAATAGCTTTATTTCAAAACCATCTAAGTCGTAATGCATGATTAGGTTTTCTAGATAGACATCTTCTACCAATTTTTCGGCTTTTTGGCGGGTATTCAAAACTTCTTGTCGTTTTAAGAAGATTCTCATTTCAACTTGTCGCAATGCGTTTTCCTCCTTAATAGCCTGCATTCTAAACATATTAGCATAGGTTAGAATCAGCATTTCTGTAATTACTGCTGCCTTTATATGGAAGGTTTGCGTAGACAAAAATTCTATCCCTATAGGATTTAGAACAAAGAAATCAAAGCAAAACAATAGCGGAATAAAGGATGCAATCACGTAGAATTTTGCATAATTCTTTCGGCTAAATAAATACACTCCTGCATTAAAATAGGAAAAGAGAGTAGCAAATAAAGCCACATTTGCAATGGTTGCAAATATTTCCTTTTGAGTTATAGCACTAAAGGCTACTGCCACAGAAGCAATACAAAACAAAGGAAGTGTTACCCATTTCATTCTAGGCATAAACTCTTTTAAATTTAAATAGCGAGAAGCAAAAATAGCACTGCACGCAACAGCAATAAACAAAAGTAATGATTGTAGGGTAGGAATTACCTCTTTTACTTCCCAATTCAATAAACTGACCAGACCATCACTAAAGAACAATAATAACGCTGTTCCTGTGATTGTAAAGGAATAAAAGAGGAAAGTTTTTTCATCGAATAAGAAAAAGCAAACCAAGTTTAATAACATAAGGGTGGCCACAAAGCCGTAAAATAGCCCTTGATTAAATATGGTAACAATGTCTGTGGACGCTTTTTCCTGAATTACCGTTTGGTCATCAAAAATAATGAAGGATGATCCGCCTCCAGAAGTATTTTTTTTGTAGGAAAATTCTTCATTATTGAAAAAATGATCAGAAAACAAAAAACTCCCATTGTAATACAACGATGCATCTACAGGTGTAATAAAATAGGAAGGATTCATCACTGTATTTGGGCCGTTAAATTCGGCACCTGATTGCTTGTAAAGCACTGTATTTTCAAGGCTTTGAAGCGAAATGCTGTTTGCCTTAATTTGGGCTTTATAGGTCTTATTTTTGGCAAATGTAGCCGTCGATAAGACCATTAAAAGAAGTAAAATTACTGTCCTCATAATAAGTAGGTTTAATCTATTTGGGACTACCAATATAATTAAAAATTACATTTAATCTAATTTTTTTGCACTTTATCGGGATTTTCGTACAAAAAAAAGCTGCCCATAGGACAGCTTAATCAATTTTATGAATGAAGGTTTATTGCTATTATCCTACCATATCTTCAGGTTTTACCCAAGCATCAAATTCCTCTGCAGTGAGATAACCAAGGTTTACAGCTTCTTCTTTCAAGGTGGTTCCGTTTTTATGAGCTGTATTAGCAATTTCTGCAGCCTTATAATACCCAATTTTAGTATTTAAGGCAGTAACCAACATTAAGGAATTATTTAATTGCTTTTTAATGACTTCGTGGTTAGGTTCAATACCTTGCGCGCAATGTTCATCGAAAGAGACACAGGCATCTCCTAGTAATTGCGCAGATTGTAAAATATTAGCGGCCATCATAGGTTTAAAAACATTAAGCTCGTAGTGACCTTGCATACCACCCACTGCAATTGCCATATCATTTCCAATGACTTGAGCGCAAACCATGGTTAGGGCTTCACATTGTGTTGGATTTACTTTACCGGGCATAATGGAAGAACCTGGCTCATTGGCCGGGATGGTAATTTCTCCAATTCCGCTGCGAGGACCACTGGCAAGCATTCTAATGTCGTTAGCAATTTTATTCAAGGAAACCGCCAATTGTTTTAAAGATCCGTGAGATTCAACAATGGCATCATGTGCAGCTAAGGCTTCAAATTTATTTTCTGCAGTGATAAAGGGTAATCCTGTAAATTCTGCAATATAGGCTGCTACTTTTTCCGAATATCCCTCAGGTGTATTAATTCCTGTTCCTACAGCCGTTCCACCCAGTGCCATTTCAGATAAATGAGGTAGCGTATTTTTTAACGCTTTTAATCCGTGTTCGAGTTGCGAAGCATAGCCACTAAATTCCTGTCCAAGGGTTAAGGGGGTAGCATCCATTAAATGCGTGCGACCAATTTTTACTACTTTATTAAAATCTTTCGACTTTTTCACTAGTGTTTTATGCAATTGCTCCACGCCGGGTATGGTTACTTCTACAATCTTTTTATAAGCAGCAATATGCATTCCTGTAGGAAAGGTGTCGTTGGACGACTGCGATTTATTTACATCGTCATTTGGTTGAAGCGTTTTATCGCCCTCTCCAATAGTTTTTCCAACGAGTTGGTGGGCACGATTGGCAATTACTTCGTTTACATTCATATTACTTTGCGTGCCACTTCCTGTTTGCCAAATCACTAATGGAAATTGGTCATCATGTTTTCCTGCTAAAATCTCATCGCAAACTTTTGAAATAAGATCTCTTTTTTCTTCAGGAAGCACCCCTAATTCACAGTTGGTATACGCGGCGGCTTTCTTTAAATACGCAAATCCGTACACCACTTCAAGTGGCATAGAAGCTGGGCTTCCAATTTTAAAATTATTACGAGAACGCTCTGTTTGTGCACCCCAAAGTTTATCGGCAGGGACTTGCACCTCGCCCATGGTATCTTTTTCAATTCGGTAGTTCATAATACTCTTTTTAAAAGCTTTGCAAAGGTACGAAATCGCAGGCGTTCGTTCAAGGTTGAAAATGTTTATTTGCAGTTAATAAATTGCTATTTCGTATTGTATTTTCTGAAAAAAAGCTGTTATATTTGCACAACAAAACACGCTATTATGTTTGAATTTGATCAGTACCTCGGATTTTTAGCCTTTTTAACCATTTTAACCATTGGGTTTTGGTTAATGATTTTCCTAATCTCTTTTGTCCCTTATTGGATTACTGGGTATTTAATTGAAAATTTCAAACTAAAGCGTGAAGCCAAAAGAAAAGAATTAGAAGGATAGTATTTCCTCTTTACCATATATTAAAAACCCAGCCTAATAGCTGGGTTTTTATTTTATTGTTCGAAAATTTATTCTAAAAAATTACTATTCCGGGTAAATTTTTGAAGTCTCCTTAAAACTCATAAGGTGGCAATATATTCAGTTTGTACCTTCTTAAAATTAGTGAACGATGGAAAATATCCAAACAATATAAAACCATATAATACCCATCCAAGTAATTCCATGTATTCTTTTCAATGTGACTTTATCATAAATTAACAACGAAATGAATAAACCAGTCCAAATAATAAATTCGAATGCTATAAAACTTAAATCACCCCCAGGACCAAGCTTGTCCGCCACTCTTCCAATAATGGGTCCTAAGACATATAGTGTTCCAATGTAAAGTAGGCGCTTGTGCTCAATAGGTTTTTTTCTTTTTAAATAGGCTAATAAGACAAATATTGTGAAAGAAAGAGTTAATATTCGATTGGCTTTCACAAAACCGGGCATCACAGACCATCCTTCAAACTCAGCATAAAATACATAAAATGTACTCAACACAACACCAATGGCAATGCCCATACCCCATAGCCCCAGATTCATATGGGTTCGATAATTGCCTTTCCTTATGAAATTAGATTGTACAACTAAGATTACAAACCATGCCAGAAAAAATAGTCCATGAATAATAAATTTAGGATCACTATTGCTTTCCTGTCCAATGTCCGTTAACAAATTGTCCGAAAAAGCAATAATTGATAAAAGGAGTAAAATGATACTGGCAACAAGGAAGTAATTTTTTTTCATTAGTCACAGCTTTAATTAAGTTGCCACCACTTGTTTATTGCCAACTTGTGGGATACCCAGATTAAAATCGAATCTGAATACATCAAATATAATAAATAACATAATCCGTTGAATAGACTAGGAGTTGTATTTTTAGGTACAAACCAATTTATTATAATCTCAAAATTATTCTGCTTCAATTTTTAAAAAGTATCGAAAACTAGTTCTTGCCAGCATGAATCGATGTTCGGTTTTTAAAGAATACTATAAATGGAATTAGGGCAAAATTCCTCGATCCATTTAGGCTAGTGATTTGAATTCTACTATTTTTTTCACTAAAATTTTAAATTAGCATTTCATCTCTTACCCAAAAGTAAACAGCAATTGTTACCTTTGCACCTCACAAAAAAGTAACACAATGCAAGACGGTATTTATGCAAAAATCAATACGCCAAAAGGCGTTATTACTATACAATTAACATACGATGTAACACCAGGAACGGTGGGGAACTTTGTTGCCTTAGCCGAGGGAAACCTAGAAAACGCGGCCAAGCCACAAGGAACACCGTATTACGATGGGTTAAAATTCCACCGAGTAATTCCAGATTTTATGATTCAAGGAGGTGACCCCGCAGGAACGGGAAGTGGTGGACCAGGCTATAACTTTGACGATGAGTTTCATCCTACCCTTCGGCACGATGGTCCAGGGGTATTGTCGATGGCAAATGCAGGTCCAGGAAGTAATGGAAGTCAGTTTTTTATCACGCATGTAGCAACCCCATGGTTAGATAATAAACACACCGTATTCGGAAATGTGATAGAAGGACAAGATGTGGTAGATAGCATTGCACAAGGCGATACCATGGACACAGTTGAAATTATTAGAGTAGGGACTGAAGCTGAAAAGTGGAATGCCGTTGAAGCTTTTAGAAGATTTAATGGAGTCAAAGCCGAAAGAGAAACAGCGGCTAAAAAAGCTCAGGAAGAATTGCTAACTAGTATTTCTGAAGGTTTTGAACAAACCGAAAGCGGACTCCGTTACCAAATCATACAAAAAGGAAATGGTGCCCAAGCCGAAGCAGGTAAAACCGTAGCTGTTCATTACAAAGGCATGTTTGCAGATGGTGGTGAGTTTGACAATTCCTTTAAGCGCGGGGAGCCTATCGAATTTCCTGTAGGAATGGGCAATGTGATTGCTGGATGGGATGAAGGAATTCAGTTGTTAAAAGTAGGGGACAAGGCACGATTTGTTATTCCGTCGCACTTAGCCTACGGAAGCCGTGGTGCTGGAGGGGTGATTCCGCCAGACGCTACTTTGGTTTTTGATGTAGAATTAATGGATGTGAAATAAAAATTTCATCTAAATATTTTTTAAAATGCCTTTCAAAACGAGGGGCATTTTTTATTTTAGCGAGATGGATATAGAACAATTAAAATTCCCCATTGGGAAATTCAAAAAACCCGAAACAATTTCGGCAGAAGACCTACACGAAGCCATTAAAGTGCTCCAAATTTTTCCAGAACAATTAAAGCTAATCACTTTAAATTTAAAGGAAGAAGTATTGGATAGTCCCTATCGTCCTGAGGGATGGACCATTCGACAACTCATCCATCATATTAGCGATAGCCATCACCATTGTTATAATCGAATCCGTTGGACGCTAACCGAAGATAAACCCACCATCAAGGCATATAATCAAGAGTCATTCGCTAAAATGTTCGATTACCAAAAGGCGCCTATTGCTTGGTCCTTATCACATATAGAGGCGGTGCATCAAAAGATAGTATATATCCTTCAAAATCTTACAGACGAGCATTGGGAGCGTGTTTTCATTCACCCCGAAAGCAAAGAAGAGGTCGGAATGAAACACCTAGCGATGCTCTATTCATGGCATAGTATGCACCATTTTACGCACATTAAGAATGCATTGTTGATGTTGGGTAATGAGTGAAGGGTGAAAGGTAAAGGGTTAAAGGTTAAAGGTAAAAGGTGAAATCCAAATTAAACTAACTATTCTTAATTCTAATAAAATAGTAGTCTTGTATCTTGTAGCGTAGTGGTCTTACGTCTTTTAGCCAAGCGGTCTTACATTACTTCCACTTTATATTACATCCCATGCTGGGCTTTTGGTCTTTACGCTGGGGATGATTATTAAGAATATTATCCATGGCTTCGCGTAAATCTCTTCCGTTAAGGGGGATGCTATTTCCCGGACGAGAATTATCTAACTGACCTCGATACACCAGTTTTAATTCGGAGTCAAATAAATAAAAATCGGGCGTGCAGGCAGCATCATAGGCTTTTGCTACTTTTTGTGTTACGTCGTATAAATATGGAAAATTATACCCTTCTTTTTGAGCGTGACGGTACATGGCTTCGGGACCGTCTTCAGGATATTTTGAAACATCATTACTACTTATTGCCACAAAGCTAAAACCAGTAACGCGATAGTCATTACAGACCCTTATCAGTTCTTCATTTACATATTTTACATACGGACAATGATTGCAAATAAACATAATCACGGTCCCTTTTTCACCTCTTAATTGCTGAAGGGAATAGGTGTCTTTGGTCACAGTATCTACCAAAGAAAAGTCTGGAGCTACTGTACCTAATGGAAGCATGTTTGAAGGAGTGAGTGCCATAGTTTTTCTTTATTAGTTGAAAAGTACGAAGAAAGTTACAGCTAAAGAAATGCTAAAGTTTTGTTTGTGCCATTTAATTGAAGTATCTTTTTGGTAATCAATAACGTATGAAAAATTCATATAACACATTAGTAGAAGCCATAAAGGACCTTCAGGAAAAAGGTTATACTGTAGATTTTAATCTGCATGATGATGGACTTGAATCGAAAGGTCAAAAGAAAATTTGGTGCTCAGATGATCTAGAGGTAGTTAAATACTATCGTTTTGAAGGAATGACGAGCCCCGACGACAGTTCTATATTATATGTTATAGAAACCTGCGATTCACAAAAAGGATTGCTCGTAGATTCTTATGGCGCCACAGAAAGCAATGTCTCTCCCGAGATGATTAAAAAACTACGAATCACCCATAGAGAATAGACTATACTTCAGCATCCAATAAATCGGTTACCACATGATAACGTGGGTCGTCAATAGCATTTTCTATGTGGTTTTCAAACTCAGGATTCCACTTTAATAATATTTCTTTACAATCGGGGCTTAAGTGAGTTAATTTCACATTTTTTCCTTGTTCTAAATATTTATTAGCAACATTCCGAAGCGCTTCTACACCCGAATGATCCGAAACTTTCGACTCCATAAAATCGATTTCAACACTTTGTGGGTCATTAGCAATATCAAACTTTGAATTAAACGCCGTGGTGGAACCAAAAAATAACGGCCCCCAAATTTCATAGACCTTTGTACCATCTTCTTTAATACTTTTTCGCGCCCGAATCATAGTGGCACTTTTCCATGCAAATACTAATGCCGAGATAATAACTCCAGCAATTACAGCAACTGCTAAGTCTTTCCAAACCGTTATGGCCGAAACCGCTAATAATACAAAGGCATCAGACAAAGGAATTTTATGCAAAATTCGAAAACTACTCCAAGCAAATGTTCCAATAACCACCATAAACATCACACCAACGAGCGCTGCAATAGGAATTTGTTCAATTAACGAAGAACCAAAAAGAATAAAACACAGCAGGGCTATAGCCGCTATTGCTCCTGATAGACGTCCGCGACCTCCTGAAGTAACATTAATAATCGATTGACCAATCATGGCGCAACCTCCCATTCCTCCAAAAAGTCCGTTTAAGATGTTAGCGCCTCCTTGCGCCAAGCATTCACGGTTTCCACTTCCACGAGTTTCGGTGAGTTCGTCAATGAGGTTCAGGGTCATTAAGGATTCAATTAAACCAATAGCAGCTAAAATAAAGGCTGTAGAAAGGATTAAATCCCAGTGTCCTGTTATCGTACTAGTAAATTCGAATAACCCGTATTGAAAGGAGGGAAGCGATCCTTTTAAACCTTCACCACCACCTTCTTTTATAAAGGAACCAACCGTGCTAACGTCTAGACTTCCGAAGATGGTAATACAAGCTACCACAATAATGGCAATTAAAGCTGCAGGAACTTTTTTGGTGAGTTTGGGTAACCCAAACATAATTCCCATTGTTAAGGCTATTAAGCCTAGCATGGTCCACAATTCGGCCCCTTGAATCCATTGCGTAGTGCCATCAACATTTTCTTTAAACATTCCCAGTTGCGACAGGAAAATAACTATAGCCAATCCGTTTACAAATCCCATCATCACAGGATGCGGAATTAAACGCACAAATTTTCCAAGCCGGAAAACCCCCGCCAATATTTGAATAGCTCCTACAAATAGCAGGGTGATAAATAACCATTGTAGTCCTAGGTTTTCAACAGGATTGTCCAGCGCGAGGCCTACTTCATTTCCCTTTTGAATTAAATGCACCATCACCACCGCCATTGCACCTGTAGCACCACTAATCATTCCTGGTCGACCACCAAACAGCGCAGTAACGATTCCCATCATAAAAGCACCATAAAGTCCTACTAATGGGTCAATTCCTGCTACAAAGGCAAAAGCCACGGCTTCTGGAACTAAGGCTAACGCAACGGTAAGCCCCGAAAGGATATCATTTTTAGGGTTTTGAGTAAAATTTTTAATGGTGTTTTGCCACATGACTATTGCTTTTCAAAAGCGGCAAAGGTAACCATTTCAAAAAGAGTAAAAACCCTTTTACTTATTCATATTTTTGCAAATTTTCAATTTGCTCAAGAATTTTTTGGGCTTCGGCATATTTTTTATCGCTTTCTACACGATTGTTAGTAGAGAGTTTATGCCAATCACTCATTAGTGATTCATACTTCTTTTGAAGTTTTTCAATTTCAGACTTTCCTTTGAATAATTTGAACATATCAATTTTTTTTGAAAAATAAACATCAAAAAGTTGAAAAGCTGTTAAGGAACTTACAATTTTTGGTTACATCTCTCCTCCAAAGAAAATAGCATTCATTAATAATTTATTGGTTCCATACCAAAACGCTCTAAAGTTAGTATTGTCTGTAAAATACATCACCCGCCCTTTTCCTAATCGGCTCGTTTTAAAAGGCACCGTGTTTTTTAACAAGGAAAGATTTTTTGAAGAAATATACCCACTCAATAATGGATTTGAAGTGTATTGAATAGGATTGTTATAACTGTCTTTATCTGCTGTCACAAACATGGTGGTATTTCTGAATAATGGAAGCGTAGCATTTTTATACCCAAAGGCAATTGGGTGGGAACGATCCAGTTCGGCTTCAAAAATAGCACCACCAATAACTTGAGCTCCGTAATAATCGCCTCGTTGTTCAAATGAAATATTTTGTGCCGTATCTTTTTCAGTTTTTAATTCCATTTTTAGCAATTCGTTGCTGTTTAGCCATTTACCACTATTTCTAAAAGCAATAAGATTTCCACCATTTTTGGTCCAATCTTTTAATTTTTCGGTGGTGTTTTTGTCGGGACCACTGCCCCAAGTAGCAGGTAAAATGATATCGGTGTATTTGCTTAGATCCGTTCTGGAAAGATCATTGACCTCTAATTTCGTAATCTTCATTTGGTAACGTGTGTCAAACAAATGCCAGATTTCGCCTGCATCATACGGATTAATTCCATCACCCACAAGCACAGCCACTTTTTGAGGTGTAATCGCTCTAAATTCTCCACTGCCTAAATCAATTCCTTGTGTTAATCCCGTAGCTACTGAAGCTATGGATATACTAGCATCGCCACTAACTTTCTTTATAAAACTGAAAAGCTCCGCATCATTTAATTTCTGATTTTGAACAGGAATTAAAATAGTACCATAATCGTACTTCTTTCCTTCCACTGTAAAAGGCTGCATCGCTACTTTTGCTCGAATATCATTTTCCAAAATAGCACTTAATGCCTTAGGGGCATAGTACTCATGCCATTCCATTAAATAGGCATATGCATTAGGGTTTGGAACGGTTGGGGTTGGTAGTTTTAAATCGGTAACTTCTAATCCCATTTGTACCGTGGAAGATTCTTCGAAATCTAAATTAAATGCTAGCGGAAACGACCAAGCACTTATGTCGTAAAATAAGCTATCTTGAAACGTAGTTCGTTTCTCAAACATCGCATTGATTAGGCGAGATTGTTTTTGATTCTTTGGAATAGCAAAAGCATATCCCTTTTTAAAAGTTTTTCCATTGGAAGTATAATCTGAATACAATTCACGAAACTTAATTTTATGTCTTTGAAGGATTTCGGCCAAATGATAGGTTTTGGCGGCATCTTTTTCGTCTCCAAAAACGAAAACACGATTATCTTTTGAAGCTTCAGATCGTGCATTTGCATAAAAATCACGCTGATAGTTTAGCATTTCGGTTCGCATACTTACAGCAGCTTCCAAGGTAGAAAGCGCGGCTGTAAATTGATTCCGAATGGTATATGGAAAGGTTAAAATTCCATTTTCACTTTCTTGTGCGTGTCCACGTGAGGATCCTTGTTCAAACAAAATTCCAACCGCACCATTGATATCTGGAAAAGTAGATCCTTTACCGTAGTAAAAATCGTCGTAGTCTTCTTCTGTGTAATAGAAACTACCTAGTTTGTTAAATGCTTTTGCATGGAATTTACCAATGGCCGCAGTTAGTTCTTGGTTTTTCTTTGGTGTTAGTGGATGCGTTCTACTAGGAATCCCAGGTTGAAAGAAAAAGGTAGAATTAGTCCCCATCTCGTGATGGTCTGTTAAGATATTAGGATACCAATCGTGAAACGTTTTAATACGTGCACGGCTTTCGGGTAATTGCGCAGGAAGCCAATCTCTGTTTAAATCGAACCAATAATGATTGGTGCGCCCACCTGGCCAAACCTCACTATATTCTCTATCGTTTGGGTCTGGATTAATGTTTTGTGCTTTATGCTGGTTTGCCCACGTAGAAAAGCGTTGGAGTCCGTCTGGGTTAAATGAAGGGTCAAATAAAATGATGGTATTCTTCAGTAACTCTTCAATTTTAGGGCCTTGTGCTGCCGCTAAATAGTAGGCTTCGGCTAAGGCTGCATTACTTCCGCTTGGTTCGTTTCCGTGGATGGAAAACCCTTGGTAAACCACAATAGGCATTGACTCTATGGCTAAAGCATTGGAGCCATTTTCGGTAAGTGCAAGGTGTTGTGCTTTAAGGGTTTCAATATTTTTATGATTGGAAGGCGAGGTTATGGTTAGCAGAAGGATAGGTCTGCCTTCAAAGGTAGTACCGCGGTTTTCAATGGTTATTCGGTCACTCGCTTCAGCAAGAGCATACATATAATACACCAACTTGTCGTGGGTGATATGCCATTCGCCAACTTCGTGCCCTACAATACTTTTTGGGGTGGGAATATTTGGATTGTAGGTTACATCGGTTGGTAAATAGTACGATAAGTCGATTCTTTTGTCTTGCGAGTTTACTAAAATTGAAAAAAGTAAAACGAAAGCGAGTATAAATTTCTTCATATGGTATTTTATCTAAAGTTTTAAAGATAAAAAAACCGCCCAAAAGTGGAGGCGGTTTCATAATATTTTAAGATTTACTGAAATTATATATCATCAAATTCGATATCGGTAAAGCTTGAAGTTTCGGTAGAAGCTTTTTCAGTTTCTTCGGTATCTTCTTCTCTTTTGTAATCTTTTTGATGTCTTTCGCTAATCACTTCATCACCTTTTTCATCAAGGATGTACTGAATCATCTCCTCTAAATTGGCTTTAAAATCGGTAAAGTCTTCTTTGTACAAATAAATCTTGTGTTTTTTGTAGTGAAAAGATCCATCATCATTAGTAAACTTTTTACTTTCTGTAATGGTTAAATAATAATCACCTGCTTTGGTTTCACGTACATCAAAAAAATAAGTGCGTCTTCCAGCACGCATCACTTTTGAATAAATTTCTTCTTGCTCCATCATAAATTGCTGACTCATAAATTGGTTAATTTTCCTTTAGCTTTTGCCAAAAATCTAAAAAAAAACCAAATAAGCAAAGGAAAGATTACATTTCTTTTTCCAAAAGTTGCTTATGGTACAACTCTTTATAATAACCTTCTGTGTTTAAAAGCTCTGTATGAGTGCCTTGCTGAATGATATTCCCATTTTCAAGTACCAGAATCGTATCTGCATTTTTTACTGAAGACAATCGATGGCTAACAATAAGTGTGGTTTTATCTTCCGAAACCTTTTGAAAGTTTTGCAGAATCTCTTCTTCAGTTTCTGTATCTACCGCACTTAGACAATCATCAAAAAGCAAAATTTTAGGCTCTTTTATAATGGCTCGTGCAATAGAAACACGTTGTTTTTGTCCTCCGCTCAAGGTAATACCTCGTTCCCCTAAAACCGTTTCGTATTTATTTTGGAATTCATCTATATTTCTATGCACAGCGGCATATTTTGCTGCTGCAATCACTTCTTCATCGGTTGCATCTGCCTTCCCAAATTTGATGTTATTTTTTATTGAATCGCTAAACAAAAAAGCATCTTGAGGCACATACCCAATAGCGCTGCGCAAATCTTTTAGATTTAAATCTTTCAAAATAATATCATCCACTTTTATGGATCCTTGCTGGACATCAAACAATCGACCAATGAGCTCAAGAATAGTAGATTTCCCTGAACCTGTATTGCCAATAATACCAATTGTTTCTCCTGGTTGAATGGTAAAAGATACATTTTTTAATGCTGTAATTTGAGTATCGGGATACGAAAAAGTGACGTTTTCAAAAGCAATTTTCCCTATAATTTCTGAAGGAGTATCGTTGTAATTTTTAATTTGTGGCTCTTCTTTTAAGAATTCATTGATGCGTTTTTGTGAAGCTTCGGCTTGTTGCACCATAGAAGATACCCAGCCCACTATAGCCACTGGCCAAGTAAGCATATTTACATAAATTAGGAATTCGACAATGGTTCCAAACTCTATTTCACCATTTATAAATTGATTTCCACCAACATAGATTACCAAAATGTTGCTTATTCCAATGAGCAATGCCATTACAGGGAAAAAGAGCGCTTGGACCTTGGTGAGGTCTATGTTTTTGTCCTTGCTAATATTGGATAATTCTACAAATTGAGCATTAGTGCGAGGTTCAATTCCGTACGCTTTTATCACAGAAATTCCACTAAAACTTTCCTGTGTAAATGTTGTGAGCTTAGATAAATACTGTTGTACGATGGAACTTCTTTTATGAATAGCAATACTTAACTTATAAATACCAATCGATAGAATAGGTAAAGGTGCTACAGCATAAAGTGTTAGAAGAGGCGCCGTATAAATCATATAGGAAAGCGCAACGATAAAAAGCGTGACGGTTGTCGTGCTATACATTAATGCAGGACCAGCATACATACGAACTTTAGAAACATCTTCACTTATGCGATTCATTAAATCACCAGTCCTATTCTGCTTGTAAAAGTTAAGTGAAAGTCTTTCGTACTGTTTAAAAACTTCATTTTTTAAGTCAAACTCTACATATCTTGAAACAACAATTATGGTTTGTCGCATCATAAAAGTAAATAATCCCGAGAGCAAAGCCGCCCCAATAATGATGAGAATATCCTCTAATAATTGAGATTTTAACACTTCATAAGTGATTTCATTCTTAAAATAAGATTGAATAGAATTTACAGAATCACCAATCTTCGAAGGTACCACAATTCTAAAGATGGTAGCAATGGCAGTAATGACAAGCCCAATAAGTAACCTACCTCGATATTTATAAAAGTATTTATTAAGAAAACGTAATTCCTTCATTCAGAAAGTGAAACTTATTAACAGATTGTCAATTTTAAGATATTTTTTTTGTGGGATATGTACCAAAAGGGTAATTTTGCCCGTTCTTTTTAACAAATTCGTAAATGATAACAGACATAGTAAGTCCAAAAGAATTAAAAAAAATTGCCCCAGTTTTTGGGCAACTCTCATTCGATAATCACGAACAAATTGTTTTTTGTAACGACAAAGATACAGGTTTAAAAGCAATAATTGGTATTCATAATACTGTTTTGGGACCTGCTTTGGGAGGGACTAGAATGTGGAAATATGACACTGAGTGGGATGCGTTAAATGATGTGTTGAGACTCTCTCGTGGGATGACCTATAAATCGGCAATCACAGGTCTTAATTTAGGTGGTGGAAAAGCAGTTATTTTAGGAGATGCTAAAACGCAGAAAACACCCGAATTAATGCTTCGTTTTGGTGAGTTTGTTCATTCTTTGGGCGGACGTTATATCACTGCAGAAGATGTGGGGATGGCAACAAGCGATATGGATTTGGTTAGAACGGTAACGCCTTACGTAACAGGTATTTCTGAAGATAAGGGAGGCGCTGGAAACCCGTCGCCAATAACCGCTTACGGAGTTTTTATGGGAATGAAAGCCGCTGCAAAATTTGCCTACGGAAGTGATATCTTAGAAGATAAAAAAGTATTTGTTCAAGGGATTGGAAATGTTGGGGAAGCATTGGTTGAGCATTTATCCAACGAAGGTGCCAATGTATTTATTACAGATATAAGTCGAGAACGTTTAGAAAATGTTCGAGATAAATATCACGCTACCATTTATGAAGGTGATAATTTGTACGGCGAAGAAATGGATATTTATGCTCCATGTGCTTTGGGAGCTACCATTAACGACGATACCATTGATCAATTAAAGGCTAAAATTATTGCGGGTGCTGCTAACAATCAGTTAGCCGAAGAACAAAAACACGGAAAAATGCTTCGTGATAAAGGAATTGTATATGCACCGGACTTCTTAATTAATGCAGGCGGTATTATAAATGTTTATGCAGAATTGGAAAATTACGGAAAGCAAGAGATTATTCGTAAAACTGAAAATATATACAATACAACGCTTGAGATATTAACTAAAGCACAAGCTAAAAATATAACTACGTTTAATGCAGCTTTCGAAATTGCGCAAGCAAGAATCGATGCTCGTAAAAATGAAAAGTAATTATAAAGATTAATACCTATATTTGCAACGCACAAGATTTTCCTTGTGCGTTGTTTGTTTTACACTAAAGTTCTTTAAAATATGCTTACAAGAAGACATATAAGAGTAAAAGTTTTGCAGTCGTTATATGCGTTTTACCAATCTGATGAACAAGATCTTGATAAGCAAGAAAAATTCCTTCACTTTAGCATTGCACAAATGCAAGATTTGCAGGCTTTAATGCTTCAGTTAATGGTTGCTCTTAGAGATCACGCAGACAAATTTCTTCAGAAATCACAAAAGAAACATTTAGCTACGCAAGTTGAAAAAAACCCAAGCCGTGCTTTTATTGATAATAAAGTAATCGGAATGATTTCCGAAAACAGTAATCTTTCAGAATACCTAAAAAATAAGAAGCTTAATTACTGGAATCTAGACGACGAGTATGTTACTATTCTTTTTAATGAATTAAAGCAGCAAGATTGGTACGATAGTTATCTTCAAAAGGAAAATCCAAATTTTGCAGATGATAAGGAAATGGTCATTAGACTCTACAAGGAGGTTATTGCGCCCAACGAAAAATTATACGAATACCTTGAAGACAAACGATTAACATGGTTGGATGACTTTCCGTTAGTGAATACTTCTATTGTTAAAATGTTAAATAAACTGACCGAAAAAAGGGAGGCTTCTATTTTTAATCCACAAGTTTATAAGGATGAGGAGGACAAGGAATACAGTGTTCAACTTTTGAGAAAAGTGATTCTTAATGATGATAAACTTTCTAAAGAAGTAGACGGGAAAACGCCCAATTGGGATACCGAGCGAATCGCCGATATTGATTTAATTATTTTAAAAATGGGGATTGCAGAGTTTCTCTATTTCCCTTCCATGCCTATACGGGTAACCATTAATGAATATTTAGAAATTTCTAAGGAATATTCCACGCCAAAAAGCAGTTTCTTTATTAATGGAATTTTAGATAAATTGGTAAAGGAATTTTCTGATGCAGGAAAATTGAATAAAATTGGTCGTGGACTTACATAGAAGTAAAAAAATACCTATTTTAGCCACACTTTAAAAATGAATAAAATTTTAATTTAAAAATAAGTACTATGAAAAAAACCATTTTTCTATTAGCCTTAACCACCGTTTTTGCTTTTACTTCTTGTAAGGAAAATGCTGCGGACAAAGTAAGTGAAGAAAACGTCGCTGCAGCTGCAGAAAGAGACGCTGAATCTGGAAAATATCCAGTAATGACTTTCGCTGAAAGTTCATTCGATTTTGGAACAATTGACCAAGGAACCAATGTGGAACACCTTTTCACGTTTACAAACACAGGAGAATCTGACCTTGTAATTGTTGATGCAAAAGGAAGTTGTGGATGTACTGTTCCAGAATATTCTAAAACTCCAGTAGCTCCAGGAGCTCAGGGAGAGTTATTAGTAAAGTTTAATGGAAGCGGAAAAAACCAAGTAAGTAAAACAGTGACAATCACTACAAATACCGAAAAAGGAAAAGAAGTGCTTACTATTAAAGCTTTTGTAAATCCTAAAGAAGGAGCCGCTGCTGGATCTCCAATTAATGTACAATAATTCTTAGGAAACCTATTTATGGAACAATTACAGAGCTTTGCTCCTTTAATTTTAATGTTTTTGGTAGTGTATCTTTTTATGATACGTCCCCAAATGAAGCGTAGTAAACAAGAAAAACAGTTTGCTGCAGATCTTAAAAAAGGAGATAAAGTGGTCACTAAAAGTGGATTACACGGAAAAGTTTTGGAATTAAATGATGACGGAACTTGTATCATTGAATCTGGTGCCGGGAAAATGAAATTTGAACGCTCTGCCATTTCTATGGAATTGAGCAAAAAACAAAACGCTCCTGCCAAATAATAAATTTTAGATTAATAAAAAAAGCCTTCAGTTTTTCTGTAGGCTTTTTTTGTTATAAGTGGTTTTTACTATTTTTCTGCTACTAATTGTGCAATATTTACGATGACCTCAATGGCTTTTTGCATGCTTTCAACGGGAACATATTCAAACCTGCCATGAAAGTTGTGTCCCCCTGCAAAGATATTAGGGCAGGGAAGTCCCATATAACTCAATTGAGAACCATCGGTTCCACCACGAATAGGTTTAATAAGAGGCTTAATACCCGCTTTTTTCATGGCTTGTTCAGCAATATCTACAATATGCATAACAGGTTCTATTTTTTCGCGCATGTTGAAATATTGATCTTTAATTTCAACCGAAACCCTATCTGATCCATATTGAACATTTAGCTCGTCAGCTAACTTTTGCATCATTTCTTTGCGAGCTTCAAAATGCACTTTGTTGTGATCGCGTATAATATATTGAAGCCTAGTACAGTCTACTTCCCCTTTCATATTATGTAGGTGAAAAAAACCTTCACGACCTTCGGTATGTTCTGGCGTTTCTAGTCTAGGAAGGGAATTGATATAATCCATTGCGATGTACATACTATTGACCATTTTACCTTTGGCATACCCAGGATGAACAATCTTTCCTTGTATAGTCACCACCGCACCAGCGGCATTAAAGTTCTCATACTCTAATTCACCAACTTGACTTCCGTCCATGGTGTAGGCCCAATCGGCGTCAAACTTCTTGACATCAAATTTATGAGCTCCTCGTCCAATTTCTTCATCTGGGGTAAAACCAACACGTATCTGCCCGTGTTTTATTTCGGGATGCTTTAGTAAATATTCCATTGCCGAAATAATTTCTGCAATTCCAGCTTTATCATCGGCCCCCAAAAGCGTAGTGCCGTCTGTTGTAATTAACGTTTGCCCTTTGTACATCAATAAATCATCGAAATCTTTTGGAGAAAGAATAATATTTTCATCCTTATTTAAAACGATATCTCCTCCATCATAATCTTCAACAACTTGAGGCTTTACATTAGCTCCCGTAAAATCCGGTGAAGTGTCGTAATGCGAGATAAATCCAATGGTTGGAACTAAAGCATCTACATTACCTGGAAGCGTTGCCATCACGTACCCATTTGTATCGATGGTTACTTCGGACATTCCAATTTCAATCAATTCTTTTACCAGCGCATTGGCCAAAACCCATTGCTTAGCTGTACTGGGAGTAGTATCCGAAGTGGGGTCACTTTCGGTGTCGATGGTAACGTAGCTTGTAAATCTTTTGATGAGATCGTATTTTGTAATCATGAGATTGTAATTTCTTCACAAATTAACGGAATAACCCTCTAAAAAATAAGTGTTTTAATAGTATTTTTGTAATAGATTAAAAGCCTATGTATAAATTCCTACTTCGTCCTTTTCTCTTCTTGTTTGACCCTGAGGCAGTGCATCACTTTACGTTTAAATTAATTCGCCTTTCTCACAGTATTGGACTTGGGGGTGTTTTTAGAAACTGTTATAACGTAAAAAATAAAAAATTGGAAAGGGAGTTATTTGGGTTAACTTTTCCAAATCCAGTGGGACTTGCAGCAGGCTTCGATAAAGACGCCAAATTATATAAGGAACTCTCCAATTTCGGTTTTGGTTTTATAGAAATAGGAACTGTAACCCCCAAACCCCAAGACGGAAACCCAAAAAAAAGACTTTTCAGATTAAAGAGCGATAGCGCTATCATCAATCGTATGGGTTTTAATAATGGTGGTGTAGCTGCAGCCGTAGAAAAATTGAAAAAAAACAAAGGTGTTTTAATAGGAGGAAATATTGGAAAAAATAAAGTGACACCCAATGAAGAGGCTGTAAATGATTATTTGATTTGTTTTGAAAGTCTATTCCATTATGTGGATTATTTTGTAGTAAATGTAAGTTCACCCAATACTCCTAATTTAAGAGCGCTTCAGGATAAAGAACCCCTCACTAACTTATTAAACACATTAAAAACTGAAAACTCAAAAAAAGATAATCCAAAGCCTATTCTTTTAAAAATTGCCCCAGATTTAACCAATTCGCAATTGATGGATATTATCGACATCGTTGCTGAAACTAAAATTGATGGTGTTATAGCCACCAATACAACCATTTCTCGCGAGGGATTGACTTCAGAAAATAAAAAAGAGGTGGGAGGTTTAAGTGGAAAACCATTAGGAAAAAAAGCAACAGAAGTGATTCGTTTTCTTTCTGAAAAAAGCAATAATGCTTTTCCAATTATTGGTGTAGGAGGAATTCACACTGTAGAAGATGCCATGGAAAAATTGGATGCGGGAGCAAGTTTAATTCAGTTGTACACTGGATTTATTTATGAAGGCCCAGTACTTGTAAAAAAAATAAACAAAGCAATCTTAAAAAGATAGTATGTGGGAGCAACTCCTTTCTTTTTCTTTTTTTACGATGCTTTTGGCACTCTCCCCAGGACCCGATAATATTTTTGTCCTTACCCAGTCTTTGGTTAACGGTTCAAAAAAAGGGATCGCTACAACAGCAGGGCTTATTTCTGGTTGTATCGTTCACACGACCTTTTTAGCATTTGGAGTTTCGGTAATCATTGCAGCTTCTCCAACGGCTATTTTAGTTATTAAAATCATTGGAGCAGTCTATCTTTTGTATTTGGCAATTAAGGTTTTCCGAAGTGATGACCATATTGATTTATCTCAAAATGTTTCTTCAAAAAGCAATTGGGAACTCTTTAAAATTGGGGTGATTATGAATTTGGTAAACCCTAAAGTGCTACTGTTCTTTTTGGCTTTTTTTCCATCTTTTTTATGGAATCCAGATGATGATACTGTGTTGCAATTTTATGTTTTGGGAATAGTCTTTATGATGGTTTCCTTTATCATTTTTAGTAGTATTGCTCTCTTGGCTGGGGGTATTTCTTCATTTATTCTGAAACATAAAAAGGCTGGGTTTTATCTAAAATGGCTTCAAATTTTTGTGTTTTTAGGAATTGCAGTTTTTATTCTTTTTGCATAAATTTTTCAGAATATTTTAAAGCGTAAAAAGCTAGTGCATCCTTCGGAATTTATATCTTTACAGTAATGCAAAAAGTTAAGATTATAGAATGCCCCAGAGATGCTATGCAGGGTATAAAAAATTGGATTCCTACCGAAAAGAAAATCCAGTACATCCAATCATTATTAAACTGTGGTTTTGATACCATTGACTTTGGCAGTTTTGTTTCCCCTAAGGCAATTCCACAAATGCAGGACACTGCCGATGTACTTCGAGGTTTAAATCTTTCAAATACACAAAGTAAATTATTAGCAATCGTCGCCAATCTTCGCGGGGCCGAAGCGGCTGTTCAGTTTCCTGAAATTCAGTATTTGGGTTATCCTTTCTCTATTTCAGAAAATTTTCAAATGCGTAATACGCATAAGACTATAGATCAATCTATTGAAGTACTTCAGGATATTTTAGAATTGGCTGAAAAAAATAACAAAGAAGTGGTAACCTATTTATCCATGGGCTTTGGGAATCCCTATGGGGATCCTTGGAATGTGGAAATTGTTGGTGATTGGGCCGAAAAATTAGCTGGAATGGGTGTGAAAATTCTATCACTAAGTGATACCGTAGGAACTTCTACACCAGAGGTAATCGATTATCTTTTTTCTAATTTAATTCCTAAATATCCTGAAATTGAGTTTGGAGCGCATTTGCATACAACTCCTACCAAATGGCATGAAAAAGTTGATGCAGCATTTAAAGCTGGTTGTCGTAGATTTGACGGAGCGATTCAGGGATTTGGAGGATGTCCTATGGCAAAAGACGAATTAACAGGTAATATGCCTACCGAAAAATTATTAAGTTATTTTACTGTAGAGAAAGTAAATTCAAATTTAAACCCGATGGCTTTTGAAAGCGCCTATAACGAAGCCTCGAAAATATTTCTAAACTACCATTAATGATGAAAAAATATTTTGCAATTCTATGTACACTTTTATTAATTGTCTCTTGTAAAACTACCGATCGCGTTAAAAAAGTTAAAAAAGATGATGGGATTATAACTTTCAAATTTGTGCAACTAAACGATGTCTATGAAATTGCTCCTATGGGTGATGGAAAGTATGGCGGAATGGCACGTGTGGCCCATGTGGTGGATTCTATTAAAAAAGTAGAGCCTAATACCTACCTGTTTATGGCGGGGGATTTTTTAAACCCATCGCTGTTGGGGACCATTAAATACAACGGTGAACGTATTTATGGAAAACAAATGATTGAAGTAATGAATGCCATGGATTTTGAATTAGTGACTTTTGGAAATCATGAATTTGATATTAGTGAAGAAGCGCTACAACAGCGGTTGAATGAATCTAACTTTTATTGGACCTCGGCAAATGTGTTTCAGCAATTGGAAGATGGACCACGTTCCTTTCATTTTGAAAGAGGAGGAGATACCATTTACATTCCAGAAACCTATACAATCAATATGATGGATGCAGATAGCACTAAAGTTGAAGTAGGATTTTTTAGTGTGACTTTGCCATCAAATCCACGGGACTATGTGTATTATAGTGATGTGATGTTAGAAGCAGGGAGTGCTTATAGTGCGCTTCAGTCTCAACAGGTGGATATCATAATGGGACTAACACATGTAGAAATTTCTGAAGATATTGAGATAGCCAAAAAGTTCGCAGACATCTCATTTATCATGGGTGGTCATGAACACAATAATATGCTTAAAGAAGTAGGAAATACTAAAATTGCAAAAGCGGATGCGAATGCAAAAACCATCTACATTCATACATTCACCTTTAATAAAAATGATAACTATTTAAAGATAGATTCCAAACTATTCCCCATTGACGATAAAATTGCTGAAAAACCCTCTGTTAAAGCCATAGTCGATAAATGGAATACAATTTTAACAACCGAAATAAAGCAAGTAGTTGAAAGCCCTAATGAAGTAATTTATTACGCAAAACCACCACTCGATGGAACCGATAGCGCCAATAGGGGGATTCAAACTAATTTAGGGGATATCATTACACAGGCTATGGCATTGTCCTTTAAGGAATCTGTGGATGCTGCCTTGGTTAATGGGGGTTCAATTCGTATAGACGATATGCTCGAAGGCGATATTACTAGTTTGGACATTTTTAGGGTGTTACCCTTTGGAGGAAGTGTGCTTAAAGTTGATATTAAAGGGAGTCTTCTTAAAGAAGTTTTGGACTATGGAAAGGAATACGCCGGAACAGGTGCTTACTTACAGCGGTATAATATAAGGGAAGGGTCTCGTGGTGCTTGGCTTTTGGAAGGCAATTATATTGATGATGAAACCGTTTATAAAGTAGCTTTTAGTGACTTTTTACTAAAAGGGTATGATATTCCATTTTTAACACCCGAAAATGAAGGTGTTTTAAAAGTGTATGAGCCCACAAAAGAAGAGAATGCTCACGATATCAGAAAAGCCATAATTGTGTATCTTAAATCACTTAAAAAATGAAAAAGATTTTAAAATATTTTTTAATCCTCGCTCTACTAGCACTTGTGGTCATTCAATTTATACGTCCCGAAAAAAATTTAGGTGGCTATGAAAGTGTCGCCTTTTTTGAATCTGAAACAAAACCTTCACAAGAGGTACGAGGAATCTTAAAGAACAATTGTTATGATTGCCATAGCAACCACACAAACTACCCTTGGTATGCTGAAATCGCTCCGTTTTCCTTTTATTTAGATGATCACGTTAGACATGGTAAAGGGGAATTAAACTTTTCAGAATGGGAGAATTTTTCTGCAAAAAAGAAAGATCACAAATTGGAGGAAGTTTTCGAAGAAGTTGAAAAAGGGGAGATGCCACTAGATTCTTACACTTGGATACATGGAAATCTTTCAAAAGAAGATCAAAAATTACTACTGCAATGGGCACAATTAGCACGAATGCAGTATTCAAATCAAATAGAGGTTTCTGGTAAATAATTGCATTTCAATTCATTATTATTTTTATTTAAATTTATTCTAAATAAGCTTGCCAAATAATTTTTAGGATACTATTTTTGCGACTGAATAAACATCTATTTATAATCAGTCTAAATTAATATAATGAAAAAATTAGCCCTATTTATTTGTTTCCTTATTACAGGAATTATGTTTTCACAAACAGCTCAAGATTCAATTACTTTTAATCCTCAACAACAACTCAACGCAGCCCAAAGAATACTTTCTGGTAATTATGGGAAAGCCGTAACCGTAGGTGCTTATGGTGAGATGACCTATAATCAGCCTGAAGGTGACAATGGGGAATTAGATGTACAACGATTGGTGTTACTTTTTGGATACAAATTCAATGACAAAACCCAATTTGTAACGGAAGTAGAATTTGAACATGTAGAAGAAGTATTTATAGAACAAGCTTTTGTTAATTATGCTGTGGGAGATAACTTAAGTCTTCGTGGAGGACTTATGTTAGTACCTATGGGTATTGTAAACGAATTTCACGAACCTACTACCTTTAACGGTGTAGAGCGTCCAGAAGTAGATAATGTTATTGTACCAACCACTTGGCGTGAACTGGGGGTAGGGGTCACAGGAAGATTTCCAGATGCTTCTTTGAGTTATCAAGCCTATATTTTTAACGGTTTTAAATCGGTGACTACAAGTGGAGATGATGTGGTTGGATATCTTAACGGAAGTAGCGGTCTAAGAGGGGGTCGCCAAAAAGGAATTAAATCGACAGTGGATAGCCCTACATTTTCAGCAAAATTAGATTATTATGGCTTACCAGGACTACGTTTAGGACTTTCGGGTTACTTTGGAAAAACACAAGCACCAGATGATTTAGAAGAACTTGATGGAGCCAATGTTGGTATTTCTATGGTTGGAATCGATGCACGGTATGCTTTTCAAAAATTTACGGCAAGAGGACAATTTATCTATACAGCCCTAAGCGATACTGAAGACTACAACGCCTTAACTGGAAATAATTTAGGAAGCGCTTTAATGGGATACTATGCAGAAGCAGGTTACAATCTTTTACCTCTAACGGCTAAGCAAAAACTATTTGCTTTTGCTCGCTATGAAAATTATAACACCCACGCAGATACAGCGGGTAGTTTGGAAAGGAATGATGCTTATAATCGTACCGATATAACGACGGGATTAAGCTATCACATAGCTCCAGGGGTAGTCATAAAAGGCGACTATCAATTTAGAGATAACGATGCAGAAAATGCAGATGTAGATAACAGGTTAAACTTCGGAATAGGAGTTTGGTTTTAAGTTAGTTTGTTGAAAGCCTTTTGTATATACAGAAGGCTTTTTTTGATTTTATGTAATACCTTTGTACCATGCTCAAACAATTAATTATTTTAAGCTTTTTTAGTCTATTGTTGACCTCTTTTCTAGTGCCCGAAAAGGTTGAAAAAAAAGCAAACAAAGAGATTGAGAAATTCTTTGAAGTTGAAGAATTTTCAAAGGAGTATATTTCTATTTCGGACCAGGTTTCAGAAAAAATTCCAGCTTCATTTTCAGAAAATAATTTTTTCAGAATAAAAAAGGGCACCACATTATTAGGGTATGGCTATATTGGGAATGCCCCAAGTAAAACGGCAACTTTTGATTATTTAGTCTTATTTGATCAAGACTTTATAATTACAAAATCAAAAGTA
The DNA here is from genome assembly GCF_019312585.1 of Halomarinibacterium sedimenti. Lineage (GTDB taxonomy): Bacteria > Bacteroidota > Bacteroidia > Flavobacteriales > Flavobacteriaceae > Halomarinibacterium > Halomarinibacterium sedimenti. The sequence continues at coordinate 237,151 of NZ_JAHWDP010000002.1, read as the reverse complement.
CTTATTTATAGAGAAGAATACGGTGGGGAAATAGGAAGCAAACGATGGTTAGAACAATTTGAAGGAAGCTCTTCAAAAACTCCAGAGTTAGAACTGGTGAAAGACATAATTCCAATCTCCGGTGCAACCATTTCTGCACAGTCCATGACCAAGGCCATCAATCAATTACTGGAAAGTATAAAAATACTGAAACAAGAAAACCATATTTAATGCAATTCCACGGACTCATCCACACCTTTCCCAAGTATATAAAAAACTTTATTGCTGCATTTGTGCTTGTCCTTAGTATTGGATATGGGTCGGGTTTATTGTTTGTAGGGCAAACTAATTCTCACCAGCCACAAGGGATGGAGGAAAATTATTTGGGGAACGAAGACCAAGAGGATGCCGAAGTGATGAAATTTAAAAAAGGAGAGCGCGAAATGCTCACCATTTTGCATACGCATATCCTGTCCATTTCCTTTATATTTTTTCTTTTGGGAGGTTTGGTAGCCATTACATCGTTACCAAAAAAACTAAAAGCTTTTTTAATGATTGAGCCTTTCTTTTCTATCATTATCACCTTTGGAGGTATATATTTGCTTTGGAATGGAATGCTTTGGATGAAATGGATTGTCATGCTTTCTGGAATTTTGATGACTGCCGTTTTTATTGTAAGTGTTATGGCTGTATTAATTCAGTTGTATAAAAGGAAATAAATCCAACATTTTATAGTATATTTGCACGCAATTAAATAGTAACCCCTTTCCGGTACTTCGGAATTAAATTTAATTGCTATGACTGCACACAATCACAAAATCTTAGGAGAAGGCTTAACTTACGACGATGTACTTTTAGTGCCTGCTTATTCCGAAGTTTTACCTCGAGAGGTTTCTATTAAAACCCAATTTTCTCGAAACATAACGCTAAATGTCCCTATTGTATCCGCTGCGATGGATACTGTGACCGAAAGTGCCATGGCAATAGCTATGGCTCGCGAAGGAGGTATAGGAGTTCTGCATAAAAACATGACCATCGAGCAGCAAGCTGCCGAGGTTCGAAAAGTGAAACGTGCAGAAAGTGGTATGATTCAAGATCCTGTCACACTAAAGAAGGATAATACTGTTGGAGATGCTCAAAACACTATGCGTGAATACAGTATAGGTGGAATTCCGATTATTGATGATAACCATAAATTAATTGGAATTGTCACCAACAGAGATTTGCGCTTTGAAAAGGATTTTAAGAGAAAATTAGAGGATATCATGACTTCTAAAAATTTGGTCACCGTAAAAAAGGGGACCTCTTTAAAAGAAGCCGAAATAATATTACAACAAAATAAGATTGAAAAACTACCAGTGGTTGAAGAAAATGGAACCTTGTTAGGTTTAATTACATTTCGTGATATTACCAAACTCACTCAAAAACCAATTGCCAACAAAGATGAATATGGGAGACTTCGTGTAGCAGCGGCTTTAGGAGTTACTCCAGATGTTGTTATGAGAGCAGAAGCTCTGGTACATGCACAAGTGGATGCCGTAATTGTTGATACAGCACATGGGCATACCAAAGGGGTGGTTTCAGTTTTAAAAGAATTAAAAGAAAAGTTTCCGAAATTGGATGTAGTTGTTGGTAATATTGCTACGGCCGAAGCTGCGAAGTATCTTGTGGAAGCGGGAGCCGATGCAGTAAAAGTGGGAATTGGACCAGGTTCTATTTGTACCACTAGGGTTGTGGCTGGAGTTGGTTTTCCTCAGTTTTCTGCTGTATTGGAAGTGGCCGCAGCCATAAAAGGAAGTGGTGTTCCTGTGATTGCAGATGGTGGAATTCGATATACGGGAGATATCCCAAAAGCGATTGCAGCAGGAGCCGACAGTGTCATGCTTGGTTCTCTTCTAGCCGGCACAAAAGAGTCACCTGGAGAAACAATTATTTTTGAAGGAAGAAAATTTAAATCGTATCGTGGTATGGGAAGTGTTGAAGCCATGAAACAAGGATCGAAAGATCGTTATTTCCAAGATGTAGAGGACGATATTAAAAAATTAGTGCCAGAAGGAATCGTTGGGCGAGTACCTTATAAAGGAGATTTAGTTGAAAGTATGACCCAGTTTATTGGCGGATTACGAGCTGGAATGGGCTATTGTGGCTCTAAGGATATCAAAACATTAAAGGAAACAGGGAGATTTGTAAAAATTACAGCTTCCGGAATTCATGAAAGCCACCCACACGACGTAACAATTACAAAGGAAGCACCTAATTATTCTAGATAAAAAAAGAGGTTCGTAAGGAACCTCTTTATAATTTATTTAAAATTGATTTTTTATTCTTCCTCTTTTATTTCAATCCCCATTTCTTTTAAGACTGCCAAGGTTAAATCAAATCGATTATCAACGTAAACTACACTGTCATCTCGAAGTAAAACTTGGGTGTATTCCCCAGCTGCAGCTACTTTTTCCAAGGCATTTCCTACTTTATCATACAATGGGCGCATATATTCTTCCTGTTTAATAAGAATAAGCTGATTTCCATTTTGTTGAAATTTTGCAATGTCATTCTCCATAGCCAACAAAGAATCCTGCTTCGTTTTTCTCTGATTAAGTGTATACGTTGTTTCGTTTTGTTTGTAAACGGCAACGCCATCCTTTAATGCTTTCATCTTTTTTTGTAAATCGGCCTCCAATCCTTTGGTGTAGGTTTGTACTTGAGTTTGCACGTTGGCCAATTCCGGCATTTTACTTAGTATAAAATCAATATCGATTGTACCGACTTTCGAGTTTTGGGAAAACCCTGTTACACATATAAATAGAGCTAATAATTTTAAATACTTCATCATTTTTGTTTTTATGGTAGGCAATATTACTACAATTTTAGAATAATTGAAATAATTTATCGTCTTGTTAACAAGAGTATTAGCTTTCTGTATACCGTTGTCCTCTGTGAGGTTTTAAGATAGCACGTAATGCGTCAACATCGTTAGGATAAACAATCATTATGGCAGTGTGGTGCATTTCTGATAAAATTTCGATTCCCGTGATAATATCTTTCAGCTTTTCTTTTAGGATAAATTCGTCCAAATGAATTTTATGATGTTCTGCTATTTTTTGTGCATTGGGACCTCTAAAATCCCAAATCATTTTTACTCGTTCCATATATTATTGAGCGACAGATTCTCCTTTTTCAGCAAAGTTTTTAAAATCATTTAAATACTTCATAGATTGCTTTTTGAAAGCACCTGGCATTAACCAACCCATAAGTTTCATTCCAAATCCTTGAAACTGAAATTCACTTTCGCTTACCCATTCAGTAGTATTTTCGTCTACAATATTAAAAAAGTTACGCTGTATGTTATGCACTCCTTTGGCATCGTAAGTGGTATGAAATTTATTTGGGAAATTATTTTCAATGACCGTTTCAATCATGGAGAGCTTTCTTTTTCCAATTTGGTAATCTAGTTTCATTTTTGCACCGGGTTGTCCTGGGGTACCGTCTTGTTGTTCATACGCTATAAGTCCTCGTTGCCAGTGCTTCATGTTTTCTGCGTTGTCCAATTTCTTTATAACTTCCTCTCTAGGTAAGTTAATGATGATTTTTGAGGTGTATTTCATAGTGGCATACTTTATGGGATACAATGTACAAAATTCATATATTTTTTGTTAACCAATTTATTTTATAACGTTCTGTTAAGTTACTTGTATTACCCTATGTTTTTTATATTTTTGCGAGGCTTTAAAAAAATAAACCAATGAAAAGAAATCTCATTTTATCTGTTATTATTATTCTTTTTTCACTTAGTTCTTATGCTCAAAAGGACAAAGAGGCATTAATGACTATTAATAATGAGCCCATTTATGCTAAGGAGTTTAAAAGAGTTTATAAAAAGAATTTAGAATTAGTTCAAGAAGAATCACAAAAATCTGTAGATGGATATTTAGATTTATTTATAGATTATAAAATGAAAGTGGCCGAAGCTTATGCACAAAATTTGCATAAGAATAAGGAATACGTCAAGGATTTTGGAAAGTATGAAGAGCAACTTTCACGAAACTATATCTTCGATACAAACATTACAGAAGAGATTATTAAAGAAGCCTATAACAGAAGTTTAGAAGAAGTTGAAGCTTCGCATATTCTTATTAAAACTAGCTGGGACTCATTTCCGCAAGACACCTTGGTAGCCTATAATAAGATAGAGCAAATTAGAAAACGAGCATTGGCTGGGGAAGATTTTAATGAACTTGCCAAAAAGACTTCCGAAGAGCCAGGATCTGATGAAAGAGAAGGAAGATTAGGATATTTTTCTGCTTTCGATATGGTATATCCTTTTGAAAGTGAAGCATATAATACCCCGGTAGGTGGGGTGTCTAATATTATTAGGACTCAGTTTGGGTACCACATTATAAAAGTAACCGATAGAAGAAAAAAGGCAGCTCCTATTGTTACTTCTCATATCATGGTTTCTACAATGAAGGACACTTCTGCGGCAAACGCAAAAGATAGAATTAATGAAATTTATGGATTGCTTCAACAAGGTGAATCCTTTGAAGACCTTGCAAAACAATATTCAGACGATAAAGCTACTGGATTAAATGGTGGTAAAATGCGCCCATTTAGTAAAGGACAACTTAAAGCACCACCTTTTGAGGAAGCCGCTTATTCTTTAAAAAATCCTGGGGATATTTCTAAGCCCGTACAAACACGCTTTGGATGGCACATTATAAGACTTGAAGAAAAATTAGTAATACCTTCTTATGAGGACCAAGTAAATGAATTGGAAAAAACAATTAAGGGAAGTGACAGATTAAAATCTATTACAAGTGCGGTTAATAATAAAATAAAAAAGAAGTATGGTTTTGAATCCTACGATTACCTTCCCTTCTTTGAGACCTTTGTTACTGATAGTATCCTAAAAAAGAAATGGAAATATACACCACTCCCTAAAAAAGATGATAGACCTATTTTCAAAATAGGAGAAAAAGTCTATAGATTTAATGACTTTGCAGCCTATCTTTCAGAAAGACAACCAAAGCTTAAAACTTTTAAATATAAAGGGGCGCTTATTGAAGCTGTTTACGATGAGTTTGAAACCAATGAGCTAAAAGATTATTTTAAACAAAATCTTGAAATGGAAAATGAGGAGTATGCAGGAATTATTCAAGAATATAGAGACGGCTTACTCATTTTTGAAGTAATGGCTAAGAATGTTTGGAACAAAGCGAAAAATGATACTTTAGGACAAAAGGCTTTCTACGAAAAAAACCTAGACAAATATAAATCTCAAAGTCAATTGAACGGGGCTATTTTTACTTCGAGTCAAGAAGAGGTTATTAATCAAGTTGCCGACTTATTAAACCAAGGGGTTTCTCCTATAGAAATTAAGGAGCAAATTAACACAGGGGGCAAAACCAATGTACTAGTGACGTTAGGGTATTTTGATATTAATAGTACCGAATTACCAAAAAACTTCGAGTTAAAGGAAGGTGTTTCAGAAATATATAGAGGTGATACTACGTTTACCATAGTGAAAACAAACTTTATAGCTCCCCCTAGAGTAAAAGGTTTTAATGAAGTAAAGGGTAGGGTAATGAGTGATTTTCAAAATGAATTGGAGAAAGAATGGATAAAATCCTTAAAAGAAAAATATACAGTTAAGGTTAATGAAAAAGCCCTCAAAAAATTAAAAAAAGAACTCGGTTCGTAAATGAAGAATCTTCTTTGGTTGTCCATATTGGTGGTTACAGTGACCTCTTGCGATTATTTTAAGCAAGAAGTGTCCGGAAATCCTGTAGCCAGGGTAAACCAATCTTATTTATATAAAGCAGATTTAAATGAACTATTTTCTGAAACTTCACAATTGGAAGATAGTGCGCAATTGGTAAATAATTATATTAACAGGTGGGCAACACAGCAATTGTTAATAGATAGAGCGAAAGTAAATCTCACCCAAGAACAACTTGATGAGTTTGAACACTTGGTAAATCAATATAAAATAGATTTGTACACACAGGCCTATAAAAACAATATTGTTTCTCGAGAACTGGATAGTTTAGTTAGTAAGCCGGAATTGCTTACTTTTTACGAGCTTAATAAAGAGAATTTTAAACTTAACGACCCTTTATTGAAGCTGCGCTATGTTCATGTGGGAAATAATTTTTCGAAATTAAATTCTCTGTCTGAAAAACTAAAGCGATTCAATAAAGAAGACAAGAAAGAGCTAATGGAAATGAATATTCAGTTTAAATCGTATAACCTAAACGATTCTACATGGATAAAAAGAGATAAGTTACTTGAGAGTCTTCCTATTCTAGCAACTCAATCCCAAGTGTTAAAAAAATCCAATTTTGCTCAATTACAAGACTCATTAGGAGTATATTTACTGCAAATTGAAGATTTTCTGGATAGAAATGATACTGCGCCGCTTCAACATGTCGAAAACACTATCATTCAGATAATTTTAAATCAAAGAAAGCAAGAGCTGATTAAAAAACTTGAAAAGGACATTACCAAAGATGCAATTAAAAATAAAACGTTTGAAATATATCCCCAACAGTAAATTCGGTTTACTACTTGTATTCCTTTCATTTCTTTCGCTTCAAGCGCAAGAAGTAGTCATAGATAGCACGAATGTTATAAAAGAAGAAATCGGTGTTAAACCTAAAGTGAACGATACGGTTAAACCATTTACGCGTTTTAAAGCAGAAGGTGTTTCTGCTGTAATTGGAGAATACGTTGTGCTGGATAGCGATATCGATAAAGGATATTTGGAATTACAGCAACAAGGGATTTCTATAGAAGATGTTACGCGTTGTCAACTATTAGGAAAACTAATGGAAGATAAACTGTATGCACACCATGCGAAAGTAGATAGTTTGATTGTGTCTGATGATGAAGTGAATCAAACACTTGATCAACAATTGGCGTATATCATTAATCAATTTGGTGGTGACGAAGATAAAGTAGCGCAATTTTATAAAAAGGAGAGCATTCAGGAACTACGAGACGAACTTTTTAGCACCAACAAAACCATTATGTTAGGTAATAGAATGCAACAAAAGGTAGTGGAGGATGTTGAGGTGACACCAGAAGAAGTTCGCCAGTTTTTCTTTTCCATTCCTGAAGATGACAGACCTATTTTTAGTGCCGAAGTGGAGGTGGCACAAATTGTAATAGAACCCGAAATAACCGAAGCTGCAAAAAAGAAAGTGATCGATAAGCTTAATGAGTTTAGGAGAGATATTGTGGAAAACGGTTCCAGTTTTGCAACCAAAGCGGTGCTCTATTCCAAAGATGGTTCTGCCTCGCGAGGTGGATTAATAGAAGGAATTAAAAAGAATTCTCCTTTTGCCAAGGAATTTAAAGATGTTGCTTTTTCATTATTAGAGGGCGAAGTAAGTGAGCCTTTTGAAACCGAATTTGGTTTCCACATTGTGACTGTAGATAAAGTGCGTGGACAGGAAATAGATGTGCGTCATATTATTCTTTTCCCAGATGTGTCGCAAGACGTTATTGATAAGGCTAGAGCAAAAATAGATTCTATCCGGGCAGAAATTGTAGCTGGCAATCTAGAATTTGCGGAAGCCGCTAGAAAGTTTTCAAATGAAAAAGAAACGAAAAATAATGGCGGTCAGCTTGTAAATCCTGTGTCTTTTGATACGCGTTTCGATTTAACCAAAATGGATCCCACGCTAAGTGCTCAAGTTTACAATCTTGAAGAAGGGGAAGTTTCTAAAGTATTTACAGATAGAGACTATACAGGAAAGAGTAAGTTTAAGATTTTAACGGTGACTAAAAAATACGCCGAACACCCAGCCGATTATAGCAAAGACTACGAAAAAATTAAGGAATTGGCGTTAAAAGAAAAACAAATTCGAGCCATTGAAAAGTGGCAGGATAAAAAAATAAAAGAAACCTACATTAACGTTAATAGAGATTATTACGACTGCCAATTTTCTAGTAATTGGCTTAATAACTAACCCATAGAAAATAAAACCTATGTCAGATGTTGCTGCTGTGGAACAGTTAGTTTCCAAATACAATGCATTAAAAACCGAAATCAAAAAAGTAATCGTTGGTCAAGACGAAGTGGTGGAGCAGGTATTGCTTTCCATTTTTTCTGGCGGACATGCATTATTAATTGGTGTGCCAGGACTTGCCAAAACACTTTTGGTAAATACGGTAGCAGAAGCATTAGGACTTAAGTTTAAGAGAATTCAGTTTACTCCAGATTTAATGCCGAGTGATATTTTGGGTTCTGAAATTTTGGATAATAACCGCGAATTTAAATTCATTAAAGGGCCAATTTTCGCCAACATTATTTTGGCAGATGAGATTAACCGTACCCCTCCTAAAACACAGGCCGCATTACTAGAAGCGATGCAGGAACGTGCCGTTACCGTTGCAGGACACCATTACAAACTGGATTTACCTTATTTTGTCTTGGCAACCCAAAACCCCATCGAGCAAGAAGGAACTTATCCATTACCAGAAGCACAGTTAGACCGTTTTATGTTTGCCATTAACCTAGACTATCCTTCTTTTTCTGAAGAAGTAGAAGTGGTTAAAGCCACCACTGCTGATAATGATTACCAAGTAAATCCATTATTTTCTGCCGAAGAAATTATTAAATATCAGCATTTAATACGAAGAATTCCTGTAGCAGATAATGTAATTGAATATGCGGTTACTCTTGTGGGAAAAACACGCCCCAAGAGTGATGCTGCCCCACAAATGGTAAAAGATTATATCGATTGGGGAGCAGGGCCACGTGCCTCGCAAAACCTTATTTTGGCTGCAAAAGCAAATGCGGCATTACATGGAAAATTCTCTCCAGATATTGAAGATGTGCAAAAAGCAGCCATTGGTGTGCTTCGTCATCGTCTTATCAAAAACTATAAAGCCGAAGCCGAAGGCCTAACTATTGAAGGGATTATTCAAGGGTTGTATTAATTTCCTTTAGGCATTTTCAGTATATTCGTTAAAACTGAAACAACCTCTTTTTGAAAATAGACTATTCCAAACGAATATTTGGACTCGATATCATGCGAACCACCGCCATATTATTTGTGGTGTGTTCTCATGCATTATGGGTTTTCCCAGATACGGAAGGCTCATTCTATTCATTATTGAGGCTAGCAGGAGTGATGGGAGTAGAAATATTTTTTGTGTTAAGTGGATTTCTTATAGGAAGAATACTTTTCAGAATATTTACCAACGAACATTTTAAACCTGCACACTTATTTTACTTCCTTATTAGGCGCTGGTTTAGAACACTTCCTAATTACTACCTCATTTTGGTACTCAATATATTTGTGGTGTTTTATTTGGGAAGAGAACTCCCAGAAACACTTTGGATGTATTTTGGCTTTCTTCAAAATACTACCTTTGGTATGGACATTTTTTTTACAGAATCGTGGAGTCTTCCCATTGAAGAATTTGCCTATATATTAGGTCCGATACTATTGTATTTACTAGTGCTTCCTAAATTTAAAATTTCTAGAAAAACCATCTTTCTCTTCGTAACGCTCTTTATAATTTTGTTCTTTCTTGCAACCAAATTTATCTATAATAATACCCACGGAGCCACTTCCTTAGAATTCTGGAATATCAATTTAAAAGCGGTTATGCTTTATAGAATTGATGCTATTTATTATGGGGTATTAGCGGCGTTTATTTCTTTGTCATTTCCTAAAAGCTGGAATTCATTTAAGAGCTTTTTCCTCTTTTTGTCCCTCTTCTTTTTTGCTGGAATGCATATTATCATAGGACAGTTGGGAATGAATTCAGAAACTACCCCTCTTTTTTTGAATGTTTTTTATTTGCCGCTTTGCTCTATTTTTATCGCGTTTTCGTTACCCGTTTTGTCGAATATAAAATCAGCTTCAGCCCTTATTTTAAAACCTATTACGTTTATCAGTATCATTTCCTATTCTATGTATTTATTGCATTACTCGATCATTCTTCAATTAATGCATTTTATTCTTGAAATGGATGAGAATACCATGTGGTATAAACTCGTTTTTTCAATAGGATATCTAATTATTACCATCGTGCTTTCGTATGGACTATATCGTTTTTATGAAAAACCGGTTATGGATATACGAGATAAACCCTTTTTTAGGAATTTAATGGCTAAGTCAAAATTGTGAATTTGATAAAATTCATATATAATATTTATCTATTATCTAAAAATAATCACTAAATATTGCTATTTATTGAATTATAATCATCAAATATTCGATTTTGTTGTATTATTTTTAAAGTATTAGTAATTTTTGTAAATTTGCGGGACTTCAAAAAAACGACAAAACCTATGGCATTTGACATCGATATGATTAAAGAGGTGTATTCCAAATTCCCTCAACGTGTAAATAAAGCGCGCGAAATTGTTGGAAAACCTTTAACCCTTTCAGAAAAAATATTATACAGTCATCTTTGGGATGGAAATCCTTCCAAAGTCTATCGACGTGGTAAAGATTACGTTGACTTTGCGCCCGATAGAATTGCGTGTCAAGATGCTACAGCACAAATGGCGCTGCTTCAGTTTATGCAAGCAGGGAAGCCAAAAGTTGCCGTGCCTACCACGGTACATTGTGATCACTTAATTCAGGCAAAATCTGGAGCAGCACAAGATTTAAAGTCGGCATTGTCTTCCAGTAACGAAGTGTTTCACTTTCTTGAATCTGTTTCTGATAAATACGGAATTGGATTCTGGAAACCAGGTGCTGGGATTATTCACCAAGTAGTGTTAGAAAATTATGCCTTCCCTGGCGGAATGATGATTGGTACCGATTCGCATACCGTAAACGCTGGCGGATTGGGAATGGTCGCCATTGGAGTAGGAGGAGCTGATGCGGTAGATGTGATGGCAGGAATGGCTTGGGAATTAAAATTTCCTAAACTTATTGGAGTGCGTTTAACCGGAAAACTTTCGGGGTGGACAGCTCCTAAAGATGTGATTTTAAAAGTAGCTGAAATTCTTACCGTAAAAGGAGGAACAGGAGCCATTGTAGAATATTTTGGGCCTGGAGCCAAGTCAATGTCATGTACAGGAAAAGGAACCATTTGTAATATGGGTGCCGAAATTGGTGCAACGACTTCTACCTTTGGATACGACGAATCTATGGATCGTTACTTACGTGCGACCGATAGACCCGATGTTGCTGATGAAGCTAATAAAATTAAAGAATACTTAACGGCAGATCCAGAGGTGTATGCCAATCCAGAGCAATACTTTGATCAAGTAATCGATATTAATTTAGATGAATTAATGCCATTACTAAACGGTCCTTTTACTCCTGATTTAGCCACACCCGTGGGAACGATGCGTGATAAGGCAACTAAGAATGATTGGCCATTAAAGGTAGAATGGGGATTAATAGGTTCTTGTACCAACTCGTCGTATGAAGATCTTTCTAGAGCGGCATCTATCGCACAACAAGCCTTAGATAAAAAATTAAAAACTAAAGCCGAATTTGGGATTAACCCAGGATCGGAGCAAGTTCGATATACCGCAGAACGCGACGGAATCCTTCAGGTGTTTGAGAAATTGGACGCGAAGATATTTACGAATGCCTGTGGACCGTGTATTGGTCAATGGGCACGTTATGAAGATCCTAAAAACGCTCCTAAAAACTCTATTGTTCATTCGTTTAACCGAAACTTTGCGAAGCGTGCCGATGGAAACCCAAATACACATGCGTTTGTGGCATCGCCCGAAATTACCGCAGCGATTGCCATAGCGGGACGTTTGGATTTTAACCCAATGACCGACAAGTTAATTAACGAAGATGGGGTAGAAGTGATGTTGGACGAGCCAACAGGATGGGAATTACCTCCAAAAGGCTTTGAAGTAAAAGACAATGGATATTTAGAACCAGTAGAAGACGGAAGCGGAGTGGTAGTAAAAGTGGATCCCTCTTCGGAAAGATTACAATTGCTAGAACCATTTGTGCCGATTCAAGATGCAGAATTACAAGGCGTAAAACTATTGATAAAAGCCTTTGGAAAATGTACTACAGACCATATCTCAATGGCGGGACCTTGGTTGCGTTTTAGAGGTCATTTAGATAATATTTCCAACAACACGCTTATTGGAGCGGTGAATGCCTTTAATAAGAAAACCAACTTTGTGAAAAGTCAATTGGATGGAGAATATGGAGGCGTGCCAGATACACAAAGAGCCTACAAAGCACAAGGCATTAAAACCATAGTGGTTGGAGACCATAACTACGGTGAAGGTTCATCTAGAGAGCACGCGGCCATGCAGCCACGTTTCTTAGGAGTAGCTGCGGTATTGGTAAAATCCTTTGCGCGTATTCACGAAACCAACTTAAAAAAGCAAGGAATGTTGGCATTAACTTTTGCCAATGAAAATGACTACGACTTAATAAAAGAAGACGATACCTTTAACTTTGTGGATATCGCCAACTTTGCACCCGATACACCCTTAACCATTGAAGTGGTGCACAAAGATGGAAGCAAGGATATGATTAAAGCCAATCATACTTATAACAAAGCACAGATTGATTGGTATCGAGAAGGTTCTGCTTTAAACTTGATAAAAAAGCAAAATGCATAAATAATAAAGCATTATATAAACAAAAACCCGCTAAGTTATTAGTGGGTTTTTTTATTAATTTAGATTTTTATAATTTTTTTTATGGTTGAATTATTTTCATTATCTATTGCTTTAATGAAGTATATTCCTTCTGTGAGAGATGAAATATTAATATTAATTTCTTCAGATATATCTAAGCTTCTATTATATAATAATACCCCATGTAAATTGTAAATTTCAACTTCTAGGATTTGGAAATTACTTTCAATTAAAATTATATCTTTAATTGGATTTGGATGAATTATAAATTCATTTTTAATAGGATTATTAATAGAAAAAATACCAGAATTTTCATACCAAGAAATTTGATTATTTACTGTGGAATAAGCTATAATATCTTGTAAACCATCGTTGTTAATATCATCAACAAAAATAGGACTTCGGGATCGGTATAAATCTTCAATAATACTTAATCTTGTGAAATTTCCCTGACCGTCATTTTTATAAAAATTTATTGAATTATTACTACCAGAAGAGATAATATCTAAATTTCCGTCAGAATCTAAATCTACTGTCAAAATATTTACTTTAGTAAAGCTACTATTGTTGATAATTAACTCAAAACCAAAATTGCCTAATCCATCATTTTTATACCATGATAGAATGTTATCGTGCGCTAAAATTATATCAAAATCATCATCACTATCAATATCTCTAAATAATAATTTTGAATAATAATCTAAGCCTTGATTAATAGTAATTATATGTTTAGAAAAATCACCTAATCCATCTATATTTTCATACCAAATAATTTCTGGATTAGTAGTGGAATCAAGATTAAATCCAATTATATCTATATCACTATCATTGTCAAAATCTACAAGCTCAAAAGATCTAAGGTAAGAAGCATCAATTATTTGCTCTTCAAAATCTCCTAGGCTATTATTTTTGAACCAACTTAGCTTTGATTCGTTTAGCTCTGATAATGAAACACTTGAAACCCAGTCTCCATCATTATCACCATCTATATCCGCAAATACTATTGCATTTTGAATACCACAAGTACTCAAATAATTAGTTTCAAAGCCATAACTTCCATTACCATCTATATTATTAAATAAATAAACAGATCCACAATCATATGAACTTATATTTGCCAAGATATCCAAATCATTGTCTAAATCAACATCACTTACAACTATCTCATTCCCTACATTAAATGGAGTTTCATAAATCACATGAATAATACTAAAATCACCTGCTCCATCTAAATTTTCAATCCATTTTACCACATTATCCTCGTTTCCAGTAATTAATATATCATTATCTGTATCATCATCAATATCTGCCAAAACTATAGCATTCACTATTTGATTCGTATTAATAGTGTGTTCTTGAAATTGAGAATACACATTAATTTGTATACTACTGAAAAGTATAAAGAAGCTAAATATTTTCGTCTTCATTTTTGTTCTAATATATCAAAGATTTTTAAATTGTTTCAGGATATTTTCAACAATCTTAATATCCTTACTATTTGTCAAATCGGGTACATGCTCCTTTAAGGGGATGCTTTTTACCAAAATCCCTTTTTTAATCATGTGTAAAATAGCATTGGGTAGTTCTTTTTCGTTTCGGGTATGATGGAGTGGGCAATCTCTCAAATAAGTATAAGTATCCGCTCCGTGTAATTTCCAGAGATTCATACTCACACGAAAAACGCCCTGTGTGTCTTTGTAATTTTCAGAAGCTTCCGCCGTGGGTTTTTCAATAATAGCTGTCAAATACCCATCCTTATTTAAAACCACCAAAGCAAAGGACAAAATCTTCTCTTGAGGGAATTGCAAGCCGTCTCTATCATAGCTAATAAACGCATTAGGTGTTGGCTCATCGCGTAACCATTGCAATGCCTTCACCGAATACAAATTATCGCTATTACACACCGTAAAAACTTCCTCTTTCAATTCGGGGTATTGCTCCATGGTTTGGAAAACAGCATCGGCCGTACCCAAGGGTTTTTCTCGGTCTTTAGGAATCTCCTGCGTAGCAAATACAATTTCGATTTCATCGAATCCTTTGAGATTTTTAATAAAACTCTTAAACGCTTCAGCATCTTTGCCCACCACCAAAATGATTTTTTGATAACCCGCTTCCTTTGAGTTGTTAAGCAAATAGGTAAGCACAGGCGGTTTTCCCTTTCCTAAAGGGATCAAGGCTTTTCCTTTAAAATCTTTAGGGTCGTTTAAAGACTTTTTCATTCGGGAGGAGGCACCTGCGGCTAATATGATAAGGGTATTATGCTTCATAATTGACCGAACTTCCGTTAGAAATAATGACAGGATAGGCCGCTTTGGCTCCCGCTTTCAAAAAGGCTTGTGTGATAGCTTCTTCCTTTTCCTTGGATGCTAATACCACCGCACAACCGCCACCGCCGGAACCTACAATTTTTCCTCCGTATGCACCTGCTTCCATGGCAGCTTCAAGCATGGTGTCGATCTTCGGGTGGGATACCTGTAATTTTTCTTTTAAAATGCGGTGATGTTTTGTCATTAATTCTGCTAAATATGTATGATTGGAATTTGCTTTTTGAAATTCTGAAAGCGCTGCTTGTGTAATTTCATGATTTTTGATAGCCGCTTCAAAATAGGGACGGATTTCAATATCTAAAACATTCACATACTTTGAAATATCCGAAACTTTTGCCGTTTGTATTTCAAATTTAGTATCATACTTCTTTACTTTTTGAATGGCTTTTTCAGCCAGTTCACGAGTGTTTTTTAAAGTACCTATAGTTTCCTTGGCAATACCCGATTCGGCTAAAATGAGTCCCTTCAGTTTGGAGCCCAATGGCTGAAATTTAGTTTTTTGACCTGTTTCCAAATAAATCGTATTTCCCAAGGCAATGGTGTATTGATCCAT
The DNA here is from genome assembly GCF_019312585.1 of Halomarinibacterium sedimenti. Lineage (GTDB taxonomy): Bacteria > Bacteroidota > Bacteroidia > Flavobacteriales > Flavobacteriaceae > Halomarinibacterium > Halomarinibacterium sedimenti. The sequence continues at coordinate 221,700 of NZ_JAHWDP010000002.1, read as the reverse complement.
TTTCCCGCCAGGGGAATTGTGTTCTACCACTTCGGCTTCGTAGGCTAATTGCGCAATGAACTGAGGCGTAATTTTTTTATTGCAACCAAAAGTTTTTAATAGAAAGTGAATCCAACCCACATTCAAGGCCGAAGAACTGGAAACTCCTGCATTAATAGGAATATCGCTAGTAATGGTCACCGTAAATCCTTCCGAAGGAATACATCCGTAACGCTTTACCACCCTAAGTCCAGCCAATAAAAAATCGTGAGTCCCTCCAATTCCTTCAAAGTCATCATTCAGTTGAATAACCCTAACTTCCTGAATATCGGGCATAGCGATTTCAAAAAAGGTTTTGCCATTTTTTTTTGCGTCAAAAGTCATAAACCTATTAATGGCACAAGCAATAATGGGTAGTCCTAAATAGTCTTGATGATCGCCAAAAAGGCAGATGCGCGCAGGTGTTTTTACCTTGATATGATTAGGAATTTTATGCAAGATTAATACGCATCTTTCATCCAATTATACGGTTTTCTTTTTACCCAATTCCCACGGGTGAAATCGGGAAAATCTTGCACTTCGCCACCATTGGCAATAGATACTTCCGAAAGCGGAGTAATAGCACTCCAAGCTGCTGCATCGTAAGCATCGAGGGGAGGAGCGATATTCTTTTTAGCACTTTCTACAAAAGCTTGCAGCACAAAAAAGTCCATACCGCCGTGACCAGAGCCTTCAGCAGTTTCGGCATATTTTTTCCACAGCGGGTGATCGTATTGCTCCAGCCAAGCCGTTGCTTCGTCCCATTGATGGGGTTTTGAAGTTTTGTCCTCGATGTAAATTCGGTTACCATCTACTTCCCAAATGCCTTCACTCCCTTGCACTCTAAATCCGAGTGAATAGGGGCGCGGTGAATTACAATCGTGAGTCACAATGATGGTTTCTCCATTGGCCGTTTCTATCATAGAGGTAATAATGTCGCCTTGTTTAAACTTTAGCTTTGCATTGGGGTGATCTATTCCGCCATGTTTTACAATATAATTATGAAGCCCAACGCCTTTAGAAGCCATAGAAGAAATACTAACAAATCGGTTGCCGCGATTGATATCGCTCATCACTGCAATTGGGCCAACGCCGTGGGTTGGATACACATCGGCATTGCGAAGTAAGGAATGTTGTGTTCTCCAAGCCGATTCAGAAATCCCTTTGTCACCAAATTCTACTCCTTTTCCGTAGGCTGTTTTTCCGTCGTTAAATTTAACAAATCGCAGATCATGCTGATAACCACAGCGAAAATGCAAGAGTTCTCCAAAAAGGTTTTGTTTTACCATATTTAATACCGCCATAATATCTCTCCGGTAGCATACATTCTCCAAAATCATAAGATGACTTCCAGTCGCTTCGTGAGTATTGACCAAGTCCCAGCATTCTTCCATGGTATTTGCGGCAGAAACTTCCAAACCTGTATATTTTCCAGCTTTCATAGAGTCTACCGCCATACGAGTATGCCAAAGCCAAGGGGTAGAAATAATGACAGCATCCACATTTTCTAGCTTTAAAAGATTTCGGTAATCATATTCATCTTTGCCAAATACTTTAGGTTTTGCCATTCCTGCTTTTGAAATTAAATCGAGCGCAATGGTATTTCGTCTTTCATCGATATCACAAATGGCCGTAATAATACAGTCATTTCGGTATAAGATATTTTGTAAGTGATTGGTACCACGCAGGCCAACCCCAATAAGGGCAATATTTAATTTTTCTTTGGAAGGGGAAAAATTTTCAGCAAAGGTAAATTGGGGAGCAAGGGTAATTCCTGCACCGAGGATAGCCGATTTTTTGACGAAATCTCTTCTGGAGCTCATAGTTTTTGGTTTTGTATAAAAGTACTATTTTTTTGAAATCCTAAAGGCATAAAAAAAAGGCCTAAATGGCCTTCTTTTGAAATAAAGGTTGGTTAGTAATTATCGAATTTGATTAATAGTGAAAAAACTGTTTGAACCATCCCCGCTTAAATTAACCGTCCCCAGTGCGATGTCTCCTTCCAAAGAAAAATTTATGGTATCTCCAGCTGTTACTTGAATAAAGGTAGAAGTGTTCCTAAAGGGAGGTGTGACATTAACGCCTAGCACCCCTACATTGGCAAAAGAAGAAGTAGCAATAACAGAACCATTATGCCTTATGGAAACCCCAAAGTTGGTGGCGGTTCCTATAGTTGTATGAGTTTCTATTTGAACGTATACTTGATAAATCCCATCTTCTAGTGCCGTAAATGTATAGGAACTGGTATCGTATTCGTTGCTTAGGTCGAAACTTTCGTTATCAAAGGGTATAGTACTTGACCCCGTTAAAAGTGAAACGGCAATAGCCCCTGATGCTGAAAAATTCCCCTTAGCTATGGATGGAATTCCTTTATTTACAACATCATTTGCAGAGATTGTTTTTACAATTCCATCAGTTGAAATTACCAATATTGAATCCTTAGCGATATCTTTGTTGGTTTCAACGGGTACTGTTCGAATGGCTAAATTTCCATTAATGTCTAGTGTTGTTAGAGGATTTGTGGTATTTACACCCACTTGTGAAAAAGCGGTTATTGTTATAAATAACATGCCTAATAATAGATTGTCTCCCATGACCTATAATATTAGATTAAACATTAAAAATATCGATAAAGTGTAAGCTTTATACGATTAAATGTAATGAAATAGTTTTTATTAACAAAAGTTTTGCAAAAAAAAAATAATATAAAATTGATGGTACCCTTTAAAAAACACGGAAGCACAATTTTACTACTTGTATTGGTAGCGCTGCTATTTATACCACAAACAGGAATGCCTATTAAGGTTTTTTTTAACAGACTAATTTCTTTTAGTCCTTCTGAAATAAAGGTTGAAAAAAGAGAAACTATACATGATTTTGATTGGCAATTGGAAGATTTAGAGGGTTCTAATATTAATTTTAATCAGTCTATAGGAAAGGTAACCCTTGTTAATTTTTGGGCCACTTGGTGTCCCCCTTGCGTTGCCGAAATGCCCTCCCTTCAAAATCTATACGACGAATATGGAGACGCAGTAGATTTTTACTTTGTTTCTTTAGAAAGTCCTGAAACACTTGAAAAATTCATTCAGAAAAAAGGGTATCGATTACCCATTTATATTCCACAGGAACAATTACCTAATGGCTTGGAGACAAACTCTTTCCCAACCACCTATCTAATTTCAAAAAATGGAGAAATTGTCATTGATAAAGAGGGAGCTGCCGATTGGGACAGTGAAAAAACTAAAGCTATTATTGAAAAACTTTTAGCAGAGTAACTATTTTTGCCAAATGAAATACAGTCTACTCACAAAAGAACAATTTGAAGAACTCCACCAAGAATTCATCAACTTTTTGGCAACCCAAACCATCACCAAACAAGAATGGGATACTATTAAAGAAAAGCAACCTGAGGTGGCAAAGCAGGAAATGGAAATCTTTAGCGATTTGGTGTGGGAAGGTGTTTTACAAAAAGCTGCTTATCTCGAAAATCATTCGCCAGACCAGTTGTTTCTTTTTAAGATGGAGGCTTCGGAAATGCGACTCATCGTAGTAAAAGTTTCTATTGATAAAATTGACCTCACTACAAAAGAAGGATTAGCGTGGCTTCAGGAGAATATTCATTTAGACGAAGTAGCATTGTTCACGGCTTCAAAAAGCTATTCCGAAGATAAGAACCTCGATATATTTAAACTGATCCAACAGGGTGCCATTATCACTGAAGGCATTTTATTTGAGGTCTTTCAGAAAATCTTACCGTAATATTATTCGTAGCGTAAACTTTCTATAGGGTCTAGTTTTGCCGCTTTGCTAGCAGGGTAGGAGCCTGCAATAACTGCTACCACAAAGGAAATGAGGACCGATGCAAACATCGCCATCCAAGGAAGCGTATATTCAAAATCTACTACTTTGGCAAAGATGAACCCAGTGAGGATCCCTAGAATTATTCCAAGAATGCAACCAAATTGCCCAATGACAATCGTTTCGATAAAAAATTGGGTAGAAATAGTAGAACGCTTGGCTCCCATGGCTTTTCGCACTCCTATCTCACGCGTACGATCAGTAACGGAAACTAACATAATATTCATTAAGGCAATGGAGGATCCCAAAATGGTAATGATGCTAATAATCCAACCAGCGGTTTCCAAAACACCTGTAATTTCTGCAATTCGGTTAATTAGGTCGTCACTGCGCTCAATCCCAAAGTTATTCTTTTCCACTGGATTCAAACGGCGAATGTTTCTAAAAGTAACAATAGCGGCATCTTCAGCCTCTTGCATAAAATCTTTATTATCTACTTTTATGCTTATGGTGTAATTAATATTGGGTTGAGTAAAAATTCCGCGGGCTGCTTGAATAGGGATAAGCACTTTTAAATCTTGGTTATTTCCGAAGGTGGATCCCTTTTCTTCCAGAACACCCACTACTTTAAACTTTACACCACGAACACTAATGGTTTTTCCAATGGGGTTTTCCGTTTCAAATAGACTTTTTAGGTAATCGGAACCAATAAGGCATACTTTGTTGTTATTCTGAATATCAAAAAAGTTGAATTCCCGCCCCATTTGAACCTTTGTTCCTGTATTTTCAAGATAATGCTCATTGACTCCAAAAACTTGCGCTTCGGGGTCGGTTTTTTCATTTTCGTACTTTATTTCGGCAGCATTCGTTCCCATAAAGGAAACCGATGTTTGGGTAAGAGGATAATCGTATGTATCGATAAACTCTCTAATATTATCGTAGCTTATAATGGGATTTATCTTTTGACGTTCTCTCCCGCCTTGTTGCTGGGTTTCAAATTCATATCGCTGAATATTAAAAGTGTTAGAACCCATAGAAGCAAAACTGCCTGAAATAGTATTTTCCAACGCTTTTACAGCGCTTAAAATACCAACCAGCGCCCATATTCCAATTCCAATAATAACGATGGTTAAAATAGTACGAAGCAACTGCGATTTAATAGAATCCAGCGCAATACGTACATTTTCCCGAAAGAGTTTAAACATGCTGTGGTGCGTTATTGTAGCATTAGACTACAAACAAAGCATAAAGTTACCATTAATTTGAAAATCCTTATAATTTCACTCATAAATTAAGATATTTGTACTTCAATAAAACTATTTAAAAAAAGCATCTTGGCACAAAAACCTTCCATACCCAGAGGAACTCGTGATTTTTCACCCGAAGAAGTGGTGAAACGCAATTATATTATGGATACCATTAAGCGTTGTTTTACGACCTACGGATTTCAACCCATCGAAACTCCAAGTTTTGAGAACAGTGAAACTCTCATGGGAAAATATGGGGAAGAAGGCGACCGATTGATTTTTAAGATTTTAAATAGTGGGGATTATTTAAATAAAGTTTCAGCGGATGTTTATTCAGAAAAGGACAGTCTAAAAATGACTTCCTCAATCTCTGAAAAAGCCCTTCGCTACGACCTTACGGTTCCTTTTGCACGCTATGTGGTGCAACACCAAAACGAGATTACTTTTCCTTTTAAACGTTACCAGATGCAGCCCGTTTGGCGGGCAGACCGTCCTCAAAAAGGGCGTTTTAGAGAATTTTATCAGTGTGATGCCGATGTGGTTGGGAGTGATTCTTTATGGCAGGAAGTAGAATTGGTGCAATTATACGATGCGGTTTTTTCGGCATTACAACTGAAAGGCACTACCATTAAAATGAACAACCGCAAAGTGTTGAGCGGCATTGCGGAAGTGATTGGCGAAGCCGATAAATTGATCGATTTTACGGTGGCGTTGGACAAGTTAGATAAAATAGGCGAGGAGGGCGTAAAGAAAGAAATGCGTGAAAAGGGAATTTCTGAAACAGCTATCGATAAGGTACAACCTTTATTTACCGCTAGTGGAAATGCCACAGATAAGTTGAATTTACTAAGCAATTTACTTTCCACTTCACAAGTGGGAATGAAAGGAGTAGAGGAGCTTACCTTTATTGTGAATTCGGTGGAGACACTTGGGCTGCAATCGGCTAGTTTGGAAATTGATGTCACCCTTGCCCGCGGATTGAATTATTACACAGGCGCTATTTTTGAAGTTTCCGCTCCCGAAGGCGTTGCTATGGGAAGTATTGGTGGTGGCGGTCGTTACGACGACTTAACAGGGATTTTTGGGTTAAAAAATATGAGCGGTGTGGGGATTTCTTTTGGTTTGGATCGAATTTATCTCGTGTTGGAAGAATTAGGCTTGTTTCCAGATACGGCTTCAGCAAACACCAAAGTTTTGTTTATCAATTTTGGCGAAGCGGAAGCTTTATATGCTATGAAAGCTATTACGAAGTTACGTCAGCAAGGCATTTCTGCCGAGTTATACCCTGATGCCGCAAAAATGGGCAAACAAATGAGCTATGCCGATAAGCGAAACATTCCGTTTACGGTGTTGGCAGGTGCCAGTGAAATGGATGCTTCCCAATACACTTTAAAAAATATGAAAAGCGGCGAGCAGATTTCATTAGACTATGAAGGGCTTGTAAGAAAACTACAATAAAAGCGACTTAATTTTCGTATTATTTCATTTAAAATCAGAAAGGATAAAGTGTATGCTTACTTGGAAAGATGTCATTAATTTTAGTGTTAACGGGAATCCAGTTCCCTATAAACGCGTTGAAAAATCGGATGCCGAATGGCAACAACTACTTGCCCCAGAGCAATTTCGAATAACAAGACTAAAAGGAACCGAAAGACCTCATTCTGGAGCCTTGTGTAGTATTCACGAAGCTGGGCAATACAATTGTGTATGCTGTAATACTCCGTTGTTCGATTCTACCATCAAATTTGAATCGGGCACAGGTTGGCCAAGTTTTACCCAACCCATAAAAGAAAATGCCATAAAATACCATAAGGACACTTCGTTTGGGATGGTTCGTGTGGAAGTGATGTGTAATACCTGTGATGGGCATTTAGGACATGTGTTTCCCGATGGCCCTGAACCCAGTGGACTGCGGTATTGTATCAATTCAGAATCGATGGTGCTTCAAAAAGAGGAGATTTCACATGGCGAGTAATTTTGAAGTGATGACCGTGGGTGGAGGATGTTTTTGGTGCACCGAAGCCGTTTTTCAACAAGTAAAAGGAGTTGAAAAAGTGGTGTCTGGATATACCGGCGGCACTGCTCCCGGTAAACCTACGTATCGAGAAATCTGTTCAGGTCTAACAGGTCATGCGGAAGTAGTGCAAGTGACTTTTGATGCTTCGGTAATTACCTATGAAGAATTACTCGTTATTTTTATGACCACGCACGACCCCACTACATTAAACAAACAAGGTGCCGATGTGGGGACGCAGTATCGTTCAGTAATCTATTATCATAACAAATTGCAAAAAGAGGTAGCCGAAGAAGTACTTAATCAAGTAGCGCCATATTATGACTTCGCTATAGTTACAGAGCTAAGTCCAATAGGAATATTTTATGAAGCCGAAGACTATCACCAAAACTATTACAATCAAAATAGTGATCAAGGCTACTGTAGTTATGTTATTACTCCCAAATTGGCTAAGTTGAGACAATTGTATGCCGATAAATTAAAGTAATACTATCTTGGTACTTATTTCCTTGTAAAAAAAGTGTAATTTAGGGACAGACTAATCAAACCCTAAATAACAATTATAGCTATGTCTTTTTATTTAATTTTACTAGGAATATTTCTTTTATTGGCGCTATTTGGCGTTTCAGTATTCAACAAATTTATAAAGAACAAAAACCAAGTAAAAGATGCTTGGAGTAATATTGATGTTGCTTTAAAAAGGCGTTACGACCTTATTCCAAATTTGGTCGAAACGGTAAAAGGGTACGCGTCTCATGAAAAGGATACTTTGGAACGTGTCATCCAAGCTCGTAATGCTGCGATGTCTGTGCCAAGTGATGATATTAATGCACAGATTAAAGCCGAAAATCAGTTACAACAAACGTTGCGCAGTATATTTGCTCTTGGAGAAGCATATCCAGATTTAAAAGCAAATCTTAATTTTATTGACCTTCAGAAAAAATTGAGTGAAATAGAAGAAGCACTAGAGCGTAGTCGGAGGTTTTATAATAGCACTGTTAGAGAAAATAACACCTATGGAGAGAGCTTTCCAGGGGTTATATTTGCTGGGATGATGCCTTACAAATCCTTTAACTATTTTGAAGTTGATGCAGCCGAACGCGAAAATGTAAAGGTAGATTTTTCGTAGGTTATGAAGGTTGTGCTTCGTTTTTTCGTTGTTATTCTTGTATTTGCAACTTCTGTTCATGCACAAGACTTTATAGTTAACAATTATTCGGCAGAAATTTTTATAAAGAAAGAGGGGTATTTCACAGTGAGTGAGCAGTACGACCTCACCTTCCGAACCTATAAACATGGAATTTATAGAAATATCCAACTTACCTACGATCTTTTGACCGAAAAAGGGACGCAAGAAAAACGAAAAATCAAAGTAAAAAATGTAAAAGTGCCTGGTCGTACCTTTGTTACGTCTGGTAAAATAATAAATGATCTTACTGGCGAACTTGAAATTAAGATAGGGGATAAAGATATTACTATTACGGGGCCTCAGGGATACACCATTAACTATCAAGTTGAAAATGCCTTTCTTTTTGAAGAAAAGGCCACCCAATTTTATTGGAACCTAAAGCCACCCGGATGGTATGCAAATTTTGAATCGATGAAGTTTAACATTCATGTGCCCGATGGAGTTTCGGTACCTCAAGATGCTATTAAATTGTATGCGGGATATACGGGAAACACCAATGAAAGTGATGATTTCAATATTGATTATCAAGAGGGTATCATTCAGATTAGCAGCAAGGAGGATTTTGTATCCCGATACGGGGAAAGTGTTACGCTCTTGGTTAGCTTACCACCTAATGTTATTTCTGAGACAAAACCCTTTTGGCCTTTTGGAGCTAGATATGGCTGGACTTTGATTATTGCATCATTTTGGGTAGGGTTTTATGTGGTATGGCGTATACATGGGAAAGACGATAAAGTAATTTCAGCCACGAGTTATTATCCACCAGAGAACATTGACCCAGCCATGGCAGGATACCTTATTGATGATAAAAGTGACACTTCCGATTTAATTTCATTACTTCCCTACTGGGGATCTAAGGGATATATAACCATCAAAGAAATCGAGAAAAAGGGACTGTTTCAAAAAAATGACACCCAATTAAATAAACTTAAAGATCTTCCAAATACCGCTGCGGCGTACGAACGAAAAATGTTTACAAATCTGTTTCGAGGCTCAAAAGCTGTGGTTTTAATTAGTAGTTTAAAAGATAGCTTTTATACTACTATGGGCGAGGCTAAAGAATTGTTGAAGAAAGAGGCACAACCCTACTACTTGCCCAAATCAAAGGCAGTAAAAAAAATAGTTTCTGGGGTGGTAGTGGTTCTTCTATTTCTATTAAGTGCTATTGTTTTATATGTATGGGGATTACTCGCGGCAGGTTTGGTAGTCTTCACTTGTGTTATTTTATTACTTCTTAATTTCTTTATGATTAAGAAAAACACCAAGGGAAATGAGGCATTGGCACATTTAAAAGGATTTAGGCAATTTGTAAAACTTGCCGAAGCAAAACGACTGGGAGTGCTTTTAAATGAAGATCCTCATTATTTTGAAAATACCATGGCATATGCCTTGGCCTTTGGTTATTTTGATAAATGGGCGGGTAAGTTTAAAGGATTGGATGTAAAACCACCAGATTGGTATCACACGACATCAAATAGACCTTTTTCGATGCATAGTTTTTCAAACTCTTTTGATAGTGCTATGAGTTCAACAAGATCCACCATGGTTAGCTCACCAAGTTCATCAGGAAGCAGTGGTGGCGGCGGCGGATTTAGTGGCGGCGGTTTTGGTGGCGGCGGTGGCGGAAGTTGGTAGGCGAGGTCTTTGTAGGAAATTCCCGCTACAGTATATAGGAAAAATCTTGGGAAATATTGGGTGATCCTCGATTAAACCAACCTTTTATAGGACAAAGGAAAAAAATGTTGAAAAATTTGTTGATACTTTAAAAATAATAAATTAATTTTCAGCCCCTTAAAGGGTATCTTTCGGTTTTATTAATATAAACCTATAAAACCGATGAGACATTTAAAAACAATTTTAGCCGCAGCCTCTGTTGTATTATTTTTAGCAAGTTGCACCCCTGAAAATCAGAGTGTAGATGAATATCAAACTGAGAAAGACAAAAATTGCCCGCCTAACGATACCAATTGTAACGGCATACCAGACAATCAGGAATAGTGCGATTGTCTATTTTTTGATTGCCTTTTCTGGCCCTTTCCTGCATTTATTTGGAAATCCAGAGGCAAAAGGCCCATTTCATTGGCGTTGGATGATTTCCTTTTTAGACGCACTTGGATGGGCCTTATTTCCGTTTTTTATGGGGCTAGGCTTACTGTCTTTGAGCAAGAAATTACCTTTCGATTTTAGAAATGCTATACAATCCATTGCCTTTGTTTCAATTTCAATAGGAGGCTTTTACATTGCCTATTGTTTAATTTCCATAAAGGATTTTTCCAATTTTGAATATTATGTCATGCTATCGTTTATTGGCATAGGAACTTCGGTAGTATGTCATCATTTATTAAAGTTGGCCAATTATGCCGAGGACAAACTAAAAGCTGCTTTGGACCGACTTATAACCTTTATTGTAAAGGCCGAAGATAAGTTCGTTCCTATGGAAAAGAAAGAAGGATATTTTACCAGCTATATAGAAGAACTCAACCAGATAAATAAAGATTTATGACATTACAAGAATGGGAGAAACTTGTACATGAACTGCAAGACAAAGGTATTTTACGGAACCTTTCCACGATCACCCGCCTAACCCAAAAGCTAGCCTACTACTTTACAGATTCCATCCAAAACGACCCACCTACCTTTCGAAATAATTTGTTGATGTTGTAAGGAAGCAGTGTGGAGTGTGTTGGATTGAATCTTGGCCCTGCAATTCGACTTCAAGACCTTTAAAACGGCCTATCGAATGGTTTTGTAAGCCTAGCGATTTTTTTTCTTTTTTGGGCAATACAAAAAAGTAAGGAACGAAGAAATATACATAAGAATAGAAAATATTCAGCTTTCTTATCTTTACACTTTAAACCACTACGATGTCCTCAAAAAACAAAGGTCTGGCGACAGCCATCCAACAACTTATAGAAGCCATTTTAAAAGCCTTGGGAAAGAGCGGTAGCCGCAACCGAACTTGGCATCAGCATGTAGTACCCTTTGAAGGAGATTGGGCGGTACGAAGAGAGGGGAATAAACGTATTACTTCCAAACATAGAAAACAAAGCACTGCCATAAATAAAGCCAAAACCCTAGCCAAACGGTATAAGGCCGATGTGATTATTCACAGAGAAAGTGGGGGTATTCGGGAACGGATTAGTTATTCAGAATAGTAATCAGAATTGTACTGAATAAAAAACCCAACACATTATGTTGGGTTTTACTTTGTAGCGAGATCGAGACTTGAACTCGAGACCTCCGGGTTATGAATTCCTAGAGTATTTTAAAAACCACTGATAATTAAGGTTTTATAATTGCTTAAATATAAAAACGTATTCAAAATCGTATGCAAAACGTATGCAGTTTTAGGCTTTCGATTTATATAATATTCAAATATAAATCTTTTTGGACATTTGGTAATAAGTATCTGTAATCCTTCTTTTCATACCACCTCTTCTTGTTTATTGTCTAACTATCCCATTTTATTTATATTCGTTGCATCATTGTTGTGTAAATATTAGTTGTAAATTTTACTGTCTATTATATTAATTTATTTAGAGTGCCTTTTTTAGGTTACAAGTAAGATTGTCATACATTATTCTTAAAAATTATCATCTAAAAATTATCATTGTTATTTATTTAATATCAATCATTTCTTTAGCTATTTCGATAGAAATTACAAGTAATGGGATCTGAAAACTTAAATAATAAATCTATCGCTGTATTACCATTTCAAAACATGAGTAATAGCCTAGAGAATGAGTTTTTTTGTGATGGTTTAACAGAAGAGATTATAAATGCCCTTGCCAAGATAAAAGACTTAGCTGTAACCTCTCGTACCTCATCATTTTATTTTAAAAACAAAGCCGTAACTGCTAAAGAAATTAGAGAAAAATTAAAGGTAGCTACCTTTATTGAGGGCAGTGTGAGAAGATCTAGAAATAAAATGCGCATTACCGTGCAAATGATTGATACTATAGATGACTTTCATTTCTGGTCAGAAACTTTTGATAGAAAACCAGATGATATTTTTCAGATACAGGATGAAATAGGTTTGTTTATAGCAGAAAAATTACGGGAGCATATTGGTCATCTCGAAATAGAAAATAAACTAGTAGAACCAATTGATGTACCTGTAGCTATTTATAGAGAATATTTGAAAGGAAGGTACTACATCATGAAACTAGATTATAAAAACTCTATAAAGGGTATCAAAATCTTAAAAGACGTAATACATAAATCACCCAATTTTTCAAATCCCTATCTAGATATAAATCTAGCCTATGTTAATATGGGAACCATGGGCCTTTTACCTGCATTTGAAGCATACGAAAAGGCCCAGCCTTATTTGTTAAAGGCATTAGAGCTAGACCCAAACTCGTCAAGGTCGCAATTGAATTTGGCCTGGATAGAATGTTGGCAAAACTGGAATCTCAAGAAAGCTTACGAACATGCCAATAGGGCTTTGGAAATTCAACAAGCAGACGATATTTACCTAACCATTTCTAATTTTTTGACAGTAGAAGGAAAATTAGATGCAGCACATAATTATCTTGACAAAGCGTTGCAGCTAGACCCTTATGCCGCTATCAACCATCATTATAGAGGGTTTTTATATTACTTGCAAGAAGATTATACAACTGCAATACCGTATCTAAAAAAGGCATTGGATTTAGACCCTAAGTTACCTTTTCCACCAATCTACATAGGAATAAGTTTATTAATGTCAGGCAAGCCAAATGAAGCTTTGACATATTTTGGTTCACTTGAAGGAGTTTCTGTGAAAGACCTCACCAAATTAGGAGGTGAAACCATGTGTTATGCCTACCTTAATGAAGCGGAAAAATGCAATGATGGGATTAAAGAACTAGAGACGTATTTAACAACGGCACTAGTAGATAAGGCATTTACATTTTTGATATTGGTTAATGCCTTGTTAGATAATTGTGAAAAGGTAATTGATTTAGTAGAGCAAGCATATAATAACCGTTTACCATTAGTTTTGCTATTGAATCCATCACCAATTCTTAAGCATGTAAAACATCACAAAAGGTTTAAAGATATTATGCTAAAAGCCATTCCTGATAATGTAAACTATAAGCAGAAAAAAAAGTACAAGCAGGCATTGCTGGATAGTGATGAAATTGAGAGGTACACAAAAGAATTAGAGCAGATTATGTTGGATTATAAACTCTACTTAAACCCAGATCTTTCCTTAAAAGATTTAGCCTCTTACCTAGAACTTCCTGCCAATTACGTCTCTCAATTATTAAACCTAGGATTTCAAAAAAACTTCTCTGAATATGTCAATACCTTTAGAGTAAATGAATTTAAAGAACGTATTCTTCAAGAAGAAAGCAAAGAGTTAACTATAATGGCTGTGGCCTATGATAGTGGTTTTAACTCTAAAACAGTTTTTAATACATTCTTTAAAAAATTAGAAGGGATAACACCAAATACTTACCTTAAATCTCATCTAGAGAATTAGTTCCGATTTTTAAAGTAGAACGTTTTAATTCTGTAGTCCACTTAATTTTGTCAAGAATTAAATGAAAATGTAGAATTGAAAACTAAAAAGTATCAAGAACTTATTGTAAATCTACAATTCATCATTTTAAATCAACAGTTCAGATATTAAAATTCCTAAAGCCTATTTTCTAAAGGGAAATTTGCATCTTAATTTAAAAAAGCATCAATCATAAACTTATAATTATGAAATCAATTAAAATGAAAAATCGATTTATTTTACTATTTGCTTTGGTAATCCTTAGTGCCTGTAATAAGAAAGCTAAATTAGGTATAACTCAACAACCAACCCTAACCGATTATGCTATTGGAGAGAAATGGGTATGGAAGTATAAAGGCGTAACTACCCAAGGAGAAGTAAGGTCTGAAGGGACAGATACTCGAGAAATAATAGAAGTTAACGGTGAGTTAAATATAACCATTGGTAAGGATACGATTCCTGTTGCAGAAATGGCAAAGCCTGAAGAAAGCGATACGCCAAAATACGATTGGCCACTTAAGGTAGGAAAAAAGTGGGTTTATGAAGAAAATTGGACAAGTCAAGATGGTACAACAGGAAAACAGCAAATGAACGCTGAAGTGTTATCCTATAAAGAAGAAACAGTAGATGCAGGAACTTTTATGGCGTACACCATTCATTATAATGGTAATATCACAAATTCTAGAGGATATAATGCAGTTGTAGATGAGGTTTGGCTATACGCCCCTGGAGTTAAAAACTTTATTAAGCTAACTCAAAAACAAGATGATTTTGTTTATAACGAAGAGCTAATTGAATATTCTGATAAGCCTTCAAAAAGTAAAGTCCAATTAGAGAATCAGATTATTGGAAAAGTGAAGTTTCTGGAAGAGCCAGAGAACTTTAGCACTATAGTAAATAAAATGGTCGACTATAAAATACCTGCCCTATCGCTTGCGGTCATCAATGATGGTAAAATAGAATGGGCAGATATGTATCAAAACCCAAGTTTTTCAGAGCAAAACTTAAACTACTCTAGTATTTTTCAAGCTGCATCCTTATCGAAACCCGTAACTTTTTTTGCCACCTTACGTATGCATACAGCAGGAAAAATTGACTTAGATGAGAATATTGAAAAATACTTGAAGCGTTACAAATTACCACAAGGTAAACAAACTGCTGAAAATCCAGTAACCTTACGAAATATCTTTGCGCATACTTCTGGTATTACTTCAGGAGGATATCAAGGCTATGCTAAAGACCTTGCTATTCCAAGTGATATTGCTGTATTAAAAGGTAGTGAAGGCGTTAATTCACCAGCAATAGAAGTTATTTCAACCCCTAATGAAATGTTAGCGTATTCGGGTGGTGGATATACCTTAGCTGAGGTGGCACTTCAGGATGTTTTTAATGATGATTTTTCAAATATTATGAACCAATGGATACTTCAACCTATTGGTATGGAGAATTCA
The DNA here is from genome assembly GCF_019312585.1 of Halomarinibacterium sedimenti. Taxonomy (GTDB): domain Bacteria; phylum Bacteroidota; class Bacteroidia; order Flavobacteriales; family Flavobacteriaceae; genus Halomarinibacterium; species Halomarinibacterium sedimenti. Next base: position 206,495 of record NZ_JAHWDP010000002.1, on the reverse strand, counting down.
GAATTCACACAACCATTGCAACTATCAGACTCAAGCGAAGTCGCAAAAGGGTATACGTCAAATGGAGTTGTTTTAGAAGGTGGTTGGAGAAACCATCCAGAACAGGCGGCAGCTGGACTTTGGAGTAATGCTACTGATATGGCTAAGTTTTTAATTGAAATTTACAAAGGCTATCAAGGTCAAAGTTCAATCTTTTCAAAGTCAGAAATTCAATCGATACTAAATCAAGAACGTGATGGACATATTTATGGATTAATAGTAGATAAGTCAGATTCAGGTTTTGCAATTACCCATTATGGTGGTAATGCTGGATATCGCACTGGTATGACCATAGATCTTAATACTGGTAAAGGATTGGTCTATTTAATCAATTCAGATAATGGTGGTGCTCTTGGTAATGAGTTGCTGTTATCTGCTTCACAATTATACAATTGGAATCACTTTAAACGTACATCTGCTATACGAAATCAGTTAGATTCAGAATTATTAAAACAACTTACAGGCACATACAAATGGAATAGTCAAGTGGAACTTTCTATAAGTTTTAATGATGAAACAAACCAAATCTCACTTCACTTTCCAAATGGGGATACTTATAAGCTCGTTCCTGTAAAAGGCGATGAAATAAGCTTTATCAACCCAAACACTGGAGTAGATATTAAATTTTTAAAGTCGAGTGACTTTAATTCATTTATCCTTTACGGACAAAAGGCGGTTAAGCTTCGATAAACCTTATTAATTATCTAACAGATAGTACTGAATAACACTCATAAAATTCAATTTTGAAAAAAAAGTTTAAATATTTTTTAAAAGTTGTGATTGCAATAATTGTATTAGTAATTATCACAATCACTGGTGCCTATTTGTGGCCAACTTCCACATTGCAACCACCAGTATCTTTCGAAAAAACAATCATTAATAATGTAAATATTATTGATGTTGAAACAGGTAACATTGCTTACAATCAATATGTTTTAATTGAAAAATCTAGAATTACAAAAATTGATTCTACTAAAATCAACGTTTCTGAGAAAGTTTTAATAATTGATGGGACAGGTAAATTTCTCATTCCTGGTTTGTGGGATATGCACACACATTCTAATCAACATTCAGAATGGTTACATCATCCACTATATATTGCAAATGGTGTTACAAGTGTTAGAGACATGTCTGGCCAATTAAACGAAAAGGATAGTTATTGGGTTGGTAGTAAAGAAAGAATGCAATGGAATAAAGAACTAGAAAGCAATAAGAGAGTTACACCGAGATACGTACTGCAAAGTAGTTACCAAATGGATGGTGAAAAAGCTATTCCTGAAGATGCACCAGACTTTTTTAAACTACAAAATCCTTTACAAGTAGATTCGTTATTACAATTTTATAAAAAGGAAAATGTAGATTTTATAAAGGTGTATCAGCAATTACCAAAAGAAACCTACAAAGTTTTGGCTGAGAAAGCAGCTGGATATGGTATTCATCTAGCAGGTCATAAACCTATGTTTTTAAGCTTAGAAGAAGCTATCAATTGGGGACAGAGAAGTTTTGAACATGGACGCATATTTCTGTATGAGTGTTTTCCAGAAGCTGATAGTTTAAAGAATCCAACAAATTGGAAACAATATTTTTCTAAATCAAAGCTAAAAATTGTACAACAATTTGATACGGTACAAGCAAAAGAATTAATGCGCCTTATGAATCAAAAAGACGCCTATTGGACACCAACACTTCAAACCCTAAAATTTGAAGCTAACGCCCATAAAGATAGCTTTACTAATAATGAAAATCTTAAATATGTAACCAACGTTAGAAAGCAACTTTGGTGGAAGTACGATACAGATTATAACAAGGAGAAAAACCTCGAAAGTCTAGGGAATATTGTAAGTGAGCAATTTTTTGAAGCTTCAAAAAAGCAAGTAGCTATGGCTAATAAATTGGGCGTACCCATCATGATAGGAACCGATGTTACAGATTCTTATGTGTTTGCTGGATTTAGTTTACATGACGAATTGTATGAATTAACAAGAAGCGGACTATCTAACCTTGAGGCACTGCAGTCGGCTACTATAATACCTGCAAAATTCTCAAACATAGAAGAAGATTATGGCTCTGTTGAAATAGGCAAGAAAGCTGATCTTGTTTTACTAAATAAAAATCCTTTAGAAAATATTAAAAATTCACAAAACATTTATGGAGTGTTGTTAAGTGGTGTGTATTACGATGTAGAGAAACTCACAGAATTAAAAGAGTTTACAGAAACAGCCGCTAGTAGTTTTCATATGAATGTGAAGACTTTTATAAGCTTATTAAATAGTCCATTAATACGAGTGCAGTTTGCCGATTAATACAATTGGTTCTAATTTTTAAAGCAGAACTATTCATTCATGAAGCGATTGTAATTTTATCATAAATCAATTAAGAATACAAACAATAGAAAAAATGAAGACAAAAAAAACTAAAAAAGGAGTCAAACTTGGAATAGGAATCATTTTAGGAACCGTAGTAGGGTATTTAACATCAAATATGGCATTATGGTTTGTACTGGGTATTGCTATAGGAGCAGCGCTTGAATATGGTACTCAAAAAAAAACAAAATAGAAATAGTTAATATTAATAGTAGCTGAAATTCTTATTCCAATCCAATAATAGTTTTCTGTTTTTTTAAAAGGATAAATACTACCACAAAAGAAATTCAGAAGTAAGCAAAAATAGTAGATTTCACCAATTGCGTAACTGCGTTAATTGGTTTTAAACAGAAATAGTATAAGACGTTATTGATCATCAACAATTCATCATTCTAAATCAACAGTTCGGTTATTTAGCTTCATAATCACCTGTTTTTTATAGGAAATTTGCACTCAATTAAAAACATCATCAATCAATTATTAATCAAAAAACGAACAATTATGAAAACAATTAAAATGAAAACAATCAAAAAACAAATTTTATTAAGAATGGCTTGTGTTGCCTTTGCATTAGTATCAAGTACAACATATGCGCAAAACACAAATTCTGAAACCACCACACAAAGAGATGGTTTTATCTTCGAATTCGTAGTAGGTGGTGGTATTATCAGTATAGAAGATAGTGCTGGGATTCAAACGTTTGACAAAGCGCAAGGAACCTTCGTTTTTCCAGATGTAAAGTTTGGCTATATGTTAAACGAAAAACTCGCCATTACTGCTGCAATGCCAGGAAACATATACGAATTTCAAGATAATGACAGGAACTTTGGAGGTTTTATTCCATCACTACAATATTGGGTAAAAGATCGTTGGTGGATTCATGGAGGTATTGGTCTAGCCATAGATTCGCCAGCACTGTATGATATTAAAGACAATGTAAATGACGACTGGAACTTTGGATGTGCTGTTATGGCAAGTACAGGTTACGAAATTTATAAAAAGAATAACTTCGCTCTTAATGTGCAGTCTAAATTAGTTCTAGGTCGCACGTCTTTAGATGGAGATGCGCATAGAGATGCAGTAATCTTTAATGTAGGATTAGGGCTGAGCTGGTTGTAAAAGATTGAACAAAATAATATAAGAGTCAATAAATGAATCAAGTATTTAAAAAGTATAAGAAAATGAAAAAAACGTATTATTTATTGACTCTTTTAGTGCTATTAGTATTTACTTCATGTAATACCAAAATCAGAGAGGCAAAGGAAGATAACTTAATAGCACTAATTGATGATATTTGGAAAACAGAACAAGAACCAATCAGACTAAGAGATTCATTAATGGCTATACATGGTGTTGACTCAGAGCTAGTAAAAGAACAGCAGTTAATTATAGATAAAAATCATATAGTTAATGAAGATAGAGTGAAAAATATTCTAGAAAAACATGGTTGGCCAACTAAGGATATGATTGGAGAACGTGGTAATTGGACAATTTGTAATGTTATACAACACTCAGATAATGATGTTAGGATACAGTATCTTCCATTGATGAAACAAGCTGTTAAGGATAAAAAACTAGAGCCTCGATTCTTGGTAAGAGCTGAAGATAGAATTGCAACAGAAAGAGGGGATTTACAAATCTATGGTGGACAGATGAAATATTACCCAGAAACCAAAAGTTTTAATTTATGGCCCGTTTACGATCCTGAAAACATAGATAAAAGAAGAACTGAAATTGGGCTCGATTCAATCTCTGTGTTCCTTAAGAATAGATTTGATTTTGAATGGAATCTTGAAGAACAAATAAGAAGAACTAGAGAATTTGAATTAGCAAAACTTAATGATAGCGAGTAATAAAAATCGCATTAAAACTGCAACGGTTGTAGTTATTCTATTCGTATTAGGTGCGCTTCTAAATATTCCATTTAGTAGAGAATTAAAACGATTAAAAATTGAGGCAGGTGATACAAACGTAAAGCTGTCAGATTCCATTACAAGTGATGTAATACAAACAGGAATTTATGGTTTTGTTTTAGGTGTAATTTTAGTTTTTGTTGGATTATGGTTGTCAAGGAAAGCACAATTGGGAGCACCGGTAATAGAACGTTTCTTTTCAAATCAAAAAAACAGAACGCAGAATCATTTTTTTAAAGCGCTATTGTTTCCTGTAGTTCTTAGTGTAGTCTTAGCATTGGTAATGCTTTTGGTTCATAAACTAATTGTTGATTACTTTCCTGTAACAAGTATTATTGAAAGACCTTCTAAACCGTTTTATGCTATTGTTTCATTTTCAGCAGGAATTACGGAAGAAATTATGTTTCGATTGGGATTAATGTCTCTAATTATAGCATTAATTCAACGTTTTGAAAAAGAGATTAAACCATCTACAAGCGTGGTTTGGGTGGGTATAATTATTACTGCACTATGTTTTGGTTTAATGCATTTACCGCTATCAAAAAATTTTTCAAATCTCACTTTGGTAACTGTAGGTTCTACTTTGACAGGTAATCTTATTACAGGGTCTTTCTTTGGTTGGGTGTATTGGAAACGTGGTTTACTAGTAGCAATAATTGTGCATGTTGTTTGGGATTTGGTTTTTCATGTAGTTGGTTCACCCTATTTGTAGAAATAGTGTTCCGATTGTAAAACACGAACCTTCAATATCTTAATTAAGTTCAACTTTGCAATAAATAAGAGTAATTATGAAAGCAGCAATTTATACAAAATACGGTTCCCCAGAAGTTATTCAGATAATTGATGTTGAAATTCCTTCACCAAAACCAAATGAGATTTTAGTAAAAATGAAGGCATCATCAGTAACAAGAGCAGATACAATGATGCGCCAAGGTATACCTAAATTTGGCAGATTGTTTTTAGGTTTATTTAAACCCAAGAACACAGCTTTAGGAACTGGTTTTTCTGGAGTGGTAGAGGCTGTAGGTTCGCAAATCACAAAATTTAAAGTAGGTGATGAAGTTTTTGGTGAAAAACTATTTAGCAATGGTTGCAATGCAGATTATTTATGTATTGCAGAAGATTTAGTTTTAGAGATAAAACCCAATACCATTTCTCATGCAGAGGCTGCACCAATTTGCGATGGGTTTTTAACCTCTTATAACTTCTTAAAAGATATTGCAGATTTAAAACCAGGGCAACATATCTTAATTAATGGTGCTTCAGGAAGCTTGGGTTCAGCAGCAGTTCAATTAGCAAAAGTAATGGGAGCAAAAGTTACAGCAGTTTGTAGCACAAGAAATATTGATTTTGTAAAATCTATAGGAGCCGATAAAGTAATAGATTACACAAAAACATCAATAACTAATATTAATGAGAAGTATAATGTAATTTATGATTCGGTTGGAACCTTATCATATAAAGACACTAAAAACCTAATAAGTTCTAACGGTATTTTTATGACACCAGTATTAAGTGGTCAAATACTTTGTCAAACGTTATTAAATCCAAAGAAAGTAAAATTTGCAGCTACAGGCATAAAAAAGACTGAGGAGTTAAAACGATTATTTTTAGAATTGGTAGACTTTTTTAAACAAGGTAAACTTTATACAAATATCGATAAAAGCTACAAGCTTCCAGATATCGCAGAAGCTCATCACTATCTTGAAACTGGTCGTAAAGTGGGTAATATAGTAATCGTCAATCCATAAATCAAAATCAATTAAAAATCGAACAGTCTATGTTTTTCAAATCAAAAGAAGGGAAAGAAAAAATTATAACCCTATACAATCAAAAGTTAGATGAGCTGAATATTGAATATTCAGAAAAATTGTTAGAAACAAAGTTTGGAGTCACTAATGTTATTATAACTGGAGATACTAGAAAACCTCCTTTAGTGCTCATTCATGGTACAGGAGGTTGTGCCCCTCAAATTTTAGATTCCTTCCCCAATTTAGCCTCAAAATATTGTGTTTATGCAGTAGATGTACTAGCACAACCCAATAAAAGCGCTGAGAATAGATTAGACATGAAATCTTTAGATTATGGTAAATGGCTTATCGAAGTGATTATAAAACTAAGACTAAAAAATGTAGCCTTAGTTGGTTTTTCTTTTGGTGGACTCATTAGCTTAAAAGCACTAGAGTTTAATGAAACACCTATAAGACAAGTATTCTTAATTGCGCCAGTTTTTATCGTTAATGGTAATCCTCTTGTAGGTTTATTCAAAATGTTCATACCATTGAAAAAGTTTATAAAAACAAATAATCAAGAATCCATTCTAAAAGTAATGAATGCGCTTTTTTCTGAATTTGACGAATTTGCATTAGCCTTTATGTCAACTACTTTTCAATACTGTAATATGGATTTTTCACCTTTACCAATAATTTCAAAACAGACCGCAAAAAATGTAAAAATTCCCATTACCCTTTTTGCTGCAGAAAAGGACATTATGTTTCCAGGAAGAAAAATGATAAAAAGAGCTAAAGATATTTTTCCCTCTTTAGAAGAAGCTTTTTTATTGGAAGGATCTAAACATGTTCCAAACAGGAAGGATTTTGAAGTTATTGAAAACTCTATTATAAGAAGTGTCAAATAACTCTATATCTTAGTTCAATTTAAGAAAGTATAATCTATAGAATTGTGAAAGTAAAAAAATTAAATAACATAGAATTTGATGTAATAGCTACTTGCTATTTAAGATCTTTTGAGAACTACTTTGTTAAAGTACCCACAGACAAAAACTATTATAAAAATAGGTGGGAGATGGCGAAGGTTGATTATGCCCTTTCCTATGGAATGTTTGATGGAGAAAATTTGGTTGGATTTATAATACATGCAATTGATAATCGAAATGGAGAAAAAATAGCATTTAATACTGCTACAGGTGTACTTCCAGAATATAGAGGAAAAAGAATTGTTAAATCAATCTACGATTTTGCTATACCAGATTTAAAAATTAGTGGGATTACGAAATGTTTACTAGAGGTAATTATGGAAAATAGCAAAGCAATAAAATCTTATCAGAGCATTGGGTTTGATATACGTAAAGAATTTAATTGTTTCAGCGGAGAAATTAAATTAAACTCAAATGAAAAAATTGAGTTGAATGAAGTTGATTATAATACTTTTGATTGGAAAAAAATGCCTAATCAAGATTTATATTCGTGGGATTTTAATTCAGAAGTGCTTAAAAATGGAGATTATAAATACTATCAATTAATAAAAGACAATTTGGTCGAATCGTATTTTATTGTAAACCCTAAGAATGAATATTTAGCACAATTTGAGATTTTAAAAAAGAGTGATGGGTGTTGGAATAGATTATTTAGTGGGATTAAGGAAGTTTCAAACTCCATAAAAATAATAAATGTTGATACAAGATTAAGCGAGAAAATAGATTTCATCAATTCAATTGGATTATCGAATACTGTTAATCAATATGAAGTGGAAATGAATATATAAACTGTAGTCATTAATGGTACACATAAAAAACGGTTTAGACAAAGCCCAAACGGCTGTTTTTTTTAATAGTTTCCATTAAGTAGCAAGATTGAGAATTAGCTCCTTGCAGTCGCTGAGTCTTTAGGGAGGCTTTTACAATATTAAAACCCACAAAGCAATGCTTTGCAGTTTTTTATTTTTCCACTTACGGAAATAAATTCCCAACGTACCAAAATAAAAAAACCCAACACACAGTGTTGGGTTTTACATTGTAGCGAGATCGAGACTTGAACTCGAGACCTCCGGGTTATGAATTTTGAATAGAGATTTTTTCATATTTTTAATTATTGAATATCAGGTAGTTATATTTTCAAATATACAAAAAATTTTGAAATCTAGGTACGGTTTTAGGTACGGGTAGAATTTTTATTATAGTAGTGGTTAAAAGGGATTCCCTTTAATTTAATTTATTTTTTTAAGACATTATTGATGATTTCATTGAAAAATATATAAGTGTTAATACTTATATCATATCTTGAAATTGACTTACGCCTTGATAATCAACTTACTATAAATAATATGACACTAACCTAAATCTCAAAAAAAAAATACATTTTACTGTATTTTATACTTCTTTGGATTCCTAGAAAGGGACAAAATTTAAAATACCGCAACCATAAATAGTTGCGGTATTTTTTGCTTTATAATACATCGTATTAATTATCGAATTGGAGATTTCCTATAAGAATTTCATCTTGTTCTTTATCCAATCTGGTAATTATTAATTTTTTAGTTTCATTTTTCTTGCCATAATTCTTATACATAGTCACTTTAAGTATTGTTGGCCCAGATATCTTCTGATAATTATCAGCAAAATAATCTACTTCTATATTGTACTCTCCTTTTCGAGCTTTTTTTAATAAGTATTCTTCGGGACCAAAACCATCTGTCATATCTTCAGAAATTCTCCCCCCCAAATCAGTCAAACTATTTCCGTAGTAGGCTTTTTCTTTTTTAGGATCTGTTACCCATAAATCGATATCAGTATCATCATGATTCCAATCAATAACAATTCTGATATCCATTGGCATTTCTTTAAAAACATCTTTTTCGGCTTTGCTAATCGAAAGCTTATTTCCATATTTATTGACTAATCTGCAAAGTTCTACATAAGCAATAAGTTCAATACCATAAAAGCGTTCTTCCTCATCTTTTTCTGCCAATTCTCCACTGTATATTTTATATAATAAATCATAACTTTTTTGATAGGCCCCATTGGCTTCATAAATTAAAGCAAGGTCTCTATAGGATTGAAAATACTCTGGACGTAATTCGAGTATTTTTTGATAGACTTCTTCGGCTAAATTATTTTGATTAAAATATTCTAATTTATATGCCAATGCCTTTAAAAGTTCAGGGTTGTCTAAGTCAATTTCAATTAAATTGGTAAGTACTTTTAAGGAATTTTCGATGCTTTTTTTCTCTGCAAAAAAGTCGGCTACATCAATGTAGAACGTTGGTGTATTGGAATAATCAACACGTATTTCTAAATATTTTTGGTATGCTTTTTCAACGGTTGGTTCCTTTTCTAGAATATTTAAATATGGTGAAGAGGCATCCCAGCTTTTAAGCGTTGCAACTTCATTAATTTTAGCATCTAAAGCTTCAATTTCGTCTTTTTTTTCTTCCATTCCTTTTTTGGTTCTTATAACTATAACACCATTAACTCCTTTTGCCCCATAAAGTTTACTAGCATCTTCACTTTTAAGAATAGTAATAGATTCAATATCTTCAGTTGTTATATTTGGGGACGAATCATCTTCAATAAATATTCCATCTATGATATAAAGTGGACTTCCAATAACAGTACTCACTCCTCTTATTTTTACTGAAGCCGAACTACCACTTTGTCCGTTTTCTTCATTAATATTAATACCCGCAACCTTGCCTTGCAATAGTTGGTCAATGGAAGTTTCTACAGACTCACTTTGAACAGATGAAACGGCATAACCTACCGCAGTGGTTTGTCTTCTTGAATAACCCGTAATTACTACTTCCTCTAATTGACTGCCAGGAAGCATTTCTAATGTTTCATTGTTTATGTCATTTGCCCTTCTTACCGTTGATTGAAATCCAACATAGCTAAACTCTAAAAGCTCATCATCATTGGCCTGAATACTAAAATTTCCATCAAAATCTGATTGAGTACCACGGGTTGTACCTTTTACTAGAATATTTGCCCCAGGGAGCGGAACTCCGAGTTCATCAACAATAGTTCCAGTTATATATGGGGTATTAGGGTCTATAGGTTCAGATTCAATCATCGTCTCGTTAGTGGTAGTATTTTGGTCATCCGTATCAGCTATATCCTGTGAAGGATTAATAGTGTTATTTTCTGAATTTGTGTTTTGGCTTTCAGTATTATTGGTTGTGACTCTAGTTCTGGTTTTACTGGGTCTAGATCTTTTAGGAAAACTTTTATTATACCATTCTAAAAGGTCTTCACAATCTGATTCTATATCTAATTTTCGTTCTTCAATAATTTCTAATCGTTCTTTTTCAGCTTCTTTACTGGCTGCTAACATTTCTTTGTATTGAGTCAATAATTCAGATGGGGGTTCAATCTTATATTTGACATAATCTTCAATCCTATCTAATATGAGCATGGAGGTAAAATCTGTTACTAAATGATTTGCTTTTGCTAAAGCTATAATTTGGTTTTTATTTTCTATTTTGTTTTTATTTAATTCTTGAAGTTTCAATTTAGCCCAAAGCCTTTTTATCAATTTATTCTGTGAAGAATTATGAGATATCTGAATTGTTTTTTCTTCTGTTACCTTTCCTCCATAACCAAATTGTAATGTTATAGAACTATTATTATCAAAAACTCCAGCAATTGAGAAATCGCCTTTAATTGTTGTAGGTCCCTTAGGAAAGACTTCTGAAGTATAGGATGCGTTTTTAATACCTAAAAATTGATAAGGTTCACTTTTTAAGACCTTAGTTGCATAGGGTATTGATAACCTTAAAAGATTAATATAATTTCCTCCCGTCTTATTTGCTATTTCTTCTAAGCGTTCGTGATTTGCGGAAACTTTAGAATTTATAGTATAAATAGGTTTATTATTGAATTTATAAAAAGAACCTAGGTTAGCTAGTCCATCTGAAAACAAAAGAGTTTCCTTTCCAGTAGCCTTTAATGATTTTAGCTGTAGGTAGTTTGTACCTCCATCATATACAACTGAGCTTAAATACTTCTTTAGCGTGCTCCAATCTCCATTTAAAATTGAAAAGTCTTTTATTTGATGAATAGCAGTGCTAAAAACCACCAATTGTACCGCTACATTCCCAAGATAGGAAAAGTAATTTTCTAACAATTCCATTTCAATGGCAGTGTTTCTATACTGTTGAGAATAGGACGAATCCCAAAGGATTGTAATTTTATTCGGCTTATTTTTTAGTTGAGTTTTTGTAGGGATAGTTTGATTTATATAAAAATAATTTTCACTAGTTTGAGCTTTAAAATGCTCCATTTGAGAAGGAATTCTTATAATAATAGGTAAAGTTGGTGCAAAATCCTTTTTTTCCAAATTTGCTATAAAAGACTCTCCTTTTTTATTGAATATTAACTTCCCATTTGGGTTGTTAGACGTGGAAGGAGCCAGCTCGCTACTAGAGAATATTTGAACTGAAACTTTAAAATGTTTTAATGTTTCTTCTATACCTAATGGAAGTTCATATATTTTTTGACCATCTTGAGTGTGAAGTGGTTGTTCATATGAAACAATTACCTCTTTATATCCTTTTGCTGGAATAGGGTAAATTCTTGCTTTATAATTATTGCCATCGACTTTTTCTAACAAGCCTGGATCAATCTTCTGGCGTATCGTACTTTCATAAGCTACTCTGGCTAGTTCTTTTTCTACTATAACAGCTTCTCTTAACTGCCCACTAACTTCCATAGCAAATCTAGATACAGATTGTCCCTCTCCTAACGGAAATGAAAGTTCTCCTTCCATAATTCGATCTAATGAATTATAGAATTTCATATAATAGGTTGTTTCAGCGTAATTTTCGGTAATATTAGTTTCTACTTCAAGGCTTGTAAGTTGAAGTTGCAAGGAATCATTCATCATTATCTTAGGTGTACTTTGTGCTTTTACAGCAATGCCACCTAATAGAATTAAAAGAAAAGTAATATTTTTCATGGTTAGTGATTTTAAGTTAACAGCTTAAAATTCATATTTCAATATAATATATAAAAAGAGGAATGAGGGAAGTGATGTTTTGGGTGAGGGAAACACTTTTTTTCTACACCACTCGGAAATCTGGAAAAAGGAGATAATTTTTAGTAAAGAGTAACTTAAATAAGTCCCAAGTCCTTAACAATACTCACAAGATGAACAGCATTGTTTGCCTTAAACTCAGTTTTTAATTTGTTTAATTTCTTTTCAATGGAACTCAAACTACTAGGTGTTATATTTTTTTCAACAAAAAAAGCACTTATTTCCTCTTGAGAATAGCCTTTTGAAAGTAACCCCATTAATTGGGAATCATATTCGGTGAACTCAATTTTATTATTCGATTTTAAGATCCCTTCTAAATGTGGGGACACATATTTCTCATTTTTAGCCACCTTACGAATGGCATCTTGAAGCTCCACAAGGCCTCTCCTTCCTTTATTAACATAGCCATCAATGTTTAATTCCTGCACGAGTTTTCTAATTTTAAGAGGACGATCTTCTACAGAATATACAATGATTTTAAGTGAGGAATCGCTTTGTTTTAGTGCTTTAATTAATTCCTCTCCAGATTGAAACTTTTGTTCTCGGTGGTCCGCTTTATAGGAGAGATCCGTAACCAATAATTGGAAGGGATTATTATCTAATAGTGCTTTTTTAACTTTTAAATAGGCATCATCACAATATTGAACTTGTTCAACTTCTTTGACTTTTAATTCATTAACAATGGATAATACACTTTTGTTTACGCTATCGAAATCATCTGAAATAATCACTTTTGAAAACATACTATAATTGGATTTGAGCTTTAAACCCTTTATCTATTTCTGTTTCAAATTTAATTTTTCCACCTATGCTATGAATACGGTTTTCCGCATTGTGTAACCCACCCTTTTTATGAAGATCACTTCCTTTACCATTATCGGCATAGTCAACGATAATTTTATTTCCCTTTTGCTGAAAAGATATAGCAACAAGAGATGCCTTGCTATGCTTTTTCATATTCGTTAGTAATTCCTGAAGCACTCTGTACAAAACTATTTTTTTTGAAGAGTTCATTTTATCCCAATCAATAGTTTGTTCATTTTTAGTAATGATAGTAACCATTTCATTTTGGTAGGTTAAAACCAAATCTTGAATTACTTCTTCAAACTGGTGTCCGTAATCTATAAGGTTACTTTCTTTAGAAATATCTCTTGTTTTATGATAAATATGCTCAAGACTATCTAAGAGTTCTTTTCCTTTAGCTTTATCATGCTCTATCCGTGTCATAACCCCATATACCTCATTTGCCACCTCATCGTGTACCTTTTTGGAGATGCGAGTTTCAGTTAGATAAACTTGTTGTTGTTCTTTTTGTCTTTGCCTATTTCTAAGCATATAATAGAAAAAGATACCTAGAAGTATTAAAAGGATAGCAGCCCACTGATAAATGATTTTTAGACGCTTTTCCTTTTCTTTTTGCAAGGCACTGGCATCTGCTAGTTGTTTTTGTTTTTGGTAATCATATTTTAAAGCGGCATTTTTATTTTCTTCTCGTTGTTTTTCTTGAGCTAAACTATCAGATAGCGATCGAAACTTTTGCGAAAGGGAATCCCCATTTATATCGATAAGCAGGGACAATGCATCTTTTTTATAGGAAGGACTATTCAATTTAGTCGCACTTTCTAAGGCTAGTACTGCGTATTCTTTTGCCATTTCCAAATTATTATTATCTAGATAGGAAATTGCAAAGTTTTTATAACTGGAATACAAGCCGTCTAAATTGCTATTTTTTATCCTCAGGTCTTTAGCTCGTTCCATTAACGTCATACCATCAGATTCTTTTAGTTTGGTTTTTACATACCCTAAATTGTCTAAAATTAAGGCCTTGGTATTCTCTGGAAGGGCTGGATTTATTTTTTCAAAGGCAAGAGTGTATTGTTTTTTGGCATTTAAGTAGTCCCCTTGCCGTTTATAAATATTTCCTTTATTATTGATAATGGTAAGACTGTCTCCTATATTAGAAGCAAATTCTAACGAGCTATTATATGCTTCTATAGCTCTATCATAATTGAATAATTCGGAATAAATACGACCTAATTGGTTGTAAATGCCTACTTTATTTTCAAAGAGATTGTCTTGTTTACTATTATTGTCAATGAGAGTTAGGACTCTAGCGCAATTATTCTCTGCATCGTAATAACTTCCAAGCTCAAAGTTGGCAATACTCATCATCCTAAGAGCATAAATGGCACCCAACGTGTCATTTTTAGCTAGCTTTATTTCTGTAGATTCCGTGAAATATTGTAGCCCATCAACCAGATCATTTCCGTTTTTTGGTTTAATAATTTTTTGGTAATACAATGCACTATTGTCAACTTCTTGTGCAATGCCTACGGAATAAAACCCCAGTCCAATTACTAGTATTATATTAAATAAAAAAGGGAATGATAGAATAGGTTCTTTCATTCCCTAAAATTAGTAAAACTTCTGACTAAAATCTATTTAGTTTTATCCTCCTGGGGGAGGTGGGGGTGGTGGCGGTATATTACCACCATCACCACAGCAATCTTGATATTCGGTACCATTAAGTGCTCTTTCTTGTGGTGTACAAGAAAACAGCACTAAATTGAGGAAAACCGTAAGTGAAATTAAAATTATTTTTCTCATTTTATTGTTTATTTTTAGACATACCTATGGCTGTCCAGATTTATATTTGGATTCTTGCGGAACCAACCGCTTATGGAGGGAATTCTCCAAATTTTGAGAAGTTGGGAGGGATATGGCTTAGTCTACTTCTCTAAGACATTGGCACAGTATCCCAGCCCTTGATTAAAAAAAGAAATGTTCGCGAATCCTATGTGCACCATAGGGGTCATTTCCTTTTCTCGAACAAAGAAATGAAGGGTCGTTTGAAAAGGTTGGAAAATAGTAGGAAATCATTGGGAAAAGATTTTCCAAGCTTATTTTATATATTTAGATATGGCGAATAATTATCACTTAACAATTTTAGAAGACGCCTTCAAAAAAGCATCCGATTCCTTGGAGAAATCGGGCGTAGGGCGAGTTTCCAAAACCCAATGTGCGGAAGAGTTAGCATTATATATTTCGGAAGAAACTAATTTTCCCATAACTAATAAGACACTAAGAAATTATTTGAATGATTTAAGTGAAAAAAGAACATTTTATATTCCTCAACAAAAAGTTTTAGAAGGGCTTTCAAAATATTTGGGTTATAACGATTACTTAGAATATGTAAACAGTAAAGACAATTCTTATTTTCTTTGGATAAAAGAAAGATGGAAGCCACTTTTCTTCGCAATGATGTTACTGTTAGCAATTTCGTTTGGTACATATAAATATTTTACCATGCCAAAATGTATGATATGGAAAGAAGATCATTTTGAAAAATCACATTGTGATATAGATTCCGTTGCAAAGCAGAAAGTAATACCTTATGATGCAAATTTATTGTTGCGTTTTAAAAAAGTTCATAAGGATAGTATTAATACTTTTTTTACCCCAAATAGGGACCCCTTAATTTGGTATGGGAAGAACTTTAAAGGAGAATACGAATATTTTACAGCGTTAGGATTTCATCCAGAAACAGGTAAAACATTAAAGCCAATAACGGATTATATTATTGACAAATACATAAATAAAGTACCTAAATAACTCTTGCAATAATGTTTTCCGTAAACAAATGCTAAAGGATATTTATAGTTTTGTTTGCAAACACATATATTTTGAATTTTAGAAACCTATTTTTTGTTTTCATTTGCTTTTTATTCTGTTTAAGAATTGCGGCCCAAAGCAATTCCATAGAAGGAAAAGTGGTTGCCATAACAGATGGTGATACGTTTAAGTTAATTACAAAAGACTCCACTTTATATCGTATCCGAGTGGCGAATATAGATTGCCCAGAAAGAAAACAACCCTTTTCTAAAAGAGCCAAACAATTTACCTCTCAAGCTATTTTTGGTGATACTGTTTTAGTCATGTATGATAAAAAAGACCGATATGGAAGAATTATAGGATTCGTAAAATATGATAATGGAAGAGACCTATCAGAAGAATTATTAAAGAATGGTTTGGCCTGGCACTTTATTAAGTATTCCAAAGACAAAACACTGCAAGCCCTAGAAGACCGGGCTAAAATTAATAAAATAGGCTTGTGGTCTGAAAACAACCCTATAGCGCCTTGGGATTGGCGAAAAAATTAATTTCATTTCCATTTAATATTAAATTAAAGAGCTTTACGGAATTCCGTAAGGGTTTTTTAAGAAAGAAAATTAGGTTTGTTTAGACTATAAACTAACCAATTAATGAATTTCATATCACGTAAAAAGTCAAAATTTTTATTTTGTAAAAATAGTCTTTGCATTAAATGCAATAGCTTTTTAGAACTTCTTAAAAGTAATGTTCTTATACTTATTTTTTTTATAATTAATGTAGGTTGCACATCGGAATTTCAATCATTCAACGACACTGCACTCGAATTCGCTAAAAATGATAACCGAATTGTAAAAGAGGAGTTTGAAAAATTATTAGAAGATATTTCCGCGTCAGACGAAAGAGGCTTTGCTCAATTCAAAAATGAAAATGGGACTGTTGAAATTGCAAAGGTTCTTTCATACTTACTAAAATATTATTCAGCAAAAAATTTAAATCTAACTGAAAGTGATATTTGGCAACCCGAATCAAAGGAACCGCTAAAAGAATTTAACATCAACGTCTATCTAGAAAATTCGGCAAGTATGGACGGATATGTTACGGGAGTTACAGAGTTTGAAACTGCTATTTACAATCTCTTAGGTGACTTTAAGATAAGCAAAGTCTGCGACAGCTTGAACTTAAACTATATCAATAACAGCATCCCTTTCTCTAAGAAAAATGCACTCCCAGCCGATATTCAAGATTTTATAGAAAAGCTAGAACCATCAACTTTTCGACAAAAAGGTGGGGATAGAAGTGTTTCCGATCTTAAAAACATCATAAATACTGTACTTAAAACAGTGAATGACCAAAACGCTGCTGTACTCATTTCTGATTTCGTTTTTAGTCCAGGTAAAAATGTAAATGCTCAAGATTATTTGAACAATCAGGGCGTTGGAATCAAAATTGACTTTGCTGAAAAAATCAAATCATTTGATTTATCAGCGGTAATCATTCAACTAGAATCAAATTTTGAGGGAACATATTACGACAAGACAAATAAGTCCATTCCTTTTAAAGGTAAGAGACCCTACTACATTTGGATTTTCGGAAGTAACCAGCAGATTAGTGAGATTTTAGACAAAAAAATATTGGACAACATAAAAGGTGGATATTTAAATAGGTTGGTATTACAATCTGAAAAGGAACAAAGCCAACCGAATTACAAAATATTATCAAGTCCAAATATTGGAGATTTTAGCCGAACTGAACTAAACAACAAGATAATTGCGGATGCTTCTCTTTCAAAGAACAATCAGAATAAGGGCTTTTTTGGATTCAATCTTGCCGTTGATTTCAGCAACAGTATTCAAGATCCAAGTTACTTTTTGGACACAACAAATTATACGTTAAGTAATCCAAGCTATCAGCTAGAAGTCGAGCCCATTTCGAATAAAAACGATCCATCACTTGCAGGATTTACGCACTTAATCAAATTAAAAACAACCGATTTAAGAGATGAAACTTTAGAAATACAAGTTGTTGGCCAAACACCGAATTGGGTTTACACCTCATCTTCAATTGATGACTCCAATATTTTGAATGAAATCTCAGAGCAACAAAAGACATTTGGATTGCAATACTTGATAGAAGGTGTAAGCGATGCTTTTTATCCAAAATCAAGCTCGAATGCAATAACCACATTTAATATAACAATTAAAAAGTAGAGCGCTATGGAAGAATTCTTTGCTAGTTTATACGAATGGTTTGGATTGAACCCTCTTTATTCAACAGATATGGGAGATCAATTAAGAGGTTGGGACATTACTTGTACCGATTACATCGGTACACCCTGGTATGTAATAATAGGGTGGTCTATGATTGGTATAACCATTATTTCCTATGCTTTGCAGTATCATATCATAAATAGCCCACAATTCAATAAAAAGCATCATTGGTGGATAATGGCATTAGTTATTGTATTACTAAATTTTTTAGTTGCCTTTCTTATTCCATTTAATAGTATTCAATCAGGAGATTTTTGTAATCTGTTATATTTATCTGTGTCAGATAGTATTGGATTCGGAGCATCAAACGCTGTATGGAGTTTCATTCTATTCATCCTTCTTACCTCTTTTAAATACCCCAGATATCTTGGGATTAATTGCAGACACACAACTTTTTGGAAACCTTAAAATTAAAAAATACGATGTCACGTTTATACATATTCGCAATAGGAGGCACAGGTTCAAGGGTTTTGAAATCACTTACTATGCTTTTAGCTTCAGGAGTAAAGCCAAATTCAGACAATAATTTTGAAATTGTTCCAATTATTATCGACCCTCATAAATCAAACGAAGATTTAAAACGAACTGAAAGATTGCTCGGAAACTATCAAACTATTTCAAATGAAGCAGGATTAGATAGTGGATTTTTCAGCACTAAAATTACAACTCTTGATAGACTTTCAACTTCTCAAAATCGACTTTCAGGAAGTTTTACTTTCAACCTACTAGATGTTGGAGGCAAAAAGTTTAGTGAATATATTGAGTTCAATCAGTTAGATGAGCCTAACAAGGCTTTAGCTGACATTCTCTTTTCAGGAAAGTCAATTAATAAACGACATGAAGAAGTTAATCTATTGGATGTAGAAATGGATATTGGCTTCGTTGGAAATCCCAATATTGGCAGTATTGTATTGAATCAAGTTAAAGACTCACAAGAGTTCAAGGATTTTGCATCCAATTTTAATGAGGACGATAGAGTATTTATTATCAGTTCAATTTTTGGTGGCACAGGTGCAGCTGGATTTCCCACAATACTAAAGAATATCAGAGATGCGATGAATAATCTGAACATAGATGGGAAAGGGTTTTTACAGGATGCAAAAATTGGAGCTATTACAGTATTACCCTATTTCAATATTGAGAAAGATAATGATAGTCCAATACAGAAATCTGATTTTATTGCCAAGACCAAGGCAGCATTATATTACTACAAGGATAATGTTACAGGCAATAATTCGATAAATTCACTGTACTACATTGCCGATAACTATAGCGGAAAACCTTATAAAAACGACCCAGGCGATGGCGGACAAAAAAATGATGCACATTTTGTGGAAATGGCGTCTGCTCTAGCTATAATTGATTTCCTTGAAACCCCAGATAGAGATTTAGAAACCTCAGGAGGCAAGGCACAAAAACCCATTTATAAGGAGTTTGGCATTCGCAAAGATGCATCTGACATCAAATTTTCAGATCTCGAAGATTATACTGAACGAAAAATCGCATTGCGACTTTCTCAACTTGTGTTATTTAGAAAATATCTTGTAGAACACCTAAGCAGTGCCATAGAAAAAGAAGCTTGGAGCAATGACTCACCTGAAATAAATAAAAAGTTTGTGGATGATACTTTTTACCGTACCAATCTCACTGAGTTTTTAAGCTCATTTTCTGATTGGATTAATGAAATGGCAGAAAATAAAAGAGGTTTTTCCCCTTTCAATCTAGAATCATCAATTGAAGCTCTTATTGAAGGAAGAACTATAAAAAGTAGTTGGTTTACATCTAAGGTTGATTTTCCAGCAATAAACAATAAACTGAGCAAACAAGGAAAAGGGAAAACATATAGTTCTGCTTCACAGAAATTAATTCAACTCTTTTTTAATACAACTGAAGAAATCCTTACTTCTAAATTCGGATTAAAAAACTAAAAGGTTATGAGCAAAATATTTGGCTATACAAAAAAAGGTGGACAGCATTGGTTTACATCTGATGCTTATTCAGATAAAGAAATTGAATCTATTAAAGACCCAGAAGGCGGAAGTGAAATTTCATTACCTACAGCAATACCTAGCCCATTTGCAAGAATTGACTTGGTGAAAACAGCTTTCAGAAACATCACTAAATCTCCCAATTTAAAAGCCTACTCAAAGGACAATAATGTAGTTGCAGGAAAAGACGATGAGAAGTTAGTTTCTGACGCACTAGACCTTGCAGAATTATTATTCAATATTGACAGTATAAAGGACAAAGTCAAAATAATTGTTTGGGATAGGGAAACAGAATTGGCAAAACTTAAAAGTGGATCAGTGGCTCACAGGCACCTTGCTGAAACACTAGAACTCTATTTAGACCAAGATAAGGAATCGTACAACTTTGATTTACTCAATAGATTATACCTAATTCAATACAATCATAAAATAATTGGCTGCACTTCTCCAGCCACCCTGTTTTTTGCTACAGCAAATGATTTATCACACGCGCAAATTACATTCACAAAGAACGACGTAACTTTTGACGACTCCTATGCGCCCCTTTATGAAAGAGATGCTGACTTCCAAAAGTACTTTTATCTTCTTTTTAAAGCCAATCCTGTTTTATCACAAAGACTAACTGTTTTAAATGACTATTTGGATAAGAACCTCAAAATCCTAGATAGAGTCAATAATAGGCTTTATGAAGAAATTAAAAAATTAGATGTTGCAGATTTTATATCGAACTATTCAGAACTAGATACAGGCCTTTCAGGTGATGTAGTTGAAGTAATTGGAGTTCCATTTCGAAAGCGAAAAAAAGAAGATGTAGTTAATTCTATCCAATCAAGCGACTTTATCATTCAATCAACAAAATGCAAGGATGAAGCAAAGCCCCTAGTACTTCAAAACAATCTCAATAAAAATTTCAGGTATGTTAATGACCAATGGGATAATTCCATTCAAGTACCATATGCAGATACCGAAACTGTTTTAGAGAAGAGAAGATTACCAGGAATTAGCATTCAATACCCCTATCTTACAGTAAGTGATTTTTTAGAGCCCCATCTAATACGTTTGGTTTACCCCATTAATAAGGAGAAATTTTTTGATGGAAATGTAAACACAGAAGTAGGGAATGACTCCAAAGGATACATCTTGCCCTTAAAACAGAAATTTTTTGATTATTTCAATTCAGAAGATTTATTGAACTCATCACAAAATAATCCTGAAATAATAATGGTTCAAGGTGCTGCAGGTTCAGTAAAAGTAACCTTACGAATACCAGTAGCGAAACAAGGCGAATACATTTCTTTTGAAAGAACGTATTACCAATCCCCCGATAATCAACTTGGAAAACCAGATGAAATTAAGAATAAAGGAGTAATTGTAGAACATCAATTTGGCATCACCCTTTTTCCCTTCATCAAAACCAATGACCCAAATTTAGAAGCTCACTACAGGGTACAATTGGTGGATCGAGATGTCGCAGGAGTTTTGAAAAATACGAACTATGACTTAAAGTTTTTCTCCAATTTTGAGAAGGATGCACTTGAAGTAAGGGCAAAAAAGCGAAGAAGTAGTAAAAGACCTGATGCAGGAGAAACAGCAACATCAGACTATTATGTTTTGCATAAAGAGTTTGATTTTATTCGAGTGAAGAATATTGCTTCAGCAGGTGCTTCAGGAATAATAATTCCAAATTGGCAACAATACCAAAAAGGTAATGAGGTTTTCAGTTTCGCCATTGATTTTGGCACGACCAATACTCATATTGAATATAAAGTTGGTGATGGCTCTCCAAAACCATTTGATATTTCTGCCGATGATATCCAAATAGCTACTTTATACCATCCGACAAAAACCACAGATGATTTTGGTGGCTCAGGTGCAATTGCAATTCGAGAGTTGATAGAACACGAATTTGTTCCAAGAATAATTGGTAATGGTTCTGAATTTAAATTTCCTCACAGAACTGTGATTGCCGAAAGTCATTCTTTAAATGTTGAGACTGAAACATATTCTTTGGCTGATTTCAACATCCCATTTATATATGAACGAAAACCTGAAAAGGATAAAATTCAATCCAATCTGAAATGGGCTAAAAAAGAAAAGGGCAATGAAAAACGAGTGAGAGCATTTTTTGAAAAAATAATTATGCTAATGAGGAACAAAGTGCTTTTCAATAAAGGAAACTTATCTAAAACTCAATTGGTTTGGTTCTACCCCTCAAGTATGAAACCCGCAAGAAAATCAGACCTTGAAAACACTTGGAATGAGTTATTTAACCAGTATTTTAATCCGACAAACCAAGCAGTTGGTATTACAGAATCTTTAGCCCCATTCTATTATTTCAAAGGAACAAACAAACTACAAGGTGGTGCATTTAAACCTGTTGTGTCAATTGATATAGGTGGGGGAACGACAGATATTGTGGTTTTCAAACAGAATAAGCCATTGCTTCTTTCATCTTTCAAGTTTGCAGCAAATACAATCTTTGGTGATGGTTTCAGTGAATATGGGGCAGCAACATCTAATGGGCTGATAAATAAATATTATCCTCATTTTGAGAATTTACTAGCAACCAACAAACTCTATGACTTGTCTAATGTGCTTTCTTCTATAAGAGATAAGAACAGAACAGAAGATTTAAATGCACTGTTCTTTTCTATTGAAGACAACCCCAAAATTAAAGACAAAAAGCTATTTTCATACAATTCACTTCTATCAAAAGATGATGATTTGAAAATCATTTTTATTTATTTCTACACAGCAATCATCTATCATATTGCTGAGTTAATGAAGCTAAAAGAAGTTGAACTTCCTAAGCATATTATCTTTAGTGGTACAGGGTCTAAGATTTTGAATATCATCTCATCTGATAAAAAAATTCTCTCGGATTTTTCAAAAGCAATATTTGAAAGTGTTTATGAAGACAGTTTTGATTCCGATGACTTGTCGATTGAAACTGAAAAAGAAATGCCTAAAGAGGTTACTTGTAAAGGTGGTTTAATGCTTAACCCCGAGGATTTAGCTTTTGATGTCAGAAAAATCAAAACAACGTTGACCTGTGTTGAAAAGAAAGGTATTGGCAGCCTAACATATGACATGTTAGATGAGGAAACAAAAGAAAACATTGTAACCTATGTAAATGATTTCAACAAATTCTTTTTGTCTCTCAACCAGAAATTCAGTTTTAGTGATTATTTCAATGCTTCGGAAGAATCACTAAACATCTTCAAGGAAGAAGCAAACAAACATTTAAGAGATTATTTGGAAGAGGGTTTAGAATACAACAAGAAGTTAGACAATGTTGGAATAGAAGATAAAGAAATAGAAGAATCACTTTTCTTTTATCCGCTTATTGGTGCAATCAACAACCTTTCCTCTCATCTCTCTCAGTTAACACCTATAAATAGCTAAAAATGAAAAAAAACATTCTATTATTAGTTTTAGCAATAATTTTATTTGAGCATTCTTATGGTCAGGTTACGAGAGAATCATTTGAAAAGGCGGTTGATTTGCTTAATTGCAGAACAGTTGAATTGTCTTTGAAAGATGATAAAAACTTTTCCGATTTTCAAAATACCTGCCCTTGTAATAAATCAAGTTATAAACAAATTTCTTATTTTCTTAACTCTGTAAATATAAGTGCTACGCTCGCTCTTTCAGCCGAAATTGAAAGTTTGAAGAGTTCATTTATAGAAAATTGGACGAAAGATAAGGTTGTTACTTTTTTGTCAGAAGACATATTTGCAGACAAAATTAAGTTTGAAAAGATAAATGCTTTTGCTGAAAAAAGAAAAGACAATCCGGAATTTAATACGTACAAAACAAGTTTAAAAACTGATTTATCCAAAAATCTCATAGAAAACCTACATCAAGAAGCCAAAACCAATTACGAAACTCAACAATCAACCATAGAGAATAGAATTTTAGAACTTGAAAAAAAACAAAAATCCTCAGAAGAAAAGTTAGGTCTCTTTGGTAGTTTTTCTGATTATTTAATCCTTCTAGCAATCTTGTTAGGCATCTTAGCTGTGTTTTTAGCCCTAAGAAAAAGAGATTCTTATGAGAAACTTATGCCAAGGATTTTAAATAGTAATAGATTAATAAATGTTATCCGAGCTCAAAGTACTCCTACTAGAGGTCCTCAAAACAATCAATCTGTAAATTCAGATTTAAGAGATGCAAATAATAGAATTGGGGATTTGGACTACCAAATAAAAGTATTAAAAGAGAAAGTAGAGGAACTTTCCAAAGGGAAAATAGTACAACAAACAAGCCAATTTCATCAAGAAGTTAGACAACCTGAACCAAAAACAGAAATCCTTTTCCTATCTACCCCGAATTCAGACGGTAGCTTTAATGAAAGTTCGGCATCAAATATACATAAAGATGGAGCAACCATATATAAACTCATAAAAACCCAAAATGATAAAGCTAAATTTCATATAGATGAAAAAGAATCATCAATAAAGCTAGCTCTACAATACCCCGACAAAAACATTGATCCTGTATGCGATGCAGAAAATGCATTTAATCCAAGAGCCACTAGAATTTTGACAATAAAGTTGGGTGAGGCCGAATTAAGGGGAGATAAATGGATTATTAATGTCAAAGCAATAATTCGATATGAAGATTGAGGTTATAGAAATAATTTTAGTCTGTCTTATTGTTTCGATTCAGCTATTTGTTTTCATACGTACTTTTGTTAAAATTCAACTATTCAAAAAGATTATTCCAAGAATAGATTTATTATTTGTCACAAAAGTGCTTCTACCAATTTCTGACCTTGAAAGCTTGTCACCAAAAGAAATTTTAGAGAATATTGAAAAATATAAAGAAGTTCAGACCAATCAAAATAGTGATGAAGTTCTAGATTCAAATAATAATTATGATTTGTTTAATAGGGGTGAAACTATTAATGATAATATTTTAAAAACTGAAGTAAATTTTATTGAAATTAATGGAAAACTAAACCAAGTTTTTGAAAAGATTTTGTTTTCCTTAAATAATTATTTAATAAGAAATAGAGGAGCGGCTTCAGACTTTAATCTGATGAAAGATATTGTGGAGCGAAATACTGATGCAATTGAGGAAGATATAAACTTATCTATAGGAACCCCATTATATCTTGGGTTAATGGGGACAATGATGGGAATTGTTATTGCACTTTTTAACATGCCGGATTTAGGCTTAGAATTAGGAATAGGTCAGACTGGGAAAACACTGGATGAGGGAATTGCAATGCTTATTGGGGGTGTTAAAATTGCAATGATAGCAAGTTTTATGGGGTTAATGTTAACTATCATTAATTCGGGTTGGATTTTTAAAGGTTCAAGAAGTTATAGTGAATCAAAAAAAAATGATTTTTACATTTTTTTGCAAATTGAACTACTCCCTATAATCAATCAAGGATTAGCTTCAACCTTGGAATCTCTTCAACGGAACCTGTTACAATTTAACTCTGAATTTTCCAGAAATCTTAAAGACTTGACGGGAGTGTTTGATTCAAACAGAAATGCGATTAGAGAACAGAAGGAGTTACTTGACGCAATAGATAAGGCAAAGGTTTCTGAAATGACAAAATACAACGTTGCCGTTCTAAAGCAATTAGACCTTTCAGTCGGAAAGTTTGAAAAGTTTAATGCTTTTCTGTCCAATACAACTCAATTTGTTGAGAATTCGCAATTAATAGTTACAAAGTCAAATGAGCTTCTAGCAAGAACAGAAAATTTCAAATCAATTGCAGAGAATATTGATAGTAATTTAAATCAAAGTCAACAACTTTTAGCATTTCTTTCTGACCATTTCAATAAATTGGAAGAGCATAAAGAATTTACTTCAAATACAGTTGCTGATGTTGGGCATTCAATTTCTGAAACATTTAAAGAACTAAAAGAACATATACAGAACTCTAGTGAATCAGTCAAACAGTTTACAATTGATGAAACCGAAGCCTTAAAAAATGCACTATCCGAAAGCAAAACGAATTTGGTCAATCTTGAGCATTTGGCTGGTCTTAAAGCAGACCTTTCACTGTTTAAGGACAGTTCTATTTCGCAAGGAAATAAACTTAAACTATCAATTGATGAATTAAATCAAAATATGGCAAGGGCTATTATAGTTCTTGAACAAATTGAAAATAAAAAAGATTTAATTTCTAAGGTAAAAAACTTGTTCAAGGTTAATAATGATTAAGTTATGACAGGAAAAGGATCAGGTTTTTTTTGGCCGAGTTTTGCTGATTTAATGACAAGTTTATTTTTTATTATGTTAGTATTATATGTCTTAACCTATTTAAAACTTACCAATCAACAACGTGCTACTGAACAACAATTAGATAAGATAAAAGAAATACAAGCAGCAGTAAAGGAGTTGCCACAAGACTATTTCCAATATGATTCTATTTATAAACGATTTTCACTTGTTCAGAATATAGAATTTGAGAGAGGTCAAGATATAATTAAACCTCAATATGAACAATACTTAATTGAAGTTGGGGTTTCAATAAAAAACTTAATAAGCAATCTTAAAAGTAAATATACTCAACAAGATATTAAGTATGTAGTAATTATAGAAGGAATGGCATCAAATGACAATTTCAGAGATAATTTTCCATTAAGTTATAAGCGAGCTTGGGCGGTTATGAAACTTTGGCAAAATAAGAATATAATGCCAGATCAATCGGTTTGTGAAGTTCAAGTCGCTGGCTCAGGTACGGGAGGAATAGGAAGATATTCCAATAAGGAAGAGGTTAAAAATCAAAGAATATTAATTCAAATTGTTCCTAAAATAGGAGAAATAAAATTGGAATGATAAAAATTGGATTTATATACATATTATGCAGTTACTTGTTATTAGTCAGTTGTACTCAGTCAGGACGTCGTAAAACAGTATCCAATAATGAGTCTATAACGATAAGTTCAACAAATAAACGAACAGAGAGTTTTCGTGGTAAGAATGTTATCAAGATTAAAAAATCAGGTGGTGTATACTTGATACCAACAATAATCAATGGTATAAATATGGACTTTATTTTTGATACCGGTGCATCCAAAATAACCATTTCTGAAGTTGAAGCACTTTTTTTGATTAAGCAGGGTACTTTAACTAAAGACGATTTTTTAGGAGTTCAGAATTTTCAGATTGCTGATGGTAGTATTTCTGAGGGCTCAATTATTAATCTAAGAACTGTACAAATTGGGAATAGGGTTTTAAATAATGTTAAAGCTTCAATAGTGCACAATACATCTGCCCCATTGCTTCTAGGGCAATCAGCCTTGAATCAATTTGGACAGATTACAATTGATTATCAGAATGATGAAATTACTTTAGAATGATAAACAGGCTTTTATTTATTTTTATTATTGTATCCCTTATAGGTATTTCTTGTAATTCAAAGAGTGGTAATCGGAAAGTACAAATAAAAGAATTCAAACAAATTGATAAGGAAGGCTTTTTAAAAGTGACTAAAGTAGTGGATGGAGATACATTTTGGGTTGATGATGGATCCGATAAAGGGATCAAAATTCGTCTAATTGGTGTTGATGCACCAGAGTCTAGAAATGCTTTTAAAAAGAAAAAAGGGTATCTTGGTAAGGAAGCCAAATCATATTTATCAAACTTAATTGAAGGCCGAAGTGTAAAGCTTGAATATGATGTGGACAGTTTAGATCAATATGGTAGAACTCTTGCTTACGTTTATTTGCCAGATGGTACATTTGTAAATGCAAACCTAGTGAAAAATGGTTATGCAATGGTAATGACCATTCCTCCAAATGTGAAATACTCAGATCTTTTTTTAAAATTACAGATTATAGCTAGACAAAACAATTTAGGGTTATGGAAAACTAATTAATTCAAAATTTTCAATTGCTATTATTGTGCCTTCTTGAAATACCATATGGTTATTTTATGTCCCTATTATAAGTTTTAACTGGAGAACTGAAAGTGTGTAAAGAATTAATGGTAATTACGGCTTCCCTTACTGTATTATATCTCTTATAGGCTATTTTTAAAACGAACTTTAAGTGGTTTTAAAAATGTATAGGCTTATCAAGATGATCCACGCCAATATATACAGTTACCCTCCCAGAAGCGAGGCAATTAGGGAGAACACTTTGTGGATGGGAGGATTAACTATAAAATAGTAATAATCATTTAAATCATATACTAATGGCAGTAAAACATATTCCAACAGGTGAAGTACATAAAGGAACCAAAGGAGGAAAAACTGGTTGTGGGGTTAATACAAATCTACACAGCTCTCATTGGCAAAACACTTTAGAGAGAATAACTTGTGCTAAAAATGGATGCAAAAACTAACAAAGAAATTGTTACTGTAGGTTATAAAATGAAAGAAAAATACTTATTATTTTTTTTCACTTTATTAGTTTTTCAATTCTGTTTATCACAAGAGTATGAAACCATTAAGGAAACAAAAAAAATAATCGACAGTCGTGATATTTATTTAAATGGGGGTCTAAGATCTCAATTTGGAGGCAAATCTAGAACTACCATTAAAATTGATTTACCACCTAATACTGTAGAATGGTATTATAGCTTCACCACAAGTCAAGGAAAAAAAGGAACTGCTAATTTAAATTTAGCATTTCAATTAACAGGCATGCTTGCAGATCCCTCTGGTATTTCATCAAATACATTATCGGCTATTAAAGTTCCAGAGGGTGATGCATCTGTGGATATCTATTTGATGGATCATTACAATAATAATTTGTTTATGCGTAAGGCAGATTATAATGGAGAGGCTTTTACGCAATATTCAGAAGGTATGGTAGAAAACACCAAGCAAGCCATTGTAAGAGTAGACGATGTTATTGAGGGTTCTTGGTATTTGGGGATAAGAAATCCAAGCTCCTTAAATGCACTCAACCTAAGTTTAGAAGTGGTAGCAATCACGGAGGAAATAGTAGAAATACCAGACTCAAGTTTATTCAATAGTAAATCAATTAAAAACAACAAAGATATGTTTACAGCAATTGGCCCCGTTCAATTATTACTAGTACTACTTATTCCAACAGGAATATTTTTTCTCGGTTTTTATTTTGGAAAAAAGGCAGGTTATATTAAAAGAGTTAAAGAAACTGAAAATAGAGATACAAAAAACTAACCTTATGGAGCAGCAAGACTTATCAAGAATACCAAATCTAAAATCGGGAAAATATAAAGAGAAATTTTATAAAGATCATAGCCATTTAAACGATGGTGAAATTCTTAAAGAAATCCTTTATATCCAAAAAACACAAGCCGGTAAACTAGAGCGTATACGTAGCAATACATCAACTATGGTATGGTGGCTTATTGCCATTCCTATTATTTCATTAATTCTAATGTTTTTCTTAGGTGTTTTTACAGCCGTTTTTTAATTTACAAATAAGTATTAATACTAATTGTAGAAATCTTAGGAGACTCTTATATTTGATTTAAATCAAGTCATGATATTATACACGAAATAATCCAATACATGCCCAAGAAGGACCTAGAATATTATTGGGAATTAAAAAAGTTTAATCCCAATGAAAAGCAAAAAAAAGCAATACTACATTTTGAAGGTCCTTTATTTTTAACAGCAGGACCTGGTTCAGGAAAAACAAGAGTGCTTTTATGGAGAACTGTTAATTTAATTGTGTTTCATAATATTGATCCTAAGAGAATATTTCTAGCCACATTTACTGAAAAAGCAGCTCATCAACTAAAAGAGGGCTTGAGAAGTTTATTAGGGTTAATAACAAATGAAACTGGTGTGCCATATGACATATCGGGTATGGCTATTGGAACAGTTCATTCAATTTGCCAGGACATCCTAGTTGATAGAGATCGATGTTTTTCTGACGTAAGAAGCAAATCGCCAATATTACTTGATTCATTATCACAATATTTTAAAATTTATAGAAGGACTTATTGGAGAGAATTACTACATGCGGGTGGATACCTAATTTCAGATGATATTGAAAAGGATGAAGAAATAGCTCAACGTGAGATTAATAATTACTTTGATGGAAATGATTATTACTCTCGACATTATGCAACCAGTAATTTAATTTCAATTTTTAACAGGTTTTCGGAAGAAAACTTAAATCCGAATGAAGTGGAAACTTCTGATGAAGTATTGCAAAAAATTCTAAAGATGTATGAGTTTTATTGTAATTCACATAAAAATGGAAAAATTGAAACGGTTGATTTTTCTTTGCTTCAACAACGTGCATTTAATAAAATTAAGGAATACAATAACTCTTGCGATGTTTACGACCATATAATTGTTGATGAGTATCAAGATACAAATGCAATTCAAGAACAGATATATTTTGAGTTAGCTAAAAAATGTAAAAACATTTGTGTAGTTGGAGATGATGACCAAGCTTTATATCGCTTTAGGGGTGCAACCGTTGAAAACCTCGTAGAGTTCGAAGATAGATGTAAAAAATATTTAGGTCTAAAACCTACACGTATTGATCTTGATACAAATTATCGTTCCAAAAAAAATATAGTTCAGTTTTATACTGATTTTATCGAACAAAGCGATTGGTCGAAGCCAAGAGGGAATGGTTATTACCGTGTTCATGACAAAAATATCTTGCCTTTCAATCAAGAAGATTTTCCGGCGATAGTGACAACCGATAAGAATACTCAATCCGATGTTTTTGCTCAAGTTGCTCAGTTTATATTGGATTTACGAGAACAAGATAAAATTGAGGATTTTAATCAAGTTGCATTTTTATTTCCTTCTTTAAGTTTTAGAGGAGTCAAAAATACGGCAGTTCAACGATTAGAGAATGCATTAAATAATTTTGGGATTCAAGTTTTTGCACCAAGGGCTGGGAGATTTTTAGACATACAAGAATCTTTAGATGTCTTTGGATTAATGCTTCATATTCTAGGAAGACCAAGTCACCAAGGACAGGCCAGTGGAGGGTTACAAGATTTTCGTATGTGGCAAATAAGAGCTATGACGCGAGCTGAACAATTAATGTCTCAAGATAGTTTTTTAAAAGAGTATGTTGAAGATAGACAAACTGAGATTAAAGGTATGTTATCTGATTATGAAGCTTTAATGAAAATTATCAATAAGAAAAAATGGAGATTAGAAAAACCTTTACAACTTGATATGATGCGGGATTTAGCTAATGCCTCAGGGCTTTCTAATAAATGTAAATTAACGCTTCAGAAAAGAGCGTTTTTGGATTTATTAAAGAGGAGGCAGCAGGCAAAACAACCTGTTTCATTGAGTTATGTCATTAATCGAGTTACTTCTGCCGACTGGAGTATTCTAGATATCTTTTATCAATTAAATGGCTTCAAGCATTTTCAAGAAATGTATCAGCTTGCCGAGGAAGGTATTGATGAGGGTCCAGTCTGTAATCTAGGCCTTATAACCCAATATTTGGCTCGTTTTATGGAAGAATACACCGCCATTATTACTGCATCCTTTCTTTATGATAGAAAATTCACCAATACTTTTGTTGGATCATACTTATATGCCATTTATCGATTAGGAGAATCTGAATATGAAGATGCAGATGACCCATTTCCTAAAGGACGTGTTCCTTTTTTAACTATTCACCAATCTAAAGGACTCGAGTTTCCCTATGTAGTCATAGGGAATCTAAATAAAATTGATCGTCCTGCTGATATGAAAGAAATAATAGTAAGAGACTTACTTCAAAAAGAAGGTGAACCACTAGACAAAATCTCTCATTTCGATAATATGCGTATGTTTTATGTAGCATTGTCACGAGCCAAACAAATGACCATTTTACCACAATGGAAGGGTCAACGACAAAGTCAGGCGTTTAAGAATATGTTCAAAGCAAACGATTTTCCAAAGCTTGATGATTTAAACTGGAATATAATCCCTCAAATAGCTCTAGACGAAGAAGATTTAGGAAAAACCTATTCTTATACCTCAGATTACCTTAATTACCAACAATGCCCAAGAAAATATATGATTTTTAAAAAATATGGCTTTATTCCATCACGTTCTCAAACAATGTTCTTTGGAAGTCTAGTACACCAAACAATTGAGGATTTACATCATCTTTTGATTTCTAACCGAAAAAAAGAAAACGCATAATGGAGGATTTTGAGGTAATAGAGAAAATAAGAGAATATTTTGAAGATAATTATGAATTATTACGCCTTGAAGGTGGTCACGCGGTTACTGAGAATGTAAAGCAATTAGCCTTAACCCAAGTTCTCTATTATTTTCAAAAAATGAAAGACGTGGCTAACAAGGTCACTGATACTGAAGTAAAACTAACCTTGCCAAATAAAATTACGCCTAAAGGCAGAAGTTTTACCATTGAAGGTATTGTTGATATTGTCCGTGATGATGATGAAACTTGGATGTACGATATCAAAACCCACGATTTAGAATATGTCGAGTCTAATAAGGAGCATTATGAAAAACAATTGAATGTATATGCTCACATTTGGCAGGAATTAAGAGGTCAGGCATTAGATAAAACTGCAATTATTTCTACAGCCTATCCAGAGGGTTTAAAACAAGCGCATTTGCTCAACGACCAGTTTAGGATTGCTCATGAGTTAGCCAAATGGAATCCAATGGTTGACTTGGAGTTTGATCAGTTAAAAGTACAGGATGTTATTGATGATTTCGCAGAAACCGTAGATTGTATTGAAGATAAAAAATTTAAACCTGCCCCAGTTGAGGTATTAAATAAGAAATTGGAAGGAACAAATGCTTTATTTGGTACAAGAATTTGTAGAGAATGTGATGCGAGATTCTCTTGTAGTTCTTTTAGGGAGTACGTTGTTGGTAAAGGAAAAGGTGCAAGGGGTAACTTTGCAAAATATTTCGACGATTTTGGTAGCGATACCGATAAAGAAGATTGGGTAAATGCTAATTTACAAGCTCGCAACCCAGATAATTTATAAACTAGAAGATGGAAAAAGCTAATTACGTAACAGACCTTTTGACAATTGAAGAAGTTGTTTCTGGTAAACTCTTTAAGATACCAGATTATCAAAGAGGATACTCTTGGGATAGTGAACAGGTTGAAGATCTTTTAAAAGATATTGAACATATTTCACATCAAGGCCATAAGCACTATACAGGAACCCTAGTTATTTCAAAAGATGAAAAAAATGAACGCTTTAACATCGTAGATGGACAGCAGCGTTTAACAACACTCATTATATTGCTTAAAGAACTTTATGAAATAGATAATGAAAAATATAGTCATATTTACAATACCTTTCTTAT
Organism: Halomarinibacterium sedimenti; assembly: GCF_019312585.1. Lineage (GTDB taxonomy): Bacteria > Bacteroidota > Bacteroidia > Flavobacteriales > Flavobacteriaceae > Halomarinibacterium > Halomarinibacterium sedimenti. Next base: position 173,313 of record NZ_JAHWDP010000002.1, on the reverse strand, counting down.
TCAAAAACAAGGGCACTACATTCTAGAAACAAATAAAGAGACTGATGCGTTTTTTAAGGAATGTATCATTGGAGATAAAAAGAATATCCCAGCAACTATTAAATCGCTTCAAAATTTACGTAAGACAAAAAAGCAAATTCATAAATGGTTAAAGGAACAAAATGGCAGTATAGATGTGATTCATGAAACAGTTTTAAATAAACTAGGGTTTCTTTGTTTTGCACCAGCAAATACTAAAGAAATTGGAATCATGTTCGAGGTGATTAATAATCGTGGCAAAGCTTTATCAGAATTAGAGAAAATCAAAAATTACTTTATCTATTATGCCACCATAAACAATAAGGTATCCTTACAGGTAAAAGTGAATAACAATTGGGAATCCATTTTAAAATATTTAAGCGAATCTGGAGTCATCTCGAATCAAGATGAAAATAACTTTCTACGTAATTGCTATTTGGTCTATTACTCTGCGAATAAGAGTAAAAGTTGGAATGTTTATGATGAATTGAAATTAAAATACAAACCAGATGATAAATCTGATTTGGAAGATAAAATCGAAGAAATTGAAGGTTTTATAGATTTTATTCAAGAAGCTTCACAATCCTTTGCGTTTTTTACGAATGGTGATGTTTTTGCCAGAGAATATGAAGGACCATTAAAAAATGAAATTGCTGGAGTTCTTAAACAATTGCGTTGTCATCCTGTAAATGCATCGGTATTACCAATGTATTTGGCAACCATGTCTTATCTTCAGAGTAAACCAGAAACGGTTTTAGAATTATTAAAAATCATAGAGATAACTAATTTCAGAATCTATGTATTACCCAACGCAAACATTTCACGTGCAGATAGCAAACAGGGTGATTTATTCTTTTGGGCAAATGAGCTTTATAACTGTGGGGATTGGCATTCCGATAACGATGACGAAAAATATTACACCTATTTAGAAAATGAAATCCAAGGTAACATATTTGATTGTACCATTGCACAGCTTAAAGACTTTACAAAGCAAATGTGTCCAGAATCTGTTTTTGTGCAATCACTTACAGTAGATCTAGACGAGTCTATAGATTATTATCATTGGAATGGTCTACGATTCTTTCTTGCTTCCTATGAAGAATCTTTAAATGCAAAACGAAAAGAAACTTGGGATATCGAAAAAATCCTCATTAGCAGACAGGAAACTAAAAAAGACAAATTAAACGATTACCTCTCACGAGAGCATATTTGGGCAAATAAAAATTTATTACAATACTTTCCTGAAAACTATATTGACAAACGTCGTTTGGGTAATTTTGTTCTCATAGGTTTATCAAGCAACATTCAATTAAATGCTTGGAATATTCAAGACAAAGTAAAATTCTTAATCGAAAATGCTTCCATTTCCATGTTGCAAGTAAGTGAATTGAAGAAAAAACTAGATAAGGCTTGGGAGTTTGCAAGTTCAAAATATAAAGTAAAGAAAAAGAGTTTTTATATGTATTTAGGATGTTCTTTAATTGACCAACGTGAAAACGACTTAATAAAATTTGCATTAAACCGTTGGAAATTTGAAGATGAAAAGTTTACACGTTTTATCGAAATAGATACCTTTAGGGCAGTATCACAAAATAAAAACGAAACTTTCTTTTTAAAGGAAAAATAATATATGGCACACGAAAAACTACGACCAGAGTTTACATTCGATGATAATAAAATAAACCAGCTAAAACAAATTGTACCAGAGTGTTTTGAAGATGGAAAAATCAATTTCGATACCCTACGCCAGAATTTAGGCGATTGGGCACAAGATGAAGATGATGATACTCTTGAACATTTCGGGCTCTTTTGGCCTGGAAAAAAACAGGCTCGTAAATTGGCAGCCATACCAAGCGAGGGGACCTTAGAGCCAGTATTTGGGGAAGGCTTAAAACCCGATGGTACACCAGATACGGATGGTAAGAACGATTCAAAAAATATCTTTATTGAAGGAGAAAATCTTGAGGTCCTTAAAATCTTACAAAAGAGTTATGCCAACCGTATCAAGATGATTTATATCGACCCACCATACAATACAGGTAATGATTTTGTGTACGACGATGACTTTACCGAACCCCTACAAGAATACTTACGTAGAACAGGACAAATAGATGAAGAAGGCAAACCACTCACCACCAACAAACGTAGTGATGGTCGTTTTCATAGCAAGTGGTTGAGTATGATGTATCCTCGCTTGCGTTTAGCGAGAAATTTATTAAAAGATGATGGTGTCATTTTTGTAAGTATTGATGACAATGAAGTGCATAATTTACGTGCCATTATGAATGAAATTTTTGGGGAAGAAAATTTTACGGGGGAACTTGTTTGGAAAAAAAGAGTTTCACCCGCAAATGACTCACAATGGTTTAGTAGTGACCACGAGTATATTCTTGTTTATTCTAAAGATAAGACTATCTGGTACCCTAATAGAATGGCAAGAACAGAAAAGCAAAATAGTTACTACAAAAATCCTGATAATGATCCACGCGGTCCTTGGAATTCGGCAGCGTATACCTGTAATAAGAGTAAAAGTGAACGCCCTAATTTATACTATCCCATAATTAATCCATACACACAAGAAGAAGTATGGCCTAGAGAAACTGCCGTATGGGCTTATTCAAAGGAAACACATGAAAAGCATTTAAAAGAAGATATCTTGTATTGGGGAGCAGATGGTAATAGTAATTCACCAAGGAAAAAGCAGTTTCTTTCTGACGCAAAGAAAGTAGTAAATAGATCATTTTTAGACCATAGTGACGTTGGCAGTACTCAATCTGCAACTCTTGACTTTTTAAAGCTATTCAATCGTAACTATTTTAATTATACTAAACCATTAGATTTAATTAAAAGATTAATTTTAATTGCTACAGACAATAATAGGGATGAAATTATTTTAGATTTTTTTGCAGGTTCAGGCACTACTGCGTTGTCAGTTTTGGAATTAAATCAAATGGAAAATTCTATAGAAAATCGAAAGTTTATTTGTATTCAATTACCGGAAGAGCTTGACCCAAAAGATCAAGCTTATAAAGATGGATTTAGGAATATTTCTGACATTACAGTTGAAAGAATAAAAAGGACAATATCATCTGAAAAAATAAAAGATGGATTTAGAATTAAAAGATTAACAATTTCAAGCTACAAAAAATGGCAAGATGTTAATTCAACAGATGTTAATCAGGTAGAATTAGCATTAGATGAGTTTGCCAACAGCCCACTAAAACCAGATTGGTCCAAAAATAAATTGCTTACAGAAATACAGCTACTAGAAGGTTTTCCTTTAGATAGTAAACTGGAGACTACGAACTTTGGTAAAAATGAGGTCAATCAAATAAGTCATGACCATTTAGAAACCAAACTGCTCATTTGTTTAGACAACAAAATAGAAGAGAATCTCATTTCAGATTTAAAGTTAGATAGTAATACCATTTTCATCTGTTTAGATACAGCCATTAGCAACCAAGATAAGTTACGATTAAGTGATAAAGGTTTAATTAAAACCATTTAATGGATGAGTAAACTTAAAATACACTTTGAGAGTGACCAAGAACATCAGGTCCGTGCTATAGAAAGTACAGTGAAACTTTTTCAAGGATATATTAAAAGAAACCTTGAAGAGCTTAAGGCAAGTAGTATAGGTCTTGGTAGTAAGGCTACTGAAATGTACGATACAGATATTATTGCCAACATTGGGAAATATGAAATGTTGGATGAAACCTGGTTATATGATAACCTCTTGGAAGTGCAAAAAGATAATGGACTGGTAGAAGATATGTTTCTCAATTTCGATGATGGTTTTGAGATTACCGGTATAGATTCTTGGCGTTATCCTTACTATACCTGTGAAATGGAAACAGGAACTGGGAAAACCTATGTCTATTTACGGACCATTCATGAATTGCGTAAAAAATATGGTTGGGGAAAGTATATCATCATTGTTCCAAGTGTTGCAATTTATGAAGGGGTAGTGAAAACATTTAAAATTACAAAAGATCATTTTGCATCACTTTACAATAATGAAACTATTCATCTTACACAATACTCTGGACAACATATTAGTAAACTAAGAAGTTTTGCAAATTCCTCGGCTGTTGAAGTGATGGTAATGACAATCGATTCATTTAATAAGGAGTCCAATGTAATTTTTAAACCCACTGAAAAATTACAGGGTGAAAAATTGCCTTATCAATATATTCAAGAAACGAGACCAATTCTTTTATTAGACGAGTCTCAAAATTATACCTCTGCAAAATCAAAAGAAGCGTTAAGAACATTACACCCATTTTTTGCAATAAAGTACTCTGCGACCCCTACTGAAAAAGGAAATACCTCTGAAGAAAATAGGGAGTTAATGAACCGTTTTTATCATTTATCACCAGTGGATGCTTTCAAAATGGATTTAGTTAAGAAGATTGAGGTACTTGGCGTTACAGAACAAAATAACTTTAATGACAATCAACTTTCTATGGTTCTAATGGAGGAAAGGGCTGGGTATGGTTTAGCACTTGAGGCAAAATTAAATGTTATTAAAAATGGAGAGGTAAAAACGGAGTCAATTAAGCTTCGAAAAGGAGACGATCTTTTTGAAAAAACCAAAAATGAAAACTTCAAAGGATTGGTTATTGAAGAGATTAATAAATCTTTAGGGGTGGTAATATTTACAAATGGTAAAGAATATAAGGTTGCAGAAGGTGGGGATGTTACCCTATCGAAAGAGGAAATATTTAGAGTCCAAATAGAGGAGACTATTAAGTCTCACATGAAAAAACAAAAACAACTCATTAATAAAGGAGTAAAAGTATTATCACTTTTTTTTATTGATAAAGTTGCTAACTATGTGGAGACTGAGGGTATAATAAAAAAACTATTTGATGAAGCCTATGAAAGGCTGAAAAATCAATATCCTTTTTACAGTGGGTGGTCCGCTGAGCAAGTACGTGAAGGATATTTTGCTAAAAAGAAAACCAAAAATAAGGCAGATGTTTATATTGATACTTCTGTAGATAAAAAAACAAAGGCCGAAAAGGAATTAGAAAGAGAAGCATACAATCTTATTATGAAAGACAAGGAAAAGCTCCTAAGTTTTGATGAAAAAACGAGTTTTATCTTTGCGCATTCAGCATTGAAGGAGGGTTGGGATAATCCAAATGTATTTCAGATATGCACATTAAACACTGCAACGTCAGAAAACCGTAAACGTCAGGAGATTGGGAGGGGATTGAGACTTTCAGTTAATCAAGAGGGTAGAAGAGTGACAGATGAAGGTGTAAATGTTTTAACAGTAATAGCCAATGAAAGCTATGAATCCTATTGTGAACAATTACAAAATAATTATAGAGAAACCGGAGATGCTGCGCCACCAACCCCAAGTAATGCTCGTAAAACAGAAGCTAAACGAAATAATACACTTTTCAACTCTGAAGCTTTCAACTCCTTTTGGAAAAAATTGTGTCAGAAAACTGATTATAAAATAATGATTGATGAGGACCAATTGGTTTCTTTATGTATTAATAAACTAAATATAGCCAAATATCCAGAACCGAACATTGTTGTAGTCAAAGGACGTTTTGTGATGACAGATTTTAAAATAACTCTTAAAAAAGTGGTTGAGGATATCATTAAACTTGAAATACTAAAATCTGATTCAGATGGAAATGAAGAAAAGATAAAACGTAATTTTAAGGTTGGTGATGATTTGGCAAAAATTGCTAAAGATGAGCGCTTAAAAGGCTTCAAAATTGTAGATGCTAAAGCAGATGAGGACCGTTCGGAAATTGTTTTTTCAGACAAAGGGATTTTAAGATCTGGAGAGGCAATAACATTTTCAAGTGAAAAAGGGCAAAAAGGAGATCCTCAACATAGACATCAAGCACAAACAATTTACCCAATTTTCAATTTTATAGAACGAGCCGAGGAGGCAACTCACTTGAAAAGAGCAACGTTATTTACAATGTTTAAAGGTCTTAATTATGAAGTGAAGGAAAAGATTTTTAAAAATCCTGAAGGTTTTACTTCTGTATTTATTGACATAATTAAAGGAACGCTAGCAGACCATATTGCGGCTAATGTTGAGTACTCGTTAACTAAAGAGCTAATGGATTATGATTCAGAAGATATGTTTCCAGAAGCTCGTAAATTTCCTCAGAAAGAATTGATTGATGGTTCAAATTGGTCCCTTTATAATCAAGTACAAATAGATTCTGATATCGAACGACGCTTTGTAGAGTATAAGTTAAATGAGGATGATAATGTTGTATGTTTTTTTAAGTTTCCAAGTCAATTTAAAATTTCAATCCCCAAAATTATTGGGAATTATAATCCAGATTGGGGTATTATTCGATGGGATGACAATAATAAGTTCAAATTAGAACTTGTTAGAGAAACTAAGGGGAATGTTAATCCAAACCTATTACAGTTTCCTAATGAAAAAAGGAAGATTGATTGTGCTACAAAACATTTTAAATTAACTAAAGTTGATTATAAACAAATTAAGGGAGATGAAGTTATTTGGTGGTAATTTTACCTGAATAATCAACATCAAAATTATCGATAATTATGATTTGTGGATATATTAAATACAATTGGGAAGTTGGATTATAAAATAGGTGATAAACTTCTAAGCAAATTTCAATTACTACATAATTAAATAAATTTTTCATTAAATAATTTACTGCAACGACGGCAACAGCCCGTAGGTCGTTGCGGTCGTTGCGAAGCATAAGATTAACGTCTAAACCCTTAAAAATCAATGGATATGTCCTTGCTGTAATCTCTTGGCAGCATTCGTTGCTTTTCCCTTACATAGTTACTAGCCATATCAATAGATCGATGTCTTGTGATGGGTAACATTTTTATTAATGCTTCTGTTTCACTTAATCCTTGCGAGATAAATTGATTGTATAGGTTTATTGCAAACGTATGACGGAAGCTATAAAGCGTAAATTCCCTGCCAAAATTAAATTTCTTCTTAACAGGTCTAAAACGATCACTAAATACTTTCTTTTTCGTTTTTAATTCTGCCTCCCATTCGCCAGGTCCGTCGTTGCGAGAAAAGACAAAATGCGATTTGGGGTGTTGCTCTAATTGCATCTCTTTAAAAATATCCATTAATTGATCTATGATAAACACCTTTTCAAGGGATCGGGCTTTTGTTTTTACTGTAATCAATCTATTTTTAAGATCAACGTCCCCAACAGTGAGACGCAACACCTCGGAGTTTCGTAGGAAGGAATATGAAATGACCCTAATATAGGTCAACAGGTAAGGGTCGTTTGCTTCAAGATATTTTTTAATGTCCGCAACTTGCCGATTCGTAAATGGGTGGTTGCGAACGGGATTACTTCTTTCTTTTTTAATATCTCGAATGAAGTTATACGGTAAATATTCTAATTGAACCATTTCTGAAAGAATGGAACCTAGAGTGTTGCGATAGTTGTTGACACTTGTCATGGATTGCCCACTATCTTTTATAGTTCTTAAAAACTCAACCACGTGTTTTCTCATTAATTGATCACTAGGGAGATCTGAAAAATGATGGCGTTTTGCAAAAGCAATAAATTCATCAACTCGATACACACAGCTTTGAATAGTGCTTTTGGCCCAAACAGCTTTTTTGTTTTCTAATGCTTTCTTTAACGCAAATTCAATAGAAACAATTTCATTTGTGAAATTGATATTTTCCTCTTGAGGAATAGTATTTTCATAAGGATCATATCCATCATTTAGTAGCTCGGTATATGCTTGTACTAGTTTTTGACCATAAAGTTTTCGTTGCTTTACGGTTTTGTAGTACTTATTTATTCCGTGTTTCCTAATAAACTTACTTCTACTATCAAATTTTCCTGTAATTGGATTACGAAAATAAAAATAGATATGCCAAGGGCGTTCAACAGTTATTCTCCCATTTTTATCCCTAGGAATAAATAGCTTTACCTTGGAGTATTGCGGTTCTTCCATACGAATTATGTATATTTTCTCAACAGTTTTAGGTACTGTTTTAGGTACGGTTAGTCTAAATTTCATAGCAAACCGTTTTGATAAATATACAAAAAACCCCTGTATTACAGGGGTTTCCTACTGTAGCGAGATCGAGACTTGAACTCGAGACCTCCGGGTTATGAATCCTAGATTATATTTTAAAAATATTGATTGTCAGGATTTTACAAACACTTAAATTTGAAAACGTATTCAAAATCGTATGCAAAACGTATGCAGTTTTAGATTTTCAGATTAAACTTATAAAGTATAAAAATAGAAGATAAAATGTTGTTGTGCAAGTAAACATTAACGATGGGGTTTGTTGAATGTTATAGAACCATTTGAGGGTTCTACTCTAAAAATCCATTTCTACATAAAAGGTTAATGTTTTTGGGTGTGAGGGTAATATTTAGCTATTGGGAATGGTGGTTGTTGTGAGTAATAATTTCTTCATATGCACAAAATTTGCGTAAAAGAGTCAATATAACTTTATTGTATATGCACTTTGCACAACCATTGCAATAAATAATTTCTATATTTGTTTATATGAAATTTTTATCATTCATCTTATCAATTTATTTCCTAGCTCTTAATTTCTCACCATGTGAAGATTTGAGTGTAGTTAGTGATGAACTAAAAACAGAAATTTCACAAAACACAAATGATGGTCATTTGGATTTTGATTTATGTTCTCCATTCTGCCAATGCCATTGTTGCCACATTCACGTAACCCACTTTAAGGTAGTTGAATATAATTTATCAAGCTCTTTGATTTCAACTAAGGTGTTTCATTATTTTGAAGGTATGGAAAGTAACTTCAGCTCATCCCTTTTCCAGCCCCCACAAGTATAATTTAGTTTTTAATGGATAGCTATATCCCAACGTGATGTTTTTTAAAAGAGCATCGCATCACAAGCGCATTGCATCTATTTGCAATGCGAGGTTTTAACTGAATTAATACATTTTCTATGATTAATAAAATCATTGATTTTTCAATCAATAATAAATTTATAATTGGTTTACTAACACTTACCATTATTGGAGCGGGTATTTGGAGTATGACCAAAGTGCCAATCGATGCTGTTCCAGATATTACCAACAATCAAGTGCAAGTCATTACCCAAGCACCAAATTTAGGCACAGAAGACATTGAACAAATTGTAACTTATCCTATCGAGGTTGCAATGAGTAACCTTCCCAAGGTCCATGAAATTAGGTCAATATCCCGTTTTGGGTTATCTGTAGTCACTATTGTATTTGATGATGATATGGGAACCTACCTTCCTAGACAATTGGTGGGGGAAAAACTAAACGAGGTAAAAGATCAAATCCCCTCGGGTTTTGGCGAACCCACAATGGGACCAATTTCGACAGGATTAGGAGAAATTTATCAATACACATTAAAAGTAGCTCCAGAGTATAAAGACAGATATACAATTACAGACCTGCGAACCATGCAAGATTGGATTGTGCAGCGTCAAATGGCCATGGTGGAAGGTGTGGTTGAAGTAAATGCTATAGGGGGCAAAATTAAACAATACGAAGTAGCAGTAGACCCTAACGATTTAAACGCAATAGGTTTGACGATTACAGATGTATTTAATGCACTGGAGGCAAATAACCAAAATACAGGTGGCGCGTACATCGAAAAAAACCATCAGGCTAATTTTATCCGTGGTGAAGGCTTGGTTCGCAATTTAGAAGACATAAAAAAAATTACCGTTAAAAATATAAATAATATTCCCATAACTATTGGAGATATTGCTACTGTACAATTTGGGGCTGCCATACGCTATGGGGCATTAACACAGGATGGTGAAGGCGAAGTTGTTGGTGGTTTGGTAATGATGCTTAAAGGTGCAAATTCTAATGATGTTATTGCAAACGTAAAAGAGCGAATGTCTCAAATTGAAAAGTCTTTACCTGAGGGTATTATTATTGAACCCTTATTAGATCGAAGTAAATTAATTAGCGAAACAACATCTACAGTAGCAACTAATTTAACGGAAGGTGCATTAATAGTAATTTTCATCTTAATTTTTTTATTAGGAAATTGGCGAGGTGGTTTAATAGTAGCTTCTACAATTCCTCTTTCCTTGTTGTTTGCCTTTATATTAATGAATGCTTTTGATGTTTGGGCAAATTTAATGAGTTTAGGTGCGATTGATTTCGGAATCATAGTAGATGGTGCGGTAATTATTGTTGAGAGTACAGTATTCCTTATTGCAACCCAAGTTCTAAAAAAGAAGAACCTTACGGCCAAAGAGCGTGATAAAGTAGCTTCTAATGCTTCAAAAAAAATGATGAATGCTGCCTTTTTCGGTCAGTTAATTATCCTCATAGTATTTCTTCCAATTTTGGCTTTGCAAGGAATTGAAGGAAAAATGTTTAAACCAATGGCATTGACCTTTATTTTCGCAATGATTGGGGCTATGGTTTTATGTTTAACCTATGTTCCAATGATGTCTGCATTAGTGTTAAGAGCACCAAAAAATGACAAACAATCATATGGCGATAAATTTGTGCATTGGGTAGAACGTAAATACCAACCTCTATTAGAAAGAGCTTTGACGAAAGGCAAACTAATAATAGGGTTTTCTGTTGTATTATTTGGTATTGCAGTTTTTATGTTTACAAGAATGGGGGGTGAATTTATTCCACAACTGGATGAAGGTGATATTGCATTTCATGCCATATTAAAGCCAGGAAGTTCACTCTCCGAAACTATTGAAACAACTACTAAAATTGAACAAATTTTAAAAGCTAAATTTCCAGAAGTCGAAAAAATAGTTAGTCGTATTGGTGTAGCAGAAATACCAACTGACCCAATGCCAATGGATTTAGCCGACATTTTTGTTATCCTAAAACCTAAGAGCGAATGGGTAACAGCTGTGACAAAAGATGAATTGATAGAAAAAATGAAAGAAGCAGTTGAAATAATTCCTGGTGTTAACTACGAATTTACCCAACCTATTGAAATGCGATTTAATGAATTGCTCGAAGGGGTTAGAGAAGACATTGCTATAAAACTTTATGGTGAAGATATAGAGGTGCTATCTCAAAAAGCAGAAGAAATATCTAAAATTATTGCTGGTACAGATGGTATTGGCGATATGAAAGCGGAAGCCACAACAGGGTTACCGCAAATGACCATTTCGTATAACAGAAATAAATTGGCACAATACGGACTTCAAATTAATACATTAAATCAAACCGTACAATCAGCATTCGCTGGTGGTAAGGCAGGTGTGATTTTTGAAGGTGAAAAACGTTTTGATCTAGTGGTGCGATTAAATTCTCATAATCGTAAAGACATAACAGATGTTCAAAATTTGTTTATCAACTTACCTTCTGGTGCACAGATTCCTTTACGTGAAATTGCAGAAGTAAGCTATAAATCTGGCCCAATGCAAATTAGTAGGGACAATACAAACAGAAGAACCTATGTTGGGATAAATGTGAGAGGTCGTGATGTAAAATCGTTGGTAACTGAAATAAAAACAAAATTAGATACGCAATTAGAGTTGCCATCTGGCTATTTTATTCGTTATGGTGGAGCTTTTGAAAATTTAGAGCGTGCAAGTAGCCGCTTGCAAACTGTAGTGCCGATAGCGTTATTGCTCATTTTTGTCCTCATATATTTTGCGTTAAAATCCTTACCACAAACCTTGGTGATTTACATAGCAATCCCTATGGCAACCATTGGTGGCGTTGTTGCTTTATGGATGCGTGATATGCCTTTTAGTATTTCGGCTGGTGTTGGTTTTATTGTTTTATTTGGTGTTGCAGTATTAAACGGATTAGTTATGATTAGTGGTCTGAATGAATTAAAAGATGAAGGTGTTACCAATCTAAAAGATAGAATTATAGAAGGAACAAAACGAAGAATTAGACCTATTATGTTAACCGCTTTCACAGATGTTTTGGGTTTCTTGCCTATGGCAATTTCAGCATCAGCTGGTGCGGAAGTTCAGCGACCTCTAGCAACCGTTGTTATTGGTGGTTTATTAACGTCTACATTATTAACATTATTCGTTTTACCTATATTATATCATTGGGTAGAAAACAAATCATTCAATTTTAGAGCAGACAAAAAAGTAATTGCAGTTACAGCTATGGTAGCTTTTATGTTTTTTTTGCCAATTACAGGAAACGCGCAACAAATAAATGATTCGTTACCTAATATTTCAATGCAAGAAGCTGTAAAATTGGCTAAAGAAAACTATCCAAGTTTAAAACAACGACAGCTTGAAATTGATAAGCAACAACAATTAAAAGGAACTGCTTTCGATTTTGGTACTACCCAAATTTTTACAGGAGGTGAGGAAGTTAAGGATGGTACAGGTATTTACACCACTATTGGTGTTGGTCAATCAAATATTGATGTATTTGGTATAGCACCTAAGAAAAAATTACAGGAGCAACGTATTCAGTTAGCCCAAAAGGCACTTCAGCTTTCAGAATTAGATTTAGAATTAGAAGTAAAGAAAGCATGGGCAAATGCCTTACAGCATAAAAGGAAATATAATTTATACAAAGAATTAGATTCTATATACACCAATTTTGAAAAAGCAGTAGCATTAAATTATGAAGTAGAAGCCATTTCTAAATTAGAATATTCAGCAGCCAAAAATCAAGCATTACAGATTCAGAATAAATTTATGCAATCAAAAAGTGAATATGTTATTGCTTTACAACAATTAAACTTGTGGTTGATTTCGGATGATTTTTATACGGTTACAGATGAAATTGTTATAGAGAACAAAATAAATGTAGAATCCTTTATTTTAGAAGCACACCCTATATATAATGTTTCTCAACTTCAACTCGCAGAGGCAGAAGCAAACTTTAAAGCTGCAAAAGCTGAAAATTTACCAAAGTTTAATTTTCAAGGTGGTTTCCAAAATGTAAATGGAAAATCAGGGTTTTATACCTATCAAGCTGGTATTTCCATGCCGTTTTTATCTGGTACAACAAAAGCACAAGTTAGAACGGCCAAAATTGATAGACAAATTGCCGAATCAAATATGCAGTTTAAGCAAAAGGAAGTGCAATCTAAATTTAATCAAGCTAAAGAAAATTACCAAAAATGGAAAACATCTTGGCTATTCTATAAGAATGAAGTGTTACCACTTATTAAAGAACAAAAAACAGGTGCTTTGTTTGCTTATAGAGAAGGTGAGATAGATTACACAGCATTTACACAACTTATAAAAGAAGCAATTCACTCGGAATTGGAAGCACAAACAGCTTTAGTAAACTATTTAGAAAGCGCATTTCAACTACAATATTTTAATCAATAAGACAATGAAAAACACACGATATATAATTTTAGCAATACTAACAGTTTCATTTTTAGTTGTTGCTTGCGGAAATAAAGAAAGCCATAAAGAAGGTGATGGTCATTCCCATAACGGAGATCAAAAAAATGAAGAAAGCGATGAATGGAACAAAAGTGAAGAAGTAATGCTTTCACAGCGGCAGTTTGATGCTTTACAAATGAAAATCGATACCTTAGCATTACGCAATATGAGGGGTTATGTTGAGGCAAATGGAACGTTAGAGGTGCCTCCACAAAATGAAGCAGCAATTACAACTGTTATTGGCGCAAATGTGGTTTCTATTGAAGTAATCGAAGGGGATAAAGTCAATAAAGGTCAAGTGGTTGCATACCTTTCTCATCCAAATATTATAGAATTGCAAACCAATTATTTGAATGCGTATAGCGACAGTAATTTTTTAAAAAAGAACTATGAACGTCAACAAAAACTATATGAGGCAGGAGTAGGTTCTGGTGCTAATTTTCAAAAGGCCGATGCGGAATATGATGCTTCTAAAGCCATGGTTAATGGTTTAGAAGCCCAATTAAGAATATTGAATGTAAATACAGCATCTGTCCGAAATGGAAATATTGTACAACGAGTTCCTTTGCGAAGCCCAATAGAAGGGTTTGTGCAAAAAGTAGAAGTGAAAACAGGGCAATATGTTGAACCGCAAACCGAATTATTTGAAATTGTTAATACCCATCACGTACATGCAGATTTGATGGTATTTGAAAAAGATGTACATAAAGTAATGAAGGGGCAAAAAGTAACATTTACTGTACAGTCCATTCCTGATGCAGAACTAACGGCTGAAATATATTCGGTAAGTAAAACATTTGAAGATAACCCTAAAGCGGTACATGTTCACGCTGAAATCGAAAACAAATCGGGAAACCTTATCCCTGGAATGTATATTCAAGGAAAAATTCAGGTAGAAAACTCCAAAACAAGGGCATTACCAGAAAGTGCAATTATTAAAGATGGAGATAAGTATTATGTGTTTTTTGTAGAAAAAGAAAACGATGATTGGAGCTTTAAGCCTGTAGAAATTATAATAGGAGCAAAGGATGGAAATTGGATTGAGGTACAACTTTTAAAAGAAATGGAATCAAATACAAAATTTGCATATAACAATGCATACTACCTTATTGCTGAAATGAAAAAAGGGGATGCAGAACATGAACATTAGATTATGCAAACAATTGAACAATTATTAGAGTCAAAAGATATTCGTGTTACGGCAATGCGACTACTTATTTATAAATTTCTTGCAGAAAAAGAAGTTGCGGTAACATTAAGTGATATTGAAGATGCTTTTGAGAAATCAGATAGAACCACCCTGTATAGAACTATTAAAACTTTTGAAGAAAAGGATATTGTTCATCAAATAGATGATGGCACAGGAATTACAAAATATGCTCTTTGCGAAAAGGGATGTAATTGTGAGATTGAAACCGACTTGCATTTGCATTTTCATTGCAATAACTGTAATGAAACTATTTGCTTAACAGATCATAAGATTCCCCAAATTAAAGTGCCTGACGGCTTCGTTTCAGAAAACGTAAACTTGGTAGTAAAAGGGATTTGCGACAAGTGTAGTGGCCAATAATGCACTTCCATTGCATCTGTTTTTTAACCATTTTTGTTTTCAATTTGTAAATAAAAAGCAATGATATTATTTATATATCTACTGATATATTTTTTATTAGTATTTGTAATACGATCAGTTTTGTTAAAGGTAAAGACAGGAGTAAATCCTTTGACATTTAATAAAACCGATGATGCTCATGGTTATAATGGTAAAGTATTTACCGCAATATCTTTTTTGGAGCTATTGGTTGTTGGTATTTATTCTTTTAAAAGTGAATGGTACGAATATTTACTTCCTTTTTGGTATTTAGAAAATGATACTTTACCTAAAATAGGATGGGGATTATTAATACTTTCTCTAATGGTGGTTTGGATTGCTCAATCACAAATGGCCAATTCATGGAGAATTGGGATAGATGAGAAAAACAAGACAAAGTTAGTAACCAAAGGATTGTTTTCCATTTCCAGAAACCCAATTTTTCTTGGAATTATGATTGCAAATATCGGGTTGTTTTTAGTAATTCCAAACGCTTTTACTTTATTGATAATCTCATTATCCACAATAAGTATTAACACCCAAATAAGATTAGAAGAAGAATTTTTAAAAAGCGAATTTGAAGATGAGTATTTAGAGTATACAAGGAAAGTGAGACGTTGGATATAAATATTTTGTGTTTGTAGAATAGGAAAAAAATGAAAAAAAAGAAAGTTAGTTTAAGAGATTTAAAGCCAAATTCGGGAACAGAACATAACCAAGATGATGGCCACAATCATAGTGGCAACTCAAGTAATGTTAAAGCCTATATTCCAGCGATTATAAGTTTTACAATGCTAATTATAGGTATTGGGTTAGACTATTTTGATGTTACTTTTTTCAAGGATTGGATTTTCATTATATGGTATGGTATTGCTTATTTGCCAGTTGGGCTTCCTGTAGTAAAAGAAGGTTGGGAAAGTATTAAAAAAGGCGATGTATTTACAGAGTTCTTTTTAATGTCTATTGCTACTATTGGTGCGTTTATTATTGGCGAATATCCTGAAGGTGTTGCAGTAATGTTGTTTTATGCAGTTGGGGAATTATTCCAAAATGCAGCAGTTAACAGAGCAAAAGGAAATATAAAAGCCTTACTTGATGTAAGACCAAATGAAGCTCTGGTATATCGCAACAATGATTATGTGTCTGTAAGTCCAGAAACGGTTGAAATTGGCGAAAAAGTGCAAGTACGTGTTGGAGAAAAAATACCTTTAGATGGTATTCTACTTTCCGACAAAGGTTCATTTAATACAGCTGCATTAACAGGCGAAAGTAAACCTGATACGCTTGCAAAAGGTGAAAAAGTTTTTGCGGGCAGCATTAATTTGGACGGTGTAATTGAAATAGAAACCACCAAAGAATTTAAAGATAGTTCCATAGCAAGAATTTTGGATATGGTACAAAATGCCACAGCTCGAAAATCTAAAACAGAATTATTCATCAGACAGTTTGCTCGTATTTACACACCAATAGTTGTGTTTTTAGCAATAGGTGTTACGTTCCTGCCATACTTTTTTGTAGATGATTATGCTTTTAGAGACTGGTTATACAGAGCTTTAATTTTTCTTGTGATTTCTTGTCCTTGTGCTTTGGTTATTTCTATTCCCTTGGGTTATTTTGGTGGATTGGGTGCAGCTTCAAAAAATGGAATATTATTTAAAGGTGCTTCATTTTTAGATGCAATGACCAAGGTAAATACATTGGTAATGGATAAGACAGGAACGGTTACTAAAGGTGTTTTCAAAATAAAAGAAATCAAAGCTATTGGTTGGGATGAAAAGGAGTTTATGAAGTACCTGATGGCTATGGAAGAACAATCAACACATCCAATCGCTAAAGCCATTTTGGAATATAAAGCAGAAGGCAAATATTTTCAGGCTTCCGAAGTTACAGAAATAGCAGGAAAAGGTTTAAAAGGTATCGTGAATGGTAAGACTGTTTTAGTTGGTAATAAAGCCCTAATGACAGCCAATAATATTAATGTTTTAGAGGAAACGGAAACTATCGTAGAATCTATAGTATTAGTTTCTATAGACAATGTATTTACAGGTTATGTTGTCATTGCTGATGAATTAAAAGAAGATGCAAAAGAAACGATTATTGCGTTAAACAAAGTAGGTGTCAAAAATATAATGATGCTCTCTGGTGACAAGGATTCCATTACTCAAAAAGTAGCTTCCGAATTAAAAATCGAAATAGCTAAGGGTGGTTTATTACCAGAAGATAAACTAAATGAAGTTGAACTTTTAAGACAAAACCCAGAAAATAAAATTGCGTTTATTGGTGATGGAATTAATGATGCGCCAGTTTTAGCAGCAAGTGATGTAGGAATTGCAATGGGTGGTTTGGGAAGCGATGTTGCAATTGAAACCGCAGATGTAATTATTCAAACAGATCAACCTTCAAAAGTAGTGAGGGCAATTAAAATTAGTCGTTCCACTCGTAAGATTGTATGGCAGAACATTTTATTTGCTTTTGGCATCAAAGTTATAGTTCTTATTTTAGGAGCAGGTGGTTTAGCAACCATGTGGGAAGCAGTTTTTGCCGATGTAGGGGTCGCCTTATTAGCCATATTAAATGCTGTTAGATTACAAAAAATGAAATGGAGTTAAGAATTAAACTTCTGTTAAACAATAATACCCTTTGTTAAAATTTTGTAACTTTGGAATAGAATGAAAAAAATATTTCACAAAATAATGTCTTTTGCAATGGCCACTGTAGTATTGTTATCTACAATGTCTTTTACTGTTGATATGCATTATTGTGGAAATACTTTAGTAGATACGAGCATTTTTCAGAAAGCAAAAACTTGTGGAATGGAAATGGAAAAGCCATCTACTGAAGGATGTTCTATTACCAAGAAAAATTGTTGCAGTGATAAATTGATTGTAATTGATGGTCAAAATGAATTACAATTAAAAGTTGACAAAGTTTCATTTGAACAACAAGTTTTCCTGGCCACATTTGTTTATACATTTATCAATCTTTTTGAAGGATTAGAAAATAATGTTTCCTCTTTTGAGGAATATAAACCGCCCCTCGTCATAAGGCAACTCTACAAGATTGACGAGACCTATTTAATTTGATTTTTAAGCGTTAGACTATATTATCCAATGACTTTGTGTTATGCGGATAATTTGCTGTATTCGGTGTTGTCATAACACCAATGTCTAATTGTTTAATCATCAAATGTCATGCTAAATAAAAGCATCAAATTCTTAATAGAAAATAAACTTGTGGCAGTACTGTTGCTTGTCCTTTTTGTGGGATGGGGAACAGTAAATGCGCCTTTTAATTGGGATACTGGTTTTTTACCTAGTAATCCTGTAGCAGTAGATGCTATTCCAGATATAGGCGAAAACCAACAAATTGTCTTTACCAAATGGGATGGTCGTTCCCCACAAGATATAGAAGACCAAATTACTTATCCATTAACCACATCCTTGTTAGGTATTCCTGGAGTAAAAACCATTCGTAGTTCTTCTATGTTTGGGTTTTCAAGTATCTATATCATTTTTGAAGAAGACATAGAGTTTTACTGGAGTAGAAGTCGTATTCTCGAAAAACTAAACTCATTACCAAGTGGGTTATTACCTGATGGTGTTAATCCCGCTTTAGGACCCGATGCCACAGGATTAGGACAAATATTCTGGTACACCCTTGAGGGTCGTGATGAAAACGGAAACGTCACTGGAGGATGGGATTTGCAAGAATTGCGTAGTATTCAAGATTACTATGTGAAATATGCCTTATCCTCTGCAAGTGGTGTATCCGAAGTCGCTTCCATTGGTGGTTTCGTTCAAGAATATCAAATCGATGTTAATCCTGAATTGATGCGTCAATATAATATTGGATTGCATCAAGTTGTAAAAGCGGTTAAGGAAAGTAACAGAGATATTGGAGCTCAAACATTAGAGATAAATCAAGCGGAATATTTAGTTCGAGGTTTAGGTTATGTGAAATCTATTTCAGATATCGAAAATGCAGTAGTTACTTCTGAAGATTATACTTCAATTCGAATTAAGGATATTGGAAAAGTATCATTAGGACCAGCAACTCGAAGAGGTATATTAGACAAAGAAGGTGCAGAGGTTGTAGGCGCTGTTGTTGTAGCACGTTACGGTGCTAATCCAATGGAAGTTATCAATAATGTAAAAGTGAAAATTAACGAATTAAGTGCAGGATTACCTTCCAAAGTATTAGCAGATGGAAGAACATCACAAGTAACCATAGTGCCATTTTATGATAGAACAGAACTTATTCAAGAAACACTAGACACACTTAACGAAGCATTGACTTTAGAGATTTTAATTACCATTTTGGTCATTATTATCATGGTGTTTAATCTTAGAGCTTCCATATTAATTTCTGGATTATTACCCGTTGCTGTTTTAATGGTATTTATCGCTATGAAGTTCTTTGGAGTAGATGCAAACATTGTCGCTTTATCTGGTATTGCCATTGCTATTGGTACCATGGTGGATGTTGGTGTCATTCTTTCAGAAAACATTATTAGGCACTTAGATGAGGATAATGGAACACAATCCATTAATACGGTAGTTTATAACGCAACAGCAGAAGTATCTGGAGCAATCGTAACCGCAGTAATGACAACAATAATTAGTTTCATTCCTGTTTTCACTATGATAGGCGCAGAAGGAAAACTGTTTAGACCATTAGCTTTTACAAAAACCTTTGCGTTAACTGCATCAATTATTGTAGCCTTATTTTTAATTCCACCGTTTGCTGCTTATTTATTCAGAAAGAAATCTATTAAAACCAATTTTAAATATGTCTTAAATGGTGCTTTAATAGCTTTAGGCATCGTAGCTATAGTCTATGGGTATTGGTTAGGATTGATTTTGATAGCTTTTGGAATTACAGCCCTACTTTACCTTCAAAACATGATAATTGAGAAACAAGCGAATCTTGTCAACATCATTATTTCAGCGGCAGCAATTGTATTTCTGTTAGCAGAATATTGGAGACCTTTAGGTGTTGATAAAAGTATTTTTTGGAATCTCATATTTGTAGGTGTGATTTGCTTTGGCTTATTAGGTGTTTTTTCATTATTTATTAAATACTACACACGTATTTTAAGGTGGTGTTTAGACAATAAATTGCTATTTCTGTCTATACCTACAGCAATCGTCATTGCGGGTTTTTTCATTATGAAGAATACAGGCAAAGAGTTTATGCCATCCTTAAATGAAGGCTCATTTTTATTGATGCCAACGTCAATGCCTCATTCAGGGGTGGAAGAAAATAAAAGGGTTTTACAACAATTGGATATGGCAGTAGCCAGCATTCCAGAAATTGAAACGGTTGTAGGTAAAGCAGGTAGAACAGAATCTGCTTTAGATCCTGCACCATTATCAATGTACGAGAATATGATTCAGTATAAGCCAGAATATATGCTGAATGAAAAAGGCGAACGACAACATTACAAAGTTAATGAGGATGGCTTGTTTGAATTAAGAGATGGTCGTTTTGTTTCTAACCCTAATAATTCTGAAAATATCACTTTTAGTACTGTTAATAGGTCTCAATTAGTCGAAGACGAAGATGGCGAATACTATCGCAATTGGCGCCCAGAGATACAGTCACCAGATGATATTTGGAATGAAATTGTAAGAGTCACCAAATTACCAGGCGTAACCTCTGCACCAAAGCTACAACCTATTGAAACCCGATTGGTCATGCTTCAAACAGGAATGCGAGCACCTATGGGAATTAAGGTAAAAGGTCAAGATTTAAAGCAAATTGAAGCATTTGGAGTACAATTAGAAAACATTATCAAGGAAGCGGAAGGGGTTAAAAAAGAAGCTGTTTTTGCAGACCGAATTGTAGGTAAGCCGTATTTACTAATAGATATTGATAGAGAAAAAATTGCACGATATGGTATAACTATAGAGGAAGTACAGAATGTATTAAAAGTGGCGGTTGGAGGTATGGTTTTAACCCAAACGGTAGAAGGTCGAGAGCGATATGGTGTTCGTGTGCGATACCCAAGGGAGTTGCGTGCTAATCCAACAGATTTGGAGCAAATATATGTACCCGTTGAAAAAGGTAGCCCAGTTCCGTTAAGTGAACTCGCAACCATTCGTTACGAACAAGGGCCACAAGTCATTAAAAGTGAAGACACCTTTTTAGTAGGTTATGTCTTATTCGATAAATTAGACGGTTTTGCGGAAGTAAGCGTTGTTGAAAATGCACAAGCTCTTATTCAAGAAAAGATAAATTCTGGTGAGCTAACTGTGCCAAAAGGTATTAACTACGCATTCACAGGAACGTATGAAAATCAGTTACGAGCAGAAAAAACCTTATCTGTTGTTGTTCCTTTAGCATTGGCAATCATCTTTTTAATACTGTATTTCCAATTCCGTTCAGTGGGAACTTCGCTAATGGTGTTTACTGGTATTGCAGTAGCCTTTGCGGGTGGTTTTATTATGATTTGGTTGTATGGTCAAGATTGGTTTTTGAATTTCAATTTCTTTGGAGAAAACCTACGTGATTTATTCCAGATGCACCCAATTAATTTAAGTGTAGCGGTTTGGGTTGGGTTTATCGCCTTATTTGGAATTGCAACTGATGATGGTGTGGTTATGGCAACGTATTTAACGCAAACTTTTGATAGAAACACACCAGAGAATAAAAAGGAAATTAGAGCATCCATAGTGGAAGCAGGAGAAAAACGTATCAGACCTTGTTTAATGACTACAGCTACAACCATTTTAGCATTATTACCAGTATTAACCTCTACAGGACGAGGAAGCGATATTATGATTCCAATGGCCATACCAAGTTTTGGTGGAATGCTCATAGCCTTAATAACCCTATTTGTAGTGCCAGTATTATATAGCTGGAAATCCGAAGTTCAACTAAAAAGAGCAACAAAATGAAATACATAAAAATCAATATAAAAACAGTCTTTGTTCTTTGTGCTTTATGCTTCGTGCTTTCTGCACAAAGTCAAGAGTTAGAAACGCTTATTGATGTTGCATTAAATAACAATCCAGAAATTCAAAAATTTGAGTTACAATACCAAAGAGCTTCCGAAAAGGTAAACGAAGTAAATGCTATTCCTAATACAGAATTTGGTGTAGGTTACTTTGTGAGCGAACCAGAAACACGAACAGGAGCGCAACGATTTAAAGTATCGGCTAAACAAATGTTACCGTGGTTTGGTACAATTACATCACGAGAAAATTATGTGACTTCATTAGCTGATGCAAAATATGAGGACATTGTTATCGCAAAGCGAAAATTGATGGCTTCTGTATCACAATCCTATTATAATTTATACGCCAACAAAGCGAAACAAAAGGTGCTAACAGAAAACATTAAACTACTGGAAACCTATGAAACCTTGGCACTAACCTCTGTTGAGGTAGGAAAAGCATCTGCTGTAGATGTGTTGCGATTACAAATGCGCCAAAACGAAATGCAACAATTGAAAGATGTTTTAAGTCAACAGTTTTTAGCAGAACAAACTAATTTGAATAATCTTTTGAACAGGGAAAATGATGTTACTGTTACGGTTGTAGATAGTTTAATGATGCCTTCAGAAGACTTTGATATCACTACTGAAAATTTAGCATTACATCCCGAACTGTTAAAGTATGATAAACTATTTCAATCCATAGAACAATCGGAATTATTAAACCAAAAAGAGAGTAGCCCAATGATTGGTTTTGGATTAGACTATATTAATGTCTCAGAAAGACCAGATATGAGTTTTTCAGACAATGGAAAAGATATTATTATGCCAATGGTTTCGGTAACTATTCCAATTTTTAATAAAAAATATAAATCTCAAACTAGACAGAATGAGTTGGAACAGCAAGAAATAACAACCCAAAAACAAGAGCGATTAAACACTTTGGAAACGCTTTTGAGTAAAGCAATTAACGAACGTGTCTCAGCAAGAATAAGCTATGTTACGCAAACCAAGAACCTAAAACAAGCAAAAGATGCAGAAGGTATTCTTATTAAAAGCTACGAAACAGGAACGATTGACTTTATTGATGTTTTAGATATTCAAGAACTACAATTAAAGTTTCAAATGAACCAAATAGAGTCTATTAAGGGCTATTATGTGCAAAGCACAATTATTAATTATTTAATTCAATAACAAATGAAAAATAATAACAAACTAATAGGTACTGGCATAATAACTGCAATTACAGCTTCCTTATGCTGTGTCACACCAGTTTTAGCATTAATTGCAGGTACAAGTGGGATTGCTTCAACTTTCTCTTGGTTAGAACCATTTAGACCTTATTTAATTGGTCTGACAATTTTAGTTCTTGGTTTTGCGTGGTATCAAAAACTAAAACCTCAAAAAGAAATTGATTGCGAATGTGAAACAGATGAAAAGCCAAAATTTACACAGTCAAAAACCTTTTTGGGAATTATAACTGCATTTGCAATAATAATGTTGGGTTTTCCATACTATTCAGGAATTTTTTATCCAGAAACAGAAAAGCAAATTATAGTGGTCGATAAATCAGACATTAAAACAGCTGAATTTAAAATCAGCGGAATGACTTGTGCAAGTTGTGAGGAACACGTAAATCACGAAGTAAATAAACTTAACGGAATTGTAAACTCAAAAGCATCCTACAAAAATGGAAACGCAATCATTGAATTTGATAAAACCAAAACCAATGAAAAGGAAATTGAGAAAGCAATTAACGCAACAGGTTATAAAGTAACTGAAAAAAAAGAAAACTAATGAAAATTCAATTAAAATCAGAAATCACTTGTCCAAGTTGTGGACATAAAAAAATGGAAGAAATGCCAACAAATGCTTGCCAGTTCTTTTATGAGTGTGAGAATTGCAAAACAGTTCTAAAACCAAAGGAAGGAGATTGTTGTGTTTATTGTTCATACGGAACAGTTCCTTGTCCACCAATTCAAAATAATAAAAGTTGTTGTTAAAATGAAACACACATATCACATACACGGAATGACCTGCAACGGTTGTCGTACTCACGTAGAAGAAATACTTTCTAAAGTGGAAGGTGTGTCAAAAGCAACAGTCAATTTAGAAAAGGCAGAAGCTACCATCGAAATGACATCGCATATTCCTTTAGAAACATTTCAAAAAGCCCTAAAAAAGGATGGTGATAGATACAGTATTCACAAACAAGGTGAACATCATCATGCCAAAGTAGAAAAGGTAAACCAACCAAAGGCAAATGGTACAGGAACCTTTTATTGCCCTATGCACTGTGAAGGAGATAAAACCTATGACAAGCCAGGCGATTGCCCTGTTTGCGGAATGGATTTAGTCGAAGAGCAAAATCTATCAACGACAACATCAGAACAATGGACGTGTCCAATGCATCCAGAAGTTGTAAGAGATGAAGCAGGTTCGTGCCCTATTTGCGGTATGGATTTAATACCAATGCAACCTGATCTTTCAGCAGAAGAAAAGACCTATAAAAAATTATTGAAGAAGTTTTGGATAGCATCTGCATTTACGTTGCCTATTTTCTTAATTGCTATGAGCGAAATGCTTCATAATAATCCATTGTATAATTTAATGGAGCAGAAATATTGGAATTGGATTCAGTTCGTATTATCCATTCCTGTTGTGTTTTATGCGACATGGATGTTCTTCGAACGTGCTTATAGAAGTATAAAAACGTGGAATCTCAATATGTTTACACTCATTGGGATTGGTGCTGGTGTGGCTTGGTTATTTAGTGTTTTTGGTATGTTGTTTCCAGATGTGTTTCCTGCACAATTTAAAACAGACCATGGTGCTGTGCATGTCTATTTTGAAGCTGCAACGGTAATTCTAACATTGGTGCTTTTAGGACAGTTGTTAGAGGCAAGAGCCCATAGCAAAACAAATTCAGCAGTAAAAGAATTATTAAAATTAGCACCCAATAAAGCCATAAAAGTGGTAGATGGTGAAGAAATGGAGGTAAGCATCGATCAAATTGAACTCAATGATATTTTAAAAGTAAAGCCTGGCGATAAAATTCCTGTAGATGGTGTGATTACTGAAGGTGAAACAACTATTGATGAATCTATGATAACAGGAGAACCTATTCCTGTAAACAAATCACAAGATGATAAAGTTAGTAGCGGAACAATTAATGGGAATCAATACTTTTTAATGAAAGCAGAAAAAGTAGGAAGTGATACCTTACTCTCGCAAATCATTCATTTGGTGAATGATGCGAGTAGAAGTCGAGCACCTATTCAAAATTTAGCAGATAAAGTTTCAGGTTATTTTGTGCCAGTAGTAGTTCTTATTTCTATTATCACATTTGTTGTTTGGGCCATTTGGGGACCAGAACCTGCTTATGTGTTTGCATTAGTCAATGCAATTGCAGTACTAATCATTGCTTGTCCCTGCGCTTTAGGCCTAGCAACACCAATGTCTGTAATGGTTGGTGTAGGTAAAGGTGCTCAAAATGGTGTATTGATTAAAAATGCCGAAGCTCTTGAAAAGATGGATAAGGTTAATACACTTATAGTAGATAAAACAGGAACAATAACTGAAGGTAAACCAACAGTTGAAACTGTAGGTGCTTTTAATGATACTTTAAATGAAAAAGAAGTATTGCAATACATTGTTTCATTAAATACAAATAGCGAACATCCTTTGGCAGAGGCTACGGTTAAATACGGCAAAAAACAAAATACAGAAATTTTAAAGTCTAAAGATTTTAGTGCTGTGACAGGAAAAGGTGTTGAAGCCATTATAAATAATAAAAAAGTAGCATTAGGGAATCCCAAAATGATGGAATATGCCAAAGCAGATATTACCTTAAAAATGAAAGACGAAGCTAAATCTTACCAAAAGCAAGGTAAAACAGTTTCTTATTTATCAATAAATGAAACCGTTGTTGGGTATGTAGTAATAGGAGATAAAATAAAAGAAACAAGTGCCAAAGCCATTAAAGCACTTCAGGATAAAGGGATTGATGTTATTATGCTTACAGGGGATAATCATGATACCGCACAAGCAGTTGCAACAGAACTAAATCTAGCAGATTTTAAAGCCAGTATGCTTCCTCAAGACAAACTAAAAGAAGTTGAAAGACTGCAAGAAAGCGGAAAAGTAGTTGCTATGGCAGGTGATGGTATTAATGATGCACCAGCATTGGCTAAAAGTGATGTAGGTATTGCAATGGGTACAGGAACAGATGTAGCAATTGAAAGTGCCATGATAACACTAGTAAAAGGAGATTTACACGGAATAGTAAAAGCAAGAAATTTAAGTGATGCTGTAATGAAAAATATAAAGCAGAATCTATTTTTTGCACTTATCTATAACACTTTGGGAGTGCCTATTGCAGCTGGTGTACTATTCCCATTCTTTGGCATTTTATTATCACCCATGATAGCAGCGTTAGCAATGAGTTTTAGCTCTGTTTCTGTAATTGGGAATGCATTAAGATTAAGAAGAATTACGATTTAACTATAAAATCAAATAATTATGGAAAATTCAAAAGAACACTCAAACAAAGGAAATTATAAGACCTTCTTTATAATGTTGGCTTGCTCCTTTGTAGCTATGTATATTACGATGTACCTAAACACGTATTCCATAGATCACGTATGGTTTAGCCTAACTCGTTTTTATATGACGTGTTTAGGGATTTCTACAATGGCTGTCATCATGTGGTTTTTTATGCGAAAAATGTATAAGGATAAAAAAAAGAATATGGCCATACTTGCAG
Organism: Halomarinibacterium sedimenti; assembly: GCF_019312585.1. Lineage (GTDB taxonomy): Bacteria > Bacteroidota > Bacteroidia > Flavobacteriales > Flavobacteriaceae > Halomarinibacterium > Halomarinibacterium sedimenti. Next base: position 146,665 of record NZ_JAHWDP010000002.1, on the reverse strand, counting down.
GTAGTTTTATCCTCTTTGTAGGTGCATTAGGGTTAGTAAGAACGCAAGCACCAATAATTGGTGATGTCCTTTGGATGAAAGCAATGATACCCCATCATTCTATAGCAATCTTAACAAGTGAAAGAGCCAATATTAAAGACCCTGAAGTAAAAAAATTAGCTGAGGACATTATTAAAGCTCAACGAAAAGAAATAGAAGAGATGAAAACAATGATAAAACGATTGGAAAATGAAAAATAATAAAATAGTCATATACATTGGCTTACTCGTAGTTGGTTTACTGTTGGGTTGGCTACTTTTTGGAGGTTCGTCAAAAATAGAAACAGACCATAATCACGATGCAATTACAGAAACCAATCAAATGTGGACCTGTTCAATGCATCCACAAATTATGCAACCAGAACCAGGAGATTGCCCTATTTGTGGAATGGATTTAATTCCTGCTGTAAGTGGAAGTGATGGATTATTAGCAGATCAATTTAAGTTGACTGAGAACGCAATGGCTTTGGCTAACATTCAAACTACCCTAGTGGGTAAAGGAAATGTTGATGGCGCAACCCTAAAATTATCTGGTAAAATAGCTGAAAATGAAGAATCAAACGCAGTTCAAGTCAGTTATTTTTTGGGTAGACTAGAACGACTAAATATCAGCTTTACAGGTGAAAAAGTAAGTAAAGGACAACTATTGGCAACCATTTATTCACCAGAATTATATGCTGCACAACAAGAATTAATTACAGCAGCCTCTTTAAAAGAAACGCAACCTGCATTATATAAGGCAGTCCGAAACAAATTGAAATTATGGAAGCTCTCTGAAAGTCAAATCAATCAAATTGAAGAGACTGGAAAAGTAAAAGAAAACTTTCCGGTCTATGCTACTGTTTCTGGAACAGTTTCAGAAAAATTAGTAGAGCAAGGGGATTACGTTAAGCAAGGGCAACCTTTATTAAAAATTGCTAACCTGAATACGGTTTGGGCAAATTTTGATGTTTATGAAAATCAAATAGATTATTTTAAAATAGGGCAGGAGGTAGTTGTAACCACAAATGCATACGACAATAAAGAGTTTAAAGGAAAAGTCGATTTCATCAATCCCGTTTTAAACACGAAAACAAGAACGGTTACCCTACGAGTTGTTTTGAACAATGAAAAGGGTTTATTTAAACCTGGAATGTTTGTTACAGCCAAGATTGATGGTGTAAAAAATGAAAATAAGGAAGTTCTCACTATCCCGTCTTCTGCTATTCTCTGGACAGGAGAACGCTCTGTTGTGTACCTAAAAAGTAATCCAGACCAACCCATTTTTCAGATGCAAGAAGTAGTTTTAGGAAATCAAGTGGGTGATGAATATGAAGTACTCGAAGGATTATTTTCGGGTAACGAGATTGTAACAAACGGCACTTTTACTGTCGATGCAGCTGCACAATTACAGGGTAAAAAATCTATGATGAATAAGGAAGGGGGTAAAGTAATGACAGGCCACGAAGGACATACTGGTAATACAAATACTACTTCCTCGGCAAAGGATAATCAATCTACCATAAATGAACGAGTAGAAGTATCAAATTCGTTTAGAGAGCAATTAAAAAAAGTGTATGAAGATTATATAAATCTTAAAGATGACTTAGTTCAAGAAAATTCGAGTACAGCTTCTGTCGCCTCTAAGAGCCTACTAAATAACTTATCTAAGGTAGATATGAAATTGCTAGAAGGGGACGCTCATACACAATGGATGTCTTTAGAAAAAGAACTAAAATCTTCGGCAACCGCCATTTCAAAAACCTCAGATATTAAAGAACAAAGAGACCATTTTAAACACTTATCATCACAATTAATTAAAACTGTACAGCTTTTTGGTGTAAACGAAAAGGTCTTTGTAGAATTTTGCCCTATGGCAGACAACAATAAAGGGGCTTATTGGTTAAGTAAAGAAGAAAAAGTAATAAATCCCTATTTTGGTAAAGCCATGCTTACCTGTGGTAAAGTAGAACAAGTAATAGAATAATAATCATTAAATATTTTAAGTATGAAAAAAGTAATTTTTGCAGTAGCCATTATCGCCTTCACAGGATTTTCATTTATCTCTTGCAAGGATGAAGCAAAGAAAGAAACTACCCAGGAAACTACCCTTGAAACTACAACCGAGGAGGTTGCCAAAGTCGAGTATCAATGCCCTATGAAGTGTGAAGGGGACAAAACATATTTAGACAAGGATGTAAAGTGCCCTGTATGTGGTATGGATTTAAAAGAAGTAACGCATACAGAAGAGCATTAATATTGTAAAGATGCCATGGTTCCTTGAGGGGGTTGGATGCTACCTATTAACTATTTTCCACAATCTCAATCTCCTCTGGGGTTAACCCATACAAGGCATAGACCATTTGGTCTATTTCTTTTTCTGTTTGGGCAATTTGCTGTTGAAACTCTTGGGCTTTTTTCTTGTTTTCCTCAAAAAGCTCAAGCCAGTCAAACTCGTCTTTTTTGGTAAGGGGAGGGAGGGCTACATAATCTATATTAATACCCGCAGCAGTATCTTTTGCCATTTGTCTATTAGTTGCTTTAATAGCTTTGTTAAGTTCCTTAATAAACTCTCCAAACTCCAATTCGTACCAGTTTTCGAGTTTTTTTGACAGTTTTGAAATAACCATTGAAGACTGAATATAAACCCTATACTTATCTAGTATATTATTGTAATTTTGATATAATCCGTTTAGTACTTTTGTAATTTCAGATAGCTTTGATTCATTATTCAAGATTTCATTTGGTATTCCAATTGTTTCCAAATATATCCGTTGCATATTTAACCTTCCTCCATTAGAAAAATACTAATCCAACCGATTAGCCAATAAAAGGTAATACTTTGATTATATAAAAATCACAATTTGGTTGGTAACATCATAAAAAGGGCTTTTGCCAAAAGCATTATTTTCCATATTCTTGATAGGAAGAAGATTCCCTTTAATTAATGATTTTAATTCATTAATATCCCCTTTGGTAGCGGGTTTTTTAGATTCTGGAGTAGCAATATTTTTAATTAAATCAACTGCTGTTTGACCTATAGCTGCATTGCTTATTCCTGCAAAAGTTATTTTCTCCTTTTGGTATTTTTGTAATGAATGCTTTTTCTTTTTAAGGGGCTTCTTCTTTTTTTTCTTAGGTATCCCTTGCTTTAATTGCCAATGTCTGCTTCGGCAGGTGTCGCTGCAAAACTTTTGTACGCCCCGTCTTCTAGGAATATAATCTGCACCACATTGAATACATTTTTCCATAGTTTAAAAATTTATACGTAAAATAAACGTTTAATTTACGTATAAATTATGATAAACTGTCAAAATTGAAGTATTTTTTTAATAACTCGGTTTCTGCCTCATCCTCGGTAATTAGTGGCTTCTTGCTAATCTTTCTAGGAGTGTTGGGGGTCGTTGCATTTAACAAAGAATGGATAGGAGGGGTGTTGTGGGTTTTTAGTTGATCTGAAATCCTTTTAAAGTGCCTTTCCAAAAGGTCCTCAGTGCTTATTTTTATTTCAATTGCTTCATTATGTGTTTTGGGAAATGCTTTTCTTAGGGAATCATGGTGCTTTTTAAAATGTAGAAACTGCCAATGAAAAACTCCTTTTATATTGTCATCTGTAAAAGTTAAAAGCTGCAGGTTTTCATGCATCCATTTGGCAACAAAAAAGAGGGAATCAAAAAAGTTTGAATACTCTCCCAAAATATATTCAAATTGAGGTTCAGTTACCTTAGATTTCCTTTTAAGTAGCTTGTAGATATTCTGTTCTATAAAAACTCCTTTTTGTAAAATTTGTAAATTATCTCGTTCACTAGAATATTCGATGATTCCGTTTTTTTTATCTAATACATATATTTTATCTAAAACGTTATACTCATTTAAAAACTCAAATTTTTCTACAATTTGTTTGCTTATTTCACCTTCAGGTATATAAAAGTAGAACTCCAACAATAGACGCTGAGCTAGTTCATAATAAAATTTTTGAAGTTTTTCTGCACTCATTACAGTTTAAAATTATGTGAATAATCATCTGGCAACTCGGCATCAATATCTCGCAAGTATTTTTCCAAAGCTGTCATTGAGGTGTGCCCAGTTATTTGCATCAGCTTACTCTTGGCCTGAAAAGGAGAAGATTCCGCTACAAAAGCTCGATACAATTCTGTAATAAAGGTATGTCTAAAGCTATATAGTCCATGATTTTTACCAAATCCGAAGTGATCTTTTACTACCTTTTTAAATCGTTTGCTAAAATAATCTCTTTTGTTTGTTTCGTCACTATCCCAATAATCACCTATTTGATTAGGTGTAAATAGTGAATATTCCTTATCCATTTTTGACAAATCTGGCAACTCATTCCATAGTATTTCGGGAATGATTTTTGTTTTTAAAGGGCTATTCTTTGCTTTAAACTGTAAGGTTTTTTCTTCAAGGTTGATGTCTTTTATTTTGAGCCTACATACTTCAATAGGTCTAAGAAATCCATAGGAAATAAACTTTATATATAGTAGTAATATTGGGTCGTTTTCTTTTAAAAAGTTAAAAATGGATTCTTGTTCTTTTTTCGAATAGGATTTATTTCTCTCTGGTTTGTTTTTCAGAACAGGAATCTTCTTCATTAAATTAACCTCCATGATTTCGTTATCCTCAAGTACCTGCATGATACTGCTAAGGTCTGCCCGATAGTTGTTCCTGTTTCTTGGGGATGTTTTCTCCAAAATATGATTCAAAAAAGCTAAAGTTTCTTTTTTACTTAAATCTTCGATGGTTTTGATTTTGGGGTGGTGTTTTTTTAACCAAGCTAAAAAGATGGTGGCTTTACCTTCATAATCCTTTAATGTTCTTGCACTAATGAGTTTTTCTTTCCATTTTAAACCCATTTCAAAAGCCTCTTTGATGGGCGTTTTTAGCTCGTCAACTTTTTGTTTAGATTCCTTTACTTCTTGGTGTTCAATTTTTACTTGGGATGTTGCTATTGTTGAACAATTAACTGAAGATAGTTTTTTGGCTTGCAGACTTTCGTATAATTTTGTGTTATCAGAATATGGGTCATAGCCATCTTTAAGCAACCTTAGAAGCACTTTTCTGTAAGTAGTAAGGACTTCCATTCTTTCTTCTTTAGTATGAAATGTATTTGCAATTCCATAGAAAGGAGTCATGCGTTTGAGTTTCCCACTATTAGGTTCGCGAAATGAAAAATAGACGTACCACCGCTTCTTTAAGTTCCCCTTAGCGGTATAGATTTTTGGACTTGAAAATTTTTTCTTTTGAGACAAATCGTATGCACTTTCGTATGCACTATCGTATGCAAAAGTAAGTAATTCATTAATTGTAGACATAAAAAAACGGTTTAGGGAAAACCTAAACCGCTGTTTTTAAACACATTTGCATTTGTAGCGAGATCGAGACTTGAACTCGAGACCTCCGGGTTATGAATCCGACGCTCTAACCACCTGAGCTACCTCGCCAAATCGGGTGCAAATATAGAAACAAAAATAACCACCGCAAACACAAAACTCCATTTTTAGCTTTTTTTTGAATTAGAAAAAAATTAAAAATTTCTCGTTCTCACTTTTGCAGTTTGGAATTAATATCTATATTGGGCAACAGCTAATACCAATCTATGAATGATAAAGTAAAATATGAAATGGAGTTTCCTATACATGTATCTCCATCCCTTTTATACCAATATATATCTACGCCTTCTGGAATGAGCGAATGGTACGCAGATAATGTAAACTCAAGAGGCGAATTTTTCACATTTATCTGGGAAGGAAGTGAAGAAAAAGCACGACTATTAGGTAAAAAAAGCGGGGAACGCATCAAATTTAAATGGGTAGATGACGAAGAAACCGATTATTATTTCGAGTTGCGTATTCAAGTGGATGAAATAACAAAAGATGTTTCCTTAATGGTTACCGATTTTGCCGAAGAAGATGAAATTGAAGAAGGGAAAATGCTTTGGGAGAATATGATTTCTAACTTAAAACAAATTTTAGGATCCGCTTAAAAACCGAATCCATTATCTTTGCACCGTCCCAAAAATGGACGGTTTTTTTATGCTAAATATAAACGGAACACTAACTTTAAATCCTGAAGCCAATTTAAGTTTTCAAAATAGGGGATTGCATTATGGCGATGCTGTTTTTGAAACCATTAAAGTATCGGCAGGAAAGATATTATTTTGGGAAGATCATTATTTCCGACTTATGGCTTCCATGCGAATAATGCGTATGGAGATTCCTATGAATTTTACGTTGGAGCGACTGGAAGAACAAATTTTTGAAACGGTAAACGCTTCCGAAAAATCGAATGCATATCGTGTAAAAATGATAGTATGGAGAGGCTATGGAGGAAAATACTTACCTACAAGTAAATCCATTGAATATGCTATAGAAACCGAAATACTGGAGCACCCTTTTTATATTTTAAATGAATCTATGTATGAAGTAGAACTTTTCAAGGATCATTATATAAACTCTGGATTGTTGTCTACCATAAAATCTACAAATAGGGCCATCAATGTTTTGGGAAGTATCTATGCCGAAGAAAATGATTATCAAAATTGTTTGCTTCTCAATGAACATAAACAAGTGGTAGAGGCTTTAAACGGAAACCTGTTTTTAGTAAAAGGGTATACCATTAAAACACCGCCTTTAACAGATGGTTGTTTAAACGGAATTGTTCGGAAAAAAGTTATGGAAATCCTTCAAAACGTACCAGACTATATTTTGGAGGAAGCTTCCATTTCTCCTTTTGAGCTTCAAAAGGCAGACGAATTGTGGGTTACAAATACTATTTTGGGAATTCAGCCTATTTCAAAGTATAGGAAAAAGGAATATACAAATTCAGTTGCTAAAGAACTTCTTGCAAAACTGAATGCGAAAGCAAGATTAGGTTAATTATAGTTTGGATTTTCAGGTGCGTTGGACCAAAGAAGGTAATCGCCTCCAAATTCAATCATTTTTTCTTTCCAGAAATTTTCAGAAGGTTTTCCAATAATGGCATTTTTATGTTCGTTGGCAGTAACAAGCCAACTATTCAGTTTTAGCTCTTCATCAAGTTGGTCACTAGACCATCCAGAATACCCTAAGAAAAATTGAATTTGATCTTCGTGGAGAACGTTGTCGTTAAGCATATCTAGAATGGTATTGAAATCACCACCCCAATAAATTCCGCTGGCAATTTCAGTGCTATTGGGAATTAAATCTGGAACTTTATGAATAAAATACAAATTATCCTGTTCTACAGGACCGCCATTATAAACTTTTAAGGAGGAATTTACTTCCGGAATAAAATCACGAAGACAATATTTTAAAGGCTTATTAAGAATAAATCCTACGGAGCCAGTTTGATTGTGTTCAGCCAAAAGTACCACAGACCTATTAAAGGAAACATCACCTATAATAGAGGGTTCTGCTATAAGAAGTACACCCTTATCTGGTTTTAGGCTGGTCATGATTATGTGTTTAGTAAATTAAAGCTAAGGATTAAATATTAAAAATCCAACAGTTTTTTGAATTCTCCTAGTTTGAAAAAAAAATAAGCCCTGCTAATTTAGCAGGGCTTACTCAAAGTTTGTTAGCTAGTATAAAACTAGTTTACACTTTTAGCAAGGTCTGAACCAGCTTTGAATTTTACTACTTTTTTAGCAGCAATTTTGATAGTTTTTCCAGTTTGTGGGTTTCTTCCTTCTCTAGCTGCTCTTTTAGATACAGACCAAGAACCAAAACCTACAAGAGATACTCTGTTTCCTTTTTTAAGAGATTTTTCTACGTTTCCTAAGAAAGACTCTAGTGCTTTTTTTGCTGCTGCTTTTGTAACGCCAGCATCTGCTGCCATAGCGTCGATTAAATCTGATTTGTTCATAGTTTACTTATTAAATTAAAATTGTTTGGTTAAACATTAAATTTTGCTCTACAAATTTAACGGGATTATCGGTTCACGCAAGTAATGACGCACTAAATCACGTTTTTTGTTAATAACTTAAATGGTTTGTTAATAAACATGACCCAATTTTGACGATTTTTAATGAAATGAGCAATAACAAGGCTTTAGACGAAATGGGCTTCTTTTTTAAATTGAAGGCCATTTAGCAATTCATGAGCTTTCATTTTTTTCTTTCCAGGAAGTTGTAATTCTTCAATAAATACATACCCATCTTCAACGGCTACTTTTATTTCTTTTTTTGAGGTAATAATGACTCCATTTTCAAAATTATGTTCGTCCTTAATTATAGTAGTTGCAAAAATCTTTACTTTTTGAGGATCATCTTCTCCGTTTTTTAGAAGGGTCCAAGCAGTAGGGTAGGGAGAGAGCCCTCTAATAAAGCAATCGATATGCGCTAAGGTTGTTTTCCATTGGATCCGTGTATTTTCTGAAGTTAGTTTGGGAGCTTCTTTAAAAACTTCAGACTTGGGTTGAAGTTTTGGGGTGGCTTTGTCTTTTTCAATTAGTTGTACAGTTTTAATAACCAAATCACTTCCAACTTCCATCAAAGTGTCATGTAGCGTTTCAAATGTTTCGTCCTTTTTAATTTTTACTTTTTCCGAAGCAATGATGGCTCCAGTATCAATTTTTTCATCAATAAAAAAAGTAGTGACTCCTGTTTCCTTTTCACCATTAATAATAGCCCAATTAATGGGTGCAGCTCCTCGATATTGGGGTAGAAGCGAGGCATGTAAATTAAATGTGCCAAATTCTGGCATTTCCCAAACGACTTTGGGTAACATTCTAAAAGCTACTACAATTTGAAGATTTGCATCTAATGCTTTTAGTTCTTCTAGAAACGCGTCATCTTTTAAATTTGTGGGTTGTAAAAGCGGAATATTTCGAGAAATAGCATATTCTTTTACTGCAGATTGGGAAACTTTTCGCCCCCTGCCAGCGGGCCTGTCGGGTGCAGTAATAACCCCAACTACATTGCAGTTTTCATTTATCAATTTTTTTAAAACGCCTACTGCAAATTGGGGAGTACCCATAAAAACAATTCTTAAATCTCTCATTGGGTATAAAAATATTGATTGATGGCGTTGAGTTTTATTATTTTTTTGTCGAGAAGAAGCTGTAGCGTTCTTAAAACTTCGTCTTCCGCAAAGGTAAGATTTTCTAAAAGAGTCCGAGAGTCCATAGGTTCAATTCGCAATAATGCGATAATTTTTTCTGAAATGATTTCGACCTCTGCCTTTAAATTTCCTGTCCGCTTTTCTTTACATACAGAGCAAATGCCACACTCCTTTGCCGAGTCTTCACCAAAATAGTGTAATAGTTGAACCGATTTACACGTTTTGTTGTCCTTTATATAATGCAGTACAGAAGAAACCTGATTTTTTTTCTTCTCATTCAGTGAGGTGATTTCTCTGCTGAATGGGTTTAAGGTGCGTTCATCTTCCCTTGGAACTAAAAAAGTAATATTAGCATCTGTTTCATATAATTTTAAATCGACTAACTGTTGTTGTTCCATCTCTTTTAACACGGAAATAATTTTATCAATTTCCAACCCAGATTTACTTGAAATCAAATCGAGGTTAATATTATTAGGAGAATCAAAAATACCCCCATAAATACGTAGAATGGTTTTTCCAACCACCGAAAATGAAAGGTTGTTTTCAAATTCTTTTAATAGCTGTGCCGAAGGCACTAAAAACTGAATTTTTGATTTGCGTCCAAATTGTTTTGAAAGCTGAATAATGCCTAACCTGTCTAAAGTGTTTAAGCCGTTGAAGGTAAGTAAGGTGTTTAATTTATAAGTTTCACAAAACTGTGCAAAATTGAAATTATGCTCGGTAAATTCTCCTTCACCATACGGAATTTGAAAATAATTGTTTAACGTGCGGTATAGTTTCTTGATTTCTTTGAAGACTGGAAGTGTATCAATAAATTGTTTCTTAAGTAACAGTTTGTCATTTTCCTCATATAAAATAATAGCTGATGACTCTTTACCATCCCTTCCTGCTCGTCCAGCTTCTTGAAAATAACTTTCTAAACTTTCTGGAAGTTGCACGTGAACAACAAATCGAACATTAGAATGATCAATACCCATACCAAAAGCATTGGTTGCTACAACAGTACTTACCTTATAATTCTTCCAACTTTTTAAACGGTCTTTTTTGTCTTTTGGAGACAGTCCTCCGTGGTAAAAAGTAGCTGTTATCCCCTCGCTTTGCAGTCTGTTTGCATACATTTCAGCTTGATTGCGGCTTCGTACATATACAATGGCAGATTCTGTATTTCTTTTTAGTATTTCTGTTAATCGATATAATTTATCCGATTCCTTTTTAACCTGATAAGAAATATTAGGCCTTGCAAAGGATTCCTTAAACACAGCAGGTGCTTCCAATTTTAACTGCGTCATGGTATCTGCAAGTACCTCTTGCGTGGCTGTTGCGGTTAATGCTATAATAGGCACATATGGATGCAGCTCTCTTAGGATTGAAATATTTAAATAGGAGGGTCTAAAGTCATTTCCCCATTGCGAAATACAATGAGCTTCATCAATAGCAACAAGGTTTACATTCATTTTTTGAATCGCCATTTGCACCTGTTCTTGCTGAAGACGTTCTGGGGATAGGTACAAAAACTTGTAGTTGCCAAATAGCGAATTATCTAGCTGCGCGGTGAGTTCGTCCCCTGAAATTCCACCTGTTATAGCCATAGCCTTGATATCTTTATTCATTAAAGACTGCACTTGATCTGTCATTAACGCTACGAGAGGGGAAACCACGATGCAAATTCCTTCCATCACCATGGCAGGAACTTGAAAACAAATAGATTTTCCTCCACCTGTTGGGAGCAGGGCAACGGTATCCTTGCCTAGTAAAACACTATCAATAATCTCTTTTTGAGAAGCTCTAAAACTAGAAAACCTCCAATATTTCTCTAATATGTTTAAAGGAGAATTCAAATTAGTGTTTTCAGCTTTTTTAGAATAAAATCACATCGATACTCGATGCTTCCAACGGGGACATGGTGCACTTCATAGCCATAGTTTTGGTATCCTTGATGTAGGTATTCAAAAATTTTTTCGGCTTGATCAAAAGATTCGTATCGCTCATTATCTTGAATATAGATATCCTCCCATGGCGGAAGCAAAAAAATAGCATCATACCGATTTTTTAAACACGTTTCAGAAAAGTATGTAGGATACGTTGTTCCTAAATAATCCATATAAGAAGTCACATCTGGAAGTCCTCTGTCATAAAAAATATAATCATCATTACCAATTGGCAACTCATTAAATTGTTCTAACCGTCCTTTTAATAAATGCTCACTAAAAAGAATAGGATCTTCAAGAAATAACTGGTCAATACCTTCGGCTTGTGCTTTTTTAATGACCGCTCGTGAAACTTCGGGAAGGCAGTTGTAGCCTTTCTTTTCTAAGAAATTAATAAGCGAGGTTTTTCCTGAACCTGGACCGCCTGTTATGACAATTCTTTTTGATTTCAATCGTTACAATTTTATGCAAAGTTAGTTACTATTGCAGACTTACGCTATCTTTGCGAAAAGATCCTATTTTATAATGACTGAAGAAGAAAAAACCAAAGATTTTTACAATAGATTACGAGAGCAGTTAGAGAATGATACCTCTTGGCCTACAGACTATCTTTTTAAATTTATAGTACCCGCAAGTTTAGAAAAAATTGCAGAAATTGAAGCTGTTTTCGATAGTATGGGTGCGCAAATTCAAACGAGAGATTCTTCAAAAGGCACTTATACGAGCATTTCTGTTAAGGTACACCTAGAATCCCCAGACGCCGTCATTGAAAAATATTTGCAAGTTTCCAAAGTGGAGGGAGTTATTTCACTTTAATTTTATTATTTTGCAACATACTACAAAAGATATTTCCAAAAACACATTTATTTTGATTGAAGATATAGAATATAATACAGAGCGTGTTCATTTAATTATACCAGAATATGGACGCCATATTCAAAAAATGGTGGACCACGCCATAAGTTTAGAAGATAGAGAAGCACGAAATAAATGTGCCAAAAGCATCATTGCTGTAATGGGGAATTTAAATCCTCATCTTCGTGATGTTTCAGATTTCCAACACAAACTTTGGGATCAATTATTTATCATATCTGATTTTAAATTGGATGTAGATTCTCCTTTTCCAAAACCATCCCGAGAAGAATTGGCAGAAAGGCCAGAGCCCCTTGCATATCCACAAAACCATCCAAAATATCGATTCTACGGAAATAATATTAAGCGAATGATTGATGTGGCAAAAAGTTGGGAAGATGGCGATATGAAAGAAGGCTTGGTGCTTACCATTGCCAACCATATGAAAAAAAGTTTTTTAAATTGGAATAAAGACACCGTTGAAGATGATGTAATCTTTCAGCATTTATACGAATTATCTGACGGCAAAATTAATTTAAAGAATAGCGACGAAGATTTGTCAAATCCCGAAGCCCTTCTCAAAAACAAAAAACACTTTAAAAAGAGTACCTCCAAAGGAAGTAACAAAGGGAATCGCAACCGCAAACGTTATTAATCTTACAATTCAGTTTTATTTATGGGAACTTTTCAAATTGAGGGCGGCCATTCATTAAAAGGAGAAATCCATCCCCAAGGTGCCAAAAATGAAGCATTGCAAATACTTTGTTGTGTGCTTTTAACCCCCGAAGAAGTCATTATTGAAAATATTCCAGATATTGTGGATGTCAATAAGCTAATTGGGATTTTAGGCAATTTAGGGGTTAAAATTCAGAAATTAGGAAAAGGAAAGTATGCTTTTAGAGCAGACGATATTAACCTAAAATACCTTGAATCTGAACTGTTTAAAAAGGAAGGCAGTTCGCTTCGCGGTTCTATTATGATTGTAGGGCCACTTTTAGCACGATTTGGGAAAGGGTATATCCCAAGACCAGGTGGGGATAAAATAGGAAGAAGAAGATTAGATACTCATTTTGAGGGATTTATTAAGCTTGGAGCTAAATTCCGCTATAATAAAGAAGAACGTTTTTATGGTGTGGAGGCTCCTAATGGGCTTAAAGGAACCTATATGCTCCTAGATCAGGCTTCAGTTACAGGAACTGCCAATATTGTGATGGCTGCGGTTTTAGCAAAAGGAAAAACCACCGTTTATAATGCTGCATGTGAACCATACTTACAACAACTATGTAAGATGTTAAATGCCATGGGGGCGAAGATTTCTGGAATTGGCTCTAACTTATTGGTGATTGAAGGGGTAGATTATTTAGGAGGTTGTAAGCATAGAGTCCTTCCCGATATGATTGAAATTGGGAGTTGGATTGGCCTAGCTGCGATGACACAAAGTGAACTTACCATCAAGGATGTAAGTTGGAACGATTTAGGAATTATTCCCGATACCTTTAGAAAACTTGGAATTAAAGTAAAGAAAAAAGGGGATGATATTTACATTCCGAAGCAAAAGGAATATGAAATCCAGTCTGATATGGATGGTTCTATTATTACCATTGCCGATGCTCCATGGCCTGGATTTACACCCGATTTATTAAGTATTGTTTTGGTGGTTTGTACACAGGCAAAAGGAAGTGTTTTAATCCATCAAAAAATGTTTGAAAGCCGTTTGTTCTTTGTGGATAAGCTTATAGATATGGGGGCGAAGATTATTCTTTGTGATCCCCATCGAGCTACCGTTATTGGGCATAACTTTAAATCGGCTTTAAAACCAACTACCATGGTGTCTCCAGATATTAGAGCGGGGATTTCCTTATTGATTGCTGCGCTTTCGGCAAATGGCACCAGTATAATTCATAACATTGAACAAATTGATCGCGGTTATGAAAATATTGATGAGCGTTTGCGTGCTATTGGAGCAAAAATCACCCGATTAGATTAAGCTTTTTTCTGCTTATTAATTTCGTCTTGAAGTTTTCTTCTTAGCTGTTGTTCTCTTTCTAAAGCAGTTTGCCTATGGGTATCATACTCTGCTTCAGTATCGGCTAATTTCTCTTGTGCCTCTTTGGTTAGGGTGTTACTTCTTTTAAATTTAAATATAAAAATAAAGACACTAATTAATAGGAAAGCAATAATTCCCCACATAATGGTATTGTACACCGATTTCTTAATGATTGCGCCAAAAAATGAAATGCCATCTTCCTTCTTTTGGGAAGTAAGTAACGCTTCATTTAAGGTATTTAATTCTGTAGAAAGCGAATCAATGCGGTTTTGTAATGTTAATTGATTGTTTTGAAGCGATTCAATTTCAGTTTTAAGATTTGTAATAGAATCTGAAACACTTTTTCTTAAGTTATTAAGTTTGGTAATTTTAACAACTTTAAAATCTTGATACCTATTAGAATTATCAATAACATCCACAAACTGATTATCTAAGGTATTTTCCGTTTCTTGCGAATATGTACCTTGAGCAATAAGCAAAATAAATAAGGGGAGGAGCTTTAAAATTTTCATTATGGAGTAACTTAGGTTTGTTTGCAAACGCAAGAGTATAAAATTTGTCTTTTAACTCACAATTTTAAAGACCATTTACAATTTATTTAACAAGCTCTAATTTTTCTGAATAAGCAAACGACAATGCTCCAGAGGGACACTTTTTTATTTGTTTAATTATTTTATCAGTTTCAGCTCCTTCCAAGTCAATCCAAGGAATAACCGAATTTCTAAAAACTTCTGAAAGTCCTTTACAACAAACTTCTGCAAGAACACATTTTTTTTCGTCGTAGGTAACAGTAATTTTTTCATTACTGAAGGTGTTTGAGTTAGGTTCCATAGTCAAAGCATTTGGGGGTTAACTATATTTTAACATAAAAACATCGATAAATATACATAAAAATTCGATAAAATGCATTTTTATTAACAATTTTTTCAAATTAGTTGTTTAAAGCACTTTTGTATCTTTCAAGGCAACGCTCCCTTGCATCTTTATGATTTACAATAGGATCTGGGTATTTTTTTGTGTCAATTTCTGGAATCCAACTAGTAATATATTCTTGTTCTTTATCAAATTTTTCAATTTGCGTAGTGGGATTAAAAATTCTAAAATAGGGTGCTGCATCGACACCACTTCCGGCGGCCCATTGCCAGTTTCCTACATTGCTAGATTGTTCATAGTCCAGTAGTTTTTCGGCAAAATAGGCTTCACCCCATCTCCAGTCTATTAATAAATGCTTGCAAAGAAAACTGGCAACTATCATACGTACTCGATTGTGCATATAGCCAGTTTCATTTAATTGTCGCATTCCTGCATCCACAAAGGGATAGCCTGTTTTGCCTTCTTTCCAGGCTTCAAACTCCTCTTCATTGTTTCGCCATTCCATTCTATCGTATTTGGGCTTAAATGCTTTATCCACAGTTTCAGGAAAATGCCAAAGTATTTGCATAAAAAACTCACGCCAAACAAGTTCTTTTAGGTAGGTATTGTTTTTAGCTTCAATGGCCTTTTTTACAAGTGACCGAATGCTAACAGTGCCAAATCGTAAGTGAGGTGATATATGTGAAGTTCCTTCAGGATTGGCAGGAAAATTTCTTATGTTTTGGTAATGCTCTATTGTTTTTTCAGAAATGTCATATGGTGCTACTTCAATAGCAGATTTTTTAAAACCCAAATCACCTAAGGTTAGGTTTGGCAAACGAGAATGTGGGTAGAGATTTTTTAATTTTTCTGAAGTATCGTGCGTTTTTGCATGTTTTGAAGCTTTAAATTTTTCAAGCCATTTTTTACTATACGGGGTGTACACCACATAGGGATCGCCATCATCCTTTACAACTTCATCTTTTTCAAAAATTACCTGATCTTTAAAAGTGTAGAAACCAATGTCTTTTTCGGAAAGTAATTCTTCAATTTCAGTATCTCGTTTTAGAGCATAGGGTTCATAATCACGATTTGTAATCACGTTTTGTACTTCAAAATCTGAAATAATTTGTTTGAAAACCTCAACAGGCTTTCCTTGGTACTTTGCAATACTACTATCGTTATTTTGAAGCTTTGTACGAAGTTCTTGAACCGTTTCAAAAATAAAGGTAACTCTTGCGTCGTCTTTAGGCAACCGGTCTAGAATTTCGGTATCGAAGATAAATACTGGTAGTACAGGAAATTTTCCTGATAGCGCCTTATAAAACCCCACGTTATCCTCTAAACGCAGATCTCTTCGGAACCAAAAAAGATTTACTTTTTTACTCAAATTAATTTATGTTAAGCGTAGACATTCCACCATCAACACCTATTACTTGACCTGTAATCCAGCTAGAATCATCACTTAATAAAAAGACGGCGGTTTTGGCAATGTCTTGGGTGGTCCCCACACGATTTAGGGGATGTCTTTCTGCCATTTTTTCTTTTTTCTCTTCCGAAGATAATAATTTACTTGCTAGTGGAGTATCTGTAAGCGAAGGCGCAATTACGTTTACTCGAAAACTAGGTGCGTATTCTGCTGCAAGTGCTTTTGCGAACCCTTCAATGGCACCTTTAGCGGCTGCAACACTGGTATGAAAAGGCATTCCTACTTGCACAGCAACTGTACTGAAAAAGACTAGGCTTGCTTGTTCGGCAGTTTTAAGTTTGGGTAATAACCCATGAACTACTTTCACTAGAGACATAAAATTTATTTCTAAATCTTCTTGAAATGCAGCAGGAGAAAGCATTTTAAAGGGTCTCAGGTTGATGCTACCTGGACAATAAACAAGACCATCGATAGTTTCGGGTAGCTCTAAACTGCTAATATCATCTTTAGTGACATCAAAAGTGAGGTGGTCGCAATTGTCTGGAATATTTTCTGAAGAACGAGAAGCGATGTACACATTGTATTTAGAAGATGTTAGTCTTGCGATTTCTGCTCCAATACCATAAGAGCCCCCAATAAGTAATAAATTCTTTTTCATAGCAATTTTATTTCTCAAAGAGGACTCTCAATTTTTCTTTTCTGTAGCTAAATATTTCGTTGAGCTTTGGCTTTACAAGGATAGGGTGTAATAGTTGTCCCAAAAATCCAAAGGGTAATTTATAATCTATAATATCTTCCATTTCTACACCGCCCTCAACTTCTTTAATGAAATGCTTGTGATGCCAAAGCGCATATGGGCCAAATCGTTGTTCGTCTACAAAATACTCTCCTTCTTTTACATGTGTGATTTCGGTAACCCATTTTGTTTTAATACCCATAACAGGAGTCACTATATATTGTATAATTTGACCCGGATACATTTTTCTGTCGGCCCCAGAAAGAATATCAAATCCCATATACTCAGGTGTAATAATTTTAAGGTACTTTGGAGAAGATAAAAACTCCCAAGCCTTATTCTTTGATATTGGCAAAAATTGAGTCGCTTTAAGGGTATATAATTTCACGATGTATTCTTATTTTCAGTAAAAATACATGTTTTGTTTAATAGTATATGTTAAAGTTTAAACAAAATTACTATTTAATTGATAGAATATTCTTGTTCATAGCACGTAAGCGATAAAGCTTCCTATTTCTTTTCTTTTTGTCCGTCCCTTTTGAACTGAAGTATTTTTTAAGTGTTTTAAGCATTTTTGTTTTAAATTTACAACTGTTTGCCAGTATATGAAAGGCGTTTCGTACAATTAACCTTTTTTTAGCTATTTAGACCCTTTTTGTTCATTTTCAAGTATATACGAAGGAAAGCCTTTTAAGGTTTTCTTAACTAAAATGCTACGCTGCAAACAGTATCTTAGTACCCACTAAAAAAAATAAATATACCATCATGAAAAAATTATTCCTTTTTGCATTTGTGAGTGCCTTATCAATGACCGCGTTTTCACAAATCGAAACACCTGCTGCTAGCCCGTTTCAAAAGATTGAACAAAAAGTAGGGTTAACAGATGTAACACTAGAATACTCTCGTCCTTCTATGAAAGGGAGAAAAATATTTGGAGATTTAGTTCCTTATAATAAATTATGGAGAACTGGGGCAAATGCTAACACAAAAATTACCTTTAGTAAAGACGTTATCATTGGCGGTAACAATGTAAAAGCTGGTTCGTATGCTGTTTATACAAAACCAAACGCAAAGGTTTGGGAAGTAATGTTCTATGCCGATGCTAACAACTGGGGTACCCCACAAGAATGGGATGCCGAAAAAGTAGTCGCTTCAGTAAAAGCAAATGTGTATGATTTACCAATGAGCGTTGAAACCTTTACCATTTCCTTCGATGATTTAGATAGTAACAGTGTGAACTTAGGACTTCTTTGGGAAAATACCTATGTAGGAGTGCCAATACAATTTATGACCGATAAAGCGGTGACTGCTAGTATTGAAAAAGTGATGGGAGGTCCATCTTCTAACGACTATTATGCAGCTGCGGTGTATTATCTAGAAGCAGATAAGGACATCAATAAAGCGAAAATGTGGATTGATAAAGCGATTGAAATGCGCGATCAACCTGCCTTTTGGTACTACCGTCAACAGTCGCTTATCTATGCAAAATCTGGTGACAAAAAAGGTGCAATCGCTGCAGCTAAAAAATCATTAGACCTAGCAACAGAAGCTGGAAACGAAGATTATATCGCTTTGAATAAAAAATCTATTTCTGTTTGGGAAGGAAAACCTATGTCAGATAAATAAGAATAAATTGCCTTAAAGTATAAACGCTCCTACATTAGGAGCGTTTTTTTATTCTAGTATTTTGGTAAGTTCGTTTCTGTATTGTGAAGGGTTTTTCCCTGTAAATTCTTTAAACTTTTTATTAAAATGCGAAAAATTATTAAAACCACTTTCAAAGCATACATCGGTAATGCTTAAATGCTTTTCTGAAAGTAGCTTACAAGCGTGAACCAATCGGTATTCGTTTACAAACTGGGTAAAGGTTTTTCCTGTTTTATTTTTAAAATACCTACTAAAGGCCTGCTCTGTCATACTCACTTTATTTGAAATATCTTCCAAGGAAATTGGCGTAGTGAAATGTGTACTTACAAAACTATAAATGGTGTCCATGCGTGCGGTGTCTTGCGGTCGTGACTCTAAATGCACATTTTCCACATTCAATATGGTATATTCTTTACTCTCTGAAAGTTCTTGCAGAATCTTAATAAAGGAAATAAGTCGGTCCATCATGGGTTGCTCTAACAAGGCTTCCATTTGAGTTCCTACCGCCAGCTTTGTGTTTCCGTGGAATACAATCCCTTGTTTGCTTCGGTTCAGCAGTTGTTTAATGGAGGTCATTTCGGGGGCTTCAAAAAAATCTTTCCCTAAAAAGTCTTCTCTTACCTGAATCACTACTTCACTCTTGTTTTTGGTTAATCTATCCGTAAAACCAAAGTGGGGGAGGTTGGCACCAATTAAAATAAGATCTCCGTCATTATAATAAGAGATATGACTCCCAATGTGTCTTTTTCCGCTTCCGCCGTTTACATACACCAATTCCATTTCAGGGTGGTAATGCCAAGACGCGGGGTTTTCGTCATTAAACCCTTTAAAGTTATTGACAGAAAGTGAACTCCCAGGTGGGGGTGCTATAGATTCGAAAAGGGGCGTTTTCTTCATTTTTTATTTCAAAGGTACACATGCTATGTAAGCATAGTATGTGCAAATTTAACCTAAATCTATGCTATTTTAACATTTTAACAAATTTTAAGAGTTTATAGTGATAAAATACCACATATATTGGCAAAATAAGAAGTAGTCTAGGAGGGAGAGTCTTCGCATCTTTGACTCATATTAATCATTAAAACAAATACTTATGAAAACGATGAAAAATGTAATGCTTGCAAGTTTGTTTGTACTATCTGTGTCGGCTTTTGCCAACAACGAAAAAGTTACTACAAAAGATGGTAACGTTACCATCACGCAAGAAAACGAAACCATTGCGGTTTCTGTTCTAAATACTGAAAATGCTGCTTACAAACTATTTATTTATAGTGAAGACGGTACCTTGGTATTTAAAGGCAAATTAGGAAGCAATGCCAGTATTGGTAAAGCTTTCGATTTTCAAACGGCTCAAAAAGGTACGTATACCTTTAAGTTGGTGACCAACGCGGGCGAAACGTTTGTAAAAGATATTAAGATCTAGGTTTAGATTTTAATTTTAATGTGAAAGAAAAGAGCAGCCTAGGCTGCTCTTTTTTATTGGGATATGATATTTGGTTACTCTTCTTTTACATCTCTCACCCCATTTTCGATAATGTAGTTATACACTTCAAGGGTAAGGGTTTCTCTTTGCTCGTCAGTTAGGCTTTTTATAAAGTGCCCATGGGTCCAAGGTCTATACCCGGCAATTTTTGAGGACTCTTTTTCAAGATATACATGTACAGCATCTTGTATGATTTCTGGAGTTACTTCATCCACAGGAATGCCTAACTCCAATTCTATATAAGTGCGTTGCCATACGTCACAGATAAAGGTATCTGTAAGAGTGGATGGTACTGGTCTACCGCTTTCTACTCTATAATCATACGTTTCCATTTTAATGTATTTCGATTTAGGGTATTTGGGTGCTTTAAAGGTTTCGATTTTTTGCAATTCTTGCGCAGATACACCTGTTAATAAAAGTACGCAGAGGACGAAAAGGATAGATTTTGAGGTCATATAGGGTTTTTGAAGGGTTAAGTTGGAATTTATAGGTTATATAAGGGTGTTAGCCTTTCGTTATTTATTTTTATAGTTGATAAATTTTCAATAGAGTTTTTATAAAATTAAGGTTTATTATATTGTTTTTTTAAGTTTAACTATCTTTAAAACAAATAGTTATTACGAAGTTAAAGGATGATTGGCTTTATGAATTGGCAACCTCAAACTATTGCTTTTTTTATATTTATTCTAAATTAACTATTAATTTACTTATTATGAATTATACACTATCTCTCGTTTGCGCTGTTTTGTGCGCTGTCAATGTATTTTCACAACCACTTCAAGTAATTGGGACAAGTCCCGTTGCTCAATCTTTGATTACTGCTCCGGGCGATGAAATCTTTATCATGTTCAATGAGCCTCTCGATGAGGCAACGGTCAATCCAAGCACTTTCCAGGTTTACGGGAGATGGTCAGGTCCTATGGAAGGCACTTATAGCTTTCTTACTGGTGGAACTGTAGTCAAGTTTACACCTCTAAGAGACTTTTTCTATGGCGAATGGGTCAGAGTTGGATTATCAAGCAGCATTAAGAATACGGCAGGTATGCCACTTACAAATGGATTTAGCTACGGCTATTGGACAAAATCATTGCCCGCTTCACTCGACTTGGAGTTGGTGGGCCAGATCGATATGAGGGAGCCAGGAGAAGGTCATATAACCTGTTATGGAGCCTATGCCGGTGATGTCAATGATGATGAATTTTCGGATTTGGTAGTCATCACCGAAGATTCAGACGACATACGCGTGTTACTAAGTGATGGAGATAATAGTTATGATCCATTTATAATTTTTGAATTACCGCCAGGCCAAGGACCAAGTACGAATGCCGGTGCTGATTTTAATCATGACGGCTTAATCGATATAGCCATTGGTAGTACATATGCGGATCAAGTAAACGTCCTGTTTGGAGATGCCATAACTATTTTTGGCAATGAATTCAACTACCAAACCGGTGAAGGGGTTCGTGGACTTACCGTGGCCGACTTCAACGGAGATGGCTGGGAGGATATAGCTACGGCCAACCGTGCTGCCAGCACAATTTCGATACTCATGAATGATGGAACAGGCCTTTTTGAACCGGCGATAAATATCGATTCGGGGTTTGCTGGTGAAACTTCCATAGCTGCAATAGATCTAAATGGTGATGGCTATGTGGATCTACTCGTGGCAACTCATGATAGTAATAATGTGGTGAGTTTATTGAACGATGGAACAGGAAACTTTACGGTATTCGATTCGGTCTCTGTGGGTACTGGCCCTTGGATGATGGCAATTGGAGATTTAAATGGTGATGGTTTTGTGGATATTGCGATTGCAAACAGGTTTACCGACGACATTTCAATAGTAAGAACTGATGGGTCTGGTGGTCTGCAATTTGATGCGCAATATTTAGTAGGTGATTTCCCGGTAGCCATCGATCTGGGTGATATTGATGGTGACGGCGATCTGGATTTTATTTCAAGTAACGTAAGTGAGTCCAATTATGTGCTGATGGAAAATGACGGCTCAGGGACTTTTATAAATCCAAGAATTTATCCAACTGTGCCCAATGGGATGGCTGCGTGCGCCACAATCCACGATCGAAATAATGACGGTGCTATGGACATTACGATGATTGATGAGTCAGAGGATGTTGTTTTATTCTATAATAATAGCATTAACCTTGGCTATGATGATCAGAAAATAAATAAGAATTTAACGCTTTATCCAAATCCCTTTCATTCCACAATTTACGTAGATGGGATTGTTATTGGTCCAGTAAAATTAATATTGTACGATATTCACGGCCGACAACTACTTTCTAAATACCTGGGAGATTCGAAACAATTTTATATAGGTGAAATTGGATTATCGGAGGGTATCTACATTGCTGAACTATATCACAATGGTAATTCTCAAAACATCAAGATGTATAAAATGCCTCAAAATTGATTGCATATTCATTAAATTTTATTCAGATTCATATCTACTGAATTTATTTTCAATCAGTATTTTTCGAAAGAATTTTATCATGGGTTAGTGGTTGGTCATAATGAAGGCTAACGGTCCGGCTAAGAAACGTGCGACTCAAGAACCGCAGATCTCCTAGCTAGGATGAGCCTGGATAGAAAGATAAAACTTCTTCTTGAGTTATTATCGAGCATGTTTGCTTAGCCGTAGTTGTGCTTAGTTCTTTTTATTTTCCATTAGATAGTCAAACTGAATTTCTGTACCTCGAATTTGAGATCGGACAATGTGATAATCTTCTCCTACTTCTATTATTTCACAGTCAATTGGTAAATCAGCTGTAGGTGTAGGAGGTTTGTCTCCTGATTCATATTCTATGGTAAATGAGCAGTCACTCGTCCAATGTATGCTGTTAACCATCTTTTTATCGATTGCGGGTATATCCTCGATAGACTGAGTTTCCGTTCGAGTAACCGTTATCACTCCATTGGATTCTGTTTGAGTAGTGAAAGTTCCAGTTTTCAATTCACTGCAATCAGTCTTCTGAGCACAGGAGTTCATTGTAACAGAATGAAGTATGATTAGAATGGTCAGTTTCATTTTTTTGAATTAAGCACAACTCGTTATATAAACTATTTTGTCGTCGATATACAGTAAAATAGCTCTGATATCGACAGTTTTTTATCGTCGATATACAGCACGACTTTACCAAAGATAACAAATTAACTTTTTCGTAATACCTCTTTAAAGGCATCCAGTTGGGCTTTTAAAATTTTATTTTCTTCCCTAAGGGTTTGTAACTCCTCTTGTAGTGGGAGGGTAGGGTCTGGCACGTTGTTTCCATAGGTGTTTGGCAACTGTGCGGCTACATCGGCAATAAAGTTGTATTGCAGAATCTCACTTATTTCCCATAAAATAGCCAGCTGTATGCTAGGGCGTTTTACCAAACGCTCTACGGTGGCTCTATTGCGGTCCATCTTGCGCGCAATAGCGCTTTTGGCAATATGGTGTTTGTTGATATAGGTACGAATAAGCTTACCTATATGAGGCATGTTGGTTTCTTTGCTTTTAAACTTGGGGCCTGGTCTTAACGGATGTGCCATACTAAAAGATTTTAAACTTAAATATACTATTTTTTTGTAACTCGTGTAAGTTTAAAGGTAACAGCTGTAAGTTTAAAAGTAACCTATGTAAGTTTGAAAGTAACACGTGTAAGTTTGAAAGTAACTCGTGTAAGTTTGAAGGTAACCTGTGTAAGTTTGATAGTAACAGGTGTAAATTTAAGGGTAACTTGTGTAAGTTTGAAGGTAACTTGTGTAAGTTTGAAGGTAACTTGTGTTAGTTTTTAAGTAGCAAATTTAACGTTTTGCCTTGGACTTTATCTTTTTCACATTTTCTTCTTTTCTAAATAGCGCAATTTTAACCATTAGATCGTAAGGAAGGGGTTGGTCTAAAGGAAACTGCACAGCTCCTTTTGAGGTGTGGTAGGGCTCCAATTCTTTAGCAAATTTTTCAATGCCCGAAGGGGCGGGGTAGATGCCTATATGGTTTTTCATGGCGGCATAATGCAGTAGGTTGCCGTGTAATACCAAGGTGGGCATTCCGTATTTTATGGTTTCCGTGGCTTCTGGCACTGCTTTTTGAAGCGTGGTGCGAATCTGTTTTAAAAGCACTTGCTTTTCCGAAGGAAAGGAAGCAATATAGTCCGATACAGTTTCAAACTTTTGCACGCTGTAAGCATTTAAATTCTATTACCTAACACCCTTTACCTAGCACCCAACACCCTTAACCTAGTACCCAGCACCCTTTACCTTTCACCTAACAACTACTTCCCAATAATATGCAGCTGTGTAAAGTTTTTATCTACGGTTAGTTCTGTGTTTCCGTTTACTTTTAACTTCGATAGGGGTGTTACTTGGTTATCTACTTCAATGGTCGAAATAGTAAACGGAAGACGTTTTAAATCCAATTTAAACTTGGAGTAGGGCGTCACATATTTCCCTTCTTTATGTTGCTGAATAATAAGCTCTTTGGGCTTTCCAGTTAACTTAAACGTTCTAAAGCTATAGCGTCCTTTTCGGTAGTCGTAGCCATCGTGGGCATCTTCGTATAACACCGATTCTTCTTTTCCGTGCTTAAAATAGACTTCCAATTCTACTTCGTCAAATTCCTTTTCCCCCACATATTGCTGCACAGGATATTTTGGAATAATAGCGCCTTCTTTTATAAACATAGGGATGCTGTCGATATCGGCATCTACCCAATGTTCTTTTCCGCCTTCCACCAACTCATAGGTCCAGTAATTGTACCATTTTCCTTTTGGAACGTACATTCTGCGACCCCTAGCGTTAGGTTCTAAAATTGGGCATACCAAAATATGATCTCCCATGATAAATTCGTCGGTACGGTAATAGGTTTGTGCATCTTCTTGGTCAAACAATACCAAGGGTTTAATCATAGGCGTGCCTTCGGTAACATATTGTCTAAACGAAGTGTAGATATAGGGTAATAATTTGTACCGAAGCTCTACAAACTTTCGGGTGATATCGGTGACATTTTCATCAAACGACCAAGGTTCTTGATCACCGTGATCTCCCGAAGAATGCACCCTACAAAACGGATGAAAAATTCCTAGTTGAATCCAACGGATAAATAACTCACCAGTGGGCTGTTCGGCAAATCCGCCAATATCGGTACCAATAAAACTCATCCCCGAAATCGCCATCCGCTGTATCTGCTGATTGGCAATCCAAAGGTGCTCCCAGCTCGCTACGTTATCGCCTGTCCAGCTTGAGGTATAGCGTTGCGTACCAGAATAGGCAGCTCGTGTAATCACAAAAGGTCTTTTAGGAAACACAAATTGCTTTACGCCTTTGTAGGTGGCACGTGCCATTTGCATTCCGTAAACATTGTGTGCCTTGGCATGACTACAAGCATTGCCGTCGTAATCGTGACGCACATCTAGCGGGAAGGTTTTGGTAGGTACTTCCATCACAGCAGGTTCGTTCATATCGTTCCAAATACCGTGTACACCCACATCTTCAATGAGTTCTTTGTATAGTCCGCTCCACCATTTACGTACTTTTGGGTTGGTGAAATCGGGGAAATTACATTCGCCTGGCCATACTTTTCCGCGCATTAAAGGACCGTCGGCACGTTTACAGAAATAATCGTTTTCTAAGGCTTCCTGATACACCCAATAATCCTTGTCGATTTTAATTCCAGGGTCAATGATAGCAACGGTTTTAAAACCATCTTCTTCCAAATCGGATATCATTTTCTTGGGATCTGGGAAGTATTCTTTATTCCAAGTAAAACAACGCCAACCTTCCATATAATCGATATCAAGGTAAATAGCATCACACGGTATTTTTAAATCTCTAAATTTTTGGGCAATCTCTCGCACATTGCTTTCGGGATAGTAACTCCATTTACTTTGGTGGTAGCCTAAAGCCCATAGGGGTGGTAATTCGGGTTTTCCGGTAAGGTCGGTGTAACTGGTGACCACTTCATTCATTTCGGGACCGTAGAAGAAGTAATAATTCATTTCGCCTCCCTGTGCCCAAAAACTGGTGACGTTTCGGCGTTCGTGACCAAAATCGAAAAAGGTTCTAAAGGTATTGTCGAAGAAGATTCCGTAGGACAATCCATTATGAAGTCCAATATAAAACGGAATCGCTTTGTATAAAGGGTCGCGGTCTTTTCCGAAGGCATATTCATCGGTCACCCAATTTTCCAATCGTTTGCCTTTTAAATTGAAATGCGTGGGTTTGTCGCCCAAACCATAATAGCATTCCATTTTCTCCTCTTGCTTGCTCATTTTCACGATATCGCTACCGTGTTCGTAGCTGTATTCCCAGTGAAAACCAATCTCGTCTTGATTGATAAGATTCCCTTCCACATCGTAAATGGTTTTACGCATATTGGCTTTTTCAATGTGCAGCACCAATTTTGCAGTGGTAATGATATAGCGGTCGGGTTGTTCAATATATTCCAAATGATTATACCCCCGCACAGCATCGCTATCGATGGCGTAACTAAAGTCTTTTGGGAAACTTCCGTAGGTGGTATATCGAAATCGTAAAATGCTGTCCCTTACTACGGTTATTTGCAGTAAAACACCATTTTCTGAAGTGATGAGGAATTTATCTTTTTCTTTGGTAAAATGTATTATTTGGGAGGGAAACTGATTTCCTTTGTGTTCTAATTCGGTATTTACAATCATACGTAATGCTTCATTTTAGCGGTCTTTACAAATGAAAAGATTTCTGAATAAAATAAAGGTATGGAAACCATTTATTTCAGAAAAGTAATCAACAATCGAAATCGATTTCGTTAACTATTTACTTTGGAATTTATTCTTTTTAAAGCAATCATTCCCAAAGGCGGAAGGTTAAAAGTGGCCGATTGTTTGCGATATTGCCATTCTAATTTCTCTGAAGTATACTGTTTCTTTACTGGAAAGTTGGAACCACCGTATTTGCTTTCGTCGCTATTAAAAATGAGTTTGTAGGTTCCTTCCTTCGGAAGTCCTATACGATAGTCCTCACGGGGAACGGGAGTCATATTACAAATAATAATAACATCGTCTTTTTCTTTTTCACCTTTTCGAATGTAAGAAAGTACCGAGTTTTCGGCATCGTTATAATCGATCCATTCAAAGCCTTCATTGGTGAATTGTTTTTCGTACAAAGCAGGCTCTTTTTTGTAAAATCCATTTAAGTCTGACACCAATTGTTGTACGCCTTTGTGGTAGTCATATTGCAATAAATGCCAATCCAAGCTTTGCTGAAAATTCCATTCTTCACTTTGTCCAAATTCACCACCCATAAAGAGTAAATTAGTCCCTGGATGCGTTATCATATAACTGAAAAGTAATCGCAAATTGGCAAAGCGCTGCCATTCGTCTCCGGGCATACGGTACAACAACGACTTTTTTCCATATACTACTTCGTCATGACTTAACGGCAGCATAAAATTCTCAGTAAACGCATAGGTCATACTGAAGGTTAAATCGTTTTGATGATGCTTTCGATACACCGGTTCTTTTTTGAAATATTCAAGGGTATCGTGCATCCATCCCATCATCCATTTCATTCCAAAGCCAAGACCTCCTAAAAAGGTGGGTTTAGACACCAAGGGGAAGCTGGTAGATTCTTCGGCTATGGTTTGTACGCCTTCAAAACTGCCGTAGATTTCTTCGTTTAATTCTTTAAAAAAGGAGATGGCATCGAGGTTTTCTCTGCCTCCAAATTGGTTAGGATCCCATTCGCCTTCTTCGCGAGAATAATCTAAATACAACATGGAAGCAACAGCATCTACCCGTAATCCGTCTGCGTGGTACTGGTCGAGCCAGAATATGGCATTACTGATTAAAAAA
This sequence comes from Halomarinibacterium sedimenti, assembly GCF_019312585.1. Classification (GTDB taxonomy): domain Bacteria; phylum Bacteroidota; class Bacteroidia; order Flavobacteriales; family Flavobacteriaceae; genus Halomarinibacterium; species Halomarinibacterium sedimenti. Next base: position 118,792 of record NZ_JAHWDP010000002.1, on the reverse strand, counting down.
GCACGTACTTCATTTCTTCCGTAGTTAAAAATGAGGCTTTTCCAATCCGGGTGATAGCCCTTTTTTCTGTCAGGATGTTCGTATAAATGAGTACCATCGAAAAATCCGAGTCCGTGCGCATCTTCAGGGAAATGGGAGGGTACCCAGTCTAAGATGACACCTATGTCGTTTTTGTGTAATTCGTCCACCAAGAGCATAAAATCTTCAGGTTTTCCAAAACGTGACGTGGGCGCAAAGTAGCCTGTAAGTTGGTAGCCCCAGGATGGATCGTAGGGATATTCCATAATAGGCATAAACTCTACGTGGGTAAAGTTCATTTTTTTCAGATAGGCGGTGAGTTCTTTGGCTAATTCAATATAGGTGAGGGGTCTATTTTCTTTGCCATTGTGCATCCACGAACCTAGATGTACCTCATATACCGAGAAAGGCCTATTTAGCTGATTGGTTTCCTTTCTGGATTCCATCCATTTGGCGTCTTTCCATTTGTAGTTGGTGTCCCAAACCACGGAGGCGGTATTAGGTGGGTGCTCACAACGACGGGCAAAAGGATCTGCCTTTTCGGTTTTAATATCGTTATGGTGCGAATGAATTTTATACTTGTATTTACTGCCTTTTTCCACATTGGGAATAAATCCTTCCCAAATTCCAGAACCGTCCCAACGCACATTCAAAGGATGTTCCCCTTCAATCCAATAATTAAAATCTCCTATAACCGAAACTGCCTTTGCCGAAGGTGCCCAAACGGCGAAATACACTCCTTTTTGTCCATCCACTTCGGTGAGATGGGCTCCTAATTTTTCGTATAGCCTGAAGTGCTTTCCAGCCTTAAAAAGATTGATGTCAAATTCAGTAAGAAAACTGTGTGCGAGTACGTTGCTCATAGGTGTTTGGTTAATCTAATTTCATAATAGAAGAAATTCCTTCCAATGGGATGACCGCCCAAAGCGGTCTTGCGTTCATTTCGTAGCCTAGCTCGTAAACTGCTTTTTCAAGCATCGAATATTTTAACACATAAATACGTTCCTGGCTATAGCCAATATTAATGTTGGCATTCTGAATTTTTTCGGTGTAACTTTCTAAAAATACCCCTATAAAGTAGCGGTATAGCAGCTCTCCAGCATAGAATAAATCTTCATCACTTTGCGGATAGGTATCTCCATTATTAAAAATGGTAGCATAAATGGCATAATGAAACGAACGGAAAAGCCCTGCCACATCTTTTAGGGGCGGCTGTTTTACTTTGCGATCCCGAATGGTACTTTCGGGTTCTCCTTCAAAATCGAGAATATAAAAATCGCCGTTTTTTACCAATATTTGTCCTAAGTGATAATCGCCGTGAACCCTTAGTCGCTCTCCTTTTAGCTTGGTCCAATCGAAATCGAGAAATCGTTTTCTAATATCATTTTTTTGTTCCAAAAACTGCTTGGCGAGATCCAAAGTAAGACCCTCCAGTTTATGAATATTGTTTTCAACAGTATTTAAGCGATTCTGAAATTGATACAACAATCTATTTTTTAACCAGACTTCGTAGTCTCCGTTAAAGCGTTCGGGGGTAAAGGCGGTTTCTTCAAATTCAGACCCTAAAGCGATGTGCATTTCGGCCGTACGAATACCTAATTGTCGTAAATTTTGAAAAAGGCTTAATCCGCCCCAATCAATAATTTCTGGGGGAACGTCTCTAATCTTTAATCGGGCAAACATGTCAACATCGGGGAGTTGCCGAACATTAATGTGCTTATCGGAAAGCGTTTTAAACACCTTATCCAATTTTTTCAGCATATATTCCCAAGCATCCCCATCATTAGGAACCATCTCTTGCATAAGCGCAATGGTGGTAATGACATTTTCTGAATCTTTAATATTGATACTTCCCAAATAGGCAGGCGTATTTTGAAATCCTTTTTTATCGGACAGGAAACGCGACATTTCGTAATCTGGGTTTTTGGTAGAATAAATCCTTCTGAAAAACTTAATAACACAGGTATCATTAATCACCACCGACGTATTGCTCTGCTCCATTCCCATAAACCGAGACGATTTGTACACAGTCTCTTTAAGACGTTCCCCTTTATGGTATTGTACCCGGGTGGTATCGATAGGTTGGGCATTTAAAATACGTTCAAAAACTAATTTTCTGAACGCTTCCAAGTTTATGGCATCAATAATATAGCCATCTACTTTATTAATGGATACCTTTAAAATACGTTCATCTTTGGCAAAATCTTCATCGGTAACAAACGCAATGGGTAGAAAATAATGTTGATAAAAGGCTTCCACAAAATTCACTTCCAGAATAAGTCCATAGTAAACCTCTTCCTTTTGTTGAATTCTGAAATACTCTGTAAGTTCAATATATTTCAGCTTACTCGATTTACCACCGTACCAACGCTGTTTAGTAATATAATCTTCCAATACTTCTGAAAGGAACATTTTCATAAAGCCAGCATCGTCCATGAGTTGCTCCCAAGTGGTATTAAAACTTGAAGGCGATTTCATTTTGGATGTATCTAGCTTTGCCATTTATTTTTCAATTTTAAAAAGATGAAAAGGGAGTACCGGATGTAACTCGATATAGTTCCATTCTTTACCCCAAATGTAGCTACTCTGCGTGATTAAGTCCTTCACTTTTACGGGATGTCCTTCGTTAATTCCCAACATTTTTAAGGGAAGTTGAACAAATCCTTTTTGGGTGTGATAGGGATCCAAATTTACTACACAAAGTATTTCGTTTTCCTTTTGTTGATCATATTTGTAATACGCCAGTAGATTTTCATTTTCGATGGAAAGAAACTCTATATTATTGGTTTGCTGTAAGGCTTTTTGGTCTTTTCTACATTCATTGATTTTCGTAATCAAGGTAGTCAACTTATTTTCAATAGTCCAATCCCAATGACGTATTTGGAATTTTTCTGAATCTAAATACTCTTCTTTTCCGGGCAATGCTGCCCCTTGCATATATTCGAAAACTGGTCCGTAGATTCCGGTGTTCGAGGATAGGGTCGCGGCTAAAAAGTACTTTTGAAGGTACACCGATTCTAAATTTCCTTGTAATGCCCAAGGATTGATATCTGGGGTGTTGGGCCAAAAATTGGGTCGGAAGAAATACCGTTGATCGGTCTTAGTTAATTCGTTTAGATACTCAATGAGTTCGTGTTTACTATTTCGCCATGTAAAATAACTGTAGGATTGTGTAAATCCTTGTTTGGTAAGCTGATGCATTACTTTAGGCTTTGTAAAGGCTTCAGAAAGGAAAAGTACATTAGGGTGTTTCTTTTTTATTTCGGAAATAAGCCAACCCCAAAAGTAAAACGGTTTGGTGTGTGGATTATCTACTCTAAATACTTGAATGTCGCACTCTTCAATCCAGTAAAGGGCTACAGAAAGCAATTCGTCCCATAGGTTTTTCCAATCTTCGGTTTCAAAATAAATAGGAAGAATATCTTGGTATTTTTTTGGTGGATTTTCGGCATATTGTACCGTTCCATCAGGTCGCCATTTAAACCATTCAGGATGTTCTTTTACCCAAGGATGGTCTGGTGCTGCCTGTAGGGCATAATCTATAGCGATTTCAATGCCAAGGCTTTTTGCTTTTTGCACAAGGGATTTAAAATCTTCAACGGTTCCTAAATCGGGATGTACAGATTTATGTCCGCCTTTTTTAGAACCAATACCCCAACATGATCCCACATCACCTTCCAGAGCGGTGGTGGTATTGTTTTTCCCTTTTCTATTTACTTCACCAATGGGGTGAATGGGAGGGAAGTAGAGGGTGTCGAAGCCCATTTTTGCGACTCTAGGGAGTAATGCTTCACAATCTTTAAAAGTACCGTGTTGTCCTTCGATAGGTGATGAGGAACGTGGAAAAAATTCGTACCACGTACTAAAAAGTGCTTTTCCACGATCGCAATAGGCTTTTAAAATGGCGCTTTCGTTGACCAAATGTTTTTCTGGATATTTTGAGAAAATGTCATGTAATTCTTTGGAAGTAGCTTCCTTTATGGCTTCGTTATAATGAGAAGTTTCTGTAAATAGTTTTTTTAAGTTTTGTAGGTATTTTTTTTCAGAAGCATTACAAACCTTGATGGATTTATCAAGATAGTCAACCCCTTCTAATAACTCGGAAATTACTTTTTGGCCGTCGTCAATTTTTCGTTTAATTCCGTGTTGCCAATTGAGTGCGTAATCTACCCAGCCTTCAATTTTATATTCATAAAACCCTTGTTTTTCAGTACTAAATGAAGCTTCCCATTCGTCGTTTGGCATTGGACACATTCTTTTAATAGTCCAGCTTTTCGCTTTTTCATGCTTAAAACAAAGGTTTGCAGCAATAATGTCATGTCCATCCGCTAAAACATTTGCAGTAATAGGAATAATTTCACTGACGACACATTTAATAGGGTGTATTCCAGCTTCAATTTGAGGGCGTATATTTTCAATAATAACCCTACTTTGGTTGCGCATATAGTAATTGGTTTGCTTAGTATTTGTTAAATATATAAAACCAACGGCAAATAATTAAAGACTTTATAGTTTCTTTACAATCGATATCGTTTTCGAAAGAAAAATCATAAAAAAAGGCTCTATTATAGAGCCTTTAGGTTTACGAATAGTTAGGGTTTGTTAATTTCCATCATCACTTCCTTCAACAGCAATTACTGGTTTTCCAGTTGTGTGAAGTTTGTTTTCGTCAAGATATACTACAGCTGAATGACTTAAAAGTATTTTTGAAATTTGCGAAGTATTCTTGAAATTATTTTTTGCTACAATAAACTCTCTTAAAATTCTACTTCTTGATAATTCTAGAGGTAAATCTCCAGATAAATTATTTTGAAAGACATTAAATACTTCTAAATTTTGAAGGTTATTAATAGTACTTGGTATTTCTCCTGAAAGCTCATTACTGCTTAAATGTAAAAGCTTTAAATTGATAAGGTTACCAAAAGAAGCCGGTATGCCTCCTTTAATAAAGTTTCCGTTTAAGGCTAATACTTCAAGTGTTTTAATATCACCCAAACTTTCGGGTAGTTCTCCAGAAATATTATTGAAAGACAACTCTAAAACTTTTAAGTGATTTAATTGGTTAATTGATGAAGGGATTTCGCCATTTAAGTTATTAAAAAGCATTCTTACCTCTGTAACGTGATTATTGGTAATTGTAACACCTTCCCAATGTGTTACAGGTTCATTCATAGGCCAACTCAATTTCCATTGGTCACCTTGTGTTGATTGATATAAATCTTTTAATGCATTTAATTCACTCTCTGGTATTTGCGCAAAAAGCGAAACACTTATCAATAAGAGATAAATGGTGAGGGTTAATTTTTTCATTGGGGCGGGGTTTTTAGGATAATTCCTACATTAATACAAAGCAAATAACAATTAAATCTGATTAAAAACAAAATTTATTCGATGAAATGCACTTTTTTAAATAATTGATACTAAATAAAACTATAATTGTAGTGGCAACTTATTTCGTATTTTTACAGTATAATTACTACACATGCTTAAAAACAAACTTGCCTTACTCGATGCTTTAAACAAACTTTGTAATAACACATTGATGGAGACGTTGGGTATTGAATTTACCGATATTAGTGAAAATGAGGTGGTTGCAAGAATGCCTGTTAAACCAAAGGTTCATCAACCCAACGGAGTCTTGCATGGTGGAGCTTCAGTAGCCTTGGCTGAAAGTGTTGGAAGTGCCGGGACTCTTATGCTTACTGATGGTAAGGATGTTCAAATTCGTGGGATTGAAATTTCAGCAAATCACGTTAAAAGTGTAAAAAATGGGTATGTATATGCAAAAGGTAAAATGGTCCATAAAGGGAGAACCATTCAGCTTTGGCATATTGATATTTTAAATGAAAAAGAGGAATTAATTTCTTTTATAAAACTAACCACCATAACCTTGCGTACATAGTAGTATGATACCAATTTCTATTTTTGAAAAAATAAGTCATCAACTTCAGGTAAAAAAACCATTTATTGCGTTTTCGTTGCCCGATAGTGAAATCATTACTTTTTATTTTCAAAAAAGTAATAAGGAAATTGATATTAAAGAAAATGATGAACAGGGCTTTGTTATGCATCCTTTTGATGAATCACAAAAAGTTTATAATATTTCTAAGAGTGATGCAGACACAATAGAGATTAAAATAAATGAAAGTTTTGAAGAATTTAAAAATATAAAGATAAAGGTCAATCCTTCAGAAATTGAGACTCACAAAGCATTAGTGACTAAAGCTATTTCAGAAATTAAGAAAAAAAGAGCTACAAAGATTGTTGTTTCTCGAGTTCAAAAAATTGCGTTAAAAGATTTTAAATTCGAACTACTACTGGAGCGCATTTTTTCATTGTCACAAAATACGTTTCGCTATGTTTGGTACCACCCAGATACAAGTATTTGGTGTGGAGCCACCCCAGAATTATTACTAAAAACTGAAGATGAATGCTTCCATACCATGGCTCTAGCAGGAACTAGAGAATATGTCACTAACTCAAGTGTTGTTGGGTGGAGCGAAAAGGAACAACACGAGCATCAAGTGGTTATTGATGATATTGTGAACAAACTTCAAAAAGCAGTTACGGTTTTAAAAATGTCTAAAAGCTATACACATAGAGCGGGTCCCGTTGTGCATCTAAGAACCGATATAAGAGGATGTTTCAAAAAAGGAAAAGCAAGTTTGTCTGCCATTGCTAAAATTTTGCATCCAACGCCTGCTGTTTGCGGAACTCCAAGAAAAGTAGCATCAGAATTTATTAAAGAATTTGAAAACTATAAAAGAGAATTGTATACTGGATATTTGGGGTGTATCCAAGACAAAAGTAAAGATTCTTTTCTATTTGTAAATTTACGATGTATGAAGATTGAAAATAACCATGCTCACATATTTGTGGGGGGTGGTATTACCGCCGACTCTAACCCAGAAGCCGAATGGGAAGAAACGCAAAATAAAATGAAAACGATGCTACAAGTGTTGCAACCAATGCTTTAAAATATGAATCAATGTTAGTATCTTTGTGATGAATGATCTATTCAACAAAAATTCTTTCGCAAACCATCGTTGAGCTCTGCCGAATAAAAGGAATAGACCATATTGTTATTTCACCAGGTTCCCGAAATGCCCCATTAATTGTAGGTTTTACGTCGCATGATTTTTTTACTTGCTACAGTATCGTTGATGAACGATGTGCCGCCTTTTTTGCTTTAGGGATGGCACAACAACTTCAAAAACCAGTGGCTTTGGTTTGTACTTCAGGATCAGCAGCATTAAACTATTATCCAGCCATTGCAGAAGCTTTTTACAGCGATATTCCTTTAGTGGTCTTAACGGCTGATAGACCTTCACATTTAATAGATATTGGCGACGGACAAACCATAAGACAAGAACATGTGTTTGCCAATCATATTGAATACAATGCAAACTGCAAAGAAGGAGAAGAGTTTCAAGAATATAATGAAACTGAAATAAATATAGCCTTAAACTGTGCTTTTGAAAAACAAGGGCCTGTCCATATTAACCTTCCTTTTTCTGAGCCATTATACGGAAGAACGGATGTTTTATCAATTCAGCCGAAGGAAATTAGGACAAACCCTTTTGAAGATACTATTGAGGATAAAAAGCTTCAAACATTAGCTAAAAAATGGAATCAATCTAAAAAGAAAATAATACTCATTGGTGTGTTACAGCCCAATTCCATTGAAGAAAAGTACCTTGAAATTTTGGCAAATGATGATAGTGTGATTGTTTTCACCGAAACAACATCAAACGTACATCACACTCACTTTTTTCCTTCTATTGACCAATTAATTTCATCGCTCACTTCCGAAGAGTTCCGAAATCTACAACCAGATATTTTAGTCACTTTAGGTGGAATGATTGTGTCTAAAAGAATAAAAGCATTTTTACGAAACTATTCCCCTAAGGAACACTGGCACATAGGTCGTAAAGAGGCCAACAACACTTTTTTTGCTTTAACTGAACGTATAAAATGTTCACCAAATCACTTTTTTGAATCCTTTCTGCCACAGATAACTGCAGTTCAAACAAATTATCAAACTCTTTGGTTAAGCATTAAAGACCATAAACTCCAGAAGCACGTTATTTTTGAAAAAAAGGCGCCATATTCAGATTTTTTGGTGTATCAGGCTATATTCAACAGCATTCCTAAAACGAATATATTACAATTAGCAAATAGTACGGCCATACGCTATGCCCAACTTTTTTCGCTAGATGCATCTTCGCAAGTTTTTTGCAATCGAGGAACCAGTGGTATCGATGGTAGCACAAGTACGGCCATTGGAGCAGCAGTTAAAAGTAATAACCCAACAGTATTTGTTACAGGTGATTTAAGTTTTTTCTACGATAGCAATGCCCTTTGGAATAACTACATCCCTAATACCTTTAGAATAATTTTAGTGAACAACCGAGGCGGCGGAATTTTTAGAATTTTACCTCATGCAAAAGAGGTGGCTCATTTTGAAAATTACTTTGAAACGAGGCACACCTTAACAGCAAAACATATATGCAAGATGTTTGGGTTTGAATATGCTACAGCAAATAGTTTGGATTCCGTAAAAAGTCAGCTAGAAGATTTTTATACGTTGAGCGAAAATCCAAAATTATTGGAAATATTCACCCCATCTGACGTAAATGATATTGTTTTAAAGGAGTATTTCAAAGCTATTTCTTAACTTCATTCAGTATGTTTTTGGCCCAATAATAGGCGTCTTCTAACGACTCAAAACTCTCAATAGGTTTATTAAAGAATTTTGCTTCATAGGAGGCATTCACTTTACTTTCTTCCGTATAATTTACTACAGCAATTGCTTTTAAAGTGGGAACGGCTTCTAAATATTTAAAATCGGTAGGGTTTACCGAGTAGGAATGTATTCTATTCGCGATATAAACTAGTGGCCTCGTTTTCATGATTTGAATCCCTTTTACGAGCATTTCAAAAGAAGATTTATAAGAAACAATAACTCCTTCATTTGCCTCCACAATAACCACGTTTTCATAAAAATACACGGTAGCAACCTTTGTTTTTAGAATATCTAAAAGGGGAATTTTCTCTGGAAGATTATGTGGGGAGTTAGGTACCATTTTCGGTTTTTAAAACTACACAAAAGTTTCATTCAAAACAACAATCAAGTTTCTTTTTTTGAAGTGGAAAAGAGTATCTTTGCAACTATGTTACAACTTGGTGAATTTAATACACTTACTATTTTACGGGAGACCGATCCAGGGCTATTTTTGGGTGATGAAGAAGAAAACGAAGTCTTACTTCCACATAGATATAAGCCAGAAACCTACGAAATAGGAGATAAAATTGAAGTGTTCCTTTATTTGGATAACGAAGAACGTCCCATTGCCACGACAGACGAGCCCTATCTTACACTAAATACCTTTGGGTATTTGCGCTGTAGTGATGTAAATGATTACGGAGCTTTTATGGATTGGGGGTTGGTAAAGCAGCTTTTTGTTCCATTTAAGGAGCAAGCAAGACCCATGAAGACGGGCAACTGGTATATTGTTTATTTATACTTGGATGAAAAAACGAACCGATTGGTAGGCTCCAGTAAAACCAACAAGTATTTAAGTAACGATAATATAACTATTGAAAAATTTGATGAGGTTGATATTTTGGTGACCCATATTACCGAGCAAGGAGCCAACGTAATTATAAATGGAATACACAAAGGGCTCATCTTTGTAGGAGACATTTTTGAAGATATTCGTTCTGGAGACAGAATGAAAGCCTATATCAAGAAAGTACGAGACGATAAAAAAATTGACGTGGTATTACAACCTCCTGGATACCGAAGCATAGAACCCAATGCAAACTATATTTTAGACGAATTAAAAGCCGCTGGCGGATTTCTTCCTTTTCATGATAAAACAGATCCTGAAACCATTAAAAATGAATTGGGATTAAGTAAAAAAAGCTTTAAAAAAGCCGTGGGAAGTTTGTATAAAGACAAACAAATAATTATTAAAGAGGACGGAATCGAATTAATTTAATAACCTCTACCCACTCGATAAGGTGCACAACGTCCACAAATTCCAAAAGGAGGACAAGGGTCTAGCATATCTAATCCACGTTGTTCTTTGTATACAAAATTGGTTACTTTGGTAGAACCATCGGGATTGTATTGGGCATTGCCTCCAAAAGCAGAATACTTTTGCTGTAGCGCTTCTACATTATAATTGGAATTGGATTTAAAACGATCTTGTTTTTCAATGGCAGCAGCCATATCCACGGCTTGCCAATAATTGGTCTCGGTTACTTTATTAAAATCGGTGATGTTTCGAATACTAAAATCACGTTTCGGACCAAAATCAATATCAAAAGCACTCAACTCTGGGACTTCGGGTAAAGATTCAGCATTAATAGTAAAGTAACGCGACTCAAAGTCGTATTGCGCTAAGACACTTAGCGGAAGGAATACCAATATGAAAAGTAATTTTTTCATCCGCACCAAAAGTATCAAAAATGATTCCGAAGTGATAGCCTCTTTTTAAAAATTTAACTTTTTTGAAGTTTCCTTGGGTACAGCATCCTTATGCACCGTAATACTAATGGCTTTTAAGCGCATATAACTTTCACTAAAATACACATAGCCACCATTGGCGTTTCTTCTTTCATCTGTTCCCCAGCTATTTTTTACTTTGTAATATTTAGTACCGTTTTGGTCTGTTAATATTCCTGTAATATGCATTAAATGATCATCGGTGGTGGTGTAGTTTTCAAACTCGCCTTGGCGATAGTTTTGCGAAACTTTCATTTCGGGATATACGCCTTGTAAGGCTTTAATATTGTTTTCTTCATCGGCAGGGATGACCGCCACCCCGTCTTTTGAAGAGAAGGTTTTTTCACTTACATCGCAATCTAGTTCCACAGTAAAACCTTTTTGCAATGCATTATCAATAGAGGCCATCATTTCATCTAGAGGTACATTGTACATGCTTCCGTAGCTCCAGTTATCTGGAATATTCAATATAAATTCTGAATAAAATGGTGCGTGAGTAAAACTGGTGATAGTAACATAATCTTCAGCATTAATTTTTAACATATCTCTAAAGGAAGCAGGCGTATAGCTTTTTCCTTCAAAAGTGAAGGTTGTAGGGTTTTTACCTAAATAAATATCCAAAACTGCTTCAATAGCTGGCTTCCAATTTTTACTCAATTTACTTCCAGGATTGTCGATATAAGTTTTTAGCATCGCTTCTAAAACGGCTACTAATTCGGCGTGATTATGACTTTCTTCTCCACTTTGTAATCCGCTAAAAGCCTCTTGCGGCACTAATCCGTAATCCCGTACCGAATTCATCACATCGTGCGCCAGTCCGCCTTCACTAAATTGTGCTTTTCCTTGTCGCATGACAAAATTTTCAGCTTTTTTAGGGTAAGTGTTACGAACGGTGTACATTTCCGAAAGGTCTATCTGCTTTCCTGTAATTCGAATAATTTCACTTTCCAAAAAAGAAGTGCTCGAAAAACTCCAGCAAGTTCCCGTGCGTCCTTGACTAATGACCGGAGTGGTTTCTAAGTCAATTAATTCGGTAAATTGATAAGGTTGCTGTGCAAAAAGAGATGCAGAAATAAATAGAATGCCGAAGAAAAATAAAGCTTTTTTCATATTATAAAATTTGTGACCTCACGAGTTCCATAATAACGGAATGTAAAGAGAAGTATTATCTTTGAGGTAAATTTACAAATTATGATTACACCCAACTGGAAAACAGCCAAAGAATATACCGATATCACCTATAAAAAGTCCCATGGCGTGGCGCGTATTGCCTTTAATAGACCAGAAGTACGCAATGCGTTTCGCCCTAAAACCACGAGCGAATTGCTAGATGCTTTTCACGATGCACAAGAAGATACCAGTATTGGCGCGGTGTTACTTTCAGCAGAAGGTCCTTCGCCTAAAGATGGAGTCTATAGCTTTTGTAGTGGGGGAGATCAAGCTGCTAGAGGTAAAGAAGGCTATGTAGGAGAAGATGGCTATCATCGTTTAAATATTTTGGAAGTCCAACGACTCATTCGTTTTATGCCTAAGGCAGTGATTTGTGTAGTGCCAGGTTGGGCTGTAGGAGGCGGACATAGTTTGCACGTAGTTTGTGATATGACCTTAGCGAGTAAGGAGCATGCTATATTTAAACAAACCGATGCCGATGTGACAAGTTTTGACGGTGGCTACGGAAGTGCTTATCTCGCTAAAATGGTGGGGCAAAAGAAAGCACGGGAAATCTTTTTCCTTGGAAGAAATTATAGCGCACAAGAAGCATTTGAGATGGGTATGGTCAATGCGGTGGTACCTCATGCAGAATTAGAACAAACGGCTTACGAATGGGCGCAAGAAGTGCTGGCGAAATCACCTATTTCTATAAAAATGCTCAAATTTGCAATGAACCTCACAGACGATGGTATGGTGGGACAACAAGTTTTTGCCGGAGAAGCTACTCGATTAGCCTATATGACCGACGAAGCCAAAGAAGGACGTGATGCCTTTTTGGAAAAGCGCAAGCCTAACTTTACTAAAAGGTGGTTGCCGTAGTTTTTTAGAATTATTTTAGTGGATGTAGATGATCCCTTGGAGTATGATATATGTCATTTATTGTGGGGTAATTAATAGATAATTTTAGGGTGCTTAAAAATTAAATAAGTATCATGGAAAAATCTAGACCAGTATTCAAATTCTTACGTATTCTATTAGGTATATTTTTAATAGCCTATGCACTTAATAAATTCCTACATATTGTCCCAAGTAGCTACGGTGCAATGCAACCACTAGCTCAAGACTTTATTGACTCAGTCGCAATATATCTACCAGCGCTTTACATTTTTGAAATTATTATTGGATTGTTTTTAATTTTTAATAAATGGAAAACCTTCATATATATTGTGTTGTTTCCATTATCTGCTGCGTTTTTAATGTTCAGTTTTATTAATAATGATCTATCAGAAATGTGGCCAGCTATCCTAGTAGCAGCTATTAATATCATTTTACTTCTTTCTAGAAAAGAGAAATATAAAGTACTATTCGATTAAAATAATACAGTAAAATTCATCGCATGACCGATTTACAAATTGCCCAAAGCATATCCCCAAAACACATTAGGGATATTGCTTCAGCACTAGCTATACCCGAAACTCAATTAGAATACTACGGGCAGGATAAAGCAAAACTTCCGTTGTCACTTATTGACGAAAATAAAGTAGATTCAAGCAATCTCGTTTTGGTCACTGCAATAACCCCCACACCTGCAGGGGAAGGGAAAACAACCACTTCTATCGGACTGGGAGATGCCATGTGCCAATTGGGTAAAAAAACAATCACGGTGATTCGCGAACCTAGTTTAGGACCGGTCTTCGGAATTAAAGGCGGAGCCGCAGGAGGTGGATGGAGTCAAGTAATCCCCATGGTGGATATCAACCTTCACTTTACAGGAGATTTTCATGCCATTGAAAAAGCTAATAATTTACTTTCGGCTTTAATAGAAAACAACATACAAAGTAAAACCAAAAGCCTTGGCATAGATCCTCGTACCGTACAATGGAAACGCTGTATGGATATGAATGACCGAGGTCTCAGAAATATTGTCGCTGCCCTAGGCGGAAAAGCAGGAGGTATCCCAAGAGAGACAGGGTTTAATATCACGGCTGCTTCCGAAATAATGGCGATTCTTTGTTTGAGTAACAACTTTAATGATTTAAAAGAAAAATGCGGTGCTATTTATGTGGGTGATACTTGGGAAGGAAAACCTGTTTATGCACGCGATCTTCATGCTGAAGGCGCTATGGCTGTCTTATTAAAAGACGCTATTAAACCTAATTTAGTTCAAACATTAGAAGGAAATCCAGCGATAATTCACGGAGGACCTTTTGCGAATATTGCTCAAGGAACCAATTCTATTTTAGCTACAAAAATGGGGATGAGTTTAGCCGATTATGTTATTACCGAAGCAGGTTTTGGTGCCGATTTAGGCGCTGAAAAATTTCTGAATATAAAATGCCGAACGGCAGGACTTTCGCCTAAAGCTATTGTATTGGTGGCAACCATTCGTGCCTTAAAATACCACGGTGGGAAACCGCTTTCGGAAGTCGCACAAGAAGATACTGAAGCCTTAGAAAAAGGATTTCCCAATCTCGAACGCCATATTAAAAGTTTAAAAAGTTTTGGTATTCCTATTGTGGTATCGGTAAACGGATTTACAAGCGATACCGATGCTGAAAAGCAGTTGCTAAAATCACATTGTGAAAAGTTAGGGGTAGCTGTAACATTAAGCCATGGTTGGGCCGAAGGCGGAAAAGGCTGTCTAGATTTGGCTGAAAAAGTAGTGGAGGCAGTCGCCCAATGTACCACCCAATTTACCCCTACCTATTCGCTAGAAGACTCCGTTAGAACTAAGATTAAGAAAGTATGCGAAACCATTTATGGCGCAGAGCATGTGATTCTGTCTAACGAGGCCAAATCGCAGTTATTGCGCTATGAAAGTTTAGGGTATGGAAATTTACCTATTTGCATCGCCAAAACACAGAAGAGTTTAAGTGATGATGAAAAACAATTAGGCCGTCCTGAGCATTTTGATATTCATATAAGGGAATTTGAAATTGCCGCAGGGGCAGGATTTATTATCCCTATTGCGGGAAATATTCTAAGAATGCCAGGACTACCTGCCACACCTGCCGCCGAGCATATTGATATTGACGAAAACGGTGAGATTGTAGGGTTGTTTTAGCAGAATTTGCTTTTCAACTTTCAACTTTTAAAAAAATTGATTCTATTCTAAATATAATTGTATTTTTAGGTTTCAAATAAAAACCAACCTAACCAAATACAATTTCTTCATGCAAATTATCGAATCCCAAAAAACCTACGATGTTATTATTGTAGGCTCTGGTGCGGGTGGCGGAATGGCTACCAAAGTACTTGCAGATGCAGGTTTAAAAGTAGCTGTAATTGAAGCCGGTCCTTTCTTTGACCCCGCCGATCCTAAAACCCGAACCCAACTTAAATGGCCTTACGAATCTCCAAGACGGGGTGCTGGCACCCAACGTGATTTTGGCGAATTCGATATGGCATACGGCGGCTGGAACATAGAAGGGGAGCCGTATAACCAAATTGGCGATACCAAATTTGATTGGTTTCGCTCTATTATGTTAGGTGGGCGAACGAACCATTGGGGACGGATTTCCTTACGATTTGGGCCTAAAGATTTTAAAGGAAAAGACCGAGATGGTTTAGGTGATAACTGGCCCATTGGCTATGAAGATGTAAAACCCTATTACGATAAAGTAGATAAGCTTATTGGGGTGTTTGGAAGTAACGAAAAACGCGAAAACGACCCGGATGGATTCTTTCTACCTGCACCCAAACCAAGGCTACACGAATTATACTATATCAAAGGAGCAAAAAAGTCGAATGTAGACGTTATTCCTTCACGATTGTCAATACTTACCAAACGAATTAACAACGACCGTGGGGTGTGTTTTTATTGCAATCAGTGTAACCGAAGCTGTTCCGTCTATGCCGATTTCTCATCAGGTTCATGCTTAATTTTCCCGGCTCAGAAAAACGGCGGACAAGTAGATTTGTACGTCAATTCTATGGTGAGCGAAGTCACCATCGATGAAAACGGAAAAGCCACGGGTGTAAAATACATCAATAAAGAAGACCGTCAGCAGTATGCCCTAAAAGCGAGGGTGGTAGTATTAGCCGCTTCGGCCTGTAGTTCGGCGCGTATTTTATTAAATTCAAAAAGTTCAACATTCCCTAATGGTTTAGGAAATAGTAGCGGCCTAATAGGGAAGTACCTGCACGATTCTACAGGAACCGACCGTATGTTCTTTATCCCCGAAATGATGAACCGTAAACGCTATAACGAAGACGGCGTAGGTGGCTTGCATGTCTATTCGCCGTGGTGGCTGGATAACAAAAAGCTCGATTTCCCTCGTGGCTACCACATTGAAGTGTGGGGCGGGATGGGAATGCCCGGTTACGGTACAGGGTTCAATCCTAATTCCTTAAATAAATACCTCGGACTTAAAGTAGGGGGCTACGGAAATGGATTACGCGAGGATGTAAAAAAATTCTACGGCTCTGTGATGGGCGTTTCGGGACGTGGCGAATCGATAGCTATGAAAGACAACTATTGCGAAATAGATCCCACCACTGTGGACGAATGGGGAATTCCGGTATTGCGTTTTAATTATCATTGGACCGACCACGAACGTAAACAAGCCAAGCATATGCACGAAACCTTCGAAGAAATTGGTCATAATATGGGTGCGGTGGTGTTGGGTAACAAGCCTACTAAAGAACAAGACTACGGATTGCTCAATCCAGGCCGTATCATTCACGAAGTAGGTACCACTCGTATGGGAAGCGACCCAAAAACCTCGGTGGTAAACGAATACGAACGCCTACACGATGTTGAAAATGTATTTGTGGTAGACGCCGGGCCCTTTGTGTCGCAAGCCGATAAAAACCCTACCTGGACCATTTTGGCGCTCGCTTGGCGTACTTCGGAATATATTATTGAGGAACTAAAAAAACAAAACCTATAAGCCATGGATAGAAGAGAAAGTTTAAAATCGATGCTTTTAGGCTCCATGGGAGCTGGACTTGCCTTACAAAGTTGTGTCACCACAACACCGCCAGAAGTGGTGGAAGATAAAATTTGGGAATACACCTACGGGCGTACCCCAAAAGAAGAGGAATTTGATAACAAACTCCTGTGTGAGCAGTTTTTTGAAGACGACGAACTCAAGGAAATACACAACTTAGCCAATCTAATTTTACCACCCAACGAACACGGAAGCATTGACGATGCAAAGGTGGTGCCCTTTATAGAATTTATGGCAAAGGATGTGCCCGAGTTCCAAACCAAGATTAAAGGAGGTTTAATGTGGCTGAATATTTATTGCAATGCCAAGTATAAAACCAATTTTGTAAACACTCCCGAAGCCCAACAAAAGGAAGTGCTAGATATGATTGCCTGGCCCGACCCAGATGCCAAAGAACACCCACATGAGGTGCAGTTTTTTTCCTTGATGCGTAATTTGGTGATGACCGGCTATTTTTCTAGCGAAGTGGGTATAAAAGAACTAGGTTATAAAGGAAACACTCCCAACAATTGGGATGGCGTGCCCCAAGATGTCTTGGACGACCACGGACTCGCTTACGACCCAGAATGGCTTGCCAAATGTGTAGACCCTAACACCCGTGGTGAGATTGCGCAATGGGACGAGGAGGGGAATTTGATTTCTTAAATAATTTTTATGATAAAAATAATTAGTAGTATTATATCGCTTATAGTATTACTTGGATGTTCTCGAAATAGCGAATCAGAACAACAAGTAACAATTAGTGTGACTAATTTTAGTATAAGTCTTTCAGAGATTACTTATAATAATCAAGTTATTGGGACTCTTAATGCATCCTCAAGCTCGGGCGCTCTTCAGTTTTCAATTCTTTCACAGGTACCAGACGGAGCAGTTTCAATCGATGCAGAAACAGGCGAACTAATAGTGGCGAACTCAACGTTGTTCGACTATGAAACAAACCCAATAATCTCTGGGACTATAAGATTAAGTCAAGGAAATAACTCAGAAAATGCAAGTTTTCAAATTCTATTAGAAGACGTCATTGAAGGCCTTGTTTTTGAAGGAAATATCGAATTAAATACGCAGCAGGATGTTGATGATTTTGGAGCAGAAAATTATTCGATAGTTAATGGTTATCTTGAAATTAAATATGCTCCTCCCGTAAATGATATTTTAGATTTAACTCCATTAGCAAGCCTTAATCAGGTTTATGCTCTTTTGGTTGCTGGTATCCCGGTAAGTTCCTTGGATGGACTAAGTAATTTACAAAGTTTACAAACGATTGGATTTGCTGAATTACCAAATCTAGAAAACCTTAATGGTTTAAAAAATTTAGAATATGTTGGTGAAACCTTGATACTTCGAGATTTACCTAGTCTAACAAATCTGAATGGATTAGAACAAATCAATTATTTAGGTCATTTTTTGTATGTTAGTGAAAATGATAATCTTTTGAATTTGGATGGACTATCTGGACTTACAAGTTTTAATAATTCTGGAGCCATAGTGGATATTGTTATTGAGTTTAATCCTTTGCTTACAAGTTTGGAGGGGCTTTCCAACATTCAAGCATCATCAGTAGTTAATAAAATTGAAATACTTGCAAATGATTCTCTGGAGAATCTTAACGGACTTCAAGGTATATCGGGCTCTATAAGGGATGTTATTGTATCCGGTGCTAATCTAACGGATCTTAGTGGATTGAAAAATATTACTACTATTCATAATTTGAATATTATTCGCTGTTTTTCTTTAACTACTCTGGATCATCTTACACAGCTAAATAGTATTACAGGAGGTTTTTTTCTATTTAAAAATCATTTATTAGGTGATGTTGATAAGTTTTGTGAAGTAAATCTAATGTTGAACGGTTTTGGTTTGGAAGAAATGTCCCTTTTAACAGATTTATCTTGTTTTAATGGTATTAGCTCGGTAGAGTCTAGTATAAATATTTACCTTAATGACAATTTACAGAGTTTAAATGGATTAGAATCCTTGACTAATGTAGGTGATAATTTAAATATAGCGGGAAACCCCAACCTTACTGACTTTTGTGCCTTAACTACATTAGCAAATGAAAATGGCGTTGGTGGATCGTTCCAAACTTATAATAACGCTTTTAACCCTAGTTTGGAAGATATTCAAAACGGAAATTGTAGTCTATAAATATGCTAACTTGCCTAAACAATAATTGTTTAATTTCTATTATACGCCTCCGTATGCACATTTTAAACAGCACGCCCACTAGGGTCATTCATATTTTTAAAACTTTCATTCCATTCTAGCGTAACGGCACTACTAGAGATACCTTGTAGAAGGATTATTTTGCAATTAATTCGTTTTCTATCCCAAGATTCCTACTAAAAAGACAAAGGCGAATTATGGATGCCATAATTTAAGGCCAGTAAAACAGGCATAATTATGGAATTGGCAAAATATACCTACTTAAATTTTCATATTCTTATCGAAATGGAGTTATTCAAAAATCGTATGTATCATCTAAAAATTATTGTTCAACTTTGCCTGCTTAAACTCTTTAAGCATGCACAACGCATTTATAAAAGGAACAGGCTCTTACGCTCCTAAGAATATCGTTAAAAATAGTTTTTTTGAGTCGGTAGGTTCTTCAGACGATTGGATATACAAGAACTTAGGAATTAAAGAAAGACGTATTTCTACTGGCGAAACCACCAGCGATCTTGCTTTTCAAGCTGGAAAGTTGGCTATAGAAGATGCTGGTTTAACACCTAAGGATATCGACCTCATTATTTTAGCTACCGCTACTCCAGATCGTCCCGCACCGTCTTGTGCTTGCTTTGTTCAGGAAAAACTAGGGGCAGTTAATGCTGTTGCCTTCGATATTTCTGCTGTATGTTCTGGGGCATTGTTTGCCACTGCTACGGCCGCTCAATTTATAAAATCTGGAATGTATACCCATGTCCTTGTAATAGGTGCCGATACTTTTTCGAATATTACAGACTGGGAGCGTCGCGATTCGGTTTTCTTTGGAGATGGAGCAGGAGCTATGGTACTTTCGGAAACCCAAGAGGATAAAGGATTTGTGGATTTTTTATTATATACAGATGGCTCTGGGAAAGAGCATTTTACAATACGTGCGGGAGGCTCCGAAAAAGTAACCTCAAAGGAAACCATTAACAATAAAGATCATTTTTTTAGCATGAACGGCCCTGAAGTCTATAAAACTGCTACCGAGGTAGTACCTAAGTGCATTAATGAACTATTAAAAAACAATAATGTTCATATAGACCAAATTGAAGCATTACTTCCACACCAACCAAGTATTGGGATTTTAAAATCGGTAGCCCAACAAATTGGATTGCCTTTTGAGAAAGTAAAAACCAATATGGATCGTTATGCAAATACCTCGGGGGGCACAATACCTATCGTTTTAGATGAAACCCTAAAAAACGAAACCTATAAGAGCGGTGATTATTTATTGTTCGCTGCCGTGGGCGCAGGTTGGACTTGGGGATCTGCATTATATAAATGGTAACTTTTTAAAAAATACATATGCTTAAGAATCAAACCTATTTAATTACGGGAATTGCAGATAAAAACTCACTAGCCATGTATGTTGCTAAGGAAGTGATTAAAAATGGCGGAAGTGTTGTTTGTACAGGATTGGGTGTAAGTAAGTTTCACCACAATCTTTCAGAACGTGCTACTTCATTTTTAAACAAAAACTTCGAAGATTTTAAGGCATCTATTACTGAAGAACTAGGCGATTATCAAACGGAAATTTTGGATGTAACATTAGAAGAGAATGTTGAAGACTTTGCTAAAAAGTTACAAGCAAAAGGAGTACGGCTTAATGGATTTTTACATGCCATTGCAATGGACAAAACCATTAGGGACAAAAAAGTGAAACCCCTTTTGGATGTTTCATTAAGTGAATTTTGTGATACCATGGATGTTTCGGCATATTCTCTTATTCGATTATCACATTACTTATTAAGATATAATGTGTTACAACCCGGGGCTTCTATTTGTTCTTTAAGTTATATTGCTGCGGCTAAAGTAACCTTTCACCCATACCGAAACATGAGTATTGCCAAAGCTGCCCTAGAGAGAATTACGGTAGAACTCGCAGACGAACTAGGTCGTAAGCATAATATTCGTGCAAATGCTATTCGCTTTTCAACATATATGGGTAGTAAAGCAGGTAACGCTACCTTAACCGATGCTGATGTTGCAAAAAGTGAAAAAATGAGCCCGCTGGGCAATGCAAGTCCTCAAGATTTAGCAAATGAAGTGATCCATCTTTTTAGACCCAACGGACGTATTACGGGTGAAATTAGACATGTGGATGGTGGTTACCATATTACAGGCTAATTATTAATAGTTAACCTCTTTGTTTACATTAATAGCCTTTCTCGTGTACATTAGATACCGCTCTACCACTAGGATCATTCATGTTTTTAAAACTTTCATCCCATTCGAGCGCTACTTGGCTACTACAAGCAACACTAGGAACGCTAGGTACAGTTAAAGCAGCCGCATCACTAGGGAAATGCTCCTCAAAAATGCTTCGGTAATAAAACTCTTCCTTACTAGTAGGCGTTTGGATAGGGAAACGGTATTTGGCATTGGCAAGTTGCTCGTCGGTTACTTCACTATTTACCATTTCTTTTAAGGTGTCTATCCAACTATAACCCACGCCATCACTAAACTGTTCCTTTTGGCGCCACGCCACCGCTTCAGGAAGCATATCACCAAAGGCTTCTCGCAATACCCATTTTTCCATGGCTTGCTTGTCTTTGGGGCTACTTTGTCCTGCAATGATCATTTTATCTTTAGGGTTTAAACGCATCGCCACATCCATAAATTCTTTGTCTAAAAAGGGTACCCGACCTTCAATCCCCCAAGACGCCAAGCTCTTGTTGGCACGAAGACAATCGTACATATGTAGTTTGTCTAGCTTACGCACGTTTTCTTCGTGAAAATCCTTCGCACTGGGTGCTTTATGGAAATAGAGATACCCACCAAAAATTTCATCGGCTCCTTCACCAGAGAGCACCATTTTAATTCCCATGGCTTTTATAGCTCGTGCTAACAAAAACATAGGTGTCGAGGCTCG
This sequence comes from Halomarinibacterium sedimenti, assembly GCF_019312585.1. Lineage (GTDB taxonomy): Bacteria > Bacteroidota > Bacteroidia > Flavobacteriales > Flavobacteriaceae > Halomarinibacterium > Halomarinibacterium sedimenti. The sequence goes on along the minus strand of NZ_JAHWDP010000002.1, from coordinate 97,080 downwards.
TATTGTAGTGATATCATAAGTCTCCACGTGATAAATCACATCTCGTATGGCATCCAGCCCTTCTTGTATGGTAAAATGAATTTCGTGGTGTACAGTCCCTAGGTGGTCGGCTACTTTTTGTGCTGCAGCTAAATCGGGAGAGCCTTCCAGTCCAATGGCAAAAGAGTGGAGACGCGGATACCAAGCGTTTTCCACATCGCCACTTTCAATACGCTTATCGGCATATTTTTTGGCAAGGGCAGAGGTAATGGAGCTATCAAGTCCGCCAGAGAGCAACACCCCATAAGGCACATCACTCATAAGTTGGCGATGCACGGCTGCATCTAAAGCCTTGCGTAAGTCTTCAATGGAAGTTTCGTTATCTTTTACGTTGTCGTATTCCATCCAATCGCGGGTCCACCAGCGTTTCAGTTCTCCCTCTTTACTGTATAAATAATGTCCTGGAGGAAAGAGTTCAATTTTGGTACACACGCCTTCTAGCGCTTTTAATTCGGAAGCCACGTAAAATGTCCCGTCTTTATCCCAGCCTATATACAAGGGAATAATCCCCATATGGTCACGAGCGATGAGGTAGGCGTCGTTTTCTACATCGTAGAGGGCAAAGCCAAAGATTCCGTTGAGTTCGTCCAGAAAGGAAGTGCCTTTTTCTTTATAGAGGGCAAGGATGACTTCGCAATCGCTTTTGGTTTGAAAGTTGTACCGACCTTCAAATTGTTTTCTTAGTTCGTTATGATTGTAGATTTCCCCATTAGCGGCAAGTATTAACTTTTTATCTTCCGAAAACAGCGGCTGTTTCCCTGAAGTAGGATCCACAATAGCCAAGCGCTCATGCGCCATAATGGTTTTTTCGTTATCGTAAATCCCACTCCAATCGGGACCGCGATGCCGCAGGCATTTTGCCATAGTTAATAATTGAGGACGTAAATCCTCACTAGGTTGTTTCAAATCGAAGGCACATACAATTCCGCACATAAATTTTATTTTTTTATCATTAAAAAACCCGTCAAATTTTGAAACTTGACGGGTTAGGTATAGGGTACAAGTTTCTGTTACGGGTTTCCGTTATTATTGTTATTAAAATTGAAAACAGATAGTAACATCACTTGGATTTTGTCTGCTACAAATATGGCAATTTTTTTTTCGGAAAAGCAAATAATGCAAGAATTATTTTTCGACGAGTTCTTTTAGTTTCTGAAGTGCCTTTGGCCAGGTTTCCTTAAAATATGTTTCATATTTGGTAGTAGTGTCTGCGTGAACCTTCAATAAGGTTGTTCCCTGATGACTTTCAAAAAAATACTCTTCCATAGCACCGCTAAAACTTTCTTCTTCATTTTTATCGTGTATCACTTCTCCATTTTTAATATAAGCTCGATGCTCAATACTAACTAAACGGTTTGGGATATTCTCTTTAACAAAACTGGACATTCCATTGATTGTGCCATCTGGTTCTTTTGATAGAAATTGGACCGTACTTCCCTTTTTCCAAGAGCCTTCTATATAGGAATCGGGGTGAAAGGGAGCAACCCATTTACTAAAAAGGTCTTTATCTAAAATACTTTGATAAACCTTGTTAATTGGAGCATGGATGACTATTTCGAAGGTTAGTTTTTTCATCAATAAGCAGCTTACCTAATTATCTTAGGTTGGGATAATCCTCGGGATTGCTTTCGTGCATCATTTCGTATACTTTTTCGAAAACATCTTCGGTAGAGGGTTTTGAAAAATAGTCACCATCGGTTCCATAGGCAGGACGATGTGGTTGTGCCGTAAGGGTTTGTGGTTTACTATCCAAAAAACGATACCCGTTCTGTTCGTTTACAATATGCTCCAAAATATAGGAGGAAGCTCCTCCTGGCATATCTTCGTCAATGACAAGCAAGCGATTGGTTTTCTGAACGCTTTTTACAATATCATGGTGTAAATCTAAGGGAAGTAGGGATTGGATGTCAATCACTTCAGCATCAATACCCACTTGTTGTAATTCTTTTGCAGCCTCTTGCACAATACGAAGGGTACTTCCGTAGGAGACTAAAGTTATGTCACTTCCTTCTTTTACGGTTTCTACCACGCCAATGGGAGTTCTAAATTCCCCTAAATTGGAAGGCATCTTTTCTTTAAGTCGGTAGCCATTTAAACATTCAATAAGCAATGCAGGCTCATCGCTTTCCAACAAAGTATTGTAGAATCCTGCTGCTTTGGTCATATTTCGTGGCACCAAAATATACATACCTCGAAGTAAATTAATCAAGGCACCCATTTGAGAGCCGCTATGCCAAATTCCCTCTAATCTATGACCACGCGTACGCACAATGAGCGGTGCTTTTTGCTTCCCTACGGTTCGATAACGAAGCGTTGCCAAATCATCGGTCATAATTTGAAGGCAGTACATGATATAATCGAGGTACTGAATCTCAGCAATGGGACGTAGACCACGCATCGCCAATCCAATTCCTTGTCCTAAAATAGTAGCTTCACGAATTCCTGAATCACGAACTCGAAACTCTCCATATTTTTCCTGAAGCCCTTCTAAGCCTTGGTTTACGTCACCAATGGCGCCGCTATCTTCTCCAAATACAAGGGTTTCTGGATGTTTACTGAAAATAGTGTCGAAATTATCGCGAAGAATTACACGTCCATCAACCTCTTCGGCATGGTCATCGTAGGTGGGAAGTACTTCTGATATGTTGGTCGCTTTTGAAGGTAATTCGGAATAAAGGTTCGAGCTAAATTTTGGCTGCACGATTTCAAAAAAGTTATTTACCCAATCCTGAAGCTGTTTCTTTTCGGAAGAATTTTCAGCAGCGACATAGCGAAGTGCTTTTCGTGCTTTTGAAATAATATCCCTGCGAAGCGGTTCTTTATTTTCGGCTAATTCTTCCTTAATTTTTTCAATAAAGATTTTATTCTGGCTACTTTCAGCAAGGTTTCCAATTAAGGTAATGGCTTCTTTTTGTTCTTGTTTGTGATCCGCTAGAAATGCAGTCCATGCTTTTGTTTTCCCTTCTCTAACTTTCTTTTTAATGCTTTTCTCAATTTCTGAAAGTTCTTCATCGGTGGCAAAATTATTTTCAATAAGCCACTCACGCATTTTCACGTTACAATCGAATTCTCTTTCCCACTGGAGTCGCTCATCACTTTTATAACGTTCGTGAGAACCACTGGTAGAGTGTCCTTGCGGTTGTGTGAGTTCTACCACGTGAATAAGCACAGGAACGTGCTCTTCACGGGCAATTTTCCCAGCTTTTTCAAAAGTTTCCACTAGGGCAGGGTAGTCCCAACCTTTTACTTTGAATATTTCATAACCCGCTTTTTCCTCGGTACGTTGAAATCCGCTCAACACTTCCGAGATATCTTCTTTGGTGGTTTGATGCTTTGCGTGTACCGAAATTCCATATTCATCATCCCAAACACACATCACCATAGGAACTTGTAATACGCCAGCGGCATTGATGGTTTCCCAAAATAAGCCTTCGCTGGTACTGGCATTTCCAATGGTTCCCCAAGCGACTTCATTTCCGTTGATAGATAATTGGGCGTGATTTTTCACCTCATCAACATTTCTGAAAATTTTGGATGCCTGAGCCAATCCTAATAATCGCGGCATTTGCCCGGCAGTTGGAGAGATGTCTGAACTGCTATTTTTTTGTTTGGTAAGGTTTTTCCAGGAGCCGTCTTCATTAAGACTGTGCGTCATAAAGTGTCCGCCCATTTGGCGGCCTGCGCTCATGGGATCGGCTTCAATAGTCGTATGCGCATATAAACCTGCAAAAAATTGTTCGATGTTTAATTGGTCATTACACATCATAAAAGTTTGGTCACGATAGTAACCACTTCGCCAATCTCCTTTTTGAAATGCCTTTGCCCAAGCGAGTTGAGGCACTTCCTTTCCATCACCAAAAATCCCAAATTTTGCTTTTCCCGTAAGAACTTCACGTCTTCCTAACAAACTACACTCCCGACTTGTTACAGCTATGGTGTAATCTTTTAAGACTTCCGTTTTAAAGTCTTCAAAAGAAAGTGCACCGTTCGTTTGTGGGTTTGTTTGCATAAGGAATGTTTAAGTTGCAAAAGTAGCAAAAATTACAATGCATATCACTCTAAAAAATTATGGAATTCTTAACAAAATGATAATTTTTCTTAATTTTTTTCATCTTTTCTACGAATTGCTACAAAAACTCTGCGAATGAGTAAAACAAAAGGGAATCCGTGCAACGCCACATCGAAGTAGTCTTTAGGAGTCATTCCTGTTGCACCACCAGCAATCCATTTTAATTTCCCCCAGAGATGTGGTTCTGGAAAAAAGGGTGCTAAACCTAGAGTTAAGCATAATAAAATAAGTATGCGCCAGTCGTTGAATATATTCATTTTAATACCATTTTCTTGTAAAAAGCCCCATTAATGTTCTTATGTCCAAAGTAACAATAAATCGAATTTTTTGATCGTAATCACCAAGTCCAGGCTCCCATCCTAAATTAGAATAAAGCGGAAAATAAAGCTCGAAATAATCGGCTACCAAGCTGGCTCTAATTCCAGCATCGTAGACAAATTGAGGTTCAAAGCCCGTATTTTTAACCCATCCCATATCCCCATAAGCATAGATCCATCTCCAGATGTTGGTACTGGCATTCACCGTAGTAATCCATTGGTTGGCATATGCAGGCTCGAGTTGTGATTTAAAACCTCCTTCGGCAATGATAAGTTGTTGACTAAACAATCCTGTGTCTTCACTTCTTCCGTAGTAATTATAGTCAAACATATAATCGGATGGGCGGTCCAATGCAAAGCTGAAATAGTCATCATTCGTTTCAGTTTTATTATATAAAAATATTCCAGAATACCATCGAAGATTAATTTGCCGGTTATTTAAAAAGAGCTTGCGATATTCCAGTTGAAGCGAAACTTTGCTAAACTTTTTCGAGATTTGATAATCGAAAAGGCCGCGATAGTAATCAATTAAATTATTATCTGAATAAACATACTGCGCATTATACACATTATAGTTAGGTTCTTGATCGGGGTCGTTAGGGTCTTCGTCTCTAAAAACATTCACATTTCGAACATTAATAAATTGCTTTGTATTTTTTCGTAAATCGGTTGGATCACGAAATGCAAATGTGATATAAGGTGAGATTCTTTTGTAAAATAAATCCTCATCGTATGAGAATAAAGTACCCGATATTCCTGTTCTTAGCGCATACATGCTTTGGTTGTCGAATCGACCCGTATAGGAAAAAGAGCCATTGCCCACCAAGGATTTTGAACGAAATCCATATTGGGGTTCAACCCTATAATTAAAGTCTTTAGGAAGCACAGTTTTGTTATATAACTTCATTCCTAAACTCAAACCATCATACAAATTATACTGAAAGACGGGCATAAAAAACAGCTGATTGTATTTTGGGTCTTCCACATCTTGAAACAGCCTAAATTGAACGGGTTTGTTAAATAATCCATCCACCGTTTTAAAATTGTTCCGTTGGTTGAGTTCAGGCACCACAGCTTCATAGTTTAGTGCTAACTGTTTAATATTTTCTTTCGGAACAGACACAGTAATAATACTATCAAAAGGTGCAAGCCATTTTTTGAAAATAACATCCTTTTTATTAAGCCCATAAAGCGAAATAGGCATTTTGTTATTCTCCTTATTCAGAATACTAACTCGAAGTGAATCACCAACTTTTTCTACTTTTTTAATTTTAAAATCGATAAGGGTTCGTTTGCCAACATAGTCTTCAAAAAACCAATGAATAGGTAGCTCTGTGTTTTTTGAAAGTATGTCTTCGAACGTAGATGAAGTAGTGTATTGTAGGTTATTGTTTTTGTAAAATTCAGAAATGGAAGTATCTAATGCATCTTTCCCCATATAATCGCTTAAATACCCAAGCCCAGCACCTGCATAATAATCACTTGCAATATTTTTATTGAATTTCACTAGAGAATCTTTAGGAGTGACCAAGGATTGGTGTAGGTTGCTACGAGCCATATTGAGGTACATTAAAGGATATTGATCGTTAAACTCCAGATCACTTGCGTGAGACCATCTTACAATAAAAAACTCACTTAAATTTCCCATTATTTTTATGTCTGGGTAAAAGGTGTTGACATAATCTGTCATTAAATAAATTTGTAACGCTCCAAACAACCAATGTTCTTCTCTTGGGTTGATATATAAAGTGCTTTCCAGATATTTTCTTGTGATGGTCTTAAGTAATTCCATATCCATTTCAAATCCGTTAGGAAATGGACTTATAAAATCGGGCAACTGATTTAACCCATACACGGGACTTAAACGGTAATCGGCATCACTTATAAGTAGCTTTTCGAAAGGGTAGGGCCCTAGTTTTTCTTCTAGGTAATGTGTAATGCGGTCAATTTGCAGTGCTTTAATGGTGGGAGTTACTTTTTTGTCCCTTAAATCGGTTACAACTTCAAAATTATCGGTCACCACACTACTAAATCCAAGAAATTTATCCAAATAAATGGGTGCGCTCATTCGGTTGTTGCCTTCTAAATGAATAATTTTTTTGTTATTTACAATGGTTTCGGTAGTAACATCTAAATCACTAAAGAGTTTGTATTCTTTTGGAAAGTGAAAATTAATAATAAATTTTGAAGGACTCATAAAAAAGTCATCCACATTTTTATTGCTATAAGCCTTCCATTCGCCTTTAAATACCGCAGGAGCAATAAACCAATAGCGAAGCTTATAATCGCCATTTTTAGAAACACCATAACGCGTATATTTATCGTTTGGGACTTTTACGGTATAAGCCAAATTGATTTCAATTTGAGCATTTGGTTCGAGACCATTTTCAAGGTTAATTTTTATAATATCGTCACTAGGTTCACGAGTCCAAGTAAAAGAGTCATTCTTGTTGTTTTGAATAGATTGAATGACTGTTCTTCCCCGATTTTCATCTTTTTCAAAATGAAAAGAACTATTAAAATTTTCGGCAAATCGTTCGGCTAAAGGCGTTGTTTTACTCGAAAAACTATTGGCCCAGTCTAATAGATAGATTTCTGAAAGAGCTGAATCCGAGTCATTAACAAAGATAATTTTTTGAGTAATGGAAAGCGTTTGGGTCTCTTCATTAAGATGTGCATCTATGCTTAAAGTATGTTGCGCTCGTACCGAAATGGCAAGCAACCCTAAACACATTATGCACCATTTTGTAAGATTCAAACTATTGTTTAATAAATTTTATAGGGGTATTATTTTGAGCGTTAAACTTCAAAAAATAGAGCCCAGTTGGTAAATATGAAACATCCCATTCTAGATTTTCCCCACCTTCCGAATTAAATTCGCTTATAATTTGCCCCATAGAGTTTACAATCCAAAACTGAATTGGAGTGGCATTGGGAATTACTATTTTTAATTTTTCGGAAACAATTGTGTTTTCTAAATAGATATTATTTTTTTTAGCTAAAGCAGGAGTGTTTAAAATGACAATTTCTTCATTGGTTTCCAGATCCATTACAATTGGTAAATGATCACTCATATTATACAAATTCTCTCTAAGTGTTTCAGAATAAAATCCACTACAGTTACTATCATTAATACTTAAATCGAAACAATTTCCATTATTTCCAAAGGCTTTATAGGTATCTGGGATATAGCGAAGTGTTGGATTTGACAACATATTTTCTGAAACCAAAATAAAATCGAACCTATCATCCAATCCACCCCCAGCACCAGCACCAAAAGGGCCAGAACTTACACGAGTACTTTGAGTATGGATATCTTGAAAATTAATATTAGTACTCCATGCACCAGGTGTGTCGATAGGATCTGCCATGACAATAGCATTGGTGGGATCTAGTAACTCAATGTAAGCAGGTTCTGTGGATGAATACAAATTAAAATCTCCTGCAAAAATAACAAAGGTATTTGGGTCTAAAGTCTCTAAACGGTTTGTAAATTCTTGCACCATTTCTAGACGTAGCTGTTCGTTTGCACCTCCCTGACTGGACTTAAGATGTGATACGAATATTTCGATAAGGACAGGGTTTGTTAGTATATCCTCTGTACTTAACTTTAATGTATAATGATTGATGTCCCTAATATTTGTTTGGATTACTTCTTCGGCTTCTAGCAGGAACTTATCTTTTCTATAGTAAAGCATTTGCTGCAAATTGGCACCTCCTGATTGATTAGGTACAAACATTGCCCTTTTATAAAGATTTTCATTGGTATTTAGTGCATCGTTTAAGATCAAATCAGCACCAAACCCACTTTGTAATTCACATATCATAAAGATGTCGGGTGTGTATTCATTTAGAATTTCACCCAAGATTAATTCTCTATTTTGCGGATTTGCCTCTGGAAATTCCAAAAGGTTATAAAACATTGTTTTTAGGGTGCTTTGTGATAAAAGCCACCATGGCAGAAGAAAGAAAAAAGTAAACGTTATTTTTTTAATCATGCATTGGAGTATTCCTAGAAGTTAGGACTTAAATCAAATTCTTTATAGAAGTCATTTAAAATCTCTAAAACTTCATCTTCGGTATCTACTAAATTTATTAAATCGATATCTTGAGGGCTTATATTTCCTTCCGAAACGAGTGTTTTTTTAATCCAATCCAAAAGTCCGTTCCAAAACTCCGTTCCCACTAAAATAATAGGGAAACGGTCTATTTTATGTGTTTGGATTAGCGTGATGGCTTCAAAAAGTTCGTCAAGTGTCCCAAATCCTCCTGGCATGACCACAAATCCTTGAGAGTATTTTACAAACATTACTTTTCTAACAAAGAAGTAGTCAAAATCAATACTTTTATCTTTATCAATGTAAGGATTGTCATGTTGTTCAAAAGGTAAGTCAATGTTTAATCCCACCGATGTTCCTCCAGCCAAATGTGCTCCTCTATTTCCGGCTTCCATGATACCTGGCCCGCCACCTGTGATAATTCCATAGCCATTTTCTGTAATCTTTTGCGCAATTCTCACCGCCAGTTGATAATATTCTTGGTTTTCTTTGGTTCTTGCCGAACCAAAAATAGAAACGCAAGGACCAATCCTACTTAATTTTTCGTACCCTTCGACAAACTCACCCATAATTTTAAAAATGGCCCATGAGTCGTTGGTTTTTATTTCATTCCAGTTTTTATGTCTACTTTCACTTCTCATTGTTCGTACTTTTTTTCTAATGTAATTCTTTTTTAAGGAATTGTGCTGTAAAGCTTTTTGGATTCTTTATAATTTCTTCGGGAGTTCCTTCAGCAATTACCCTTCCGCCTTTTTTTCCTCCTTCAGGGCCTATATCGATAATATAATCTACAATTTTAATAACATCTAAGTTATGTTCAATAATGACAACTGTATTTCCTTTGTTAACTAATTTTTCTAAAACTAATAACAAGACTCTAATGTCTTCAAAATGAAGTCCTGTGGTTGGCTCATCGAGAATGTAAAAAGTGTTTCCCGTATCTCTTTTAGATAACTCGGTTGCTAATTTAATTCGTTGTGCTTCTCCACCAGAAAGCGTAGTGGATTGTTGTCCGAGGGTAATATAACCAAGACCTACATCCTGAATGGTCTTCAGCTTTCTAAAAATTTTTGGTATGTGCTCAAAAAAGGAACAAGCTTCATTAATCGTCATCTCCAATACATCGTAAATCGATTTTCCTTTGTATCGTACTTCAAGGGTTTCTCGGTTAAAACGTTTTCCCTGACAAGTTTCACATTCCACATACACATCGGGGAGGAAATTCATTTCAATAACCTTTAATCCGCCGCCTTGGCAGGTTTCACATCGTCCTCCTTTTACATTAAAGCTAAAACGACCGGGTTTATAACCACGAATCATTGCCTCCGGAATTTTGGCAAATAAGTTTCTAATTTCTGAAAAAACACCTGTATATGTAGCTGGGTTGGAACGTGGGGTTCTTCCAATAGGCGACTGATTAATATCAATTACTTTATCGATATGTTTTAAACCATCTATGGAGGAATATGGCATGGGTTTTTTAACACCATTAAAGAAATGCGCATTTAAAATAGGGTAGAGGGTTTCGTTTACTAGCGTAGATTTTCCACTACCCGAAACACCCGTGACGCCAATCATTGTTCCAAGCGGGAAGGAAACCGATACATTTTTTAAATTATTTCCTTTAGCTCCTTTTAAGGTGAGGGTTTTACCATTTCCTTTGCGTCTTTTTTTAGGAATTGCAATTTCTTTAGTGCCATTAAGATAATCTGCCGTGAGTGTATGGTGTTTTTTTATTTCTGAAGGCGTACCCACTGAAACAATTTCACCTCCATATTTTCCTGCGGCAGGACCTATGTCGATTACATAATCGGCATGTTCAATCATATCCTTATCGTGCTCCACGACAATGACTGAATTTCCTATATTTTTTAAATCAATTAATGACTGAATTAACTTCTGGTTGTCTTTTTGGTGTAATCCAATACTTGGCTCGTCCAAAATATAAAGCACACCTACCAGTTGCGATCCTATTTGAGTGGCTAATCGAATACGTTGTGCTTCACCCCCAGAAAGCGATTTTGAACTTCGGTTTAAGGAAAGGTAGGTAAGACCCACATTAGTTAGAAAACTTAATCGAGACCGAACCTCTTTCAGAATTTCGGCAGCAATTTTAAGTTGGGTTTCACCTAATTCTTTTTCGATATTTTCAAACCAATCGGAAAGCTCTTCAATATCCATATCGGCAAGATCTGCGATGCTTTTCCCGTTTATTCTAAAATTGAGCGATTCCTTTCTTAGTCTACTTCCGTTGCATTCTGGGCAAGACTTTTTGTCCATATACTCCTTTGCCCAACGCTTTAAAGATTTCGATTCGTTTGTTTCAAAAGTATTCTGTAGAAACGTAGCCACACCTTCAAAATCTATTTTATAGTTGCGGGTAATTCCTAGTGTTTTTGACTCTACATCGAAGGACGTATTAGCACCAAAAAAAATAATTTCTTTAGCTTCTTCAGGAATGCTTGAAAAAGGATCGCTTAGGCTAAAGTTATATCGATGTGCAATCAGTTCTAATTGCTTAAAAACCCAATTGCTTTTTTGAGGCCCTTGTGGTGCTAATGCCCCTTGCTTGATAGAAAGATTTTTATTGGGTACAATTTTATCCAGATTTACCTCGTATAATTTTCCTAAACCCTTACAGTTTGGACACATTCCTTTAGGTGAATTGAAGGAAAAATTATTGGGCTCTGGATTGGGATATGAAATTCCGCTAGTTGGGCACATTAACGATCTGCTAAAATACCTAACCTCGTTGGTTTCATTATCGATGACCATCATTACATCATCTCCATGATACATGGCTGTGAGAATGGTTTCCGTTAATCGTTTGTTATGATCACTTTCTTCTGTGATTTTAAGTCGGTCAATTACAATTTCAATATCATGTGTTTTGTAACGATCGATTCGCATTCCCTTTACGATATCTATAATTTCACCATCAACTCTTACTTTCACAAAGCCCTGTTTGGCGATTTGTTCAAAAAGTTCACGATAATGTCCTTTACGGGAACGCACGACTGGCGCAAGAATACTTACCTTTTTATTGTTAAAATCCTCGAGTATAAGTTGTTTTATTTGCTCATCGCTATAGCTTACCATTTTTTCACCCGTTTCATAACTATAGGCGTCACTGGCTCTTGCAAAAAGAAGCCGAAGGAAATCATAAATTTCTGTGATGGTGCCAACGGTGGATCGTGGACTACGGCTGGTTGTTTTTTGCTCGATGGCGATAACAGGGGAGAGACCTTCAATTTTATCGACATCGGGGCGTTCAAGGTTTCCTAAAAACTGACGCGCATACGCTGAAAATGTTTCAATATAGCGCCGTTGTCCTTCGGCATAAATAGTATCGAATGCAAGTGATGATTTTCCACTCCCTGAAAGCCCTGTAATCACTACGAGTTCGTCACGAGGAATTTCAATATCTATGTTCTTTAAATTATGAACTCTTGCCCCTAAAACCTCAATTACATTTTCGTTTTTTGCCATAGTTTGCAAAGGTACTTAAATGCTTTCAAAATTTATAATTTGTGGTGATTCAAAAAAAGGAAAGAAGGCGTTAAAATTTAACTATTTGCTTCCCGTACGATATATTGATAGAAGCTTATTGCAATAAAGAAAAGAATACTAGAAACAAATGAGAAACTAACAATCAATGAAGCAATGTGAAGATTGAATAATAAATGTGCAATGGGTAGGAGTATTCCGAAAATCACCAAGAATAAAAAGATGAAATATAGATAGAGCATCATCCCTGGTAAGGATTTTTCTGTTGCGCCTTGAACTTGGTATAATTTAGGGATGACTTCTTTATTCATATATTCTCCCAATTTGGCCAAAAACACTTCGTTAAAGGAAGAATCCTGAAAAGCTTCATTATCAATGGTGTTGGCAATGGTCATAATTTTATCTTGATGCCTTTCAAAAACATTATTGAAGTCTAAAGATTGTTTAAAATCACCATACTTATACCCAAAGTAATACCAAAGACCCGATCCACATTTATGTTCTATCCATTTTGCCACGATATCTTTACTGTAAGCTCGTGGATAGCTAATATTTTCAGGTAGACGCTTCTCTTTGGGATCTGTCATTAACAAGGACTTTAATTCTAGATAAAGATTTTCAGTGTCCTGAAAATTATGATGTTCCTGTAGAAACTCTATGGCAAGTTTCGATTTGCCTTTATAGAATTCTTTCACTTCAAAAAAAGTGAGACCCGCAAATTCTTCATCAATATATTCTTTGAGACCTGGAAGCCATATTTTGGAATTTATTAGTATTTCTATAATATTTCGAAACAGATGCATTTTTTGAGTGATTTTACTCAAAGCATCAATGGCAGTTTTACGAGTATTTTTTAAGTTAAGAGCTGCCGCAGCTAAATACACCATAATAATTGCTGCTAAAAACCCACTAATAGCTATAAAGACAGTAGAAACGCTTTTCAGTGTTTCGGTAAAGGTTTCATCGGCATCTACTTTTTGCCAAAGCATAAAGATGAGAGAAATACAAAGAAGTCCACTTATTATAAGCGGAATAATGGCATACAAGTCCTTGGTGAACGATTTACCCTTCATTGTTGAGTGAAACTGCTTTCTTTTGTTGGTTTGTTAGTCTAAATTTTAAGCCCCGACGCGTGCACCAACTTCAATAATTGCTATCATTGAAACTGGTATAACATTCAAAAATAGTCCAAATTCATTGAAAATGTAGTAAAATACTTACAAATCGATAATCTGTAAAATATTACCGATAAAAAACAAGAATTGAGGGGTTTGTACTTAAAATCCTACAGCAGTATCGTCACCACGACTATCTGCACCCCCTTGAAGCGTTCCGTTAGGTAAAATTAAAATAGCATCTACTTTTCCAATGATGGGGTCAACGTCTAGGTTTTGAGGATATCCCTTTTGTGTAAGTTTATTAATTAATTTTTGGGGAAATTTATCTTTTTCATACCGAATGGCATCGGGCAGCCATTGGTGATGAAAGCGAGGAACATCTACTGCTTCTTGCATGTTCATATTAAATTCATAAACATTAAAAATAGTTTGAGCTACAGACGTTATAATTGTTGCTCCCCCTGGAGTACCGACAACCATCCATAATTCTCCATTTTTTTCCACAATAGTAGGAGTCATCGAACTTAGCATTCTTTTTTGAGGAGCAATGGCGTTTGCTTTACCACCAACGAGACCATAAATATTAGGTTCGCCAGGCTTTGCACTAAAATCATCCATTTCGTTATTCATAAAAAATCCGAGTTCGTTTGAATATAATTTTGAACCATATTCTGAATTAAGTGTCGTAGTATTTGATACGGCATTTCCAAACTGATCTACAATAGAAAAATGTGTGGTTTCTGGGCTTTCGTAGCCTGAAATAGTTCCATATCCAATGGTAGAGGAAGGGGTCGCTTTTTCAAAAGTAAAGGAGGACATTCTATTCTTTAGGTACTTTTCATCCAATAATGAATCAATGGGGTTGAATACAAAATCAGGATCTCCTAAGTAGTAACTTCGATCTGCATAAGCGCGACGTTCTGCTTCTGTAATGACTTGAATATATTTTTCTGTATTATGCCCATATTCGACAATTGGGTAGGGCTCCACCATTTTTAAAATCTGTGCTAAGCAAACGCCACCACTAGAGGGCGGAGGCATCGAAATGACGCGTAGATCCTTGTAATTAAAAACAATGGGTTCTCTCCAAACGGCTTCGTAGGCATTTAAATCTTCCATGGTAATAATCCCACCTTTTGCCTGTATAAAATTCACAAACATTTTACCAATTTCACCCTGATAAAATTCGGCTCTGCCATTTTTTGCAATCTTACCTAATGTATTGGCTAGGGCTATATTTTTGAGAGTATCTCCAACGTTATACTCTTTGGTAAATAAAGAAGTTTCACCGTTTACTTCTTCAAAAATAGTTTTGAATTCTTGAAAGCGCTTTACTTGAAGTTCGGTAACAGGAAACCCATTATTGGCAAGTCTAATGACGGGTTCAAAAATTTCCTCAATAGGTAATGATCCTAATTTTTCGTGTATCGCAAAAATCCCTGCAATGGTACCAGGGACACCCACAGCAAGTCCACCTACTTTACTTTTTTCTGAAAGGAACTCACCATGTTCGTCCAAATACATATTCTTTGTTGCAGCCAAAGGTGCTTTTTCTCTATAATCGAAAGTTCCAATTTCGCCATATTCCGTACGATACACCATAAATCCACCACTTCCTAGGCTTCCTGCATAAGGATACACAACCGCCAAAGCCAATTGTGTTCCAATCATAGCATCAAAAGCGTTGCCTCCTTTTTGTAAAATTTCTATTCCTACTTTGGATGCTTCTTCACGAGCCGAAACCACCATGGCTTTTTCGGCAATAACAGGTTTTTTAACCGCTACTACAAGCTGTTTTGGGGCTTCATTTTTACAACCTATAACTAGAAATAGAAATAAAATAAAGTATTGAATTCTCATAGTTGAGCAAGTTTATTTTGAGAGTATGAGATTAATTCGGTGAAAAATGATTCAAATTCTTCTTCAAAATCATCGTAGTATTTTTCAAGTTCTAAAATAGCTAAATTCATTTTAGATTTTCCTTTGGTTCGAATATTCATCTGACTCAATATTTTGGCAATTCCTTCGGTAGTTTCATAACTTAATAGCCAATTTTGAGAAATCATAATGGGCATCATTTTTTGAATTCTGGTAGGAAGTATTTCATAGTTTTTTCGGAGTAATTCATAAAAATTTTCGACAAATGTTTCAAGGGGAACTTTGTGATACTTTTTCCAATTTTTCGCCAAAAAATGATCGTATAAAATATCGACAATGACTCCGCTGTAGTGACCATAATTTTTGTGAAGTTTTGCGGTACTTTGCTTTACAATGGGATGCTTATCTGTATAGCTGTCAATTGCTCTGTGCAACAAAATTCCTTTTTGAATGGATTCTGGAAATACTTTATACTTTTTCCCTTTTATACCGTCGGCAATAAAATTACCAATAATAACACCTTCATCATCTCCCGAAAGGTAAATATGTGCTAGAAAATTCATTTGGACAATTTACAAAATCGTTCCTAGAAATGTGCTCATAAAAAGTATCTTTGCGAAAAGTTTTAATAATGACATTAATTAAGTCTATTTCAGGAATTCGAGGAACAATAGGTGGAAAGCCTGGGGATAATCTTACCCCAATTGATACTGTTAAATATGCAGCGGCCTATGGTAGTTGGGTAAAACAGCAACGTAATAAAGAAAATTATAGAGTCGTTGTGGGGCGTGATGCTCGGATTTCTGGCGATATGATTCAGCAATTGGTGATGAATACCCTTGTGGGGCTTGGAATTCATGTATTAGACGTAGGTTTATCAACCACTCCAACTGTGGAAATGGCGGTTGCCATGGAACATGCTGATGGAGGTATCATTTTAACAGCAAGTCATAATCCAAAACAATGGAATGCCCTTAAATTATTAAATGCTAAAGGAGAATTTTTAAACGCTGCGGCTGGACAAGTAATTTTGGATATCGCCGAAAAAGATAATTTCCAATTTGCTGAAGTAGATGATTTGGGAGAAATATCGAAAAATGAAGCATATATCGATATTCATATTGATGAAATACTTGAGTTAGACTTAGTTGATCAAGAAGCGATTAAAAAAGCTGGTTTTAAAGTGGTGGTTGATGCGGTTAATTCTACAGGAGGAATTGCAGTGCCTTTACTTTTAGATGCTTTAGGAGTGAGAACTGTTAAACTTTTTTGCACACCTAATGGGCAATTCCCGCACAATCCAGAACCTTTAAAGGAGCATTTAGGTGATTTAATGAGTAAAGTAAAAGAAGAAAAGGCAGATTTTGGGATTGTGGTAGATCCAGATGTGGATCGTCTGGCTTTTGTAGATGAAAATGGGGATATGTTTGGGGAAGAATACACACTCGTTGCTGTGGCCGATTATATTCTGAAAAACAAAAAAGGCAATACGGTTTCTAATATGTCCTCATCAAGAGCGCTTCGTGATGTGACTGAAAAACACGGGGGAAGGTATTTTGCGAGTGCCGTAGGCGAAGTAAATGTAGTTGAAAAAATGAAAGCTGAACATGCTGTTATTGGTGGAGAAGGGAACGGTGGAATAATTTACCCAGAATTGCATTACGGAAGAGATAGTCTGGTAGGAATTGCACTTTTTTTAAGTCATTTAGCTCAAAAGAATTGTTCTGTTAGTGAATTGAGAAAGCAGTATCCTTCTTATTTTATGAGTAAAAAGAAAATTGAACTTACACCACAATTGGATGTAGATGGCATTCTTAAAGCCATAGAAAGTAACTATACTTCAGAAAAAATTAGTACTATCGATGGGGTGAAAATAGATTTTCCTGAGAATTGGGTGCATCTTCGAAAATCTAATACAGAGCCTATTATTCGAATTTATACGGAAGCAAAATCACAGAATGAAGCGGATGCCTTGGCAGACAGATTTATAAGTGAAATTAAATCCATAGCCAAACTATAAATTTTTTACCTTTAACTCGTGAAAACGAATTCCATGGATCCTACTACCATAAAAGAAGTTTCAAAATTGGAAGCTTATTTTGAGCCTTTCCGAAAGCATATTTTAGGAATCGATCAAACCTTTCAATCTCCCTATGGTACAAAGAAAATAGTCTATACAGATTGGACGGCAAGCGGAAGATTATATACCCCCATAGAGGAAAAAATGATGCATGAGTTTGGTCCTTTTGTAGCCAATACCCATACGGAAACTACCATTAGCGGAACTACCATGACGCGTGCTTATCATACAGCACGGCAAATTATTAAAACCCACGTAAATGCTGGTGAAGATGATGTTTTAATAACAACGGGGACAGGGATGACAGGTGCGGTGAATAAGTTTCAGCGTATTTTAGGCTTAAAAATTCCAGAACAAGTAAAAGGACTTTTCGAAATAAAGGAAGAAGATAGACCAGTGGTATTTGTTTCACATATGGAACATCATAGTAATCAGACTTCTTGGTTAGAAACCATTGCAACGGTTGAAGTAATTCCGTGTAATGAAGAAGGTCTTTTTTGCTTGGAAAATTTTGAAACGCTGTTAAAGAAATATGAAAATAGAGCCGTTAAAATAGCTTCCGTAACTAGTTGTTCTAACGTTACTGGGATTAAGACGCCCTATTATGAAGTTGCCAAAATGATTCACCAATACAACGGATTGTGCTTTGTAGATTTTGCTTGTTCGGCTCCTTACATTGAAATTAACATGCACCCAGAAGACCAAGAGATGTCTTTGGATGCTATTTTTATGTCACCCCATAAATTTTTAGGAGGACCTGGCAGTAGTGGCGTGTTAGTTTTTAATAAAAAATTGTATAAAAATTTAGTGCCTGACTGCCCTGGTGGGGGAACGGTACAATGGACTACTCCTTGGGGAACTCATAAGTATATTGAAAATATTGAAGAACGTGAAGACGGTGGCACACCTGGATTTTTACAAGTGATTCGCGCTTCTTTAGCCATTCGTCTAAAGGAACAGATGGGTGTTAAGAATATGATTGAAAGAGAGGAAGAGCTTCTGAAGTATTTTTTCAAAAGAATTAAATCCTGTAAAAAAATATCGATTCTTGCTGAAAACCACGAGAAACGTTTAGGAGTTTTATCTTTTAATATTGAAGGATTACATCACGATTTAGCAGTAAAGATTCTAAACGATCGCTTCGGAATTCAATCCCGTGGAGGCTGTAGTTGCGCAGGAACTTATGGGCATTATCTTCTTCAAATTGACCAGAAAAAATCTTCTGAAATTTTAGAGCAAGTACTTTGCGGGGTAGCAGATATGAAACCAGGTTGGGTACGTATTTCTATTCATCCTACCACAACTAATGAAGAAATGAAGTTTGTTTGTGATGCTCTTATAACATTGGCAGAAAAGGCTTCAGATTGGAAAAAAGATTATGTTTTAGACGGAATGCATTACCGACATAATACAGAAAAGAATGAGAACCCATCCTATTTAGGAGATAGCTGGTTTCAGTTTTAATTGCGATGTTTCCATCGCTTGTGAGACCATAAATAATAAGGGGGATTGTTTTTAATTTGATTTTCTACTTGGGTTAAAAACATTCTTGTAATTTCATAGTCCTTGTATTCTTTAGGATTTTCAGCAAGTGGAACAAATGTAGCTTCATAATATCCTCTTTTCACCTTTTCAATTTTTAAATATACAGTGGCGAAATCAAGCATTTTTGCCATTTCTTCAGTTCCCGTAAACACAGGAACGTCAATTCCCATAAAAAGCTGACGGTCTTTATATGCCCAAGGTTTAGGTGTTTGATCCGACAGAATAAGCGTAATGGTCTTATTATTTTTTTTGAATTCTTTATACAGTGTTTTTACTATTTGTTTGTTGTTGATAATGTTCCCTCCAAATCGCTCTCTAATTTTTCTAACTAACTTATCAAAATAGGGGTTATCGAGTTTTTTGTACACTCCAAAACCTTTATAGTTTGTTTGCTTCATTAAAATTCCACTCCATTCCCAACTGGCATAGTGCCCGCACATTAACAGAATACTTTTGTCTTTTTTATAGAGTTCCTCAATCACTTCTAGGTTTTTATAAACAAATCGTTTTTTTATTTCGTTTTCAGAAATGGTAAGGCTCTTTATCGTTTCGAAAATGATATCACATAAATGCTGAAAAAACTTTTTGGCAATGCTATTAATCTCTGCTGAAGATTTTTCTGGAAAAACAAGTTTTAAATTGTTCTTCACTACTTTTTTTCTGTAACCAACTAGGTAATAGACAATAAAAAATAAAAAGGTTGATTTAATGTATAAAATACGAAGTGGCAAGATGGAAGTGAGCCACAAGATTGGGTAAAGCAAAAGATAAAGTAACCGTTGCATGCTTTAATTTACAACAAAACTAACTAAATTTATTGCATAGAAACAGCACTTTCCTAAAAATAACTATATGCAAAATATTCACATAGCGACTATCATTATTATTGCAGCTAATGTGCTCATTTCATTAAAAGGGTTTAATGACTTCACTTTTTTTGAAAAGTATAAATTTAATATCGCAGGGATTCGGCGAGGGGAACAAATTCGAATGTTTAGTTCGGGTTTTTTACACGGAGACTTTTCGCACCTTCTTTTTAATATGCTTACCCTGTATTTCTTTGCCAATGTGGTGATAAGCAACTTGGGGGTTTCAAAATTTGTGCTAGTATATTTGTTAAGCTTGCTTGCTGGAAATCTACTTTCTTTTTTAATGCATAAAGAAGAATATCATTATAGTGCGGTAGGAGCAAGTGGAGCCATTATGGGGATCTTATATGCTGCTATTTTATTGTATCCAGAAATGAGTCTTTATCTGTTTTTTATTCCCATACCCATTCCAGCGTGGTTATTTGGAATTATGTATTTAGGTTATACTATCTACGGAATGAAAAAGCGATTAGGGAATATTGGTCATGATGCACACTTTGGCGGAGCTATAGCAGGCTATTTATTAACTATTGGCTTTGTTCCATCTATTATTGAAACAGACCTTTGGTTAGTTGGATTATTAGCGGTGCCAATTTTGGTATTGTTTGTGCTATACAAATTGAAAAAAATTTAATAATTATAATCTATGAAATCAATCGCTTTAGTCCTAACCCTATTAACTTCCTTTTATATGAATGCTCAAATTGAACCAAAACCCACTGTAGATGTTAGAGGAGAAGGTGTTGTCACTGTAACACCAGACCAAGTAACCATAACTGCGAGAGTAGAACACACAGGAAACAACCCAAAGGAGGTAAAGCAAATGAGCGATCGCACTGTTAATGAGGTGTTTCAGTTTTTAAAACAAGCTGGAATTGACAATAAATATGTGAGAACAGAGTATATGAATCTTAGCAAAAACTATGATTACAATGCGAAGAAATATAATTATGCGGCAAACCAATCGATAAGTATTCAATTAAAGGATTTATCGAAATATGAGACGATTATGAATGGCCTCTTGGATACTGGAATTAACAGAATTGATGGCATTCGGTTTACATCTTCTAAGGAAGCAGACTTACAAAGCGAGGCTCGTATTAAGGCTGTTCAAAATGCGAAACAAAAAGCGACTGAATATGCTTCGGTTTTAGGGCAAAACATTGGAAAGGCGGTGCATATAAGTGAATTTCAAAATGAAGCTACCCCTAGACCCATGATGCGAAGTGCTATGGTAATGGATTCTAATTCAGAATCGCAAACGATGGCTCCTGGTGAAATGGAAATTAGGGTAGTAGTAAATGTGAGTTTCGAACTAAATTAATCTAATAACTGGGCAATCCGTCTTTCTAGCGCTGGACCACGTAAGTTTTTATCAATAATTTTTCCTTCTGCATCTAATAAAAAAGTAGCAGGAATAGATCTAACATTATATTGTTGGGCAATTGGATCTTGCCAAAACTGGAGATTAGATACGTGATACCAATCCATCTTATCGTCTTTTATTGCTTGTACCCAACGATCTTTTTGTCCGGTTCTATCTAAAGAGACACTTATAATGTTTAATCCTTTATCATGGTATTTTTCGTACACCTTTACAACGTTAGGGTTTTCCAATCGACAAGGACGACACCATGAAGCCCAAAAATCTATGATAGTATATTTTCCTAATGTTTCATTAAGAGATAACATTTCTCCCGATGGGGTAGGAGCTTCAAAATTGGGAGCAATTCCGCCCACATCAGCTTTCTTTGCAGATTCAATGGTTTTTTTAAGCTGAGTGACTACTGGGCTAGATGCAATTTTGGGGTTTAATCCCTCTAAAATTTCGGTAGTTTCTTCGGCTGTAAATTCTTTCCCTCTATACAATTCTGAAAGTAACATCACACTAAAAAGTGAATTGTTATTAGTCTTAACAAAGTTTCGCTTATAAGAACTTTCTTCCATAAGTAAGGCAGTGTTCTCATCCCTTAGTTTATTGAATAACGTTTCATCTTGTTGCGACTGGGCATTTTGAAAATCTTGAGTGATTTTTAGCTTCCGCTCTGAAAACCCTTTAGTAGCAGTTAAATATTCGTTGTAAAGTTCATTTTGGCGACCTCCAGTTACTACTGAAGAAGCCAAACTATCGGCGAAGATTTGAGCATTAATATTCTCGTTTTCAACAAAAAATACAATGTTATTGGGTGTATTTTCAACTTTTAGAAAATTAAGTTTTGTCCCTTCAATTTTAGGATATTTTTCTTCAAATTTTTGATTGGTAATGACCAATGTATCTATAATTTGAGGCTGACTGTTTTGATCTAATTCATATAAAAACACATTTGTTCCATCTTCATATCCATAAGCGGTCCCTTTAAGTGTAAAGGAATTTGGGTCTTCATCACAAGCCAAGAATAGAAGTGCTAAAATTGAGTAGAATAAACGTTTCATTTTTATAAATTTTTTGTTGCGACAAAAGTAAAGGTATTTTTTTTTTGATTCCGAATAAATACTCTGAAAATAATGTTAATTGAAGCTGTTTTGTTTCGCAATATCGATTAATTACTTTATTTTACACTTTAGTTTTCATTTTCAATACTATGAACAAACGCCCATTTCCGTTACAAATTAAAATTGGGTTTAAAAAACTTTTCGAGTCTTATCGAGCCATTGAAGGTACTTCAAACCCAATGACTTCTTTAAGAATAAGGGAGATTTTAAAAATTGAGAAAGAAAACCCTAAACTTTCTAGTGGGATTAGTTCTGAAGAAGCTTTAAGTAAATATACGGAACAGATTAACTTTATTTTGGAAGATTTATTTGCGGAGGTCCTTACCACCAACGAAATTAAAATTGCTACAGTGCCATACCAAGAGAAGGTATTAAGAGCATCTAAGAGGTATGAAGCTATACGGCATATGGCGGGTGAGGAGTTGAAAATGGAGATAGCAGACCTTAGTGAAGATCAATATTATGTCATGGGTTGTAGTATCATTTTAGCGAATTATTATAATTTCCAGGTAGATTTTAGAAGGCCGTTTTATTATAAAATACCAGATAAAAACGGTATTCTAAGATCCTATAGAGTTCTTTACAATGGTGATTTTTTAAATATTGAAAAGACAAAAAAGGCAAAGGAAATTACAAAAGAGGATATTTCAGATCTATTAGATAACTTCAACAATATTGATCTCTGGAAGGAAAAATTTCCACCTAATAGTTGGATTTTTAATGGTTTTGTTATTGCCAATATGTATGATGCCACATTGGATGTTTCAATCTCAAACTTTAAGGAAGAGCTGCTAGAAATAGATCCAAGCAATGAGAAGTTTGTGCTTCAGTTTAGAAATATACTGCGTTCCATATTTAATATTTCAGATTTAGAACTTGGCTATTCTATGTATGAAAAGGAAAACAAAACCTTAAATAAATTGCCTAAAATATTTGGAGCTAAAAGCTTTATACTTGACAATGAAGAAAGCAGAGCTGAAAAACATACTTTGTGTGAATATTCTCATGAAAAACTATTTAAAAACAATGAAATATTTACAGTTTCAAATGTTGAAAAGCAATTAAATAAACACCCAGAAAATATTCTTCTTCAATCATTACATAATCAAAAAGTTGGAAGTGCAATTATTGCGCCGCTTGTTAATGAAGGTGATTTTTTAGGAGTGATGGAAATAGTTTCTAATTCTACAGAAAAGCTTAACTCTATTAATGCTATAAAGCTTAAAGATTTAATGCCCTATTTAATTGACTCTTTAAGACGTGCAAAAGAAAAAAAGGAAAACCAAATCGAGCTATTAATTCAGGAGGAATGTACTTCAATCCATCCCAGTGTACACTGGCGCTTTGTACAGGAAGCTAAGCGAGTGTTGGGTCTGCAGGATCAAGGAAATATGGCTACTTTTCAGGAAATAGTCTTTAATGATGTTTATCCGTTATACGGACAAATGGATTTAAGAGGTTCTTCTGAAGTTAGAAATGAAGCAACCAAAATGGATCTTGCCTTGCAATTACGTATGGTGCTTAAAATTGTAAAAGTAATTTATGAAGTTGAAGAACTACCCATATATGAGCAAATTATCTTTAAGATTAAAGAATATCTTCAAGAACTAGAAGAGTCTTTTGAAGTAGAAACTGAAAATAAAATACTCTCTTTTTTTCAAGAAGACATTATTTCGCTTTTTAAGTTTATTGAAAATAAAGATAAAGGATTAAAATCCTTACTTCAAGATTATTATAAGCGTATAGACGATTCTAAAGGATTTGTTTATAAATATCGCAGAGAATATGACGAATCTGTGATGCAAGTGAATAAAACCTTAGCAAGCTTATTAGATTTTAAACAACGTAAGGCTCAATTGATGTATCCGCATTATTATGAGCGCTTTAAGACAGATGGAGTAGAGCATAATATGTACATTGGGGAATCAATTACAAAGGAGAGTACTTTTAACAATGTATACCTTTATAATTTGCGACTATGGCAGCTTCAGGTAATTTGTGAAATGGAAAATAGCTTTTATCAATTAAAGGGGAAACTTCCTGTAGCATTGGACATAGCATCGATGATTTTGGTATTTAACAATCCTTTGTCACTTCGGTTTCGAATGGACGAAAAGCGTTTCGATGTGGATGGGACGTATAATGCTCGATATGAGGTTGTTAAAAAGCGCGTGGACAAGGCAAAAATTTATGGAACCGATGAGCGCATCACGCAGCCAGGTAAAATTGCCATTATCTATGCTCAAGAAGAAGACGAGGAAGAATATTTAAAATATGTTCACTTTCTTCAGTCAAAAAATTATTTAGGTAAGGAGGTTGAAACTTTAGAACTGGAAGATTTACAAGGTGTTTCAGGACTTAAAGCCATACGAGTCAACATTCTTTATCATAACGGAGAAGAAGATAAGAAGTTATATACTTATCAAGATTTAATGAATGAAATTGAAAGTTAGAACTAAGGATTTACAATAGTTTTGGTTACTTCTTCAACACTTTGTCCGGATGCTTTAAACGATATTGCAAACGAAAGAATAGATACAATGATACCTATAACAAAAATGGTATATGTCCATCTTAAGATTCTATACTTTCTATCCAAAACCTTTCCTAAAAAATACAAATCTTTTGTAAGAGAGGAATATACGTAATCTCTATCTTTTAATAGCTCATCAATGGCCCATTGAAATTTTGATAACTCCATTTTATGAAAGTTTCCAAAAAAGGTGAGATTAACATCCTTATTTTTTACATCTTCATCTGTAAATTTTCCTCGTGTAACATTGGGTCTAGTGGCTATTACAGCTAATATCATAGTGATGGTACTTGACAAAACAAAAATAGCAGAAGGGGTAACTAAATAAGGGTTTGTATCCAATTTTGAAAGCAAATTAGATAAGACTAGCGAAATGATGATAGCATTTACCGAAAGTAAGATATTGGCTTTTGTATCAGCAATGTCACTTAATTTTATGTGATTTCTAAGTGCCGTACGGTAAAATGTTTGAATACCTCTCTCCGGACTAGCATCTTTGTATTTTGCTTTTAACTCGGCTTTTAGTTTCTCTTTTTTTATTTTTTTCTTATCCTTTTTCTTATCCTTTAGAAGCTTAGCAAGATTAGATTCTTTTTGAGGCTGCCATTCTTTTATAGCATAAGGTGTATAAAATTGGTGTTTTTTAACCATTAATTTTATGGTGGCATCACGCCAATCTTGAGCCGAATATTCTTGAACGCCTTGTAACGAATATTCTTTTCTTAAGAATTCACTTACTTCTTGAAAATATTTTTTTCCAAAATGAGATGAATCGGCATCTCTTATTGTTTCTTCTAATAAATTAGCGGGTTCGTGGTTCATTTTAGTTGCCAAAATACACTCTTTAACACCGCTAATGGTTTCTTTATCAACATCTTGACTTTCAAGGAACTCTTTGGCAATACGTACACTTATCTCTTCATGATTTTCTCGACTTTCAATATATCCTGTATCATGTAATAATGCCGAAAGTTGCAATATCACAGCATCTTTAGCATTTATTTTAGAATTTTCTATTATTTCATTAGTACCTTTAAGAACTCTTAATGTATGTGTAAGATTATGATACGTAAACGTACCCGAGAGTTTTTCTTTAAATAAGTCCCTTACAAATGTTTCAGTAGTAGAAACTATATTACTCATGAAGTTTAATTTTATTGAACCAAATTACTAAAAATAATTACTAAGGTAATTTCTTATGAACAAAATTAACAGCATTATAACTTTTATTGGATTACTAACACTATATGGATGTGGTTCCTTAAACCCCAGTTATTTGGATTCAGAAGCCCCAAAAACTATTAATGTTGAAGGAAGATCACTTGAAAAACGGTTTTACCTTTTGGGGGATGCAGGAGTTGCAGATTCCGATGAAAGTAATGAAGCCTTAGAAGCATTTAATGCTTTAATAGCCAATGAAGATACATCAAATGATCACCTTATCTTTCTTGGAGATAATATTTACCCCAAAGGGCTTCCAGCAAAAGGTGAAAAGGGAAGGGAACAGGCTAAGAATCGGTTAGATATTCAACTTCAAGCGGCTAAAAACTTTAAAGGAAAAACGCTATTTATTCCTGGAAATCATGACTGGTACAGTAATGGGTTGAAGGGATTAAAAAGACAAGAAGAATATGTAGAAAAAGTACTTGATAATAATGAAGCTTTTCAACCAGAAAATGGATGCCCCATTGAAAAAATTGAGATATCTGAAAATATTGAGTTAATTATTCTTGATACCCAATGGTATATTGCAGATTGGGACAAACATCCAACAATTAATGATGATTGTGATATTAAATCTCGAAAAGCCTTCTTTTTGGAAATAGAAAATGAGCTTAAAAAGAACAACGAAAAAACCATTCTTATAGCCATGCACCACCCAGCATTTACCTATGGGTTACATGGAGGTTACTATAACTTTCAGAACCATATTTTTGCTAGTGGAAGGAGTGTTCCAGTACCCATTTTGGCAAGCCTTGTTACTCAGGTTAGGTCACAAGGAGGTGTTTCTCCCCAAGACCGCTACAACAATAGGTATAATGAATTAATGAATAGAATAATAACCCTAGCCACAGATAGTGATCGAGTTATTTTTGCTTCAGGACACGAACACACACTTCAGTATATTGATAACCAAGGAATCAAGCAAATTATTTCTGGTTCAGGAAGTAAGGAAGCCCCTGTAAACTTGGGAAAAGGTGCACAGTTTGTTTCAGGAAGAAGAGGTTTTGCAGTTTTGGATGTTTTTGATGACGGATCTTCGGTTGTTAAATTTTATGGTTCAGAAAATAAAACTCCAACACTTCTTTTTTCTGCAGAAGTACACGCAAAACCTATAGAATATGATACCTCACTATTAGCCAATGAGTTTGGTCCTGAGCGAGAAGTTTCTGCTTATAACAAGGAAGATACAGATAAATCTAAAGCGTATTCGTGGTTTTGGGGTGATCATTATCGTTATATATATGGAACAGATATTAAAGTGCCTGTGGCAACGCTTGATACTTTATTTGGGGGGATGACAATTGAGCGAAAGGGTGGGGGACATCAAACAAGGTCACTTAGGCTAATTGATATGAAAGGTAGAAATTTTGCATTGAGAGCCGTTAAAAAAAGTGCTGTTCAGTTTTTACAAACAGTGGCATTTAAGGATACCTACATTCAAGATGATTTTAAAGAAACCCTTACAGAGGATTTTATTCAGGATTTCTATACTTCCAGCCATCCTTATGCGGCATTTGTAATAGGAGACCTGTCTGATGCTATCGATTTATATCATACAAACCCCATGTTGTTTTATATGCCAAAGCACAAAACATTAGGTAAATACAACGAGGAGTTTGGAGATGAACTTTATATTATTGAAGAGCGTCCAGACGACGGGTTTTTGGATGTGGCATCTTTTGGAAAACCAGATGCTATTGAAAGCACAAGTGATGTACTAGAAAACTTACGCAAAGATGAAAAATATCAAATTGATGAACCTGCCTTTATAAAAGCGCGGCTTTTTGATATGTTAGTGGGAGACTGGGATAGGCATCAAGATCAATGGCGTTGGTCTCGCTTTGATATTTCAGACGATAAAAAAATATATAAACCCATACCTCGAGATCGAGATCAAGTTTTTTCAAATTTTGATGGAGCACTTTTCGATCTTCTTAAAACCATTATTCCTGCAACAAAACAATTTCAGGAGTTTGATGGGGAATTAAAGAATATAAAATACATTAACCTTGCTGGAATAAAAATAGATAGGACATTTACACAAAATTCATCCAAGGATGTGTGGCTTTCACAGGCCGAATTTATCCAAGAAAATTTGACAGATGCTGTAATTGATGATGCTTTTAAGAACCTACCCAAGGAGGTACAAGACGAAACGGCTAATTCTATCAAAGAAAAATTGAAAGAACGTAGAGGCTACCTAAGAGATATCGCTTCTCGCTATTACGATTATTTAGATGATCTAGTAATTATTACCGCAACAGATAAAGATGACCATATCTCTATAACAAGAGGAGATAATACGACTACCGTTGCGGTATCTAGAATTAAAGATGGAGAAGTACAAAAACCTTTTAAGAAAAGAGTGATTAATAGCAAGGAAACCAAAGAAATTTGGGTGTATGGTCTTGATGACGATGATGAATTTTTAGTTGAAGGCTATGGAAATAACCCAACTTTAGTTAGGGTTATAGGTGGTCAAAACAATGATACATACACCATCGAAAGTGGACGTCGCGTTAAAATTTATGATCACAAATCAAAAAAGAACACCATTGCAAAACCTGGAAAAGCAGATTTTAAATTTAAAGACAATTACCGATTTAATATATATCAGTATGATAAATACATAGATAAAACAACCTCCATTTTACCCTCCATTGGCACCAATCCAGATGACGGTGTAAAAGTGGGGCTTAATTTATCTATGATGATAAAGGGCTTTAAAAACGATCCTTTTCAAACCAAGCATAATTTTGGGGGGAGTTATTATTATGCTACTGAGGGTTTTGAAATTTACTATGAAGGAGAATTTTCTACCTTATTTGATACCTGGAATATCATTGTTGGAGGGAGGCTTACTTCTGAAAATTTTTCACAAAACTTCTTCGGATATGGAAACGATACTTCAAATTTTGATGATGATTTAGGACTCGACTATAATCGAGTAAAAACGGCTATAAGAACTGGAAAAATTGGTGTTGTTAAGAATGGTCACTATGGAAGTCGAATTGAAATTAATGGAGGAGCTGAAAGTATTGAAGTTGAAGCTACTGAAAATCGCTTTATAACTGAAGACTTTTCAGATAGAGTGCTTCTTGATGAACGTATGATTTTTAGTGTCTTAAATTTTGATTATTCATATGCTGGATACGACACCGCGATAAACCCTACGCGAGGCATGTTTTTTAATTTAAAATCTGGCGTTAGGATGAATATTGATAATACAGAACGCACCTATGGTTTTGTGAATCCATCTTTAGAATTTTTTAATAGTTTAACTAGGGATAGAAAGTTAGTCCTTAGAACACAAGCCCAAGGACAGTTTAATATTGGAGATAAATATGAGTTTTTTCAAGCGGCAGTTTTAGGGGCTAATACGGGTTTAAGAGGATTTAGGCAACAACGATTTTCTGGTGAAAGGACTTTAGCCTTTAGCGGTGATTTAAAATATCAACTTAAAAGTTTTAAAACAGGCTTACTGCCTTTAAAACTGGGCATATTTGGTGGTTTTGATTACGGTCGAGTATGGCTCGACGGGGAAGATTCAAACACTTGGCATAATAGTTATGGCGGGGGTATTAATTTGAATGCGGTAGATGCTATTTCTGGACAATTCGGAATATTTAATAGTGTTGACGGACTAAGGTTTTCCTTTTTATTTGGTATAAGTTTATAATCTAATAAAGTTTAAATTACGATACTTTTTTGTAATTTATTGTACCTTTGCACACTTAATAATCCCCATGAAATCTAACCTAGAAATTGCTATAAAAGCTTCCATAGAAGCTGGAAAAGAAATTCTTAAAATTTACAACACCAATTTTTCTGTGGAAGTAAAGGAAGATGCCTCTCCGTTAACTCTTGCAGATAAAAATGCAAACGATGTTATAAATTCTTATTTGGACAATACTGGCGTTCCTATTATTAGTGAAGAAAATAAACAAATTGAGTATTCTGAAAGAAAAAAATGGGCCATGTGTTGGATTGTTGACCCTTTGGATGGAACTAAAGAATTTGTAAAGAGAAATGGAGAATTTACGGTCAATATTGCTTTAATAAAAAATGGAAAACCCAACATGGGAGTTATTTATGTTCCAGTTTCCAAAGAATTATACTTTGCAGTAGAAGGGCTTTCTAAGGCCTTCAAAATTACTATTCAGGAGGATGAATCCTTGGACTATATATTTAAATTTTCCACACCACTTCAAGCGGCTGCGTATGTCGAGCCAATTAAAATAGTGGGGAGTCGTTCGCATTTAAATGATGCTACAAAGGAATATATTTCAGAAATTGAAAGACATAATAATGTTGAAATTGTTTCTAAAGGAAGCTCTTTAAAATTTTGTTTGGTTGCCGAGGGAAATGCACACCTCTATCCACGATTTGCTCCAACCATGGAATGGGATACCGCAGCAGGACAGGCAATTTGCGAGGCCGTTGGGGTTTCAGTTATTGACCAAAATACTAAACTACCTCTTTGTTATAATAAAGAGAATCTACTTAATCCTCACTTCTTAGTGAAAGTATCATGAAAGCCAACTCTCATGCAAGACATATTGTAAAAGCAATTACTTGGAGAATTCTAGGTACACTTGATACTATTTTGCTTTCTTGGATTATTACAGGAAGTGCATTAACAGGACTAAAAATTGGATTTGCTGAAGTAATAACAAAAATGATTTTATATTACCTTCACGAGCGTGTTTGGTTTAAGATTAATTTGAGTAAAGGTGGTGTTGTTCTTGAGAGTAGAAAAAGACATATAGCAAAAACGTTTACTTGGAGGGCTGTGGGTACCACAGATACTATGATTATCTCTTGGATAATTTCAGGGAATCCATTTATAGGACTAAAAATTGGGTTTGCAGAGTTAATAACAAAAATGATTTTATATTACCTTCATGAAAGGGCTTGGTATAAGATTGATTTTGGACTAGAAAGAAGAAGATTACGAAAAGCAAAACATCAAACAAATGAGTAACATCATTCCACATAATTTTCAGGTAACTAAAAAGGAAAGAAACCTTCAAAAAAAGCATAATTCCTTGCTCATTTGGTTTACTGGACTTTCAGGGTCTGGAAAATCTACTGTCGCAAATGCCTTGGAAAAAGCGTTACTCGAAAAAGGATTACACACCTATATTTTAGATGGAGACAATGTGCGAAACGGACTCAATAACAACCTTACTTTTTCTCCCCAAGATAGAACAGAAAACATCCGTCGTATTGCTGAAGTTGCCCAGTTAATGGTTGATGCAGGACTTGTTGTACTATCGGCTTTTGTGTCTCCTTATCAAAAAGATAGGGAGAACGTTAAATCTATTGTTGGAAAAGAGAATTTTGTTGAAATTTTTGTGAACACACCTATTGAAGAATGTGAAAAAAGAGATGTAAAAGGATTGTATGCGAAAGCAAGAGCGGGTGAAATAAAGGATTTTACTGGTGTAAATGCACCGTATGAGACTCCCCAAAACCCTGATGTTGAAATTGACACAAGTACAGTATCTGTTGAAGATTCTGTTGCGATTATTTTTAAAGCCATAGCGAATAAATTACATTTGAAGCATGAGTAAGTATTATTTAAATTACCTAGACGAACTTGAGTCTGAAGCCATTTATATTTTAAGAGAAGTATGGGCGCAATTTCAGAATCCAGTAATTCTATTTTCAGGAGGAAAGGATTCTATTTTGGTAACCCATTTAGCAAAAAAAGCAT
Organism: Halomarinibacterium sedimenti; assembly: GCF_019312585.1. Taxonomy (GTDB): domain Bacteria; phylum Bacteroidota; class Bacteroidia; order Flavobacteriales; family Flavobacteriaceae; genus Halomarinibacterium; species Halomarinibacterium sedimenti. The sequence continues at coordinate 65,631 of NZ_JAHWDP010000002.1, read as the reverse complement.
TCTATCCTTCAAAAATTCCTTTTCCGCTAATGCATGTGGATACGGGGCATAATTTTCCTGAAACTATTCAGTTTAGAGATGATTTAATTAAGGAGTTTGGTGTCCAACTTATTGTAGGTTCTGTCCAAGAGTCTATTGACAAAGGACGTGTAGCTGAAGAAAGAGGAAAAAACGCAACACGAAATGCACTTCAGATTACAACACTTTTAGACGCCATTGAAGAAAATAAAATAGATTGTGCAATAGGTGGTGGAAGACGAGATGAAGAAAAAGCTCGTGCGAAGGAACGGTTCTTTTCGCATCGAGACGATTTTGGGCAATGGGATCCCAAAAATCAACGTCCAGAATTATGGAACATCCTTAATGGAAAACATTTTGAAGGGGAACATTTTAGAGCCTTCCCTATTAGTAACTGGACCGAAATGGATGTATGGAATTATATTCTTAGAGAAAACATTTCAATCCCTTCGCTTTATTATGCACACGAAAGAGACGTAGTTTGGCGTAGTAATTCTTGGATTCCAGTTTCGGACCATTTAAAATTGGAAGAGAACGAAGAAGTTCATAAAAAGAAAATTCGTTTTAGAACACTTGGCGATATTACCATTACGGGTGGTATAGAAAGTGATGCGGATACCCTAGAAAAAATAGTGATGGAAGTTTCCGCAATGAAACAAACCGAACGAGGAAATAGAAGTGATGACAAGCGCAGCGAGACATCAATGGAAGATAGAAAACGACAAGGTTATTTTTAAAGAATAGAACAATGCAATTAGATACGAATCAATTATTACGATTTACAACTGCCGGAAGTGTTGACGATGGTAAAAGTACCTTGATAGGAAGACTTTTATATGATTCTAAAGCTATTTTTGAAGATCAACTGGAAGCTGTAGAAAACACGAGTAAGAGAAAAGGTCACCATGGAGTTGATTTGGCCTTATTTACCGATGGTTTAAAAGACGAACGCGAACAAGGTATCACAATTGATGTTGCGTACAGGTACTTTACAACACCCAAGCGTAAATTCATTATTGCAGATACACCTGGTCATATTCAGTATACTCGTAATATGGTAACAGGGGCCTCCACAGCAAATGCAGCTTTGATTTTAATTGATGCTCGAAACGGTGTTATTGAGCAAACAAAACGTCACGCATTTATTGCATCTTTGCTACAAATTCCTCACATTATCGTTTGTGTGAATAAAATGGATTTGGTAGATTATTCTGAAGAAGTTTATGAAAAAATCATAGCACAATTTGAAGAATTTTCATCAAAATTATATGTAAAAGACGTTCGTTTTTTACCCATTAGTGCTTTGGATGGGGATAACGTAGTTAACCGAAGTGAAAAAATGACTTGGTTTCAAGGAGCACCATTATTACATACTTTGGAGCACCTACATATAAGTAGTGATATTAATAAAATTGATGCACGTTTTCCTGTGCAAACAGTATTGCGCCCTCAACGAGAAGGATTTATCGATTACCGAGGTTATGCGGGAAGAGTAGCAAGTGGTATTTTTAGACCGGGTGATGATATTACAGTTTTACCCTCTGGTTTTACTTCAAAGGTTAAGTCGGTGGATACATTTGACGGTTCCCTAGAAGAGGCTTTTGCTCCTATGTCGGTTTCAATTACTTTGGAAGATGATATTGATGTTAGCCGAGGGGATATGATTGTAAAGACAAATAATAAACCCGAGCCGCTTCAGGAGTTTAGTGCTATGCTATGTTGGTTACATAACCAACCAGCTAGACCTCGTGCCAAATACACCATTTTGCATACCTCTAATGAACAAAAAGCGATGATTCAGGATGTTTTGTATAAAATTGATATCAATACCTACAATCGGGAGGAAGAGGATAAATCGTTAAACATGAATGACATTGCCCGAATTAAAATTAGAACCACGCGACCTTTAATGATTGATGAGTATCGAGATAACAGAATCACAGGAAGCTTTGTTTTAATAGATGATGCCACCCATGAAACAGTTGCAGCAGGAATGATTTTATAAATATCTTACCCTCATGATTGAGTTTAACGGAAAGAAAGGAACCTTATATCGAATTATCCTAAAATTTAAAAACCTCACGGATAAGACTGGTATTTCTATTGGGAAAGGCTCCAAAATTGTAAATGGAACTGTTATTGGAGACGGCTCAAGAATAAACGGGGAGATTATTATAAAAGGTAGGGGTTCTTGCACGATAGGAAAATATGTTGCATTTGGAGAAAATATTAGAATCATTACTTCAAACCATAAGACAGACGAAGTAATTTTGCAATATGCCTTATTTAATCGAATAGGTTTTAAATCGTTGGTAGACCCTAAAATTAATGTGTACATTGGACATAATGTATGGATTGGAGATCAAGCCATTATTCTTCCTGGTGTTACCATTGGGAATGGTGCTATTGTTGGTGCGGGATCTGTGGTTACAAAAGATGTTCCTCCTTATGGAGTAGTGGCAGGAGCACCGGCAAAATTTATTAGAAGTACATTCTCACCTCAAGAGATTGAAGAAATTGAAAAGCTACAATGGTGGGATTGGTCTATTGAAAAGATGAAAAAAAATAAGGAGTTATTGCGCAAAAATTAATTGTGGTTTCTCTTAAATCAAATTTTGTAATTGTTAAAGTATCTAAATTTTATTTCGAAAAAGGATATAAAAACTGCTTCTATTGGGAGTTTGGTTATAAAATTCGGTTCTGCCTTTTTTGCCTTTTTAAATGGAGTTTTATTGGCTCGATATCTTTCAATTGAAGGACTTGGGTACTATGTTTTAGCTTTTACCACACTAACAATCATATCAGTTCCAGCAACTATTGGCCTACCTAATCTTATTACAAGATATATTTCAAAATATGAGGTAGAAAAAAATTATGCTGGAATGAAGGGATTGTTAATTAAAACAAATCAATTTGTTTTAATTTCTACTATAGCAATATATATCATTGCAGCCATAACCTATTTATTCTGGTGGAAAAATTATGATTCTGTTTTTGTAGAGACCCTGCTTTATTCATTTTTATTATTACCTATTTTAGGATTTGGGGCCCTGCGCTCTGCAGCTTTAAGAGGATTAAAACTCATTATTCTTTCTGAATTACCCGATACGTTACTTCGAAATTTTTTACTTACTATTTTGCTAATTGGATGCATTCTTTTAGAATATCCATTGTCGCCTCAATTGGCGATTGTTTTTCAAATTGTAGCGGCGGGAATAGGTTTTTTGCTTGGTTTTTTGTTTTTATATAAAAAGCTTTTAAATAAATTAAAAAAGGTTTCCCCAATATATAATACTAAAGAATGGTATGTACAAACCATTCCTTTTTCAATAAATAGTGGCATTCAAATAGTTCGTTCTAAATTGTTAACCTATTTATTAGCCATCTTTGGTAGCATTGAAGCGGTTGCCATTTTTGACGTTGCAATGCGTGGAGCAGCACTAGTCTCTTTTACGCTCAACGCATTAAACTCTGCTATTTCTCCATTTATTTCATCTGCGTTTGAAAAGGGAAATACGTTGCAAATTCAAAAAATTGTTAAAAAAACGGGACGAATTATTTTTGCATTTTCCCTACCCGTAGCGCTTATTTTTATTTTAGGAGGAAAGGGTCTGGTAATGTATATATTTGGTAATGAATATGCTGTGGCCTATTTTCCATTACTCATCTTATGTATTGGTCAATTGGTAAGTGCTATGGTAGGCTCTGTTGGAACCCTACTTAGTATGACTGGAAATCAGAAGGTATTTTCTAATAGTAATGTAATTATGTTAATAATAAATATGATTTTGGGTGTTCCTCTTATTATGATTTGGGATGAAATAGGCGCTGCGCTCCTTTTTAGTGCGATATTAATAATTCAAAATTATATATTATTGAAATATGTACAGAAGAATTTAAACATCAATACCTCCATATTTTGAAACCAAAAATTATCTATGTAGCGGGTGACGGAAGATCGGGCTCCACATTACTCGACTCGATATTGTCGAATATAGAAGGGAGTGTTTCGGTTGGTGAATGCCATAGATTTTGGGTTCGTTTTTATGAAAAAGAGACTCTATGCGGTTGTGGAGAAAAGATTGAAAAGTGCACGTTATGGTCTAAAATTGATAAAAAATTACACCAAAAGTTTCCTGATTATGATTCAGAATATATAAAACAAAAAGTAAAGGAAATACAATATTTTAAGAATTTTAAAAAAATACCAAAGCTATTACAAACTAAGGAATGGCAGTATTTTGCAGAGATTGTCATTTATTTTTATAATCAAATAGCCGAAACTTCACAAAGTAATATCATTATAGATAGTTCTAAGAGTATTGGGTGGTGCTATTTTCTTCAAAATACAGGGGCTTTTGATTTAAGAATAATACACTTGGAGAGGAATTTAGCTTCTGTTGCAAATAGCTGGAAAAAGAAAATGCTCTTGCCGGAGTACTATGATAAAGATGTATTTATGCCCCAAAAAACGAATAAGGTAATTTTAAAATCTTGGATTAAGATTAAAGTATTAGCGTTAGATTTAAAAAAGAATAATTGCTTTATGTTTCTCAAATATGAGTCCTTTTGCCAGAAACCGGAATTTTGGTTAACCAAAATTAAAGAATTTGTGGGGGAACCATTTGATATTACTGAATTTATTATGATTCCAACTCATTCAATAGGAGGAAACCCAATGAGAAGTGGTAGTAATAAGAAAATAGTTATTTCTAACAAAAAAGTTGATTTGCACCATTTAAATTTTTTCGAAAAAATATTTTTTAAGAGCTCTAGTATTATAGCAAAAACATTTATTAGATGATTTCCGTTGTTATACCCCTTTATAACAAAGAAAGGTTTATTACCGAAACTATTCAATCTGTTTTGAATCAAACTTTTGCAGACTTTGAATTGATTTTAATTAATGATGGAAGCACCGATACTTCTGAAGCAGTAGTTAAAACATTTAATGATCATAGAATTCGATATATGAGCATAGCAAATAGTGGTGTTTCAGTGGCAAGAAATACAGGGATAGAATTAGCAAAATTCCCGTGGATTGCTTTTTTAGATTCAGATGATTGGTGGGCTCCCAACTTTCTGTCTGAAGTTGCAACAGCAATAAATAATAATCTTTCAAAAAATATTTTTGCAACGGGGAGGAGTAGGGTGTTTAAAAGCGATATTGAACGTTACAAAAATGAATTTCTTCCTAAAGATGGCGAGACATCTCCAGTGAATTATTTTAGAATAATTTCAAAGTATTTACCTCCTATAAACTCGTCTAATGTTGTTATTAAAAAAGAATTGTTGATGGAGAGAGGTTTATTTAGGAAAGGACAAAAACAACACGAAGATCACGATTTGTGGATGCGTTTGTGTGTAAAAAATGAAGTTATCTTTATAAACAAGCCCTTATCTTTTTATAGAAAAACGGAAATAGACACGGCATCAAATACCTACTATCAAGCTTCAGACTTTTTAACTTATTTGACTACCCTAACCGAGGTTGAAAATAAATTAAATGAGGAAGAAAAGGCCTATTTTGAAGGCTATACCAATAAATTTATTGCATTAACGTATATTAAGAATTATGGTCTGTATTCAAAAGAAGAGGATGGGAAAGTATATTCAAAAATGAAACAAATTTTAAAAGGTAAATATTTAATCTTGATAAAGGCGCTTTGGTTATTACCATATAAAAAGACGTATCCCATTTTTAAATTCCTACAACGATAATGAATCATAAGAAAGTAAATTTGTTTGTTGTAGGTGCTATGAAAGCGGGCACTACTTCTTTAATAGAAATCCTTTCAAATCATTCAGAAATTTATGTTCCGCCTATTAAAGAACCTCATTTTTTTGTAGATACTTTGCCTAAAAGTTTATATGAACCTTCTCGGTTTTTTAATCTAGATAAATACTTTAAAGAGGAGTTTCCAAAGCCTATTCACATCAGTAAAATTGAAGATATCTCTCAATATAAAAAACTTTACTCATTATCCGTCAATGAAAAATACTGGGTTGACGCAAGTACTGCCTACTTACATGCCCCAGGCGTTGCTCAAAAAATCTACAGTTATAATGAAGATGCAAAAATTATAATATTACTAAGAGATCCTTTAAAAAGGGCTTTTTCTCATTATAAAATGGATATAGGTTTAGGTAGAATCAATGCTTCTTTTAATCAATTAATGGAAAGGGAAATTCAGGAATATAATAATGGTAGTTTAGAATGGAGTAGTCATATTGGGATGAGTTTATATAAAAGCGCAGTAGAAAATTATACCTCGTTATTTAAAAATGTATTAGTACTTAGAATTGAAGATTTAGCTAGTAGAGAAAACGAAGAATTGTCCAAGATTAGCTCTTTTTTGGGTATTAAAGTTTTTGAAACCTCAACCATTCAACATAAAAACGTAGCAAGAGAGCCAAAATTCAAAAAACTTTTTTATTTTTTGAAACAAATGGGGGTTAAGGATTATTTTTCAAAATATTTATCTTCTAATTTTAGACATTGGTTATTTAAGAAAGCAACTAAGGGTTCAACTTTTAAAATGGAAATCACCCCAAAAAACTTAGAAAAGCTGAATGCTATATTCATTAAAGAATCTAAACTATGATAATACTGGATATATGTATTTGTATTATTGCTTTTTTGCTTGGTTATAACCTTGTTAATTTTTTCTCAGACCTTACAAAAAATGAAAAGTCCTTTTTACGGAAATTATTTTTCTTTCACTTTTTTATTGGTATTTGCTTCAGTATTTTAGTTGGAAGATATGGTGGAGATGCCCAGTTGTATTGGAGTTTTCCTAAAATGTATGAATTAAATGATGTTTTTAATGTAATAGAAAAAGGCTCCCCTTCAGGAATTGTTTACTTAATCAATTATTTCCCATCTCACATTTTAGACCTTTCCTTTTTTACTGGAAATATGATTTATTCATTGTTTGGTTATATATCTTTTATTTATATTTTTTTCATTTTAAAAAGAATTATTCCAGACACCGAAAAGCTTAAAGAAATTAAGTTATTCAACATCCCTATTCACCCTTGGATATGGTTTCTACCAAATTTGCATTATTGGTCCTCAGGAATAGGGAAGGATACCATTTTATTTTTTTGCATCGCCTTGTTTGTGTATTCGTTGCTAGAGTTTAAAAAGAGATTTTTGGGTATTCTTTTGAGCATTTTCATAGCTATTTTAATACGTCCTCACATAATGCTGTTTTTGGTTGCTGCATTTGGAGTAGCTTATTTATTTGATGGTTATTTAAAGAACTATCAAAAGATTTTTATTTTTTTACTTTTTATTGCCGCTTTTGCATCTATGTTTAATTATGTAGTAGAATTTATTAGGCTAGAGAGTTTAGATATTACCGCTATAGAGCAATACGCAAATACCAAAGCGTCTAAATTAAATCAGGCAGATTCTGGCAGTGGAATTGACATTTCGGGGTATCCATTTCCATTAAAAGTGTTTACATTTTTATACCGCCCCCTGTTTTTTGATATTAATGGAGTGCTTGCTGTGGTTGCTTCATTTGAAAACTTAATTTTACTTCTTTTAACAATAAAAATAGTTAGAAATAAGCCATTTAGAAGCTTAAGGAATTCAAATGGTCTAATCAAGGGGTTGGTGTTTTATTTTTTAATTGGGGCATCCTTATTTTCTTTAATTTTAGGAAACCTCGGAATAATGCTTCGTCAAAAAAATGCCTTTATTCCCTATTTAATCATTTTTGGGCTTTGGATTATTTTCTATAACTCACAATATTCGAAAAGCATTAACAACAATCAAATGGGTGCCTCATGAAAATATTGATGGTTATTAATAGCTTAGCTACTGGAGGTGCAGAAAAATTACTTTTAGAGTCAATTCCAAAATATAAGGCACAAGGAGTTATTGTAGATTTGTTATTACTAAATGGTAAAAGTTATCCTTTTTTAGATGAGCTAAGAGAAATATCAGATTGTAAAGAAATTTCCTTAGGGGAAGGCAGTGTATATAATCCAGCCTTGATTTTTAGATTAACAAAACACCTAAAAAACTACGATATTGTGCATACACATTTGTTTCCATCCCTTTATTGGGTGGTTTTTTCTTCTTGGTTATCGTTTAGTAAAACAAAATTAGTTTACACAGAGCATAGTACTAGTAATAGAAGGAGAAATAAACTCATCTTAAAAATGTTGGATAGAATTATTTACAGCGGTGTTGACAAAATAATTACCATTGCCGATGAAGTTGATTTTAATGTGAAAAAGCATTTAAGGACTAAGGAATCAAAATTCATACTAATAAATAATGGAATAGACTTAAAAAAGTTTGAAGAGGCCATTCCATATGAAAAGAGTAAATTTTTTAGACCTCTAGATACAATTTTAATCCAAGTTTCTTCTTTTCGAGAACAAAAGGATCAAGCCACGCTTATTAGATCTATTGCAATTCTTCCAGAAAATTTTAAGTTACTATTAGTAGGGGATGGGCCCTTAAAAAATGACTTAGAAACCTTAGTTGCTACTTTAAAACTTGAAAATAGAGTTAAATTTCTAGGGATAAGAAATGACATACCTAGGTTATTAAAAACAGCAGATGCTTCGGTTCTGTCTTCTTTTCATGAAGGTCTTTCACTATCAAGTATTGAAGGTATGGCTGTGGGCAAACCCTTTATTGCATCTAAGGTTCCTGGCCTTAGAGAGATAGTTGATGGATACGGATTACTTTTTAAAAAAGGAGACGAGCTTGATTTAGCGAATACATTAAAAAACCTTTTTCAGGATAAGAAGCGCTATGAAGAAATAAGCAAAAGATGTTATTCTAGAGCCCAAGATTTTAGCATTGAAAAAATGATTAATAAACATATTGAACTTTATAAAAATCTTTTAATCAAGTAAAGTTCGTTAAAAATGAAATCTAAACTAATACGTATAACAACAGTGCCAAGCTCTCTTAAAATTCTTTTAAAAGGGCAACATTCTTTTATGAGTGAATATTATGACGTTATTGGAATTTCAAGTAAAGGTGAAGATTTGGATGAAGTAAAAAATAACGAAGGAATTGAAACCATCGCCGTGGAGATGACGCGTACCATTTCACCTTTTAAGGACCTTCGATCTGTTTGGAAGCTTTATCGAGTATTTAGACGAGAGCGCCCCAAAATTGTCCACACGCATACCCCAAAAGCAGGTATAGTAGGAATGCTTGCGGCAAAACTGTCAGGAGTACCCATTAGATTACATACCGTAGCAGGGTTACCCCTATTAGAAGCTACTGGATTAAAGAGGTTCATATTAAATTCTGTTGAAAAATTAACGTATTCCTGTGCGACCAAAGTTTATCCTAATTCTGTAGGGCTATACAATATCATTTTGGAACAAAAATTCTGTAAAAAAGAGAAGTTAATGGTCATTTCAAATGGCAGTTCTAATGGTATTGATATTCATTACTTTAATCCAACCGCCGTTTCAAATAAACAACAAAAAGCATTAAAGGAACAATTACAATTAAAGCCAAACGATTTTGTTTTTATATTTATAGGAAGACTCGTTGGAGATAAAGGGATTAACGAATTAATAACCTCTTTTAAAACCATATCTAAAAGTCATAAAAACTGTAAACTTCTTTTGGTAGGTGCTTCAGAACCAGAATTAGACCCTCTTTCTTTCGAAACTATTTCAATAATGAAGGAAAACAAAGATATTATAGAAGTTGGTTTTCAAAAGGATGTGAGGCCTTATCTTTCTATAAGTAATGCACTTGTTTTTCCTACCTATAGAGAAGGGTTTCCTAATGTTGTTTTGCAAGCTTGTGCTATGGGGCTGCCTGCTATTGTGACTGATATTAATGGGTGTAACGAAATTATTATGGAAGGAAAAAATGGAACTATAATTACGCCTAAAGATATTGACGCCTTAACAAATGCAATGCAGAAGTTTTTAAAAGAAAAGGAACGTTGGCAAGATGTAAATTCCTATCGAAAAACTATAGTAGATAGATTTCAACAAGAAATAGTTTGGAAAGCATTATTAGCAGAATATAAAACACTGGAAGCTCATGTATGCTAATTTTATAAAAGTTATTTTGGATTTTTGTACAGCATTGGTCATTCTAATATTGCTTAGCCCAGTATTTATTTTTGTTTTTTTGGCTTTAACCATTGCAAATAATGGACAACCATTTTTTTATCAAATTCGCCCTGGTAAAAATGAGAAACTATTTAAAATAGTAAAGTTTAGGACAATGAATAACAAAAGAGACGACAACGGTACATTATTGCCAGATGCAAAACGATTAACATTTATTGGGAAACTTGTTCGTAAAACTTCTTTGGATGAATTGCCACAACTCTTCAATATTTTAAAATTTGAAATGAGTTTAGTTGGACCTAGACCTTTATTGCCAGAATATTTACCTTTGTATACCCTTGAACAAAAGAAAAGGCATCTCGTTAAGCCAGGAATCACCGGACTTGCTCAAGTGAGAGGAAGAAACCAAATGTTATTTAGTGAAAGATTGAAAAATGATATTTTTTATGTTGAAAATCAATCCTTTATATTAGATTTGAAAATCATTTTTGAAACGATATATACTGTTTTTTTCAAATCAAAAAATGTAGTTTTAGGTCAAACGGTAGACGAGGTAGATGACCTAGGTTTAAGTAGAAATTTAGATTCTAATCATTTTAAAACAAAAAAATGAACATCCACGGTAAAAAAATAATACTTCGCGCGATTGAAGAGGAAGATTTAGCTTTAATACACCAATGGTCCAACGATCCAGAAATTAACTACAATCTTGGAGGATGGCATTTCCCATCAAGCAGACAAGATCAACATAAATGGTTTCAGTCCTTAAGCCTAAAAAATAATGACCAAAGATTTGCTATTGAGACAAAGGAAGATGGAATAATAGGGATGGCAAATCTTGTAGACATAAATTGGAAAGATAGAAATGCTTTTCATGGCATGCTACTTGGATACAAAGAAATAAGAGGAAAAGGATATGGAGTCGATACCATAATGACCATAAATAGATATGCTTTTGAAGAGCTAGGACTTAAAAGACTAGATAGTACCATTATTGCATATAATGAAGCTTCCTTACACGTATACCTCACTAAATGTGGATGGAAAAAGGAAGGGGTTAAAAAGAATTTTTATTTCAGAAAAAACACTTGGTGGGATCAGGTAATTATGGGTATTACTTCGGAAGATTATTTTCAATTTATTTCAGAAAACCCATATTGGTAAGATGAAAAGAAAAGAATTCGGTTCCGAATTTCATTACCCAATCCATTCAAAATGGTTGCTAAAGGAATCCGATGAATCCTTTTTTTCTTCAAAAGGGTTTAGTTTTCATTTTTCTGGGCGCGCAGCACTTTATACTTTAGTTTCAGAGGGGATACAAACAAAAGGCTGGAAGAATTTATATTTTCCAAGTTATTATTGTCACGAGGTGATAGCTTACTTAAAGGATTTACCTATTAATGTTCATTATTTTAATTTCAATCCATTTTTAGATACAGAAATTTCCATTCAAGAAATAAAAGATGATCCTACAAGTGTTTTGGTGCAAGTTTCATTCTTTGGAGTTAAGTCTATAAACTTACCTTCTATTAAAAAGATAGCTATTATAGAGGATTATAGCCATAATTTATTGGCCCTTAAAGAAAGTAAGGCAGATTATTGTTTTGGTTCTTTACGTAAGGAATTGCCTATTCCTGTGGGTGGGTTTTGTTACTCACAAAATCATTCACTTGCCCAAAGCAATTCAAATAAAAAAGCAGAAGATGTAGCGAATGAGAAGTTAAAAGCTATGTTGTTGAAAGAGCAGTATTTAAGAGGGGAAATTGAAAACAAGGAAGGCTATAGAACTCTTTTTCAAAAAGCCGAGCAGGATTTTGAAAAAAAATACACAAACACAAGATTACCAGAAACTGCTACAAAAATTTTAAACTCCTTACATGTTTCAAAGATTTTAAAACAAAAGCATGAAAACGTAGAAGAGGCGCTTAAAATTCTCAACGATATTCCAAATGTTTCTTTTAATATAGATACTAAAGATGCTAATCCTTTCGGTCTTATTTTTAAATTGACCTCAAATAAAAGTAGGGAAGCCTTAAAAACATATCTCATTAAAAACAATATTTTCCCTGCTGTTTTATGGCCTAACCAAGTAAATAAAAAAGACCAAGAAATAGAAAAGCGCACCCTTTTTGTACACTTAGATTTTCGTTATACTTCCAAGGAGGTTACCTTTGTGGCCAATAAAATAAAGGCCTTTTTTAATGAATAGTTCACAAAAAATATTCTTGGAAAACCCAGAATGGGATGAAATAGTGCGCAGTTGCTATGCATACGATTTTTATCACACACGGTCTTACCATAAAATGGAAGTATCAACAACAAATCATAAAGCGGTTTTATTTGTGAGCTCTTTAGATTCAAATTTTATAGCCCTACCACTCCTAATTAGGGAAATTGAAAACACTTCTTATTTTGATGGTACTTCTGTTTATGGGTATTGCGGTCCTATTAGTAACCTAGAAGATAAAAAAATACCTCCATTGTTAGTTGAAAAATTTCAGACTGAAATAGAGAATTTTTTTAAAGAACAGAATATTATTTCGGTGTTTGCCAGATTACACCCATTAATTTATCAAGAATCCATTTTAAAAGGGATTGGAAATACAAAAGACATAAATCAAACTATTTTTATAAATTTAAAGGATACTCCAGAAGAACAGCGTAAACAGTACCGGAAATCTAATAAATCTGAAATAAATCAACTACGAGGCAAAAAGGGGTATGAAGTAATAAGAGCAACAACAGAAAAAGAAATTTTATTATTTGCTTCAATCTATAATGAAACCATGGAGCGTGTAAATGCCGGGGACTATTATTTTTTTGAAGAAGAATATTTCACTCAATTACTGAATAATTCTTCCTTTGAAGCACATCTTTTTTTAGCTATTAAAGATAAAGAATTTACGGCGGGTGCTATTTTTACAGTAACTAATGGAATTATGCAATACCATTTAGCTGGAACGAAAGAAGAATATAGTAAAGATACCCCTATGAAACTTATAATTGATGAAGCTAGATTATACGGTCATCAGAAACAATTAGAATTTTTACATTTAGGTGGTGGGCTTAATGGTAGTGATGATGACTCCCTTTTTAGGTTTAAATCTGGCTTTTCAAAAAATACGAGTCAATTTAGGACTTGGGAGTATATTGTTAATGAGGCTATATATAAAGAATTGGTTTCAAAAAATGGAGTTTCAAACAGTACTTTTTTTCCTCTTTATCGTGCAAAAAGAATCAATAAATGAAATCTAAAATCTATTTGTCATCTCCTCATATGGGAGGTAAAGAACATGTTTATGTTCAAGAGGCATTCGATACAAATTGGGTAGCTCCCTTGGGGCCTAATGTAACCGGATTTGAAACAGCCATAGAAAATTATTTAGGCGAAAGAAGCCGTGTGGCTGCATTAAGCTCAGGTACGGCAGCTTTGCATTTGGCTTTAATATTATTAGGAGTTAAAAAAGATGATGAAGTCCTTTGCCAGAGTATGACGTTTTCTGCATCTGCAAATCCCATTGTGTATCAAGGAGCAACTCCTATTTTTGTTGATAGTGAAAAGAAAACATGGAATATTTGTCCAGAAACATTAGAGGAGGCTATAAAAGACAGGCTTGAAAAAGGGAAGAAGCCCAAAGCCATTATTGCAGTTCATCTTTATGGAATGCCTTATAAGGTGGATGAACTTAGAGCAATTTCGAAAAAATATGAAATTCCTATCATTGAAGATAGTGCCGAAGCCCTAGGGAGCCATTATAAGGAACAAAAATGCGGAACATTTGGGGATATCTCTATTCTTTCTTTTAACGGAAATAAAATTATTACAACATCGGGTGGAGGGGCTTTAGTAACAAAGTCTCAAGCATTAAAGCAAAAAGCAATTTTTTTAGCCACTCAGGCTCGTGATGAAGCACCTCATTATCAGCATTCAGAAATAGGATATAATTATCGTCTTAGTAATATAAGCGCAGGAATTGGGAAGGGTCAAATGGAAGTACTCGATCAACGAGTTGCAGAACGGAGAAAAAACCACCAGTTTTATATTGAAGCTTTTTCAAACGTTAAAGGAGTTTCAGTTTTCTCAGAACCTTCGCCAGATTATTTTTCAAATCATTGGTTAACGTGTATATTAATTGATTCGAAGTTGGCATCATTTACACCTACAGAACTTAGGCTAGCTCTTGAAATAGAAAATATTGAATCGCGACCTCTTTGGAAACCTATGCATATGCAACCCGTGTTTAAAAACGCTCCCTTTTATGGAAAGAATAGGGTTTCAGAATCCCTTTTTTTACAAGGATTGTGCTTACCCTCGGGTTCTAATCTTACTACCGAAGATTTACAAAGGATTAACATGGTTATTCAGCAATTCGCATAGAGATTCTGTATCTTTGCTGCATTTATTTAAAATAAATATTGGAAAAGGAAAAGAATATATTGAAACACTTATATAGTGGAGATAATAAGATTAAACTGCTTGATCAGAGGTATTTACCGAGGTGGATAGTGGTTTTAATCGATACCGCCATTGCTGTGCTTTCTTTTTATTTGGCATATTTAATTTTAATGGGAACTCCCATAAAATTTCATACGGTATTAACGATATTTCAACAAGGAATAATTCTGGTATCAGTTAATCTTATTTTTTTCTTCTTGTTTAAAACCTATTCAGGAATTATAAGGCACTCCACCTTTACAGATATTACAAAACTTGCTTTTTCATCACTATTCACTTTTTTAACGGTTGTTATTTTTAATACTTCCTATGAATTAATCGAAGGCAATAAAATATTCCTCAACACGTCACTAATTTTATACATGTTGCTTTCGTTTTCCATTATGCTTCTATTTCGAATAGGAGTTAAAGAAACGTATCAATATTTACGAAATGTTTCATCTGGATTAACCAAAAAAAGAGTAGCCATTATAGGAGTAGATGATGATACTATTTCTGTGGGTAAAGCTTTAACAACCGAGTCAAAACTTCCTTTTAAATTAATCGGTTTTTTAACGCAACAAATTGATTCGAAACGATATAAAATTTTAGGTAAGCCAGTGGTGCCGATAAAAGCATCATTTTCTGAAACTGTTAAGGAATTACATTTGGATGGTGTATTAATAGTAAGTGAATCATTTTCTAGAACAGTAAAGAATAAAATTGTTGAAGATTGTCTCGATTTAGGTATTGAAGTTTTTAATGTTCCTTCCATGGAAAAATGGAATAAAAAAGAAGACATTACAAATCAAATAAAGCCCATTGAGATTGAAGATCTACTGGAACGCGAAGAAATTAAAATTGATGATCAACTCATCAAAAAAGACATTTCTGGAAAAACGGTTATGGTAACTGGAGGTGCTGGCTCTATTGGAAGTGAGATTGTTAGGCAGTTGGCAGAATTTTCACCTGAGTTGATTGTCATTTTAGACCAAGCAGAATCGGCGTTACATGATCTAGAATTATATTTAATAAAAAACTATCCAAACCTTAATTTTATTATTGAATTGGCGGACATAAGCAATATGTACCGCTTGGACTTAATGTTTAAGAAATATTCTTTCAATATAGTTTATCACGCCGCCGCCTACAAGCATGTTCCTTTGATTGAGAGAAATCCACACGAAGCTATTTATGTAAATATATTAGGAACGGTAAATCTTTCTATTTTGTCTCTAAACTATGAAATTGAAAAGTTTGTCATGGTCTCTACCGACAAAGCGGTAAATCCTACCAATGTTATGGGAGCATCAAAAAGAGCAGCCGAAATGTATGTACAAGCACTTCAAAATGAAAAGGGTGTTTACACAAGATTTATTACTACACGATTTGGTAATGTTCTTGGTTCTAGTGGGTCTGTTATCCCATATTTCAGGAAACAAATTGAAGAGGGTGGCCCAGTGACGGTTACCCACAAAGATATTATAAGATATTTTATGACAATTCCTGAAGCATGTCAATTGGTGTTACAAGCAGGAACCATGGGTAGAGGGGGTGAAATTTATGTTTTTGATATGGGGAAACCTATAAAAATATTGGATTTGGCAGAGAAGATGATTCGCCTATCTGGACTTGAGCCTTACAAGGATATAGATATTGAAATTACAGGGCTTAGACCAGGTGAAAAATTATACGAGGAGTTGCTTAATGATGTTGCCACGACATTACCGACACATCACCCCAAAATTATGATTTCTAAAATACCAGCTGGAGAATTCCTCGATATTAAAACGAAAATTAAAACCATTATAAAAACAGCTACCAAGCATGAGGATAGAAAGGTGGTTATGTTATTAAAGGAATTGGTGCCAGAGTTTAAAAGTGAAAATTCAACTTTTAAAGATTTGGACGTAATAATTGAAAGTGAATAACATTTGGAAAACTATAGTTCCTTTCCCTTAAGTTTTTGCATTTAACACTTATATTTATACTGTTATAACCTTGCTAATGAAAAAATTACCCCTCATCATAGTTAGCCTAATGCTATTTGCTTCTTGTGCTACAAAAAAACAAATACTATATTTTCAAGATGCTGAAGAGTTAAACAACCTTCTTTCAGAAAATATATTTGAACCAGAAATTGAAGCCAATGATATTCTTCATGTGATGGTTTCCTCTTTGGATGAAAATGTGGTAGCTCCTTTTAAAATGAATTCCCAAGAAGGAGTTTCAAACAATCAAAACCCACTACTAAGAGGATATTTAGTAAATAACAATGGGAATATTCAATTTCCAGTGTTAGGAGCAATCCATGTTGCTGGGAAGACAAGAGGTGAAGTGATTTTACTTCTTACTTCAAAACTTTCGGAATACGTAACCGACGTCGTTGTGGATGTCCGTATCATTAATTTTAAAGTTACGGTCATAGGAGGAGTAAACAATCCAGGGGTTTATAGAATTGATGATGAAAGAGTGACATTGCCGCAAGCAATTGGTTTGGCAGGAGATTTATCCTTAGACGGAAAGCGTAACAATATTATGATTATTCGTCATGAAGATGGAAAACAAAAAGTAACTCGGGTGGATTTTACAAAAACCGATTTTTTTGAAAGTCCTTATTATTTTTTAAAGCAAAACGATGTTGTGTATGTAGAACCTTCATTAAAAGGGGTGAAAAAATCAGGATTTATTCCCGATATTCCAGCACTTTTGTCCCTTGTCACAATCATTTTAAGTACAACCATTATCCTTACTCGATAATATGAAAACACACCACAATCCAAAACATAATGAACTTTCGGTAAGGGAAATATTAGAACAATATACGCGCTATTGGTATTTATTTATTTTTGGGGTTATAATTGCCGCGAGTTTGGCATTTATTTATTTAAGATATACTACAGTCTCTTACCTATCTAAAGGAACCATAATCATTAAGGATGAAAAATCTGATGGTGGAGCAGAAGAACTAGCCGCGTTTTCAAACTTGGGCGGATTTTTATCAAGATTTAAGAGCAGTAAAATTGAAAATGAAATCGCTATTTTTAAATCTAAGCGAATTATTAAAGAAGTAATAATCGCACTAGATTTAAATATATTATATGAATCTGTTGGGACCATTAAAACCACCGAATTATACCAATATAAACCCTTCCAGGTTCAATATTTATCTATCAATGATAGCTTGGGAGAGCCAAATAGAATGATTCCCAAATTATACTTCGAAATTGAAAACGAAACCCAATATAAAGTTTACAATGAATCCAACTCCATTGAAGGGGTTTATACTTTTGGAACTAAAGTAGATTTACCGTTTGGAAGCATTACAGTAATTCCTAATTTAGATAATGCTACCAAGTTTAAGAGCTTTATATCTAAAACGGTTTCTGTTTCCTATCGAGATGTAGATAAAGTTGCTGCCGTGTTTCAAAGAAGCCTTAATGTAGCAAATGAGCTTAACAACAGTAATGTTGTTGTAATAAGTATGCAAAGCCCCGTTCGAAGCAAAGCCGAAGATTTTATTAACGAATTGGTTTTTCAGTATAATAGAGACGCCATTGAGGATAGGGGGCAAGTTGCCAAAAAAACATCCGATTTTATCGACTCTCGTCTAGAAATTATTACCAAGGAATTAGATTCGGTTGAAACAAACAAGGAATCTTTTAAAAGCTCAAATAGGCTTACTAATATTGAAGCACAAGCACAACTTATTCTTGAAAACGCAAGTGATTTCGAAAAACGTCAATTTAATGTAAATACACAGATTGAGCTGGCAAATACAATGATTGACTATATGGAGAATTCTTCCAATAATGATTTGTTGCCTTCCAATATTGGAATAGAAGGGGGAGATGTTTCAGAATCTGTCAATAATTATAACGAACTCGTACTTCAGCGAAATAGACTTTTAAAATCTTCCACAGCAAAAAACCCTGTGGTGGTCAATGTGAATGATCAAATAGAAGAAATTCGTCAAAACATTTTAAATAGCCTAAAGAATACAACCAATTCCTTAAAGGTTTCCTTGCGTGATTTAAATTTTCAGGAATCTGTTCTTAATTCGAAATTGTCTAAGGTGCCCACTAATGAAAAAATTTATAGAGGGATAGAACGTCAACAAGGTATTAAAGAGCAATTGTATTTGTTTTTATTACAACAAAGAGAAGAAGCGGCGATATCTCTGGCGGTGACTGCACCAAAAGCAAAAGTAGTTGATAAAGCATATAGTAGCAGCACGCCTGTTTCACCTAAGAAATCATTAATTTATTTAGGTTCAATATTGGCAGGATTGCTTGTGCCATTCTTGTTTATTTATTCAAGGGACTTATTGAATAATAAAATTTCAAATCGCCGTGATATTGAAACTGGTATTTCTAATTTAAATTTAATTGGTGAAATTCCGAAACTTAAAAAGGATGAAGAGCAACTTATTCAGCTTAATGATAGAAGTATTTTAGCAGAATCCTTCAGGATTTTAAGAACCAATCTTCAATATTTATTCATTAATAAATTAGAAAATACTCATAAGTCCAATACTGTTTTTGTTACATCAACAATTAAAGGAGAAGGAAAGACCTTTGTGGCCTTCAATTTAGCCTTAACATTAGCTTTAACAGGAAAAAAAGTGGTGCTCGTTGGGGGAGATATTAGAAATCCACAATTGCATAGATATCTACCTAGAGAATTACAAAATCAGCCGGGCCTTACCGAATTTATTATGGATGCTTCCATTAAGGCAAGGGATATAGCTTCAAAAAGTAGTGAAAATGAGAATCTTTCCATTGTATTATCTGGCGCCATCCCTCCAAACCCTGCAGAATTGTTAATGCTCGATAGGACCAAGCAATTTTTTGAAGAGTTAAGAGAAGACTACGATTTTGTAGTGGTAGATACTGCACCTTCTATGCTTGTTACGGATACAATTTTAATTAATAAGTTGGCAGATGTTACATTGTATGTATTTAGGGCTAATTATACCGAAAAGCGATTACTCGAATTTGTAAATGACGCCATAGAGGATGGTCGTTTATTGAATGTTGCAGGGGTATTAAATAATGTTTCTTTAAGTAATTTTGGTTATGGAAACAAATATGGCTATAGTTATAGTGACGAAAAGCCATCCTTTAAGAATCGTCTTTTCCGAAGGTAATATGAAAAGGTTCATTTTCATCAACGCTATTTTAATTTGTTCGATGTTTACCTATGCACAACAAATTGAATGGCAAGGAAAAGTAGAACTTCTTGGTACATTTTCCTCCGAAGTATCAAATCCGTTTTGGTTTCACGCCAATACCAACACACAAGTAGGAACCTCTTCAAACTTTTCAGCATTAGGTGACGTGGAAGGAGCCTATGCTTTTTCTGAAAATGCTTCAATTAAAGCAGGCCTCTCCTTTTTTTATCGCGATGATGTTACAGATGAATTTCAACGTAAAAACGCTTTCGTGCAATTTCAAAATAACTGGTTAAGGGCGACCATTGGAGCTAAATCTGGCGAAATAAAACAACAAGGACTTTCGGCAACCAATAAAAATTTTTTATTTTCTGAAGATGCCCGCCCATTACCTGGGTTACTTTTGGAAGCGAATAATCCCATAAAAATTTCTGAAACTTTTGCCATCGATTGGGGAATTGGACATTATTATTTAAATGACAATCGATTTGTGGATGATGTGATGATTCACTACAAGCGTTTGGGCTTACAGATTCATTTTAATGAGGCAAACAAAGTCACAGCACAAATACAGCATTATGCACAATGGGGAGGAACCTCTCCAGAATTTGGAAAACTAAACAGCAATTTTGAAGCTTTTGTAGATGTGTTTTTTGCTAAAAGAGCTTCCGAAATTAGTATCGAAGGAGAACTACTAAATGCCGTGGGGAACCATTTAGGCAGTTATTTATTGGATTATAGTTTTAATGCTTCAGTAGGGGTTTTTTCTATTTATCACGAGCATCCTTTTGAAGATGGATCTGGAACTCGATTGGCAAATCTTCCCGACGGTGTTTGGGGTGTTTATTTTCAGCCAACCGAATCAAAAATAGTTTCTGGGGTGGTATATGAATTTATTGTTACCAATAATCAGAGTAAGGGAGGGGTGGGAGCCGATAATTATTTTAGTAATAGTGTTTATCGTTCTGGTTGGACGTACGAAGGTAACGCCATTGGATTGCCTTTTATAATTATAGATTCTAATGTGGAGATTACTGCTATCAATTCGCCAATCGTAAGCAACAGAGTGATATCGCATCATTTTGGCTTCGCAGGAACTGTTAAGGACATACTTTGGCAAGTAAAAAGTAGTTTTGTTAAAAATTTAGGAACATACAACAATCCTTTTCCCGAACCTATACGAGTTTGGTACAATTATCTATCGCTTCAATATCCAACTCAAAAGTATGGCACTTTCCGTTTACTTGGTGGAGTGGATACTGGTAAGTCAATCGATACTGTTGTAGGAGTAGGCCTAGGCTACTCTTATGCATTTTAAGGATTAATCGTCAATCTTAAGGATAAACCCCTGCTTATGTACATTTTCAATTGAAATGGCGGGATCTTTTTGAAGATACTTACGTAAATGGGTGATAAAGACGTTTAAACTTTTCTTATTGAAGTAGTCACTTTTCCCCCACAGAGTGCTTAAGATTTCTTTGTGAGTGCAAAGATTATTTTTATTAGATACGAGAAAATTAAGCAATTCTGCTTCCCGCTTTGTAAGCGTTATTTTTTCATTTTTAAAAGCTAATTGCTGATTTTTATAATGAAAATGATACTTCCCAATAGTGGTTGCCGCTTCGGTCGTTTCAATTTTTGGTGTGGTTTGAATTCGCGACAGGAGCGCTTTGATTCTTACCACCAATTCCTCTTCATCTATAGGTTTTTTTAAATAATCTACGGCTCCTATTGAAAAGCCTTTCAAAACATCCACCTTTAGTGACCGAGCTGTGAGGAATAGAAAAGGTATGGTAGGATGGATACTTTTAATATTTTTTGCCAACTCAAACCCATCTTTGTCGGGAAGCATCACGTCTAAAATGGCTAATTCAAAAATATGAGAATCCAATAGTTGTAATGCTTCGGAAGCGGTTTTTGCAAGGGAAATTTCAAAACCATTCATAGTTAGATACTCCCGCAGTAAATAGCCTAAGGTTGGGTCATCTTCTACCAATAAAATAGTCGCTAGTGATTTACTCATGTTGCAAAGGTAATTTCAATTTTATATTGGTTCCTCTTCCAACCTCACTTTCAACACTAATTTTCCCTTTATGCCTTTTCATAATTTCTTTAACATAACTAAGTCCTAAGCCGTATCCCTTGATGGTATGTGTGTTTCCTTTGGGTACTCGATAGTATTTCTGAAAAATTAACTCTTGCTCCTTTTTTGTTAACCCTATGCCATTGTCCTGAATTTCTATCACTAGATTTTTTCCTTTCTGAAAGGCTTTTAAAGATACTTTAGGCTTCTCGGAATACTTTTTCGCGTTGTCCAGTAAATTATTAATGGCATTTTCTAAATGGGACGCTTCCGTACGGATTATAAACTCTTTGTTTTCAATTTTGAATGAAAAGTCGGTGTCATCAAGTGTTGAGAGTTGTTTAAAATCTTCACAAATCCGTTCCAGAATAGGGGTGAAATCTACTTTTTTTAATTCAAATAATTGTTTCTTCGATTCCAATGTGCCTAGTTCCAATACTTTTTCAATATGGATTTTCATTCGCTCCGTTTGCTGCTGAATTAATTCAATAACAGGTTTTTGGGTTTCCAAAGCGTTTTCACTTAATATCTTCGTGGCTAACCCAATAGAAAAAACAGGTGTTTTTAATTCGTGAGTGAGGTTATTTATAAACTCATTGGTGGTTGTAATAATATTCCGTTGCCAATAAAAAGAACGTAGCACCCAAACGATCACAAAGATAATGGCAATAATAAAAATAAGACTCGGAATGGTAAGTCCGTTTAATTGAAAAAGGAAGTAGCTATTGATGTCTTTAAACTGAAGTTCTAATATTAATCTTTTGTTTAGTATGAGGGGTAAATACCCCTCTAATTCAATAGGATACGTTTTTATTTTTTCTGAAATATCATATACTTTTGGTGCCGTTAGATAATCGGATGAATCTTTTGTAAATAAACGGTACGAAAAATCACTTTCAATCCCATTTTCGGTTAATCGATGTGTGATAAAATCGTTTAAAAAATGCCTAGAAGCATCCTGAATACTATCGATACTTGTATTAAAATAGGAATTATCTTGCGTAATGGCATGACCTATTAAAAAGGTTAGCTGGTTTTGGGTTGCGAGATCTGCTTTTATTTCTTGTGTGGCATTGCCAATATTTCGTTGAAATTGGACTTTAGCTAAATTAATACCAATGTTGAGGTATTGGTATTGTACGACAAAGAGTCCTAATACCGACACAATAAGAATGATAATATAAAGCGTTCTACGTTTCAAAATGTGGTGCCATATTACTAATTTTTTTCCTTTTGAAGTAACGATAGGCCAATTTATAACTCGCTTAACTTTTCATTAATCTTTTTAATTTTCGAATAATCCCAATAAAAGCCTTACAACTGTATCTTTGAAAATGGTTTTAAAAGTTAATATTTATCCAAATTCAATTTAAAAGTTAGTAATTTTTTTCAAAAAACGCCGGGAACAATTTTCCCGGCGTTTTTTATAATTTATTTGAGCGTTTAATTGTTTGTTGCACCCGATAAAATGGGATGGTTTAAAGTAGAATTAAAAGCATAGTCAATTAAAGTAACTACTTCAGTCACCTTATTAAATTCAATTCGAATCCATCCAAAGTAATTAGAATTATTAATATTATTTTGAATCCCAACAATTTGTGCGGAATTTTCCCAACTTCCTTCGTAAGTGGTTATTCCATTTGAAAAAGTATTTCTTATTACTAAAGCTCCATAGTCGTTTGTCCATCGTTGTCCCTGAATTAAATCTTGATTTATTACGGTGCCTATTGGTTCTGATATTATTAACCCCATGTTGAGAAAGTTTTCATTTATGGGCGGGCCAGATTTAATTAAGTTGGGTCCTATAGGATTTATTCCCACATATAAGCGGTCCCCTTGAGTATTGGCCGTAAGTTCAACAAATATGGTAAAATCGACCATGCCGTCTTCTGAAATATCTAGCATAAGGGGTAAAGGATCACCTAGCCTTAAAATTCTACCATCTTTTTTATAAATAATTGTATTTTTTTGATTTGTAAAGAAACTAACTTCATTTCCATAGGATGTCCCTACACTGTTTGTAGCGTAAGCTCTTACATAGTATTTTTGGTTTGGAACAAGGTTTGAAAGCATACTATTGAATAAACTGGATTCTTGACTCTCTATGGTTTTAGTAGAGAGCGTTATGGAAGGATTCGATTTGATATCCCAACAAATCCCTTTTTTTATAACAGATGTACCACCATCACTAAGGACTAAACCACCAGAACTTGCCGTTGTTTCTGTAATGTTCGTTATTTTACTCGTTTGTAAAATAGGTATAGATAGTTCACTAAGGTCATCGGAATGACATCCAATAATGAGAAAATAGATTACGATAAGACAATAGGATAAATTAAATCTGATTTTCATAAGTGATATAATTAAAAGGATGTATCTAAGTGCTAAATCATTTTTATGATTTATTGTATTAGTGCTAATAAACTATTTATAAGATATAGATGGAAAAAGGCACTAGGATTTATGACCCAGCGCCTAATTTTGGTTAATTAGTTGAAAGATGGTTTGTGCTAATTTTAATTCTTTAATCTTTTAAAGATATATCTTGTAATAAAAATACCATTACTGTCACTTTCTCCGCTAAAACTTTCTACCCCGCTATTTACAAAGGCCAACTCCCAACCTTGTATCGCAAGATCATTTAGTTTTGATGTTACGACAGCGTCGTTAGCAGCTATGTTTTGAAATCGAATTCCTCCTAAGTTGAAAAAATTTAGAAGTTTGGTTTCATCAAAGTTTTTTAAACGGATTTCACCTCTGTCAGATTTATTTCGTTCATCATCCTCCGCGGTACGGCTAGAGGTAAACTCTTTATAATCTCTGGGTTCTTCGGAACTTATCATTCTAGACCTCCCTAAGCCATTGGGGATAATAGATTCTACTACCGTAATAGTCTTGTATTCTATGGTCTGTGACCAAGTAATATTGCCTACTAAAAATAGGGCAATAGGAATTAAAAATTGAATTAGTCTCATAATGTTAATGTGTTAGTTTTTAATGGTCATTCTCACATAAGAGAAATCACTTTCTAAAGGTTCATTTTTTAGATTATTTGATTTTTTTTCTGGAAGTACTTTAATTAGTAATGAATTGTTGGTTTCCCAAAAAAGTTCGTATGGAATCCACTTTTCATTTTTAGCCACATAATAATGAGATGCCTCTAAAACGCTATTCGTCTTATTGAGTTTTGATAAATAAATACCTTTAAGTGGTTTACTAGAAGTGGATACTAAATTTAAAGTGGCAAAATTTAAGTAATTGGGCGAAAAAATAGGGTTGGAGGTAACAGTAATAACCTCCGCCGTTTTGGCGTCTACTAAATACCATTCCTTTTCATCAAAAAAAGAATTGGAACCAATCAAGTAAGCATTAATAGAATTACTTTTCCCGAGGTAATAATAAGTACAAAGGTTGACATTAAACTCTGAAAGGAACTCATCTTTAAGACTGGTAATTGCTTTCCATTCTTCATTTATTTTTAGGTGAATAACACCATCAATTTTTTTTGCATCGCCTTCTTTCATTTCAAAGATTATGTCTTGATTTATCGATGCATTAATGTATTCCCTTTCTGTTGCTTTCTTAAAAGTAACTTTTAAAGAATGTTTCTTTCCCTTTAATTTACTCTTAGCTATAATTACATTTTCAATAGAATTGAGGCCAAGAGTTTCAGGCTCAATAATACTATGTCCGAAGTACGCATTCATAAAATACATTAAAGTAATGATTGGCGTAATGGCAATGATCTTATTCATATTTTCAAGGTTTAACCCATAGGATGTCTGCAAAAACATACTATAGTTGGTTTTATAAAAAATTATATTTTGTATGCCAATGAAATTAAGATGTTTCTGTTGCTAAACTTTGCATCATTGGCATCATCGCTTGCAATATTGCTTAACCCATGTAGGTAACTCGCAGCAATTGAAAAATTTGATGATATTTTATATCCAGCCATCCCTGTAATGCCAAAGTCAAATCTTTTTAGTCCGGCTCCATTTTCATCTTCACTTTTAAAGGCGTCCATATTAAACGATTCACTGTAAAGGACACCCTCTTCTTCAAATTCAAATGTCCCCTTTAATTTTCCAGAGAGGCCATAACCAAATGAAGGTCCGGCACCAATATAGAAGTTAGATTTGCCAATAGTATACACTACTATTACAGGAACCTCAATGTAGTTTAGATTGGCTTTCATTTCTTGATTAAAATCCTCGCCAGCTATGGTAGCTTCACTGGTTACTTTCACTCCTTTTTGCATAAAGTTTACTGAAGGTATCACACTAAAATTGTCTGAAATAGGGAATTCAACAAAAATACCCGCTGCAAAACCAGGTCTAAATTCCTTTTTGGTATTGTCAAGGTCATCATCTGTAAAAGTGGCGTTGCTTAATACACCTGAGGCTTGAATTCCATAATTAATTTGTGCTTTTACCCCTATAGAGCAAAGTAGAATGAATGCGGTAAACAATAGTTTTTTCATGTTTAAAGATTTAAGATTAATAGTTCGTTTTTTGATTATTGATGATTTAATAGGACAAATGTAGATGGCAGTGTTGTTTCCTAAAAAAATATCACGGCGAAGTAGCAATGAAATCTATTGAAGTGCAAAAAAGTATAGGTTGAAGTGAAAAATGTTTATGCTATTGATAATTAATGGTATATCTTTAATATGAGGATAGGTAACTATAATTTTTGGAAGTAAAACATCACGATTAAGCACTTTAGGATAGTAAAACAGCACTTCGGTGTTCAAATAATGCATTACGACACAAAAACCGATTATTAATAGGTGCTAAAGTGTAATTTTAACTCAAAAATTTAAACCATTTTACTTTATAAACTACTTAAGTGAATATGAGTATAAAACGTAGATATAGTTATTCGGTTTTAATCTCAATTAATATTGTAATGATAATAATTAGGTTAAAGGTATTTCCAAATGAACCTCCGAGTTATCATATCATTTTAACCATCACAGCTTTGTTGTTATTTATATTAGGTTGGGAAAGTACGGTACTATTGGACCGGCTTTTGGAAAAAATAATTCCCATTTCCAAAAAACCGTTACAAAAGATTTGCATTCAAATAATCCTCTCAGCCCTATTGATAATTTTTATCTCCTACAGCATTTTCTTTATTGCAAATCTATTCTTCGATTTGCAAATTATCCCAATGTGGAATAGTGTTGTTTATTTGATGAATTTCTTTATAGCCGTGATATTTAACCTAACTATTTTTGGGTATTATTATTTTGAAGAATGGAAATATAATTTAGTAAGTAGAAGCCATCTGGAAAAAGATCAGGCTATGGTTAGATATGATGCCTTACGAAATCAGTTAAATCCTCATTTTTTGTTTAATGCATTAACCTCGCTTAATAGCCTAATTTTCGAAAATCAACAATTGGCTTCCGAGTTTCTTCAACAATTATCAAAGGTATATCGATACACGCTTCAAAATAGAGACAAAGATGTGGTATCATTAAAAACTGAAATGGATTTTGTAAAGCATTACATTTCACTTATGAAAACTCGCTTCAATGGAGCCATACAATTTCAAATTGAAATAGCCGAAGAAGATTTAGAAAAGGGAATTGTTCCTGTAATATCACAAATGTTGATTGAGAATGTGGTGAAACATAATAGCATTACTTTAGAAAATCCACTCCTAATTCAGATAAAAACAGATGGGACTTATTTAATGGTAAAAAATAATGTCATTAAAAAAACGCAAGTTGAAAATAGCAATAAATTGGGGCTAGAAAATTTAAAAGACTTATATAAATACTTATCAGATAAAGGTTTAAGAATCGAATCAGATCCAAATAATTTTGCAGTGTATATCCCTTTAATTCATTAGTTATGATAAAAGCGATTATTATTGAAGATGAGCCATTGGTGGCAAGGGGACTTTTAAAACTAGTCAGTGAAATAGATTCGGATATTCATATAGAAATTGTTTTAAATTCTATTAAGTCCTGCTTAGCCTATTTTGCTTCTAATCCAGAACCCGATTTATTATTTATGGATATCCAATTAAGTGATGGAGTAAGTTTCGATTTATTTCAGGAAGTTCAAATAAATTGCCCGGTCATTTTTACTACCGCCTATAACGAATATGCCATAAGGGCTTTTAAATTAAATAGTATCGATTATTTATTAAAACCTGTGGATAAAGAAGAGTTAACCCAAGCCATATATAAGTTTAAGCGAATTAAAGAAATTAAAAACTTCACCTTTAACAACCAATTGGAAGCCTTAATTCGTGATTTAAATCTTTCCAAAGCACAAAAAATATATAAAGAGCGATTTATTGTTCATTCTGGAAAGGCGTTTATAATTGTAAGTCAGGAGAATATATCCTATTTTCAAAAAGATGTTCTTATTTATTTAGTAACTAAGGATAACCAAAAATTTATTACCGATTTCCAAACCATGGAAGAAATTGAAGAATTGGTAAATCCAAGTTTGTTTTTCCGAGCCAATAGACAAATCATTATAAAATCGGATGCCGTGGAAAGCTTTAAAGCCGACTCTTATGGAAAACTTATAGTAAAATTAATAGCCCCTGCTTCCATTTCTATAGATATTAGTAGGGAAAAGGCACAAGCCTTTAAAAAGTGGTTGCAGTAATTTCAATTTGTATTTTCAACCTTAAACAAAATGGGGAGTGCATATAAAACTCCTACTGGTTTTCCACGTTGTTTCCCAGGAATCATTTTAGGAAGCGATTCCACTAATCTAATAGCTTCTTGTTCTAAGCGTGGGTGAGGAGCTCTCGCACGCACGTTTACCACATTGCCTTCCTTGTCTATTTTAAACTGAACACTGATACGCTGCTTTCCCTCTAGACCCAAATCATTTGCCAATTCGGTATTAAATTTATTTTGTACAAACTCCATCACTTTTGCCTCCATACATTGTTTTCTGTCGTTGTTGTTGGTTTTAGATTCACAACCTGGGTAAATGGGTACATCTTCAATAACGGCAAAGGGAACGTAGACAATTTCCTCTTCTTCAACATCCACATCTTCAATTTCTTCAATTTCAACAATTACTTGATCTTGATCTGTTTCTGAAGACTCTATAAGTGTTTCATCCACTTCCGAATCGTTTTCTACTACCTCAATCACTTGAGTAGATATCGCTGGAGGCGGAGGTGGTGGAGGCGGAGGTGGTGTTAGTTGATCTGTAATAGGAATGACATCTTCAAGGTCATCACCTACATCTAATACTTCTCCAGAAGCCAAATCTCTGTCAAACGATTTACTTTCTATGGCTTGATAGGAGATAAAAAGCATCATTGCTAATCCCATTAAAAAGAAGGTACTACTCCAGTTGGCAAGGCTTACGCTCGGATTTTTCTTTAGTTCCATAATTCAAGAATTAAATGACTTTTAAATCGAGTAAAAAAGTACAATGGATATAAGAAGAAAAAAATGACAAAAATCATATCACTTTACTGAAAATGAGCGTTATACTTTCTTTAATAAAATATTATGACTGCAAAATATGCTAGTATAATTAAGAGCAGTACTTTTGCACTTTTAAAAACTGAATTGTGATTCAAGAACTTATTACAGTAATGCTATGGAGTATCTCTCCCTTTGGTGAAGCCAAGGTGGGGATTCCTGTGGGATTGCTTAATGGTACCAATATCTATTTGGTTTTTATTGTAGCCTTTGCAGCTAATGTATTGGTGTTCCCTATGATGATGTTTTTCTTAGACAAGGTTAATCACTATTTGTTGGCTTGGAATTTCTATAAAAAATCGGCCATCTGGGTTGCCAGACGAGCTAAGACAGGTTCTGGGAATAAAATTCAGAAGTATGGATTTTGGGGATTATTGCTCTTTGTTATGATTCCGTTGCCAGGAACCGGTGTGTATGCAGGTAGTATTGCGACCTATCTTTTCAAAATTGAAAAGAGCAAAGCATTTTACGCCAACACCATTGGTATCTTTTTGTCTTCCTTGATTGTTTGGGGAACAACTGTTCTTACCATGAAAGGAATTTACTAATGTTCCGCTAGAAAAAGCTCCTGAGGTTATTTTTTAAAGTCCATACAGTGTAACATATTGTAACCATTGTCGTCTTAAAACGTAAGGAATTCGGCAATTTGTTCGTTGCTTCCATTTTCATTTATATTCAATTTAAATACCTAAAGTAATGTGTAAACATGCTTGCGTTGTTGTATTCTTATTTTTTAGCACATATACTTTTCAACTTTTCGCTCAATCTCAATGGGATACAGAATCTGCCACCCAATCCAGTGTTATAGATCGAATAAATTTAGGAATCAACTACCTATCTAAAAAAGAGTATGCCAAATCGATAGAAGAATTGGTGTATGCTCGCGAAATCTCAATTCAAAATTCATGGTATCCTCAGGTTTTCAATGCCACCTTAAACATTGGCACCAATTATTTCTTAATGATGGATTATGGGGAAGCATTTCATTATTATTTACTGGCGTATGAAACTGCTTTAGCTCATCTTGGGCCAAAGCAGGAAATGCAGGTTTTTAATAATGTAGGCGTATTGTACATTGAAGATAAGGATTTTTACAAGGCAAAGGAATCCTTCCTTAATGCCTATGAAATAGCCGCACAATTAGGCGACAAAGAGCAAATGGGGGCCTATGCCATAAACCTCGCTTTGGTTGGGAATGAATTGGGGGAATTGGAATTTTCAGAAAGGTATATAAATGAGGCTTTACCGCTATTAGAGGAATCTCCCAATGTCTTTTTGTTAGGACAAATTGCAAAAGCCGAAAACCTTTTATTAAAAGGGGATCTTTTGAGTGCTGAAAAATTAGCTCTAAGTATTTTACCTCAGATGGAAAATCTTTCTCATTTAAAAGAGAGAATAACAGTAAACGATAAAATTTCAGTTTTAATAATTCTTGCAAGGGTATATGAAAAGTTAAATAGGCCCGAAAAAGCTCTGGAATTTGCGTTATTGGCACGTTCGGCCGAAAAAAACATTGAAGCTAGAATTAAAATATACACCTTACTTTCACAGCTTTACAGCCAATCTAACGATTATGAAAAAGCCGTTTCCTATAAAGATTCTGTCATTATTGCAACCGATTCCTTATATGCCATAAAGAATGGCATGCTCTTTAAAAGTGAACAATTGAAATTTCAAGTTCAAAACTATAAAAAGGAGCTCATAGAAAGTAAGGATTTACTTAAGCAAGAAAGACAGTTTTATTATGTCTTGATTATTTGTGTTGTAGTTTTTATGGGATTTTTGGTTTTGTTTTTTAAGAACACCTCCTTAAAACATAAACAGCGAAAGAAAATAGTCGAACTGGAATTAGAAAGGGAGAAAAATGAAACTCTTTTAAATGCACAAAAACATCAAGAAAAAGAGGCTTTAGTTTTACTTGAAAGAGAACGTTTAAAGAATGAATTGGATGTAAAAAATAGAGAGCTTACTGCCAAAGCATTGTACCTATCCAGTAAAAACGAACTTATAGAAGAGATTGTCGAATCTATATCCAAGAATACTCAAATAGAAAATAATGCCTTATTAAAGAAACAAATTAATGATCTTAAAAAGCATTTGAAAAAGGACCGACAATGGGATAGCTTCTTTATTCATTTCGAGGAAGTAAATCAAGGGTTTCTTAATAAGCTAAGAGCACAACATCCCGAATTAACACCTGGAGATATTCGTTTTATCACTTTTTTATATATGAATTTAAGTTATAAAGAAATAGCATCTTTATTAAATATTACTCCACAATCTTGTCGAAAAAGAAAGGAACGAATCTCAAAAAAAATGAATTTGTCAAGTAATACTTCCCTTCACGTATATCTTGCAAATATTTAAACCCGTGTCACGAAATTGCTAACCACATGTCACAAAATGTCCCACCTTTTTACAATGAATAATACGCCGGAAATTTAAATTTATCGTTCAATTTTCTAAACAGTATAATTGAACACAAATTATTAATAACCTATTTTATTTTAAAAACGATTAAATGAAAAAAACAAACATTACAAAAAGTATTATTATCCTAGGTTGCTTATTTGGGATTACAACCTCCAAAGCTCAATTTACACAGAGTGCAAAAATTGTAAGTGAAAATAGAGAAAGTCGTGCAGAGTACGGCACTTCTGTTGCTATTAGCAACGAATTTGCAATGGTTGGTGCTTCGCGCGAAACCATTGCTTCAGGTGCTGCCTATATCTACGGGAAAGATATTGACGGGAATTGGAATTTTACACAAAGGCTCGAAGCTTTCGATCCTAATGAAGGTGCAGAGTTTGGTGGAGGAGCAAAATTTTCAGATGATTATCTTGTGGTTGCTGCCGGAAGGGCTGATGTAAACGGATTGCAGAGAACAGGGGCACTGTATGTTTACGATTATGAAAATAACAACTGGGAATATAGCACGAAACTTGTGGCTTCAGACTTGAGTGCTGAAGCGAAGTTGGGAATGAATCCTACGTCATTGGACGCTGAAGGAAATACCATTGTAGCTGGAGCTCCGGGAGATAATTCTTGGACGGGTGCAGCGTATGTATTTACAAATAATGGAGGTACTTGGGAAGAAGCGCAAAAAATAGTAAGCCCATCACCTCAACCCTCAGATGTTTTTGGAATAGGCGTTTCTATTTCTGGTGACTATTTAGCCATAGGAGCTAATGAGGTAGACGGACGTAAGGGTGCTGTATATATGTATATGAAGGATACCAGTGGAGTTTGGGAATATGCACAAACATTGGTAGCATCTGACGCTACAGACGATTCTTTCTTTGGCACTTCGGTAAGTATATCTGGGGACCAATTAGTAGTAGGTGCTTATGGAATGAACCTAGAAGAAGGAGCGGCATATGTGTTTGAAAAAGATGCTCAAGGAACATGGGTAGAAGTCCAAAAACTTATGGGAAATGCTACCACAGAAGCCGCTCAGTACGGTTGGGATACCGATATTCAATCCAATATAATAATGGTAAGCGCACCACACATCTTCGGATTTGAACCAGGAGAGGTTTATTTCTACAAGAAAGACACCAATGGTTCATGGGTGGAAGATCAAATTGTTCTTGGAAACGACACCGTAGGGGAGGACTTTTACGGTTGGAGTGTTGCTATGCATGAGCAGCAATTAATTGTTGGAGCCCCCTGGGAAGACCACGATGCCAATGGAGGGGATGAGATAGACCGTGCCGGATCTGCCTATATTTTTGATAATCCTAATATCTTGGGTGGTTTACCAAATAATACCTTAGATAGCTTTACAGTGTATCCAGTTCCTGCCAAAAACAGTATCACTATTGAGTCTGTTAACGCTATTTCAAAAGTTGTGATAAGTAATCAATTAGGAATGACCCTTAGCGTTGAAAGTGTTACAGATATTAAGGAACATACCTTTGATATTTCGTCGTTTACAGAAGGAGTCTATTTTATAAAAGTGTACCACACAGATGGTAAAAAATCGACACAGAAAATTGTGAAAATGAACTAAAGTGTGTTTTTTGTTTGTTAACAAAAAGGCTGTCTTATTTTGGGCAGCCTTTTTATTTATAGACGCACACCGAAAAGTAATTTACTTCCCAATACAAAAATTAGCAAATATATTTCCTAATAAATCGTCGTTGGAGATTTCGCCAGTGATTTCGCCAAAGTGGTATAAGGCTTGCCGAATGTCAATCGCCAGTAGATCGCCGCTTAGGTTGGCATCAATGCCTGCTTGTACTTTCTGAATTTCTTCTAATGCCTTTAATAACGCATCATAATGACGGGAATTGGTAACGATGGTTTCGTTGTTGCGAAGGGCACCCGTATTGACAAAGTTAAGCAGCGTGTTTTTTAAGGTTTCGACACCTTGTCCTGTTTTGGCAGATAAACTTATGGTCTGTGACCCTTCGACTGCACTCAGGGAGACTTGTAACTTCTTTATTTCTTCTTCCGAAAGGGTATCTACTTTATTGGCAATGACCACCAAGGTTTTTTGTGGAAACTTGTTTTTTACTTTCTCTATTTCTTGTAGGACGCTTTGAGATTTCTCACCTCCGTTCGAAATGACAGTGGCGTCGAATAAGTAAATCACTACCTGGGCTTGTTCCATCTTTTGGAACGTCTTCTGGATGCCTAAGCCTTCAATGGTATCTGTCGTTTCTCGGATACCGGCGGTATCGATAAAGCGGAAGCCTACACCGCCAATGGTGATTTCATCTTCTATGGTATCGCGGGTGGTTCCTGCAATGTCGCTTACAATGGCGCGTTCTTCGTTTAGTAAGGCATTGAGTAGGGTAGACTTCCCTACATTGGGTTCGCCCACAATGGCCACGGGAATTCCGTTTTTAAGGACGTTTCCTGTAGCAAAGGAATCGATAAGGCGTTTTAATACGTGGGTGATTTTGGATATCAAGGCTTGAAATTCGTCTCTATTGGCGAATTCTACATCCTCTTCGGCGAAGTCGAGTTCGAGTTCGATTAAGGAGGCAAAGTTGAGGAGCTGCTCTCTAAGGGCCTTTATTTCGGATGAAAACCCACCCCGCATTTGCTGTATCGCCAATTGGTGACTCGCTTCGGAGTCTGAAGCGATTAAATCGGCGACGGCTTCTGCCTGACTTAAGTCCATTTTTCCGTTGAGGAAGGCGCGCAAGGTAAATTCTCCTGCCTGTGCCATGCGAGCTCCTTTCCGAAGGCATAGCTGGATGATTTCCTGCTGAATGTAATTACTGCCGTGGCAGGAAAACTCCACCACATCTTCGCCTGTATAACTGTTGGGGTTTTTAAACACACTCGCCAAGACCTCGTCCACCACACGGTCGCCGTCCTTGATATGCCCTAAATGAATGGTATGCGTCTTTTGTTGGGAGAGCTTTTTCCCAGATACCGAAACAAACACACTGGAGGCAATGTCCAAGGCTTGTTCGCCCGATAGGCGGATAATAGCAATGGCACCCGCTCCGGCAGGGGTGGCTAAGGCAACAATGGTGTCTGTATGCGTCATAGCGGCAAAAGTACGAAATAGAAAGGATTTGTGAAGGGTAAAGGGTGAAGGGTAAAGGGTAAAGGGTGAAGGGTGAAGGGTGAAGGGTGAAGGGTGAAGGGTGAAGGGTGAAGGGTGAAGGGTGAAGGGTGAATTGGTTTTTGGATACACCCTACTTTGACTGGACTTTGACTGGACTTTGACTGGGCTTTGACTGGGCTTTGACTGGGCTTTGACACTTCGACAGGCTCAGTGCAGGCTGGGCTTAGCTCCATAGCTAACATGGGATTGTCTCTAGCTTGGTTTTAGGAAGCTAGGGGGGAAGAAAGCACTAGGCAAACGGATGGAGGTTGGTGGATTAGTTGCCGCCTCCTTTTACGATGCCTATAGGTTTGCCCGTTTGGCAATCTAGGCGTAAAAGCTCACCGGGTTGTACACCGTATTTAGGTGGTGTTACTTTGTAATTTCCAAAACCGTTTTCTGCAGACACCATGAGTATTTCTGTACCATCCCTTGGGTCAATCATGGGGCTTTTGCAAGATGCATTGTCTAATGCTATGCCCTGTGCAGGGACAAATGCCTCTGGGGTGTCTTGGGCTTGTTTGGTGATGTGGGTATTGCTATTTGATTTTTGAGAGGTGCCACACCCTAACAGTAGGGTTGCGAATAAGGCACCAAAGATACCATATTTTAGGGTCTTCATAGGATGATTATTTGAGTATATTAAAAATACTTTAAAAACCTATATCTTGGTTGTATGTGAATAAAAAAAATAGGGGTGTTTGGTATTATTTTACATATGATGTTGACCCGACTTCCCCCCAAGCAGACCCGAAGGAGCCCCCAAGTGGCTGGAAGTTAAAAACGGCTTTGATTTGAAGAGGTAGGAGGTTGGTTTCGAAACAAATAGCTATCTATGATTTATATACGATTGTTGGCGGTAGTATTTTAATCCTCTAAATACGTACAATCAGTATTCAAATTCAAAATATTATCAAAGTAATCTATTGCAATTGAATTATTCAATCCTAGTTTATATGTGCCATATGAGGAATAGTTGATATCGAGATGATGAAGGGGATGCAATCTACCATTTACATATTTTGGATCATAATCATATCTTACATAGGATGGTTCTGATTGAAATATTTCTTCTAACAGAGATATCCCAATATTTTCAACTGTATTAGATTCGATGTAATAATCAGTTACCGAGGGATTTAATTTAAAACTAGAATCTTCTAGAATAGATAAGACACTTGATAAAGCCTTACTATCTATCGAAATTCCTGAAAAGGAACTTATTTCGACTATTTCATCATCTTCGGTAATAACTGAAAAAGGGAATGCTACACTAAAAAATTTATCCTGTCGATAAAAAAAAAGTCTGCTCATTTTGTCAACACATATTTTGAGTTTGCATTTACAATTAGAAGTAGATGTATCAATATTAAGCAGAAGATACCTTGTTGCGAAGACAACTAATCTAGCATAATCTATTTTGTCCCTCAAAGGCGAAAAAAAATCGTCTTCTTGAAAAGGTAAGATATCACGATTAATAATTTTCATTTACCCTTAACATATTTAAGATTATCCTTAACAAAGTCCTTTAAAGTCAACTGATCACTTTCAATCATATCCATTTGTTGTGTAGCCTGAAGTAATTTATCTTGGTATTTCTTTTCGATTTTTAACTCTTTAAAAATTTCCATCATTAAATCAAAATGTGATAATTTCTTCAAGCTGTATTTGAAACGTGTACGAATTTTTTCCTTTTCTGCTTCCGTAGGTTCTTTAATTACCATTTCTTTTTCTAAAACTATATGCTCTAATCCTTCTTGCATTCCAACAGTAAGTCCAGATTTGTTACCAGGCTGAGTAAGAAAAAACGATTTTATAAACGAACGAGTTAACATTGTGTAAAGTGAATTTCTATAACTTGGACTATCTGTTATTCTTTTAGTAACACAAATGACAAATGGAAACTCTAAACCTTTGACATTATTCCTATTACTAATTAATAATGTGTTTAGTTGTTTCTCTTTAGTTTCATAAGCCTTATTAACTATCCAACCCAATTCTTGCTGTATTTTGACCTGTACAATGTCAGCAAACCGATAAATATCTTTGCTAGAATCTAATAAAATTATACCAATATCGTCAGGTTGGACTGTGTCATTTTCAGATATAATTTCTTTTAAAATTTTTATCACACTATCCGAAAAAGTGTCTTTTGCCTCAACTATCCTAATACTTTCAAAATTTTCATCCAAATCTTCAAACCTTCTTAAGGGTTCTCGACTTAAATAGTAATTTGAATTTTTCACCTCTACATTATATCCGCAATCCTTCCATTCTTTTTCTTCTAACCAACGCAATTTTGTTTCTTCGAAAAGTCCCATTCCTAGTCCGTGAGCGAACATTAAAGTTTTTGGATCTGTTCGGTAACATTTGCCTAATAAAAAGTCAGGTTCAATAGAACTTAAAATGTTTTCATCGAAAATGCTTTGAAAAATATCTCCAGCTACATATACATTTTTTTCGGTAACTAGTTCACATAGTTCAAAGAAATTTTCGTCAAAGTCCTGACTTTCATCAATAAACATATAAGTTAGAGCATATGGAATATCAGAGTCTATGTATTTTTCTTTTATTGACTCGATGGCCATTTTACAAGCTTTGCTGAAAGACATTTGAAATGAGTACCTATAGAAGGGAATTTTATAAAAAGCACAAATATATCTGTAAGCACCAGAGTTTGGGAAAGAACTGGAACCCCAAGCATTTGTACACCATAATCTTTTATCCCATTCAATTTGTTGTTCGACTTTCATAAAATTGAAAAAGTCTGGGATTCTTTTTTTTAGATTATCAGCAAGTATCCTGTTGTGGCAAGTAAAGAAAATCTTAGACGAGCTATCATTAATGTATAAATCTTTCAATTTATGCAAAAGCAATTCAGTTTTACCAGTACCTGAAAGCCCTTGAATTCTTATCTTTTTCTTATCTGGATTTTGATAAATAAATCTAGTTTGGTCGCCATCAAATAGTTGAATTTTTTGCTTTACTTTATCTAATAATGTAATAGGAACTTCTTCTTTAACTCTATTTATGTCGTTTATACTACCAATAAATAGAGATATTAATAAATCTAATTTTTTCTTATTAGATTCATCTTTAACTTCTAATTCTTTTAGAAAATCTTCAACATCCTTAATTTCGTTTAATTCTATTTCAGTTTCAAGTAATGAGGTTCTCCACTTCCTAGGCCTTCCCACAATATCTTTATAGAGATATTTATCGGATATAGAGCCTATATCTTCGATTATATCTTCAACGTAATCTTCAAACTGCTCATCATTATCTCCGTAATTTATGATTGCAATTTTATTCTTTGGTGAAAGTATAATTAATGCCTTTGAATACTTATATGAATATTTTTGGTCAGTTAGTGGTCTATCA
The DNA here is from genome assembly GCF_019312585.1 of Halomarinibacterium sedimenti. GTDB lineage: Bacteria > Bacteroidota > Bacteroidia > Flavobacteriales > Flavobacteriaceae > Halomarinibacterium > Halomarinibacterium sedimenti. The sequence continues at coordinate 27,427 of NZ_JAHWDP010000002.1, read as the reverse complement.
AGAACATAAATTAAACTTTGCTTCTGGTTAGAATAGTCTTTTAGAGAATCAATAAGACCTGCATTTAACGCATTCTTTTCAGCGTGAAGGAAAAAGTAACTACTCATTTATAATTTTTTCTAAAGATAATAGGATTTTTGAATTTCATAATTGTGTTTTTCTTTTATTACCGCCAACGGTCTCGGCTATGAGTAGTTGCTTGGTTTAGCACTTAACTTTACAAGCCTGCCTGCCGGTAGACAGGTACACACCAAACTGAAAATCCACAAGGATTTTCGTTAATAATCTAGAACTATCAACAATTTATATCTGTTGTTCACAAGAGTTAATTTTTAGAGAATTATTCATCTTCCTCAATTGTATGTTCTCTATCAGTTTCAAGATTTGGGTCATCATAGATTAGATTATTAGTAATGTTAATGGTTACGTTAAGTCGCTCCATAACATCTCCAACCGATAGTTCCACAGCTGGAAATACATCAACTAAAACTTCATTTTCATTAGTGCTTTCTACATTATCTCTACATATTAGCGATACACTAATCTCATCAGTTCCGTATAGTGAAATTCCTATTATTGTAAATCTTTCTCCTAAATTGCAAAGTTCAGCTATTTGATTATAGTTAATATTTGCAATGTCCGCTGCGGCGTGCCCTATTCTATCGTTGTATTGTACAGATGCTTTCATAATTTATTGATTGTATTTTTGTTTTTTTTCAATGTTTGCCAATTCTTAAAATATTACCTTTTATCACAGTTATCCAATTCATTTACGGAGATAAAATGATAAAAACTAATTGCGCTAATTTTTTTGTGGGGGAGTTGTGCCAAATATAGTAAAAAGTCTTTTTTGTGGGTAAAAACATGCTTAAAAAATGTGTACCCATCATGTAGTGCCATCTAGAATAGGGCTGTAGCTTAAAACAATTCCTTTTTTACGGTGTCATAATAACTATCGCTTACGGCAATTCTATGTTCTCCTAGGAGTAGGTCTCTGCCTTTAAGCCCTGTTACTTTTTGTTTGTTGACGATATAGGAACGATGTACCCGTAAAAAGGTATGAGGGAGGGTGGCTTCTAATTTGCTAAGCGACTGGTACGCCATGATTTTTTTGCCGTTGTCGAGGTGGTAGGTAACGTATTCGCTTTCGCTTTTAATAAAAAGAATTTCGTCGATTGCCACTTTATGCAGGTCGTAGCCCGATTTAATGACAAGGGAATCTTCTTGTTGGGCTTCGGGTTTTGGGAATTTTTCTACGGCGCTTACAAACCGTTTAAAGGTAATGGGTTTAAGTAGGTAGTCTAGGGCGCTTAGCTCGAAGCCTTGTAAGGCATATTCTGAATAGGCGGTGGTAAAGATGATACGTATGCCCGATTTTGAAATCATTTCGGCAAACTCGGTGCCTTTAATTTCGGGCATTTGGATGTCTAGAAAGATTAGGTCTATGGTATTGTCTTTAAGGAAGGATAGGGCTTTCAATGGATTTTGGAAGGCGCCTTTATACGCTAGGTAGTCTATTTTATCTACATAGGTTTTAAGCAGGGTTCTTGCCAATTCCTCGTCGTCTATGATGATACAGCGTATGGAACTCATTCTATTTCTAGTTTTAAATAGACGGTAAAGCTACGGGTTTTTGTGATGGTTAATTGGTGTTTTTCTGGATACAGAATTTCCAATCTTTTTTGCACATTGGGTAAGCCAATTCCGCCTTGCGCATCGGTAGAGATAGCGGTGGTAGGAATGCTATTTTCTACGGTAAACTCTATGGTATGTCCTTCTTGTACCAACGAAATATGCACGTAATTATCCTTACCCTTTTCGATGCCACTATGCTTAAAGGCATTTTCTATGTAAGGTACAAAAAGCATTGGTGCCACCAAGGCATGGTCGTTTTGGATGGTTTGGGTAAACGAAATATCGAAGGGGTTGCTACTTTTTAGTTTAAAGAGCTCAATATAGTTAGTAATGTAGTCTAGTTCTTTGCGTAACGGGACTTTGGGTTGTTCGCAATCGTAGATAACGTAGCGGAGCATTTCTGAAAGGGTGCTAATACTTTCCTGAGTTTTGTTGGAGTTGGTGACCGAAAGGGCGTAGATGTTGTTGAGGGCATTGAAAAGAAAATGCGGATTGATCTGCATTTTAAGGAATTTAAGCTCACTGTCTATGAGTTCTGCTTTTGCTATGGCAATGCTTTTTTCCTTTTGTTGGGCATCTATAAACGTTTCTAAAAGTACCGCTATGACCGAGGAAATGGTAAGTATTAATAATTGAATAAAGAATCGGGAGGGCAACACTCTAGGGTTTCTCTCAAAATTGTTGAGGGGTGGTTTATCCATGGGTGGTTTTGGACCCATTTCGGAAGCAAAATAGGCACCTAGTAAGATTGCTGAAATGGAGGCAATAAAGAACAGTAGGTATTTCTTTTTAAATAGTAATTGGGGAACCGCCATGTAGATAAATAGGAAAAGCAAGAGTATTTGAAACACAAAGGCAGGCCCATTGTCTCTAAGAAATTGCATTTGGTTGCCGATAGAAAACCAAAGCAGACTCCAGATCCCTAGCCAGAGTAGTACTTGAATGATATATCTACTGAATCGATTCATGTGTTTAAAATAGTAAAGAAATAGGAGTGAGGAAGGTTTTTTTTTAAAATAGTTCCTTGGATTCCATCCGTCCTATTTTGTATTTCATTGGGCAAATTAAAGGAATAAAAAAGGAATGGTATGCCAAAAACGGCGGTTTTACACGGGTAACTAAGAGGGTTTGTCGTGGGTGAAAAACCATTCACTGAAAAGGTTGGGGGTTTGGCTGAAATTGCCTAATAGAATAATAGCTACCTAATTGAGATTGTTGAATATTGCTTTTAGTTAGTGGAAGAATTCGTTCGTTAGGCGCGGGTTCTCCATATGAAAGAGCTCCAATAATTTGGACCGTTTACATCTTATGAGTTGATTTTAAAAATCCTTCCATTGGGTGAAAAATTCCATTCGCTGAATACTAGTACCCCTTCACTGAAAGTCGCTTTTTTGCATTGAACTATTACGCACCTTTGAGGTCATAAGAGTGAATTTAAAAATAAGAATTATGAAAACAACGAATGTAAAAATGGGATTATTAGCTGTGGTATTTAGCTTGGGTTTCGCAACCATTTCCACAGCACAGTCTAGAGATAGAAAACCAAAAACACAACCTACCTATAGCGAATTGCTTGAAGAAATGGATTCTGGAATGGACGGTAAACTTTCGGCTGCAGAGGTTAAAGGACCCCTTAAAGAAATGTTTGGTGATATAGATACTAACGAAGATGGTTACATCACCCAGGAGGAGTTTGAAAACGCTCCCAAGCCCAAAGGAAGAAAGCCTGAGGGAAGAAACTAACTTGTTTTGTTTTTGTTTGTTTGATTTGGATAAAAGCTTCATAAGCAATTATGGAGCTTTTAATTTCAAATTCAGAACAAAATGCTAAACCTATTTTAATACCTACTACTAATAAACTATAAATCTTAAATAATTAAATATGAAAAAAGTAAGCTTCACAAAGAATAAAGTAGCGGGCGCATTTCTTGGAGTCCTTGTGCTTTCCATCGCTTTTATAGCGTGCTCTAATGATGATTCTTCAGGAACTGTTACCGAAGAAGAAGAGGAAGAAGTAGTCACCGAGTTACATGCCGCTTTTTCGGCATTTAATTCGGATGCAGTGACCATTTATCTCGATGGATCGAATGTAGTGATTGAGACCACGGGATTGCCTAATCACGAAACGGTATATTGGGGTGTGGGTCATGAGCTTTACCGTGACGAACCCGATGTGGCATTAACACCCTCCAATATGTCTAGCAATAATAATGCTACCTCCATCACTGTGGATGCCACACCCGATTTATCAGGAGCTACCGTAGCCACTCAATTAAACACTATTGGTATTGCGGTAAGTGGAGCCTCCATATTTAATGATTCGGAAGGGAATGGTCCTTTGGATCAAGCGGCAGCTAGCTTAGATTGGACAGGAGCTCATATTGGCCCAGGAGTATATCATTATCACTTAGAGCCAAAGGCGTTTACCGATGATGATGACAACTTGGTTGGAATCTTACTGGATGGTGTATTTCTCTACGGAAGAAAATGTAATTCAACGGGGACCTATCCTACCGATTTAGATGCGTCGGGAGGGCATACGACAACCACGCAATATACCGATGGGGAAGAAGAGTACCATTATCATATTATTAACGAATTATACTCAAATACAGGATCTTATATCGCGTTTGCGGGTCCATATCAAGGGTATTAAAATATACAGCATGAAGTTCTATTTAGTACTTATGGTTTCTTTTTTACTTTGCACAGGGTGTGGAGATACGGTTTGGAATACACCCGTTGAAAGTGACTCGACCCTACAAGCAAAGGGGATTGAAATTGACACTATGGAGGTACTAAAAGAGGTGTTGGTGCTTAATCAGCTTGAAGGCAGATGGTATTATAATGACCAGCCTTTTTCCGGTTATTCTGTAAAGTATCACTCAAATGATACGCTAGGAGAAAGGCTTGGTTATTATAACGGAAAGCGAGAAGGTATTGCCCAAAAATGGTCGGATCATGGGGTGTTGCGTATTGAATCGTATTATAAAGAAAACAGATTGGACAGTGTCTATACCACTTGGTGGGAGAACGGTGCCATAGCGTCACAATCGTATTACAAAGATAGGGTAAAGCAGGGTTATGAAAGAGAATGGTACCCCACGGGGCAATTGGCAAAAGAACGTCAGTTGGTAGACGGAAATGAAAACGGGTTGCAAAAAGCTTGGTTGCAAAACGGAAAACTCTATGTGAATTATGAAGCTAAAAATGGGCGCATCTTTGGGATGCGAAAAGCGAACTCTTGTTATACATTGGAAGATGAAAACATTGTTAGAGATAAAAAAATATAGTCTTTTAAGCGGTATTGTATTGCTGTTTTGCGTAGGATGTAACAACGAAATAAAAAAGGAAAATATAAACGTTGTTGAAACTAGCAGAACGGACTACCTGCCGTATTATAGTGATGAATCTTTTACGCCTCATTGGTTCACCCCCGGGTCTAAAGAGGAGCAAGCCTTTCATAAAATTCCAGATTTTACTTTGGTGAATCAGTTAGGCGATACCGTTACACAACAAACATTTGAAGACAAGATTTATATTACCGACTTTTTCTTTACTACCTGTCCTGGGATTTGCCCAAGGATGACCGATAATATGTGGAAGGTTCAAGAGGAATTTAAAAATGATGCTGAAGTACTATTGTTGTCACATTCTGTGATGCCTTCGACTGACTCGGTAGCGGTGTTAAAAGAATATGCCAAAAATCATAACGTTATCGATGGCAAATGGCATTTGGTGACAGGGGATAAGAATGAAATCTATACGCTTGGTAGGGCATCCTATTTTGTTGAAAATGATTTAGGAGAAGAAAAGAGTATGGATGATTTTTTACACACTGAAAACTTTCTACTGATTGATAAGGACAAACACATTAGGGGCATTTATAACGGTTTAAACAGGGCTTCTATACAGCAATTGATGGTGGATGTAAAATCGCTAAAGGAAGAGGATAAAGGGTAATCTATTGAGATAGGGGTTAAATTTAAATAGTAGGTATAAGATCTCAAGAGTTAGATAGGTCTAACTTAAAAGGAATAACATTTTTATACTCTAGTGTACTAAAAGTACTTTTGTAGCCTGTAACATTTTTTAAAATTTCCTACTTATACAATAGATCAATCAAAACTATCATCATGGAAGTTCTCAATCACACCCAAAAACGCACCGATAACCCCTTATTGGTCATTACGCACCTTTCGCAATTACTTACCTATTTTACAGGATTTGGAGGTCTAGTAGTGCCGCTTATTTTATGGCTTACCCAAAAAGATAAGGTGGAGGATATGGACGCACATGGGAAGCAAATTATTAACTTTCAGATAAGTTTAATTCTGTATATGATTATTGGAATCCCTGCTATTTTATTATTAGGTGTAGGTATTTTGATCCTCATTTTTGCATGTATCATTGGTTTTGTAATGCCTATTGTAAATGCTATAAAAGCCAGCAATGGAGAGGCGCCAAGTTACTTTGCAACCTTTCGAATTATTAAGTAAAAAGTAAATTCAAAGGGGGACTAGTACCACTTTCAACCCCACTGTTTGCAGATGTTTTTTTAAATTGGCCCATATTTGTGGCATACTAATTAAAACATAAACTATTATGAAATCTTATCTAACTAAAACTAACATGATGACAAAAAATGTACTTATTGTATTTGTCTTTTTAGTTACTTCGGCACTTTTTGCACAAGAGACTAAACAAAAGGAGAATAAAGGAGTTTTCACCTTCGAAAGCACCGTTATCGATTACGGCAATATAGAATACAACTCTGATGGAGTACGTGCGTTTACATTTACTAACACAGGTAATGCACCTATTATTATTACCCAAGTAAAAGGGAGCTGTGGTTGTACGGTACCTACCAAACCCGATGGACCTATTATGCCAGGAGAAACTGCGGAGATTGGTGTAAAATATGCCACTAATAGAGTAGGGCAGTTTACCAAAACGGTTACGGTTACTTCTAATGCAAGTGAACCTACTATTGTTTTAAAGATAAAGGGAAAAGTATTGCCTGAAAAAGAAAAAGGAACCAGTGATATGGAGTAATCCTACTTCATTCTATTGAAAAAGGAAGCCATTGGCTTCCTTTTTTTGTTTTATGACCTCACAAAATTAAAGTCCTGAAACCAAAATGTTATTAAATGATCCCGTCATAGTAATGGTGGTTCCTGTATTGATATTCGCTGTAATATTAAAAGTTCCCGTCACCACACGATTGCTAGGATCGTTATTGCTTTCTTTGTTTTGGGTAATTTTCATACTTCCCGAAATGGAATTGTAAATTACTTGTGTTTGTGCGTCACGGAATAAGGCACTGGTTTGAAATCCGTTGGAATCGATATTTCCAACTTCTTTGGTGACGCCATTGGTAAAGCCACCCGTACTATTCATAAAAAGCCTAATGGTGTTTCCGTTGGCATCTACCACGGCAATGGTAAACCCATTACTGCTGTCTGCAGAATAGCTTCCTAAAGTGGCTGCTAGATTACTGTAAGGACCACCATTAATAGTTGCGTTAAACGTTGCCTCTGCGTCGGTATCACTTCCACCATCATCTTTTTTGGAACATGAGAGGATAAGGATTGATAAAAATAATAGGCTAAGTGTCTTAAGAATTTTCATAAATAGAAATGTGTTACGTTAGTATTGGTTTTTGTTTATACTAATGACACATCGTAACATAGATATAATGTCATCACTACATAAAAAAACCCACCTATTGGTGGGTTTTACACTTAAAAAATAGTTTGGCTAGTTATTGAGCATTACAGGCATCACAAGCATAGTCACTTGTTCGCCTTCGTCCAAACCGTCCACGGGGGTTAAAATCCCAGCACGATTTGGCAGCGACATTTCTAAAGAAACTTCGTCGCTTGTTAAGTTATTCAACATTTCGGTAAGGAAACGCGAGTTAAATCCTATTTGTATATCATCGCCTTGATACGCACAGGTTAAGCGTTCGTCGGCTTTGTTGCTGTAGTCGATATCTTCGGCAGAAACGTTCAATTCGGCCCCCGCAATTTTTAAACGGATTTGATGCGTGGTTTTATTACTAAAAATACTCACACGACGTACCGAGTTTAAAAATTGGTTTCTGTCGATGGTTAATTTGTTTGGATTCTCTTTTGGGATTACCGCTTCGTAGTTAGGATATTTTCCATCTATTAAGCGACATACCATTTCGGTATTTTCAAATGTAAACTTGGCGTTGCTCTCGTTATACTCGATGGTTATATCTTCTTCGCTACCTGCCAAAATTCCTTTTAAAAGATTTAGCGGTTTTTTCGGCATAATAAATTCAGCCGTTTCCGAAGCTTTTACATCACTACGGGTGTATTTTACCAATTTATGCGCATCGGTTGCCACAAAGGTCAATTCTTCAGTAGAAAACTGAAAAAACACACCACTCATCACAGGACGCAAATCATCATTCCCTGCGGCAAAAATGGTTTTGCTAATGGCAGTTGCTAATATATCTCCTTGAATTTTAGTAGCACTGGGCTCTTTTAATTCAATAGCATTAGGGAAATCTTCACCATCGGCATACGCAAGCGCATATTTACCGCTACTAGAGCTAATTTCTACGGTGTGATTGTCTTCTACCGTAAATGTAAGTGGTTGCTCTGGAAAGGTTTTTAGCGTATCCAACAGTAAACGAGCTGGAATACACACAGCGCCCTTTTCGTTGCTTTCTACATTCAGTTTTGAAGTTATGGTCGTTTCAAGATCGGACGCAGAAACCTTTAGGCTGTTTTTATCCAATTCGAACAAAAAGTTATCTAAAATAGGGAGGGTATTGTTATTGTTGATAATGCCCCCAAGCACTTGTAATTGTTTCAGTAAATATGAACTCGATACAATAAATTTCATTCAGTTATTTTTTCGATTAAAGCTTCTTACAAATATATCCCAAAACGCTTGTTTGCTAAAACAAACTTATTAACAACTAGCGTGTGTATTTTCTTTTTCTGAAGTAGGAAAATAAAATTCCAAAGACTGCCAATAATCCCAATGGTAACAATAGGTTCAAGAATTGCCAAGTGCTTCTTTTCTCTGCTGTTTTTTGTGGATCGAGAAAAGGAATGGCAATTTTCTTTGTTCGAATGTTTATAAGTCCGCTATCCTCCAAAAGATAATTGACCGTATTGAGCAAAAACTCCTTGTTTCCATAATAGGTGTTTGTCCATTTATCAAACCCCAATTCTAAAGGTCGTCCACGATCCAATTGGTTTTTAATAACATCTCCATCACTAATGATAACCATTTTTGTGGGGGTACTTTTTACAAAATCCTTTTCCGCTTTAAATGGCTTTATTCGGTTAGCATATACCGAAGTAAATTCGCCTTCCAACAACACTGCTAACGGAATTTCACCTGCTGTAAATTCGGAAGGGTCTGGACCTTCGTTCATGATTTTTAAATTTTGCGGAATCTCTTTGTTGATATCAATTTCGGCAGGTAATCCTACTTTTTTTGAAATGGGTGAAGTACTTAGTAATACCGTTTTTTTGATGCTATTGGGCAGGGTATCAATAGCGGAAGCATAATCGAATTTCACGGCTTCTATGTTCGTTACAATGGGGTGGCTATTGGCGCTCTGAGATAACGGACTAAACAACCAAGGGTACTTGCTATACTGACTTTCGTTATTATCACCCGTGGCTAAGGCAATAGGAGCTGCATATACATCCTTTACCAAATCTGGGTTGATACGCACACCATATTTAAAGAAGAAATCATTTAAGTTTAAGTCTTTACCAAAGGCAAACGTGGTACTTGATTCGGTGTCTATTCTTTGTTCGGTGGCATCGACCAACCAAAGGGATGCGCCGCCGTTCATAGTAAATTGATCGAGGGTATATTTTTCTTCTTCCGTAAACGGAATTTTGGGTTGAGCTGCTATGAGTAAATCGTATTTTTTTAGTTCTTCGAGCGTTCTTTGCGGACTTATCGCTACCGAATCTAAGGTGAATTGCCCAATGTAGTAATACTCTCCAAGGGTTTTCAGGAAATCGGCTATGTATTTGTCTTCTAATTCCGCATTCCCTTTTAAAATGGCAACCTTCCTTTTCTTGGGTTGCGTAAGTTTACTAAAACCATCGGCAAAAGCGTATTCAAGGTTTTGGATAGAATTGTTAATCCGTTCTTCTTGCGTACTACCCAATTGATTTTTTAATAACGGAATACGAACCGTTTTTTCATTGTGATAGGCGAGTGCCCAAGGGTATACAATTTCGGAAGTGAGTTTGCCATTCTCTTTAATTTCAACTTGTGCCCCGGTAAGTCCGAATTCGGTCATTTGCTCCTGAATGGCGGCAATGTCTTCTTCTCCTTCAAGTGGGTTGATAAATTCGAAAATTACATTAGAATTATACGCCGAAAATTCTTCTAGGAGCTGTTCAGTTTCAGCTTGTAAGCGTTTAAATTCTGGGGGTAAATTGCCATGCAAAAACACATCCACATAAATGGGGGAGTTGGTCGTTGCAATGGTGTTTTTAGCAGCTTCAGAAAGTGTGTATCGTTTGTCTTGAGTAAGGTCGAAGCGTTTGTACACCCATTGCCCTAATAGGTTAATGAGCACAATTATTGCAATGGCAATTCCAAGGGTTTTTATGTTTTGTGGGTTTTTCAGCATTACTTTTTCTTCAGATTTAAAAAAGTGAGTACTAAAAAGAATCCTGATACACTTAAGAAATAAACAATATCCCTAGTATCTAGTACGCCACGCGCCACACTATTAAAATGTGTTTGCATTCCTAAAAATGAAACATCTAAGGCATTAATAGCCGTTGAAATTCCGTCAAAGGCGTAATACATAATAAAGCAGAGCAGTACGGCGATGATAAAGGCTACGATCTGATTTTCAGAAAGGGTAGAAGAAAACACACCGATAGCTGTATAAGCCATGGCTAGGAATAACAACCCAATGTAAGAGCCAATGGTACTTCCTAGGTCCCAATTGCCAGGAGGATTTCCTAAATCTGAAATGGTGAAAACATACAAAAGGGTGGGGAGTAAGGCAAGTAGTATTAATAGTAGCGCTCCAAAATATTTTCCAAGAACAATGTTTTGTAAAGAAATAGGCTTCGTAAGCAATAATTCTAGTGTGCCCATACGTTTTTCTTCGCTAAAGGCACGCATTGTTATTGCAGGAATAAGAAATATAAAAACCCATGGGGCAAGTTCGAAGAAAGGTGCTAAATCGGCAAAGCCATTGTCAAAAATGTTGAAGTTGCCCGAAAACACCCAAAGAAATAAGCCGTTAAGTACTAAAAACACTCCTATGACCAAATAGCCTATAGGCGAAGCAAAGAAGCTGTTTATTTCCTTTTTTATAAGTGCAAGCATAGATTATCTCAATTCTTTTTCAAAACATAAACTGTTTTCTACCCCAGCATATTGCCCGTAGTTGTCCATTCTATTGTAGCCATTTTTTTTATAGAGTGCAATGGCTTCGGGTTGTTTTATCCCTGTTTCTAATACAGCCGAAGTAAACCCTAATTCTTTTGCCCAAGTTTCTAATTCATTTAAAATAGAAGAGGCAAATCCTTTCCCTCTTTGTTGTGGCAGGGTGTACATACGTTTTATTTCAACTGAATCCACTTCAAAAGGCTTAAATGCGCCACATCCTACCGGAATTTCTTCCGCATAGCAAACCACCACATTTTTCAACATACCAATTTTATTGAATTGGTTGTAAAAAGCGTGGTCCTCCCCATCACGAATGGCTAGGTCTGCATCAAGTAGTTTTACCAATGCAACAAAGTCTTTATTTTCTGAATTTGTTCTTATAATCTTCACGGTAAATTAACTAAGGTATCCACACTCCAAGCTTCGGCTTTTTCTTTAAACATGGGTTTTGTAACACTCCAAACCTCTTTAAATAAATCACTATTTCTATAGTTTTCAAGGTCATCTTCGGCGTTCCATCTGCTATAAGTGAAAAATATATTTTCCTGATTTTTATCGCGATATAATTCTAACAATTCACAGCCTTCAAACCCACGTATCTTTTCTTTTACCTCTTCAAAATTATTCAAAAAAGCAGGAATGTGTTGAGGTTCAAAAACCATTTTTACAATTCTTGTAAACATTATTCAAAATTTACGGTGATAGTATCCCAATATTCAAGTCCGAATAGGGTAGAAGCACTACCCACGGTTTTAGGGTTACTTTTATAAATAGCCAATTCTAAATAATTAGATGAATTCCAAAGGGCTAATTTTTTTCCGTCTTCTTCACGCTTTTCTGGTGGAAGGTCAAAATTAATGGCATCACTGTAATTTTTATGCACATTAGAAAAGGTAGCGGTACGTGCAGAAATTTTAAAATCACGTCCCATTCCAATTTTTTCAAACAAACTTTTGGTAATATTTGTTATTACATTTCCGTAGTTATCAATATAAATAACCGTACCCAAAATCTGATTTGCTTCAGGATTTACCACGGGTCTTATTCCTTTCAGTTCCTTTAAATCATCAATGAGTTTTCCAATTACTTCCAAGGTTCCTCCACGGGCAATATGGCACGCTACTTTTACAAATACATCTAATACCGGGAAATTAGATTCTACACGATCGTGAATATTAATCTCCACAATTTTTTCGGGTTTTATTTCTGAAGCTAATAAAGAAATAATGCCATTGTTAGCACAAACAAAAAAATGACCATCGAGCGCCACGGCAATGTGTTTGTTTTCGGCATTGAGTTCACTGTCAATTCCAATAATATGAATCGTACCTTTTGGGAAACTTCTGTAAGCGTTTTGAATGATATAAGCGGCTTCCGTAATATGAAAAGGAGAAATAGAATGTGAGATATCAACAATGCGAAGCGATTCCAATTCACTATATATAGCACCCTTAACGGCACCTACATAATGATCTTTCTCTCCAAAATCTGTCGTTAGGGTTACAATGGGCATTCTGAAAAATTGTTGATATTTTGTTAAAACAACTCGTACAAAAATAAGGTACTTTTGCGATTAGAAAAACTATATTTACAATAACTATGTATCTCTCTTAAAATTATATCGCTTTTGAACGAACTTATAGTCGAACTTACTGAAATTAGCCCCAGAGATTTCTTTGGAAATCAAAATGCTAACATTGAACTTATCAAAAAATACTTCCCTAAACTTAAGATTGTTGCCAGAGGAAATAAAATCACTGCCTACGGAGACGAAGAAATTCTTGAAGAATTTGACACCCGCCTTACCTTAATTTTGGAGCACTATGCTAAATACAACAAAATTGATGAAAACTCAATAGAAAGGGTTTTGTCTAGTGATAGCAAGGAAGAATATCAAACGTCCGAAGGGAGTGACCAAGTACTATTACACGGTGTTAATGGAAAACTTATAAAAGCACAAACCGTCAATCAGAGGCGTTTGGTGGAATCTATGTTCAAAAATGATATGGTTTTTGCCATTGGACCCGCTGGAACAGGAAAGACCTATACGGGTGTTGCCTTAGCGGTTAAAGCGTTAAAGGAGAAACAAGTTAAAAGAATTATTTTAACTCGACCAGCCGTGGAAGCAGGTGAAAATTTAGGATTCCTCCCAGGAGACCTAAAAGAAAAACTTGATCCTTATATGCAACCTCTGTATGATGCCTTGCGGGACATGATTCCCCATGAAAAATTGGAATCTTTTATTGAAAAAGGAGTCATCCAAATTGCACCCCTTGCATTTATGAGAGGAAGAACCTTAGACAATGCTTTTGTAATTTTAGACGAAGGTCAAAACACAACTCATGCACAAATGAAGATGTTTTTAACTCGAATGGGGAAAAATGCAAAGTTTATGATTACGGGAGATCCAGGTCAAATAGATTTGCCTAGGAGAGTGATTTCAGGTTTAAAAGAGGCGTTATTAGTTTTAAAAGAAATAGAAGGTGTTGGAATGATTTACTTGGATGATAAAGATGTGATTCGCCACCGTTTAGTGAAGAAAGTAATTGCAGCGTACGATGCCATTGAAAATCGAAACTAATGAGTAATACCATTATTGATACTAACTTTCAGTTTCCTGGACAGAAGAAAGTCTATAAAGGAAAAGTGCGTGAAGTATATACCCTAAAAAATGATATTTTGGTGATGATTGCTACCGATAGGCTTAGTGCTTTTGACGTAGTGATGCCAAAGGGGATTCCGTATAAAGGGCAGATATTAAATCAGATAGCCACCAAAATGATGAAGGATACTGAGGATTTGGTGCCTAATTGGTTGCTAGCTACCCCAGACCCTAATGTAGCCGTAGGAATCGCTTGTGAACCGTTTAAAGTAGAAATGGTCATTAGAGGCTATTTAAGTGGCCACGCGGCACGCGAATACAAAGCAGGAAAACGAATGATTTGCGGTGTACCAATGCCCGATGGGATGAAAGAAAATGATCAATTTCCAACTCCTATTATCACGCCTGCGACCAAAGCCGAAAAAGGCGACCACGATGAGGATATTTCTAGGGAGAATATATTAAAACGGGGCATTGTTTCTGAAACAGATTACCTTCAGTTGGAGGATTATACTCGTAAATTGTTTCAAAGAGGTACTGAAATAGCGGCTGAGAGAGGTTTGATTTTGGTAGATACAAAGTATGAATTCGGAAAAACTAAAGAAGGTAGGATTGTTTTAATTGATGAAATCCACACGCCCGATTCTTCACGTTTTTTCTATGCTAATGGCTATCAAGAAAGACAACAAAAGGGTGAGCCTCAAAAACAACTTTCCAAAGAGTTTGTGAGACAATGGCTAATTCAAAATGGGTTTCAAGGATTGGAAGGACAACAAGTACCTTTTATGAGCGATGAATACATTGAAACGGTTTCTGAAAGATATATAGAACTCTACGAAAACATTACGGGGGAGGCTTTTGTAAAGGCCGATGTTTCAAAAATTCAGGAACGAATTGAAAAAAATGTTTTGGCGTATTTAAAACATTAATCCTTTTGGGTTATCTTATTAGGATATTCAATTTCATAAGAAGTATTTGCCTTAAGACCTTCGAGTGTATAACGCTCACCATTACTCCAGCGAACCTCAAGGGTAACCATTTTATTTATGCCAAGTCCAAAATGTTGTTGCTTTGGATGTACTGATAGATATCCTGTAGTACTGTGAATTTCTCTCCAAATGGCTCCGTTTATAATGATTGAAGAACCTATAGCATCGTTATTAATTTTAGCCTCTGGATTCCCAATGAGTTTTATTTTAATCCAATCATTTTCATTGGATGTTTTATTCTCTAGAAATGTAGCCTTTTCATGATAATTATTGATAATAATATCAAGATCGCCATCTTCATCAAAATCGAAATAAGAAGCACTTCTTGCATTGCTATTTAAATCGAGCGCAAACTCTTCGGCCTTGTTAAGAAGAATACCCTCCTCATTTACAAAGAATACATTTTTTTCACGATCACTTTGGGCATATTCTATGGATTTTGATTCTTCTTCTCGTTCAAAATAAAATGGATTTTCACTAGAATATACGCTGAAGTCATTCATACCATTTAAACAATACAAATCTTCGTCTCCATCATTATCAAAGTCAAAAAAATCGGCATCCCAAGACCAACCAGTGGCCGAATATCCTCTTCCTATATTATCTGAAAGTTGATAGGAAATTTCAGAATTATTAACTGAAGATAGAAACAAATCATTGGCTTCCACCGTTCTAATATTCGCCATTTTTTTTGGGTCAAATTTCATGGTGGTATTTTCATTGGGACTCACATATTTTTCATCCTTTTGCATGACTACAATATTGGATATGTAAAAATCTGGATAAAAATCTCCGTTCAAATCGGTGATCCCAACGTTCATAGTATAGGAAGGCTTATCGGTTCCTAATTGCTTGCTTATTTCAGAAAAAGTACCATCTTGGTTGTTTATATAATATTTGTTGACTCCAAAATCATTGCCAACAATAACATCTTGCCAACCATCTTGATTAATATCAGAGTGACCAACCGCCTGAGTCCAACCTGTATCTGAAGAAATGTCGCGCAAATAATCAACTTCTTCAAACTTAAAATTTCCTAAATTCCTGAAGAGCTTGTTAGGCATTCCATTTTGGTTGTCTCTTCTAATGGTAGGAAGTATCCCTTCAATGTAATTTCCAAAATAACCAATATAGATATCCAGCAATCCGTCATTGTCAAAGTCGAAAGCCGTTGCCGGACCCGCTACAGCATTTTCGCCTCCTAAATTAGCTATGTTGGATACATCCACAAATTCTAATTCGCCTTGGTTATTGTACAATTTATGTTGTGCGTTGACGTACGAGATAAAAACATCCTGTGTCCCGTTATTGTCGAAATCTGCAATAATTGGTTGTCTTGCTTCACCGTAGGACTTTAAGTCATTGTCCCAAGCGTTTAAAAGGGTACTTTGGGTAACATCCTTAAAACTTCCATTTTGTTGATTAATCAAAAGCTTGTTGCCAAAACCTCCTAAAAGAAGAATGTCCATCCAGCCATCGTTGTTTAGGTCCTCACATGCCACACCAGATCCCCCAAAAGCAGGTGGTATTGAAAGTTTAATAACATTTTCTTCTAGGGATGTTGAGTAGCTTCTTATAAACCTATTGAGCCAGTCTGATGATTTATGTTCAAAATCTACCCCCGTAATATTATTTACAATATCAAATTTTCCAATTGATGATGTTGAGGAATTATTTGATGAGTTAATTTTAGAAACCTCTTTCTTTACATCCGTAAAATCATAGGTATTTATTAAGGATTGGATGTGCTTACGTGCTTTTTCAATAGCTGAAATATCAAGAACTGTTTTAGCATCATTTTTTGAAATTTCTCCGGCTACACGAAGCACCAATACTCCAAATTGTGCAATCCCTTCAACCAATTGTTCAGCTGCATTAGGATCAATACTTTTTATATTTTCTTTTGCTAAATCATCTAAGGCATAACCTAATATCCTCCAATGAAATCCACTATCTCGAAAGGCATCCAAATCGTAGGATTCTATCGCAATTTTTTCAGTCAAATTATTTGGAAAAAAGGTGACATCTTCAAAAGTATTTGTTTCACTTGGTAAAAATAAATGAAGTGCTTTTTGAACTTGAATAGGTCGAATTATTTGAGAATTTGATGCTGAGCTATTTTTATTTGAAAGTTCTAATAAAGACTTTGTAAAACCAATTAAGGATTCTATATAGTAGGATCGAAGATTATTTGAAGTTGGTAAATCTGTAGGCCATTTTTGACGTGCAAAATACACTTGAATATTTCTCAAAAAAACACTTTCTGAAAGCTGATTGTAGGTTGTATAGGCTTCGATTTTTTTAGTTATTATTTCTTCAAGAATTTCATTGTTTTCTGAAGCTTTTATTATTTTCCTATCTTGTTTTGGATACTTCGAAATTGATAAAGAATTTTTGTTTTTTGATTCATTTAGAATTAATAACCAACTTTCTTTTAATCGTTCTTTAGAAATTGTTTTTTCATTTGCTTTTCGAGCATTGATGTCGGCTATTTTTAAAGTGACTAACGTAATAAGATTTACATATTCATTTGCAAGTTGCAATGCTTCACTATCAAAAGCCAACAACTTATTTTCAGAAAAATAAAATAAATCTTGCTCTACCGATAATAAAGAACGGTATCCATAAGAAACAGATGCGTATTGTCTATAATCCTTGGCGTTTATAGTAATGGTTCCTGTAGTGAGTTTGTATTGATAATTTCCATTTTCTAGTAATTTGTATTCGGTTAAATCTTGCAATACGGACTCTAGGTGTATTCTTTTTATTTTTAAATGATTGCCGTTTTTGGCAAGGGCAGAACCTTTTTCCTTTAAATAATAAATAAATTCTTTCTGAATATCAATCTTTAAATTTCGGGCTTCTTCTTCTAGTGGAGTGCCATACATAAAATCTTCAAGTCTATTTGCGGTAGCATAACATTTGGGATCCCGTTCTTTTTCTAAATCATAAATTTTATCAATAATATCTGAAATGCTTGAAGACTGTTGGGCATATAACCCCATTACCTGAAATAAGGTGATAAAGACAAAAACCCGTTTAAATTGATTTAAAACCATAAAGTTATTTAACTCATAATAATTCAATAAATATAAAACAATTAAAAACAGAGCTATGGTATTTTACTAACCCTTTATCTTGATTTTGGCTTTTTAATCGATTAAACCATTTAAAGTCCAGAATACAGAATTAATTTTTTTAAATTTAGAAAACTAACTAACCAAAATCCTTTTTATGAAATTCCATTCTTTTATTCTATTATGTGTTTTTCTTGTGTTGCCAATTAGTATTATGGCTCAAGAATCTGATTCAAGTTTGGCACAACCTCCTATAGGTAGTCCAATTGTAGATCGTGATGTTCCCACGAGAGATATTATTCATGCTGACGATGTCATAATTAATGGCGGAAGTCTTTGCGTGGGCTTTGATTGCGTGAATGGTGAAAGCTTTGGGTTTGACACCGTTCGATTAAAAGAAAACAATTTGCGTATCCACTTTGATGATACCAGCGTAGGCACCTTCCCTGGAAATGATTGGAGAATCACTATTAATGATCAAACAAATGGAGGAGAAAGTTATTTTGCTGTTGACGATGCTACTGCTGGTAATAACCCTTTCCGCATTGAAGCAGGAGCGGGAGCCAATGCTATTCATGTAAGTAGTAGTGGAGGTAATGTAGGATTGGGGACTAATACCCCTGTGGTCGAATTACAAATAACAGACGGCGATACACCTACTATGCGTTTGGAACAAAATGGATCAAGTGGATTTACGCCGCAGACATGGGATATTGCTGGAAATGAATCCAATTTTTTTGTTAGAGACGCTACTAATGGTAGTACCTTGCCTTTTAGAATACAGCCTGGAGCACCAACTGGAACATTAAGCCTAGGTGACGATGGAAATATTGGAGTGGGTATGGCAGGTACAAATTATCCTAACCCAAACGCATCAATTGACCTAAATGCTACAAACAAAGGACTTCAATTAAATAGATTGACAACAGTACAACGTGATGCACTAGGGGTCGCTCTTGGCGCGGCAGAAGTTGGTGTCGTGGTTTTTAATACAGATGATGGTTTGTTATATACATGGGATGGCGCTCTTTGGAAAACTGCAGGGGCAGATGACCAGACTGCTGATGTCTTTCAATTAAACGGGAATGACTTAGAACTGTCTTTAGAGGATGATGGAGTTGCAACTCTAACTGTTGATCTTTCTGGATATTTAGATAATACCGATGACCAAGTTGCGGATGTCTTTCAATTAAACGGGAATAACTTAGAACTTTCCTTAGAAGATGATGGGGTAGCTACACAGACAGTTGATTTATCAGGATTTTTAGATAATACCGATGACCAAGTTGCGGATGTATTTCAATTGAATGGAAATAACCTAGAACTTTCCTTAGAAAATGATGGGGCAGCAACACAAATAGTAGATCTTTCAGGGTATTTGGATAATACCGATGACCAAGTTGCGGATGTATTTCAATTAAATGGAAACAACTTGGAATTGTCTTTAGAAAACGATGGTGCCCCAACACAAACTGTGAATCTTTCAGGATACCTAGATAATACCGACGACCAACAATTATCTTTAACGGGTAATACTTTAGCACTTGAAGATGGAGGGAATGTTGATTTATCAGGATATCTAGACAATACCGACAACCAAAACATTTCTGGTTCAGGACTGGCGGGTAACATATTGACTATTGGTATTTCTGGAGGAACTTCAGAAGATGTGGATCTTTCGGTTTTTAATAATTCAGGTACAGATGACCAACAATTGACACTCACTGGGAATTCTCTTGATTTAGAAGATGGAGGAAGTGTTGATCTTTCGGGATATTTAGATAATACAGATAACCAAAGTATTACGACGTTCAATCTAGAAGGAAATTTGTTAAAGCTTCAGCTTGAAAATTCGAATGTTGTGGAAGTGGATTTATCTTCCATTTTAATTCCATTAGAAGTAGAAAACGCTAGTCAGCAGCTCCAAATAGATGATCTTATAGCTCGAGTAGAATTTTTAGAGGCTTGTGCTTGTCAATTACCAATAGATGATATTATTTCAGACCCAAATAGTCCGTACTTATTTCAAAATATACCAAACCCATATGGGGATGTCACAAGTATTAGATATTACATTCCTTTTGAATATAATAAAGCAGAAATTGTCTTAACTACTGTTACAGGTCAAATACTAAGGAGGATCCCTGTAAATAAAGTAGGAGAGGGAAGTATTGAATTTAGTAGAACTGCTTTAAGCTCAGGGATATACTTATATACATTGTACCTAGACGGAAAAAGAATCGATACAAAAAGAATGTTAATAGATTAATTTGATAATAAATAGTGTAATAAAAATTAGCCTTCATTTTTTTGGAGGCTTATTTATTTTTAAAACTATACACATATCCTAAGCTAAATTCTGTAAAATCAGCCTGACCTAGATTTGAATTTATATGTGCTGCCACAAAGAGGTTATGTGTTGGGACATCATTATTACCAAACATATAGTATTTAATCCCCATTCTGGACGAGATAATATGTTTTAGTTTAAACTTGGTGGTAAATTCACCTAAGACCCAATCTTCTGGTATCTCCCTTGGGGTGTTATCCCACCCTTCATTAATTCGCCAATCAATTTTGTAGGCAGGTTTAAATACATTGGCGCCAATTTGTAAATCAATACCTATGTGGTTTAATAGAAACTCTCCATTAATTGTAATACCTAATGCAGTTGCGTTATACCAAGGATTTTTTCTGAAATCTTCAAACTCTCTACCATCCTGAACCAATGATTCATTATTTTTTATATAATCATAATAATGATCATAATAACGGTAATAGAATCCAATTCCTAATTTATAGGTTTTGTTAATCACTTTTCCATATTCCCCAGCAATGGTGTAAATCGGTTTTTGATCATTAAATGCAAGAGATAGCACATTATTTCCTAAACCAAACCGAAGCGAGGCAAACCTATATTGGCTTTTTTCTGGAATTACTCTTTCAACGGTACTTTCTGCGGAAGGCTTGTGATACGGGTTTTTTATATCTATTGAAAAACTACCTAAAAAGGAATTCAACCCTTGATTGGGTAACTTAGTATGCCCATTCGAGTGGTGATAATACCCAATTCCAATACGCCAATCAAGTTTTTCTGTTTTAATAAACTCGTAATTAAATCCTGCTCGAAATGACCAAGAAACATCTGTAGTAATGGCTTGATTAAATGGGTTTTCGACAGGGTCATACTTTATTGGGAAGTAAGAAACACCCATTCCAGTTAGAATTTTTAGTCTTTTACTTTTAAAAATATTGAATTCAATAATAGGCATGGCAGAAATAGCATACCCAATTTCCTCACTATTACCAAAATCTGTTAAACCAAAATTAATGGCTGTTTTAGGCGCATTAAGCCAATATGCCCATTCTTGGGGATTGTTGTGGTGTTCTCTTCCGAAGCCAATAATGAGCTGCTTTTGAAGCGATCTATCTGGAAAGAAATCGTTTGCTTCGGCAGAAATCCCTAGCATAAACTCAGGAGTAATTACAAATTCCGAAGCCTTTGAAATTGAATTTTCCTGCGCAAAAGCGCAAAGTGTTCCGATGAAAAATAAAGTGGTTAGTATGTTTTTCATTGAGTACAAATAAAAACATTTGATTTGAATTTTAAAATTATAAATTGCAATAAGAAATATTAACCTTGGATATACTCAACGCTTTTGAACAACTAACCTCGCAAATGGCTTCCATTGCTTGGGGCTTACCTTTGCTTATCATTTTAATAGGAGGAGGACTGTATTTATTAATACGAATTCGCTTTTTACCCTTTCGATATTTATTCCATGCGGTAGCTGTTTTACGAGGAAAATACGATGACGAAAATGATGAGGGAGAGATTTCTCATTTTCAAGCCTTAACCACAGCATTGTCTGCAACGGTAGGGATGGGTAACATTGCAGGGGTCGCTGTAGCGATCACATTGGGTGGGCCGGGAGCTGTATTTTGGATGTGGGTGAGTGCCGTTATAGGAATGTCCACCAAATTCTTTACAGCCACCTTGGCCATATTATTTCGGGGAAAAGATAGTGAAGGCAAAACGCAAGGAGGTCCTATGTATTTTATTATGGAAGGGCTTGGAAAAAAGTGGAAACCGCTGGCTGTGATGTTTAGTATTTCTGGGCTTATTGGAGCTTTACCAGTGTTTAATGTAAATCAACTTACACAGGCGATTGATGATATTTTATTGCAACCAGCAGGCTTATCTATGGGTTTTAAATCTAATTTAGTCATTGGAATTATTCTGGCTACCATTACGGCCTTTGTTATATTAGGAGGTTTATCGCGTATTAGTAAAACCGCCGAGAAATTGGTTCCTACAATGGTAGTGTTGTACTTTGGATTAGTACTCATTATTTTAGGGGTGAATTATGAAATTGTTCCATATTATATAAAACTAATTTTCACCGATGCTTTTTCTGCTTCCTTTTATAAAGGAGATGCTTTTTTAGGGGGTGTTGTAGGTGGGTTGATTTTATTAGGGATTAGACGAGGTGCTTTTTCAAATGAAGCGGGGATAGGTACAGCGCCTATGGCACATGGCGCTGCAAAAACCAACGAACCAATTAGAGAAGGGTTGGTTGCGATGCTCGGTCCAGCAATTGATACTTTAATTGTTTGTTCATTAACAGCTTTAGCCATTTTGGTTACTGGAGTTTGGGAAACAAGTGATAGTAATGGGGTTTCTTTAACGGCAACTGCCTTTGAAAATGCCATTCCGTATGTTGGAAAATATGGGTTGCTGCTGTGTATTTTAATATTTAGTATTTCTTCTCTTTTTTCGTATTCGTATTATGGGACAAAGTGTATGTCTTTCCTTTTTGGAGCAGAAAAAAAACACATCTATAATTATTTTTACATTGGAAGCATCATTTTAGGTGCCACAACGACCCTAAATACAATGCTCAATCTTATTGATACTTTTTTTGCATTGATGGCAATTCCAACTATGTTAGCAACTGTAATTTTAGCTCCAAAAGTGATTGCAGAAGCGAAAAAGTATTTTAATAAAATAAAGGAGAATTCTATTTAAAAGATTGTAACACAGATTCCAACTGTCTTGTAAAAATGGTTGCACCAGAAGGGTTTAAGTGACTATGGTTCCAAAAGTTCTTTAATGAATAATGAATGGTGTCTGTTTCAGCAGTTAGGAATTTTACTTCAGGATATTTTTTTTGAATCACGTTAAAAATACTGTCCCTTCTATTTAAAATTTCAGGATTTCTTTTTTTTAGAAAGGTTAGATACATAGGTGTGGCAGAAATCACCACGTTTTTGTTTTGTTTTTTTAATGAATCAAGAAGTTTGAAAAGAGTTGCTACGTTCGTTTCAAAAAGATTCAAATTTGGTTCAATATTAATTCTAAATCGCTTTATGGTGTCAATTTTCACTTTGTTATAATTCTGCTTAGTAAACTGCCCATAACCATCATTACTATTAAAACCGTATTCATTAAATGAAGGAATATTCTTTTTATCAATATAGTATTCTTCAATTCTTTCAGAAAAGAAGGATGGGTTTGAAAGGTAAACAAGTCTGTCTTTAAAATAAGCAGTTCTCTCAAAGCAATTGACATCATAATACTTGTAATAGAGGCTATTCTTCCAGAAGTCTTTTCCGTTAGGGGCTATTTCAAAATGACTATAGGATATTTCAAGAACAACATTCTTTACTGAGGGGAACTTTTCGCGTATGCCATTATAAAGCTTTAAGTCCGTATCAAGGAATTGATTCCCGGAAGCTAAATTAAGTGTTGGGGATTCCATCCATTCTGGATTTACGGCATTCATTAAGTGTGAGGTCCCTAGAATCAATGTTTCAATAGAATCTCCACTTTTTTCAATGTATTTTTTATTAACCGAAAAGTGTGAAGGGATCGAGATTGTCAGCCATTCTACAGCCAAAAAACCAACCAAAACTGGAATAAAAAATAGGAGGCTATATGTGATAAACTTACGTTGCATTAAAACTGAAAATAGATAAAAGCTTCTTTTGGCTCGGCATACCGAATGATAATAAAAATGAAGGCGTAATAAGCAACCCATCGTACTGGTTTTGGCACCCAATTTTCAAATTGTTGCAATGGGTAATCTTTCTTTTTGGAAAGTAATTCAGCAAAAAGGATAAAAATTAAATAGCCCAATTTCCAACCGATTAAAGTTGTAAAAGCACCGTCCAAAGCGAAACTGAAAATTCTACTAAAAATAAGATCCAGTTGTTGGTAGCTTTGTGCTCTAAAAATTAAACATAAAACCGTGTATAAACCAGTTGTATATATAAATGAAAAAATATAGGGTGTAGATGTTAAAAATTTTCTAAGAGTTATTTTATTTTGAAATAGTGATATCCGCTCTAACACAATAATAAGTCCATTTAAGAAGCCAAAGACTAAAAAATTCCAATCTGCCCCATGCCAAAAGCCAACCAGCGTCATAGTAAGAATAATCCCAATACCTCCAACAACAGGACTTTTTTTGAATGAAGAAACAAATGGAATGTAACAGTAATCAGTAAACCACCGTGTGAGTGTAATATGCCACCTTTGCCAAATATCCGAAATACTAGTAGCTAGGTAAGGCAAATTAAAGTTTTTACTTAATTTAAACCCAAATAGTTTTGCTGTGCCAATGGCAATATCTGTATACCCAGAAAAATCACAATAAAGTTGAAAGAAAAAGAGTGTGCCAGCAAAAAGGAGTGTGATAAAGTTGTAATCACTGGGCTGATTGTAAACCATGTCTACGGCAAGGCCTAACTTTTCGGCGACAATAATCTTTTTAAAAAGTCCCCATAAAATTTGACGTAATCCTTCTTTGCTTTTTTGAAAATCGAATTTCCTTTGCTTGGCAAACTGCGGGATTAGGTCTTTGGCTTTTTCAATAGGTCCTGCAACCAATTGGGGAAAGAAACTCACAAAACATAGAAAATGAATCAAGTTATTGGTAGGTGGTATTTTCTTCTTGTAAACATCAATGGTGTAGCTCATAGTTTGGAAGGTGTAAAAACTTAATCCCACAGGGATAGCAACATTCCAAAAGTTATAAGTTGAAGATGATTCTATGTTGAATAAGGCTTCAAAACTTTCAATAAAAAAATTGAAATATTTGAAGAGAAAAAGTACTCCTAAATTCCAAAGAATACTAGACCACAGTAGTACTTTCCTTTTTGAATTGCTTCGGCTTTTTTCAATATAAAGCCCAGCTAGATAATCCACTAAAGAACTTGCGATGATAAGAATTAAAAAGCGCCAATCCCAAAAGGCATAAAAGAAGTAACTCGCTACTAAAATGAACAAGTTTTGGGCTTTCAATCGTTGTACTCCAATACCCCAATAAATGCAATAGGCAATGACTAGAAATAAGCCAAAATCAAAAGAATTGAATAGCATTTATAAGTTCTTTGGGTTAAAGATAAAAAAATGGGAGCCATTGGCTCCCATTCAGTAATTATTTAATCGAAATAACTAAAAGATTCCCCATCTTTTAATTTGAGCAATGATTCGTAAATTAATTTTATGACATTTTCAACATCATCTCTATGTACCATTTCTACCGTGGTGTGCATATAGCGTAGGGGTAAAGAAATAAGGGCGCTCGCTACACCGCCGTTGCTGTATGCAAAAGCATCTGTATCGGTGCCAGTAGCTCTAGATAAAGCCGCTCTTTGAAAAGGGATTTTATTGGCTTCTGCGGCTTCAATAATTAAATCTCGAAGTTTTTGTTGGACCGCTGGAGCATAAGCAATAACTGGACCTTCTCCAATTTTCGCAAAACCTTGTTTCTTTTTATCGATCATTGGTGTAGTCGTGTCGTGGGTAACATCGGTAACGATAGCTACATTTGGTTTTATACGTTCGGTAATCATTTGCGCCCCTCGCAAACCGATTTCTTCTTGAACAGAGTTAGTGATATATAATCCAAAAGGAAGTTTCTTTTTGTTTTCATGAAGAAGCCGAGCCACTTCAGCAATCATAAAGCCACCCATTCGATTATCCAAAGCACGGCATACAAATTTGTCTTTGTTTAAAATATGAAATTCGTCAGGGTAGGTAATGACACAACCTACATGGACTCCCATTTTTTCAACTTCTTTATTGTCTTTTGCACCAATATCAATAAAGATGTTGTCAGGTTTTGGTGCTTCTTCTTTTGCTAATGTTCTGGTATGTATTGCTGGCCAACCAAATACACCTTTCAAAATTCCCTTTTTGGTATGGATATTTACGACTTTAGAAGGTGCTATTTGATGATCACTTCCTCCGTTCCTAATAACATATATAAGACCATTGTCACTAATGTAGTTTACGTACCAAGAAATCTCATCGGCATGACCCTCAATAACCACTTTGTACTTTGCTTTGGGATTTACTACTGCTACTGCCGTGCCATAGGTGTCTGTAATAAATTCATCTACATAAGGTTTTAAATACTCCATCCACATTTTTTGGCCATCCCATTCGTATCCAGTTGGTGAAGCATTGTTTAGATATTTTTCTAAAAAAGTGAGTGATTTTTTATTCAAAATAAATTTTGCCATATCGGTTTTTTTAATTGCTTTCAAAATTAGGAATTAATTAATAACCTTCCCACGTCAATTTGTTATTTTTGGAACGATTTTAGAAGAAAGACAGTTACATTTAAAGAATTCATTTTTGAAACACCTATTATATATTTTTCTTTTTATAATTCCAACTGGCGTATTTGCTCAGGATACTATTTCGTATAATGAAGTTAAAAGTGATACCTCGGAAGTATACTATTATATAATAGAAGGGGATACCATTCCAAGAGAATTTATAGATCTTGACGAAGTTGTTTTGTTGAACAAGCTTCAGTTCAATTCAAAAGAAGACAGAAGACGGTATTTAATCCTAAGAAGAAAAACTAGAAAGGTGTACCCATTTGCAAAGCTTGCTTCGGAAAGATTAACCGTTATGACCGAAAGATTAAATACGATAGAAAGTAAAAGATTAAAGAGGAAGTATACAAAACGCATTCAGAAGTATATTGAAGAAGAATTCTCTGAAGAATTAAAAAAGCTTACCCGAACGGAAGGTCAAATATTGGTAAAGCTAATACATCGCCAAACTGGAAGAACGGCATTTGATCTAGTAAAAGAACTACGGACAGGATGGAGAGCCTTTTGGTATAATACCACGGCAAGTATGTTTGATATTTCTTTAAAGGAAGAGTATAAGCCTTATGAGGTAAAGGAGGATTACTTAATAGAAGACATCTTGGAACGCTCCTTTCAATCTGGACTTTTACAAAGACAGAAGCCAGCCTTCAATATTGATTATTTAGAATTAACCTCCCATTGGAATAATTCCGTAAAATAAACTTGCACACTTTTAGAAAATAGTGTAATTTAGTAGTTCCGCTTTTTGAAAAAACTCACTCAATATTCAAGCACTCAGGTGTTTACAAACTGTTAATAAAAAAGGTTGAATTTTTTTAATAATAGTTTTGGTTAATTGAAAAAAGCAGTTGTATATTTGCACCCGCTTAAGGGGAAGGTGTGGGATTGAAATAAGATGATTTGGTAATAAAAAATGTGGTTCGATTCCACAGCGTCTAACGAGTAAAAGTTCATTGATATATTGAAATTGACAGCGTAGGAATATATATTTTAGGATATATATTTCAGACGAAAATTAAACTAGACTAAGTAAAATACCTGAGATTTTTTTGAGGGCTTTTTGTTGTGAT
>NZ_JAHWDP010000015.1 GCF_019312585.1 Halomarinibacterium sedimenti | reverse complement strand
GCCGATTTACTATTGAGCGTAGATGAAGCCTGTGGATATACAGTAACCTCTGGTGGTGGTGCTCCTATTCCAGGATCTATCACAACACTTTTTGCCACCAATAACAATGGTTCACAAGGAGGAGCTGTTTATTTCGATGTTACCGTAGGTCCAGAAGATATTAATGTCCTAGATATCGATATCAATACTGCCGACCCAGGCGCATTCACGATGGAAGTGTATACGCTGGTAGGCACCTATGTAGGTAACGAAGGGAATGCAGGCGCTTGGACGCTTTCTGCCAATGGTTCAGGAACCGCTTCTGGAACCGTAGATACGCCATCCAATGCCGTATTGGATGTACCCGTAACACTTGCAGCAGGAACTACCTATGGTATGGCATTGGTATTGGATGCAACCCATGGACATTACTATACCAATGGAGATGGAACCAACCAGAACTATTCCAATGCAGATGTGTCCCTATCCTTAGGAGCTGCTTCCAACGTACCATTCGATGGATCACCATTTAGCCCAAGAGTATTTAACGGAACCCTTAACTATGAAGTAGGGGAACCAGCAAGTACCACGGTGGAGTTCGATTGTTCACACTTAGGCTTAAACCAAGTAGAAATTACAGTAACCGACGACAGTGGAAATACTTCTACCTGTACGGCTACGGTAAATGTTATCGACAATACAGATCCTATCTTGGTATGTATGGATGCAACGGTAGAGTTGGATGAGAACGGTATGGCAGAGGTAACTCCAGACTTGTTCATCGACACCACCAACTCATTTGATGCTTGTGGTATTACCATTACTGCGGTAGATGTAACCGATGTTACTTGTGACGATATAGGAACCGCTATTACGGTTACTGTATTTGCAAGTGATGCCAGTGGCAACTTAGCCTCTTGTACAGCCACATTAACGGTAGTAGATAACTTAGGTCCAACCTTAGTAGGTTGTCCAGAAGATCAAACAGTAGATCCAGGACCATTAAACTTGTTCTATGAGCTACCAGACTACTGGGCACTTGGAGGTATTACATTTAGCGACAACTGTTCTGAGGAGGGTGACATTACCAACTTTGGACAGAGTCCAGCTGCAGGAACACTACTTCCAGATGGCACCTATACCATTACCCTCTTTGCAGAGGATGAGTATGGAAACGTAGGTGAGTGTACATTTGTACTTACCAT
>NZ_JAHWDP010000014.1 GCF_019312585.1 Halomarinibacterium sedimenti | reverse complement strand
CCAATGGCGATGGGTACCACGACACGTGGAATATAATTGGTATTGCACAGTACGATCCTACGGCAAAGATTTATATCTTTGACAGGTATGGGAAACTGCTCAAGCAGATAAGTCCTAGTGGATTGGGATGGGATGGTACCTATAATGGGTCACCACTACCATCGAGCGATTACTGGTTTAGGGTAGAGTACAAAGAGGACGAAACTAACAAAACCTTTACAGGGCATTTTACCCTAAAGAGGTAAAGATTATAAGATAACAATAAATAGCCCCCGTCTGGGGGCTATTTATTTAAGTAATTAGGTGTTTTAAATGGGATTAAATGCGCTTTAACATGCATTGATATAGCATTTTCATAAAATTTTCTTAATTTTCGACCCAGAACCTAATTGCTATGAAAAAATTTTACCCCACATTTTTACTCATTTTTTGTGCATTACTTTTAGTTAATAATTCTTATGGACAAGGACCTGGAAGCCTATTTGTTGATGCCGGGCCGGACCAAGTAATAGATTGTGCTACTGGAGGATGTACGGATATTACCGCGACTTTTTTGCAAACGTTCGATACCTCGGGACTTAATTATAATGTTAATTCAATAACCTACAACCCTCCTTTTCCATTTAACGGGTTAGCGAATTCATTAAATCCTAATATTGATGATGCTTGGTCTCCAGTTGATAATTTACCCTTTGATTTTTGTTTTTTTGGAGATTTAGAAACTGAATTTCAGGTTGGGTCTAACGGAGTGATTCGATTTGATGTAGACCCAACGGATACAACAAATGGTTGGTCATTTTCAGAAAATTTACCAAATAATACAAATCCAACGTTAGGTGAGGCCAATGTATTCACCCCATGCCATGATATTGACCCTTCTGTTTCCACAACTGAAGAAATTGGTTATGAAGTGCTCGGAACTTTTCCTAATAGAGTTCTGGTTGTTTCCTATTATGAAGTGCCCTTGTTTTCAGGTGCATGTAATTCGCTACTTGCTACTCACATGGCTGTCTTTTATGAATTCTCTAATGTTATAGAGATATATATTCAAGATAAACCAACCTGTACAACTTGGAACAGCGGGAACGCTACTGTAGGAATTCAAAATGATGCTGGAACAACTGCATTCGTTCCGCCTGGGCGTAATACTTCAGATTCACCTTGGACTACAAATAATGAAGCTTGGAGTTTTTCTCCTATTGGTCCTCCAACCTATGTTTTTGAATGGTTGGATAGCACAGGAGCAGTCATTGGCACTACACCTACTATAAATGTTTGTCCAACAGGCACAGAAACTTATACGGCGAGAGTTACTTGGACAAATACTTGTAATGGTGAAGTTGTAACGTTAACGGATGATGTTGTAGTAACACAAAATGCGCCATTTACAGTTGACTTAGGCCCAGATATTGATACATGTGATAACTCACCTATTGTATTAGATGCTAGTCCAACACCATCAACTCCCGGTGTTACTTATGAATGGTTTATTAACGGAATTTCTCAGGGTCCTCCATCAACCACACAGAATACTTTTTTAGTAACGGCACCAAATTCTGCTTTATACGGTGTTGAAGTTATTGATCCTACAGATCCAACATGTATAGTTAATGATGAAATTAATATTAATTTTTACTTGCAGCCTTATATTGATAGTCCTCCAAACGACTTGTTTATTTGTGATGATGGAACTAATCCAGGAATTTTTGATCTCACAGTTAATGAGCCTGTGGTCCTAGGACCACAAAATCCAGCTGATTTTAATATATTTTATTTTAATGGCACTGGAGTTGATATAACGGCAATGGCCGGGGCATACCCCATAGTAGGATCAAATGAAATAATAACTATTAGGCTTGAAGATTTAACAGGCACTTGCTTTGCTGAAGCTACTTTTGAAATTACTTTTTCTCAGGCCATTGCAGGTACTGTAGCAGACTATGGCTTTTGTGATCAAGATAATTCTGGTGATGAAGATATTGATTTGCCTTTTACTTTTAATGCCTCTGTTTTAAATGGTCAATCTCCATCCAATTTTACAATCACCTATCATATTAGCCAAGCTGATGCGGATGCGGATATAAATCCATTGCCTACACCCTATACAGTTTTACCTCCTTCGGTTCAAATTTTTATACGGTTTGAAAATAATACAGATCCCACTTGTTTTGATACCACTCAAAACTTCACCATATTTTTATATTCTCCTCCAAATGTGCCACCGCCACCTCCCTTAATTTTATGCGACGATGACAATGATGGATTTATGGAGTTTGATTTGAGTATGGCGGATGATGATTTAACGGGTGGTGATCCTGATTTGGTAGTGACCTATCATGGGACGATGCTAGATGCTGAGAATGGGATATTGCCCATAGGTCCTTTGTATACGAATGATAATCCTTGGAACGACAATGTATGGGCTAGGATAGAGAGTTTAAGCAGCAGTTGTTATTCGGTAGTAGAGTTGTTGTTGGAAGTTAGGTTTAGTCCTGTGGCTACGGAGCCTTCGGGCCCTTTGCGATTGTGTGATGAT
>NZ_JAHWDP010000013.1 GCF_019312585.1 Halomarinibacterium sedimenti | reverse complement strand
CCAAGTGTGGGAAATGTCTACATCTACATCTAAATCGGTAATGATAAAGTCATCGGTCACATCTATCGTACTAGTAACAACCGTTGGAGCGGCTCCAAAGGGTAATCCTGGACTCGCACTGGCAGTGTCTGTTACCGGAGTAGGTTCACCTATACAAACTATTACAGGTGAAATATTGTCTTCCACAGTAACTACTGCAGTACAAGTAGACGTATTTCCTGATGCATCTGTAGCAATTACGGTTACATTATTAGGTCCAACATCCATACAGGTAAAGTCTAAACTTGGTACCGGTGGTGCAGGAGTTCCATAATGAAGCGTTCCGTTAAATACTCTTGGAGAGAAAATACCTCCAGTAAATGGTGCATTTGATGCTTGACCTAGAGACATTGAAAGATCTGCATTAGAAAAGTTTTGATTTCCTCCAGTACCGTTGGTATAATCATGACCGTGGCTACCATCCATTACAATGGCAATACCATAACTGGTAGATGCGCTCAATGTAAAAGGTGTTGCCAGTACGGCATTGGATGGATTGTTAAGACCTGCGGCGGTACCTGTTCCAGTACTTACTAAGGTCCATAATCCACCATTGGTTTCATTTCCAACAGATGTTCCAGGAATGGTATAAACTTCAATATCAAAACTTCCGCCTGAACCATCTGCCGTATTCACATCTATCGCATTAATTTCTAAATCACTTCCTGCTATGGTTACATCAAAGTACACAGCACCTCCAAAAGAACCTCCATTGTTCGCTCCAAATAATGAAGTCAATGAGCCCATTGGACCACCTGAACCTTGGAATTGTAAAGTAGTTCCAGGACAGTTGTCTGTAGCTGTAGCCACATCGTCTGGGAAGACCGTTACCATACCATTGGCATCTAACTGTGCCGTAAAGTCTGTACAAACAACTACAGGATCTTCCACATCATTTACCGTCACGTCAAAATCACAAGTTGATGTGTTTCCGTCGCTATCGGTAACAGAAGCAGTAACTGTTGTAGTTCCCACTGGGAACGTACTTCCACTAGGTGGTGAGTACACAATATCTCCAGAGATATCTCCATCTTCTGGATCAATTGCGGTACCTGCATAATTAGCAACAGCACTACATTGACCTGCAGCATTGTCCAACACTAAATCTGCTGGACATGAAATGACTGGAGGATTGCCAATAATAACAGATGAAAAAGTTAACCCTTTTGCCTGATGATCCATATTCCCTATTAAGGTTGGAACTCCTGCAGAAGTTACAGAAAATAAAGGCCCAGTACCATGATCTTGCTTCCATAAGAAAACACCATTGGTAGCATCCCAAGTTAAAGCTTGCGCCTCTTCATCTTCTAATGCAGTTCCAGTAATATCAATATTAGTAACTGTACAAGGATCTATTCCAGAATTATCAATTGTTTCAAAAATAACGTTAGCTCCCGTATGTCCAGATGCATGGTAAAATAAGCCATCCATAGGATTAAAACCTAAGGCTTCTCCATCATTACCATTTCCTAAAGTACATTGGAAAGTAGGGGCTCCAGTGGTTTTATCTAAAGTAAACAGTGATTCTGGTGTTGTACTTCCATCACCTGTTACTCCATATAAATCACCCGCGGCATTAAATGCAATTCCTGCAAAACTTTCTTGAGTATCTCCAATTAAGGTAGCTACACCTGTCCCTAAATCAATAGTTACCAGTGCTCGACCTGTTAATCCAATACCTCCCGCTCTTAATAACGCCCATATCGTTCCGGTGGTTGGATCAGTAGCTAATCCTGTTCCCCCATTAATTGTGGCTCCTGCTAAAGTGATGGTGATACTTGATATTGTTGAAGCATCAGTTGGGTCAATATTACGTAATTGATCATCACCTTGAGCTATAGACCAAAGGTCTGATGCCGGCGGTGCGGCACAAGGCCCTAAACAATTTCCAGGAGCATTAATATTATTGTTGATTACGGCAGAGGGTTGTGGACCAAAACCTAAGTTGAAATTAATTCCAGTGGTAAAATGGCAATAGCTCATAATGGTTCCACCCCCTGGAGGTGATCCAGGAAGTGGGCATCCTCCTTCAGTAAATCCAGAACAACTGTCGATTGCTGTATTATTTCCATTCCATACACATGCATGGGTATGTCTTGAACCTAATAAGTGCCCCATTTCATGGGTAACAACCATGACATTCCACGAATAGGTGGGTACGGGTGTAACAGTTGTGCTATCAAGACCACTAAAACAAAGACTATTATCTGTATTTGGGTTACAAATTCCACTAAATCCAGCAGCAACACCTCCTGCACCTGGTTGTAATTCAACTAAATGACCTAAGTCTCCATTAAACGCTCCAGTGTTTGCTTGAAAAGCAGACAGTTGTGCACCAGAACTACCTCCATTGTATGGATCTGGAGTAGTCCAAATAAACATTTCAGAAGTTTGCATGGTAACCCCATCATTAGCATACAAAGTGTATGACTCGGCAAAAAGCGCATTTAAAAAATTGGTTGTATTTGTTAAATCGCCTCCAAAGGCATTATATACAGATTGACCAGACTCAACATAAATATTGACACAATCACCTGGATCTCGGGTTATTTCATAGGTTAATTCTTCCTCAGAATATCCAACACCATCATCTTGGGTTTCGCATTCAAAACCTAGGTTTTCAACTAAATCTGAATCTTTATAAATGATGTGCCTAGAGTTAGAATCTCTTAATCTACCAACGGTATAATTTCCTTCTTCAGTAGAAATAAAGCCTGTTACTTCATTATTAAAAATACTTAATGAAACTAAGGAATGTGGTTTTCCAGAAATGATTCCTCGATAATGTTTCCCTCGATCCATACTGCTTGTAATGTCCTGACCATCACTTGTATGAACCCTAAAATCCTTAGAAAAAATATCTTTTTGATATAATTCTAACGTAATGTATTCGCCACGATCGTTAATTGGCAAAGTGATTTCAATGTTCTGCGGATTATCACTTTTAAGTTGCGCAACTTTTGTAGCGTCAAATTCGACAACTATACCCTGCCTTACTGCATCCTTATAATTGGCGGTTATCTTTGAAAAACCCTCTTTAAAAACATCTTGAGTTTTAAAAGTGTTAGGTTTTAATTTCATCGTTGCAACTTTATCTGCAACATTTCCAATACGGTTCTGAGAAAAAACCAGCATGGGAACAATTAAGAAAATAAATTGTAGACTTTTTTTCATAATAGAAAGATTTGGTGTAATAAAAAATTAAAAGATGAATTTACAACTTTTTTTAAATAAAATAAAAGATATACTCAATAGAAATATGTGAAAATAAAAATGCCCTTCAATAAATTGAAGGGCATTTTTTAAAAAATTTACTTATTCTTTTATGAATTGTTTTGTTATTGTTCCATGCTCACCTTGTATATAAACAAGATATGTTGCTGAAGACAAAAAGGATACATCTAGTGCCTTCTCAGTTCCCATATCTTTTAAGTCATACACTCTAACAAGTTTACCTGTAAGATCATAAATACTGGCACTCTCCAATGCTATGGATTGAGGGTTGCTAATATTTACTATTGCTTTTGCAGGGTTAGGATATAAAACTATGGTTGAAATGTCTAACAAGTTATCATCCTTGCCAAGGATACTCTCTATGGTAAGTACAAATGTACACTCACCTACGTTTCCATACTCATCCTCTGCAAAGAGGGTAATGGTATAGGTGCCATCTGGA
>NZ_JAHWDP010000012.1 GCF_019312585.1 Halomarinibacterium sedimenti | reverse complement strand
AGCAGTTGTTATTCGGTAGTAGAGTTGTTGTTGGAAGTTAGGTTTAGTCCTGTGGCTACGGAGCCTTCGGGCCCTTTGCGATTGTGTGATGATGCAGTAGCCGATGGATTTACGAGTTTTGATTTAACGGTAGTAGCTGCGGAGGTATTGGGCAGTTTGGATCCCTTGGAGTTTGATTTGTACTATTATGAAGACGAGTTGGATGCGATAGCCGCTGGGGATGTTGCCTTGACAGCTCCAGATTTTTCGCAGGCGATACCGGATCCTACGGATTACATCAACACGTCTAACCCCCAGACGATTTATATTTTGGTGGTTGGTAACGGCAATAGTGTGAGTCCTAACAATGGTGCTAGTGGTTGTTACGATATTGTTCCCTTGGAGCTTATTGTGGATCCTTTACCTCCTAATTTAGGTCCTTTTGAGATGTATTTGTGTGATGATGAGCTAAACGGTAGCACGCCTACCGATGAGATAAGCACCTTTGATTTGACCTCTCAGGACATTGTCCTTACGGGCGGCGATCCAGATTTGGTAGTGACGTGGTATGCGACCCCTGGGGACGAGGTAGCGGACAATCCTATTGCTGACCCTACGATGTACCAGAATGTGATGACCCCCGAGACGGTTGTTGCAAGGATAGAGAGCCAGTATGGCTGTCGCACAGTGGTAACGATGACCATTACGGTACTTCCCAACCCTTCTCCCAATATGTCACCGGAACCTCTTGAGCTTTGTGACAATGAGGACACTACGGGCGATTTTGACAATGGTATATCGAGTGGATTCGATTTGACCCAGCGCGATACAGAGATTATCGATGGTGATCCCAATGTATCGGTATTATATTATGAGACCTTGGCAGAAGCCCAGGCGGGATTACCTGGGACAGAGCTTCTAAGTCCTTATACAAACATTGTTCCGGGCAACCAGATTGTGTACGCACGTGTGACGCGTGATGCTCCTCCTGCGATTTTGCCCTGTTATACGGTAGTGGAGTTGGAGCTTATTGTGATAGCTTTACCCGATGCACCAACGGAAGAATTTATTGACCCTATGTTTGAGTGTGATGATGATGGAGATGGTCAGGCGTTGTTTGATTTAACGCAGAACGATCCTTATGTGTTGGGTGTTCAGGACCCAAATGATTATGTTCTACCTATCACGTATTATACTTCATT
This sequence comes from Halomarinibacterium sedimenti, assembly GCF_019312585.1. GTDB lineage: Bacteria > Bacteroidota > Bacteroidia > Flavobacteriales > Flavobacteriaceae > Halomarinibacterium > Halomarinibacterium sedimenti. The sequence goes on along the minus strand of NZ_JAHWDP010000012.1, from coordinate 2,913 downwards.
AGCAGATGCACAGGCGCCTATCAATGCGATTGCTCCGGCCGATTCCTTTTTGAGCGGTGGGCAGACCATATGGGTGCGTTTGGAGAGTTTGATTACGGGTTGTGCTAGGATTAGCTCTTTTGAGCTTGAGGTAGGGGCTTTCCCTTCCATAGGTACGGGTAATGATTTGTATTTGTGTGATGATGAGATAGGGGGCAGTACCACTACGGACGGTTTATCGACCTTTGATTTAACGCAGAACACCTCGGTGATCGATATGGGCAATCCCGATTTAACGGTGACCTATTATGCCACTGCTAGTGACCAGGCCAATGATATTCCTATTGCCACTCCTTCGGCGTATCAAAATGTTATAACGCCACAGCAAGAGATATTTGTGACGGTACTAAGTGAAGAGAGTTGTCCAGCATATACGAGTTTTTTCATTAATGTAGAAGCCAACCCTAGTGCTCCGGAGCCTACCCCTTTGGTAGCGTGTGATGAGGACAACGATGGTTTTTACGATAATTTTATGCTTACAGACAAGGATGCTGAGATTGCCAATGGGGAGCCTGTGAGTGTTGTTTACTACGGTTCTTTGTTGGATGCACAGACGGCAGATCCTGGGGATCAGTTGTTGAGTCCCTATACCAATATTGTTCCATTTTCCCAGATTATTTATGCACGAGTGACCAATGATGTTCCTCCGGGAGTCAATGCCTGTTATACCATTGTAGCGTTGGAATTGCGGGTGGAGTTGTTACCCTCTGTGCCGGATGCCTCGACTTTTATCAATCCCATGTTTAGGTGTGACGATGATGGAGATGGTTTTGCGGAGTTTAACTTAGAGGCCAATACGGCACCAGCTTTGGCGGGCAATGACCCTACGCTTTACGGTGTGAGTTATCACGAGAGTTTATCGGATGCTCAGGCAGGTATTAATGCTATAGCCAATCCTAGCACCTATGTAAACATAGTGACTCCCGAGCAAGATGTTTGGGTTCGTGTAGAAGATTTATCTACGGGTTGTGCACGAGTGACGGAGTTTACCTTACGGGTAGATCCATTACCGTTATTAGGTACAGGTCCTTTTGAGATGGTGGAGTGTGATGACCAGGAAAATGGTAGTACGTTTAATGACCAGATAAGCACCTTTGATTTAACGTTGAACGATGATGCCATTACCCAGGGCAATGGCAGTTGGTCTGTGTTCTATTATGCGAGTTTGGATGATCAGAACAACAATGTTCCCATAGTGGATCCTACGGCGTATCAGAATACGGTCAATCCACAGGATATTTATGTAAGTGTTTTTACTCAGGCAGATTGTGAGTCCCGTACCAATGTGACCCTTCGTGTACTTCCCAATCCTAGTCCTGCAGAGCCAACGGCGCTTCGGGTATGCGATGGTAGTGGTGGTGCTCCCGATGATGAAGATTACAGGGATGGCATTAGTATTTTTGATTTAACCTTGAAGGATAACGAGATTCGTGACGGCGAGCCCAACATCAATATATTCTATTACGATACATTGGATGCTGCCGAGGCAGGTGTTGTGGGGACTGAGCTTATAAGTCCATACATTAACACGGTGCCTAATAGCCAGGTGGTCTATGCACGTGTGACCAAGGACGTTCCCCCAGGGGAGTTGCCTTGTTATACGATAGTTCCTTTGGAGCTTATTGTAGATCCTCTTCCGGAGGATACCTTTGAGATAGCAGATGTTGAGAACTGTCAGGTACCTTTTACGGGCCAGGCGTTTATAATATTGAATACCAAGGATGCAGAGATACTTTCATTCCAGGATCCCAACCATACCTATGAGGTGACGTACTATGAGACTTTAGCCGATGCGCAGGGTAATATCAACACGATAGCATCAGACACGCCGTATCCTTATAATACAGTTGCGACGACCATTTATGTAGGGATATTGAATCAAGAGACCCAGTGTTATGTGGCCAGTATGGAAGATCCCGATACAGAGGAAGTAAGTTTAAGTTTTGATTTAATAGTGAAGGAAGGCGCTACGGCCACTGAGCCTATCGAGGCGTATATTATTTGTGACAATCGGGCCCCTAGTGATGGCTATGGGGACTTCACCCTTATAGTAGATGCCAATAATCCAACAGAGTTGGATGCACAGGCAGCGGCCTTGGCAGAGGAGATATTGAATGGGCAGGATCCAAGTCAGTTTATCCTTACCTATCACGGTAGTGAGGCAGATGCTGAATTGGGCATTAATCCGCTTCCAAATATATATACAAATATTGTGAACCCTCAGGAGATTTACGCTAGGGTGACCAATACGATAGACCCAGAGGATGAGCGTGCCTGTTATGCTGTGACCCCTGTGATATTAAAGGTAGAGCAACTGCCACCTTTCCTATTGGAGGAGAGCTACAGGCTTTGTGTGGATGCCAATGGGAATCCTATAGAGGAGGAATCTGGTGCAGCATCCCCACCGTTGTTGGATACGGGTCTAGACCCACAGTTCTACACTTTTGTATGGTCATTTGACGGGCAGATTTTACCCAATGAGATAGGTCCTTCGTTGTTAGCGCTAAGCGGAGGGAGCTATAGTGTTTTGGTGACGGAGCTATCGACGGGCTGTCAGGCTGAGGCGGTAACTACGGTAGTGATATCATCTCCACCCTTGGTATACAGTGCCGAGGTGACCAGTGGGGCCTTTGCCGATGAGCATACCATTGTGGTGAGTGTAGAGTCTGGTAGTGGCCAGTGGATATACCAATTGGATGGTGGACCTTATCAGGATAGTGATACCTTTACGGGAGTGGATCCTGGGACGCATATCATCACCATAAGCGATGCTCATGGATGTGGTAGTGTGACCCTTGAGGTAGGGGTAGTGGACTATCCACAGTTTATGACCCCCAATGGCGATGGGTACCACGACACGTGGAATATAATTGG
>NZ_JAHWDP010000011.1 GCF_019312585.1 Halomarinibacterium sedimenti | reverse complement strand
AGTTCATTGATATATTGAAATTGACAGCGTAGGAATATATATTTTAGGATATATATTTCAGACGAAAATTAAACTAGACTAAGTAAAATACCTGAGATTTTTTTGAGGGCTTTTTGTTGTGATTTTGAAATTTTTTAAGATTATACGATGAAGAGTTTGATCCTGGCTCAGGATGAACGCTAGCGGCAGGCCTAACACATGCAAGTCGAGGGGTAACAGGGAGCTTGCTCTGCTGACGACCGGCGCACGGGTGCGTAACGCGTATACAATCTGCCCCTTACTAAGGAATAGCCCAGGGAAACTTGGATTAATGCCTTATAGTATCGAGAGATGGCATCATTTTTCGATTAAAGGTTACGGTAAGGGATGAGTATGCGTCCTATTAGCTTGTTGGTGTGGTAACGGCACACCAAGGCAACGATAGGTAGGGGCCCTGAGAGGGGGATCCCCCACACTGGTACTGAGACACGGACCAGACTCCTACGGGAGGCAGCAGTGAGGAATATTGGACAATGGGCGAGAGCCTGATCCAGCCATGCCGCGTGCAGGAAGACTGCCCTATGGGTTGTAAACTGCTTTTGTACGGGAAGAAACACCCCCACGTGTGGGGGCTTGACGGTACCGTAAGAATAAGCATCGGCTAACTCCGTGCCAGCAGCCGCGGTAATACGGAGGATGCAAGCGTTATCCGGAATCATTGGGTTTAAAGGGTCCGTAGGCGGATAATTAAGTCAGGGGTGAAAGTCTGCAGCTCAACTGTAGGACTGCCCTTGATACTGGTTATCTTGAATCGTTGTGAAGTGGCTAGAATATGTAGTGTAGCGGTGAAATGCATAGATATTACATAGAATACCGATTGCGAAGGCAGGTCACTAACAACGTATTGACGCTGAGGGACGAAAGCGTGGGGAGCGAACAGGATTAGATACCCTGGTAGTCCACGCCGTAAACGATGGATACTAGCTGTCCGGCCTTCGGGCTGGGTGGCCAAGCGAAAGTGATAAGTATCCCACCTGGGGAGTACGTTCGCAAGAATGAAACTCAAAGGAATTGACGGGGGCCCGCACAAGCGGTGGAGCATGTGGTTTAATTCGATGATACGCGAGGAACCTTACCAGGGCTTAAATGTATTGTGACAGGGGTGGAAACACCTTTTTCTTCGGACACATTACAAGGTGCTGCATGGTTGTCGTCAGCTCGTGCCGTGAGGTGTCAGGTTAAGTCCTATAACGAGCGCAACCCCTGCCGTTAGTTGCCAGCATGTAAAGATGGGAACTCTAACGGGACTGCCGGTGCAAACCGTGAGGAAGGTGGGGATGACGTCAAATCATCACGGCCCTTACGTCCTGGGCTACACACGTGCTACAATGGCCGGTACAGAGGGCAGCCACACCGCAAGGTGGAGCGAATCCTTAAAACCGGTCTCAGTTCGGATCGGGGTCTGCAACTCGACCCCGTGAAGCTGGAATCGCTAGTAATCGGATATCAGCCATGATCCGGTGAATACGTTCCCGGGCCTTGTACACACCGCCCGTCAAGCCATGGAAGTCGGGGGTACCTGAAGTCGGTGACCGCAAGGAGCTGCCTAGGGTAAAACCGATAACTGGGGCTAAGTCGTAACAAGGTAGCCGTACCGGAAGGTGCGGCTGGAACACCTCCTTTCTAGAGAAGTTACGCAAGAGGTCTATAAGATCTCTATATTTTGCTTGGTCTAGCTGTCAATTTTAATTTTTTAGAGTCAAGAAACAAAGAGCGAGCAGAAAGTATCTGTTTTTTGTTTTTACGAGTCTTGGTTCTGAATAAATGCAGTCTCATAGCTCAGCTGGTTAGAGCGCTACACTGATAATGTAGAGGTCGGCAGTTCGAGTCTGCCTGAGACTACTTAAAGAGACGTTCATATTTTATTGAAAGGAAATTCTAGGGGTTGAGTAGTAGTTTGTATATCTAACTACTAACTACTATGTACTAACTACTAGTATATGGGGGATTAGCTCAGCTGGCTAGAGCGCCTGCCTTGCACGCAGGAGGTCAAGGGTTCGACTCCCTTATTCTCCACCAAGGACAACAAGATTTCTGTGGTTTTAGCTGTTAATTTTAATTAACTACTTACAGAGTCGGGTCTAGATAGTTCATTGACATATTGGAAAAAGAAATACGAGAAAAGCAATTTTTTCAGTTAAAGACTTTTAAGTTTTTAGCTATATAAGTAAACTCATTTAAAGAGCAAAAAAGTACAATAAGCAAATTAAGAGCGCATGGGGAATGCCTAGGCTCTCAGAGGCGAAGAAGGACGTGATAAGCTGCGATAAGCTGCGGGGATTGGCACATACGAATTGATCCGCAGATTTCCGAATGGGGCAACCCAGCATATTGAAGATATGTTATCCGCAAGGAGGCGAACCCGGGGAACTGAAACATCTAAGTACCCGGAGGAAGAGAAAACAAAAGTGATTTCGTTAGTAGCGGCGAGCGAACGCGAATTAGCCCAAACCAGTACTGTTACGGCAGTGCTGGGGTTGTAGGACTGCGACATTGAATGCACGATGAACTAGAACACATTGGAAAGTGTGGCCATAGACGGTGATAGCCCGGTATAGGTAAAGAATGTTATTCATAGCAGTATCCTGAGTAGTGCGGGGCACGTGAAACCCTGTATGAATCCGGCGGGACCATCCGCCAAGGCTAAATACTCCTGAGAGACCGATAGTGAACCAGTACCGTGAGGGAAAGGTGAAAAGAACCCCGAACAGGGGAGTGAAATAGATCCTGAAACCATGCGCTTACAAGCGGTCGGAGCCCCTTTGGGGGTGACGGCGTGCCTTTTGCATAATGAGCCTACGAGTTACTGTTGCTAGCGAGGTTAAAATTTTAAGAATTGGAGCCGTAGCGAAAGCGAGTCTGAATAGGGCGCCATAGTTAGTAGTAGTAGACGCGAAACCGTGTGATCTACCCATGGGCAGGGTGAAGCTGTGGTAACACACAGTGGAGGCCCGAACCCGTTGACGTTGAAAAGTCTTGGGATGACCTGTGGGTAGGGGTGAAAGGCCAATCAAACTCGGAAATAGCTCGTACTCCCCGAAATGCATTTAGGTGCAGCGTTGTGTTAGTTTTATAGAGGTAGAGCTACTGATTGGATGCGGGGGCTTCACCGCCTACCAATTCTTGACAAACTCCGAATGCTATAAAATAATGCACAGCAGTGAGGGCATGGGTGCTAAGGTCCATGTCCGAGAGGGAAAGAACCCAGACCATCAGCTAAGGTCCCAAAATATATGCTAAGTTGAAATAACGCGGTTGGACTGCACAGACAGCTAGGATGTTGGCTTGGAAGCAGCCATTCATTTAAAGAGTGCGTAACAGCTCACTAGTCGAGCGGTCCGGCATGGATAATAATCGGGCATAAGCATATTACCGAAGCTATGGGATATTTAATATATCGGTAGGGGAGCATTCCAGCGGTGCTGAAGGTGTGGCGTGAGCCATGCTGGAACTTCTGGAAAAGAAAATGTAGGCATAAGTAACGATAATGCGGGCGAGAAACCCGCACACCGAAAGACTAAGGTTTCCTCAGCTATGCTAATCAGCTGAGGGTTAGTCGGGGCCTAACGCGAACCCGAAAGGGGTAGTGGATGGACAACCAGTTAATATTCTGGTACCTGCCCGCGCTAAAAGTGACGGAGGCGAGAATTAGGTGCGTACTGACGGAATAGTACGTTGAAGCCAGTGGTAACACGGCGATAGTACACTAAGGCTACGGCCGCGGTGATAATCCTGAATATCGACTTCCAAGAAAAACAAGCGAGGCAGCCCGTACCGCAAACCGACACAGGTAGTTGGGATGAGAATTCTAAGGTGCTCGAGAGATTCATGGCTAAGGAACTAGGCAAAATCGACCCGTAACTTCGGGAGAAGGGTCGCCCCCAGCAATGGGGGCCGCAGTGAAGAGGTCCAGGCGACTGTTTATCAAAAACACAGGGCTCTGCTAAATCGAAAGATGATGTATAGGGCCTGACACCTGCCCGGTGCTGGAAGGTTAAGAGGAGATGTCAGCTTCGGCGAAGCATTGAATTGAAGCCCCAGTAAACGGCGGCCGTAACTATAACGGTCCTAAGGTAGCGAAATTCCTTGTCGGGTAAGTTCCGACCTGCACGAATGGTGTAACGATCTGGACACTGTCTCAGCCATGAGCTCGGTGAAATTGTAGTAACGGTGAAGATGCCGTTTACCCGCTGTGGGACGAAAAGACCCCGTGCACCTTTACTATAGCTTAGTATTGGTTCTGGACAAGTAATGTGTAGGATAGGTGGGAGACTTTGAAGCTGCGTCGCCAGGCGTGGTGGAGTCACCGTTGAAATACCACCCTTTGCTTGTTTAGAGCCTAACCCCTTACGGGGGACAGTGCTTGGTGGGTAGTTTGACTGGGGTGGTCGCCTCCAAAAGAGTAACGGAGGCTTCTAAAGGTTCCCTCAATACGGTTGGCAATCGTGTGTAGAGTGCAATGGCATAAGGGAGCTTGACTGAGAGACCTACAAGTCGATCAGGTACGAAAGTAGAGCATAGTGATCCGGTGGTTCCGCATGGAAGGGCCATCGCTCAAAGGATAAAAGGTACGCCGGGGATAACAGGCTGATCTCCCCCAAGAGCTCACATCGACGGGGGGGTTTGGCACCTCGATGTCGGCTCGTCACATCCTGGGGCTGGAGAAGGTCCCAAGGGTTGGGCTGTTCGCCCATTAAAGTGGCACGCGAGCTGGGTTCAGAACGTCGTGAGACAGTTCGGTCTCTATCTACAGTGGGCGCGAGAAATTTGAGTGGATCTGACTCTAGTACGAGAGGACCGAGTTGGACTGACCTCTGGTGTACCAGTTGTTCCGCCAGGAGCACTGCTGGGTAGCTACGTCGGGAAGGGATAAGCGCTGAAAGCATATAAGCGCGAAACCCACCACAAGATGAGATTTCTTTAAAGGGTCGTGGGAGACTACCACGTTGATAGGCCATAGGTGGAAGTGCGGCAACGTGCGTAGCCGAGTGGTACTAATTACCCGTAAGCTTATGTACACGCTTCTCCCTCCGCAAGGAGGGAGAGCAACTCTTTGATTTTTAAGTGTGTTACAAAATTGTTTAGACTCAAGTATTCCTTTTTCCTTTATGTTAAGATATTTGCAGCAAAAGCTGCAGTTATAAGTAAAAGAAGACTTATAACTTACAACTAAGGTGGTTATAGCATCGGGGCTCACCCCTCTCCATTCCGAACAGGGAAGTTAAGCCCGATTGCGCCGATGATACTGCATCTATGTGGAAAAGTAGGTCGCCGCCTTCTTTTAAAAACCCCTCCAAAATATTGGAGGGGTTTTTTTATACTATTTTT
>NZ_JAHWDP010000010.1 GCF_019312585.1 Halomarinibacterium sedimenti | reverse complement strand
AAGTCCTAGTGGATCGGGATGGGATGGTACCTATAATGGGTCACCACTACCATCGAGCGATTACTGGTTTAGGGTAGAGTACAAAGAGGACGAAACTAACAAAACCTTTACAGGGCATTTTACCCTGAAGAGGTAAAGATTTAATTAAAGAATGATACCAAAAAAGTCCCTAAACAGGGACTTTTTTGGTATTTAGTTTTCAATATTTCATTAAAGTTTATAACTCAATACCTAATGTAAATATGAAGATATTTTCATTTACATTTGAAGAATAAGGGGTAGATAAACCAGAATTAAATAGTTGCTCTTCAGATTTTTGTTCGGTTCTAACAAAAGCAAAATCCAAATTATAATTTCCGAAATTAAATCCTAGACCTAGCGAATATCCTTTCCTATCACCAAGAATATTCTTATCTTGATATGGACTTTCAGAAAATTGTAACCCTCCACGTAAACTTACCCATTGTATTCTATATTCCCCTCCTAATTTTACCGTTGATGCTCCTTTTAAGGTGTTATTTATAACATTATTTAATGTTTGAAAGTGGACATCTGAGGTAGGTTTAAATTTAATAGAAGAATAATCTTTGTAAGAATAGTCTAAGCTTAGTAATCCCTTCTTCCCAAAAATATAGGCAGCACTTGCCGAAATTTTACCTGGACTACTCAGCTTATAATCATTAAATACGTTAATGATGTTGGGACTTAAAGTAGTTGTAAAAGAATTGTCATCATCTTCAAATGATGTTTCAATAAATTGAGTTGTCTCTTCAGAAATAGTAAACCAGGTAGGGGTGTCATAGGTGAGTCCAACCCTTATATTTTCATTAACTTTTGCAATAGCTCCAGCTTGCATTGAAAAACCATTTCCTAGTACAGAAAGATTGTTTTCAAAATCAATAGTTTTAATAAAACTGTTGCTATTATTATTTCCTTCAAATAAAAATGTACTTTGTCTATAATCTATAGTATGTGCATTGAAATTAATACCAAAATAATAATCATCTTTATATTGAGTGCTAATATTAAATGAATATTTTCCCACATATCCTCGAGTGAGAAGTGCATAATCCTGACTGTAAACCCCTGATCCAAAATTAGAAGTATAGGCCGTATTTGATGGGTCATTTTCAACTGGGTCAAAAATATAGGCTTGGTATCCTAGAAATGCATTTTGAGCTATTGTTCCTTCGGTTTCTCCTAAGAATGCGTAGAGGTCTGAAATAGATTCTCCACTTCTTAATTCTAACAAATCTAATGGAATTCCCTGAGCTTGGTCCAAAAAGAAATTACCAACACTCCTTGGGCTATTTCCACTTACAAAAACTTCATTATCATAGTTATTATGCGTATTGAAATTAATTCCTAAGCTAAATTTCTTCCAATTGGAACTTTCATCACTATTATCGAACACGAAAACAGCGCCTAAATTGGCAATATCAAAATCTGAATACTCATTTTTTACTGTTGAGTTGAAATAAGAATTGCTATTTGATTTATTAAAAACAGAAAAGGTTAATGCCATAGTATTTTCAAGAAATACAGAACTTCCTGCGGGATTAATGTCTAAAGCAGAAAGATCACCTCCTAAGGCTCCAAAAGCACCACTTAATGAATTAAACCTTGCAGTTCCCTGAATATTTTCAGAGCTATATCGTAAGGCATCAACCGTGTTTTGAGCGTTTAAAATAGAGAATGAAACTATCCCTATGAGTAAGAAAATTTTTCTTTTCATTTAGTTAAAATTGAATATGAAACAATGTTTATTCGCCTCCTCGACCGCCGCCTCTTCTTCCACCGCTGCTTCTTGAAGATCCACCACCACCTCTGTTAATAGATCCAGAACTTGGGCGACTTGTAGAGGGTCTTGATACATTAGGTCTTGTGTTTGAACTCGGTCTTGTGTTATAACTAGGACGAGTATTTGTGCTAGGACGATTATAATCTACTTTTGGTCTAGAGTTGCTAGGCCTAGTATAACCAGAATTAGGTCTGGAAGAACTTGTGTTTGGCCTTCCTCTGTAGGTCGAGTTGCCTCGAGAATACCTTCTTGAACTTTCAGAATTACTATATCCTCTTCTTGAAGAAGTGGCATTAGATCGACCTCTATTGTAGGCAGATCTACCTGCTATATAATCACTATTTCTTCTACCTCTATTATAATTTGCGGCATAATATCCTCCATGGCCGTAATATCCATTATAAATGTAGGGGTTGTAGTAATAAGGGGGACAGTACCAAGGGTTGTAAAATCCACCCCAGTAGCCAACATTCCAGCCCCAATAGGGATTTCCCCAATAGCTATAATATCCCCAAGGACGATACCAACCACCATAACCCCATCCATGACCATACCAGCCTCCATACCAGCTATTATAACCCCATCCAGCGCCTGCCCAGCCAGTATTATAAACATTTATGGTAACATCACTCGTGTTACTTCCCCAGCTTCCATAGCCTTCTTCATATTCATTTTCTTCTGTAATTATATAACCTTCGTTGTCCAAGCTTTCGGTAGTAGAGTAGGCTTCAATGTCCGTGAAAATTACATCTTCCTCTGGAAGTTCTTCGTAAAGGCTTGATTTTGATTTAAAATATTGTTTGTAGTAGTTATTCTTACTGTCTGCTTCAGATTCTGTTGCGTATTCGGTATTTGTTTCAGTATTAGAAGTGTATATGCCATCATTATCTACCACTCTCTGTGAAGAACTACAGCTAACTATAAATAGAGAAACTATTCCTAAGAATAAGAAAGGAATAGACTTTTTGAGGGAAAATATAATGGTTTGCATAACACTGAATTTAATATTGTTGGACATCATAAAAATAAGTAGTTTTGCCGAGACAAAATAACTTTTAACATATGCACAATATTTGTGCCAAATAAAGGATCATGGGAAAAAACTTGACCACACGTGCAGAAGACTACTCAAAATGGTATAATGAGCTGGTAATCAAGGCAGATTTAGCTGAAAATTCGGGAGTAAGAGGGTGTATGGTAATAAAACCATACGGCTTTGCCATTTGGGAACGTATGCAAGCAGAATTGGATAGAATGTTTAAAGAAACAGGGCATCAAAATGCTTATTTCCCTTTGTTTATACCAAAATCTTACTTTAGTAAGGAAGCAAGCCATGTAGATGGGTTTGCCAAAGAGTGTGCTGTAGTTACTCACTATCGCTTAAAAAATGATCCTGATGGAAACGGTATCATCGTTGATCCTGAAGCAAAATTAGAAGAGGAACTCATTGTTAGACCTACTTCCGAAACTATTATTTGGGACACGTATCGTAAATGGATACAATCCTATCGAGATTTACCACTTTTAATAAATCAGTGGGCCAATGTGGTACGTTGGGAGCTTCGTACTCGATTGTTTTTAAGAACAGCCGAATTTTTATGGCAGGAAGGGCATACGGCCCATGCTACAAAAGATGAAGCTATTGCGGAAGCAGAACAAATGATGAATATCTATGCGGAGTTTGTAGAAAACTTTATGGCAATTCCCGTAATTAAGGGTTTAAAAACAGAAAGCGAACGTTTTGCAGGCGCGTTAGAAACCTATTGTATTGAAGCGTTAATGCAAGATGGTAAGGCATTACAAGCTGGAACCTCGCATTTTCTTGGGCAAAATTTTGCAAAAGCTTTCGATGTAAAGTTCGCCAATAAAGAAGGGAAGCAAGATTATGTTTGGGCAACCTCTTGGGGTGTTTCTACGCGTTTAATTGGAGCTTTAATTATGACCCATAGCGACGATAATGGATTGGTGTTACCTCCTAATTTAGCCCCCGACCAAGTTGTTATTGTACCAATTTATCGAGATGACGAGCAGTTTGAAGCTACTAGTAATGTTGCAAACGAGCTCATGGCAGAACTTAGGTCTTTAGGAATTAGAGTGAAGTTTGATAATAGAGATACGCACAAGCCAGGCTGGAAATTTAATGAATATGAGTTGAAAGGAGTGCCTGTAAGGATTGCTATTGGACCCAAAGATGTTGAAAATGGAACTGTAGAAGTAGCTCGCCGTGATACACTTTCGAAAGAAATGATGAATAAATCTGAAGCGGCTTCAGCTATTAAAGAGTTGCTAGATGAAATTCAGAAAAATTTATTTACAAAAGCGATAGATTTCAGAAAGGAAAATACAACTGAAGTTTCTTCGTATTCTGAATTTAAAGAAGTGCTTGAAAGTAACGGAGGCTTTATTTTAGCACACTGGGATGGAACACCCGAAACAGAAGAACAAATAAAGAATGAAACAAAAGCAACCATTCGTTGTATTCCTATTGATGCTGATGATGCATCTGGAAGTTGCATGGTTACTGGAAAACCATCCGCTAGAAAGGTAATTTTTGCGAAAGCATACTAAAATTTTCAAAAAAAATTATCGAGTACTTGTAGCATTTAAAAATTGTTGTATTTTTGCATCCGCAATAAAAAACCAATGGTCCGTTCGTCTAGGGGTTAGGACGCCAGGTTTTCATCCTGGTAACAGGGGTTCGATTCCCCTACGGACTACAAATAATTAAGATAGAATAATATGGCTAATCATAAATCAGCTTTAAAAAGAATCAGAAGAAACGAGTCTAAGCGTATCGTTAACCGTTACCAACATAAAACTACTCGTAATGCGATGAAGAAGCTAAGAGAAATGACTGATAAGAAAGAAGCAGAAAAATTGTTTCCTGAAGTGGTTTCTATGTTAGACAGACTAGCTAAGAAGAACATTATTCACGCTAATAAAGCTGCAAACTTAAAGTCTAGCCTAGCTAAGCACGTAGCTGCTATCTAAGAAAATTTTGGTTTTACATTAAATTGGAAACTCCTTCAGAAATGAGGGAGTTTTTTTATTGTAGCACATAATAGTTTAAAAGCGTAAACACTCCAATTACTAGGATAAGTACTAAAGATATCCTTTTGAATTTACTTTGCGGAATATAATTCAGGATTTTCTTTCCTATAAAGGTACCCACAAGTCCAATAACAAATAGGAAGGGAACATATTTTATTTCTTCGCTACCAATGTATCCATTTTGGTAATAGACAATAGTCCTGGAAAAGTCAATCATAAAATCGATAAAGGCAGATGTGGCGATAAATACGCTTTTCTCCAAATTAAAAGCAGCCATGGTAAGTCCTCGAATAGCGCCACCGGTGCCCAAAAGACCAGCAGTAAGTCCAGAAAGGCTTCCACCAATAATCGATTCCTTTTTTTCGGCTTTGATAACAAGGTTTTTTTTTATGAGAAATAAGAGGGCTAATGCAATTAAAAACACACCCAAAATAACTTCGAGATAATCACTTTTAACAATTTTTGAAAGATATCCACCCAAAATTACAAAGACTACAGAAGGCGCGCCTATATACAGTAACAGAAACTTATTGAGTCCCTTTTTGAATAAAAAAATCTTACTAAGGTTACTCGATAAATGAAAAACTGCCGTAAGTCCTAATACTGTATAAAAATCGAAGTAGAAATTGCCTATGGGAACAAAAAATACTGAAGAACCAAACCCCCCAATCGTTCCTATTATTTCAGCAACTAGCGCTAATAGGAGAAAGGATTCTTTTAAATTCATTCATTCTTTAAATTAAAAGGGAACTAAATTGCTATAATCTCCATTATTACGAGCTATATCCCGAACAATCGTAGAAGAAATATGTGAAACCTCCGGTGAACAAACTAAAAATACGCTTTCCACTCCTGCCAACTTAGCATTATTTTGAGCAATGGATTTTTCATAAGAAAAATCGAGAGAGTTTCGTAATCCCCGTAATAGAAATTTGGCATCTACCGAATGACAAAAATCAACTGTTAAGCCTTTATAACTTGCTACTTTAATTTTAGGATTTCCTTCAAATGCCTTTTCGATATATTCTATCCGTTCTTCCAAGGACCACATATATTTTTTATCGGCATTACTGCCAATAGCCACAATAATTTCATCAAAAAGTAAAAGTCCTCTTTCTATAATATCTATATGACCTAAGGTAATAGGGTCGAAGGAGCCTGGAAAAACTGCGCGATTCATAAAATAAAGATACTACTATTTTTGAAAAGCATTTTCAATAAGAATACCGAAAAACTGAGTTAACGTCATTCCTGCTTCACGCACCTGTTTTGGTACAATACTTTCTTTTGAAATTCCGGGAGTTGTATTAGTCTCTATAAAATGAGGAACACCGTCTTGAATGATAAACTCACTTCGAGTAATTCCTTTCATATTGAGCAGATGATATATTTTTTTAGCTTCAGTTTTTACGGCATGAGTTTCTTCTTCACTAATTCTAGCAGGGGTAATTTCTTGTGATTTTCCAAGGTATTTTGCTTCGTAATCGAAGAAATCATTCTCTGAAACTATTTCGGTAGGGGGGAGCACAACTAATTCACCTTTATCTGTATAAACCCCTACGGAAACTTCGGTGCCCACCAATGCGGTTTCGATTATAATCTCGCTATCTTCTTTAAAAGCTTTTTCAAGGGCTGGAGTCATTTCTTCAAAAGAATGTACCTTACTTACGCCAAAACTGGAACCGGCTCTACTAGGTTTTACAAAGCAAGGGAGTCCCACTATTTTTAATATTTCTTCAATGGCAATTGTATCTCCTTTGTTTACATAATAGGAGTTGGCACATTTCACCCCGAAGTTTTTTAACACCGAAAGACAATCTCTTTTATTAAAACTCAACGCCGCTTGATAAAATCCTGTACTAGTTTGGGGGATTCCCAGTAACTCCCAATAGGCGGCTAAAAAGCCATCTTCGCCGGGTGTTCCGTGGATGGTATTAAAAACAACATCGGGAATAATAGTGGAATCTCCATTACTAAAACTGAAATTACCCTTTTCGACAGGATATTTTTTACCACTGGAATCAACGTGAAACCATCCGTCCTTTAAGATATGAATAGGATAAATGTGATACTTTTCTGTATCTAAGGATTCACAAACAACCCCACCACTTTGAAGCGATATTACATATTCGCTAGAATATCCGCCCATCGCAACGGCTACATGTTTTTTTGCCATACCAAAACTAGATTAACTTCGTTAACAAAAATATCACTATTACCTATAAACTTACTAAAATTCGATTTACTATTTTTGCTTTCTAACTACAACGTATGTCTTTTTTAAAATTTCTTTTTACCAAAACCTTTCTTAAACAATTAGGATATGCCGTTTTGGTGTTATTTGGATTGTCGCTCATTATTTTGTGGTGGCTTCGGTTTAGCACAAATCACGGACAACAAATTGAAGTTCCAGACTTAGCAAAAATGACATTGGAGCAAGCAGAAGAAGCACTCGACGATTTAGATTTAAAATTGGAAGTAATGGATACTACTAATTATAATCCAAATTTTCCATACAAAACAGTAATTGAGCAAATACCAAAAGCTGGTAAATATGTCAAAGAAAATCGAAAAATCTACCTATCTATTAATCGTTCAGGATATCCAATGATAGAGGTGCCACCTGTAGTTGGGAAAACTATGCGTCAAGCAGAACCCACCTTGAAAGCAGTAGGGTTTGAAATTGGAAAAATTAATTACAGACGATATATCGCTAAAGACGAAGTTTTAGAGATATCTTTCGAAGGAAAGAAAATTAATCCGGGAGATAAAATTCAAAAGACATCTGTGATTGATTTGGTGTTGGGTGATGGAAATGGCGGATTAAATAGAGAGGAAGTTCAAGAAGTTCAAGAGGAGCTTGACGTTAATAGCAATACAACCGAAGAAAATGGAGAGAATTAATGGGCCAGAAGTCGAAGAACAAGGTAATGATGATCTCTATGAGCATTTTCGGTTTGTAGCCGACAAAGGGCAACAACCCCTTCGAGTGGACAAGTATTTAATGAACAAAATTGAAAATGTCACTCGAAATAAAATTCAGAAAGCTGCCACAGACGGTAATATTTACGTTAATAATAACACAGTAAAATCTAATTACAAAGTAAAGGCGGGCGATGTGGTGACCGTGATGTTTGAGCATCCGCCCTATGAGTTTTTACTTACTCCAGAAGACATTCCGCTAGACATCGTGTATGAAGACGATGCAGTGGTTGTTGTAAATAAACCTGCGGGGATGGTGGTACATCCGGGTCACGGAAATTACAGTGGTACACTCATAAATGCACTTACTTTTCATTTTGAAAATTTACCCAATAACTCTAGTAACCGCCCTGGTTTAATTCACCGAATTGATAAAGACACCAGCGGACTTCTAGTAGTGGCCAAGACTGAAGAAGCCATGACCCATCTGGCAAAACAGTTCTTCAATAAAACCACCGAAAGGGAGTATGTGGCACTAGTCTGGGGAAATTTTGATGAAGAAGAGGGTACTATCGAAGGGCATATTGGGCGTCACCCAAAAAACCGTTTACAAAACACCGTGTTTTTAGGGGAAGATGCCGATGAAAAAGGAAAGCCAGCCGTTACCCATTATAAAGTCATTGAAAAATTGGGTTATGTAACGCTACTGTCTTGCCGACTGGAAACGGGGCGTACCCACCAAATTAGAGTGCATTTAAAACACATTGGGCATACCTTATTTAACGACGAACGCTATGGCGGTGATAGCATCTTAAAAGGCACGCATTTTACCAAATATAAACAGTTTGTAGACAATTGTTTTAAAATATTACCACGTCAAGCATTGCATGCACGCACTTTAGGATTTGAACATCCCACCACAGGTGAAATGATGCGTTTTGAAACGCCTATCCCAGAAGATATGGTCGCTTGTCTAGAAAAATGGCGTAATTATTCACAGCATGTCATAGAATAGACTTTCTTTATCCTAAAATTGGTTCAAAAAATTACTTTCGTTTTTATTGGGAATAAATCTTTGTATTTTTACTGAAAAGATTGAAAAATGAAAATTGTACTCTCGCCTGCAAAGTCACTCGATTTTGAATCAAAATTACCCATATCAAAACACACCGAAGCTGCTTTTCTTCAAGAGGCAGAGCATTTAAATAAGTTGCTGAAAAAGAAGTCGGCTAAAAGTTTATCTAAACTCATGAGTATTTCTGATGCGTTGGGGCAACTTAACTATGAGCGTAACCAAGAATGGAGTCTGCCCTTTACCTCAGATAATGCACGCCCTGCCGTGTATGCTTTTAGTGGTGATGTGTATCGCGGATTGGATGTGTATACCCTTCCGAAGGATAAAATTGAGTTTATGCAAGAGAGTCTTCGTATTATTTCTGGGCTCTACGGAATCTTAAAACCATTGGATTTAATGCAGCCCTACCGATTGGAAATGGGGACTCGAATGCCCGTGGGTAAAAACAAAAACTTGTATGAGTTTTGGAAAAAGAAAATTACCCAAAAGCTAAATGAAGAATTAGAGGACGGTGAACTCTTTGTGAATCTTGCCAGTAATGAATATTTTAAAGCCATCGATACCAAACAACTAAAAGTACCCGTCATCACGCCCGTTTTTAAAGATTTAAAAAATGGTGAATACAAAACCATTATGACTTTTGCCAAGTTAGCGCGTGGGTATATGACGCGGTATATCCTAGACACCAAAGCCAAAACGCTAGACGATCTTAAGGGGTTTGATTACGAAGGCTATCATTATAGTGAGCCTATGAGTAATGATGGGGAGTTGGTTTTTATAAGATAGTTTGTTCCACCACACCCATCCATATCCGCCATTTATTCCAAAAAATGCCACCAAACTTATTGTAGGCACTTTACCACCACCACGTTTTACAACGAAGGAGTTTAGGGAAGGAGATGTCAACTTTTGTTATGGAAGCAGAGATGGGCAACTGTGGCCTATTTTAAATGAAATCTTTCAGCTTGATTTAAAATTTGAAACAACGGAGGAAGCCATCCTTCAACGAAAAGAATTTCTTAAAAATAGAGGGATTGGGATTTGTGATATTGTACAATCGGCGAGGCGTGACAAAGTAGATGCTAGTGATTTGGGCATGCAGGATTTAGAGCTTAGGGATTTGATACAAATACTAGAAGTTTTTCCAAAAATACATACGCTTCTTTTCACTGGAGGCAATAGTAAAAATGGCCCCGAATATCACTTCAGAAAGTTGCTAAAGGAATATGATATAAAGTTCAAAATAATTTCAAACGTAGTGCCTAGAATGCATCAGTTTACGCATCCCAAAACGCAACAACTCATAAAAACAGTTTCGCTTATTGCGCCTTCTGGGGCAGCAAATAGGGCGGTAGGAAGCTTGCAGGAATACAAAGACCTAAAAGTAAAACACCCCGAAATGAATACTGTCCATTTCAGGGAGCTTCAGTATAAAAAATTCTTTTAATTATTTCTTATTTCTCTGTTCACGAATGGTTTCGGCATCAATGTTAAAATCATTCGTATTTTGGTTTATATTTCCCGTTGGGTTTGTTGGGTGTTTCTGTTCAACAGTTCTTTTAAATTTCTTGTCCATTTTGTTATTTTTTTTGATTCACTTTAATATAACAAAAAGGGATGTTAAAAACCGCTAAGGCAAGTATAAAGGGTTGTTAAAGTTGTTATAGTTGATAAGTGAAAACTTCTAGATGCGAATTATTACTTACCACAACATAGTGAGTAACACCTCCTATGGTTACTTGTTTTACATCTTTAGCATCAAATGGAATATAAGGCTCGTATTGTTTCTCTGCTACATAGTTTCCATTTCCATCACCAAGTAATACGTAGCCAAAATTACCATCGTAACGTACCGTTTCTACTTCGGCGTCATAAAGTCCGCCCAC
The DNA here is from genome assembly GCF_019312585.1 of Halomarinibacterium sedimenti. Taxonomy (GTDB): domain Bacteria; phylum Bacteroidota; class Bacteroidia; order Flavobacteriales; family Flavobacteriaceae; genus Halomarinibacterium; species Halomarinibacterium sedimenti. Next base: position 8,028 of record NZ_JAHWDP010000010.1, on the reverse strand, counting down.
ACCCAAAATATCTAAGTTTCCGTCTCCGTTTATGTCCTTTACAAGGGTTGCCATCGTGGGGCCCATTTGCGCGTCATTAGGAAGGTGCACCACTTTAAAATTTCCATTGCCTTCATTAAAAACTAGGACACTTTCAAATTCGTGGGCTTGTAGTTTAAAAGCATCTTTAAGCTCGTCTTCACCATAAATATCTTTAAATTCTAGGTGCGCAAATTCTTTATAGGTTTTGATTTTATCCAATAAAAATGGGTTTTGTTGCGAGCTACATTCTTTCCCTCTTACAGGCACCACCTTGCCGTTGCTTATTTTGCTCATCGCCACATCAAAAGTTCCATTATTATCAAAGTCTTTAGCCGATATAAAAAGCGGTTTTTCTTTGGAGGGATGAAACTTATTGTTAGCTCCTAAATTCCCAAGGATATAATCTATATCACCATCACCGTCAAGATCTGCTTGGGTAGCACTAAACCACCAGCCCTCTAAGTTTTCTAAGCCTTTTGCAGCCTTATCTTTTGAAAACGAACCTTGATTGTTTTTAAAAAGGGTAGGAGTCATCCATTCTCCCACGAGCAGTAGGTCTTTATCGTTGTCGCCATCATAATCTGTGAAAAGAACTTCGGAAATCATACCCACGTTTGCTAGCTCCTGATTTTCTGAAGTGACATCTACAAATTTTCCACCTTCATTTTTTAGTAGAAAGGATTGTGGTGTTAAGGGGTATTTACCTGGAACTACATTTCCTCCCACAAAAATATCCAAGTCGTTATCTCCATCAATATCTGATACAGCGATGGCCTTCCCAGAAACCAACATTTTAGGTAACGCGGTAGCATCTTTTTTAAAATTACCCTTCCCATCATTTGTATAGAGCCTATCCTGAAGCAAAGGACTATTTTCTTTTAACTCGTATCCTGCACTTACTACATACAAGTCTAAATCTCCGTCGTTATCGGCATCAAAAAATAGTGCATTAGCATCTTCGTATTGTTTTTCGGACTGCCATAAATTTTCATTGGTAGCTAAAAAACTACCATCAGTTTTTTGGATATATAAAGCTGCAGTATTGCCACCAGCATTCCCAACAAAGAAGTCTTCCAAGCCATCGCCATTGACGTCCCCCACGGTCAATTTAGTCCCTTTGGAAGATTGCTTTTGTGGGATAAGTAATTGAAGCGCATAATCGTCGAAAGTATTTTCAACGTGTTTGTAGTTTATTCCTAAATCAATTGGATTTATGGCTTTTTTCTTCAACCGTGTAGTTTCGAAACTTAAGTTGCCCGTTTTGGCTTTATTATAATCTATTGTCACTAGTTGATTAGACTTTGTTTTGCCAATTTCAGAAATTTTTCCATCGGGCCATATAACGCCAATTCGTTTTACTTCTTCAGAATTTCCAAGTCCGAAGTTTAAAATAGGTGTTACAGAAGACTCATAACCGCGATTAAGGAAAAGCTCTTGTTTTTGCTGCCCTTTTTCAGTTTCAATAAACACTTTTGACCCAACACCAAAGATATTTTTATTAGGGCCTTGTAGTTTAATTTGAAGGTATTTATTTTGGCTTTGGTTTTCAAAAATGCCACACTCTGCATTTAAATTATTTACGATTAAATCTAAATCGCCATCGTTATCTAAATCTGCATACGAAGCCCCATAGGAATAGGTAGGCATTTCTAATCCCCATTCATTGGATTTTTTTGTAAAGGTGAGATCACCATTATTTTGATAAATATAATTCTCAACGGGTTGCGAAGGAAAAGAATTTAAAACAGAATCCAGCGTCATCGATTCACCACGAATCATGACCTCTTTTAATTTGTTCCTCGCATCTTGATTGGTATAATCTCTGTCGACCCCATTGGCAATAAAAATATCCTTGTAGCCGTCATTATCAAAATCGGCTAAAAGTGGTGCCCAACTCCAATCTGTTTTTGCAATTCCGCTCATAAGTGCAGACTCCCTAAAATTACCCTGACTATCTCCCCATTGCAAGGTATTAGTCATATATTGATGATGATACCCAATTTTAACCATGGTTAAAAAATTAGGAGTACTCATGGATGCCATGTTTTCTTTGCTTTTTACATGGCTTTCCGAAACCATATCCAAGGTTACTAAGTCGTTATGCAAATCATTGTTGAGGTCGGCAAAGTCAGATCCCATGGAGAAATTTGAGATATGCTTCATCCGTTCATTGATTTCATTTTTGAAGGTGCCATTTTTCTGATTTATGTAGAGAAAGTCGGGCTCCATAAAGTCATTTGCTACATAAATGTCGTCCCAACCATCATTGTTAAAATCTGAAATCACGCCACTTAATCCCCATGCTTTATTTACCAACCCAGCTTCTAAAGTAACATTGGTAAAGGAGTTTCCATCATTTCTGAATAATTGATCACTAGTGTTTTCTTCAATTTGTGCTTGAATTTTACTATTAATTCGACCGTTATTTTGAAAATCGTAGCGGTGATTCACTAAGTAAAGATCCAAATCTCCATCGCGGTCATAATCTATAGGATAGGCTTGAGTTGAATATCCTGGACTATCAAGTCCAAAAGTTTTCGCAGATTCAGTAAAAGTGCCATTTTTATTGTTAATAAACAGGAGGTTCCTTCTGCCGTTATCGTCTCCTAAAGAACCAGCCTTACAAACATAGATATCTAGCCAGCCATCCCCATTTGCGTCCCACATACTAACCCCCGTTGAAAAGCCCGTATAGTCTTCAGTTTGTGATGTAGTGGTAATGTCTTCAAATTTTAAGTTACCCTTATTTTTATAAAGTTTATTAGGCCCAGCATTTGAAACAAAATAGAGGTCAATCAAGCCATCATTATCAATATCTCCTGCAGCAACACCAGCACCCGTATAGATATACATATAATTCATGAAATTGAAATCTGCCGTTTGGATCATTGAATTTCTAAATGCAATACCAGATTTGTCACTATCCAATTTTTTGAATAGCGGCATTACTTCATCAGTAGCACTATTGGTATCTGTTTTGGAATCATTACAAGAAAGAAGTAATAATAAGCCGCAAAACAATGCTAATACTGGCTTCATATTAAAGGAAATTAAAAATTCTTTATGAAGTTTAAAATATTAAAGTTTAAACTTTTACGGATTAAAAGTAAATATTTCTAACGGTGCATTATTACTAACTACCATGAAATATGATTTACCATTTATGGTAATATCTGTAATATCTTTAGCGTCTTTATCCACAAAAGGATCATGTTCTTTGTTATATTCAAAGTTTCCTTTTCCATCTCCTAAAAATACATACCCATAATTACTATCGTATCTTATAGTTTCAACTTCGGCATCATAAATATTACCAATTCCAATAATATCGAGATTACCATCTCCATTTATGTCTTTTGCTAAAGTGGATAGGGTTGGACCCATTTGCGCAATTTTAGGTAATTTTTTTACCTCAAATTTTCCGCCTCCAAGATTTTCCACATAAACAGATTCAAACATATGAGAAATAAGTTTAAAAGCGTCTTTAAGTTTATCTTCTCCATAAATATCTTTAAACTCTAAGCTAGCAAACTGCTTGTAGGTTTTAATTTTATCAAGTAAAAATGGATTTTGCTCACTACTACACTCCTTTCCTCTAACAGGAACCAATTTGCCATCGCTTATTTTACTAAGGGCTACATCGAAACTTCCGTTTTCATCAAAATCTTTTGCATAAATGTAAATGGGTTTTTCCTTTTTTGGTTGAAACTTATTATTATTTCCAATGTTACCCAAAACATAATCATCATCCCCATCGCCATCAAAATCTGCCGCAGTAATGCTAAACCACCATCCTTCAGTTTTCTCTAAACCAGAAATATTGGAAGCTTTAACAAAGACTCCATTATTGTTATTGAAAAGGGTTGGGGCCATCCATTCTCCAACGACCATAAGGTCTAAGTCTTTGTCATTATCATAATCTGTAAATACTGCTTCGGAAACCATTCCCACATCGGAAAGTGAATTGTTTTCTGAAGTAACATCAATAAACTTCCCACCTTCATTTCTTAAAAGATAAGATTTTCCAGGAAGTGGATATTTTTTTGGAACAAGATTCCCGCCTACAAACAAATCTAAATCACCATCGCCATCATAATCTGCAGCGGCAACCGCTTTTCCTGAAGCTAGCATTTTAGGAAGCGCATTAGCATTTTTGGTGAAATTTCCTTTTCCGTCATTAATATATAAACGATCTTGCAATAATGGGCTGTCTTCCGCAATTTCATAACCAGCACTTACCACATATAAATCTTGATCACCGTCACCATCGGCATCAAAAAAGAGGGCGTTTGCATCTTCGTATTTGGCTTCAGTATTCCAAAGGGAAACGTTATTTTTCGTAAATGTTCCATCTTGATTTTGTAAATAGGATGCTGCTGGTGCACCTGCAGCATTTCCAACAAAGAAATCCTCAAATCCGTCATTATTTATATCAGCTTTTACAATACCAGTACCCTTTGTAGATTGTTTTTGAGGGATTAATAACTGAAGCGAAAAATCGTTAAAGTAATTCTCTTTTTGTTCGTAGTCTATTCCTATTTCTGAAGGATTTAAGCTTTGTTTTTTGGATTTGTATGAAGTTAAGGCAAAAGGGTCATTTACAGCTTGAGCATAATCAATTTTTAAAACTTGATTGCTTTTAGGAGCAGTAACTTTTGATATTTTACCATCAGGCCATGAAACGATAACTTCTTCAATTTGAGAAGCATCCCCTAATCCAAAATTTAATACAGGGGAGACAGAAGACTCAAACCCTCTAGCAATATACATCTCTTGAAACTGAGTTTCTTTATTGGTTTTAACATATACATCTGCACCAATACCAAGACTATTGGTTGCAGTGCCTTTAAGGGCTATTTGCAAATAATTTTCATTGGCATTGTTTCTATATAATCCAATTTCATCATTAGTGTTATTCACGATAAGGTCTAAATCGCCATCATTGTCAAAGTCTGCATAGGCTGCACCATTAGCAAAATTAGGATCTTTTAATCCCCATTCTTCAATTACTTTGGTAAATGTAAAGTCGCCATTATTCTTGTAAATGTAATTGTCTAATTTTTCGGAAGGCATTAAATCTAATACCTGTTGAAGCGTCATTTGTTCCCCGCGAGCATTTCGGGCTCTAAGTTCGGTTCTAAAATCTTGATTGTTGTAATCTTTATAAACACCATTGGTTATGAAAATATCCTTTAACCCATCATTATTAAAATCGGCAAGCAAGGGAGCCCAACTCCAGTCTGTTTTAACAACACCACTTAACTGTGCTGTTTCTTGAAATTTTCCGTTTCCTACATTATAATGAAGCATATTGGCCATATAGGCATGATGATATCCAATTTCTACCAAAGTCATAAAATTTGAAGTACTCATCGATGCCATGTTTTCTTTACTTCTGGCATAATTTTCGGCTAGCATGTCTACCGTAATTAAATCGGGTAAAAGGTCATTGTTTAAATCGGCATAATCACTCCCCATACTATTAAAGGAGATATGATTCATTCGCTCTTTAATTTCATCTTTAAAAGTGCCATTTTTCTGGTTGATATACATGATATCTGGTTCTAGATAATCATTAGAAACATAAATATCTTCCCAGCCATCATTATTAAAATCACCTATAGCTCCAGAAAGCCCCCAAGCTTTATTGTAAATACCCGCTTCACCAGTAACTTTTGTAAAAATAGTGCCATCGTTTCTATACAATTGGTCACTTGTGGTTTCTTCAATTTGGCTTTGAAGGTCTCCACTAATTTTGGTGTTATTTTTAAAGTCGTAACGATAATTCAATACGTATAAATCTAAATCCCCATCTTTATCATAGTCTAGTTGAAATACCTGAGTGGTATAGCCAGGGTCATCAATACCCCATTTTTTTGCCTCTTCCTTAAAAGTACCGTCTTTTTGGTTTACAAATAGTAAGTTTCGTCTGCCTTCATCACTATCCATAGAACCTGCTTTCGATACATAAATATCGAGCCAACCATCATTGTTTATATCAAGCATGGTAGCCCCGGTAGCAAAACCTTGATAATCTTCCGTTTTAGAAGAAACCGTTATGTCTTCAAATTCAAAATTACCTTTGTTTTTATATAGTTTGTTTGGTCCAAAATTAGCTGTAAGATACACATCCACTAAACCGTCATTATCAATATCGCCCGTGGCAACTCCAGCGCCTGTATATAAGTAAGGGTAATTAAGAAAATTAAATTCCAAATCTTCCCGTATCATATTTTTAAATGTGATTTTTGAAGTTTCAGAGGTTATTTTGGTAAATAAGGTTGTAGCGCCATCGGTGTAGCCACCTTTTTTATCAGATTCTGAAGAATTATTCGTGTTGCAAGAGATAAAAATTAGCGATACAAAAATCGCAATTTTAAAAGGTAAATAATTGGTTTTCATTGTTTTTTAATTTGAATGAAACAAATATAATAAACTTTGGTGTTCAAATAGAAAGATTAAGTTGGTAAGGTTGGGTATTTTTTGTTTTAAATCTTACAGCAAGTTTTTTTTCCAGTAATTAATTTTTTCGTATTTTAACACCCTGTTAACAATAACTGATTAATCAAAATTACATTTATGAAAAAAATTACACTAATTCTTATGGCATTTATAGCTTCCACTTGCATGTGGCAGATAAATGCCCAAACCTATTCGGGAGCGACAGGACCTGTGCCAACAACTGGTACATCTGGTACTGCACAGTTTATAGTTAATGTTCCTCTTACAGGTACCATTGGAGTAGATTATGAAATAGATAATCTTACCATTACCAACATGACTCATACCTTTGATGGCGATCTAGACATCTCCTTAATTGCACCAAGTGGCGAAATTATGTTACTTGCAGGTGGAAATGGAGGTTCTGGTGATAACTACATTGGGACTGTGTTTAATAATAATGCAAATCCATGTATAGAATCTGGAGCAGTTCCTTTTACAGGTACTTGGGAGCCTGAAGGAGGTCTTACAGTTAATGCAGAGGGTGATTGTACTACCAATCAAATATTTGCTACCGTATTTAATGGTGTAAATGTTAATGGTAATTGGATTTTAAACGTACTGGATAATTTTTCAGGTGACTCTGGATTTATGAATGCTTGGGAAATCACTTTTAATTCTCTTGGACCAGCGCCTATTACCGAGTGTGGAAATGCACCAGAAGCTATTCCTAATGCGGGAACTAGTGGTCTTATGAATCCATCTGTTGCAACAGTAGCAGACCCTGGAACAATAGGTACTAATTACACCATTAGTAATGTCACAGCTAATATTACTCATACCTTTGCTGGGGATTTAGAGATTGTAATTGTCTCCCCAGGAGGAACGAGATTGGCATTGTGTACGGATAATGGGGGTTCTACAGGTACAGATGTTGCTGCTAATCTTGTATTTACAGATGCTTCTGCCAATAATATTGGAGGATGGGATTCTGGTGTACCATTAGCAGATTATCGTGCCGAAGGAGGAGGGAATACCTTCCCGGTCTCTTTTGGTGATGGCCCAGGAGAAGATATGAATACCGTTTTTGCGGGGCAAAGTATTACTGGAAACTGGACGCTAGAAATAAATGATGATGCTGGAGGAGATACAGGTACTTTAAATAGCTATTGCATTACTTTTGATCCTATCCTTGTAATTGGTAACCCACCAGTAATTTCTTGTCCAGCAAATATTACTGCATCCAATGCTGCAGGGCAATGTGGTGCCGTAGTAAACTTTGCGGGTACGGCGATAGACGTTGAAGATGGAAACATTTCTGGAGATATTATTTCAACGCCTCCAAGTGGAAGCTTTTTTCCTGTGGGTACGACTACAGTAACCATGGAAGTAACCGATAGCGATGGAAATACTGTTTCTTGTGATTTTGATGTTACTATTGAAGATAACGAAGATCCGGTAATTGCTTGTCAAGACATTACGGTAGAATTAGATGCCAATGGAGATTATAACTTAACACCAGGTGAAGTACTTGCAAGTTCAAGTGACAACTGTGGTATTGCATCG
>NZ_JAHWDP010000001.1 GCF_019312585.1 Halomarinibacterium sedimenti | reverse complement strand
TGGCAAGGATGACATTGCACTGGATAACGCCATTGCTATGTACCCGAACCCAACCGATGGTCAGGTAACGATATCAAACACCTCTAACATCCAGTTGGAGAGAGCAGTTATCTATGATGCCAATGGAAGATTGGTACAACAGGTTGACTTACGTGGTATGGCAACAGAGCGAACCTTTAATGTTTCTAGCTTAGCTTCAGGAGTGTACATGGTACAGATCCAAAGCGAAAGTGCACAAACAGTAAAACGATTGATTAGAAGATAATCAACCTATATCTTTAATAGAAAAACCCCCTCCAGAAATGGAGGGGGTTTTGTGTTTTATAAAGGTGTTATAAATTATCTTGCCAAAACACCTACAGTTTTCATAACCGGAATAGTAACCGCATTTTCTTCAATAATACAATTAGCAGGAAACTCAAAACGCTTATCGAAAAGCTTATTTTCAATAAAGTAAGTAATGGTGAAGTAATTATTCAATGGTAAAACGCTGTCTTCCAAAAATTCAATTTTGGCAAAGCTTTTGGCGGGAAGTAACTTTAAGGAATGCCTCATTCTGGAAGTTATTTGGGTGTCGTCACTTCCTTCAGAAACAATTAAAACAGTTTCCAGTGGTTCATTACCATTATTAACAATATAAGCGTTCCAATCGTGGGTTCTAAAGTCCTCATTGTATTCACGTATGGCTACAACATAGACATCCTTAACAACAGGTATTTTAATATCCCTTCTCACAAAAAAATTAAAGAGAACTTTTAAACTGATCTAAAAAACGAATATCGTTTTCGCTTAACATTCGAATGTCTGGAATTTGATGAAGTAATAATGCGATTCTATCAATTCCCATGCCGAAGGCAAAGCCCGAGTATTCTTCCGAATCAATTCCGCAGTTTTCAAGCACATTGGGATCCACCATTCCACAACCCATAATTTCTAACCATCCTGTCCCCTTTGTCATTTTGTAATCGGTTTCAGTTTCAAGTCCCCAATACACATCCACTTCTGCACTCGGTTCAGTAAACGGAAAATAGGAAGGGCGAAGTCTAATTTTCGACTTGCCAAACATTTCCGTCGTGAAATATTGAAGCGTTTGTTTTAAATCGGCAAAGCTTACGCCTTTATCCACATACAATCCTTCTACTTGATGAAAAAAGCAGTGCGAACGCGCCGAAATTGCTTCGTTTCTATACACTCGACCGGGAGAAATGGTTCTTATAGGTGGCTTGTTGTTTTCCATATAACGTACTTGCACCGATGAGGTGTGCGTACGCAATAAAATATCTGGATTTGTTTGAATAAAAAATGTATCCTGCATATCCCTAGCAGGGTGGTATTCTGGCAAATTTAAAGCTGTAAAATTGTGCCAATCATCTTCAATTTCAGGTCCTTCAGAAACATTAAATCCTATTCTTGAAAAAATCTCGATGATTTTATTTTTTGTAAGTGAGATTGGATGTCTAGACCCTAGAGGAATAGGTTCTCCAGGACGTGATAAGTCGCCATACACTCCTTGTATTTCTTCTTTCCCTTCAAAAGATTCCTTTAAGGTAATTACTTTTTCTTCGGCTTTACTTTTAAGGGTATTTATCGTTTGTCCAAATTCCTTTTTTTGGTCATTTGCCACATTTTTAAATTCGGCAAAAAACTCTTTTAAAAGTCCTTTATTTCCTAGGTATTTTATTCGGAAAGATTCAACCTCCTCTTTAGTCTTTGCAGTAAATGCTTCAACTTCGGCAATATGTTCTTTTATCTTATCTATCATAACATCCTATGGGTTGTAGGTCACAAAAATAGTGCTTTCTGAAGAATTATTCGATGACTTTCTTTTCCAAAAAGTACAATACAATGGCTTCTTTCATAAGGACACTTTGCTCCCCAGCCTTTAAAGGGGGCAATTGCTCCAAAATTTTATAGTGAGGCCATCCCTGTTCATCAAAATAATCGAATTCGTAGTAACCAAAGGGTTCAAGTAATCTGCAAATAGCAATGTGCATGAGATTCACTTTTTCATCCTTTTTAAACTTACGGTGCAATTGCCCTAATTCCTGCAGACCTACTAAGTATATAATAGCATCCAAATCCAATCGATCGCCATCTGCAAAACGGTTGCTTAGCAGCTCGACCACTGCTTCCCATTTTATTTTTAATTGTTCGTCTCTTGCCATTGGGTGCAAAAGTAAGAGTATTTACTTATAATTTATAAGAAATAGTATCTTTACCCATAGTAGCCCAACTATGAATAGTGTAGATATTATTTTAGGAATTATTTTACTCCTTGCCTTTTATTCAGGTTTTAAAAAGGGGTTTTTTGTAACACTTGCTTCGCTTATTGGTCTAGTTGCGGGTGTTTATGGTGCGGTATACTTTTCAGATTATGCGGGAAGTTATATTTCTAAATGGTTTGATTGGAGCGAACAAACAACCAAATGGGCTTCGTTTGCAGTTACGTTTCTACTCATTGTTTTTATATTGAATTTTATTGGAAAATTCTTAACCAAAATTGCAGATTTTACCGCTTTAGGATTACTGAATAAACTTCTGGGAGGGGTGTTTTCTACCCTTCAATATGCATTTATTTTAAGCGTCGTCTTTCTCTTTTTTAATTCATCCAATCTTACGGGTTATATGATTTCTGAAGAGAAAAAAGAAAGTTCAATTGTTTATCCTTACATTGAATCTATTGCTCCTTGGATATTGCCAACAGTCCTTGAGGAGTTTCAGAAAATTATTCCTGAAACCCCTGAGACTGAAGATAATTCGGTTACTGAATAATCCTTATTTATCCTTGGTAACAACTTCTTTAATATACACCATGGCAGATTTGAAATCTGGAAACAAGCAATCTTTTGGAACTAAATCTGGAATGATATCAATACTTTCCATTTTAGCTTGGAGTTGTTCCTGAAGCCCTTCGAAAATAGGCTGAATATTTCTCTGATTTAAATCTAAAAGCACTTCTTCCATAGCATAAAGCCCAGATTGGTCAATATAAGGTACCTCTGCCATCCTTATAATCACGTGACTTGCTTGGGTAGGAATTTCTTTCGATAATTCTTGAAAATCTGAAGTGTATCCAAAAAATAGGGGGCCTTTTAATCTTTTTACAAAAACTTTAGGTTTTAATTCTACTGGGAAGTTTACCTCATCCTTCCAAGGCAAGTCTAATTCGTCTGCCTTATCCAATTGAACTACTTTAGATTTTACTGCTGTTACATCTCCAATTTTCTTCATAAAAATTACAGCAGCCAATACAAATCCTATTCCTACGGCATATACTAAATTCCAAAACACTGATAGGATTAAAACTACCAACATAACAACGACTTCAGTTCTTTCCATTTTAGGAATCGCTTTTAACCCCCTATAATCCATAACACCAATACCCACAGTTATTAAAATACCTGCTAAAACCGCTGCAGGAATTTGAGAGGCTACAGGTCCTGCCGCGAGTAATACAACTAATAAGAGTATAGCAGCAATCATCCCAGAAAGTTTTGTAGTTCCCCCAGCATTTATATTCACTACTGTACGAATAGTAGCTCCTGCCCCTGGAATACCTCCAAAAACTGCCGCTATGCTATTACCTATACCTTGACCTACTAACTCTTGATTGGGGTTGTGTTTGGTTTTTGTCATGTTATCTGCCACTACAGATGTAAGCAAAGAATCAATCGCCCCTAAAAAGGCTAGAGTTAACGCCGTAAGTATATAAGGTGATAAGGCTGCAAAACTAAACTCTGTGAATATTTCAAAATTGGGTAATGGGATTCCCGCAGGAATTTCTTCAATTGGGCGATAATCCAATTTTAAGAAATAAGCCCCAAAGGAGACCACAAATAGCGCTACTAAAGTACTGGGTATTTTCTTAGTGATATACTTGAACCCATAAATAATAGCTATGGTAAGCAATGCCAGCATTAATTCTAACCAATTAATATTATTCATTGCTCTAGGAAGTGTCTTAATAGTCCCTATAACACCTGAACTTGCACTTTTTGCAAGGGTCGTGGACTCTGCCATAATTTCCTCTTCTGTAATCTTCTCGGCTCGTTTAACCGTTTCCCTAAAATCTTCTAAAACCAAAATCCCTTCGCCAGCTTCATCCTTCAAAATTTTGTCCAATAACACCTCCTCTGCTTGAGGTTTAAATTCATTTATATATGCGGTATCATCCTTGGTATAATATCCAACCAAAGGAAGAATTTGGGTAATTAAAATAATTACCCCTATAGCAGTCATAAATCCTGAAACAACCGGGTAAGGAATATACCTTATGTATTTCCCAATCCCTGTAAGCCCCAGTCCTATTTGAAATAGACCTGCCAATAAGAAAACAGATAATATATAAGGCAATGCCTTTTCTATGTCTCCTTCGTTGGCAGCTATTATTCCTGCAATAATAACCATAGAAACGGCCGTCATAGGAGCCGTAGGTCCAGAGATTTGAGTGTTTGTTCCACCAAAAAGAGAAGCAAAAAATCCTATGAAAATGGCCCCATAAAGACCTGCGCTAGGCCCCAATCCAGACTGCACCCCAAATGCAAGTGCCAAAGGTAATGCTACAATTCCAGCGGTGATTCCACCTAAAAAATTTCCTCGAAAATTTGTAAATATATTTTTAAACATAAAAATGCTTTTTTAAATAAGGTTAGTTGCCAATATGGCAAATTGAAAAGTTAATTGAAAAATCCTAAGAAAACTCTGGAGGGGGGGAGACTGTTTCAAAATAAATCTTTGAGAGATTTAAATTTTTGTTTTTTGAATCCATTTTCTCCAACGAGGACTTATAAATAGAATATTCATCGAAAGTAGAGATATACACAACTTTAAACATAGAGGCTAATTGCTCAACATTTTTATTGCTTTCCTCTTCAGTCATAGAAAAAACATAGGTGGTATCCACTCGCTCATCGATGATAAGTAATGTTGTTGGAGTCAAAAGAAACCCAACAAAAAGAAAAAGGAAAAAAAAGCTTTTTGATTTCAAAAATTTTATTTTGGCTAATTTACCTTTAAAAATAAAGAAATTTATTAATAAAACATTAAAGTTCTTTAATGTCTTCTAGTATAATCCATCCATCCTTACCATCTGCCAACAGAATTTTACACCAGTTATCTTCAACCACTTGAATACTCACCTTTGTGCCCTCGTGTAATTTAAATGCTGTTTCACTACTTAATCTCGGTTCATTCTTTACTTCTGAAACTTCTGAAAAAACGATAGCCTCCTTTTTATTTTCGGCTTTATGAAACGTCCTAAACGCCATAATCAGCCCAGTTAAAATGACAAATATGGATAGTAGTGACCCTAGAAAAAACATCCTTTTTTTCTGTGATTGGTACGAAAAGTAATACCCCAAAAACAACAGCATAAATAAAATTACCGCGAAAACACTGGTCCAAGCCCACCCATTAAAAGTTAAAAGTTTAGATAGCTTTGCATCCCATTTTGCAAACAACGTTTGAGGTAACGGCTCAATAGCATCTACTGTAGCATTCTGTGCAAAAACTAAGTTGTTTTTTATTTCTGAATCATTGGGTGAAAGTTGAAGAGCCTTTTCATAATAATAAATACTCGGTCCAACTTGATTAAGCTTATAATACGCATTGGCAACGTTAAAATACAATGCTGAAGAATGCTCTCCATTGGCAATGATCTTCATCCAATTATTAATGGCTTCCTGGTATTTTTCGGCTCTATATTGCTCTTTTCCCTGCTCAAAAAGGGCATTATTTTGAGTATTCCCAGTAAGAGAAATGAAGAAAACTACTATAAAAATCATCTTTTTCATCACTCAAAAATTAGTTAAATTGTTTATCAATACTTGAAAGGGTCTGCACCGCCGTATCATAGTCCTTCTGGATAGATCCTTGTGATACTCCTGCATACCTAGCAAATTCACAACTTTTTAAAAGCCCAATAAATTGGGACACCACTTCTGTATTCACATTTCTTTCCCCTAATAACTTTGAAATATGCTCTTTAGACATTTCGCTAGTTTCAATATTCAATTTTGCTTTTAAATAGTTATGCAGCGCTCGCTCTAACGATTCGTAAAAGGTGTCCTTATTATTTAAATTTTTCTTGGCTTCACCTAAATATTTTTTAGCCAAAAGATTGGCATGTCTTAACTTATTGCCTTCTACATCATTCAATCGTGCTCTTCTTCTTCTCCCAATTAAAATAAATAAAGGAATTACAATAAAAGGAGCTGCCATAATTCCCCAAAACAGCTTCGATTTAAAAAAATTCACTTTTTTAATGGGCTCTAGATTGGCATCTAATTTTATGTATTTAAATTGATCAGACTCCAACGCAACTGGTTGCTTACTATTAGATGTAGTTGGTTCCTTTACGGCTGTTACGGGACCATTTTCAACTTCAATAACAATTTCTTGAGAGGAAAGTGTTTTATAGGTTTCTGTTTTAGGGTCAAAGTAAGAAAAGGTAATTGGGCGTAACGGATAATTTCCTTTAAACTGAGGTACAACAGTATAATTTTCTGAAACAGTACCAGTCATCCCACTGGTTTGGGTTTTAATATTATCATTGCGAGTAGGCTCATATACCTCCAACGAATTTGGGAAAGTTACCGAAGGTAAATCGAATAATTTTAAATTTCCATTTCCTCCTACAGTCACATTTAATTCTAAAGACTCGTTTGCATCTAATTTGGTTTTATTGGTAGTTACTTTAAAACTAAAATTTCCAACAGCACCAGAAAAATTGTCTGGTTTTCCTTGCTGCGGAAGCGGCTTTACCGTTATGGTTCTGTTTCCTGCCGAAATGGTTTTATTCACTCTAGTCATTAAAAACCGCCCAAAAAGATCTCTTTTGTTTGAACGTACATCAATAGGAACGTCCAAAGTAAGTGGCTCTATATTTAATTCGCCTGTTTTTTGAGGGTATAGCACCGTTGTACGAAGAATTACATAACGATAATCTTCTCCGTTGTACTTTCCTTCATAGATTTTGAAATTACCCTGATTATCGATATTCTGACTCCAGAAATCGGCATATTTTGGTGTATCGATTTCTCTCCAATTACTCGTAATACTTACCTCGTTAGAAACGTATAGCTTATACACCACCGTAATCGCTTCATTTAAATAAGGATTGGCATTAGAAACCTCAGCGACCAAATGCACATTCTCACTTGCGAGGTAATCGGCATTATTGCCGTCTTTAGGAATATCTACTGCGGCAGTAACCTGTACCGAAACAGGAGGTGATTTATAAATTTCACCATCAATTTCAATGCTAGCTTGCCCAATGGTAAAATTTCCCTGACGTTGCGGTGCTAGGAAAAAAGAATAGGTTTTTGAATAGCTTCGCTTTCCGTTAATCCAAGAATTACTTATGGCTTGGTTAGGACCTCCAACCACGCGAAATCCTTCAAAGCTAGGTGCTGTGAAGTTATCACCATCTTGATTCATTTCAAAATCAACACGTAGTCGTTCATTTACTCCTAACTTTTTCTTGCTTAATTTAGCTTCAAACTGAACTTGCGAATGTGCGAAGCTTCCTAAAAGCAGAAATAAAAGTAGGTACAAACTATTTTTTACTCTCATCATTACCAATCTTTAGTCGATTTTACTTTTGCACCTTTTTGTTTTTGAACATTAATTTTATCCTGAACCTTTTTCTCTTCATTATTCATAGCATCTAAAAGGTTTTTTATTTGCTGAGGAGACATTTGTCCTGGCGTTGGTTGCTGTTTTTGATCTTTGGGTTGATCTCCTTCATTTTCCTTTTTGGGCTCTTGAGGCTTTTCATTTTCTCCTTCTTCGTCACCCTCTTTTTTATCGTCTTTTTGGTCTCCTTTATCTTTATTATCTTCTTTTTCTTCGTTATCTCCGTCTTTATTTTCTTGATCCTCTTTTTGGTCTTCGTTTTCCTTTTTATCCTTATTGTCATCTTCCCCATCCCCCCCTTTTGGCGGATTTTTCTCCAACATTTCTTTTGCCAAAGCTAAATTGTAACGCGTTTCATCATCGGTTGGGTTATTCCGTAGCGCATTTTTGTATGCCTCCACCGCATTTTGATAATCTTTAGCATTCATAAAGGTATTCCCCAAATTGTGGAATGCTTTGTGTTTTTCTGGTTTTGTGGTAGCGATAGAAGCCGCTTGCTTAAAACGCATCATAGCTTCATCGTTCTTGGCCTTATTATAGTATGCGTTTCCAAGATTGTATTTCCCTATTTCTTCGGAAGGATTTATTGCAATCGCCTTCCTATAATTTACTTCGGCATCTGGGAAGTCTCCTTTGGAAAGTTCTTCGCTGCCTTCAGCTAAATAATTAAGAGTTTCTTTTTCAATTTTAATCTGCTCTTTACTTTTTTCTTGAGCCGAAAGGCTTCCCAAGCAAAAAAGAATCAACCCAACTATTTTAAAAACAATACTTTTCATCTTAATCTCCTTCATTAAATAAGTTCAACTTCTGTAACCAACTGGTTTTCCTTTCTAAAAATAACACATCCAACATCAGCAAAAATAATGCCCCGCCTAAAAACCATTGAAACTGGTCTTTAAAATCTGTAAATTGCTTGCTTTCAAATTCCTTTTTATCCATTCCATTTAAAATAGCGGTTACGGTTTCCACTACTTCTTTGGTATTGCTACCGTTAATGTACTCCCCATCTGCATTTGAAGCGATTTCTTTAAGTGTTTCTTCATTAAGTCTCGTAATTACCTGTTCATTATTTTCGTCTCTTTTATAAAACTGAAGTACTCCGTTTCGTTTTATTGGAATAGGTGCACCCTGTAGCGTTCCAACTCCTATGGTATAAATTTTTATTCCCAATTTTGAAGCTTCGTCTACAATTTCTGAAACATTTCCCTCGTGGTCTTCACCATCGCTTATAATAAATAAAACACGATTGGTTTGCTCTTCATCATTATAATAGGTTTTAGCCATTGAAATCGCTTCGGTTATAGCTGTTCCTTGCGAAGAAACCATATCGGTATCCATGCTGCTTAAAAATAGTTTAGCCGAAGAGAAATCGGTAGTAATTGGCACCTGCGGAAAAGCACTCCCTGCATATCCAATAATACCTATTCGATCGCCTGCCAAGCTATTAATTATTTGGGTAATAAGTTGTTTCGATTTTTCTAAACGGCTGGGTGCAATATCTTCTGCCAACATACTTTTTGAAACATCCAAGGCAAATACTACATCCACTCCTTCTCGTTTTACTGTTTCAATTTTAGTTCCAATTTTTGGGTTGACTAGTGCAAAACTTAAACAAGCCAGTGCTAATGAAAGTACTAAAACTTTTAAAATGCCTTTAAATACAGACCGATTAGGACTTAATTTTTTTAATAAATTACTATCAGCAAATTTTCGTTGTGTTTGCTTGCGCCAAACCAACACCCATAAAAAGAGTACCACCAAAACAGGAATGGCCAAAAGCACATAAAAAAATATAGGTTGTTCTAATTGATACATATGTTATACAAAACTTCTAAAAAGGGTGTAACGAAGCAATAATTCTAATCCCAAGAACCCTAAAGCCAATAGCGTTAATGGGCGAAATTTTTCGTCGTAATTTTTATATTTAAATTCTTCTATTTCAGTTTTTTCTAGTTTGTTGATTTCATCGTAAATTTCCTCTAATTTCGTGTTGCTAGTCGCTCTAAAGTATTTTCCGCCTGTGGTTCGTGCAATTTCTTTCAGTAAGTCTTCATCAATTTCTACTTGTACATTTCCGTATTGAAATTGCCCATTAGGTAAAATTCCAATGGGCGATACTGCCATCCCATTGGTTCCTAATCCTATGGTATACGTTTTTATACCAAATTCAACAGCCAATTCACTCGCTGTTCTTGGGTCAATAAATCCTGTATTGTTAACCCCGTCTGTCAATAAAATAATCACTTTACTTTTTGCTCGACTGTCCTTTAATCTATTTACCGAAGTCGCTAATCCCATCCCAATAGCAGTTCCTCCTTCAATAATAGTGTTATACGATATGCTTTTAAGAGAGGACAAAACAATGCTTTTATCGCTAGTTAATGGCGTTTTTGTATAGCTTTCACCAGCGTATTCAACGAGTCCAATTCTATCGTTAGGGCGTTCATTAATAAAGCGAGCCGCTACTTCTTTTAATGCTTCAAGTCTATTTGGTTTTAAATCGCGAGCCAACATACTTGCCGAAACATCTATCGCTATTACAATATCAATCCCACTTGTGGTTTTAATTTTAGTGCTTTCGTCCACATTTCTGGGTCGTGCCATTGCAATAATTAGGGCGCTTAACGCTAACAAACGAAGAACAAACAACAACGGACGTAGTTTAGCCAACCAATTTTTTGACGTTTTGAAGCCTTCAATACTCGAAATTTTTAACGATGCCGTTTGCTTATTTCGTTTTAAAATATGCCAAATAACGAGCAGAGGCAGTAGTAAAAACAGCCAGAAAAATTGCGGATTGACAAATTCAAAATTGGTAAACATTATTTTTCTTGTTTTTCGCCTTCGTTAGTAATTTCTAGTTCTACGGAATCGATAATTCGATTCTTTATTTGCTCGGCATAGGTGCCATCATCTTGATATACCAACAATACCGTTTGTATGCCTCCTTGTTGTGCAAAAATGAGTAACTCATAAGAACTTTTTTCTTTCAACATTCGAGATTCTGAAACCTGTACATTAAAGTCGCCGTGGGCTTTTAATCCTTTAATTCCCTTTTCCGTTTCAAAATCTTCGCGCTTCATAATCATATTTTTTGCGCCTCTATTATCTAGTTCCATTAAGGTACCGTCCAAGGCAGCATTTAAATCTATTTCTTCATTGGTAGGGTTTAATTGCATGGTAGAAACTGTCATAAAAAAGGCCTCTCTTAAGTCTCCAGCAGAAAAAACAGACATTTGCTTAACGACCTGCTGAAGTTGTGGCGCTACACTATCACTAATGCGTTTTAAAACTTCTGGGGTTTCTATAATGACAGCAGGATTTCCATACTCACTTCGATACCATCTTGCTTCTGCCATTTCTCGCAATTCATTTCCGAAGATTTTATCTTTCAAATTATCGAATCCTGTAATGCTTCCGTAAGCAACCAATCCAGCAACTATAGCGGAAATAACAAAGGAAATTCCATACACCCACTGCTTTCTTTTCTTCCGTTTTGCGAGTAATTCCAAATAGGCTTCGTTCTCTGCCATTTCCTCCTCGGTAGGTTCGGGAATAGCCTCATGGGTTTCGTTAATAATTTCCTCAATTGTTTTTCTATCGGACGTTGCTTGTGAAAGTTCCTGCTGAAACTTCGCAAATTTTACCAAATCTGCGCGCTTTAGAATTGCATCCAGTTTCCGAATCATTTCCTGGTCAAAATCAAAATGGCCAGAATCTTTATGAAGTAATAATCGTTCTATTAATTCATCACTGGTACTTTCCAGTGCTTTGTCATCTACTTCTCGGTCGATGTATCTTTTTACAATTTCGGTTAAAGAGGAATAATAAGCCTTGCCTTTATTTTCTTTTAAATATTCTGTAGCGTCCAATTTTTGAAGTGCTACCATGGCTTCTTCATAGGGCGGAAGCTGCTTCTCTCGTTCTTCTTTTAATTTTTTTCTTCGGAAGAAATAATAAATCAAACCTGCTATAAACAAAAACGGCAGCAACCAATACAATAGTTTTAACCAGTCGAAATCTGAAGTATTTACATCAATCGCCGGTTTTATATCAAACATTTTCTGTTTGGTTGTATCTACAGAGACATCCCTAACCTCCACTCTTACCGAATCGGTATCGAATTTTCGATCATTAATCATTACCCGTTGCACAGGAATAGTGTAAGAGCCAGAATCGAATTGGGTTAAGCCGTACCTTTTTATTAGACGAAATTTTGCGTCGGCAAAACTGGTGTCCACTTTATAGGATTCTATCATTTCAAGCGGACTAAAACTTTGCCCTTCTGGGAAAAGCACCAAATCTGTGGAATCTGCTTCCACTTGTATGGTGTATTTTATTTCTTCACCTATTCGAATTAAAGTAGTATCAACCTTAGAAGTGACCTGAGAAAATACAGAAACAAAAGGAACTATAAAGAAGAGATTCCGCGTTATCGCTCGGAATGACAAAATCTCATTTATAAAATGTTTCATTTTCATTTATCCTCTCCTTTTAAAATATCCCAACAGTTTTTTTACATAACTTTCATCTACACGACAATCAATTATACCAGCACCACTTTTCCTGAAAGCATCTACATAAGCATCTACTCGTTCTCGATAGTACGCATGATATTTTATTCTCACCCCTTTTGAGGCTGTATTGACTAGTAAGGATTCCCCTGTTTCTTCATCTAGCATTTGCACCATCCCTAAATTTGGAATTTGCTCCTCTTTTTCATCATACACTCTAATTCCCGTAACATCATGTTTCCCCGAAACAATTTTCAATGTATCGGCATAACCATCGGTAATAAAATCGGAAAGCACAAAAACTATCGCTTTCTTTTTCATCACGTTTGTTAAATATTTTAAAGCCTGAGCCAAATCTGTTTTATTGCTTTTAGGCTGAAATTCCAATAACTCACGAATGATACGCAGTACGTGCGATTTTCCTTTTTTAGGCGGAATGAATAATTCTATTTGGTCACTAAAAAGGATTAGACCAATTTTGTCGTTATTCTGCATTGCCGAAAAAGCCAGGGTTGCAGCAATTTCGGTGACAATTTCATTTTTAAATTGGTTTTTTGTTCCGAAGAATTCAGACCCACTAATATCTGCCATAAGCATCATGGTGAGTTCTCGTTCTTCTTCAAACACCTTTACATAAGGTTCATTATAGCGTGCTGTGACATTCCAATCGATACTTCGAACATCATCACCAAACTGGTATTGACGAACTTCGCTAAAAGTCATCCCGCGTCCCTTAAAAGTACTGTGGTACTCCCCACCAAAGACATGGTCACTTAGGCGACGTGTCTTAATTTCAATCTTTCGTACTTTTTTAAGTAGTTCTTTTGTATCCACTTTTTTTCAGGCTAAAGGTTTCAGCTTTTTGGTAAGTTAACTTAACACTTGGTCTTTAATCTGCTAGGGAACTTCAATTACATTTACAATTTGGTTGATTAAGTCTTCTGAAGTTACATTCTCCGCTTCGGCTTCATAAGTAATCCCTATACGATGACGAAGCACGTCATGAACAATGGCGCGAACATCTTCTGGAATTACATAACCTCTTCTCTTAATAAAGGCATAACACTTGGCAGCCATAGCTAGGTTTATACTACCTCGGGGTGAAGCTCCAAAGCTAATAAGAGGTTTAATACTTGATAAATTGTATTTTTCAGGATTCCTAGTGGCAAAAATGATATCCAAAATATATTTTTCAATCTTCTCATCCATATACACATCGCGAACTGCGGCTTGTGCTCTTTTAATTTGGTCGAGAGTTACCACAGGGTTTATTTTTTCGTACCCTTCTTTTAGGTTTTGACGAATAATTAATTGTTCCTCATCTAGCTTTGGATACTTAATTACTGTTTTCAACATAAATCGATCCACCTGTGCTTCTGGCAATGGGTACGTTCCCTCTTGCTCTATCGGGTTTTGGGTTGCCATTACCAAAAACGGTCTTTCCAAAACAAAAGTTTCATCACCAATGGTTACTTGTTTTTCCTGCATCGCTTCAAGTAATGCAGATTGTACTTTGGCAGGGGCTCGGTTAATCTCATCTGCGAGTACGAAATTGGCGAAAATGGGCCCTTTTTTAATACTGAAATCATTAGATTTCATATTATAAATCAAAGTTCCCACAACATCTGCAGGAAGTAAATCGGGTGTGAACTGAACACGGCTAAAACTTCCGTGAACCGCCTTGGCTAAGGTGTTAATCGCTAGCGTTTTTGCAAGACCAGGCACCCCTTCTAATAAAATGTGACCTTGTCCTAGTAATCCAATAAGTAATCGCTCCACCATATGTTTTTGGCCAATGATTACTTTATTCATTTCTAAAGAAAGAATGTCTACAAAAGCACTTTCCTTTTCAATTTTCTCATTTAAGGCTCCTATATCCAGAGTCGTAGTTGTTTCTTCCATGGTTTTCTTTTTTCAGAATGGCATTGGTTTTAAATCACCCGCAAATTGATTATTTCTAATGAAAATTGCTGTTAACAATTGGTTAAAAATTCTTATAAATAAAGGGGCTAACAAAGATTAAAATAAATTCAAATCCTTAATTTTAAAAAATAGAAATACAACAGATGAAAACACAATTTTCAAAAGTAATACAAGGATGCATGACATGGGGTGCTTGGGGAAAGCAACTTTCTAAAAGTGAGATGGTTAACCTCATGCATCACGATATTGAATGCGGTATTACTTCTTTTGATCATGCCGATATTTACGGTGATTATACCACGGAGATTGCCTTTGGAAATGCCCTTGCAGAAAGTAAAATTAACCGTGAAAGCATTGAAATTATTTCGAAATGTGGGATTCAGTATGTAGGAAAAACGAGAAATAATGCCATTAAACACTATCAATATGACGCAGAATACATTATTTGGAGTGCAGAAAAATCAATAAAAGATTTACAATGTGACTATTTAGACTTGCTTCTTTTACATAGGCCCAGTCCATTAATGCATCCTGATGAAATTGCTAAAGCGATTGAAAAACTAACTTCTGAAGGCAAAATTAAAAATTTTGGAATTTCCAACTTTACCCCTTCACAAATGGAATTAGTTGGTTCTAAAAACAGAATTGAATTTAACCAAATTGAATTTTCATTAACAACACATCATGCCATGTTTGATGGCACATTGGACTATCTAATTCAGCATAAAATAACACCTATGTGTTGGAGTCCGTTAGGGAGTGCTTTTAAGGAACGAAATGATCAAACCTATAGAATTCATAGTGTTTTAGATGCGCTTTCTGAAAAATATAGCGCAACAAAAGACCAGCTTGTATTGGCTTGGATTATGAAACACCCTTCAGGAATTCATCCCGTAATTGGCACCACTAATAAAGAACGAATTAAAAATGCTGCTGAAGCAACTAAGATTGAATTAACAGATGTGGATTGGTTTCAACTATTAGTAGCTAGCCAAGGTCATAAAGTCCCATAAAAAAAAGGGCGCTTGTGCGCCCTTTTCATAAACTTTTCATTCTATTGAAAAGTTACCACTTCTAATTCAGTAGCTACTCCTGCAATAACCTCAACATCTGGTATTGTAATTGGAGGTAATCCAAGATTCGCATCTGCTTCCAACGTTAATGTGTAAGTACCTTCAGGAACTCCTTGTAACACATAGTTTCCTTGAGCATTTGTATAGGTAGAAATTATAGAATTCCCACTGGAGGCTGTAACTAGTGTTTGTACTCCAAGAGGTAACACAAGACCTGTAATACTTCCTGAGTCTACAGCTAAACTTGCCCTTATAACAGGATGTAGAGAATAGCCTCCATTCCCTTGTGCAACAATAGATTCTTCAACGTTAAAATCGAGAATTACATCGTAATGGCCTCCATCCTCTAACGTTTCATTTACCTGGACTTTTAAACCGGATTGTTGTGAGCTTGGAGTATCTAAAGGATACGATTCCCCATCTACCACAATACTGTTTTCAGTACCCAATACTAATCGTATTTGACTAATACTTCCTGCTGGGATTTCATCATTTACTAATAAAACAGAAACACCCCCGGTGAGTTCCAACAAATTGTAAACTCCCGCATTTATTTCGCCAATTGAAACTTCATCATTGTTACCGTTATACTTTATCACAACATCTTGGACATCTACATAAACAGCATCATAATCGCCTGGAGCATCAACCAATTTTACAGACATAGTTGCGTTTCCTTGGATATTAGAGTCATCGTCATCTTTACAAGAAACAAAAGCAGCAAACAACATAATCATTAAACTGAATTTCAATACATTTTTCATATTCTTATTATTTTAGGTTTGTGGGACAAACATAATTATGGGAATTCTAGATTAAAACACTTTTAACACCCCTTAACAATAACTTTAACCAACTTTTATCTTTAAAAAAAGTTAAAGAAGTTTTACTTTTAAGGGATGAAAAAAACCGCTTTAATAACAGGAGCCACCTCTGGCATTGGAAAAGCAACTGCCCAGATTTTTGCTGAAAAAGGAATACGACTCATTTTATGTGGACGAAGACAAGAAAGGCTGGATAATCTTGCAGTTGAGTTGCAAAAACATACCGAAGTTTACATACTTAATTTTGATGTTCGAAATAAAATTCAAGTATTCGAAAGCATAAATAATCTTTCCGAAGCTTTTTCAGAAATTGATATTTTAGTGAATAATGCTGGAAATGCTCACGGCTTAGACCCCATTCAAGATGGTTCTATTGAAGATTGGGATGCCATGTTAGATATCAATGTTAAAGGCTTATTATATGTCACCAAAGCTATTTTACCAGGGATGCTCAAAAGAGGTTCAGGCCATATTATCAATATTGGATCTACTGCAGGAAAAGAAGTATATCCCAACGGAAATGTCTATTGTGCTAGCAAACATGCCGTGGATGCGCTTAACCAAGGAATGCGTATTGACCTCAACGGAAAAGGCATAAAAGTAGCCGCTATTAATCCAGGTATGGTTGAAACCGAATTTAGCGAAGTGCGTTTTAAAGGCGATACCAAGCGAGCTTCCAAAGTATATCAAGGTTTCACTCCTTTACAACCCGAAGATATTGCAGAAATTATTTGGTTCACAGTCACTCGTCCTCCCCATGTTAATATAGCCGACTTAACCGTTATGTGTCTTGATCAAGCCTCATCAACCATTGTCAACAAGCAATGATTAACAAGCGTCTTCTTATAAAAAACCTATTGGCTCACAACGATGAGAGTTCCTTTTATGATAAAAAAAGGAAGATTGATTTAGGTTCTAAAGAAGGAAAAGCAAAGTTCTTAAAACATATTTGCGCTTTAAGTAATAGCAACCCAAAAAATAACAGCTATATTGTTATTGGTGTGGAAGACGAATCGAATGAAATTACAGGTGTCGATTTTTTTGACGATAGTAAAATTCAGAATCTGGTAAACGCCTATCTTACCAACCCACCTTTAATTGCCTACGAAAATGTTATGTTTCCTCATCTTCCGGCTGACAAAGTAGTGGGATTAGTTTCTATTCGCCCCACGGGTGAAATTACATCACTTCGAAAAAACATTTGGAAGTATTGGGGAGGCTCTATATTCCTTCGCGATGGAAGTATCTCGATGCCCAAGGATTTCGATATTGAAATTAAGGATGTAAATTCTGAAATTGTAAAATCCATTGAAAATCAGTCTAAAAATAACATAGAATACACACTGGATGGCGTGATTGATTTTATTAATCATCGTCACAGTGATTTACCCTCATATTACAAAGTTTTTAAAGAGCAATTTGTAGTTTGTTGGGCAGGAAATGTTAAACACGTGAAAGGACTTAATTACTATTCTAGAGTAGATATTGAGCTTATTAACGAACAAGTGCGACTTTTTTATTCGGCTTTAGATGAGATAAGTATCGAATATAATGAGGATTCCTTCAAAATTATAGAGTATGTCCACCTTGGATTAAACGAAAATTACAAATACTATCCGCTTGAAGAAGTGACTATTTCATTTAAGGAAAATGGTTCGTACCAAATGGATGCTACCCTTATTTTCGAACCCCCTCAATTTAATAAACGCAATTTATATCATATATATAATGCCAATAATGCCCTATTAGATAAAATGAAAAAAAACATTCCTTTGTCTGAAAGGGAAGAACGTGATCTTGAAAAATTACCCGCAACCTATCTTATATGTTATCTCAATAATTTTGAAGACGCCATTGAAAAATTACTAGAATCGAAAGATTTTTTGAAACAAATTAACGGAGATGTATACCAATCGTTTAAAGACGCTACACGCATCCTTAGAAAAGTAAAGTATAATTAATAGTGCTTTGCTCATTATTTTTTATCTTTAAAACATTAATAATTAATACCTAAACCATGGGCATTTTCGACAAAATCAAAGAAAAACTAAGTAACGAATTTATCGACATCATCGAATGGCTTGACTATACCGATGATACCATTTGCCATCGTTTTGAGCGCTACCAAAACGAAATAAAAAACGGGGCAAAACTCATTGTTCGTGAAGGGCAAACCGCCGTATTTATTAACGAAGGACAACTAGCCGATGTTTTTACCGCGGGAACCTATACTTTAAATACCCAAAACCTACCTATTCTTGCCACATTAAAAGGTTGGAAATACGGGTTTAACAGCCCTTTTAAAGCCGAAGTCTATTTTGTAAACACGCATTTGTTTACAGATGAAAAATGGGGTACTAAAAACCCTATTACATTAAATGATGAGCGTTTCGGACTCGTTGAAATTAGAGCCTTTGGAACCTATGCTTTTAAAATAAGTGATGCAGGTAAATTTGTAAAAGATATCGTAGGCACCGATAATAATTTTACCAATTTTGAAATCAACGAACACTTAAAAAGTCTTATTGCCACTCGGTTTACAGATACCGTAGGCGAAGCCAATTTACCTATTGAATTATACGCTGCCAATACCACCGAACTAAGCGAAACCTGCAAAGAAGTCATGCAACCAGAGTTCGATAGTGTAGGTATTTCTCTTGAAAAATTCTTTATTGAAAACGTCTCCATGCCAGAAGATCTTAAAAAAGAAATCTTCGAGTATAGCCGTATTGACAAACTAGATTTAGATAAACTTACCAAATTTAAAACGGCTAAGGCTATTGAAGCAGCAGCCAACCAAGAAGGTGGAACGGCGGGTGCTGGAATGGGAATGGGAATGGGTTTTGTGATGGCCCAACAAATGGGTGGCATGATGACCGGAGGCACTCAGCAGGCACCTATGCAACAACAAGCTTCTGTACCACCCCCCATGCCCGTTGCGGTTCAGTATTTTTATGCTGCAAACGGGCAACAAGCAGGCCCAGTAACAATGGAGCAACTAAGTGCATTATTTGCCAATAGAACAGTAAATAAAGACACCTTAGTTTGGAAACAAGGAATGGCAAATTGGACAGCCTTAAAAGATGTAGAAGAGTTAAAAGCATTTTTAGGCGGAAGTACACCTCCTCCATTACCTGGGGCATAATTTAACCTTTTGGGTTATAAAATATGCAAACAGAACCTCAGCAAAAAGCCGAATTAAAAAAATCCTGTGTTAACTGCGGGGCAGAATTGTTATATGCTCCAGGCACTACCGAACTTCAATGTGAGTATTGTAATTATACTCAGGAAATTCCTCTTACAGAAAGTAGTTTTGAAGAACTAGAACTTAAGGCTTATTTAGATTCTGTGGGGTCTCAATCCCATAGTGAAGCCATTACTATGTTGCAATGTAAAAACTGTGGTGCAACCCAGCATATTGAGGAAAACTACAAATCATTGCATTGTGTGTATTGCAGTTCTCCATTGGTTATTGAAGATGCTACTAAAGAAGAGTGGATTTTACCAGGCGCCGTATTGCCTTTTCAAATGACTCAAGACAAAGCGCACCAAGTTTTTCAAAAATGGGTTTCGGGATTATGGTGGGCGCCTAACAAGTTAAAAAAAGCGAGCTTAGATCCACAAAACACGAAAGGATTGTACGCGCCTTATTGGACGTTCGACGCACAACTTTATGCTAATTATACTGGTCAACGCGGAGATTATTATTATGTAAGTGTTCCGTATACCACTACTGTAAATGGAAAAACGGTAACTCGAATGCGACAAGAGCGTCGCACACGTTGGACTCCAGTAAGTGGAAATATTTCAGGATTTGTGGATGACACCCTCATAAAAGCTTCAAAGCAAAAATCTGGAGCCATTCCTCAAATGGTTGCCCGATGGAATTTAAAAGAATTAAAGCCTTTTGATAGTAGTTATTTGGCTGGTTTTGTCACCGAAAAATACACCATTCCATTGCAAGAAGGACATATAGAATCTAATAAAGAAGCTCGAAAAATTGCAGAGCGTTGGGCATGTAGAGACATTGGTGGAGATACACAGCGCATTTCTTCTTTAAACATGAAATTAACTGACGAAACTTTTAAACATATTCTTTTGCCTGTTTATATTAGTGCCTACAGATACAAAAATAAGCGTTACAATTTCTTTGTCAATGGGCAAACTGGAGCCATATCAGGGCAACGACCCTATTCTTTTTGGAAGATTTTCTTCTTCGTATTATTTATTCTAACGATTATAGGGGTAATCATTTTTATTACCAACCAATGAGAACACTAGTTGTAGGCGATATTCATGGAGGGTTAAAGGCACTGAAGCAGGTTTTGTTCAAAATTGAATCAAAATATACCGATCGGTATATTTTCTTGGGAGATTATGTGGATGGATGGAGTGAAAGTGCCGAAACCATCGCATTTTTAATTGATTTTTCGAAAAAGTTTGATTGTATTTTCCTCCGAGGAAATCATGATGAATTGACTTACAAATATTTGAAGCATGGTGACGATAACCCACTATGGCTCAATCATGGGGGAAGAGAAACTCGAAAAAGTTATGAGGCTTTTTCTTCTTCAGCAATAGAAGAGCATCTTCAATTTTTTCACAACCTAGTAAACTATCATATGGACTCTAAAAACAGGTTATTTGTTCACGCTGGGTTTACCAATTTGCACGGCCCTCAAAATGAATATTATCCCAATTTGGTGTACTGGGATCGGACGCTGTGGGAAGTGGCTTGTTCTTTAGACCAAAGTCTTTCTATAGACAATTCTCTATATCCAGCCAGACTCAAATTATTTTCAGAGATATATATTGGTCATACTCCCGTAACTCGATTGGGTGAAACGGTGCCTCTTCAATGTGCAAATGTTTGGAATATTGATACCGGTGCTGCTTTTAAAGGGCCTCTCTCAGTTATTGATGTCGACACCAAAGAAGTGTGGCAAAGTGATCCTGTTTACAAATTATATCCTTCAGAAAAAGGAAGGAATTAAAGAGGTTGAAGTTGAAAACTTCTTACTTCAGGAATTACATGACATTCATTAGCCCCTACTTCTATAGGTTGGGAAACAATTTCTTCATACCCTTCTGCAGAAATATGGATGGTGTACGTGCCAGGGCGTTCTCCAGCGCCAACAAAATTGGTGAAATCGAAAAATGCCATTAATTCTTCTGTATAATTTCCATCCTCGGCAGTAACAGTGATATCCATAGTTATTACCTCACCCGAATTTGCATCAGTTATAGTGATTGAAAGACCATAGACAAATTCTTCTGTGCAAAAAACTTCATCATTCTTTTGAGAGCAGGAAAGGAGCAGAAAACAAAAACTGAATAATACAATTTGTTTTATCATGAGGTTAAAAACGATTCCCTTTAGTTTTTAGTATAAAAAAACCGCCCCAGAAAAGGCGGTTTTTCACTTTATAATAATATTACAAATCGAATTTAATTCCTTGTGCTAAAGGCAATTCGGTAGTATAATTAATAGTATTTGTTTGTCTACGCATATATACTTTCCAAGCGTCACTTCCAGACTCACGTCCGCCACCTGTTTCTTTTTCACCTCCAAAAGCACCTCCAATTTCGGCTCCAGACGTTCCAATATTAACATTGGCAATCCCACAATCACTCCCTGCGTGACTTAGGAAACGCTCAGCTTCTCTAAGATTGTTGGTCATAATGGCTGAAGAAAGTCCTTGCGCCACACCATTTTGAATGTCGATAGCATTTTCAACATCGCCACTATATTTTAATAAGTATAAAACAGGAGCGAAGGTTTCGTGCTGTACAATTTCAAAAGAATTTTTCGCTTCAGCGATAGCTGGTTTTACATAGCATCCACTTTCATAGCCTTCACCTTCCAAAACACCACCTTCAACTAATAGATTTCCACCTTCGGATACCACTCTTTCTAACGCTTTGTTATACATAGCAACAGCATCTTTATCGATAAGTGGTCCAACGTGGTTCTTCTCATCTAATGGATTTCCAATACGTAATTGACCATAGGCAGCAACTAAGGCATCTTTTACCTTATCATACATACTTTCGTGAATAATCAATCGCCTTGTTGAAGTACATCGCTGTCCAGCGGTACCAACAGCACCAAATACTGCTCCAATGACCGTCATTTTAATATCGGCATCTGGAGTGACAATAATAGCATTATTTCCGCCCAATTCTAACAAGCTTTTTCCTAAGCGTTCTCCTACAGTTTTAGCAACAATTTTTCCCATGCGGGTAGATCCAGTGGCAGATATTAAGGGAACTCGTTTATCTGTGGTCATCATTTCACCGACGCGATAATCCCCATTTATTAAACAAGAAATACCTTCAGGCAAATTGTTGTCTTCAAAAACTTTAGCCGCTATTTTCTGACAAGCAATTCCGCATAATGGAGCTTTTTCAGAAGGCTTCCAAACGCAAACATCACCACAAATCCAAGCCAATGCTGTATTCCAAGCCCAAACAGCTACTGGGAAGTTAAATGCCGAAATAATTCCCACGACACCTAGCGGATGATATTGTTCATACATACGATGCCCTGGGCGTTCGCTATGCATGGTAAATCCGTGTAGTTGACGCGAAAGTCCTACGGCAAAATCACAGATATCTATCATTTCTTGTACTTCACCTAATCCTTCTTGGTAGCTTTTCCCCATCTCGTAAGAAACGAGTTTTCCTAAGGGAGCCTTAAGCTCACGTAAAGCCTCCCCAAATTGACGCACAATCTCACCTCGCTGAGGCGCTGGCATTACCCGCCAAGCTTTAAAAGCTTTGGTAGCCGATTGCATTACCTTTTCATAATCTTCTTGTGAGGTTGTGGTTACTTTACCAATTAAACTTCCATCTACAGGAGAGAAGGAGCTAATCATTTCACCACCTGGCAACCAAGTGTTTCCAGTAGAAGTACCATAATTTATATCCTGAATTCCTAATTTTTGAAGGGCTTCTCCAATTCCAAAGGAGGTTGCAACAGTGTTCATATTTTCGTGTGTTTTGTCGTTATAAATAAAACGCAAAGGTAGTCATTCTCAAAGAGAAAATGAAAGATGTAAGACTTTGAAATTAGTCTATGATTCTGAAATTTATTCTCCTTTAAATCTAGGGTCTGTAGGCATTACCGTTCCGCAATTTTTACAGGTTCGCAATGCTTCCGAATTGTAGAATTCTTTAAAATGGGGAAGAAAATCTTTCTCTATATTGTGTAATTCAAAATAAACGTCGTGAAGTTTTGTATTACAGTTGTCGCAAAACCAAAGTAAACCATCTGTGTAGCCCATTCCAGCTCTTTTGCGTTCGATTACCAACCCAATTGAATCTTTCCCTCTGCTAGGTGAATGTGGCACTTTTGCAGGGTGTAAGTACATGTCTCCTGGGCCTAAAGGCATTTCTTTCCGTTGACCGTCTTCCTGAATAATTACATTGATATTCCCTTCTAATTGATAAAATAATTCTTCCGTTTCGTTATAATGATAGTCCTTTCGCGCATTGGGTCCCGCAACAATCATCACGATATAATCTTCGGCATCGACATAGAGGTTTTTATTTCCAACAGGGGGTTTTAATAAATCCCTATTATCCTCTATCCATTTATTTAAATTGAAGGGTTTTGAAATAGCCATTGCCGTACTTTTATGAGTTTGTATAAAAGTACGGCAAAAGCGCTAAATCTAAAAATATGAAGTAATAATTTACTTTCTATAAAAAAGCTGGGTGAAAAAATATTTTCCTGAGTTATTCTGAATCACACCAAATCCAGAATGGGTATAGTTTCCTTCAAGAACGCTTCGGTGTGTAGTGCTATTTATCCAAGCATTAACAAGGGATTCTGCATCAGTATATCCAAAGCCAACATTTTCAGAAACAGAACTTGCGCCTCTATTTCTTAACCCTGTGGAACGAATTCCGAAATTATCATGACTAATCCTATTTTGCTCAATCATGTATTGGGTATGGTCAACTGCATAAGCAGAGGCATATTGCTGGTCTTTAATTATTTCTGGAAGACCTAATGATGCTCGATACGCATTTACACGTTGTAAAATTTCATTAGCCATTTGCCAATCAGTTTCGTTGGCAAGGTTTAGATCAATGGTGAAGTTGGATTCCTCTAAAGTATCAACAACTTCTTCTTTTGAACAGGATATGGTAGTAAAAAATACCATAGCCAATAAGCAGGTAGTTAATAGTTTCATAATTCGGGGGCATCAAATTTGGGGCTTGATGTAGTCCAAAGATAGAAAAAAAAACATATCATGCAACACTTTATCGATTTTATAGTATATTTCATCGATGTTTTTAACAATTTGTGTATGAATTTTCTACATATAAATTTTAAAGGAAGCCTTATAAATACCGCATTTTATGGTATATTTAGTTTTCAAATAAAAAAATTCTGCATGTATAAAATTTTAACATTTTTTTTCTTACTTTTTTTGACGATTGGATGCAATAATAACGATAATAAGCACAAAAACATCGATGAAATACAATTATCCAATTCAAAAAAAACCGACAATTCTTTAAAATTTGCGATTGTTATACACGGAGGCGCTGGAACTATTTTAAAAGAAAATATGAGTGATTCTCTTGAAACTGCTTACAGGAATAAACTTGAGGAAGCGATTAAAGTAGGGCATGAAATTTTAAAAAATGGAGGAACTGCACTTGAAGCGGTCACCAATGCTATTAATGTTATGGAAGACTCTCCCCTTTTTAATGCAGGGAAGGGGGCTGTTTTTACCCATGAAGAAACGAATGAACTCGATGCTTCCATTATGGATGGCAATACTTTAAATGCTGGTGCGGTGGCAGGGGTTACACACATTAAAAACCCCATTAATCTTGCTTACGAAGTAATGGTAAATAGTGAACATGTCATGTTAGCAGGAAATGGCGCAGAAGAATTTGCAAAACTTCGGGGTTTTGAGCTAGTTGACCCTTACTACTTTTATACTGAAAATAGATTTCAGTCCTTACAACGAATTAAACAAAAAGAAAAAACTGAGCTTGACCACAATGGAAAAACTGCCTTCGCCGACCCATTTATTAAAGATTCGAAGTTTGGAACCGTAGGCTGCGTGGCATTAGACAAAAACGGAAGCATCGCCGCG
This sequence comes from Halomarinibacterium sedimenti, assembly GCF_019312585.1. GTDB lineage: Bacteria > Bacteroidota > Bacteroidia > Flavobacteriales > Flavobacteriaceae > Halomarinibacterium > Halomarinibacterium sedimenti. The sequence continues at coordinate 960,629 of NZ_JAHWDP010000001.1, read as the reverse complement.
GGTACTTCTACTGGAGGAATGACCAATAAACGTTGGAACCGAATTGGGGATGCGCCCATAATAGGTGCTGGGACCTATGCAAACAATGCCACTTGCGGCGTATCTTCCACGGGTTGGGGTGAATATTTTATTAGAGCCATGGTAGCACACGATATTTCGGCAATGATGGAATACAAAGGGGTTTCTTTGCAGGAAGCTACTCAAGAAGTCATTCATAAAAAAATTCCTGCATTAGGTGGCGACGGAGGAATTGTAGCACTGGATAAAGACGGAAACATTGCTATGGAATTTAATACCGCAGGAATGTACCGAGCGTATATTAATACAGAAGGAGAATTGTTTATTGGAATATATAAAGAAGAATGAAACTACCCTACTACGCAGTTATCTTTACGAATACCCAAACCGAAAACCTTGAAGGCTATGGCCAAATGGCAGATGCCATGGAAGCCTTAGCAAAACAACAGCCCGGCTATTTGGGTATGGAACATGCCAGAAACGAAATAGGCATCACTATTAGCTATTGGGAGTCGTTGGAGGCGATTACCAACTGGAAAGCCATCCTAGACCATCAAGAAGCGCAACGCTTAGGAAAAGAGCAATGGTATAAAAGCTATACCGTTCGCATTTGTAAGGTGGAGAAGGAATACAGTTTTGAAAAATAGTCTTCTGTTAAAAATCTCCCAAATGTTAAAATTACATATACGAAAGATTCAAATGCTACCGTTAGCAACATAACTTCCCTCCAAGATTTATTTTTTTTAATTCATTTTCAGCAGTTTGTGCATACAAATTGTTTAAAATTTTCGTTCCGAACCTTTCGGCACAACCATCCTTTTATAGTAATTTAGTAATCCATCGCAGCGTGTTTCACTTACACTTTGCGAGTAACACAAAACCATCAGTTATGACACAGCTAACACGTCTCTTCTGCCTTGCCATCCTAGTCTTTTTTGTTTCATGTTTTAAAAAAACAGACACCTCCGAAACCGACAATCTTTTTAAATTTAAAGAGTATATAAGTTACAATACTTATGGCAATAAAAGTATTGCAGACCCCATAGAAATTATCCTTGCAAAACCTTTGGAACAATTTGAAATGACTCAGGAAATTGATGAAGATTTTCTGAAAATTTCTCCTAAAACTGAAGGGAAATTGATGGTAGAAAATAGTCGCACCCTTATTTTTCAGCCCAACGAATTACTTAAACCTGACACTGAATACACTGTAACACTAAAACTTAACAAACTTTACCCAAATATTGAAAAAGAGTTTAAAGAATACACCTTCAGCTTTAAAACCATTACCCCCAATTTTAAAATTGATTTAGGAAACCTTCAATCCTACAGCAAGGAATGGCAATATATTACAGGAACCGTTCAAAGTGCCGATGTCATCACTTCGGAAAAAGCAAAAGAACTTATTTCCGTAGTTCAAAAAGGCAAGAAACTTAAACTAAAGTGGCCTGCCGAAGAAGGGTTGGCAAAATACTTTAACTTTACTATTGACAGCATTCAACGGGATATTAACGATTCAAAAATCGATATTTCTTGGGATGGAAAACCTATTGGATCCGATTTCAAAGGAACAACCGAGTTTACAATTCCAGGCCAAAACAATTTCACCATTGTAAATGCCAAAGCCTCTGTTGCTCCTAACGCCTCATTTACTTTAAATTTTTCGGACCCCCTTCAGGAAAATCAGAATTTTGCTGGACTAGTCACCATTGAAAATGCAGATAACTTACGCTTTGAAGTAGAAGGAAATGTATTGCACGTGTACCCTTCAACCCGTATTATTGGCAATGTTCGAGTAACTGTTTTTAACGGAATAAAAAACACAAGTGGTTTCGGACTTAAAAAGGAGTTTTCAGAACTTATCTCTTTCGAACAGCTGAAGCCTTCGGTAAAACTTCTTTCACAAGGAGCCATTTTGCCTAATGCCTCCTCTACTCCATTATATTTTGAAGCTGTGAATCTTTCGGCAATTGATGTTCGGATTATTAAAATTTTTGAAAGTAATGTCCTTCAATATCTGCAAACCTCTAACCTCAACGACCGCGATGCCTACGACATTAAACGAGTGGGAAGGCGTATTGCTAAAAAAACTATTTCGTTAAAGGATGTTGAGCTTGGGGAAAATGGAATTTGGAAATCCTACGGAATTAACCTAGCAGAATATTTCAATGCAGATCCCGGAGCTATCTATCGTGTAGAATTGAGCTTCAAAAAAGAGTATGCTGTTTATGATTGCTCTGTTCTTACTTCAAACGAAAATATTGATGATGAGGAAGAATATTACGACGATTATTACGAAGAAGAATTCAATGAGAATGATAGTGATGATGATGAACTTGAAGAGCAATATTGGGATAATGAAGTGTATAGGTATCGCCGTTATTCTTACAATTGGCGAGAGCGTGACAACCCTTGTCATGATGCCTATTATAATGAAGACCGAATTGAAACCACCAATGTATTAGGTAGCAACTTAGGTCTTATTGTAAAAAAAGGGAATAACAAATCCTATCATTTTGCAGTGACCAACCTACTCACCACCCAACCTGAAAGCGGGGTAAAAATTAATTTGTACTCATTTCAGCAACAATTAATAGGAACCGCAACCACTGGTGGGGATGGGCTCACCCTTTTCGATTCAGAAAAAACCATTGCTTTTGCGGTGGCTCAAAAAGGAAATCATTTTGCTTATGCAAAGCTAAACGATGGTAACGCATTATCACTTAGTAATTTTGATGTTTCTGGAAAAAAACTTCAAAAAGGATTAAAAGGATTTATGTACACCGAAAGAGGAGTACATCGTCCTGGCGACAGCATCCATCTTTCCTTTGTGTTAAACGATAATACCAATCCCCTACCCAAGAACCATCCCGTAAAACTTGATGTTACAGATGCTCGAGGGAAATTAGTCCAGCGAACTGTTTTAAATGAAGGTGTCAAGGGATTTTACTATTTCCCCATTGCAACCCAAACAACTGCCCCCACAGGAAATTGGAATGCTACCATCTCTGTAGGAGGTGCGAAGTTTTCAAAGTCCCTAAAAGTGGCTACCATTAAGCCCAACCGATTAAAAATTAAATTAGATTTTAAGGAAGAGGTGTTGGATGCTAGCAAAGCTGTGGAAGGAACTGCAACAGCCCTTTGGCTTCACGGAGCACCTGCTCGAAATCTAAAAATTAAAATGGCTGCCACCTTGCGAAGCACAAGCACCGCATTTAAAGATTTTTCAAACTACCAATTTAATGACCCCATTCGTTCGTTTGACGAAATTGAGCTTCCTGTTTTAAACAATACGCTCTCTCAAGAAGGGACTATAAAATTCAATTCAAATTTAGACATCAACGGAAAAGCTCCTGGAATGCTTCAAGCTACTTTTTTAACCAAGGTATTTGAAGGCGGCGGTGATTTTTCCATCGATGTATTTTCAAAAAATGTAGCTCCCTACTCACATTTTGTGGGATTAAAGTCGCCTGAAGCACATCGCTACGGCTCTTATTTTACCGATGAAAACACCGTGTTTGATGTCGCCACGGTTGATGCCCAAGGAAAAGCATCGGGAAATAGAGAATTGGAAGTAAAAATTTTCAAAATTGAATGGCGTTGGTGGTGGAATCGTGGGTATGACAATCTTTCTCAATATGAAAACGCTGTGGTACATCGTCCAATAAAACAATTCACCGTGAAAACCAAGGCAAATGGTAAAAATCAATTCACCGTAAACATTCCTGAAGAGGAAGGGGGCAGATACCTCATTCGAGTCATGGATAAAGCTTCAGGACATGCCACAGGTAGAATTACCTATTTCTATAGAAACTGGTGGAAACGTCCCGTGGATAATGATTCCGAAAGTGCGAAAATGCTCCTTTTTTCGGCCGATAAAGAAAAGTATCAAGTAAATGAAAAAGCTCAAATTACCTTTCCTTCAGGAAGTGAAGGGCGTGCCTTGGTAAGTATTGAAAATGGCACCGAAGTCCTTTCCACACAATGGGTTGTAACTAAAAAAGGGGAAACCACGGTGAATATTCCGCTAACCAAAGAAATGGCGCCCAATGTGTATGTAAACATTTCCCTGCTACAGCCCCATGAACAAACCAAAAACGATTTACCTATTAGATTGTATGGCGTAGTTCCAATATTGGTGGAAGATCCTTCCACTATTCTGAAACCCAAATTGGATATGCCAGAAGTCTTAAAACCTGAAGAATCCTACACGATTAAAGTTTCAGAAGAAAATAAAAAACCGATGACCTATACCATTGCGGTGGTAGATGAAGGATTGTTGGATTTAACTCGTTTTAAAACGCCCGAAATTCACGAAGCCTTTTATTCTCGTGAAGCGCTAGGGGTAAAAACCTTCGATGTTTTTGATGATGTCATTGGTGCGTATTCTGGTAGTGTAGAAAATATCTTCGCTATTGGTGGGGGCGACGAAGCCGCAGGCGCCAAAAACAGAAAAGCAGATCGTTTTAAACCGGTTGTAAGTTATATAGGTCCTTTCGAATTAAAAGCAGGACAACAAGCAAGTCACACTTTAAGAATGCCTAATTACGTAGGATCTGTGAGAACCATGGTTGTGGCTGGAGATAAAACCAAAAATGCCTACGGAAAAACCGATAAAGCAACACCTGTTCGGAAGCCCTTAATGGTCCTTGCCTCCCTCCCTAGAAAACTGTCCCCTGGAGAAAAAGTAACCCTGCCTGTCACCGTTTTTGCGATGGAAAAGAAAGTGAAATCAGCTACCATTACCGTAAAAACAGGAGATGCTTTAAAGCCTGTGAATGGCATTTCAAAAACCATTTCTTTTTCTGAACCGGGAGAACATATTGTGAATTTTGAATTTGAAGTCTTACCTGCCGATACGTTTCAAACCATTGAAGTATTGGCTTCAGGAAATGGAGAAAAAGCAAGTTATAAAGTGGAAATTGATGTGAAAAATCCGAACCCTATTTCACAAAAAACTACGCTTTATACCTTGTCTGAAAATGCTTCAGAAACCATCAACTTTCAAACTTTTGGGGTTGCTGGCACAAACGGAGCCACATTGGAATTTTCGACCTTACCCCCAATGGATTTTAATCGCCGATTGGAATACCTTATTCAATATCCCCACGGCTGTATTGAGCAAACAACTTCGGGCGCTTTTCCACAGTTGTTCTTAGACGATATTTTCGATATTACTTTTGATAGAAAGAATGAAATTCAGAAAAATATTAAGGCGGCTATTATCCGTTTAGGGAATTTCCAAACGGCTAATGGTGGATTGAGTTATTGGCCAGGGGAACGGGAAGCAGACGATTGGGGAACCAATTATGCAGGGCATTTTATGATTGAAGCCAAACAAAAAGGATATGCTTTGCCACTAACCTTTATGGACAATTGGTTGCGCTTTCAAAAAAATACAGCAAGACAATGGCAAAATAATGATTCTCGCTACAACAGTAGTTTGGTACAAGCCTATCGATTGTACACTTTGGCACTAGCAGGACACCCTGAATTAGCGGCGATGAATCGCTTAAAAGAATCGAAGAATTTAAGCAACGATGCCAAATGGCGATTGGCAGGAGCCTATGCCTTAGCTGGAAAGAAAAATGCAGCGGAAGAAATTGCAAAAAGGGCCAACATCAATTTTGTTGCTCAAAACTATGACTATTATACCTACGGAAGTCCTTTCCGGAATAAAGCAATGGCGTTAGAAACCTTAGTGCTTTTAGGAGATGCAAAACAAAGAGATATGGCAATTTCTGTAGCCAAAGAATTATCGTCGCAACGTTGGTATAGTACACAAGAAACTGCCTATGCCTTAATGGCGATGGGAAAAATGGTTCAGAAAAATGGAGGAAAAGGAATCGAACTCACTTTTACCAATAAAGGAAAAACAACAACGGTTACATCAGACAGAGCTTTAGCAAGTAGAGCACTGAGTTTCAATATGGGTGCTAATACGGTGACGGTTTCCAATAAAAAAGGAAACGTCGTATATGTAACCTTGTCGCAACAAGGAAAACTTCCCTTAGGTGAAGAACTCACCGAGCAAAGAAATCTAAACTTAAAAACGCAGTTCGTGGACGATGAAGGTAAAACGCTAGACATTTCTACCTTAAAGCAAGGGACAGAAATTACGGCAAAAGTTACCGTGATGAATACCTCAAATGACAATGTAGGGAATGTTGCACTTTCGCAAATCTTCCCAAGTGGTTGGGAAATTGTAAACACCAGTTTTACCGAATTAGGTGGAGGTGCCTCTGGCGATGCTCGCTATAAAGACATTCGAGATGACCGAGTGAATTTCTATTTCGATTTGGGAGCGAAAAAATCCAAAACGTTTACAGTGAAATTAAATGCTTCTTATTTAGGCACTTATTATTTACCAGGAGCCCAAACCGAAGCCATGTACGATAATAATTACTATGCTCGTAATAAAGGGCAATGGATTACAGTAGAACAATAATTTAAATATGAAAATTAACAAGAGAGCCTTTCTTCAAAAAGCGCGCAAACACAAGTTTAAATTAAGTTTTGTGTTTGTGACTTTTGTTGTTTGGCTTTTTTGTCTTCCGAAGCCCTTGTTCAAAGACCCCACTGCAACGGTTGTGGAAAGTAAAGAAGGGGTGATGATAGGAGCTAGAATAGCCAATGATGGACAATGGCGATTTCCTAAAATGGATTCCATTCCCAACCGATTTGAACAATGTATTCTTCATTTTGAAGATGAATATTTCTATACACATCCAGGCTTTAATCCAATTTCTATGGGAAAAGCTTTATGGCAAAATCTTACCGAAGAAGGACGTCGAGGAGGTAGTACGATTACGCAGCAGGTCATCCGTTTAGCCCGCAAGAATAAGAAAAGAAGTTATGGAGAAAAGTTGATAGAAGTTTTTATGGCTACCCGACTAGAGGCTGGATTTTCTAAAAATGAAATTCTGAATTATTATGCCTCCTATGCCCCTTTTGGTGGAAATGTGGTGGGCTTAGAAACAGCGTCTTGGCGTTATTTCGGCATTCCGTCGCACCAATTGAGTTGGGGACAGTCAGCAGCATTGGCAGTTTTACCCAACGCCCCCTCATTGATTTTTCCAGGGAAAAACGAAGCAATTTTCAAAAATAAAAGAGATCGTTTATTACTAAAATTGTTTGAAAACGAGGTAATTGATGAAACTACCTATGAGTTAGCAATAGAAGAACCCTTACCTAGCAAGCCATACCCATTGCCCGAAATAGCTCCCCACTTTACCGAAAAAATCCGTTCGGAACATGAAGGTAAACGAATCATTTCAACTTTAGACGTTACGCTTCAGAAAAAAGTAAATCAGTTAGTAAAGGAACATCATTACATACTTCAGCAAAACGAAATCAACAACTTGGCGGTACTTGTCTTAGATGTCAATACCAAGGAGGTTTTGGCGTATGTGGGTAATGCTCCCAGCAATTCAGAAAATGATCCCTTTGTGGATGTAATTACCAAACCGCGAAGTACGGGAAGTATTTTAAAACCATTCTTATATGCTTCTGCTTTGGATTCTGGAGAACTTTTACCCGACATGATCGTTGCCGATATTCCAACCGTCATAAACGGCTATAGTCCGGAAAATTTTGATAATCAATTTTACGGTGCGGTTCCCGCCAGTGTTGCTTTGTCCCGTTCTTTAAATGTCCCTGCGGTTCGTTTACTTCGAGAATATGGCCTCGATCGCTTTTACAAAAGACTGAACAAATTACATTTTTCTAGTATTAATAAGCCAGCAAATCATTATGGCCTAAGTCTTATTTTGGGAGGTGCCGAAAGTTCTTTGTGGGAAATAACCAACGCCTATGCAGGCATGGCTTCCACTTTAAATTTCTTTAATGAATCTTCCAGCGAATATCGAAAAGCGGAGTTTCAAAATCCGAAATTCATAAAAGACAAAGAATTAAATTTTGGGGAAATAGTTTTCAATCCGCCAGTTTTTAACGCCGGAAGTATCTACAAAACTTTTGAAGCCATGCAGGAAGTGAACCGTCCACAGGGCGAGGAAAATTGGAGCTTTTTTAACGATTCACAACCCATAGCATGGAAAACAGGAACGAGCTTTGGATTTAAAGATGCTTGGGCCGTGGGGGTCACTCCAAAGTATGCCATTGGCGTTTGGGTGGGTAATGCCGATGGAGAAGGAAGGCCGGGCTTAACAGGTGTGCAGGCTGCCGCTCCTGTGCTTTTTGATGTTTTGAATGTATTGCCCAATAGTAATTGGTTTAAAACTCCTTACGACGATTTGGTAGAAGTTGAAATCTGTCCGCAGAGTGGTCACTTGGCAAGTGTCTATTGTGATGCAAAAAAGAAGGAATGGATTCCAAAAGATGGAATAAAAACAACTGCTTGTCATTATCACAAACAAGTTTTTGTGGATGCATCAGAAAATTTTCAAGTGAATTCTTCCTGTTATGCCCTTTCAGAAATGAAACAAAAAAATTGGTTTACACTCCCGCCTGTTATGGAATATTATTATGCCCCAAAACACCCCGAGTATAAAACCCCTCCACCGTTTCAGTGGAATTGTTTACAGGAAGGAGAGCAAAAAATTGAATTCATTTTCCCAAAAAGAAACGAAGCCATTGTACTTCCTAAAAATTTTGATGAAACGATAAACGAGGTAGTTTTTACCCTTGCCCATCGTATACCAGATAGTACCGTGTATTGGTATTTAGATGAGCAGTTTATTGGAACTACCCATACCTTTCATGAATTGGCGCTAAAACCAAAACCCGGAAATTATATGCTTACGGCTGTGGATGAAGAGGGTAATGAAATTAAGCAACCCATCTCCATTACATTGGCTTCACTTTAATTGTGTATTTTAGTTTCAAATCTGTTTAAATGAAACACCTCTTTTTTTTAGGTTTTTTACTGTTGATTTCTTGTGCTGAAAAGGAAAAAGAAATTATTGAAAACGAACTTGCGATTATTCCAAAACCACAAGAAATTACTGTATATAAAGGAAGTTTTACGCTTAATAGTGAAACGACTTATTATGCTGAAGACGAATTTGAAATAGCTTCTCAATTTATTTCAGAATATTTAAAAAATAGTGGTTTCGGTTTAAAGAAAACGACGAAAGACCAAGCCACCTTTGTTGTTGCAAAAGATTCCCTTTTACCTAAAGAGGGCTATGCGCTTTCCATATCTGAAGAAAAAATTAACATCACTGCCAAAGATGCCTCTGGAGCATTTTACGCGATGCAAACCCTCAGACAATTATTGCCCCCTTCCCTAGAAAGATTGAACTCGTTTCCAAAACCTTCAGCATCACTTCCATTAGTGGAAATTAATGACTCCCCGAAATTCTCCTATCGCGGAATGCATCTAGATGTTGCACGGCATTTTTTTGATAAGGAGTTTGTAAAAAAGTACATTTCGTACCTCTCCATGTTGAAAATGAATTACTTCCATTGGCACTTAACCGAAGACCAAGGATGGCGTATTGAAATAAAAAAATATCCCAAACTTACTACTCATGCTGCTTATCGAAACGAAACCTTAATTGGTCATTACAATGACACACCACAACAATTCGACGGACAGCGCTACGGGGGATTTTATACCCAAGAAGACATTAAAGAAATTATCGCTTATGCACAAAAATTGAATGTCACCATCATCCCCGAAATTGAAATGCCGGGTCACGCACAAGCTGCCATTAGTGCCTATCCCGAATTGGGTTGTACCGGAGAAAAAATTCCTGTTGCTACTAAATGGGGAGTCTTTGAAGATATTTACTGTCCCAAAGAAGAAACTTTCACCTTTTTGCAAGATGTATTAACCGAAGTTGTGGCGCTTTTTCCAGGAGAATATATCCATATTGGAGGGGACGAAGCCCCCAATGCTCATTGGGAAAATTGCAAACATTGCCAAGCGTTGATCAAAAAAGAAGGGCTTAAAGACGAGCACGAATTACAGAGTTATTTTATCACTCGCATCGAAAAATTTCTAAATAGTAAGGGCAAAAAAATTATTGGATGGGATGAGATTTTGGAGGGCGGATTGGCGCCCAATGCTACGGTTATGTCCTGGCGTGGCACCGAAGGTGGCATTGCTGCGGCCAAGCAGCATCATAATGTCATTATGACGCCAGGATCTCATTGCTATTTCGATTACTATCAGAGTGAAAATGACGACGAACCTTTGGCTATTGGAGGTTTTGTTCCTTTAGAAAAGGTATATACTCTTAACCCAATTCCAGAGGAGCTTTCAGAAAATGAAGCAAAATATATTTTAGGAGCTCAAGGCAATGTGTGGACAGAATATATGAAAACCCCTGAGCACATTGAATATATGATCTTCCCCCGAATTTTAGCATTGAGCGAAGTAGATTGGAAGGGTCCATCCCAAAATTTTGAAAAGGACTACCCCCAATTTGTATCATGCGTAGAATCTTTTATGGAACGATTGGACGTCATGGGAGTGAACTTTGCCAATCATTTGTACCAACTGAAAAGCAAGATTTTCAAAGAAAACGGTAAGGTTTATTATGAATTAAGTACTCCAACACATGGGAAGGATATTTTTTATTCTTTGAATGATACTAAGGAAAAGAAATACGAAGGTCCTATTCTAATTGCTGAAAATTCCTTCATCAAATCCTATGTTTCCCAAAATGGAAATCCTTTAGGAAAGACTTTACAAGATTCCATTATATATCATAAAGCCATCAACGGGAGCATTACCCTAAATAAAGAACCACACCCTAAATACAATAGCGGCGGGAAAGAAGCGCTTATTAATGGACGGATGGGAAGCAACGCTCGTTATGGGGATAGTGAATGGTTGGGCTTTTGGGGGGATGACTTGGAGGTAACCATAAACTTGTTTCAGCCCATGGAGATTTCAAAAGTTTCCACCCGATTTTATCACGCGCCAGGGCAGTGGATTCACGCACCCAATGTTGCCACTATTCAAATTATATCTAAAGGAGGTGAGATGAAATCTGAAACCGTTTCCGTTTCTTCTAATACTGAAAAAACGACTGCTATCCTTTCTTTTGATCTTTCAAAATTTCAGCTGAACGAAGCCTATAAGATAATAATACGTGTTCCAAACTACGGAACCATTCCTCAAGGTCAGCAAGGTGCTGGAAACGAAGCGTGGACCTTTATTGATGAAATAATTGTAGAATGATTTTAGAAATCTGTGCCAATAGTTTTGAAAGTGCGATGGCAGCCCAAAAAGTGGGTGCGCATCGCATTGAATTATGTACCGAACTTTCCTTGGGAGGAGTCACCCCATCGTTTGGTTTGATTGAAAAAGTGCTTTCTAGTTTGACTATCCCCGTCCATGTATTAATCCGCCCGCGAAGTGGAAATTTTACCTATACTGAAAGTGAAGTTGACGTTATGCTAAAGGATATTCAGCAATGCAAAAAAATGGGGGTTGCTGGCATCGTAACTGGTGCTTTGACTCTAGAAAATGAGATTGATGTGGAAACGACACAACAATTATTACTAGCCTCTGAAGGATTAGATGTAACCTTTCATCGTGCTTTCGATTGGTGTCATAATCCCAAAAAATCACTTCAAGAATTACAACAACTTGGTGTAAAACGGATTTTAACTTCAGGGCAACAACCTAATGCTTTTGAGGGATTAACACTATTAAAGGAATTGAAAGCACTTTCAGAATCTATTGAAATAATGCCTGGAGGTGGAATCCATTCAGAAAATGTTGGGGCATTTAAAAAGGCAGGTTTTATAAGTGTGCATTGTTCGGCTTCTGAAAAAGTTCAAACACTAATAAACGCTCCAAAAGTGGCTATGCAAAGCGCCCTCGACGAAGGGGTAATCACCTATTCTTCCGAAGAAAAAATTCGGGAAATTCTTAAAAAATTAGCGTAGCGGAAAGCCCTTTGCCGCCCACCACGGGTGAATTTCAATTTCTAATCTTCCTGCTTTTACCATAGGATCCATATTGGCCAAACTATCTGCCATTTGTAAGGTTGGCACATTATAAATGGTAATCCCACGAATGTCTCCATCATCCCCAATAGGACCAGAAATATCGGCATAGCCTAATTCATACATTTTTCCCAAATGGGCTAAGTGTAATTTTTGGAGGCTATCTGTCTCTTCCTCGGATTGAGAACGATTATTGCCTCTCTTTAAAAAAGCAATAAAGTATTCTTGCATTAATATAGTGTCTCCCGTTTTTTCATCTACATAATCAAAGATTTGAAAACCATTACTCACCAGTTTTTTCTTTAAATCGGCCACAGATTCTTTAGTTTCAACTTGTGAACTATCTTCTACCCAAGAATTCGTTTCATTCATTGTAGCGTTCTCGTTTTTACAACCTGAAAATATTCCAGAGATTAATACTATTAGGAGAAACATCCCCCTCAATCCCCCTTCAAAGGGGGAAACATTTTTATAAGATTTCATTTTACCAATTTTTAAAAGGGTTTTTACTTATTTGTGAGTTATAATATTTTATATCTCCAGTGACTTCCTCTCCAAGCCAGCTGGGTTTTTTAAAGGTTTGATTCACTTCATTTAATTCAATTTCAGCTAGGACGAGTCCTGCATTATCTCCTAGAAATTCATCTATTTCAAAGAGATTTTTAGCAAAAGAAACTTCATGCCTATATTTTTCAATAATTCCTTTTTCACACAATTGAAGTAATTTTTTTGCTTCTTCCAAAGGAATTTCAGTTTCCCATTCAAAACGAGTGGTCCCATCCTCTGAAGATTTCCCCTTAACAGTTAAAATGCCTTTCTTACCTACAGCTCTAACCCGTACGGTCCTTTCTGGGTGTGTATTTAAAAACCCCTGAATGATGAACGTTTTTGAAGTGGCTTCTTTTTTAAAAGCATCCGATGTAACCAAAAATTTACGTTCTATTTCAATCATAGCGTATCAAAGCTTTAAAGGTATTAAATTTACTTCATGGAAACTCCCATTCCCATCCGAAAGATAATCCATGTAGATATGGACGCCTTCTATGCGTCTGTGGAACAGTTGGACAACCCCGATTTGATGGGTAAGCCCATTGCTGTGGGAGGGAGTTCCAAAAGAGGGGTGGTGAGTGCTGCGAGTTATGAGGCTAGAAAATTTGGAGTTCGAAGTGCTATGAGTGGTGTTTTAGCGAGAAAACTTTGCGACGAGTTAATATTTGTGCGTCCCCGTTTTGAGCGTTATGCTGAAATTTCGAAAATGATCCGCAAAATCTTTTTTGAATTCACCGATTTGGTAGAACCCCTTTCCCTTGACGAGGCCTATCTCGATGTTACTGAAAACAAAAAAGGAAACCCTAGCGCCACCTTAATTGCTAAAGAAATTCGGCAAAAAATCAAGGAGAAAACTGGGTTAAATGCTTCGGCAGGGATTTCTATTAACAAATTTGTGGCGAAAGTGGCCAGTGATATTAATAAACCCAACGGACAAAAAACGGTTCCGCCAGAAGAAGTCATTTCATTTTTAGAGACCCTAGATATTAAGAAGTTTTATGGTGTGGGTAAGGTGATGAAAGAACGCATGTATCGCCATGGTATTTTTACGGGAAAGGATTTAAAAGAAAAATCCTTCGAATATCTAGAAGAGCATTTTGGCAAAAGTGGCGCCTATTATTACAATATCGTACGTGGGATTCAGCATAGTAAAGTAAAACCAGAACACACTCGTAAATCTCTGGCGGCAGAAAGAACGTTTAATGAAAATATTTCTTCGGAAGTATTTATGCTCGAAAAATTAGAAAATATTGCAACCGAAGTAGCACGCCGACTTCAAAAAAGCAAGGTTGCTGGAAAAACCATCACCCTTAAAATTAAGTATAGCGATTTTACGTTACAAACAAGAAGTAAAACGTTACCCCTTTATATTTCGAGCAAAGACCTTATCCTTGAGAATGTTAAAGATTTGTTATTTCAAGAAAAGATGAAAGATTCGGTACGCTTGTTGGGAATTAGCATGTCAAACCTCAATAACGAGGCAAAAAAAAAGGAGGCAAATCCTCCACCCGAACAAAGCATAGACGTACAACTTAAACTCGATTTTTAGCCTGTGATGTAAAACTACTTTTATTAACATTTAAATTTTACCATTATGAAAAAAGTAGTTTTAATGATTGCCACTGTTATAGTTACAGCCACCACCTTTTCTTGCAAAGAAAACACCGAACGTATTTCTTCAAATACAGAAACAGAAGATTTAAACAATACAGCTTCTGAAGACCTTGCCCTTGCTACTTCAAACAACGTGAACACTGAATCGCAGTATCGCTATGTAACCGCTCCCAGCGGATTAAGTTTACGAGAATACAACAATTTACAGAGTGAAAAATTGGCCAAAATGCCTTACGGAACCAAAGTGAAAATTCTTTCGGAAGAAGGAAAAGCCACGATGAATGTCTGTGGAATTAAAGGCGCTATGGACGAAGTGGAATTCAATCATAAAAAAGGGTTTGCCTTTAATGGATATCTTTCAAAATATTTTCCGCCAGAAAGAGATATCACCGCAAAAGGATATGCTAGTGAGCTTCAAAAGCAGTTTCCAGAAGTAACATTTACTGAAACAGTCGAAGGCACCCCAAGCAAGCCCATTAATAAGGAAACGTTAATCCTTCCTAACACACCTTGGCATGAGGCTTTTGGAACCGCACAGCGTTTATTCGATTTTCCAAGTGAGTTTGCATTTCCGAACCCAAAAGGCAAGGATGCTGAAATTATTTTTGACGGAAAACCCAAAAAAGGGATTTGGATAAGTCAGTTGGAAATTTCTAGAAAAGACAACGAGCTTCAAAAAATTGAATATGTGTATTCCTCACAAAAATTTAATAGTAAAGTCACTATTGAAAAGGAAGGGGATGTGATGAAAATAACACGAACAGAAGAAGTAAAATAATAAAAAAAGGCGAGCAAAGCTCGCCTTTTTTTATGCTTGTGAAACCCTTAAGGTATTCACCATTCCTTTATCTACAATTGGCATAGCCGCAAGGTTAATAAGGTAATCGCCCTTTTCAACAAAGCCTTTTTCAAAGGCAATTCTATTAACATCATCTACCGTTTCATCGGTACTTACATACTTATCATAATAAAACGCTTTTACCCCCCATAATAAATTCAAGCGAGAAAGAATACGTTGGTTTGAGGTAAACACTAAAATATGTGCATTGGGGCGCCAAGCAGAAATTTGAAATGCGGTATACCCACTATTTGTGAGTGTACAAATGGCTTTCGCTTGAATTTCACCCGCCATTTTAGCCGCATGATAACAAACCGATTTTGTGATGTATCTATTGGTCCTAACATGTGGAGGTGTTTGAGGTACCGTAATTAATTCAGAATTTTCAACCGTTCTACAAATCTCTGCCATTTTCTGAATTACTTCAACTGGATATTTTCCAACCGACGTCTCCCCAGAAAGCATGACTGCATCGGCACCATCCATGACACTATTGGCAACGTCATTTACTTCCGCTCGAGTGGGGGTGAGGGACGTAATCATGGTTTCCATCATTTGTGTCGCAATAATAACAGGTATTCTAGCTCGTTTTGCTGTTAATACCAAATGCTTCTGAATTAAAGGCACGTCTGCCGCTGGAACTTCTACTCCCAGATCACCACGCGCTACCATTAATCCATCACAATACGGAATGATTTTATCTATATTTTCAACGGCTTCAGGTTTTTCAATTTTGGCTATAATAGGAATTTTATGTTCGCTATGTGCTTCAATTAAAGCCTGTAATTCTTTTAAGTCTTCAGCGTGTCTCACAAAAGAAAGCGCAAACCAATCAACATCTTGGGAAATGGCAAAAATGGCATCCTCTTTATCTTTCGCTGTTAATGCTGGTAACGAAATTTTTGTATTAGGTAGATTGACTCCCTTTTTAGAACGTAATGGACCGCCTTGAATTACTTTGGAAGTAACACTATCTTTCCCATTTGTCTTTAAAACTTCAAAAATAAGTTTACCATCATCCAAAAGAATGCGCTCTCCGGCTTTTACATCGGCAGGAAAGCTATCGTAGTTCATATACACCTTCTTTTTGGTGCCTTCAAACTCTTCCCCAGTACAAAATTCTATTTGATCACCAGGATTAACGACAACTTCTTCTTTCATCAATCCCACGCGAAGTTTAGGCCCTTGTAAATCGGCTAAAATTGCGGTACTAATACCTAGCTCTTCTCCCAACTCACGAATCATTTTTATTCGCTTTTTTACATCGTTATAATCGGCATGAGAAAAATTGATTCTAAAGACATTTGCACCTGCTTCAATCATAGCTTTTAATGTCTTTTTATCATTTGTAGCAGGCCCAAGGGTTGCTACTATTTTCGTCTTCTTTTGAGTTGGCATTAGTTAAATATTAAATTATTATGAGATTTTATATTTTGATTTTCAACAACATATGCTGAAATCACTTCATTTATTTCATTTAATTGAGCAAGGGTTTTCCGAAGGGGAAACTTCTCAATATCCGATTCTATTTTTAAAAAGAAATCAACTTTTTTAAATTCAGGAAGTAAGTGGCTTATCTTCATTTTTTCAGAATTTTCATCTTCAAATAAACTTCCTACTGTGTGAATTTTTTCAAAAGTTAATTTACACTTATTTTCTACTAAATAAAATTTTGTGTACTGTTGTTCACTTTCATATTCAAAAAGAGAAAATGTAGAGACCACTTCATCAAGTATAAGTTCTATGTCATTTTTCTTTCGTTGAAGTCGCATAGATAGGTGTTTATTAATCATAAACGCCATTTTATACGCTTCTTCACTGCAGTGTATTGCAACAAGGATAAAGTCCTCTTCGCCGTCATCGTCTAGATGCAATTTGTAATGGGTCATACATCTAATTTTGAATAAAAATAGGAATAGTTTTGTTCAACTAACAATCCTTAACCAAAAATTAAAGGAAATATAACCGAAAACGTTGGGGATAAGGAAAATTTTAATCCTTATTCGGATTGAAGTTGCATTTGCTTTTGAAGCTTATAAAAAGCTCTTTTGGCTGCGCGTTCTTCGGCTTTTTTCTTTGAAGTGCCTCTTGCTTTTGCCACGGTATCTTGTTCTAGCTGTAGCTTTACTGCAAAATGTTTTAAAGGATCATTACCCGTATCCTCGTAAACATTAAACTTAAAACTCTTCTTGTTTTTTTGACACCATTCAATAAAAAGGCTTTTATAGCTAATGACCTTACCTTCTAACTTTTCTATGTCAACATAAGGTTTAATTACCCTTCTTTGAATAAATTTTTCAACATATTTGAAGCCTTTATCTAAGTAAATAGCACCAACAAGTGCTTCAAAAACATTCCCGTGAATGTTCTCTCCAAAATGTTGCATAGATACCGAAGTCTTCACTAAGTCTATAAGCTTTAAATCACGCCCAAGTTCATTTAAATGTTCTCTACTTACCACTTTGGAGCGCATTTTGGTTAAATACCCTTCGTTTCCGTTAGGAACTTTTTTAAAAAGGTGGGCTGCAATTACGGAACCTAACATGGCATCTCCTAAAAATTCCAAACGTTCATAATTTTCAGGTTTTCCATCATTCTTTGTAGAATTCATGGAGCGGTGGGTAAATGCTTCTTGGTAAATGGAAATATCTTGAGGTTTAAACCCAATAATTTTTTTTATGGTAATATAAAATTCTCCATCCGTTGAAGAACGAGAGGAAAATATATTCTTTAAAGAAGCCATAAAACTTAATTATCTATTCTCTTGAAGAGAACACATGCATTGTGACCACCAAAACCAAAGGTATTGCTCATGGCCACATTAATTTTGCGTTCTTGTGCTTTATTGAGAGTGAGATTGAGGGATGAATCTATTTCTTCATCCACAGTTGTATGATTAATTGTAGGAGGAACTAAACTATGTTCCATAGCCAAAATAGATGCAATTGCCTCAATAGCTCCAGCAGCACCTAAAAGATGCCCAGTCATTGATTTTGTAGAATTGATATTTATTTTGGAAGCATGTTCGCCAAATACATTTGTAATTGCCTTTAATTCTGCTACATCTCCCAACGGAGTAGAAGTGCCATGAGTATTTATAGTATCCACCTCTTCTGGACTCATTCCTGCATCCTTTAGACAGTTTAGCATCACTCTTTCAACACCAATACCATCTGGATGAGGTGCTGTCATATGATAGGCATCACTTGACATTCCACCACCCACAACTTCAGCATAAATTTTTGCACCTCGTTTCTTGGCATGCTCATATTCCTCTAAAATAAGTGCTCCAGCACCCTCCCCTAATACGAAACCGTCTCTGGTAGCATCAAAAGGACGAGAGGCTGTTTCTGGACTTTCATTTCTAGTAGAAAGTGCATGCATAGCATTGAAGCCTCCCATACCAGCTTTGGTCACAGCTGCTTCACTTCCTCCAGTAACAATGATATCGCAATGCCCTAAACGTATATAGTTTAAAGCATCTATCATGGCATTTGCAGAAGAAGCACAGGCAGAAACCGTAGTATAATTAGGTCCCATAAAGCCATGCTTAATTGAGATATTACCAGGAGCAATATCTGCAATCATTTTAGGAATAAAGAAGGGGTTGAAACGTGGTGTTCCATCCCCTTCTGCAAAATTTATTACTTCATCTTGAAAGGTTTCTAATCCTCCTATACCAGCTCCCCAAATTACTCCAACACGAAACTTATCTACTTTTTCTAAGTCAATTCCTGCGTCCACAATAGCTTCATCTGAAGAAACTAAGGCATATTGAGCAAATCGGTCTAGTTTTCGGGATTCTTTCCTGTCAAAATGATTTAAAGGATCATAATTCTTAACTTCACAAGCGAATTTTGTTTTGAACTTTTCAGTATCAAAATATGTAATAGGAGCACAGCCGCTTTTCCCGCTTTTTAGACCATTCCAGTATTCTTGAATGTTATTTCCAATAGGGGTAAGAGCGCCAAGACCCGTTACAACAACTCGCTTAAGTTCCATATGGAAGAGATTATTTTGCTTCTTCTATATAGGAAATTGCTTGACCAACGGTCGCAATGTTTTCAGCTTGATCGTCTGGAATTTGAATATCGAATTCCTTTTCAAATTCCATAATAAGCTCTACCGTATCCAATGAATCGGCTCCTAAGTCGTTTGTGAAGCTAGCTTCGTTTACAACTTCGTTTTCGTCAACACCTAATTTGTCTACGATAATCGCTTTTACTCTTGATGCAATGTCTGACATAATTCTTAATTTTTAGATTTAATTACAAGTGGCAAAAATAAAATATTTTAATTTAAAACACCATTTTGTACATAAAATGTGAGATTCTTCTTTTAAAACTTTTATAAAGTTACTTTAATTTTATTGTGTATTCTATTTTTCAAATAAAATTATTTGTGTGAAAAGATAAAACCAATTTAAACATTTTTGAGCGAAGTAAACCCTATTGCCTTACTTTTGTTATTATTTTTTAATTACTTCGGTGAAAACTTTGGAATTTTTATGGAGAGGCGCATTATAATCTTTGCTTCGGGCAGTGGTACCAACACCCAAACTATTATTGAACACTTTCAACGTAGCAAAATTGCCAAAGTTGTTCGTGTGCTCAGTAACAATAAGAATGCCAAAGTACTAGAGCGCGCCAAAGCCCTTAAAACACAGACTTCATTCTTTACTAAAGAAGAGTTAAATGCTGAACATGGCGTCTTACAAATCCTAAAAAAGGATAAACCAGATCTTATTGTGCTCGCTGGATTTTTATGGAAATTTCCAAAAATTATCCTAAAGGAGTTTCCAAACAAAGTCATTAATATTCACCCTGCTTTGCTGCCAAAATATGGAGGGAAAGGGATGTACGGCCGCTATGTTCATGAGGCTGTTGTTGAAAATGCCGAAAAAGAAACTGGAATCACCATTCATTATGTCAATGAACAGTATGACGAAGGAGCTATTATTTTTCAGAAAAGCATAGCTCTAACCGAAAATGAAACTTCTGAGACCGTTGCAGAAAAAGTGCACAAATTGGAATATACATATTTTCCAAAAGTGATTGAAGACCTATTAACTTCAACAAAAAATGGCTAAAAAAGAAAAGTTTTATGTGGTTTGGTATGGTAACCCCGCTGGAATCTTTGGGAGTTGGAAAGAGTGCCAGCTTTCAATAAAAGGAGTAAAAGGTGCTCAATATATGTCTTTTGAAACCTTTGCAGAAGCCAAAAAAGCATACAATAAAGAATACGCAGACTATAAAGGAAAAGGAGGGAAAAAGGATAAAACACTTTCGGCAGAAGACTTAAAAAAAATTGGAGAACCCAATTTGTATTCTATTTCTGTAGATGCTGCCTCTAGTGGAAATCCCGGGAAAATGGAGTATCGTGGCGTAGATACTCAAACACATAAACAACTTTTTCATCAAGGTCCCTTTGCTCAGGGAACCAATAATATTGGTGAATTCCTTGCTATTGTTCACGGATTAGCTTTATTGAAACAAAAGAATAGCGATAGAATTATTTACACCGATTCCCGCATCGCTATGGGTTGGGTAAAAAAGAAGAAGTGCAACACAAAGCTGAAGCCTTCTGCTAAAAATAAAGCCCTTTTCGAACTCATTTCTCGAGCCGAAACTTGGCTCAAAAACAATACCTACGCCACAAAAATAGTGAAATGGGAAACCAAAGCATGGGGAGAAATTCCTGCAGACTTTGGAAGAAAATAACCATTACTTTCGCCATTTTACCCAAACAATAACCGCAGGTTCCGACACATCGCCACCAGTATTATTTGCAAACACATTGATATAGTCCCCAGCACTAAAATTTACATTGTAATCTGTTTTCTTAAATGTGCTCCCAACTAGGTTAAATGATGTTGTTGTTTTTAAGGTGGTTCCAGATTTAATTCTTATCTCGAATCCTTTTGTTGCGTTTCCTCCCTCTGCGTTTGCAGTTACATAAACAATGGTACCATCAAAAGGCATACTGGCTCCCGTGTTTATGGATCTCGTATCACCCCCAAATCGAAGGGTTTCATTTCCCGCATTTCCATTTTTACTCCACTGTAAAGGGGTCGCTTGAAGGCTTAACCACTTTCCCCTAGCGGCATCATACATAAAGAGTTCATCTCCAATAACAGAGAGTTGTCCTGTGGCTGAACCCAATGGTGTTGTTTGAGGATTTAATTCTAAGGTAGGAATTCCAGTATTCGTACTATTAATTTCTAATTGAGAAGAAGGGTTTGAAGTCCCAATACCAACTTGTGAACAAATTATCCCAACATTCAGCATCGATAATGCAAAAATTAAATTTTTCATAACTATTTAGATTTCTTGGATTAAAACCTAAGTCATAAAAGGAAAATGTTGAAAAGGGTAAAATTTATTGGGCTGGTAAAAATAATTTACCTAGTCGTATCGCAACTACGGTTTTAATTAATTTAGATGAATAGACTAAATTCAACGTCTAAGGGTCATTTTTTTTGAGTTTTTTTAACCTAATATTTATAATAATTTCTTCAAAAAGGATGAAAAAAACCATAAGATTTAGAAAGGCCAACGGATAAACAATCTCAATAATTTTAGCTAAATTTGCACCTTCAAATAAACCCTATAAATGAGCAAACTTGTTATTGTTGGAACTGTAGCTTTTGACGCCATTGAAACTCCTTTTGGAAAAACCGATAAAATCTTAGGAGGTGCCGCCACATATATTGGCCTTTCCGCATCTCAATTTAATATAGACGGAGCCATTGTATCTGTTGTGGGAGGAGATTTTCCAAAGGAATATTTAAGTATGCTCAAAAATAAGGGGTTAGATATTTCCGCTTTAGAAGTTGTTGAGGATGGGAAAACGTTTTTCTGGGCTGGAAAATATCGCAACGATATGAACTCTCGCGATACTCTTGCAACCGAATTAAATGTTCTTGCCGATTTTAAACCCGTGGTTCCCTCAAGGTATAAAGATGCCGAAGTGGTCATGCTTGGGAACTTGCATCCTTTAGTTCAATTAAGTGTGATTGAACAAATGAATGCTCCAAAAGTGATTATGCTAGACACCATGAACTTCTGGATGGATAATACTTGGGACGATTTAATGAAAGTAATCTCAAAAGTAAATGTCATTACCATAAATGATGAAGAGGCTAGGCAAATGACTAAAGAATATTCGTTAGTATTAGCTGCCCAAAAAATTATGAAAATGGGACCTAAATATGTGGTCATTAAAAAGGGTGAACATGGTGCGTTACTTTTTAACAAAGATGAAATATTTTTTGCTCCCGCTTTACCACTTAAAGCAGTCTTTGATCCAACGGGCGCTGGAGACACCTTTGCGGGTGGACTAGCAGGTTATTTGGCAAGTACTGGAGATTATTCCTTTGAAAATATGAAAAATGCCATCATTTATGGATCGGCATTAGCATCGTTTTGTGTAGAAAAATTTGGGGCAGAAAGGATTATTAATCTTTCAGCAGAAGAATTAAACAAACGCATTCATCAATTTAAAAGCTTAACTCAATTCGATATAGCAATAACGTAACACTACGCCCTGATTTTTCGGGGCGTTTTTAATTTGAAACCTTTTTCTGAAGCTATGAGCGACGAATTAAAACACGAATGTGGAATTGCCTTAGTAAGGCTCCTAAAGCCTTTAGAGTATTACAAAGAAAAATATGGCACCGCTTTTTATGGGGTAAATAAAATGTATCTCATGATGGAAAAACAGCATAATCGAGGACAGGACGGTGCTGGGTTTGCAGGAATTAAATTGAATATGGATCCTGGCGATCGATACATAAGTAGAATTCGCTCTAACGACGCACAACCCATTCAAGATATTTTTGCTCAAATTAACGAACGTATTAATACTGAGTTTAAAAATCATCCCGAAATAAAAGAAGACATACCCCTTCAGAAAAAAAGAATCCCTTATCTAGGCGAATTGTATTTGGGACATGTTCGATATGGAACTTTTGGAGGCAATAGTATTGAAACCGTACATCCATTTCTTCGTCAAAACAACTGGATGCACCGTAACTTAATTATCGCTGGAAACTTTAATATGACGAATACCACCGAGCTTTTTAGCAATCTTATTGAGCTTGGGATGCATCCTAAAGAAAAAGCCGATACCGTTACAGTGATGGAAAAAATTGGTCATTTTCTGGACGATGCCGTTCGAAAATTATACAAAAAAGCAAAGTCTAAAGGCTTTAATAAAAGAGAGGCGTCTCCATACATTGCCGAAAATCTGAACATTGCTAAAATTTTAAGGAAATCTGCTAAAAACTGGGATGGTGGCTACGCCATGGCAGGCCTTTTGGGTCACGGAGATTCGTTTGTGTTAAGAGACCCTGCGGGAATACGACCTGTCTATTTTTACAAAGATGATGAAGTGGTTGTGGTAGCTTCAGAAAGACCAGCTATTCAAACGGTTTTCAATGTTCCATTTGAAGAGGTAAACGAATTAGACCCAGGTCATGCTCTGATTGTTAAAAAAGATGGTAGATTTAGTGTAGATGAAATTCAAACACCACTTGAGAGAAAATCTTGTTCTTTCGAGCGCATTTATTTTTCACGAGGAAGTGATGCCGAAATTTATCAGGAGCGGAAAGAATTGGGACGTTTATTAATGCCAAGAATTCTTTCAGAAATTAATTACGATACCGAAAACACAGTGTTTTCATTTATCCCTAATACTGCCGAAACCTCTTTTTATGGGATGCTTGAAGCGGCCCAAGACGAATTGAATAAACAAAAAAATGAGGCGATTTTAAAGGAAAAAGATTCTTTAACTCCCGAAAGGCTTCAACAGATACAAGCGCATAAAATTAGAACTGAGAAACTAGCCATTAAAGATGTTAAACTAAGAACCTTTATTACTGAAGATAGTAGTCGGGACGATTTAGTAGCACATGTATATGACGTGACGTACGGGGTAGTAAAGCCCAATGACAACCTTGTTGTGATTGACGATAGTATTGTGCGAGGGACTACTCTTAAGAAAAGTATTTTAAAAATGCTCGATCGTTTAAATCCAAAACAAATTATTGTGGTTTCCTCGGCGCCACAAATTCGATATCCTGATTGTTATGGTATTGATATGGCTAGATTAGAGCATCTGGTAGCTTTTAATGCCACTTTAGCATTGCATAAAGAACGTGGCACTGATGGGCTTGTTGAGGAAATTTATAAAAAGTGTAAAGTCACATTGTCGAGTAATGCTGAAGAAGTGACCAATCACGTTAAAGAATTTTATGCTCCTTTTACAGACGAAGAAATTTCAGATAAAATTGCAGAAATTATTACTGATAAAAGTATAAATGCTAGAGTGAAAGTGATTTTCCAAAAAGTGAACGATTTACATCAAGCTTGTCCAAAAAATTTAGGAGATTGGTATTTTACAGGAGATTACCCAACAGATGGAGGTAAAAAAGTAGTAAATAGAGCTTTTGTTCACTTCTTTGAAGGCAACCCAGAAAGAGCATATTAGCCTTAAACAACCACTTTATCGAATTTATAAAACACTTCATCTAAAAGTAGGAAAAATCTGTATTCAAGTAGGTTTTTTGACATATATTTGCGTCATACCATAGCATAAGTAGGTTAAGTTCATGGTAAGATTTGGGGCAAAAAAGGTAAACTCTCGTTTACCTTTTTTATTTTTTTACCACTAAATGTAAAATTCTTCCTAAAAACATACTTTTTAACGAAAAAAAAAGCTTTTAGTCTAAAAGTGCTTTTTTCATTCAAATATTGATATACATTTGTTTTATACCATAGCATAAGTAGGTTAAGTTCATGGTAGATTTGGGGCAAAAAAAGGTAAACGCTTGTTTACCTTTTTTTATTTGTTCAATATGGAGGTAGTTACTTCCTCAATATCATTCAAAAAAAATACCCCTTATGGTAAAGGGGCATTTTTAAACTATATTCAGATTAACTCTTATTTATTGGCAGCGTATCTTTTTGCTACTTCATCCCAATTAATGACATTAAAAAATGCTGAAATGTAATCGGGTCTACGGTTTTGGTAATTTAAGTAATAGGCATGTTCCCAGATATCAATTCCCAAAATTGGCATTCCGCCACAACCAACACCTGGCATTAATGGGTTATCTTGATTTGGAGTTCCACATACATCAAGCTTTCCTCCTTTATGAACGCATAGCCAAGCCCATCCAGAACCAAATTGTGTTTTTGCAGCATTGGAGAATGCCTCTTTAAAAGCATCAAAGCTCCCAAAAGAATCATTAATTCCTTTTGCTAAATCTCCAGATGGATTTCCACCACCGTTAGGAGACATCACTTCCCAAAATAAACTATGGTTGTAATAACCTCCTCCATTATTTCTTACGGCTTTATTATTCATATCGAGATTTTTTAAAATCTCTTCAATAGATTTTCCATCCATCGATGTTCCTTCAATAGCAGCGTTTAAATTATTTGTGTATCCTGCATGGTGTTTTCCATGGTGAATTTCCATGGTTCTTGCGTCTATATTTGGCTCAAGTGCATCGTGAGCATATTTTAAATCAGGTAAGGTAAATGACATGATTGTTTTGTTTTTAGTTATTAATTACTTCAAATTTAAGCAATATATGTGGCAATTAGTGTTATAGAAATTATAAGTTTTTTATGCCGTTATAGATATTCTTAATGGTATCTTTAACTTTACAAAAACTTTTGGTTTCATTGGAAAGTCATTTCCCATTTGTTGTTTACAATGCTTCTGCTGGTAGCGGAAAAACATTTGTTTTAGTAAAGTCGTTTTTAATTAAAATTCTTTCGTCACAACAAAAAGACTATTACAAACATCTGCTCGCAATTACTTTTACGAATAAGGCTGTCGCCGAAATGAAGCAAAGAGTAATTACAACACTCATTCATTTTTCTCAAGAAGAAACACCTCTAACTTCAGAAAGCATGTTAAATGTAATTGCACAAGAAACGGGTTTGTCTTCAACAGAAATAAATACTCGCTCAAAGAGGATAGTGAAGCATCTTTTAAATCATTATTCCCTTTTTAGTGTTGAAACAATAGATCATTTTAACCTCCGATTGTTACGTACGTTTACCAGAGATTTAAAGTTACCTCCCAATTTTGAAGTAAGCCTCGAAACACCACAGCTAATTTTAAAAGCCATTGATAGACTTATTGAAAAAGCAGGACAAGATGAAGAAATTACAAAGCTTCTTATAGATTTTGCACTTCAAAAAACAGACGAGGATAAATCTTGGGATATTGCTATTGACCTTAATAAGGCTGCAAAATTATTGACAATAGAAAATGACCTACCCTTTCTCGATAAACTGAAAACAAAGACAATTTCAGATTTTAAAACATTACAAAAGCGGCTTTATGGAAAGGTTAATGAAAGTGAGTTTGAGGCAATTTCTGAAGCCCAAGCTATTCTTGCCATTTTTGAACAAAATGGCTTGGAGCGTTCTCATTTTTCTGGTGGACATTCTTATGACTTTTTTATAAAAATTGCTGAAGGAAATTTTAGTGTAAACTTTGGTCTTACTTGGCAAAATAATTTAGGAATAAAGCCTCTTTACAAAACAAAAGAAAATCCACTTATTACTGAAAAAATAGACGTCATTACTCCTCGAATTAGTGCTGGTTTCCATAAAATAGAAAAGTGCTTAGCTAGTACCTCTCTTTTTCAAAATATTCTGAAAAACTTAGTTCCCCTCGCAACGGTAAATTTAATAAACCAAGAACTTCAACTTATAAAAGAAGAAGAAAATGTTTTGCCCATTAGTGAGTTTAACCGAATTATAAGTAACGAAATTAAAAACGAACCCGCACCATATATTTACGAGCGACTTGGCGAGCGTTATCGGCATTATTTTATTGATGAGTTTCAAGACACCTCACTGTTACAATGGCAAAATTTAATTCCGTTAGTTGATAATGCTTTATCCCAAAATTACACCGAAGAAAACACGGGAAGTCTACTTCTGGTTGGTGATGCAAAGCAATCTATTTATCGCTGGCGGGGTGGACTTCCTGAACAATTTATAGATTTATGCCTTGACGAAAATCCTTTTCCTTCTGTTGAAAAAGAAACACGAAATCTTCAAACAAATTACAGGAGTTGCAAAGAGATAATAGATTTTAATAATCGGTTTTTCAGTTTTATGGCTCCTTTTTTTGGGGATGAATCATATCAAAAAATATATGAAGATGGAAATAAACAACTTCCAAATAGCGAATGTGAGGGTTTTGTTTCTATCAATTTTATGGAGCCAACTCTTAAGGAAGAAGCTTACGAAGCATATGTGCAAAAAGTATATGAAACCGTTTTAGATTTAGAGTCTCGGGGTTGTCCAAAAAAAGACATATGCATTTTAACCCGAAAAAAAGAAGAAGGTGTTGCTGTTAGTGAGTTTTTAGTCGCAAATGGTATCAATGTAGTTTCAGAGGAGACGCTCCTTTTACAAAATTCTGAAACCGTAAAAATACTTGTCAATTTACTGCAACTATCCCTCTTCCCGGAGCAAGACTCTTTAAAAATTCAAATTTTAGAGTTCTTGTATCATTACCTTAAGATTGAGATAGAAAAACACACTTTTTTTTCAGAACATATAGGGTTTCCACTTTCAAAACTAGAAGAAACTTTACAAAAGCATTACTTAAAAATTCAATTTAAAGATTTAGCTTCCTTAAGTCTTTATGAAAGTTTTGAATATCTTATTCATTCTTTACAGCTTCATAAAGTTACAGATGCTTATGTACTTCATTTTATGGATTGGGTTTTTCAATATTCGCAAAACTCCCAAATTGGAAAACAAGACTTTCTATCTTACTGGGAAACAGAAAAAGATAAAGTGAGTCTTTCCATTGGCACGACGCAAGAAGATGCCATACAAGTAATGACCATTCATAAATCCAAAGGATTAGAATTTCCCATCGTTATTTTTCCATTTGCAGATCTTGATATTTATAGAGAAATAGAGCCTAAAGCCTGGTATCCTTGGCAAGAAAATGGTTTTGATGATTTGCTTATTAATTTTAGTAAGGAGGTCGAAAGTTATGGAGAAATAGGTGCTTATTTATCTCAAATTAGAAAAAACACATTGGAGCTCGATAATATCAATCTATTATACGTTGCCTTTACAAGAGCGGAAAGGGAACTTTATATTTTGGCTAAAAACGAATCGGTTCAAAATTCTCCAAAAAAATACAATCAGTTTTTAAAATTATTCCTTGAAAATGAATCGCTTTGGAAAAACGAAGTGGATGCTTACTCGTTTGGACAAAAACATACTTGGCCTTCTTCGGTAAAAATTACTGAAAATAATTTTAAAGATACTCCATATTTTGTCTCACTTCCGTATGAAAAACTTTTAAAAGTTTCGAGTATTGAAACTTCCCTGTTTGTTAAAAAAGTGCAAGAATCTATTCGTTTTGGAAATGTTATTCATGATGCTATGGCTAATATATTTTTGGAAGAAGACTTACCATTCGTTTTAGAAGAATTACAGCATCCCCATTATGAAGAAGTCGAGATACAACTTTTAGAAAATACGCTTCGTAATATTGTAACACACCCTAAGCTAAATCCACTTTTTTCAAAGGGTGACACCATTTATAATGAAAGAGATATTATTTCTCCTTTTGTAGTGTTAAGACCAGACCGCATCAATATTCATCCTAATAATTCGGTAACGTTGTTGGATTACAAAACAGGAGTTCAAAATGTATCCCATGCCAATCAAATTAACGAGTATGCAAATGTTCTTTTGGAAATGGGATTTACCATAAAAGAAAAACTAATTGTTTATATTGAAAAGGAAAACATTTTGATAAATAACATTTAAATTTGAAGCCTTAAACTTAAAGTAAAATGTACGGGAAAATAAAAGAACACTTACAAGCAGAACTTGACGACATTAGAGATAATGGGCTTTTTAAAAAAGAACGAATAATTACCTCTGCTCAAGGTGCCGTTATTAAAATTTCTACAGGAGAAGAAGTAATAAATTTTTGTGCCAATAATTATTTAGGCCTTTCCTCCCATCCTGAAGTTATTCAGGCGGCAAAAGATACGATGGACACTCACGGATTTGGGATGTCATCTGTACGATTTATTTGTGGAACACAAGATATTCACAAAGAATTAGAGCAAAAAATTGCCGACTTTTATCAAACCGAAGATACCATCCTATATGCCGCGGCTTTTGATGCCAATGGAGGGGTTTTTGAACCCTTATTAGGGCCAGAAGATGCTATTATTTCAGACTCTTTAAATCACGCTTCCATTATAGATGGGGTTAGGCTCTGTAAAGCAGCTCGCTATCGATATGAAAACAGTAATATTGAGGATTTGGAAAAGCAACTTATCGCTGCCAACGAAAATGGGGCAAGGTTCAAAATTATTGTCACAGATGGGGTTTTTTCAATGGACGGCCTTTTGGCTCCTTTGGATAAAATTTGTGATTTGGCCGATAAATACGATGCCCTTGTCATGATAGATGAGTGTCATGCTGCTGGATTTATTGGTGATACAGGACGTGGGACACTTGAAGAAAAGGGTGTTATGGGCAGAATTGATATCATTACGGGAACCTTAGGAAAAGCATTAGGAGGTGCTATGGGAGGTTATACCACGGGGAAAAAAGAAATAATTGAAATGCTAAGACAAAGATCCCGACCTTATTTGTTTTCAAATTCTTTGGCACCAGCTATCGTAGGAGCTTCCATAAAAGTTTTTGATATGCTTCAAAACGATACTTCTTTAAGAGATAAGCTTGCAGAAAATGCTGCCCATTTTAAAAAAGGTATGAAAGATGCGGGGTTTGATATTATTGAAGGGGATTCGGCTATCGTACCAGTAATGCTGTACGATGCTAAGCTTTCGCAAACCATGGCGAACATGCTTTTGGAGGAAGGAATTTATGTAATCGGGTTCTTTTATCCTGTAGTTCCCAAAGGAAAAGCCCGAATTAGGGTTCAACTTTCGGCCGCTCATACTAAAGAACAACTTGATAAAGCGGTCAATTCATTCATAAAAGTGAAGGAAAAATTAAAAATTTAGGGTTTCAAAGCGTTATTTAAAAGCTTAGAGTACGCTATTTGTAAAAATTTTAATAGATTTGCTTTTGTTAATAAAATTTAACAACTTACTTTTGCTCTATTAACACTTAAAAAATTAAACAATCGAATATGAAACATCTTAACAGTATTTTAGCTGCTGCCCTTTTTCTTTTTACAGTAGGAGTAGCAAATGCACAAGACCAAAACAATCCTTGGGCTATAGAAGTGGGTGTTAACGCCGTTGATTTTTACCCTGTTGGCCCAGCTGCCGATGGTAGAGGTTATCACGGTATCCCAACAAGTGAACTAAGTCAAGGCAGTTTGTTTGATGAATATTTTAACCAAAACGACCATTGGAATATCTTGGCCTCAGCTTCGAAAGTATCTGTTGCTAGGTATATTGGTGATGGATTTACATTTGGTGCAGTAGGAACTATCAATAAAATTAAAACGTTTGGAGATGTTCCAGTAGACGATTTAATCTATTACGGTGCTGATGGTGAAATTAGATACAGCCTTAGAGACCTAATCAACGGTCCTGGTGGTTGGTTTGATCCATCTATTGGTGTTGGTGGGGGTTACACTTGGATCGATGATATCGGTTTTGGTACTGCAAACGCACTTGCAAGTGTTCGTTTTTGGGTAACTGAAAGCTTAGCACTTAACTTCCAAAGTACTTATAAGCACGCTTTCGAAGATGAGTATGGAGTAAAACACTTCCAGCACTCTGTAGGTGTTGCTTTCAAATTTGGTGGAAAAGATACTGACGGTGATGGAATCTATGACAACGAAGATGAGTGTCCAGAAACTCCTGGATTACCAGAATTCAATGGTTGTCCTGACACTGATGGTGATGGAATCGAAGACAGAAATGATGCTTGTCCAGATGTACCTGGTTTAGCTGAATTCAACGGTTGTCCTGATACTGATGGTGATGGTATTCCAGATCCACAAGATGCTTGTCCAACTGTTCCTGGTTTAGCTTCTATGAATGGATGTCCTGATGCTGATGGTGATGGAATCACTGATGCTGAAGATGAGTGTCCTAACGAAGCTGGTCCAAAAGCTAATAACGGTTGTCCTTACCAAGATCGTGACGGTGACGGTGTACTTGACAAAGATGATCAGTGTCCAGATGTTCCTGGAACTGTTGCAAACAGAGGTTGTCCAGAAGTAACTATCGAAATCATCAATCAATTAAATGAGTATTCTAAGACTATTTTATTCGATACAGGTAAATCTACCATTCGAAAAGAGTCTTATGCTGTACTTCAAAGTATCGTAGATATTATGAAAGAATACCCAACTACTTCTTTCGTAATTGAAGGACATACTGATAGTGTTGGTTCAGATAAGAGCAATCAAACTCTTTCTGATAACAGAGCTGCTTCTGTTAGAGAGTACCTTACTACCATTGGAATGGACGGAAGTCGTCTTTCATCAATTGGATACGGTGAGTCTAGACCAATTGCTACTAACAACACAAAGGCTGGAAGACAGCAAAACCGTCGTGTTGAAATCTCTTTGAAAAACTAAAAAGAGTTTAATAATATATATATTGAAACGCCTCCAAATTGGAGGCGTTTCTTATTTTTAGGGTATGAAGACTTTTATAGAAGAAGTGCTTTCCCAAATTAAAATACAGGATAAAAACTTATCCCGAGCAGTCTTTATTCTCCCTAGTAAAAGAGCCGTTGGATTTCTAAAACGAACTCTAGCAAAAGAATCTGGTGCTCCTTTTTTTTCGCCTAAGATTATTAGTATTGAAGAGTTTATTGAAGAGATTTCAGGAATAGCCATTGTAGATTCATTAACCCTTTTGTTTTCCAGTTATTCGGTTTATCTCAATACAGAAGGATTTTCTGAAAAAGACACTTTTGAAGAATATACTTCTTGGGGACAAGCTGTTTTAAACGATTTTAATGAAATAGATCGTTACCTAGTTCCAAAAAGCAATTTCTTCAATTACTTGTTAAGTATTCAAACATTAGAAAAATGGGGTGTAAAAAATGACCAAACACCCTTCATAAAAAAATATCTTTCCTTTTGGGAAACCCTTG
The DNA here is from genome assembly GCF_019312585.1 of Halomarinibacterium sedimenti. GTDB lineage: Bacteria > Bacteroidota > Bacteroidia > Flavobacteriales > Flavobacteriaceae > Halomarinibacterium > Halomarinibacterium sedimenti. The sequence goes on along the minus strand of NZ_JAHWDP010000001.1, from coordinate 928,583 downwards.
AATTGTTTTATGAAAATTTAAATGACCATTTGCTTAAGGAACAAAGTGGCTATCAAGGAATGGTGTATAGAAAGGCGGCAGAAGACATCGAGCACTATATCGTCTCAAATGGAAATCGGAATCACTACTTTCTAGGTTTTAATGCCCTTAACTCGGCGGAACAATCCATCATACAAGAGCTTTTAGAAACTGGAAATACTACTGTATTCTGGGATATGGATCCTCATTTATTAAAGGATGCAGACCATGCAGCATCTTATTTTCTAAGGAATTATAAAAACATATGGAATTATTATCAAAACAATGCTCCTTCAGTAATATATAGTACTAATATAAACAAGGAAATTACTATTACTGAAGCTCAAAATGACGTGGGGCAAGTAAAATATGTGGGGCAACTTCTTTCCACATATACCCTAGAAATGTTGGAAAGAACGGCTATTGTATTGGCAGACGAGTCCCTTTTAACACCTCTTTTATATTCTCTTCCAAATAATGTAGAAAGTATCAATATAACTATGGGATTACGCATAACAGGGCTTCCCGAAGTTGATTTTTTTGATTATATCCTAGATAATTTTCTTAACCCCGAACCTTTTTTTTATAAAAAAATTGAAAAACTATTATTACATCCATGGGTAAAGAAATTAATGGTTTCTCCAGAAACTATTTTACAGTTTATTAAAACCAATAATCTTTCAAGTATTTCTCATCAGAAATTAGTTGACATAGGAGGTTTACAAAACAAAGAAGTAATTGAGCTTCTTTTCAGAAGTGACTTCGAAAATATCAATGAAATTATAGTGCATTTTCAGTCCCTTATAAAAAAACTACATGCCTCAATTAGTCTTACTTTAATTGAAAAATCAATTCTTGCTAAAATTGAAGCAATCTTTGAACGCTTAACATTACTAACAAAACAATTCGACTACCTTACAACACCACTCTCTTTAAAAAATGCTTTTAACCAGTTAGTAACTAAAGCCTCAATAGATTTTGAAGGAAATCCTGAAAAAGGATTACAAATCATGGGTATTCTTGAAACACGGGTCATTGACTTTGAAAATGTGATTCTCCTATCGGTAAATGAAGGTGTTCTTCCCTCTGGCAAAACAAACGCTTCATTTATAACCTATGATCTAAAACTCCAATTTGGATTGCCTTTACACCCCGAAAAAGATGCGGTTTATGCCTATCACTTTTTTCATCTATTATTTAGAGCAAAACAAGCTACCTTGCTTTACAGTAGCCAATCAAAAGGATTAAGAACGGGTGAAAAAAGCAGGTTTTTACTTCAATTGGAAATTGATTACAACCTTAAAAAAAGCATCACACATCATGTTCAAACCTCACCCATTTCAAAACATGAAAAATCACTTAAAGAAATTGAAAAAACTCCTGAGGTAATTAATGAACTTCGAATAATAGCCGAAAAAGGATTTTCACCTTCGGCATTAATGTCCTATGTAAGAAATCCGATAGATTTTTATTTTGAAAGAATTCTTGGAGTTAATGAAACGGATGCTGTTGAAGAAACGATTGAGTATAATACACTGGGGACTATTGTACACGAAGCTTTAGAAAAATTATACGCTCCATTTATAAATAGTTTTTTAAAAGAAGAGCAGCTTTCTAAATGCCTAAAAGGAGTTCCTGCTGAAGTCAATCAACAGTTTCAAAAGCATTTTAAGGAAGGTGATTTTTCTAAAGGCAAAAACCTTATCATTTTTGAAATTGCCAAGCGGTATGTAGAAAACTTAATTAATCTTGATATTGATTCGTTAAAAAATGGAAATACCATTAAAATATTGGCGCTTGAGGAAACACTTAAAACGGAACTTCATTTTCCAGAAATACACTTCCCAGTATACTTAAAAGGAAATGTAGACCGAATTGATTTATTTAATAATCAACTACGAATTATCGATTATAAAACAGGCAAAGTTGAACAAAAAGAATTGGATATAGTAGATTGGGAAAACCTCTCTCAAGATTATAAGTATAGCAAAGCTTTTCAGGTTTTAGCCTATGCCTATTTGTATCAAAAGCATATTTCGTTTAAAGAAGTTGTCGCTGGAGTTATTTCCTTTAAAAACTTTAACTCTGGTTTTTTAAGTTTCCGAAAAAAAGAAGCTCCAAGAGCTTCAAAAGGAGAAGAAAAAATTAATTCAGAAATTTTGAATTCCTTTGAAGAAGAACTTAAAAAATTAATACTCGAAATTGTAACTCCTTCCATTCCCTTTATAGAGAAAGAAATAAAGTAATATAGTATAAAATTACTACCTTAGTAATCTAGTTCATTGTATAACTTAATTTATTTATATGGGTGTAGGTGCAATAGTCATTTGGAGTTTTGTTGCTTGCTTAGTCATTGGTTTATTAGCCATGATTTCTGAACGCGCGTAACTAAACAATTATTTAAGAACTATGAGGTTTTCAGAATTGTAAACCCTCAATTAGTTTATCTAAATAAAAAATCCATTTGAAAACAAACGGATTTTTTTAAGTGGAGAAGATGGGATTCGAACCCACGACCTCTTGACTGCCAGTCAAGCGCTCTAGCCAACTGAGCTACATCCCCAAAGAAGGGCGAAAATACTAAAAATATTTAATCTGTCCCTTGTAAAACCAATAAAGGTTTTGAGGTATGGAAGTCCTTTTTAAGTATGGTGTTTTTCTCCCAAAGCTTTTCAAAAAAGCCTCTTTTCCTTCTAAAAACACAAAGTATATCTGGCTGATTAGATTGGAAGTGTTCCAATATTCCTTGAAATATAGTTGCATTCTCAGTCGTTTTTAACGAATTACTAATTTTTAACAATGCCGGATCTATAGTATGGTCTTCCTGAGCCATATCTGGAGTGATTACATGCAATAAATTAATCTTTGCGCTAAAATGGTTTGCAATCTTTGTTAAAGGACTTAAAACGCCTTCATTCTCCAAGCGACCATTTTTAAAAGCCAGTAAAATAATTTCGGCCTTTCTAAAAATATATCCTCTTGGAATTAACAAAACTGGAATGTTAGTTTGTTTTACAATTTTGCCAGTAATATTTCCCAAATAAAGTTCATCGTTTATATCCACACTTTGAGGGGAAAGGATAATTAAATCAATATTTAATTGATTTGAAATTCTCTGAATGCCTTCAAAAGGATCTCCCTTTAACGACTTAGAAATTACGTCAACTCCTTTAGTGTTAACCTCTTTTAACACTAGTTCTAACTGTTCCTCACTATCTTCTATAATAATTTCGTTAAGTTTTGTGAGGTTACCAACTTTGGAAAATTCTTTATAAAGATTAATGAGATAGACTGTTGCCCCAGTTAAAGAAGCAAGGTTAATGGCATATTTTAAATTGGTAATGGCACTTTCTGTAGCACCTACTGGAACCAATATATTTTTCATGAGTTTCCGTATCTTTAATTCTTTTGCAAAATTAATCTTTATTATGATACGCAAAGCCTTATTGCAAGAAATTCCACAACTATTAGAACTCACACGAGCTTGTGCAAAAAAAATGATGGCTGAAGGCATTTTTCAATGGAATGAGCACTATCCCAACAAAGACGCCTTTATAAAAGATTTAGAAAGAGATGAATTGTTTGTATTGGTTTCTGAAAATGACCTAGTAGGCTGTATCACTATTTCTACTTTTAAAGATGAAGAATACGATTCTATACAATGGCTTACTCCCGATGCTACTAACTTTTATATCCACCGATTGGCTATACATCCAAAATTTCAGCATAAAGGATTTGCAAAACAACTCATGGATTTTGCCGAAAAGAAGGCAGAAGAAAAGAAAGCACCCTCAATTCGATTAGATACATTCAGTAAAAACATTCGCAATCAGAAATTTTACGAAGCAAGAGGTTACACCAAACTTGGCACAATTTTTTTTCCTAAACAAAGTGAATTTCCTTTTTATTGCTACGAATTACCTCTAGTTTCTACCTTACCAACGAAAAGTAACCCGTAACCACTCTATTATCATGGGTAGTGGCTTTATACCAATAGCCATCTGCTGGTAAAGGAACATTATTAAAGCGTCCATCCCAACCTTGGCTTGTTCTACCAACCCTTGCGACTAACTTTCCGTATCTGTCAAAAATTGAAATCACAGAAATGATAAGTGCATTCGATTTAGGAGGTACATACTGCCAATAATCATTATAACCATCTCCATTGGGCGAAAAATAGGGCGGAAATCCTGTAGGAGGAAATTTTAACTCAATGGTTTGTGCTACTTCACCGCATCCATTTTTATCTCTTACCTTTAGTGTATGAGTCCCTTCGGAAAGATTGATGAAAAAATTATTGTCGGAATATTCAGAATCATCCACGGCGTACTCGTAATCTCCCAAGCCAGAAACATCCAAAGTTACCGTGAATAATTGACCAATTTGTACTTTAAAAACTTCATCTATAGATGCCAAGGAAGAAAAAACAACTGTAAATTCTTTGGTAAAAGAACACTCTATGGTTACTTCGCCTTCGGTGATGAGATTATAGACTTCATATCGATACAGTCCTTCTTCTGAAATATCCACAAAAGAGGCTTCAGAAATAAGCTCTTCAGAGCCATTCTCAAGTATTTTATACCATCGATACCCGTCACCATTATCGGGTGATTCTATTCTAGCTGGTAAGCTATTATTGCATATTCCAACGGTATCTGGAAAATCACTTTCGGGGTAATAGGATGTAAGTTCCCCCGTGTCTGCATCATAAAAAGGCCCACATCCTAAAATAGTTGAAAAATACTCTTGCCCACAAGATTGGGCTTCTCCTGCAGCATTAAAAGGAACAATTCTAACAAAATACGTGTTATTGGATTCAAAATTAAGCACATAGGTAGATGTTGTTGTAAAAATTGCGCCATCCAAAATATCGTTTATAAAGGGTGTTTTTCCAATAAAAACTTTATACCCAGTGGCATTGGATATCGGTTCCCATTCCAAAAATGGGGATAATGATACATTTATAGCGCCGTTTGCCGGAGTTATAAGTTGTGTGCAACTTGGCGGTTCACCAAGAGAGCCCGTTGTAAAGCTTTCCTCTAGACAATCCAATGAAAAACCATTTTCATTATAGGGTGTTATAAGTACATAAATGATGGTGCTGGGTGGGAAATTAGTCACTGGATTGTAAGTAAGTACATTTCCAACATCAAAGTCATTTAAAATATCCCCAATTCCAGGCGAAGTTCCAATAGTGAGGTGATAGCCTAACGCTCTTGGAGCATACCTCCAACTTAAGTTGGTTCCTATATTTACATTGATATTTCCATCTTCCGGATTTAGTAAAATGGCACACCCTGGAAGCGTAGTTACATTTTGCGTTGTAAAAGATTGACTAGGACAAACGATGTTGTCTTGGTCAAAAAAGAAAAGGGTAATGGTAACGAAAATAGTAGTGGATTCTGGCAAACCCAAGGGTGGTGAAAAAGTTGTATCACTTCCTACTAATTGTTCATTTATAATCTCTGATCCCTCTGGAGTTGTTCCTAATGAAATAATATACCCTGTTACTCCTGTTACTTCCTCCCATGTAATACTAGTATCTACAGGAACATTGATAGCACCCTGTAACGGATTAATTAGCTCAGGACAGTCTTGTGCCCAATTATTTTGAGAAATAAGCAAACAAATTAGGTAAATGACTTTTTTAATCATTTCTGAAATAACAAATTACAAAGCGGAAAGAATGGAATCTATTCTATTCTAATTTTCATAGCGTATTAGCTATTAAAGATACTGCTTTTTTACAGTCGGTCTCAATTGCGATGTCTTTTTCAAACTTCTATTGAATCGTAATTAGTAATTTTGTCTCTTGTCACTTTCAACAACAAATATCTCCTTTAAACGCATTCAGCAATTGGCTATCCCAGCCATTATTGCAGGTATTGCGGAGCCTATACTTTCCACTACCGATGCTGCTGTGGTTGGAAATATTCCTGAATATGGCACCGAATCACTTGCCGCAGTGGGGGTTGTAGGGTTTTTCCTTTCCACATTAATTTGGGTATTGGCGCAAACACGCAGTGCCATTGCTACCATAATTGCCCAGAATTTGGGAGCAGGAAAAATTGAAGACATTAAAAACTTTCCTGCGCAAGCCATTTATTTTAATATTATACTCAGTGTTATTGTTTTATTTTCTACCTATTTCTTTGTGGAAGAAATTTTTAGATTACTCAACGCCGAAGGATTAATTCTTCAGTTTAGTATTGATTATTATAATATTCGGGTTTGGGGATTTCCGTTAACCTTATTCACCTTTGCCGTTTTTGGAATTTTTAGAGGACTTCAAAACACCCTTTGGCCTATGACTATTGCCATTGTTGGCGCCACAATAAATATAGGATTAGACTTTGCTTTAGTCTATGGTATAGATGAGTTTATTCCTGCCATGGGAATAAAAGGTGCCGCTTGGGCGAGTCTTATGGCACAAAGCATCATGGCGCTGCTGGCGTTAATTCTTGTGCTTTCCAAAACGAATACATCCTTGAAACTTCGTTTTCCGCTTCATCCAGAAATTTCTCGACTAGTTAGCATGAGTTTTAATTTATTTATTCGCTCTATTGCACTAAACGCTGCTTTAATGTTAGCTGTAAGAGAAGCAACTGCATTAGGAAAAGAGTTTATCGCAGCCCATGCCATTGCCATAAATATTTGGCTTTTTACTGCTTTTTTTATTGATGGTTATGGTGCTGCTGGAAATATTTTAGGCGGAAGGCTATTAGGCGCAAAAGAGTATAAAACACTTTGGAAACTCACAAAAAAAGTAACTATATATAATCTCCTTGTCGCGTGCTTGCTTGCTATACTATGTATAATTTTCTATAAACCCATCGGGAGTATTTTTATAAAGGATACAGCTGTACTTACCGTTTTTTATGGAATGTTTTTTATGGTTATTATTAGTCAACCACTCAATGCTATTGCTTTTACTTTGGATGCTGTTTTTAAAGGATTGGGTGAAATGGCGTATTTAAGAAATGTCCTTTTGGGAGCCACAATAGTGGGTTTTATCCCATTTTTATATCTATCCATATATATGGATTGGGGACTTATTGGCATTTGGTTTGCCATCCTTACTTGGATTGCTTACAGAGCCGTTGCATTAATGATAAAGTTTTACCGAAAATACCTTCCGCTGGCTAAAGAATAATTAACGGGTTTTAAGCCAGCCCGTAATGCTTAATCTTTCTGAAGCTTTTACAACTTTCACTTCGTGCTCCAACATTTGACTTTCAAAAATGACGATTCGACCAGGCAGAGGCAACAAATCAAGTGGCTTTTCTTCAAGATAAAGTGTGAGTTCCCCTCCATTCTCCTTGGGCCAATTAGCCTCATTTAAATAGCACACAATAGAAAGTTTTCTTCTATCGTCATTTTGAAAAGTATCTAAATGTCTTTTATAAAAGGTCCCTTCGGGATAGACGGCGTAATGAAATTCTTTTTGAAGAATCCCCATAAAACATGTCCTATTGAGATAAGACACTAATTCATTAATCTTCTGAAAAAATAACTGCTCTATCACATCCGTTTTGGTTTCGTCTATCCATAAAATAAAATCCCCCCGAATGGTTTTATCAATTTCTTCATTTACCCGACTCCCTATAGCCGATTTTTTAAAACGATCGGCCTCATATTTTGCAATTAAATTAGAACGCAATGCTACGACCTCCGCTTCGATAAAAAAGTTGTCTACAACACTATACTGTTGCTGCATCAGGTCTTCAATAATAGATTCGAACAACGGATTCTCAACAAAGTCTAATTGCTCGTATAATTCTACCTCCATAACGTTTTAAAAAAGCCCGCAAATATAATCGCAAAAACAACATCTTTTTCAAAAAATAATTAAATCGAAAATACTGTATCTTTGATGCCTTATGGGAACGATTAGAATTACAAAACAATTTTCTTTTGAAACCGGTCATGCCCTATACGGATATGACGGTAAATGCCGCAATGTACACGGGCATAGCTACAAACTTTCAGTAACGGTCATTGGAAACCCCATTGAAGATTCTTCGCATGTAAAATTTGGCATGGTCATCGATTTTAGTGACTTAAAAAAGATTGTCAAGGAAGAAATTGTAGATGTATTTGACCACGCCACCGTTTTTAATAAAAATACACCACACGTTGAGTTGGCAAAAGAACTTTCACAACGGGGCCATAATGTTCTTTTGGTCGATTACCAGCCCACGAGCGAAATGATGGTGATTGATTTTGCTGAAAAAATTAAAGCAAGATTGCCAAAAAACATTACGCTTCATTCCCTAAAACTACAAGAAACTGAAACCAGTTATGCCGAATGGTTTGCCCATGATAATTAAAACCCCATTTTAGTTATCTTTATCCCATGCAACTACCCGCAGGTAAAAAAATATACTTTTCAAGCGACAATCATTTAGGGGCTCCTACGCCTTCTAAAAGTTTACCGCGTGAAAAAAAGTTTGTGGCTTGGCTGGATGCGGTAAAAGGTGATGCGGCAGCCATTTTTTTGCTGGGTGATTTATTCGATTTTTGGTTCGAATACAAGACGGTGGTTCCTAAAGGATTTGTCCGCGTATTAGGAAAACTTGCCGAAATTAGCGATAGTGGTATTCCTATTTATTTCTTTGTTGGAAACCACGATCTTTGGATGCACGATTACTTTGAAAAAGAACTGAATATTCCCGTATATCGTGATGTAAAAGAATTCACATTTAACAACAAAACATTTTTAATTGGCCACGGCGACGGAAAAGGTCCTGGAGATAAGGGTTACAAACGCATGAAAAAGGTGTTTATCAATCCTTTTTCAAAATGGTTGTACCGTTGGTTACATCCCGATTGGGGCATGCGACTGGCACAATACCTTTCCGTAAAAAATAAATTAATTTCTGGGGACGAAGATCGACAATTTTTAGGCGATGATAAAGAGTGGCTCGCCCTTTATGCCAAACGAAAATTGGAGGAAAAGCACTACGATTATTTTGTGTTTGGACACCGCCATCTACCTATGAAAATTGAGATAGGAGAACAAGCCACCTATTTTAATTTAGGCGATTGGATTAATCATTACACCTATGGGGTTTTTGACGGAACCACTTTTGAGCTGAAAGAATTTACTCCTTAATGTCTTTTATTCTCAACTGAAGGCTCACATTCCCTTGCCATTCGTTTTCATCAATAACATAGGCTATTTTAAAAGGCTTCCCATGACACGCAATTTCTTCTTTTTCTGCCATCCCAAAACCAATTCCCGTAAATGGATTGGAATTTCCTTGCTTCATTACCAATCGTAAATGGGTTTTGTCTTCGCCCACTGTTTTTCCGTACCCCACATCCTTTACATTTTTAGTCATAAAAACTGGGGTCATGTTTCCCGGGCCAAAGGGAGCAAATTGTTTTAAAAGTCTGTAGAATTTAGGAGTGATGTCGTTAAAGTCGATTTCAGCATCAATTTTAAGCTCGGGGGTTAGCAAACTTGGGTCAATGGTTTCTGAAACCACTTTTTCAAAAGCCTTTTTAAAGTTTTCAAAATCCTTTTCAAATAAAGTAAGTCCTGCGGCGTATTTATGCCCTCCAAACTGTTCTATATATTCTGAACACCCTTCCAAAGCATTATACACATCAAACCCTTTTACCGAACGTGCCGAAGCCGCCAGTGTGTCTCCATTTTTGGTAAAAACCAAGGTAGGGCGATAATACGTTTCGGTTAATCGTGAAGCCACAATCCCAATCACTCCCTTGTGCCAAGAATCTTTATAAACCACAGTCGTCATTCGGTTTTCTTCGTTGTTATCCACGATTTGACGCAGTGCTTCTTCGGTAATTTGCTGATCGGTTTCCTTTCTTTCGGTATTAAACGCTTCAATTTCCACAGCATATTCGGCCGCCTTGTTGATATCGGTTTCGGTTAATAGTGTCACCGCATGATTTCCGTGTTTCATCCGTCCCGCTGCATTTATTCGGGGAGCAATAATAAAAACGACATCGGTAATAGTGAGTGTTTCCTTTTTTACTTGTTTTAGAATGGCCTTAAAACCCGTTCGCGGATTGGCATTAATTACTTTTAATCCATAATGTGCCAAAATCCTATTTTCTCCAGTGATGGGGACAATATCGGCACCAATAGCCGTAGCCACTAAATCTAAATACAAAAGTAAATCTTCTGTTTTTTGACCTCGGTTTTGCGCTAAAGCCTGAATGAGCTTAAACCCAACCCCACACCCACACAGCTCTTTGTAGGGGTACTCGCAATCGTCTCTTTTTGGGTCTAATACGGCTACCGCTTTTGGAATTTCATCTCCTGGGCGGTGATGGTCACAAATAATAAAATCAATCCCTTTTTCTGAAGCATAGGCTACTTTTTCAATAGCTTTAATCCCACAATCGAGTGCAATGATTAAGCTGAATTCGTTGTCTTCGGCAAAATCAATTCCTTGATAAGAAATTCCGTAGCCCTCATCGTACCTGTCCGGAATATAGGTAGCGACATTGGGGTAGTAGGTTTTTAGATAAGAAGATAGCAATGCCACGGAGGTTGTGCCATCTACATCGTAATCGCCATAGATTAAAACGTTTTCTTGGTTTTCAATGGCCTTTTCAACTCGGTCAACAGCTTTGTCCATATCCTTCATTAAATATGGGTCATGCAAGTCTTCCAAACTTGGTCGAAAGAATTTTTTGGCTTCTTCAAAAGTTTCAATTCCTCGTTGTACCAATAAGGTGGCAACAAAAGGTTCCACGCCCAAGGATTGGGCTAAATGGTCAACTTTCTCTTTTTCCGGTTTCGGTAAAAGGGTCCAACGCATATTTTTAATGTAACTAAATTTGTGGGAAGCTAAAGTGTAAAGGTACAAATTTCACTTCTTTTTTAATAGTAATTTGTATTTTCGAAAACAAAACATAGATATGCCCTTAGTAACTCCACTCTCCCCAGAACACGATAAAGAAACCCAACAGCTTGCCGAGTTTTTTAATGAAACGCTCGGCTTTTGTCCCAATAGCGTGCTTACCATGCAGCGTCGTCCAGCTATTAGTAAAGCGTTTATTAACCTTAACAAAGCAGTAATGGCAAATGAAGGGCGGGTTACTTCTGCACTTAAGCGAATGATTGCCTGGGTAAGTAGTAACGCCGCAGGCTGTCGCTATTGCCAAGCACACGCCATTCGTGCAGCAGAACGTTATGGAGCCGAACAGGAAAAGCTGGATAATATTTGGGAATACCCAACACATCCTGCTTTTAGTGAAGCCGAACGCGCTGCGTTGGATTTTTCGTTAAAAGCAAGTCTAGTTCCTAATCAAGTGGACGATGACATTAAAAAACGGCTATATGAACATTGGAACGAAGGTGAAATTGTGGAAATGCTAGGGGTAATTTCACTTTTTGGTTACCTCAACCGCTGGAATGATAGCATGGGAACCTCTATCGAGGAGGGCGCCGTGGAAAGTGGCGAAAAGTATCTTGGAAAACACGGTTGGGAAAAGGGTAAACACCTATAAACCTTATCTTTTCTTTTGGTAAAATTTTAAGATTCTTGCATTTGAAAAAAAATATCTTTGTGGGAAACAATTTTATCCCAGTTATGAGACATTTTCTACTGATTGCCATTTCAGTTTTTTTTATTGGTTGTACTTCTACAAAAACTACAAATAATGATTTAGCTGTTTCAAATCCTATTGAAACGAGCTTAAATCTTGTAAACGTTACTAATGACAAAGTTCCAGTGGTTATTAACCCTGGTCGATTTACCACAGAAACCGAAATTTATAGAATCCCAAAAGTGGTTCAAGGAACCTATTCGGTGAGTAGTTTTGGAAGATATGTTGAAAATTTTAAGGCCATTGATTATAAAGGGAATGAACTACCTTCCAATAAATTAGACGATAATTCTTGGTCTATTACAAATGCTTCTCAATTAGATAAAATCACTTACGAAGTAAATGACACTTTCGATACAGAATCTTCAGGAGGTATTGGTGGTGAAAATCCTTTTTCACCCGCTGGAACTAATATTGAGCCTACTAATTATGTATTGAACTTACACGGATTTATAGGCTATTTCGATTCTTTAAAAAATGCACAATACAAACTGAATGTTACTGCTCCAAGTGAATTTGTTCGTTCTTCGGCAATACAAGAAATAGGTTCTGAAACTAGTGCCGATGGGAAAAGCATTACCACCCATTATTTTGCCCCTCGATATTTCGACATCACAGATAATCCTATGTTTTATGGCGAATTGGATGTAGAAGAATTTCAGGTAGGGGGTATTAAAATTGTTTTAAGTGTGTATTCTCCAAACAAAGTACATTCTGCTGCTGTACTAAAAGAAAGTATGTACACTATGATGCAGGGACAAAAAAGATACTTAGGAGAAATTAACTCAACCCCTCGGTATGATATTTTTCTGTATTTAAGTGATGGAAGTGAAGATTCTCCTAAAGGGATGGGGGCATTGGAACACCATACTTCTACCGTAGTAGTCCTTCCTGAAAGTTCTACTTTAGAAGGGCTTATCGATAGTATGATAGATGTGGTTGCTCATGAGTTTTTTCATATTGTAACACCCCTAAGTGTGCATAGTGAAGACGTACATTATTTCGATTATTACAACCCAACCTTTTCCAAACATCTTTGGATGTACGAAGGAGTAACTGAGTATTTTGCGCAACACTTTCAGGTGTATGAAGGACTAGTGACCGATGATGAATTTTATGCCTCAATGATGGGTAAAATTCAAACATCTATGAGTATGGACGATACCATGAGTTTTACTGAAATGAGTGAAAATGTTCTAGAACAACCCTATGCAGCCAACTATTATAATGTGTATCAAAAAGGAGCTTTAATAGGGATGTGTATTGATATTTTAATGCGCGAAGAAAGCAATGGACAGCGAAGCATGTTATCTTTAATGAAGGAATTATCAAACAAATATGGTAAGAATAAACCCTTTAACGATGATACGATTCTAGCTGAAATTACCCAAATGACCTACCCTTCTATAGGAAATTTTTTGAAAGCGCATGTAGTAGGAACAACACCTATCAACTATACAGAATTTTTTGAAAAAGTAGGCCTAGAACTAGTAGAAGCTACTGTAAAGACAAATTATATTCAAAATGACGGGCAATTTATTTTTGCCCCCAATAGAGCAAGAGGAACCATCGCCTTTACTGAAGCTGTTAAAGATAATAGCTTCTGGAATGAAAACGGAGTACAAGCTGGAGATGTACTAAAGACCGTAAATGGTACGGACCTAACTTTCGAAAATGCACAACAAATGTTTACGGATATGTATATGTGGTCTCCCGGTACTAAAATCAATGTAGTGTTAGATAGAAATGGTGAAGAAATTATTATAGATAAAGAGCTTACTCAATCGTATACTACAGGGCAAAAACTACAACCAAACCCCGAAGCTTCGGAGAAACAAGTGGCAGTACGTAAAGTTTGGTTAAAGGGATAATATATATTGTACTTGAATTTTTAATTCTGGAAGCACCTCTTTTTCAAACCACTCATTATTCCGAAACCAAAATCGGTTTCTTGGGGAAGGATGCGGTAAAGGAAAATAGTTTGGTTGATACTCCTTAAAATTCCGTACAGTTTCAGTTAAGTTCTTTTTAGAATTTTCTTTTAAATAGTACGATTGCGCATAGGTGCCAATTAAAATATACAACTCAATCGATTTTGCTAGTTCAAAAAGTTGTTCATGCCATAGTGGAGCACATTCTGGTCTTGGAGGTAAATCACCACTTTTCCCCTTTCCAGGATAACAAAATCCCATAGGGACAATAGCAAAATTAGAAGGGTTGTAAAACTCCTCTTCAGTAACTTCTAACCACGTCCGTAACAGTTTCCCACTCGCATCATCCCAAGGAATCCCAGATTCGTGGACTTTAGTTCCTGGAGCTTGTCCAATTATGGCAATTTTAGAGTCTTTAGCAATAGAAAAAACAGGGCGAGGTCCTAAAGGAAGGTGCGTCTTGCACATGGTACATTCCTTTACTTCGGCAATTATGCTTTTCATTTTATTTCCCTCCAACTACAATAACCAACTCTCCTTTTGGAGGTTTGGCTTCAAAATGTTTAAAAACTTCTTCAGCTGTTCCACGGATGGTTTCTTCGTGAAGTTTACTTAATTCTCTAGAAACGGAAACGGATCTGTTGGCACCAAAATATTCAACAAATTGGGCTAATGTTTTTACCAATTTGTGAGGCGACTCATAAAAAATAATGGTTCGAGTTTCTTCGGCTAATTGAAGCAATCTCGTTTGTCTCCCCTTTTTTACAGGAAGAAATCCTTCAAATACAAATCGGTCGTTAGGTAATCCACTATTCACTAATGCTGGTACAAAAGCAGTTGCGCCGGGTAAGCAATCCACTTCAATTCCTGCTTCCACACAAGCTCGAGTCAATAAAAACCCAGGGTCGCTAATGGCAGGGGTGCCAGCGTCGCTAATAAGCGCTATGTTTTGCCCTGCTTCAATTTTTGAAACTATTCCAACCACGGTTTTATGCTCATTGTGCATATGGTGCGATTGCATAGGAGTATCAATATCAAAATATTTCAGGAGTTTCCCGCTGGTACGTGTATCTTCGGCAAGGATTACATCTACTTCTTTTAAAACTTCTATCGCCCTAAAAGTCATGTCCTTTAGGTTGCCAATGGGTGTGGGAACTAGGTAGAGTTTTCCCATAAGAAATCTAGTTAAATCGCTTTTCGATTAAGGTCATAAAACGTTCAGAATATTCATCCTTTTGAAGCCAATAATTATAATCTGGTTTCACTTTACCTTTTATAAATTCCTGCGCTTTTTCAAAAGAAGGCATCGTATTTATTTGCGAAAGTACCCGTGCGTAATCATCTGCATTTCCGTCAAATAAATGTTTTATAAACGCTAAACGATCATTGAGACCAATGGTTAATCCAGCTTGGATAGTATCGTTTATAGACTTTGGTTTTTCAATGTCATTTTGCTTGCTGGTTTCTAGAGGTTTTGGGCTTTCAATGGTTTCAGTAAGTGTTTCCGCTTTTGAAACTACTGGCGTTTCCTTTCTCTCAAAAACGGGCATTTCTTTGTAGTGGGAAGCAAAATCTTCTAAATCGTTTTTCTGAAATTGCTTGGGCGGAAGCACCTTTTCCAAAAGTTCATCAACTTGTTGGGATTCCTTGGGCATTTGAGCCACCAAGTCTTTTATTTTTTCGGTGGCAGGCTCGATCAGTTCTTCTTTATTTTCAGGAGAAGGAACAGGCTTTGGGTCTTTAAACCAATTTTGTTCTCTAAAACTTTTTGAGTCTAATGATTCTTCCTTATTTTCTGAAATAGATTCTCCGAGAATTTGTGCCTCCAGATATTCTAACACCGAAAGTTTTTCGTACAAATCTCGTGCTTGCTCCTTCATTTTTGTGATTTCCTCCAAGGAATCATGCGCAACAATGTTTTGCGCCAATTCCTTCAATTTTTTTTGGAGTTCCTTCTTCATAACTTTTATAATTTATGCAGCGTTCTATATTTTGTTTTGCTAAATTTACGCATCCTTTATGTAAACGTCAAAGAATTCTATTTTATTCTAAAACCTAATTATGTTTCTCGAAAATACAGTTAATCAGAAAGAGCAATTTGGATGGATTGAGGTGATTTGTGGCTCTATGTTTTCGGGAAAAACCGAAGAATTAATCCGAAGATTAAAACGCGCCAAGTTTGCTAGACAAAAGGTAGAAATATTTAAACCTTCTGTCGATAATCGATACGACGAAGACAAAGTAGTTTCACACGATAGCAATGAAATTCGATCGACGCCAGTGCCCGCTGCTGCTAATATTCCTATACTAGCAGATGGATGCGACGTCATTGGCATTGACGAAGCGCAATTTTTTGACGCTGAAATTGTAAAAGTATGTAACGACCTTGCAAATCAAGGGATGCGAGTGATTGTAGCAGGATTGGATATGGATTTTAAGGGAAATCCTTTTGGCCCTATGCCTGCCCTTATGGCTACTGCCGAGTATGTCACCAAAGTACACGCTGTTTGTACAAGGACCGGAAATCTAGCACATTTTAGTTACCGAAAAGCGCAAAGTGACGATCTCGTTTTATTGGGAGAGACTGAAGAATATGAACCTCTAAGTCGCGCTGCCTATTACAAAGCGATGTTGCGTGAGCGTGTAAAAAAAATTGACGTAAAAGATCCAGAGCAAGTATCAAGTAAAAAGCATGCCTAATATGTCAAAATCTGAAGCGAACATCGAAGAAACCGTTTTGGAAATTGACCTCAACGCCCTTGCACACAATTACCATTTTTTAAAATCTAAAATTGAACCCACCACCAAAATGATGGCCGTGGTAAAAGCTTTTGGGTACGGAAGTGATTCTGTGGAAGTTTCAAAAGAGTTGGTAACCTTGGGTATCGATTATTTTGCTGTAGCTTATGCCCATGAAGGTGAAAAATTGCGAGAAAATGGAATTAGAACACCCATTCTAGTATTGCATTCGTTACCTGGCAATTTTGACATTATATTGAATAAATGTTTAGAGCCTAGTATCTATTCACTTAAAATATTAAAAGAATTTATTGCTTTTGCTGAAGAACATCAGCAAAAAGAGTATCCCATTCATATAAAATTTAATACTGGGCTTAACAGGTTAGGGTTTTCAGAATTTGATATAGAAGAAATTTTAGCTATTCTTTCAAAAACAAAAAGCGTAAAAGTGAAATCGGTTTTCTCGCATTTAGCTGCAAGTGAAGACCTTTCAGAAAAAGAGTTTACCCTTACCCAAATTGAAAAATTTACCTTCTATTCTAATCAATTCATTCAAAAATTAGAATATCAACCGTTACAACACATGCTCAACACTTCGGGAATACTTAATTATCCCGAAGCACAATTTGATATGGTTCGTACCGGTATTGGACTTTATGGATTTGGGAACGATCCAAAATTTGATATACACCTTAAGCCTATTGGTGAATTAAAGACTATTATTTCTCAAATTCACGAGGTCCCAAAAGGAGAGAGTTTAGGGTACAATCGAGCTTTCACTGCAAGTAAAGACACAAAAACAGCCACACTCCCTTTAGGTCATGCCGACGGTATATCAAGAATTTATGGAAATGGTGCTGGATGGGTTACCATACATGGGAAAAAAGCCCTAATTGTTGGAAATGTTTGTATGGATATGATTATGGTCGACGTTACAGGAATTGATTGTAAAGAAGGAGATGAGGTGCTCCTTTTTGGTGGAAATCCAACTGCAGATTCTATTGCTACTTCTGCAAAAACAATCTCTTACGAGCTCATTACGGCCATCTCCCAACGAGTAAATCGTGTCTTTAAACGAAAACACAAGTCTTGAAATGGATTATTTTAACAACAAAAAGGTTTTTTATGTAAATTAGTTCCTTATTAACAGTAAAAACCAATCAATTATGTTAAAAGAATTTAGGGATTTTATCATGACGGGTAATGTCATTGAACTATCCATAGCTGTAATTTTAGGGGCTGCACTTGGAGGTGTTGTTTCTGGATTTACCAATGATATTATGATGCCTATCGTAGGCCATTTTACAGGGGGAATGGACTTTTCTGCTTTAAAAGTTGTATTGTCTGAAGCTGTTGTAGATGCCGAAGGTAATGTTACAACACCCGAAAATGCTGTGATGTGGGGTAAATGGGTTAATGCAGTTATTAACCTTGTAATTGTAGGATTTGTTTTATTCCTTATTGTAAAAGCATATAACAAAACCAAGAAGAAAAAAGAAGAAGCCCCAGCTCCTGACCCAGGACCGTCTGAAATTGATTTACTAAAAGAAATTAGAGACGCTCTTAAAAAGTAA
Organism: Halomarinibacterium sedimenti; assembly: GCF_019312585.1. Lineage (GTDB taxonomy): Bacteria > Bacteroidota > Bacteroidia > Flavobacteriales > Flavobacteriaceae > Halomarinibacterium > Halomarinibacterium sedimenti. The sequence goes on along the minus strand of NZ_JAHWDP010000001.1, from coordinate 910,735 downwards.
ACGCGTAGCAACCGCTACATTACATAATTTAACAGTAAACCCCGCCAAAAGGCGGGGTCTTTTTTTACATTTTATTTTGAATTAATTATTTCTTATCCCCTATTTTTGACCCCTAATTAAATTAGTATGAAAATAGCTGTAGTAGGTGCCACCGGAATGGTAGGCGAAGTAATGCTTCAACTTTTAGCAGAAAGAAACTTTCCTGTAACCGAATTAATCCCTGTTGCTTCAGAAAAATCGATTGGTAAAACCATTTCATTTAAGGGAGAACATTATACCATAGTGTCAATGGATGAAGCCATTGCCAAAAAACCAGCCATAGCCATTTTTTCAGCAGGTGGCTCCACTTCACTTGAATGGGCGCCAAAATTTGCTGAAGTTGGCACAACGGTGATTGACAACTCTTCTGCTTGGCGAATGGATGCTACAAAAAAACTAATTGTTCCAGAAATTAATTCATTTGCGTTAACCAAAGAAGACAAAATTATTGCGAATCCTAATTGCTCAACCATACAATTGGTTATGGCATTGGCTCCGCTTCATAAAAAATACAAAATGCGAAGAGTCATTGTTTCAACCTACCAATCTGTTTCAGGAACGGGAGTAAAGGCAGTGCAGCAGTTGGAAAATGAAATCGCAGGAGTAAAAGGTGAAATGGCATACCCTTATCCCATTCATAAAAACGCTATCCCGCAATGTGATGTTTTTGAAGCCAATGGTTATACCAAAGAAGAAATGAAATTAGCTAGAGAACCCCAAAAAATATTGGACGATCGAACTTTTTCCGTAAGTGCTACTGCTGTTAGAATTCCTACTGCTGGCGGTCACAGTGAATCTGTAAATGTCGAGTTTCATCAAGATTTTGATCTTTCAGAAGTTCGTCAAATACTACACAATACTCCGGGAATTATTGTACAGGATAACCCAGACACTAAGACGTATCCTATGCCCATGTACGCCAATCAGAAAGATGAAGTCTTTGTAGGTCGCATCAGAAGAGATGAAACACAACCCAAGACTTTAAATATGTGGATTGTGAGTGATAATCTTAGAAAAGGTGCTGCCACAAATGCAATTCAAATTGCAGAATACCTTGTTAAAAACAAGTTGGTTTAAGAATTTTCATTTGTACATTATTTAGCTTTTTTCTATATAATTTGGACCCATACTTTTAGCTTCGGAATCAATAAGTTCGGTGGCTTTTCATCCTTTTGTTAACCTTCCCAACATTGTGCCCGCTTTGATTGTCGCTTTAGTGAATGGATGCTTTATCTATTTACATTGGGATTCTTACGGTGCCCATTTCCGTTAAATACATTACAAACAAGCTCTTAAACAATTTAAATAAAAAGTTTTTCTTACATTTAGGTCCTCCTAAAATTTTAGGGTCTAAAAAAAACAAAATTGTTAAAGAAATATTGTATGAGGAACGCTTTTTCTCGATTAAGTATTCTGCTATTGTCTGTAGTTATTTTAAATGCCTGTAAATCTGATGATGACTCTGGTGGATATGTCCCTCTAGACATAGTAGCTAATGCAGATATTGCTGAGGTTTTTCAGAACGCATCATTAGAGATTTATATTTTGAATAATGATGATAATATTCCTCAGGAAGGAGAAATTATCTTAACAAATCCTTTTAGAGGTACTGTTGTATTAAATACCAATGGAACCCCAACTAAAGTTGACGATGATTTCATCATTTACACCCCAAATGGTGAAACAACTGGCGAAGATAGTTTTGAATATACCGTTTGCGATGCCTCCGGACAGAGTTGCGCTACGGGAGTTGTATTTATAGATGTTTTACCAATCTCTCCAGTAAATTTTGATATAAATTCGGCGCCGTACAACACGCTTTCAGAATATAACTTTTTTGATGGTGACTTAGCAAATCAGGAACCAGTTTATGGAGTGTTACCCTATGATCTTATTTCACCCCTTTTTACAGATTATGCTCACAAAAAAAGGTTTGTCTGGATGCCTTATGGAGTAAAAGCACAATATGAATCAGATGCTAGTGTTTTGAATTTTCCCACAGGGAGTATTCTTATAAAAACATTTTATTATGAAAATGTTTTACCCAATAATTCAACACAAATTATTGAAACACGACTGCTTATAAAAAAGGCTGAAGGCTGGATTTTTGCCGACTATATATGGAATGAGGATCAAACCGAAGCCATTTTGGACACCAGTGGAAATGGTGGATTTAAAGAAATAGAATGGGTTGAAAACGGAGAAACTAAGTTCGTAAATTATCGTATCCCTTCAGAAAGCCAATGTTTTACTTGTCATAAATTTTACAAATCAAGTACCCCTATTGGACCTAAGCCACAAAGTTTAAACAGTAATTATATTTATGCAGATGGCACGGCTAATCAATTAGAGAAATGGATTTCAATGGGGTATTTAGAAAGTGTTCCGTCCAATATTACAACTGTAGTCGATTGGACAGATGCTTCAGAATCTATTGAAATGAGAGTTCGTTCCTATTTTGATGTTAATTGTGCCAATTGTCATAGTGAAAGTGGACATTGCGATTACAGACCTTTACGGTTCGCATTCAATGAAACAGAGGATCCAGCTAATTTAGGAATATGTATTGACCCAGATACTCCTATCCCAGGGTACGAGGATTCAAAGATTATAATGCCTGGAGATGCCGATAACTCGATTTTATTTTTTAGATTTATTACTAATAACGAAGAATATAGAATGCCTTTATTAGGGCGAACCATTCAACATGAAGAGGCTATTGCCCTTATTGAAGAATGGATAAATTCATTAACCGAAACTTGTGATTAACCAATTAAAAACACTTTTTATTATGAAAAAAATACTTTTACCAATTTTATTTTTGGCCTGCTTTTTTACGGCAAGTGCCCAACTTGGCTGGACTAGTCAAGGCATAGGCACAACGGGTTCAGATAGAGCCGCCGTAGACATGAATGGAGATTTCTTGGATGATATTGTATCTGTAACCAATACCAATGTTCAAATATTTTATCAACAACCCGATGGTTCATTTAATGAGGTAAATATTACAACTTCCCCAGCAGATTTTGGTCCTTCTTGGAGCTTAGCAGCTGCAGATTATGATAGAAATGGATATACCGATTTACTTTACGGAGGTGGAAGTGGTGTGACTTTTATGAGAGCAAATTCAGACGGAACTGGATTTACTGAAGTATCTGGTCCAGAATATGTATTTTCTCAACGATCAAACTTTGTGGATATTAATAACGATGGTCACATGGATGCTTTCGTTTGTCACGATGTAGAACCTAACGTTTACTATATAAACGATGGGTTGGGTAACTTTTCTTTTAATCAAGGTGGTTTAGGTGATTTCCCTTCTGGTGGAAACTATGGAAGCGTTTGGATTGATTATGATAATGATCGTGATGTTGATATGTTTATTGCAAAATGTGGTGGTAGTGAAGAAAGAAGAACAAATCAAATGCATACTAATAATGGAGACGGTACTTTTACAGAAAATGCATTAGACCTTGGTCTTGCAGATCCTATGCAAACTTGGTCATCTGCATGGGCAGATTATGACAATGATGGTGATATGGATGTTTTTGTGGGAGCTAGTACTGGAGACCACAAGTTAATGAGAAACAACGGTGATGGTACTTTTACAGACGTAACTGCTGGTTCGGGTGTGGAAGGAATGACCGATACTGGAATTGAAAACGCAACTTACGATTTCAATAATGATGGATATCCAGATATCGCATCTAATGGTAATATCCTAATTGGAAACGGCGACCTTACTTTTGCCTTAGTAAGTGACCTTTTACCGGATAATAATGGATCTTTTGCAGACCTAAATAACGACGGGTTTATCGACAGTTTTACTGGATCCACCATTTATATGAACAATGGAAACTCTAATCACTGGTTAACTATTAATACAATTGGAGTTGAAAGCAATATTAACGGTTTAGGCGCTCGCGTAGAAATCGAAAGCGCTTCAGGAACACAAATTAGAGATGTTCGAAGTGGTGAAGGTTTTAGATATATGAGTACCTTAAATACTCATTTTGGACTAGGGTCAGATACCGAAATTACCACCATTACCATTTATTGGACTTCTGGAATTATTGATGTTTTAGAAGATGTTGCAGTGGATCAAGTAATTTCTGTAGAAGAAGGTTCTACCATTATTGCTGGTATTGATGAAAATCTGGTAAACAATTTAATTTCCTTCCCTAACCCTACTGAAGGAATTTTAAATCTTCGTCAAACTACCGAGTTTAATGATCCTATTTACACTATTTTTGATATGAACGGGAAAAGAGTGATGAATGCAAGGTTAAATTCAGATTCTATAGATGTTTCTTACTTAGCTGAAGGAAATTACATTTTAAGAGTTTTCGACAATAAATTAGTTAAAACCCAACGCTTCATAAAAAAATAGGCTTTAAGTTTTATAAAAAATTAAGCACCGTCACTAAAAAAAGTGGTGGTGTTTCTTTTTTCATTATATTTAAGTAACTCAAAACCATCACCTATGAACTCAACATTTACCAAAATTCTTCGCGTTGTTTTAGCACTTATCCTTATTATTTTTGGATTAAATAAGTTTATCGATTTTAGTTTTATGCCACTTCCACAGCTTCCCGAAGGAGCTAACTTTATGAGTTCACTTTCTGCATCAGGTTATGTGTTGCCGCTTATTGGAGTTTTAGAGATTTTCATTGGGCTGTTATTGTTATTCAAAAAATGGGTTCCTTTTGCGTTGCTTGTATTAGTACCTATTTCCTTAAACGTACTTTTGTTTCATCTTTTTTTAGACATCCCTCGCGTTTTGCCAGCCATTATTATTGTCTCTATCAATGCGATTTTAATTTATAAATACTGGAAATCCTATAGACCACTTTTTCAATAGATGGTTAAGACTATCATTTTAACACTTTAACACCTTTTATTTAGTATTTTTACAAGGTTAAAAATCTTGTAAATGAAATACTTTGTGTCTTTATTTGCAGCTATTTTACTTATAAGCTGCCAAAACGAAATTGAAAAAAAACCTATTGTTGTGTCTTACCCTGTTACAGATAAAGTAGATTCGGTCGACGTTTATTTTGATACCCAAGTTTCAGACCCCTTTAGATGGTTGGAGGACGATATGAGCTCGCAAACAGAAGCTTGGGTAAAAGCTCAAAATAAGGTAACCTTTGGTTATTTGGATACTATTCCATTTAGAAATGAATTAAAAGAACGCCTTTCTAGCCTTTGGAATTATGAAAAAGTAACAGCTCCTTTTAAAGAAGGGGATTACACATACTTTTTTAAAAATGACGGGTTACAAAACCAATACGTAGTTTATCGTTATAAAACCAACGAAGATCCAAGCACCGCTCAAGTATTTTTAGATCCAAATAAATTTAAAGAAGATGGTACTATTTCTCTAGGCAACCTAAGCTTTTCACGAAACGGAAAAATTGCCGCTTACAGTATTTCGGAAGGTGGAAGTGATTGGAGAAAAGTATTAGTCATGGATGCCGAAACGAAAGAAATTGTTGAAGATACCCTAGTCGATATTAAGTTTAGCAGTCTTTCCTGGAAAGGAAATGAAGGATTTTATTATTCAAGTTATGAAAAGCCTAAAGGAAGTGAGCTTTCAGCAAAAACAGATCAACATAAACTTTACTACCATAAATTAGGAACACCTCAAAAAAGTGATAAGCTCATATTTGGAGGGACCCCTGAAGAAAAACATCGCTATGTAGGTGGTTTTGTTACCGAAGATGATAAATATCTTGTTGTTACAGCAAGTGTTTCTACTTCTGGAAATAAACTATTTATAAAAGATTTAGAAAAACCCAACAGTTCGTTTATAACTATTTTGGATCATACCGATAGTGACACCTACGTTATGGATAATCAAGGTTCAACCTTGTTCCTAAACACCAACCTCAATGCTCCTAATAAAAAAATTGTAAAAGTGGATGTTTCAAATCCAACACCAGAAAATTGGGTAGACGTAATTCCTGAAACTAAAAATGTACTTACCCCCTCAACGGGAGGAAAATACATATTTGCCGAATATATGGTAGATGCCATTTCAAAAGTCTTTCAGTATGACTTCGCTGGAAAACTTATAAGAGAAATTGAATTGCCTGGCCTTGGTAGTGCAGGAGGATTTGGAGCAAAAAAGGATGAAACAGAACTATACTATTCGTTCACCAATTATACTACCCCTGGAAGTATCTACAAATACAATATGGAAACTGGGAAATCTGAATTATACCGAAAACCAAAAATCGATTTCAATTCAGAAAACTATGAAAGCAATCAAGTCTTTTTTACCTCAAAAGATGGTACCAAAGTCCCTATGATTATCACCCATAAAAAAGGTATAAAACTCGATGGTAAAAACCCAACCATTCTTTATGGCTATGGCGGCTTTAATATTAGTATTACTCCCGCTTTTAGCATCCCAAATGCTGTCTGGATGGAACGAGGCGGTATTTACGCTGTTCCAAATATTCGTGGTGGAGGTGAATATGGAAAAGAATGGCATAAAGCAGGCACAAAAATGCAAAAGCAAAATGTTTTTGATGATTTTATAGCGGCTGCCGAATATTTAATTGAAAACAAATACACTTCCAAAGACTATTTAGCTCTTCGTGGGGGGTCTAATGGAGGATTGCTCGTGGGTGCTGTCATGACCCAGCGCCCAGATTTAATGAAGGTAGCTTTACCAGCTGTTGGCGTATTGGACATGTTAAGGTACCATACTTTTACTGCAGGTGCGGGATGGGCGTATGATTATGGAACTGCCGAAGACAGTAAAGAAATGTTTGATTATTTATTGGGATATTCCCCTGTTCACAATGTAGAAAAAGGGGTCGAATACCCTGCCACATTAGTGACTACTGGAGATCACGATGATAGGGTTGTGCCAGCACATAGTTTTAAGTTTGCTGCAACATTGCAAGAAAATCAAGCAGGTAATAATCCGGTATTAATTAGAATTGAAACGGATGCAGGACATGGTGCTGGAACACCAATTCATAAAACTATTGAGCAGTACGCAGATATTTTTGGTTTTACGCTTTATAATATGGGTTATGAAGTCCTTCCAGAAAAAGTAAATACTGGAATTAAGGAATAATAAAAATCATTTTATTGCAAAAGGTTGTCGCGTTAAGCAAATTTGAAACGTAGTTGACAACCTTTTTCATTTTATAAAACAGTATGCTTCAAGTAGCAATAAACTCTTTTTCATACGCTGATAAAGAAATTCTATCGGACATTTCCTTTTCGTTAGAAAAAGGGGAGCATTTATCAGTTTTAGGAGAAAGTGGTTGCGGAAAATCTACTTTATTACACATCATTTACGGACTACTTCATTTAGAAAAAGGCACCTTATATTGGGAAGATAAACAGCTTCTAGGCCCCAATTTCAATTTAGTCCCAGGGGAAGATTCTATGAAATTGGTCGCTCAAGAATTTAAGGTCATGCCTTTTATTTCAGTGGCTGAAAATATTGCGACCCATCTTTCAAGGCTGGATTTAAAAAGTGATAGAAAAAGAGTAAATGAGCTATTAGAGGTAGTTGAAATGGAATCTTTTCCTGAAACTATGGTGAAAAACCTTAGCGGCGGTCAAAAACAACGTGTAGCGCTTGCAAAAGCGCTTGCAAAGGAACCTCAACTACTATTGCTTGATGAGCCCTTCAGTAATATTGATACTTTCAGAAAAAATACATTACGTAGAAAGCTTTTTGGGTATTTAAAAGAAAATAATATCGCTTGTATTACAGCAACCCATGATGCCGAAGAGGCTTTAGCTTTTTCGGATAAAATATTGCTTTTAAAGGACGGAAAGATTGAAAAGCTAGACACTCCTGAAAATATTTATAACGCCCTAGACAATGTGTATCAAGCTGGTTTTTTTGGAGAAGTTTCCATAGTTCCTTCTGGAATTTTGTCGAATGAAGAACTTATCTTACTTCCTAATCAATTACAACTTTCAGAAAATGAAACAGAATTTAAGGTACTTATTCAGAAAAACTATTTTAAAGGGAAAAATTACTTAATACAAACCAAATTTGGAGACCATTTAATTTTCTTTGAAAACCAGAATCCTATCAAATTAAATATAGAAGTTTACTTACAACTAAGAAACCAATAATACTTTGTATTCTTGATTGTTAAAAGTAAAAGTATCTTCCCTTTTCTTCCCCAATAATCCTTGTCCCATTGGAGAATTTAGCGCCACACATAGATAAGACTTCTTATTTAAGTCAACAGCTCCTATAGAAAGGCTTATAAAATAGGTAGCTTTATCTGTCTTTACCAAACTTCCTAAACGCACGTAATCTGATTTTGAATTAATATCTATTTTTTTAAGAATGGACATTAACACCTCAACCTCCTGCAATTGTTTTGATGTGTTTTCTCGTTCAATATCAAGCATGGCACGTCCCGTTTCATGTTTGTCCCCTGCAGTACTCTTGCTTTCTTCTAGTAACGACTCTTTTATATCTTCTAAAACCTGTTTAATTTTTTGATAGCGGTTTTCAACCTTCTCGGCACAAATTTTAAATAACGCCTCTTTAATTTCTTTTGCCGTCATCCTCCTTAGATTGTTTTAAAGTAAATGTACCATAATTTTGCATTTGTCGAACCAACCATTGTTTTCTATTTTCAATATAGTTTGAACTATTGGATGCCTTATATTTTCTAGGATTTGGAAGTATCACAGCAATAGATGCTGCTTGATATCTAGTTAATTTTTTAGCACTTTTTTTGAACCAATATTGCGAGGCGGCTTCGGCTCCATAGATTCCATTACCCATTTCAATACTGTTGAGATATACTTCTAAAATTCGTTCTTTACTCCAAAGGGTTTCGATTAGAAATGTAAAATACGTCTCCAATCCTTTGCGCAACCAACTTCTATTTGGCCATAGAAAAACATTCTTTGCCGTTTGTTGCGAAATGGTGCTACCTCCTTTTATTCGCCTTCCTTTTTGATTGTTTTTATATGCTTTTTGAATGGCTTCATAATCAAATCCTTTATGATATAAAAAATTTTGATCTTCGGCAGAAATGACTGCGAGTTGTAGCTCAGTAGAGATTTCTTCTATAGGTACCCAATCATGTTTTGTTTCAAAATCACCTTCGGCTTCCAAAGAGCGAATAGCCATTAAAGGAGTATAAGGTACTGGCACCCATTTGTAAATTACTACCCATAAGATACTAAGTCCCAAAAACCATAAAATGGATTTCCAAATGAATTTAAATACCTTTTTTATCATCTTAAGTCTGTGCTATAGTTGCTAACTCGCTACCCACCAAACTACCAATAGCTACGCCCATTCCTCCTAATCTAACACCGCAATACACATTGTCCTCTATCTTCTTAACGATAGGTTTTTTTTGTGATCCAACACCCATAATCCCACTCCAACGCTGTTCCACTTCAAACGGAATGTTTGGGATAATGGTAGTACGTAATAAATCCTCTAATCTATTTTGAATAAGGGAAGTCAATTCCAAACTAGTGGTAGTTTCTCCTATAATGTCTAAATTCCTTCCACCTCCCAAAAGGATTCTATCGTCTATATTTCTGAAATAATAATAGCCTCTATCCAAATGAAAAGTCCCTTTAATATGAAGATTTTTTATGGGTTTAGTAATAAGCACTTGGGCTCTGGCTGGTTTCAAATCTTGAGTATTTATAAGCTGATTTGCAAAACCATTTGTAGCAATACATAGCTTTTTTGTCGAAATTTCTCCAAATTGCTCAAAATTCATTACTATTTGATCATTTTTTGATAAAAATGACTCAATTCTGAACGAATTTACTATAAAAACACCCTTATTTATACATTTTTGAATAAGCGCTTGCATCATTTTGCCGGTATCTAACTGCCCTTCAAATCGATTAAAAATAAGCGTTTTTTGAACTTTTTTGAACGAAAATGTGTTATTTTTAATAGAAAACACGTCATTTTCGTTAAAAATAGTTTTTTTTAGTAAATTATTAATGTAAGGCAATTTTGAAAGGCAATTTTCATATAAATTTTCATCCTCAAGGGTGAAAAGTTCATAGCCTCCGTGTCGCTGAAAATCGATTTTTTTATCGCCTAGATTCTTCCGAAGCAACTCTAACCCCCTCACTCTTTTCTTAACCAATTCAACCACCTCATCTTCAGAATGTGTTTTTAAATCTTCAATAATTTCGGACAAGCTTCCAAAACATGCAAAGCCAGCATTTTTGGTACTAGCCCCGTTAGGTAAGGTGCCTCTTTCAAAAACAACAATTTTGGCATTAGGATGCCTCTCACGAAGGGATAGCGCACAACTTAACCCAACTATTCCACTTCCAATGATGGCGTAGTCAATGTTTTGAAACCAAGTTTTATATTCCCAATAAGATAGATTCAATAGCTAGAGTTTGGTTAAAAAAATACCCATTTCAAAGATATTACTTTTTGAAATGGGTATATTCTAAATTTAAGTGCTATAAATTTATTGTTCTTCTGGTGTATTCATTTTCCAGGTATTCATAAACGCTGTGGTATAATTTCCTGAAACATACGCAGGATCATCCATTAATTGTCTATGAAAGGGAATGGTGGTTTTTACACCTTCAATGACAAATTCGTCAAGAGCTCTTTTCATTTTATTAATTGCCTCATCTCTTGTTTGCGCAGTTGTAATTAGCTTCGCAATCATTGAGTCATAATTTGGCGGTATCACATAGCCAGCATATACATGAGTATCTAATCGCACTCCATGACCTCCTGGCGCATGTAAAACGGTTATTTTTCCAGGGGAAGGTCTAAACCCGTTATAAGGATCTTCGGCATTAATTCTACATTCTATAGAATGAAGCTGTGGCAAATAATTCTTCCCTGAAATTGGAATCCCAGCAGCTACCAAAATTTGCTCTCTAATTAAATCGTGATCTACCACTTGTTCGGTAATAGGATGCTCAACTTGAATACGAGTATTCATTTCCATAAAATAGAAATTGCGGTGTTTATCTACCAAAAATTCGATGGTTCCTGCGCCTTCATAATTGATATATTCCGCAGCTTTCACAGCCGCTTTACCCATATCATCTCTAAGCTTTTTAGTCATAAATGGACTTGGCGTCTCCTCTGTTAATTTTTGATGACGACGCTGAATTGAGCAATCTCTTTCACTTAAATGACAAGCCTTTCCGGTGCTATCTCCAACAATTTGTATTTCGATATGACGGGGCTCTTCAATAAGCTTTTCCATATACATGTCATCATTTCCAAAAGCAGCTTTACTTTCTTGTCTCGCAGATTCCCAAGCGGCTAGTAAATCTTCTTCTTTCCAAACACCTCGCATCCCTTTTCCTCCTCCACCTGCACTAGCTTTTAACATCACAGGATATCCCGTTTCTTTAGCTACTTTTTTACAGGTCTCAAAATCAGGAATTATACCATCACTTCCAGGAACACAAGGTACCCCAGCTTCTTTCATGGTAGCTTTAGCGGTGGCTTTGTCTCCCATTTTTTGGATCATATCTGCAGAGGCACCAATAAATTTAATGCCATGTTCCTCACATATTTTTGAAAACTTAGCATTTTCAGACAAGAATCCATATCCAGGATGAATGGCATCGGCATTAGTAATTTCAGCAGCGGCTATGATGTTTGAAATTTTTAAATAGCTTTCGCTACTTGGTGGTGGTCCTATACAAACGGCTTCATCTGCAAAACGTACGTGAAGGCTTTCTGCATCTGCAGTAGAATACACCGCAACTGTTTTAATTCCCATCTCCTTACAAGTCCTTATAACTCGTAAGGCAATTTCACCTCTATTGGCTATTAATATTTTTTTAAACATAGTTTGCTAATTTTCAAATCTCCGTCACCAAATTTCCAATTGAAAAGAATTTGATTATTGGGATTTGGGATTTGACAATTAAGATGGGTCTATAAGGAATAAGGGTTGATCAAACTCTACTGGAGATGAATCCTCCACTAAAACTTTCACAATTTTTCCTGAAACTTCACTTTCAATTTCATTAAACAATTTCATTGCTTCAATAACACAAAGAACATCGCCTACTGACACCATATCACCCACTTCCTTAAATACAGGTTTATCTGGAGAAGGTTTTCTGTAAAAAGTACCAATAATTGGAGACTTTACAGTTATATATTTTGAACTCTCATCTGCCGGTGCGGCAGCTTCCTTAACAGGAGCTGGTGTACTTTCTGCCTGTGGTTGCGCTATAGTCGGTTGCGCTTGTTGCTGAATTGGCGCTGGTATATGCTGAATATAAGTAGGTTCATCATTTTCGTGTCCAGTTCTAATGGTGATTTTAACATCTTCCATTTCAAGTTTCACTTCGCTAGCTCCAGATTTTGCTACAAACTTGATTAGATTTTGAATGTCTTTTAAGTCCATATTGTTATTTGTTTAATTGGTCGTTTATTTTTTTTATGAATTGTATGCCCATTTAACATAGACAGCTCCCCAAGTAAATCCTCCTCCAAAAGCAGCAAAAATTAAATTATCTCCCTTTTTTAAATGCTTTTCATAGTCATGGAGGCATAGAGGTAACGTTGCGGAGGTTGTGTTTCCATATTTATGGATATTCATCATTACTTTTTCTTCTGGGAGTTCCATTCTATTGGCCGCTGCATCAATAATCCGTTTGTTTGCCTGGTGTGGTACCAACCAATTTACATCCTTCCCCTCTAAATTATTTTTTTCCATGACTTTCGCACATACATCTGCCATATTGGAAACCGCAAACTTAAATACTGTTTTCCCATCTTGAAAAACATAATGTTGCTTGTTTGTGACAGTTTCAATGGATGCAGGAAGTAAAGAACCTCCAGCGTCTATTTTAAGGTGTGCTCTTCCTATTCCGTCGGACCGCAGATGTTCATCAATTAATCCTAGCCCTTCGGTATTAGGTTCAAAAAGAACAGCTCCTCCTCCATCTCCAAAAATAATACATGTAGTTCTGTCTTCGTAATCTATAATGGAGGACATTTTATCTGCTCCAATTAAAAGTACTTTTTTGTATTTCCCCGATTCAATATATCTGGCGGCAGTAGACATTCCATATAAAAAACTGGAACACGCTGCCACTAGGTCAAAAGAAAAAGCGTTTACGGCTCCAATTTTACTCGCAACGTAAACGCCTGTTGCCGCTACGGGCATATCTGGTGTGGCCGTCGCCATAATCACCAAATCTATATCTTTTGGGTTAGTATTACTTTTCTTAAGAAGGTCTTCTGCGGCTTTTATGGCTAGATAAGAGGTTCCTTTGTCTTTATCTTTTAAAATTCTGCGTTCTTTAATACCTGTTCTAGCGGTAATCCATTCATCGTTGGTATCTACCATGGTTTCCAGTATCTGGTTGGAAAGTACATAGTCTGGGACGTATCCTCCCACAGCGGTAATGGCTGCAGTGATTTTAGACATATAGATTTGTATTAAAATTCACAAAAAAGGCCAAAAAGCAATAAATAAGACTGAAAAATACTAATTTTTAATCAAAAATGATCAAAAAAAGCACCTTTTTAAATTATTAGAAAGAAAATAAAAAACCCTCACGATCAATTAATAGATTGTGAGAGTTTTTAGTTTTTTATATAAACTACTTATGCTTCTACTGATTCTACTGCGTCAATAACCACTTGCCCTTTGTAATATAATTTTCCTTCGTGCCAATGAGCTCTATGGAAAAGATGTGCCTCTCCTGTAGTAGGATCTGTAGCAATTTGTGGTGACGTGGCCTTGTAATGTGTTCTTCTTTTATCTCTTCTTGTTTTCGAGATTTTTCTTTTAGGATGTGCCATTACTCAATTCTATTTATCTGTTAATAATTTTTTTAAGTTGTCCCAACGGGGATCTATATCTGTTTCTTCTGAAATGTCTTTGCCTTTAGGGCTTAATTCTTCTAATTTTTCGAGTATATCCGATTTTAATGTTCCGTCTTTTACTCCCGGATGGATTCTTTTTGATGGTAAAGCAAGAACAATAGATTCATATATATATTGCTGAATATTTACTTGATAGCTTCCGTGAGGAAGGATAAGTAAATCTTCGTTTTCATCATTAAACTCCTCGCCAAACTTTACTACAAAATGATAATTGCCTGATACTTCTTGATTAAAAGGTTCATTCGTTAAATCACAATTAACCTTTACAAACCCAGAAAAATCAAGAGTAAATTCCAAAAGTGTAGTTTTCTTATCGAGAACCGCTTCTAATGAAATGTTTACATCATTAAACTCATCATACTCAAAATGTTCAAAGAACGTGTTCCTTATTTCAAAAGTAAAGATGTGTTTCCCCAATTTCAACCCCACAAAAGGGATTGCAAATTCTTTCATTTCATTCATTTTCACATCTATATTTAAACATTTGCCTTCCAAAAAAGGCGGTCGCAAAGATAAAAAATATTTCTATTTGCTTATCCTTTTTAAAAATTCTTTTTTGAATATTCTTTTTTTGCAGTAACTTTTAATGGATTTTGGGCATATAATTGATATTCTTCCCTGTTTTTATAAATTTGAATGGCCGCAAAAACAGCTTCTTTAAAAGAAGATTCATTGGCTTGATTCTTTCCTGCAATTTCGTAAGCTGTTCCGTGGTCTGGAGAAGTTCTAATTTTGCTTAACCCCGCTGTATAGTTAACTCCTTGACCAAAAGCTAGCGTTTTAAATGGAATAAGCCCTTGGTCGTGATAAGAAGCTACTACTGCATCAAAGCTTTTATAGTTTCCTGATCCAAAAAAGCTATCTGCAGCATAAGGTCCTAACACAATTTTCCCGTTATTTCTAATATTTTCTATAGTTGGTCTTAAAACAGTGTCATCCTCGTCGCCAATTACCCCATTATCCCCCGTATGTGGGTTAATTCCCAAAACAGCAATTTTTGGTTTTATAATACCAAAGTCTTCAATTAATGTTTTGTTGATGGTATTAATCTTTTTTTCAATGAGTTCTCTTGTAATAGTTCCTGGAACATCCTTAACGGCAACATGGTCTGTAAGTAACCCAATTTTTAATTCTTCAGAAATCATAAACATAAGGCTGTTGCCGCCCAATTCTTTTGCTAAATAATCTGTATGTCCTGGAAAACTAAACGATTTTGATTGTACATTACTTTTATTAATGGGAGCAGTGACTAATACATCAATTTTGTCGTTCTTAAGCGCCTCAACTGAAGCTTTCAAGGATGTAATTGCAAATTCTCCTGCTTTAGCTTCTTCTTTTCCAAAATTTACTTCGATTGGTTCTTTCCAAACATTTAAAACATTAATTTTTTTATGGATAACATCTTCAATTTTATCAATGCCATGAAAATTAATTTCCATGTCATATTCCTTTTTAAAAAAAGACATCAGCTTAACTGAAGCAAATACTACAGGAGTACAAAATTCAAGCATTCTACTATCTTGAAAGGTTTTTAATATGACCTCACTCCCAATCCCGTTATAGTCACCAATGGAAATTCCAACAATTATTTTTTCATTTTTACCCATAAACAAATACTCCTTGTTACTTTTGTGCTACAAATGTAATTAATTGAAAGCATGTTTACAGGTATTGTAGAAACGATTGGTAAAATAGTTTTACTGGAAAAAGAAAATAACAATCTCCACATTACTATTGAAAGCAATTTTACAAATGAGCTTAAAATAGATCAAAGTGTAGCGCACAATGGTGTTTGTTTAACTGTCGTTAATATTGAAAATGACTATTACACTGTTACTGCCATTAAGGAAACACTGGACAAAAGTAATTTAGGACAACTAGTTGAAGGAGATATTGTAAATCTAGAAAGAGCTATGAAACTCGGCGAACGACTTGATGGTCACATAGTGCAAGGTCATGTGGATCAAACTGCTGTTTGCACTTCTATGGAAGAAACTAATGGTAGCTGGTCATTCACTTTTGAATACCAACAGAACTTGGAAAATATTACTATTGAAAAGGGATCAATAACGGTAAACGGTGTGAGCTTGACTGTTGTAAATTCCAAAAAAAATTCTTTCAGTGTAGCTATCATTCCCTATACTTATGAAAATACAAGTTTTAAAATGCTAAAAGTTGGTAGCATCGTAAACTTAGAATTTGATGTAATTGGGAAATACGTAAGTAGAATTATGAATGCGTATCGCTAACCCTTTTGTTCTTTATAATTAGGTATACACCATAAACTAATCCCGCAATAAGAAGTAAGTAAACACTACCATCAATGGGTAAATCTACTGGTGTTCTTTGAGCTGGAGGTGGTGGGCCTGAAGATGCAGTCGAAGACTGCCCAAGCATAGAAATGCCATTCATTAAGAATAGCAATAGGGTTAATATAGTTACGATTTGGGGTCGCATATTCAGGGGCTAAAGTAATAATTTTTTTTAAACAACAAACAAAAAAGCTTGTTATCAACCATTTATTAACCAAAATTTAATTAAAAAATTGCATTTTGGGTAATGTTTATTTATTCTATTTAATCCTTTTAAACTATAAGTGGTCCCACTTGGGCTCGAACCAAGGACCCCCTGATTATGAGTCAGGTGCTCTAACCAGCTGAGCTATGGGACCAAAAACAAGTTGCAAATGTAAAACACTTTAAGTTATACTGCAAAACAAATTTAGCTATTGTTCCTTTCTTGACAAAGCTCAATTAACACACCGCCTGTGCTTTTTGGGTGTAAAAAAACAACCCATTTATTATCTGCTCCTTTTTTTGGCTCTTCATTCAGGATAGTAAATCCTTCCTTTTTAAGTCTTTCAACTTCTTTCTTAATATTATCTACGGAAAAAGCTATGTGGTGGATTCCTTCTCCTTTTTTTTCAATAAATTTTGCTATCGGACTCTCCTCATTGGTTGCCTCTAATAGTTCTATTTTATTTTCACCACTTTTAAAAAAAGAGGTTATAACTCCTTCACTCTCTACGGCTTCTGTTTTGTAATGAGTATATCCTAAAAGGCTTTCGTATAATTTATTTGCTTGTTCAATATCCTTTACTGCAATGCCAAGGTGCTCTATTTTATTCATATTTAGTTTTTTCACTTTTTCAAAAGTAATAAATTAACTGCCCATCCTATTAAATGTACTATTTTTGCACTATGGTAGAAAGTAATAGACAAAAAAAAATTGCTGGGGTTTTACAAAAAGACCTTGCTAGCGTGCTTCAAGAATTCCTAAGAAATAGTGGACAAACAGGCATAATTGTTTCGGTGTCTAAAGTTTCTGTAACAGTTGACCTATCCTTAGCAAAGGTTTACGTAAGTGTTTTCCCTCCTGAAAAAGGAAATGCCATGGTAAAGGAATTAAACGTTCTAAAACCAAAAATAAAGCATCAAATCGCACAACTTACAAAACATCAATTGCGAAAAATGCCAGATCTTACTTTTTATAACGATGATTCTCTTGAATACATCGAACAAATTGAAAAAGCGGTGAAAGGAGAGGCTAACCCAATCAAAGATCCTAATCTATTACCCAAAAGGAAGAAAAATTAATTTGTGAACTACCCGCTCTACATCGCAAAGCGTTATTTGTTTTCAAAGAGTAATAAAAATGCTGTAAACATTATTTCTAGAATTGCCATTATTGCTGTTATCCTAGGTGCTATGGCATTATTTATAGTGCTTTCTGGATTTTCTGGTCTAAAAGAGTTTGCGCTTCAGTTTACCAATATGTTTGATAGTGATTTAAAAGTAATTCCTGCAAAGGGAAAAACACTTCAAATCACCGAGGAACAGTTTATAAAAATTCAGAAAATTGAAGGAATTGAAGCCGTTTCAAAAACTATAGAAGAACGAATTTTTATTCGTTATGAGGGTAAAAATCATATTGCATTCATCAAAGGAGTCGATGAAAATTATTCAAAAGTTACACCTGTTGATAGTCTACTTCTAGTGGGTGATTGGTTGATTCCAAATCAGAATGAAGTGGTGATTGGTTTCGGTATTTCGGCTAAATTATCTATCCCACCAAGAGATTATGGTAAGTTAATTGAAGTGTATGTGCCAAAACCAGGAACAGGTCAAATAAATGTTCTAGATCCAACTTCTGCCTTTAATTCTGAAAGGGTGGTGGCTTCTGGTATTTATGAAATTAATGATGAATTAAATGGAAAATACCTTTTTTCGGATATTGATTTTGCAAGAAATCTACTAGGACTTGATAGTACAAAAGTTTCATTCCTAGAGTTTAAATTAAATCCCTCAGCTCAAGAGGATAAAGTAAAAGCAGGCATTTCAGGAATTTTTCCTGAAGAAATTATCATTAAAAATAGATTTCAGCAAAACGATGCTTTGTATAAAATGCTGAATTCTGAAAATCTCTTTACGTACCTTTTTGTGAGTCTTATTGCAGCGATAGCCATTTTTAATCTTGCAGGAACGATTATTATGATTATTCTTGAAAAAAGAGGAAATATTAAAACACTATACTTTTTAGGTTTAACACTAAAGGAAATTAGAAAAGTATTCTTTTACAATGGTCTTTTAATGACACTTATAGGAGTGTTTATTGGTCTTTTTTTAGGAAGCGTATTGGTGTTATTACAAATACAATATGGCTTTGTTCCTATTACTGAATCCTTGCCCTATCCAGTGAAATTTAATATAATAAACCTCTTGATTGTATTTTTAACTATCACGTTATTAGGAGGAATGGCTTCCAAAATAGCATCGTTACGAGTTTCCAATCGGTTGCTTTCTTAGACAAATTGGAAGTCTCCAAATTTTTCCAAAACTTCATCAAAAGCTTCAAAAACGGAAGCAGAGTCATCGCTGGTGACCATTTTCATTCGATATTCTTTAAAGTCTGGAATCCCTTTAAAGTAATTGGTATAATGACGGCGGGTTTCAAAAACACCTAATTTTTCCCCTTTCCAATCAATAGCCATTTGGAGGTGTCTTTTGGCAGCATAAACTCTTTCTTCCATGGTGGGCGGCGCAAGGTGTTCTCCAGTTTTAAAATAATGTTTCACCTCACTAAAAAACCAAGGGTAACCAATACTAGCTCTTCCTATCATTGCTCCATCAAGTCCGTATTTATCCCGCATCTCCATGGCTCTTTCTGGTGAATTTACATCGCCATTACCAAAAACAGGGATGTGCATTCGGGAGTTATTTTTTACTTCTGCAATAGGTGCCCAATCGGCATCACCTTTATACATTTGAGCACGTGTTCTTCCATGAATAGAAATTGCTTGACAACCTACATCTTGCAGTCTTTCGGCAACCTCAACAATCTTAATGGAATCGTAATCCCAGCCCAATCTCGTTTTTACTGTTATAGGAAGCTTCGTGTGTTTCACCATGGCTTCCGTAAGCGATACCATTAAATCTATATCTTTTAAAATGCCAGCACCAGCGCCTTTGGATACCACTTTTTTAACTGGGCATCCAAAGTTTATATCAATCATATCGGGACCGCTTGCCTCAACAATCTCAACACTTTGAAGCATCGAATCGAGAACCGCACCAAATATTTGAATGCCCACTGGGCGCTCTTTTTCATAAATATCAAGTTTCATTACACTTTTTGCGGCATCACGAATAAGACCTTCCGAAGAAATAAACTCAGTGAATACCACATCTGCACCTTGTTCCTTACAAAGTGCACGAAAAGGTGGATCGCTTACATCCTCCATAGGAGCAAGAAGCAAGGGAAAATCTCCAACGTCTATGTTACCAATTTTGGCCATGGGTGCAAAAATAGTGAATTTCTTGTGGATAAATTATTGTAGACGGTCGCCTTCTTTTGTGCTAATGGTTTTCTTGTTTTCGCGAAGACTGTAGTTTCCGAAATTGTATTTAAATCCAATCCAAAACTTTCTAGATTCGGGTCTCGCAAAATAGGAGTTGTCCTGATTTAAATACCTAGAAGAAACTCGCACATTATTGGTTTGAAAAATATCATCCACTCCTGCTGAAATGCTAGCGCTCCTATTCCAGAATGACTTTCTAAATGAAATGGAAAGATCAAAAATATTTTTATAATCTAAAGAACCTGAAATTAGGTTTGAAATATAACGCGCGGATACATCCGATGTAAATCCTCCTTTTTGAGAAAGTGTAATTTGGCTATAGGCTTGAGCAAAAAACCCGAGGGTATGATTTTGGGCTCTTTCTTGAGAACTTTCAACAGCAAAGAATTCATTCTCCAAATAATAGGTTGAAGTCACAAAACTTGCATACCAAAAATTACCAATTGGAGCAGAGTAAACCACATCAAAACTGTATTGAAAAAAGTCAATTAAATTAGCGTCAAGCTGTCTAAAAGTAAAGGTTTCGTTGTTCTGAAAATTTAATATTTCTAAAGAATTTTCGATGGTTTGATAATACAATTCAAAAAACCACTTCCCTTTGTGGGTATAGCTTAAGGTAACTTTATCTTCTATAGAAGGCACTAAATTTGGGTTTCCTTCATTAAAATTATTTTCATTTAAAAAATATCGAAAAGGATTCAAACTTTGGTACCTTGGCCTTTCAATTTTTCTAGCATAATTTACGCCAAAAGAATTGTTTGAATCCAACTGATATTCCACTGATGCTGAAGGAAACAACTTAAAATATTCCTGTGTATTTAAACTACCTAAAGACACAGAAATTCCTTTTACATCAGTATACTCAGCTCTAGTTCCAAGGCTTATATTCCATTTTTCGAAGCCTTTATCAAAACTAAAATAGCCAGCAAATATGGATTCTTCATAGGTAAATTTATCTGAAAGTGAAGGATTTAAAACCATGCTTCCATTTACAAGATTGAAATAATCCAAGCCTGTATTGGTGTCAATATTGGAATATTTTAACCCTGTTTCAAGAGTTCCTTCAAAAAGACCTGTGCTTATATCTAGATATCCAGTGGCAATTTTAGTGTCTTGCGTTGCATTTGTTTCAAATTGAATACTTTTTATAAAATCTCCATTCGGAAGAAAATAATCACTTTTCAATTCTTGAGACTGATCGCTGGTGTACGTTATATAATTTCCGCCAATAGTGAGCGCTCCTCCATTCTCGTTTATTTTTGTTTTATAGTCTGTGCCCAACGCAATATTGGTAACATCTGTATCCATTAAGCTTTTCGTAAAAAAGGTAGAGTCCAGTTGTCGTTGTGCGTTAAAAATGGCCGTGTTTTGATGGTTTTTATACTCCTTATTAGGTGACACAAAAATATTTGCTGTTACGTTAAGAGCGTTCCTATCGTCAAAATCAATGTCAGCCACAAAATTACCTTGATGCCCATAGCTTCTTGTAATTCTATTAAAATCGCTTTCCCAGATGGTGCTAGTGGTTGTTTCGTCTGCCTCAAAAAACCGGATATAAGAATCTTGATCCTTATTTTCCTTTCTAGGACTGAAGCTATAACTGCCATATAGGTTTAACCAATTATTCTTGTAAAAATGGCTAGTCCCAAAAGTATATTTAGAAAAAATTGCCTGTTCGTAAGTACTGCTGATTGAGCCTTTATAGCCTGGAGTTAGATTCTTTGAAGTAATAATATTTAACACCGTCCCAGATTCTGCGTCAAACTGAGACGACGGATTTGTTATAACCTCTACTTGCTTTACAACAGAGGCGTCTAAATTTTGAAGAAAAGAAACTGTTTCGGAAGCAGAAAGATATACCCTCCTCCCATTAATGTAAATAGTTGTAGGCTGATTCTTAATAGAAATATTCCCCCCAAGAACCAACACCCCTGGTGTTTTAGATAACAAATTCAACGAATTACCCGTGGAAAGTGATGAGTTTTCAACATTAAACACCAACATTCCCGCCGTTTTTTGAATCGTTGGTCTTTTGGCCGTCACAACGGCTTCACCTAATTGTTCAGCATCTTCTTCAATTTGTATGGTGTTTAAAGAAATATTTTCAGAAATAGATATAGGCAAAGTCTTTGTTTTAAAACCAATCATGCTTATTTCGAGCGTATACTCTCCTTGAGAAATTGACTCTAATTTAAAATTTCCTTTTTCATCTGAAGCAGTTCCGGTAAAAGGTTCTGATTCGGCTTTTTGATATAAAACCACATTTACAAATGAAATAGGGGAATTATTTTCATCGACGATAATGCCCGTAAGTGTATGATTTTGGGCTGTTATCAAAGTCCAAAAGGATAGAAAGTATATAAGAATGTACGTTCGCATGTCTTTTTAATATTCTACAAAAGAAACTCATCTTAATCTTTAGTAGAAACTCTGCTTTGGCTAAGTAATTAAAATTGAATAACAAATATCCGCATTTTCTTTTAACATTAAAATTCTTACAAGTCAAATTTTAAGTATTTTAAGCTTTATTTTTAATCTATATTTGCAACCTTAATTGCTAGGAAGAAGTTATTTATGAAGAATATTCGCAATTTTTGCATTATCGCGCACATTGATCACGGGAAGAGTACCCTTGCCGATAGGTTATTGGATGCCACTGGCTCTGTTACAGATAGAGAAAAACAAGATCAATTGTTGGATAGTATGGATTTGGAAAGAGAGCGTGGTATCACTATAAAAAGTCATGCCATACAAATGGATTATGTGTATGAAGGTGAAAAATATGTTTTAAATCTTATTGACACTCCTGGTCACGTCGATTTTTCTTACGAGGTTTCCCGTTCTATTGCGGCCTGTGAAGGTGCACTTTTAGTTGTAGATGCGGCACAAAGCATTCAAGCACAAACTATTTCTAATCTTTACTTGGCTTTAGAAAACGACCTGGAAATCATTCCTGTACTAAATAAAGTAGACCTTCCTTCGGCAAAGCCAGAGGAAGTAATTGACGATATTGTAGACCTTTTAGGATGTGACCCAGAAGAAGTGATTCCAGCGAGTGCGAAAACAGGAATTGGAATTGAAGAAATTTTAAAGGCTATTGTTGAACGTGTGCCTGCTCCCAAAGGAATTGCTGATGAACCTCTTCAAGCATTAATTTTTGATTCTGTTTATAACCCTTTTCGAGGGGTTGAAACTTATTTTAGAGTCTTGAATGGTGAAATTAAAAAGGGGCAACAAATAAAATTCATGGCTACGGGCAAATCTTATTTTGCCGATGAAGTTGGAACCTTACGTTTAAAGCAA
This sequence comes from Halomarinibacterium sedimenti, assembly GCF_019312585.1. Lineage (GTDB taxonomy): Bacteria > Bacteroidota > Bacteroidia > Flavobacteriales > Flavobacteriaceae > Halomarinibacterium > Halomarinibacterium sedimenti. The sequence continues at coordinate 887,666 of NZ_JAHWDP010000001.1, read as the reverse complement.
CAGCCTAAAGAAGTAGTAAAAACTGGAGATGTTGGTTATTTAATTACAGGAATTAAAGATGCCCGTGAAGTAAAAGTGGGTGATACTATTACCGATTCTAAAAATCCTACCACCAACATGATTGAAGGGTTTGAAGATGTAAAGCCCATGGTTTTTGCAGGAATCTACCCTGTAGATACTGAAGATTATGAAGAATTGAGAAGCTCTATGGAAAAGCTTCAGTTAAATGATGCCTCTTTAGTCTTTCAGCCTGAAAGTTCGGCAGCATTAGGGTTTGGTTTTCGATGTGGCTTTTTAGGAATGCTCCATCTTGAAATTATTCAAGAGCGCTTAGAGCGTGAGTTTGATATGACCGTTATCACAACGGTGCCAAACGTGTCCTATCACGCTTTTACGAATAAAGAACCCGATACCATCATTCTTGTTAATAATCCTAGTGATTTACCAGAACCATCTACACTAAACAGAGTTGAAGAACCTTACATTAAGGCAAGCATTATCACAAAATCTGATTTTGTTGGGTCCGTAATGTCATTGTGTATTGAAAAACGAGGGCAAATTACCAATCAAACTTATTTAACTCAAGATCGTGTAGAATTAAGTTTCGATATGCCTTTGGCCGAAATTGTATTCGATTTTTACGATCGATTAAAAACGGTTTCGAAAGGATATGCCTCTTTCGATTATGCTCCTATTGGGATGCGTGCCTCAAAATTAGTTAAGGTAGACGTATTACTAAATGCCAATGTCGTAGATGCACTTTCAGCATTGTTACACCAAGACAATGCCTACGATATTGGAAAAAAAATGTGCGAAAAATTACGCCAATTAATTCCACGACAGCAGTTTGATATTCCAATACAAGCCGCTATTGGTGCAAAAATTATTGCTCGTGAAACAGTAAAAGCGCTTCGAAAAGACGTTACCGCCAAATGTTATGGTGGAGATATTTCAAGAAAAAGAAAGCTACTTGAAAAACAGAAAAAAGGAAAGAAACGTATGCGCGCTGTAGGGAATGTTGAAATTCCTCAGGAAGCGTTTATGGCAGTGTTAAAATTGAATGACTAAAACGAACACCTCCATTTTATAATACATTAAAACTGAAGTTTATACGCTTCAGTTTTTTTTGTACCTTTTTCAGTATGAATAAAGTACTTTTCATTATTGGCTTTCTAATTCTATCTGAATCTACAGCCTTTTCTCAAAACCATACGCAAATCGACTTTGATTCGTTGTTGCAAAAAGCCAAAGTTTTTTATAAGACGAATCAAGATAGTGCTTTATACTACTCAGGTTTGGCCTATAAAAAAGCTTTAAAGCAGGGTGATGTTTCTGTTATAGGGCAAGCCATTGCTCAACATGCAACCTATTTAATTAGCAAAAAAAAGTATCAAGAAGCTGAAAAATTACTAAACCAAAACCTTCAGAATAAATCAAAAATTAACAAAATAGACTTAGGTATTACCTATGCTAATTTTGGATCCATAAACTCTCTTAAAGAACAAAGGGACATTGCTTTAGAAAACTATTTAATTGCTTTATACATTTTTGAGGAAATAGGCTCTCATGATTATCTTGCTAGAACCTATCTAAATGTTGGCATAATCTATGAAAATGAAGGAAAAAACAAACAAGCAGACTATTTTTATGATAAATCATTACACCACTCTAATTTTAATAATAATAGTTTGTCTGTGACCCATGAAGATGTAAAGCGTGGTGCAGAAGAAAATTATGAAACCAAGTTGAAAATTTGTTTTGAAGCATTAAAAAGTATAGAAAACCAAAGTGAATCAAGGCTTGCTTCGGTTATTTATCATGACTTAAGTAAAAATTATATTGATAATAAAAAATATCTTGAAGCTATTGAAATGGCAAAAAAAGCCATAGAGATAAAAAACAATATTGGTTATACCCAAAATTTAGATTTCTCCTATTTTATTTTGGGGAAATCTCAAATTAGGCTAAACATAAATGACGAAGGAATTAGAAATCTTTTAACGGCTATAAAACTTTCTGAAAAACGCTCTCTAAAACCATTAATGTATGAAATGCTCATTCTTGGGTATAAAAACAAAAGTGATTACAAGAATGCCTTCCTGTATGCTGAAACACTTTCAAAAATTAAAGATTCTATAGCTACTTTTCAAGAAAATGAACGCATCGCAGAAATTACCTCAAAATATCAAGTAGAAAAACAAACAAACGACATTTTAAGGCTTGAAAAGGCCAATCAAGAAACCGCACTTCTACTATCTCAACAAACAAGGAGAAGATGGCAATGGGCAACTTTATCTATTCTGTTTTTAATTATATCTCTATTTTTGGGGAGGAAGCTTGTGGCATATATTCAAAAAGTAAAGAATGTTGAATCTGAAAAAGCTGCTATTGAAAAAAAAGTGGAGGCAAAATACATTGCACTTAACAACAAAGCGAAGGTGTATATAAAGGATTTAGATTATATTAAGTCTGATGGTAATTATTTGGAATTTTATTCTAAGGAAAAAAAGGTTATTGATCGCAATAAGTTAAAAACTGTAGCCAATCAATTACCTCCAAATTTTGTGCAGACACATCGCTCCTTTATTGTAAATAAAAATGTCATTCAATCATTAAACGCAACCTCTCTAAGGCTTCAAAATGGGGTAGAAATTCCTGTATCTAGAACCTATAAGCAAAATCTTTCTTAAAGGAATCTGTTGTTCGTATCGTTTTTCCTGTAATTCATCACATTCTTTTTAAAGGAGGCTCTGTCACAAGTACATTTGGAGTGAATCATAAAATTAAATACTATGAAAATCTCAAAATTAATCTTGTTTCTTTTCTCTGTAACTGTTCTAGTTTCGTGTAGCAAAGATGATACAAATGAAGGCGCTGTTAATCCTTCCAGTTTTAATTTATTATTTGTTTCTAACAATGCAACCGGGGTGAGTTTTACGCCCACCTTTACTTGGGAAGAAAGTACAGGTCCTAATGGCGAATCTGTAACTTACGATTTATACATTCAAAAGGCAGATCAAGTTCCTAGCGGTTCATTGCCCACACAACTTCACAAAGGTGGAATAACCACAAATACTTATACCGTATCAAGCCCTCTTTTACCAACAACACAATACAAGTGGTATGTAAAAGCAAAAATTAGTGGTGGAGGGAATATAAACAGTAATAATGTTTTTTCTTTTATTACTGCAGACGCTCAAAATTTACCGCCTAATCCCTTTGATTTAGTATCACCTTTCGACAATGAAATGGATGTGCCTTCAGATCCAATATTGTCGTGGCAAGCTGCCACAGATCCAGAAAATGATCCTATAGTTTATGATGTCTACCTTGGAGAAAACGTTCCTGTAAGAATAGGTGCTGGTGTACAAGGAACAACACTTCCGGTGGGTTCGCTATTACCTAATACAACCTATTTTTGGTACGTACAGGCATTAGATACCGCTGGAAATGGTGTTAATTCATCTATTTTTTCATTCACTACAGATGATGGTTCTTCTGGCGGAAATGGAAATTATACCCTTATTTCTAGTAATGCAATAGCCAACCAAGTTGGTAGAAGAGGACATCAAATGATTAATTATAATGGAAAAATTTGGATAATTGGTGGTCTCGCAATAAATGATGATGGTAGCGGAGGAGAATATAACGATGTTTGGAATAGCAGCGACGGTGGTAATACATGGAGCTTAGTGAAAGAAAATACCGCTCCTCCCGAAGGTTTTACGCCTAGCGAAGAACACCAAGCGGTTGTTTTTAGAAATGAAATCTGGGTGCTCAACGGTAATGGTAGTACGGCTCATAAAAGTTCCGATGGAATTAATTGGGAATTTGTTCCTTATTCTGGAAATGTGAGCCAGGGCACACATTATGCGCCCAGACACCAGCATCAAGCAGTTGTATTTTACGATAGACTTTATGTTATTGGAGGAAGCGCCTCTGGGATATTAAAAAATGATGTATGGAGTACAAATGGAATTCCCGATGCCAATGGTGAAATTGAATGGATACTAGAAACAGATGATGCTGGCTTTTTACCTAGATATGGACATCAAGCCGTTGTTTTTAAAGATAAAATAATTCTTACTGGAGGCTCAACGGGTACTGAAAGAATGAATGATATTTGGTCCTCCGCCAATGGTGTTAATTGGACTTTAGTGTCTGCAACTGCACCCTTTTCTGAAAGAACTGAACACGTTATGGAAGTGCAAAGTGACGGAGATGTACTTTGGCTTTTTGGCGGAAATGGGATAGACCCAAATACTGGAATTAGTATTGATTCTCTAAATGATGCCTGGGTTACCGATGATGGCGAAACTTGGTTAGAACTAGAGCCACATATCTCCGACGATTCTGGATCTGGGGATTTTAAAGGTCGTCAAGAGTTTGATTGTATTGCAATTGATGGAGAAATAGTAATATATGGTGGTAAAAATGGCACATCGTTGCTAAACGATATTTGGTTCGTGCCTAATTTTTAAACATACTATTTCTTGAAAAATAACTCCAAGTGGTTCTAGTAGGATTGCTTGGGGTTATTAATTTTTAATTACCTCCACAGGTTGCCCCAGCTTCTTCAAGTCCTGATACATAAACGTCGTAATTGGTTCCCGTGTCATCTCCATTAACCGAAGCATTTCCATTACTTTCTCGGCAAACTTCAAATTCAAATGTTTCTGGAGAATTGCAAATAGTACAAGACCTAGAATCGTCTTTCTTACAAGAAACAAGCAAGGTAAAAAATACAAGTAGGGAAAATAGAAACCTCATAAGTCTTTTTTAAGAAACGCCTTTTTGTTAAGTTTATTTTTACCTTTTTGCAGCCTTTTGATTTCTTGCTACACTATTGAGTTCTTCAATATCTAATGGTTTTCCCAAATACACCAATTGGCTATCTTCATTAACTTCCATTTCTTTTGGGGTGTTTATAATTTCTAAAAACCCAGAGGGAAGTTTTAAAAACAACGCCACAGTATTGTTCTCTTTTTCAATAATAGAAAGCAATTTCAAAAATTGTTCTTTCGACTGTAGAGGAACCTCCTGGATAGACGGGTACACCCTTGCAACTTCTTCAAGCATGGTAAAATCATGTGTATTTGAAAAAAGCTCTTTGGAATCCCTTTCTTCAACACCCTGAAGTTTTTCTTCTGCGGATAGGAGTCTAAAAATTCCTGTTTCACCAAATATTTTACCAAAACGATTAATGGCTTGTTTATTTACCTCTTCACTACCTGTAAGTGCCAGTAAATATCCAACATCACTCAATTCGATATCCGAGGCAAGATCAGCTGCATAAATATTGGCATTAAAAGCTTCCAAACCCAACTCCTGAGCCTGAGCTATGTTAGATTGATTTGAATCTACTAAAACCACATGACGACCATTATTTTGAAGATAATTTGCAATAAGCCTCGATACCTTTGACGCTCCTACGATTAAAACTCCTTCCGAAGTTTTTAAAAACACACCAACAACCGAAGCAAAAAACCTTGCAGTGGTTGCATTCAACAAAACAGTAACTAAAACGACTGCAAACACCAACGGTGTAATATACTCTGCTCCTGGGAACCCTCTTAAAGCTAATTTTGTTCCAAACAGCGAAGCAATCCCAGCAGCTACAATTCCACGAGGGCCTACCCAACTAATAAATAGTTTTTCATTTAACTTCAATGAAGAATTTATAGTACTTGCAAAAACGGAAATCGGTCTTAAAATAAATATGACCACTGCCAAAAGGATGGCCGTGTTCCAGTTATATATTAACAGCAAATCGTCAATAGAAATATTCGCTGCCAATAAAATGAATAAAATAGAAATTAATAAAACGCTTAAAGATTCTTTAAAATAGAGTAACTCTTTTAAGTTTGGAAGGTCGCTATTACCTAAAAACATTCCCATCACAACAACCGATAATAAGCCAGACTCATGTGCAAAAACATCACTTTCTACAAATATGAGTAACACAACAGATAGTGCTACAACATTAAGTAAATAGTGAGGAATCCATTTTCTTTTTATGGCAAAATAAAGAGCATAACCTCCCGAAATTCCGAAGGAGAATCCAATAAGAATAATCTTGCCAAACTCTATTAATGCTTGTTTAGAATAGCCTGCATCTCCTTCAATACTAATAAATTCAAAAATTAAAACGGCTACTAAAGCTCCTATGGGATCTATTAAGATTCCTTCCCACTTTAATACGGCAGAAACATCTTTCTTTAACGGAATATTTCTCAAAATGGGCGAAATAACCGTTGGTCCGGTAACAATAATTAATGCCGAAAACAAGAATGAAATTCGCCAGTTAAGTCCAAAAATGTAGTGCGCAGCTACTCCTGCACCAAAAAAAGTAACCGCAGCTCCAAGACTAATAAGTTTTCCTATTACTGGACCCACTTTAGATAACTCCCCTCTTTTTAAAGTTAGCCCGCCTTCAAATAAAATAATTCCAATGGCTAATGAGACAAAAGAAAATAGATTATCCCCAGGAAATAGTCCCCGATTCCCATCCCAAATGGGTTGTATCCAAGATTGACCATTTTGAGTTATTAAAGTGGCAATAGGACCAACTAATAAGCCTATAAGAATTAAGGGAAGTATAGCAGGAATCTTAAATTTCCAAGCAAACCATTGTGCTAAAATTCCAAGAATAATGATACCCGCTAATTCAATCATAAATATTTTTTAATTTTCTAAAAATAGGAAGAAACTAATTACAGTCCCAAACTATTTATTACAATTACCAAATTATTGCCTTTTAACTCCAAAAAAATGATACTTTTTAAAAAAACGGGAATAATATGCTCGTTTTTGTTAAATTCTTCAAAATTAGTGGCTACACCCATATTTAAAATGTATCAGTTTTGCTAATTTGCGCTTCCTATGAAATTAATTCCAATTGAAGCTGGAAATTTTAAGCTTGACGGCGGTGCCATGTTTGGCGTTGTTCCAAAATCTCTTTGGTCTAAAACTAATCCAGCCGATAGTAATAATATGATTGATATTGCGGCTCGATGCCTCCTCATTGAAAATGGCAATCGGCTTACCCTTATTGATAATGGTATGGGAAATAAGCAAAGCGATAAGTTTTTTGGCTATTACTACCCTTGGGGTGATTACAATTTGGATGATTCTTTAAAAAATGCTGGGTATCATAAAGATGATATTACAGATGTTTTTTTAACACACCTTCATTTTGATCATTGCGGAGGTAGTATTCAATGGAATAAAAACCGAACTGGTTACGAGCCCGCATTTAAAAAAGCAAAATATTGGAGCAACCTGCGACATTGGAAATGGGCCACAGAACCCAATAGAAGAGAACAAGCTTCATTTTTAAAAGAAAACATTCTTCCCATGGAAGAAAGTGGGCAACTGCATTTCGTAAAAGACCCTGTTCAAGATTTTTCTGAAGCAAAGGAACTGGATTTCGGCATCTTTTTTGCCGATGGCCATACCGAAAAACAAATGATTCCTCATATCCAATATAAAGAAAAAACGATCGTTTTTATGGCAGACTTGTTGCCCACTGCAGGGCATCTACCACTTCCCTTTGTAATGGGATATGACACTAGACCTTTGTTAACTATGCCAGAAAAAGAAAAATTTCTGAATGCGGCAGCAGATAATAAGTACTACCTATTTTTAGAGCATGATGCTCACAATCAAATAATCACCGTAAAACATACCGAAAAAGGGGTTCGCCTTGATCAGGTTTTTACTTTTAACGAACTATTTAATTAATTTATAAACAGATGAACATTTTTAAAATTTCTTTACTTACTATAGCTTCAGCTACAATACTTTCTTCTTGCGGAGGTGGTGTTGCCCCTATAGTTTCAACCCCAATTGCAAACATTGATAACTTGCCATTAAAAGCTGCTCCACTTACCGAAGCAGAAACAAAAACTTGGGGTGCTGCAGACTTGTTAAGCGATACCATTCCTGGAATGAGTGTCGACAAAGCTTATACTGAAATTCTTAAAGGAAGAAAAAATAGTAAAGTACTTGTGGCTGTCATTGACAGTGGAATTGATGTTGAACACGAAGACCTAAAAGATGTTATTTGGGTTAATGATGATGAAATTGCTGGCAATGGAATTGATGACGATAAAAACGGATATGTAGACGATATCCACGGATGGAATTTTCTTGGAAATATCGTGGAAGAGAACATGGAATATGTTCGTTACATTAAAAAATTAGAACCAAAATTTAAAGGTAAATCTGAAGCTTCCATAAGTGCAGCAGATCGGCCAGATTATGAAGTATATAAAAGAGCAAAAGCGGAATACGAAAAAGAATTTGGAGAAACGCAAGCAAACAAAGCACGCTATGAGCAAATTCTTGGACAAGTAGCTCCTGCTCACGATGCTATTTCAAAAAAATTAGGAAAAGAAGATTATACTGTTACCGATTTAAATGGTATTGCAAGTCCAACGGAAACGGAGCAACAACAAATAGGAATGCTTACTCAAATGTTGAGTTTTGGAGATTCGGTTCCTGAAGTATTAAAACAGCTTAATGATGGAATCGAGTATTTCGATGGCCGTTTAAAAAGTCATTTTAATATGGATAAAAACTTCAGAAGTGAAAAACTTGGTGACGACCCTGATGACTTTTCATCAAAATATTATGGAAACAATGATGTGGACGGTCCTGATCCTAAAAAAGAGGATGCCCGCCACGGGACACACGTAGCTGGAATAATTGCTGCAAAAAGAGGAAATGGTATTGGAATGGACGGTGTTGCAAACAATGTTGAAATTATGGTTGTTCGTGCTGTACCAGATGGGGACGAGTATGATAAAGACATCGCATTGGCCATTCGTTATGCAGTAGATAATGGTGCAAAAGTAATAAACACTAGTTTCGGAAAATACTATTCGCCACGCCCAGAATGGGTTTGGGATGCTATTAAATATGCTTCAGATAAAGATGTGCTAATTGTGAATGCCGCAGGAAATGAAGGATTCGATTTAGATAAAATTCAAGTGTATCCAAACGATCAAAAGGTAGGAGAAACTTCAGAAATGGGGGACACATTTATCACCATTGGAGCATTAAACTATAAGTATGGAAGCGAGTTAGTTGCCAATTTTTCAAACTATGGAAAGAGTAATGTGGATGTATTTGCACCTGGTGTAAAAATTTGGTCCACTACCCCTTTAAACACTTATGAATATTTACAAGGAACCTCAATGGCTGCTCCAGCTGTGGCAGGTGTTGCCGCTATGATTCGTTCGTACTATCCTTCACTTTCTGCTAAACAAGTAAAGCAAATATTAATGGATAGTGGTTTGAGCTCAACTGCAACTGTAATTTTAGGAGGTGACCAATCTAACCAAGATAAATTTGGAAATATTTCGGCATCTGGAAAAATGGTGAATTTGTATAATGCCTTAATTATGGCAGATAAAATGTCACGATAATGAAGTTTTTTAAAGCATTTTGGGCACTACTACTAGTTGTTTCGGTAACTGCTCAAAATAATACCTCTTACTGGCAACAAAAAGTGAATTATAAAATGTCCATTGATATGGACGTAACCAATTGGCAATATAAAGGAACTCAGGAATTGGTGTACACCAACAATTCTCCTGATACATTGTCCAAAGTTTTTTATCATTTGCATTTTAATGCCTTTCAACCCGGTAGTGAAATGGATGTGCGTTCGATGACAATTTCGGATGCAGACCCACGTGTAGCCGATAGAATTTCAAAATTATCGCCTTCAGAAATTGGATTCATAAAACCTTTAAAGCTAACACAAGATGGAGTAGCGCTTTCTTACGAGGTCGTTGGAACCATCCTTGAAGTGGCTTTAAACCAGCCTATTTTGCCTGGACAAAACACCACTTTTTATATGGAATGGGACGCACAAGTTCCGATTCAAATTAGAAGAAGCGGAAGAAACAATGAAGAAGGAGTGGCACTATCCATGACACAATGGTACCCTAAATTAGCCGAATACGATTTTCAAGGGTGGCATGCAGATCCTTACATTGGACGTGAATTCCATGGAGTTTGGGGTGATTTTGAGGTAATGCTTACCATCGACGAGAAATACGTCGTGGGAGGAACAGGCTATCTTCAAGGAGAGCCTTCAGTAAAAAAGAAAAAGAAAATTTGGCACTTTGTGGCGCCCAATGTGCACGATTTTACGTGGGCCGCGGATCCAGATTATATCCACGATATCTATCCTGGACCTAACGGAGTTGTTCTAAACTTTTATTATAAAAATAACCCCGATATTCTTGAAAACTGGAAAAACCTTCAGCCAAAAACAGCTGAGCTAATGGCTTACTTTAATGAACATATTGGGCCTTATCCTTATAAGCAATATTCTGTCATTCAAGGGGGTGACGGTGGTATGGAATATGCCATGTGTACCCTTATCACAGGACATCGAAAGTTTGAAAGCTTGGTGGGTGTAACGGCTCACGAGTTGGCACATTCTTGGTTTCAGTTTTTGCTAGCCACAAACGAGAGTTTACACGAATGGATGGACGAAGGTTTTACCTCCTATATTTCAGCTTTAGCTGAAAATGAAGTGTTACATGAAAACAACCCGAATCCTGTGGCAGGCTCGTATCGTGGGTATCGTTATTTAGCCACAAGCGGACAAGAACAACCATTAACAACGCATGCAGATCGTTACGCGTCTAACCGTAGTTATGGCATTGCTGCGTATAGCAAAGGAGCTGTTTTTATGGCACAATTAGGGTATGTAATTGGTCAAAAAAACCTAGAAAAAACCATTAAAAGGTATTATAAAGAATGGGCATTTAAACATCCTACGCCTAACGATTTTATTCGTGTAGCTGAAAAAGTATCTGGGTTTGAGTTAGATTGGTACTTACAGGATTTTGCCCAAACTACTAATACCATTGATTACGCCATTAAAGACGTTACAGAAGAGGCTGGTAAAACGAAAGTAACCTTAGAGCGAATTGGTTTAATGCCAATGCCTATTGACTTATATGTAACCTACGAAGATGGGACTCAGGAATCTTTTTATATCCCGCTGCAAATGATGCGTGGTGAAAAAGACAACCCATATCCTACTTTTAAAAGAACTGTTTTAAAAGATTGGGCATGGGCGTATACTACCTATTCCTTTGAAATTGCCAACGGAAAGAAAGTGAAAAACATGATGATAGATGCTTCTTTATTGATGGCGGATATTGATATGGAAAACAACCTATACGGAGAGCAATAAATTTCATTTTTATAAAAATTAAAAAAAAGGCCTTTCAGAAATCATTTTGAAAGGCCTTTTTTTATAAACAAATTAGAATTAAAACAATCAAGGTAATGATTATAGCGGCTAATGAATATATTTTATAAAATTTTTGATAATCATTTTCAGAATTCTTCTCCATTAAAATATTTTACTTTAACAATTTAATCTTTCCTAAATTTACTTCATGAGTTTTAAGTTTCCAAAAGAAGAAAAATTAAAAAGCCGCAAGTTAATTGATCAACTATTTGCCGAAGGCAAATCGGTGAAAAAATTTCCCGTCAAATTAGTGTATTTAGAAGTAGAAGCCCTAGAAAAAACTCAGGCTGCGTTCGCAGTGCCCAAACGAAGTTTTAAACTTGCCGTTTCTAGAAATCGCATTAAAAGACAAATGCGCGAAGCTTACCGAATTCATAAATCCTTGTTAACCAACAATAACGGCAAGAAATTTGCGATATTAGTTATGTACATTGGTAAAGATAGGCCAACATACAATCAATTAGACAACTCAATTCAGTTATTACTTAAACAACTAACATTATGAAAATTTTCAGTCTTTTTCTTTTAGGTCTTGCCTTGGCCTGTGGCGGAGGTGGCAATAGTGATTATAGTCTATCCAAATCGGAATCTTCTGTGGCGGCAGATTACGAATATATTGAGGAACCAGTCTCGGAATTAAAAGTAGCAGATGAAGGTTCAATAGAAACTGTGGAGGTTCAAGAGCAAAAAATCATTAAAACAGCCAATCTTCGTTTTGAAGCTTCCAATCCCGAAGAAACCCACAAAAACATCTTGGCTCTAACCCAACAATACAAAGGGTTTATCCAAAGTGATAATGCCGGTAAAAACTACAATCAGTTATACCGAAATATGGTGGTGCGCATTCCCACAGAGAATTTTCAACTCTACATAGATGCTATTTCCCAAGGGGTTCCGTATTTCGACCAAAAAGATATTTCCCGTCAGGATGTTTCGGAAGAATTTGTGGATCTCGAAGCTCGCTTAAAAGCAAAGCGAGAATTGGAAACACGGTATTTAGAATTACTGAAACAAGCCAAAAACGTAAAAGAAATGCTGGAAATTGAACGTGAGTTATCTAATATTCGCGAAGAAATTGAAGCCAAACAAGGACGTTTAAATTACCTTCAGAATAAAGTTTCTTTAAGTACGGTAAATATTGAATTTTACAAACAAACCGCCGAAACAGGGGTGACGCTTTCCTATGGACAAAAAATCGTGAATGCCCTCAAAGGAGGATGGGACGGGATTTCGGTATTCTTCCTTGGGTTGTTGTATTTATGGCCTTTGTTCGTCATAGCATTAATTGTTATCTTGGTGCTTCGAAGATATTTGAAGCGAAGCAAGAAAAAGGCTTCAGAAAATAAAAGCTAGAAACTCATGAAAAAGAAAATTGTCATTCCTATTCTCGCATTAGGAATCCTCATAACTACAGCCAGTTTTAAAAACGATTTTTTTGAAATTGCGAAGCAAATAGAGATATTCACCACGCTTTATAAAGAGCTGAATATGAATTATGTGGATGAAACCACGCCTGCCATGTTAATGGACAAAGCTATAAATGGCATGCTGGCAGACCTAGATCCCTACACCGTGTATTGGAACGAACAAGAAGTGGAGGACGCCCGTATAAAAAATTCTGGAACCTACACAGGAATTGGTGCGACAGTACAAACACAAAAAGAAAAGATTATTATTACCGAGCCCTTTGAAGGATATCCTGCAGACAAAGCAGGTTTAAAAGCGGGCGATGAAATCGTTAAAATTGGGAATATCACACTTTCTGATTTTGAAGATGACGCTGGCGAATTACTAAAAGGGGTTGCAGGATCTGAAGTACAACTTACTTTTAAAAGACAAGGAAAGACGCAAACAACTACCCTAAAGCGGGAAAAAGTGGATGTAAAAGCGGTGCCGTATTATAATCTTATTAACAATGATATTGGATATATTGTTCTTCGTGCTTTTAACCAAAAAACAACGATAGAAACGAAGGCCGCGCTGGAAGATTTAAAGTCCCAAGGCGCAACTAAAATCATTCTCGATTTGCGTGGTAATCCTGGAGGCTTACTAAACGAAGCTATTAGTATTGTTAACCTATTTGTTCCAAAAGGGGAGGTAATTACAACAACTAAATCTGTGATTGAAAAATACAACAAAACTTATAAAACCACTAAAGATCCAATAGATACAGAAATTCCTTTGGTGGTATTGGTTAATGGTCGTAGTGCTTCGGCAAGTGAAATTGTATCGGGTGGATTACAAGATTTGGATAGGGCTGTTATTATTGGTGCACGTAGTTTTGGAAAAGGATTGGTTCAGCGTCCTAAAAAGTTAACCTATGGCACCCAATTAAAAGTAACCATTTCTCGATACTACACACCAAGCGGTAGATGTATTCAGGCTTTGGATTACTGGAATCGTGATGAAAATGGGGATCCTATTCGATTAGATCCTAAAAATTATAATACCTTCAAAACAAAAGGCGGCAGAACGGTGTACGATGGTGGTGGAATTTTGCCAGATATAGAATTGGAATCTTCAAAGTTTAGCCCCATTACAACGGCTTTATTGAAGGATAATGCCATTTTTGATTACGCTACCGAATACTATTACACTCATCAACTTACCGATTGGAAAGGTTTTGAATTTTCTGAAACAGATTTTCAGAATTTTCTTCAATTTCTAAAAAAGAAAAACTTTAGTTACGAAACCGAAACCGAAAAGAAATTTGCTGAAGCCCTTCGTCGAGCTGAAGACGATGAGCTTAAGGACGGTATTCAATCTAGTTATAATGTGCTAATGGCATCCATTGAAGCTGCAAAACAAAAAGACCTTGTCGCTAAAAAAGTAGAAATAAAATCATTGTTAAACGATGAAATTTTAAAAAGATATTTCTACGCAAAGGGCTTGTACGATTATCAAATTCAGCACAATCCTGAAGTTTTGGAAGCCGTGTCAGTTTTAAATGATGCTAATAAATACAACCGAATTCTTAAATAACATTGGACGCTTTTTTACATTTTTTTGAAGTGATGCCAGTGTGGCAAAAAGCTGGATGGATTGTTTTTTGCATCGCTCTTTTTTGGATTTTAGAAGGCTATTATAGTAGGTTTCATTTAAAGTATAAAAAGTGGAAACACGCCAAAGTAAACTTTGGCCTGTTAGGATTTGTTATGGTTATAAATGTATTCTTTGGAGCAGCAACGACAGGTGTGTTTGTTTGGCTTCAAGAGTCTAGTTTTGGGGTATTACAATTATTTGAATCCCCTGTTTGGGTTAAGCTAGTACTGTCTTTAATGGTCTTAGATTTAATAGCTCAATACGGGGTCCATTACTTTCTTCATAAAGTAACATGGATGTGGCGATTACATTTAGTGCACCACACCGATAAAAATGTAGACGTAACCACAGGGACTAGGCACCATCCTCTAGACTTTGTCCTTCGAGAACTATTTGCCTTGCTTGCGGTGGTTATTATGGGAATGCCTATCTCTTACTATTTTTTCTACAGAATTTTAAGCGTTCTTTTTACCTATTGGACTCATGCCAACCTTAACCTTCCCTTTTGGCTAGATAAAGGATTAAGTTATGTTATTGTAACCCCAAATATGCATAAGTTTCATCATCATTTTCAGCTTCCTTGGACCGATAGAAACTATGGAAATATGCTTTCTATTTGGGATAGGATTTTTGGAACTTTTGTTTACGACGATCCTAATAAAATTGTTTATGGGGTTGATATTGCGGACCATACTAACGATGAAAGTCTACTAGTCCAGTTAAATATTCCATTCAATAAAACTGTGAAAAGCAAGAAATCTTAATTTCTTCATTTCCAAATATTAACACAAGTTTAATTGTATTTCTGCTTAAATTTTTGTATCATGACGCTATATGGTACAATTAGATAAAAAAGAAAATGAAGAGGTATTATTGGACACGGTTCAATATCTCGAAAAAAGAGGATTCGAAAACATTCAAGCCGATGTTGAGGGTTATGAATCTCCAAAGTCTTACACTAAAGTGGGTAGTGATATTAGTATAACTCCAGACCTTGTTGCTGAACGTGAAGGGGTAAAACATTACTTTGAGGTAAGTCTTAAAAGCGCCGAGCCTAATTTATTAAAATCTAAATGGCGATTTCTAGATGTACTTACCCGAATGAAAAACCACAGATTTAAAATAGTAACACGTCGTGGGCATTATAAATTTACAGATGACATGTTAAGAGATTTAAATCTTGATAAAGACCCAATAAAAATTTAATTTTCGATATTTTCTCCGTGTTGAGAGGCGTCTAAACCACGATATTCTTGATCCTCTCTTACTCTCATAGATAACAACATATCGGTAAGTTTATATAATAAATAACTCCCTATAAATGTGAATGCGCCTACAATTACCAGCGCAAGCATGTGATATAAAAAGGTCGTGGTTTCCCCATAGATAAGCCCAACATCTTTTGCTAGTACTCCTGTAAGTATCATTCCTACAATTCCACCTACACCATGGCTGGGAAAAACATCCAGTGTATCGTCGATTTCAGATTTTTTGTTTAGTCGAATGGCAAAATTGCTTACAATTGCAGCAACAAAACCAATAAAAATACTCTGTCCTAGTGTTACAAATCCTGCTGCAGGAGTAATCGCTACCAATCCAACAATGGCACCTATACAAGCGCCTAAAGAGGACATTTTCCTATTCTGAAATCTATCTAAAAATATCCAAGTTATCATACTAGCTGCAGATGCCAAATTGGTGTTTGCAAAAGCAATAACAGCATCCGTATTAGCGCCCAATGCAGATCCAGCATTAAACCCAAACCATCCAAACCACAACAATCCTGTTCCTAAAATTACAAAAGGAATATTGGCGGGTCGTTCAATTTGTTCTTTCCTTTTTCCAAGATATAGTGCTCCCGCAAGTGCTGCTATTCCAGCAGACATATGCACAACAGTTCCTCCTGCAAAATCGAGCACACCCCAATTTCGCAATAACCCATCTGGGTGCCATGTCATATGGGCTAAGGGGGAATAAATAAACAATGAAAAAAGAACCATATAAAGAATATAGCTTCTAAAACGAATCCTTTCGGCAAAGCTTCCTGTAATAAGCGCTGGTGTAATGATTGCAAATTTTAATTGAAACAAAGCAAATAACAAAAAGGGGATAGTCCCTGAAAAATCTGGATTTGGTGATATTGAAACATTATTAAAAGCAAAGTAGGTTAAAGGGTTTCCTATAATTCCATAATAGCTTTCTCCAAATGCCAAACTAAAACCGACAACAACCCAAAGAATACTAATTACTCCCAAGGCCACAAAACTTTGTAACATAGTTGAAATGATACTTTTTTTGGAAACCATTCCACCGTAGAAAAAAGCTAATCCTGGGGTCATTAATAATACAAATGCACTTGCGACCAACATCCACGCGGTATCACCCGTGTCAATATTTCCAGTATTCTCTATAAATTGATACTCTGTCCCTAATAAAAGACATAGTAAAACCAATAATGAAAGCATTAAAAAGTTTACTTTTCTACCCATACCCCCTATAAATTTAAATTTTTAAAGGGTAAATTTAAATATTTATGATGTGACCCCCTAGAAATTAGGGGGTAAAATAAAAAAATTATAAGATTATTAGAAAAGGCCTAGAAAAAATAATAAATTAGTAAATAATCACCCGTTTTTTATCATTCCTATATGTGGAATTCCATCTTCCAGGTATTCACTTCCCTCTTTTTTAAATCCATGGGCTTCATAGAATGAAATAAGGTACGTTTGCGCTGAAAGTTTAATTGAAGAGGTATTATATGTGTCTTCGATAGCTTTTATAGACACTTTCATTAAGTCGTGTCCATAGCCATATTTTCTTTTCTTTTCAGAAACAACCACCCTTCCTATAGCAGCCTCCTTAAAATAAACTCCTGGAGGAAAGCATCGAGTGTATGCTATTATTTTACCTTTCTTTTTACCAATAATATGCAGGGCTTTATCATCTTTCCCGTCAATATCTTGGTAGACGCAATCTTGTTCGACAACAAAAACTTCCGAACGTAATTGTAAAATATCATAAAGATCTTCTACGGTTAATTGCTGAAATGTTTTTACGGTTATTTCCATAATTAATCTTGAACAATAATGTCTTTAGCATCATCTTTTTGATACTCTGGCTGGATATTAACATGGTTAATTCCAAATTGATGATATAAAACTTCTTCTACTTTATTTAAGATATCATCAAATTGTGAAAGCGTAATATCTTCATAAAAATCGATATGAGCTTCCAAATGATTCTCCTTTTCATTGAGCTGCCAAATATGCATATGGTGCACATTTTTTATTTCTGGAAAGGCTGAAATAGCCTCTCGTATTTCTTTCAAATCCACATCTTCTGGGCTAAAAAGCATTAACACCCTAAAAGAATTCTTTAATAAATCGTACCCCATTGCGATAAGATAAAATGCAATAAGCAAGGTAAGAACACTGTCTACCCAAAACCAATTAAAATATTTCATTAACAACCCCCCAATTAACACGGCAACAGATGCAGACATATCGGTTAATAAATGGAGATATGCAGATCGCATATTCATATTGTCTTTTGAATCTTTTTTAAGAAGTAAAACTGAAAATCCGTTAGCAACAATTCCTAATAATGCTAGCCAAATTACTAATCCACTTTCAATTTCTTGTGGATGAATAAAGCGAACAATAGCTTCATAAATTAGATACAAGGCCACAATAATTAATGAAGACGCGTTTACAAAAGCTGCAATAATCTCAGCGCGTTTGTACCCAAAGGTTTTATCGAAGGATGCTTTCTTTTTAGAATACCGATTAGCTATATAACTAACGATTAAAGAAAGAACATCGCTAAAATTATGAAGCGCGTCTGATAGTAATGAAAGACTACCTGATAGAATTCCTCCAATTACCTGAGCAACGGTAATAATAATGTTTAATAAAATAGAAATAAACAAATTCCTCCCTTTAGTATCATGAGTATGATGGTGATGGGAGTGGGAATGTGCCATGTTTATGGAGTTATGAACAAGCGATTTTATTCACGCGATTTTGGTGACGTCCTCCTTCAAAAGGAGTGTTTAAAAAAGTTTCAACCATGGCAACCGCCTGTGGTTCGCTGGTAAACCTAGCAGGAATACTTAAAATATTAGCATTATTGTGTTGGCGTGCTAATTCTGTAATTTCTTTAGTCCAACACAGCGCTGCACGAACTTTTTGATGTTTATTAGCCGTCATAGAAACACCATTACCACTTCCGCAGATAAGGATTCCAAAATCTACTTCGTTATTAGAAACAACTTTTGCAACAGGATGCACAAAATCTGGATAATCTACACTATCGTTTGTGTTGGTCCCAAAATTAATAACTGCGTATCCTTGAGCTTCTAAATGTTTAACAATGGCTTGTTTATATTCAGTTCCTGCGTGATCGTTTCCTATAGCTATTTTCATAGTAAAAAATTTATACAAAGATACATTTTATAAAGACTATATATTTAAGGATAGTAATGAAAGTTTTTAAAGAACTTAACTTTCAATACTTTACTATTTCTTAACCTTTACCTGATATTTAAGTTAACAAGTATGTTCATATTTGTTAATAGAATTTCTATAAGAATAGTTGGTAGTTTCCTCGAGATTATCAATATGAAAAATTTAATGGATTCTACAATATTTTAAGTCTTCAGTTATTGTAAATTTTTCAGACCAGATAGTTAAGTTAACCACATTTTTATCACAAAAACTTTTTAAAAATTTAGTGTTTAATTATGTTGTTCACAACTGTCAATTACTTTTAAAATAGTCTTGTTTTTCAGCTAATTGAAATACTGAAAATATGTTAATAAAGGTCTCGTAAAGGGTAATAACTAAAAATAAAAGGAGAACATTAAAAAGTTATACTACCTATTAACAAACTATAATAACCATCATTTTTTTAATTTAAATTTCAATAAAAAATAAAGATGATTATATACTTGTTGAAAACTACTTTTAAAGAAATTTTATACGATTCGAAGATCTGGATTGTTTTTCCATTTATCTAAAATGAATTCTGCTGATGGAATATCTTCTTCGTGAACTTTTAACCGGATTCCTCCTATTGCGTTGGAATGAAAAGGAAGTACCCAAATCATGGTTTCATTTTGAAACACATAGCGTATTTCCTCTTGTTCCAAAAGCAATCGAAGTACAGCATATTCTGCTGGATACGTGAAAATTGCAATGGTTTTGAAGTGTTCCATGATATTACTAAATTACTAATTCTATCCTAATTATAGGAAGCTATTGTACTAATAAACGTACTTTTACAAAAATCATATTTTTGACATATGCGGAAAAGGAAAAAAGGAGGAAAAAAACAGCAGTCTGCTCACTTTACAGAAAACATCCTCACCATTCTTCGAAAGGAACACACTCAATCTTTTAACTATAAACAAATTGCAGCGAAATTAGGATTAAACGATCCTAGTAGTAGAAATCATATTGTAAAAAGTCTTCAACGATTAAAAGGAGAAGGATCTATTCAGGAAATAGAAAGAGGTAAATATATTTTAACACCTTCTAAAAACTACCATACCGGAGTCATGGATATTACTTCTCGAGGGAAAGGATATGTGATTGTGGAAGGCTTGGAAGATGATATCTCCATTGGAAAAAAACATTTAAACAAGGCCTTGAATGGTGATATAGTGGAAGTCTATGTTTTTAAACGTAAGCGAAGTGGAAAACTAGAAGGAGAAGTCACAAAAATTATAGAAAGAAAAAGGACGGAATTTGTTGGAACCATTCAGGTTTCAGATAAATTCGCCTTTGTAGAATGCCCAGGATATAGCATGTATACAGATATTTTTGTACCTAAATCCAAAATTAATAAAGCCCAATCAGGAGACAAGGTAATTGTGAAAATGGAAGGTTGGGAGGCGCATAGCGATTCCCCAATTGGAAGTATCGTTCGTGTTTTAGGAAAAGCAGGAGAACACAATACCGAAATTCATTCTATTCTAGCACAATACGGTTTACCGTATGAGTTTCCAAAGGAAGTAGAAGATTATGCAAATCAGTTAGATACTTCCATTCAGCCAGCTGAGATTAAGAAAAGACGAGACATGCGAGAGGTACTTACCTTTACCATTGATCCAAAAGACGCAAAGGATTTTGATGATGCGTTATCCTTTCAAAAACTTAAAAACGGAAATTATGAAATAGGAATACATATTGCCGATGTGTCACATTATGTAAAACCAGGAACCATTCTTGATGATGAAGCATACGGAAGAGCAACCTCAGTTTATCTTGTAGATAGAGTAGTACCTATGTTACCCGAAATTTTAAGTAACAATGCGTGTTCACTTCGGCCTAATGAAGAAAAATATACGTTTTCTTCTGTGTTTGAAATGAATTCTAAAGCGGAAGTAGTCCATAAATGGTTTGGAAGAACAGTTACTTATAGTGATGCTCGCTTTGCTTATGAAGAAGCTCAGGAAATTATTGAAACAGGAAAAGGTTCTATTTCTGAAAAAGTTTCGCTTACAGGAAAAGCCTATTCAGTCGATTCTAAAATTACCGAAGCTGTTTTAGAATTAGATCGCTTAGCAAAAATCCTTCGGAAACAGCGTATGCATAACGGCGCTATTTCTTTTGATAAAGTAGAAGTTAAATTTGTTTTAGACGAAAATAATAACCCTGAAGGGGTGTATTTTAAAGAAGCAAAAGATGCTAATAAATTGATTGAAGAATTTATGCTTTTAGCCAACCGAAGTGTGGCAGAATTTATTGGAAAACAAACCCCTAAAAAAACCTTTGTATATCGTGTTCATGACGAACCGGATGACGATAAAATTGCAGCTTTAGAAAATATAATTAAACGTTTTGGGTATAAATTAATTACCCGCGACAGAAAAAGTACTGCTAGCTCGTTAAATAAATTATTAGAAGATGTTGCTGGTAAAAAAGAACAAAACTTAGTTGATACGTTGGCCATTCGAAGTATGAGTAAAGCGGTGTATACCGTAAATAATATTGGTCATTATGGCTTAGCTTTCGATTATTACACTCATTTTACATCGCCTATTCGCCGTTATCCAGATGTGATGGTGCATAGACTATTACAACAGTATTTAGATGGAGGAAAAAGCGCTTCAGAAGATAAATACGAATTACAATGTCGCCATTCAAGTGATATGGAAGGACTTGCTTCAAATGCTGAGAGAGATAGTATAAAATATATGCAGGTGAAATATATGATGGACCATAAAGACCAAGAGTATTTAGGTGTTATTTCTGGTGTAACCGAATGGGGAGTGTATGTAGAAATTATTTCAAATAAATGTGAAGGTATGGTGCGTGTGCAGGATTTAAAAGACGATCACTACACATTTGATAAAGATGAATTTGCGGTAATTGGAAGTAAAACCAAGAATGTATATCAACTTGGAGATGAAGTATATGTAAAAGTTAAAAACGCCGATTTGGTTAAAAAACATCTCGATTTCACTATGTTGGGACATAAAAAAGATGTTAAATAAATTTTTGTATTTTCAGTAGCTGTAAATGCGTACAATGAAAACTGTTTTTTACTTTATTATTATTTCTTTTTTATTGATTTCCATGGGTTGTGAAAATCAAAAAGAAATCAGTTCTATCAACCCAGTAAATTGGGATAAAAGAGCTATAAAATACAATCCAAATGATTCGCTGTTAAGTGGATCAAGTTATCTTTCAGTTTACTCAGAAATTTATAGTGAAACAGAACATGCTACTATTAATTTAACCGCAACAGTAAGCCTTAGAAATATTAATAAAAGAGATACTATTTACCTTGAGAAGGCCAGCTATTATAATACCCACGGAAAGTTAATTCGAAATTATTTCAGCAAACCTATCTTCATAGCACCTTTGGAGACCGTTGAGATTGTTATTGATGAACGCGATAAAGAAGGAGGTTCTGGTGCTAATTTTATTTTCGATTGGAAGATTAAACCTAATACCCACGAACCTTTTTTTGAATGTGCCATGATTTCTACATATGGGCAGCAAGGATTGTCGTTTACTACACAAGGGATTAGGATAAATTGATTTATTTATTGTAACAATTCTAAACTTCTTACATCTTTATAGAAATTAAAATAGAACATCATGAAAATTTTGAGCACCATTTTTTTAGCAATTTTAACTACCAGTGTTTTTTCTCAAGAAATTATCACTAGGGAAGTTGGAGATTTTAATGAATTAAAAGTGTACGATTTAATTGTTGTGACGCTTATTCAATCTAATGAGAACAAGGTTGTTATAAAAGGTGAGGACAGCCAAGATGTAAACATTGTAAATAAGAACGGCACCTTAAAAGTGAAGATGGAGGCCGAAAAGATTTTTAGAGGAGAAGAAACTTATGTAGAAGTATATTTTAAAAGTATTGATATTATCGATGCTAACGAAGGATCTTATATTGTTGGAAATGAAATGATTTCGCAAAATACGATTGAACTTCGCGCTCAAGAAGGAGGTAAAATAAAAGTAGGATTGGAGGTAAATCATACTAAAATTAAAGCTGTCACTGGAGGTATTGTTGAAGCTTCGGGGGTATCAAAAAGTCAAGACATCACTTTAAGTTCTGGTGGAATTTTTGAAGGTCGTGACCTTAAAACCGAAGACACTACTATTGGGGTTACTGCTGCAGGAAAAGCAGATATTTATGTGTCAAACAAGGCAGATGTTAGAGTAGCCGCCGGTGGGAATGTTAATATTTATGGTAATCCAAAAACAGTAAGTGAAAAGACATTTGCAGGGGGTCGTATTAAAAGGATGAATTAACTTATTTCTACCACCTCTTAATTCCCTTCTTGTCAAAGGAGGGAAGGGGGAAGCTATATTTTTTCTAAAACCGTTAAACATCCATAAACAAATTCGTAATTTTAAGGCATGTTTGACGGTTTGTTATATGCTGCCTTGTACGGATTTCTGTTAGCATTTGCTATTGGGCCTGTATTTTTTACACTTATAGAAACGAGTATTACCAAAGGATTTAAAGCTGGATTATTCTTCGATTTAGGCGCGCAAACGGCAGATATTATCTTCATATTAATTGCCTATTTTAGTACAAGTAAGATTTTAGAGCGTGTAAAAGATGACCCAGGATTACTCATTTTTGGAGGCGCTGTTTTAATTGCTTACGGAATAATCTCATACATACGCACAGCAAAATCATTCATTAAAATTGTTAGGGAGCACTATGCGGTGAACGTAAAAAAGGATTTAGGAGGTCTTTTTCTGAAGGGATTTTTACTCAATTTTGTAAATTTTGGTGTACTTGCGGGTTGGATTGGGACCATAATTATGGCAAATGCTTTAACTACTTCAGAAAATGGCGTATTCTTTTTTCTTGCAACGGTATTAGCGACTTTCTTCTTAACAGATTTATTAAAAATATTCCTTGCAAAAAAGCTGAAAAGCAAAATGACACCTCGGTTTATTTATAAAACCAAAAAATGGGTGAGTATACTTATTTTAATTTTTGGGGTAATGATGTTACTTCAAGGTGTTTTTCCAGATGAAGTTCAAAAGGGACTCGATCGAATTCCAAATGCTTCCGATAAAATTGAGAATATGACAAAATAAAAAAAGCCCTCACTATAGTGAAGGCTTTGGAGGCGTCTAGCGGATTCGAACCGCTGTACAAGCTTTTGCAGAGCTCTGCCTAGCCACTCGGCCAAGACGCCAATTTATGTTGGCAAATATAATAAGATTCCAATGAAACAAAAGAGGAATTACTATTGTTTTCTTTTAAAACTATCTTTTAGATTTCATCGTCACACTAACTTCAGCCACATCACCCCCAATGGGTGGGTTTACTTTAGCGACACTTACTTTCACTTGAGAAACTAGAGGAATTTCAGAAAATATAGCATTTATAATTCGATTTCCTACGTGTTCCAAAAGCTTACTCCTAAGGGCCATTTGCTCTTTCACAATTTTATTTAAATGCACATAGTCTACGGTATCACCAAGCCTATCCGTTTTGGCCGCCGTAACAAGGTTGGCTTTAACAGTGAGATTCACCAAATAATCGCTCCCAATTTTTTCTTCTTCTGTTAGGCAACCGTGGTTGGCATAAATGCGAATATTTTTAAGTCGAATGGTACTCATTTAAAAACTTTTTGCGAAGATACTTTATTCAGTTAATTATTTACCTTTGCAATAGGTTTAAAACGTGTCTGTTCAAGCATTATTTGAAAATTCAATACTTTTGATTTTGCGAATATTAGCGCAGTGTTTGAGAACTTAATTGGAAAGGTTAGACACTTCAAAAAACCCCGAGACTGCGCTCAGGGAGACATTACAATTATGAGTGAAGAACGAAGTCTCAATTTTATTGAGCACATTATTGAAGAGGATTTAAAAAATGGATATTCAAAAAGCGAATTATGCTTTCGATTTCCTCCAGAGCCCAACGGATATTTACATATTGGTCATGCGTCCTCTATTTGTTTAAATTTTGGCTTAGGGATAAAATACAACGCGCCTGTTAACTTACGTTTTGACGATACCAATCCGGCAAAAGAAGAACAAGAATTCGTTGATGCTATAAAAAGAGATATTTCTTGGCTAGGATACACATGGGCCAACGAATGTTACGCTTCAGATTATTTTCAACAACTATACGATTGGGCCGTTCAATTTATTAAAGACGGAATGGCATACGTAGATTCACAATCCTCGGAAGAAATTGCAACTCAAAAAGGAACACCCAATACTCCTGGAACGGCTAGTCCATTCAGAAATCGTTCTGTAGAAGAAAATTTGGAGTTATTCGAAAAAATGAAAAATGGCGAAGTTGAAGAGGGCGCTCATGTATTGCGTGCTAAAATCGATATGGCTTCATCTAATATGTTGATGCGCGACCCAGTTATGTATCGTGTATTAAACAAACACCACCATAGAACAGGAACCGATTGGAAAATCTTTCCAATGTACGATTGGACTCATGGGGAAAGCGATTATATAGAACAAGTGTCACATTCGTTCTGTACACTCGAATTCCTACCCCATAGAGAGCTTTACGATTGGTTTTTAGACCAAGTGTACGATAAGAATAAATTACGCCCTAAACAGCGTGAATTTGCACGTAGAAATTTAAGTCATACAGTTGTAAGTAAAAGAAAACTGTTAAAACTAGTTCAAGAAGGCGTTGTGACCGGTTGGGATGATCCACGTATGCCAACCATTGCTGGTTTACGAAGACGAGGCTATACGCCGGATTCTATCAGGAATTTTGCAGATAGTATAGGTGTTGGAAAGCGTGAAAATTTAATTGATGTTTCACACCTCGAGTTTAATGTTCGTGAGGATTTAAACAAAAAAGCGTCGCGTGTGATGGTGGTTTTAGATCCAGTAAAATTGGTTATCACAAACTATCCAGAGGGCGAAACCGAATGGTTAGAGACCGAAAATAATCCCGAAGATGAAACGGCTGGAATGCGTAAAATTCCTTTTTCGAAAGAGCTATATATTGAAAGAGACGATTTTTTGGAAGAAGCTAACCGAAAGTTTTTCAGGCTTACTTTAGGCAAAGAAGTTCGTCTAAAAAGTGCCTACATAGTAAAAGGGGAAAGTGTTGTAAAAGATGTTGAAGGGAACATTACTGAAATACATTGTACCTACGACCCCGATTCTAAAAGTGGAAGCGGCACCGAAGCTTCTCTTAGAAAAGTAAAAGGGACCCTACATTGGGTTTCTATTAAAGATGCTTTACCAGTAGAAGTTAGGATGTACGACAGACTATTTACTGAAGCCTCTCCAGACACTCAAAAAGACAAGGATTTTATGGAGTTTGTGAATCCTAATTCTTTAGAAGTTATCACAGGATATGCCGAGCCAAGTCTAAAAGAGATTAATGAAGGAGATCATTTTCAGTTTCAGCGTTTGGGATATTTTGTAGTCGATAGGGATAGTACTTCTGAAAATAAAGTTTTTAATAGAACAGTGCCTTTACGAGATTCTTGGGCAAAACTTACAGAATAGAAAAAGGCACTTCGAAAGCGCCTTTTTTATTAATAGTTGATATCATCATTGCTTCGTGGTGGGGTTCTTTTTTTCTTTGTGTTGCCTATACCAGTAGCTTGATTCTGTTTTTTCATTTCCTCTCCAATTTGGTTGCTCGCCACAAAAGAAGCAATCATATTATTTAACATATCACTTCCTGCTTGTGGGGAATTAGGAAGTAGAATTAAGTTAGTATTGGTTTCTTCCCCAATAGATTGCAATGTGTCGTAATGTTGTGTTACTACAATCAATGCTGAAGCTTCTTGAGAATTAATACCTACATTGTTTAATACCTCTACAGATTCTTCAAGACCACGAGCAATTTCTCTACGTTGATCTGCGATACCTTGTCCTTGTAGTCGTTTACTTTCTGCTTCTGCACGCGCTTTAGCAACAATTTTAATACGCTCTGCTTCTGCTTCGTACTCTGCCGCCACTTTTTCCCGTTCCGCAGCATTTATCCTGTTCATTGCTGCTTTTACTTGTACATCGGGATCAATATCGGTCACTAATGTTTTAATAATGTCATATCCATAATCAATCATAGCTTCATTCAACTCTCGTTTTACTGCAATTGCGATATCGTCTTTTCTTTCAAAAACGTCATCTAATTTCATCTTTGGAACTTCGGCTCTCACCACATCAAAAACATAGGATGTAATCTGGTCGTGAGGGTTTTCTAATTTGTAAAAAGCATCGTATACTTTTTCTTTTAATACTTGAAACTGTACCGAAATTTTAAGCTTTACAAAAACATCGTCTTTTGTTTTTGTTTCTACTAAAACGTCTAATTGCTGAATTTTCAGGTTAATACGACCCACAATACGGTCAAATACTGGGATTTTAAACTGTAAACCTGAAGTTCGTATACTTTGAAACTTTCCAAAGCGTTCTATTATGGCTGCTGTTTGTTGTTTTACCGTGAAAATAAACATGAGTAAAACGAAAAATGCGAAAATTAATACTGGAATTGCTAAAATACCGCCCATAGTTTTGTTTTTATTGAATTACTGTTTGAAGATACAAAATTAAAGCTACTTTTGCCCCTTAAAAATTGCTATTTGATGAGTCTAAAAAACCTCTTTTTTGTTACTATTTCCCTTTTCTTTTTTTCTGAAATTACCGCCCAACGAAATTATGATGAATATAACCAACTAGGAATTTTTGGCGGCTTTAATATTTTTGATATTAATACTTCAAATTTCAATACGAACTCAGGAAATGGTTTTTCTGCTGGATTTGTTACTCGTGGGGATGTGTATAATAATTTCGATTTAGAATACGGAGTGAGTTTTCATCAAAATCAATTGGGAATCTTTGGTAGAGACTTTGCCAATCCGTTAAATAATTTTGACGAGCAATATATTAATTACGAGCTTTCTAGTGTCCAAGTGAAATTGTTAGGTGGATATAACATCATTAGACACCATTTAAGTATTGACGCAGGCCCTGTTTTAAATGTAAATGGGAAACTGAAGTTAAAGGATGAATCTTTTAATAACTATGTCTTGGACGGATATGATACCCTAAAGGCATCTGATATTGATAATGTATCTAGGGTACATTTTCATTTGGCCACCGGAATTACAGCAGGGCTTAAAAACTTTAAAGTAAATGCCCAATATCAATATGGGGTGAGTAATTTGTTCGATAGGTTTAATGACCAAGAGGCCTTATCTTCAAGTAAACCAGAAGGAGGGTTTAAAGGAAATACGTCCACAATAATTATTGGAGCGTATTTATACTTTTAGCCTATAGATTGAATCGCCTTTTGGATTCTTTCAACCGCTTCTTTTTTCCCTAAAATAGCGATTATCTCAAACACATCTGGACCTTTCATTTCTCCCACTAATGAAAGTCGTAACGGCATCATAACTTTTCCAAACCCAATACCTTCTTCCGTAATCCATCCTTTTACTTTTTCGGAAAGAGTGGCGGCCGAGAAATCATCCATTTCATTTAATATGCCAACTACTTTTTGAAGCAATTGCGGCGTATCTTCTTTAAAGGATTTTTGCGCAGCTTTTTCATCATAGGATTTCGGAGCTTCAAAAAAGAAACTGCTTTGCTCCCATAAATCTGAAACAAAGGTGGCACGTTCTTTCACCAAAGAAACAATTTTTGCCACCTCGATTGAAGGAAAAACATTTTTACTCCCCAAGAGATTTGTAAATTGTGAAACCAAGGTTTCTTCATTTAATTCCTGAAGATAATGATGCTGAAACCATTTTGCTTTTTCGGGATCAAACTTTGCCCCGGCCTTATGTACTCTTTCTAAGGAAAAGGTATTGATAAGTTCTTTTAAACTAAATATTTCTTTTTCCGTTCCAGGATTCCAACCTAATAGGGCCAACATATTTACTACTGCTTCTTGTAGATAGCCTTCTTCGCGATAGCCTATATATAATTCATTTTGAGTTCTCCATTCTAGTGGATAGACTGGAAATCCACCTGCTTCTCCATCTCGCTTACTTAATTTTCCTTTTCCAACGGGTTTCATAATTAAAGGAAGGTGTGCAAATAGAGGCGCCTCCCATCCAAAAGCATCATACAACAACTGGTGTAAAGCCAAAGAGGGTAGCCATTCTTCTCCTCGAATCACGTGGGTGATTTTCATGAGATGGTCATCCACAATATTGGCCAAATGATACGTTGGCATTCCATCACTTTTAAACAGCACTTTATCGTCTAAAATATTGGTGTCAATTTGCATTTCTCCTCGAATGATGTCATTTAACTGAAGCGTTTTGCCTTCAGGTGATTTAAAACGAATGACATATTCCTCACCAGAAGCGATTTTCTTTTCAACTACTTCGGGAGAAAGCGCAAGCGAATTTTTTAGTTTTAGGCGATTGTGCCAATTATAGATAAAGGTTTTGCCGTTTGCTTCGTGGTCTTTCCGGTGTGCGTCTAACTCGTCTGCCGTATCAAAAGCATAATAAGCTTTTCCTTCAGAAATCAACTTATTTGCATATTCTTTGTATAAATACTTTCGTTCACTTTGGCGATAGGGACCACAATCCCCTTCTTTATTAGGGCCTTCGTCATAAGGAATATTAAGCCAGTTTAACGCTTCAACAATATACTCTTCGGCGCCTTCAACATATCGGGTTTGATCGGTATCTTCAATACGAAGTAGAAAAGCGCCACCGTGTTTTTTTGCAAATAAATAATTAAATAATGCCGTTCTTACCCCTCCAATATGTAAAGGACCAGTTGGACTAGGAGCAAAACGAACTCTAACTTTTTGAGACATAACCTTAATTTGAGTGGCAAAGGTAGAAATTGTTTAAGTTTTCTCCTTGGTGAGCCGCTAAAAAGAATTGAAACATGTAAATCTTTCCCAAACGCGCTTATTAGGTATAATTTTTGTTATATTTTAGTCCTTAAAGCCATTGCCATTGAGCACATTTAATATCATACAACAAAAGTTAGAACAGTTTATTCGTAAATACTACACGAATGAACTTATTAAAGGAGCTATCTTGTTCTTTGCTATTGGGCTATTGTATCTTATTATCACCTTGCTTGTTGAACATTTTTTGTGGTTAGAAACAACAGGCAGAGCCATCCTTTTTTGGACTTTTGTTGTCGTTGCGTTAGGATTATTTGCAAGATTTATTGCTTTTCCATTAGCAAAACTATTTAAACTCCAAAAGGGGATTAGTTATGAAGAAGCTTCAAAAATTATTGGCAACCATTTCCCGCAGGTTAATGATAAGCTGTTAAATGTAATTCAGCTAAACCAGAATAGACGAGAATCTGAATTGCTTGCCGCCAGTATCGATCAAAAATCTGGTGAGTTGCAACCGATTCCTTTTGTGAGCGCTATTCATTTTAAGAAAAACATTAAATATCTTAAATATGCGGCCATTCCTGTTGTAATCATTGTATTAATAAGTCTATTTTGGGACAAAAATTTATTTACAGATAGCTACGAAAGAGTAGTGCATTATGATACCGCTTATGAGCCACCAGCGCCTTTTAGTTTTGTATTGCTGAATGATGATTTAAAAGCTATTGAAAACAAAAACTTTAAGGTTAAAGTAAAAACCGAAGGTACCGTAGTTCCCGAAAATGCTTCAGTGAACTTTAATAACGAAACCTATTACCTAGAACAAACCAGCCCAGGGAGATTTGAATTTACCTTCTCTCAACCTTCCGAAAGTTTTGATTTTCGCTTTATTGCCAATAAAGTAATTTCTAAACCCTATCGGGTTGAGGTGGTTAAAACCCCATCATTGTTAGGGTTTGAGATGTTTCTGAATTATCCATCTTACACAGGAAAGAAAGATGAAACTTTAAAGAGCACGGGTAATGCTACGATACTAGAGGGAACGCAGGTTACCTGGAAAGTTAACACCAAGAATACCGAAACGGTGCAACTTAAAGTAAAGGACACTTCTTATAACTTTAGTGTAAAGGAAAACGAATTCAGCTTTAATAAAGGAGTATATCAAAAACTGGATTACGCCATTACAACTTCCAATAAAGATTTGAAAGAGTACGAAAACCTTGCCTTTACATTAGGGGTTGTAAAAGACGAGTATCCTGAAATATCTGTGTCTTCAAAACAAGACAGTACCGAGTTTCAAACCTATTATTTTTTGGGACAAGTCTCAGACGATTATGGACTTACAAAGCTACAATTGGTGTATTATCCTGTGGGAGAAGAAGGACAAAAGAAAACTAAAAAGCTATCTATTAATACTTCAAACTTCGACCAATTTACACATACCTTTCCAGGGGATTTAGAACTTGAAGAAGGCGTTTCTTATGAATACTATTTTGAAGTTTTTGACAACGATGTAATTCATAATTATAAATCTTCAAAAACAGGATTTTACACCTTCAGAAAGCTCACAAAAGACGAATTGGAGAAACTTCAACTTGAAAAACAAGGAGAAAATATAAAAGATCTTTCAAAATCGATTAAGGACTTGAAAGAACAAGACAAACGCTTAGAAGAAATTAATAAAATTCAAAAAGAAAAAGAGCAACTTAATTGGAACGATAAAAAGAAGCTTGAGGACTTCCTGAAACGGCAAAAACAGCAAGAGGAAATGATGAAGAATTTTTCTAAAGAAATGAAAGAGGATTTACAAAAGTTTCAGCCCGAAAACAAAGAGGAAGATCCATTTAAGGAACAATTAGAAGAGCGACTAGAAGAAAATGAAAAGCGCCTGGAGGAAAATGAAAAACTGTTAGAAGAATTAGAACGACTTCAAGAAAAAATTGACAAAGAAGAGCTTTCAGAAAAATTGGAAAAACTTGCTAAGCAAAACAAGAATCAAGAAAAGAATTTAGAACAGTTAGTTGAGCTTACGAAGCGCTATTATGTCACCAAAAAAGCAGAAAAGCTCGCGGAAGAACTTTTCAAGCTAGGGGAGGAACAGGAAAAGCTTTCGGAAGCATCAAAAGAAGAAAACACAAAGGAAAAGCAGGAAGAGTTGAACAAAAAGTTTGACGACTTCCAGAAGGAGATGGAAGATTTAAAAAAGGAAAATGAAGAGTTGAAAGAGCCTATTGATATCCCACAAGATGTAACTGGCGAAAAGGAAGTTGAAAAGGAGCAAGAAAAAGCCACAGATAAATTACAACAGCAAAATCCTCAAGGTGCAGCACCCAGCCAAAAGAAAGCGGGTCAAAAAATGAAGCAAATGAGTCAGCAAATGGAAGCTAAAATGATGTCCGGCCAAATGGATAGTATGGATGAAGACATTGAAATGTTGCGTCAGGTTTTGGACAACCTTGTTACTTTTTCATTTGAGCAGGAAGACTTAATGCAAGATTTTAAACAAATTGATTATGGAAGTGCTGCCTTTGGAAAAAAACTTAATATTCAGAATGATTTAAAATTGAATTTTCAGCATATTGATGATAGTCTTTTTGCATTATCATTACGACAACCTTTAATTAGCGAAGTAATTAATGAATCACTTACTAATGTGTCTTTCAACATCGATAAGGCGCTAGAACAATTTGCAGAAAATAATTCACGTAATGGTATTGCGAGTCAACAATATACTGTAACAGGCGCTAATGAGCTTGCTATTCTTTTAAGCGATCTGCTAAGTAATATGCAAAGTATGGCTATGAGTATGCCAGGTCAGGGCAAAGGACAAGGCAAGGGTATGGGAAAAGGAGAAGGACAAGGTGATGGCTTCCAACTCCCAGATATTATCAAAAAACAAGAAAGCCTGAGTAAAGAAATGGGTGAAGGAATGGAAAAAGGAAAAGAGGGACAAGATGGAGAAGGTGAAAAAGGTCAAGGAAAGGAGGGTCAAGGAGAAGGAGAAGGAGGTGGACAATCTGGTGATGGAAATTCAGGAAAAGATGGTAAAGATGGCAAAAGTGGAAATAATGGTAGTGGTGGTAATGGTAATAAAGATGGAAAAGAAGGTGAAAATGGAGATAAATACAATGAGGATTTAAATGGAAAGCTGTATGAAATTTACAAGCAACAGCAGGATTTACGAAATCAACTAAAGGATAGATTAAGTAAAGAAGGACTAGAGGGGCAAGGAGGTAAAATTATAAAGGAAATGGAAGGTATTGAGCAGCAATTGCTAGATAAAGGCTTTAACCAAAGAACCTTGGAACGTATGCTAAATCTGCAGTATGAATTGTTGAAACTAGACGAAGCAGACTTTGAGCAAGGAAAAGAAAATAGAAGAGAATCTCGTACCAATAGACAACAATTT
Source organism: Halomarinibacterium sedimenti (assembly GCF_019312585.1). Classification (GTDB taxonomy): domain Bacteria; phylum Bacteroidota; class Bacteroidia; order Flavobacteriales; family Flavobacteriaceae; genus Halomarinibacterium; species Halomarinibacterium sedimenti. Next base: position 854,628 of record NZ_JAHWDP010000001.1, on the reverse strand, counting down.
AATAACTCGCTTCGGTTACAACCAGAGGACATTAAAAAGTATTTCAATCAAGAAGAAATTCTAAATAGGGAAGCCTTACCTTTGCATTTAGAATATAAGAAAGAAGTGCAAAAGTATTTTAACAAAGAAAATGATTGATTTTTTTTCTGAAACAGAGTTTGAATTTAGTGATGAAGATTCTGTAAAAGATTGGGTTGCAAAAACGATAGTTTCTGAAGGATTAAAGGAAGGAGATTTAACTTTTATTTTTTGTGATGATGTGTACCTTCATAAAATAAATCTTGAATTCCTTAATCACGATACACTTACAGATATTATCACTTTTGATTATACTTTAGGAAAGGAAATCCACGGGGAGATTTATATATCCATTGACAGGGTAAAAGAAAACGCTTCAGAATATAAAGTTTCTTTTAATGAAGAATTACATAGAGTGATTATACATGGCGTGCTTCATCTATGTGGTTATAAGGACAAATCTGAAGCTGATGAAAGCCAAATGCGTTTCAAGGAAAACTTTTATCTTCAAGCTTTCCAAAGCTAGTAGCCTGATATTCAACTATTTATTATTTTAATTATCTGAATTTCAATGTTTTACGCTATATTTGCACCCGTTTAAAAATTAATTTGTTCCACGTGGAACAATAGAAGCTATGTTTAATAAAGAATATGATGTTATTGTTGTAGGTGCTGGACACGCAGGATCTGAAGCAGCGGCTGCTGCCGCGAACCTTGGGTCGTCTACTTTACTTATTACAATGAACCTTCAAAATATTGCACAGATGTCTTGCAACCCTGCTATGGGAGGTATTGCTAAAGGACAAATTGTTCGTGAAATTGATGCGTTGGGCGGCTATAGCGGAATTGTTTCAGACAAGACAGCCATTCAGTTTAAAATGCTCAATAAATCGAAAGGACCTGCTATGTGGAGTCCACGTGTTCAAAGTGACCGAATGCGTTTTGCTGAAGAATGGCGATTAATGTTAGAGCAAACACCCAATCTTGATTTTTACCAAGAAATGGTTTCTGGGATTTTAGTTGAAAACAGAAAAGTAATAGGCGTAAAGACTTCGTTAGGTATTGAAGTGAAGGGAAAATCTGTTGTATTAACAAACGGAACTTTTTTAAACGGTCTTATTCACATTGGAGACAAACAATTTGGAGGTGGTCGAGCAGGAGAAAAAGCTTCTACCGGGATTACACAGGATTTAGTTGATTTAGGTTTTGAAGCCGGAAGAATGAAAACTGGAACACCACCAAGAGTGGATGGAAGATCCTTAGATTTTTCCAAAATGATCATACAACCAGGAGATGACGACCCACAAAAATTTTCTTATTCAAAAATCACAAAACCCCTTACCCAACAAAGAGCGTGTCATATGACACATACAAGTCCTTTAGTTCATGAATTATTAAAGGAAGGATTTGATAGATCTCCTATGTTTAATGGTTCTATTAAAAGTATTGGACCAAGGTATTGTCCTTCTATTGAAGATAAAATTAATCGGTTTGCAGATAAAGACAGACATCAATTGTTTGTTGAGCCTGAAGGGTGGAATACTGTTGAATATTATATTAATGGGTTTTCAACTTCCTTACCAGAGGAAGTTCAGTTTAAAGCGTTAAAGGAATGTGCTGGATTTGAACATGTAAAGTTTTTCAGACCAGGATATGCCATAGAATATGATTACTTTCCGCCTACACAGTTACAGCACACTCTAGAAACTAAACTCGTATCTGGGTTGTATTTTGCGGGTCAAATTAACGGTACAACAGGATATGAAGAAGCCGCATCTCAAGGGTTAATGGCAGGTATTAATGCGCATTTAAAAGTGCATGAAAAGGACCCTTTTATATTAAAAAGAGATGAAGCGTATATAGGGGTGTTAATAGACGACCTTATTACAAAAGGAACAAAGGAGCCTTATAGAATGTTTACCTCTCGTGCGGAATATAGAACCTTATTGCGACAAGATAATGCCGATAATCGGTTAACACCAAAATCCTTTGAGCTTGGTTTGGCTTCTGAAGAAAGAATGCGTGATATGGAAGAAAAGTATGCAAAAAGTGATGCTTTTATTCAGTTTTTTAAAGAAACAAGTGCTGCGCCAGAAATAATAAATCCTATACTTGAAAATAAAGATTCGGCCCTTGTAAAGCAAAGTGACAAATTATTTAAGTTCTTTTCGAGACCTAATATCACTATGGATGATATGAGGAAAATACAAGAAGTAAATGAATTTGCTGCATCCAATGAATTAACCCACGAGATTTTGGAGCAAACCGAAATTCAAATAAAATATGCGGGTTATATTGAAAAAGAAAAGAACAATGCAGACAAGTTAAATCGACTAGAAGGGATTAAAATACCATCAAGTTTTGACTATTCTAAACTTAAGTCGTTGTCGTATGAAGCTGTCGAAAAACTCACTAAAATTAAACCCACAACGGTTTCTCAAGCGTCACGAATAAGCGGCGTTTCTCCTAATGATATTTCGGTATTGTTAGTGTATATGGGAAGGTAATTTAACATTGTTTCACGTGGAACATTTACTATTTTGACAGAACAATCCGATAAAACTCATTGTACCACCAAAGACTTTTTGGTGTCTGGAGAATCCTTTTCATTAGTTTGGAATGAAGACCAAAAGATTCTTATAACACAACCACAACCTTTAAAAGAGAATCTTAATAAGTACTACGAAAGCAATGAATATATCTCTCATACCGATTCAAAAAAGGGTCTAATTAATTTTCTTTACCAAGCAGTCAAGAACTATTCTTTAAAAAGAAAACTACGTTTAATTGAAAAACTACATCTAGGAAAAGGGAGCTTGCTAGATATTGGAGCCGGAACAGGAGATTTTTTAAAATACGCAAAAGATAATAATTGGGAGGTAAATGGTGTTGAGGTGAATGCAAGTGCAAGATCACTTTCTCTAAATAAAGGAATACAATTAAAAGAGTCGATAGAAGAATGTAAGGGAAATCAATTTGATGTGGTTACCCTGTGGCATGTGTTGGAGCACTTACCCGATTTACAAAATACAGTTCTTAACATTGAAGCATTGGTTAAAGAAGGCGGAACTTTAATCGTTGCAGTTCCCAACTTTAATTCCTACGATGCAAAATTTTATAAAGAATTTTGGGCTGCCTATGATGTGCCGAGACATCTTTGGCATTTTTCTCAAGAAAGCATGAAGATGTTGTTTTCGTCAAAAATGACATTGGTAAAAACTAAACCTATGATTTTTGATGCATTTTATGTAAGTCTTATTTCGGAGAAATATAAAAACGGAAATACTTTTTCACTTAAGGCATTTTGGATAGGATTGCGTTCAAATCTTTCTGCTTGGAAGACCAAGGAGTATTCTTCTTTAATTTATATCTTCAAAAAGGCTAATTAATTAAAATAAGCGCTAATTTTTAATGCAAAAGCGCATAAACGGCAGTTTGCCTTTCTTCTTTTTTAAACGCTCTTAAACGGCTTTATTTTTGATCAAAACAAATAATAAGTACTTATAAAAATCCGATGCTTCAATAAGTATTATTTATACCAATTCTTTTTTATGAATAAGCCTGGTGAGTTGTATGGAAAGATCTGTAAAAATGATTTTTGCATTCCCATTTCGTTCAATATGGTAATTTGCATTTTCTAAGGCTTCAACAATTTCAAAAATATTATTTTGATGTACAAAAGGTGCAAATTTTTCAATAGTGAATTTTGGGTCTTTCGTTTCAAAATATAAAAGTGAATCGGCTTTATAATTTTTAAGTAACGCTTGTCGAAATAATTCTACACAGTAAAACAAAAAGTTTTTTTGTGTTTCTCTTCCGTTTTGGGCCATTAAGTCACTCCATTGCAACAGTTCCTCAATCGCTTTTTTATTTCCTTTTGCCTTAAATGCAGTACGTACCCAAAGAATAAACCATTCTTCAAAAATACTGTCTTCATTGGTGTTTTCAATAATTTGAAGTGCTTTATTAAAATCTCCATGAGACTGTCTACTAATCTTTTGTGCTTCATTTTCTGTAATTCCTTTTTTCTCTATGAGTGCTTTTGTAATAGCAGCCTCAGAAAGTAAAGGCAAATGCAATGTTTGGCAACGGGAATGAATAGTATTAATAATTTGCTCTTCATTTTCAGTAAGTAAAAGGAGCACTGTTTTGTCTGAAGGTTCTTCGACCAATTTTAAAATTTTGTTGGCACATTCGGTATTCATTTTTTCGGCCATCCAAACAATCATAACTTTGTAACCACCTTCATATGCCTTCAATGAGAGCTTTTTCGAAATTTCTTCGGCTTCCTTTACACTAATATTCCCTTGCTTATTTTCAATTCCTAAATGCTGAAACCATTGAAAGAGAGAACCATAAGGATTTTTTGAAACAAAATCTCTCCATTCTGTTGAAAATGAGTCGGATACGGCCGATTTTTTAACAGATTCATTTGTGTTTACGGGATATACAAAATGAAGATCGGGGTGAGAAAGACGCTCGACATTTTTTGAACAACGAAGGTGAGCCTCACTATCAACTTCATATTGACTGCACAAAATTTCTTTGGCATAACCTATGGCTATTGGAAGTAGTCCAGCACCGCTTTGCCCTACAAACAATTGAGCATGGGCAATTCTGTCATTTTTTAGGGTTGTTAAAAGATGGTTTTTGATGTAATCTAAACCAACAACTTGTGAGAAATCCATACACAAAACTACATTTTTTTATTCAGTCTATTAACGGCATAATTGGTTATATTTGCGTTTGAAAAATAGGACCTATGAAAACGCTAAACGACTTCAATTTTAATACTAAAAAAGCTTTAATAAGAGTAGATTTTAACGTTCCGTTGGATAAGAATTTAACGGTAACTGATGCGACGCGAATTGAAGCCGCAAAACCTACCATTATAAAAGTATTGGAAGATGGTGGAAGCTGCGTATTAATGTCGCATTTAGGGAGGCCCAAAAACAAAGAAAACGAGTTTTCATTAAAACACGTTGTGAATGCAGCTAGCGATATTCTTGGTGTTGCTGTTAAGTTTGTGGATGATTGTATAGGAGATAGGGTTGAAGAAGCTGTTTCTAAGCTTCAGCCCGGTGAAATTTTGTTACTCGAAAACTTAAGATATTATCCCGAAGAGGAAAAAGGAGCGGTAGATTTCGCAGAAAAGCTTTCAAAATGGGGAGATATTTATATTAATGATGCCTTTGGAACGGCTCATAGAGCACATGCTTCCACCACGGTAGTAGCACAATTTTTTCCTGAAAATAAATGCTTTGGACATTTATTGGCTTCCGAAATTAAAAATGTAAATAAAGTTTTAAACGATAGTCAAAAGCCCGTAACTGCCATTGTGGGGGGTGCCAAAGTATCTTCAAAAATTACCATAATTGAGAACATTTTAGACAAAGTAGATCACCTTATTATTGGGGGTGGGATGGCATTCACTTTTATAAAAGCTCAAGGCGGAACCATTGGAAACTCTTTGGTGGAAGATGACAAACAAGAATTGGCTTTGGAAATTTTAAAGAAAGCCAAACAAAAAAATGTGCAAGTGCATGTACCCACAGATACTGTTATTGCAGATGCATTTGCGAATGATGCCGAAACGAAAGTATGCGATATTTATAAAATTCCTGAAGGTTGGATGGGCTTGGATGCAGGTCCTGAAACACAAAAGCAATTTGCTGAAGTCATCCAAAACTCTAAAACCATTTTATTTAATGGTCCAGTAGGTGTTTTTGAAATGCCTAACTTTTCAAAGGGAACCATTGCTGTTTGTGAAACAATTGCAATAGCAACGCAAAATGGTGCCTTTTCATTAGTAGGAGGAGGCGATAGTGTTTCGGCAGTAAAGCAATTTGGATTTGAGGACAAAGTAAGTTATGTGTCCACTGGAGGGGGTGCTATGCTGGAAATGTTGGAAGGGAAAACATTGCCTGGGATTGCGGCTATTTTGGAGTAATACGTTAAAAAATTGCACAATTCAGGCAATTCACTATTTTTATCAAAATTTTTAACCTACTCCCTCGTTATATGCCTATGCTAAAAAAGGTAATTTTAATAGTGGTACTTATGGTTTGCGGGATCACTTTCTCGCAGGATAAGACACCTTCAAAAAAAGACAAAAAGAAACAACTACCACAAAAAACGATTCAGGTAGTAGATTCTATTTCGGTTCCTAAATTAGACGAGGAACTTCCCACAACCATTGTGGCTACAAAGCTTAGAGACTCTGTAGTATATGAACTTGAAGACCTAAAGAAAGCTAGAAAAATAGACTCTGTTTGGCTAGCACAATTGTACAATAATGATCTTTTTGAAGAAATTTATGGTTCTGTGGTTGAATTGGATTATGAACCCGTGGAATATGAAGAACTACCCACCGAAGTTTTAAAACAACGTCTCAAAGAGCTTGATGCTCGCACCCCTTTTCATGTAGAATACAACCCTTCTTTGGAAAGTGTTATAAAAAGCTATCTCAAAAATCGAAGAAGGACTATGGGGAGGCTCATAGCGTTAAGCGATTATTATTTCCCGATGTTTGAGGAGGAAATGGCACGCCAAGGATTACCTCTAGAAATGAAATATTTGGCCGTAATTGAATCGGCTTTAGACCCAAAAGCTACCTCAAGAGTAGGAGCCAAAGGACTTTGGCAATTTATGTTTCAAACAGGAAAAATGTTTGGATTGGATGTAAATAGTTATGTAGATGAGCGCACAGACCCTTTAATGGCAACAGAAGCTGCAGCAAAATACTTAAAAAGCCTTCACAAAAGTTTAGGCGATTGGGATTTAGCTTTGGCAGCTTACAATAGTGGACCAGGGAATGTTTCTAAGGCGATACGTCGCTCGGGAGGAAAAACAAATTATTGGAATATCCGTCAATTTCTTCCACGTGAAACAGCTGGATATCTTCCGGCTTTCCTAGCTACGATGTATATTTTTGAATATGCTGAAGAACACGGATTAAAAAGTCATGGACCTAAATTTCCATACATTGCAACCGATACTTTGCATATTAAAAAGATGATTACTTTAGAGCAAGTTGCAAAGGTGACCAATATGGATTTGTCCGAGGTAGAATTTCTAAACCCTTCTTATAAGCTGGGTGTTATTCCAGTAATTAAAGATGAAAATTATGTGTTAAGATTGCCTCTTGATGCGATTGGGAAATTTGTTAATAACGAAGAAGCTATCTATGATCTAGCCGAAACAGAATTTAATGATAGAGAAAAGCCACTTCCCCAACTTTTTGAGCAAAATGATAAAATTCGGTATCGAGTAAGAAGCGGAGATTATCTTGGAAGAATAGCTGAAAAATATGGCGTTTCAGTAAGTCAAATAAAGCGCTGGAATGGATTAAGAAGTAATACACTTCGAGTTGGACAAAGACTTACCATATATCCTAAAGGGGCCCAAATAGCAGCCTCTGAAAACACTACTACTATTGCTAAAACGGAAAACGTAAAAACATATACTGTAAAAAGTGGAGATACGCTTTGGAGCATATCAAAAAAATTCCCCAATATTTCTATTGATGATTTAAAAAAGTGGAACGATATTAGTGGTAATAATATAAAACCAGGAATGAGACTAAAAGTTTCAAAAGGTTAACTTTGTATTAATTAGACCATTATCCAAATGAAAATACTTTTATATCCGCTCGTTTTTTGTAGCATTTTATTTTTCTCTTGTGATAATTCATCAGGAAAAAGAGACACATCTTATTTAACCGAATCTGTAGGGGCTATTAATGGGCTTCAGGTAGTAATTTCTAATACGCTATGGAATGACTCAGTAGGAGAAAAAATTAGAGAATATTTCGCCGCACCAGCCGATGGACTTCCTCAAATAGAGCCTATTTTTTCAATTAGTCAAATTCAGCCAGAAAATTTTAGTGATTTTGCACGCACCTACCGTACTTTTTTATACGTAGATTTAGGAAAAGAGGACACTGTGAAAGTGAAAAAGGACTCTTATGCAAAACCACAAATAGGAGCTTTTATTACTGCCACTTCAGAAGATAAACTAATTGAACTTATTGAGGCAAACCAAGAGAATATTATAAACACTTTTAAATCTTTCGAGATTAAAGAGCGCCAACGAAGAACGAATATTTCTTTATTAAAAGTAGACTCTCTTAAAGAGCGATTTGGTATTTCACTAAATATACCATCTGCATACCGAGTGGCTTCGGCTTGCGATGATTTTTATTGGATTCGAAAAGATTTAAAATCAAATGGGAGTACCAATTTGTTAATTTATGAAGTGCCTTTAAATGTAATTGGACAAGATAGTAGTATCATTGGTGATATCATTAAAGTTCGTGACACTATTGGTTCTGGGTATTTACCTGTTGAGGACGATGATTTGTTTGTTACCGAAGAGGCTTTTGCGCCCTACCTTTTCACAACGGAAGTAGGAGGAAAATTTGCCTATGAAACTAAAGGAACTTGGGAAGTAAAAGATAATTTTATGGCAGGACCCTTTCTTAATTATGCCATTAAAGATGAAGAGAGTGGGCGCTATTTAATAATAGAAGGTTTTACACACGCTCCATCCATGGAAAAAAGAGATTTACAATTTGAATTAGAGTCCATTATAAAATCGACTAAGTTTGAATAGTTCTTAATGACAATAAATAAAAAACCCGAAGCTTACGAGCTTCGGGTTTTTTATAAATAAGACTAGAAAAATTATTTATTTTCTTCCAGTTTATCACTTTTATCGTCTTTAGAAGCATCTTTAAATTCTTTAATTCCGCTTCCCAATCCTCGCATTAATTCTGGTATTTTCTTTCCTCCAAAAAGTAATAAAACAATAATGACAATAAGAACGATTTGCCAAGGACCAATTGCAAGGGGTATAAAAAGTGCTTCCATTTTAGTATAATTTTATGACACAAAGGTAACAAGAAATCCTTAGATAGAACGTTTTCATCGTAAGTTTAGCATAAACCACGTACATTTGTAAACCTATTATTTTTGTAAATGCAAGAAAAAGAAAGAAGAGGGAAGAAAATAAAGACGAAATTACTGCATAAATATCGTCTGGTAGTTTTAAATGAAGAAACCTTTGAAGAACGTTTTTCTTTTAAACTAAACAGATTAAATGTTTTTGTATTTAGTTCTTTAGCAGCGCTTATATTAATTGCTGGCACAACTATCCTTATTGCCTTTACACCCCTACGCGAATATATTCCTGGATACTCTTCCACCTCTCTAAAGAAGAAGGCGACCGAGCTAACATATCAAACAGACTCCCTTCAACAAAAATTATTGATTAATCAGCAATACTTAGCTTCTATAAAAAGAGTGTTAACGGGAGATGTTAAAGCTCAAAACTTTAATAGGGACTCTATTCTTCAAGTGGTTAGAAAAGAAATAAATGAGTCGGCATTTTTACCTTCAAAACAAGATTCTATATTAAGGGAAAAGGTACAACAAGAAGACAAATACAATCCCTTAACGGCAAACTCAGAATTAAAATTTGTACTGTTTGCTCCAGTAAAAGGAACCATTTCTGAAGATTATAATCCTTCAAAAAAACACTTTGCAGTAGATATTGTAACCGCCAAAAATAGCGCGGTAAAGGCGGTTGCAGATGGCACCGTTATATTTTCGGGCTGGACCGCAGATGCGGGCTATGTGCTTATTTTAAAACATGGATCCAATTTAATTTCAGCCTACAAGCATAATGCATCCTTATCAAAAGAACAAGGGGATTTAGTTGAAGCAGGTGAGGTAATTGCAACCGTTGGGAACACAGGTGAGCTTACAACGGGGCCTCATCTTCATTTCGAACTTTGGAGCGATGGCTATCCAATAAACCCAAAAAACTTTATCGATTTTAATTAAAATGACGCTAAAATCTTTTGGAGCTAAACTTTTTGCCAAAACTATTGTGATGCAAATCTCGGGATGGGCTACAAAACCCATAGAAACCCAGCAAAAAGTCTTCAACGAACTAATTTCTAAAGCAAAGAACACCAAATTTGGAAGAGACCATCACTTTTCTGAAATATTATCTTTTAAAGATTTTGCAAACAAAGTCCCTATTAGAGATTACGAAGATTTACGTCCATACATCGATCAAGTTGTAGAAGGAAATGAAGACATATTGTGGCCAGGAAAACCATTATATTTTGCCAAAACCTCTGGGACCACTTCTGGAGCTAAATACATTCCACTCACCAAGGAGTCAATGCCCCATCATATTCGGGCGGCGCGTAACGCCATACTATGTTACATAAATGAAACTGGAAACACCAAAATTGTAGATGGTAAAATGATTTTTTTACAAGGAAGTCCGATTCTTAAAGAACAAAATGGGATTAAACTTGGAAGGCTCTCAGGAATTGTAGCGCACTATGTCCCAAAATATTTGCAAAAAAATAGACTGCCTTCATGGGAAACTAATTGTATAGAAGATTGGGAAGAAAAAGTAGATTCCGTAGTAGCCGAAACACAAGAAGAAAATATGTCCATTATAAGTGGAATTCCATCTTGGGTGCAGATGTATTTTGAACGCCTTCAAGCAAAAACAGGAAAGAAAATTGGTAACCTTTTCAAGAATTTTGAACTCTTTATTTACGGCGGAGTTAACTACGAACCTTACCGACAAAAATTTGAAAACCTTATTGGGCGAAAAGTGGATAGTATTGAGCTCTATCCAGCTTCTGAAGGGTTTTTTGCATTTCAGAATGAACAAAAGGATAAAGGACTGTTGTTGCAATTAAATGCTGGAATTTTTTACGAATTTGTGGAAGCTGGCACCTTTTTTTCAGACCATCCAAAGCGACTCACAATTGGAGAGGTAAAGGTGGGCGTTAATTATGTAATGATTATTTCTACAAATGCAGGTCTTTGGGGGTATAATTTAGGGGATACAGTTATGTTTACCTCCACAAAACCTTATAAACTTATTGTTTCAGGACGAATAAAACATTTTATTTCTGCCTTTGGAGAACACGTTATTGGTAAAGAGGTGGAACAGGCCATGCAAGAGGCCTCAGAAAAATTTGACTTTTCAATTTCAGAATTTACAGTTGCCCCTCAAACCGAAACCCATCATGGAGAATTACCCTATCACGAATGGCTGATTGAATTTGAAGACACTCCTGAAAATCTTTCAGAAGTTGCAGCTTTTCTAGATGAATCACTTCAAAAACAGAATAGCTATTATTTCGATTTAATAAAAGGAAAGGTCCTTCAACCATTAAAAATTACAAGCCTTAAAAAGGATGCTTTTAATGAATTTATGAAAAGCCAAGGCAAACTGGGAGGGCAAAACAAAGTCCCACGACTGGCAAACGACCGAAAAATAGCAAACGAACTTGTAAAACTTCAAGGCTAAAATAATAGTATCTTTGCCAAGAAAATGAATCCGCAAATTTCACATAAACGAACTCGAGCCCAAGAAAGCTCAAGCGCTATAGAAAGGCTGTATATAACGATGCGTCACTTATTTAACAGAGGTTTTTATAAACCTATGGGAATTAGTGGAGAAACGCTTCGTGAGGCGCTTCTTATATTACGTCCAGAGATTTATGGCTCAATAGCCGAAGAGAAAATAGAATTACAGGGACTGCTTTATGTCATGGACAGGCTTCCCTATGGGATTGAAGAATGTACGTTTATAAATTTAACTAGCGACGAAGGCTATAAAAAGTCACATTTCACTCCTATTATTCCAGCCAAAAGAAGACGAAATTGCTATCGTATAGACGAGGAGCAAATGAATATTGAAATTACCCGAGGGAGAAGTGAAATTTATGACATCCTAACCCATCTTACCTTTCTCTATATTGAATCTCATAAAATCATGAAGCAAGTCCTCATTAATGATGATGGAGAATTGATCCGAGATTGGGAAAAGCTTGAAGACGCTGTTTTAAACAAAAAAACACTCACTCAAAAGGATAAGGAAATAGCCTTAACTCATACAGCCAATTTTTTAGGGAGAACCTTTGAAGAAGTAAATGAAGTGTATTCCTTATTTGCCTGTAAAGAGGACGAACACAGATTTCTAAAAATTATCTATTATCTAGGAATAGGGGCAATATCCGAAACACTTACAGATAAGAAAAGACTCATTACTTTCAGCCCAGTTTTAAGAGAGCGTTTAGGGCATCATATTCACGGCGAACGATGGGCGTTTAGAATTAAAAAAGAACTTTTCAATAAAGGATTGTTAGAACGTCCGCTTCATATTATTAGCGCTAATATGCACAGTGTCATGAATAGTCTTTTTGCTGAAGAAGCCTTAACAACAGAGAAAAAAGGTAAAACCACACTACAATTGTTTGAGGAATTGAGTAAGGCTGATAACGGAAAATTGAGAGAAAAAGTGACTAAAAAAGCGCTTCAAAATGGAATGATTTATTTACCAGATGAAAGTGGCACTAACATAGATGTACAGCTTTTTGACACTGATAAGATTTTAAAATTAAATCTCAGTTCACCTGAAAAACCTGTGTTATTGGTCATGGATTATGCTTTTGGGGAACAGGCATATGAAACCATGGATGAACTTCTGAAACCATTTCAGCATAACGGGAAAAAGGAATATTTAAATGTGGCATCTATTTCTATCATGGGGAAGGCTGGAATTTTGGAAGGTGGAAAAGGTGATATTATGATCCCTTCTTCACATATTTTTGAAGGAACAGCAGACAATTATCCCTTTAAAAATAAACTAAAGAAAAATCATTTTGGGAATAATGTAAAAGTATGTTCTGGTGCGATGATTACAGTGTTGGGAACGTCACTGCAAAATAAGGACATTCTTACCTTCTTTTATAATTCATCATGGAACGTAATTGGTCTGGAAATGGAAGGAGCACATTACCAAAAAGCCATCCAGTCTGCATCAAAAATAAGACGAAGCATTAGCCCTAAAGTTGAGGTGCGGTATGCATATTACGCATCGGATAACCCTCTTGAAACTGGAAGTACCTTGGCCTCAGGAGGCCTAGGCACCACGGGTGTACGCCCAACCTATTTAATTACGGAGAAAATTTTAGAACAAATACTTAAATAGTACGATTTGGCAAAGAAAACAGTATTAGTAACAGGAGGGGCAGGCTTTATAGGATCTAACTATGTGGGTTACGTTTTGGAAAATTTTGATGACAACGTCGTGGTACTTGACAAACTTACCTATGCAGGGGATCTTAGAAATTTAGAAGCTTTTAATAATCATCCAAATTATCATTTTGTAAAGGGTGATATATGCGATTCGCATCTACTGGAATCACTTTTTAGCAAATACCAATTTCAAGAAGTCGTTCATTTTGCGGCAGAATCTCATGTAGATAATTCCATAACGGGTCCTTCGGCATTTATAGAAACTAATATTGTAGGGACGTTTCAGTTATTGCAAGCAGCTTATAAATTGTGGATGGATGGAGCAAACCAGTTAAAAGCTGACTATAATACTGCGAGATTTCTTCATGTTTCCACCGATGAGGTTTACGGAACTTTGGGTGAAACAGGATTGTTTACTGAAGAGACTTCATATGCGCCTAATAGCCCGTATAGCGCTTCAAAAGCTTCTTCAGATTTTATTGTGAGAAGCTATTTTCACACCTACGGAATGCCTGTTGTGACTACAAATTGTTCAAATAATTATGGGCCCAATCAGCATAAGGAGAAATTAATTCCCACGATCATTCGTAAAGGACTTTCAGGAGAACCTATTCCTATTTATGGTGATGGTCAAAACGTGAGGGATTGGCTATATGTAAAAGACCATTGTGTAGGAATTAAATTAGCCTTGGACCAAGGTGCCTTGGGTGAAACCTACAATATTGGTGGGCGTAACGAAAGAAAAAACTTATATATTGCAAATACTATTTGTGAACTTTTGGACGAATTAAAACCAAAAGAAGTTTCGTATAAAAAACAAATTTCTTTTGTTACCGATCGTCCAGGACATGATTTTCGATATGCGATTGATGCTTCCAAAATTGAAAATGAATTGGGTTGGAAAGCTGAAGAAACATTTGAAACAGGAATTAAAAAAACCATACTATGGTATTTGCACAACACCAATAGATTATGAAGGGAATAATACTAGCAGGTGGCTCTGGGACTAGGCTTCATCCATTAACATTGGCGGTAAGTAAACAGTTAATGCCAGTGTATGATAAACCCATGATTTATTATCCACTATCCACGTTAATGTATTCTGGAATTCGGGAAATTTTGATTATTTCTACTCCAGAAGATCTTCCTCTTTTCAGAAAACTGTTGGGCGATGGCAAAAAATACGGTTGTGATTTCCAATATGCTGTGCAAGAAAATCCCAATGGACTTGCTGAAGCATTTATAATTGGAAAAGACTTCATTGGTAAAGATAAGGTTGCTTTAATTCTAGGAGATAACATTTTTTATGGATCGGGATTAAAGGAATTATTGCAAGCCAATAATGACCCTGATGGAGGAATTATTTATGCCTACCATGTGCACGACCCAGAACGTTATGGCGTTGTGGAATTTGACAAACATGGAAAAGCACTTTCTATTGAAGAAAAACCAGAAAACCCAAAAAGTAATTATGCAGTTCCAGGTATTTATTTTTATGACAATAACGTAGTAAACATTGCTGAAAACATACAGCCAAGTGCACGTGGTGAACTTGAAATTACCGATGTAAATAATGTGTATTTAAAACAAGGAAAACTTAGTGTAAGTAAACTTGATAAAGGAACCGCTTGGTTAGACACAGGGACTTTTGCATCGCTTATGCAAGCCTCCCAGTTTGTTGAAGTGATTGAAGAGCGGCAAGGGTTAAAGATTGGTGCCATTGAAGAAGCTGCTTACGAGATGGGATATATTTCAAAAGAACAATTAGTAAAATTAGCCGAACCCCTTTTAAAAAGTGGCTACGGGAAACATTTAATGAAACTAGATTAAGGTGGAAATCATTCAGAGCCCATTAAAGGACTGTTTTTATATAAAGCCAAGCGTTTTTGAAGATAAACGGGGTGTTTTTTCAGAAACCTACAATCAAAAGCAGTTTGAAAAGGCTACAGCTCTTTCTTTGAATTTTGTACAGGACAATCAGTCAATTTCAAAATATGGGGTCTTAAGAGGACTTCATTTCCAGACAGGAATTATGGCACAAGCCAAGCTGGTGAGAGTAGCTCAAGGCAGAGTACTTGACATTGTAGTAGATTTAAGAAAGGATTCTCCTTCTTTTGGAAGACAATTTTCGCTCGAACTTTCAGGCGAAAACGCCTTTCAACTTTTTGTTCCAAGAGGCTTTGCCCATGGGTTTGTAACACTTTCAAAAGATTCTGTTTTTTGTTACAAATGCGATAATTTTTACGACAAAGCTTCAGAAAGCGGGATTATTTATAATGACGCAACCTTAAACATCGATTGGCATCTTCCCCAAGAGGATTTAATAGTTTCAGAAAAAGACTTGGAACTTCCCACATTTAAGGAGGTGACTCAATGAAAAAAGTGCTTATTACTGGAGCAAAAGGTCAATTGGGATGTTGTTTAAAAGCGGCATCAAAGAATTACCCAGATATTGATTTTAGCTTTGTAGATAAGGAGATTTTAGATATTACAACTCCCAAAGCTGTAACAACGTTCTTTGAAGAGAATACCTTTGATTTTTGTATCAATGCTGCTGCCTATACCCAAGTCGATAAGGCTGAAAGCGATGAAGAGCAAGCTTTTTTAGTGAATGCAGAAGGAGTTAAAAACTTGAGTATTGCTTGTAAAGAGAGTAATGTTACCTTGCTTCATATATCTACGGATTATGTCTTTGACGGAAACAAGCAAACACCATATCAAGAAACAGATGAGACAAACCCAATTAATGTCTATGGAGCATCAAAATTAAAGGGAGAGGAGTATATTCAGGAGATTTGCGATAAGTATTTCATTATTAGAACGTCTTGGTTGTATTCTCAATACGGGCATAATTTTCTAAATTCTATTTTGAAGTTTTCTAAAGAAAAAGAAACGTTGACCATAACAACTGAACAAACAGGAAGTCCTACCAATGCTAATGATTTAGCAGATATTTTATTAAAATTGATACATTTAGACATTAAAGACTACGGGATATATCATTTTAGTAATGATGGGGAGGCAACATGGTATGATTTTGCAAAATCTATAATAGAGTTTTCAGGACTTTCAAATAAAGTAAATGTTGTAGAAACGGACTATTATCCTACTTTTGCAAAGCGTCCAGCGTATAGTATTCTTGAAACAAGTAAAATAAGAGAGGTTTTGTTAATCGAACCGTTAATGTGGCAAAGAAGCTTAAAAAAAACAATAAAAACCCTTTATAAAAATTAATAATGTTATGAATAATAATCATCCAGAGGAAATAGATTTATTGTTCCTTTATAATAAAGTTAGAAGTATATACCTAAATTTTCTGTTAAACCTTTACCGATTTCTCGTTCGATTTTGGTATGTCTTAATTATAGTATTGGTTTTAGGTTATTTATTAGGGCTTTATCTGCAAAACAATAAAGAGAAGTTAAGAGAAACTCAACTTTTAGTTCAAATTAATTTCGACTCGGCAGATTATGTTTATGATGCAGTAAATCAATTAAAGAAAAAGATTAATGAAGGAGATGGGACAGCACTAAATGAATTAAAAGATGACTTTACTCATCTCTTTAAAATAAGAAAAATAGAAATTGAGCCCATTCCTGATATTCGAGATCTTAATAATGGAATGGACCCAAATAATAGAAATGTGGATACCTATTTGGATCAATCAAAATATGAAGATGATTTACTTATTTCTGAGATGTTTGTTTCACAATATAGACTTCATAGAATCAAACTAACAACTACTAGCGATGCGAGTCCGCAAGTAATTAACACTATTCTTTCTTATTTTAATAACAATCCCAAATTTGATGAAATTAAGGTAATTGGCCTTAAAAACTTAGCAAATGAGGTTGCAGAGACAAAGGAAAGTATTGAAGAAATCGATATGATGTTAAAAGCATACGGTACGGTGGTGGAAGGACAAACCAATCCCGGGACAGTATATATTAATACTTCAAGTCCCGTAAACCAACATTTTTTAGTACAAGAAAAGACCAAGTTGGTTAAAGATCTTCAAATCATTGAAACCGATTTATTACGAGGGAAGGATGGTATTTTGTCTTTAATTAACAAGCCTATGTTACAAAAGAAGACCTCATTTTTAGATAGAACAACAATTATAATGCCTATTATTTTCTTGTTTTTCTTAGTAGTGTCCATTTATCTTGTTGCACTATTTAAAAAACTTGAAAAAATAGACCAAGAAAGTTCGAAGTAATTAAAATTCGGCTTTATTCTGTCTAGAAACTACTCTATGAAAAAGAAAAATCTTATTGTTTTTGGAACGCGTCCAGAGGCTATAAAAATGGCTCCCCTAGTAAAGGCGTTCCAAGAGAATGATAAAGACTTTGTTACAAGAGTTTGTATAACTGCCCAACATAGAGAAATGTTAGATCAGGTACTCACTTTTTTTGAAATTATCCCAGACTATGATTTGGATTTAATGAAACCTAATCAAGATTTATACGGCCTAACAGCAGATATTGTGAGTGGGATGAAATCCGTTTTAGAAGATTTTCAGCCGGATTATGTTTATGTACATGGAGATACAACTACTACCATGGCAGCAAGCCTTGCTTCTTTTTATTCAGGAGCAAAAGTTTGTCATGTAGAAGCTGGATTAAGAACTCATAATAAGTGGGCGCCTTTTCCAGAGGAAATTAATAGATCAATTACCGGGAGAATCACAGATTACCATTTTGCTCCCACAACAACTTCAAAGAAGAATCTGCTTAAAGAGAATATTGTTGAAGAGAATATCATTGTAACTGGGAATACCGTTATTGATGCTTTAAGATTTAGTGTAAAAAAAGTTTCATCCATAGATTTTTATGATTCAGAAATTGATATACTTAAACAAAGTATCAATTCAGATAAGGTAATACTCGTTACTGGGCATAGAAGAGAAAATCACGGACAAGGATTTATAGACATATGTAATGCTCTAAAGGAGATTGCAATTATTTATCCAGAGGCCCAAATTATTTATCCTGTGCACCTAAATCCCAATGTACAAAAGCCAGTTTATAAATTATTAAACAATATTTCTAATATAAAACTAATCGAACCATTAGGCTACCCAGCATTTGTTTGGTTAATGGATAAATCATATTTAATTATTACTGATAGTGGAGGTGTTCAAGAAGAAGCTCCAAGCCTAGGGAAACCGGTATTGGTTATGAGAGAAACTACTGAAAGACCAGAGGCAGTAAAAGCTGGGACGGTTAAATTGGTTGGAACAGATAAAACGAAAATTGTTTCGGAGGCAAAAGCCCTTTTTGAAAATGAAGAATTATACCATAAGATGAGTGAGCTTCACAATCCATATGGAGACGGTAAGGCGGTTGAAAGAATTGTAAAATTTATAAAAGAATTACCTCATGGAAAGTAAACCCAAAGTAGTGATGATGGGTTTGGGTTACATAGGACTCCCCACAGCAGCATTAATTGCTAGCAGAGGTCTTAGCGTAACAGGCGTGGACATTAGAAAAGAAGTTGTTGAAACTATAAATAGAGGGGAAATACATATTGTGGAGCCCGACCTTGACGGATTAGTCCATCATGTAGTAAAAGAAGGCCATTTAAAGGCCTCAATAAGCCCGGTAGAGGCGGATGTATATTTAATTGCGGTTCCCACTCCCTTTAAGGAAAATCACGTACCAGATTTAAGCTTTGTTAGCGCTGCAGTGAGAAAGATTATTCCAACTTTAAAAAAGGGTTCTTTAATAATTTTAGAATCTACAAGTCCGGTAGGGACAACTAAAAAAATTCAGGACCTAATAGAGAAAGAAAGGCCAGGATTAAGAGATGATATTTACATTGCTTATTGCCCAGAACGGGTGCTTCCAGGAAATATTTTACATGAACTAAAGCATAATGATAGGGCCATTGGAGGGATAAATGAAGCTTCTACCCAAAAAGCAATAAACTTTTATAAGCACTTTGTTGTAGGTGAGTTACATCCTACCAATGCTAAGACTGCAGAGATGGTAAAATTAGTGGAGAATGCTTCCCGCGACAACCAAATTGCTTTTGCCAATGAACTTTCTATGATTTGTGATTCAGCAGGGATAGATGTTTGGGAACTCATTCGTCTTGCAAATAAACATCCTAGGGTGAATATATTAAGACCTGGCACAGGGGTTGGAGGACATTGTATTGCGGTAGACCCTTGGTTTATAGTTTCAGAATTTCCTGAGCAAGCACAGCTTATAAAAAAGTCGAGAGAAATAAATAACTTCAAGACCCAATGGGTTTTAGAGAAGGTTAAAAATAAAGCGCTTCAATTTAAATTAGATAATGGTAGAGAAGCGGTAATTGCTTGTATGGGTCTAGCTTTTAAACCAGATATAGATGATTTACGCGAATCGCCAGCATTGTATGTTGCAGATCAATTAAAGGTTCAAGGTTTTCATACTTTAGAAGTAGAGCCCAATTTAAAAAATACTGCAGAAAGACCTTTAATTTCTAGTGAAGAAGCTATAAAACAAGCAGATATTATTATCTATCTAGTTGGGCATACTGGATTTAAAAATCTAAAAATTAACAAATTAAAATCTGTATTAGATTTTGTAGGAATTACCTAATATCTATGAAAAATCTCACATTTATTCTTCTATTAATTTCATTTCCATCACTGGCTCAGACTTATTTTTTTGAAGACTTTGACTATCCCGATTTTGAAACTCTGGATTCCTTATATCAAAATGATGCAAGAAATAGCATTTGGTCAACAAAACATGCAGTTAGCACCATTGACTTTAATGAAAATGGGGTAATCGATAAGGAAGAAGAATTTAAAAACTCTGTCATTGTGTTAGATCCGTTTAACGCCAACAACAAGATTATAAGATTCGAATTACAAAGATTGGATCCCTTTTTTTATGCAAAATATTCCTGTGATGACAGCGAAATTAATAATGTTATTCCAGATTCGCTATTGTTAAGTAAATATAATGCTCCTAAAAATCTTTACTGTGTAGATTGTAACCTTAGTCCCTTAGGGACAGGATCGTACGAATATAAAACTCATATGAATAGAAATGAAATTGCTATTTATGGAAATAGAGGTGATTTATATAAAGCAAAAAAAGAACATTGGTTTGGCTTAAGAATGCTTATTGATGAAAACTACCAAATAGATAACCTTAATCCAGGCGAAATTGTAACACAATTTCACAGTAGAGGAAAGAAAGTAATTAACCCTCCCATTGCGTTACTCATTGTTAAAGATAGATTTAAACTTACCATTACAAAAAATAACGATGGAAAGGGAGAGAGTTTTGATTTAGGCCCTGTGGTGAAAAATAAATGGATCGATTGGAAATATCGAATAATTATTTCAAAAAGTGATAAAAAAGGTATTGTAGAAGTTTGGAAAGACGGTGAAAAAGTATTGAGCCAAGAGGGTAGAAACTATATTAAAAACTACCCTATGTATCTTAAAATTGGAATTTACAAATGGGGTTGGTGGGATTGTAACAAAGACCTAAACGAGACTTCATATAAGGCAATAAGCTTTGATAAAGTTTGGGCAGATGATAAAGATATGACCCAAAATTAGGGCATTTTCTAAATATTTTTAGGTCAGCTTAAAATGGCTTAACTATTATTTACTAGTTGATAAAGTGTTAGAGTTGTTAACCTACCTCTTAAAATAATGTTATACTGAAACTTATAAAGAACAAATACCTACTCTATGGAGGCACTCTTGTTTTTACAAGGGGGCTTGAGTATTTGGTTTTATTATTTGCTGCGGGGTATTTGATAAAAGAGGAGTACGGGCAATTAGAGTTTTACAAAAAGGTAATTGAGGTAGGATCATCTGTCTTGGCGTTTGGATTTCCAGCACTAATACTTAGCTATACTCGCAGTCTAAAAAGCAAAGTAAATTTTTTGGCTTTAAGCACCTCAACGGTGGTAGTTTTGGCCATAGCAGCTCTTCCTTTTTTATTTTTTGTTCAATGGGAATTTTTAATAGTCCCCTTCTTGTTTTATGCTCTTTTCTTTAATGGAGGGATCATGCAGTCATATTTATTAGTTAAAAAGGGGAGTAATTATGTGTCTTATTACAAGATAATTGTCTCTATTTTCTTTTACTGCATCGTATTCCTGTATATCTATTTTGAACATCAGGGGAGTATGGCGTATGTGTATGTTAATTATGCGTTACTCCCTATATTAATAGTTTATACTGCACTTGAGCTTTACAAAGAAAAGCTCGTGAAGTCAACACTCAAAAAATATTGGACGCTTTTTCGAAAGCTACTATTAAGCT
Organism: Halomarinibacterium sedimenti; assembly: GCF_019312585.1. Classification (GTDB taxonomy): domain Bacteria; phylum Bacteroidota; class Bacteroidia; order Flavobacteriales; family Flavobacteriaceae; genus Halomarinibacterium; species Halomarinibacterium sedimenti. Next base: position 833,256 of record NZ_JAHWDP010000001.1, on the reverse strand, counting down.
CCTTTACGTTAGTGGTAAGTAATTTTGCCAATTTAATGTTTTTATATACCGATATTTTTGTAATAAAATGGGTTTCTCAGCAGGCTAATAGTGAAATAGCCGACTTTAGCTTTGCGCTTAACATTGCTAGTATTTTATTAATAGCGCCACTTACCTTAGTGCAAGTTAATATTGAAAAACTTAAGATTAATAAAACCTTTATTTACGAACTTCATAAAAATATAAAAAAGGTTGTTCTTCCGGGAGCATTAGTATTAGTTGGGGTATATTATGTCTTGGTAAGTTTCCTTTTTGTAAAATATGAAACCACTTTTGTATTATTTACAATTATCCTTTTTGCAAAAGTGTTTCACGCCTTGTCGTCATTATTTGGCACCAACCTTCTCATTTATAAAAAATTTAAAGAGAATTTGATTATTAATATTGTAATGTTATTATTAAACGTTATACTTTGTTGGGTAGGGTATAATATTTATGGAATTATAGGATTAGCAGGAAGTAGTGCTGCCTGTCTAGCCTTACGCTATTTTGTATTGTTTTTCTATAACAAACAAATTGTTGCTAACACCTAGAAAAGAACTGTTTGATATCATATTTTGGAACAAATAAGAACAATTTATAATAGATTTATACCCTTGTGGCTTCTCGAGTGGGCTCTATTAATAGCTACGTTTTTTTTGCCGCTTAACCTCTTTTTTAACAATTTATTCTTTTCTATATTTTTTGTTGGTTTTTTTTTGAAAACGGTTTTAAATGAAGGCATAGATCTTTTAATGCATTCAAAAAAAAAGTGGTTGTCTATAGTTATACTTTCCAGCCCCCTACTTATTTCTGTTTTAGGCAGTTTTTACACGAGCAATCCAGACGGTGCTTTTAAGGATATTGGAAGACTATTCCCATTAGCGCTGCTTGTTCCAGTAATTATATATAACACTCATTTTTTTACAAATCTTTTAAAAAAACTACTCTATAGTCTAGCGCTTGGGTGCTTAATTTCAGCGCTTGTTTGTTGGGGACTTTCACTTTATGAAATCTGGCAAACAAACGGAACTATTGGGGATTTGTTTTCGCAAGCGTATGCTTATCATTTCCTTTCTGAAAGGGTTGGAATACACACTCCTTATTTAGGTTTATTTGTTGCGGTTTCCTTGTTTTTTTTAATTCTTGAAGGATTCCATAGAAAATCAAAACAACATAGCCTAGCTATAGCCTTGTGGGCATTGGTATTATTTTTCTTTTTGATAAATTTATTGGCAAGAACGGCCCTTTTTACTGTCATTTCGGGGGCTTTAGTATTCTTTATTTACCACCGAAAATATTTCGCTCTTTTTTTAATCACCTCTCTTATTGCCTCCCTAGGTATGCTGGCCTATTATCAAGATGAAAATTTTTTAAGAGACCGAATATTTAAAAGTATCAACATTTTTGAAGAACAAACCATTTTTAGTAAAAAGGACGACAGATTTTCAAGATATTCTGCCTCAATCGAAGTATTTAAAAAATTTCCACTCTTTGGGCCTGGTACTGCAGGGGAAGATATATATAGAAAAGAAGTCTATTTTAAAAATAGAGATAGCGAAGCCTATAATGATAATTATAACGCTCACAATCAATTTTTAGAATACCTCAGCACCTATGGTATTATGGGTGGGTTGGTCTTTATAATGATTTTGTATTTGTTATGCAAAGAAGGCGTGGCAAGAAAAGATTCTTTTACCCTATTTTTAGTTTATAGTTTTGTTGTGGCGAGTATAACGGAATCTATCCTAGAGCGATCTTGGGGACTTTCATTTTATATTTTGATGCTTATTTTTATTTATGGTAATAATAATATAATAAATGAAATTCGTTAAATATAGTTTTTTGTTTATAGTACTATTTTCTTGCACTAATTTGAGAAAAGAAAGAAAACTCGTGACCGTTAGCGAACCCATGGTTCAATTGAAACTAACCAATCCTTCCCAAATTCATTCCTTTTCCCATGTTCTATTTTCTATGGAGGGAGCAGAATTTGGAAATGGTCATATTCCCTCTTATTTGGTATTAGATTCCATCCCAGACATTTCCAAAAGCTTTAACCTTTCCTTTTGGTTTCGGGTAAGGGGGGATAATGGGAAAATTCCTCAGGTACTTTTTAAGGCTTTTAACCGCAATAACCCAAAGGAGCAATTGGCTCTCTGGATGTCTGGTTTTAGGGTGACCGGAAACCTTAACAGCAACAGATTTAGTGCTAAAGAATTTTCAAAGGAGTTACCTATTTCTAGAGACTTCTACGATCTACCCAGATTAGAAGTTGGTAAATACTATTTTCTCTCGGTAAACAAAATAGACAACACCATTCAGGTATTTATTAATGCTGAACTTTATGGAGAATATAAGATTATAAAAGACACCAATATCGTTATAAATTCCTGTATTTTTGGGGTTTTAAATACTGAAGGCTCTTATACTAACCAATTGTATGGATTCCTTAGAAATTTTGAAATTTATGAGCAACCCTTAAGCCAAGATGAAATCTACTCTGTGAGTGTGAAGCACTTTAAAGAAATTCAACCGTTTAATGACGCTTTTGAACTTAGCAAATTTAAGATAATAGATTGAACATAAAACTTACCATACCTAATGTAGTATTTGCCTTTATTATCTTTTTAATGGCATTAAAGTTTACATTTTCCTATCTAACTGTAGAACTAGATTGGTGGTTGCGTTTTTTAACACCAAATCATGAGAAATTTAATCCATTACATTTACCCAAAAACCTGTCTGAGTATTTAGAATTTTTAATAATACCAACAATTCTTTTTTATTTGTTTATAAGCTTTGGAAAGCTAGGACCTCTTAAGATCCCTCTTTTTTTAACAGGGGTATTATTACTACTTAATTGTGTTACCTCATATTTAAATAATATTAATATTCTAGAGTCTATTAGGTATACTCTTAAAATTTCCGCTCCCATTTACTTTTTCTGTGTTTTGGTGGTACATTCAAAAAGGACTGGACATAATTTTAATACATTATTTATTGGAAGTATACTTTATATTGTGTTTTTATGCATCATTGCCTTGTTATTTTTTGATGTAAGTTTTAACAGGGGTGCTTATCGCTATCCAGTTTTTTTCTCAGGCCTGCATACCCATAACTATATTTTGGCGGTTACCTTTATAGCTATTTCCCTCTTTTTAAGAAAACATACCTACATCCTTACTCTTTATTTCCTTGCAACCTTTGCCTTCTTAGCGTTGGGATATGGGGTAAGGACCCCTATGGTTTTTTATCTCATTTATATATCCATGGTTTTTTACTTAAAAGAGAATCTTTTTAAAAATATTTATGCGAGAATTCTTGCCTACCTTCCCTTTTTAGGCTTATTCCTTTTTTCGGCCCTAAAAAACTTCGATTTTAATTCTTTCTCTTCAGGTCGTTTGAGTATGTATGCCAAAAAGTTTGATATTTTAAGATATTATAAATTGGAGGAATATCTTTTTGGAAGAGGTTGGGGATCGGATCTCGTAAAAACAAAAGAATGGTGGTATGCCGAAAAGGGATCTCATAATGATTATTTAACTTTTTTAGTTGAAAATGGGGCTATTTATTTATTTATGTTTTTAGTGCTTATTGGCTCATTATTGTTCCTTACCAAAAAGAACCACTTAATTTACATGACCCTAATTTTCGGATATTTATTTACATCTATCATTAGTAATGGATTGGCGGTAAGAGCATTAGCAGGATACTGGTTTTTTGCAGTGCTAGCGTTTATTTATATAGAATATAAAAATCAAAAACTCTCTTTTGCCTAAAAAAATAGCCTTTATTGGTCCTCTTCCTCCACCCGTGGGAGGTGTGGCTCTTGCTAATTTAAGAGCTCAAGAGATTATTGCCAGAAAGGTTCCTTCCTACAAGGTTATTAACCTAAATACCTCCAAAAAAAGTATTAATGCCGATCTGTATAAGAAGAAAGGATTGGGTGAATTCTTCCATTTTACAAAAAATATTTTTCAATTAATAAGGTTTGTTTTTAGACACAAAATTTTTATCGCAAATGTTTTTATCGTTCCCAACATTTCCTTTTTAAGGGAGGCCATTTTTATCTTTATTTTAAAACTAAAAGCCAAAAAATTGGTCGTACACTTGCATGCTAAAACCGACGGGGATTTATTTCTACATGGATTTCGACTTAAACTTTTTACATGGATTATTTCGTTGGGAGATATCATTTTTGTGCTTTCAGAAAAACACCATAAGGCCTTTTACTCCAAATACATTAACCCTGAAAAATTGGTGGTGTTAGAAAATTTTGTTGATTATAAGGAATTTCAAAACGAGATTGAAGACAAGCAACCCCATTTTTTGTATGTGGGTAGACTTTCTGAAAAAAAGGGTTTCGAGACCTTGGTTGATGCGCTAATAATTGCTGGAGAACTATTAAAAGACCTTAAAATTGAAGTGCTTGGTGCTTTCGAAAATGCAGAGTTTGAAGAACGGATGAAAAGTAAAATTAATGACAACAATCTAGTTAATTTTATTTTTCATGGACCACAAATGGGAGAGGCAAAATTCCACTATTTTAAAAAATGCTCTGTTTTTATTTTTCCATCCTATTTTGAAAATTCACCCATTGTTTTAAAGGAAGCCATTGCTGCAAAAATGGCAATAATTGCTTCAGATATAATTGAAAATAAAAACATGTTGGACACCTTCAACAATAAGGTATATTTTAAACAAAAGAATGCTGCAGATTTAGCATCAAAGCTTATTTTGTTGCATCAGGATAAAAATCTAGTTTTGGATATGATGAAACACTCTGAGCGCATAAAGCAATATGACATCCCTTTTGCAGAACAAATCATCCTAAAATCCTTAAAACTTAAATAACTAAATATTTCTAATATAAAAGCACTAAGTGAAAATACAATGGTTTTAAACCGATATCTAAGTGAATACGGTCTTATAACGTTATTTGTTCTTTTTTTTGCCTTAGACGCCTTGGGGAAAACACATATTTTTTCGAAAACAACCACTACTATTCCAATGATTATAAAGGGAATAATGTCTGGAGGAATCATCCTCACTTTAGCTGCTCTTTATAAAAACAAAAAGGTATTTATCCTACTATTAATCCTAGCTTTATTTTTTGCTTTTGGGCAATGGACATTGGAGATTCCATTTTCAAAAAAGAATCTAATTATTTTCGGAAAATTTATTACACCACTTATATTCTTTGAATTATTTAACAAGGCAGAAATAAGTAAACAGTCCGCTAAGCGTCTTTTTAACGTTTTTGAATGGACCATTGTTATTAACAGTGTTCTCATATTTGTTGGCTTTATTTTTAAAATAAAATTATTTGAAAGCTATATAGGACCCCGTTTTGGTTATAATGGGTTGTTTATAACCTCAGGTGTTTCTTCCTATTGTATACTTATTTCACTTGCATACTTTTATTTTTCTTATAAAAGAGAATTGTGGAAAAATATTAAATTTTGGATATTTTTTGTTTCCTGCTTTTTTATAGGAACCAAAGTAGTCTATCTAGGAATTTTAGTGTTTTTAATAGCTACGATAAGCCAATTAAATATTTCAAAAGGAAAGTATGTTCTTTTACTTTTTGCAACATTTATAGGAGCCCTTTTTTATATCTCGTTTTATGAAGTTGGATTTTTTGCAAAACTTACCCATGAAAAAGGAATTGTCTCCTCTTTTTTATCTTTAAGAAATGAATTGTTTATGGATAGGACACTTCCCTTTATTCAAGAAAATTGGGACTGGAAAAATTATCTTTTTGGAGGGGTTTCCAATTACGATCTAAGATCACAAATGGAAGTAATTGATATCTTTTTGTTTTGGGGTATTTTGGGTGGAATAATCTATCTATACAGCTATGGAATAACCTTTGTTACTTTTAAAATGAATAAGGCGTTGGTACTGTTTTTTGTGCTATTTTCAATAATCCTTTTGTTTACTGGCAACTTTTTTGTGTACACCATGACAGCACTTTTTTTATTAATCTTAAGAATGCAAATATTACATTCAGAAATAATACCAAAGCAGGAATCACATGGTAACAATTCCTAAAATAAACTTTCTTAACACCACCATCCACAACCTATCCATGCAAGAAACCTTGCAGTTGGTAGATACTGCTATTTCTAATGGTGACCAAATCCATCATGTAGTGGTTAACGCAGGTAAAATTGTCGCCATGCAAAAGGATTTACAACTCCGCCAAAGTGTAAATGAAAGCGATCTTATTAATGCCGATGGGCAAGCGGTGGTTTGGGCGTCTAAGTTTGTAGGGAAACCTTTAAAAGAACGTGTCGCGGGAATCGATTTAATGGAAAACTTGGTCGAACTGGCAGCTAAAAAAAATTATAAAATTTTTCTTTTTGGTGCTAAAGAAGAAATCGTCACAAAAGTGGCTTCCTTGTATGAAGAAAGACATGGTAAACAACTCATAGCTGGCTACAGAAATGGCTACTTTTCCAAAGAAGAAGAACCTGCTATTGCTAGGCAAATAGCGACTAGTGGTGCAAACTTACTTTTTGTGGCCATAAGCTCCCCTACCAAAGAGAATTTCTTATTTAACTATAAAAAGGAGCTTTCCTCGGTAAACTTTATTATGGGCGTAGGAGGTAGCTTCGATGTAGTGGCTGGACTTACCAAGCGCGCTCCTCTCTGGATGCAAAAAGCTGGATTGGAGTGGTTTTATAGGTTTATTCAAGAGCCCAAGCGCATGTGGAAACGCTATCTAGTAGGAAATAGTAAATTTATAGGCTTAGTTTTAAAAGAAAAGTTTTCAACTTCAAAAAAATAGGATAGCGCTATTTAGTTTCTTATTTTTAAATTCTCAATTATTAAACTGTGAGAGTACTTTTAGCTTCCATATATCCATTTATATTTTTACTGCTATTTTTTACCATTCCTTTTGATTTATATTTTAGGGCGCTCCCTAACGTTTTGCTTATTTTATTGGCAGTTCTTTTTCCTTTAGTCGTTACCAAAAATGACTTTAAAAAAATTAAAAGAGTCGCTGGAGCCACGTGGCTTTTGTTTTTTGTTTATGTAGCCTTTCTTACCTTATCTTCAGGCAGATGGGAGCTGGATTGGGTTGTGTTGAAAAAGATATTGCTTGCGGGAGCCTTGGTTGTTTTATACTTGCCCGTAAATAATTTCAAAAAAATAAATAAGGCCATTATTTTTTCTTCTTTGGCGGCCATTATATACTCACTTTTTAAATTATTAATTCTTTTAAATCAAGGCGTTGAATTTTCTTTTTTAGAATCTGCAGCGGTGATAGAAGCCATTTTGGTCGACAGAATTTACTTAGGCCTTTTAGCGGTTTTGAGCATTCTTGTATCTTATCAAGAGTTACGGAACCAATACCACCCAGACAATCGATACTATCTAGCCAATATTATAATTAATGTCTTATTTATCTTATTTATTGTTTCAAGAATAGCCATTATCACCTTGTTGGTAATTTTTATTCTTAGCCTTTTTCATTCAAAAAAGCGAGGGCCACAAATCCTATTTGCTACAGGGAGTATCATATTAGCAGTAACCCTTGCTTTTGTATGGAATAACGACCTTAGAAAAAAGGTGTTTTATTCAAACAATGCTGAAAAACATCAAGGCTTAATAGCCAATACGATGGCCTTTGAGCCGCGAGCTATTATATGGGATTGTGCCTTACAAATTTCTAAGCAAAAGAATGACTTAGTTACTGGAATGGGATTTTCACAGACAAATACGGCTTTGGCCTTGTGTTATGATAATACCATTGAGGATGAGAAGAAAAAGCAATGGTTCCTAAGTCAGGAATATAATGTACACAACCAATTTTTCGACATCTATTTAGCGGCTGGTGTAGGAGCTCTAGTCTTATTTTCTTTAGCGATTCTTATTTTATTCATTAGGAATAGAAAAAGCTTTTATCCCTCAGCCCTACTGGTAACTTTGGTATGTTTTGCCATGGTAGAAAATGTATTTCATAGACAAATAGGAGCATACTATGTAGGGTTTATTATATTGTCCCTTTTAATAAAAAATAATATAGAAACTGAAAATCAATCGAACCAAGGATAATTCCTTTAGCAAATTGTATTTTTGCCGAAATAAAACAGTGTAAATACAAAAACAAACTGAAGATTACATGAAAATAGCAGTTATTGGAACAGGATATGTTGGATTGGTTACTGGAACCTGCCTTGCCGAGACAGGGAACGAAGTGATTTGTGTCGATATAGATGAAGCCAAGGTAGCCAAAATGCAACAAGGAGAGGTTCCTATTTACGAACCCCATTTGGATGTGCTTTTTGAAAGAAATATTAAGGCAAATAGATTACAATTTACTACTTCGTTAGATGAAGGATTAGCTCATGGCAACATCATTTTTTTGGCATTACCTACCCCTGAAGACGAAGATGGCTCCGCAGACCTTTCCTACGTGTTAAATGTTTCTCAAGAAATAGGGAAGAAAATAGGAAGCTATAAAGTTATTGTTGACAAAAGCACCGTACCTGTAGGTACTGCAGAAAAAGTAACCGCTGTAATAAAGGAAAATGCAAAATGCGACTTTGATGTAGTGTCTAATCCCGAATTTTTAAGAGAAGGTTTTGCGGTAGACGATTTCCTAAAACCCGAAAGAATTATTATTGGTTCTAGTAGTGATAGGGCCACCGCTTTGATGCAGAAATTATATGCTCCCTTTGTGCGCTCGGGAAATCCAGTTATTGTGATGGATGAAAAATCGGCAGAACTTACCAAATACGCTGCTAATTCTTTTCTTGCCACCAAAATCACCTTTATGAATGAAATCGCCAACTACTGTGAAAAAGTAGGTGCTGATGTGGATAAAGTACGTGTAGGAATGGGCACAGATTCTCGCATAGGCAAGCGCTTCCTTTTTCCTGGGATTGGCTATGGAGGATCTTGTTTTCCTAAAGATGTTAAAGCACTTCAAAAAGCAGGAAAAGATCAAGGGTATGATTTTAAGATTCTAGACTCAGTCATTACGGTAAATAAAAAACAAAAAACAATACAGATTCCTAAAATTGTAAGTCATTTTAATAATAACCTAATAGGAAAAAAAATCGCCATTTGGGGATTAGCCTTTAAACCAGAAACAGACGATATTCGTGAAGCTCCGTCGATAGATGTAATGAATGCATTACTGGATAAGGGAGTTTCACTTACCGTTTTCGACCCAGAGGCGATGCCAAATATTGAAAAACAATTTGGGAGCAAGTTAACCTATGCTACATCTATGTATCATGCACTTGAGGGGGCCGATGCATTGATTATTTGTACGGAGTGGAGCATTTTTAGATCTCCTAGTTTTATAAAGGTAAAGGAATTACTTAAGGAGCCTGTGATTTTCGACGGAAGAAACTTATACCAATTAGAAGAAATGGAGACCGAAGGATTCACGTATATTTCCATAGGAAGAAAAGAAATTGGCCAATGAAGAATAAGGTATTAATTACGGGCGCTGCTGGATTTTTAGGTTCTCATTTATGCGATAGATTTATTGCTGAAGGGCTCGAAGTAATTGCTATGGATAACCTTATTACGGGAGATTTAAAAAATATTGAACACCTCTTTCACCTTAAGAATTTTAGTTTTTATCACCATGATGTAACGAAATTTGTTCATGTACCTGGAGAAGTGGACTATATTCTTCATTTTGCGTCTCCTGCTAGCCCGATAGATTACCTTAAAATCCCTATCCAAACCCTTAAGGTAGGTTCTTTGGGAACACATAATTTATTGGGGTTAGCAAAGGAAAAGAAGGCAAGAATTCTTATTGCTTCTACTTCTGAAGTTTATGGAGATCCATTGGTGCATCCTCAAAGTGAAGATTATTACGGAAATGTAAATACCATAGGACCTAGAGGAGTATATGACGAAGCCAAACGGTTTCAAGAATCTATTACTATGGCCTACCATACGTTTCATGGACTTGATACAAGAATTGCACGCATTTTTAACACCTATGGACCTAGAATGCGCCTTAATGATGGAAGAGTAATTCCTGCCTTTATGGGTCAAGCTTTGCGCGGTGAAGATTTAACTGTTTTTGGAGACGGATTGCAAACACGCTCTTTTTGCTATGTAGATGATCAAGTAGAAGGTCTCTTTAGATTATTAATGAGCAATTATAATTTGCCCGTAAACATTGGTAACCCAGAAGAAATCACCATTTTAGATTTTGCAAAAGAAATGGTAAAGCTAACAAACACGCATCAAAAAATTGTGTATAAGCCTTTGCCAAAAGACGATCCTTTACAAAGACAGCCCGATATTACTTTAGCAAGAAAAATATTAAAATGGGAACCTATGGTGTCCCGAGGAGAAGGAATGAAAAAAACGTTTGATTATTTTAAAGGCTTGACAAAGGAAGAGCTTTATAGAAGTGAACATAAAGATTTTACAGCTCATAACAGGCTTTAAGTATGATATTTAAAAGAGGGAGATACTCGGGGTTTTTGAGACCTATTTCTTATATAATTGATCTATTAATAATCAATGTATTAGCGTATCGTTTTTTCGAAGATAATATCATATTTATAAATTACACCGTAAGCGTTTCATTGTTGTGGATTATAATTGCGCTACGCTCTAATTTTTATGAAATATACCGCTTTACGCGTTTAACAAATATCCTTACACTTATTGGGAAACAGGGGGTTTTATTTATTCTTATTGTTTTTGCTTTTTTTGGCGTTTTCAACAACCTAAATAGAGACCCGCTTTCAATTTTAAATTATACCCTCTTCTCTTTGTTATGTATAACGCTCACAAAACTTGCAGTTTTTTATTTGCTTAAAAAGTACAGATTATTATTAAAAGGGAACCTTAGAAAAGTTGTGATAATTGGTTTAAACCAGAAAACGGATCAATTAAGAAAATTCTTTTTAGAAAATCCTGAATACGGATATGTATTGGCTAAGACTTTTGATTTAAACAAAGACGATAAAACCACACTAGACGAATGCCTTGCTTTTATTGAAGAAAATAATGTAGACGAAATATATTCCTCCGTAGCAAAACTTAATAATAAAGAATTGTCTCAGCTTATAGATTACGCAGATAATAACTTAAAAATCCTAAAGTTTTTACCAGACAATAAAGAAATTTATAGCAAACGATTAGACTTTACTTACTACGGTTATTTGCCGATACTCTCGTTGCGGAAAATACCAATTGAAGAACCTTTCAATAAATTCATTAAAAGGAGTTTCGACATCATATTATCCATAATAATAATAGTTGGGGTCTTATCTTGGCTAACCCCAATTTTAGCAATTTTTATTATGCTGGAATCCAAAGGGCCAGTGTTCTTTAAACAACGAAGAAATGGCCTTGATTATAAAGAGTTTTATTGCTATAAGTTTAGGTCCATGCGCCCTAATCCTGAAGCACATTTACATCAAATTCGAAAAAATGACCCAAGGGTAACTAGGGTGGGAAAAGTTATACGAAAAACCAGTATCGACGAATTACCACAATTTATTAATGTGCTTAAAGGTGAAATGTCTGTGGTTGGGCCAAGACCGCATATGGTAAGCCACACACACATGTATGCCAAAAGGATTGATAAATTTATGGTGCGTCACTTTATAAAGCCTGGGATTACTGGCCTAGCACAAGTAAGCGGCTATCGCGGTGAGGTTGAAGACGACAATCATATTATTAACAGAGTGAAATACGATATATTTTATCTTGAAAATTGGTCTTTATTTTTAGATATAAAGATTGTTTTCCAAACCATTTACAATGCATTACGAGGAGAAGAAAAAGCATACTAATAATTCTGAAACGCCTTTGGTTTCAATCATTACTCCACTTTATAATGCCTCTAAATTTATACTTCAAAATATAGAAAGTGTCCAAGCTCAATCCTATTCAAATTGGGAACAAATTATTGTAGATGATGCTTCAAGTGACGACTCTGCAAGCCTAGTTCAGGAGATTGCAAAAGTAGAACCGCGCATTACTTTTATTCAATTAGATGAAAATGCAGGAGCTGCTTATTGTAGAAATCTTGCAACCGAAAGGGCTAGAGGAAACTATATTGCTTTTTTAGACAGCGATGATTATTGGCATCGGGAAAAGCTTGAAAGGCAACTAAAATTGATGCAAAATGAAAATGCCTCGGTTTCTTTTACAAGTTATTTACACATAGATGAAGATGGAAATCCTTTAAAGAAGAGAATCCTTGCCATCCCTAAGTTGTCATATAAAAAACAGCTTTTAAATAATTATGTTGGGAATCTTACTGGAATTTACAATGCCGGTGAAATAGGAAAAATAGTAGCACCTAATATCCGTAAAAGACAGGATTGGGCGGTTTGGTTAGAAGCCATTAAGCGAAGTGGGAAACCCGCTGTAGGGCTTCAGGAGGATTTGGCGTATTACCGATTACGAAAGGGATCCATAAGTTCAAATAAAATAAATCTAGTCAAATACAATTATCTGTTTTATCGAAGCCTTGGTTTTAACCTGATTAAATCGGGAGGGTATTTGCTTCGATTTTTTTGGGAATACTTTTTTGTTCGACCAAAGTATATTCAGAAATTATAATCTTGATATAAACTGCTTCAGTTTTCCTCGATTGCTTCTATCGAGTACTTCAACCCTTTCAAACTGCAGTTGAAGCCCCGCTTCTAAGTATTTAAAAAGGGCCTGTTTTATAGTTTCAATTTCTGAAGCAGTTAATCCCCTTTCCGAAGTATAGATAATTTTAAACCTATCTAAAGCGTGTTGTTCAATCACAAACTCCTTTACGTTTCCATCATCTTCAATCACACTTTTAGTGACGTAATAAAAGGTAAGTCCAGGAACCGTTTTGCCGCTGGGGAGTTTCGCAACATCATTAGTACGGCCAATCAATTCTTGTAAAATGGGTTTTTTAAAGGTGCTTTTTTCTGAAAGCCTTCCTGTATCGCCAATGTCATACCGAATCATCGGGTGTGCCTTGTTATACAAGGAAGTAATCACAATTCGTCCCGATTTTCCGTGAGGAACTTGAGCGTTGTCTTCGTCCAAAATTTCGACAAAAAGGGTTTCACTGTTTACGATAAATTCATCTTTTTTATTGGTAAATGCGATGAGGTCCAACTCACTAGCACCAAATTCGTTTACCACAGGAACCCCAAAGACTTGTTCCATTAATTTTTTATCGCTTTCGTACAGCATTTCACTAGTAACAATGCAATATTTTATCGTGGGACAAATGGATGTAAGTACGATTCCTTTTTTCTGAAGAAACTTAGCAAACAATACAACCGAGCTGGTGTAGCCATTAATATAATCGAACTTCTTTTTCTGAAAAGCCTTTAAAAATTGTTCTAATTTTTTATCAGATAAATCAAAAATAGGGAATCGGTATCTACTGCTTAAACGGTCTTTCAACCGTTCTTTTTGATAGCCTAAAGAATCTAACGGAATTCCATAAAAACGCGCTTGTAGCGAAGTATGAAAGTCCAACCCAAACCAGCCAAATCGGTCAAATATTTCGGCCCAAGTAAGGGCATGACATACCTTGTCTTTTGCAAAAATAAAAGGGTGGCCACTAGAGCCTGAGGTTTTATTTACATATACATTTCTTTCAGAATACCCTTCTGAAAGCCGCTTTTTTAACGGAATTTGCAAATCGCTTTTTTGCATCACTGGTACATCTTCCCAAGAGCAAATGTTGAGGCTTTCAGTAAATTTCTTATAAAAGGCATTGTTAGCGAGATGAAAGTTTACAATGTCCATTCGTTGTGTTTGAACGTAGGCTTGGTATTCACTTTCGGGAATGGATTGAATTTCTTTTAATTGCGTTTTGGCTTCCTTTATTGGGAAACCATTCCAACGCAATGAAAGTTCGAATAAATTCAATGTAAAATAATTAGGGGTTCAATTTACAAACAATTATTTTTGATGCCGAAACAAAACGCTTCACAATGAATATTCTTGTATTAGGTTCTGGCGGTAGAGAACATACTTTTGCTTATAAAATATCACAGAGTCCACGTTGCTCAAAATTATTTGTAGCTCCTGGAAATGCTGGAACAGCAAGTATTGCAACCAACCTTTCTATTTCTGTAAACGATTTTGAAGCCATTAAAAAGGCTGTTTTAGAACATACAATAAAAATGGTTGTGGTAGGACCCGAAGACCCATTGGTAAATGGTATTTATGATTTCTTTCAACAAGATGACCAACTTAACAATTTGATGCTGATTGGTCCTTCAAGAAGAGGTGCTTTATTGGAGGGAAGTAAAGAACGTGCTAAAGAGTTTATGATGCAGCACAACATTCCCACGGCAGCATATCAAAGTTTTACTTCAGAAAGTTTAGAGGCGGGAAAACAATTTTTAGAAACATTGAATCCTCCTTATGTGTTAAAAGCAGATGGCCTAGCTGCTGGAAAAGGGGTGTTAATCTTGAAAGATTTAGAGGAAGCAAAATCTGAACTCGAAAATATGCTCTCCAATGCAAAGTTTGGCGCTGCGAGTAGCAAAGTAGTGATTGAAGAGTTTCTCGACGGAATTGAATTAAGCGTATTTGTTTTAACCGATGGCAAAAACTACAAAGTACTACCTACCGCCAAAGATTATAAACGTATTGGCGAAGGCGATACTGGCCTAAATACTGGCGGAATGGGTGCCGTTTCTCCTGTTCCTTTTGCCGATGAGGTCTTGATGAAGAAAATTGAAGAACGTATTGTAAAACCTACCGTAAACGGATTACAAGCCGAAAAGATTGAATATAAAGGCTTCGTATTTGTTGGTTTAATAAAAGTGAATAACGAGCCCTACGTAATCGAATACAACGTACGTATGGGTGATCCTGAAACCGAAGCCGTTTTACCACGAATTAAAACAGATTTAGTCGATTTATTTGAAGCTACAGCAAATCAACAGTTAGATGAAATATCCCTTGAAATGGATGAAAGATCTGCAGCTACCATCATGGTCGTTTCTGGAGGATATCCAGAGGCCTATGAAAAAGGAAAAGAAATTATTGGAATAGAAAATGTAAAAGACTCCATCGTTTTTCACGCAGGGACGGCTTTAAAAGACGGTAAAGTGGTCACTAACGGAGGGCGTGTAATTGCTGTGACTTCGCTGGATAAGGATTTTAAAAAGGCCATAAAAAAATCGTATCAAGAAATAGAAAAACTATCTTTTGATACGATGTATTATAGAACCGATATCGGTTTTGATCTTTAGTTCTTTCCTAAAAAAGAATGTGAGGTCTGACTTCTATCTTCTTCACCACTGGCATTAAAAATAGATAGTTGTTTCATCCAATAGAAAAAAGCAACAAACCCAATGAGTACTAAAATCCAGCTTACCACATTAGAAACCCACCAACTGTCTACGCCAAGTCTTAACGCATCGTAGGGAGCAAATAAAACACTTTCAGCAAAAGATTGAATACCTTCAAAAAAACCTTTCCAAGTCATAGTAGTATATTTATAGCACAAAAATAGAAATAAAGCATGATGCTTACAAGCTTTTTTGGTAAATCTAGTCCTATCAATTTTTTATTGCTAAGTATTTTCATCACTATTTTTTGTGTGCTTAAATATCTTTTGGTGAGTGACTTTACGTTTCAACTAGAAGAGTTTATAACACTCCTCACCATTTTAGTATTACTTGTTTTCTCCATGTTACTGCTTGATTTTATTATCAGGAAGAACTATTTAAACACTTCAAGCACCTTTGCGATATTTATATTTTCGTGTGTGGTTGCGATGCTACCTAGTACCCAACATCTAGGAATTATCATTTCTCAGTTTCTGATACTATTAGCTTTGCGTAGGATTTTTAGTATGGCCTCCGAAAAAAACATGGAGAAGAAAATACTGGACGCTACCCTTTGGATTCTACTAGCTTCTTATTTCTTTTTCTGGAGTATTTTGCTCATTATCCTACTGTATATCGCTATTGTAAAACTAAATAAAAAGGCTATTCGATATTTGTTAATTCCTTTAATAGGATTATTAGGGATGACCCTTATTGCTGTAACATTCTTCCTTATTAAAGAGAATTCATTTGTTTGGCTCACTGCGTTTGCAAAGTCTATTTCTTATGACTTTACCGCTTATGCTTCGGCAGATATACTTGTGTTTTTAACCTTCTTTTTTTCGGTATTGATTTGGAGTATTTTTTATAGAATTTCGAAACTCCCAGATATTCCCAAGAAATTTAAAAGCAACTACCTTTTAGTTATTTTTTCGGTGATAGCGTGTTTTTTTATTACCCTTTTTTCTGAAATTAAAATTGGCACAGAACTTATCTTTCTTGCTGCACCAAGCGCTATGACTATAGCGGGTTATTTAGAAAAAAAGGGAGATATTTGGTTTAAGGAATTACTCCTTTGGACATTTTTGTTGCTCCCCATTATTTTTCTGTTTATATGACAAAAATAGATATACCGTATTTGGAAAGTCAGTTGCAAAAAAGACTTCCCTACCGTTATCAATGGGGGCGGATTCAAAATAACGAATGGGATAGTTTTACGGGTTTTATTTACGATACGCCTTCTTGGGAACAATTTATTTTGCAACTAAAACAAACCCATCAAAGCTTACAAGTAGATAAGCGAGCTTTGTTCAATTATGCTGCCAACCGCTGGTTTAATTTTTGGAGTGCCATGGGAGTGGAAATGATTTTTAAAGCGGCAGACCTAGTGCAACCTGTTGCCAATGCTAAAGATTCTGAAAAGGATTTTTTCCTGAAAGACATTCCCTTTGACCATAAAACCTCGGTATTTCCAAAAGGATTTAAACAGTCTTTCGAATATGCAAAAACCCATAAAGAAGAATTAATTTCGTGGCTTTATACAAATCAAAGTATCGAGCAACGCTACCATCTAAAAAATAGATTGTTTATTATTGTACATGAGACTAATGGGTTTCATTGGAAGTTGAAAGCCGAGTTATCCCTTATTAAAAAAGAAATTGAGAATTACTTATCAAACTTTCGTCCCAACCAATTACATTCTTTTAATTTTGACAACAATCACAAAACGTTGAGTGATATAATCTGGGTGACACATTGAACTACATCGGCTCCAAATACAAACTAGCTCCTTTTCTTTTTGAAACCATTTCAAAAACAGCGGGTGACGACTTATCCCAAAAAGTATTTTGCGATCTTTTTGCAGGAACGGGAATTGTAGGCCGCACCTTTAAAACGCAAGTAAAAAAAGTAATTGCCAACGATGTAGAGTTTTACAGCTTTGTATTGAATCGAAATTATATAGGCAATCACAAACCCATATCACTAGAGGAAAAGATAGAGGTGCTTGATAATTTAAAAGGAAAACAAGGCTTTATTTTTTCAGAATATTCCGAAGGCGGAAAACAAGGAAGAAACTATTTTTCCAAAGAGAACGGACAAAAAATAGATGCCATTCGCACTCAAATTGAGGTTTGGAAAAAGGCTGGGGAAATTAACGAAGACGAATACTACTTTCTCTTAGCATCCCTTTTGGAAAGTGCCGATAAAGTGGCCAACACGGCTTCAGTATATGGGGCGTATTTAAAACACATTAAAAAATCGGCTGCAAAACCTCTGGTATTGCAACCCGCACTTTTTGAAGAAACCACTACCCAGCACGAGGTTTTTCAGCAGGATAGTAATCAACTCATAAAAACTATTGAAGGGGATATTTTATACCTCGATC
Organism: Halomarinibacterium sedimenti; assembly: GCF_019312585.1. Classification (GTDB taxonomy): domain Bacteria; phylum Bacteroidota; class Bacteroidia; order Flavobacteriales; family Flavobacteriaceae; genus Halomarinibacterium; species Halomarinibacterium sedimenti. The sequence continues at coordinate 815,568 of NZ_JAHWDP010000001.1, read as the reverse complement.
CTCCCTATAATGCTAGGCAATACGGCGCCAATTATCATATACTAAATACTATCGCAAAAATGGATACCTTTGCACCCAGAGGCGTTACTGGATTACGAGATTATTATAAAAGCGATTATTGCAAGGTTGGAAAAGTGTTGGAAAGCTTTGAAGCGTTGATAGAAAACGCACAATTTAAATACATTTTTCTTAGTTATAACAACGAAGGATTAATGAGTCAAAACGAAGTGCAAAAAGTCATGGAACAATTTGGGAACTACGATTTGGCAACCAAAAAATACCAACGCTTTAAAGCCGATAAAACAGAAAACCGAAACCATAAGGCCTCGCATACAACCGAATTTTTACACATACTTGAAAAGAAATAATATGTTTACCGAAAAAGCCAATAAAATATTTCAGGAAGTCATTAAAACCTATCACGTTGTAGATGACCCCTATCAGCCATTTACCAATCCATACAACAAAGATTCTCAATTATTAGAGCATCTTTTATACAGAAAATCATGGATAGACACGGTACAATGGCATTATGAAGATATTATCCGCGATCCCAATATCGATCCCGTTGCCGCCCTAGATTTGAAGCGAAAAATTGATGCTTCCAATCAAGACAGAACCGATATGGTAGAATATATCGACAGCTATTTTCTAGAAAAATACAAAGATGTTGAGGTAAAGGATAATGCTACTATAAATACCGAAAGCCCAGCTTGGGGCGTGGACAGATTGTCCATTTTGGCTTTGAAAGTCTATCATATGCAAGAGGAGGCTACTCGCGAAAATGCTTCGGATGCCCATAGAGCAGCCTGCCAAAAAAAGTTGGATGTACTGTTAGAGCAACGTGTGGATTTAAGCACGGCAATCCAGCAGTTATTAGACGATATCGCCCACGGTAGAAAATACATGAAAGTGTATAAGCAGATGAAAATGTACAATGACGATGAATTGAACCCGATATTGAGAAGTCAAAAATAAACTTGGGTGAAACCTCCCGCACACATATTGGTTATTCGTCTCTCAGCCATGGGAGATGTTGCCATGACGGTTCCCGTGTTGCTCAAATTAGTGGAAGCCTACCCAGACCTTCAACTTACAGTAATTTCTCGAAAGCTATTTAAACCCTTTTTTGACGACATTCCCAATATTTCCTTTTTGGAAGCCGATGTGAAAGGAGCTCACAAAGGATTAGTAGGCATTGTTAAGCTAGCAAAGCAGGCAAAAAAACAGCATATAACAGCTGTAGCCGATTTACATAATGTCATTCGCACGAAAGTTATGAGGCGTTATTTTACTTCTTTTTCGATTAAAGTAGCGAAAATTGATAAAGGACGCGCTGAAAAAAAAGCTATTACAAAGGCTAGTGGAAAACCATTAAAACCTATTAAATCTACACATGAACGCTACGCTGATGTATTCAGAAAATTAGGTTATGCGTTGGATTTACAGTCCCCTCTTTTTTTGAAAAGAAAACCTTGGCCTGCTAAAATTTCTGAGAAGATTACTTCAAAAAAACGAATTGGCATAGCTCCTTTTGCGGCGTATCAAAGTAAGATGTATCCATTGGATTTAATGAAAGAGGTCATACAGACGTTGGAAGCTACCAACGAATATCAAATGTTTCTCTTTGGAAGCCTTGAAGAGAAAAATGCACTAGAGACGTTAGTGTTAAACTCAAATACTATTATAAATACCGCAGGAATGTTTTCTTTGGAAGAAGAATTGGCACTTATTTCAAATTTAGATGTCATGGTGTCTATGGACAGCGGCAATGGGCATTTGGCGGCCATGTATGGCATTCCCGTAATAACGCTTTGGGGAGTGACCCATCCGTTTACAGGCTTTGTCCCGTTTCATCAACCTATGGAAAACCAACTTGTTTCTGATGTTGAAAAATACCCCTTATTACCCACTTCGGTGTATGGAAATAAATACCCTACTGGATACGAAAATGTGATGGAGTCCATCGAACCATTAGCCGTAATAGAAAAAATTAAAAAACTACTTGATTAAACATCGTCATAATCCACTACCAAAGTAGGGGTTGTGGGGTGCGATTGGCACGTTAAAATGAGCCCCTCTTCCAGTTCGCTATCGGTTAAAATTTGGTTTTTCCGCATTTCTACTTTTCCCTCTTTTACGCGGGCAATACACGTGCTACAAATTCCGCCTTGGCAACTGTATGGGGCGTCTAAATCTTCAGCCAATGCAGCGTCTAAAACGCTTTTTTCTTGAGACATAACAAAGGTTTTAGTCTCATCGTCTAACGTAATGGTAATGCTAGTATTTCCGTCGTGAGTTTCGGTAAGCGTTCCCTGCTCTGTTGAGGTAAACAATTCGAAGTGGATATCCTTTTCCGCAATATTTTTTTCAATTAAAGTGTCTTTCACTTCAAAAATCATTTCCTCGGGACCGCATAGATAATACGAATGAAAATCGATGTCTTTATATTTATTTTTCAGCAGAAAATTAACCATCGATTTTTCAATTCTTCCAAAGAATGTTCCTTCTACACTTTCACGGCTAAAGAAGTATTCAATGTTAAGTCTATTAGAATATTGTGCTCTTAGACTTTCTAATTCCGTATAAAACATGGTTTCAGACTTACTCTGATTTCCGTATGCTAAAACAAAAGTAGAGTGTGGCTCTTTTTTTAAAACCGTTTTAATCATGGACATAACTGGAGTGATTCCACTACCCGCTACAAATGCCAAATAGGCGTTGTTATTTTCGGCATTTGTCTTTAGTAAAAAATGCCCTTGTGGCGGCATGACTTCAAGGGAATCCTCCACTTTTAAAACATCATTGGCAAATACCGAAAAAGCTCCGCCTTCTACTTTTTTAACTCCAATTTTCCAAGTATTGCTATCCACTTCACTACATAAAGAATAGGATCTTCTCAATTCTTTTCCGTTGAGGGTATGTTTTATGTTGAGGTATTGTCCCGCTGTAAATTTGAAGGTTTCTTTCAAGTTTTCAGGAATATGAAAAGTAATTGAAACCGCGTTTCGGGTTTCTTTTTTTATTTCAGAAATTGATAAGGGGTAAAAAGTATTCATTGCAAAAATTTGTCGCAAAAATACAAAGGATAATTTCTACAACCATCCTAAAATTGAATGAAAGCGGGCTATTTTTCTTATCAAAAACTTACAGTTACAAAAAAGAAGTGTATTTTTACCCTCCTTTAGCTATCTTTAGATACTAAAAACAAAGGTTTTAAGTTACTTTATTATACAAACTGAAAGAATTTTGAAGCGCTTACATAAAATTACCATTTTTTTACTCGCTGTATTACTTTTTGCAGCTTGCTCCCGAAAGAAAAATACTTTTTTAAGCAGAAATTATCACGCCGTTACTGCGGAGTACAATGCTATTTATAATGGCGATGTGGCTTTGGCAGAAGGGAAAGAAGAGTTAGCACTAACTTACCGAGATAATTTTTGGGAAATTCTTCCAGTGGAACGTATAGAGCTTAAGGAGGAATTCACTAAACCAGGAGAACAAACCAATCCAAAATTTAATAGAGCCGAAGAAAAAGCCGCAAAAGCTATTCAAAAACACTCTATTTACATTGATGGAAAAGAATACAATCCGCAAATAGACGAAGCCTATATGCTATTGGGAAAAGCTCGTTATTTTGACGAGCGTTTTGTCCCTGCTCAGGATGCTTTCAACTTTATTCTAAACCGTTATGCCACCAGTAATAATGTGAATGAAGCCAGAATGTGGAAGGCGAAAACCAACATTAGAATGGGGAATGAAGAAGGAGCCCTTGAGGAATTAGCTGAGTTGATTGAAAAGGAAGGGTTGGAAGTGGAAGACTTGGCAGATGCTTCGGCAATTATGGCTCAAGCTTATATTAACCTTGATACTTTGGAAGCAGCATTACCGCTGATTAAAACTGCTTCAGAATATGTTCGAGACAACGAATTAAAAGGAAGATATACGTACATTAAAGGACAGATTTATAATCGGCTTGGAGAAAAAGATAGTGCCAACATGGCCTTTCAAGAAGTGATTGAATTAAACAGAAAATCTCCTCGAACTTATATGCTCAATTCCTATATGGAAATTGCACGAAATTTCGATTATGAAAAAGGAGATAAGGTTGCCTTTTTAGAATTGCTACAGGATTTGGAGAAGAATCGTGAAAACAGACCTTTTTTAGACCTTATTTACAATCAATTTGGGGAATATTATCGAAACACAAAAAATGTAGATACGGCTATCATTTACTACAATAAGTCTATAAAGAAATATTTAGAAAATGACCCCTTACAGGCTTTGAATTACTCTACGTTGGCAGAAATAAGCTTCGATAGAGCACTTTACAGAACTGCTGGAAAGTATTACGATAGTACGCTTGCCTTTCTTCCTGAAAATTCTCGCCCTTGGAGACGTATGAAGAAGAAACTTGACAATCTAGCGGATGTTATTAAGTATGAAGATATTGCCACAAGAAATGATTCGATTCTAAGACTGGCTGGGATGTCAGAATTTCAACAAATGGCGTATTTTTCAGAATACACAAAGAATTTACAAGAACAAATACGTCAAGATTCCATCGCAAAAATTAAAGAAGAGCAGCAAATAGCAAACAAAGAATTTTACAAAAAGAATACAAGCAAGAATAGTGAGGCAAATGAAGGTGGTGCGTTTTATTTTTATAATAGCTCAACGGTCGCCTATGGTAGAGAAGAGTTTAGAAAAATTTGGGGAACACGAAAGCTTCAAGATAATTGGAGGATGTCAAACAATAATAATGCTATTACCCAAGAAGAAAACAATGTAATTGAGTCTGCAATCGATGGCGCAACTCAAAGTGAATTATTAAACCCTCAAACCTATATAGCCACTATTCCTACAGATGAGAAAGTAATAGATAGCCTAACTAAAGATCGTAATTTTGCCTATTACCAATTGGGGCTGATTTATAAGGAAAAATTTAGAGAGTATGGATTGGCAACAAATAGATTAGAAAAACTTTTAGGATTTGGTCCGGAAGAGCGTTTAGTACTTCCTTCGAAGTATAATTTATACAAGATTTACGATTTATTAGGAAATAAAGCGGAAGCGGATAAGTGGAAGAATGATATATTAAACAATCATTCAACTTCTCGATATGCCGAAATTCTAAGAAATCCAAATACACAATTGGAGACCGACGAATCTAGCCCAGAGTTTAAGTATAAGGCGCTTTATGCCGAATTTGAAGCCTCTAATTACGATTACGTAATTGCAACTTGCGATGAGTTTCTCATTATTTATAATGGAAACGATATCGTTCCCAAATTAGAAATGCTAAAAGCAACAGCCCTAGGAAGAAGAGATGGCTTTGAAGCCTATAAAAAAGCAGTGAATTTTGTAGCGCTTAATTATCCATTGGCTCAAGAAGGAAAGGATGCCCAAGAAATTTACACCAAGGTTTTACCGAAAATAGCAGTAAATAGTTTTATCGAGGATAAAGATGCAACTACTTGGAAAATTGTTTATACCTTCAACGCGAGTGATCTTGAAAACGCCAAGAAACTTGAGAAAAAACTAAATGATGCTATAGTAGAATACCACTATGAAAACAATATGAGTATTTCATTAGATTACTACAATCCTTCAACCTATTTCGTGATTATTCATGGATTAAACACGCGATTGGGTGGAAGAGGGTTTGCCGAAGTATTAAAAGAAAATAAAAAATATAAAATAAAACAGCCATTTTTTGAAATAGCATCGGCTAATTACAAAATCATTCAAATTCATAAGAATTTGGATTCCTATTTAAATACAGATAAAATAACTGAAGAAAACAGTAATCCCCAAAAATAGCAACCTATGTTTTCAGACAAAAAAAACAAGAACAGTATGGAACCAACTAGTAGTCAAAATAGAATAAACGAAGGAACCCAACTAAAAGGGGATATTATTTCTAATGGGTTTTTTAGAATAGACGGAACTATTGAAGGGAATATTAGTAAGCCTTCAAAAATTGTTTTAGGAAAATCAGGAAGTATAAAAGGAAAATTAATTTGTGATGATGCAGATATTGAAGGAAAATTTGAAGGAAATTTAAATGTTTCAGGAACACTTACTTTAAAGGCAACTGCACATATTGAAGGAGAAGTAATTGTAGGGAAACTATCTGTTGAACCAGGTGCCACTTTTAACGCAACGTGTACCATGCATGGAACTCCAAAGGCAAATATCTCTATACCAGAAACACAAATTTCCGAAAGTTTAAAAGCAAAAAACCATCCGTTTGACCGCACCCAACGATCTCAAAAAGCAAAAGTCGAACAGCAAAATTAATAACTACGCCAAGTATTCTGGCATAGCGTTTCAAATGATTGCTGTCATCGCTATGGGTTGCTATGGTGGTGTGAAATTGGACGAGAAATTCCCAAATAAATATTCTGTCTTTACCATAGTTTGTAGCCTTCTCTCCGTAGGTATTGCGACCTATATTGCCATAAGACAAGTTGGGAATGATTCAAAAAAATAGAATTAAATGAATAAAGATGTACTTAGTTTCTTAGGAAAATGGTTTGTGTTTTCTTTGCTTCTCTATGTTGTTCACTACTATATTTTATTTCAGATTGCTTCAGAAAATGAATATTATTTTCCATTATGGAGCATTTATTTATTTAATTCGGTGTTAGCTTTCATTGTTTATTTTTTCGTAAAAAGACAATTTGAAAAGGCTTCTGAAAAAACCTATCAAACTTTTCTTATTTTAACCATGGTTAAAATGGGATTAGCCATTGTTTTTCTATTGCCTTTATTTACAGGCAAATCTGAATATCCCAAAACAGAAACTATCAATTTTTTTATTCCCTATTTCTTGTTTTTAGCTTTTGAAATCTTCAGCCTGAATAAATTTTTTCAAGCTCCTAAAACAAAGTAATTTTTGGTTTGTCAATTCATTTACTATTAGTACATTTGCACCGAATTTCAGGAACGCAAAAGCACTACATTGAAAACAACGAAATTTAGTATCAATAGAAACCTCCTTTTAGGAGCATTTTTTTTACTCTCAATTTTTGCTGTTAAGGCAAGTTCAATTTCTAAAGAAAAGGAAACAACTTCTGATGATGAATTTGACACGAAAGAACTTATTTTCCATCACATAACAGATAGTCATAGCTTTCACATAGCAGGAGATTTAGCACTTCCATTACCCATCATTTTATGGACTGAAAATGGGTTAGTGACTTTTATGTCTAGTGAATTTCATCACGATATAGATGGTAAAACGATTGTAGAGAAGAATGGATTGAAATTCGTTAATGTTCACGAAAAAATCTATCAATTAGAGGCAGGTGCAAGTAGTGTTGCATTCGACGCGGAACATCACCCAACAAACGCAAAAAAGCCACTTAATATTTCCATTACTAAAAACGTCTTTTCGATGTTTTTATCTATGGCATTTATTCTATTAATTTTCTTACTAAGTGCTAGATCTTACAAAAGATCTAATAATAATATGCCCTCTGGAATAGGAAAGTTTATGGAGCCCATTGTCTTATTTATAAGAGATGAGGTGGCTATACCTAATATAGGAGAGAAACATTATGGGCGTTATATGCCATTTTTGTTGACTTTGTTTTTCTTTATTTGGATTAATAATGTAATAGGGCTAATTCCATTTTTCCCATTTAGTAGTAACTTAAGTGGTAACATTGCTTTTACAGTAACCTTAGCGTTATTTACATTTATCATTACCTTATTTAGTAGTAAAAAATATTATTGGAAGCATATGCTTTGGATGCCAGGTTTACCTGTGCCCATGAAGTTATTTCTTGCTCCCATTGAGTTTATGGGGATGTTTATTAAACCCATAGCTTTAACCATACGTTTGTTCGCAAATATTACTGCCGGACACATTATCGTACTAAGTTTAATTTCCTTAACCTTTATTTTCAAAAACTACTTTGTAGGAGTTGGTTCTGTGGTGTTTGTAGTTTTTATTAGTGTTATTGAAGTTTTAGTAGTGGCAATACAGGCATATATATTTACCATGCTTTCGGCATTGTATTTTGGACAAGCATTAGAAGAAGAACATTAATTAATTTTTAAATATATAAACTATGAGTTTAGCATTAGTACAAGAAGCCGTAGCAAACTATGGAGCATTTGCAGCAATTGGAGCTGGTCTTGCAGCCATTGGTGGTGGTATCGGTGTAGGTAAAATTGGTGGGGCAGCTATGGAAGCCATGGCACGTCAACCAGAGATGCAAGGAAAACTGCAAGGTTCTGCAATCGTATTGATTGCATTTATCGAGGCGGTAGCACTTTTTGGTGTGGTAGTATCTTTCCTTGTTGCAGGATAAACAATAAACAAGGGCGCAACGGTTGGTTGCGCCTAGTTTTGTATTTTAATTAATTAGATTAAAACAAAAGTATGGAATTAATTACTCCAGAATTCGGACTTATTTTTTGGACAGGAATATCGTTCTTGATCTTACTTTTTATTCTTAAAAAGTTTGCTTGGAAGCCTATTTTAAATTCGGTGAACACAAGAGAGCAATCTATTAAAGATGCTCTTGCTGCCGCAGAAGCTGCGAAGCGTGAAATGGAAAACCTTACTGCAGATAATGAGCGTATTTTAAAAGAAGCTCGTGCCGAAAGAGAAACGTTATTAAAAGAAGCAAGAGAGATTAAGACCAAAATGATTGCCGATGCTGAAGAAGATGCAAAAGTAAAGGCTGACAAGTTAATTGCCAATGCACAAGCAGCAATTGAAACTGAAAAGAAAGCTGCTATTTCTGAATTGAAAGCACAAGTTGCTAATCTTTCTCTTGATATAGCTGAAAAAGTAGTAAAAGCAGAACTATCCAACAAAGACAAGCAATTAAAATTGGTAGAGGATATGTTGGGTGATGCCAAACTAAACTAAGGAAGAAATGAGCGGAAGCAAATCAGGAATTCGATATGCAAAAGCAGTTTTGCAACAAGCAACTGAGGCAGGAAATGCTAAGGAAGTGTTTGCAGATATGCAGGACATATCTACTACCCTAGCAGATAGCAAAGAGCTTCGCGTTGTATTGCAAAGCCCAGTAATTAAGGGAGAAGATAAAAAAGAAGCCCTTTTAAAAATATTTAATTCACAGTCCAAAGCGACACATTCTTTGATTGAGGTTTTAATTTCAAACCATAGAATCAATCAACTAGGAAATGTAGCAAATGCCTATACTGCTTTGTACAATGATGCAAAAGGAGTAAAAAGTGCAAAGGTTACTACTGCGGTTCCTCTATCAGAAGCTTTAGAAAAGCAAGTGCTTGCTAAAGTTGAAGAATTAACAGGAAGCAAAAGTGTGACTTTGGAAAACGAAATAGATGAGTCTATTATAGGAGGATTTATTCTTCGTGTAGGAGATTTACAATACAATGCAAGTATTGCAAACCAATTAGGAAATTTAAAAAGAGAATTTAGTAAAAGTTTATAAAACCATTTGGCGTTAAGCCAAAACATAGATACAAAAAAATGGCAGAAGTTAAACCAGCTGAAGTTTCAGCAATCTTAAAGCAACAACTTTCAGGTTTTGAAGCTACCGCTTCACTAGACGAAGTAGGAACTGTATTGACTGTGGGGGATGGTATTGCCCGCGTATATGGTCTTGCTAATGCACAATACGGAGAATTGGTAGAATTTGAAAACGGTCTTGAAGGAATTGTATTAAACCTTGAAGAAGACAACGTAGGGGTTGTATTATTAGGTCCTTCAAAAGAAATTAAAGAAGGAGCTACTGTAAAACGTACCCAACGTATTGCTTCTATCAACGTAGGTGAAGGAATTGTAGGACGTGTTGTAAATACCCTTGGGCAACCTATCGATGGTAAAGGTCCTATTGAAGGGAAAACTTACGAGATGCCACTAGAGCGTAAAGCACCTGGAGTAATCTTTCGTCAACCAGTAAACGAGCCACTTCAAACAGGGATTAAGTCTATCGATGCGATGATTCCTATTGGAAGAGGGCAGCGTGAGTTGGTAATTGGTGACCGTCAAACAGGAAAAACAACTGTTTGTATCGATACTATTTTGAATCAAAAAGAATTTTACGATGCAGGAGAACCTGTGTATTGTATTTATGTAGCAGTAGGACAAAAAGCTTCTACTGTGGCAAACATTGCAAAGGTATTAGAAGACAAAGGAGCGCTAGCGTATACTACTATTGTAGCTGCAAACGCTTCAGACCCTGCACCAATGCAAGTATATGCGCCTTTTGCCGGAGCAGCAATTGGAGAGTATTTCCGTGATACGGGGCGTCCTGCTTTAATTATCTATGATGATTTATCAAAGCAAGCGGTGGCCTATCGTGAGGTATCTCTTTTATTACGTCGTCCACCAGGACGTGAAGCATACCCTGGGGATGTTTTCTACCTACACTCAAGATTATTAGAGCGTGCTGCAAAAGTAATTGCAGATGATGCCATTGCAGCAGATATGAATGACCTTCCAGAATCTTTAAAAGGAATTGTAAAAGGAGGAGGATCGTTAACGGCTTTACCTATTATTGAAACACAAGCAGGAGACGTTTCGGCATATATCCCAACCAACGTAATTTCGATTACAGATGGTCAGATTTTCTTAGAGTCAGATTTATTCAACTCAGGAGTACGTCCAGCGATTAACGTAGGTATTTCAGTATCTCGTGTGGGAGGTTCTGCACAGATTAAATCTATGAAGAAAGTAGCGGGTACTTTAAAGCTTGACCAGGCACAGTTCCGTGAATTGGAAGCGTTTGCGAAGTTCGGATCAGACCTTGATGCCGCTACAATGAATGTAATTTCAAAAGGACAGCGTAACGTTGAGATTTTAAAACAAGCACAAAACGATCCTTTTAAAGTAGAAGATCAGGTAGCTATTATTTATGCAGGTTCAAAAAACCTACTTCGTAATGTACCTGTTGAAAAAGTAAAAGAATTTGAAAGAGATTATATAGAATTGTTGAACGCTAAGCATAGAAGCACACTAGATGACCTTAAAGCAGGTAAATTAACCGATGAGGTAATTGATGTGTTAACTTCGGTTGCTAAAGACCTTTCATCAAGATATAACTAATATATTATTTTCTCCAATCTCATTTATAATGAGATTGGAGGATATTTTTTAGCTTAACTCAAAAGAGAAATGGCGAATCTTAAAGAAATTAGAAATAGAATCACCTCAGTAGGTTCAACCATGCAGATTACGAGTGCCATGAAAATGGTATCTGCTGCAAAGTTGAAAAAAGCACAAGATGCCATTACTGCGATGAGACCCTATTCTGAAACCCTTACCAAGCTTCTTCAAAATTTAAGCGCTACCCTAGAGGGTGATAGCGGAAGTAAATTTGCAGAGCAACGAGAAGTAAACAATGTTTTAATTGTGGCAATCACATCTAATCGTGGATTGGCTGGCGCTTTCAATAGTAATATTGTAAAGGAATGCAGAAGAAGCCTTTCGGAAGTTTATAAAGGGAAAAATGTTCAATTTGTAACTTTTGGGAAAAAAGGGAATGACATTTTAAAGAAAACAGGAAATGTTGTTGAAAATAACAACGCAATTTTTGATGATCTTTCTTTTGAAAATGCTTCAGAATTAGCTCAAAAGCTAATGGGTTTTTATGCAGAAGGAAAATTCGATAAAATTGTTTTAGTATACAATAACTTTAAGAATGCTGCTACCCAAATAGTTATGCATGAGCAGTATTTGCCTATTGCTTCTTTAACGAATGAAGATACAGATACGAAAACAACCACAGATTATATTTTTGAACCTTCAAAAGAAAAAATTGTAGAAGAATTAATTCCTAAGATGCTTAAAACACAATTGTTTAAAGCGTTGAGAGATAGTGTGGCAAGTGAGCACGGTGCTCGTATGACGGCTATGCATAAAGCAACCGATAATGCTACCGAATTGCGTGATGAATTAAAACTTCAATATAACAAAGCACGTCAAGCAGCCATTACTGGAGAGATACTTGAGATTGTTGGTGGGGCAGAGGCTCTTGCTGGATAATATTGATGAGAAAAGTATTAAAAACCTTCCGCCATAAACGGAAGGTTTTTTTATACCTTTATGGCAAGACTTTTGATTTGTATCAATTATGAAAAAACTATTTAAAATATTAAGTCTTTCCATCTTTGTAATAGGAATATCAGGTTGTGCAGGTGGTAAGGATTATCTACTTGAGCAAAATCCACCTTTTACCGTTTCGACTGCTTATTTTCAAAAATGGGTTGCGGGGATTAAAGAAGGAGGTTCAGGAACTAAAGTCCATATTACCATTGAGAATATAAAGGAAGAGATTTCAGTAAAGGAAATATTTTTTGGAGATCGAATTTTAAGTGCTCATAGACACCCACAAAATATTGATAGTTATACTGCAGATTTTAAAGATGAAGCTAGACAGGATGTTGTTATGGATGGCGATGCAGTAAAAGAATCACAAAATATACCTCCTGAGAAATCTCCTTTTAGCCTTAGAAAAAATGAAGCCATTTTAAGTTATACAATTAAGGGCGAAATGCATTATTACAAAATTTCAAATCTTGAAGAAAAGCCTCTTATTGCTTACCCAAGTAGCAACCCTAACGGAAGGAATTAAATCTTTTTAAACACTTTATGGTCATTAAAATTATTAACAAGTCCTCACACCCATTGCCGCATTACGAAACTGACGCTTCTGCCGGGATGGATCTTAGAGCAAATAATGAAAATCCTATTCTTTTAAAGCCACTCGAAAGAACCATTGTAAAAACAGGCCTTTTTATTGAGCTCCCTATAGGGTTTGAAGCGCAAGTTCGGCCAAGGAGTGGATTGGCGGCAAAAAAAGGAATTACAGTATTAAATGCTCCTGGCACTATAGATGCAGATTATCGTGGTGAAATAGGGGTAATATTGGTAAATCTCTCCAATGAAAATTTTACCATAGAAAACGGAGAACGTATAGCACAATTGATTGTTGCGAAACACGAACGTGCACAATGGGAAGAAACCATTGAACTTTCTGAAACCAACAGAGGAGAAGGTGGTTTTGGGAGTACAGGAGTAAAATAAATCTAGAATTTTTTGAACATATAAAATGAAAATAATTGTCCCTATGGCCGGTCGTGGTTCGCGACTTCGCCCACATACCTTAACCATTCCTAAACCATTAATTCCCGTTGCTGGGAAACCCATTGTACACCAATTAGTCACCGATATTACCCAAGTCCTAGGAGAACCCATTGAAGAAATTGCCTTTATCCTTGGAGACCCTGCCTTTTTTGGAGAGGATGTTGTTACAAGTTTACAGGAATTAGGAGAAAATTTAGGTGCGAAAGTATCCATTTATAGGCAGTTAAACCCAAAAGGTACGGGTCACGCCATTATGTGCGCAGAACCTTCTCTTTCGGGCCCAGCAGTAATTGCTTATGCCGACACGCTAATTCGAGCCACTTTTAACCTTGATAAAGAGGCTGATAGTGTTATTTGGACCAAAAGAGTGGATAATCCTGAGGCGTATGGCGTAGTTAACCTTAATGAAAAAGAAGAGATCATCGAATTGGTCGAAAAACCAAAGACTTTTGTGAGTGACCAAGCAGTTATTGGTATATACTATTTTAAAGAAGTAAGTGAATTGAAAAAGGAACTTCAATACGTGCTAGATAACGAAATTATTCATGGAGGCGAATACCAAATAAACGACGGAATTAAAAGAATGATGTATGCTGGAAAAGTATTCAAAACTGGGACTGTTGAGGAATGGATGGATTGTGGAAACAAAGAAGTTACGGTAGAAACCAATGGAAAAATGCTTCAGTTTTTGATGGATGATGGGAAACAATTACTTTCAGAAAAGTATACTTCAGAAAACTCTAAAGTGATTCCTCCCTGTTATATTGGGGATGGTGTGGTTTTAAAAAACGCAACAGTGGGTCCTTTTGTTTCCATTGGAAACGAAACAACCTTAGAAAACTGTACCGTTAAAAATTCTATAATACAAACCCAATCGGTTATTAAAAATGCTACTTTAGACAATGCAATGATTGGTAATCACGTTATGTACGACGGTAACTTTACCCAAATAAGCATTGGCGATTACAGTGAGTTAAAATGATAGAAAAATTGAAAATAGCGTTGTTTCTCTTCGGAATATTTTTTTCTGAAGCAACCCTATTTTCACAAGAACTTGAAGAAGCACCCACAGATGATTTAGGAAATGTAAGTGATGCTTTTCAGGAGAGCTTTTTCGAAGCTTTAAAGCAAAAAGGAATAGAAAACTATGAGTTAGCACTTGAAGCACTTCAAAAAGCTGAGAAAGCGGCTAAAAAGGATCCTATTCAAGAAGCGGTGGTGCATTTTGAAATGGCAAAAAACCTTACCAAGCTCAAACGTTTTGACGAAGCTGAAGATAATTTTAAAAGCGTACTTCTTACTACAGGTGAAAGAATAGACGTTATGGAAGCCTTGTACGAGTTGTATTACCAACAACGAAATTACACGGCAGCCATCCCACTCGTTGAAAAACTAGCAAAAAAGGATGATGATTATAAAGAGGATTTAGCCAATCTTTTCCATAGAACGAAGCAATATGACAAAGCATTGAAATTGTTGGATGAGTTAGATGAAGATTGGGGAGAAAGTGTGTATCGAGATTCGTTACGAAAGCAGATTTATCAAATTACCGGAAATAGTGAAGGAGCCATTACCAATTTAGAATCTAAAATTGAAAAGAACTCCAAGAATGAACAGGATTATCTCAACCTAATTTATTTATATAGTCAAGAAGGAAACACCCAAAAAGCCTTTGAAATAGCAGAAGAACTATTAAAAAATAATCCTAATTCCAAAAAAGCCCATTTGGCTTTGTATAAATTTTATTTGGAAGAAGGAAATACTACAGATGCCATTAAATCTATGAAAATAGTCTTTAAGGCTTCAGAAATTGATACAGCCGAAAAGTATAAAGTGCTTTCAGATTTTTTGAATTTTGTTTCAGAACATCCTCAATTTGAAACCGAATTGGAATCACTCATCCCATTACTTTCAGATAGCAATAGCGGGAACTTCTATGAACAACTAGGAAATTATTTTATTCAGAAGAAAAATAAGGAAGTTGCCCTTCAATTTTTTGAAAAAGGAGCAGCGCTGGACACTGATAATTATAGCTTAATTAAAAATACTATTTTGCTTCAAATTGATACGGGAAAATTTACTGAAGCAGCTAATTTAAGTGAGAATAGTTTGATGGTTTTTCCAGCACAGGCATTACTTTATCTCTTAAATGGCGTAGCAAATAATCATTTAAATAATGCCGATAATGCCATTGAAAGCCTTGAAATGGGGGTCGACTTTTTACTCGATGACCCAAAGATGGAAAAGGATTTTTATGTGCAATTAAGTAAAGCATACACCCAAAAAGGAGATACTAAAAAGGCAAACTTTTACGCTAAGAAAGCTTCTGAAATTAACTTGTCAAATTAATGCTGAAAAAAGGAATTTATATAGTATTTATCTGTCTTGCTTTTATTTTAAATAGCTGTAAGGGGACAAAATCTGTAATTGGTGGAGAAACAGCTACTAGCCTAAGCATTCAAAAAGTGATGTCTTTACACCAAGGGGCTTCACCCAATTTCAACACCTTGGCTTCCAGAGTTCAAGTTGTATATGAGGATGAAGATAAACAACAATCCATTACCGTAAGCCTTAGAATGGAAAAGGACAAAACTATTTGGATTAAAGCTTCTGTTTTAGGCATTACTTTGGCAAAGGCCATTATAACTCCCGATAGAGTAAGCTATTATGAAACCGTTTCGAACACCTATTTCGACGGAGATTTTTCACTATTAAGTGATTGGTTAAGCACCCATTTGGATTTTGAAAAAACACAGTCCATTCTTTTAGGGCAATCTATTTTTAACTTGGATGATTCAAATTATAAAGTGGATGTGGTAAACAATCTTTATAAAATCCAGCCTAAGAAACAACCCTTTAACTTTATTCATTCTTTATTTTTGAACCCAACGTCATACAAGGTTGTTTCTGGATCAGTTTCACAGCCTAATGACAATCGATTATTGTCTATTCGCTATGGAGACTATCAATTTGTGGAAGGGAGTTATTACCCTTCAGATATATTAATTGATGCATCTGAAAAGGACGAAAAGACCAAAATTTCCGTTACCTATAAAAATATTGATGTAAACGCCCCCGTGAGTTTTCCATTTGAAATTCCGCAGGGATATGAGCAAATACAGTTGTCCAAATGAGAAAAAAAGGCTTCTTTCTTTTCGGGTTATTACTTTTTTTTATAGCAGCACCTTCTTTTTCCCAGTCCAAAAAACAAAAAGAATTAGAGGAAAAGCGTCAAGCATTACTTGAAGAAATTCAGAAGATAAATTCCTTATTATTTAAAACAAAAGGCGAAAAAAAATCTGTATTAGCAGAGGTTGAAGATTTGGATCAACGCATTTCAACTCGTGAAACTTTAATAAGGGTTACTAATGAACAAGCCAATTTATTAACGCGAGAAATTAATACCAACCTCAATTCGATAGATCAGTTAAAAACCGAACTAAAAGTACTGAAGACCGACTATGCTGGGATGATTTCAAAATCCTATAAAAGCAAATCACAGCAAAGTAGAATCATGTTTTTATTGTCTTCGGAAAACTTTTTGCAAGCCTACAAGCGCATGCAATATATGAAGCAGTACACCAAGTTTCGCAAAAAGCAAGGAGAGGAAATTAAAGTTAAAACAGGGGAGCTTCAGAAGCTAAATGAAGATTTAATTAGACAAAAAAAGGACAAAGAAAAATTAATTGCTCAAAATAAAATTGAAAAAGCAAAACTAGACGAAGAGAAGAAGAACCAGCAAGCATTGGTGGCTACCTTAAAAAAGGAGGAAGGTAAATTTGCTAGTCAAATACGGGATAAGCAAAAAGAAGCAGACAGACTAGAAAGGGAAATAGATGCTTTAATTAAAGCAGCCATTGCTGAAGCAAATAAAAAGGCTTCCGCTGGAAATACAACTTCAACCACAACTACAACGAGTTCAGCTACCACATTTACATTAACTCCAGAGGCAAAATTACTTGCCAAAGATTTTAAGAATAATAAAGGGAAGCTTATTTGGCCTGTTGAAAAGGGGAAGGTAATTACCCCTTTTGGACGAAGGCAACATCCTCAATTCCCCAACGTGATGCAGGATCACAATGGAGTAGAAATAATTACCGAATCCAATGCTACCGCTCGGGCAGTATTTAATGGGGAAGTCATGCAGGTGCAACAGCTTAAAGGTGCCAATAAGGCCGTATATATTCGCCATGGAGACTATATCACGATTTATAACAATCTAGCTACTGTAGCTGTTAAAAAGGGAGATAAAGTTTCAACAAAGCAAGTAATAGGAACTGTCTTTACGCATCCAACAACAGGCAAAGCTATTTTAAAGTTTTTTGTGTATCAAAACACGAACAAAATGAATCCTGCCGATTGGATCTACAAAATGTAACTTAGTTACAACAGCTCTCTTTTTCGTTGTCCTTAATTCCTGCTTTTTCCAAAATAGTTCCCATGAGGCACCAATTTGTTATGGATGATTGTAATAAGTTAGCACCAACAAATGCAGTAAACCAAAGCCAATTAATATGTACATAAATGGCTAATAAAAGACTGACTAAGATAAAGGTGCCTGCGACAGCGTGAATAATTCTTGTTTTCATTAGGAATTGATTTTTTCAATGTTGATACTCGCTACGTGGATGCTTGATTTTGATTCTTTTTTTGCATTTTTTTGTTCTACTAAATCAAAAAATACATCCACTTTTTCTTTTTTTAGAAAGGCATAAAACAAAACCGATTCGTTTTCATTCATTTCATAACCAAACCAATTATTTTCAATTGAATCCATGGTTGAATCTCGGTAACCTGTAACATGTTTATATGTAAACGTGGTTACTTCTGCTTCTTTAAGCATTTGTTTTATATCTTCTTCAAAGGCTGTAATAGCGGTAATAATTAGTAGTTTCATCATTTATTTTTTAAGATTTTTCTCCCATTTTTTTCGTTCGGTGATATAGTAAATCAAGGGAACCACAATAAGTGTTAACAATGTGGATACGATAGCACCCGCAACCAAGGAAATAGCCAAGCCTTGAAAAATGGGGTCAAACAAAATAATTGAGGCTCCTATGACCACGGCTCCAGTAGTTAATAATATGGGTGTAGTTCTTACGGCTCCTGCTTCTATAATAGCTTGTTTCATTGGGATGCCATCATTTAAACGAATTTCAATAAAATCGATTAATAGAACCGAATTTCGCACCATAACACCAGCCAATGCAATCATTCCAATAAAAGAAGTCGCTGTGAAGAAAGCTCCTAAAATCCAATGGCCTAATACAATACCTACTAGGGAAAGAGGTATTGCAACCATCATAACAAGGGGAGTTTTAAAGTTTTGAAACCAGCCTACAATAAGCATATAAATAATAATAATAACTACTAAAAATGCAGTCCCTAAATCTCTAAATACTTCTAGGGTAATTTGCCACTCCCCATCCCACTTTACGGTAAAATCATCTTCAGATTCGGGTTGTCCTAGGTATAATTCACTAACCGAATATCCTTTAGGCAATTCCATTTGTTGCAACTTTTCATTCATTCCTAGAATAGCATATACAGGACTTTCTAATTCGCCTGCCATATCGGCCAATACATAAACAACACGTTTCTGGTCTTTTCTGTAAATGGTGTTTTTAAGAGTCCCCTCCTTTACATTTACTAAGTCACTCACGGGAATTACATTTCCTTGACTCCCTTTAATTTTTAAATTCTGAATATCTTGAAGCGAAGTTTTATCGGCATCGTCTAGTGAAAGAACTATACCAACAGGATCTACAGAAGCTTCATCGTAGAGATTTGAAACTGGCATCTCACGAAGGAGATAGGTTAAATTACCTACTATCTGTTGCGGTGCAATGCCATTTAACATCGCCTTTTCCCTATCAATTTCTAATTTGTATTCAACTTGAGGGGCTTCTACCATCCAGTCGGTATCTACTACATCTGCTGTGTTTTCTAAAATTGTTTTAACCTGATTGGCAACTTTTATTTGCTCTTCATAATTAGGACCGTAAATTTCGGCCACCAACGTAGATAATACTGGAGGTCCAGGCGGAACCTCCACTATTTTTACATTAGCGCCATATTTTTTGGCAATGTTTTGAACCTCAGTACGAACTTCTTTTGCAATATCGTGACTTTGTAAATCGCGATCTTCTTTGTGAAGCAAGTTTACCTGTATGTCTGCCATATTACTACCCCCTCGCATATCGTAATGCCTTACAAGTCCATTAAAGGTGATAGGAGCGGAGGTTCCTATATAGTTTTGATAATTTACCACCTCTGGAACTGTAGAAAGATATTGAGCAATTTCTTTCGTGACCACAGCAGTTCTTTCTAAGGTAGTTCCTTCGGGCATATCAACTACTATTTGAAATTCATTTTTATTATCAAATGGCAACATTTTAACGGCTACTGATTTTGTAAAAAACATAAGCATGGAACCAAATAACAAAACAATGGTAACCAAAAACATTAGGTTTCGTTTTTTGGAATTATCCAATAAGGGCTGCTCGATTTTCTTATAAATTTTAAAAATCCAGCTAGTTTCAAGTCCTTTCTCTTCTTTTTCTTCTTCGGTATGTTTTTCTCGCAAGAGGTGATACCCTAAATATGGTGTTACCGTTAATGCAACAAATAACGATAGCAACATTGCTATGGACGCGCCAATGGGCATAGGGCTCATATATGGCCCCATCATTCCCGAAACAAACGCCATGGGCAGTATTGCTGCTATAACGGTAAAAGTGGCTAAGATGGTCGGATTTCCCACCTCATTAATGGCATAAATTGCGGCTTGTTTAAAGGGCAAGCGTTTCATCTTAAAATGCCGGTGCATATTTTCGGCAATAATAATACTATCATCTACCACAATACCAACCACAAATACCAAAGCAAAAAGAGTGATTCGGTTTAATGTGTACCCCAGCATATAATAACTAAATAAGGTAAGGGCAAAGGTTAAGGGCACCGAAAAGAATACTACCAATCCCCCTCGCCAGCCCATTGCAAGCATAACAAGAATTGTAACGGCGAGAATGGCGACACCCAAGTGAAGCAATAATTCTCCTACTTTGTATGAGGCAGTTTCCCCATAATTACGAGTCACCTCAACGTGAACATCGGAAGGGAGTAAGGTTTTCTTTAAATTTTCTACATGAGAAAGGATTTTTTCTGAAATTTTCATTGCATCGGCTCCTTTCACTTTTGCAATAGAAATAGTTACTGCGGGGTATTCCGATTTATAATTTGAATATTGTTTGTTGGCTTTACCATAGCCAAAAGTCACATAATTTTTTGGGGTTTGTGGACCGTCTTGGATGGAAGCAACTTGTTTTAAATACACGGGCATATTTTTATGTATACCTATTACAAGGTTTTCGACATCCTCTGAGGAGGTTAAAAATTTTCCAGTAGTCATTAAATATTCTGTATCGTTTTGTACAAAACTACCCGATTGCGAGCTTCCATTATTAGCTTGAATCATTTGCATTATTCCTAATGCATCCACGCCGTTTTCAGCCATTTTAGCTTTATCGAGAACTACTTTGAGAGCTCTTGTTCTCCCACCAATTTCTTTGGTAATGGAAACGTCTTTTACTTTTTCAATTTCGTTGGTAACTTCTTCAGCAATTTGTCTTAGTTGAAAGTCGTTATAGTTTTCGCTCCAAAGTGTTAATCCTAACATAGGCACATCGTCAATAGAACGAGTTTTTACCATAGGCTGCATGGCACCTTCGGGAAACATGTTTTGATGTTTCATTAATTCATCATATAACTTTACATAAGAGTCTTCTGTGTTTTCTCCGACATAAAATTGAACTACCATGACGGCTTGTCCGTTCATGGCCATGCTATGGATATGCTCTACCCCTTTTATGTTACCAATAATTTTTTCAAGGGGTTTTAGCACCCTACTTTCTACCTCCGAAGGGCTTGCTCCTGGGTATCCTACCATAACATCGGCCATAGGGACATTAATTTGTGGCTCTTCTTCTCTTGGTATGAGAAAGGAACTGTAGGATCCAATAATCATTAAGGCTAACATTAATAAAATGGTTAGCTTTGAATTGATAAAAAACTGAGCAATTTTACCTGATATTCCTTCTTGCATTTTCTTGAGTTTTAAGTTTCAGTGCGTGGTTAGCGGTTATTGAACCGTAACTTTTGCTCCATTATACAATTTCCCTTCCGCAGATATAATATATTGTTCATTTTTAGATAATCCTGAAAGTACCTCTACTTGATCACCAAAGGTTTTCCCAATTCGCAGCCATCTTAATAGGGCGACATTGCCATTTCCAATGGTGTAAACCCCTGTTAATTGTCCTTGTTTTACTAAAGCAATTTCTGGCACATACAAGGTTGAAGAGACGGCATTTGCCTTTTTTTCTAGAGGGAATTGTACATTCACAAACATTCCAGATAATATGGGGGCTTCGGTTTTGTCCAAAGCAATTTTTACTAAGTATTGTCCGCCTGTATTTCTAGCAGAGGTGCTTATTTCTACTACATTTCCAGAAATGGTTTTACTTATAGACTTGGCAATAACGTCTACCTTACTATCGTTTTTTATTTTTGAAATTTCGGTTTCAGGAACCATTGCAATTACTTCAAAATTACCTGGAGCTTCCATTGAAATTAGAGGTATTCCTGGGTTCGCCATATTTCCTTCTTCAACTGACTTTCCTGTAATTACGCCGTTAAAAGGAGCGGTAATATTTGAATAGGTAAATTGGGCATTGATTTCGTTTTTCATTTGTTTTGCAGCTTCCAATCTGGCTTTAGCCATTTCGTAATGAGCAGTCATATCATCTACTTCTTTTTGTGACGCACTATTTTCTGCAAATAGATTTTGAAAACGATCGTAATTCTTTTTGGCATTATTGTATGCCGCATTTGCTTCGGTAATACTCGCATTTATTTGTGCAAGTTGTGCTTGTAAATCGGTGTTGTTAATTGAAACTAATAGTTGTCCCTTTTTTACTTTATCACCCACTTTTACATGTACTTTATTAACAAAGCCCATCATTCGGGTACTTAAGTCGGCACTTTGTACTGATTGTATTTTTCCGCTCACATTAAGAAATGGATTGTTTGTGGTGTCTTGTATTGCATTTACAGTTACCGAAATTGGAGGGGTGTTATCTAAAGTTTCTTTTTTTGAATCACCACCACAACTTATCGTGGTAATTAAAAGTGAAATAAAAGAGGTTAAGTATATATAGTTTTTCATTTTAATAATTATTCTTTGGTTAAAAATTCTACGTAATCCTTAGCGTAGTTATATTGAAAAATGGTTTGATAATATTCTAATTGTTTTTGTGCATATTGTGTTTCTGCCATAAGTAAGTCAGTTGTTTTTTCTAATCCTTCTTTATAGCGATTGCTTCGTATGCGTAATGATTCTTCAGATTGTTCCAGGGCTAACTTGGATAGTTTTAAACTATTTTCTGCATCTTCTAACATTCGTTCTGCTTGGTTTAATGCAATTTGACTTTCCAATTTATACTGGTTGAGTTCATACTTCGATTTTTCAAAAGAGGCCTTACTTTTTTTGGATTTAGCAAAGCGTTGTGCTCCCTCCAAAATGTCCCAACTTAAACTAGCTCCTACAAGGTATCCATTGGCATCTGCTTGAAAGATTTCATTGTCATAGAGTTCGTAACTTCCAAAAGCATTTAGGCGAGGCAGAAAGGTCATTTTTTCGGCCTTATACATTTTTTCGTATGCTTGCGTCGCATATTCCATTGCTTTAATATCGGCTCTTTCATTAGAAAGATTTGAGGTAGGATTATTTAATCCTTCTACCGCTAATGAATCGGAAGGTTGTAAAAGAGAAAAACGATTGTCATTAATAAGTACCGATAGATAATTGGATGCATTTTTTACATTGCTCTTTGCGTACTGTAATTGATTTTCCACCTCGGTAACGCGCACTTGAACCGCCAATACATCAGCTTTTTGAAGATACCCTTGTGCAAAGTTATTTTGTGCTAATTTTAAATTTGCATTTGCAGCTACTTTAGCTTTTTCAAGCACTTCAACCATTTTGTAAGCCAGTTGTAATTGCATATAGGCTTTTTGTGTTTCTAAAGCTACATAGTCTTTGGTGCGTTCCCACTGCATTTGGGAGGCATTAAATTTAGCTTTTGCTGCTTTTCTTTGAAAAAGCCCATCAATATTTACTAAAGGTTGTTGTACTTCAATTTTTGTGGCAAAATTAGTAGTACGATTAGGGTCATTTAAAAATTGCGGATTAAAATCACTTTGAGAAATTACTTCTTGATTAAGTTTTGAACCAAAAGCCATTAAAGGATTTGTAGTAGTAATTCCAGTATATGATGCAGAAATATTGGGTAAAAATATCGCATTTGTTTGTTTGTAATCAGCTTTGCTTTCGTTTACCTGTTCACCAACAATTTTTATACTATTATTGTTTTCTAGCGCTTTTGAAATGGCTTCTTTTTTTGTAATTAAAATGGATTCTTGAGAAAACATTGTGCCAGTCAAAAACAAAAGAATAATGATATATGTGTATTTCATCTACTATATATTTTGTGGCAAATATAGAGGGAAGGGTATAGGCGAGTCAGTAACTTTTGTTACCGAGAAAAGAAAACTACAAAAAGTGTTTTTTTAGGGAGGGAAGTTCTTTTAGTATTTCTGAAATTTAAAAAATAGCTCTCTCCCAGCCCTTGGTAGGATAGAATTGTAGCATCTTTCAAGTATCTTAATATTAAAATAGGGTTTAAAATAGGTAAGGTATTCTTCTTTACTTCCACCAAAAGGAGGGCCGTCAGAAGTTAGCGGAAAGTCGAATAGCAAACCAACTATTTTTCCATTAGGATTTAGAAGCGCGTGCATTTTTTTTGCATATTCCTTTCGTAAAGAAGGATCTAAAGCACAGAAAAAGGTTTGTTCAATAATTAAATCGAAGCTTCCTTCAAATTCAAAAAAATCTTGGTGTATTAATTGTGATTTTGGAAAATCGGTTACTCTTTTTTGAACATTGTTAAGTGCCGTTTCTGAAATATCTACAATGGTAACATTTTTAAATCCTTTCTTATAAAGATATTCTGCTTCGTAAGCATTGCCTCCTCCAGGGATTAAAATTTTAAGAGAAGTATCTTTTAGTTGATTAAAATATTCTTTTAATGGTGTTGAAATAGTTCCAATGTCCCAACCGGTGCTACCCTCTTTGTATCTATTGTCCCAATAGGATTGGTCAAAAGGAGTCATTATTTACTCATTTTACCCGTAGCACAACTAACAAAGGATTTTGCCTTTGTTACAACAGAGTTTTTCTCTCCAACAATAGGATACCCTATTTCTTGAAGTTTCCTTTCAGCTAGAGATAAGGCATCTTCAGAAGTTGTTTTAAAAGTAATACTTCCTGTTTCAATCTCAATATTTATCAATTCTAAGTTGTCGATTTGTCTTAGGTTGTTTTCAATAGTTTTAGCACAGCCTCCGCATTTAAGATTTTGTATTTCAATGATATGTTTCATAGCGCACTATTTTAATTCACTTGGACACACATAATTTGTTTTTGGAATACTTGTTTCTTTGATGTCTTTATAACCTCCCGCAACATCTATTACATTATGAATTCCTCTGCTTTTAAGGATAGATGCTGCAATAACACTTCGGTATCCACCAGCACAATGAACATAAAAAGTTTCTTCTTTAGGGAATTCAGCTAAATAATCATTAAGAAAATCAAGTGGGGTATTTTTCGCTCCTTCAATATGTTCTGAAGTAAATTCTCCCTCTTTTCGAACATCAAACACGGGAACAGTTTCTTCATGTAGTTTTTTCTCTAATGAAGTTGCTGGAATGGAGGTAAGTGTATCATATTCCTTTGAGGCATTTTTCCAAGCTTCAAATCCTCCATTGAGGTAGCCAAGGGTGTTGTCAAAACCCACTCTAGAGAGTCGTGTTACAGCTTCTTCTTCTCTACCCCCTGGAGTAACAAGTAATATGGGTTGTTTTACATCTGCAATTAAAGCTCCCACCCAAGGTGCAAAACCGCCGTCTAAGCCAATAAAAATAGACCGTGGGATATGCCCCTTCACAAAATCGTCTTGATGTCTAACATCCAAAACGATGGCTCCTGTTTCGTTTGCCGCTGTTTCAAAAGCATCTGGCGAAAGTGACTTTGTTCCTCTTTCTATTACTTTATCAATATCATCGTACCCTTCTTTATTCATTTTTACATTTAAAGGGAAGTATTGAGGAGGAGGCAATAAACCGTCTGTTACTTCTTTAACAAACTCTTCTTTTGTCATATTGGCTCGTAAGGCATAGTTCATTTTCTTTTGATTGCCAAGTGTATCTACCGTCTCTTTCATCATGTTTTTTCCGCATGCAGAGCCTGCCCCGTGAGCAGGATATACAATCACATCATCTGCCAAAGGCATAATTTTATTTCGAAGGCTTTCAAAGAGCATTCCTGCTAATTCCTCTTGAGTCATATGTGCAGCTTTTTGAGCCAAATCGGGTCTTCCGACGTCTCCTAAAAACAACGTGTCTCCACTAAATATAGCGTAGTCTTTTCCATGTTTATCTTTCAATAAGTAGGTTGTACTTTCCATGGTATGACCAGGTGTGTGTAACGCTATAATAGTTATTTCTCCAAGCTTAAATTCTTGTCCATCCTTTGCAATGATTGCTTCAAATGAGGGATTGGCAGTAGGGCCATAAACAATAGGGGCGCCAGTTTCTTTTGAAAGGGTTACGTGACCGCTCACAAAATCTGCGTGAAAATGCGTTTCAAAAATGTATTTTATAGTTGCATTACTTCGTTTTGCCTTTTCAATGTAAGGTTGTACTTCTCGAAGCGGGTCAATAATGGCCACTTCTCCTTTACTTTCAATATAATATGCCCCTTGTGCAAGACATCCAGTATATATTTGTTCAATGTGCATAATTCAATGTATTTATTTTCAAAGTGCTAAGATATAATAGCTTTTGGACATTTGCAGTAACAATGGTTACAATATAATTACCTGCTAATTTCCATAATAATAATATAAATTCCCATAATTAGTACAAACCAGCCAAAGCTCTTCTTTAGTTTTTTACCATTTATGAATCTGTTGAGCCATACTCCAATAAATATTCCTATTGTGGAAATAAAAGTAAAAGTTAAAAGAAAATACCAATCTATATTAAGTGTTTCAATATCTCCTATAAAGCCTATGAGTGATTTAATAGCAATAATTAATAAGGAGGTTGCTACGGCTTTCTTCATGGGGAGTTTTGCAAATAATACCAAAGCTGGTATTATGAGAAATCCTCCACCAGCGCCTACAATTCCTGTTAGGATTCCAACCACTAAGCCTTCAACAATAATTAAAGGATAATTGTAAGCAATTCTTTGAAGGGCACCTTCTGATGTTTCCTTTACATCTCGAATCATTGAAATGGAGGCAATGAGCATAATAATGGCAAAGAATACCATGATTGCAACATTTTTTGTTAAAACAAAAGTACCAATGGTTATAAGTTCTTCCGGGATAGCAGGCACTAAATATTTCCTTGAAATATAAACAGCTATAAAAGCGGGGATAGAAAAAACTATAGCTGTTCTAAAGTCAATTAGTCGCTTTTTGATATTATTTATTGCACCTACTAATGCTGAAATACCAACAACAAAAAGTGAATAAGCTGTAGCAGTAACAGGATTAATATAGAAAAGATAAACTAAAACGGGAACTGTTAAAATCGAACCGCCCCCACCGATTAACCCCAATATTATTCCTATTACTAAAGCACCAAAATATCCTAAAATTTGAGTAATTTCCATGTAATCTATTAGAAGGCAAAAGTAAAGTCTTTAGATAAGATAAGCTGTAACAAAGGTTACATATTCTAAAATTAGAATTACAATATTTCTATATTATTTCTATGGAGCTTAATCTTTTTTAATTTCTCTAAACTTTTAAGCAGCCTAGAAATTACTACCCTTGAGGTATGAAGATCATATGCTATTTCTTGATGCGTAATGTGTAACATATGTTCCTTGGTAACTTTTACTTTATCGTTTAGATACTTTAATAGGCGTTCGTCCATTTTCATAAACGCAATGTTGTCAATAGTCTCAAGCATTTCCATAAGCCTGTTATGATAGCTTTCAAATACAAAGTTCCTCCAGGTCCTATATTTTCCTGTCCATTCCTCCATTTTTTGAATGGGAATCATGACTAGTTTGGTATCCAACTCCGCAATGGCTCTTATTTCACTTTTGGTTTGCCCCAAACAACAGCTTAGAGTCATCGCACATGTATCTCCTCTTTCAAGAAAATAAAGAAGAAGCTCATCTCCGTCATTATCTTCTCTTAACACTTTTATAGCCCCGGAAATAAGTAAAGGCATAGATTTTATATACTCACCTATTTCAATTAAAGTAAAGTCTTGTGGAATTTCTTTAAAAGTACCAACTTGATTTATTTCTTCAAGAAGTTCATTTTCAAAAAGATGACCATAACTATTTTTAAGTTCTTGTATCATAAGTTTCAAAATACTATTTAAATATAAAAAAAGCCCCAATATTGGGGCTTTTATAACACTAGTAATTGAAATTATTTTTTAAGTAATTTTTTGGTAATAGTACCTGTGTCAGTTTTAATAGTAACAAAATAGATACCTCTTGCATAGTTGCTTACATTGATGTTTACTGTAGCATTTGAATTTATGTCTTCATTAATTTCTGAAACAATCTGACCTAAACTATTTGAAACAATCACTTGAGCATTGTTGGAAACTATATTCCCAAACGAAATAGAAACTGTTTCTGAGGAAGGATTAGGGTACATGATAATTTGGCTTGCTATAAAGCTAGGTGAAGAAAGCACACCAGTAACATTAATATTATCAATATGTGTACTGTTTCCATATCCAGTAATATTTATAAATCTAAAGAAAACTATTTCTCCAGCGTAAGCACTTAAATCTATAGATTCAACTCTCCAATCGTTTGGAGTAGCAGGAGCCCAATCATTATCAGTGTTGTAATCTGGAATGGTAGATAATTCTAAATCAGTTTTTTCATAAATAGTTGAAAATGATACCCCACAATCTGTTGATATCTCAACTCGCAATGTGTCAAACAAAGTAGCCGAATATTGTGCTTTAGCAAGTGCAAATTCCAAATAGGGCTCGGTGCTAGATGTTAAATCGAAATACTCCGTAACCAGTTGGTCTTCTTCGCCAGCAGCGTTATAACTATAATTATCCACAAATGCTACTGTTGTTAATGTGCCATCTATTCCGGCAATATTTTCTCTAGCCTCCCACGTAATGTCATTGTCTGGATTATTCACGAACCAACCAAGTGGTGGCACTCCAATAGATTCAAAAGTTTCTTCAAAAGGAACCCCAGTGGCATCCGTTTGAGCATAGAATTCTAGTGTTTTTTCATCGTTTGCTGAATTTTGGTCACCCGTTAAAGTCACATAACTTGTTAATGTATAGGTGCCATTTGATGTTATGGAAACAGGTGTTGCAAATTCATAAGTTACTTGCTCTCCAGAATTTAAGGTACCGGTATAGGTTTCATCTACTATGGGGCCTCCCGAAAGCTGATAACTAACAGTAAAATTACTTTGAGGGTTTATGCCTGTGTTAGTTATATTAACTGATACAATTGTGTCTGTGCCTCCACCACATGCTCCAGAAAACTCTCCAGGAGCATTATTAATAGAAGTTAATTCCATATCATTAGTTAAAGAACAATTTAATAACCCTCCAGGGTGGTTCAAAGCAATTAGTCTTTTTGTTTTCCATCCATCTGTATCATTTTTAGCCACAATAGAATACCAAATAGGGTCTGTTGCATTGGAAATTGGAACTGTAATAGTATTGGTTGTACTATTACCAGCTATTTCCATATACTTTTGTCCAAGAATGTATACATCATAATTTTCAGCACCTGCAGTGGCATTCCAATTAAAGATAGCTTGTGTAGGACATACTTGAGTGATGGTTAGACCTGTAACCTGAGCTGCAATAGAAAAAGTTCCATCACTTTCATCTGAAAATGCTCCACTTGTAATTCGAATTTTCGCTTCTCCTGTTAATGCGCTAGGAACAAGCCAATTATAATTTGTTACATTGTTAGAAACTGTATTAATTGCATTCCAAGTACCTCCATTATCTGTAGAATACTCTAAGGTAAATGCATCTGTTGTATTAACTGCATCCCAATGAATGGTTTCCGTTTGGCCAGGAACAAAACTCTCGCCATCATTTGGATAGGTTATTGTTAAATTATCTTGAATTATTTCATAAACAATATAATAGCTTTGCGGACCAACTGGAACATTAAATCCCGTAACCTCTAAATCATAATTTCCAGCAGCAGGATTGTTTATTAATACTTGTTCCATATTATTTAAATGGTCAGGACCCTTTGTTGCAGGTAAATCTAACAACGTAGGATCTGGAGTGTGGTCTAATACCCAAGGAAGCTCCGCATTATTAGAAGGATCGGTAACAACCAAATCCAAATCATTTACAAGAGCTGGGGATGCACCTGGCGTTGCAGGGGCATCACTCCAATAAAGCATAAAGCGAACTTGTGTCGTACCAGACGGTACATTAATGGTATGAGTATTTGTATTTCCTTGAATGATGTTATTAGATAAATATCTTCCATCTTCAATTAAGATCCCAGCTCTTAAGGCATTTACAATTCCCCACCCAAATTTAAAATCTGGACCTACATTTCCATAGTCATTTGCAGTATTTAATAGAGTAGCTTTTATTAAAGCAGATTCTGGCAAAGCTCCTCCATTTAAATTGCCATAGGCTTCATATAATTGCGCAGAAATTCCAGCAATCCCTGGAGCTGCTCCAGATGTTCCACCAAAAACTTGATAGGTGTTATTTTCATTTGTCGAATTTTGATTTTGCCCATTTGCGGCGATATCTGGTTTAATTCTACCATCATGTGCAGGTCCTCTACTACTAGAAGAGACTAAATTTCCGTTGTAAAAAACATTGGCTGTAGCAATAACATTCTTGCCTTGTTTATGACCTCCTGTAATATTTCCCCATTGGCTTCCTGCACCATAACCACAATTATTATTGTTTGAGTTTCCAGCAGAAAAAACATGCAATAAACTTGGGATTGCTTGTGTTTGGGTATCTACTGTTTGTGTTACAGTTGTATATCCAGCATTACATCCATTACTATAAGATGAATTTGTAATTTGAACATCTCCAGAATTAATTAGCGTTACTGTTTCAGAATCCAAAAAACTAGAAACATAATCAACTACATATACATCAGATCCTGCAGCCATTCCTCTCATATCTGGATTTAAATTTCCTGCGCCAGCCATAATACCTCCAACCCCATCTCCATGGCTTGGACCAGAACCGGTAGCTCCAGTATTGTCTATTCTTCCTTCAAAATCTATATGAGGGCCAACGATTCCATCATCTCTAACCATCACGCCAATTCCAACACCAGTATAATTTCTACCAGCACCTTGCGTGTCAAGGTTACTCGATCTATGAAGACTTCTACCTCTTGTATCATCTTTTACATCTGGAGCAACAATAAGTTCAACCCATTTTACGTAAGCCAAACTTGAAAGTTCTTCAAGGCAATTATCTGGTATTAATAAATCTATATTATTAGATCCTTTGTAAGATTGTTGTAAAGAGATTTGTCTTTCGGCTAAATCGTTAATAACAAAATTGTAATCGACATAGTCAAGGTATTGAAGTGTAACCAATATTTTATCATCTATTTGAGCCCATTCCCCAATGTCACCATTTTTGAGCTCTTCGCTCAACTTAAAACGACCTTCTACAGGAATTATAGCTCTAACCCCTTTAGATTGTAAATACGCTATTGAAGTATTTCTAGGGAAATAAAACAGATAGGTTTTATGAGGAATATAACTGATAAGCTCAAGGCCTCTTGATTTAAAATCATCTTGAATATTCTGAGTTGGAGTATTATAGAATTGAACCCATCCTACATAACCGTTGGCTAAATGTGAATTTTCGGGCATTTGATCCCAATCAAAAGATTGAATGTTTTCTTGTATCTCAATCGTCTCATCTTGAAACTGAAGGAAATTTTGGGATAATCCAAAAAATGTAGTAAACGTAAAAAGCAGGAAGATAATTTTTTTCATAGGTATAAGGTATTTGAAAAACAGGAAGATGGAATGCCCAAAGAGTCATCTTCGGTTGGGTTAGTAATAATAAAAGGGCATTTCACAATAGACTGAATTTGAACTAAAAACGTTCTAAATATTTATAGAATTTCAAATATATATATAAACATTTAAAAAATCAGAATATTAACACCCTAAAGGAGGAGTTTATTTTAGGATTCGAAAAGCGCTTTTAGTTCGGTAGCATCTGCGGGCTTCATCTTACCAGCTAAGACAAGGCTTAATTGTTTTCTGCGTAAAGCAGCAATAAAACGTTCTTTTTCTAATTCAGTTTCGGGGATTAATTCTGGAACTTTTACTGGGCTACCCATTTCGTCAACAGCTACAAAAGTATATATAGCTTCATTGGCTTTACTTCTAAGTCCGCTTTCTCTATCTTCAATCCATACATCCATATAGACTTCCATAGAACTGTTAAAAGATCTAGAAATTTTGGCTTCAACGGTAACAACACTTCCTAAAGGAATCATTTTATTAAAAGCCACATGATTTACAGAAGCGGTTACAACGATTCTTCGGCTATGTCTTCTTGCAGCGATACTTGCAGCTCTATCCATTCTTGCAAGTAATTCTCCTCCAAACATATTGCCAATGGGATTTGTTTCACTAGGGAGGACTATGTCTGTAATGATGGTTCTAGAATCCTTAGGAGTTTTCGCTTCCATTATAAATTTTTAACAAAGGTAAAAAGTATTTGTCTTTAGTAAAGGAATATAAAGCAGAAAAGAAATATGGAATTACTCCGAAAGGTCTTGGACTAATAACCAAGCTTCTTTATTTTCAGAATTTTTTATGGATTGCAGCATATGTAGTGCTTCTAACCTATCTTGATGAGAACTATATACAACTTGGTGAAGCCCGTATTTATTAGCGCCAATAATTCTTGCCGAAAAGCCTTTTTCGGTAAGTTGGGTTACTTTTTTATGAGCGTTTTCTTCAATTCTAAAAGCACCTGCAACAATATGGTATTTGCCACTTTCTTTCGGTATAGAAATAGTTAAAGGAGGGAAACTTTCAATGACAAATGTTGCTTCTTGAATTTGAGTTTCAACAAGTGCGTCTGCTTTTTTCTTTTCAGCAAAATTGTGTTTTTCTACTTCTCCTTCATAAATTTTCAAACCGCTAAACCCACCTATGGTTATTGCCAGTAGCCCAATAGCTGCATACCGCATATACGGAATGACAGTTTTCTTTTTCTCTTGTGCTATAGAAACTAGTTTTGAAGGGGATTCTTCAGAAATACGTTCAATTTTTGGAGATACAAACGAAGATAAACCAAAAGAAGAAGGACTGTAATTTTCTTTTTCCGAAGGAATAAATTGAATTTTTCTTTCTTTATTTAAGAAAAACTCACCTATGTTTTGAAGCACTACAGTTTCTCCTTCAGATAGTTGAAGCGAAATCTTTCCTGCAAAATTTCTCACTTTTTGTAAAGCTACTTCATAACTGCAATTTTCGTTAGACGCTACATGATGTGCTAAAATGCCATCGTTTGTTTGTAGTTGCCTATTAAAAGAAAGAGTTTTTCCTGGAGGGTAAAAGGTATGATTGTCATCAATTTGAGCGGCACGATACCGTGTTAAAAATGCACCAAAGCCAGGCACGATAACACATTCATATCGATATAATAAGTCTTTTATGTATGTTACCAATTGCATAGAAACAAACTTAAATTTTTTTTACGCCACTATCAAAAGTTCATAGAGGAACTTTTCAACAAATAATTTTTTAGTTATTTTTGAGCATCTCCCCACAGCTTTTCTAATCTATGCTTTCTAAAAAGGAATTATTATATACCCTTGCTTTACAGCGTGTTCCTAACCTTGGCGATACTTCGGCAAAAAAGTTAGTCCAAGCGGTCGGCTCTGCGGAAGGAATTTTCAAAGAAAAAAAATCGAGATTATTAAAAATAGAAGGAATTGGGCAAATAAAACTGAAAGAACTTTCTCTGGATCTCCATTTACCCGAAGCTGAAGCTGAATTATCATTTATTGAAGAACATAAAATTAACTATTCTTATTTCCTAGATAAACACTACCCTGAAGGACTTAAGCATTGCTTGGATGGTCCCATCCTTTTTTTCATGAAGGGGAATATTGATATTCAAAATAAAAAACTCATTAGTATTGTTGGAACACGAAATGCTACTACCTACGGAATTACCTTTTGCGAAAAGCTTCTTGAAGATCTTGCACCTTTAAATCCTGTCATTATTTCGGGATTTGCTTATGGAATTGATATCACAGCACAGAAAAAGGCCATGGATTTAAGGTTGCAAACCATTGGTTGTTTAGCTCACGGGTTTAATCAAATCTACCCAAAAACTCACAAAAAGTATGTGGCAAAAATGGAAGAGAATGGAGGCTTTATCACAGAATTTTGGAGTAATGATGACTTTGACAGGAATAATTTTTTAAAACGAAATAGAATTATTGCGGGATTAAGCGAGGCAACAATTGTAATTGAATCTGCTGAAAAAGGGGGAAGTTTGGTGACGGCAGATATTGCCAATTCGTATAATCGTGAGGTATTTGCCGTGCCAGGGCGAACCACCGACTCGCAAAGCCAAGGATGTAATAACCTAATTAAAAGTCAGCAGGCACATTTATTAACCTCTGCTGCCGATTTGGTGTATCATTTGGGTTGGGAGATTGATGAACAAAAATCAAAACCCAAACAAACCCAGTTATTTGTAGAATTAACCACTGATGAAAAAATTATTTGGAACTACCTTAAGGAAAAAGACAAAGAACTCCTTGATGTCATTGCCATAGAATGCAATGTACCCACCTTTAAATTAGCCTCTATTTTATTGAATATGGAACTTAAAGGAGTCATTCGTCCTTTACCTGGCAAAATGTTTCAAGTAATTTAGTACCCTAAAGTGGTTCGGACTCTCTTAAGCACATCGTTTGCGACTTTGGTAGCTTTTTCGGCTCCAAGTTGTAATGCTTTATCAACTTCATTAAGATTATCCATATAGTAATTATAGCGCTCTCTTGGTGTTTCAAATTTTTGAAGGATTAATTCGAAAAGGGCTTGTTTGGCATGCCCATAGCCGTAATTGCCTCCTTCGTAATTTTTTCGCATTTGTGCAATTTCACTTTCTGATCCTAATAAATTATATATTGCAAATACATTACAGGTATCTGGGTTTTTAGGCTCTTCCAAAGGAGTGCTATCGGTTTGAATACTCATTATCTGCTTACGCAGTTGCTTGTCTCGCAAAAAGATATTGATGATGTTGCCTTTAGACTTACTCATCTTGTCACCATCAGTTCCAGGGATAAGCATGGTATTTTCTTGTACTTTGGCATCGGGGAGCACAAATACTTCAGTATTCATTTTTGCGTGAAAACGAGAAGCCACATCACGAGTGATTTCAAGATGCTGTAGTTGATCCTTTCCTACGGGAACAATCTCAGCATCATATAAAAGGATATCTGCGGCCATAAGCATAGGATACGTAAACAAGCCAGCATTTACATCTTCTAATCTATCTGCTTTATCTTTAAAACTATGTGCCAAGGTTAATCGTTGATATGGAAAAAAACAGCTTAAAAACCAAGTGAGTTCTGTTACTTGTGGGATATCGCTTTGGCGATAAAAAACAGTCTTATTTATGTCTAATCCAAAGGCCAACCAAGTAGCTGCTGTACTGTAGGTGTTGTTTTTTAAGGTTTCAGCATCTTTAATTTGCGTTAGCGAATGCATATTGGCAATAAACAAAAAAGACTCATTATTAGGGTCATTTGCCATATTGATTGCAGGCAAAATGGCACCTAAAATATTTCCTAAGTGAGGCGTTCCTGTACTTTGAATTCCTGTTAAAATGCGGGACATAAATAGTAATTTTCTGCAAAGGTAATTTTTTTGAAGTATTTGCTTGTTTCAAATGTGTATTTTTGAAGTTTGATGAAAATCTTAAAATATCCATTACTACTTTTTTACCGAATCTGGTTTTATATACTGGTAACCGTACCTATACTAGTTTTATTCCCAATTTTGCTATTGAGCATATCCAAAGAAAGTTGGTATCCCTATTTTTTTAGGCTTGCGAGGTTTTGGTCAAAAATCATTCTTTTTGGTATGGGCTTCATTCCAATTATTAAAAGAGATTTAGATTATGAAGAGGGGAAAAGCTATATGTTTGTTGCCAATCATACCTCTATGACAGATATAATGCTCATGTTATATGCTTCCAAAAATCCTTTTGTTTTTGTTGGTAAAATGGAATTGGCAAAAATTCCTTTATTCGGTTTTTTTTACAAACGCACCTGCATTTTGGTAGATAGAGATAACCCGAAAAGTAGAAGAGAGGTGTTTAAAAGTGCCCAAGAAAAGCTTAATCAAGGGTTGAGTGTTTGTATTTTTCCGGAAGGTGGTGTACCCGATGAATCAATTCTTTTAGACGAGTTTAAGGATGGAGCTTTCCGATTGGCAATTGAACATAAAATACCAATTGCTCCTATGACATTTCACGATAATAAAAAACGGTTTTCTTATACTTTTTTTAGCGGTAGTCCAGGGAAAATGAGAGTAAAAATTCACAAGATTATTCCTACGGGGATTTTAGAAATGGAGGATAAAAGAATGTTGCGTATGCAAACCAGAGAATTAATTTTAAACGAACTCAATAATCCTACAGTATAAAAAAACCGCTCTATGGCGACAGAGCGGTTTTATCTTTGTTCGGTATAACCAAACCTAACCAACTAAAAACTAACCTAAAATTTAAAACTTAAACCACTATAAATTCCAAAATAGTAGGGATTAAAATCTACCGAGGTACTATAGGGATTAAGTTGGTACTTAAATATGGGTTCTATATTAAACTTAAATCGTTTACTTATTTTATAATCAAATCCTAGACCAATATTGGTAGAAAAGCTCATAGAGTTTAGATTATTCGCCTCACCTAAGACACTTCTAAATTCTCCATCCGTTACAGAAATTTCATTATTGCCTAAGAATAAAGTGCTAAATCCACCAATCATATTGATTCCAAAACGGTTATTAACTAAAGCATATTTTAACTCCATGGGAACTTCATAGTAAGAGATATTCTGAATTATTTCTGCATTTCCAGAAGTAGATTTTAAAGTTACTTGAGAGAAAGGATTATTGGGGTCCGTTGGTAAATTTTCAAGAGATCCCTTGTCAAAAGCAGTTAACACAGTTCTTCCGCCACTTTCGTAAGTAATACTTTTAAGGGCAACTTCTGTAGGGCTAGTTGCTAAAACAACATCTCCTGTAGCATATCCTAAACTTACATTGTTAATACCTGTTCTTACACTCAATCGGTCATTTACATTATAACTTACTTGAACACCGTAGCTTATATTAGTGTCTCCAGATTGTGGATTATCTGCAAACGAGGAAGAAATGGAAGAACCTCCATTAATACTGTTGTAATAAACAGGGCCTACATTTGGGGTTACCTCCCAATAAGGATTCGATTTTTTGTCGTCTTTTTTTGCAACTTCAGAATCTTTGTTTTCTTCAATAGCATCGAAAATAGATTTTTTGTTTGCTGGTTGAATGTCTTTTTCGGTCTTTTCAGTAATATCCTCTATGGCAATACTTTCTCCGGTAGTATTAGGACTAATTATCTTTTCCTCTTTTTCTGAAGGAATTTTTTCAGCATTAGTCTTTTCTACTTTAGCAACGGCACTATTAACTTCTTTTTCTGAAACTATTTTATCTTTTGAACCCGCCTCTTTTAAAAATGAATTGGATTCTTTTTTATTGGTTTTAGTGGTAGTTGAAATAGCAACTCCATCTTTAACTGTAGTGTTTTTCAATACTGAAGCCTTCTTTTTGGAATCTTTTTTTACCTGAGATTTTTCAGTAGTAGAAACAGCATTTTCAGTGTTGTTTATTAGCTTGTCTGAATTTAATTTTTCAGAATTATCTATAAACTTGTCATTTTCCGAATCCTGATTCTCGGTAACAATAGCGTCTGTCGTTTTATCTAAATTATTTAAGACAGATTCTTCAGTATTGTTTAAAGTATTATTTTCAGATTTGTTGGTGTTCTCTTCAACAATGGTATTATTGTCGTCTAGTATTTCATTAGATTTAAAAACATCTGAAACGGTTAAAAGGATAGCCAACACAGCCGCAACACCTCCTAGTTTCCACCAAATAGGAATGATTTTACGATCTTCTTTTTCCTTTTTAAGCTGTGCCTCAATATGCTTCCAAACTTCGGGAGAGGGCGTAGCTTCAAAGGAACTAAGTTGCTCCTTAAATAAATCGTCTATGTTTTTTTTATGTTTCATAGTAATCTTCCGTGGAGAGGAAGGTTATTGTAATTTTTCTTTATAATCTTCTACTTTCGTTTTTAAAATTCCTCTAGCTCTTGCTAGGTTAGATTTAGACGTGCCATCACTAATTCCTAACATTTCTCCTATCTCTTTATGCGAATATCCATCCATTACATAAAGATTAAACACTAATCGATACCTGTCTGGCAAGTCTTGGATAATCTTTAAAAGATAATCCAATGGAATGGAGGTTTGCTCAATGTCAACGTCAGCATCTTCAATTTGCTGCTCATTGGGGATATCGAATGTTTTTTTCTTTCGGTATTTTTGAAGCACTGTATTCACAGTAATTCGTTTCATCCAACCTTCAAAAGAACCTTTGCCTTCAAACTGCTCAATTCGTTTAAAAATAGTGATAAAGGCATCCTGCAAACTATCTTCGGCTTCAGCTTTATTGGGGGAGTATTTTAAACAAATTCCGAAAAGAATTCTGGAATAATCCCTATAGAGCGTTTCCTGCGCTTTTGCATCTTGCTTTTTACACCTTGCTATGAGCTCTTCTAAAGTCAATGAGTTTGTGTTAATCTACTAATTTAAAGTAGGCAACCTTTCCCATTTCACTTTACAATTTATAGATACAAGGCATGGTGTTAGGTTGCGTATTAGATTATTTTTTATGATGAAATTGCTGCAATGGCTTCTTTTATTTTTTGCTCTAACTCCTCCATTAACTCAGGATTGTCTAAAAGAAGGGCTTTAACAGCGTCTCTACCTTGTCCTAGTTTTGTGTCATCATAGCTAAACCAAGAGCCACTTTTTTTAATGATTTCAAAATCAACACCAAGGTCTATAATTTCTCCAACTTTAGAAATTCCCTCACCGTACATGATATCGAATTCGGCAGTTTTAAACGGTGGCGCTACTTTATTTTTAACCACTTTCACCCTAGTTTTATTACCTACAGAGGTGCTGTCAGAATTTTTAATTTGTGTGGATCTACGAATATCTAATCGAACTGAAGCATAAAATTTTAAGGCATTACCACCGGTAGTGGTTTCTGGATTTCCAAACATTACACCAATTTTTTCTCGTAACTGATTAATAAATATCACAGTACAATTGGTTTTACTAATTGAACCCGTTAATTTTCTCAAGGCTTGAGACATTAAACGCGCGTGTAATCCCATTTTACTATCTCCCATTTCCCCCTCAATTTCGCTTTTAGGTGTCAAGGCAGCAACGGAGTCAATAACAATAATATCAATGGCGCCACTTCGTATAAGGTTATCGGCAATCTCCAAGGCTTGCTCTCCATTGTCTGGTTGGGAAATAATTAGGTTTTCAATATCCACTCCTAATTTTTCGGCGTAGTTTCGATCAAAAGCGTGTTCAGCATCAATAAAGGCAGCGAGACCTCCCTTTTTTTGTGCCTCAGCCATAGCGTGCAGCGTTAACGTTGTTTTACCAGAGGATTCTGGGCCGTAAATTTCAATAACTCTTCCACGAGGATATCCTCCCACTCCCAGAGCAACATCAAGTCCCAAAGAACCTGTTGAAATAACATCTACTTTTTGGACGGCAGAATCCCCCAATTTCATTACGGTTCCCTTTCCGTAGGTTTTATCTAGTTTATCAAGTGTTAGTTTAAGGGCTTTTAGTTTTGCGTCTTTTTCGGTACTCATGAGTCTTTAAATTGATAAGAAAATATTTGAATAGGCTAAGGTACTATTTCTTTGGTTTCACTACAATAGGAAATCCCATGAGAGTATATTTTTTGTTAACAATACCCAAGTAAAGTGATTGTTTTCATAAATAGGTATTTTTTCTTCAAAATACGGTATCTTTACTTTTTTAAAATCAAGTTTCATCTTCGTCTCTTTTTCCTTTAAAAGAGCTATATATACATAAAATATGGGCTGTACCAGTTGTGCCAGTGGCGCTGACGGACAACCAAAAGGCTGCAAGAACAATGGGACTTGTGGTACTGATGGATGCAATAAATTAACAGTATTCGATTGGCTATCTAACATGTCTTTACCTAAAGACATGGTGCCTTTTAATGCTGTTGAGGTTCGTTTTAAAAATGGCAGAAAGCATTTTTATTCAAACCCCGAAAATCTTCCCTTAGCCATTGGTGATGTAGTTGCTACAGAATCTTCTCCTGGTCATGACATTGGAATTGTAACATTAACAGGAGAGTTAGTTAGAGTCCAGATGAAACGAAAGAAAGAACTCTTAAATCTAGAAGAACTTCCCAAAATATATCGAAAAGCAACGCAAAAAGATATTGATATTTGGCAGGGAGTGCGAGATAGAGAAGAAGATGTGCAAAAACGTTCTCGAGAAATTGCTATGGCTTTAGGCCTTAAAATGAAGATTAGTGATGTTGAATTTCAGGGAGACGGATCCAAAGTTATTTTTTACTATACCGCAGAAGAACGTGTAGATTTTAGACAACTTATTAAAGACTTTGCAAGAGCATTTAGTACTCGAATTGAGATGAAACAAGTTGGCTTTAGACAGGAAGCCTCACGTTTAGGAGGAATTGGATCTTGTGGAAGAGAACTTTGTTGCTCTACATGGCTTACGGACTTTAGATCAGTCAATACATCGGCAGCCAGATATCAACAACTTTCCTTAAATCCACAAAAGCTAGCAGGGCAATGTGGCAAGTTAAAATGTTGTCTTAACTATGAGTTAGATAGCTATATGGAGGCTTTAAAGGAGTTTCCAAAAATGGACGTAAAGCTTTTGACTGAAAAAGGAAAAGCGCAATGTCAAAAAATAGATATTTTTAAAGGCTTAATGTGGTTTTCTTATGAAGAACAAGCCATGGCTTGGCATGAGCTTTCAGTAGAAAAGGTAAACGAAATAATTGCTATCAATAAAAAAGGGAAGAAAGTAGCTAGTCTTGAAGAATTTATTGAAGAAAAAATTATTGAAGATGCAGAACTTTTCAACAATGTCGTTGGGCAGGATAGTTTAACTAGATTTGACCAACCCAAGCGTGCTAGAAACAAAAAAGGAAAGAGCCGAAGTAAAAACAGAAATAAAAACCGAAAAAGAAATGCGTAGCATTTTTTGGACACTTTTAGTAGTCATAACGTTTATAGCTTGTGATGGTAAA
This sequence comes from Halomarinibacterium sedimenti, assembly GCF_019312585.1. Classification (GTDB taxonomy): domain Bacteria; phylum Bacteroidota; class Bacteroidia; order Flavobacteriales; family Flavobacteriaceae; genus Halomarinibacterium; species Halomarinibacterium sedimenti. The sequence continues at coordinate 774,888 of NZ_JAHWDP010000001.1, read as the reverse complement.
ACTGTGGTTAGTGAAATGAAAACACTGCCGGGTCATTGGGGTCAACAGGATATAATTGAGTTTACAATTCCACAATTAGACTCTCTTAAAAAGTATAATATGTTTCTACATGTAAGAAACACGAACGATTATCCTTTTAATAATATATTTATTATTGCCAGTATCAATTTCCCCCACGGGAAAGTAGTCACAGACACCCTAGAATATCGTATGGCTGAATCAGATGGCACTTGGTTAGGAACAGGAGTAGGGAGTATTAAAGAAAGCAAACTTTGGTACAAAGAAAATATATCTTTTTTTGAAGAAGGGAGTTATGTCTTAAGAGTTTCACAAGCAGTGCGCAATAATGGCAATGTTGGTGGCGTTTCTCAATTAAGTGGTATCACAGACGTAGGCTATAGTATAGAAGAAGTAACGGAGTAAAAAATGGAAGCAAAAACCATAAAAAAGAAGGGAAATCAACCAGAAAACAAAAAGCATATAAAAACTTTTTGGAAGATTTTTGGTGTTGGAATTTTATTGATTCTTTTAATATTTCTTCTAGCCTCTTGGGGTGTGTTTGGAAGCCTACCCGATGAGACTAGTTTAGAAAATCCCGAAAAAGACCTTGCTACTCAGATTATTTCTTCAGATGGACAAGTGATCGGAAAGTTTTTTAAGGAAAATAGAACGCCAATACAATATGAAGACCTTCCTGAAGACCTAGTAAATGCTCTTATTGCAACAGAAGACGCTCGTTTTTATGACCATTCTGGGATTGATGGTAAAGGAACTCTTAGAGCGGTAGCATTTTTAGGAACACGTGGAGGAGCAAGTACTATTTCGCAACAATTGGCAAAACAATTTTTTACAGATCAAGTGGCAAGTAGTAAACTTGAAAGAGGTGTTCAAAAAATAAAAGAATGGATTATTGCTACTCGCCTAGAACGACGGTACACTAAGGAAGAGATCATCACCATGTATTTTAACACCTATGATTTTCTGAATTTAGCTATTGGGATAGAATCTGCTTCAAATATTTATTTCGATAAATCGCCACAAGAATTAAACCTTCAAGAATCGGCTATGTTGGTTGGGATGTTTAAAAATTCTTCTCTCTATAATCCGAAGAGAAACCCTGAAGGAGTTATGAATCGAAGAAATGTGGTTCTTTCTCAAATGGAAAAATACGATTTCATTACGGAAAAAGAAAGAGACTCTTTACGTGAATTACCTTTAGGCGTAAAATTTACGCCACAAGATCATGACAAAGGAATTGGAACTTATGTGCGAGAATACATTAGAGGTTATATGAAACAATGGGCAAAAGATAATCCAAAGCCCGATGGCTCCTTTTATGACATTAATAGTGATGGGTTAAAGATTTACACAACCTTAGATTCCAAAATGCAATTGTATGCTGAGCAAGCTATAGATGCTCACATTGCAAATATTCAGAAGCAATTTACAATTCAAAACGAAAAGAATAAAACAGCACCATTTCGGGATATTACACAAGAAGAAGAAGATCAAATTTTAGAATCTGCAATGAGACGAAGTGATCGCTGGAGGGAGTTAAAAAAACAAGGGAAAAGTGAAAAGGAAATTTTGGAAAGTTTCAGAAAAAAAACGGAAATGACCATCTTCGCTTGGGGAGGAGATATAGACACCTTAATGACTCCTATAGATTCTATAAGATATTATAAGTCTTTTTTAAGAGCATCCATGATGTCTATGACGCCTCAAACAGGTGAGATTAAAGCATGGGTAGGAGGGGTTAATTATAAACATTTTAAGTATGATATGGTGAAAACAGGGAAGCGGCAAATTGGTTCTACTTTTAAACCGTTTGTATATGCAACGGCTATTGATCAAATGCATATGTCTCCTTGTGACACATTACCTAATACTCCCTATTGTATTCCTACAGGGAAGTATGGACTTTTAAAAGATTGGTGTCCAAAAAACAGTGATGGTAGTTATGGTGGGATGTTAACATTAAAACGGGCATTAGCTAATTCTGTGAATACCGTTACAGCGAGACTTATTGATCGTGTTGGGCCTCGACCCGTTATTGATTTAGTAGAAAAAATGGGAGTTGAATCTAAAGATATTCCAGAAGCACCCTCCATTGCTCTAGGGACGGCAGATATTTCATTGTACGAAATGGTAGGAGCGTATAGCACCTTTGCCAATGAGGGCGTTTATGTAAAGCCTATTTTAGTGCAACGGATCGAAGATAAAAATGGAACCATTTTGTTTCAAAATGTACCCGAAACAAAAGATGTTATAAGTAAAGAATCTGCCTATGTAACAGTAAGTTTAATGGAAGGGGTTACACAAGCAGGATCAGGACAGCGATTAAGACATTCTTGGGCAACTAATACAGCAACTTATAAAAATGCAGTAACAGGATATCCTTATGAATTTACAAATCCAATTGCTGGAAAAACAGGAACAACTCAAAATAATAGTGACGGATGGTTTATGGGGATGGTGCCCAATTTGGCAACAGGAGTTTGGGTAGGAGGAGAAGATCGTTCGGTGCGTTTTTCAAGCACGGCCTATGGCCAAGGAGCTACCATGGCATTGCCTATATGGGGAATTTATATGCGAAAATGTTATGAAGACCCATCTTTGGATGTTTCAAAAAACAACTTTAGCAAACCTTCAAAACTTTCCATTGAGACAGATTGTGCTAAATATAGTGGTGGTTCTGGAGAGGGGAATGAACTTCCGGATGACGAGTTTGACTTTACTCCTTAATCCTAAAAATAAAATCCATAAAACCCGAGAAATCGGGTTTTTTAATGCCTATATTTTTGTAATTTTAGTAAAAATTGTAAAGCAAATGATAACTAAAACAGTTGCCAATGTTCAAGACGCATGTAAAGGGGTGAGGGACGGAATGACCTTTATGTTGGGAGGCTTTGGACTAAGTGGAATACCAGAGAATTGCATCGCAGAATTGGTTCGATTAAATGTAAAAGGAGTGACTTGTATTTCCAATAATGCTGGGGTCGATGATTTTGGATTGGGGCTATTGCTTCGAAAGCATCAAATAAAAAAAATGATTTCCTCCTATGTAGGTGAAAATGCCGAGTTTGAAAGACAGATGTTAAGTGGAGAATTAGATGTAGAATTAATTCCACAGGGAACCCTAGCGCAACGATGTCGAGCAGCACAAAGCGGTATACCTGCTTTTTTCACACCTGCTGGCTACGGAACTGAAGTAGCCGAAGGAAAAGAAGTGCGAGAGTTTAATGGGAAAATGCACATTATGGAACATGCTTTTAAAGCCGATTTTGCATTTATAAAAGCATGGAAAGGAGATGCAGCAGGAAACTTAATCTTTAAAGGAACCGCAAGAAATTTTAACCCAAATATGTGTGGTGCCGCAAAAATTACGGTGGCAGAAGTGGAAGAATTAGTTCCTGCAGGAGCGCTTGATCCAAATCAGGTGCATATTCCTGGGATCTTTGTGCAGCGAATTTTTCAAGGAACCAATTATGAAAAAAGGATTGAACAATTAACGGTAAGAAAAAAGGCATAATGGCATTAGATAAAAACCAAATAGCACAACGTATCGCCAAGGAAGTAAATGATGGCTATTATGTTAATTTAGGAATTGGAATACCCACGTTGGTGGCAAATTTTGTTCGAAACGATATTGAAGTAGAATTTCAAAGCGAAAATGGAATTTTGGGAATGGGACCCTTTCCTTTTGAAGGGGAAGAGGATCCAGATTTAATTAATGCAGGAAAGCAAACCATTACTGCATTGCCTGGCGCTTCCTTCTTCGACTCTGCCATGAGTTTTTCTATGATTCGTGGGCAACATGTAGATTTAACCATTTTAGGAGCCATGGAAGTTTCTCAAGAAGGGGACATTGCCAACTGGAAAATACCAGGGAAAATGGTAAAGGGAATGGGAGGAGCGATGGACTTAGTGGCTTCTGCCGAAAATATTATCGTTGCCATGATGCATACCAACAGAGCTGGGGAGTCTAAACTTCTCAGAACATGTTCGCTTCCATTGACGGGTGTACGATGCGTTAAGAAGATTGTAACCAATCTTGCCGTTCTAGAAATAAGAGATAATAAATTTCACCTTCTGGAAAGAGCTCCGGGGGTTTCAGTAGAAGAAATAAAAGCGGCTACTGAAGGTGAAATGGTAATCGATGGCAGCATTCCTGAAATGAAATTTTAAGTATTCTTCCCCAATTTTCATCTTGAGTTCTATAGTTTTTACGATTAAATGTTAAAGTATTACGCATTTCATCGAAAAAATATGTTTTTAATCGTGTTTATTTAATTTTTTTTACAATTTAGCTTTCCCAAATTTGATTAACCACGCTTAACCAACTTATGTAATGAAAAGTGTAACCAACTGGATAAAAAATACTTCGCAGCTTATAAAAAGTTTGTTTTATGTTGCTAAAAAAGTATTCTTGTTGATGTAGCTTATTAAAAATCCTTTTTCCCCAAATCTGCAACGATTCAGATAAAGGTAAACCCGTTCTTTGTGAGGTTAGAACGGGTTTTTTATTTACTTCTTTTAAGGGAAAGTTAGTAGTTTCCTTTATTGTTTTATGAACTTATAAGACCCTTTTTGAGTCCCAGAGGAAACTTGGATAAAATAAGCTCCAGCTGTTAGTTCTGACACATTAACTTCTACATTATTTAAGTTGATTGACTGATCAATAACTTTTCTTCCCAATACATCATAGATAGCTATTTGATCAATAGTATTAGCTGCAGAAATATTTAGGCTATTTTTAGCTGGATTAGGATACATTGAAAAACCTTCAACTTGATTGTCTGCAACGCCTAAGGCATCTGTTTCCAATCTAAAATTGTCAATTCCTCCATGCCATCCCCAACTACCAGTACCATCAAACTCTGGATCATCCATAAAAGTAAACCTAAATGTTAAACTAGAATTAACGTAGGCTGAAACATCATAACTTAAAGTTTGAATGTCCGGATCCATATCATCCTCAAAATGAGCTATGACCGCCAATTGAGTGGTGCTCCCTTCCCAAACTTCAATATCGAAATATTGATCCCCAGATTCTTGAAACGCAACATCAACTGTTAATACAGCTGTTGTCGCGCCACTTAAATTATAAGAGGCACTAATAATGGATAGAAAGTTTACATCTGGAATATCACCACAAGCATCGTCATCATAAAACCAAGCCTGCGTTAAAAAGTCATCTCCTGTAGGTAAATCTGTTCCAAATTGGAAATCACAAGTACCTTCCCATACTGCCGTACCCCATCCTGCCGGAGCACCAGAATTAAAATCTTCATTAATTGTGAACTGTGAAAATCCACTTGCAGAAAGTAATACTGCAAACAATAATAGTGTAATTTTTTTCATAATTATTTGGTTTTTAGTTAGTCTATTAAAGATAGAGTAATAAACCATATAATATTGAAATACAATTTTTTATTCGTTAAACGACCCATTCTGATGTTATAAGGGCAAGGAAGTCTTTTTTTAAATCCCTTTTGGAATTGCTTCAATAAGTTTTTTGGTGTATTCTGTTGATGGATTGGCATAAATTTCATCCGCATCACCTATTTCTTCAATTTTGCCTTCATTCATTACAATGAGTTGGTCTGCCATAAATTTTACCACGGCTAAATCGTGGGAGATAAATATATAGGTAAAACCAAAATCGTCTTTCAGTTCATTTAATAAATTTAAAACCTGAGCTTGCACCGAGATATCCAAAGCACTTACACTTTCATCACAAATAACGAGTTTAGGCTCTAATGCAATGGTGCGTGCAATGCCCACCCTTTGCCTCTGACCGCCAGATAATTCATGCGGATATCTATTAAAATAGTTTTCGTCTAAACCTACTTTTTGTAAAAGTTTGGCAACTTTATCTTCTCGATGTTTTTTGGATGTTCCAATATTATGAACTTTCATGACCTCAACGATGGCTTGTCCAATAGTTAGCCTTGGGTTTAATGAAGAATATGGATCTTGAAATATTAGCTGGATATCCTTTCTTAGTTTTTTTATTTCAGTATTAGAAAGTTTTGTGATGTCCTTTCCTTTGAAATAAACGCTCCCTGCGGTCGCTTTTTCCAACTGTAGAATTACCTTTCCTAAGGTAGATTTTCCACAACCAGACTCACCCACCAATCCTAGGGTTTCTCCTTCAAAAACACTAAAAGAGACCTTGTTAACAGCTTTAATAGAACGCTTTTTGGTGAAAAGTCCTGTATTTTGAAAATATTCCTTTTCTAAGTTTTTAATTTCTAAAATAGGCTTTTGCAAATAAATTTGTTTATGCTGAAATGCCCTTTGAGAAAGGGTTATTTCTTTTGGAGTAAAAGACTTGTCTGCTAAAGAAGCAATGGTTGGAAGTTTTTCAAAACGCTTATCTAGTGGTGGACGGGAAGCAAGAAGGGCTTTTGTGTATTCTTGTTTTGGTAATTTGAATATTTCAAAAACTGAACCTTCTTCAACGACTATTCCCTTGTGCATTACTACAACACGATCTGCAATTTCAGAAACTAAGGCTAGATCATGAGATATAAAAATTAAACTCATTCCAGTTTCTTTCTGAAGCTCTTTTAGTAACTGAAGTATCTCTTTTTGAACCGTTACATCCAAAGCAGTTGTAGGCTCATCTGCGATCAATAATTTTGGCTTACAAGAAATAGCCATAGCAATCATAACTCGTTGCATTTGCCCTCCACTTATCTGGTGTGGGTATCTATGGTACAATTCTTTAGGTTGAGGCAGTTTTACCTTTTCAAATAGCGAAAGCGTTTCTTTTTTGGCATCCGAAGAGGACATTTTTTTATGTAGCTGAAGCATTTCAGAAACTTGTTCACCGCACTTAATGGAAGGGTTTAAGGCACTCATGGGTTCTTGAAAAATCATAGAAATTTCATTTCCCCTTAGCTTTCGGTAATCCGTTTCTTTTAGAAAGGCAAGGTTTTTATTTTCAAACAATATGTCTCCAGAAAGATGGGAGGTTTTCTTTGGTAACAACCCCATAAGCGCTAATGAGGTAACCGATTTTCCCGAGCCAGACTCTCCTACAATCCCTAGAACTTCATTTTGTAAAACTGTAAATGAGATATGATGAAGCACTTCGGTTTTGGATTTCTTATTTCCAAATGAGACCAAAAGGTTTTTAATAGTAATAAGGGGTTCTTTTTTCATTAGCTCAAAGATACTTCAATTAAAATTTTAAATAAAAACTGTAAAGTCTACTAAATCAGTAGGTTTAGTTTTGTAGGAAAAAAATTGTTAATAAAATCTTAATGTAGTTCATCGAAAATAATTTTATTTATAAAAAAAAAGCCTTTGTTTTAAATAATTATTACAAATAAATACTAATCATTAACAAAAACACTAATCATTATGAAAAAAATTAGTAAAAATGTATTTCTTGTTTTTTTATCGGTCCTTACTTTCGCTTTTGGGACGATTGAAGTTAGTTCCCAGAACAAGTCCGATGAGCAAAGAAATATTAAAAGACCACCAAGCCTCAGAGTATTTGATGCTTCAAAAAATTACAATTCTCAAAACACTTCTCAATTACTGCAACAGGAATTTAAATTCTCCCCGCAAACTTCCTTTCAGTATGTAAATCAAAACCAAGATCCATTAGGTTTTACTCACGACAAATACCAGCAATACTATAATGGTATTAAAGTTGAGTTTTCAACCTTTACGCTTCACTCAAAATCGGGTGTTATAACATCTATGACCAATAGTCTAGCGGATATTAAAGAGTTAAATACTACGCCCGCACTTGGCGCAAATCAGGCATTTAATTATGCAATCGCCAAAGTAGGAGCTACAAGATATTTATGGCAAAATGTACAAGAAAGTGAACTTGCCAATTATGAATTGCCTCAAGGAGAGCTTATTATTTTTCCAGTCCTTGAAAATGTAACCAAGGAAAATAGACTTGCTTATAAGTTTGATATCTATGCATCGGAGCCACTTTATAGAGCCGATGTTTATGTAGATGCTATAACGGGTGAAATTCTTCTAGAGAACAAGAAAATTCATCATGCCAATGTACCAGCTTCTGGGAATAGTCTTTATAACGGAAATGTATCCTTTACAGCAGATAATGCTTCAGGGCCTTATAGGCTACGTCAAACAGCAGATGGTAACGGTATCCAAACCTATGATATGAATAATGGCACCAATTATAATAATGCTTCTGATATTACTAGTGGTTCTACTAGTTTTAATCACCCAACAGGTGTGCAAGCACATTTTGGGGCAGAACAAACTCATAAATATTTCTTAGGTAAACATAATAGGAACTCCTATAATAATGCAGGAGCAATTATTCGTTCCTACGTAAGTTATTCAAACAATTATGTAAATGCATTTTGGGATGGTAGTAGAATGACTTATGGTGATGGAGACGGAGTAAATTATGGACCCTTAGTGTCGTTAGATATTGTAGGTCATGAGATAACCCATGGGGTTACAGAATACTCTGCTAATTTGGTTTATAGTTATCAGTCGGGTGCTTTAAACGAGTCTTTCTCCGATATTTTTGGTGAATCTATTGAAAACTATGCTTCGGGGAGTAATGATTGGCTTATGGGAGACCAAATAGGAGCTGGCGGAAGTGGTGGCGCTTTACGCTCCATGAGCAACCCAAATGCCTACGGGGATCCTGACACTTATTTAGGAACTAATTGGTATTCTGGTTCAGGAGATAATGGTGGCGTACACTATAATTCTGGAGTGCAAAATTTTTGGTTCTATTTATTAACTGTTGGTGGTAGTGGTACAAATGATAACGGTGACAGCTATACTGTAACTGGAATTGGAATGGATAAAGCGGCCGCTATCGCGTATAGAAACTTATCGGTTTATTTAAGTACAAATTCTCAGTATAGTGACGCTAGAACAGGTGCCATTCAAGCTGCTATTGATTTATATGGTGCAGGAAGTGCTGAAGAAATTGCCACTACCAATGCCTGGTATGCAGTTGGAGTTGGTTCTGCCTATGGCGGTGGTGGTGGTGGCGGCTCCTATTGTGCCTCTAGTAGTACTAATGTAAATGACGAATATATAAGTAGAGTTCAATTAAACACCATAGATAACTCTTCTGGCGCACAGTTTTATTCTGATTTTACTTCCGTTTCTACGAATTTAACCGAAGGTCAGTCATATACTATTACAGTAACTCCTACCTGGACTGGAACTGTTTATGCCGAAGGGTACGCCGTTTGGATTGACTATAATGATGACAAAGATTTTAATGATGCAGGGGAATTAGTTTGGTCTAAAGCAGCTTCAACCAATACTCCTAATAGCGGATCCTTTACAGTGCCAAGCGGGACGTCTGGGAACTCTGTAAGAATGCGTGTTTCGATGAAGTACAATGGAATTCCAACTTCATGCGAAACCTTTACCTATGGTGAAGTGGAAGATTATACCGTGAATCTTGGGACCGGTGGAGGAGATACCGAAGCCCCTACAAACCCTTCAAATCTTTCTGCCTCTAATGTAACAGATACTACGGTTGACCTTTCTTGGAATGCTTCCACAGATAATGTTGGTGTTACTGGATATGAAGTTTTTGAAGGAGGATCAAGTATAGGAACTGTTACAGGTACTTCTGCCAATGTTACAGGTTTAACAGCTGGAACATCCTATTCTTTTAATGTTAGAGCATTTGATGCTGCTGGGAACAATTCGGGATTAAGTAATACAGTTTCTGTTACTACTACTGGTGGCGGCGGCGGAGGTTCAACAGTGTTACACCAAGGATCCTTTGAAACTGGTTGGGATGGATGGATAGATGGAGGAAGTGACTCCTATCGTTACTCTGGATCAAGATCTTATCAAGGAAATTATTCGATTCGATTGCGAGATAATACAAACTCTTCTACAATGACATTAGGAAGTTTCAATGTGACCAGTTATAATTCAATTGATATAGAGTTCTATTTCTATTCTTGGAGTATGGAAACGGGTGAAGACTTCTGGGTACAATTCTACGATGGCTCTACTTGGAGAACTGTGGCATCATATGCAAGTGGAACGAGCTTCAATAATAATTCATTTTATGTAGCAACTGTAAATATACCTAGCACAAGTTATAATTTCCCAAGTAATGCCCAATTCAGATTTAGATGCGATGCAAGTTCAAATTCAGATCACATTTATATTGATCAAGTAACTATTACTGGTAATACTGGAACTGCTTTTGCAGGGAATTCAATTACAGCTATAGGAGGTGTTCAAGGATTTGGTAGTGGAGACAGCGATGCTGCGTTTGAAGGGGATATGTTATTGTATCCTAATCCTACAACAACTTTCTTAAATGTAAGATTACTAGAGTCAATCGACAATACAACCTTCAAAATTGTAAATACACTAGGCCAAGAAGTAATGTCTGGTTTATTAACCCAACAACCTTTAAATGTTGGAAGACTGAAAAGTGGAATTTATATCATTGAAATTAATGATGGAGAAGAAATAATTTCACAACGGTTTATAAAAGAATAATATTCAATTTTTAAAAAGCCCGCCTGTTTGGCGGGTTTTTTTATACGCTTAATATTTCACTTTCGTCTAAAATTTCTTCATTCCGGAGTCTTAAAAATATTTGAGCCACTGTGATAGCATCTTTTTCGCAATACTGTATAATTCTATCCAAATCTTTTTCTTCATAAAACACGTCCCGAACTTGACTGCCGTCAATATCGTCTTTTGGAGAAGGGATATCTAATACATGCGCCATTAATTTTAAGGAAGTAAAGGTTTTATAATCACCAAATTTCCACAATTCAAGTGTATCCAAATGAGGCACTTCCCAGGGCTTTTTACCAAAGAAATTTAACTTGAACGGAATATCCATTCTATTAATTATCATACGGCGAGCGATATAAGGAAAATCGAATTCTTTTCCGTTATGTGCACAAAGTACATGTTGAGGTTTATTAAAATGAGTTTCTAAAAGTGATTTAAAGTCTCTTAGAATTTTCACTTCTTCACCATAAAAACTGGTTACGCGAAAATTTCTTATATCGCCTTTCATTTTAAAATATCCTACCGAGATACAAATTATTTTACCAAATTCTGCCCAAATTCCTGCTCTGTCATAGAATTCTTCAGGGGTGAATTCGTCTTTGCGCTGGTATTGTGTTTTTTGCCCCCAAAGCACTTTTGAAGTATCATCTAATTTGTTGAAATCATCAAATAAGGGAACCGTTTCAATATCCAAAAATAGGATATGCTCCAAATTAATTCGGTGTAACATATTTTGAAAATTTTATAAAGGGGAGTTACGTAAAATTACAAATTTTCTACAAACTATTACCTTCAAGCATGTTATATGCTTCTTCAATATAAACCGTAATGTCTTCGGTAAATACACCTACTCCTGCATCGGGACTTTTTTGATGCCCTAATCGAACGATAATAATATTATCATTGGGCTCAACTATTACGTATTGACCAAGGTGTCCTCGCATCATAAAAAAGTTTTTGTCATCTGTGTTATATAACCACCAACCGTAGCCGTATTGAGGGCTTTCTGGAAACCTTGGAGTAATATTTTTTGCCACAAAAGAAGAATCTAATAGTTGTTGACCGTTCCACTTTCCGGAATCTTTATATAATTTTCCAAATCGCGCAAAATCTTTTGCATTACTAGCCAGACAACAAAAACATTTTTCCATACCTTCTGCTTCACTATCTACTTGCCAAAGGGCTTGGTGCTCAGCACCAAGAGGCTTCCAAAAGCTTTCACTTAAATATTTTGAGAGAGTTTTTCCAGTGGCTTTTTCAATGACCATGCCTAACAGTTCTGTATCGCCACTCGCATATTTAAAGACTTTTCCTGGGGTTTCTATTACTTTTAACCCTTTTATGACTTCCCGTAAGTTATCATCAAAATAGGCTCTGGTGGTAATAGAAAACGGTGAATAATAGGCTTCGTCCCAATTGGTTCCAGAGGCCATAGAAGATAAATCACCTACGGTCATTTGCGCAGCGAGACCTTCATTAAATTCTGGAATAAAATCTCCTACAGGTTGATCTAAACTCTCAATATACCCATCCATAATGGCTTTCCCCAGCATAGCCGTTACCATGCTTTTTACCATAGAAAAAGAATTGGACTTAGAATCTTCGGCATACCCCTCGTAATATTTTTCAAACCAAATACTATCATTTTTAATAATGAGGTAGGCTACTGTACCTAGATCCAAATTCCATTGAGCTAATTTTTCAGTCTCCGAAGCGGTATTATATTCACGATGTTCCAGCCAAGGTGGTGGTGCTCCATTTTCAACTGTGTGATTATCGAATTTTTGATAATCTTCAAGATAGGCAGTGGTGTGACCATTGAGATAAATAGTTCGGACCGCTTTTAGGAGGTAATCTGTATCTGTGATATAGAGTGTCGCAACTAAAAGTACTATAATAATTGTCAGCCATTTGAAGAATTTCTTGAGTATTTTCATTGAATTAAGCTAAAAAAGTTCACCTTGTTTTACGGGGTTTTCATGTTGAAGCAACCATTTCTTTCTATGCAATCCGCCAGCATACCCAGTTAAAGAACCATCACTGCCAATAACTCGATGGCAAGGTATAATGATGGCAATGGGGTTTTTTCCGTTTGCAGAAGCAGCGGCTCTTATCACTTTTGGATCGCCTAATAAATTAGCCATTGCCCGATAACTGGTTGTTTTTCCGAAAGGAATTTGCTGTAATTGCTGCCAGACTTTTTTCTGAAAATCAGTTCCTTTTGGGTTTAATTGAAGATTAAAATGATTCCTTTTTCCTTCAAAATATTCGGTTAATTGATTAACAGCGTCTTTTAAACTATCTGGGATTTGTTCAGAGGTTATTTCACTTTCCCGAAATACAACTTTAGAAATACCCATGTCATCTCCGTAAATTGAAAGAGTACCAATAGGACTATTCATTGAATACTGGTTCATTATTCCCTTGTATTTTCAGACTGTAAATCTATACCCATTCTTCGTGCGCGTCTTTCCCAGTTTTTACGGGCAGCAGCCTGCATGTCTTCAATAGCATCGCTTTCATCCATAATTTCTAGACCTAAAAGCGTTTCAATGATATCCTCCATAGTTACGACACCTATAGTATTCCCAAAATCGTCCACAACAAGTGCTATATGGTTTCGTTGATGAATAAACTTATTGAAAAGTTCGGGGATAGGTTTTTGTGCTTCCACTACAGATATCTCTCTTTTAATATCCGCTAGAGTTTTTTTACCCTTTTCCTCTACTATTTCTTCCAGAATATCGTCCTTTAAAACAAAACCCGTAATGTTGTGGCTTTTTTCATTATACACAGGAATTCTACTAAATCGAAGATTTTTATGAGACTCGTGAAATGCTTCTAGGGTCACTGTCTCGTCTTCCATGGTTACCACTGGGAAGGGAGTCATCACGTCTTTGGCATAAATACTTTTAAAAACTAACAGGTTTTTAATAACGGCACCTTCATTATCATCGAAAACACCTTCCTGCTCTGCAGCATCCGTAAGTGCAATAAATTCTTCACGACTCATCGTGCTGACGTGGGCCGATTTACCGATGAGCTTGGTAACTTGGGTTAAAATCCAGAGTATGCCTGTATATCTTAAAGGAAAAATCATAAGCTTTAAACCTATTGCTGTGAAACTTCCAAGTTTTTTCCAATAGGTAGCACCAATAGTTTTAGGAATAATTTCTGAAATAACTAAAATAAGAAGCGTCATAATTGCCGAAACAATTCCCACGATGTTTATCCCAAAAACTTCTACTTTATAGGGTAGTTTTTCGGCTTGTACGCCTACCAAAATAGCACCTACCGTATGCGCAATAGTATTAACAGTTAAAATAGCAATAAGCGGTTCATCAATATTTCTTTTTAGCTCGGCCAAATGCGAAGCATACGCTTTTCCTTCATGTTTTTTCATTTTAATAAAGGAAGGGGTGTAGCTTAACAAAGCTGCTTCTAGTATGGAGCATAGAAATGAAAATGCAATGGAAAGTACTGCGTAAACAATAAGCAGTGTCATATAGTTAATTTTTCTTAAAGATACTAAAGTATGTTTGAAGCAAATTTCGAATACTAAAATACTTTATTTGAAATAAAAAAGGAGGCTTTTTTGCCTCCTTTTTTTATGATGCCTTAAGTAAAGGCTTAATTATATTCTGCCATTTTTCGGCCTCTTTTAAACATTTGTGAGGATCAACAATAGGCGCATCATCTTCATCTTCTTGATAAAAAACAATCTCTTTTTTTGAAGTAGTATTTGAAAGTTCAAGACCTACCCATTCCAAGTGCTTTCCATGGTTTCTTAGGGTTTTTATTTTACAATCAGATTGTAGATTCAAATCAATGATTTCAAATTTTTCTGAAAGAAGTTTTCTATTGGAACAAATTAATTTTTTGCTAGTTTGATCAATTCCTAAAATTAGGTCTCCATTTATTTCCATTTCACTAAGAGTTATTTTATTCAATTCGCATAATTTTTGAATTGCCTTACGAACCTTACTTTCTTTTCGAGATGTTTGAGTAATTAAATAAATTAAGGGTAAAAAGGTTGCTGCTAAAAGTATAGCGCTGATAATTAAAGTGCTTGATTTCATTTTGTAAAGTATTGATAATTAATAGGTTTATTTAAATTTCCGATTTAAATAAACATGCATTACCAAAATAAATGAAAGGGGAAGATTTGTTGGGTAAGAAGCTTTTTAAGGTTCTTTTTAAATAAAAAATTGTCTTTATTTTCTGAAAGTGAACTAACAAAAAAAAGTGTATTGAAACGTGAATTTTTATTAGAAAAGAAATGTATTTGAGGATAGAAATTCTGCTCAAACGTTTTGGTTGTACCAAATTCTTCAACAATAAGAGCTCGATGATTTAGCGGGACTTGAATGGATGCAGTTCCATCCTGTAAAGTAGATTTAGTTCCTTCTTCTTGCGTTGAAAAAGCGAAACTCTCTGAAGTCAATAAGATTGACATCAGAAGTTGAAGGAATAAAAATATAACCGTCCTTTTCACACAACAAATGTATACGAAAAGGAATCACGAATTGATAAAGTTTTACTAATTTTTTTCTATTCCTTTTACGAAATCAATTTCACAACATCTTTCGAAAAATAGGACGCAATAATATGAGCACCTGCTCTTTTAATAGCGGTAATTTGTTCTATCATCACGGCGTCGTGATCCAACCATCCCTTTTCTGCCGCTGCTTTAAGCATGGCATACTCTCCACTCACTTGATATACTGCCACAGGGACTTCTACATGGTTTCTAATTTCCCGGACAATATCGAGATAACATAAACCTGGTTTTACCATGACAATATCGGCTCCCTCGTCAATATCCATTTCAACTTCACGAATGGCTTCGTCTCTATTGGCAGGATCCATTTGATAAGTTTTTTTATCCTTCGGGATGTTTTTCATATTGACAGGGGCACTATCCAAAGCATCACGGAACGGTCCATAAAATGCCGAAGCATATTTGGCACTGTAACTCATTATTCCGGTATTGTAAAACCCTTCGTCTTCCAAGGCTTCACGAATGGTTATTATACGCCCATCCATCATATCACTAGGTGCCACAAAATCTGCCCCAGCATTGGCGTGAGAAATGCTCATTTCTGCTAAAACCTCAGAGGTTTCATCATTTAGAATAACTCCCTTTTCAATAATTCCGTCATGTCCGTATTCTGAATAAGGATCAAGAGCAACATCGGTCATGACTAGCATATCTGGAACGGTGTTCTTCACCGTTTTAATGGCTCGTTGCATAAGTCCATTAGGATTTAAAGCTTCTTTTCCAGCATTGTCTTTTAGGTTTTCAGGAACTTTTACAAACAGCAAAACGCTTTTTAAGCCAAGCTTCCAAAGTTCTTTTACTTCTTGTTGAAGTAAATCCAAACTATATCGATAATAATTAGGCATGGATGGAATTTCTTCCTTGACACCTTTACCTTCTACCACAAAAAGAGGCACTAAAAAATCATTGGGAGTAATTACAGTTTCTCTTACAAGACTTCTAATAGCCTCGCTGGTGCGTAATCTTCGGCTTCTATTTAATGGAAACATGCGTTTAATTTTATACCCAATCTTTGGGTGATTTTAATACTTCAATTAATTTTTCTTCTTCGCTTCCTTTTTCAGGATGATGGTTGTATCTCCATTGTACGTGGGAAGGAAGACTCATTAAAATGCTTTCAATTCTACCGTTGGTTTTTAAACCGAAAAGTGTTCCTTTATCGTGTACTAAGTTAAATTCCACATACCTTCCACGTCTAATTTCTTGCCAATCACGATGTTCTTTCGTGTATTGGATGTTTTTTCTCTTTTCCACAATGGGGAGATAGGCCTCCAAGAAACTATCGCCAACTTCTGTTACAAAGTTATACCAATCCTGCATTGACATTTTTATAGATTTTTTCAAATAATCGAAAAACAAACCTCCTATGCCACGTGCTTCCTCGCGATGTGTATTCCAAAAGTAGGCATCACATTTCTTTTTGTAAGCTGTATAAAATTCAGGATTATGCGCATCACACGCTTTTTTACAGATGTTATGAAAGTGAATGGCATCTTCCTCAAAAAGATAATAGGGCGTTAGATCTTGTCCGCCACCAAACCAACTATCGACTATGTTACCTTTTTGGTCATACATTTCAAAATAGCGCCAATTGGCGTGTACCGTTGGCACAAAGGGGTTTTTAGGGTGAAGCACCAAACTGAGTCCGCAGGCAAAAAAATCGACATCACCCACACCAAAATACTGTTGCATGCTTGCGGGAAGTTTTCCAAAAACTTCGCTAATATTCACTCCGCCTTTTTCAAAAACAGTACCGTTTTCAATCACTCGCGTTCGACCACCACCTCCTTCGGGTCGTTCCCAAAGATCTTCACGAAAGGTCGCTTTCCCATCGATTTCTTCCAAAGAAGAAGTGATAGTGTTTTGAAGTTCTTTTATATAGGCAACAAACGCTTCTTTCATTGTTTTTTGTTTTCTGAAGGAATGATAATTTCGAGTGTTGTTGTACTTGCGGCAGTCACCGAAAGAGGAAGCACTAAAATAATGCCCAATATAGGTATGAGCAATAATAACATAAATACGGAGCCTATTCCGGTGGCAATTCCGCTATGTGCTCTTACAAATGCATTACTTTTTGAATAGCTAAAATGCCTTTCTAAGGTGTAATCCATGTTTCCGTAGCCCGCATAATACGCCTGAACTAAAAATAAAAGAGGAGTGGATATAAACCCAATAATTGGGATAAATCCAAGGAGAAGAATAGGAATGGTAAACAGTAATTCCATTAGTAAATTTCGAAGGTTTACTCGAATTCCTCGCCATAGCAATGGTAAAAATTGAGAGCGCTCTTGCTTTACTTCCTTCCCTATAAGATGCTCTTCAATTTTTTCTGAAACAGCACCCATAAATGGTGCGCTTAATGCCATAATAATATGCTTATACAAAATTAACCCCACAGCGATGATGGCAATTCCAGCAATGATATCACTAATGGTTTTAAAAGTTTCTGTGCCCCATTCCCAAACCCAAATTTTGGCAATCCATTGCCCTATGTTATCTGATAACCCCCAAGCTAAAAAACCAATGGAAAAAGCAGTTACAATACTGATTAAAATAGGAACAAAAAAGTACCTCCAGAGCCCTAATTTTCCTATTAAAGAAAAGGCGCCTCCGTATGCTTTTATTCCGATAAAAAAGTTTTTAAACATGGTTAATCTGAAATATACACTAATTGATTATCGAAATGCTGAATTTCTTGAATTTTGGTTATTTTTTGTGCATTTTGAGCCATATTTTGGAAAAACTGAACAGAATTGAATGATTTTTCTTCAAAATGTATCAAAAATTGTTTTCTTCCAATTTCGTTATTGTGAAAATCCATTTCAGTGTCTAAAATGTCATTTTTTGTCACTTTTTCGTAGTAATCCACCACTTTTTCAGTCCAAATGGCACTTTTTTGCTCATTTTTGGTAAAATTCAACGTTTTTTCACAAATTAGATAATTCCAATATGCATGTCGAAAAGCATTTGCTTTTCCGTTGGTATTATGAGTATTTCCATATAACTTTTGGCTC
Source organism: Halomarinibacterium sedimenti (assembly GCF_019312585.1). Classification (GTDB taxonomy): domain Bacteria; phylum Bacteroidota; class Bacteroidia; order Flavobacteriales; family Flavobacteriaceae; genus Halomarinibacterium; species Halomarinibacterium sedimenti. Next base: position 756,789 of record NZ_JAHWDP010000001.1, on the reverse strand, counting down.
ACTTGTAACGCCTGTTTTGTTGCCTTTAAAATGGGTAAAATTAACAGCGGTTTTTGAAGCAATAAAAAGCTAAATTTAACCAGCTTTATTAAACTTATTCGCTTTAATTTTTTCCACAAATTCATTCAGCTTTGTACTCTTTTACAGCTTCAATAAAAGCTCCCGCATTTTCCAAAGGAATATTGGGTAAAATACCGTGTCCTAAATTTACGATATAACGGTCTTTCCCAAACTCATCGATCATTTGTTTTACCATTTTTTTGATTTCTTTTGGTGGACTAAATAATCGAGTAGGATCAAAATTCCCTTGCAGTGTTATGTTACCACCAGTAAGGGATCTCGCATTTTTTGGAGAACACGTCCAATCCACTCCTAGTGCAGAAGCTCCACTTTTTGCCATGGTATCCAAAGCAAACCAACAACCTTTTCCAAAAGCGATGACAGGGGTGATGTCTTTTAACGCATCAATTATTTGCTGAATATATTTCCAGCTATATTCTTTGTAATCCACTGGGGAAAGCATTCCTCCCCAGCTGTCGAAGATTTGAACAGCATTAACGCCAGCCTGTACCTTCTCTCTTAAATAAAGGATAGTCGTATCGGTTATTTTCTGAAGTAATTCATGTGCCAATTCGGGTTGTGTAAAGCAAAATTCTTTGGCCTTATCAAAGTTTTTACTTCCCTGGCCTTGCACACAATAACATAAAATAGTCCACGGACTTCCTGCAAATCCAATCAACGGAATTTCGTTGTTGAGTTTATCCTTTGTCATTTTAATTGCTTCCATCACATAGCCTAACGTTTGCTCTATGTTTGGAACAACAACTTCATTTAATTCTTTTCGGCTTCTAATAGGTTTTGGTAGCCATGGACCCACTCCAGCTTTCATTTCTACCTCAATATTCATGGCCTGGGGTATTACCAGAATATCACTGAATAAAATAGCTGCATCCATACCGTATCGGCGAATAGGTTGCACTGTAATCTCACTGGCGAGTTCTGGGGTTTGACAACGCGTAAAAAAGTCGTATTTGGCTTTTATTTCCTGAAACTCGGGTAAATATCTTCCAGCCTGGCGCATCATCCATACGGGGGGTCGGTCCACAGATTCGCCTTTTAAGGCTCTCAAGAATAAATCGTTTTTAATCATTATTTAAAGTATTAATAGCCTTTTTAATAACGCTTTCAATAGTAGTGTCATCAGCTATATAAATAGGACTCTTTATATGTAATTTTGCTTCTTCTGCGGTGGTATTCCCAACACAAAAAACTGGGGTAGTTCCAAGTGAATTTTTAGTGGTAAAACTTTGCACCCCGCTTGGACTAAAAAATAAGATTCCGTCCCATTTTTGATCAAATTTCATTGAATTTAACTCGGATTTGTACGTTTTTAGCTCAAAAAGTGTGTTTTTTAAATTTTTAAAAGAGTAGGGAATCTCCTCTTTCCTTCGGTTTCCACAAAAGAAGTAAAATTCCTCATTTTGGTAGTTATTTTGAATAAATATGGCTAATTCTGAAGCATATTCGGACATTTTAACCACATTTTGTCCATTTTCTTCCAAAAGTTGTTTTGTTTTTTCTCCTACACAAAAAGCATTGGAAATTTGGATATTTTTACCCAAAACTGACCTTGCTGCGTTCTGACTTGTAAAAATTCCATTTTTCACAAATTGAGGTGCGTCAAAATCTAAAAACTCGATAGATATTGCATCATAGTCAAGCACATCCATTCCTGAATCGTTAAATAACTCTTTCTGAGTTTTAGTCAATATTTTAGTGGAAAGCACCGTCATTAATTTGACATCTCATTTTTGATTTGTTGCATAAGTGTTTTTCCGCCATTGGACAGAATATACTCCGCACATTTTCGTCCGAATCCTTGCATTTGACTTAACGTTGTAGTTTCTTCAATCTCAATTTTTTCTTTTCCGTCTAAGGAAAGTAATATTCCTTTAAATAGAATTTGATTCCCAATCACTTCTGCAAAGGCACCTATGGGGGCAGTACATCCGCCTTCCAAAACACGTAAAAATTCTCGTTCTATTCCCGTGCATACCTGTGAATCTTTGTGGTTCAATTTACTTGTAGCTTCAACACAAAAGGTATCATCTTCATTGGCTACAACCACCATCGCACCTTGCGCCGGAGCAGGAATCATCCAATGTAAATCTTGATAATTTTCGGGGAGTAAATCGATACGCTCTAAACCAGCTTTTGCAAAAATAGCACCTTGCCAGTCGCTATTCGCGAGGCTTTGTAGCCTCGTGTTTACGTTACCACGTAAACCCACCACTTTGTGGTGCGGATAGCGGTTAAGCCATTGGGCTTTTCGGCGTAAACTTCCTGTAGCGATGGTACATTCTTCTTCATAATTAAACAATTCTTTGGTAACTAAAATGTCATCGTGAGAAGCTCTTTCCAAAACAGCCGTTTGAATGATCCCTTTAGGAAGAAGCGTTGGGACGTCCTTCATACTGTGAACGGCAATATCAATTTGTCCCTGAATCATAGCGACATCTAGAGTCTTGGTAAATATGCCAGTAATGCCTAATTCGTATAAGGGTTTATCTAGGACTATATCGCCGGTTGAGGTAATGGGAATGAGTTGTGTTTGATAACCCAATCTTTCTAGTTGTGACTTAACAACATTCGCTTGCCAAAGGGCTAAAGGGCTGTTACGTGTTCCTATGCGGATTACTTTGCTCAAGGGATTTAGGTTTCAAGTTCAAAAACTTGTTTTAGTATTTCAATGCTATCCTGAGAAGTACCGTTAGCATTTTTTAAGTGACCAACTACCTGTGTGGCAATTTTTTGAATTAATCGATCGGCTAAGATTTCAGCATGTTCTTCGTGAAACCCTTCAATTTTCTTTTTCTGAAAATCTATCTCTCCTGCTTTAATTTCTGAAAGCTTTTCTTTAATAGCTTTTATAGTTGGAGCAAATTTTCGATGAGATGCCCAGGTATTAAATTCCTCTTTCGCTTCTTCAATTATCTTTAATGCCTTGGGTAGATCTGCCTTTCTTTGCGACAGTGTTTGATCGGTCATTTTTGAAAGCTCATCCAAATGCACTAAGGTCACCAAAGGGTTTTCAGAAACATTTTCAGAAACATTTTTTGGTATAGATAAGTCTAAGATTAATAAGGGCTTTTTTAAGTATAGAAGCTCTTTATTAATAGTAGGTTGTTGCGCTCCTGTGGCTACCACAAGAATATCGGCTTGGGCAATTTCACTTTGAATATTAGCATAATCCTTTACCAACAGGTTAAATTTTCCAGCTACTTCTTCTGCCTTAACTTTGGTTCTATTAATAAGCGTAATGTGATTATTTCGAGTGTGTTTAATTAAGTTTTCACAAGTATTTCTTCCTATTTTACCAACGCCGAATAACAAAATATTTTTTTCTGAAACATACGGAACACGTGCCATAATATACTGCACCGCTGCAAAACTCACCGATGTTGCCCCCGAAGATATGCCCGTTTCATTCTTTATCCGCTTACTAGATTGAATCACTACATTAATAAGCCGCTCCATATAAGCGTTTAGCAATCCAAGTTCCTTTGCAAAGCGAAAACTCTTTCTTAACTGACTTATAATTTCGAAATCACCAAGAATCTGACTGTCTAAGCCCGTTCCTACTTTGAAGAGATGCGAGACGGCATCAGAATTTTTATACGTATATCCAACTTTTTCAAACTCCGCCACCGTTCCAACAGTGTGTTTACATAAAAGTGCAATAATATCATTTTCATTTTTTGCAAACCCGTATAGTTCGGTACGATTGCAAGTTGAAATAACGCTTAAAGACTGAAAACCAATTTGTTTTGCATTTCGCAAAAGGACTTCCTGTGATGCTTCTGAAAGACTAAAATGCCCACGAGTTTCGGCATCGGCCTTAAGGTAATTAAGACCAATTACAAAAAAATGTTCTTCAGTAGAAGGTGTAAAATGTTGATTCTGGCTTCTCATCATTGAATTACAAGTGCAAATGTAGTAGTCTGTGGTAATAAAAAGTAACGCTATAAGTATATATAGTATCGTTAGGTGTTAATTTGCCTTTTTCAATGATAAATATCAGTTTTTTGTAGTATTTTCGGTATGTGATTGAGTATTTATTTGGAATTATTCTAAATAACATAAAAAATTATCTTTATGATTTCTGAAAAAAGTATCGCTCAAGGTATATATGAAGAGACGCAAGTAGAAACAGGTTTTTTTATTTTAAAGTTTACAAATGATTCTACTGAAAATCAATATTTTAAGCGTGAAGTAAATTCTAATTTTATTCAGTTTCACTTTTGTGTTAAGGGGCAAGGAGCCTTTGTTTTTAATGAAGGAAGTTACAGCTTACCCATTCTAGAAGACCACACACTACTACTATATAATCCGAAATTGGATTTACCCATTGAACTGTCCTTGCAGCCAAAAAGTTGGCTGATTTCAATATTACTTCCCATTAAAAAACTTCATGAGTTATTTTCTAAGGAGGCCAATTATATTTCTTTTTTAAGCGGAGAAAATAGGGACCGTAAATATTATAAAGACACTATTTTTTCTCCTTCTATGGCGATTGTATTAAATCAGTTGTTACAATTTAGTTTGCATCCCATGGTGAAACCACTCTATTTTAAGGCAAAAACCTATGAATTATTAAGTCTTTATTTTAATACTCCGCAAAGTGTAGATATTGAACGATGCCCTTTTTTAGTAGACGAAACCAATGTGGCTAAAATTAAAAAAGCAAAGGATATTATTATTGAAAGAATGGCGGAACCTCCTACTTTACAGGAGCTGTCTAAGGAGATTGGTTTATCCTTAAATAAACTAAAAGAGGGTTTTAAACAAGTGTATGGTGAGCCCGTGTTTAGCTTTTTATTCGATTATAAAATGGAAGTTGCACGGCAATTATTGGTTTCGGGTTCATTTAATGTAAATGAAGTAGGTCTTAAAATTGGGTATAGCACAGCTAGCCATTTTATTGCTGCCTTTAAAAAGAAATATGGGGTGACACCAAAGAAATTTGTAATGAGTCTAAGCCAATAGAATTATTAAATATGTAAATGAGGAAGTTTGATACTTTTTTAAGAAAGTTTCCAGTAATGCATACTATTTTTGTTTCGTAAAAAAGAATTATGAAAAAAGGAGTGCTCCTTGTAAATTTAGGTTCCCCAGATAGTACCAATCCTAAAGATGTAAAAAAATACCTCGATGAGTTTTTAATGGACCCTCGTGTTATTGATGTCCCAAAATGGGCAAGAATTTTGCTAGTTCGAGGAATCATTTTAAATACACGCCCAAAGAAATCGGCAGAAGCCTATCAAAAAATATGGTGGGAAGAAGGGTCTCCATTAATTGTAATTTCTGAAAGACTTAAAGAAAAAGTACAACAAAGCACCAACATTCCTGTGTCTTTAGCAATGCGCTATGGAAGCATGACCTTGAAAAAAGGGCTACAGGAATTGGTCGATAAGGGTGTGAATCAAGTATTGGTGATGCCATTATATCCGCAGTTTGCCATGGCAACTACTGAAACGATTAATGTAAAAGTTGAAGAGCTTCAAAAGGAGTTTTTCCCGAATCTCGAGGTAGATACTTTTTCGGCATTCTATAACCGGGAAGATTATATTGAAGTGCTTTCAAAAAGTATAGCTGAAGGACTCAAAGGGAAAAATTATGAGCATGTATTGTTCAGTTATCACGGAGTTCCTGAAAGACATATTCGAAAAAGTGATATTACAAAGAGCCACTGTAAAATCGATGGGCAATGTTGTGTAACTCCTTCCGAAGCACATACATTTTGCTATCGACACCAATGCCTTAAAACTACTCAACTGGTTGCAGAAAAGTTGAATTTACAAGAGGGAACGTACTCGAGCTCCTTTCAATCTCGATTAGGATTTGACCCTTGGTTACAACCCTATACCGATAGAACCATTGAGCGTTTTGGAAAGAAAGGAATCAAGAATATGGCAATTGTTACCCCAGCTTTTGTAAGTGATTGCCTTGAAACATTAGAGGAAATAGCAATGGAAGGGGAAGAAATATTTCACGAAGTGGGGGGGAAAGAGTTTACAACCATTCCATGTTTAAATGACCGTGATGATTTTGCACAATTGCTTGCCAATTGGATAGAAGAATGGCAACTTACCGATGTCAAAACCGCCATCGCTTAATGAGTAATAAATCCACTTTATTAGGAACTTCACCCATTAGCAAATTACTTGTTCAGCAGGCAGTTCCTGCCTCGATAGGTATTTTGGTTATGTCTCTTAATATGATTGTGGATACCATTTTTGTAGGTCGTTGGATTGGTCCACTAGCCATTTCTGCTATCACTGTAGTGATACCAGTCACCTTCTTTATTGGAGCCATTGGTCTATCGGTTGGGATAGGAGGTACTTCAGTCCTTTCACGTGCATTGGGTTCTGGAAATCATGAAAAGGCGCTAAAAGTCTTTGGGAATCAGATTACCTTAACCTTTTTCACTTCAGGAATATTGGCACTTTTGGGATTGATTTTTCAACACCAACTTATTGAATTTTTTGGCGCCGATGAATCCTTTAAAGAACTTGCATTAACCTATTACCGAATAGTTCTCTACGGAATTGTAATGCTTGCCATGTGTATGATGGGAAACAACGTGATTCGAGCCGAAGGAAAACCCAAATTTGCCATGTACGCTATGATGCTTCCTGCCATTGGTAATATATTCATGGATTGGATACTTATTAAAGTGTTTGATTTTGGAATGGAAGGGGCTGCTTGGGCAACATTCATAAGTTATGCGATTTGTTTTCTATTTATTTTCTGGTTTTTCGTAGCTAAAAGTGAATTAAAATTGAAGATTTCGTCTTTCTTTTTAAATGGAAAAATTGTTAGAGAAATTAACGCCTTAAGCTTTGTAACGCTTGCGCGTCAAGGAACTATTGCGGTACTTACTATTTTACTGAACAATGTCCTTATTACTTATGGGGATTCTTTGGATGTGGCTTCCTACGGAATTATTAGCAGAATGCTCATGTTTGCATTATTTCCAGTGATAGGGGTAAACCAAGGATTTATGCCTATAGCTGGATATAATTATGGGGCACAAAACTTCGGAAGGGTGAGAGAGGCAATCAACACCTCTATTAAGTACTCGGGAGCCATTGCATTATTTATTTTTGCGATTATTATGGTCTTTCCCACTGAAATTGTATCCATATTTATAAGTAATTCTGAAAGCCTAGATACGGTAACCTTAGCCAACAATGAAGAATTATTGAAACGAACCCCTTCTGCACTGCGTTGGGTATTCGCCGCTACTCCTGTTATTGTGGTGCAACTCATAGGTGCATCTTATTTTCAAGCGATTGGCAGAGCCATACCCGCATTATTATTAAGCCTCACAAAGCAAGGGTTCTTTTTAATTCCGTTGCTGTTAATACTTCCTCCTTTTATAGGTATTTTTGGGGTTTGGATAGCTTTTCCAATTGCCGATGTCCTTTCCACTTTAGTCACAGCCTACTATTTAAATAGGGCGGTTAAAAAGGATTTAATAGAATAAAAAAGGGAGCTCATGAGCTCCCTTTTCAGTTTATAGATTCTACTACCAAATCCGCACTCGGTCCTCTGGTTTTACATACATCTTATCTCCTTCTTTTATATCAAAAGCTTCGTAAAAAGCATCAATATTTAATAATGGTTGTGTCGCTCTATAGCGTCCTGGAGAATGGGGGTCGGTTTGTATTTGTGTTCTCAAAGCTTCGTCTCTTTGCTTGGTTCTCCAAATGGTAGCCCAACTCATAAAGAAACGTTGTTCTGGTGTAAATCCGTCAATATTTTCAGGTCTTCCATTTTCTTTGTAAAATCTTTGAAGTCCGTCATAAGCCCCTAAAAGACCACCTAAATCTCCAATGTTTTCACCCGAAGTAAATTTTCCGTTAATAAAAACACTATCCAATACCTCAATTTGGTCGTATTGCTCGGCTAATTTATTCACTCTTTCAGTAAACTGATTTAAATCGCCTTCCGTCCACCAGTTTACTAAGTTTCCATCAGAGTCAAATCGAGAGCCACTGTCATCAAAAGCGTGTGAAATTTCGTGTCCAATTACAGCACCAATTCCGCCGTAATTAACCGCTTCATCGGCTAAATAATCATAAAAAGGGGGTTGTAAAATTGCGGCTGGGAATACAATTTCATTATTAAATGGGTTGAAATACGCATTCACAGTTTGTGGTGACATGCCCCATTCGGTTCTATCTACAGGCTCATTAATTTTATCAAGATTATCCTTTAATTGCCATTCTGCTACCGCTACCATATTTTGATAATAATTGTTTTCAGGCTTTACAGACATAGTAGAAAAATCTTTCCATTTGTCTGGATAGCCAATTTTAACGGTAAATTTATCTAGCTTTTGAATAGCTTTCACTTTTGTGGTGTCTCCCATCCAATCTAATTTCTGAATACGTTCCTTAAAAGCCTCAATCACGTTAGCAATCATATCTTCGGCTTTCTTTTTTGCTTCAGGCGGGAACATTTCATCCACATATAATTTTCCTAAGGCTTCTCCAACCGTGTTATTTACCGTAGCCAGCGCACGTTCTTCGGCCGATTTTTGCTTTTTAGCACCACGTAAGGTTTTGCTGTAAAAATCCCAATTGGCTTTTTCAATTTCGGTAGAAAGCATGCCAGCAGCATTGTTAAGAGTTGCCCAACGCATCACGGTTTTCCAAGTGTTGATATCGCCCTTTTTCATAGTATTTTCTACTACTTTCATATAAGCAGGTTGCATTACCATGATGGTATCTACCTTTTTAGTAACTCCCATAGAAGTAAAGGCATCTTTCCAAGCAATTGATGGAACCATTTTTTGAACCTCCTCCAAGGAACGAGGATTGTTGAAATTTCTGAAATCTCTGCGAGCTACTTTGTCTAGACGAGGAATGGCTAAATTAGTTTCGAAAGCAAGGATCGTTTCCGCTTGTTTGCGAGCTTCTTCTTCCGTATCTCCCAAAAACTGAAGCATTCTAGTGATATGATCTACGTATTGTTGTCTTATTTCAATAGATTTTGCATCGGTATTTGTATAATAATCACGATCGGGTAATCCTAATCCGCCAGGGGTAATATAACAAGCGTTCATAGAACTATCGTTAGGATCTGAAAAGGCAGCAATACCAAAGAAGGGTTGTGATACTTCGGCAGCATTTTCGGTCATAACCTTTTGAAAATCTTGAATAGATGTTATGGCAGCAATTTTATCCAAAATAGGCTGAAGTGGTGTAATTCCTTCTTTATTTCGAGAAAGAGTATCCAACTCGGTTTGGAATATCATAATTGCTTTTGCTTGATCTGTTTCGGGAGCATATTTGTCGCTTTTTTGGGCTTTGTCCAAAATGGCAAGCATGTCTTGATCTGTTTTTTTGCGCAATACATTAAAACCGCCCCAGCGAACTTCGTCTTCAGGGATTTCTGTATTTTTCATCCAAGTTCCGTTTACATAACTATAAAAGTCATCTTTTGGACTTACAAGTGTATCCATATTAGCCAAGATAATTCCTCTTGGTTCGTCTTCTATTTGGGCAGTTTCTTTTTCCTTACATGAAGAAAAAGTAACAGCGAAAATTCCAAATAAAAGAAGGGATTTTAAAAGTATTTTTTTCATTGTTTTTTAGTTTGTTATTATATTTTTTGGTGTAAAAGTGATTATTGATCTTCTAATTCTAATTTAAATATTGAATCTCTTGCTTTTTTTTGCTTTTCGAGTTCTTTCTGTTCGTCATCTTTTCGTTGAAAGTCTATTTTGTCTTTGAGTACTTTCTCGTTAATTTGAATGATAAATGTTTCAATCGCTTTTTGCGCTTCTAAAAGATTGTTTTCTATTTCTTCAGGGCGAGTTTTTCCTCTGTTTACTTCTTGTTTTAATAAATGTATTCTCGTTTTTACAATAGTTAATCTTGATTGAATTGCATTCGAATACAGAGTATCTGGAATATTTTTTGAAAGCGAATCGGTATGCGCCAATAGTTTTTCAGACTTTATTTTTAAATCTTCTAATTTTATATTTTTTAGTGTTAAAGCTTCACCTCTAAAATCCTGAAAAATAGGCCAATTATCTACCAATGCATTTGCTTGAGGGATGAGTTTGGGAACCTCAAATTGGGTATTTCCATAGACAGATGTATCAACTACAACTTCTTGAGATATATTTTCTTCAGAAGTAGCATCACCACAAGATAAAAACACTAAGAAGAGGAGTGTAAAAAAAGGTAAATAATTCATTGTAAATCTAACTGTACAAATATAAAGGACTTACAGTAAACTTCTATTAAAATTTAATTAAAAAGAACCATTGAGATATCCTTATATTTACCGTCAAATATTTAATTAAATGAAAAAAAGAATTCTTATTATAGGGGCTTGTGGTCAAATAGGGACAGAGCTTACGGCAAAACTTAGAGAATTGTATCCTGCACATAAGGTCATTGCATCGGACATTGTAGAAGGTGATGAAGAAATGATGAAAAGTGGTCCTTTCGAACTCTTAGATGCAACAAGTTATAGTGAAATTGAGGATATTGTAATAAGACATGAGATTTCTGAAGTCTATTTAATGGCAGCTATGCTTTCTGCTACGGGAGAAAAGTTCCCTATGAAGGCTTGGAATTTGAATATGAATTCTTTGTTTAATGTATTAAACTTAGCTAAAGAAGGAAAAATTGAAAAGATATTTTGGCCCTCTAGTATTGCGGTTTTTGGGCCAACAACGCCCAAAGAAAATACCCCGCAGCGCACTATCATGGAGCCTAGCACCGTATACGGTATTAGCAAACAAACGGGAGAACGTTGGTGTGAGTATTACTATAATAAATATGGAGTAGATGTGCGCAGTGTACGCTATCCAGGATTAATTAGCTATAAAACTATGCCTGGCGGTGGCACTACAGATTATGCAGTAGACATCTACCATAAGGCCTTAAAACATAAAAAATATATTTGTTTTTTGAATGCTGAAACTACGCTACCCATGATGTTTATGGATGATGCAATTAATGCCACTATCAATATTATGGAAACTCCAGCCAAAAAAATAAAAACGCGAAGCGCTTATAACCTTTCTGCTTTTAGTTTTAATCCTGAAGAAATAACCGAAAGTATAAAAAAACACATTCCAGATTTTACTATTTCTTACGAACCAGATTTTCGACAAGCCATTGCAGATTCATGGCCACAGAGTATAGATGATAGCGAAGCTAGAGAAGATTGGGGTTGGGAGCACCAATTTTCTTTGGAGGATATGACCAAGATTATGCTAGAGAATTTGAAAGGGAAATATTAATAAGTAGCCTCGCCAAGAATCCCTTCGACAAGCTCAGGGTAAACTTCTCATCTTGTCTCGTAGCCTCGCCAAGAATCGAACTTGGATCTAAAGTTTAGGAAACTTCTATTCTATCCATTGAACTACGAGGCCAAAATGTTTAAAATAATTACTATAAATTATTCTGAAAAATTAATACTTTTAAATTAATTCAACTTATTGTAGATATTTATATTTATCAATACAATATTTTAATTTAAAAATGGTACGATTTCCTTTAGCAATATTTTTATTATTTAGTTCTTGTCTGTATTGTTTTTCTCAGGATTCCATCCAAAAGTTAATACCATTGGACGTAATGTTTAAACAAAATAATCGAAGTCATTTTACTATTTCGCCTAATGGAAAATATTATATAGAAGTTATAGATAAGAATGAGGATAGCTATTTATTTAATCGTTCTACAACCATTAATATTATTGATATAGATAAATACGAATTAGTCCATAGAATACCGTTAGATTTTTTTGGAATTGACGCTGTATATTGGCTTACCAATGAACGTATTATTTATGAATCGAAAGGAGCAATTAAAGCGGTTGATATTGATGGAAAAAATTTAGTTGAAATAGTAAGTAGAATAAATTATAAAAAGAAATCAACCTATTGGAACTGGCAGGCAAATCTCCGTTATAATTCAATAATCAGCCTTTTACACAACAAAAGCCATCAAATCTTAGTACAAACTTATGACAGTAATCTTCATGCCGCGATCAAGGAGATTAATATTTACACTGGAGAAGAGTATGTTATAATGAATGCAGACACTCATAAAGTAAATCATTGGATTACGGATGCTTTTGGAAATATTAGAATGGCAGTTAAAATATCGGACAAGGGCATGAGCTATTATTATAAATATGACCCAGAAACCAAAACATTGAAGCCCTGCATTATTAAAATTGGTGGGAACCAGTATTCTTTTACTATAGACCCAAGAACCCATTTAAAACAATATTTAACTTTTGAAGGTTTTGGATATAACCCAAATATAATATACATAACGTCGAATATTTTTTCTGATAAAAGAGAGATGTTTAGTTATGATATTGAAAAAGAAGAAGTTATAGAAACTTTTGTTGCTGATGTTAATTGTGATGTAAAGGATTTAGACGGTGAAGGAATTAAATTCATTTTCGATTATAATAATGCTGAAATTGCGGGCTTTAAATACACCTGTCTCACTCCAAAATATAAATGGTTGTCTTCTAGTTTTTCAGAAAAAGTAGCCAAGCTTAACAGCCAATTCCCCCAATTTTTTAATGAAATTATCGATTTAGATGTTTCAGGTAATAGATTATTAATTCATCAATGGAATGATTCTTCAACCGGAAACATTGGAGTATTTGATGTTCAAGAAAATTCTTATGCCGTAATGTTTCATTTTAATGAGGAATTAAATGAGTATGCTCTTTCAAAATCAAAAGTGGTAATAGCTAAGACAAGAGATAATTATAATATTCCTTGTTATTTTAATCTGCCTGTTAACATAAAAGAAAACGAAAAAATACCACTAGTTGTGTTGCCCCATGGCGGGCCATGGGCGAGAGATTATTGGCGTTTAGACGATTTCTCCCAGTATTTTACATCGAGAGGCTACGCCACCTTACGCATTAATTATAGAGGCTCGACGGGTTTTGGTAAATCCCATGTATTAGCTGGGGTTAGTAGTCTTGATGAAGTTATGGTAAATGATATTGCCGATGCTACCCAGTTCGTTTTAGAAAAGTTTCCATTAGACAAAGAAAATGTTTTTATGTTTGGACATAGTTATGGAGGCTATGCAACTTATTTTTGTTTGGTTAAATATGCCGAATTATTTAATGCAGGAATTTCTATCGCGGCCCCAACAGATATTAAGGCATGGATGAAAAAGCAAAAGGATGATGATAACTATTATTCTTATGAATTTTGGAATACTGCTCTAGGGTCTAATGAATCTTCGTATTTAAAAAAAATATCCCCAATAAGTTATGCAAATGATATAAATAGTCCCCTGCTAATTATGCACGGTGGAAAAGATAAAACAGTTCCTGTAGATCAGGCTGAAAACATGATTGAAAAGATTAAAAAGCATAATAAGAATCTTGAGTTTAGAATTTGGAACTCTGCCGACCACTCCTTTACAGATATAGATGATTTCAAAGAAATGCTTGAGAAATCCAATCAATTTTTTAAGAATCACACAAAATAGCATTCTTACACTGCGTGACACTTGCATTTTCATCAAAAGTGCGATCTTTCATTCTCGGTCAAAGCGATTGCTTAGCTCTAAGAGTTTTTAAATTCATTATCTTGTTCCTTGATTTAAAACAAAGGAAATTTTATGTCCGTTTCAAAAAATAGATTTTTAAAGCTGTCAATTTTACTAGCTTTTGGATTGATTTTTATTAGTGCAACCATAGACCTGAACCATCTGTTTAATTATGCTAATCAGGACATTCCAGAATACGTATTTCAAGATAATAGTGGAAATAACCCTATTAATAATAAGACGGCAACGCTGGGACGTGTGCTTTTTTATGATAAAAAGCTATCAAGTAATGGCTCCATCGCCTGCGCTAGTTGCCATATTCAAGAACATGCATTTGGAGACCCAAATGTTCAGAGTCAAGGAGTCAATGGACTTACAGGTAGACACTCTATGCGCCTTGTGAATGCTCGATTTTCTAATGAAAATAGTTTTTTTTGGGATGAACGAGCCGAAACACTTGAAGAACAAACCACCCAGCCTATAAGAGACCATATTGAAATGGGATTTAGTGGCACAATTGGCAATCCTACGTTCGATGATTTAATTAACTACCTCCAAAGTGTCGACTATTACAACACGCTATTCGAGTTTGCCTATGGCGATTCTCAAATAACCGAAAACCGAATGCAATTAGCCCTTGCTCAATTTATTAGAAGCATCCAGTCATTCGATTCTAGATTTGATGAAGGATTGTTACAAGTGAACTATGCAAATGAGCCATTTCCTAACTTTACGCCGCAGGAAAATAGGGGTAAAGACTTATTTCTGAATGTAGGTTGCGCAGACTGTCACATTCCTTCGGGCTTTGCATTACATATTAATTCATTTAATAATGGAGTGATTACCGTGGCAGGAATGCCAGGTGAAATTGATATTACCAATATAAGAGCACCTTCACTTCGGGATTTGGCAAAACCAGACGGAACATTAAATGGACCATTTATGCACGATGGTAGTTTTGCCACCCTTTTAGAGGTTATAAATCATTATAATCACATTCCTAATAACCCTGAAAACACCAATTTGGATACAAGGTTAAGAGATCCTAACGGCGAACCACAACAGTTGAATCTTACGGAAGGTGAGAAACACGACCTTGTGGCTTTTTTAAAAACGTTGGGAGGCTCAGACTTGTATACCAATGAAAAATGGTCTAACCCCTTTGAACCCGATGGCTCCATAAAAATTATTGAAGAGGGATTAACTATTTATGAAGAAAGTACAACACCCACTATTTCTATCTTTCCCAATCCTGTAATTAATACTGCAACTATTAAAACCAATCTGGGAGCATTTAAACTATCAATTTATTCTAGTACAGGAGGCCTATTGTTCGAAAAGGATGCCTTTTCAAGAACTGAAATAGATTTAACTTCGCTTTCTACTGGATTGTATTTTGTCATTCTATCTTTAGACAATGACATGCAAATTAGTAAACATGTTTTCAAGAAATAAAGTGTATAGCGGATAAAGTAAGTTCAACTATAGAAAGAATTTAATAAAAAAAGTCTTCGCAGCAATGCGAAGACTTTTATTTTGCTCCTCCTCTTGGGCTCGAACCAAGGACCCTCTGATTAACAGTCAGATGCTCTAACCAACTGAGCTAAGGAGGAAGGTATTTTTCCTTTTAAGCGGATGCAAATATAAAGTATTTTTTATCTGAACAAAAAAGAAAGGTTATTTTTTTTATTTCCCTGCAATGGCCCTGTAAATATCATTCCCGTTGGCAAAGAGTACTAAGGCAATTAATAAAAAGAAACCAATCATTTGTGCATACTCCATAAACTTATCTCCGGGCTTTTTACCTGTAATCATTTCCCAAAGTAAAAACATTACGTGACCACCATCTAATGCTGGAATAGGGAGCAAGTTTAATACCCCAAGCATAATAGATAAAAAGGCCGTAATACTCCAAAAAGCTTCCCAACTCCACGTATCTGGGAAAATATCAAAAATGGCTTTAAATCCTCCCACACCTTTATAGGCCCCAGTGCTTGGGTTGAATATTTTTACTAATTGATCCCAATAACCAGACATTTGAGCACCAAATTTTTTCGTACCTACTCCAAAGCTTTCAAAAAAGCCGTATTCTTTTTTAACTACTTTGGCAAGTCCGAGCTCGTCCATTACCTTAAAGCTTTGAGCTGGGAAAATCCCCATTTTTCCATTTTCATCAATCTTTAAAGGAATTTTAAGGGTTTCGCCTTCCCTTACAACAGTAGCGGTTACCGTTTGTCCTTTATAGTTCTGAAGCTTTTCAACAATGACATCGTAATAAGGGACTGCTTCTCCATTAATTTCAGAAATATAATCTCCTTTTTTAAGTCCAGCATTTTTATTGGCCGATGAGTCAACCACCTGACCTACCAGGAAAGGAATCCTCAACTGAAACAATGTGCGATCATCACTGTCGCTTAATTGTCCTAAAAAGTCTTCAGGCAATTGATAACTTATTTCTTTGCCATTTCTTAAAACAGTAATTTCATTAGCTACAATGATACTTTTTCGTAAATCTTGAAAGCTTTCATAAGTTTCCCCATCTACAGATGCTATTTTATCCCCCGTTTGGAAACCAATCTCCTTCAAAATCGGGTTTTCTACGCTATAACCATCTTTTAAACTATTGGTGGCAATATCGGTATCCCCATAGTAAAAAGAAGCAAAAATATACACAAGTAGGGCAACAATAAAGTTTACAATAACACCCCCAAGCATAATGATTAGGCGCTGCCAAGCTGGCTTACTTCTAAACTCCCAAGGTTGAGCAGGCTGTGCCATTTGCTCCTTGTCCATACTTTCATCAATCATCCCCGCTATTTTCACATAACCCCCTAAAGGAAGCCATCCAATTCCATAAACGGTTTCACCAATTTTCTTTTTAAAGAGGGCAAATTTTATGTCAAAAAAGAGGAAGAATTTTTCCACTTTGGTTTTAAACAATCGAGCTGGTAAATAATGACCAAATTCGTGTAATATGATAAGTAGGGAAAGACTAAGTAAAAACTGAGATATCTTTATAAAAAACTCCATAGATTCCTTTCAAAAAATTGAACTGCAAAAGTAGTGCTTTACTCTTTGCAAAAAAAATAAAACAAACATAGGCAGTTAGTATTACAAAACATTTAACTGTTACAGTTTTTTTGCTCTCTTTTTGAAGAGTAAATTTGCACTATATTTAAAATCTCATGCTTCAGTTTTTTTCAAAATATAAATTCTTCGGAATAGTGCTCTTAGTCCTTTCAGTTGTTATTATTTTTTCTATTTATCAGGTGCTTGTACCTAAAAAAACGCTAAAGATTTATCAACCAAGCGACGTAAATGCATCATTGGTAGATAGCACCCTTCAGTATAAAAAGAAATATCATTCCATTGGGGATTTCAGCTTGATTAATCAAAATGGTGAAACCATTACTCAAGAATATTATAAAGATAAAATTTATATAGCTGACTTCTTTTTTACTACTTGTGTAACTATTTGCCCAGTAATGACAGATCATATGGTGCAAATCCAAAAGGAACTAAAGGACAAGCAAGATATTTTGTTATTGTCACATACGGTGACTCCAGAAATTGACACTGTGGCACAATTAAAGCGATATGCTGTTAAAAAAGGAGTAGACGATAGTAAATGGAACTTAGTAACGGGTGATAAAAAGCAGATTTACGACTTGGCAAGAAAATCCTATTTAGCTGCCAAAGATGTTCCTTATAATGAATACGATTTGGTTCATACCGAAAATTTTGTACTAGTAGATAAAAAAAGACGCATTCGGGGTTTTTACGATGGTACAAAACCAGAAACGATTGAACAATTACTTGAGGACATAAAGATTCTTGAAAAAGAAGAATAACAGCCTTTTTATACCCCAATATTTTCCCTACATTTGCATTGTTTAAAATCAGTCTAAATAAGAACAATGCCTACCATTGCATCACTTCAAAAAGGAGAAAAGGGAATAATCACCGAGTTTTCGGTCGATTTAATTCCACTAAAACTTTTAGAAATGGGCTGTCTTCCAGGCAATGAAGTGACCTTAGTACAATTAGCGCCATTTAGCGACCCCCTTTACATTAATATTAATGGGAGTCATTTAGCCATTAGAAAGGAAACTGCTTTACAAATTGAAATAGAATTGATTTCCTAACTATGGCAAAACAGATAAATGTAGCTCTTATAGGGAATCCCAATACTGGAAAAACATCTGTTTTTAATAGACTTACGGGTCTCAACCAAAAAGTGGGGAATTATCCTGGGATAACTGTAGAAAAAAAAGAGGGAATTTGCAAACTTGAAAGAGGAAAGAAGGCACATATTCTTGATTTACCAGGAACCTATAGTTTAAATGCTTCCTCCATTGACGAAAACTTAGTCATTGAACTTTTGCTCAATAAAAATGACAAAGATTTTCCCGACGTTGCCATTGTTGTTTGTGATATTGAAAACCTTAAACGAAATCTGCTCCTTTTCACTCAGATTAAGGATTTAGGAATCCCAACAATTTTAGCCATTAATATGGCCGACCGAATGAAGCGCAAGGCCATTTCGGTGAAGATTCCAGAATTGGAACAGCGTCTTGAAACTAAAATAGCCTTAATTAGTTCTCGAAAAAATGAAGGATTTGAAACATTAAAAGAATTTATTTCCAACTATAAAGACATTTCTACAAAGCCGTGTTTAGATGCATCGGTGATTGCCCCAGAATATTTTGACAGACTTCGAAAAGCCTTTCCAAATCAAGATTTGTATAAACTTTGGCTAGTCATTACCCAAGATGTAAATTTTGGTAAATTAGACAGAAATGAATTTAAAGGAGTACATTCTTTTCAAACCGAATCTAAAAGCAATCTTAAGCGACTTCAGCAAAAGGAAACCATCAAGCGGTATCAATTTATAAATGAAACCCTAAAGGAAACGCTAGAAATTGATGCCTCAAAGGCCAAAGATTTACGCAGTCGTTTCGACAGGGTGTTAACCCATAAGTTTTGGGGGTATTTTATTTTCTTCGCGATAATGCTCCTTATGTTCCAGGCTATTTTCGATTGGAGTAGCTACCCAATGGACTTTATCGATTCTTCCTTTGCTTCGTTAAGCGATTGGTTAAAACACTCGCTACCGACCGGTGATTTTACCAATCTTTTGGCCGAAGGAATTGTACCAGGCTTAGGCGGAATAGTCATTTTTATACCGCAAATAGCCTTTTTGTTTTTATTTATTTCGGTATTGGAAGAAAGTGGCTATATGAGTAGGGTGGTTTTTCTAATGGATCGGGTCATGCGACGCTTTGGACTTAGCGGTAAAAGTGTGGTGCCATTAATTTCAGGAACTGCTTGTGCCATTCCTGCTATTATGGCTACTCGAAACATTGAAAACTGGAAAGAACGATTAATTACCATTTTAGTTACACCTTTTACTACTTGTTCTGCAAGACTCCCTGTGTATCTTATTATCATTTCATTGATTATTCCTGAAGGGCGTGTTTTGGGAATTTTCAGTTTGCAAGGGCTTACTTTAATGTTTTTGTATTTATTAGGATTCGGTTCAGCCATATTTTCTGCGTATTTGTTAGATAAGATTTTAAAGATTAGAAATCGTTCTTTCTTTGTGATCGAAATGCCCAATTATAAGGTTCCCATGCCTAAAAATGTATTGATTACCGTTATTGAAAAAACAAAGTCGTTTGTGCTGGGGGCTGGGAAAATTATTTTGGCTATTTCCATAATATTATGGGTTTTGGCTTCCTATGGACCAGGAGATTTTAATGATGCCGAGCAAATTGTACAAAATAGAAATTCTGAAAAATTACTTTCCGAAGAAGAAATGGAAACAGCAGTTGCAGCGTTTAAACTTGAAAACTCCTATATAGGAATCATTGGGAAAGGATTGGAACCTGTGGTGAGTCCGTTAGGGTACGATTGGAAAATAGGAATTGCTATTGTAAGTTCTTTTGCGGCACGTGAAGTATTTGTAGGAACCTTAGCAACTATATATAGTGTGGGAAGTGATGAAGAAGAAACGATTAGAAACCGAATGGCCGCTGAGGTAAACCCAATTTTAGGCACCCCTCGTTTTAATTTTGCGAGTGGAGTTTCTCTTTTGCTGTTTTACGCATTTGCGATGCAATGCATGAGTACTTTAGCCGTTGTAAAAAGAGAAACTAATAGTTGGAAATGGCCTTTTTGGCAATTGGTAATTATGTCGGCTATTGCCTATGTTGTTGCCTTGGGTGCGTATCAGTTTTTAAAATAATATCTTTGCAGTATGCAAACCATCCTAGTTATTATAACCTTTAGCATAGCACTATTTTTTCTTCTGAAAAAATTTGTGTGGAATCCTATATTCGAGAATAAAAAGAAAGTGTTTGGTACGCTCGATGGCGGAAAAACAAAATGCGGCGATAAAGATTGTGGTTGCCATTAGATTAGATGCTTTCACAAACTAAAAGCGTATAAGGAGCCTTTTCTTTTCCATCTTCTGGATAGGGGTTCAAAGCAACAACTTCAATAAAATATCCGTCTTTGGAGTACAGGGTTTTACTTGTTGGCTCATTATTGCGAGTTTCTCCAAGGTATATCTTTTTCTGTTCCTTCTTGCCATTTACCTCAACTTCAACCAATACCACAGCTCTTCCTGCCCAGATACAATTTGTGTATTTTGGACAACGAGAATCTTCAATAACATCTATAAAAGTTAAGGATACTCCTTGTAAAGAAATGGTTTGTCCTATTTCCATTTTAACAGCAATTTTTGGAGTTTCCACTTTTTCATTTTGAGCCATAGTTGATAATGAAATGAATAGTATGGATAATAAAAGTAGCTTTTTCATAGGATTACTTTATTGGTTTAGAAATATATGAAAAAATGATGCCAAAACTTTCAGTAAGTTATTTTATCCCCTAAAAAGAAAGAAATCATCCTTCATATATTCAATCTTTTCGTCTTTGTTGGTCATAATATATTTCAGCGCTAAATTGGTAAATTCTTTACCTTTTTCGGTAAGTGAAACAATATTGTTGGATATACTTATCATATTATTCTTCAATGCCAAATCAACTACGGTCTTTGAACGCACTTTTTGCCAGTTGATATGTTCGTTGAGGTGATTAATATGGCGCTCGTTTTCTTCAGAATGATTATTCAAGTGCAATAAAAAAGTAATTAAGGAAACTTCAGTCCTTTGCTGCTTTTGACGATATAGTACAGACAATAAGCCCTTATTTGGGGCAAATAAATACACCCCAAAAAACAGAAGTCCTAACACAGTGGTCATCGAACCAGAAATTGAGGCATCAAGAATATGGGCTAGCCAATACCCACTAATGGCGGAAAATGCTCCAAAAAGTATAGATAGGAGTAACATTTTTTTCAAATTGGCTGTCAATAAATAGGCTGTGGCTGCTGGGGCAATCATAAAGGCCACCACCAAAATGGCTCCCACTGCATCAAAAGCACCCACTACTGTTATGGAAGAAACAGACATAAGTCCGTAATGCATCACAAAAGGAGAAAATCCTAATGCGGCAGATAGTCCTTTATCAAAAGTGCTCACCTTTAATTCTTTGAAAAACAGAAACAATAAAAGGATGGTAATGATAAGTATGATTCCCATAACCCATAAAGATTTAGGCCCCATATCCATTCCTGAAATAAATAACCTGTCAAATGGAGCAAAGGCAAGCTCTCCAAGCAATACGGCATCCACATCCAAATGTACGTCATTGGCATTTTTTGCAATGAGAATCACCCCAATACTAAATAGTGAAGGAAAAACCAACCCAATGGCAGTATCCTCCTTGACTAAACCCGTTTTCTGAATTACCTCCACTAAAACAACGGTTATCACTCCAGTTAAAGCAGCCAATAATATTAATAAAGGTGAATTGAGATCTTGGGTAATAAAAAAACCTATCACAATACCCGGTAGAATGGAATGACTAATAGCATCGCTTATTAATGACATTTTTCGCAATACCAAAAACACCCCAGGAATGGCACAGGCCATTGCGACAACCACTCCAATTAACTGTATTTCAATTTGTGGGTTAGTCATTTTTTTGCTGATTAAATAGATTTTTGGCTTCTTCAAAACCAACAGATGTCAAAGACCATTCTTGACCTTTAAGCTGAATCCATTCTTTCTCTTCCATCGTTCTTAACGACCCTTTCGTAAAGCCTTGGAAGTTGTTTAGTATTCGAATGGCGTGTGGGTGCGAAATGTTTTCGTGTGTTTTAGCAATGCCATACATAAATTGAAGTGTCTTTTTGAGTTGAAGGTCATTTCTGTTTTTTCTGAAACGAATTTCTCGAAAAAGAATACCTCTTTCGGGTGAAAAAATAAAGGAAAACAAAACAAAAACCCCTGCCACCAACACAATCACTGGACCTGTTGAAAGGTTGTTGTCACTTGCGCTTATCGCTGTGCCCAAAACACCAGAAAAAGCACCAAAAATCGCGGCTAAAATAATCATCACTTTTAGGCTATTGGTCCATTGACGAGCCGCTGCCGCTGGAGCCAAAAGCAAAGCACTCATTAAAACAACTCCAACCGTTTGTAAGCCTAACACAATGGCTAAAACAATAAAAAAGGTAATGAGTATATCAATAAATTTTGTGTTGAAGCCCAAGGTTTTGGTATAATCGGCATCAAAAAGGAGAATTTTAAACTCCTTCCAAAAGAGCAACAATACTATTAGACATATCCCAGTGACAATAACCATAATAGTGACGTCTTTTTCAACTAAAGTGGCAGCTTGACCAAACAAGTATTTATCTAATCCCGCTTGATTAGCGTTAGGCTGTTTTTGAATAAAGGTGAGTAATAGCATTCCAAATCCGAAGAATAAGGAAAGAATTAACCCTAAGGCTGTATCACTTTTTAAGTGTGTTTTTGTTATAATCCCCCGAATCCAAAAGGTGCCAATCAAGCCACTCACCAAGGCACCCAGCATTAAAACATTCGAATCCTTTGCCCCTGTAATAAGAAAGGCAATAGCAATTCCCGGTAACGCAGCGTGTGAAATAGCATCACCCAACAAACTCTGCTTTCGCAATACGGCAAAACTACCTAACATGCCACAAATTGCACCTAATACAGCAGTTCCCAGCGTAATGGTGCGAAGGGTGTAGTCTGTAAATACCAGTTCGAAATATTCTGTAATAGACATGGTAATGCTATTTATTGATCGCTACTTTATAATTAATTCCGTAGGTTTTGGTGAGGTTGTCATCATTAAAAATTTCTTTTACAGGTCCCGCAGCTATCTTTTTCACATTCAGAAACGTAACCCAATCAAAGTATTCCGGCACCGTTTGTAAATCGTGATGTACCACCACAAGGGTTTTTCCCGCTTTTCGTAATTCTTTTAAAATATTGATGATTGCAATCTCTGTAGAAGCATCTACCCCTTGAAACGGCTCATCCATAAAATAAATGGAGGCGTTTTGCACTAAAGCTCGTGCTAAAAATACCCGCTGTTGTTGTCCGCCGCTCAACTGACTAATCTGTCTGTTTTTAAATGGAAGCATACCTACTTTTTCCAAAGCCTCTAAAGCGGCCTTTTTTTCTTTCTGACCAGGACGCTTTATCCAGCCTAGGCTTCCGTAGGTACCCATCATAACTACATCGATGGCTGTCGTTGGGAAATCCCAATCTACGCTTCCTTTTTGAGGAACATAGGCTACCAATTTTCGCTGTTCCTTGTAGGGTTTATCATAAATGGAAATACTTCCTGCAATGGGTTTAATAATACCTAATACTGCTTTTATAAGTGTCGATTTTCCTGCGCCGTTAGGTCCTACGATTGCCATTAAAACACCTTCTGGGACTGCTAAATCGATATCCCACAAAACAGGTTTGTAGTCATAGGCTACCGTTAGGTCATCTACTTTTATGGCGAATTTTTGTTCCATGAGCTTATTTTAAAGCATTAACGATGGTGGTTACATTGTATAAAAACATCCCAATATAAGTGCCCTCCACAGTATTTGCATCTCCCAATGCATCACTAAACAAAGAACCTCCAATTATTACTTCGTGATTTTTTGAAAGTACTGCCTGTTGCAGGGCTTCAATAGTGCGTCTAGGCACCGAACTTTCTATAAAAATGGCTTTTACTTTATTTTCAATTATAAAATCGGAAAGTTTTTGAACATCTTGAACCCCTGCTTCGGTAGCTGTAGAAAGTCCTTGTAGGCCCACTACATTAAATCCGTATTCTTTTCCGAAATAATTAAAGGCATCATGCGCGGTAACCAATATTCTTTTTTCTTGGGGAAGTGTTTCAATAATGGCTTTTACTTCAGTTTCCAAGTCGGTTAATTTTTTTTGAAACAAATTGTTATTTGCTACAAATAGTTCTGAATTCTTGGGGTCTTCTTCCGATAATACCTGGGTAACTGTGTTGGCGAATTCCTTAAAATACTGAATATTAAACCACACATGAGGATCGTAATTTGAAGCGAAATAATCTGAACCAATTAAGCCATCTTTATCTAGTTGCTCTCCTAAGGCAATGGTTTTTTTCTGTTGAGACTCCATCTTTTCAAAAACTTCAACCAATTTTCCTTCTAGGTGTAACCCGTTGTAGAAAATGACATCTGCATGGTATAGTTTAGAAACATCCCCTTCGCTTGCTTTAAACAAATGAGGATCTACTCCAGCACCCATTAGACCATTTATTTCGATAGCATCACCACCGATGTTTTTAACTAAATCGGTAATCATCGTAGTTGTAGTGACTACATTTAATTTTTCAGATGTTGAAGAAGGATTTTTACATCCAATCAAGACAATACATAAACCTATAAAGAGTATTTTTTTCATATTATTTCTTTTTTGGAATTCTATAACTTAGTCCTGCACTCAAGAGGATATCCTGTCCTTTCGAAATACCGCTCCCAACTGTTGCATCCAATTGTAAATTAGGATTCACCAAATAGGTGACACCTGCATCCCAAAAATGATTGGCTTCATTATTTTCGGGAAAATCGCCATATACTTCGGCATAAAACCCAAAGCAATCTGTAATTGAATATCCATATGCTAAAGTATAGATATAAGCAATTTCTGAAGAATCATCCCCCCATTGCGCTCCAATATTATAACCAAGACTCGATTTTTCACTTAGTGTATGGGAAAGCGAAAACCGAAAGTCGGCTCCAGTGGTTTCTGGTTTATAATCTTCTCCCGCTGTAAAAGGCAAAAACACATGTCCAATCAATGCCATTTCAGGTTTCCAACCATTCTCTTGGGCAATATCTATTTTAGCACCCGCTAGTAAAGGGGAGAAGCCACTTAGCACATTCGGGTTTTTAGTGCCATTAGATGAGAATCGAGTTTCTTCAAAATTCCATCCTAATCGGAGTTCCAAATTTTCTAGAACCCCATAACGAACTAAAGTAGTATTGTAACCATAGGTTTCACTTTTATTGTTGTTTTCTTCATAGGAAGTGTAAAATCCTCCTGCTTCTATTTGAAGGACGCCAGCTCCTACAGTAGATGAAGCTTCAGTGGCATCTGGTCTGTCTGTAACTAATGGAGTAGCAAGTTCAGTTTCTTGCGCATTTATTCCGAAGGAAATTCCGAAAATAAAAAGTAGTAAAAAAGTGTATTTATATTTCATAAGTTAGCTCATTTGTACGTATAAATTCTCTGCAATTTTTTTTGTAATAAAGTAGGTTTCATCCAAAACCTGTATGGTCATCGAGTCATCAAAATCATCTTTTTCTAAAACACTAATTTCAACGCCAATACCGATATGTCTTTTGTCCAGATATTTTAAAAAATCGCTAGCCGATTCTTTTACGCCTACGCAGATTCCTTTTTCATTTTTTGAAAGTTTGGAAAGCAATTTCTTTTCTGTTTTTTTGAAATTTCCGTTACTATCCGGAATGGGATCGCCGTGCGGATCTACCGAAGGATACTCCAAAAACTTATCCAATCTAGAAATTAAATCTTCAGAATGAATATGCTCCAATTGCTCTGCAATTTCATGAACTTCATCCCACTGAAAGTTTAATTTTTCAACCAAAAAAACCTCCCAAAGACGATGCTTTCTAATAATATTTGCTGCAATTTTCCTTCCGTTTTCAGTAAGGGTAGTGCCTTTGTATTTAATATAAGTGAGTACTTCTTTTTCAGCCAATTTTTGAACCATATCCGTAGCCGATGAAGGTTTTGTCTCTAGTTTTTCGGCAATAGCATTTGTACTTACTCCTTGTGGAGAAAGCTGTTGAAGATGAAAGATGTTCTTTAAATAATTTTCTTCTGCCAATGTAAACATAAGGCAAAGGTAAAAATATTTTTAGATTAGTCTAAAAGTAATACTAAATTTTTTAGTTCATCTTATTAAAAGCCACGTTCTTTTTGAAGTTGTTCGTAGGCTTCTTGTACTTTTTGAAACTTTTCCAAAGCCCCCTTTTTGTACATTTCATCCATACCTTGTAGTTTATCGGGATGGTATTTTTTAACCATTTCACGGTAGGCTTTTTTAATTTCAGAAACGGAAGCTGTTCTTTCAATTTCTAGGATTTTGTAGGCGCTATCGGGGTTTTTAAAGAACATCGCTTTTATGCTTTCAAAATCCCGCATTTGAATGCCTAAATACCCTGCTATTCTTGAAATTTCATTGACTTCTGGCGTAGAAACAGTGCCATCTGCTTGTGCAATACTAAATAGGAAATGTATCATTTGGAGTCTAGATTCATATCGCATTCTCGAGCGTAAGAGCCCTCCAATTTTTTGAGCAGAAATTTCACGCTTTTTAACTACTTCATTAAACACTTTAAAGGTAGCATTGGCTCGTTCTTTTCCATAAGCTTGGACGAAATATTGCCGAACGTAATCCAATTCATTCTGGCTTACAGTTCCATCGGCTTTTATGACCAAAGAGGCTAAGGAGAGTAGATTGAGCTCGAAGTCGGCTGGACTCACCGATTCTCTAGGCTGCTGAAAAATAGTTCGTCTAGTAGATTTGGTTTTACCTAGATTCATATTATCGAAAATGCTTCCTAAAATAAAGCCAATAATAGCACCTGGAAATCTAAAAAA
Organism: Halomarinibacterium sedimenti; assembly: GCF_019312585.1. Classification (GTDB taxonomy): domain Bacteria; phylum Bacteroidota; class Bacteroidia; order Flavobacteriales; family Flavobacteriaceae; genus Halomarinibacterium; species Halomarinibacterium sedimenti. Next base: position 730,121 of record NZ_JAHWDP010000001.1, on the reverse strand, counting down.
AGAATAGCCTAAAATGGCCAATAGCCAACGAATCATGTAGTGTAATTAAATTAATAGAAAAAGAAATCAAAGATAACTATTTCTATAAAAGTGTTTAGATAGTTTTAAGAACTATCATCCTAAAATTGGTTATCTTTGCACTTTAATTGTTACACTAAAAACAAAAATTATGTATCCAGCAGAATTGGTAAAACCGATGAGAGAAGATTTGACCAGAATAGGTTTTACCGAATTATTTACAGCAGATGAAGTAGACGATGCAATTCATCAAGACGGAACGACCCTTGTGGTTGTAAATTCGGTTTGTGGTTGTGCTGCAGCCAATGCACGTCCAGGAGCGAGAATTTCCTTACAAAATGCTAAAACGCCAGACCGATTGGTCACGGTATTTGCAGGAGTAGATTTTGAAGCCGTGGATGCCGCAAGAGCCTTAATGGTTCCTTTCCCTCCAAGTTCACCTTCTATGGCTTTGTTTAAAAATGGGGAATTAGTTCACATGTTAGAAAGACATCACATTGAAGGAAGAAGTGCCGATATGATAGCAGAAAATTTGAAAAGCGCTTTTAACGAATACTGTTAATATTATTCAATTAATAGAAAAGTAAAACCGCTTCGCATTGAAGCGGTTTTTTTATTTTTGATATTCATGAAACCCTTTCTTAAAATACTAAGTTATCCCTTTTCGGTAGTATTCTATATTTTGTTTGGGATATTATTATTGCTATTTGAAGTCATTCAGCGAGTTTGTTTAAATGTTTTCGGGTACCAAGCGCATAAGACTAGTGTTGATATAGTTAACGGATTATTTTTAGTGATTCTTCACGTGGTTGGGACTACATTTAAGTTTGAAATTTCTTCAGAAGTTCCAAAAAATGCGCCGATTATCATTGCATCAAATCACCAGAGCTTATGGGATATTCCGCCTATCATTTGGTTTTTAAGGAAAATACATCCCAAATTTATTTCAAAAATTGAATTAGGGAAAGGCATCCCCACGGTTTCTTATAATTTACGAAAGGGAGGTTCGGCGTTAATCGATCGCAAAAACCCAGCGCAAGCCACAAAAGAAGTTGAAAAAATTGCAAAATACATTTCAGAAAATAATAGAAGTGTGGTGATTTTTCCAGAAGGTACCCGAAGTAGGGACGGTGTTCCAAAAAAGTTTTATAGAAAGGGACTCATCACTTTATTTGAGCATGCTCCTAAAGCTTATGTTTTGCCAATTTCAATTAATAATTCTTGGAAATTACAACGCTACGGCATGTTTCCTATTCCGCTGTTTACAAGACTTACCTTTTATGTACACCCACCTTTAAAAGTCTCAGATTTTGAAAAGGAGGTATTAGTCAATACAGTTGAAACTCAAATTAAATCTAAGATTATCTAAAACAATCTCGTTTGTGGATCTTTTAATTGAAGGTAATGGCTTCGGTCTAGTTTTGGCATTCTACTATCTTTTAAATACTTTTTTTTACCTAGAATAACAGTGTCAGCGATCTGTTTTGCAATAGTTCCTTCGCCTCGCATTCGAGTTCCCCATCGACTGTCATTCAATTTTCCATCGTGGCATTCGGCTATTTGGTTTAGTATTCTTTCGGCTCTATCGGGTAGTGCCTTTTGTACCCAATCTTCAAAAATGGTGGCAATTTGACCGTTTAATCGCACCACCGTATAGGCTACACTTTTTGCTCCCAAAGTAGCCACCGTTTCTATTAAAGGTAATATTTCGTGACTATTTAAAGACGGAATAATGGGCGCCATCATCACATTTACAGGTATGTTATGTTTCGAAAGTACTTCTACGGTTTTTAACCTGTTTTTAATGCTGGAGGTTCTAGGCTCTAGCAATCTTCTGGTATCCTCCTCTAAGGATGTAATAGAGATATTGACTGCAATGATATTGTATTTTGCCATTTCTTTTAAAATGTCTAAATCTCTTAAAATCAATGCGTTTTTGGTGATAATTCCCGTTGGATTTTTCCACTGAAATAGTTTTTTTAAACAGCTCCTAGTGATTTCTAGCTTTCTTTCAATAGGCTGATAACAGTCTGTATTTCCCGAAAAAACTATGGTGTCTCCTTGCCAATTTTTACTCTTTAATTTTTCTTCTAACAGTTGAGGGGCATTTTTTTTCACTAATATGTTTCGTTCAAAGTCTAAACCTGCTCCGTAGCCCCAATATTCGTGACTATTACGTGCGTAACAATACACACAACCGTGTTCACAGCCTTGATATGGATTGGCAGAATAACCCATACCCACATCGGGGCTATCTACTTTATTAACAAGGGTTTTAGGGAATACATCGATATATTTGGTTTTGTTTTTATCGGCAAGTTCTCCTTCTTCCTCGCAATAATTGAGGAAGTCATCCAAGGGTTCGTGTTGGTGTTCAAAAAAACGATTATGGACTTGTTTTTGGGCACCACGGCCCTTGATAGGTTGGGACATAAATAAACGTTGAAGGAAAAGACTTCTTCAAAGTTAATTTAAATATTGGAAATAATCCAAATATAACAGGAAATATTCCTAGTTATTATTTTCCTGGAAAGTTGGGCTTTCTTTTTTCTAAAAAGGCTTGTGTTCCCTCTGCAAAATCGGCAGTTCCAAAACATTTTCCAAAGGCAGTAATTTCGGTGTCAAAACCATTTTCACCCGCTTCAAAGCCTGCATTTATGGCTTCAATGGCAGCAGCAATCGCTACAGAAGAATTTCGTTTTATTTTTTCAGCTAATTTTTCAGCAAATGGGAGTAATTCTTCTTGGGTTGTAACATGATTTATCAAACCATATTGTAAGGCTTGTGAAGCATCAATCATACTCGCTGTCATGATAAGTTCCATCGCACGTCCTTTGCCTACCAATTGAGGTAATCGCTGAGTACCTCCGTATCCTGGGATGACTCCTAAGGACACTTCGGGGAGTCCCATTTTTGCATTGTCACTAGCAATACGGAAATGTGCTGCCATAGCCAATTCCAGACCACCTCCCAATGCAAAACCATTTACGGCGGCAATGACGGGCGTAGAAAGATAGGCTACAAAATCAAATAGTAACGCTTGCCCTTCGGCAGCTAACTTTTCTCCTTGCGATACCGAAAAATCTGCAAATTCACTAATGTCTGCACCCGCGACAAAGGCTTTTTCTCCACTTCCAGTAATGATTACTACTTTAGTGTCTTTGTCTTTTTCGGCACGTTTAAAGGCTTTATGAAGTTCCTTGATAGTTTCAAGGTTTAAGGCATTTAATTTAGAAGGGCGATTAATGGTTATGGTGGTAATCCCATTATTAAAATCGACCAATATATTATCGTAAACTCTAGCTTTCATCTGTTGAAAAATTTGAAATCTAAAGGTACTAAAAACCTATTAGTTTTGTGGAATAGAAACGGTAAATGTGGTTCCTTTTTCTTCGATAGATTGAAGGGAAATGCTTCCCTGATACGTTTCTACAATATTTTTCACCATGGCTAAACCTAAGCCCATGCCACTTGATTTTGTGGTAAATTTTGGCTCAAAAACCTTCGATTTATTCTCTTCAGAAATACCTGCACCATTATCTGAAACTGTTATGTAGGTATGTTTATTTTCTGAAAATACCCTAACTTCTATTCTTGGGTCTTCTGGGGTTTTCTTTTCAATGGCTTGGATGCTATTCTTCACCAAATTGGTAATCACTCGAATAAGTTGTGTACGATCGAATTTTGAAATAATTTCTTTTTCTTCAGAAAAGAAATAAATGTAATCTTCATTAAAAATATCCAAAGCCAGCTTTGTAATGGCTACCACATTTAAATTTTCATCCTGCTGTGCGGGCATTTTTGCATAAGTTGAAAATGCGGAAGCTATAGAACTTAAGGTATCTATTTGCTGAATAAGAGTATTGGTATATTCGTTTACTTTTTCGCTTATGTTAGGATCATTGGGGTCAAATTTCCGTTGAAAACTTTGCACCGACAATCGCATAGGTGTTAACGGATTTTTAATCTCATGCGCCACTTGTTTAGCCATTTCCCGCCATGCGGCCTCACGTTCACTACTCGCTAATTGTGCGGCACTTATTTCGAGTTCGTCTATCATTCCGTTATAGGCTTCCACAAGGGTGTAAATTTCTTGGGAAGTATCGTTATCTAGTTTAATTTTTTTGTTCCGCTTGTTGAGGCGTGTTTCGGTGATTTTATCACTTACGGTTTTTAGAGAACGGGTGATATATTTAGAAAGAAAATAAGCTAGTCCTATGGCAATTAATAACATAAAGCCGTATACCATGGCAACGCGCTTTATGTTTTCCATAAGTTCTTTATTAATAAAGCCATCATCCTCTATATACGGTAAATTAAGTATCGCCAACGGTTTAAAGGAAGCATCAGTGATGTAGGAGTAGGAAGATTGATATTCTTGTCCATCTTCTTCAAAAGAATAGACATAACTTTTGGTAGGAGAATCTTCAATGTGTGTTAAAATATCTCTTGAAAGTTTTGCATAAGAAGTATCGCGTAAAAAAGAGGCTCGGGAAGATTTAAGCAGAGTGCCTTTTAAATCGTATAAATGAATTTCAAGATTGTGAATGTCTTTAATTTCATAAATTTTACTTTTAAAAATCAACGGAATAAGTTCCGTTTCCACGGGGTAGGTCGTATTTTTTAAAACATAATTGATGTTTTCTTTGATATTGGCTTCTTTACGAAGCAATCGTTCCCGGTGGTAGTCTTCTGCTTCTTCTTTATACTGAATGGCTGTCACTATTGAAAGTGAAATAAAAGTCATCACTAACAACAATAGCATCGATAGAAAAATCCGAAAGCGTAACGATTTGTAAAACTTCATACGTTGAAATGGTTACGGGAAGATAACAATAATTGCACCAAAACTTATTTTTTGCCTTCGCGAATGCGTTTATATAATTTATAACCCAGCATAATGAGGATAGAAAATAATATAATCCCTACGGTGCCATAAATCCAATTAAAGGCATTTTTTAAGATGACCAAAAACACCACGGCAAACAGAATAATGGTTGCTCCTTCATTAAAAATACGCATAAAATTCGAAGAGTAGTTCACCTTATCGTTTTGTAAATCCTTAAAAATGAGGTGACATTTTATATGGTAAACAATGAGCAACACCACAAACACCAACTTTACTTGCATCCATCCATCGGTGAGGTAAAAAGTACGCATGGCCAGCATCCAAATGGCAAATCCTGTGGCTAAAATCATGGAGGGCCAGGTAATAATATACCAAAGGCGTTTTGCCATGAGTTTAAGTTGTGTGCCTAGAATTTCTTTGTCTGGAGACGGCTTTTGGGAAGCTTCAATTTGGTATACAAACAAGCGTACAATATAAAAAAGCCCAGCAAACCAAGTAATCACAAAAATAAGGTGGAGGGATTTGAGGTAGTAGTATAGCATTATTATTTTTCTTCTTCAATAAATAAATAATTCAATTTCAAGGCATTAAACTGCTCGTTAAATGCCTTTATTTCGCTAGAAACCAAAATTTCAAAGTGCATTAATTCTTCATTTATTTTATCGGTTAATTCATTTTTTACCAAAATATCTTGTTGGGTAGGTGGGAAGTCATCCATACTTACCAAGCTATTTAAATGCGCCAATTTATTAGTGAGCTTTATGGGGAAGTTTAAGGGATCTTGACCGCTTCGGTTTTTAGTTTGGTACAACGCTTTTTCAATTTCAGAAAAATCTTCACTTAATGTCTTTGCCTTTTCCACCAAATCTTTCACATTGTCATTGTCTTTGTATTGCTTCTGAAAATCTTCTAATTGGGCATTAATCTTTCTAATTTTTTTGATGCTTTTATGCGCTTTATCCACCGTTTTATTAATGTCTGTAATAAAATCGAATTGCCGCTGCATCCCTGCGATATCGGTTTCCGCATTTTTGTCTGGAAGAATAGCAAAGTTTTGCGTTAGCGTTTCTTCTCCTACTTTTAAAACTACTTTATAAGTGCCTGGAACTGCTTTTGGGGCATCGGTACTTGCCCACCATAGAATCATTCCATCCAGTCGTTCTGCTCCGTCGCCTTCGGTATCCCAAACAAACATATTGCCTCCTTTTTTTACAGAAAGTTTGTCCTTTTTTCCTTTGCTACTAAAGGTTTTTATGATGTCGTTATTCATCTTTAAAAAACTCAATGTGACTTCCTTTTCGGAAGGGTCTTCCAAATTAAAATACACCATTACACCATTTGGGTGATTGGTTCCCGTGGTAAGCGAACCTTTTCTGGAACGCCCATCCATTCTGTAACTATCCTTAGGCTTAAATAGAAAGTTAGTTTTTGATTTTGCTACGGCAAGTTGATGTAATACTGTTAAATCATCAATCATCCAAAGACTTCTTCCTTGGGTGGCAACAATAAGGTTATTGTCTTTTAAGGCTAAATCTGTAATAGGTACAATCGGCAAATTCAGTTGAAAGGCTTGCCAAGATTCTCCATCGTTAAAAGAAATGTACATTCCTGCTTCCGTCCCGGCATAGAGCACTCCTTTTTGGGTTTCATCTTCACGAAGCACTCTTGTGAAGTGTTCGGCTGGAATACCGTTGGTGATTTTCTTCCAGGTTTTTCCGTAGTCGGTTGTTTTGTACAAATACGGTGCAAAATCACCCGTTTTGTATTTGGTGCCAGCAATGTAACACGTTCCCGCATCAAATCGAGAAGGCTCAATGCTATTTATCATCATCCATTCGGGCATTCCTTTTGGGGTCACATTTTCCCAAGTTTTACCGCCATTTCTTGTAATATGAACCAACCCATCGTCACTTCCTGTCCATAAAAGACCCTCGGTAATGGGAGATTCTGCTGCTGCAAAAATGGTACAATAATATTCTACGGAGGTATTATCTTGTGTGATAGGTCCACCCGAAGAACCTAATTTTGAAGGATCATTTCGGGTTAAATCGGGGCTTATTAATTCCCAACTTTCTCCTTCATTGGTGGTTTTATGTAAATGGTTAGAGGCAGTATATAATACCTTTGGGTTGTGTTTTGAAAAGAAAATAGGGAAGTTCCACTGGAAGCGATATTTCATCGCTTCGGCACCATGCCCCATGGGATTATCGGGCCATACACTCACACTACGAACAGTTCCCGTTTTATGATTATAACGCGTAAGAAATCCGTCATAGCTTCCGCCATATACAATGTCATTGTTTAGTGGGTCAATAGCAATATGAGCACTCTCTCCACCTGCTGTTGATTCCCAAACGTCTTCATCAATATTCCAGCTTTCGGTTCTGTGCGGAATTCTTAACGTTGAATTATCTTGTTGTGCGACATAAATTCGGTAAGGGAAAGAGTTATCCGTAGTAACACGATAAAACTGTGACGTTGGCTGATTGTAATAGGTACTCCACGTTTCACCACCATCGTATGTAACTTGTGCACCACCGTCATCGCCAATAATCATTCGGTTGGGGTCTTCTGGCGCAATCCAAAGGTCGTGATGATCCCCGTGTGGGGCATTATAGGTATCGAAAATTTTTCCGCCATCGGTGCTTTTATGGTAACGAACATTAAGTACATACACCGTGTTTTCGTCTTCGGTGTCGGCGTAAATTCGGGTGTAGTACCAAGCTCGTTGGCGCAAATCCCGGTCACTATTTACGTATTCCCATGTGTCACCACCGTCATCGCTTCGGTAGAGTCCGCCCTTTTCTTTGTTTTCAACAATCGCCCAAACGCGTTCGCTATTTAAAGGAGAAACGGTCACACCAATAATCCCTAGAGTATCGGATGGAAACCCACTATTTTTCGAAATTTCTTTCCAGGTTTCACCACTGTCGGTACTTTTCCAAAGGGCAGAACCCTCCCCACCACTGCTTAAGCTATAAGGGGTACGACGAACATTCCAAGTGGAGGCATACAGAATTCGAGGGTTATTTGGATCTAAAATAAGGTCTACCGCCCCGGCATTTTCATTGGCAAAAAGTTTTCGATTCCATGTTTTACCGCCATCGGTACTTTTATACACACCACGTTCTTGTGTAGGCTTGTAAATATCTCCCAATACGGCCGCATAGACTATTTGATGGTTTTTGGGGTGGGTTGCAATTCTAGGAATATGACGCCCTTTCTCCAATCCAACTTGCTTCCAAGTTTTTCCAGCATCTTCGGTTTTCCACATACCGTAGCCTGAAGATACATTCCCGCGAACCGTTTTTTCGCCACCTCCCACATAAATCACATTGGGGTCATCCACGGCAACTTCAATAGCACCAATAGAGCCTCCAAAAAAACCATCGCTTATATTTTCCCAAGTTCTTCCTCCATTTTTGGTGCGCCAAACACCGCCTCCTGTGGCACCAAAATAAAAGAGGTTGGGTTTATTAGGAACCCCAGTAACAGCAGCACTTCTACCCCCTCGAAAAGGGCCAATAAGTCTATATTCTAAGGCACTGTATAAATTTTCGCTATAGGTTTGCGCAGTAATAGTTTCTGAAACAAATATGGAAAGGGAGACAAATAACGTCCCAAAAAAGAGAGAGTAAAATCGATTCATCGCAAATAGTTTAGGAACTTTAAATATACGGAAATTTAAATGTCCATTTGAAAGGTGTATTCTAACAAATTAGGAATGGTAAGGGAATCTACTTTTTTATAGATTTCTGAAATATCTTCGGAAAAAGAGGGAGCATCCAAGTCAAGTTCTACTGCTTTTTGAACATAGTATTTCTTTTTCATAGGATGTTGCGGACTTACAGCATTAAAAATATGTCCAAAAGCATCATTTTGAATGATTTTTAAAAGTACTCCAATACAATCCTCTCGATGAATGAGATTTACCGAAGCGTTCCCGCCACTTAAATGTTCTCTTCCTGCCAAATAGCGCACGGGTTGTCTGCTTCCGCCTATAAGTCCGCCAAACCTTACAATACTGCATTTAAAATTTGAATTGAAAAAAAGCTGTTCTACTTGCAAAAGTTGTCTACCAGCTTCACTATCGGGTTTTGGAGTATTGGCTTCGGTAACATGGCCTTGTTCGTCTGAATAGACCGAAGTACTACTTATATAAATACATTTTTCGATGTTGGCTGTTTCAATTTCTTTCAAGAAATGAGTCATTTTTAAAACATAGTCTGAGCCTGTATTTCTTCGCAAACCAGGGGGAATCATGACTATTAAAATATCAATGTCTTTCAGAAAAGATTGCACACTACCTTCCACTCCTTTTTCAGAAATGGTAACAGCATACGCATCGAATCCCTTGGCTTGTAGTTTTGCTGCTTTTTCAAGCTGAGTAACACTTCCTTTTACTCGAAAACCTAAATTTTGAAGACGTTGCGCCAGAGGTAATCCAAGCCATCCTAAACCTGCAATGCCAATAGTTTTACTCATCCGCAACGGTTTTTAAAGTATCGACAACTCGTTTTTGAAGTGTTTGTCTATCAATGAGTCGTTTCATCACGATGGCATCTGTAAACACAAAGGGCTTTGTCATGGTATTTTTAGGTCTTTCGGCCATAGTGAATTGCGGGTTTTTCATTAAATCGAAAGAGTATTCCAATACATTAAAAGTGACTTCAACATCTTTTGGAACGGAGTAATTTACCTGTAATGTATCATTGGGAGAGACATAATAGCTTATTAGTCCGTTGTTTACTCTGTTACTATAAACTTTCCCAGTGCTATCTTTTGCCACGCTTTTTCCGTTGTAGGATAGTGAATTGAAAACAATACTTTTATCGGCATATAACCGTATCACATCTACCTCTCTTTTAGGATAAATGGTGAATGAAACACTTCTTTCCTCACCCAAAATAGTGTCTGTATTTACAAAGGCATCAAACTTAGGGATGTCTTTAAAAGGTGCTTCTGAAGCAAAGGTATAGCCTGTATTATATTTACTACCCGCAGCGCTTTCGACATAGTTGGAAGCTTCTTTAGGGTTGTCGCCTAAATAACCACGAGTCCAATCGTCAAGAATGTTATCGTAGGTAACCCAGTAGGCTTTTTGAGCATCGGTGTCTTGGTAATAGATTAAGCTATTAGGTTTTTGTGTGGTTTCGGTCCATTGGCTGTTAAAATGAGCACTGATAAAAAATCCAATCGCCAATATGATAAATAAGGCAGAAAACAATTTTTTATACTTGTAAAATCCTATAACTGTTAAAAGTAATCCGAAGAGCAACACCGTAAAAACACAACTAATTAAAAGCATTTCCAGCCCTAAACCTACTGGGAAAAACTGAATAAGCGGTGAAAAAATAAATACTGCAGGAACAGCTAGGAGTAGCATTAAAAGTAGGTTTGGGAACTCTTGTCTAATTAGAATCCAAAGGGATAACAAAGCGAAAAATACAGGGATTACAAAAAAAGCGGCTCCTTTTAAATAAATAGCCACCCCAATATTTATTAAAAGCCAGAAAAACAGGGGTGCAATAAGTAAATTTGAAGGGTGGATTCTTTTGGAAAACTTAGTATAAAAACCAAACGTAATGGCTAATGTTACGACCACAAAAAAGGCAATATAGGTATGACCGTTATATGTAAATCCATGCTGAATTTCTTCATAGCGAGGATATAATTTTAGGATAAGCTCCCAACCAAAATAGCCTGCCAATCCAGAAATTACAAGCGATAAAAGAAAGGGGACAAATCCTTTTGTAATGTACTGTCCAGAAAGCCTTCCGTTTTTTAATCCGTAGAAAATGAGGATAATGAAGATAACGAACGCTCCAATTGCCATAGGTAGTACCCACGAAAAGGGGTAGCTTATCATTTTCACAAAGGGTATATTTACATAGACATAGTCTTCTTCACTTTTAATTTGAGATAAATCGGCATTGGAAAAATAATGCATCAAGGGCAACAAATAACTTCCTTGATGCTGAAGCGTTTTACGGTCTAGTCGCTCGTAATTATCATTAGCGGTGTGATAATCGAAATGATCATCGATAAAGGCAAAAAACAACCCGTCAATATCTCCTTCTTCTCTTAACACCGTTGAGTCAGTATCATTTGGGAGCATTTTGTAAATGCTATACATTAACGAAGAAGCCACCGGGTATTCTGGATTAGCTTCTATAAATCCTTGAATAAGATTTTTGTTTCCTTGATTGGTTTCCACAATCATATTACTAGGGCCTCCGCTACCACGAGCTTCAAAATTTAGTGCCAAGCCCACATTTTTTGCCCAAGGGTGTTCTCTTACAAAAAGTTTTGCACCGTCCAAGCCAACTTCTTCGCCATCGGTAAAAAGGATAATAATATCATTTTTGGGTTGCTTGCCTGAGGCATTGAAAGCCCTTATAGTTTCAAGTATGGTTACAACACCACTTCCTGCATCACTCGCTCCTGGGGAAGGCACTAAAGCGCTGTCGTAGTGTGAAAAAATGAGTAATGCTTTTCCTTTTTCGATTCCTTCAATTTTTGCGAGAATGTTCACGGGTTTGTCCATGCCTCCCCATTTTTCATTGAGAATATACCCTTCCTGTGTTTCGGGTTGGAGGCCTAAGACTTTTAATTGTTCAATTAAATATTCTCGTACCCTAATGTTTTCTTCAGTTCCAATATAATGAGGTGCTTTGGCAATTTCTTTTAAAGGAATTAGGGCTCTTTCTGTGGAAAATTCGGTTTCAGGGAGTGTTGCTGGGGTGCCTTCTCGAGGCATTAGACTATAGAAACTGTAGTATATAAGACCAATGAGCAACAATAGGGATAGCGAAGCTTGTGAACGTTTCATTTATGAGAGGTTTGAATATTAAAAGTACAATTTATTAGTGAAAAGAGAATTTATTATAAACAAAGGAAATGGTTTTTCAGTTAAATTGGCTATATTTAAAAGGCTAAAAAACTGAAATTATGAGTATTAAAAGTTATATAGGGCGTCGGGTAAAGCCCAAAAAAGGGTCTTCGGAAAATATTAGGGTTTCCGATTATATGAGTACCAACCTTACTACGTTTAAACCAGACCAGTCGGTTATGGAGGTGATGAATACCCTTATTAAAAAGAAAATTTCTGGGGGTCCTGTAGTGAATGAAAAAAATGAATTAATTGGAATTATTTCTGAAGGGGATTGTATGAAACAAATTAGCCATAGCCGCTATTATAATCATCCTATGGAAGATATAAAAGTGGGCGATCATATGGTTACCGATGTTGAAACCATAGATGGCGAAATGAATGTATTTGATGCTGCCGATAAATTTTTAAGTTCTAAAAGAAGACGTTTCCCTATTGTAAAAGAAGGTAAGTTGGTAGGTTTAATAAGCCAAAAAGATGTATTAAAAGCGGCGATTACTTTAAAAGGGCATAGCTGGAAATAGTGTGCTAACTAATTTCATTTTTCACCAACAAATAGAAATCGTTGTCTAGCGGTAAATATCCTTGGTCATACACATAGTAATAAGTGCTTCCAGATTTTGTGGTGTAAGTTCCCGTAAAATAATCGAATATAAATCCGTGTTTTAAAAGGGTATTTTTGGTGACTTTGGTTTTGTCTTGTGTATTTAATGCTTCTAAAATTCGATGATTCTTCCTGAGGCGATTGTTAACCGTTCTAATAATATTTTTAGTGTCTCTGTTTAGGGCATTGTTGTGTGCATTACGACAAGCGTCGCTACAAAATTTCTTATCGGAGCGCCCAATAATTTTTTCGCCACATTCTGGACAGGTAGGATTCATATCCTAAAGTTAATCAATAATTTCAATTTTTTCTTCCACTTTTTCTAATCGAAAACGGTAAATGGCTTCAAAACGCAAAAACATTCCGTCGTTAATTTGCGGATTTAATTGCTTCCTATCGTCCCCAAAGGTAAAAGCCGAAAGGCCTAAATCAATATTATCTCCTTGCCTGTATACTTCAAAATTATTACTAGAATATCCCGCTTTTAAACGTAACAACACATTTTTTTCAAACGTATTAAATTGAACATACCCAGAAAATTCTAACGAACCTAAATCGACATATACCTTTGGGGCCAATTCTTCAGTAATATTAAAACTTCTACCAATACCATAATAATCTACCCCAAGCGTTAAGGCTTTAAAATCGTAATTGATATCTGCCGAAATGGGCATCGATATATCCATCTCAAACTTTGTATTTGGGCTGATATAATAAAAACCAAATATGGGTGTGGTAAAAAATCCGAAGGCTTCTCGCGAACCATAAGCTCCAAAACGATAGGTGAGATGTTCGTTTTTTTGATATTTGAATAAGGCAAAACCTCCTAGATAAAAATCCTTAGTAGAGATTTGCTCATAATCTGAAGATACCTTTGGAAGCAGCACTAAAGTTGAACTCCATTTATCATTGTACTGCGTTAACATTCCTATTTTTAAGGTAGTTCCGTACAAATTATTATACGGGGCATCTGGCAACAATTGCAATCTATTTTTAGTGAAAGAGACTCCACTTACAAATACATACTTATCGTTTATGGGGATAGGTACCGTAAGATCTGCTTCGAGAATGAGTACATTGGTGCTAAATTCGGTGCCCTCAAAACGGTTATCGAAGGTATGTCCATAACTAAATTTTGCGAGGTCTACATAATTTTGAGCTTGTCCAAAAAAGGAAACCAATAATAAGCAACAAAGAATCTGTTTCAACAGGAATTATTTTGGCGATAAAGATAAACTATTCATCTCTATAATTGATGAAGTGAATTGAGTGTGTAGGTAAAACTCTAATACTGCTTAAAAAGTATCTCCTAAGATAAATATATGTTCTTACAACTTAGACACATCTATTTTAAAGAGCTCGGCGGCATTTTGCCAAAGGATGCGTTCCTTTTTATCATCGGCGAGTTCTAATTGGTCCATAAATTTGAGGTAGGATTTCATATTTGATATGGGCCAATCGGTGCCGTATAATAAATACTTGGGGTCGCCAGCGTAGGTTATCATTTCTTCGATTTCTTTTTTCATATAGCGCTCAAACTTTTCTGAAAAATCTCCCAAAACCAACCCCGAAATATCTGCATAGACATTTTTGTTTTTATACACCACCTCCATACAATCTTTAATCCAAGGATTCCCCACATGGCAAATCACTATTTTTAAATCGGGGTAGTCTACAGCCAAATCGTCTATTTGTAATGGGTGCGAATACTTAACTTTTCCCGTTGGCGCATAGGTATCCCCACTATGGAACATCACAGGAACATCATACTCAATAGCCATTTCGTACATGACTTTAAGCCGTTCGTTATTGGGATAAAAAGGTTCGTAGCCAGGATAAAATTTGAGTCCTTTTATAAGTCCAGCTTCAAGGTATTCACTAATTTCCCGAAGATCTCTATGGTTGTAATGCAAATAACTTATACCAGAAACCACCCCTAAGTTATCTCGCCCTTTAATCGCTTCAACTACCTGCCGCGTACTGGGGCGGTGTTCATTCACTTTATAAGACGAAAGCACCAAAGCATAATTTACCTTGTTTTCCTGCATTGTGGTGGTAAGGAGGTCAAGACTGTCTTTGAGTGATACTACACGGTCTTCGTGGTAGTTATTAATGTGGGTGTGTACGTCTATGATCATTGTGGTTTTTTAGGAATGTAACATTTTATCCATTTTTTTGCCTTTTGCCAACTCATCCACCCATTTATCAAGATATCTCGCTTTTTGAGTTAATACATTGGTAATTTAAAAAAATAATACACACAAATCTATACTTTGGTGTACAGTTTATTTACCAAGTCACCTATAGTTTGGGCTTCTGCAAATTCTACCATGGGGGCATTAAAATCATCTAAGGATTCTAAAGTCATCATGAGAATTTCTGCCCTATCTATAGAGTTGGCTCCTAAATCTTTAAGGCTATCTGTTAGGGCAAACTCGTGGGTCTCAAATTCTGGTAATACCTCTTTAATATTTTCAACATAAATGTTAAATATGTCTTCTTTTGTCATAAAAGCGGTTGGTTTGTTTAAAGATAGGATATTAATTGATTTGAAGGAGCAATAAAAAATCCGTTAGACACGAGCGTAGCGACTGGCGTAGCAATGGCTTATAGCCATAGTTGCACATACCTGCCGCAAGCTGGCTTTCGTTATTTTATTTCATCCTCTATTAAATGCTGTATTTTTTCAATTGTCGCTATTCCACTTTTTAGTCTATTAATTCCAGAAGCAAGATTGTCACGATTTAGTTTTAAAATATTCTGTGCTTTTGACGGGCTAAGTAATATTTTGTAATCTTTTAATTCGACGGATTTCTTAAATTCGAACTCAACCATTTCATCAAATAATACAGGTAGCCAATGGTCATTAAAAGTCAATTCAATATCGTTAGTGGACTTTACCATATGCGAAGCTTCGTCATCGTAATATTTTCCAAGTAAAAATCGAAGTTTTTTGTTTGAAATTTTATCTAGCCCTTTCGATTTTATTACCTCATAGGCATTCGTTAGAGGCTGAAACCTATCAAACATTATGATGTTGCCAAGCCATATTTTAATACTGTCTTTATTTTTATCAGATACATCTGATTGTAGAATTTTTTCAGATGACGTTATGGCTTTACTAAAGTCATTTACAATATGTTTTAAAGCAAGTTTATCGATATTTATATTTTCTTGAATTTGTATAAGTATTTCCTTTTCAAACTCTCTATTCTTTTTTTCCTCGTTCAGATTGTTTATTTGCAATGCGATTAAAATTCCAATAACCACAAGCACAATTTCCCCTATGGCATACAATAGGTATTTACTAAACTTGTTTTCAGAGAGCAGTTTTTGTCTAATTTTTCTAAAGAATTTTATCACAAGCGGTTGGTTTGTCTAAAGATAGGATATTAATTGATTTGAAGTAGTAATAAAAAACCCGCGAGACACGAGCGAAGCGATTGGCAAGCAATTACTGATAGCCGTTGTTAGCCGTTGTTTTTTCTTCAAATTTGATTCTTAAATAATCTTCCCAGCTAATAATTCCTGATACTTGAGATGGATATAAGTTTATGCCTGATCTGAATATTTCATATAATTCATTCTCAATTAACTCTGATTGTATTTCATCATTTCGTTTTAAGACTTTTAAATAAATTCGACCCATTTCTTCAATTGAGAGAATTTCAGGCCCTCCTATTGTGAGAGTTGAATTTAGCGGAGTTCCAGTGGCTATTTCAATTAATGTTTTTGCTACATCCATAATGTCAATTGATTGAAATCGCAAGTTCTTTGGCACTTTAATTGGGGTTCCTCCACCTTTGTCAAAAGGTAATAGAAAATAATTAAGAACCAAATCATGAAATTGAGTGGTTCTTAAAATTGACCATGAAAAATTTGAGTCTTTGATCATATTTTCAACTTCACGTTTCGCCTGGTAATATGGATACGAACTTTTATCAATTCCAACAATAGAAATGTAAACTAAATGTTTTGGCTGAAATTTGTTCACATGGGATAGTAAATTTTTGGTGCCCTCAATATCTATAGCGTTCGGATTTAGTGGATTAGTTGCGCAATGTATAATTATATCAGAACCTGAAACTGCTTCTTTGAGGCTATCTTTAATTGTTAAGTTTCCTTTAAAAATTTTAACCGAATACGGGAGATCAGGGGCATTCGATGAGCTCAAAACACTTGTATGGAAGCCTTTTCGAATTAATAAATTAACTATTGCTCTACCAAGAGTTCCTGTTCCACCGGTTACTAAAACTTTGTTCATTCTAATTTCAATAATAGGTTAAAAACCTGCATTCTTATAACCGCTAACGTTTCGTGTATGGTTTCGTGCGGATTTTAAGCCGAAGCGCCTTGTGCAAGGATGAGCCGATAAGGTGAAAAATCCGATAGAAAAAAAAGTGCGCTGCTGAGTGACGCGAATTTTTCCGTTAACGAAATATACAAATATTATCTCGATCGCCCTCTTAACCAACCATGCGTAGCATAAACTATACATGTTGTTGGCTGGTCGTTGTTAATTTCTAAAAGCACATTCATGATGTTCATTCAGATATTTAATTGTTTCTTCAGATAGTTTTTCCACGACAGAAATATTAATATCAGAGAGTTTCTTAAAATAAATGCATGCTTTTCCCATTTTGTATTTACCAAGATCTTTTAGTACTCTTTTGCTCTTCTCAGTTTGAGAATATACATAGAGTGAAAATTGTGTTTTTCGTGGCGAGAAACCAAGCAAAGGAGCGTCTCCTTCATGACCACTAGCATATTTATAGTGGTAGCTTCCAAAACCAATAATTGTAGGTCCCCACATTTTTGGCTCAAAACCTGTCCATTTACTCATTAATTTTATTAATTCATGACTATCAGATTTCTTTTGATCGCTGTCAACATAAGATTCAATAAATTCAAAGACATTTACTTCCGTTTCGGTGGTTTTATTTTTAGCCATTTCTATAATTGTTTTAATGTGCTTTACAATGCATGCCAACGGTTTCGGCTATGATTTCGGCGTGAAAAATTCAGTGGAATTTTCAGAGGTGAAATCAGCTTTCATAAAAGTACGTTTTTTTCGGAGAAAAAAACTGCCACGCTGAATTATAGGCATTGTTGGCAAATCGTAATTAACAATTATTTTTTAATGAACTTTACCACTTTATAATCATCTATCTTTAGTAGATAAAAGCCAGAGTTCAAATCGTCAACAGATAATTTGTCTAATGGATTAATAATGCTAATTTTGATTAATCGACCTTCTAAATCGTAAATTTCGGCTGTTACAGATTTATCTAAACCATTAATAGTTAAATCAGTTGATACAGGATTTGGATAAATACTAATATTCTCAAAATCATTTTCAGAAACACTTAATGAAATAGGTAAAGAATTTATATCAATTTTTGAGATTTTATTGGCATCATACTGGGTGAAATATAAATCTTCTCCAATGACTATCATTCCAATCGGACCATTAATCCCTTCGATTTGTGTGACTAATCCATTTGTTTGATCGTATTTAGAAATTTTATCTTCGAAAATGTAAGAAATATAAATATCATTTTCATAAACTATTATATCACTTGCAATTCCTCCTGTATTAGTAACTAATTCTGTTGTAGGATCTATGTCAGTAATATTAATACTCATTACTTTTGAACCATCTTGTGCCATAATATAGAGAATATCTCCATCTAACCATAATTCTCTGGGGTCTTGTACTGTCACAACCAATTCTATTGTTGGGTTTGAGTCGTTGATATTTACTTTCGAAATCTTATCTCCCCATCGTTCAGAAATATACAATTCAGTACCTATTAATAACAAGCCATCAGGGTGATTGAGTCCTGTCATAAATTGTGTTGGGGTAGGATTAGGGTCATTTAAATCAATTTCATATATAATTGGGTTATTATATACTGTATAAAATAGGCGATTTTGATAAATCAAAATATCATAAAGATTATTTCCAACATCGTATATAAACTCTGGCTGCGGATTTGGATCATTTACGTCTATTTTTGATATTATGCCATCTGTGTATTCTACAAAATATAAATCATCTCCTGATAATTCAAATTCATTAGGGTGTGTTATTCCGGTAATTACATCAATTATTTGGGCACCAGCGAAATTAAAATGAATAAGCAGAAATATTACGAATATCTTTTTCATACGCATAAGTTTTTATGTTTGCCAACTTGTTATATCGTTACATTTATTACTGATATCCCGTAAATAAGTCAGGTTATCATAATTTTTTTGTTGCTGTTATCCCGCAACTTATCCCAAAGATAACAATTTTACCCCTTGCGCATCACTTCTTTAAGCGTGGCTAATTGTGCGTTAAGTAGTTTATTTTCTTGCCGTAGGTATTTTTTTTGTTTAGTATAGCGTAATCATTTTTATTAGGTTGGTTGTTAATTTTATTAATAGTTAACCTAACAGCTATTAGGTTAGTAATTAAGTTTATTAGTCTTATATTTAATTATATTCATCATAAACCTAAAATAGATTAGGCTTGTATTTAATAGTATTAACAATTAGCCTTACGGGTATTAGGGTATCATTTAATAGTATTAGGTTGATATTTAACTTTATTAAGTGAGAACCTAATTTTTAGGTTTTGGGGAGTCACAAAAAAAGGACAACGGTGTGTCCGTAAAAAAAGCGACGTTTTTTTAAGTGGGGAGATCGTCCTACTTACTTCCATGATTTTTATCAGGATTTTTCCTGCGGGTAGGGTAAAAATTTCTTACCTATTTTTATGTTGTTGGTATTTTCTTCGGGTTTTAATCATTCTAAAACGGAGGTCGTCGTAAAATAAACTACCTAGTAATACTAAGGCGGCAAGTAGTAGGGTGTTGAGCTTTAGTTCTAGTTTGGTAAAGAGAAATCCGCCCACCAAGCCTCCCAAAAAGAAAAAACAAATAATATAGCTTCGTAATTTTATGGTGGCTATAAGGTGTTTTTTGTCTGGGTGGTTTTTTGGGAAAAAGAGCTGCGAGAGTTCTATCCCCAAATCTGTAAAGAGTCCTGTAAGGTGAGTGGTACGCACAATGGCGCCCGAAATTTTGGTAACAAACGAGTTTTGTAACCCCATAGCAAAAAGCAACACACAGGCAATAACATTAGGGTAATATTGTAAAAAGAAATTGCTGGCTAAGGCTACAAAAACCAAAAGCACTACTTCTAGTAAGGTAGGGAGTACAAAAACATTGAGTTTTTTGGTGCTGTTATAATTTTCTATTAAAAAACTAGAGGTAAAGGAACCTAATAAAAAGGAAAGAATATAGACAAGAAACACGGTGCCTTCCCACACTTTTACATTAGAAACGTCATTAATAAAAAGGGCAAAGTGGCCTGTGACGTTGGTGGTGAGTTGGTGTATGGCCAAAAATCCTGCTACGTTTACAATGCCTGCTACAAAAGATAAGACGGTGGCAATACGAAGATTGTGCTGTAGCGTTCTGCTTTTGCCTTGGTGTCTAAACATAGGTGTGAGATGCGTTATATTAAACTAGTAGGTAATTCGCTTTTGTATTTTCCCATTTTTTACAACTGTATTAATAGAGAGTGTATTTTTTATAGTATTTAAAGGATTTTTATCTAGTAGAATCATATCTGCAAATTTACCTTTTTCAATGGTACCTTGGGTGTCTATAACGTTAAGCATTTTTGCGGCATTATGGGTGCCCATTTTTATAATGTCTAGGGGTTTCATTCCCCCAAGTTCCAAAAGCTGCATTTCTTCGTGAATACTATAGCCACAAAAGTTGAAATCATTTCCAGTGTCCGATCCTAATACCATATTAACCCCCATTTCATTAAGAAACTGTATGTCTTCTACTTGAGGTTTCATAAAAGCTGAAAGCGTACCTTCTTCTAGGTTGTATTCTTCTTTTAAAATTTCTATATAAAAAGAGGCTCTTTCAACTCTTTCTTCAGTGAGTTCATTTTTCATTTCCTTGTATATAGGAAGCATCTCTTTAGCTTCTAACCATTCTGGATGTACAGGATACAGAAAAGATTTGTCAATCATAAGCGTGGTAACCCAAGACCCATTTCTATTTTTAATTTGTTGAATAAGGTTTAAATGCGCATTGTTATTGGGGTCTATGTTTACTCCAGTAAAATGTACAAGATTTTGTACACCTCCTTGAATAGCCATTTCCAATTCTGTATTATCACTTACATGAGCAAACACCTCTAATTTATATTTAGATGCTTCTTTTACCGTCTTATTAATAAATTCTTGGGGCATGCGTTCTACAAAGGGAGGGGCTGGACCATCTTCAATGGTTAGTTTAATTCCTACAATGGGATATTTTGAAACTTGCTTTATAAGTGTTTCAATTTGAAGCGTGTCTCTTAAATAAAATATAGATTCTCCGTCGCGCCAGTTGCTACTTGAATATGTTTTTGAAGGATGCCGCCCTTCCATGCTAAAATGCTGGCTTGTGTGAAAAACTCTAGGAGAAGGAATAGAATCTTGGTTGCCTTGATCTCGCATAGCAGCATAGTACTGGTTTGTACACAAACTCCCACCTGTAATAAAGACTGAAGTGACACCATAATGCATAAACCTTGGAAAATCATTTTCAAAATCACTGGTATGCACATGGCAATCAAACAATCCAGGAATTACATATTTTCCAGTGCCATCAATCACTTTTTGGGTTTGATTAATTTTATTTGAATTGATAGAATGAATGGTATTCCCCTTAATGTAAATGTTTTGTCCGTTTTTTATTTCGGCACCTGTACCGTCAATAATACTAACATTAGAAATAATTAAATCGAATTCTGGTTCTTGTGTTGATGTACATGCGGTAAGTAGCATCAAGAATAGTAATAAAACTGTTTTCATGGCTTGTAAATTTTACCTTTCTCAAAGGTACATAATTAACTGTTTTTCAGCGTCATAAAAATGAGGTGTATAGAGTTCTTCTTTATATGTTAGAATCTACCAACACCTTCCAAGTACCTTGAGAATCTTTTTGCCAGATAATAATGTATTTACCGTTGTAGCTGCCGCTGCATTGCCCTATCTCAAAAGCGAGGGTGGGGGTCACCATTTCTAGATGAAGCGGGCTAAGGGAGAGGGTGTATTGTGGGTTGTTCATATACCCGTATTCTTTTGCCACAGCATCCACACCCACCACCACAGGCTTATGATTGTAATACACGGTGTTAATTGCATATAATTCTGAAACCAACGCCAAGGCATCGTGCGCATTGCACAACGCAATCCATTGGTTTCTGCGTACTTCAATTTGTGGGTCTATGGGGAGGTTGTTTTCGGCTTTTGCAATACTCTCAAATTCGCGTTTATTGGAAGCTTGGGTGTTCCGTATAATCACATGTTTATAGGTATCCCCATTTTCTAAAGTAAATGTGCCCATTTCATAATCGTACACACTATTGGCTTGCGTTTTATAGAGCGTTTCTATGGAGGTGATGCTTACTTCCTTTTTTGAATAATAGTGTTCAATGGCATCGGCAATTTCAAAAACTTCTCCTGTGCTTCTTACTTTAACAGCATTGTTGGTGTAGAGCGTTGCCAGCGAATCCATTTGTTGGGTAGCGATATAGCACGCCCAAAGCGCATTTTTATTTTGTTTTACTGAAGATGCTTCGCAATTTTGAACACTAGCTTCAGATATTTGAGAATAGGATTTACACCCTATTGTTATCATAAAAATAAAGAAGAAAATATGGGGAACGTTTTTCATGCTAAAAGATTATTAATTCCAATCGGGAGATTCATTTCTTCCTTGAGTGCTTGTTAACTGAATACGTTCCTTAGTGCGTATGTTAATTTTGAAGAGATTGTACACTCCCTTACTTCCTGCGGTATATACGAGCCAGTTGCCATCTGGCGACCAGCTTGGGGAGTAGCATTCTAGTTCGGTTTGGGTAAGATTGGTAACATGGTCGCCATTGGCATCCATAAGGTAAATGTCCCATCCATTTTCATTTAATCCGTAGAAAGCAATCTTATTCCCATCTGGCGAATAGACCGCTCCAGAATCGTAGCCGTCCTTATGTGTTAATCGGGTAACATTGCTACCGTCTTTATTCATTCTAAAAATTTCTCCATTGGCTGCGTGTGAGGTATCTGTGGAATCACGAAGTTGTCTTGTAAATAATAGAAATGCTCCGTCTGGCGACCAACTGGGGCTTTCTTCGTAGGCATCATTTTTGGTAAGGGCTTTTACGTTAGACCCGTCACTTTTCATTAGGTACACATCCTTGCTTAACGAATCGCGATCACTCATAAAAGCCACCCAAGCACCATCGGGAGAAGGAACAGGGATTACATCATTACCATGGTGATTGGTAAGCTGGGTGAGTTTTTTAGACAGGGTATCCAGTTTATAAATTTCAGAATTTCCCGTACGATTCGAATAAAAATACACTTCCCCTAGGTTGGACCAAGCAGGGGTGAAGTCCAACGAATCGTGTTGTGACATATTTTGTAATTGGGTGCCGTCGTCATTCATACTATACACCTCGGCGTTGCCATCCCTATTGGTGACGAAGGTGATTTTGCTTTTTACTTTCTCTGAAACCGAATCGCTTTCTTTAGTTTCTGAATTTTTACAGGAAACGAAAACGAAAAGTATAACTATATATCTGAAGAATCCCATAGCTGTTTTTTAATTGATGCCTTTCCCAAAGATACTGAATTACCCTTTAGGTTATAAAAAAAGGACGCCCAAGAGCGTCCTTTAAATAATTATATTTTGTTGAAAATCTTAGTTCCCTGTGATTTCGATATTGTCTATATGGTAACGGGTAGTAGCATTAGGGTCGCTACCTTCGTATAAGAAAGCAATGTTTACAGTTCCTTCAAGACACGAAATGTTTACTGGACCTACCGATTGGAAACTTCCAAATCCACCAGCTGGACCACTTGGGATATCGACATCAAGTTCTTGCCAAGTTGCTGTAGTAACATCGCCCGTAAAGTTGGTAGAGAATACCACACTTAAAATGGTTCCGTTATCGAAATTGGTTTGGATATCCATAAACAATTCTTCTTCGGTGGTGGCATCCATATCAATACTTGGTGTTACTAACCAAGTTTCAATAGTGCTTTCGCCACTGTTAAATCCAGAAATTTGGGCATAGTTGGTACCATCAAAATTACCTATAACCCAAAGTGTTCCCCCTCCATTTACATTTACGTTGGTCCACCCTGCATTTACATAGTCTTCTATAGCATTGAATTGCTCAAAGTTTTCACTCCAAAATACATTTCCACCACCACTTGGGCCATCACAACTAAAGGTGTCTGGATCACAACGGTTGGTGTCGTCAAGGTTTACATCACTTAATCCATTTACGGTTACAATAAAGTAATCGTCAAAGAAATCACGGGTTAAAATAGCATCTATGGTTCCTCTTCCTGTTGCTAATTCTTGCGATTTAAAACTGGCAAAAGTACTGGTACTAAAAATAGTGGTAGCTCCAGTTGCACAGCTTTCAAGAATACGCTCTCCATCAAACTCATCGCTTGCTTCTCCAGCATAAGTTAATGGGTTACTTCCTAGTGCTTGGCTACGTACAAATTGCACATCGGTTAAACGTACAAACAAGTTGGTTTTGTCTTCAGAAAAATCTGAAAAGTTTAAAGGCAACGGAACAATTTCGGCTACCATAGCATCTCTTTTTATAAAGGTATCCATTTGAGATTCGGCAATGGGTTCGATGCTTCCAGCGCTTTCAATACCT
This sequence comes from Halomarinibacterium sedimenti, assembly GCF_019312585.1. Classification (GTDB taxonomy): domain Bacteria; phylum Bacteroidota; class Bacteroidia; order Flavobacteriales; family Flavobacteriaceae; genus Halomarinibacterium; species Halomarinibacterium sedimenti. The sequence continues at coordinate 706,022 of NZ_JAHWDP010000001.1, read as the reverse complement.
AAGGTAAGCACACCGTTTTCTATACCAACACTAAGACCATTAAGTGCTACGTAGACTCTTCTTCCGAAGTCATAACGACCAAATAAAGGGTTAGAGTCTATCACCAATTTTACCCCTGTAGTAGGGTTAGAAGCTTTATCTTGAAGGATTACTTCTTCAAAAAAGTTTCCAGTTTCATCGGTAGAGATCACATACCCTTCTAAGAATTTTCCAGCGAAATCTTCATTAAAGGTAAGGGTTGCATTTCCATTGGTAGCTAGTTCTTGTTCCCAAGCACTTCTTAGGGAATTTATAGTTACAATATCTGTAGCAGGGATATTTAGTTCTGTGGCATCGCCATTAGGGATACCAAATTCATCATCCTGAACACAGGATACAAAGCTTACTACGGCTAGTAGTAGAATTAAAGTATTTATTTTTAAGTTTTTCATTTTACTGAATTTTGTTTTTATCAAATTTTTTAGAATCGAACGTAAAGGTTAAGATAGTAAGTGGTTCCATTTCCGAAGAAATAACGGTTGCCAAACAATGGACCGCCTGTATTAGATTGTTCTTCCAGCTGTTGTTGGTAATTGGATCTACGGGAATCTTCAAAACCACCAGTTTTGTACTCTTGGTCTAATACGTTATTAATAGTAGCAAAGAAACCAACATAGTAGTCTTTAATCTTCCAAGATTTTCCACCTACAATGTTTACTAAAAAGTAATCGTCTAGTTGTTCTTGTTGTAATAATTGGTTGGCTACTTCTGGGTCATAATCTGCAAATACCTGTAGGTCTGTGTCCAACGCAAAGTCTTCACTTCTGCGTAAGGAACTAACATCTACATACGCATTTGAGAAGTAGTTGGTAGTAGCTCCTACCCACCAGAAATCTGGATCACGGTATTCAAAACCAATTTGGTAGGCTCTTTCGGGGCCTCCCGCTACGTGATAGTTTTCTAAGTAAACGGTTCTCTTTCCTCTAGCTTCTAAATCGTTTCCTTCAACAAAACCATCGTTAGGGTCAAAGTCGTAATCGTCTCCAGAAAGATAAATAGTGGCGTTGTCTGTATAGATGTTTTGCCCTACGGAAGCCGCAGCTTTTACTAAAAATGTGGGTGTTACTTGGGCTTCAATTCCCATTTCAACCCCTACATTTCTCTTTTCAATTCCTTGTACAATCTCCTGAACAAAGGCACTGTTGTCTTCTGTTCCAAAAGCATTTTGAGTAAAGAAGAATCCAATTTCGGTAGCATCTTGAAAGCCTGCATAAAATCCTGTAACTCTCGCTTTTACTATTGGGGAACGATAGATATAACTTAAGTCTGCGCTTTGTATTTTTTCTTCCGTTAAGTTATCTACTATGTCGTTATTTTGTCTTGCGTTTGCAAAAGTATTACGTAAGGTGGGCGCATTGGTATAATACCCTCCATTAAAATCGATAAGGTGACGCCCTGTTACTTTATAGGTTAATCCACCTTTTGCACCAAAGTTGGTGAAGGTTACTTCCTCACTATCTCCTAAAGAACGATTCCCCTCGGCAAAATATCCATTTTGAAAAATACCGGTTCTTTGGTAGGATGTGTTGGAAGCATTTAGTCCTAAATAGAAATCTACTTCGCTGTATTTAAACTGCGCTTGTGCAAATCCTGAAAGGACCGTTGCACCTAATTCATAATTGTATTTGTAAGCATCTCCTACTTGTGCAATCCTATTTGGATTTTGAACATCACTTTGTGCAAAGGATGGTGTAGGCCCAGAATAGAATCTATCGAAATCTTCAAAGCCAGTCCCTCCTAATAAATCGGTTATTTCTGCAAAGTTTTCACTTTTTAGACTTCTATAATTTAAAGTTCCGTTTAGGGTGATGTTTTCAGTAATGGCAGAAGATATTATTGAGTTAAATGTTAATTGCGTGTCATCTACTCTATCATCTTGAAGCACATAACTTGAATATCCAGTAGCACTGTTTAGATTAGTTTGATAGATATTGTTCCAATCTATTTGTCCATCATTAATAAATTCTTGTTCGGCTAAATAAGCTTGTTGGTAATCGTAAGAGGTTGGCGATGGGAAACGCAAGAAATAACTTGGCATTCTTTGGTAATAGTTTCCAAAAGGATTTCTGTTATCTCCATTGTCTATACGAGAATTCCCAATTTTTCCAAATTGATACGCAATGTTGGTATTCAATCTAGTTTTGTCGCTAATATTCCAATAATGGTTAAGCATAATAACAGGTTCTTCGATATCTCGTTCTCTACTGTTACGTATTTCACCGTCTTGGTATCCCCAATTGGGGTTGTATTTAATGCCTTTTAAATCTTTTGCTTCTTGTGTAATCGCAGTAGAACGTCCTCTGCGATTGGGTGTGTAAAAAGCGGTAAGGTTAAGGCTATGGTCGTCATTCAGTTTTTTCTCTACGGAAGCAAAAAAGGAGTTGGCATCGTATAAGGTTCCATCTTGAAAGCCTTCTTCTCCAAATCGTCTTGAAGCTAACACTGCATATGCCCAACCATTTTGGGTCATTCCGCTGTTATAAGAACCCATAATACGTCCTGTATAGCTTCGGTTTGCCGCAGCATAAGACACGCGGCCACCTTTGCGGTATTGAGAAGCTCTCATAACAATATTGGTTGTCCCTGCAAGGCCACCAAAAGTGTAATCGTTAGCCTTCAAGCCCATAGAGAACTCTCTATTTCGTTGTGCGTCATTTAAGCCTCCCCAGTTACTCCATTGTGGGCGACCGTTAAACTGCTTGTTCATTTCAATACCATTAATAAGCACTTTTCCATGTTCGCTGTCAAGTCCTCTCGGTCTAAAAAACGTCGCACTAAAATCGAATGCGGCCGCATCTAAAAAGGTATCGTTTGTGGCTTGTAATAAACCCGATACATTATACGAAGTGCCTTCGTCTTCATTTAATTCGTTGTCTGAAAGACTAATAATACCAATTTGGGCTTCCACTTCCGATAAATCTAGCTGAAGTAAAATAAGGTCCAAATCGACTGTTTTTCCATTTTGAATGGTAATGGGAATACGCTGCAGTATATAATCAGCTTTATTCACAATTAACACCTGCTCTCCCTGTGGCAGATTGTTACTAGTAATAGAAAATGATCCTTCGCTATCTGTTTCGGTATTAAATACACTACTCAAAATACGTATTTCCACACCGGGAACAGCTTCGTTAGAATTAGCATCTACCACTTTCCCTTTTACCGTAGCATCTTGAGCAAGCATGGAAAATACCCCCACTGTGCCTAGGAAAAAGGTTAAAATGAATTGTTTCATCCTGTTTTCTTGTTTTTAATTTTAAATAAACGTTATAATTCGCGTGCAAAACTACATTTTTTAAATGAAATAAGTAATTTTGGCGCATCCTTTGCAAAGGATTTTACGCAAACTTAATATTACATTATAATGAGATTATTACTCTGGCTTTTTACTTTCACTTTTTTAATTACACTCCCAGGAAAAGCACAAGAAAAGAAAACGTATAAAGTAAATACGGTTGCTTTCTATAACCTTGAAAATCTGTTCGATTTTGAAGATGACCCTATTACTTTTGATGACGATAGAACCCCCGATGGAAAAGACCATTGGACTGAAGAAATATATAAAGACAAGCTAAAAAACATGGCGCAAGTAATTTCTGAAATTGGTGCCGATGTTACAGGAACTTCGCCTGTTCTTATAGGGGTTTGTGAGGTGGAAAACAGAAGAGTGCTAGAGGATTTAATCAATCAAGACGCACTATCTAATAAAGACTATGGCATTGTGCATTTCGATTCGCCAGATAGAAGGGGAATTGATGTAGCACTTTTATATCAGAAAAAAATATTTACCCCAACTAATTATGAAGCACACGAGTTAAAAATTTATGATGATAATGATGTTACCAAACGAATTTATACGCGTGACCAACTATTGGTAAGTGGGATGCTAGATGGCGAAAAAATACATCTTATAGTAAATCACTGGCCGTCGAGAAGTGGTGGTGAAGCGAGAAGCCGATTTAAAAGGGTAAAAGCAGCCAAATTAAACAAACAAATTATCGATTCGTTGTTTAGTGAAGACCCCTATGCAAAAATTATTACTATGGGAGATTTAAATGACGATCCTACAAGTCCAAGTCTTTCGGAAGTTTTAAAGCCTAAAAAAGATAAAGAAGAAGTTGGGTTAAAAGAATTGTATAACCCCATGGCGGATATGTTCAAAAAGGGTCTTGGTACATTGGCTTACCGCGACGGCTGGAATTTATTTGACCAAATGATTGTTTCAGCAGAATTGACCAAAACCGATTATTCCACTTATCGTTTTTACAAAGCAGGAATTTATAATAAATCGTATTTAGCAAACCCTCGAGGCAGGTATAAAGGATATCCTTACCGTAGCTATGCCGATGGAGGTTATACGGGAGGCTATAGCGACCACTTTCCAGTGTATCTATACCTTATCAAAGAAAAATAAAAAAAGCGCTCTTTTGGAGCGCTTTTTTTATGCAAACCATTGTTGCCAAGGAATTCTACTTAGCATTAAAATAAGTGCTAAAGTATAGAATATAGACAGCGTTTTAAATTTTGGTTTTGAAACCAATTTCTTCTTGTGCTTTGAATAGCCAACGGTTATTAAAATTACCGCAAAGATCATAATCGTAATATGTTCTACGGCATATAGCCTAAGCATGGAATCTTTCATCACGGTTCCCATTCCATTACTTGAAATTGATTTTAGTCCTAATGGTGAAATTACATAAAGAACTAACCCAAGTAATAATTGAATGTGTGAAACAATTAATGCAAACAGCGAAATCCTGAAATCTTTAGGTTGATACTCTTTATTGCCTAATAAGCCTGCCAGTGCATTTAATGTAGCAATTAAGACAATAAATAGCACAAGGTATGCCCAATACGAATGTATAAATTGAAATGTCGTGTACATATTTTGAAATTGTTTAGTTTTTAGTTGAGATAAAGGTATAAAAAAAGAGGTTGGCTATTGCCAACCTCTTTTCAATTTTCGTGAGATAAAACTTAGAAGTTATAACGCAATGAAGCATTATAGGTTCTTCCGTTTTCAGTATAGTAACCAAATGCATCAGTATTTGCAAGTCCAATATAATCGAACACATTAAATACATTAGCTCTAAAAGAAAGGTCGTTACTTCCTCCAAGATTAAAATTGTAAGATAAGCCTAAATCAGTAATTGAATAAGGTTGTAATCTACTTGGCTCATAATCAACGGCACTAGTGCCAGCATCTGTAAATTCATAGTGGCGATCACGATAGTTAATGTTTCCATCAACACTCAATCCAGCTACGATTTTAGCTCTAGCTCCAAGACCTGTAGTAAATTGTGGAGCACTAGAAACTTTTACGCCTTGTCTGTTAACACCTTCATCTTCAGATAGCAATTCTTGTGTGTCTAAATTATAAACTGAATTACTTGAAGTTCCTTTAAAAATCCAGCTACCACCAGAGATATACCCATTAAGTGTTAACCAAGAACTAGCTCTCCAGCTTAGATCAAATTCAGCACCTGTATGATATTGACGAATACCTCTTTGAAGTACAGAAATTTCAATTTCTTCTTTTGTATCTGGGTCAATTATATCATCAATATAAGAGATTGTTCTATTAGCCCAATCTGTTATATAAGCATTAAAATTAGCTCTAAAACCACTAGTTGAAAAGTGATATCCACCTTCTACAGAACGAATAATTTCATTTTCAACTTCTGGAGTAATAATGTCTGCATTAGAACCACTAAAAGAGAAAATATTATCTAAGAAAGGTTGTCTTGAGTAATAGCCTCCATTCATAAAGATTGTGTGCTCTTCAGCAATTGTATAAGAAAGACCTCCCTTGATGTTATATCCATCTCTGCTTACTTTGTCTGAAGTTAATTCTGCAAAGCGATCTTCTCTTTGGTATGATTGTGAAGAAACAGAACCTTGAACAAACACAGAAAATTTATCTGTGGCATATTCTAGTTGTCCAAAACCACCTATGTAGTTAATATCCTCAGAATAATCATAATTTATACGTTCACTTTCATCTGCAAAATTAGAAAGAGAAGCCCAAGGGTTTGCATCGAAAGCAGTCGTAACTACTGCACCATCTGGACGGTCATTTGACCAACCCGTTAAACCGTAAAAGTTGGCAACTTGTCTAAAGTGATCTCCTGTATACATTCTAGCATCAACTCCTACATTCATTGAGAAGTTATCTGAGAAATCATGATTAAAATTAGATACAGCTCCAAACCATTGGTGGTTATTTACAGAGGATCTTCTAATATATCCAGCACCTAAATCGTTGCTATAATCACCTCCAACACCTATAGCAGAGTTAGCTTCATAAATGGCAGGATAATCAATTTGTCCATAAAGAGGTCCATCACCGTCTGGATCTTCAGTTCTAATTCTTCCATTACCTCTATCGCCAGTTCCACCTCCGCGGCCCCAAGACGCATATAATACAGTTGAAAGTTCTGAACTCTCACTCATAGTCCAATCCCAGTTAAGGTTCACTACGGGTTTGTGATAATAGTTTTGTCTTTCAGAAGAAATATTTCCAAAGTCACCATCTACATCATTATAACCCCAGTGTTGGTTAAATTTTGGATCTGCTTCAATAATATCTCTAGATTGAGACCATTTTTGACCATGCAATTGAGGAGCACCAGTTACTAAAAAGTTAAATGAGTGAGTTTCGTTAGGCTTGTATCCTACAGCGAAGAAATAATTTTGTCCTTCACCATACGTTCCTCTTGACCATTTTCTGTGCGCTTGCCAGTAATCTAATAATACTGAAAATGCCCATCCACTTTCGTTCACTCCAGTGTTATAAGCAGCAGTACCTTTAAAATAACTGTCGTTTGCTCCTAAGAAACGAGCAAATCCACCTTCATTTCTGTCAGCAGCTTTCATAATAATGTTGGTTGTGCCACCCACAGATGATATTGCCAATTTTGAAGCTCCAAGACCTCTTTGTACCTGAATTGCATTAGCAATGTCTGCAATACCAGCCCAGTTAGACCAATATACACGGCCATCTTCCATACCATTTACTGGTTGTCCATTTAATAGAACTCCAATATTAGTTTGGTCAAAACCTCTTAAGAAAAACTGTGAATCTCCAAAACCACTCTGTCCAGAAACATAGGCAGATGGAGTGTTTTTAAGTGCTTCGGTAATTTCTACGTTACCAGCCACTTTGTCTTGGATTTCTTGAGCAGTAATTGTAGATACTGCAACAGGTGTTTTACGATCTTCTGCTAAATCGATTACTCCAGTTCCAACAATCACTACTTCTGCAAGTGTATTAGCATCTGCTTCAAGAACAACAGTTCCTAAGTTAGCAGTACCTCCACTTAAAGTAAATTTAACTGTTTTCTTGATAAACCCTAAATAAGAAACTACGACAGCTCCAGAGTTAGAACTAACGTTAAGGGTGAAATTTCCGTCAAAATCTGTAACTGTACCATTGCTGGTTCCAGATTCTAGTACGTTGGCTCCTGGTAGTGGCCCTCCTAAATCAGAGTCAGCAACATTACCAGTAACAGTTCCTTGTGAATAGGCTGCGAAATAGCCTAATAACATAGTAAAAAGTAATAGTTTTTTCATAAATGTTTGGAATTTGTTTGTTGGGTGCAAATTTAAGTTAGTTATTAAAAATATTAGCAACTTTATGTTAAGAAATTGCTATAAATGTGAAATTACTAAAAATACAGGCAAGTATTTGATTATAAGCAAAATAGATAGGAACAATTTTATTAACAATTGTAGAATTGAAAAAAAATTAATTTTTAATACAATCTAAACGCTCTTTTAAGGGCAACATGGTAGAAAAATATTCTTCGTGATAGACACTTTCTAGGGGCTTGGAGTTAGGTAAATCTTCTTTAAAGGGATCAACTTCTTTACCGTTTTTCCAAAAACGATAACATACATGCGGACCACCCGTATTTCCAGTCATTCCAACCCAACCTATCACATCACCTTGGCGAACAAATTGGCCCACTCTTACATTGTACTTTTTCATGTGTAGATATTGGGTTTCGTAGGTTTCATTATGTCTTATTTTTACATAAATTCCATTCCCACCACGGCGCTCTGCTTTGGTCACTGTTCCATCTGAAGTCGCTAAAATTGGGGTTCCTATTCCAGCAGCAAAATCAGTTCCTCTATGAGGACGTACTTTATATCCATAGTAGGCAATTCTTCTGTTTAAATTATATTTTGAAGAAATTCGGTAATTAAATTTAATGGGAGATTTTAAAAAGGCTCTTTTTAAATTATTGGCCTCTAGATCGTAGAAGTCTGCTGCCATATTATGAACCCCTTCGGGTTTAAAATTAAAAGCATAAATGGGCTTTCCTTTATGTTCAAAATAGGCTGCCTTAATTTCTCCTAATCCACCAGATATGGAATCTGAAATAAATTTTTCGGTATAAATTACTTTAAAATTGTCTCCAGGCTGTAATTGAAAGAAGTTAATAGTCCAGGCATAGATATTTGCCAGCCTATCTGTCATGTAGGGACTCAAGTTGTTCTCTGCCATGGTTTGAGATAATGAATTCGTAATAACACCAGAGGCTTCTTTTTCAACATACGTAACTGGCTTTTTTTCGTGAATAACACTAATACTATCTCTAAAATCGATAATGGCATAGTCTACTTTGTTCTTTTCGTAGATAAAAACTTGAGTTTGATTGAGGGAGTCTTTCGAGTTTAGTAAAACATAGGGTTTTCCTACAACTATTCTTCGTACATCAAAACTGTCCTTAAAAGTGGTCGCAACTTCGTAGATTTTATTTTGGGAAACCCCATTTTCATTTAAAATGGCTCCAAAGGTATCACCTGGGCGAATGGTATCACGTATTACGTTAAAATCATTGAGGATATACCCGTATTCTTCAATAATTTTGGGCTCGGGCTCGGGAGTAGTTTCTTCTTTTATTTCTTCAGTACAAGCTAATAGGATTAAAAATGCGGGGATAACGTAAAATAGCTGTTTCAATTTTTTAAACTTTTATGGCTAAACATTCTTGCCCCAATCTTTAATTTCTTTTTCACTCCAAACAGATGGGAAGAATATACGTTTTTGATATTTTGGATGCATATATTTTGCCCAATCACTTCCTCCTGTTGCTTCTTCTGGCTCTTTACCGTGATTTAAATATTTTTTCGCGGTATTATAATGTGCCATTACCCAAGTTACATTTACAGTATAATCATAATGACGCATAGCCTTTAATAAAGTTTCATTTTCTTTAACCTCTTGGGGCAGGCTTTTAAATTTCGAGTACAAATTTATAGTATTATATTCTTTTGTAAAGGCTATAAACTCATTTTTATACTTTTCTTCGAACGCCTTTAATAAATAACTCTTTTTCCCTGTCTTGAAATTCTTTCCAGCAGCCTGCCAATATAGGTGTTCCAATGCATGTTCGTAGGGTGTGTTTCTATCTATCTTTTCACGAAAACGGGCATCTATAAGATTAATTAGTTCTGTGGAAGCAAATTCAATTTTTCGGTATTGGGCACTTTGAAACCCTGAAGCTGGAGTGAGGGTATTTCTAAATTTTAAATATTGCTCAATTTCCATTCCAGTGGTCATTATATTGAAAGAGGAAGTAAGCATATCAAAATAACGGCTCACGCGAAGTAATCGTTCTGAAAAGAAAGTTGCAGTAAGTTCTTTTGCGTGTGATACTTGCTGAATTTCCCAAAGAATCATTTTAAACAATAACTCATTTATTTGATGATACATTATAAATACCATCTCGTCGGGCTGATTGGTTCTTTGTATCTGAAGATTTAAAAGGGCATCGGTCTGGATATAATCCCAGTAGGTAATAGGTTTTCCGTATAAAAGCCCTTCAAGATGCGTATCAAGATCTTGCCCAATATTTTTGAATTTTTTATCTAATTGCTCAAGTAGTTTCTCGGTTTCTGGTGTGATTTTCATGGGAGGGTTAGTCTACAATTATTTTAAATGAATTTTTTAAGCCTTTAAACTCAGTTAATGTTGCTTTTAGTGAGCCTACTGCTAAATCGGCTTTTATTAGTAGCGGAATTTTATTGTCATCATCAGTCACCCAAACCGTTAAACTTTCCTTCTCTTTAAAAACTCTTCCGGCTTCAACATACGGGCGAAATTTTAATGTGGATATTTTTCCGAATTTTGTTTTTAAGGTTTCTCTTCCTAAAAATTTTAATCGAAATTTATAACTTTCTTTATCAAAAAACATATCCATATCTACCGTATGACCAACTTCAATTTTTGAAGCATCAATTTTATTACGCAGGTAATAAAATGCCGAAACCATATCCTGAGCATCTTTGTTAAAAGTGACCCAGTCTTGGGTGTTTTTTTCTTTATTTAAAACAAGTGCTCTACCTGTTTCTCTATTGAAATCTATTTGAATGTCTTTGGTATACCCACCTTCGTCTATTTTTCGGATAAAGCGATATGGAACATCTTTTTGTTTATCGATGTAGGATTGATAGTAATCTTCTACATTAAAAAACCATTTTGAAACTCCTATGGTTCTGCCTTCACCCTTTATATGATATACTTCCTTACCGTTGAGAACGGCATTATTTACTTCAAGGGTAGCATATCCAGCAGTAACAAATCCATAATGCACGCGAAACTTAAACCACTCTCCATCACCAAAGGCTTGATTTTGTGAAAAGGAAATCGTTGTTACAACCAGAGCAAGTACTAAAATTAGTTTTTTCATTATGAAAATATATAAGTCTTTTCTATGGTTTTACAACTACTGTTCCAAAATTGAAAACCTCCGCCGAATAGGACGACGGAGTATTGTTATTGTTACAAATACTAAAGGGTCCCACGTGCGGCTTGTTCACGTTCAATAGACTCGAATAAGGCTTTAAAATTTCCAGCTCCAAATCCTTTGGCACCCATACGTTGAATGATTTCAAAAAATAAGGTGGGCCTATCCTCAAGGGGTTTAGTGAAAATCTGAAGCAAATACCCTTCTTCATCGGCATCTACCAAAATGGATAACTTTTGAAGTTCTTTAATGTCTTCTTTCATCATATCCATGTGAGTTCCTAAACGTCTTGGGATATCATCGTAATATGCTTGTGGTGGGGGAGGTAAAAATTCTATCCCTCTTGCTTTTAATTGTGCAACAGTTTCAATAATATCGTCTGTAGCAAGCGCTAGGTGTTGTACCCCAGCACCTTCATAAAAATCCAGGTACTCTTCAATTTGAGATTTTTTAATTCCTTTTGCAGGCTCATTTATAGGGAACTTTATTCGTCCATTACCATTACTCATCACTTTACTCATCAATGCGGAATATTCGGTGTGGATTTGTTTGTCATCAAAAGATAAGAAATTCACAAATCCCATGACATCTTCGTACCATTTTACCCAGGTATTCATTTGTCCCCAACCTACATTACCCACCATATGGTCAATGTATTTTAATCCAGTGGGTGTTGGGTTATAATCGGATTTCCATTCACGGAATCCTGGCAAGAATGTTCCTTTATAGTTTTTACGTTCTACAAACATATGCACCGTTTCGCCATAGGTGTAAATTCCTGCGCGTACAACCTCGCCATGTTCGTCTTTCTCAACCGTTGGCTCCATATAGGATTTCGCCCCTCGTTTTGTTGTTTCTTCATATGCACTACGAGCATCATCCACCCATAAAGCTATCACTTTTACCCCATCACCATGCTTTACGATATGATCATTAATGGGAGATTTGCTTGTAAGTGGAGTGGTAAGGACAATTCTTATTTTATCCTGTTTTAGAACATAACTCACATGATCTTTGGATCCCGTTTCCAGCCCTTTGTAAGCGTGGGATTGAAAACCAAAAGCCGTTTTATAAAAATGTGCCGATTGTTTGGCATTACCTACATAAAACTCGACATAGTCTGTTCCTAAAAGGGGAAGGAAATCTTCTGCTCCTTCAAATATTTTTTCTAAACCGTAGTTTACAGATTTTACTTCTTTACTCATTGTTTCAAAATTTTAATCTAACCATGATTGATGATAGGTGTCGTCTGCTATTTTCATAGCTTCTTCCGTCACTTTAAGAGGCTTAAAGGTATCCACCATCACGGCTAATTCTTCTGTTTCTGTTTTTCCAATACTTCGTTCTGTAGCGCCTGGATGAGGTCCGTGTGGGATTCCTGCTGGATGTAATGAAATATGTCCAGCCTCCACATCGTTTCGGCTCATAAAGTCTCCATCTACGTAGTATAACACCTCATCGCTATCAATATTGCTATGATTATAAGGGGCAGGAATACTTTTTGGGTGATAATCGTAAAGTCTAGGGACAAAGCTACATACTACGAAGGCAGCGGTTTCAAAAGTTTGATGTACTGGGGGTGGCTGATGAATTCTTCCTGTAATGGGTTCAAAATCGTGAATAGAAAAGGCGTATGGGAAATTATATCCGTCGTAACCAACCACATCAAAAGGATGAGTAGCGTAAACCATTTCTATAATTTCATCCTGTTTTTTAATTTTCATTAAAAAATCTCCTTTTTCATCGTATGTTTCTAACTCTTCTGGTTTTCGGATATCTCTTTCACAATAAGGAGAATGCTCTAATAATTGCCCAAACCAGTTACGGTAGCGTTTAGGGGTGTAAATAGGATGGTAGCTTTCAACAATAAAAAGACGATTGTCTTCTGTGTCAAAATCTATTTGATAAATAATGCCTCGTGGTATTAATAAATAGTCACCATATTTAAAATCAAGATTGCCTAGAAATGTGCGTAGCTTTCCAGAGCCTTTATGAATGAATATCAATTCATCTGCATCGGTATTTTTATAAAAATACTCACGAAGTGATTTCTTGGGAGCAGCTAAAATAATATTACAGTCACTATTTGTTAATACAGTTTTTCGGCTTTCTAAATAATCGTTTTCTGGTTTTACTTGAAATCCTCTAAAGCGATACGATTTCATATTATTTGCCTTCACAACTTTAGGAGCTACACTGTATTGGTTTTTAATTTCCTTTACTTGAGTGGGTCTGTTTTCGTGGTAGATATTACTGTACATTCCGTCGAAACCAATGGTGCCAAAAAGTTGTTCTGGATAGAGTGATCCATCGGGTTTGCGAAATTGTGTATGACGTTTGGGAGGTATTTTCCCTAGTTTATGATAAAATGGCATGTGTTGTTATTTACAAGGTTAATTTCTGATATAAAATTCTGAAAATTAAACTCCTACTAAATTAAGAGTTTTTAGCCATATAAGCTCATTCAGGATTTCTTTTTATTAGAAATTTAAGAAGGCACAGTAAATATTTCCAAGGGAGATTTGCCATACCACAAATATCGGAAAAATTCTCAAGTAGAAGAATTATTAATTTTAAAAACGGAACCCAGCACTTACGTACCAAATGCTTTCTCCACTATCTGGTGAATAGGAATATTTTAGTTCCATGGGGCCTAAAAAAGTTTCAAGACCATATCCTAAAGAGACTCCTGAATATTGAATTTTTTTTATCCAATCTCCGTTTCCAAATAAATCATCACCAACATTTGCGATATTGCCAGATAAAACAAGATGATTTTTACGGGCAAACTCATAGTCAAGATTCACAGTAGTTTTTAAATAGGTGTCTCCTCGAAGTTCTAAAGCTTCATACCCAAACATAGGGATAAGGTTTGTTGTTGGAACATAACCATACCCTCCTAATAAAAAATCTAATGAACTTGTAGTGGTGCTTCCAATTTTTAGCCCCCCTTCTGTACTAATATTTCCTGATATTTTAGAATTGAAACGATGTGCATATCCTGCCTTTGCTTTCGCAATGGAAAATGGCTCAAAATCATTATTTAAACCTTCAGCAAAAAGATACCAGTGGAAATCTCCATCAAAAAACATCCCGGAAGAGGGAAAAAATTTGTTGTCCAATGTATCGTATTTGAGAATTCCGTAGGCACTAAAATAATTGGTGTTTTCGAAAAGGGTTCTTGGGTTGTTGTCTTCATCAAGTCCAATGGTTTCCGAAAGGTATTTTAACCATTTATGTTCCGCTCCCAATCCAAGTTGAAATACCCTCCTAAAGACGGTTTGTAAAAAAAGTTGATTGGTTAAATCTTCGTAGGTTAATCCTATTTTGTTTAGCTGAAAATCTTCTGGAATTTCGATTTCCCCTTCAATAAAATCTAGCCCAATGTTCTTTTCAAAAAAACTGAACTTAGAGTTTAATCCAATACTCCAATAATACCCTTTGTCTATGTAATAATTAAAATTATACCGAATGTTATCACCCACTATAAAATCTAATGAAACGATATCGTTATTGGTAATTAACCGCTTTCTCGTAATATTTATAAGCGCTGCAGATTTGTATAAATTATCGTAGTGAGCACCTAGCCGAATGCTCGTCTTAAAATTACTTTCTTTAACATCAAAATGTAGTACATAGTGGTCCTCTTTTTCAGGATTGTTTACAAAAGTGTAATCGATTCCGTTAAAATTACCGGTGGTTGAGAGGTTATTTACACCATCGCTAAAATCCTGATAACTTACCAGTGAAGGGGTTTTTAATTTTAGCTTTCCTAGTATATAGGAGCTCGTATAGTTTTCATTACCAGTCACTAATACATTGTCAATAAAAATGGAGGTATTATCTGCAAATGTTATGGGTACTTTTTGTTTTGGTTTTTGCTGAAGTGCTATGTTGTTTAATTGACTTGAAATATCATTGGCAGCATTTTCACCCGCTTCAATTATTTTCCTGCCTTGATCAAAAGAAACCACCGAAAATTCATCAATTTTTGGATTAATATACACATCCGTCTTTTTTCTCTTTTTCGCCATCCCTTCTATGGTCCGGTAGTTATTTATTTGTAATAAAACATCTAGGGCAGACTTCAATTTGTCTCGGGAACGGAGCGTGTCTTGTACATCCACACCAATAATAATATCTGCCCCCAAGGCTTTTACTTCGTCAATAGGATAATTATTAACGACACCTCCATCAACATAAATGGTATCATCAATGTTAACCGGACTAAACAGTGAAGGTAGCGCTCCACTTGCGGCAATCATTCTAGGAAGATAACCCTTATTAAGCACCACTTGTTTTCCTTTTTCCACATCCGTTGCAATACATAGAAAGGGGATGGGTAAGTCATTAAAATCTTCAACATCTTTTACGTGTAATAATAGACGTGAAAGTAAATTGTAAACATTTTGCCCCTTGGATATCGCCGAAGGAAAACGAAGTTGGAAATCGTCAAATGGGAACGTCAACGCATATTTTTCATCATCCTCCTTTTCGTAAAAGGTTTTTGCCCTTCGAGGGACATCATCCCGAATTAAAGTTTCAAAATCCAATTCATTAAAAATAGAATCCAATTGGTGTGCCGTATATCCTGAAGCGTACAAAGCACCTATAATGGCTCCCATGCTGGTTCCGCCAATATAATCAACTCTCACTCCAGCCTTTTCAATTTCCTTTAAAACGCCAATATGGGCTAGACCTTTTGCGCCACCACCACTTAACACCAAGCCCACTTTCAAGTCTTTTTTTGAAAGCGTATCATTTTGAGCAAAAATAATTGCCGAAAAAAGAAAAACGAATATGTGGATGAGTTGTTTCAAGTAATATTTTGAAAATGGGTTATTATTTTTTTTGCTCTACTTGCGCCTACGACGGCTTCTAATTCGTCAAAAGAAGCTTTACCTATACGTTTTGTACTTTTAAATTGTTTTAATAATTCTGCCACAGTTTTTTCTCCAATCCCTGGAATAGTTTCCAAGGTGGTATTTAGGGCGTCTTTACTTCGTTTATCTCTATGGAATGTTATTCCAAAACGATGTGCTTCATTTCTTAGTTGCTGAATAATCTTTAATGTTTCAGATTTTTTATCTAAATATAACGGGATAGGATCGTTAGGGTAAAACAATTCTTCCAATCGTTTGGCAATACCTATAATCGCAATTTTTCCACGTAGGTTTAAGGCATCCAAACTTTTTAATGCTGAAGAAAGTTGACCCTTTCCCCCATCTATGATGATAAGTTGTGGTAAAGGTTGCCCCTCATCCAACAATCTTTTATACCTTCTATAGACAACCTCCTCCATCGAAGCAAAATCATCTGGACCTTCTACCGTTTTTATATTGAATTTACGATAGTCTTTTTTACTCGGTTTTCCATTTTTGAAAACCACACAGGCCGCTACTGGATGCGTTCCTTGAATATTACTATTGTCGAAACATTCAATATGTCTAGGTTCTTCGGTTAAACGTAAATCCTTTTTCATTTGTGCCATGATGCGTTTTTCATGACGATCTGGATCTACGATTCTTGCTTGTTTCAGTTTTTCTAAACGATAGTATTTTGCATTTCTTTCGGAAAGGTCTAAAATCTTTTTCTTATCGCCCACCTTCGGAATATAAACATGCACACCTTCTTCCACTTCAATTTCAAAAGGAACGAAAATTTCTTTGGATTGCGAATGGAAACGTTGTCTAATTTCTACGATGGAAAGTTCTAGTAGTTCTGCATCGGTTTCTTCCAGCTTTTTCTTTATTTCCAAAGTATGGGAGCGCACTATATTCCCAAAAGAAATCTGAAGAAAATTAACATAGGCATAACTCTCATCTGAAACAATAGAGAAAACATCTACATTATTAATTTTAGGATTCACCACCGTTGATTTTGCTTGGTAGTTTTCTAGGATGTCTATTTTTTCTTTAACGCGTTGTGCTTCTTCAAATTGTAAATCTTGGGCTAAGGATTTCATTTGCTTTTTAAATCCGTTGA
This sequence comes from Halomarinibacterium sedimenti, assembly GCF_019312585.1. Taxonomy (GTDB): domain Bacteria; phylum Bacteroidota; class Bacteroidia; order Flavobacteriales; family Flavobacteriaceae; genus Halomarinibacterium; species Halomarinibacterium sedimenti. The sequence goes on along the minus strand of NZ_JAHWDP010000001.1, from coordinate 689,244 downwards.
GAGATTCTTTAAAATTCCCTTTTAAGATATTCCGAATAGCATTTATATTTTCGTTATAAGCCGCTTCAGAATATTTGCCTTCACAAGGCCCTAAACAATTTCCTAAATGATATTCAAGACAAACCTTATATTTTCCTGCTTGGATTTTTTCTTCCGCTAAATCATAATTACACGTACGGAGTGGGTATAATCCTTTTATTAAATCTAAAAGTGTATACACTGTTTTGCCGCTCGTATAAGGGCCATAGTACTCACTGCCATCTTTTATAATTTTTCTGGTAGAAAACACTCTAGGGAAACGTTCTTTTTTAATACATAACCACGGATAGGACTTATCGTCCTTAAGCATGACATTATACCGAGGCTGATATTTTTTGATGAGGTTGTTTTCAAGAAGTAAGGCATCGGTTTCGGTTGCAACTACAATGTGTTTAATGTTAGCAATTTTCTTTACAAGTATGCGCGTTTTACCGTTGTCATGTTGTTTGGTAAAGTAGGAGGTCACTCGCTTTTTCAAATCCTTTGCCTTACCTACATACAACAACTTCCCATCTTTATCATAGTATTGATATACCCCTGGGGCGTTAGGAAGTGTTGAGATTTGAAGCTTTACCGAAGTTGCAGACATACTTCAAAGATAAGAGATGTTCCTATTTCTAATAAGGAATTCAATTTTAAAAATTGTTAAAACATCTTCAATGTTCTTTTTTAGTAAATTGCATACCACATCTGTACTATATGAACATCGCTGTACTTTCTCGAGGAGAAAATTTATACTCTACCAAAAGCTTACTAAAAGCTGGATTGGCTAGAAACCACACCATGGAGGTTTTAGATCCTAATTTATGTACCGTGGCTATAGAAAATAACCAACCTGTATTGTATTATACAGATGAACGAGTGGACGATTTAGACGCCATTATTCCAAGGATTGGAGCCTCCAACACCTATATGGGGTCTTCATTGGTGCGGCATTTGGAGTGTATGAATGTTTTTTCGGTAGTTGGAGCCGAGGCCATATTGCAATCCCGAAATAAATGGACATGTTTTCAGATTTTAGCACAGTATGGAATTGCTACACCAAAGACATTTTTAGGGAACACCTATGATGCTGAAGTGTTACTCGCATTATTTGGAAAAGCGCCACTTATTATAAAAATTCTGCAAGGGACCCATGGGCAAGGCGTTATTTTAGCTGAAACCCAAGCCTCGGCATTATCTACCATTGAAACCTTAAAAACAGCTAATGTTCGGTTTATTGTTCAAGAGTTTATTGCCGAATCTAAGGGGTGCGATTTAAGAGCTATTGTGGTAGATGGTAAAGTTGTCGCTTCTATGAAAAGGCAAAGTAAAGAAGGTGACTTTAGGAGTAATCTCCATAGAGGAGGTTCTTCAGAACAAATAAAACTAACTCATGAGGAGGAAACAATTGCACTAAAAGCAGCAAAGGCTCTTGGGTTAGGAGTTTGTGGAGTCGATATTTTACAAGGTAAAGAAGGCCCATTGGTGTTGGAAATAAATTCGACCCCTGGGCTAGAGGGTATTGAAACCACAACAGGTATTGATATTGCTCAAAGTATTATTACTTATATAGAACGAAACAATAAATAATGGCGAAGAAAAAGGCATCACCTATTCATATTTTTGGAGAAGAAATTCTTCCGGGAACTTCTAGAGAGCTCAATTTTAGCTTCGCCAAACTACATACCAATACCCCTATAGATGTGCCTATTATTGTAGAACATTCACTTTATGAAGGTCCAGTAGTTCTATTTACGGCGGGGATACATGGTGATGAGGTAAATGGGGTAGAGATTGTGAGGCAATTGGTTTCTAAAGGGATTAATAAGCCTAAAATTGGAACGACCATTAGCATTCCTATTGTGAATGTTTTTGGCTTTTTACAAAAGGTAAGAGATTTTCCAGATGGACGAGATTTAAATCGGTCTTTTCCTGGCAGTAAAAAAGGGTCTTTGGCAGCGCAAGTTGCCTATAAATTAATGAATGAAATTGTGCCTCATGTAGATTATTGTTTCGATTTTCATACGGGAGGTTCGAGCCGATTTAACGCTCCACACATAAGAATTGAAAGGAATGACAAACATCTTGCTTCTATGGCAAAAGTCTTTAATGCTCCTTTTATTTTATATTCTAAGAATTTACAGAAGTCTTTTAGGAATGCTTGTAAAAAACAAGGTGTTCCTATGCTTTTGTTTGAAGGTGGGAAATCAAACTCCATTGATAGTATTGTTAGTAACACAGGTGTAAATGGATCAAAAAGAGTGCTGCATCATTTGGGAATGCTTCAAAACAAGTTTAAAGTGTCATCCCCCACAAAACCGACAATTACCATTGATAGTAGTAAATGGATTAGAGCACAGGCTTCAGGAATGTTTAAGTCTTCCATAAAAGTGGGACAGTTTGTAAAACGTGGAGAGGTAATGGGGCATATTACAGATCCTTTTGGGAAGATACATTTTTGGATTAAAGCAAGTAATGAAGGCTATGTTTTTAATGTAAATGAAGCACCTTTGGTGTATCAGGGTGATGCATTGTTTCATATTTCTACAAACGTGTTGTAATGAATAAAGCAGCCTTACGAATTCTTTATAAGGGCAAACGTGATAAACTTACTCAAGAGGATATAGAGGCTCTTAGTTTAGACATTGCAAACCAATCACTTAATCTTCCCATTTGGCATAGAACATATTTCCACATTTTTTTACCTATTTCAAGCAAAAAAGAAGTTAATACCGAATATCTATTGCATATTCTTCAAGGACGTGACAAGAGCATTGTAGTTCCTAAAGCTGAATTTGATTCAGGTAAAATGAAGCATATCCTTTTACAAGAAAATACCGTTTTAAAGAAATCTTCTTATGGTATTCCCGAACCAGTTGACGGAATTGAAATACCAGCCAACAAAATGGAGGTGGTGTTTGTCCCACTGTTGGCTTACGACAAAAAAGGGAATAGAATAGGGTATGGGAAAGGGTTTTATGATCGTTTTTTACAAGAGTGTAATGACAGTTGTGTCTTTGTAGGACTTTCTTTTTTTGAGCCTGAAAACACATTGAAAAATGAGGTGCAAGATATTCCGCTTCATTTTTGTGTAACTCCTGATAAATTATATCATTTTTAATTTTTTGTAGGAAATATTGTACATTTTGTAAAATTTACTATCTTTCCACCCCCCAAATTTACGATTATGAACTTCTTAGCGCATAAGAGGAAAAATATTTTTTTAGACCAAACTCTACCAAGTTCTTCTAAAACAGAACCTTTCAACAGTTTTTATTATAAAGAGTTAGCTAAGTTAACTGCTTCTGGTGGTTGGCGAATTGACTTTGAAGAAAAGACGAGTTTTTTAGATACTGAAGCAAGAAGAATCCTAAATACTCCTAAAGATTATATACCATCATTGCGAAACGCCAAGGATTTTTTTGCTCCAGAGCATCAAGATTTGGCTGCCAAAACTTTTTATGATTGCGGGAATGGAAAATCTTTCTCGGTTGTTATTAAGATGATGACGTTTGATAAACAATCCTTTTGGGCAAAAGCGATTGGAACTCCAATTTATTCCCCATCGAATGAAATTATTGGAATCCAGGGAGTTTTTCAAGATATAAACGAAGAAAAATTAAAAGAATTAAATCTCGAAAAATCATTACGCACTATTGAGTCTCAGAACTCAAGAATGTTCAACTTTGCCTATATCGTCTCACATAATTTACGCTCTCACGCGAGTAATCTTAATTTAACAATGGAGTTGTTAAAAGATTCTTCTCAAGAGGATGAAGAAGACTTGAAAAACAATCTTTTCAAAATTTCTGAAAGTTTAAATACAACTGTGGAACATTTAAATGAGATTGTTTCTGCTCAAAATAAATCACTTAAAGAAAAGGAGACAGTTTATTTTTCTGAAACCTTAAAATCGGTTCTTAATTCATTATCTCTTCATATTCGTGAAAATGAAGGAGAGGTTTTTTCAGAATTTTCTGAAGTTCCTTCCATAGAATACATCCCTTTTTACATGGAAAGCATTTTAATGAACTTAATTTCCAATGCTATAAAATATCGTCATATAGATAGAAAACCTGTTATAGATTTATATACCTATATGGAAGATGGCAAACCCTGTCTTATGGTTAAGGATAATGGTTTAGGGATTGATCTTAAAAAATACGGAAATAAAATCTTTAATATGTATCAAACTTTCCACGATAGAGAAGATGCTGTGGGTATAGGTTTGTTTATTGTAAAAAATCAAGTAGAAATGTTACAAGGAACTATTGAAGTAGAAAGTACCGTTGACCTTGGAACTACCTTTATAATTCGTTTTTAGGAAGCAATCTCTACGGTTTCTTCTTCTACTTTTTCATCTTCTTTCTTCTTAGGAAAAGCTCGTTTATTAAATAAAATAAGTAACGCCACACCCACACTTATGGAGGAGTCGGCAACGTTAAAAACCGGATCGAAAAACGAAAACGAAAACATGTCCACTACTTTTCCGTGGAATAAGGTTCCATACCCTCCCTCGGCAGGCATAAAAGACGCTACTTGCCCAGCACTATCATTAAAAATGATTCCGTAAAAAACAGAGTCGATAATGTTACCAAAGGCACCAGCAAATATAAGTGCAATAGAAACAATTAATACTTTGGAAGCGTTCTTCCGTACTGAGTCCCACAACCAATAGCCAATTCCAACAATAGCTACAAGACGAAATAAGGTTAGAATTAGCTTGCCATACTGCCCCGGAATTTTTGCGCCCCAAGCCATACCTTCATTTTCGATAAAATAAATTTTAAACCAACTAAAAACATCGACACCTTCATAAAGTGTGAAATTTGTTTTAATATAAATTTTTGAAATCTGGTCTAGGAGTAAAACCAAAATTATAAGGACAATTGCTTTTTTTAAGGACATAGTGGTTTAAATTCGGTAGCAAAAGTAAGTATTTATTCTCGAGTTTTTAATAAGCTTATATTCCCGTTAACACTTTCGGCTTTAATTAGGTATTTCCCTTTGCTTACTAATTCATTTTTAATAATCCCATATTTTGAAATGGCCTTCCCTTCAATCCAAGGTTGTGCATTAACAGTAATATCACCATCCCTTGTGTTTAATCTAGCATTTCCAACGAAATCTTTTAAAAAACAGTGGCCATCTCTTAAGTTAACATCCAATTTTTGTAGGCTTCCTTGTATTTCTAAGGAGGCTATTTTTGCAGTAATAGCTACTTCCATAGATTCGGGAATGGTCAAAATCATTTCAATTGAAATGACTTTATGTGCAGCTAGTTTATCGTTTTTGGGTTTAAAATAGGGTCTGTACGTAGTCTTTAACGTAAGGGTTTTTCCTTTTTCTGAAGCGCCAATATTTAAATTCTCATAGTTCTCTCCTTCAATTTGAGAAATAAGCTTTATTTCTGAAGTTTGCTCCGTTACTATTTTAATCTTAAAAACATCATCGCTATTAATCTCAAGTTTGTCAAAGGCATTGGCATCCCAAGTCTTTTCAATCACTTTTTGGGAATACCCATGAACAACGAATCCTAAGTTTAGTAATAGAAAAAAACCCCACGTTAAAACGATGGGGTTTATATTCTTATTATGTATGCCGTTTTTATTCAAAAGAGGGCGTTGTTATTTTTGCATATTCTTAGCTTCAATGCTTAAGGTAGCGTGTGGCACTAATTTTAATCGCTCTGGATTAATTAATTTTCCTGTCACACGGCAAATTCCGTAGGTTTTATTTTCAATACGGATAAGGGCATTTTTTAAATCCCGAATAAATTTTTCTTGTCTAATGGCTAATTGCGATGAGGTTTCTTTGCTCATTACTTCGCTTCCTTCGTCAAATGCTTTAAACGTTGGGGAAGTATCGTCTGTTCCATTATTACTATCATTTTTATAGGCACTTTCAATAAGCGCTAATTGCTCTTTTGCTTTGGCAATTTTTTCTACAATTAGGGATTTAAACTCTTCAAGTTCCTTATCGCTATAGCGTGTTTTTAAATCTTCAGCCATCGTTTTAGTGTTTTTTAATGCGTAACCTAGTTTCTATTCCATCAAAAGCAATTTCTGTTCCATCTCCCACTGCTTGTTGAAATTCTAAAACTTCGGTTAACGTTTCTTGTTTAATATACTCAATATTTTGCTCAATTGCGGTTTTTAATACTGCTTCTTCTTGTAGGGTTACATCTACTCGGTCTGTTACTTCAAAACCAGAGTCTTTTCTAAGGTTCTGGATTCTATTTACCAACTCTCTAGCAATCCCTTCATTTTTAAGCTCCTGCGATATGGTTACGTCTAGCGCAACAGTTACGCCATCGGCATTTGCCACCAACCAACCTTCAATATCTTGAGAACTTATGATTACGTCATCGAGGGTCAATGTACTATTTTTTCCGTTATGAAAAACTGATATTTCCCCATCTTTTTCTAAGGTTGCAATTTCTTTTTGGTCAAATCCATTAATAACCTGTGCAATCCCTTTCATTTCCTGACCAAAACGAGGCCCCAACTTTTTAAAATCGGGCTTTATTTGCTTTACTAAAATACCAGAATCTTCATTTATTAACTCAATTTCCTTTACGTTTACTTCGTGTTTAATTAAGTCTGAAACTGCTAATATTTCTTCTCTTTCCGAAGCATCCAACACAGGAATCATAATTTTTTGAAGCGGCTGACGCACTTTAATCTTCTCGCGTTGTCGTAACGATAAAACCAACGAAGATATTGTTTGTGCCTTCTGCATTTTACGCTCCAAGACTTTGTCTATGTAAGACGCATTTGTCTTTGGAAAGTTACTTAGATGTACAGACTCTTTACCTCCTTGGACCGTTCCAGCCGTTAAATCTTTGTACAAGCGGTCCATAAAGAAAGGTGCTACAGGCGCTCCTAATTGAGCTACAGTCACCAAACAGGTGTATAAGGTTTGATAAGCCGATATTTTATCTTCGGCGTAGCTACCTTTCCAGTAACGTCTTCTGCTTAAACGTACAAACCAGTTACTTAGGTTTTCCTGAACAAATTCTGAAATAGCTCTGGTGGCCTTGGTAGGCTCATAGTCTGCATAGGCATCATCCACTTTCTGAATTAAGGTATTCAATTCGGAAAGGATCCAGCGGTCAATTTCAGGACGTTTTTCTAAAGGAATGTCTGCCTCGGAATAACTGAAGTTATCCAAATTGGCATACAAACTGAAGAAACTATAGGTATTGTAAAGCGTTCCGAAGAACTTGTTACGCACTTCGCCAATGCCGTCAATATCAAATTTTAAGTTGTCCCAAGGGTTAGCATTGCTTATCATATACCAACGCGTTGCATCCGGACCGTATTGATCTAAAACATCGAAAGGGTCCACCGCATTGCCTAAACGCTTGGACATTTTCTGTCCGTTTTTGTCGAGTACCAATCCATTGGACACTACATTTTTATAGGCCACATCATCAAAAATCATGGTGGCGATTGCGTGCAGGGTATAAAACCAGCCACGGGTTTGGTCTACGCCTTCTGCGATGAAATCGGCTTTACGCCACGTATCTTCTACCTTTTCCTTATTTTCAAAAGGGTAGTGCCATTGTGCATAGGGCATACTGCCACTGTCGAACCACACATCTATCAAATCAGCTTCGCGTTTCATCGGTTTTCCACTTGGGGAAACTAACACAATGTCATCTACAATGTTTTTATGAAGGTCCACCGAAGCATAGTTTTCATCTGAAAAATCACCTACAGTAAATCCTTCAAAGATATCTTTCGACATGAATCCTGCCTGAACAGCTTTTTGCATTTCGGCTTTCAATTCTTCTATCGAGCCAATACAGATTTCTTCTTTTCCGTCTTCGGTGCGCCAAAGGGGTAATGGAATTCCCCAATAGCGGGAACGTGACAAGTTCCAATCGTTGGCGTTGGCCAACCAATTTCCAAAACGTCCTTCACCCGTAGCTTTAGGCTTCCAGTTGATGGTTTCGTTAAGCTCAAACATTCTATCGCGGAACGAAGTTACTTTAATGAACCACGAATCCAGCGGATAGTATAAAATAGGTTTATCGGTACGCCAGCAGTTTGGGTAACTGTGCACGTACTTTTCTACCTTAAAGGCTTTGTTTTCTTCTTTTAAACGGATGGCAATCTCCACATCCACACTGCGCTCTGGGGCTTCGCCATCGTTATAATATTCATTCTTTACGTACTTGCCTGCCAACTCTCCCATTTCTGGACGGAAACGTCCTTGTAAATCGACAAGCGGCACTAAGTTGCTGTTTTCGTCTTTTACCAACATGGGCGGCACCTCTGGGGTAGCTTCTTTGGCTACTTTGGCATCGTCGGCTCCAAAGGTAGGGGCGGTGTGTACGATACCCGTACCGTCTTCGGTGGTTACGAAATCTCCTGCAATCACGCGGAAGGCATTTTCAGGGTTTTCAAAAGGCAGAGTGTAGGGTAAGAGTTGTTCGTAATGGATGTCTACGAGGTCGGCTCCTTTACATTCTGAAAGTACCCAATACGGTATCTTTTTATCTTCTTTTGAATAGTTTTCTAAATCCGCTTCGCTTTCGGCAGCTTCGTATTTTCCTGTAAATTGTTTTCCCACCAAGTTCTTTGCTAAAATTACTTGGATAGGCTCAAAGGTGTATTGGTTAAATGTCTTTACCAGTACATAGTCAATCTTAGGACCCACCGTTAAGGCGGTATTACTTGGAAGCGTCCAAGGGGTGGTGGTCCAGGCTAAAAAATGAATCTCTCCAAAGGCTTTTAATGCTTCGGGGAGGGTTTCGGTTTTGGCTTTAAACTGTGCTACTACTGTGGTGTCTGTGACATCTTGGTAGGTGCCTGGCTGATTGAGCTCGTGAGAGCTTAAGCCTGTTCCTGCTTTGGGAGAATATGGCTGAATGGTATAGCCTTTGTATAGTAAGTCTTTGTTGTAAATCTGCTTTAGAAGCCACCACACACTTTCCATATACTTGGGATCGTAGGTAATGTATGGGTCGTCCATATCTACCCAATAGCCATAACTTTCGGTGACTTTGTTCCACACATCGGTGTAGCGCATCACGGCTTTACGGCAGGCAGCGTTGTATTCTTCCACCGAAATTTTAACCCCAATATCTTCTTTGGTGATACCGAGTTCTTTTTCAACCCCTAGTTCTATGGGCAATCCGTGGGTGTCCCATCCTGCTTTTCGGTCTACTTTAAAGCCTTTTTGGGTTTTGTAACGGCAAAAGATATCTTTTATGGCGCGTGCCATGACGTGGTGAATTCCCGGCAATCCGTTGGCGGATGGTGGGCCTTCAAAAAAGACAAAAGGCTGCGCTCCTTCGCGAATGGAAATACTCTTTTCGAAAATGTTTTCTTTTTTCCAAAAATCGAGTACTTCCTCGCCTAGTTGAGGGAGGTTTAATCCTTTGTATTCCTTGAATTTATTCGCCATAAAGCATTTTCATTTATTGAGGTTGCGAAAATACTAAATTTTGAAGAAATAGTACAAGGTAAATAGCGATAGTAAATCATAAATAATTTGTTTAATTAAGAATTGAATTTAAAAAGGCTCTATTAAGGAAAACCTTTCTTAAATCAACCATTTTTATTATTAATAATTAATCTACTTGTAAAACCACAAGAATGATGCATAGTAATTGCAAAAAGGGAATTTAGTATCTTTGAAAGAAGGTTTCCAGACATCCCTGAGAATAGGCAGGATTTAACAAGGGACTAACATAAATGGACATAGTTGGAATTCTATTTTTAAGCAGTTTCTTGTTGCCATTAGTACTTTTACTTTTTGCGAGAGAGTTTATTACTCAGCAAAAATATTTTGTTTTAATAACCAGCATCCTAACTATAATTGCGGTCCTCGGAATTGTATTTGCTATTTTGGATTATAACAGAAACAATTTCGCACTTTGCTTGATTAATCCAATTTTAGCATACTTAATTTTCAGAGTATGTCTTAAAATATTTATTAAGAGATTTGGTAGAGTTCCGGTGGATACTGCGATGGATTGGCGAAGTGGATTATTTTGGGATAGGTTATTTAACATTGTGTATTTTATGGTAGGGATTTTACTTCCCTTTATGTTGATTTTGTTGATAGTTGCTTCATAAGAACATTAACGTGAGTTAACAACCATATATAACTCATAAATTCCTTTATAAAACCCTGGAAAAATTCTTACGTAAAACAAAAACCCTCACTTTTTACGGTAAGGGTTTTTTATGGTTAGTTAGTGCGCTGTTATTAGCGTTCAATAATAATAAATTCGGATCTACGGTTCTTTTGGTGGTCTGCATCGCTACAGTTAGTGCCACAGGCCACTACGGGTTTGTCTTCTCCAAAGCCTTGTCCGCTTATGCGTGAGGCGTCAATTCCTTGCGAGATGACATATTGTACGGTGCTTTGGGCACGTTTTTCGGAGAGTTCGCGGTTGTAATCATCTTTCCCACGGTTATCGGTATGGGCTTCTACCTTAATTTTCATATTAGGGTATTTTTTCATGATTTCTACCAACTTATCTAGCTCAAAGGCCGCCTTGGGCTTAATGTTCCATTTGTTATAATCGAATAGAATAGGGTTAAGCACTACTTTATCGTCTACAATAATCATTTCGATAGGACGTAAGGCAATAGTTTTGGAAAGTTTTCCTTTGCCTTGTGCTCCTACACTTACAGAATTAGGTTCGAAACCTGTCATAAACGCTTGTACTACGTGGTCTTGATTACAAGCGGCAAGGATGTTTCCTTTTCCGTTTTCGGCGGTTGTTTTGGTGCTTAGTTTGTTTTCTTGACCATCGTATAAATCGAGTCTAGCACCAAAAATAGGTTCTTTGGTGTATTCGTTAATTACCAAGATGTCCATATCTACATCGCAAGGTGGCTCAACGGCTTTTACCATATAGATATCATCGCTTCCTTTTCCGCCTTTTCTGTTAGAAGATAAATAGCCAGTTTTGGTTTCACTATTCCAGATAAAAGCAAAGTCATCGTCCTCGGTATTGGCACCTTTTCCTAGGTTAACAGGATTTTCGAATCGTGCTCCATTGGCTTCGGCATAGAAAATATCGAGTCCGCCAAGACCTTGATGGCCATCGCTAGAGAAGTATAGATTGCCTACGCTGTCTAGGTAAGGGAAGTTTTCTTTTCCTTCGGTATTGATGTTGTCTGGAAGCCTTTCGGGCTTGCTAAAATTACCATTGGCATCTATATTTACTCTGTAAATGTCTGAGCCTCCTTTGCCGCCTGGCATATCGCTTACAAAATACAACCAATTGCCATTAGGGTTTAAGGCGGGATGCCCTGTAGAGTACTCGCTGCTATTAAAAGGTACTTCGAATACACCTTTCCAGCCACCGTCTACCCACTCGCTGTAATACAAGTTAATCTGGTTAATGCCTTCGTCGTCTTTATCGTATTTTCCGTTAAAATAGTCGTTACGGTCGAAGTAGATGCGTTTTCCATCGGGGGTGATGGCTACATTTCCTTCGTGGTATTTGGTGTTTACATCGCCTTCTAGCAGGGTTGCATTTTTTACGGTGTTGCCCACATGTTCGGCTTTATAGATGTCTAAGAACGGTTGTTCGTTCCATTGGTATTTTTTACGCGTGGTATTTCTTGCTGAAGAAAAGTAGAAATCTTTGCCTACGGTAATCCCTCCAAATTCGGAATATTCGGTATTGATATCTTCTAGATTCTTAGCTTCAAAACGCGCAAAATCTTCCATGATTTGTGGCACGTAATTAGGGTTCTTCATAAACTCCACGGCACGGGAGTCGGTTGGCGCTAATTCGGCAAAGGTTTTCATGGCTTCGTTATAATCGCTGTACTTGCCATTTGCCTTAAGCGATTGCGCATAGTTGTAAACGGTTTCTGGATTTACCTTTTTTCCTTTTACAACACGCTTGTAATAGGTTTCGGCTTTTTTGGTATCGTTAATAAAGTAGTAACTATTGGCCAATTGTTCAAAAACGTAGCGATCTGCTTTCCCTTTTTTCAGCAGTTTTTGATACGCCTCTGCGGCATCCACATACGCCATTCTATGGTAGAGTTGATCTGCCTTTTTAGTGTCTTTATTTTGTGCTACTGTAAAGGTTACAGTGAAAATTAGAAAGAGTGTATATATTTTTTTCATGGGTATGAAATTATTTTAGGTATTAGAAGTATCTAGGGGAACGAAGTGATTTTTTCTTAAAGAATAGATCGAAGGTTAATATAACTTCGTGTGAAGCACTTGCAACAGCATCTAGTTCACTTATGACGTGGTCGTATGCATATCCAATTCTTAAATAATCTGTGGCTTGAAATCCAACAAGACCACTAAATGAATCTTCTAAGCGATACGAAACCCCTAGTTCAAATTTCTCGTAGAAAAGGGCATTGATGTTTCCGTCGAAAGAAAGGGGCGCATCAAAGGCCGATTTTACCATCACAGATGGTTTTAACTTCATATTTTCTGATACTTGGAATACATATCCTGCAGTAGCAAAATAATGATTGGTTTCGCTTCCGTATTTTAATCCGTTTTCATCTAAATGAACCGAATTTAAGAAGTTAGGTACCGAAAGTCCTACATAAAAATTATCTCCATAAAAGAAAGCCCCTGCACCCACATTAGGATAGGTATTGCTAATATCTTGAGAGAAAAAAGGATCGTTAGGGTCTTGTAATTCTAAATCTGCTAAACCCACATCGTGAAAGGTAGCTCCTGCTTTTAAACCTAAGGCTAATTTTAGATTTTCACCCACTTGAAGTGTATATGAAAAATCTACATAGGCATTGGTTTCTTTTACGGGTCCTAGTTCATCCTTTATCACAGAAAGTCCTAATCCCACTTCATCTGTTACAGGACTATGCCCAGAAAAGGTAATGGTTTCTGGTGCTCCGTCCAGACCAGACCATTGCTTTCTATACAATGCTGTTAGGGAAAGGGTTTCTTTGGAGCCTGCATAGGCAGGGTTTACCACATTCATATTGTACATATATTGGGTGTATTGTGGATCTTGTTGCGCTTGTGCAATTTCAACACACATAATACAAACTAAGAGTCCGAATAGTGCGAATTTTTTCATTATAATGAGTTGTTTATTTTGATTGTTAGCTTTTTATTATTTTACTTCTTTGTTGATATATACCCAGCCTGTTTTTAAGTCTCCATAGACAGGGTCTGGGGTAGCAAATTTCATAACATAGAAGTAAGTTCCTGTTGTTAATTCATTACCATCTTGGTCAATACCACAAAATTCATTTACATAGTTATCTTGTGAAAAAACACTCATGCCGTAACGATTAAATATTTCAACAGAGAAAGCTCCAGTGCGGTCACTTATAAATTCTAAATCGAGGCAATCGTTCATGCCATCTCCGTTAGGGGATAATCCTTGCGAAATAGTACATTTTCCAACATCGTATAACACCACACTTACATCGTCTGATCCCGAACAATCTCCCACTGAAATGGTTACAGAATAGATTTGTTCTCCTACTGTATTTGAAGGAACGGAGATTTCTAAAACACTATCAGTTGCACCCACAATAATATCTCCGTTAAGGTACCATTGGTAGGTAACATCGGTTTCGGAAGTATTTGCCGTTAAGGTTTGTATTTCGTCTGGACAGGTTTTAAAATCTTCGTTTATAGTAACAATTAAATCATCCCTTCCAGAAATAACAATGGAATCTGACCCTGTACATGCACCAATAGATACAATAACACTATAGGCTCCAGATTCTGAAACCACCAATGTAGGAAGAGTTTCACCTTCAATTACGGTTCCATTCAAGCTCCATTGGTAATTAGCTAATGTTGGGTCATAATTTGATGGTGATGCATCCAGAATAATTTCTTCATCAAAGCAAGTTTCAATATCATCGCCTAAGGATAATTCTATGTCATTACTTGGAGTGATTTCAATACTTTCTGAAACACTACATACTCCAATAGAGACAATTACATTATAATTACCAGGTTCTTCAGCAATTAAAGTAGCACTACTTTCCCCTGTTAATATTGTACCGTTAAAGCTCCATTGAAAGGAAGCAAGGGTTAAATCATAATTTGAAGGAGTAGCATCGAGGACGACTATTTCATTAAAACAAGTTGAAAAATCTGGACCTAATGATACATCAATATCATTTGCAGCAGCAACGGTAATTGAATCTTCGCCAATACACCCTTGATAATCGACAACTACACTATAGGTGCCTGTTGTAGTAATTAGTAAAGAATTTGATGTTTCTCCAGTGAGGACATTTCCGTCGAGGCTCCACTCAAAAGTTACATCTGAAATATTATAATTTGAAGGAGTAGCATCTAGAACTATATTATCTAAAATACAAGTTGAAATTGCAGTTCCTAAATCAAAATTAGGCACTTCGTTAAAGGTTACATCTACACTTTCAGTAACAGTACAGCCTCCAATGGTTACATCTACAGTATAGGTGTTTGATGTAGAAACTGTAATGGTTTGTGTAGTTTCGCCTGTACTCCATAAAAATGTAGCATCGTTAGGATCACCATCTATAATTTCTGCAGTAATATTGTAGTTGGGCGTATCACAAAATTCTTGGTTTTCTCCTAATTCAACACTAAAAGTTGCTTCAGCAGTAACCGCAACATCATCGGTTAATATTACGGTATCCCCATTACAATTTGTATAAGTAACTCTTGCTGTAAAAATTTCTGTTCCAACAGGGCATACTTCAACAGTAGGATTTGTACTAATCACAGTTCCATTGGCATCAAGCCATTCAAAAACATACGTTTCAACTCCAGCAGGAGTAAAACGCCATGCTTCATTATTGGCGGTCCAAGGGGAATCGGATGTGTTTCTTCCTGGCGGAACAAAAGCAATATTTCCATCATTATTTTGAATCCCTAAAGCCGCATTTCCACTATTCCAAGTGGTACAAACTGGCTTGTCTTGCATGTAAATTTCAATGACATTAGAAAATTCATAAAAAACAACCATTTGTGTAGCTAACATATTATTACAAGCACCAGAAAACATAGCAACTTCGTAATAAGATACCACTAATACTCTATTTGGGAAAGTTCCTAGGACTTCATATCCAATCTCATTGGTTGGGTTTATACTAGGATGTATATCGTGCACTGGTGTAAAAACATTAGCTTCCCCAAGGGTAGGATTGCTGTTATTGGGTAAATTTTCAGAAAAAGACCAACCATTTGTTGTGTCTCCTGGATCAACATCAAATCGCACTACCCCATTAGAACCTACTTGAAATTGGGTTTCAATATTTTCAAAAAAACAAAAATCATAGGGTAGTGTATCTACGGGAGACCAAGTATCATCGGTAGTAATATTAATAGAATTTGCCAATCCATTAAATGGAAAAGGGGGGTTATATGTAATCGATTCTACCGTATAATTAGAGCTAATAGTCTCAAAAGTTTCAAGAAAGTTTGCTGTAATATTAGCACATCCCGTACCAGTATTACAATCAACTGTAACATCTGGTCCAGCGTCTACAAAAAGAGAGCCGGGGCCTTGAGCAAAAGAATTGAAGCTTAAAAAAAATATAAAACAACTACCTAATATAAAAATTTTGTGAGCTGAAGAAATTGTTTTTAAACACAGAGGTAAAAGTGTATTCATTACAAATTAAGATTAGTTTTTATAAGGGTCTAAAATAACTAAAAAAGATATAAAACTTAACGATTAATTAACTTTTAGACGAAAATCAAAAAAACTACGATTAATCGTTGCTGCTTTTTCGCGCTATCATTGAAAAAACAGTATATACGGGGAAATGATCGCTAAATCCTCCTAAATATTTTTTTCCAAGAAAGGTCCTTAAGGGTAAGTGCTTAAATCGTTCCTTAGCTTCTTTTATTTCTCTTGGATTATAAATGTGAGCGCTTTTAAACTGAAATAAATTGGGCGCACCCTGTAAAAAATTATGAGAAATAATGATTTGGTCAAACAAATGCCAAGTTTCTCTATGGCTTAAACTCCCTTCATATTTAGAAAATAATACTTCCATGGGATTATATAAAAAATCTGAAGTTAGTTTCTTAATACTTTCGCTATGTGGATCGTCGTTAAAATCTCCCATAATGACTATTCTCGCATTCGAATTTACTTGGAGAACGGAGTTTATAATCTCCAAATTTTTGGAGGCAGCTGCCACCCGTTTATGAGAAGTTTCTTCTGTACCACTTCTTCGTGAAGGCCAATGATTTACTAAAATATGAATAGGGTGTTCTTCTATTTTTACCTCCACGTGCAAAATATCTCGGGTGTAATCTCTTTCACCCAACTCATTAGTTATGTATAGTGTGTGTGTTTCCTTTGACAGAATTTCAACATATTTTTTTCTGAAAAGTAAAGCGGTATCAATTCCGCGTTCATCGGGAGAATCAAAATGGACATAGCCATACTCTTTTTTCTTAAGGTGTTTGGATTGTATTAATGCATCTAACACAAAACTGTTTTCCACTTCGGCAACACCCAATAATACAGGTGGAAATCCAATTTTATCAATTCCTATTTTGGAAATTACTTTGCCAAGGTTTGAAATTTTTTTCCGAAAACGCTTGTCATTCCATTTTTTATAAGAATGTGCTGTAAAGTCATCATCCAGTGTTCGTGTATCGTTTTTTGTGTCGAATAAATTTTCTAAATTATAGAAGGCCATGTTGTAGTGGCATGTATTTTCGGAAGAATTATGACGCATTCTTTTTATTTTGAATGAAAAATACAAAAAACCCTACCAAACAGTTTGTACCTTTGCTATAATATTAAAAATTTATGCTAGAACACAAGGAAATTGAATATGAAAAGGTCGTCTTAGTAGGGCTTATTACGAAATTACAAGACGAAGAAAAAGCCCAAGAATATCTGGACGAATTAGCATTTTTGGCCTATACCGCCGGAGGTGAAGTTATTAAGCGATATACTCAAAAATTGGAAATGCCCAATCCCAAAACATTTATTGGGACGGGAAAGATTGAAGAAATAAGAATCTTTGTAGAAGAAAATGAGGTAAGTATAGTTATTTTCGACGACGAGCTTTCTCCTGCGCAGCAAAAGAATATCGAAAAAGTACTTCAGTGCAAAATAATCGATAGAACCAATCTAATTTTGGACATTTTCGCTCAAAGAGCACAAACTAGTTATGCGCGAACGCAAGTTGAATTAGCGCAATACGAATATTTACTGCCGCGTCTTGCAGGAATGTGGACTCACTTGGAGCGTCAAAAAGGGGGTATTGGAATGCGGGGTCCCGGAGAAACAGAAATTGAGACTGACCGTCGTATTGTTCGAGATAGAATTTCCCTTTTGAAGAAAAAGATGGAAAGTATCGATAAGCAAATGGCTGTTCAACGTGGAAATCGAGGTGCATTGGTGCGGGTTGCTTTAGTAGGATATACCAATGTGGGAAAGTCTACTTTAATGAATGTAATAAGCAAAAGCGATGTTTTTGCCGAAAATAAATTATTTGCTACCCTAGATACTACTGTGCGAAAAGTGGTGATTGGAAACCTCCCATTTTTATTGAGTGATACCGTTGGATTTATTAGAAAATTGCCCACACAATTGGTGGAATCATTTAAAAGCACACTGGATGAGGTTAGGGAAGCAGATTTGTTATTGCACGTGGTGGATATTTCGCATCATGCGTTTGAAGATCATATCGCCTCCGTTAATAACATTTTAGACGAAATTAAAAGTGCCGATAAGCCCACCTTAATGGTGTTTAATAAAATTGATGCCTATGAACCTGAAGAGATCGACTCAGATGATTTAGTAACTGAAAAAACAAAAGCCCATTACACACTTGAAGAATGGAAAGATACTTGGATGGCGAAAACCAATGGTGATGCGTTGTTTATTTCGGCATTAAATAAAGACAATCTAGAAGAATTTAGAAAAACGGTTTATGAAAAAGTACGAGAAATCCACATCACTCGTTTTCCCTATAACAATTTCTTGTATCCCGAATACTATCCAGAAGAAGGATAATAAAAAAGGCTGCTATTTGTTAGCAGCCTTTTTTTATTTAACAATATTATTTTCTTAGAAACCGTAAGTAACACCAATTCCTAAGGCTTCACGAATTTGGAATGCTTGTACCGCATTATCATCATAAATCGCTTGGAAAGCTACATTAGCAGTTATCCATTTGTTAATAGACATTACCAAATTTGCGGTATAATCGATATCAACATTTTGAGGATTATCAAGGTAGTTGCTGTATAGGTTTAAAATATTTTCAAAAGAAATATTATCCATTAGCTTAAACTTAGCATAAGCATTAATCGATGCTCCAAACTCAAAACGCATAGATTCGTTTGCTTCCACACCAAAATATCCACCTGCTTCGTTAAAGGCATCTATATCAACTTGATTGTTTCCAACATTAGTAAAGTCACCATTTACAAAAATGAGTTTTGCAGTAGCTGGTGAAATATTCACAAATAAATTGTCATTTTTCTTCCAAAGCATACCTGGACCGGTTTGAAGGTAAGCTGGCGAAAAAGCTTTTGTAGTTTCTGTTCTTATTTCGTCACCATTGGTGTCTTCACCATAAACATAACCAGAAGTCATTTGTGTTTTAAAATTCAAGAAATACGAATAGTACCAGTTACTTTCATTTATTTGTTTTCCTAGGATGGAATTTATTTCAAAACGGTCACTCGTTTTACGGGTAAACTCTTGGTCTTTTGTTTTGCTAATTCCGTAATCAACTAACAAACGGTTATCCCAGCTCCAGTCACCACTACGGTAGTTTGCAGTATAAGAAAGATTAAGGTTAGCCGCATAGTTTGATGTTCCTCCACCAGTCCATTCTGCGTTAAAAGCAGATTGGCTAAATAGTAATGACACATTACCTTCTTTGGTCCATCCATCTTTTGGACCTTCTTCTGTAGTTGCATCATCTTGAGCAAAAGAAAACTGAATAGTACCTAATAACAATACGGATAGGGCAATTTTTTTCATTGTTTAATTTTTATAAATTTTCCGCAAAAGTACTATTTCCTACAATTTTAGAATCCTAAATAAGAAAAAGAAAGAATGGTTTTCGATGAAAAATAACTTTTTACCTAACAAATACTACTTTTTGTATAAGGGAACCGAAGAACAAGCCTCCCCATACATCACACTTCTGGCAATAGGCTGAAGCTTTTGTGCCAACAAAACAAAGGCATTTTCAGGAATGGGTTTGTGTGCACAACCCTTAATAATAACGGGTTTGTCTTTAAATGAAGTAAGATCCATGCGCGCAATTATTTCTGAAAAAAGAAGGGTTTCTAAATCGTTTAAAGTCCCAACGATTACTTTTTTGGCGGTTCCCGCTAGTTGTAGCGAAACAAGCATATACGCCCATCCAGGGATAATAGCATCGGTGGTACAATGAAGTGCCACATAAGCATCTTTAAATTCTGAAAGAGGTAGGTTTTTTACATGGCTTCGGAATTCTTTTTCACGAAGGATAACTCCTTCAAATAACCAGGGGGATATATCGAGTTCGATTCTTTTCCCTTCAGGATAGAAATCTTCCAAATCAAAGGTGACTAAGGCACTATTGGCCACTCTATTTACAATATCTCCTTCCATTAAAGCATTCCCAATTCTAGTTTGGCTTCTTCGCTCATTAAATCTTGGCTCCAAGGTGGATCGAAAGTAATTTCAACCTCAGCGTCTTTCACCAATTTGATACTTTTTACTTTTTCTTCAACCTCTAGCGGTAAAGATTCGGCTACAGGGCAATTGGGTGTAGTAAGCGTCATCAAAATTTTTACTTCGCTGTCTTCATTTACAAACACATCGTAAATTAAACCTAGTTCGTAAATGTCCACAGGGATTTCCGGGTCAAAAATGGTTTTAAGCACTTTTACTATTTTTTCACCTAATTCGGTTGTATCAATTTCTGTTGTACTCATGGTTATTTTTTTTGCTGGGCTTGAAAGGCCACCGCGTATAATTTCATTTGTTTAATCATAGACACCAATCCGTTAGCACGAGTAGGGGAAAGGTGTTCTTTTAATCCAATTTCATCGATAAAGGAAGTATCTGCGTTTATTATAGTTTCTGGCAATTGATTTGAAAAAACCCGAACCAATACCGCAATAATTCCTTTGGTAATAATTGCATCACTGTCTGCCGTAAATACTACTTTGCCGTCTGTCATTTCCGCGTGAAGCCACACTTTACTCTGGCATCCCTTTATGAGCCTCTCCTCGGTTTTTAAAGAAGCATCAATTAACGGTAATGATTTTCCAAGTTCAATGAGGTGTTCATATTTGTCCATCCAGTCATCGAAGAGTGAAAACTCATCAATTAATTCTTCTTGTATGGTTGTTATTGTCATTTAATCTTCAGTTACTTCCTTATTTGCCTTGAGCAGTACTGTTCTGTCGTTTTTTGAGTATAATGTTAACACTCGGTTTTGGATGTCATAGGACCCTGTATTGTTGAGAGCGTTTAGAAATGCATTTTCTACATCCATAATAGGTTGATCGCACGCCATTTCGGTGGAGCCAATGTCACTAAATGAAAGAGCATATAAATCTAAAGCATAGCTTCCAAAAAAGGAGTTACAACCCGTATTACCTCGTATGGTTTTGTCCAAGGCATAAAAACGAATATTTGGAGCTTTTTCAGTAATCGTATTTCCGTTAATTTCGGTAACATTGTAGTTTCCTGAAAGTTGCACATTTCCAGCAGTGTCTATCACTCTTTTAGTTTCGTCACAACTCATTACAAAAATTGTCGTCAATAAAATTAAGAGTATATTTTTCATATCGATGATGGTTTCATTTGTTCTAAGATACTATATTTCTCTACGTCAAACTTTTAAAAATCTGTTAACTAAGCATCATTTTTGCTCTTTTTACAGCTTCAACAAGTTTATCCACTTCTTCTTTGGTATTATAAAACGAAAAGGATGCACGAACCGTTCCAGGAATTTTATAATAATCCATAATAGGTTGTGCACAATGGTGCCCTGTCCTAACCGCAATGCCTAATTTATCTACAATAGTACCCACATCGTAAGGGTGTATTCCATCTAAATTGAAAGAAATAACCGAGGTTTTATTTTTTGAAGTACCATAAATTTTTAAGCCTTCAATTTTCAATAGCTCTAAGGTTGCGTAGCTTAAAAGCCCATCTTCGTAAGCAGTAATTTCTTTAAAACCAATTTCATTTAAGTAATCAATGGCTGCTCCAAAGGCAATTCCACCAGCAATATTGGGTGTACCCGCTTCAAATTTATGGGGTAGCCCGGCATAGGTGGTTTTTTCGAAAGTCACTTCTTTAATCATTTCGCCACCACCTTGGTAGGGAGGTAATTTTTCAAGCCATTCTTTTTTTCCATAGAGCATTCCAACACCTGTTGGACCACACATTTTATGCGCAGAGGTCACATAGAAATCTACATCCAGTGCGTTTAAATTGGGTTTTATATGAGCACAGGACTGTGCACCATCTATTAACACGGCTGCCCCAACTTTATGAGCTTTAATGATAATTTCCTCAATGGGGTTGATTGTCCCCAAGGCATTGGATACGTGATTTACAAAAACGAGTTTCGTGCTTTCTGAAAGTAATTTTTCAAAATCCTCCATGACCAATTCGCCCGTTTCATTCATAGGGATTACCTTCAAAGTGGCACCTGTTCTTTCGCACAACATTTGCCACGGAACAATATTAGAGTGATGTTCCATGGCCGAAACGAGTACTTCATCTCCTTTTTTCAGGAAAGACGAAAATCCGTTTGCCACTAGATTAATGGCGTGAGTAGTTCCAGAAGTGAATATTACTTCTTCGGGATGTGTTATGCCAAAGTGATTCTGAATTTTTTTTCGCGCAACCTCATACGCATCGGTAGCTTCTTGTGATAGTGTGTGTACCCCACGATGAATGTTTGCATTATAATTTGAATAATAATCTACCATGCAGTCAATAACTGCTTGTGGTTTTTGTGAAGTAGCCGCATTGTCCAAGTATACCAAAGAATGTCCATTTACTTTGCGTTTAAGTATAGGAAAATCTTCGCGTATTTTTTGGACATCGAAACTCACACAACTAATTTTTAGGTGTTTTTTATAAATTGAATCCTAAATTCACACCAATTTTATTGGCAATGAGCTTATTGATTCGCTTTTTTAGTTCGGGGATTTTAACGCTTTCCAAAACATTGTTTGCAAAAGCATACATTAACAAGGCACGAGCTTCTTTTTCGCCAATACCTCGAGAACGAAGGTAGAACATAGCCTCATCGTCTAATTGGCCAATCGTACAACCGTGAGAACATCTCACATCATCGGCAAATATTTCTAATTGAGGTTTTGAGTTAATGGTAGCTTTATCGCTTATGAGAATGTTGTTGTTTTGCTGAAAAGCATCCAATTTTTGAGCATCTTTTTCAACTAGGATTTTTCCATTAAAAACCCCTGTGGAATTATCATCAAAAATTCCCTTATAATCTTGGTGACTTTCGCAATTAGGAGCAATATGGTGCACCAATGTATTGTGGTCTACGTGCTGTTTTTGTTCTAGAATAGTTACTCCTTTTAAAATAGAGTTACAGTGCTCTCCATATTGATAAAAGTTGAGGTTGTTTCTAATTAGCTTTCCCCCAAAAGAAAATGTATGAACACTACAAACACTGTCACGTTCTTGCTTTATATAGGTGTTATCTATTAACGAAGCCGAAGGCAAGTCGTTTTGTATTTTATAATAATCTACAAACGCTCTTTTTTCGGTGAAAATTTCAGTAACCGAATTTGTTAATACAGCATTTTCTGAAAGACTTTGATGACGCTCAATAATTTGAATATGGGCATTTTCGCCAACAATAATTAAGTTACGTGGCTGAAGCATTAACGCTGTTTCGGAACCTGTGTAAAAGTTAATTATTTCGACAGGTTTTTGAACTTCTTTATGTTTCGGGATATATATATAGGCTCCTTCTTTGGCAAATGCAGTATTTAATGAAGTAAGACTATCTTCTTTGGCAACTTTGTTAAAATAAGTTTCTATTACAGGCTTGTACTTGTCTTTGCTTAATGCCGCAGATAATAGGCAAATATCCATCCCATCATGTGTTGTTGACGACAAAAATGAACTGTAAACACCATCGACAAATACAATTTTAAAAGTGTCGATTTCGTGTAAAAAATATTTTCTCACCTCTTTAAACTCAATAGTTGTTTCCTTTTTAGGAAAAATACTATAGTCTTCTTTTAAAAGAGCGTTCAGGGATGTGTATTTCCAAGCCTCCTCTTTTTTTGATGGAAAGCCATGACTTTCAAACGTTTTAATGGCTTTATTTCGAAGATCGTGGATAGGCGAATCGTCTTCCAAATAATCTTCAAAAGCTAGGTAGGAGGAGAGTATTTTTTCTTTTAAACTCATTTGTTATGCTTTCACTTCTTCTTTAATCCAATCGTATCCTTTTTCTTCTAATTGATAAGCCAATTCTTTGCTTCCAGACTTTACAATTTTTCCGTCCATTAATACGTGAACATAATCGGGTACGATATAGTCTAGTAGGCGTTGGTAATGTGTAATAACAATTACTGCATTATCAGCATTTCTCAACTTGTTAACTCCGTTAGCAACAATTTTAAGTGCATCGATATCAAGACCAGAATCGGTTTCGTCAAGGATGGCCAATTTCGGCTCCATCATAGCGAGTTGGAATATCTCATTTCGCTTCTTTTCTCCTCCAGAGAATCCCTCATTTAACGAACGTGATAAAAACTTACGGTCAATTTCCAGTAAATCTGCTTTTTCCTTAATTTTTTTAAGCATTTCGGCAGCTGGCATATCTTCTTGCCCTTTGGCTTTTCGGGTTTCGTTAATGGCTGTTTTAATAAAATTGGTCACCGAAACACCTGGAATTTCAACAGGATATTGAAAAGAGAGAAACACTCCTTTATGAGCTCTTTCTTCTGGGTCTAATTCTTTAATATCTTCTCCTTCGAGTTCGATACCACCTTTGGTTACTTCAAATTCATCTTTTCCAGCAATTACTGAGGCTAATGTACTTTTCCCAGAACCATTAGGTCCCATAATAGCATGTACTTCCCCTGGATTAACCGTAAGGTTAATTCCCTTTAAAATATCTTTATCTTCTACACTTGCGTGTAAGTTTTTAATTTTCAGCATAATTAGCTTTTCTTTTCTTCAATTTTAATATCTATTTCTGCTGGCGCATCGCTTACAGAAACTATTTCTTTTATTGTAATAATTTGTTCCCAAACCTTTTCTCCTCTTTCATAGGCAGGATTCACTTCAACTACTCCTTTTACAACTACAGGAACCATGTCGTATTCTTCTTTCTTTATTGGGGCAATTTTATCTCCTAATTCTTTTGCCATATCATCCATGGTCACAGCGTAGATAAAATGAGTGCCTTTTAAAACAGCACCATCATTAGAATAAAAATATTCTCCGGCGTAGGATGGAAGTGTGTTTTGCATGAGTTTTGTTGAATTACTCTCATTATTTTCTATTGCTTCAGAATTTTTTTCAGAATTTTTACAAGAAACCATGCTTATTGAAAGCAAAACGGTCATTGTAAGTAGTACTTTTTTCATTGTATTTAATTTTTATCCTACGGAACCTTCTAAACTAATTTCTAATAATTTTTGTGCTTCCACGGCAAATTCCATGGGTAGCTTATTTAAAACTTCTTTACTAAATCCATTTACAATAAGAGCAATGGCTTTCTCGGTATCTATACCTCTTTGATTGCAATAAAATATTTGGTCTTCCCCAATTTTACTGGTAGTAGCTTCGTGTTCTACCTTCGCCGATTTATTGTTAGCTTCAATGTAAGGAAAGGTATGCGCCCCACAATTATTACCCATTAATAATGAATCACATTGAGAGAAATTACGAGCATTGTCTGCACGTGGACTTATTTTTACTAAGCCACGATAACTGTTTTGTGATTTACCAGCCGAAATTCCTTTTGAAATAATTGTACTTCGGGTATTTTTTCCTAAGTGAATCATTTTCGTTCCCGTATCCGCTTGCTGATAGTTATTGGTCACTGCAATAGAATAGAATTCCCCAATCGAATTATCACCTTTAAGCACACAGCTTGGATATTTCCAAGTAACTGCACTTCCGGTTTCTACCTGTGTCCAAGATATTTTTGCATTCTTTTCGCAAATGCCCCTTTTGGTTACAAAATTGAATACTCCTCCCTTTCCATCTTTTCCTCCAGGATACCAGTTTTGAACCGTGGAATATTTTATTTCAGCATCGTCAAGAGCAATTAATTCTACCACCGCTGCGTGTAATTGGTTTTCATCACGACTTGGGGCAGTACAGCCTTCCAAATAGCTTACATAGCTCCCTTCGTCTGCAATAACAAGGGTGCGTTCAAATTGTCCTGTACCTGCTTGGTTAATTCGGAAATAGGTGGAAAGTTCCATAGGGCAACGCACTCCTTTTGGGATATAACAAAAAGAACCATCACTAAAAACAGCACTATTTAACGCTGCATAAAAATTGTCTTTTTGTGGAACCACACTACCAATATATTTTTTTACTAGTTCTGGATGTTTTTGAATGGCTTCAGAAATGGAACAAAAGATAATTCCCTTTTCAGATAAAGTTTTTTTAAAGGTGGTTGCAACAGAAACTGAATCCATCACAATATCAACGGCAACCCCAGTTAGTTTTTTTTGCTCGTCAAGAGAAATACCTAATTTGTTGAAGGTTTCCAGTAATTCTGGGTCTACATCTTCAAGACTTTCATATTTTTTCTTTGACCCAGGAGCAGAGTAATATGAGATATTTTGAAAGTTGGGCTTTTCGTAGGTTACATTGGCCCACTCTGGCTCTATCATTTCTTTCCAAGCTTTAAAGGCTTCTAATCGCCATTCGGTCATCCATTCGGGTTCTTCTTTTTTAAGTGAGATAGCCCGAACGATATCTTCATTTAAACCCACAGGAAATGTATCCGATTCTATATCGGTATAAAAGCCGTACTCATATTCCTTTGTTTCCAGCTCTTTTTTTAAATCGTCTTCAGTGAATTTTCCCATATTCTTTTTCAATACATTTTAAAGTGAAAAGCTTTCTCCGCACCCACACGTTCTATTGGCATTAGGGTTATTAAAAACAAACCCCTTTCCATTAAGACCCCCACTATATTCAAGGGTAGTCCCAACCAAGTATAAAAAGCTTTTTTTGTTTACCACAATTTTAATCAGGTTGTCCTCAAATAGTTTGTCCTCTGGAGATTGATCTTTATCGAAAGTTAATTCGTAGGACAATCCAGAACATCCACCACTTTTAACACCTACGCGCACATAATCCTTTTCGGGATTATAGCCCTCTTCACTCATTAATTGAGCAATTTTGGTTTTTGCAGTATCACTTACCTTAATCATTTATATAGACTTGTTCTAAATTAAGTATGCAAATATACTGCAATTGGTTTGTTTAACCATAGAGGAGCTATATATTAAATACTATAACACTATAGATTTAGGTAATAATTAACAAAAAGAATTATTGTTAATTCTGAAAATCGGGATTGTTTATAAAGCTTGGGTCCGAAAGGGATAAAAGAAAGGCTTTTAGATCTGCTTTGTCCTCTTCAGAGAGATGTACACCACCTTCGCCAACGGCTTTCATAAGAGGGTCTATTGTTTCAGAATAGACCAGGCCTTCACTATAATGATTAATAACTTCATCCAGTGTTTCAAAGCGACCGTCGTGCATATAGGGTGCTGTAAAGGCCAAATTTCTTAAGGAGGGGGTTTTAAACTTACCGTCATCCCTTGGGTCACCAGTTACATTACTCAACCCTTTGTCTATAAAGAATTCGTCAAGCCCATTATTATGAAATATATTATCTGTCCAGAGCGGGTTTAAAGGATTTCCATGGCAGTGAAAACAATCTCCTCTTGATTCATCTAAAAACACATTAAGTCCATTTGCTTCGGAAGGAGATAATTCTATTTCTCCTCTTTGAAACTGATCGAATCGAGAGTTTCCAGAAATAAGGGTTCTCATAAATTGCGCAATGGCTTTAGAAACCATTGTAGAATCAATGGTTGTTGTTCCAAAGGCATCATCAAATAATACAGGATATTCTGTCGAATTTTGAAGCGAAGCAACGGCATTGGGCCAAGTATTAGCCATTTCAATTGGATTAGTGACTGGTTCAAAAATTTGATTCTCCAAGGAACCAGCTCGACCATCCCAAAAGAACTTTCCGTTGTAATTCCATGCTAAATTTTGAAGTGGCATGGAGTTTCTATTTCCCGCTTCGCCCGTAATTCCAATACTAAATTGCCTGGCATCACTAAACCCATTTTGGGGACTATGGCAGTCTGCACAAGACTGGGTGTTATTTGCCGATAAAATAGGGTCGAAAAATAATTTCTTGCCTAATGCAACTCCTTCTACAGACATAGGGTTATCTTCAGGAATGATAGGGGGTAGAATATTTTCTTCAAAAAAAGAAGGTATCTCCAAATTTAAAGGAGTAGCTGTGTACGCCCCACCACCATCATCTTTATTACAAGAAATTAGTGTGAAAAGGAGTAGGAATAAAGCTAGCCCGTATTTCATTTAGATAAATTTAAATTTACTGAGTTACATTTCCTAAACTAAATACACCATTTGCACCATTACCACTCATCATGATTTGGGCATTATAATTTGGCATTAACATGGTGTATAATTGTGTTAAATCCCAAGTATTTGGGTTTTTGAACCATTCTGCAACGTTCATTTTAACTTCAATATTGGTAGTGTTTCCTATGGTAACTTGTCCAAGATTCACCTCAAATGAAGTATCTGTTAATGTTGAAATGATTCCTTGATCGTCTAAATCAACAGCTCTAATGGTGTGATATTGATAATTGGTTTCATCAGGGCTCGATGCGTCTATATATTTACCCTCCATTCTCATATAATGATATCCACCACCAAGGATTACTGGCACGTTCCATCCACCATCAGCCGAGTTTAAATCTTGATAATTTTGATCATTATCTTCATCATCAAATCCAAAGGTAAATGACACAGAATAGGTTCCTTCTGGGATTTCAATTTGTGGAGTAAAGGTTAAATTGCTTCCTTCTCTCACATTGACTAAGGTATAGTCCCCGGCATCAAAAACCTCTCCACTGGCATTTGTAAAAGTTACATCAGAAATAAGGTATACTAACTTTGAAAGACTAAGGGTTTCACCATGAGCATTGGTATATTGGATCACATCAAAATCTGCATTTTCAATGGCATCACCATCCCAGTTGTGAGTAAAATTAACATCTACTGTTACATTTTCAATAGGAGCATTTCCATCGTCATCATTACAACTTACAAAGGCAACAGCCATCATAAGTATTAGTGCAATTTTTTTCATAGTTTATTTATCAATTAATATTTTATCTAATTTTTACAATCAATAAGTCTTTAATTCCTTTATTTATAGGGATATCCCCATCATTACTTTCGGTATTTCCAACAACGATTAATTTTCCATTTGATTGTATGGCATCCTCTGCAAAGTCAAGGGCACTACCACCAATAGCCTTTTCGAATAGAAGGGTTCCAGATGCATCAATTACAAATACCCAAGCATCATTTTCCCCATTGTTTGCCGAAACATCGTTACTTTGACTTCTGGTGGCACCTGAGATAAGATAATTTCCGTCTGATATTGGTAGGATACTTTTAGCAGAATCAAATTGACTACCACCAAAATTTTTCTCCATTAATAATTGACCTGTAGGTGAAATTTTTATGAGCCAAACGTCTGCATTTCCATAATTATTAGAAACATCTTGATCTATGCTTCGTGAATCTCCCACAATAAAGTAATTTCCATCTGGAGTGGGGGTTATTGCATAGGCCACATCAATTTCAATTCCGCCATAAGTCTTTGTCCATTCTTTAGTTCCAGCACTATTCACTTTGACCACCCAAAAATCATAACTTCCGTGATTCAGTTCAATATCTGAGTTTTCTTCTGGAATACTTTCAGAAGAACCAATTAATAAAAATCCATTGTCTGGGGTTTGTAATGCGTCGTAACTTCTGTCATTATTGTACCCTCCAAAATACCGAGTCCAAATAAATTCTCCGTCTGAATCCATTTTAATAGCCCAGAATTCACCCACTCCGTGAGCGTTTCCAGCGCCTTGACGATCATTATTTCCTTCGCCACCACTTGCTGAAACATCGAAGAATCCAGTTGCAAAATAGCCACCTTCATTGGTTTCAAACACATCGAATGCTTGATCACTTCCCGAATACCCAAAATTTTGACACCACATTTCATTACCATTTCCGTCAATTTTTAGCAGCCAATAATCGTGAAATCCTGCATTGGGTTGTGTGCCACATTGATCGTTAGGACTTCGGCTATACCCAGATAGAACATAACCTCCGTCACTTGTTTTTGTGATGCTTGAAGCTACCTCGTCTTCTGTTCCTCCATAGACTTTGTTCCACATAATGGAACCATCTGCTGATGATATTTTTAACACCCAATAATCACTATCACTAGTGGGTTTTGATGCTAATTCACCATCTGTACTTCGAGTACTTCCAGCAACAACGTAGTTTCCATCATCGGCTTCCACAATCGCAACGGCCTGATCAATGTCACTTCCACCGTAGGTTTTTATCCAATCAATTTCTCCTAAAAATGGACCTGGAGTATTATCGTCTGTTGTTCCGGTATCGTCATCTGTAGTGGTAGTATCATCTACAGGTGTGTTTTCATCTTTTTTGGAACAACTTACAAAGAATAGCCCACCACATATCAATAGGACAATGGGAATAAATCTTCTTTTCTTTTTAAATAGCATTTTTTTAAGACTTAGTTCACAACTAATCTTAGGGTAGTATTTTTATTAATGGTTACTAAATACATCCCTGTTTTTAGCGTTGAAATATTAATAGTTTGGGTTACATTTTGAGGCACAACTTTATCCATTACTTTTTGCCCTAAAACACTATATATTTCTATACTTTGAATAGGAGCAACTTTTGATGTAATTGTGATATTCTCTGTGGCAGGATTAGGGGCCATAGAAAAATTAAAATTTTCATTATCATTAATTCCAAGGTTCGATTCCTTTACTAAAGTAAATCCTCCTTCTCCACTAATCACAATATTTCCACTAACAAAAAATGGATATACATTCCATGAACCACGGTAATTAGCATTATTGTTGGCAGGATAGGTATCGAAATATCCAATTTCATTCATATTTTGATTTGCAATGTCTGAAATATTAATCACTCTCATTCCTCCACTATAGCTTGCCAAGTAAAAAGTATTACCCACTACATAACCGTTGTGGTCTGTAGAAGCAATATTTGAAAAGTAATCGAAATGAAAAGATGGATTGTCTAGATCCGAAACATCAAATACTATAGTTCTGGTGTTAAACCCGAAGTCTTGCTCGTCTATTTCGTCTCCAACAAGAAGGTAATTACGATCTTCGGTTAACCAACCTTGGTGAGTATATGATGTATTCCCGTAGGTAATGGTTGAAATTAACTGAGGATTCAATTTATCTGTAACATCTACAATCACAACTTCATTTGCATTACTACCAAAAAATATTTCTTTTCCTGTATAATCACTGTCAGGGCCATCATATATAATTATTTGGGCGTCGTGAGTATACCCACTTCCATCGTAATCCCCTATCATAAAAGGAGACAAAGGATTTTGAATATTAATGAATAAAGGGCCACCATTAGCCTCATCGGTTCCAACTACATAAGCATAGCCACTATCCTCGTTTATAGCAATATTGTGTGCGCTTCCAAAAACTCCTAAATGAGCATCTTCTGTAAATGTCTCTGGTGGACTAGCAACATTTCTTAATCGAGTTAAATCGAACACTTGTAATCCATGTCCGTTAGCTTCACTTACAATAAAGGCATGGTTATTATAAACTTTAATATCTCTCCAGATACTAGGATTTGTATGTGTAGGAAGCTTTCCTAAATAAATAGGGTTGATTGGGTCTGAGATATTTATAAAAGCGGTACCGTTGTCCAATCCAACAAGTGCATATTCTGTGCCGTCATCTGGATCTGTCCAACCCCAAGAATCATTCCCATCTGAAGCACCCATTTCAGCTAAAACAAACTTGGATTGAAGGTCATATCCTTCACAAGGAAAACCATTTGCTGTACCACCAGAACAAGGTGTTTGAGCAAAGAATGGAGAGGTAATTAATAAGCCTAAAAGAAATGTAATTTTTTTCATAGTTCGAGTATTTATAGCTAGAACGAATTAAAAGGGCGGTTAGTGTACCGCCCTTTTAATATTATTCTATTGTTTGATTATTTTTTTTGATGCTTTTTCGTTAAGATTAATAAAATAGATTCCTTTTGAAAAGGAAGATATGTCAATGGTTGTTTGCAATGAGTCAATATTCTTCAAATTGATGAGTACTTTTCCAGTTATGTCTACCACAGAAATGGACGTAATATTTTGGTTTTTTGAAACAATATTAATTTTATCTGAACTAGGGTTTGGATACAAAATAATTCCTTTTGAAAACGGGGTGTCTTCAATGCCTAATTCTGGAACAACCGTTAATTCAAAAGAACAATTACTAGTATTCCCTTCATCATCTGTAGACTCAAAAGAAATGGTGTGTGTCCCCTCTGGAAGTTCAATTCCAGCAGCTGGAGACTGTGATATTGTGAGTCCTGTACTACAATTATCGGTTGTAGTTACATTTCCGTTTGCCACATAATCGGGCAAAGTAAAGAAGTTTTGACCAGCATCAAAAAGAACTGTTTCGTCGTTATAACAGTCAAATACTGGACCTAAGTTGTCGACTATTGTAACAATAGCTGTACAAGTATCTGTATTTCCTGAAGGATCTGAAACTGTTAGTGTTACAGTTACTGGAGTTCCAATATCTGAGCAATCGAACGTATTAGGGGTTACTGTAAATGATACAAAACCACTATCGTCACTAGAACCTCCGTCTACATCACTTCCAGCAACAACGACTTCTCCGTTTTCATCTAGTGCTGCAGTAAAATCTTGGCAGACTGCTGTTGGGTCTGTAGTGTCTACTCCAGAAGCTTTTACTAAGAAGAACCCACCACTTCTGTCATTAATTGCAATATTACCACTTCCAAAATAAGGATACACGTTCCATACTCCATCATAACCTGAATTATTTCCAGATGGATACGTGTCAAAATAGCCTGATTCTGAAATGGTGTTTGATGCAATTCCCGAAATATCGAGAACTCTTAATCCTGCAGAATAATTAGCCAAATAGTATGAATCTCCTAGCACATAACCATTGTGATCTGTTGCAGCGGTGGTACCAAAAAAGTCAAAATCGTGAACCGGGTTGTCTAAGTCAGTTAAATCGTAAACAATGGTTCTGGTATCAAATCCAAAATCTTGTTCATCTATTTCATCTCCAATTAATATACGTTGTTGATTTTCAGTAAACCACACTTGATGAGAGTAGGAAGGATTTGTGTAAAAAATGGTTGAAATTTCTATTGGGTTAGCTTTATTCGTTACATCAATAATTTTGACAGTTTGTTCCCATCCATTACTACTAATCATAATTTCATGACCAGTATAATCTGTGTCAGGACCATTATAAATTACAACTTGTGCATCATGGATATAACTTGTAGTATAAGCCCCAGCTGTTTGTGGGCTTAGAGGGTTGGATACATCTATAAAAGTAGCTCCAAACGAATCTCCTCCCACCATATAAGCATAGCCAGTGTCTTCATTCATAACCAAGTTGTGAGCTGCACCAACACTGTCATAATGAGCGTCTTCGGTAAATGTTACTGGAGGACTTACAACACTTCTTAGCCTTGTTAAATCGAAGACTTGCATTCCATGGCCACCTGCTTCACTAACAATAAAAGCATAATTGTTATACACTTTTACGTCTCTCCAAGTAGTACTTGTTGTATGAGTTGCGAGTTTTCCTAAATAAACAGGGTTAATGGGGTCTGAAATATCTATAAATGCAGTTCCATCTTCAAGTCCCATTAATACATACTCATCACCATTTAAAGGATCTGTCCACCCCCAGTTATCATTAGCACCAGAAGTAGCAAAAACTCCAAGAGGGATATGGGAGACCAAGTCGTATCCATCACAGGGATATGCTCCAGCCATACCGGCTACACAAGGAGTTTGTGCCAATAATCCGCTTGTTATAAATAAGGTTGTAAGAAATATAAAATTTTTCATTGATGCTTTTTTTGTTGCCTCATTAAAGGCTCCATATTGAATTATTGTTTTATTATTTTTTTTGTCGCTTTTCCATTTAAATTAATAAAATAAATACCTTTTGAAAATGCTGAGATATCAATTGTTGTTTGAGTTACATCAAGATTGTTTATTTCATGTAATCGTTTACCTGTAATATCTATTATTGTAATTGAAGTGATATTTTCAGTTTTAGATGTAATGGTTAATGCTCCCTTAGATGGATTTGGGAAAAGAGATAATCCCTTTGAAAACAAAGAGTCTTCAATCCCTAATTCTGGAACTACAGTTAAATCAAAGGAGCAAGAACTTATATTTCCTTCATCATCCATAGTTTCAAAAGTTATTGTATGTGGCCCTTCGGTAAGTTGTGTGCCAGGGATAGGGTCTTGAGATATTGTAACACTGGCAGTACAATTATCTACTGCTGTAATATCGCCATTGGCAACATAATCTGGTAAAGTATAGAAAGTTTGGCCGGCATCAACTTCTTGAGATTGATTGTCTAGACATTCTAAAAGAGGTCCTAGGTTATCCACAATGGTTACATCTGCTGTACAACTGTCTGAATTTCCAGAAGGGTCTGTAACGGTAAGCGTAACTGTAATTGTAGACCCTATATCAGAACAGTCAAATACATTTGGAGTAACCGTATATGAAATAAATCCACTATCATCTGAAGAGCCTCCATCTATATTACTTCCAGAAACTATAACTTGGCCATTCTGAGCAATTTTAGCGGTATAGTCTTGGCAAACAGCAACGGGATTTGTGTTGTCAATTTCATTCGATTTTACAACAAAAAATCCACGGTTAATATCGCTAATTACAATATTTCCACTGCCAAAATACGGAAACACACTCCATGCACCATCAAAATTTGCGTTGTTATTATTAGGGTACGAATCAAAATATCCTATTTCACTGAAGTTTTGGTTTGCAATATCGCTTATATCGAATACGCGCATTCCAGCTCTATAATTTGCCATAAAATACTTATCTCCAACAACATATCCGTTATGGTCAATGGCTTCAGTCGCTCCGTAATATTCAAAATGAAATTGTGGGTTGTCCAAATCATCAAAATCGAAAATTACAGTTCTTGTATTAAAACCAAAGTCTAGTTCATCTACCTCATCCCCTAAAATAAAATATCTTTGATCTTCGGTAAACCACCCTTGGTGCGTATACCCTACATTGGTGTAGCTTATGCTAGAAATATTTACAGGGTTTGCTTTGTCAGTAACATCTACGATTACAACTTCGGTTTCGTTACTTCCTATTAAAATTTCTCTACCAGTGTAATCTCCATCGGGGCCATTATATGTAACAACTTGTGCATCGTGACTATAATCGTCCATAGAATATCCACCTTCACTTACAGGATTTACTGGGTTTTGTATGTTAATAAACCAAGGTCCTCCGTTAAACGAATTTGTTCCCACGGGATAAGCATAACCAGTGTCTTCATTAATAACAATATTATGAGCACTCCCAAAACCATTAAAATGAGCATCTTCAGTAAATGTAACAGGAGGGCTAGTAACACTTCTTAATCTTGTTAAGTCAAATACTTGCATTCCATGATTATTAGCTTCACTTACAACAAAAGCGTGATTATTGTAAACTTTAATATCTCTCCAAGTGCTGTTACCACTATGAGTAGGTAATTTTCCTAAATATATTGGATTTACAGGATCGGAAATATCAATAAAAGCCGTGCCATTATTTAGCCCCATAATTGCATATTCTTTTCCGTCAAGAGGATCTGTCCAACCCCAAGAATCATTTCCTGAACCAGCATTTAAATCGGTTAAACTTAGACGAGATTGTAAGTCATATCCATCACAAGGATATGTTCCTGCCATTCCTCCTGCACAAGGTGTTTGCGAAATGGAAATAAATGGAATAAGAAGCAATAATGATAGTAAATTTTTCATCATGGGAGTTGGGTTAAATATGGTAAATAAGATATAATAAATAGGTAATGAATTCTTTATCAAGAAATTTTTAGCTTTCAAAGCTAACAAATTAATAGTAATATAATTGTTAAAGTCCTTATTTTGTTGAAAATATTATAGTTTTTTAATGTATTTGGCCTTCATTTTTGAAAGATTTATAATCCTTGCTTCTTTTTAAGGATACTTCGTTTCTGAAATTGTATTTTTGCTCCTTGATATTTTATAAGTATGATAGAAGATAAAAACAAGTCCAATACTAAGATTTCTGAGCTAGGAGAATTTGGATTAATTGACCACTTAACAAGAGGCATTAAATTGAGACATAAATCTTCAGTAAAAGGTATTGGGGATGATGCTGCAGTAATTAGTGGGGATATCGAATTACAGAAGATAATAACTACAGATTTATTAGTTGAAGGTGTTCATTTTGATCTAGGCTATATGCCTTTAAAGCATTTGGGATACAAAGCTGTGATAGTAAATTTAAGTGATGTATATGCTATGAATGCACAGCCTAAACAAATTACTGTTTCTATCGCTGTTTCTAATAGATTTCCTGTTGAAGCTTTGGATGAACTTTACGATGGAATAAAAACGGCTTGTAAAATTTACAATGTAGACCTCGTGGGAGGAGATACTACTTCTTCTACATCGGGCTTAATTATTAGTATTACGGCGATTGGAGAGGCCAAAAAAGAAGATATTGTTTACCGTAGCGGGGCAAAAGAAAATGATTTACTGGTTATTTCTGGAGATATTGGCGGTGCGTATTTGGGGCTTCAAGTTTTGGAACGTGAAAAACAAGTTTTTAAAGCGAATCCCAATTCGCAACCCGATTTAGAACCATATACCTATTTAGTTGAGAGGCAACTAAAACCCCAAGCACGAAAAGATATTGTTTCCCTATTGAAAGAGTTGGAAGTTGTTCCAACATCCATGATTGATATTAGCGATGGGTTGTCTTCTGAAATACTTCACATCTGTAAAGCATCAAAAACAGGTTGTAATATTTACGAAGATAAAATTCCGTTAGACCCACAAGTAATTTCAACCTGTGAAGAGTTTGAGCTAGATAGCACAACCATAGCCATGAGTGGCGGAGAAGATTATGAGTTACTATTTACTATTAAAACAGAAGATTTTCCAAAGATTAAGGCAAATCCAAACTTAACTGTTATTGGGCATATCACTGCCCAAAAAGAAGGAATACATTTAATTACGAGAGCAAATACAAAGATACCGGTAATTGCAAGAGGGTGGAATTCTTTACAAGAAGAATAGTTATACGGCAGCTCTATTTCTGAACTTTCTTTCGAACACTAGATTATTGTCTTCCCAGTATTTAGAAAGTTTTACAATCCTACCATAGCCATCTACAGTAAATTTCTTATCACAACAAGTACATTTGTATTCCTTAATAAGGATATCCTCCTTTTTAATACTTACAAATCGATGTCCTAATAACTTACATAGCATTTTTTTCTTCATGATGCTACAGAATAACGCTTCATTTTCTTTTCAAAAAACAAAGCCAGTGATGAATTAATTTTTTTGTTTTTGGAGGTTAAGATTTCTAAGTTTCCTGAAAAAGTATTAGTTACTTCTTTTCCACAATGAGAACATCTATATTCTTTTATGTGGTTGGTTACCTTTCGGGTAATTAAATAATCATGTCCAAATGTACTGCAAACGATACCAGAAAAGGAAAACGATTTGGTTGGGGAGTTATAGTTCATGGTTTTCAATTTTTGGATGAACTAAATATATAATTTTTTTTAATAAAAATCGATAAAAAGTAAAATTAATCGATAAAAAGCAAAAATTTAACAATTTCCTCTTGATTTTCTAACCAACTCATATGAGTGCTATGAAGAATTTTTATCTCAGAATTCGTATCCTTTGCTATTCTTTTTGAACTTGAAATCGGGACGATGGGATCTTCATTTCCACATACAATCCATTTTGTTCGAGGGAACTTCTTAAGGATTTCTGTTCTATCTTTCCTGTCTCTCAACCCTTTTATATTTGCTGATATACCCTTTGTGGTAAATTGATAGACTTCTTCTTTCAAGATTACAATTTCTTTGGGAAATTGTAATCTTGTTTTTTCAGAAAAAAGATTCGATATAGCCATCCCAATAAAAGTTTTCTTTTGTTTTTTTAGTAACTGAAGGGCCCTATTTCTGTTTTCTATTCGTTCATCGTTATCGGCTTCAGTTGTAGAATTCAATAAAATTAATTTTAAAACTTTTTCTTCAAAAAGTTCTGTAAAAGCCAATGCAACATATCCACCCATGGAGTGCCCTACAAAAATTGCTTTGTCAATTTTTAAAAAATGAAGTAGTTCATTTACAACTTCTGCCATCAATTCCATGGAATGAGTTTCGGAAATAGAATCACTTTTTCCATGTCCAGGAAGGTCAATAAGGATAACCGTGTATTTTTCAGAAAGCGGTTTAATAAAATTCTTCCAAATAGAGGAGCTCTCCAAAAACCCGTGCAATAAGACCATGGCTTGACCTTTGCCGTGAGTTTCATAATAAATAGAGGTATTGTCGTACTGAAAAATCATTTTTCTATCTTCACGGGCAAATATCTGCCAATGAAACACACCAAACAAACCTTTATAGTAGCTTTTGCTTTGTTTTCACTTTTTTTTGGTGCTGGCAACCTCATTTTGCCGCCTTTTTTAGGCTATAATAGTGGGCAGGATTGGTTTTGGGTGTTGCTGGGGTTTTTAGTTTCTGCCGTGGTCATTCCTATTTTGGCCATTTATGGACATGCAAAATTGCAAGGTTCGTTACTTGATTTTGGGAAAAAAGTCTCCTCAAAATTTGCACTACTTTTTGCGATAATTATATACATCATTTCTATTACGTTGCCATCTCCACGAACGGCTTCTGTAACTTATGAAATGGCTATTGCCCCTTATTTTTCCATTTCCTCGATTTGGACTAGTACCCTATATTTTATGCTAGTACTCATTTTTGTTCTAAATAGATCCAAAATTTTAAATATCGTTGGTAAATTTCTTACCCCCCTTATCTTTATCATCTTATTTTTGATAATTGTCATTGGGCTTTCTTCAGAAGTAGAAATGCTTCGCGCTAGCATTTTTGAAAACAATTTTACTTCAGGAATTCTTGAGGGCTATCAAACTTTTGACGCAATTGGTGGTGTTGTTGTGGGTGGCGTCATTGTAATATCATTATCATTTCAAACAAAATTATCGTTTACTGAAAAAAAGAAAATTATTGGTAAAGCTGGTCTTTGGGCTGGGACAGCTTTATTTTTAATGTACGCTGGACTTATTGCTTTAGGAGCGCATTATAGTTTATTGCCAGAAGTAGGTGACAGGGCACAATTTTTAACCTTTGTAAGTGTCCAATCCTTAGGGAATATCGGCACCGCTTTTTTAGCAGTTTTGGTGGCATTAGCATGTTTTACGACTGCCGTTGGAATTGTTACTGGAACAGCCGATTTTGTAAAAGAAATTACAAATCAAGCCCCAAAAGCCTATCAAATTACCGCAATTCTTGGCTGTATTTTAGGTGTTGTTATGGGACAATTACCCGTAAATTATATTATAGCGATTGCCTTCCCAGCACTTATGTTTATTTACCCTATTACAATAGTTTTGATATTGTTAAATGTACTGCCCCAAAACTATACTTCAAAGTTGATTTTTAGAGGGGTTGTTTTAGTGACATTTTTATTTAGTATTCCCGATTTTTTGGGAGTGATTTTACCCGAAGAGAATTGGGGAGTGATTAAAAATTTCATTCCGTTAGCGCATCAAAATATGGGTTGGATTTTACCAGCTATGGTAACTTTTATTTTGCTTAATATTATTCAAAAAAACAACAATTCTGAAACTCTTTTAGAAGAAAATTGACGTTTTCCTTACTTTTTTAACATTTTCTCTAAAAATCGAAAACGATGTCGTCCATTTTTTTCTGAAAAAAGGCTCCTTAAAAAGACACATTTTCTTAGTAAATCATCATTTTATTACTGTTTTTTTTGTGAACTCATTAATAAAGCCTTTGACATATTATCATATTCGTAAAACGCTGATATTTTAGCAGTTAAAGGTTTGTAGAAGAACTTTTGTGTTTTAGATTTGAAGACGAATTTTAAAACTAATAATCATGGCAATTACAAAACAATATTTAAAGAGCAAGCCAGTTTGTAAAGTAACTTTTACGGTTCCTGCAGAGGAAGCTAAAGAAGTAAAAGTTGTAGGATCTTTTAATGGATGGAGCGCAAAGAAAACTCCGCTTAAAAAATTAAAAAACGGAACCTTTAAAGGGACCTTAGATTTAGATAAAGACCAATCGTATGAGTTTCGTTATATCGTTGACGGAACCTATACAAACGATGAGCAAGCAGATGCGTATGCGTGGAATGATTACGCTGGTGCAGAAAACAGTGTGTTGCACGTCTAACTTTTTTTGCCCAAAATCATAAAAAAGCCCCGCATTTTTCGGGGCTTTTTTTAATTCATTAACTCTTCAATTTCATCGGCTTCAATGGGGATGTTTTTCATAAGGTTAAAAGGCTCTCCTTTTGACTGAATGACCACATCGTCTTCCAACCGCACTCCAAATCCTTCCTCAGGGATATAAATGCCTGGCTCTACGGTAAAGACCATATTGGCTTTCATGGGTTCCCATAAAATTCCGTAATCGTGAGTATCTAATCCCATATGATGACTCGTCCCATGCATAAAGTATTTTTTATATGCTGGCCAATCTGGATTTTCATTTTGAACATCGGCCTTATCAATTAATCCTAACCCCAACAATTCTGAAGTCA
Organism: Halomarinibacterium sedimenti; assembly: GCF_019312585.1. Lineage (GTDB taxonomy): Bacteria > Bacteroidota > Bacteroidia > Flavobacteriales > Flavobacteriaceae > Halomarinibacterium > Halomarinibacterium sedimenti. The sequence continues at coordinate 649,229 of NZ_JAHWDP010000001.1, read as the reverse complement.
TTAATTTACCCACTTCTACGTGGTATTCTTTCCAAAAATTTCCAGGAACCAGCATCTTGGTGGCTTCAACTTTTACACGGTTTACCGCATTGTACACCTCTTTTTGTCGCTTCGTAAATTTCCCATTAACTGGAATGGTACGGGTCATGTCGCTACTGTAATTGGCATATTCTGCACCCACATCCATTAAGATGAGGTCGCCATCTTTACATGGTTGGTTGTTTTCAATATAATGAAGCACATTAGCATTATTTCCACTGGCAATAATGGGGGTGTAGGAAAATCCTTTGGATCGATTGCGCACAAATTCGTGGATATATTCAGCTTCAATTTCATATTCCCAAACGCCAGGTTTTACAAAATTGAGGACTCTTCTAAAACCTTTTTCGGTAATGTTACAAGCGGTTTGTAATAAATCAATTTCAATAGCATCTTTTATAGAGCGCAGACGTTGTAAAATAGGATTGCTTTTTGCCCAAGAATGCGCTGGAAATTGTTCTTTAGTTTTTTTAATGAAACGATCTTCACGCGTTTCGGTTTCTACACTTTGGCGGTAATGCTCGTTGGTGTTAAAATAAATCGTTTCGGCTTCGGTCATCAATTCGAAAAAGATTTTATCAAATTCACTTAGCCAATACACGGTTTTAATTCCGCTTACTTCAAATGCTCTTTCTTTGGTCAACTTTTCCCCTTCCCACACAGCAATGTGATCATTGGTTTCTCTTAAAAAAAGGACCTCTCTGTGCTTTTCTTCATGAGCTTCCGGAAACAACAAAAGGATGCTTTCCTCTTGGTCAACACCGCTTAAATACAAAATATCACGATGCTGGTTAAAAGGCATGGTGCTATCGGCACTTACAGGATAAATATCGTTACTATTAAAAACAGCAATACTTTTGGGCTTCATTTGTGCCATAAAGTTTTTGCGATTTTTGATGTATAATTTTCGGTCTATAGGAAGGTATTTCATTTGTTCAAAAATTTGATTTCTTCAAAATTACGGAATGCATTGAAGAAAAAAGTAGCCAAATGGCGTTAAATCGTATTTTTTCGAATCCTACTCATATGCCGTGTCGAAATTCCTAAAAAAGACGCTAAATAGCGTAGCGGAACTTGTTGCAATAAATAGGGTTCGTTAAGGAGCATGTTTTGGTAACGCTCTTCTGGAGAAAGGGTAAGCAGGTTGATGCGATAATCGTCGATTAAAAAAATCTGATTTTCAATTAAATGGAAATAAAACTGAAAGAAAGCTTCGTTGTTTTGCAGTAAAAAATTAAACGTATCAATAGTTAAAATCCATAGTGAACAAGGGCTTATGGCTTTGATGTTTTTTCTTGATGGTATTTGGTTTTTAAAGCTTTTTAAGGCCGAAGTGTAGGTGTTTTTTAATGCTAAATAAGTGGTTTTTTCTTCCCCTGAAACTATAATGGAATGCTGTAAAATACCACTTTCCACAAAACAGAAATAGCGACAAATGTTACCTTCCGCTACAAAAAATTCATTTTTTTTTAAATGTAAAACTTCAAAGCAGGATACGATTTCAGGAATTGAGTCTTCAAGATTTTTTGTGTTTAAAATCCTTTTTATACTATGTTCTAAAAGTTCTTTTGAAGGTTTCACAAGCTTATTTGATTGAGCCGAAATTACATAACTAAATTTAGTAAGGGTGTTAAACTTGGACAAATTATTTTGCCGTAAATTAGTTGTTCTGTATTTTTCCATAATTAAACCAACCCAAAATGAAAAATTTTATCACCTTTCTATTTTTAGGAATTTCCATTCATTTTTTTGCACAACAACCTGCAACTTCCGTAAGCGAAGTTGATAAAGCGCTTCAGCAAAAGGAGCAACTCACAAAAAATTCTTTAGTTAAAAATCTGCCTTTTAGAAATATTGGACCGTCAGTAATGAGTGGTCGTGTGGTAGACATTGCAGTGAACCCTGTCAATCCTACCGAATTTTATGTAGGTTATGCCAGTGGGGGCGTTTGGCATACGGTCAATAATGGAACGAGTTTCGAGCCTGTTTTGGATACTAGTCCTACCCAAAATGTAGGGTCGCTAGCTGTAGATTGGAAAAATAGAACGATTTGGGTGGGTACGGGAGAAGTTAATGCATCTCGCTCCAGCTATGCTGGCATTGGACTTTTAAAAAGCACCAACAACGGAAAGACTTGGCAGAATATGGGATTGAAAGATTCGCATCATATTGCCAAGATTTTAATTAACCCAAGTAATCCAGAGGAATTGGTCGTGGGAGTTACTGGGCATTTGTATTCTGAAAATACTGAGCGTGGTGTCTTTAAAACTTTCGATGGTGGAAAAACCTGGAACAAAACCCTTTTTATAAATACCCATACAGGAATTATTGAAATGGATGTACATCCTAATAATTTCAATTTAATGTATGCCTCTTCTTGGGACAAAGACCGAAAAGCTTGGAATTTTAAAGGCAATGGAGAAGGAAGTGCCATTTACAAAAGTGTGGATGCAGGAAATACATGGACCATTGTTTCTAGTGCTGCTAGCGGATTCCCAACAGGGGATGGTGTGGGTAGAATTGGACTAGCTGTTGTTGATGAAAATACGGTGTATGCTATTCACGACAATCAGTTTTTAAGAGATAAAGAAAAGGAAGATAAAGTAGAAGGACTTACCAAAGAGGATTTCAAATCTATGAGTAAAGAGGCTTTCCTGAATTTAGATAATACTAAGCTAGAGAGTTATTTGCGTAACAATGGATTTCAGGATAAATACAAGGCAGACAATGTGAAGCAAATGGTCAGTAGTGGTGGTGTGGTTCCTATGGATTTGGCAAAGTATCTTGAAGATGCGAACACTTTATTATTCGATACGCCTGTTATTGGTGCCGAAGTGTATAAAAGTACCGATGCTGGAAAAACGTGGAATAAAACTCATAAAGGCTATCTCGATGGGATTTATTATTCCTATGGGTATTACTTCGGAAAAATTCATGTAGACCCTAACAATCCCAACGGAATTTACATTTATGGAGTTCCTATTTTAAAATCGAAAGACGGCGGAAAAACTTTTACTTCCATCGATGCCGATAATGTGCATGCCGATCATCACGCCCTTTGGATTAACCCTAAAATGTCAGGTCATTTAATTAATGGGAACGATGGCGGGGTAAATATAAGTTATGATGATGGGAAAAATTGGACAAAATGTAATACGCCAGCAGTGGGACAGTTTTATGCCATAAATGTAGACAATGCTAAACCGTATAATGTGTATGGTGGCTTGCAAGACAATGGGGTTTGGGTTGGCTCAAATGAAACTGAAGAGGATGTATATTGGCATCAATCTGGAAAATATCCGTATGAAATGATTATGGGGGGTGACGGTATGCAAGTAGAAATAGACAATCGTAACAACAACATTGTGTATACGGGTTTTCAGTTTGGAAATTACTATCGATTGCATCGAGATACCAATGAAAATAAATACATACAGCCAAAGCATGAATTAGGTGAAAGTCCGTATCGCTTCAACTGGCAAACTCCTATTTTATTAAGTTCGCATAACCAAGATATATTGTATTTGGGTGGAAATAAATTGATGCGAAGTATGAACAAAGGGGACGATTGGGAGGCTATTTCCTTTGATCTTACCAATGGGGGAAAACCCGGAAATGTTGCCTATGGAACACTTACAAGTATTAGTGAATCTCCATTCCAGTTTGGTTTACTTTATACGGGAAGTGATGATGGATTGGTGTACGTTACACGAAATGCTGGAGGCGATTGGAAAAAGATTTCAAATTCGTTTCCAAAAGATTTATGGGTGAGTCGTGTAGTAGCTTCAAAACATAAAAAGGCAAGAGTGTATGTTACCTTAAACGGGTATCGTTGGGATGATTTTACATCATATGTCTATGTAAGTGAAGATTTTGGAGACACTTGGAATAGCATTAGTAGCAATCTTCCTGCATCTCCTGTAAATGTGATTCGCGAAGATTCAGAAAACATGAATATTTTGTATTTGGGGACCGATAATGGCGCCTATGTTTCTTTTAATAAAGGAGCAAGTTGGGAAGCTTTTTCCGAAGGATTGCCTAATGTAGCTTTTCACGATATAAGAGTGCAACCTGAAGCAAAAGATTTGGTATTAGGTACCCACGGAAGGTCTATTTATATAGCAAATATTAGTTTATTACAACAAGTTTCCGAAGAGACCAAGGATAATTTACTCGTTAATGCTATAGAACCACTTCGTGCTTCACGACGTTGGGGAAGTAGTTTCAGTGAGTGGAGGGATGCCTTTGAACCCTCAATGGATATTCAGTTTTATAGTCCTTCGGAAGGAAAAGCAACGATTACTGTTTTTTCAGAAGACGGAAAAGAATTACAACAATGGAAAGTAGATGCGGTAAAAGGGTTTAATCTTTCAAAATACGATGTTACACTTTCCGAAAAGGGAGTGAAGGCATTTGAAAAAGCTGGGAATAAAATTTCAAAAGCACAAAACGGGAAGTATTATTTAGCCAAAGGAAGTTATACTGTTGAGGTGGCTATTTCTGGAAAAACCGCAAAACAAAAATTAGAAATCAAGTAGGATTTTATTATTGTTTAAAACCGTTCTAAATTCGGCTTAAAAGAAATGTCAAAGTTTGGCAATCATTCTTTTGAGCCGTATTTTTGTAAATGAAATTTTGAAAAGATACACTATGGGATTACTCTCCTCCTCAATTGCCAGAAAAGTGGCTATGGCACTTTCTGGATTATTTTTGGTCTTTTTTCTAGCACAACATTTTGTTATAAATTTTACTTCGGTAATCGCACCAGACACTTTTAATAGTTGGTCCCATTTCATGGGAACCAATGGATTGGTACAGGGGGTTTTACAACCCATTTTAATTTTTGGTGTAATTTTTCATTTTGTGATGGGATTTGTACTTGAAATTAAAAATAGGAATGCCCGAGCCGTAAAATATGCCAGTTATAAAGGAAGTGCTAATGCAAGTTGGGCTTCTAGAAATATGATTATTTCTGGACTCGTGATTCTTGCTTTTTTAGGATTGCATTTTTACGATTTTTGGATTCCTGAAATTGTTCACAAATACATTGAGTCTCACCCAGAAGACCCAACTCGTTATTACGCAGAGACCGTTCATAAATTTGAAAGCCATTCCCGTGTCATTATTTATGTAATTGCTTTTATTCTATTGGCGGTGCATTTATGGCATGGCTTTGCTTCGGCTTTCCAAAGTGTGGGATTCAACAATAAATATTCAAGAGGTTTAAAAGGGTTTACAAAAGCCTTTGCTATTGTAATTCCTGCGGGCTTTATTTTTATAGCTCTTTATCATCATATTAACCATTTAATCCACTAATAGCTACCGATATGTCATTAGAATCACGATTACCCAAAGGACCTTTAGCCCAGAAGTGGACAAAACATAAAAACGACATTAACCTTGTTAACCCTGCCAACAAACGTAACATCGATGTGATTGTTGTAGGAACAGGATTAGCGGGAGGAAGTGCCGCCGCAACCCTTGCAGAATTGGGTTACAATGTAAAAACGTTTTGTTACCAAGATTCTCCACGTCGTGCGCACTCCATTGCAGCACAAGGAGGAATTAACGCAGCAAAAAATTACCAAGGTGATGGGGATTCTACCTATCGTCTTTTTTACGATACTATTAAAGGAGGAGATTATCGCTCTCGCGAAGAAAATGTGTATCGCCTCGCAGAAGTATCTGCAAATATTATAGATCAATGTGTGGCACAAGGCGTTCCGTTTGCCCGTGAATATGGAGGATTACTAGATAACCGTTCGTTTGGAGGGGTACTCGTTTCAAGAACATTTTATGCCAAAGGACAAACAGGTCAGCAGTTATTGTTGGGAGCCTATTCTGCGATGAATCGTCAAATTAACCGTGGAAAGATTAAGCCTTATAATCGTCACGAAATGCTTGATTTGGTGATTGTAGATGGTAAGGCACGTGGAATAATCGCTCGTGATTTAGTTACTGGAGAACTCGAAAGACATTCGGCTCACGCCGTGGTAATTGCCACAGGAGGATACGGAAATGTGTTTTTCTTATCTACCAATGCCATGGGAAGTAACGTAACTGCTTCTTGGAAAATTCATAAAAAAGGAGCCTATTTTGCAAATCCGTGCTATACGCAAATTCACCCTACTTGTATTCCAGTTTCTGGGGATCACCAATCGAAGTTAACGTTGATGTCTGAATCCCTTAGAAACGACGGTAGAATTTGGGTTCCAAAAAAGTTAGAAGATGCGAAAGCGATTCGTGAAGGGAAATTAAAACCTACCGACCTTGCTGAAGAAGACAGAGATTACTATTTAGAAAGACGTTATCCATCTTTCGGAAACTTAGTGCCTCGTGATGTAGCATCTCGTGCTGCAAAAGAGCGTTGCGATGCTGGTTTTGGTGTTAACAAAACTGGAGAGGCGGTGTATTTGGATTTTTCTTCGGCTATTATGCGCTACGGAAAAGAGCAAGCTGTGATGAACCATATTGAAAATCCTTCCGTAGATATCATTCGCGAATTAGGTGAAAAAGTGGTGGAGAATAAGTATGGAAACTTGTTTCAGATGTATGAGAAAATTGTAGATCAAAACCCATATAAAACTCCTATGATGATTTATCCTGCGGTTCATTACACCATGGGAGGCGTTTGGGTAGATTATAATTTAATGACTACTATCCCGGGTTGTTATTCTGCTGGGGAAGCTAACTTTAGTGACCACGGAGCCAACAGGTTGGGAGCAAGTGCCTTAATGCAAGGTTTAGCCGATGGATATTTTGTGCTGCCTTATACTATTGGGGATTATCTTTCAAAAGATATTAGAACAGGAAAAATTTCAACAGACTTACCAGAATTTGATGAGGCAGAAAAGAATGTAAGAACTACGCTCGAAAAGTTGATCAATAATAAGGGTTCTAAAAGTGTGGATCACTTCCATAAACGTTTAGGAAAAATCATGTGGGATAAAGTTGGAATGGCTCGTAACGAAAAAGGACTTAAGGAAGCCATTTCAGAAATTAAAGCCTTACGAGCTGAGTTTTGGAGCGAAGTAAAAGTCCCAGGAACTATGGATGAAATGAATCCTGAACTTGAAAAAGCAATGCGCGTTGCAGATTTCCTTGAATTGGGAGAACTATTCGCAAAAGATGCCTTGCATAGAAACGAATCTTGTGGTGGACACTTTAGAGAAGAATACCAAACCGAAGAAGGAGAAGCACTAAGAGATGACGAAAACTTTATGTACGTTGCTGCTTGGGAGTACAAAGGAGAGCCCAGTGATGCGGTATTGCATAAGGAAAGCTTAGAATACGAAAACATTGAAGTAAAAACCCGTTCATACAAATAGACTATGAAGCTTACATTAAAAATTTGGAGACAAAAAAGTGCCCAAGCGAAAGGGAGTATGCAAACCTACGCTATAGATGGCGTAGATGGTGACATGTCCTTTTTGGAAATGCTGGATGTTTTGAACGAACAACTTATTGATAAAGGTGAAGACCCCGTTGTTTTTGATCACGATTGCCGAGAAGGAATTTGTGGGTCATGTTCGCTTCAAATTAATGGCGAGCCACACGGACCAGATCGACTTGTTACTACCTGTCAATTACATATGCGTAAGTTTATTGACGGAGATACCATTGTGATTGAGCCGTTCCGTGCTAAAGCCTTTCCAGTGATTAAGGATTTAATGGTAGATCGTAGTTCGTTTGATAGAATTCAGCAGGCAGGAGGGTTTATTTCTGTGAATACTTCAGGAAATACTATTGATGCCAATGCCATTCCTATCAACAAACACGACGCAGACGAATCTTTTGAAGCCGCCACTTGTATAGGTTGTGGTGCTTGTGTTGCAGCATGTAAAAATGCAAGTGCTATGCTTTTTACTTCTGCTAAGGTAAGTCAGTTTGCATTGTTACCTCAAGGGCGTGTTGAAGCGACACAACGTGTATTAAATATGGTAGAGCAAATGGACAAAGAAGGCTTCGGAAATTGTACCAATACGGGAGCATGTGAAGTAGAATGCCCAAAAGGAATTTCTTTGGAAAACATTGCTCGTATGAACCGTGAATATTTAACGGCAAGCTTGAAGGGATAAATTACTATTATTAAAAGTATACTTTATAAAATCCTGAGTTTTCCACTCGGGATTTTCTATTTTTATAACATGATATCGAAACTTCCCAACGTCACTACAAGTATTTTTACAGTCATGAGTAAAATGGCTTCGGAATATGGAGCCCTTAATCTTTCCCAGGGGTTTCCCAATTTTGAAAGTGACCCAGTGCTCATCGAAGCTGTTTCAAAGGCAATGAAAGACGGATTTAATCAGTATGCGCCTATGCAAGGAGATTTGGGATTGCGGGAACGAATTTATGAGAAAGTACAAACCCTTTACGGTAAAAAATATAACCCTACTAGTGAAATAACAATTACGGCAGGAGCAACGCAAGCTATTTTTACGGCCATTGCTGCCACCATTCATAAAGGAGATGAGGTAATTATTTTTGCTCCAGCATATGATTGTTATGAACCTGCAATAAAACTTTTTGGTGGAGTTACAAAAGCTATTCAATTAAAACCTCCTTTTTATACACCTAATTGGGGTGAGGTCGCTCAAGCTATTTCCGCAAATACCAAAATGATTATTATTAATAGTCCGCATAATCCAAGCGGCACGGTTTTTTCTGAAAAGGATATGCTTCAATTGCAAATATTGGCAGACAAGCACAATTTATTAGTGTTAAGTGATGAGGTGTACGAGCATATCATTTTTGATACGGAAATTCATCAAAGTGCAGCACGTTTTGAAGCACTTTCGCAACGGACTTTTATCACGGCTTCTTTTGGAAAAACCTTTCATAACACTGGATGGAAAATGGGGTATTGTTTGGCACCAGAGAATTTAATGAAAGAGTTTCAAAAAGTGCATCAATACAATGTGTTCTGTGTAAATCATCCTGTTCAAAAAGGGCTTGCAAACTATTTAGAAAATCCGTCTCGTTTTTTATCTATACCCAATTTTTATGAAGAAAAACGCGATTTTTTTCTAAATTTAATTAAGGATTCAAAATTTCAATTTATGCCTTCGAAGGGGACATACTTTCAGCTATTGGATTATTCAAAAATTACTGATGAAAGCGATATTGCTTTTGCTGAAAAGTTAACCAAAGAATTTAAGTTAGCTTCCATTCCAACTTCAGTTTTTAACAAAAATCAGGCAGATTTTAAACAACTTAGAGTCTGTTTTGCTAAAACTAATGAAACACTCCAGCAGGCAGCCGCAATTTTAAATAATATCTAAAAATTATAGTAACAGACTTGTAATATAAGTTTCTTCAATACTAGGATTAAAACATACAATTAGAATTTCTTTTTAATTGGTTTTAAGAGTGGTAATTTTAGCATAATAAAGCATAAAATAAAATTATAGTATGGATAACAATGGTAATAATAACGGAAAAGTTTGGGATGTAAATGACACTTCGGCAAAATGTCCCTTTCTTAACGGTGAAATGAATCAAACCGCTGGAGGAGGAACATCTAATAGAGAATGGTGGCCTAACCAATTAAAATTAAATATTCTTCGTCAAAATTCATCTTTAACAGACCCGATGGATGAAGGATATGATTATAGAGAAGAATTTCAAAAATTAGATTTAGCGGCTGTTAAAAAAGATTTAAATGATCTAATGACTAACAGTCAAGAGTGGTGGCCGGCAGATTATGGGCATTACGGGCCATTATTTATTCGAATGGCTTGGCATGCAGCAGGGACCTATAGAATTCAAGACGGTAGAGGTGGCGCTGGTTCTGGATCACAACGATTCGCACCCCTAAATAGCTGGCCTGATAACGCAAACCTAGATAAGGCTCGATTATTACTTTGGCCTATTAAAAAGAAATACGGAAAGAAACTTTCTTGGGCAGATTTATTAATTCTAGCTGGAAATTGTGCGCACGAATCTATGGGATTAAAAATGTTTGGATTTGCAGGAGGTCGTGAAGATATTTGGCAACCGGAAGAAGATGTGTATTGGGGATCTGAAGGCGAATGGATGGGAAATAAAGAACGATACTCAGAAAATGGAGAACTTGAAAATCCATTGGGAGCAACCCATATGGGATTAATTTATGTGAATCCAGAAGGACCTAACGGAAATCCGGACCCCATTGCAGCGGCAAAAGACATTCGTGAAACCTTTGGAAGAATGGCGATGAACGATTATGAAACCGTAGCCTTAATAGCTGGAGGGCATACCTTTGGTAAAACACACGGGGCGGCAGATCCTTCAAAATATGTAGCGGCTGAGCCTGCAGGTGCTGGTATTGAAGAGCAAAGTATGGGTTGGAAGAATAGCTATGGAACTGGAAAAGGAGCCGATACAATTACTAGTGGAATTGAAGGTGCTTGGACAGATTCACCCACACAATGGAGTCATAAGTTCTTTGAAAATTTATTTAAATATGACTGGGAATTAACAAAAAGTCCAGCTGGAGCTCACCAATGGAAACCTAAAAATGATGAAGGGGTAGGAACAATTCCAGATGCTCACAACCCAAATGTGAAACACGCTCCCTTTATGTTAACCACAGATCTTTCATTACGATTTGACCCAGCATACGAGAAAATTTCTAGACATTTTTTAGAAAATCCAGATGAATTTGCAGATGCCTATGCTCGCGCTTGGTTTAAACTTACACATCGTGATATGGGACCTATTCAAAGATATTTAGGGCCAGAAGTACCTAATGAAGAATTAATCTGGCAAGACCCAATTCCAGCGGTAGATTATGAACTGGTGAATGACAATGATATTACAGCCTTAAAAAAGAATATTTTAGCCTCAGGACTTTCAGTTTCAGAATTAGTGACAACGGCTTGGGCTTCGGCTTCAACCTTTAGAGGGTCCGATATGCGAGGTGGTGCTAATGGCGCAAGAGTACGTTTAGCACCTCAGAAAAACTGGGAGGTCAACAACCCAGAACAATTGTCTAAAGTCTTAGATACGTTAAGTAGAATTCAGAAAGAATTTAATGAGACTCAATCAGGAAATAAAAAAGTTTCTTTAGCAGACTTAATTGTACTTGGTGGGTGCGCAGCCGTTGAAAAATCGGCAAAGGATGCTGGGTATGATGTAAAAGTACCTTTTACACCCGGGCGTACGGATGCTTCGGAAGCACAAACAGACGCTGAAGCTTTTGACGCACTTGAGCCACTAGGAGATGGTTTTAGAAATTATCTTAAAAAAGGGATGGTTGTATCTGCTGAAGAGTTATTGGTAGATAAAGCGCAGTTACTTACGTTAACAGCTCCTGAAATGACAGTTTTAGTAGGTGGAATGCGAGCTTTGCATGCAAATTATGACCATTCCAACCACGGAATATTTACAGATAAGCCAGGCGTATTAACCAATGATTTCTTTGTAAATCTGTTAGATTTTGATATTACTTGGAAATCGGTTTCTGAAAATGATGATGTATTTGAAGGGAGGGACCGTGCCACTGGAAAGGTAAAATGGACAGGAACAAGAGCCGATTTAATTTTTGGTTCAAATTCAGAATTAAGAGCCCTTGCCGAAGTTTACGCTTGTGAAGATTCCAAAGAGAAATTTGTTAAAGACTTCGTGAAAGCTTGGAATAAAGTGATGATGCTGGATCGTTTCGATTTGGACTAATTATGTAACACTATTGTAAAACCCAAAGCGGAATGGTAACTTTACTGTTCCGCTTTTTTTAACTACGATTATGAGTACATCCATATTTGATGCCATACGAAAAGGAGAGTTGGAGACTGTAAAAAACTTGCTTTCTCAAAATCCTGAGTATGTAAAACAGAAAGATGCAAGAGGCTCTACGCCCTTATTATTAGCAACCTATTACGGGAATGAGCAAGTTACAAAAGCTATTTTAGAAATTCCTCAAGATATAGATACGCAAGATGCTTCTGGAAATACGGCATTAATGGGTGTTTGTTTTAAGGGGTATGACGCCATTGCAAAGTTACTTATTAATTACGGAGCCAATGTTAATGTAAAGAATTACAACGGTGCTACCGCATTGATTTATGCAACCATGTTTAAAAAGATAAACATCATTAAGTTGCTTATAGAACATGGGGCCGACAAAACTATTAAAGATGATAGTGGAAAAACTGCTTTAGACCATGCTATAATGCAGGGAATGAAAGAAGCCATAGATTTGTTACAATGAACGATTTAAAAGTAACCCTAATACAATCATATTTGCATTGGGAAAATCCCGAGGCTAATAGAGCGATGTTTTCAGAAAAAATTGATACCATTTCTGAACAAACAGATCTTATTGTGTTGCCAGAAATGTTTACCACAGGCTTTACGATGAACGCTTCCACTCTTGCCGAAGCTATGCAGGGACCAACGCTTCAATGGATGATAAAACAGTCTATAAAAGTGGATGCAGCCATTGCTGGGAGTGTTATTATTAAGGAGGATAATCAATTTTTTAATCGGTTATTGTTTGTATATAAAAATGAGATATTGCAATATTACGATAAGAGACACACCTTTACTTTGGCGGGAGAAAATGAGGTGTTTACGGCAGGAAATACAAAGCTCATAATTGATTATAAAAACTGGAGGATTTGTCCTTTAGTTTGCTATGATCTTCGCTTCCCTGTCTGGGCAAGAAATACAGAAGATTATGATGTGTTGCTGTATGTTGCTAATTGGCCTAAAAAGAGAATTGCAGCTTGGGATGCTTTGCTAAAAGCAAGAGCTATTGAAAATATGGCGTACTGTGTTGGCGTTAATAGAACGGGTCTAGATGGTAACGGTCACGAATATATTGGTCACAGCGCTGTGTATGATATATTAGGGGAGCAAGTTTCAATCCCAGCATTTGAAAAAGAATTTATGGAAACTATTGTACTTTCAAAAGAGCATATTCAACAAAATAGAGAGCATTTACAATTCTTGAGGGATAGAGACTCTTTTACTCTACAATAAAAATTTCGTTAACATCCCAATTACTCCGTACTTCAACTTGTTTGGGATAGTACACTATTTTTTCGGGCTGTATCTTTAGGAGAAAGTTACCTGTATCCCATTGCTTGTTTTGATTAGAATCGTAGATAATTCTTAAATAATATTTATTGGGTGTGAGGTAATCAAAATAGACTTCTTTATTTTCTACTAAATATTCAGAAGCAACAAGTTTAAACTTATCATCTACCAATTCTACAAGCACTGGAAATTCCTTGATATTTTGAAGCAAGAATTTTAATGTTCCATAGTCCGATAGAGGATTCGTTTTTACCGCAAATTTTAAGGTATCGTTGGTTTTTTCAAAGAAATCTTGAAAGGCTTCAGGCAGAACCGTAATTCGGTAGGAATTATCTTCTTTCTTTGGAAAAATTAAAGAAGCTTCATTTTTTATTTTGTCTAAAAAGACGGCAACTTCATAAGTCACAGAATCCTTATCCATAACTTCAAATTTTTCAACATTTACAGATAATAAAGGCGTATTTGCGCCTATTTTAATACTGTCTTTTGGTGTAATAATATTGGCAGATAATTTTCCAATTTGAAGCGAGTCTGCAAACAAATCGCGCATTTTTACAACTAATGTGTCCAATTGACCCTTCCGTGAAGCCAGGAACCTTAAGGTGTCTTGTTCTTCAATATTTACAGCGGGTTTAAACCAATAGTGCAAGGTGTCTTTTTGTTTGTCTCGTAGTATTTGGGAAGTAAAATCTTCGGGCAAACTACTTAAAGGAGTAATAGTTAATGAATCGATTTTTCCTTCAAAACCAAAGTCTATCTTGTTTTTACTTATATGACTGGGTCGTGTCATTTTGTAATCGGGAACTTCTTTAAATAAGGTTAGGTTGTAACTCGTGTCGGCAGGGACAGAAATAAAATTTTCTAGAAATGCAATTTTATCTTTTTTAGGTTGAAAGGTATAATTGCTCGTTTCTTCTTGTAGTGCAACCAGTAAATAAGTGCCGTCTTTTAAATTAGTTAATTCAAAATCAGATCCTTTTTCTTTAGTAGTGGTAATGTATGTGGGCTTTTCTGAAAAAATAATAGAATCCTTAAAAGCTTCAGAAACTTCATAAAGCATCACAGTTGTTTTTTTGTCGGGTGCAGGTAATAATCCATCATGGATGATTCCTTTTACAGTGAGGCTATCGATATAATCTCCAGTTGAAAGGACATATTTATAATATTCAAACTCGTTTCCTTCGTTATTATCGGTGATACTGGTTCCAAAATTGAAAACATAGGTGGTATTTTCCTTTAAGGTGTCTAAAATTTTAATTTTCAACACTTTGGAAGATGTAGCAGGAGTAATAACAGGTTGATATTTTAAAGGAGGAGAAATGATGAGGTTTTGCTGAAGATCTTTCAGTTTTATGTTTTCATCAAAATAAATTCGTATTTCATCTCCTGTAAAATGCGTGTTGTAATTTTCAGGATTACTTTTTAGAATAATAGGTGGGATGGTATCTTTTGGTCCTCCAGTTGGAGTTCCTTTTTTAGCACATTGTGAAAAGCACAAAATGCAAACAAATACAATTAAAAATTTCCAAAAAGTGCTTTTCATGAAGACAAAAATAAGTAAACTTTGTTAGGCAATTGCCATGGTAGCGATGCTAAGTTTTGCTTGGGTGTTTTTAAGTAATTGTTGTGCGCAGTTTTCAATAGTAGCTCCTGTGGTAACAATATCATCAACCAGTAGAACATGTTTATTGGTAATTTCTTCCGGTTTGGAAAGTGTAAATATTTCTTCACTGGCAAAACGAGTGATTCTTTTTTTGAATACTTGCGAATCTGTTTGGCTTACTTTTAATAAAATATCTTCTCGAAAAGGAACATTGAGGCTGGACGCTATTTCTTTTCCAAAGCCAGAAACCTGATTATATCCTCTTTTTTTTAGTCTTTTCCTATGAAGGGGTACTGGAATAACCAAATCTATGGACTTGTATGAATCATTTTGGGACAATTCTGCTCCTAACCACTTGCCAAAAAAGGCACTAATTTCTTTTTGTCCGCGATACTTTAGGTTGTGTAAAATCTCTTGGGTACTCCCTTTTTTCTGAAACATGACTAAAGCGGTTGCATTTTCTAAGGGGAATCTACCATAAAAAATGTTTTTCATGGTATCGTTGTTAGTGCGGTGAAAACAAGCTAAAGGCAATTGGTGTCTGCAATAAGCGCATATAATTTCTTCACCTTGGAGCAATTTATTTTTACAACTATTGCAAATCTTTGGAAATAAAAGATTTAACATATTTTAATTTTTTTTACCATTTTATAAACAAATGCAAAAGAACCCTTGTATTACATTTGCTTCATAAACCTAACATCTATATAATTATGAACAACGAAAGCAACAGTACAAAATTTAAAATACTAATTGGTGTTTTAACAGCGCTTTTAATTGGCCTAGGAGTTTACACTGTATCACTTTACAACGATAGTAAAAATACAGTAGCTGGACTAGAAAAACAAAAATCAGAAATTGAAACTGATCTTGAAGAACTTATCGTAGAATATGATGAGTTAATAAAAGACAATGAACTTAAAGACAAAGACCTTATTGCTGCAAGAGAGCGTATCGAGGTTTTATTAGACTCAGTAAAAACAGCCGAAGCTAACGTAGCATTAATTCAGCGTTACAAAATTGAAATTGGTCGTTTAAAGGATGAGCGTAAAATGCTTTTCGCAAGAGCCGATAGCTTAATACAATCTAACAGGATGCTTGCCGTAGAGATTGATAGTGCTAAAACAATGATTAATCAAACAATAAAAGTGGTTGATTCTGTAAGTCAGGAAAATCTTGCTATGTCCGAAACTATTAAAAAAGGTTCGGTAGTAAAAGCAATTGACTTAAGAGGAGAAGCGGTTATTGTTCGAAGCAGCGGTAAAATTGTAGATACTCGTAGAGCAAGTCGTGCAGATAAAGTGAGAGCATGTTTTACTTTAACTCCTAATATTATTGCTCAAAAAGGAGACAGATTACTTTTTGTTCAAGTAATTAACCCTAAAAACAATTTGCTTGGAGATAAATCCACAATTGAGTTTGAAAGTGGTGTTTTAAACTACAGTACTTCTACTAAAGTTTTCTACGAACAAGAAGAGCTTGATGTTTGTGTATTGGTAAATGCTAATGAAGAAGAACTAATTGAAGGGCGTTATACCATCAATGTTTTTGACGGTCCTCAACAAGTTGCAACCACAACTATGGAGCTTAAATAATTAAGTTTTTTAAAAAATTGAAAACCGCTACGAGTTATCGTAGCGGTTTTTTTATTTTTGCGCCATGGCAAACGAAGATTTATTTAAGAAAGTAGTATCCCACTCAAAAGAGTATGGATACATATTTGCATCAAGCGAAATATACGACGGATTAAGCGCAGTTTATGATTATGCTCAAAATGGTGTAGAATTAAAGAAGAATATACGAGAATATTGGTGGCGAAGCATGGTATATATGCACCAAAATATTGTAGGTATCGACGCTGCAATATTAATGCATCCAACTACTTGGAAAGCATCTGGTCACGTAGATGCATTTAATGACCCACTTATTGATAATAAGGATTCCAAAAAAAGATATCGAGCCGATGTGCTCATTGAAGATTTTGCCGAAAAACTAGAGCAAAAAGCACAAAAGGAAATTGATAAAGCCAAAAAACGATTTGGTGAAAGTTTTGATGAAGCTCAGTTTGTTTCAACTAACGACAGAGTCCTTCGTTATCGTGAAGAGAAGCAAGCTATTTTGAACAGGATGGCAAAATCTTTAGAGACCGAAAATCTTGCCGATGTAAAAGCACTAATTGAAGAACTAGGAATAGCAGACCCCGATACAGGATCAAAGAATTGGACAGAGGTAAGACAGTTTAACTTAATGTTTGGCACCAAGTTAGGAGCGTCTGCAGACAGTGCAACCGACTTATACCTTCGTCCAGAAACGGCACAAGGAATCTTCGTTAACTTTTTAAATGTTCAGAAAACAGGAAGAATGAAAATTCCGTTTGGAATTGCTCAAACAGGAAAGGCTTTCAGAAATGAAATTGTAGCAAGACAATTTATCTTCCGTATGCGAGAGTTTGAACAAATGGAAATGCAATTTTTTGTTCGCCCAGGTGAAGAAATGAAATGGTACGAATACTGGAAAGAAACACGATTAAATTGGCATTTATCCCTAGGAATGGGGAAAGAAAATTACCGTTTTCACGACCACGAAAAATTAGCGCACTACGCCAATGCAGCTGCAGATATAGAATTTAATTTCCCATTTGGATTTAAAGAATTAGAAGGAATTCATTCTAGAACCGATTTTGACTTAAAAGCCCACGAAGAATATTCAGGGAAAAAACTTCAGTTTTTCGATCCAGAATTAAATGAAAGTTACGTGCCTTATGTGGTAGAAACATCTATTGGTTTGGACAGAATGTTTTTAGCCGTATTAAGTCATTCCCTTCAAGAGGAAACATTAGAAGACGGAAGTGAAAGGACCGTATTAAAATTACCATTTATCTTGGCACCGGTAAAAGCTGCGGTTTTACCTCTTTTGAAAAAAGATGGATTACCAGAGATTGCTCATAAAATTATTGAAGACCTTCAGTGGGATTACAATGTAATTTATGATGAAAAAGATGCTGTAGGAAGAAGATATAGAAGACAAGACGCTGCAGGAACACCTTATTGTATAACTGTGGACCATCAAACAAAAGAAGATGGGACTGTAACACTCCGTAACAGAGATACCATGTTGCAGGAGCGTGTTAAAATAAAAGAACTTTCAGAAAAAATGAATGACAGTATCTCTTATAAAAAGTGGTTGTCATAAATTAAAAGAGCGGATTATTCCGCTCTTTTTTGTATTTCTTTTATTGAAATTGGACTTGCTTTATCACAACGATTCATCATGCGTAATCCGTTATAAGTAAACCATATTTTTTCACCATCTATTTTATAGGTTTCATCCAGATTTATTGGATCTAGAAAATAGGAGCCTTCATCGCCATTCACTTTAATGGTAAAAGGGCAATCTCCTTCTGCTGTAGATACTGAAATGGTCCCTGCTAAAAACCCGTTTTCAATCATTTTTTTAGTTTCCATCGCCGTGTTTTGCGCTTTATCCATACTTTCTTTAGTGTTTTTTGTTGTCGAACAACTCATAAACAATACAATTGCAAATAATAATAATGTTGACTTCATCTGTTTAATATTTTAGTAGATTGTTAAAATACAATAAATGTGCCATTTAACCCACACTTTGATAATTGCCAAACCCATAAAAGAAATAGAACCCTATTAAATTACTGGAGAAAACACGTCTTAAACACCTAATAACCAAGGAGCTATTTTTAACAAAAAATTAGAAATCTTGCTTGTATTTTGAAGAAATCGTAGTATTTTTAAAGTCTTATTAAAAATTAACCCATAACTAAAATTACACTAATGAAACTTAAAAATTATTTTTTAGCGCTGCTTGTGGTGGTCCTTAGCACTTCAATGTATGCTCAACAAATTGTTCCAAACGAACCTCAAGGGGTGTTTACGTATGGGACAGCGACTTCAATGGAGATTGTTCCTTCTATGGCGTCAAGGGATTATTTGATTCCTGCTGAGAAATCTTCTGAAGAAGCTCGTGATAAAAGATCTCTAGGGAACAGAGTGATTATTGGAAAGGATAAACAAACTCAAGATGATTATTTTGTGAGAAATAGACATGAAATGGAACAAAGTGTTCGCATTATGCCTCCTTCTATTGTTTTTGACGCTTATGCATCTGGTTCACAACCTACAGACCCTTCTTTGGCAGTAGGACCTAACCATGTGTTTGTTGTTTTTAATACTGGATATAGGATTTTTGATAAATCTGGAAATCCGTTAACCGGGCAATTGGGTGTAACTAATATTTTCTCAGGGGGAGGTTGTTGTGATTTAACAGCGTCTTACGACTCTGCAGCCAATAGATGGGTAATCTCTTACCTTTTCTTTAACGGTAACGTACAAGTAGCTGTATCAGATGGTCCAGATCCAATTACTTCTAGCTGGTATGTTTATACCTATGCTGGGGTAAATGACTACCAAAAACTATCTGTATGGAGTGATGGATATTATATGACTGCAAACGTAGGTGGTTCAAATAGAGTTTGGGCTTTAGAAAGAGCTGAGATGTTAGCAGGAAATGCTGGCGCAGGATTCCAAACCTTTAACCTTCCTGGGATTATAACAAGTGGTTTTTATAGTCCTCAGGCACTGAACGTGAGTGATGACACAATGCCGGCTGCAGGTGGAGCGACTATTATATATATGCAGGATGATGCTTGGGGTGGAGTTGCAACCGATCACGTAAAGTATTGGACAATTGATGTAGATTGGGCTGTACCAGCGAATTCAACGGTTTCAGCTGCTACACAAATTGCCACAACTCCTTTTATTGGTGTATTTGATGGAGGAAGTTTTTCAAACCTAACACAACCAGGTGGCGGAGTTGCTATTGATGCACTTCAAGCGACTATTATGAATCAAGCACAGTTTAGAAAATTTGGATCTCACAACTCTGCGGTGTTTAACTTTGTTGTTGATACCGACGCTGGTGGTGGAGAGTTAGCTGGAGTTCGTTGGTTCGAATTTCGTCAAACAGCAGATAATATGCCTTGGACTTTATACCAAGAAGGAACCTATACGGCTCCCGATGGAAGACATGCTTGGCATGCTAGTATGATTATGGATGGAGCAGGTAACATAGGTATGGGATATACATCTATGTCTGGTCCTACCACATCTACAACTGTTAGAGTAAGTTCTTATTATACAGGAAGATTCGATGGTGATGCCTTAGGAGTTATGACTGCTTCAGAAGAATTAATTGCAAACGGGAATGCTAATATCCCTGGATTGCGTTATGGGGATTATAGTAAAATAGATATAGATCCTGCAGATGATAGCACTTTCTGGTTTATTAATGAATACATGAATAGCGGTAGAAAAGGAGTAGTTGGTGTTTTCCAATTGGCTCCAAATACAGCCGTTGATGATATTGGAGTAACTTCAATAGATGCTCCAAATGATGGGGTATTAACCGCAAATGAAGACGTCACCATTACCATTCGTAATTATGGGACTAACGACATAACGAACCCAGAAGTACAATATACTATTAACGGGGGTACAGCTGTAGTTGAAAACTATAGTGGGACTATTGTTGGTGGTGCTTCAGAGTCGTTTACTTTCGCTACCCAAGCAGATTTATCTGCTGCTGGAACATATACCATTGTATCTAAAACAAATCTAACTGGGGATACTAATACCGCCAATGATGAGGTTACAAAAATTGTTACAAGTGGATTGCTGTACTGTGAGCCACCAAGCGACTGTTCTTTTGGAGATGGTATTACCAAGTTTGTGTTAGAAACAATTACAAACAATCCTATTCCTTGTAATACTGGATACGATGATTTTACTGCTATGAGTACCAATTTAGATGAAGGGGGAAGTTATACTCTTACTGTACAAACAGGATATGATTCTCCAGACGAATTGGCCTCTATGTGGATAGATTACAACAATAACGGGACGTTTGAAGCAAGTGAGCAAGTATTTTCAGATGTTTTAGTGAACCCTGATGGAGTTGATGTAAACATTCCATTCACATTACCTACTGGACTTTCTTCTGGTGATCGTAGACTTCGTATTCGTGCTGGAGATACTGGTTTTGCGGGAGATTTAAATGATCCTTGTGATTCTATGCAATATGGTACTACTCACGATTATACTGTAAATATTGATGGTACATTAGGAATTAGTGATTTTGCAACTGATGCTTCAGAATTAATTGTAGAATCATTACCTAACAATCAATTTAATATCTCTTTAATTACTGATTATGATGAAAGAGCAGCTATTGCTGTATACAATGTGTTAGGACAAACACTTGCTTTCAATAACATTGATAAAGATGGAGATACATTTAAGTATGAATTAGATATGTCATATGCCCCTACAGGTATATACATCATTAAGATGGGAGATATCTACGGTAACTCCTATAAAACTGCAAGAATTATTGTGAAGTAATTTTAGAGTTTAATAATTTAAAGAGCGGGATTGTCCCGCTCTTTTTTATTTAGAAGAATGCTCTAAGCTGGATTGTCCCAGTATGAATGGTCTTTGAGTTCTCACTATTCCTTCCAAAGTAGGATAAATTAGCATCTAAGTATTTCGTTATCCTTTTCTGAAATAACAAATTCCAAGTAAAGTTTATACCAGGCTGAAGCCCCTCTAACATGGTATAAGCCACAGGTGAAAAAGCACTGCCTGTAAATGCGTTATCGATATAGTTAAATTCTCCAGAAATAGAAATCTTCTCCACATTATTGTGGGCAAAGGAAAAGCCTATTTTTTGCTGTTTTAGTTGTTCTAAATCACCTAAAGTGTTTTCTTCATTCATATACTGATAAAACACATCAAATCGAGTTTGACGACTTGCTAAATATGAAATCTTGGGGTTGATTTGATAATTTTCCAAATTGAAATTTCGGTTTTCAAAGTTTTCTGAAAGAGTTTCGTTACTTCCGAAGCCTCCCTTCAAATTGGCCAACCATACTTCCTCAAATTGATGGGTGAAATTTAGTTGATGACTCTTCAATTTGTTTTCCTGAAGCCCTAATGAAATAAGATTTCTGCTAGAAGTCGATAAATACGTGTAACTGGTTGTGTATCGTTGCTTTCCGCGATTAAAAAACAACACGTTTTTGAAATTTAAATTTAAACCAAATTCATTTTCACCACCCGATTTAAAAGGGTTTATAGATGCTAAATCGTTGTCTCTTCTTATTTTTCTGTCAATCACATAGGAAGTTTGATTGTAAAATTTTGAAAGGACTTTTTTTAATCCAGAATCATTTACCCAATCTTGTGGTTGTAACGTAACTATCTGGCTAAACCGATTATTTTTCACACGTATAAAAACTTGATTGGGTAACAATACTTTTAAATATTCGGCTTGATCTTGAAACTGTGCTACTTCAAATTCATTTAATTCTTGCACTCCGTTTTGATTATAGTCTATCCAAGTAAAAGTTCCTTGACCCGGTTCTACTTTTAAAAAGGTGAATTCCTGTTGAGGAAGTACTCCATTATTGGTTTCAAATGCACTGTTTAAGCGCACTTTTCCATTCCAAAGGGATTGGGAATACAGCAATCGAGTATTTAGATTTTTTTCATCTTCAATGGAGGTGTCTTCATAATTAATGAGACGATAATTGGCAAATACAGCTAATTGTGTACTTTGGTTATTAATCAATTTCGATTTTATATAATAGTCGTTGGATGTATTTACCTTTTTGAGCAGATTATTTCTAACACTATCATTTACCCGATAGCGATAGCCCACTTCGGCAAAAACCTGCGTGCTATCCCCTATGCCTGTATATACTTCGTATTGTGAGAATCGTTGGCTTAAAGGGGTTAAGCTATCATTAGCCACTACCTTGGCTTGATTGTCTTCTAGCATCACTTTTCCTCCCACCCAAGCCTTTTTAAAACCATAAACTGCATTATTATAGGTTCGTAGAAAAGTTGTCCTTTGGTTATCACTTTCACTGTTTAAATAGCTAGTTGAATTTGTTACTCGTAATTTCTGAAGCCTCACATTGGCAAAAGCTACATGCCTGCTACCTGTAAAATTTTCAGAAAAGTTTAAATGCTGAAACTCATACCGAAGACTTCCATTTTTGGGGCGACTTACTTCAACGCCTGTAGTAATAAAATTTTGGTTGCCAAGCGGGATTTCTAAATTCCAATCTCTATTAAATTCAATGTTGTAAAAGCGCTCAATGGTTTTAAAATCTTGGTGGAGATAATCAAAACTTCCAAAACCAATTACTTGTAAAGTGTCAGCTGTTTTAAGTAAGGTTTGCCTTCCAGCGAGTCTGGCGGCAAAACCGTCGTTGTCATTATTGTCGATATTCGAAAATAAGTTTTGGTCATTAACACTTCCTGCCAGTTCAAAACCAATTTCAGTTTTCTCGGAAGGGGAATAGCTTCCATGTACACCGCCAATTTGTAATTTTTCGGGAGGGGTTAATCGCACAATGGGTTCGTAGCTTCCTTGTGGCATCCCATTTACCGGAGCCACATATTCAAAAATATTGGCGATAGATTCGGTGGAAGTGATGATATAATTCCCTTGATTGGCACCCACCAAACTGAAACGTACATTAAATAACTCGTCTTCAGGATTGTTTGAAAACACAAAAACTTCAACACCGCCAACGATTTCTTTTTTATACAGAATTTTATTTTCGGAAAAAGAATCCAACACTGCCGAAGGGGCATTCATTAAACTGGGATCATCCCCAGCTGCAACTAAAATGTTCACTTGTTCTTCCGTTAAGTTTTGCTGCAGCGGTTGATTTTTTGCATCACTTTCTGAATAAACGTAAGCCCCTATTTTCAAAGTTTCGGTTTCATAATTTCCACCTCCATAGCCAATAAATCGAGTATAATTTCTTTCGGTAAATTGATATTCCACTGTAATCCGCATATTGGCCGTAATGGGATAGGTGGGGTTAAATTTTAATTCCCCTGCATTGTAATCGATTACATAATCTGCATTTTCTCCACGATTGAGCAGTAATCCATTTACATACACCCGTTCGCTTCCCGAAACAATTAAAATGAACAATTCGCCATTGGGTCCCACCAATTTATACGGCCCTTGATTTCCTTCCTGACCTGTAAACTGACTGCGTTGAAAAACTCCTCTTACAAGCCCTGCTGAAGCAAATGCAGAGGACTTAGAGCCATCTTCTCCAATAAGTTGACCGTATAGCGATATTCCCTGAATTTTCTTGGTAAACCGCCCAAAATAGCTTTGTGAGTTTTGTAAATCGACATCACCGGCACGTATGTTCCAATTATCGCTAAAAAGCTCGATAAAAATTTGGTCAAATTCGTCTAAATTCTGCGAATAACCCCCTTCCTGACTTGGGATATTGGCATCTTGTAGCGATGCTCTAATGGAAACCCGTTCACTAATTTTACCTGTAATTTGTAGGTCCAACTCACTATTAACTACCGTATTTTGATTGTTCCCAACGGTAATTCCACGCGAAATACTACCTTGGGTATTTAGGCCTTCAAAAGGAGAAGTGCCTGTTTTTGCAGTGCTTCTTTCCAACGCATAGAGTTTTTCGATGGAACTGGTATTGTCCACGATTATTTTGGAATCAAGCAAATAATACTCCCGCGTTAAAAATACGGGATACCGAAGGTAATTTACAGTAACAGAATCTAATTGCTGCTGAAGTTCTTCCGAAAAGGTGACGCTTCCGTTTACAAAATCTACCGAATATTTTTCAGTGGAAATAGAATTTCCTTGAGCATCGAGTATTCCGAAGTTAGAAGGATTAATACTTAACGAATCTATTAAAACAGTGTCTTGTACAGCTACTTTTTTTGTTCGGTAATTCGATAAAGTGTCCTGAGCTTGCACCGAAAACGTAACGAAAACAATTAAAAATAAGTAGTATAATTTCATCAATACTAAAACTGTTTGCCAAAGGTTTTATTTTGTTGATTGTTTTGTGAAAACCTTTCGCAACTTCTTATGGGTAAATATACGGGGTTATTTATTTTAGTGGTTTGAGAAAAACAAAAGAAAGATGAAGATAATCTCTTATAACGTAAACGGAATTCGCGCTGCCATGCGCAAAGGCTTTTTAGAGTGGTTGCAAGCCGCCAACCCCGATGTCATTTGTATTCAGGAAACCAAAGCCAACGAAGACCAAGTGGAAGTTGCCGAAATTGAAGCGGCAGGCTATCCCTATCATTATTGGTTTAGCGCACAAAAAAAGGGCTATAGTGGTGTAGCGATTTTTAGTAAAATAGAGCCCAAGCACGTGGAATACGGTACTGGAATCGAGTACATGGATTTTGAAGGAAGAAACATTCGCTTAGATTTTGACAATGTTTCGGTGATGAGTTTGTACCTCCCAAGTGGTACTAACCTCGACCGATTGGAACACAAACTTACCTATATGGCAGATTTTCAGGACTACATCAACAACCTAAAAAAGGAAATTCCCAATTTGGTGATTTGTGGTGATTATAATATTTGTCACGAAGCCATTGATATTCATGACCCCATTCGTAATGCCACTGTTTCTGGGTTTTTACCCGTGGAACGTGAATGGATTGATCGATTTATAAAAAGCGGATTTATAGACAGTTTCCGTCATTTTAATAAAGAACCTCATAACTATACGTGGTGGAGTTATCGTGCTAATTCTAGAGCCAATAACAAAGGGTGGCGCATCGATTATAATATGGTAGCACAACCGCTACAAGATAATTTAAAAAGAGCCGTTATATTACCCGAGGCAGAACATAGCGATCACTGTCCACATTTGGTTGAATTATCATTTTAATACCCAAAACCTACGATATGCTGAATAAAATTTTCTTCGGAATAGGAACTACATTGTTGCTAGTTTCCTGCGTTTCCCCAAAAATCTACAACGATTTACAAGCTAAATACGACGATTTAAAAGCCGAAAACGAATTGCTGATGTCTCAATTAGACGGAAAAGAAGGCAATGGCAGCAACTATACCGTTGCAAATCTACGGAAGGAAATTGAAAAACTGAATGCTGAAAAAACGGCTTTGGCTATGGAGCTTTCAGCAACTAAGAGTAACTATGACCGACTGAAAGACTCTTACGATGCCTTGGAGGAGAATAGTAGCTCGGCACTCACTGAAAATTTGGAGCGCAACCGAAAGTTGTTAGAGCAATTGGAAGCCAAAGAAAAAGCCTTAGCTGAAGAAGCCGCTCGATTGAATATTCTTCAGAAAAAATTGGAAGACCGCTCCAAACGGGTGGAAGAATTAGAAAGTATGATTGTTGCTAAAGATGCCCAAATGAAAAAGCTGAAAGACGCGATCTCTGCTGCTTTAACCAATTTTGAAGGCAACGGACTCACTGTAGAACAGCGCGACGGGAAAGTATATGTCTCCATGGAAAACAAACTCCTTTTTGAAAGTGGAAGCTGGGCCGTAAATACCCGTGGAAGGGAAGCGGTAAATGCTTTAGGCAATGTGTTGGCCAAAAACACAGAAATAGCAGTTTTAATTGAGGGACACACCGATAATGTCCCTTATTCTGCCAACGGAAACATCCAAGACAATTGGGATTTATCGACCAAACGCGCTACGGCTATTGTCAACATTTTAACCGAAAATAAAGGCATCCCCAAAGACAATTTAACCGCTGCGGGTCGAGGGGAATTTGCCCCCATTGCTACTAATGACACCAGTGAAGGTCGTGCCAAAAACCGCCGAATTGAGGTGATTTTAACACCAAAACTGGATGAAATAAGTAAATTGTTGGAGGGAATATAAATTACTCTTTTACTATTTTTTGTATTACTTTTCCTTGCTCAGTTTCTATTTCAACAAGCAATAAGCCACTAGGTAGATTTGCTAGATAAATAGGATTAAAATTTTGTGATTCTTCCAAAAGTTTCCGTCCTAGCATATCGTAACATGTCACTTTTGTAATGGGCTCCAAACTTTCAATAGTTAAAATATCTATTACTGGGTTGGGATACATTTTTACAATATCGATTCTGTTTTCTTCCAAACCAAGTGCCTCACACTCTGCTTCGTTGTTGACCAAGTGGGTAGTTGGGTCTATATTAAATTCTCCATCCCCAGAGGAAGCATCATCTACATAAATACATTTTAAATTAAGGCTACCAATTGATGATAAATCTATTAAAGAATTATTTCCATTACGTAAATCAATACTTTGTAAAATACTATTATCCCTAGCCCAAACATCCTCCAAAACAGGGTTGTTGGATAGGTCTATGGTTGTAATTTGAGAATTACTAAAAGCAATATAATACAATAAGGGGCATTGTGTAACATCAATACCATAAACCAAAGTATTCTCAAAACCAACAGTTAAAAGTGCTGGATTTTGAGTTAAATCGAGAAAAGTGTCTATGGGGTTGTCTATTATAAAAGCTCTCTCTAGTAATGGGCAAGCTGTAAAGTCAATAGAGTCAAGATTATTATCGACAACACCAAAAGTTTTTAGTTTTGGAACATTTGATAGGTCAATATTGGAAAGTGAATTATAAGAACAACCAAGGGATTCTAAGTTTTGTAACCCACTCCCTAGATTTATGTTATTAATAGAATTACTTGAACAAACTAAATATTCTAATTGTGTATTGTTAGAAACATCTAGGGCAGTTAATAAATTATCTGCACAATTAAGAAACTTTAGGCCCAGATTATTAGAGATGTCCAGCTGTGTAAGTTGGTTTTCATGAATATATAAAGTAGCTAAAGAAGTAAGCCCAGAAACATCAATACTGCTTATTTGGTTTTCTTGTAAAAACAATCCCCCTAAATTGGGAAGGGGAATATCGATAGTAGTAAAATGATTGTTTTCTAAGGATAGTGAATTTAAGGAGTGTAATCCAGCTACATCTATAGTAGAGAGGTTATTGCTGTCTAATGATAATTGTACAAGATTTGTGTTTTGGGTTACGTCAATTGTACTTATGTTGCAATTATCTATAAAGAGTGTTATTAAATTTAGATTTTGTGTTAGATTAATTGAAAGAAGTGGGCTATTCGTGATTGTTAATTGATCTAATTGTAAATTTTGGGAAAAATCTGCGGTCTCAAAATTTGTGTTTCTTGCATCTAATCGTTCTAGTTGCTCAAAGGCTTCTATGCCTGTAAGGTCCGTTACAGGTAAATTATCTAAATCTATAAATATGACTCCTTGAGCATTACTGGTTAAAAATTGCCCGTTTATAATACCATCAGTGTCTATCCCTTCATCAATTAAATATTGTTCAAAAACGGGGTCTGGTACTAAGGTGTATTGTGAAAAAGCAATTGTTGCGTATAAAAAAAATAAATAACTATAGTATTTTTTCATTGCATTAATAGTAATCTATAATCAATACTACAATAAAGATATGAAATATCTACACAAACAAATGCCTTACCACATCGTGGACTTTGGCTACTTTAATGATGTTTATGGTATAATCCTGCTTGGGGAGTTTGCAGTATTTGGAGATGACAATGCTGCCAAAGCCTAATTTTTCGGCTTCCAAAATACGTTGTTCTACACGGGTAACGGGGCGTACTTCCCCAGCGAGTCCTACCTCTGCGGCAAAACATAAGGACTTATCAATCG
Organism: Halomarinibacterium sedimenti; assembly: GCF_019312585.1. Taxonomy (GTDB): domain Bacteria; phylum Bacteroidota; class Bacteroidia; order Flavobacteriales; family Flavobacteriaceae; genus Halomarinibacterium; species Halomarinibacterium sedimenti. The sequence continues at coordinate 620,982 of NZ_JAHWDP010000001.1, read as the reverse complement.
CCACATCAATATTGGAGGATAGTACCGCAGCCACCACTGCCAAATCAATAGCGGGATCGTCCACAGTGATACCGCCCGTGATATTTAAAAAGACATCTTTAGCCCCTAATTTAAATCCTGCGCGTTTTTCCAACACCGCCAAAATCATATTCAAGCGTTTGGCATTATAACCCGTAGCAGAACGTTGCGGTGTGCCATACACCGCAGTACTTACTAAAGCTTGTATTTCTATCATCAAGGGGCGCATGCCCTCTAAGGTGGCGGCAATAGCAGTACCACTTAAGTCTTCATCGTTTTTGGAGATTAATATTTCGGAAGGATTGGAGACTTCTCGCAATCCGCTTCCTTGCATTTCGTAAATGCCTAATTCGTTGGTGCTTCCAAAGCGGTTTTTATGGGCACGTAGAATTCGGTACACGTGATTTCGATCTCCTTCAAATTGGAGTACGGTATCCACCATATGTTCCAAAATTTTAGGCCCAGCGATGTTTCCATCTTTGGTGATATGCCCAATCAACACAACAGGTGTATCGGTTTCTTTGGCAAATTTTATCAATTCGGAAGTACATTCCCGTATTTGCGAAATACTCCCCGACGTACTTTCAATGACATCAGTTTGTAAGGTTTGAATGGAATCTATCACCACAATATCGGGTTCCATATCAGCAATATGCCTAAAAATATTTTGCGTTTTCGTTTCGGTTAAAATGAAACAATTTTCAGCTTTAGGCACAATACGCTCGGCGCGCATTTTAATTTGTTGGGCACTTTCTTCCCCAGAAACGTATAAGGTTTTATAAGGAAGTTTCAGAGCTATTTGAAGCATTAAGGTACTTTTCCCAATGCCGGGTTCACCACCCAAAAGGGTTAAGGAGCCAGGCACCAAGCCGCCACCCAACACACGATTGAGTTCTTCGTCTTGGGTGTTGAGGCGAAGCTCTGTGGCATTCGATATTTCAGAAATACGTTGGGGTTTAGCGACTCTTTTTGTAGGTTTTTCTTCGGGATTCCAACTTTTAGGCGCTGCCTTCTGGATGATTTCTTCGGCAATGGTATTCCATTCTTTACAGGAAGTGCATTGTCCTTGCCATTTGGCAAATTGTGCCCCGCAGTTTTGACAAAAAAAAGTGGTTTTTACTTTTGCCATTAATACCCAAAGTCTTCTTTAATTTTATCTGCTTTTTCCAGCATTAAATCCACGGTGATAAAGTCTACTTCTTCTTTATCAAATCCTCCTTGATAGGTACGCATGGCTTTTTTGGGCTCTCCCATTTCTTCATAATAGCGGGCTAAGTAATAATCGCCCATCACAGTATCAGGATATTGCTTTTTTGCTAAAGTGGCTATTTCGCGAAGAGACTCCCATTGTTTTTTCTTTTCACAAGCCGTTGCGGTAGCAATAAAATCATTGATACGGATGGGGTTGGTAAGTCCAAATAGATCTTCGATGGTTTTGTATTTATCCAATAAATATTGATGAATGGGAGTATCCATTTTCATCAATTTGTTATTAAATTCCTCTTTTGAAATAGGACGATACACCGAAAATATTTTTTCCATCGCCGAAGGAATGGCACGGGCCACCAAAGAATAATGGGTGGCACCTTCAAAATTATCGAAATAATACGCAAAGTTATCCGATTTTAAAGGGGAAAGACTCTTGTCCAAATCGATTGAAATTTCCATTAAGTCTTTAATATCATCACTTCCAGTAGAGAGGTAATAAAAGAGTTTTGTTTCAATATTTGGGATGCGTTGCGGTAAACGCTCGTCCATCATAGGTGCCAAATCGGGGCTCAAGCAAATGTAGCCGTTAAATAATGGCGGGTCTTTGAACAGATAATAATTGATAAAGTTGGCTGTAAAGTCGTGTCCTACAGCAATGGTGAATTTTGCGGTGCGGTAATTGGCATCAATATATGGGATTAGCTCAAGTCCAACAAATTCAAAAAAGCTTGCGCCTTTTTCTTCGGGCATAAAATTGGTATCGTCGTAGCTACAATCGTCATAACGACTATCCCCTTGCATGATTCCCACCACAATGGCCTCGGGCATATCTTCCCAATAGCCAAAATAATCTACGTTACCAGCAACGGGTTCAAAAAGGTAATTGGCGTCAAGCACCACAACGATAGGGTAGGATTTTTCGATATTAACATCATAATCGCGAGGCAATTGGATTTTGAGTCTTCGAGATTCTTCTAGCTTAAAAGAACTGATTTCCTCATAAATAATTTTGGATTGTGAAAAAGAAGAAGCGACAAAAAGCGCAAAAAATAAGAGTGAAAATACTTTTCTCATGGGGTTTACATTTACTGTTGGAAAGATACTAATTTCTGAAGATTGTTACCTTCAGAAAAAAAGAACTATTTGTTTCGGTTGTAAATAGGAAGAAAAACTAACGAAAGCACCCCTGAAACAATAATATAAATCACATTGGAAGTCCAAACAATCCAACCCAAAGCCGTCCCGACGGTTTCTGGAATCCCAAAAATGAGCAGAATTCCAGCAATAGCAAGGGGGTAGTAACCTAGTCCACTATTGGTAAAAGCAAAGGTAAAGCTACCCACTACAAAGGTGATAATAATAGTGCCAAAACTAATAAAGGAAGTTTCGGGAAGTGCCTGTGTGGCTGTATAAAAAGAAAGCAAATAGAGTCCCCAAATTAAAAGGCTATGAAAAATAAAAGCCCCTTTTTTCTTCATTTTCAGAATACTGAAAACACCATCTTTTAACCCTCTAACAAAGTTTTTAATTCTTCTTGAGATGGGTCCTTTCGATTTTTTCAAAAAGACATAAAACGCAAAAATTCCAAGCAAAAGAATACCAAAGGCGAATGCTAATTTTTTAAACGGAATGAGTTGGGTGATATAATCGTAGAGTTCATCAAACTGTAGCAATACCGCCAAAATTGTAAATAACAACAGGAAGAAAAGGTCTACGACTCTTTCAGATATAATGGTTCCAAAGCCTTTTTCGAAAGGTACTTTTTCGTATTTATCTATGACGACGGCACGTGACACTTCGCCACTTTTTGGGATAAATAAATTCATAAAATAGGCAGTAGAAACTGCAAAAAAGTTATTGAGTAGCCTAGGTTTGTAGCCTAATGGGTCTAACATAAAATTCCAACGATACGCTCGAATGACATGGCTTAACACACTCATGAGTACGGAAGCAATTACAATAAAATAATTGGCATTTTTAAAATGAAAGACTAACTCATCCCATTGCTCTGGCGTAAACTTAGAATAGAAATACCAAATAAGAAATACTCCTAACGCTAAAGGAATAAAAAGCTGTAAGAACTTTGAAAGTGATTTATTCAAATTATGTTAAGAGGTTGTTTTTTTCATTTGGAAACACCAATGCGGGCTTAAATTTTTTGGCCTCTTCCACGCTCATAATGGCATAAGTGATAAGAATTAAAATATCACCAGGAGCCACTTTTCTTGCTGCAGCCCCGTTGAGTGTAATCTCACCACTTTTTCTAGGTCCAGGAATAGCATAGGTCTCTAGGCGCTCACCATTATTGTTATTTACAATTTGTACTTTTTCACCTTCAATAATATTAGCAGCATCCATTAAATCTTCGTCTATGGTAATACTTCCTATATAGTTGAGGTCTGCACCTGTTACTTTTACTCTGTGTATTTTAGATTTTACTACGTGAATCATCATTGGGCAAAGGTATTAATTTAAGGCTATATTATCTATTAATCGTACATCTCCTGCAAAAGCAGCAATAAAAGCTCTGTAGGTATTTCCTTTTATTTTTCGATGTGCAGGCTTTAGATTTTTAATAGCGGTAATCTCAAAATATTCTAATGTTAAGTGTTTATTTTCTGAAAATCGCTTGGCTACTAATTTATGTAATAAAGCGATGCTTTCTTTGTCGAAATGTTGTTGTACTTCTTTCAAGGTTTTATAGATGAGAGCAGCTTCTTCAAATTGAATACTACTCAATCGTTTATTTCGGCTACTCATAGCAAGCCCATTGGGTTCTCGCATAATAGGGCAACCCACAATTTTTATGGGGAGATTTTCAATTTCAATCAATTTTTTTACAATTTGTAACTGCTGAAAATCCTTTTCACCAAAATAGGCTTTGTTTGGTTGCACGGCACGAAAGAGCAAATTAAGCACAGTCCCAACGCCATCGAAATGTCCTTTTCTAAATTTTCCTTCCATTTGATGTTCAATACCTCCAAAGCGATAGTGTGTAGAACTCACTTTTTCACCATATAAATCGGAAGCATCGGGAGCATATATTAAAATAGTTCCTTTTAAAGTGTTTAAAAGCGTAACGTCTTGGTCTAGCGTTCTAGGATATTTTTTTAAGTCGGAAGCATTATCAAATTGTGTTGGATTCACAAACACACTTACAACCACGACATCATTTTCCTTTAATGCTTTTTTTACAAGTGAGAGATGTCCTTTATGTAAGGCTCCCATAGTTGGAACAAATCCAATTTTTTTCTGCTTTGAAACATATTGAGACAAGGATGTTTTAAGGGAATCTTGTTTGTGAAATACCATAGTATATAAAAATCGAGCAAAATTAAGATATTAAGTGCAATCTGCATAAATTTTCGTAATTTTGCGTGTTTTAAACAACAAGCCAGTATATATGAAAGATAAAAGAGTCTTGTATGTGTCTTCTGAAGTAATTCCATACTTGCCAGAGACCGAGATTTCTTCCATGTCGTTTGAAGCCCCTAGGATGGTTAATAGCAATGATGGGCAAATAAGAATCTTTATGCCCAGATATGGTAATATTAATGAGCGTAGACATCAATTACATGAAGTAATTCGCCTTTCGGGGATGAATTTAGTTATCAATGATTTGGACATGCCGCTTATTATAAAGGTAGCATCAATTCCTAAGGAGCGAATGCAAGTTTATTTTATTGATAATGATGACTACTTTAAAAGAAAGGCAACCTATGCGGATGAAGATGGAAATCTATTTCCAGACAATGATGAGCGTGCCATTTTCTTTGCTAAGGGAGTTATTGAAACTGTAAAAAAACTAAACTGGTCACCAGACATTATCCATGTTCATGGATGGTTGGCTTCATTTTTACCCTTATACCTTAGAACGTACTACAATAACGAACCTCTTTTTGAAAACAGTAAAATAGTTACTTCACTATACAATCCTGGCTTTCAAGGCACGTTAAATACTAAATTGGTAGATAAAATTAAATTCGATGGTATTGAAGAAGCAACCATATCGCACTTAAAGAATCCTAATTACTTTAATGTTATGAAAACCGCTATGGATAATTCGGATGCTGTGATTGTTGGTTCTAATGAGATTTCGGAAGAATTTCAAGAGTATCTTAAAAACCTTGATAAGCCTGTGTTAAACTTTCATAAAATGGAAGAATTTTCCGAAGCTTATTTAGACTTTTACCAATCCAAAGTATTGGTTTAAAATATACACCCTAATGAAAATTACAAATGTTCTCCCCAAGCTAGGGGTATTACTTTTAGTTATTGTTGCTTTTGCTTCTTGTGAAGAAGATTTTAGTAACTTAGATACCAATATCATAAACGAAAATTTCACTAGTCCAGACACCACCTTTTCAGTTGTAGCCTATAGTAAATTGCTTGGGGGTATTCAAACAAACGGGCTTTCTTCCTATAAATTAGGGGTCTATAACGATCCTGTTTATGGAAAAACAATGTCTCATTTTTTAGGTCAAATGGTACTAAGTACTGCTAACCCTACTTTTCCTGTAGATTCTTTGGATCCTGTTCTTGAAAGAGTTGTGTTGCATCTTCCTTACTTTTCAACGTCAAGTACAGATAGTGATGACGTTACAACCTATACATTGGATTCCATTTTTGGAAGCGCTCCTACAAATATTTCTGTGTATGAATCAAATTATTTTTTAAGGGATACAGATCCAGACAGTAATTTTGAAGACCAACAAAAATACTATTCAAATCAAGGGCCCGTGTTTCAATCTAATTTAGGACAGCTTTTAGCAACAAAAAATGCCTTCGTTCCCTCTAGCGATGAAATTGAACTCATTTTTGAAGATATTGACACCATTGCACTTTCTCCTGGGCTATTAATTGATTTGCCTGTAGATTTCTTTCAGCAAAAAATAATTGATCAAGAAGGAGAAGAGGTATTAATTAACAATAATAACTTTAAAAATTATTTTAGAGGACTTTTCTTAGAAGCATCTGCGGACGGAGACGGAAACACATTTATTTTTAGTACAGAAGATGCCAAGGTAACTTTGTATTATTCTTCGGAAACTACTTCGTTAGATTCTGATGGAAATCAACAAACAGATGATGATGGCAATATAATTAGGCTGTTAGATTCTTACGATTTGAACTTTTCAGGAATCAATGTTAATGTATTCAATAACAATTTGCCTGCATCTATTACTACTGGACTTGCAAACTCTAATAGTACATTAGGAGATGAAACACTTTACATAAGAGGAGGTGAAGGAATTGTTACTATAATTGATTTGTTTGGTGGGGATGATAACCAAAATGGCGTCAATGACCTTGAAGAACTTCGTGAAAAGGAATGGCTTATAAATGAAGCCAACTTAATTTTTTATGTGGACCAAGATAAGGTTTCTGGCGGAAGCTTTGAACCCGAAAGAATCATGGTTTTTGATCCAAAAAACAACACGATTCTAGCAGACTATTCTATAGATTTAACAACAAACAATTCTGCTGTAAATGCAGTAACTCAACATTTAGGAAGATTAGAGCGTGATAGTGATGAAAATGGGGAATATTATAAGATTAAACTAACTTCCCATGTGAGTAATTTAATAAATAGAGATTCGACTAATATTTCACTAGGATTAATGGTGTCTCAAAATGTGTCCCTTATTAATTTTAGAAGCTTAGAGAACGAACTATCTGTAAATAATCCAGAGGTAGAGAGCCTTACACAGGTTCCTGCTTCTTGTGTTATTTCGCCTGAAGGAACTGTGCTTCATGGGAATCGGTCTTCAAATCAAGAAAAAAGATTAAAACTTCAGTTGTTTTATACAGAACCTAATAATTAAAAAAGTATGTGTGGCATTGTAGGTTATATTGGTAAAAGAGAAGCGTATCCTATTATATTAAACGGACTTAAACGTCTAGAATATAGAGGATACGATAGTGCCGGTGTAGCCATTTACGACGGTACGGACATTCAAATGGCCAAGACCAAGGGTAAGGTGGCCGATCTTGAAGCTAAGGTTAATAGGGAGTTAAACAGTAAAGGAACGTTAGGGATTGGACATACACGCTGGGCAACTCATGGGGTTCCTAACGATGTCAATTCTCACCCTCATTACTCAAACAGTGGAGATTTGGTTATCATACATAATGGAATAATAGAAAACTATGCTTCCATAAAAAAGGAATTAATTAAAAGGGGCTACACATTTATAAGTGATACAGACACCGAAGTACTTGTTAATCTAATTGAAGAAATCAAAAAACAAGAGAATGTAAAGCTTGGAAAGGCTGTTCAGTTAGCTTTAAATCAAGTTATTGGAGCTTATGCCATTGCCGTTTTTGACAGAAAAAAGCCAGATGAAATAGTAGTTGCCAAACTTGGAAGTCCATTAGCAATTGGAATTGGAGATGATGAGTTTTTTGTAGCAAGTGATGCTACACCTTTTATTGAATTTACCAATAACGCCATATATCTGGAAGACGAAGAAATGGCTATTATCCGTTTAGGGAGAGAAGTTCGTGTTCGAAAAATAAAAAGTGACAGTCTAGTAGCGCCTTATATTCAAGAGTTACAATTAAATATAGAGCAAATTGAAAAAGGAGGCTACGATCACTTTATGCTGAAAGAGATTTACGAGCAACCTTCGGTTATAAAAGATACCTATCGAGGAAGACTTCTAGCAAACGAGGGGATTATTAAACTTGGAGGCCTCGAAGATCATATTCAAAAATTTGTAAATGCCAACCGTATTATTATTGTGGCCTGTGGGACATCATGGCATGCAGGACTTGTTGCGGAATATATTTTTGAAGATTGGGCAAGGATTCCTGTTGAAGTTGAATATGCTTCCGAATTTAGATATAGAAACCCAATCATTACCGAGAAAGATGTTGTTATTGCCATTTCACAAAGTGGAGAAACGGCAGATACCCTAGCGGCGATTAAATTGGCTAAACAAAAAGGGGCTTTTGTTTATGGGGTTTGCAATGTTGTGGGTTCTTCCATTTCAAGAGAAACACATAGCGGTACTTATACACACGCAGGGCCCGAAATTGGAGTTGCTTCAACCAAAGCATTTACTACTCAGATTACAGTTTTAACTATGATTGCTTTAAAATTAGCAAAGGTGAAAGGAACCATTTCCCAGGCTAATTATATGCAACACTTGCGAGAGTTGGAATTAATTCCTTCTCATGTTGAAGAAGCATTAAAAAGCGATGAAAAAATAAGAGCCATTGCCGATGTTTTTAAAGACGCGTCTAATTTTCTTTATTTAGGAAGAGGGTATAATTTTCCTGTTGCATTGGAAGGTGCTTTAAAGCTTAAAGAAATATCCTATATTCATGCCGAAGGCTATCCAGCCGCCGAAATGAAACACGGCCCTATTGCTTTAATAGACGAGCACATGCCCGTAGTAGTAATTGCTGTAAACAGTAATCACTACGAAAAAGTGGTTAGTAATATAGAAGAAATTAAAGCCCGAAAGGGTAAAATTATTGCAGTGGTAACCGAAGGAGATACTACGGTTAAAGAATTGGCAGATTTCATCATGGAAGTTCCAAAAACTACCGAAACACTAAGTCCTCTTGTAACCACAATTCCGTTACAATTGTTATCTTACTATATTGCAGTGATGCTAAATCGTAATGTTGATCAACCAAGAAATTTAGCAAAATCGGTTACCGTAGAGTAGCATATTCTTCAAATTTAGTGTATCATAATTTCTTACAATTTCATTGTGGAATAAGTGAGTATTATGGATAAAATGGGTATTTCTTTGGTGCATTACCATTTTTAATCAAATATTCTTAACAATTTCTTAAAAAAAAGCTTCATTTTTTTATGCATACATAATATTTATTTTACTTTTACAGCATTATCAAACAAAACTTTTTTATGAAAACTATTGTATTTGTATTATGCTTGTGTTTAAGTACTATTACTTTTTCACAAACCAATGTAAGCGGAAAGGTTGTTGACGAATCTTCGGTGCCCGTTGTTGGCGCCAATATTGTAGTGGTTGGGGATACTGCCGGAACTGCCACAGATTTCGACGGAAACTTCTCCTTACTTGTAGACTTGGAGCCCCCTTTTGTGCTCCAAATTTCTAGCGTTGGCTACGCATCGCAAGATGTAGAAGTTACTTCAAACAATCAAAACTTAAATGTAGTTTTGGTGGAAGGATCTGAACTTGATGAGGTTGTAATTTCTGCGTCAAGAACTCCAGAACGTGTTTTTGAGTCCCCAGTGACTATCGAACGCTTCGGAATAAAAGAAATAAGAAGCACTGCGTCGGTAGACTTTTATGATGGTCTTGAAAATTTAAAAGGAGTCGATATAAATACCAACAGTTTAACGTTTAAATCCATTAACACAAGAGGTTTTGCAACATTTGCTAACACACGTTTTATGCAGTTGGTAGATGGAATGGATAACTCTGCCCCAGCACTTAACTTCCCATTAGGAAACTTATTGGGAATGACAGATACAGATATTTTAAGTGTAGAATTACTTCCTGGAGCAGCTTCTGCATTATATGGTGCTAATGCATTTAACGGGATTCTTTTTATGCGAAGTAAAAGTCCTTTTGATCATGAAGGAATTAGTATTTCTGCCAAAAGAGGAATAACTAGTCAGGAGGCTGCCGGAGATAACCCTTATACAGATTTCAGCATTCGAGCAGCACATAAGTTTTCCGAGCATTTTGCTGCAAAAGTAAATTTTGGATATTTAAGAGGAACCGATTGGGAAGCAAACAATACAACTGCTAAACCCGGAACAGGTGCAACCCGTGCAGATATAGATTATGATGGAATTAATGTTTATGGTGATGAGGTAAGTACCGATATTAAAGAAGTTGCTGAAGCGTTAGTTGGATTAGGGATACTTCCAGCAGGGGCTGAAGCCCTAGTGCCTTCGGAAAATGTGAGTAGAACAGGTTACAATGAAGGAGACCTAACAGATTATGAAGCTGAAAGTATTAAAGCAGATTGGGGATTGTATTTCCGTCCTTGGGCAAATGATTTTGAAATTGCTTATGTGGGTAAAGTAGGAACAGGATCTACGATTTATCAAGGTGCCAATAGATATGCCATTGATAATTTCTTCTTGCAACAACACAAACTAGAAATAAGAAATGACAATTTCTTTTTACGAGGATATGTAACGGAAGATAGAGCAGGAGACAGTTATGATATGGTTTTTACTGGGATTAACATTAACAGAGCTTGGAAAGATGATCAAACGTGGTTTGGACAATATGTAGGAGCCTTTGTGCAAGGATCACTCGCTGGTCTTACTGCGGAAGAAGCACATAATCTAGGAAGACAAACTGCAGATACTGGACGTTTTGAACCAGGAAGTGATGGATTTAATAGCGCATTCAATGCAAGTATTAATAATCCAGATTTAGCTACGGGGTCTAAGTTTCAGGATAACTCAAAAATTTATCACGGTGATGCTAATTATAACTTTAGCCACCTTTGGGATGCTGTTGAGGTTCAAGTGGGAGGTTCCTATAGAACGTATAGTTTAAATTCTTCTGGAACTATTTATACAGATAATGACGGCCCAATTAATTATTCTGAATATGGTGTATATACTCAACTTCAGAAGAAATTAGAACTTTCAGATAATGTAGATCTAAAATTAACGGGTTCTGTTCGTTATGATAAATCTGAACTTTTTGACGGATTTTTCTCTCCAAGATTAGCTGCTGGTTTCACCATAAACGATCAGCATAATATCCGTGCTTCGTTCCAAACAGGATTTAGAAATCCAACTACTCAAGATTTATATATTGGATTAGATGTAGGAAGAGCTGTGTTAGTAGGAGGTGCCATAGACAACCCATCACGTTATGTTGATGACTATGACTTAAGTACCACTGGTCAGGCATTATTAGGTGCTTCAACGATTCAGTTTGATGGTCAAGGAGCTTATACTAACTCCTACCTTTTAAGTTCTGTACAAGCTTTTGGTGCTACAGGAGATGCTTCACAGTTAGAAATTGCTAACTCAAGCTTTGTAAAACCAGAACAGGTAACCTCTTTTGAATTAGGATATCGTGGAAAATTAGGAAAAGTAATTGTTGATCTTAGCGGATACTATAACCAATACCAAGACTTTTTAGCAAATGAAACAGTAGTTGCTCCTTTCTATGGAGATGTTCAATTAACACAAACGGTTCCAGGCGACCCTAACAATACGCCTTTAGCGATTGCAGCAATCGCAAACTCAGATTTTCAAGTGTATCAAACTTATACCAATAGCGATAAAGACGTAAATTCTTATGGAGGCTCCATAGGAGTTTCTACTAAGATTTTTGGAAATTTTGATTTAGGAGGAAACTATACGTATGCAAAATTGGACTTTGATACAGAAGCCAATCCAGACTTCCGTACCAACTTTAACACACCAGAGCATAAAGTGAAAGGGTCTTTTGGGAATACGGAGTTATTTAAAAACTTTGGATTCAATGTAGCTTGGAGATGGAGCGATACGTATGAGTGGGAAGCTTCTTTTGGAGATGGACAAGTTCCAGCATTCCATGTTCTAGATGCACAGCTTAATTATAGAGCTCCCAAATTCTTAAAGTCTACTTTTAAAGTGGGTGCTACCAATGTTTTAGGTGACGAGTACTTTACCGCATTTGGAACTGGATATATTGGTTCAATGTATTACGTTTCTTGGACCATTAATAATTTATAATCAGTAAAAAAATTAGTATTATGAAAATTAAATATATAGGTGTTCTTTTAATCGCTTTAGGGTTTATTGCCTGTGAAAGTGATGATAGCACAACAATGGATGATGTACAGGTTGATCTTTCAGCAGGAAGTGCCGATTTTTCGAACTACGTTGCATTAGGAGCTTCTTTTACGGCAGGTTATACAGATGGAGCTTTATTTATAGCAAGTCAAGGGAATTCATTTCCAAATATTCTATCACAACAGTTTTCTGCCCTTGGAAGTGGTGAATTCACCCAACCTTTAATGAATGATAACGTTGGAGGATTATTACTTGGTGGAAATGTTATTGCCAATCCAAGATTGTTTTTTAATGGTGCTGGTCCTGCGGTTTTGCCTGCCATGCCAAGCACAGAAGTTAGCAATGTTATTGCGGGTCCCTATAGTAATATGGGTGTGCCAGGGGCTAAAAGTTTTCACTTGCTAGCAAACGGTTACGGAAATGTGGCTGGAGTTGCTACAGGTCAAGCAAATCCTTACTTTGCTAGAATGGCTTCAAGCGCAAATGCTTCTATGTTAGAAGATGCGTTAGCCCAAGCACCTACATTTTTCACACTTTCAGAAGTAGGTGGAAATGACGTTTTAGGTTTTGCCACTTCAGGAGGAAGCGGAGTTGACCAAACAGGTAATTTCGATCCTACAACGTATGGATCAAATGATATTACAGACCCAAATGTATTTGCGCAAACCTTTACTGCTCTTGTTGGTGCTTTAACTGGTTCTGGAGCAAAAGGGGTTGTAACTAATGTTCCTTATGTAACAAGTTTACCCTATTTTACTACAATTCCATATGCGCCGTTAGACCCTACAAACCCAGATTTTGGCCCTCAAATTCCTTTATTAAACGCGACTTTTGCACCTCTTAATCAGGCTTTTGCTTTCTTAGGAGTGCCAGAAAGATCTATTGTTTTTTCTGAAACAGCAGCAAGTCCAGTAGTTATTTTTGATGAGTCTTTACCAGATATTTCAGCACAATTATTCCCTGTGCTTCAAGCAGGAGGCTTAGATCCTTTGACAGCACAATTACTTTCTGCTCAATTCGCCCAATCAAGACAAGCAACGGCAGAAGATTTATTGGTGTTGACTAGCTCATCAGTTATTGCGACGCTAAACGAAGAGTATTTTAATCAATTAATCACATTAGGAGTGCCCGCAGCTACGGCTGGTCAATTAGCGGTAAATGGGGTAACCTACCCACTCGAAGACCGCTGGGTGCTTACTTCTAGTGAAGAAAATTCAGTAAGAGTTGCTACAGACGCCTATAATGTAACTATTGAAAATGTAGCATCTTCAAGTGGATTGGCTTTAGTAGATTTAAACGGAATCTTACAACAAGCATCTACTACGGGAATTACTTTTGATAATTTTACCATGAATACAGATCTTGTATTTGGTGGCTTAGTAAGTCTTGATGGAGTGCATTTAACAGCAAGAGGTTATGCGTTAATGGCCAATAAATTTTTAGAAGCTATTGATGCTACCTACGGTTCAAACTTTATTGAGGCAGGACAAGTAGCTAAAGCAAATAATTACCCTGTTACTTACTCTCCCGAATTACAGTAGAGTACTATAAAATTATTGATAAACCCCTTTTGATTAATACAAATCGAAGGGGTTTCTTTTTTGATTGAAACCGAAGAGAATAGAATTCAAAAAATTACATTTTTAGGTTGTTTTTTTAAGGAAGAAAAACATATCTTTGCACCGATTTTTAAGGGGGATGTTTTAACCCTAATTAATTTAAAAAAATAAACACGTACATAATGTCAAAAGTTACAGGAAAAGTTGCTCAAATTATCGGTCCAGTAGTAGACGTAGAGTTTGCTAGTGGTGCTGAACTTCCAAAAATTTATGATTCTCTTGAGGTTCAAAACCATGGGAATACTTTGATTCTTGAGGTGCAATCACATATTGGTGAAAACACGGTAAGAACCATTTCTATGGATTCAACAGATGGATTAAGTCGAGGCGTAGATGCTGTTTCAACAGGAGCTGCTATTCAAATGCCAATAGGAGAAGATATTTATGGGCGTTTATTTAATGTAATTGGAGATGCAATTGATGGAATAGGAGATTTGCCTAAGGCTGGTGAAAACGGACTTCCAATTCACCGTGAGGCACCGAAATTTGAAGACCTTTCTACTTCTACCGAAGTTCTTTTTACAGGAATTAAAGTAATCGACCTTATTGAGCCTTATGCAAAAGGAGGTAAAATTGGATTATTTGGTGGAGCAGGAGTTGGTAAAACAGTATTGATTCAGGAATTAATTAATAACATTGCAAAAGGTCACGGTGGACTTTCAGTTTTTGCTGGAGTAGGAGAAAGAACTCGTGAAGGAAATGATCTTTTAAGAGAGATGTTAGAATCTGGTATTATTAAATACGGTGATGATTTTATGCACTCGATGGAAGAAGGTGGATGGGATCTTTCTAAAGTAGATAAAAAAGCCATGAAAGAAAGTAAAGCTACTTTCGTTTTTGGACAAATGAATGAGCCTCCTGGGGCTCGTGCACGTGTGGCACTTTCAGGGTTAACTATTGCAGAATATTTCCGTGATGGAGCTGGAGACGGACAAGGGAAGGATGTACTTTTCTTCGTAGATAACATTTTCCGTTTTACACAAGCAGGTTCAGAGGTATCAGCACTTTTAGGTCGTATGCCTTCTGCGGTAGGATACCAACCTACATTAGCTTCAGAGATGGGAGCGATGCAAGAGCGTATTACTTCAACCAAAAAAGGATCTATTACATCGGTACAAGCGGTTTACGTACCTGCGGATGACTTAACGGATCCTGCACCAGCAACAACCTTTGCTCACTTAGATGCAACTACAGTACTTTCTCGTAAAATTGCTGAGCTTGGTATCTATCCTGCGGTGGATCCATTAGATTCAACTTCGAGAATTTTATCTGCAGATATTCTTGGAAAAGAGCATTATGACTGTGCGACTCGAGTAAAAGAATTATTACAGCGTTATAAAGAATTACAAGATATTATTGCCATCCTTGGAATGGAAGAATTATCTGAAGAAGATAAAATGTCCGTAAATCGTGCACGTCGTGTACAACGTTTCTTATCACAGCCTTTCCACGTGGCAGAACAATTTACAGGGATTCCAGGGGTTTTAGTAGATATTAAAGAAACGATTAAAGGGTTTAATATGATTATGGATGGTGAATTAGATCGTCTTCCTGAGGCTGCTTTCAACTTAAAAGGAACTATCGAAGAAGCGATTGAAGCAGGTGAGAAAATGCTAGCTGAAGCATAATTAACGTTTTAAAATAACACTATGTATTTAGAAATAGTAACTCCAGAAGCATCTTTAGTGAGCGGTGACGTAGAAAGCGTTACGGTTCCAGGTGTTGATGGGGAGTTTCAAATGTTGAATAATCACGCAGCTATTGTTTCTTTATTAGGAAAAGGAAAAGTAAAATTTGCTGGAAATCCTACCATTGCTGAAGCACATAAAGACAAGTTTACACAAGATAAAGGGAAGTGGATACTGGAAATTAATAGCGGTACTGTGCAAATGAGTGAAAACAGAGTGATTGTTTTAGCAGACTAACTAATAGAATATAACATATACAAGCCCAAATTCTGAAAAGAGTTTGGGCTTTTTTAATAGATTTAGTGTATAATATATTTATCTACTAGTTTTTTAAATGCTAATAGCTCATTTTCCTCCCATTTACTGTCTTTTCCAAGGCTTTTTGCCATTACCGAAGCAACTAAAGAAGCTGCTTCTTGAGCAGCTTGAGCATCTAATAATAATAGCCGTATCCTTCTCGATAAAAAGTCTTCTACAGTTCGCGCCATTTCATGTTGTATACTCCAAATTATTTGTCCTTTGGTAAACGCATAATTAGGGTGAATTTTTTCAGCATGTTCAACATTGGATTTTTCAAATTCTAAATAGGACTCCAAGTCATTTCCGTAAAAGGAAAGATGATCTGGTAGAATTATTTTTTCTGAAATATTTCCATGAATTGCTATTTCTTCCGTCTTACAAGGTACTTTCTGAAAATGAAACGATTCTATAATTTGGTTAACCACATCTTCGGCCATTTTCCGATAGGTAGTCCATTTTCCACCAATAATACTTATAAGGTTATTGTCGATAATAATTTTATGGCTTCGGGAAACTTCTTTGGTGGTTAGTGTATCATTGGATGGTTTTGCCAAAGGTCTAAGGCCACTAAACACTGAAAGTACATCGCTTCGAGTTGCCGTTTTGGTTAAATATTGGTTAATGGTTTCTAAAATAAAATCGACCTCTTCTTGAAGTGGAATAGGTTCAATTTTTGGTTTTTTAATAAGTGTGTCAGTCGTTCCAGCTATCACTTTAGTATGCCAAGGAATTATAAATAGTACTCTGCCATCACTAGTCTTAGGTATCATAATTGCCTTTTCACTTTCTAAAAACGAACCGTCTAACATTAAGTGAATACCTTGACTTGGAATCACTGTTTTTTTATGATTTGGGTTATACATTTTTAAAACCGAATCTGTAAAAATCCCTGTAGCATTTATAATGGCTTTTCCTTTTAAAGTATAGCTTTTATGGGTTTCATTATCTCTTACTTCAATAGACTCAATAAGATCATTTGAATTTTTATTAAAGCGTTCAACTTTTACATAGTTTAAACACACAGCACCCAATTCTATGGCGGTTTGAGCTAGGTTTATAGCTAAGCGGGCATCGTCAAATTGTCCGTCGAAGTAAGAAACACCATTGGCTAGACCTTTCGATTTTAAGGTGGGAAGCCTTTTTAACACGGTTTTTTTTGAAATGAATTTTGACCCCCCAAGACTCAATCTTTTTGAAAGCCAATCGTATAATTTTAGCCCCATTAAGTAATAGGGACCTTTCCACCATGTATAATTTGGAATAATAAATTCCAATTTTTTAAAAAGGTGTCTCGCATTTTTTTCAAGATGACCTCTTTCTTCTAGTGCTTCTATTACTAATTTTATATCGCCTTGGGCAAGGTAGCGTACGCCCCCATGAAGCAATTTGGTGCTTTTACTAGAAGTTCCTTTGGCAAAATCGTACTGTTCAAAAAGGATGGTTTTAAATCCGCGTGAGGCTGCATCAACGGCAATACCCAATCCGCTGGCTCCTCCTCCAATTATGATAATATCCCATTCTTTTGTTGAAGTGAGTTGGGAAATTAGCTTGTCTCTGTGTATCAAGGAGGTAGGATTTATTAAATGAATATGCCTAAAATTCTTGTTTAAGATACTGTAAAATTCAAGAAAATTCAAGGAAGATATGTTAGGTCATTTTTATGTGGTTGGGTATTTTTGCCAACTTAAAAATTATCCGTTTTGAAGTTAAAATATATTGCAATTTTCAGTTTTATTTCAGCAGTTGTTTCTGCACAAGAAGAAAATCAAATACCAGAGCAAATAGAGGAAGTTGTTATTTCTGCCAACCGAATTGAAATTCCTTTTTCAGAAGACTCTAGAACCATCACTATCATTTCTTCAAAAGAAATTAGAAATAGTGCTGCACCTACTGTAGCCGATTTGCTACAACAAGTTGCAGGAGTTGATATACGACGAAGAGGGACCTTTGGGATGCAAGCCGATTTGTACATTCGTGGTGGAGGTTTTGACCAAACCTTGTTGTTAATAGATGGAATTAAAGTAGAGGATGCACAAACGGGACACCATACGCTAAATATGGCGCTGCCCTTGGACGTAATTGAACGAATTGAAATCATCAAAGGTCCTGCTGCTAGAATTTATGGGCAAAATGCTTTTACAGGAGCTGTGAATATTATTACCAAAAAGAAAGCTTCAGAGTTTGTTTCGGTGGGTATGCAAGGGGGTTCTTTTGAACAATTAAATGCCGAAGTAACCGCCAATACTAATTTTGAAACTTCTTCGCATTTGGTTCATTATTCTAGAAATACTTCGGAAGGATATCGTTTTAATACAGATTACGACAATCAGAATTATTTTCTGAAAAGTACTTTCAATACGCAAAAGACACCTGTAGAAATGATTGCTTCTTTTTCCGAAAGAAAATTTGGTGCAAACGGTTTTTATGCGTCACCAACGGCGGTAAATCAGTATGAGGAAACACAAACCAGTTTGTTGGGTTTTTCAACACAATTTAGAAAGGGCCATTTGAAGATTTCACCCAGAATCTATTGGCGAAGAAATCAGGATGAATATGTTTTTGTAAGACAAGATCCTTCAATCTATAGAAACCTACATATCACAAATAAAATAGGAGCGGAGGCAAACGCGAGTTATACTTCAAATTTGGGGATTACAGGTTTTGGTGTGGATATGGCAAAGGTGTATTTATCGAGTAATAATTTGGGGAATCGAGACCGATTTATGACCACTCTTTTTGTAGAGCATCGCTTTGAGTTTTTGAATAATTTGTTAGATGTAACACCCGGTGTGGCTGCTACTTATTATTCAGATTTTGATTTTCAAGTCTTTCCAGGAATTGATGTGGGGTATAAAATTTCAGATTCGTGGAAAGTCTATGCCAATGCTGGATATACCTACCGAATTCCAACCTATACCGATTTGTTTTACAGCGACCCAACCACGTTAGGAAATGAAAATTTAGAACCCGAAAAGGCCATTTCGGAAGAGATTGGAATTAAATTCAACATGCAAAACATAAATGTAACAGCTGCCTTTTTTAATCGAGATTCAGATAATTTAATAGATTATGTAAAGGAAAACGAAGAGGATTTATGGATGGCTACGAACGTACGTTCTTTGAATACGAAAGGATTTGAGACCCATTTAAACTATAACTTTAAAATTAATGGATTTATACAGTTTTTAAATCTTGGTTATACCTACATGGAGGATGAAGTAAAAGAATTGGATATTACTTATTCTCGATATTCCATTAACTCCTTGAAGCAACAGGTTACAGGTTCTTTTAAATCACAATTTCTGAAAAACCTTTCTCAGTCTATTGTGTACAAATACGCCGAAAGAACTGTAGGTGAAAAGTATACGGTGGTGGATGTTTCAGCTACATTACAACTTAAAAAGCTAGAACTTTCAGTCATTGCTAATAATATATTTAATGAGGCATATACTGAAACTAATTTGGTTCCTATGCCCAAAGGGAATTTGCTTTTTGGATTGAAGTATACTTTTGAATAGTTTTAAACACCTGTTTTATACTGGCTTTTCTTTTTTTAAGAAATTGTTACCATAAAGTTTCTTAATTTTGATTTTTAATTTTAAAAATGCAGTTACAGGAAATAGAAAGAGTGGCAACTATTACAAAGGAAGAATTCCTAAAGAATTACTTTAAACCACAACGACCTGTAATTATTGAAAGCTTTGTTGATGATTGGCCTGCTATAAAAAAGTGGAATCTCGACTATATGGCAGAGGTTGCGGGGGATATTGAGGTTCCTTTGTACGATGACCGCCCTGTACGTCACGATGAGGGCTTTAATCAGGCACATGCAAAGATGAAGATGAAAGAGTATGTAGCGTTGCTTAAAAAGGAGCCTACGCGCTATCGTATTTTTCTTTGGAATATCTTAAAAGAAGTGCCTCAGCTTCAAAAGGACTTTAGTTATCCAGACTTTGGACTCAAATTAATGAAAGGTCTCCCCATGCTTTTTTTTGGAGGTGAAAACAGCTACACCTTTATGCATTATGATATTGATTTGGCCAATATATTTCACTTTCATTTTCACGGAAAAAAACAAGTAATATTGTTTGATCAAAAGCAGAACGATTATCTGTATAAAATCCCACATTCGTTAATTGTACGAGAAGATATCGATTTTAATAACCCTGATTACGATAAATGGCCCGCCTTAAAAAAGGCAAAAGGTTTTATTGGAAATTTGGAACATGGCGAGGTGTTGTATATGCCGGAAGGCTATTGGCATTATATGCGCTATATAACCCCAGGGTTTTCTATGAGTTTACGCGCCATTGCAAGAAATCCAAAAAATTTAAGCAAGGCGATTTATAATATTTTTGTGATGCGCCATTTCGATAATTTAATGCGCCGTTGGAAAGGACAAGCATGGATTGATCGTAAAAACGAAAAAGCCATAACAAAAACCCACGCTAAATTGGGGATTTCTTAGTTCTTTATAAACTTCATTGTTTCTGTATTTCTTTCTTTTGTTACTGAAAGAAAATACATCCCTTTTTCATAGTTTGAAATATTAATCCCTTCTTCTGAATAAATTCCTGTTTGAAGGCGTTTTCCTTGAATATCGAAAATTGAAAACCCAAAAGTATCAAGTTTACTATTTTGAATAAATAATTTATCTGAAGAGGGGTTAGGAAAAATAGTAAATCTTGGATTTTTATAATTTTCTAAATCAAGATCGGGGTCAATAATTGACCATATATACTGTTCGTCAGAAGTTGAATAATAAATGGTATTGCCTTTATAAGTTAATCCCAAAGGAACACCACCAGTATCGGATACTAAAATTTCAGGTTCTAAAGGAAGATTATTCTCTGATAAATCAAGTCTCACTATTTTATTTTCTGAAACACCCTCAATGCCAAGATATAAATAATTTTGAACTACCAAAGAAGACTGTACAGCTCCAATTATACCATCCATAAATGAAACAAGAATGGGTTTGGGATTTGGCTCTGTTACATCAATTTTATATATATCAAATTCGTTTCCTTCTCTTTTTGAATAGTATAATTCATTTCCATAAAAAACAGGATTTCTTATTTCCGAGTTTTCAGATTCAGTAAAGAAAGGGTTTAATTCATTACCTCCTCCTTTAATATTCCATTTATAAATAATTTCTCTAGAAGGTATATATAGTTCATCATTGAAAATACTTGCTCCTTGTGCTGTAGCATTTGGGACAAAGCCTATTTCTTCTCCTGTAATAGGGATAGTGAGATTTAAATCTACTTTTAAAAATCTAAAAAACTCAACTGTATATAAGTGGTTTAAAGAAGGGTAGTATGCCATTTTCCAAACCCCAGAAGAAGCACTTCCAAAATCTGAAACTAATACTGCAGTTGAAGGATTTGAAGTATCAATCTTAAATAGTCTAGCATTGGAATTTGTAGTAGGAAAGGTACCAACATATAAATCATTATTTACCATTGAAATTGAAATTGGAAACTCACCTTGTAGTATATCGGTAAAAACATCTTGTGCCTTACAAAAAGGACTAATAAAGAATAGAATAATGATAATTTTTTGCATAAATTTTATTTTGTTAATTCATTCACTTTTTCCCAAACCAAATGAGGCTCCCAGCCTCGGTAAAAGAGATAATCGGCTAGTTTTTTCTTCTTTTTCTGAAGGTTTTTTTCAGAGGTTAATTGGTTGAGTCTTTTTTCTGCCAAAGCTTCAAAGGAAGAAAGATACTCATTTTCTGGAATTTCTTTTAAGGCAATTTTAATGTTAAAGGCACTTATTTCCCGCATTTTTAATTCCTGAACAATTCGGTTTTTGCCCCAATATTTGTGTTTAAACTTCCCTCTTGCAAAGGCTTGTGCAAAGCGAGTTTCGTTAAGGTAATTATGTTGGAGTAAATGATGTACGATTTGGTCGATGGCTTCAGGAATCATGCGTAATTCTTTCAGCTTTTTGTGTACTTCCTTGTGGCAACGCTCTTGGTAGGCACAGTAGCGTTCCATACGTGCTTTGGCTTCATCAACAGTATATGTTTTGTACGTATTCAAAAGAAAAGTTGAAAAGTAAAAGTATAAAAAAACCCCTTCATTTCTGAAAGGGTTTTTGGTTATTTAATCTCGTTACCATCTTTATCATGAAAATGGTATTCGAGGTATGTGTAAGCATCTCTAGGTTGAATTTTCACCCATTTTTTGTGCTCCATGAACCATTTGGTTCGCACAGATGGAAATCCTTTTGTTAAAAAGGCTGCTATAAAAGGATGTGTGTTTAATGTCAACTTTTTATAGTCTTTTTTGAAAAGTCGTTTAAGCTCTTCGGTAATTTTTGACACAACACCAATAGGGGCTTCAATTTCTTCGCCTTCTATAATGCTGTTAGGGTCTTCTTCCCTTGTTTTAATATTAACTTCGGGTCTTACCCGCTGTCTTGTAATTTGGATTAATCCAAATTTACTAGGTGGGAGAATTTTGTGTTTCGCTTTGTCGTCGCTCATTTCATCTCGAAGATGATTAAAAAGCTGTTTACGGTGTTCTGCTTTACCCATATCAATAAAATCTACCACTATGATACCTCCCATATCGCGAAGTCTAAGTTGTCTAGCCACTTCACTAGCGGCTAGCATATTCACTTCAAGGGCAGTACCTTCTTGGGTTTTGGATTTATTGCTACGGTTACCACTATTCACATCTATAACGTGAAGTGCTTCGGTGTGCTCGATGACCAAATAGGATCCTTTTGCACCAGAAACCGTTTTACCAAACGAAGTTTTAATTTGTCGTTCAATTCCAAATTTTTCATAAATAGGAACTTTGGAATCGTAAAACTTCACAATATTCTCTTTTTTTGGTGCAATTTCTTGCACATAATCTTTTATCTGTAAATAAAGGGTCTCGTCATCTATATGTATTGCCGAAAACGAATCGTTAAATAAGTCTCGAATAATAGAAGCTCCTTTATTTAGTTCACTTAGCACCTTGCTAGGGTGGTGCGCCCCTCGTAGCTTTTTACACATCGCTGTCCAGCGATCGTAAAGATTTTGTAAATCTTTGTCCAGTTCTGCTACTTTTTTACCCTCTGCTACAGTACGTATAATAACTCCAAATCCTTTAGGTTTTATGCTGTTTATTAGGCGTTTTAACCTTTCTTTTTCTTCGTTAGATTCTATTTTTTGAGAAATAGAAACACGATCAGAAAAAGGAACCAAAACAATATAGCGTCCTGCTATAGATAGCTCTGAGCTTATACGTGGTCCTTTTGTGGAAATGGGTTCTTTTACAATTTGTACCAGAATTGATTGATTGTTTTTAAGGGCATTGTTAATACCCCCATTTTTATCAATCTCTTTTTCTAATGGGAATTCTTTTAAAGAGAAATCTCTTAATTTACCTGTGCTTACACTTTTAACGAATTTCAAAAGAGAGAGGACTTTAGGTCCAAGGTCATGATAATGCAAAAAAGCATCCTTTTCGTACCCCACATTAACAAATGCAGCGTTAAGACCAGGAACTGTTTTCCGTACTTTGGCGATAAACACGTCACCAACAGAAAATTTAGTGTCTTCCTCTTCCTTGTGTAATTCTACTAGTTTTCCATCTTTTAATAAGGCAAAATCAACTTGTTGTGAACTGGATCTTACAAATAATTCGTAGTTCACGTGTCATTAATTTTTGTCCCGATGTAAAATCGGGATGGATTAAACAATATTTTATCACAGGGTTTTTCAGAAAAATATCTGAAAAAATTAATACCTGTAGAAATGAATAAGTACAATGCTTATCATTTCATTTTCAAAGAACGTATTGACTTGTTGTTAAAAGAAAAAAGTAGTTCTAAACTACTTTTTCTTGTGGCGGTTAGCGCGTCTTCTTTTCTTGCGCTTATGCGTTGCAACCTTATGTCTTTTTCTTTTTTTACCGCTTGGCATAGTAACGTTTATTTTAAAATGTCCCGCCACTATGACGGGACTAGTTGATTATTTATTTTACTTCTACGTTAGTTTTAACGCCTTCAACAAAAACTTTGGCTGGCTTAAACGCAGGGATATTGTGTGCTGGTATTTTAATGGTAGTGTTTTTTGAGATATTTCTACCTGTTTTTTCAGCTCTTGTTTTAATAATGAAGCTTCCAAAACCTCTTAAATATACATTGTCTCCATTTTCTAATGAAGTTTTCACTTCACTCATAAAGGTTTCTACAGTTGCCTGCACATCTCCTTTTTCCATTCCTAATTTTTCAGAAATTTTTGATACGATATCTGCTTTCGTCATTTTATTTAATTATTTTAAAAATTATATTAAGTAGTAAACTTGAGTTCATTTTTCAAGACGGCAAATATAAGGATTTTAAAATCAAATAATCAAATCGTAACCTATTAAAAATAAATACATAAAGAGTATTTTTGATTCATGTCGAAAAATCTAACCTGGTTTAGTAATCAACTCATTTCTTGGTATTTACAAAACAAGCGTCATTTACCTTGGCGGGAAATGGACGATCCATATACTATTTGGCTGTCTGAAATTATCCTACAACAAACCAGAGTCGCACAAGGTTTGCCTTATTTTGAAAAATTTACAACCCATTTCCCTACAGTTTTTGATCTAGCCAATGCCAGTGAAGGGGAGGTTTTAAAACTTTGGCAAGGATTAGGCTATTACTCGCGGGCTAGAAATCTTCATTTCACGGCCAAACAAGTAGCTTATGAATTAGATGGAATTTTCCCTGAAGACCACAAAGGACTATTAAAGTTAAAAGGGGTGGGAGATTATACCGCCAGTGCCATTGCCTCTATATGTTATCAGGAACCTACGGCAGTTGTAGATGGGAATGTGTATCGAGTGTTAAGTCGGATTTTTGGCATACAGACTCCTATAAATAGTACTCAGGGGATTTCAGAATTTAAAAAACTAGCACAATCGCTTATCGATACATCACAACCTGGAACTTTCAATCAAGCCATTATGGAATTTGGGGCTCGTTTTTGTGTGCCTCAAAATCCTAATTGTAACGATTGCATTTTTAATATAAAGTGTGTAGCGTTTCACGAAAATAGGGTTTCACAACTCCCTGTGAAACTGAAGAAAGCAAAAGTTAAAAAAGAATACTTTAATTATTTGGTGTGTGTTTCGAAAGACGAGGAAACTTTGCTGGAACAAAGAACCGGTAAAGGAATTTGGAGGAATTTGTTTCAGTTTCCTTTGATAGAAAGTAATAAGAAATGGAATGAAAAGTCTTTAACAAACAGCCAAGAATTTAGAGCGTTTTCAGAAAAGGTAAACATTCAATCTGTTTCAATTTTTAACGATAAAGAGATTATACATAAACTATCTCATAAGCATTTATTTACTACTTTTTGGATTTTAGAAACGGAAGATCTTTCAAATGAAGCAATCGCTTTTTCAGAAATTCATTCGTTTCCGGTTCCGGTGTTAATCGAAAACTTTATTTCAAACTTTGAGCCCTTCAAAAAATAAATTTTTACCTATATTTAGTAAACAAAAATTACCTTTGCACAAAATAAACAAAGCAAATGAGCGGTACATTAAATAAAGTGATGCTAATAGGGCATACAGGCGACGATGTTAAAATGAATTATTTTGAAGGTGGGGGTAGCATAGGAAGATTTCCTTTAGCTACAAATGAAACATACACCAATAGAACTACAGGTGAAAAAGTTTCGAATACCGAATGGCATAATATTGTGGTACGCAACAAAGCAGCTGAAATTTGCGAAAAGTATCTTAAAAAAGGGGATAAAGTTTATATTGAAGGAAGAATTAAAACTAGAAAGTGGCAAGACGACCAAGGAAACGATCGCTACAGCACCGAAATACAATGCACAGACTTTACTTTTTTAACTCCTAAGAATGAAACTGGGTCCATGCCGCCATCTCAATCGGTAGGAAACAGCACTTCTAGTGGTTCAAAAGCAACCGATCAAAGTAACGATGTACATGAGCCTATTGGTGAAGAAGATGACGATTTGCCATTTTAATAGTAACGAATTGAATCTATTTTGGATATAGAACCCCCGAGTTTATTAGTGCTTTCTCTTATTACCTCTGTTGAGGTTACTAGCATAGTTTTTGTATTTATTTTACTTTTTTGTTCTGCCTTAATTTCTGGAGCAGAAATTGCCTTTTTTTCCTTAACGCTTTCAGATTTTGATGAAGATAATGGAAATGAACCTTCAAAAAAGATGCAGTTGGTTCAAAAATTATTACGGAAACCAAAAAAGCTTTTGGCTACTATTCTTGTAGCTAATAATCTCATTAATATTGCGATAGTTCTTTTATTTGCCTCGCTAAGTGAATTATTTTTCGGAGGAATTAACAGCCCAGAAATTAAGTTTATTTTGGATGTAGTTGTTGTTACCTTCTTTATTCTACTTTTTGGCGAAATTTTACCCAAAGTCTATGCGAGTAGAAATCGGATTTCCTTTGCCTCGTTTATGGCATATCCCCTCAACGTGCTTTATACTTTGTTTTCCCCCATAAGTACCCCTATGAGGTCTGCTACGATTTATATTGAAAATAAATTTGGAAAGCAAAAATCCAATATTAGTGTAGACCAATTGTCACAAGCTTTGGAATTAACTTCGGAAGAGGATACAACCCACGAAGAACAAAAGATTCTGCAAGGAATTGTCACCTTTGGAAATACCGATACTAAAAATGTTATGAAGCCTCGCTTGGATATTTTTGCATTAAATGAAGCAGATACTTATAAAGCTATTTTACCCGAAATTATTTCGCACGGATATTCAAGAATTCCAGTGTATAAAGAAACCATAGATAATATTACAGGAATTTTATATGTAAAGGATTTACTTCCATATTTCGATAGAAAAACCTTCGACTGGGTAAAACTTAAAAGAGCGCCTTATTTTGTTCCTGAAAATAAAAAACTAGACGATTTGCTTAATGAGTTTAAGGACATGAAAATGCATTTGGCAATTGTGGTAGATGAGTATGGTGGGACAAGCGGACTAATCTCTTTGGAAGATATTATTGAAGAAATTGTTGGGGAAATAACCGATGAATTTGATGATGAAGATTTAATATTCTCAAAGCTTGATGATCAAACCTTTGTTTTTGACGGGAAAACCTCTCTAAAAGATTTTTATAAGGTCATTAAAGTAGAAGACACTAAAATTTTTGACGATGCCAAAGGGGAGGCGGAAACCTTAGCAGGGTTTATTTTAGAGATTTCGAATGGGTTTCCCAAAAAAGACGAAATACTAAACTTCCATTCCTATTCGTTTACCATAGAGTCTTTCGATAATAAACGAATTAAACAAATAAAACTCTCCATAGATGTATAGCCTCCGGGCCTTTTTTGTTGCTATTTCTATTATTTTATTTGCCTCTTGTGGTGATGAAGTGGTGATAAAACCTGCCGCAAAACTTAGATTACAATACGCTCCTCCCAGCTATAAAGTAGTAAAACTGAATTGTCCTTATTCTTTTGAGAAGAATGCAAATGCCGATGTAGTATTAGGAAATAATTGTAATGTCAATCTTGAGTATTCCAATATGAAGGCAACAATGTATTTAACGTATCAAAAGGTCGATAACAATATTGATGCACTCTTAGCCGATGCTCAAAAACTCACGTACGACCATACCATTAAAGCCAATGAAATTTTTGAACAGCCCCGAGTAGATAGTATTAATAAAGTATATGGGATGTTTTATATGATTAACGGTGATGCCGCAACGCAGTCTCAGTTTTATGTGACCGATAGTATTCATCATTTTATCACTGGGGCACTTTATTTTAAATCAAAACCCAATTTCGACTCTATTTATCCAGCAGTGGTTTATTTGCGAGACGATATTCGTAGGATTATGGAAACAGTACAATGGAAATAAAAAAAACCGCCTAAAAGGCGGTTTTTTTATAGAACGTTTTCCTTATGCTTTTTTAGCGCAACACGCTTTTTTACAGTCTTTTTTACAAGCTGCTTTCATTTCCGCGGTACAACCTTCTTTGTGGCACTTATCTGTACATTCGTGAGCAACTTTATCCTTTCCTTCACTTGAAGTAAAAGATTCAACAGTTTTCATTTCAGTAACAGAATACATATCACCAGCACCTTTTACAGTTTCTTCTAAAGAAGTAGTGGTAACTTTCCCTTCCTCAAATTCTACCATAGCCAATTTTTTATCAAAATCAACTGTAGCAGATTTTACACCATCCATTTCAGATAATTTTTTTTCAATTCTTTTAGCACAACCCATGGCGCAGGTCATTCCCTCAATAGTAAATTCTGCTTTAGCAGTAGCTTGCATTTCAGTATTCACTGCAATGGTTTCGGTTGTTTCCACCTCGGCAACTTCGTTTGTTTCCGTTTTTACTTCATTTTTGCAAGAAACCAATGCTAAAGACAGTGTTGCAAATGTGAATAGTATGTTTAAAGTTTTCATAGTATTTCTTATCATTAATTGATGCAAATGTAAGACTTTTGTGATATAAAAACTCAATTTTCTGCTATGCACAATAAATGGGTGTATCTTTTTATTCTGTCACTCATTTGGGGAAGCTCCTTTATCTTAATAAAAAAAGGATTGGTAGGGTTAACGGACTATCAATTAGGATCTTTACGTATTGTGCTAACGTCTTTGTTTTTGTTTTCGGTGGGTTTTAAAAGTATTAAACAAATTCAAAAAAAGCATTGGTTTTGGATTGCTGTTTCTGGGTTTGTTAGTTCCTTTTTCCCCCCCTTTTTGTTTGCCATGGCACAAAACCATATTGATAGTGGTGTGGCGTCAATTTTAAATAGCTTAACCCCGTTAGCAACGGTAATTGTTGGGATATTTATGTTTAGAATTTTAAGTACAAAAAGGCAAATAGTGGGTGTTTTTATTGGCTTGGCGGGTACAGTATTACTTATTTTGGCAGGAGTCGAATTTAATAATAATCAAAATTACCTCTATAGTTCTCTAATTATTATTGCAACTATTGGGTATGCGTTAAATGTAAATATTATTAAAAAACATCTTACAGATATTAGTGCTTTGGCGGTAACTACAGGGAACTTTCTTTTTATCTTTTTACCAGCATTAGTAGTCTTATTTTACACAGGCTTTTTCGAAACCATTTTGCAATCCAGAGAAATGCAAATTTCGGCAATTTATGTTGGGATATTATCTCTTTTTGGAACGGCCATTGCTAAGGTTCTTTTTAATAAAATGATTCAGATTTCTAGTCCTGTTTTTGCTTCTTCCGTCACTTATACAATGCCCATTGTGGCTGTGCTTTGGGGGGTATTTGATGGGGAGCAATTTGGAATTCTCCAGATAGTAGCAGCTGCCATTATTTTGTTTGGAGTATACCTTTCAAATAGAAGAGCGGAGAAAAAATAAACTTTTCATTAACAGTACTTTGTAATTTTTTACGTAATTTAAATGTGCTAAAAAACAAAGGACATGGGAAAATATTTCACAAAATACGGTATTGGAATAGCCATAGTGCTTATTCTTTATTTTTTACTAACAAAACTATTGGGCTTGCATCAATATCCTATGCTTAGTTCATTAAATGCTCTAATTTTTGGAGGGGGAATTTTCTATGCCATTCGCAACTATAAAAGAACCACCAAAGATTTTAGTTATCAAGAAGGGTTTCAGATTGGTTTGTTTACTGGAGGCCTGGCAACCGTTATTTTTTCAATTTTTATGACCGTGTATATTTTTATGCTAGATCATCAATTTGCTGAAGCTGTTTTAGACTCTTGGAATTTAAACTTTAATAAAGGAGCGCTTATCCTAATTGTTTCTCTAGTAATTATGGGATTTTCCACTACTTTTGTACTTACTTTGGCGTTTATGCAGTTGCTAAAAGATTCTTGGAATCAAAAGCCTTCATAATCATTGGGTTTTATTTGTAAAAACCCTTTGTTCAATTCAATTTAAAAAATTATATTTGCACCCGCTTTATCCGTAGGGTGGAGTGTAATTATAAATAATTTAATCATAAACGTTTACGCTATGTACGCAATTGTAGAGATAGCAGGGCAGCAATTTAAAGTTGCAAAAGACCAAAAAGTCTTTGTAAACCGTTTGGCCACAGAAGAAGGTAAAAAAGTCGAATTTGACAATGTACTTCTTATTGGTGACGGAGACAAAGTAACTGTTGGCGCCCCAGCTATAGACGGAGCTCAAGTTGAAGCTAAAGTCTTAAAACACCTTAAAGGAGACAAGGTGATTGTTTTCAAAAAGAAAAGAAGAAAAGGTTACCGTGTAAAAAATGGGCACAGACAATACCTTTCTGAAATTGTTATTGAAAGCATCGTAGCTTCTGGAGCTACTAAAAAAGCAGCTCCTGCAAAGAAAGCTGCCCCTAAAAAAGAAGAACCTAA
Source organism: Halomarinibacterium sedimenti (assembly GCF_019312585.1). Classification (GTDB taxonomy): domain Bacteria; phylum Bacteroidota; class Bacteroidia; order Flavobacteriales; family Flavobacteriaceae; genus Halomarinibacterium; species Halomarinibacterium sedimenti. The sequence continues at coordinate 591,027 of NZ_JAHWDP010000001.1, read as the reverse complement.
AAAAGCTGAACCTAAAGTAGAAGCACAGGCTACTGCTCCAAAAGCTAAAGAAGCACCTGCAAAAAAGGCTGCTCCTAAAAAAACTACTGGTAAAGCAGACGATCTTAAAAAGATTGAAGGGATTGGACCAAAAATTGCTGAAACTTTAACTGCTGCAGGTATTGCTACCTATGCAGATTTGGCAAAAGCGAAACCTGCTAAAATTGCTGAAATTATTTCAGATGTACGTGGTAGTCATGTTCCAGATACTTGGCCACAACAAGCTAAATTAGCTGCAGATGGTAAGTGGGACGAGCTTAAAGAATTACAAGATAAATTAGACGGTGGGGTTGCTAAATAAGCCACACTTAAGTATAACAATATAAAACCGAAAGAAAATGGCTCACAAAAAAGGAGTTGGTAGTTCTAAGAACGGTAGAGAATCAGAATCGAAACGCCTTGGTGTTAAGATTTTTGGTGGACAAGCTGCCATTGCTGGGAATATCATCATAAGACAACGTGGTACACAACACCACCCTGGTGAGAATGTGTATATGGGAAAAGACCATACACTTCACGCCAAAGTTGACGGGTTGGTAAAATTTACCAAAAAGAGAGATAACAAATCGTATGTTTCTATAGTTCCTCAAGGAGAAGCTTAAGAACTACCTTTGTAAGACATAAAAAAACCCTGCCAACTGGCAGGGTTTTTTGATTAAGTTGTTTCAAAATAAAACCCCCACATCACTGCAGGGGTTTTCAATTTCTCTGAAAAGTTTTTATTAGTACCTGTAATATTCTGGCTTGTAAGGCCCTTCTACCTTAACACCAATGTATTTTGCTTGATCTGGGCGAAGCTCCGTCAACTCCACACCAATTTTTTCAAGATGTAATTTGGCTACTTTTTCATCAAGGTGCTTAGGCAACATATATACTTTGTTTTCGTAAGCATTGCTGTTGTTCCAAAGTTCAATTTGCGCCAAGGTTTGGTTGGTAAATGAGTTACTCATCACAAAACTAGGGTGGCCTGTAGCACAACCTAAGTTTACCAAGCGACCTTCCGCAAGTAAAATAATATCCTTTCCGTTGGCAGTATATTTATCTACCTGTGGCTTAATTTCAATTTTTGTGTAGTTTTTCTTTAACCAAGCTACGTCAATTTCATTATCGAAGTGTCCGATGTTACAAACAATAGTTTTGTCTTTCATAGCTTCAAAATGCTCGCCACGAACGATGTCTTTATTTCCCGTAGTTGTAATTACTATGTCCGCATTTGCAATGACGGTTTCTAATTTTTTCACCTCAAAACCATCCATTGCAGCTTGTAATGCACAAATAGGATCGATTTCAGTTACAGTAACAATAGAACCTGCTCCTTTAAATGAAGCCGCTGTTCCTTTCCCTACATCACCATAACCACAAACAACAACGCGTTTTCCAGCTAGCATAATATCGGTAGCACGACGCACTGCATCCACAGCACTTTCTTTGCAACCGTATTTATTGTCGAATTTAGATTTGGTCACACTATCGTTCACATTAATCGCAGGCATAGGAAGTGTTCCATTCTCCATACGCTCGTATAAACGATGCACCCCTGTGGTGGTTTCTTCAGAAAGACCATTAATTCCAGAAACTAATTCTGGGTATCTGTCTAGAACCATATTTGTTAAATCACCACCATCGTCCAAAATCATATTTAGTGGCTTACGGTCTTCCCCAAAGAATAAAGTTTGCTCAATACACCAGTCAAATTCTTCTTCGTTCATTCCTTTCCAAGCATAAACAGGAATACCTGCGGCAGCAATAGCAGCTGCAGCTTGATCTTGGGTAGAGAAGATGTTACAAGAGCTCCAAGTTACTTCGGCACCAAGGGCTTGTAAAGTTTCAATAAGTACGGCTGTTTGGATAGTCATGTGTAAACATCCAGCAATTCTTGCTCCTTTGAGAGGCTGTGAGTCTTTGTACTCCTCACGAAGTGACATAAGACCTGGCATTTCGGCTTCGGCCAACTCAATTTCTTTTCTTCCCCAGTCTGCTAAGGAAATATCTTTTACTTTATACGGCACATAGGTGGCGGTTTTCGTAGACATATTAGTATATTTGATTATTAAATTTTTCTGAATTTTTCAGATGGCAAAATTACAAATTATCCTTCAAATTACATGCCTCTTTACAAAACTATAACAGTTAATCCCACCACAAAAGTCCTCATTTGGAAGATTATAGAGTCTTATAAGGATCTCTCTGAAGGAATTTCACTAACGCCACATTGTCGAGAAAGAGTCGACGGAATGAAAAGTGATTTGCACCAAAGAGGATTTATGAGCGTGCGCCACTTGTTGGCGGAAATGGGATATACCGATTTTGATTTGTATTACGACGAACTTGGGAAACCGCATTTAAGAGATGGGAAAAAGATTTCGATAACACATTCGTACACCTTTTCAGCGATAATTGTGAGTAATCAAGAAGTGGGAATAGATATCGAAATGCAGCGTCCTAAAATTTTAAAAATTGCTCAAAAATTTACGCCCCTTGAAGAATATAGAACACTTGCAAATGAGGATGCTTTAATTAGAAAACTCACCATGGTTTGGGGTGCCAAAGAGAGTTTATATAAAAGCTTTGCAGAAGCAGGGGTAAGTTTTTTACAAAATATATACGTAGAAGATTTTGATATGGAATCGATGAAAACTACTGCCAATGTATCATATAAAGGTAAAAATGAAGATTACTATGTTTGGTTTGAAGAGTTTGAAGGGTTTACAGGGGCGTATGCATTAATTTCTGAAAAAGAATAAATGACTACGAATCTATATACATCTTTTACCGAAGCCGTTTCCCAAAAGAAAAAGTTGCTTGCCATTCTAATTGATCCCGAAAAATTTGACTTAGAAAATTCAGCTTCCTTTTTGAGAAATTTACCTGTGGCAACGACTCATCTTTTTGTAGGGGGAAGTACTGTTCCTGAAGGGATGACAGAGCATCTCATTAAAGAATTAAAACTGTATACAGCAAAGCCCATTTTGCTTTTCCCGGGAGATGTTTCGCAAATTACTGTTGTGGCCAACGGACTTTTGTTTTTAAGTTTACTTTCAGGGAGAAATCCAGAATATTTAATTGAACAACAAATAAAAGCTGTTTCAAAATTACGTGGGAGTGCATTGGAGGTGATTCCCACTGGCTATATTTTAATTGATGGTCAAAATGTATCAGCAGTTTCTCAAGTCACTCATACCAATCCCATGGTTCAAAATAATGTTCAGGCAATAGTCGATACGGCAAAGGCTGGTGAATTGATGGGAGCAAAACTAATTTACCTTGAAGCCGGAAGTGGAGCAAAAATCCCTGTTTCGGCAGAAATTATTTCAGCGGTAAAAAAAGAATTGAACGTTCCACTTATTGTAGGAGGCGGAATTAAGACAGAAGAACAAATTAATAATGCTTATAAGGCAGGAGCCACCATGATTGTCATGGGTACCGCCTTTGAAAAATAATACCATGAAAATATCTGTAGAACTTACATTAACACCCTTGCAGGACGATTATGAACCGGCAATTATCAACTTTATAAAATCCTTAAGAAATAGTGGACTTACGGTTTTGGAGAACCCTTTAAGCACTCAAGTGTATGGAGAATATGATGAGGTAATGAAAGTGCTTAATAAGGAAATGAAAATGGCTTTAGAAGCCATTGAAAGAGGACTTTTATACATGAAAATTGTAAAAAGCGATCGAAGCGACTATGAGCCCCATTTTTGATTTTTTTCTAGATGCATATAAAAATGCTTCAACGGTAGATATTATACTTGAAGCATTCGTTTTTGTTTTTGGAATCGCCAGTGTTTGGTTTGCCAAAAAGGAAAATATCTTAGTGTACCCCTCAGGTTTGATTGCCACCGTCATAACGGTTTATTTGTTGTATAAAGCTGAATATTTTGGCGATATGATGATGAATTTCTACTATTCGGTTATGAGTGTTTATGGATGGTGGAATTGGTCGCGAAAAAAGAATAATAAAGTAGCTGTTCCTATTTCAAGAACATCAAATAGAGAAAAATTAATTGGTTTTGGACTTTTTCTTTTGACAATGCTTGTAACCTATTTGGTCTATAAAGCATTTGAATATGAAATTGAAATGGCCAATTATATAGACATATTTACCTCGGGGATTTTCTTTACTGCCATGTGGTATATGGCCACAAAAAAGTTAGAAAATTGGACCCTTTGGATTTTTGCAGATATTATTACCGTTCCACTTTACGCCTATCGTGGATTGGGAATGTTATCTTTGCAATACCTAATTTTTACCATTCTCGCCATTCAAGGATATCTCGCATGGAAAAAGCACTTAGACAACAACCCTCAAACTGCTTAAAAGTAGTGCTCTTTGGTCCAGAGTCAACAGGAAAAACGACTTTGGCGCAACAATTAGCAAGACATTATAATACAATTTGGGTTCCCGAATACGCCAGAGAATATTTACAAAACAAATGGAATAATGAGCGTAAAACATGTGAACCCAAGGACTTACTTCCTATAGCCAAAGGACAAATAGCTCTTGAAAATAAATTAGCCCAAAAAACCGACTCTGTTTTAATTTGTGATACAGATTTATTGGAAACAAAAGTATATTCGGAAGAATATTACTCTGGCACTTGTGATCCTCTCATTGAAAAATATGCAATAGAAAACTCGTACGACTTGTATTTCTTAACCTACATAGATATTCCATGGGAGGCAGATGATTTAAGAGATAGACCAAATGAAAGAATTGAAATGTTTAATTCTTTTAAAAAAGCTTTGGAAAAATATAACAAACCGTTTGTCGTTTTAAAGGGCAGTAAAAAAGAACGAATGGAAGAGGCTGTAAAACAAATTAATTTGTTAATGCTGAAGTAAAAATAGGAGCTACTTTTTATAAAATGTATCTCAAATAGGTCAGCACTATTTTGTATGTTTGAGACAGATTTTAAAAACAACCCGCACTTCTCCTTACTTTCTAGTAGTATTAAAGATTGAATAAAATCAACAAAGAAAGTATTGGATAAATAGAAAAAAACTAATATGCTCACCGAAAAGGATTTACGACAGATTGATGATAATGGCCTTACTACTAATCAAATCGTAAAGCAGATTGAAACTTTTTTGAGAGGGATTCCCTTTGTAGATATCGTAACTACTGCTTCAATAAATAACGGAATTCAATCATTACTTGAGTCGGAAGAAAAAAAATACGAAGCATACTTTGATTCCAAAAAAGACAAAAAGGAAATTGTAAAGTTTGTTCCTGCCTCTGGAGCAGCCACCAGAATGTTTAAATTTTTGCATGAGTTTATTAAAGAATTTGACCCGCAAAAGGAAGAGTATCGAGATTTTATTGGTAGGAATGAACATAGTCAGGTAAAGTTATTTTTTGAAAGAATCAATGATTTTGCTTTTTTAAAATTGGTGCGAAGCAAAATTCGAGAGCTACACCCGGACTATAAAAAATCTACAAAAGGAGTGCGACTTCATATTTTTGCAAAAACCATGTTAAGCGAAGAAGGACTTAATTTTGCAAATCTCCCTAAGGGCTTGATCCCCTTTCATAAATATAAAAAATACACCACTACTGCTTTCGAAGAACAATTATACGAAGCCGCATTTTATGTTGCTGTGGGGGATGATGTCCATTTACATTTTACCTTTTCCGAAAAAGACCTCGATTCTTTTAAACAAGAATTTGAAAATATTAAAAATAGAGTCAGCCGTAAAACCAAGAAGACATTTCATATTACCTATTCCTTTCAGAAAAAAGAAACCAATACCATAGCTGTCACTTTTGACAACAATCCTTTTAGAGATAATAAAGGTAATCTGGTTTTTCGTCCTTCAGGACATGGCGCGTTGCTGGAAAATCTAAATGATATTGATGCCGATTTAGTCTTTATAAAAAATATTGATAATGTGGCTGCGCAAGAATATGTGCCAGAAATTGCAACGTACAAGAAGGTTTTGGCAGGAAAGCTATTAAAAGTTCAAAGCAAAATATTCGAATATCTTCAGGAATTAGAAGGAGAGGTTTCGCTTCAAAAAATGAAAGAAATGCACTCTTTTATTTGGAATGAACTTAACATTAAAGATATTCCAAGTGGAAAGTCAGATTTAATCGAAGTGCTCAACAAACCGCTACGTGTGTGTGGAGTAGTAAAGAATACGGGAGCCCCTGGTGGCGGCCCATTTTGGGTAAAAGATGATAATGGAAATACCTCGCTTCAAATAGTGGAAACATCCCAAATAAATTTGGAAGATGCTCACCAAAAATCAATTCTGCAAGAAGCAACACATTTTAACCCTGTAGATATCGTTTGTGGTTTACGTGATTACGAGGGAAATAAGTTCGATTTACAACAATTCACAGACCCAGATACAGGCTTTATTTCCAAAAAATATGAAAATGGAAAACCGCTTAAAGCATTAGAATTACCAGGACTATGGAATGGTTCAATGGCAAAGTGGAACACCATTTTTATTGAAGTGCCTCAAATAACGTTTAATCCTGTAAAAACGGTAAACGATTTGCTTAAAAAGGAACATCGTCCCAATGCCTAATGAATACAGAGCAGATACTTTCGGAACTTACGTTTAAAGCGGTACGAAGTAGTGGTCCTGGTGGGCAACATGTAAATAAAACCGCTTCAAAAGTCGAGGTTTCCTTTTCTCTTCCCACTTCGGAAGGATTAACAGAAACGGAAAAGGAATTACTTCAAAAAAGACTTGCATCAAAACTAACTTACGAAGGAATAATACTTCTGCAATGTGATGAAACTCGAAGTCAACACCGAAACAAAAAGTTGGTCATTGACCGATTGCTAGAATTACTTCAGCAAAATTTGAAGGTTAACAAAGTTCGAAAAAAGTCAAAGCCCTCCAAATCAGCTATCGAGAAACGCATCAAGGCAAAAAAAGAACAAGCCTTAAAAAAAGCTTCTCGAAAGCCACCTAAAATTGACTAATTCTGTATCTTTGCCCCACATCTCAAAAGGGGTGCTAATAGCAATATTGGCTGAGATTATACCCATTGAACCTAGAACAGGTAATGCTGTTTAGGAAGCCGAGCGTAAAAAAATATCCTGTGGATATTTTTAGCGGGGTGCAAGGCTGGCGGGCTGGAGAGTTGGTTCCAAAAACGCAAAAATCAATTATTAACCAAGAATAATGACCCCTTTTATTCGTAAACAATTTACGAATGAAAAAGTTATTTATTTCTGCTTGTCTTCTTTTTGGAATACAAGCATTTTCGCAAACAACTCAATTTAACGACACAACAAAAGTTGAAACTCTTGACGAAGTATTACTAAAAGCAGTAAGGGTGGAAGCAACTTCACCGGTCACACATTCCAATGTAAGTAAAGAGGAAATTGAAGAACGAAACCTAGGACAAGATTTGCCCATTTTATTAAATTACCTCCCTGCCGTTGTCACCACCAGTGATGCGGGTGCAGGAGTTGGGTATACAGGCATCCGGGTGCGGGGTAGCGATGCTAGCCGAGTAAGTATTACCATTAATGGAATACCCTATAACGATGCCGAAAGCCAAGGAACTTTTTGGGTAAACTTACCCGATTTTGCTTCTTCAGTAGAAAGCCTACAATTACAACGTGGGGTTGGGACATCCTCCAATGGTTCAGGCGCTTTTGGAGCAAGTATTAATATTTTAAGTGATGCCGTTTCTGAAGAAGCTTCGGCACAAGTTTCCAATAGTTATGGTTCTTTTGAAACGTGGAAACACACGGCTAAATTTAGTACGGGATTGTTAAAGGATAATTTCGAATTTTCAGGAAGACTTTCTAAGATCACCTCAGATGGGTATGTGGATAGAGCGACATCCGATTTAAAATCCTATTTTCTTCAAGGGGTGTATAAAACAAAAAACACTCAAATAAAAGCACTCACTTTTGGCGGAAAAGAAATAACCTATCAATCTTGGTATGGGGTGGATGCAACAACCTTAGAAAATGACCGAACCTATAATTTAGCTGGAATACAGTTTGATAGCGAAGGAAATTTTGAAGGCTTCTATAACAATCAGGTGGACGATTACTCACAAGATCATTTTCAAGTTTTGGCGAGTTATAAATTTAATAACCTTTGGAGTGCAAACATTTCTCTTAACTATACTCACGGAAGGGGATATTTTGAAGAATATATAGACGAATGGTACGAGCAAAACGTAAATTTTTCTGGAAATGCAAACCTTAGTTTTTATGGGATTGATCCCGTTGAAATTGGCGGGGAAACTATTGAAACCTCCGATTTAATAAGACGCCGCTGGCTCAATAATAATTTTTATGCTGTCAATGCAGATGTAAACTATAAAAACAACCACTTGGATATTTTAGGAGGATTGTTTTACAGTTATTATGGAGGTGACCATTTTGGAGAAGTGATTTGGGCTCGATTTGCTGGAGATAGTGATTTGGGCGATCGATATTACAACGGAAATGGGGATAAAAATGAATTCACATCATTTGTAAAGGCTACGTATAAGGTAAACAATGAATGGAGTTTCTTTGCAGATTTTCAAGGTAGGTTTGTGAGTTATCGAGCTTCTGGACTTACATCGGATGTTATTCCGTTGAACGAAAAAAGAACCTATAACTTCTTTAATCCAAAAGCAGGGGTGAGTTTTCAACTAGATACTTCCAATAGTTTTTATGCATCCTACGGAAGAGCCCATCGAGAGCCACGAAGAAGTGATTTTGAGCAAGGAGTTTTTACCGCCGAAAAGTTGGATGATTATGAACTGGGTTGGCGTTTTCTTTCAGAAAAAATTCAATTGAACAGTAATGTTTACTTTATGGATTACAAAGACCAATTGGTACTTACTGGAGCCTTAGACGATGTAGGGGCGCCAATTCGTGCTACAAGCGGTAAAAGTTATCGATTGGGATTGGAAGTGGATGCTACAGTGGCTATCTCAAATAAGTGGAGTGTAAGACCAAATATTGCTGTAAGCACGAATAAAAATGTCGATTTTATTACTTCAAAGGACGGGGAACTCATAAACTTAGGAAATACAAATATTTCTTTTTCCCCTACACTGATTGCAGGAAACATATTGGAATTTAGGCCCTCCGAAAATTTCCAGATTGCTTTACTTTCAAAATATGTTGGGGAACAGTATATGGGAAATATTGATAGTGAAGCTTCAATATTGGACGCTTATTTTTTAAATGACTTCAGTGTAAACTATACACTTAAGAATGTGTCTTTTTTGGATTCCATAGTTCTTTCAGGATTGGTAAATAATATCTTTAATACCGAATATGTTTCCAATGGATATTTCTATACCTATGATGATGATTTCAGCAACCCTGGAACTATAACCACTATTGAAGGTGCAGGTTATTATCCACAATCGGGAATAAATTTTATGGCGGGAGTAACCTTAAATTTTTAATTGGTAACGGTAATATTATCGCCAGAGCGGTTAATACGATATTGAAGCATAGGATAGTCTTCTTGATCGCTTTGGCTTTGCCCTGTTACTATGTCATAAGAATTATCATCTCCACAAGTACATGATGCCACAATTCCTTCCAAAGTCATTTTGGAGCAAGCACTAGGGATATGATTAGGGTCGGTTAAATCGAAAGCAGTGTATAAATCATTGTTTACGTTATAGACCACAATTCCTTTAATTCCTTGTTGTGTAAGGATTATAGAATTGCCAGGAAATCGAAGCGGATTGTACTGCGGAAGGTTTAAATTAAGGTTGATGTTAACAATGGGAGGCGTTAAAAAAGGATTATTATCGTTAACAGGATCATCATTTTTTTTGTTGCACCCTAGGATAAAAATGCCAATAAGAAGGAATAGAACCAATTTATTCATAGTAATTTTTTTGTGCCCACAAAAATACAACAATTATCAAGCAAGCAATTTTTTAGTATATTTGTAAAGAAATCCCGTCGTGCATGGGATTTTTTCATTCCCACACTAGATTGATAATTTAAAAAGATGTGGTAATGACTATGACTAAAACGATGAAGTTATGAGTAAAGTATCTTATTACACCGCAGAGGGATTAAAAAAACTGAGAGAGGAACTCAATCAATTAAAAGATGTTGAGCGACCTAAAGCATCGCAGGCTATCGCTGAAGCAAGAGACAAAGGAGATTTGAGTGAAAATGCCGAATATGACGCAGCAAAAGAAGCACAAGGAATGCTAGAAATGCGTATTGCAAAACTTGAAGAAGTAGTAGCTAATGCTCGACTAATTGATGAATCTCAATTAGATACGTCCAAAGTACTGGTGCATTCTACCGTGAAGATAAAGAACCAAACCAACGGGATGGAAATGACCTATAAATTGGTAGCTCAAAGTGAAGCCGATCTTAAAACAGGTAAAATATCTGTAGACTCCCCTATAGGCAAAGGATTGTTAGGAAAAAAAGTAGGAGAAATTGCCGAAATACAAGTGCCAAACGGTACTATGAAATTTGAAGTGTTAGAAATAAGCCGAAGCTAGTGGCGTCTATATTCACCAAAATAATCAATGGAGAAATTCCTTGTTACAAAGTGGCAGAGGATAAGGATTTTATTGCTTTTTTGGATATTAACCCTAATGCCAAAGGACATTCACTTTGCGTTCCTAAAAAAGAGATTAATAAGATTTTTGATATGGAAGAAATCCATTATCAAGCCTTGATGAAATTCTCCTACAAAGTTGCCAAAGCTTTAGAAAAATCGGTTGATTGTAAACGAATAGGAATGTCTGTTGTAGGGCTCGAAGTACCGCATGTGCACGTGCATTTAATTCCTATTAATGAAATGCGTGATATGACGTTTCAGCATAAAGTAGCAATGGATGCTGAAGCTATGAATGAACTCGCTGTAAAAATCCAGACGAATCTTTAACTACTAAAGAAGTAGACCAAAGCTCCAATAGCGATTATATCTGAAACGATGATGATAATTGCCAAAGGCTTTAGCTTAAAGGAAGTGTTTTTGGGAGTGGCTAATTTTTTGTGGTATTCATATACCCGCTCTATATCTTCAGTCCAATTTACTGGGTAGATAGTGTGCTGGCAGTTATGGCAAAAAAGGACTTCTTCAATATCACTGCTTGCTTTACTATACAATTTATTTTCTCTTTCTTCTTGCGAAAAAGAAAATTCTAAGCCTTCGGTAGAAAAACATTCAGGACAATTATTATTGATTTTTGCCGTATGTAATAAGTGTTTTTTTGTAATCATTTATGAAGATTTGGGTAACGAGATTTCGAAGGTAGTTCCTTCATTTTTTACACTTTTTAGCACGTAAATTTTCCCTTTGTGATAGTCTTGAATAATTCTTTTTGCAAGCGAAAGTCCCAATCCCCATCCACGCTTTTTGGTGGTATAGCCAGGATTAAATATTTTTTTAAAATCCCTTTTTGGAATTCCTTTACCTGAATCTGATATTCGTATCAAGGCTTTTTTAGGTTCTTGAATTATTTCCAAGGTTATTTTCCCTTGCCCCCTCATGGCATCAATACTATTTTTGAATAAATTTTCAATGGTCCAACCATAGAGTTGGGGATTAAGGTCTACATAAATGGGTTCTTTTGGGATTTTAATCTCGAATTTAATAAGTTTTGAGCTTCTACTCTTTAAATAATCGAAGCTTTGTTGTGTTTCAAACACCAAATCAACATTTTCGAGTTTTGGAATAGAACCAATTTTTGAAAACCGTTCGGTGATGGTTTTTAGACGAGAAATATCTTTGTCTATTTCGGTGATATATTCGGGATTTACTTTTTCTTCTTTTAAAATTTCGGTCCAACCTGTTAAGGAGGATAAAGGAGTCCCAATTTGGTGGGCTGTTTCTTTTGCCATTCCCGCCCAGAGTTTGTTTTGTTCGGCAGACTTCGAAGTTTGATAAAAAAAGTAAATAGCTAAAAAGAACAACAAAATGATAACAATAAGCGCCGCTGGATAATATTTAATTTTATTGATAATAGGAGAATTGCCATAGTAAATAGTTTGCAACACAGTGTCCTTATACATAATTTCAATGGGCATATATTCACTCTTAAACTGCTCAATTAGCCTATCTCGCCTTTCAGGGTCTTTAATAAGTAAAGAATCTAAATTATTGACATCGTATTTATCTTCTTTATGTGTGTGCAAAATCATGGGCGTGGTCGTATTACTTTGCAACACACTTAATATTAGCTTACTATTCCAATCTTTGTTGGTGATTTCAACTTCTTGAAATTCCTGAAACGCAGCTGCCCAAATAGTCATTTTATTGCGCTCATTCTCTTTAAGTTGCGTAAAAAATTGATAGGTATTCCATAAAATTAAACTAATAATAACCACAGAGGTTAAAAGAAAGAACCAACGAGTGAGCGCAATTTTATTGGGCATATAGAAGTTTTTGTGAGCCTTATTTCTATTAGGCAGGTTTAAATATAATGGATTTATGTTAATATTATTGTACACTTAAATTTTTAAGACTTTACAGTTTACAATACATTTGTGGCTATGCTAAGTATTTCTCCAAAAGATATTTCAACGGCACAATTGCATGGGTATTTATTGGGTGCTGTTTCACCTCGTCCCATTTGCTTTGCAAGTACTATAGATGTACATGGGAATGTAAATTTATCTCCCTATAGCTTTTTTAATGTTTTTAGTGCAAAACCCCCTATAATGGTGTTTTCTCCAGCCCGCAGAGTGCGTGATAATACCGTAAAGCATACCTTAGAAAATGTTTTGGAAACCAAAGAAGTGGTCATTAATATTGTGAGCTATGCGATGGTGCAACAAATGAGCCTTTCTTCTACCGAATATCCCAAAGGAGTAAACGAATTTATAAAAGCAGGGTTTACTGAAATTCCTTCAGAACTGGTGAAGCCACCCAGAGTGGCGGAAGCTCCTGTGCAATTTGAATGTAAAGTAAAGGATGTAATTGCGTTGGGGGAAGAAGGCGGAGCTGGAAATTTAATTATTGCCGAAGTAGTAAAAGTACACATAAATGAAACGATTCTCGATGCCGAAGGAAAAATAGACCCCTTTAAAATTGATACGGTGGCCCGAATGGGTGGAAATTGGTATTCACGTGCCAAAGAAGGGATTTTTGAAGTGCCCAAACCGCTTCAAACGATGGGAATTGGCGTAGATGCTTTACCTGAAGCCATTAGAAATAGCACCATTTTAACAGGTAACGATTTGGGGATGTTGGCCAATGTTGAAGCACTACCTCAAGGAGCACAAAAGGCTTCTTTTTCAGAAGAAAAACACAAAAATGCACAAAGGTTGCTTACAGAGGGAAATCTCTCGGCGGCCTGGAATGAACTAATAAATTAAGTAGATTTAAATTTTAAAAAGAGAAATGGAAGTACAAGGAAAAATTAAGTTAATAGGAGAAACACAAACTTTTGGAAGTAATGGCTTTAGAAAAAGAGAGCTTGTGGTTACCACAGAAGAACAGTATCCGCAACATATTATGATTGAGTTTGTACAAGACAAAACGGATTTATTAAACAACTATCAAATAGGGCAAACGGTAAAAGTGAGTATTAATTTACGAGGTCGTGAATGGGTGAATCCTCAAGGCGAAACTAAGTACTTTAACTCTATACAAGGATGGCGCATAGAAAATCTAGATAATGCTCCTACGGGAAATATGCCACCTATGCCCGCCGAAGATGCTTTTGAGCCTATATCCGATTTTAACGAAGAGGATCACGATGATCTTCCCTTTTAATGAAAGATTAATCCCGCACAACGCGGGATTTTTTTATTTTTAAAGATGAATATTACCCAATCCATCGAAATTTTATTTAAGCGATTTTTACCCTCTCCCTTTGCTATTGCCATTATTTTAACGGGGATTACTTTGGTTATGGCACTGCTTTTTACAGAGGGGCCTCAAAATCAAAATCATTTTTTAGCTTTACTTTCCTATTGGGAAAACGGTATCTGGAATCAATCCTTATTGGTATTTGCCTACCAAATGATGCTTATTCTGGTCTTAGGGCATATTTTGGTGCTAAGCAACCCGATGAATGCTCTTATCAATAGACTTACATCCTTTGTGACTAATACCCAAAATGCAGTGGTTTTAGTAAGTGTAAGCACCATGTTGGTGTGTTTTTTTAATTGGGGATTAGGATTAATTTTTGGTGCTATTTTAGCTCGTAAAGTTGCCGAAGCCGCTCAATCAAAGGGCTTCTCTATTAATTATCCGTTGGTGGGAGCCTCAGCTTATGCGGGGTTTATGATTTGGCATGGCGGTATTAGTGGGTCGGCACCTACCAAAGTAAGCGAAAGTGGTCATTTAGCTAGTTTTATGACGGGTATTGGAGATACAAAACTAAGTGCTCAAATCCCAGACCTTATTCCCTATAGCGATACCGTTTTTAGCACCTCCAATTTGATAATTTTTGGAATTATTTTAATCACAGTACCGCTTTTTTTACGTTTTATAGCACGCAAAGCACCTACCACAAAAATTAATCTTCCCATTTATAAAAATCCAATCTCGGTGACGGATGATACTAAAGGTGCTGAGAAAATAGACCACTCCAAATTTTTTGGAATTGGCTTTGGGGTTTTAATTCTAATCGCATTTTTCTATCAATATTTTCAAGAGCTTTCGCAATGGATCATTACACCCAATATGCTTAACTTTTTTATGTTAGGTTTAGCATTAATTCTTCACGTTAATTTTACAAACTTTTTAAGTGCTGTAGAAGAGGCAATAAAAGGAGCTTCGGGGATTTTAATTCAATTTCCATTGTATTTTGGGATTATGGGTATTATGCGAGATAGTGGGATGGTGGTAGAAATCGCAAACTTTTTTGTGTCTATTTCCAACGAAACAACCCTTCCTATTTTCACCTTTTTTAGCGCGGGACTGGTCAATATTTTTGTACCCAGTGGTGGAGGGCAGTGGGCCGTACAAGGACCTATTGTGGTAGAATCTGCTTTACAATTAGGAGTGCCCTTGCCAAAGGCTATTATGGCCTTGGCGTATGGAGACCAACTTACCAATATGCTACAGCCCTTTTGGGCATTGCCACTTTTAGGGATTACTAAGTTAAAAGCGAATGAAATTTTACCCTATACCTTAATGGTAATGGTAC
The DNA here is from genome assembly GCF_019312585.1 of Halomarinibacterium sedimenti. GTDB lineage: Bacteria > Bacteroidota > Bacteroidia > Flavobacteriales > Flavobacteriaceae > Halomarinibacterium > Halomarinibacterium sedimenti. The sequence continues at coordinate 575,924 of NZ_JAHWDP010000001.1, read as the reverse complement.
TAGGAGCTATTATTTTTATAGGAGGCTTGCTATTGTTTTAAAGGAAAAACCTCGCTTATGGCTAATAAACGAGGTTAGTTTTGGGTTAGGTGCTTTTTTGAAAATTCAAAATCAACAAAGTCGAACAAATAGTTTAGTTGGTTTCAAAAAAACATTTAAATGTCGGCAAAAAGTATAAGATTAAAAACAGAAAAATAGTATTTAACAAATTTCTAGTCTGAAAAACAATGATTTACCTTTCATCGCAGCTATGGTTTCCCTCTGTAACAGAGGCTTCAAAGGAAGGACTATTGGCCATAGGCGGAGATTTATCTTCAGACAGATTATTGTTGGCCTATCGTTCTGGAATTTTTCCTTGGTTTGAAGATGATCAACCTATTTTATGGTGGAGTCCCGATCCAAGAATGGTTTTATTTCCAGAGCGGTTTAAAGTATCAAAAAGTCTAAAAAAAGTCCTTGACGCCAATATCTTTCAGGTTACCTTCAATCAAAATTTTTCAGAAGTGATAAAGCAATGTGCTTCCGTAAAAAGAAAAGGACAACGAGGCACTTGGATTACGTCCGAAATGATTTCGGCCTATCAAGAACTACACGAAAAGGGATTTGCAAAATCGGTGGAAGTATGGAAGGAGGGAAAGCTTGTTGGGGGACTATACGGAATTGACTTGCCAGAAAAAAAAGTGTTTTGTGGAGAAAGCATGTTTAGTAAAGAAAGCAATGCTTCCAAAGTAGGCTTTTACATTTTGATTGAAAAATTAAAAGAAAGAAACTATAAATTAATTGATTGTCAAGTATATACAAATCACTTGTACAGCTTGGGTGCCGAAGAAATTCCAAGGAATGAATTTTTAAAGGCACTCGGTTTTTAAGGGTTAAATACCTTAATAAAAATGTCATTTTCACTATATTCGTAACCTAATCTCGATTTTATAATGAAAAATTTTCATCAAAAAATAATTCTTCTTTTTACTTTTTTCCTTTCGGTTACCATTGTTTCTGCACAGGAATTTCTACCGAAGAACTTAACGGAAAACGAAAAAACTCTTATTTCAGAATTTAATTTTAAGAGTTCTCGTGTTACCGACCCACCAGTAGGTCCTATAAGAACGATGGCAGAATGGGAAGAAATAGAATATTTACTTATTACGTGGGAACCAAGTTATCCAAATATTTTAAGGCAAATTGTAGAGGCGGCAATTCAGGAATGTAAAGTGATTATAACGACGCAGAATGAAACATCGGTTTCTAATTATTTAACTTCTAACGGAGTCGATTTAACCAACGTTACCTTTATGGACGAACCTTTTAATAGTATTTGGATCCGAGATTACGCAGGGAATACAATATACAGTGATGATGTGGGAGAAAGGGCTTTGGTAGATTGGATTTATAATCGTCCTAGACCCTTAGATGATGTGATGCCCGAAGCTCATGCGGCCTTAGTTGGAATCCCTTACTACGGAACGACTTCTGGAACAAATGACCTAGTTAACACAGGGGGTAATTTTATGAGTGATGGTTTGGGAAATGCCTTCGCTTCCAGTTTAATATTAAATGAAAACGAAGCTGGCAATCCATATGGTGTTAGTACTAAAACCGAAGAGGAGATCGATGCTATTATGAATCTCTATATGGGTATTGAGAGCTATATAAAAATGGATGTCCTTCCGTACGATGTTATTCACCATATCGATATGCACATGAAACTTCTCGATGAGGAAACATTATTGGTTAGTAAATATCCTGAGGGCGTAGCAGATGGTCCACAAATTGAAGAAAATATAAACTACGTTTTAAATAATTTTCAATCTCCTTTTGGGACACCCTACAAAGTGAAATGGATTGATGCGCCTCCAAGTACTACGGGTAGTTATCCAGATACCGGAGGGTATTACAGAACCTATACCAATGCCGTTTTTATAAACAAAACAGTATTAGTTCCTACGTATCGACCCGAAGTAGATGTGCCTGCCTTAGCCCAATGGCAAGAAATGCTTCCTGGGTACAACATCGTAGGAATTGACGTAGACAATTCGGGTGAAAATCTTATCGCTTCTTTGGGAGCCATTCACTGTATTACCCATTCTATTGGTGTGGACGAACCCCTATGGATTGTGCATCAGCCAGTAAGCGAATCAACTCCTAATGCAACGGTGCAGTTAGATGCTATGATAAAACATGTTTCGGGAATAAGCACAGCGAGTGTTTTTTGGAGAGAAACTGGAAATGGAACTTTTACAGAAACAGCCATGTCTTTTGTTAGTGATGATACGTGGACCGCTTCAATTACCATGCCCCCAAGTGAAATTAATATTGAATATTATATTGAAGCCGAAGCAAACTCTGGGAAAACGCTTGCTAGGCCCATTGTGGCACCCGAGGGTTACTGGACAATTTCATTAGAATCTCTATCTACTGAAGATTGGGCTGAAAAGAATATTTCTGGGCCGTACCCTAATCCTACAAACGAAAAGGTGAATTTCAATTTAAATCAAATAGAGGGTCCTATCAATGTAAAAATATACAACGTTCTGGGTCAAGAGCTTTACCAGTCTTCCATCGAAAATGGCAATGGTATCATCACCCTTGATTTAAATGCCACTTGGAATGGAACTATTTTTGTTTCTTTCGAAGGTGATTTTGGAAGAATAAATAGAAAAGTAATTAAGTACTAAAACCCGTTAAAATATTTACAAAAGACCACCGTTTTATAAACGGTGTTTTTTGTTTAAGGCAATAGTGTATTCATTTTTGAATCGCTTTTTGACGATTTAATTTGTTTTTTTGCCTTTAAATCAGCAAATTAGCATCAGAATTTTCCCAAATTTGAACTTATGAAACTATGGCCCTCAATATTAATCACATTTTGCCTCTTAATTTCTGGCACTCTTCTTTCTCAAGAAGAAACCACTATTGATGTAAATAAAGACATCAGTATTACCAAAGTATACGAGCAAGTAATTAAGGAAGGGTACGGTACTCCAAAGGTATATCTCGATTTAGCAAACGCCCATTATTTTGAATCCAACTATAAAAGTGCCAAGAAATGGTATGAAAAAGTTTTTGAAACGAAAGAGTTGGTGACTAGTAAAGTATTGTATCGCTATAAGCAATCCCTTAAGGCATTAAATGAAGATTTTGTAACCAATAAATACTTGGTTTCTCTTAGTACCAATTAAACTTCATTGTATCTAAAACAATCTACTAGGTGGTCATTGACTATGCCTGTGGCTTGCATATGGGCATAAACGACTGTTGTCCCAACAAATTTAAATCCACGTTTCTTTAAGTCTTTACTTATAGCATCGCTTAAAGGAGTATTGGCAGGAATATCATGTTTAGAAGCCCAAGTATTTTTAATAGGTTTTCCATCCACAAATCCCCAAATATAGTTGCTAAAACTACCAAACTCTTTTTGAACTTCCATAAAAGCTTGTGCATTGGTAACAGCTGCTTTAACCTTTAATTTATTCCGAATAATTCCTTCATCTTTTAAAAGATTTTCCATTTTGGTGTCAGAATAGGTAGCAATTTTTTTATAGTCAAATGCATCAAAGGCCTTTCTGAAGTTTTCCCTTTTCCGAAGCACGGTAATCCAGCTTAATCCCGCCTGAAAAGTTTCCAAAGTTAAAAATTCAAAAAGGGTTTTGTCATCCTTTACGGGAACACCCCATTCTTTGTCGTGGTAGTCAACATACAGTGGGTCCACACCGCACCAATAGCATCGAGATTTCATTTTTATGTATTTGTAGTGAATGTACTAAATTATTGCTGTCCAGGAAAATGGTAGCTAATAGTTCCTAGTTGTCTATCTTTTGAAGCATCGGTACTAAAACGAGTCTCCGCTGCATAGGCCAGCGCAGCATCGATTAAACAGCCATTTGTAGTAGTAGATAAGGTGGCATTGTATTCTTTTCGAGTAATTTTTCCTAATTCGTTTACTTCAACGGTAATCACCACTTTTCCAGCCGCATCGCAAGTATATACCGGGTTGGGCAAATACATGGCCTTGCGATTGACTAAACTGTAACTAATAGTGGTTTTACGACTTACCCCGTTACTAGGTTTCGGTTTCTTTTTGGAAGAGGTCGCTAATTTCTTTTTTACCTCTTTTAGCTTGTTTTCTGCCTTACTTAAATCAATTTTATTTCTGCCAGTTTCAAACGAATCCTCATTCCCATCAAGATTTTCTTCTTCCAAAGATTCTTCGCGTTCGTTTTCTAGTTCTTCAATAAATTCCTCCGCTTCATTATAGGCTTTATTGGTTTCAATTTTCATTCTTTCCACCTCTAGAGCCAGAGCAAGTTCTTCTTCCTCTATAGGGAGTAGTTCTTCGTATTCAATAGGAATTTCTTTTTCTACTGCAAGTTCTTTTTTATTCAACTTTACGCTAACCAAAAGCAACACCAAATTACCCACTAAAAGGCTGGAAATGAGAAAGGCTCGATATGAATAATTGAAATTCATTCTACAAATGGAAGAATTTTTAAGCTAAAAAACTAAAGAATTAGGAAGGTTTAACGCTTTTTTTAAGAGTTTTTGAAGGAATTTTCAAAGTTTTCGATGCTTACAGCATCCTCTACAGAAAAACCACCAATTTTGGTTCTTCGCAATGCCGATAGGTGCGCGCCGTTGTGCAAGGCTTTCCCAAAATCATGTGCTAAAGATCGTATGTAGGTTCCTTTGCTACACACCACGCGAAATGAAACATTTGGCATTTCAATGGTTGTGATTTCAAAAGCTGAAATGGTAATTTTTCGTTTTGGTACTTCAACATCTTCACCCGCACGTGCGAATTCGTACAACCGTTTTCCGTCTTTCTTTAATGCTGAAAAAACAGGGGGCTGCTGTTCTATTTCACCTATAAATTGCTGGGTCGCTTCGCGTATTTGAGCGTCTGTGATTTTTGAAATATCAAAAGTTTGGTCAATCTCCGTTTCCAAATCATAGCTTGGGGTAGTAGCGCCTAAGGTAATGGTCCCAGTATATTCCTTTTCTTGGGCTTGGTAGGAGTCTATTTTTTTAGTGAATTTACCAGTACACAAAATCAGCAGCCCTGTGGCTAAAGGATCGAGCGTACCTGCGTGGCCAACTTTTAATTTTTTAAGTTGAAATTCTTTCCGAAGTAACCATCGTACTTTATTCACCACCTGAAACGAAGTCCATTGTAATGGCTTATCGATAAGCAAAACCTGTCCTTCTTTATAGTCTTCAACAGTCATTAGATAAAACTTACTACTATGGCGATGATTCCTACTAAAAAACAATATACAGCAAACCATTTAAGTTTACTGTTTCTTACTAATTTAATCATCCAAGTACAAGCAGCGATACCTGCAATAAAAGCAGCAATAAAACCAATACCTAAGGTTGAAAGATTTGCAGTTTCCATAGAAAGATCACCACTCATGATGTCTTTGGCTATTTTCCCAAAAATTAGCGGCACTACCATTAAAAACGAAAATCGTGCGGCTTTCCCTTTGTCATTTCCTAATAACACTGATGTTGAAATCGTGGCACCACTTCTTGAAATTCCAGGAAGCATAGCAATCGCTTGAGAAACACCTATGATAAAAGCATCTTTAAAAGTGACTTTTTTACCCGTGTTTTTAGCTTTATCGGCAAACCAAAGCAGTATAGCAGTTACGATAAGCATAGCGCCCACAAACGCAATACTTCCTCCAAAAAGCGATTCCAATTGTTCTTCAAATAGTAAGCCAATAATAACCGCAGGAACCATGGAAATGATGATTTTTAATGAAAATTGCATTTCTTGGTTCCATTTAAATTGGAAGAGTCCGTACAGAATTTCCCAAACATCTTTTCGGAAAACCACCAAAGTGCTTAAAGCCGTCGCAAAATGAAGTACTACGGTAAAGAGTAGGCTTTCTTCAGCCACCATTTGGTCTCCCAAAATAGCTTTCCCTAATTCTAAATGACCGCTAGAGGATACTGGTAAAAATTCGGTAAGACCTTGAATAATCCCAAGAATGACGGCATCGAGTACGTCCATGAAAAATTATTTTTCTTTGTTGGGATTCAGTAAAATGGCGTAGACTTCAAACCCAAATCCAATGAGAATAAGTGCAGGTGCCAGACGAATGCGTCGCCAGCTATAAATATCTGGATTAAAGACATTAGGATCATCGCTTCCACCCCCTGCCATTAAAATAAATCCTAAAGCGATAAAAGCAGCACCAATAAGCATGAATTTATAATTCTCCCTTTCAAAAATAAAGGATTGATTCTGAGCTTGTTCTTTTCGTTTTTTTTCTCCCATAGCTTTTAGAGATTAGGGTTGCAAGGTAAGATTTTAATTAATAATACAATTCGTCAGTTCTTAAATTAAGGAAGCGTTGTGTGGCAAAATGAGTGCTTAACCAACTAATAATTAAGCCCATTAAAAACACAAAAAGAAACAAGCCGCCTATAAGTAGTTTGTCTTGCATAAACTGCATTTCTGGGAAGTACTTATCTAGATAAAACAACACACCTGCAATGCCTGCGATAGCAACTAAGGAACCAATAATCCCTAATTTCATGCTTTTTAAAATAAAAGGACGACGGATAAAACCCTTGGTAGCTCCTACCATTTGCATGGTTTTTATAGTAAAGCGTTTTGCATACACCGAAAGCCGAATGGAACTATTAATCAACAACACCGCAATAAATAGAAAAATAGCACTTACCACAAGGACCCAAAAACTTATTTTTTTGATGTTATCATTCAATAAAACAATTAAGGGTTTATCGTAGGTGACTTCATCCACAAAATCTTTGGTCATAATTTCCGTCTGAATTTCTTCCAATTTGGATGGAGAAACAAAATCGGCTAATAAATACACATCTATGCTATTTTGAAGCGGATTGTACCCTAAAAACTCCATAAAATTTTCTCCAATGGTGGCACTGTGTTCTTCGGCAGCTTGTTCTTTAGAGACAAAAGTGGCGCTTTTGGTATATTCAGCCAAGGCTAAACTTTGTTGTAATTGGTCAATTTCTACTTGTTTGGCGGTATCTTTCAGAAAAACTGTCAACGCAATTTTTTCCTTAAAATGATCGGCTACTTTTTTGGTATTTAACACCAAAAGTCCCAACAATCCTAATAAAAATAACACCAGCGAAATACTTATCACTACCGAAAAATACGAGGAAATCAAGCGGCGTTTTTGATACTTTTCAAAGGATGCGGACATAGATATTAAAAATTGGTTGTGTAAAAATACAAGGTTTTTTAGTTCTATGAATACTAACGCTTAAACTTTTGTCTTTCGTACAATAAGCGTAATTTTGCGCTTCCTTTTGAAACAGAACGCATGAGTAAATATCATTTTAACGATATCGAAGCCAAATGGCAAAAGTACTGGGCAGAAAACCAAACCTTTAAAGCCGAAAATAATAGTGAAAGACCAAAATACTATGTTTTGGACATGTTTCCCTATCCTTCTGGGGCTGGGTTGCACGTGGGGCACCCACTAGGGTATATTGCGAGTGATATTTATGCACGTTACAAACGACACAAAGGATTTAATGTGTTGCATCCGCAGGGGTACGATAGTTTTGGGTTACCTGCCGAGCAGTATGCGATTCAAACAGGGCAACATCCCAAAAAAACAACCGAAGAAAACATCGCCCGCTATCGCGAGCAACTTGATAAAATAGGATTTAGCTTCGATTGGAGCCGTGAAGTACGCACCAGTGATCCTAACTATTACAAATGGACGCAGTGGATTTTTATTCAGTTATTTGAAAGTTGGTATGATACAATCGAGGATAAAGCAAAGCCCATTTCGGAATTAAAAACCCTTTTTGACTCTGAAGGCAACACAAAAGTAAATGCCGTTTGCGATAGCGATACTGAACTATTTTCTGCTAAGGATTGGAATGCTTTTTCGGAAGAAGAAAAACAACAAATTTTATTAAAATATAGACTTACCTACCTCGCCGAAACCGAAGTAAATTGGTGTCCGCAGTTAGGTACCGTGTTGGCAAATGACGAGATTGTGAATGGTGTTTCCGAACGTGGAGGCTATCCCGTGGTTCGGAAAAAGATGAAGCAGTGGAGTATGCGTATCACGGCATACGCTCAACGATTGCTTGACGGATTGGAGACTATCGATTGGCCGCAACCTTTAAAAGATTCACAAACCAATTGGATAGGCCGTTCCAAAGGGGCTTCAGTAACTTTTAACGTAATTCCGAATGTCACTTCAAGCGCAGTCGAGAAGTCTCACACTATAGAAGTCTTTACCACCCGACCTGATACCATTTTTGGGGTGAGTTTTATGACCCTAGCTCCGGAGCATGATCTCGTTTCAAAAATTACCACACCAGAACAGAAAGATGAAATTGAAGCCTATGTAGAAGCTTCTGCAAAACGAAGTGAACGTGAACGTATGGCCGATGTAAAAACCATCTCGGGGGTGTTTACGGGAGCGTATGCAGAGCATCCATTTACGGGAAAACCTATTCCTATTTGGATTGGGGATTACGTACTGGCAGGCTACGGAACAGGTGCGGTGATGGCAGTGCCCTGTGGTGACCAACGCGATTACAATTTTGCAAAACATTTTAATATTCCCATTCCTAATATTTTTGAAGGTGTTGACATTTCAGAAGAACCTTTTGAGGATAAAGAAAATACCATCATTGCCAATAGCGATTTTATCAACGGATTGAATTATGCCGAAGCCACTCAAAAAGTGATTGAAGCCTTAGAAGCTAAGGGTCAAGGCGAAGGAAAAATCAATTACCGGTTACGGGATGCGGTGTTTAGCCGTCAACGCTATTGGGGGGAACCGTTTCCTGTGTATTACAAAAACGGAATGCCGCAAATGATTGGCTTAGAGCATTTACCGCTTACGCTTCCCGAAGTAGAAAAATACCTCCCCACCGAAGAAGGTGAACCGCCTTTGGGTCGTGCTGAGGTGTGGGCGTGGGATACCACTAAAAAAGAAGTGGTACACAACGATTTAATTGATAACAAAACGGTATTCCCGCTAGAATTAAACACCATGCCAGGTTGGGCAGGCAGTAGCTGCTATATGTTTCGCTATATGGACCCCACCAATGAGGATGTTTTTGCCTCTAAAGAAGCGTTGGACTATTGGGGGAATGTGGATCTATATCTGGGCGGAAGCGAACATGCCACAGGGCATTTGTTATACACTCGTTTTTGGACCAAGTTTATGCACGACCGTGGCTACTTTAAAGTGGACGAGCCTGTAAAGAAGTTGATTAACCAAGGAATGATTTTGGGGGAGAGTGCATTTGTAAACAGATGGGAGTATGGAATTTCGGATAATGAAGGAGTTAGCAAGAAAAAAGCAATTTTTATTTCTGATGATATAATTAAAAGATCTATTAAGGAAGAAATTTTTATTTCTGAATTTAACAATAAGACTAAAGAAATATATTCAAACTTAATTAGTTTTCATCACGGTTTAATGCTTGGAGAATCAATTCCATCGAGGAATCAATTCACCCCAATTCCTGCGGATGTTTCATTTGTTAACCTTCAAAATGAATTGGACATTGAAGCCTTTAAAAACCGGCGACCTGAGTTTAAAGATGCCATTTTTATTAAGGAAGATAACGGTTCATTTATAGTTTCTCGCGAAGTTGAAAAAATGTCCAAATCCAAATACAATGTTGTCAATCCAGACAATATTTGTGAACAATATGGGGCCGATACCTTACGGATGTACGAGATGTTTTTAGGTCCGTTGGAGCAAGCCAAGCCTTGGAATACAGCTGGGATTACAGGTGTACACAGTTTCCTTAAAAAGCTATGGAAACTATACCATTCCCCTTTTGAAGGGGGACAGGGGGATGTTTCAGAATTCTTTGTTTCCGAAAATCCCGCTTCAAAAGACAGTTTAAAGACGTTGCATAAAACCATAAAAAAAGTACAGGAGGATATCGAGAATTTCAGCTTTAATACGTCGGTTTCCACCTTTATGATTGCCGTTAACGAATTGACCGCTCAAAAATGCAACAGCCGTGAGGTGTTGGAGCCATTGGCGGTATTAATTTCGCCCTACGCGCCACACATCGCTGAGGAACTTTGGGAGAAATTAGGCAACGAGGGAAGTATTTCCACAGTGCCGTTCCCCGCGTTTGATGCCAAGCACTTGGTAGAAAGTAGCAAAGAATATCCGGTATCCTTTAACGGAAAGATGCGATTTAAGTTAGAATTACCGTTGGATTTAACCCCAGATCAAATTGAAGAAGCGGTCATGGCGTATGACAAAACACAGGAACAATTACAGGGCAGAACACCTAAAAAAGTGATTGTGGTGCCAGGTAAAATCATCAACATTGTAGGCTAAATGGAGGTTAATTCCACAGAAATCATCGGACTTATAGCCGCGGTGCTCACCACAAGTGCCTTTGTGCCACAGGTGCTAAAAACATGGAAAAGTAAAGATGTAGAAGGACTTTCGTTAACCATGTACTCGGTGTTTTTTGTAGGGATTGTTTTGTGGCTGGTCTACGGAATATTAATTGAAAGTATTGCCGTAATCCTTGCCAATGTAGTGACTGCTATTTTGGCTTTTATCCTCGTTTTTTTCAAACTGAAATACAAAACCAAAAAATAATTCTTGTCGAAATGACAGATTAATAAATTAGGCAAACTTTTTGCTATATTGCTTCTATAATTAATTCAATAAAAAAATTAAAAAGCTATGATGGGATATTATATAATTGCTGGACTTATCTTCTTGGTAAGTATGTATGTAAGCAATCGTTTAAAGAGTAAATTCAAAAAGTATTCTCAAGTACATTTACAAAATGGGATGAGTGGTAAGGAAATTGCCGAGAAAATGCTTGCCGATAACGGCATTACCGATGTTCAAGTCATTTCTACTCCGGGGATGCTAACAGACCATTACAATCCTGCCAATAAAACCGTGAATTTAAGTGAAGGGGTATACCTTCAGCGTAACGCTGCGGCGGCCGCGGTGGCTGCTCACGAAGTAGGACACGCTGTACAGCATGCTAATGCGTATAGCTGGTTGGCCATGCGATCTGCCATTGTACCTGTGGTGGGTGTGGCTAGTAAGCTGTCCAACTTTGTGATAATGGCAGGTTTGGTGATGACCGCAATGAATTTTATGGGAGCTTTGGGCGATACTGTATTCCTTATTGGAATTATGCTATTTGCAGCCACTACTGCTTTTGCCTTTATTACGTTACCAGTAGAATACGATGCTAGTAGTAGAGCCTTGGCTTGGTTGCAAACCAATAATATGGTGACGCAACAAGAATATGCTGGTTCAAAAGATGCCTTAAAATGGGCAGCGAGAACCTATGTGGTTGCGGCCTTAGGATCTTTAGCAACACTACTTTACTTTATAAGTGTTTTCCTCGGAAGGGATTAAAAGGAGAAAATTAAATAAAAAAAGCTACTTTTTAAAGTGGCTTTTTTTTTATCCTGACACGTTGTTAGGATTGTAACCCATATAAGGAACATGTTTTTCGTTGAAGCTTATTCCGAAGGTGGCTAACTCCTCCAAAATAGGATTGTACACTTCTCTTGTAATAGGAATTTGAACCCCTGGAGTAGTGATTTCTTTATTCAGAATTTTAAGTGCGGCAATCGCCACCGGTAAGCCCACGGTTTTTGCCATCGCAGTATAGGTTTGGTCTTCGCCAATATGAACCATACTACTGTCAATCTGTTTCTTTTCTCCATTCACTTCGTAGCCAAATTTGTGATACATCACTATCATATCTTTATCTTCTGGTTTCAAAGTCCATTTATCCATTAATATCTTCTGAAGTGCTTGTGCAGGTGTTGCATCTTTAATTCCGATGAATTTATTTGGATTAAAAATATCCAATTCTTCCAATTTCCCCCACATGATATCGTCCTGGTCAATTTTCAAATTATGACGCATTTTTAGTTCTACCGAATCGGTTGGAGAATAGGGTAAAAATAAGTTCACAAAAGCACGATACGAAAGATTTTCAGAATCTGGAATAGTGTAGCCATCATCGGTCATTCCTAGTTGTACAAACATATTCCAAGCCTTGCTGAAACCAACGTGACGCATGGTGCCGCGATAGAGGGTAAGGATATCTTCCAGTCCGTAAATGCTTCGGTATTTTAACGAATTTCTATTGGCATACGCTTCAAAACGTCCGTAGCCTTCAATGTCTAGAAATTCTGTTCTTCGGAATAACCTGTGATACGGAATGTATTTATAGGTTCCTTCCTGTATAAATTCGGCAGCGCCACCTTGACCTGCGAGTACTACATTTCTTGGGTTCCAAGTAAATTTATAATGCCAAAGGTTGTCGTCACTTTCGGGTGCAATGAGTCCGCCTGTAAACGATTCAAACAGCAACATTTTGCCACCTTGGTCACGAATATGGTCGATGACCTTCATCGCACTCATATGGTCAATACCTGGATCCACCCCAATTTCATTCATAAAAACCAATCCTTTTTCCTTTACAGCTTCGTCTATGGCTTGCATTTCTTTACTTACATACGATGCCGTAACCATATGTTTGCCGTGTTTAAGGCAATCTTTGGCGGCTTCCATATGTAAATGAGCTGGAAGCATCGAGATAATTAAATCGTTTTGAGGAATAATTTCATTTCGTTGCGCCTCATTAAATACATCGAAGCGAATTCCTTTAGCATTAGGATGTCCTTGCGTAAACTTTTGAGCATTTTCTTCAGAAAGATCTCCAATGGTAATAAAGAGATTTTCTTTTTCAGATTTATCTAATAAATACTGAATTAAACTTGTGGCAGAACGACCTGCTCCTATAATTAAAATGTGACGCATCCCGTTGATTTTTTGTAAATTTGAACTGCTAATTTTAGCACAGCGAAAGTACTAAAATCGATTGGTAACAAATGAATAATTTCGACAAAAAAATATTGATTACAGCTACCTTATTGGCTGCTATTACCATAGCTATTGGAGCATTTGGTGCACATGGATTAAAGAATTTGGTTGATGAAGCTTCGATACGTAGTTTTGAAACTGGAGTTCGGTATCAAATGTACCATGTAATTGCCTTGGTTATTATCGGTTTTGCAGGAGGTATATCTGAAAGTACCCGACAATGGGTGTTTCGATTTTTTATTTTGGGTATTTTGTTGTTTTCTGGATCGATTTATTTATTGACACTTAAAGAATTCATTCCGTTTAATTCAAAATTTTTAGGACCAATTACTCCCGTTGGGGGGCTTTTCTTTATAATGGGCTGGTTGAGGTTGTGTTACGGAATTATTAAAATAAAGTAAATATAAATTTCCCTTTTTGAAGGGTTATCCCAATTGGTTTTTTTATTTTTGCAGTCACAACAAATCCGATATTATGGTAGATAACGGCAACGCTACGAAATCGATTTCGATAGAGTCCTACGGAATCAAAAATGCAACAGTAAAATACCAACTTACCTCAGAACAACTCCACGAGGAAACATTACAAAAAAATCAAGGAAAAGAAGCAAACACAGGTGCACTTGCAGTAAATACGGGTGAATTTACGGGGCGTTCACCAAAGGACAGATTTATTGTTAAAGATGATATAACCAAAGATCGCGTTTGGTGGGGAAACATTAACATTCCTTTTGAGCCAGATGCTTTTGATGCCCTTTACAATAGAATTACAGATTACCTCTCCGGAAAAGAATTGTATGTTCGTGATAGTTATGCCTGTGCAGACCCTAATTACCGATTAAACATTCGTGTCATTACCGAATATCCTTGGAGTAACATGTTTGCATATAATATGTTTTTACGTCCAGAAGAGGAAGAATTAAAAGGTTTTTCTCCGGAATGGCTTGTAGTAAATGCACCTGGCTTTATGGCGGTTCCAGATCGTGACGGTACTAGACAACATAATTTTGCTATTTTAAATTTTACAAAGAAAATCGCCATCATTGGAGGAACAGGATATACTGGAGAGATTAAAAAAGGTATTTTTTCAGCTCTAAACTTTATCCTTCCTGTTTTTAAAAATACGTTGCCTATGCACTGCTCTGCCAACGTTGGAGAAGATGGCGAAACCGCAATTTTCTTTGGTCTTTCTGGTACTGGGAAAACCACCCTTTCTGCAGACCCAGATAGAAGGCTCATTGGTGATGATGAGCATGGATGGACAGCCGAAAACACTGTTTTCAATTTTGAAGGCGGTTGCTATGCAAAAGTGATTAACCTTACTGAAGAAAACGAACCAGATATTTATAGAGCGATAAAACCGGGAGCCATTTTGGAAAATGTGATTATGGATGAAAAGGGCGAAGTAGATTTCGCAGATATTTCCATTACACAAAATACACGAGTGAGTTACCCCATTTATCATATAGATAATATACAGGTGCCTTCTATTGGGACAAATCCAAAAAATATCTTCTTTTTAACGGCAGATGCTTTTGGGGTATTACCTCCTATTTCCAAGTTGACTCCTGGTCAGGCGGCGTATCATTTTATAAGTGGTTATACTGCAAAAGTTGCGGGTACAGAGGCTGGTATTACAGAGCCTGTGCCAAGTTTTTCTGCTTGTTTTGGCGCTCCTTTTATGCCATTACATCCAACAGAATACGCCGAAATGTTAAGTAAGAAAATGAAAGATGCCGGTGTGCATGTTTGGTTGGTAAATACGGGATGGACTGGGGGTCCTTACGGGGTGGGTACTAGAATGAAATTAAAATATACTCGAGCCATGATTACCGCAGCATTAAATGGTTCCTTAGAAGCAGCCAATAAAGATAATTATCATGTGCATTCGATTTTTGGAGTGCATCAACCTAGAACGTGTCCTAATGTTCCAACCGATGTCTTAAGCCCAAGACAAACTTGGAAAAACGATGAAGGGTATTATAAAACAGCACATAAGTTGGCTAATTCATTTAAAGAGAACTTTAAAAAGTTTGAAGAATTTGCCAATGCCGAAATTCTAGCAGGAGGTCCATTAGTGTAACCTTAGCTTTCATAAACAAAAAAGGCTACCATATTGGTAGCCTTTTTTGTTTGTTTTAGAAAACGGATTATTTTTTTCCGTTCACTTCTTTAATATATTTTTCTAATGCCATCGTCATAGACGGTGTCTCGGGGGTTGGGGCTTTAATATCAACTCTTAATCCACTCTCGGTTGCTGCCTTAATAGTGGTATTTCCAAAAACCGCAATACGAGTTTCGTTTTGTTCAAAATCTGGAAAATTTTCAAGTAATGATTTTATCCCACTTGGACTAAAGAATACTAATATATCGTAATAAACGTCTCTTAAGTCTGAAAGATCACTAATTACTGTTCTGTAGAAAGTAGCCTGCTTCCAGTTTACACCAAGATCATTTAGAACCATAGGGGCTTCAGGTTTCAATTTGTCTGAAGAAGGTAATAAAAAGGCCTCGTTTTTATATTTTTTAATAAGGGGAGATAATTCTGTAAAAGTACTTTTCCCTACATATATTTTTCGTTTTCTGTAAACCACATATTTTTGAAGATAGTAAGCAACAGCTTCACTTTGGCAAAAATATTTCATAGTATCTGGCACTTTAAAACGAAGCTCTTCAGCAATTCTGAAAAAGTGATCTACAGCATTTCTGCTGGTAAGAATAATCGCTGTATATTTTGTGAGATCTATCTTTTGTCCACGCACATCTTTGCTCGAAACTCCTTCCACGTGAATAAAAGGCCTAAAGTCTATTTTAACTTTTTGTCTGTCTATTAAATCAAAATAGGGAGAGTTTTCAACTTTAGGTTCTGGTTGAGAAACCAAAATAGTTTTCACCTTCATAAGCTAGTTTTTTTAAGCCTAAATCACACAACTAATTTATAGAGTATAACATAGGGTGCAAATTCAAGTGCGCAAAGATATAAAATAAAATACAAGAAATTCCTTAAAATTAGTGTAGTGTTTTTTTTTATACTTGAAATTAAGGCAATAACGTACAAGAAAACAAACCCTGCAATCACAAAATTAATAGTTGTGCCGTCTGGAAAATAGATAAAAAAGAAGATGATATTTGCTATAAAAACAATAAGAGACAACAGGTTGATATAGCTTAATTTTTCATAAAGATAGTCCTGTACCAATTTCTCAATATCAAAAACATGTGCTACCAGTTTTTCGACGTAATACTTAGCTAAAATAATGAGTGTGAATCCTGTAAATACTTGTAGAAATAGAATGGGGGTATTTTTAAAATTTCCAATACCAAGGGTCAATACGATGCAAATAAATAAAGAAAGTGATACTGCTTGAACAATAAATAACAGTAAACTAAAGGGATGCGTTACTTCGCTACTTTTACCCTCCACACTAAAATATTTATTCGTTATAGGGAGGAGCATAAATTCTTGGAAACGACGAGGGAATTTAGTTTTAACAATTGCCAAAAGGATAAATACACCCACAAAAATGAGAATAATCCAGTCCTTATTTTCTACCAAACGAAGCTCCATAAATACCCATAAATAGCAGGGGTTAAAAATAATGGAAAATAAAGGGAAACAGAAGCAACTACTTAAAAATCTGTGTTCCAATTTAATGATAAATTTTTCTTAAATGGTGTTTTTAGAATATTTGCAATCCTTAAAAAAGAGGTACATTTGCCCAAAATTGGGAGCATGGCAAATGCCTTAGTGGTCATACCAACGTATAATGAAATTGATAACATCGAAAAGATTGTTCGGAATATATTTTCCTTACAAAAACAGTTTCATGTGTTGGTGGTTGACGACAACTCCCCAGATTTAACAGCTTTAAAAGTGAAAGAGCTTATGGAAGAGTTCCCTAAGCAACTTTTTTTAGAACAAAGAACTGGTAAACTAGGATTGGGAAGTGCCTATATTTTAGGTTTTAAATGGGCATTGAAAAGAGAATACGAGTTTATTTTTGAAATGGATGCCGATTTTTCTCATAACCCCAACGACCTTATTCGCCTTTACAATGCTTGTCATAAAGAAGGAAACGATGTTGCTATTGGCTCTCGTTATAAAACAGGTGTAAATGTGGTAAACTGGCCTATGAGTAGGGTATTGATGTCGTGGTTGGCTTCAAAATACGTGCGATTTATCACACAAATGAATATTTACGATACTACTGCCGGGTTTATTTGCTATCGACGTAGTGTCTTAGAAAAAATAAACCTAGATAAAATACAGTTTATGGGGTACGCGTTTCAAATTGAGATGAAATACAAAGCCTACCTCAGTACATTTAAAATAGTAGAGATTCCCGTTGTGTTTACCGATAGAACTAAAGGAGAATCTAAAATGAGCAAGGGAATTATTTCCGAAGCTATTTTTGGAGTTATTTCCATGAGAATTAAAAGTTTGTTTAAAACATTAGATATATGACGAAGCAGGTATTAATTAAAAATGCCAATATTGTAAACGAAGGGAAGATCTTCAATGGTGATGTGCTTATTGAAGGAGATCGAATTGTAGAAATTGCCGAAAGCATTAGCAGTAAATCTTCAGATACAAAAGTAATTGAAGCAGACGGGCTTTATTTACTTCCTGGAATGATTGATGACCAAGTGCATTTTCGTGAACCAGGACTAACGCACAAAGCGACCATTGAAACTGAATCGAAGGCGGCTGTAGCTGGTGGAATCACCACATTTATTGAAATGCCGAATACCGTTCCGCAGGCAACCACTATTGAATTATTGGAAGAAAAGTTTGCAAGAGCGGCCGAAACTTCTTGGGCAAATTATTCCTTTATGTTTGGAGGAACCAACCATAATTTGGATGAGATTCTCAAAGTAGACGAAACCAAAGTGGCGGGGCTTAAATTGTTTTTAGGCTCTTCTACAGGGGATATGTTGGTGGATGATTTACAAGTGTTGGAAAAGATTTTCAGCAATACAAAATTGTTAATTTCTGCCCATTGTGAAGACGAAACTACTATAAAAAATAACCTAGCAAAGTACAAAGCGCAATATGGCGATGATATTCCAGTAGCATTACATCCAATTATTAGAAGTGAAGAAGCTTGTTATATATCCTCTTCCAGAGCGATTGAATTGGCAAAGAAAACGGGAGCGCGTTTACACGTTTTTCATCTTTCAACCGAAAAGGAAACCCATCTTTTTGATAAGAAAAAGAAGTTAGCTGATAAAAAAATTACGGCTGAAGTATGTATACATCACCTTTGGTTTACCGATGAAGATTATACATCTAAAGGCACTAAAATTAAGTGGAATCCAGCGGTAAAAACACAAAAAGACAAAGACGGTCTTTGGAAAGCGCTTTTGGAGGACCGCATCGATGTTATCGCTACAGATCACGCACCACATACGCTGGAAGAAAAAAATCAAGTATATACCAAAGCGCCTTCAGGTGGGCCACTAGTGCAACATGCCTTGGTTGCCTTACTTGAAATGTATCACAGAGAAGTGATTTCATTAGAGAAAATAGTGGAGAAATTTGCGCATAATCCTGCTATTTTATTCGATATAAAAGATCGTGGATACATTCGCGAAGGATATAAAGCAGATTTGGTTTTAGTAGACCTTAATGCACCTTGGGCAGTAAATAAAGAGAATATATTATACCATTGTGGTTGGTCGCCTTTCGAGGGAACGACCTTTAAATCACGTGTGCGATATACTTTTATTAACGGGGTGTTGGCTTTCGAAAACGGGAAGTTTCCGAATAGAACCCACGGAGAACGATTAACTTTTAATAGAGGATGAGATTTGTAATTTTTGCACTACTATTATCTTTTTTGATAGGTTGTCAGGATGTAAAACGTCCCATAAAACCAGACAATCTAATCTCGAAAGATAACATGGTCTTAATTCTATCTGAATCCTATACTGGAAATGCTGCACGTAGCATCAATAATAGAATCATGCGAGATGAGGTGATTGAATTAGATTCCCTTATTTTTAAAAAATTTAATATTGATAGCCTTCAATTTGCGCAGAGTAACGCCTACTATGCTTCCCAATTAAATGATTATATCGATATTTTAAAACGAGTGGAAGAGCGGTTAGTGGCTCAAAAAGCCGAAATTGATACATTAATCATTCGGGAGGCTAAAATTAAAAAGGATAGTATCGAAGCGGCTCGCGAAAAACGAAAGACAAAAAAAGATTCTATTTCTGAAGGGATAACAATACCCCCTGTTCAAAATTAAGCTTTGTAGTTTTTTACAATTCTTGTAATAGTTTCATCATAGGGAGTAAACTGAAAATCTAATGCTTTTTCAATTTTTGAAGCATCGTATTTTGAATACCTAAACATAGAATGAATCATCCCTTTTAATAACCTTCTTTTGGTTCCAAAGAGGTTACTGGAAAGCCAATCCAAGCTACTTAAAAACAACAACGTCCTTTTCGATATACTTTTTGAAGGCACTGGCTTCCCCAAAGCAACACTTAAGCTACCCAAAAATTCTTTATAGGTTAGATTTTTAGAAACCAATACGAAGCGTTCATTTTTTAAATCACTTTCCATTAAAGACAGCATCACTTTTACCACATCTTTAATATCTACAAAACCGGAACTTCCTTCAGTATAATACTTCACTCCTTTGGCGGCTCTTGTAATAAGCCTTCCACTGCTCGAATGCCAATAGCCTTCGCCTAAAATCACCCCCGGATTAACAATCACGGCATCCAATCCTTCTTGCGTACCCCGCCACACTTCCATTTCGGCACCATATTTTGTAATGGAATACACACTGTTTTTGTCTTCGGGATTCCAAGGCGTTTCTTCGGTAATACTTTCTCCGTTTAAGGATTTTCCTAAGGTAGCAATGGAACTCACATAACACATTTTTTTTACGTTGTTCGCCAGTGCGATATTAACCACATTGGCAGTGCCTTCTACATTTGCTTTTTTTAGGGCGTGGTAGTGTTTGGGGTTAAAACTAACGAAGGCAGCACAATGATACACGTGCGTAATGCCTTGAAATGCTTGTGTGAGCTGCGGAATTTCTGTGATATTGGCTGCTATCCATTCAATCTTTTGGTAAAGTGTTTCAACGTCTTTTGTATAATAAGAAAATACTTTTTTTACCGAGGCTAAGTCACTCGATGTGCGATGGGTGGCACGAATCTTAGGATGCTTTAATACCAACTGATAGAGCAAATGTGCTCCTACCAATCCCGTACCGCCTGTTACTAATATCATCCTACGAAAATACTCTTTTTTGTTATATACTTTTTCATTTTAAAGCATCCCACTATCTTTGCGGCAAACATAAAGACAATGCCCAAAAATTTTATAGAAGAACTTACATGGCGTGGAATGATTCACGACGTGATGCCAGATACCGAAACGCATCTTAACGAAGCCATGCGTGCGGCGTACGTTGGCTTTGATCCTACCGCAGATTCGCTGCACATTGGAAACTTGGTGCCTATTATGTTGTTGGCTTTTTTCCAACGGTGTGGACATAAGCCTGTGGCCTTGGTTGGGGGAGCCACGGGGATGATTGGGGATCCTTCGGGGAAATCGAGTGAGCGTAATTTGCTGGATGAAAAAACTTTACGACACAATCAAGAATGTGTGCGCCAGCAATTGTCTCAATTTTTAGATTTTTCTTCGGGTGCCGAAAATGAAGCTGTAATGGTGAACAATTACGACTGGATGAAGGAATTTAGCTTTCTGGATTTTATTCGTGATGTAGGAAAGCATATCACGGTTAATTATATGATGGCAAAGGATTCTGTAAAAAATAGAATCTCCGGCGAAGGAAACGATGGCATGTCTTTTACAGAGTTTACCTACCAATTGGTGCAGGGGTATGATTTTCTTCACTTATTCAAAAACCACGATTGCACCTTGCAAATGGGTGGAAGCGACCAGTGGGGAAACATCACCACAGGAACCGAATTAATCCGTAGAATAGGCAATGGAAAAGGCTATGCGCTTACATGTCCCTTGATTACCAAAAGCGACGGAAGTAAATTTGGAAAAAGCGAAGGTGGGAATGTATGGTTGGATGCCAATAGAACGTCACCTTATAAATTTTACCAGTATTGGTTGAACACTAGTGATGAGGATGCCGAAAAATATATCAAAATTTTCACTTTTTTGGATAAAACAACGGTGGAAGGCTTGGTTGCCGAACACAAAGAAGCACCGCATATGCGATTGCTTCAAAAAAGATTGGCTCAGGAAGTTACCATTACGGTGCACAGTGAAGAAGAATATGAAAATGCGGTGAAAGCTTCAGAAATTTTATTCGGAAAATCAACTTCCGAAGATTTAAAAAATCTGAATGAAAAAACCTTTCTCGATGTATTTGAAGGGGTTCCGCAAGCTGAAATATCTTCAACAGAACTCAACAATGGACTTGATATTATTGGCGCTTTGGCTGAAAAGACAGGTTTTTTAAAGTCTAATGGAGAAGCGCGACGCGCATTAAAAGAGAATTCCATTTCAGTAAACAAGGAAAAGGTAGGGGAAGATTTTCAGATTACCTCAACCGACTTGATTAACGGACAATTTGTATTGCTTCAACGTGGAAAGAAAAACTATTTTATCATTAAAGTAGTATAAAATAAGAAAGCCCCGACCTCTCGGGGCTTTCAACTAACTAACCAACCAATTATGAATGTAGTCAAGGGAAATTTCCCTTTTTCATAACACTATGTTGGTCGTACTTTTTTCAATTCCTTACAGTCCTACAAAAAATTGGATACTTCAGGATAAGGGATTAAAGAACTTATCAATAAAGCGATGCTTTCCTTTACTATGAGTGTAATACTTACCAATGTTGAGGCCACTAAAATGGCTACTCCCACGTGATTGTTTTTAATGGCTTGAAACTCATTTATTCCTCGTGTAAGCATCGAAAATAAAAAGAATACCGAAGCATTAATTATCACCGCTGCAAGAAATCCAATCAATAAATAAATCCCCGAATATTTTACAATGGTTGCCATATCTACCGCATCGGTTTGGGTAGTTGCCAACCGAATAATGTTAGTAATAGAGGGTAGAATTTCGCTTAAAATTAAACCTATACTTAAGATGATTCCCGAAGTAAACACGGTAAAGGCTGTGTTGTTTCCTTTTACATCTTCCTTTTGGAAAAATAGCTTGTGCAGTATGCTATACGAAACATAAATAATGGCCACCGTGATGATAATAGATAGGATGACTTCAAAGAGTGCGAGTGTAAAAAGTTGTTTGTTCATAATTCGTTATTTACTGGTTAGTACCACATTCCAGTGGGTAATATCATTAAAATTGCCAGGGAGTTGCCCAGCCGTATAATATTTTGCCGTGGTTTCCCAAACCACATATTTTTTTCCGTAATGGGTTTTATACAATCCTTTTGCGGGCAAATTAATCCCAATAATGGAGTGTCTATAAAAGTTGCTATTTAATATGGCGACGTCATAGTTAAAATGTTTCAAAATGGAGTAAATTAAAACCGTACGGGTATCACAATCTCCTTTTAAATTCTGAAGAAAAGACACAGGGTTTTGAATTCCGTATTTCACGTTACCAATACAACAATCGGGACAATCTTCAAGAATGGTGCGTATGGAATCTTCATAATTTTCGGCTGGCATACACGCCTCTTGAAACACAAAGGAATATGGAATGTCTTGAATACAGGAAATGACCATTTCAGCAAATTCCATCTGATTCAGTTTTTTGTTTATATGAATGTCTTCAAAAGCCTTCATTACCAAATCTAGGCTTGGCGTGTCGGTTCTGTCGATATAGTCATAAAGAATACCCCAAAAATTAGCAGAACCTCTTACTTTATAATTATTTATGTGGTTATATAGGCGATTAAAATCATTTTCGCGAACGGTTAATTTTCCTTGGTAATTATTGCCATAATTGTCTTTCCAAACTCTGTTGCTGGAATACACCGAAACGGTATCGATACCTTCCAGAATAGTAGATTTTGCAACGCCTTCTTCAATATTAAACGTGGTATCTTCCGTAGCAGGGACTTTTACAAATTCAATGATAAAGAGAAATAAAAACCGGACACCTATAACGAGAAAAAAGATAACCCCTACATTTTTAACTAGGCTTGAGATGGTAGGTTTTCCAATGATTTTTGAAGTGAGTATGGCCCCAATAATTCCTGCAATAATAAATGAGAAAATCCATGATACATCTAAAAAAGCAGCAATACCAATAGCACCCATAAAGCTTATTAGTCCAAAAACAAAAAGCCAAAGGCAACCGTTATTTTTTTTAGGTGTTTGTTGCATTAAAGAACCATAAGATTACAACCTCGAATATCGCTGGTATCAAATCTACCTAAAATTTCGAAACTTCCATCGGGCAAAGTTTTCCCTAAGTCCTGGGTTGCAATAAACGAACAGGAATACAGATTTGCCAAGTCTATAACATTAATCCCACCCGTCTTTCCTGATACGAAGGTCAGGGCATCCTCGGTATCGCGCGTAAAGACTTTCATCCAGGGAGGTGTTGTATAAACTCCTTTCCCTGACGAATAGGCTTGAGACAGTAGCTCGGTCATTCCATATTCGCTATGAATTTGAGCAACACCAAATCCTTTTTTTAGTTTTTCATGTAATGCCGCCTTAATAAGTTCTTTGCGTTTTCCTTTCATGCCTCCGGTTTCCATTATTGTGGTTGATTTTAATTGAAATTGTTGTTTTTCGATGAGGTCTAACAACGCATAGGATACTCCAATTAATAGTGTTTTTTGGTTGCTTTTTTCCAGTGCTTCCAAATTTTCTATGAGCGCATCGAGATTGTGAAGGTAAAATCCGCTGGAGGCATTACTTGTTTCGATTAAGGATTGCACCATATAAATGAGTGAAGATCCTTCTCGCTCCAAATACGAGGGAAGTAAGGCAAGGATGGTCCAATCCTTAGGATTTCCATAAAATTGCTGAAAACCTCTTAAAAAACTTTGTTCGTAAAGGGGAAGATCTGCCACAAAATGGTTGCTGGTCACCATTCCTGTAGTTCCGCTGCTGGTGAAAATGGTTTGAGATTCTTTTTGATCTGAAAGGATGGTATGCGATTTAAAAAATTCAATAGGGAGAAACGGAATGGATTTTAAAGACGTTACATTATCGGGATTTTTGTGCAGTAGGTTACAAAAATCCCGATACGGTGCCACATGCTCATATTGATATTGAAACACTTGTAGGGCAAGCGTTTCAAATTCTTGTTTATTTTTTATTTGAAAAATTGCTTTTTCTAGCATTTTTACTTTTTGGCTATTCAAAAATAGGGAATAAAAAAAGCTTCCGTAAGTACAGAAGCTTTTTTAGAAATATTATTTGTGAAAGATTATCTCACTACCAATTTTTTGGTTTCAGAAATGTTTCCTTGTGTAATTTGAACAATGTACACACCACTGTTTAATTGAGAGATATTCATTCTTTCATTGGTGACAGTAGTAGTCATTACTTTCTTCCCTAAAACATCAAAAATAGTTACTTGCTTTTCACCAGAAATAGGTGAACTAATATTTAAGAATCCTTGCGCAGGGTTAGGGTAGATGGCAAATTGATTTTTATTTTGATCTGCAATACCTAAAGGCTCTCCAGAGAAGACAACATTATCGAAATAAAATGCTTCAGCGCCTGCATTCATTCTTGCTTCGATTACTAATTGTACCGTTGCATCTGAAGTCAAGTTTGCACCGCCAGTAATCCAAGAACCTTCAATTCCTAAATCATTAATATCGTTACCAGTAGTATCTAATATATCAATTTCGGTACTATTGGTAATATCTCTCACATAGATTCTTAATCTGTCCGATCCCATTTCATTTAAGGTTCCGTCCCCTTCGTATCCAGTTTCAGAAATCCAATAATCTATAGATACACTTGGAGTGGAAACCCCGGTTAAATCAACATTGTCAAATTCTAAAATAAAGTTTCCATCGGCATCACTAATTTGATATCCTTTAACACCATCTGTATACGCTCCTACTGTAGAAACAAAATCTGTTACACCCACAAAGTCACCATCGGTAAGCCCTACATCTGGAGTATCATATGGTTCGTAACGGGCACTAAATCCCATTTCACCACCTGTAGAAGTCCAATTTACAAAAGGCTCATCAACATTATCTATAAGGTCATGTGCTGTATTTGGATCTCCAGTATCTACATATTGTATTGTAAATACGCCTGGTTCTTCAAAGCTTGTACTTGCGATTTGTGCAAAAGAGATAGTACTAATAAGTAATGCTACTAAAAATGTAATTTTTTTCATCATGTAAAATTGTTTTAATGGTACAAAGAAAAGGATTTTTTGCATTTTTTGAAGAATTTTTACGAAGGTTTACTTTAAAATAATGAGGGAATACGTAATTTTAGTTAATCGTAATCTTAATGTTACATAATCGTTAACAATGCTCCATAAAAATTCTCGAAAAAGAATAAGCAGTATATTTAACACCAAGTATTATACTATAATTCATGAAGAAAAAAGATACAAGAATATTGTTAGTGGATGACGAGCCTGATATTTTAGAAATAATTGGTTATAACTTAGCCGCTGAAGGGTATCAAATAATTACGGCAGAAAATGGAATTCAGGCTATTGCTGAAGCCAAAAAGCATCAACCACATCTTATCGTGTTAGACGTTATGATGCCTGAGATGGACGGGATTGAAGCTTGTGAAAAAATGAGAGCCATCCCAGAGCTTAGCGAAACGATCATCACCTTTTTAACAGCACGTGGAGAAGACTATTCGCAAGTAGCTGGGTTTGAAGCTGGGGCAGATGACTATATAACCAAGCCTATTAAGCCTAAGGTGCTGGTGAGTAAAGTAAAGGCATTGCTTCGCAGATTTAAAGAAGCAGAAATAGTTGATAATACTTTGAAGCTGGGAAACATTATCATTAACAGGGAAGAATATAAAGTACAAAGAGGGAAAGAAGATATTTTATTGCCTAGGAAAGAGTTTGAACTGCTATCATTACTTGCATCAAAACCTGGTAAAGTGTTTAAGAGAGAAGATATTTTGGACACTGTTTGGGGTAACGAAGTTGTCGTTGGGGGTCGTACCATCGATGTTCATATTAGGAAATTGCGAGAGAAATTAGGGGATGATAAATTTAAAACGGTTAAAGGCGTTGGGTATAAGTTTGTAGTTTAATGACTAAAATTTTTAAAAAAACATACAAGTTTGCAGGTTTTACTTCAACCTTTATTACATTCTTCCTAACAGCTTTGTTGGGAGTTTTTTTTTATTGGCATGGAGGAATAAGTTATTGGTTTTTACTCCTCTTTTTTTTTATAAGTTATTTTCTAACCTTTTTTGTGATTCAGTATCGTGTAGAAAAGCTTATTTATAAACAGGTTAAGAAAATTTACAACGATGTAAAGTTACTAGATGGTAGTACTTTCGATAAGAGAAGAATTACGACCGATATGGCTACTTTAACAAAGGAAGTAGAACGATTTGCTCAAGATAAAAAACTTGAAATTGAAACCCTTATAGATAGAGAAAACTACCGAAAAGAATTTATGGGAAATGTTTCTCATGAATTAAAAACACCCCTTTTTACGGTTCAAGGATATATACTTACCCTCCTTGATGGTGCCATGAAGGATAAAACGGTTCGGAAAAAATACTTACAAAGAGCTAATAAAGGAGTTGAGCGACTCATATATATAGTGAAGGATTTAGATATGATCACCAAACTTGAAGTAGGTGATTTAACACTGTATAAAGAAGATTTTAATATTATAGAATTGGTGCAAAATGTTTTCGATTTATTGGAGATGAAAGCTGCTAAAAAGAATATAACGCTCACCTTTGATATCAATTATAAAGAGAGTATAATGGTCTATGCTGATAGGGAGAGGATTCAGCAAGTACTCACCAACCTTGTTGAAAATTCTATTAAATATGGAAGGGAAGAAGGCACCACAGAAGTAAGTATTGAAAATTTAATCAAAAATAAAATTATTGTACGTATTACCGATAATGGAGAAGGTGTGGAGAAACAACACCTAACAAGACTTTTTGAACGCTTTTACAGGGTAGATAAAAGTGGTTCTCGAAAGGTAGGTGGTAGTGGGTTAGGACTTGCGATAGTGAAACACTTAGTAGAAGCCCATAACGAAAAAATATATGTTGAAAGCCAAATTGGCGTGGGGTCGGAGTTTTCATTTACCCTCGAAAAGAGCAAATAACTTTTTAAAATTTACTTCGTAAGTAAACTCTTTTAGCCCTTTATATAGAGGGATTTCCTTTAATTTTTCTAGGGTAAATTCATGCTGTTTGCAAGAAGGGACAATGCCTCTTGCTTTCAGTTCTTTTGCTAGGTACTTCTGTTCAAATTGCCCTGGAGTAGGGATAAAGTAGGCATCTTTTTCTAATGCGGCTAAATCCATAATAGTAGTGTAACCAGAGCGAGAAACAACCACAACGCTTTCATTAATTGCATTTTCAAGTTCCTTACTTTGTAAAAAATTGAGGATGGTAATGTTTCTATTTTGAAGTTTTTCTTCTCGTTCTTCTACAATCCCTCGTACAAGTAGTACTTTTTTATCTGAATTTAAAAACACCTCCATCATTTTAACTTCAAGCATAGTGCGTTGAGGTTCTGGCCCTGAAAGCAATACTAAAACATCATATTTTTTTGACAATTCCTTTTTGCTCATTCTACTAAGTGGACCTATATAGGTTATAGGAAATTTTACTTTTTTTGAATGGCCCAACTTTCCGCTTAGGTTAATGGCTCCTTCAACATCGGGAACCCAACAGGCATCATATTTTGAGATAATTTTTTGATGCATTTTACTGCTGAAAAAAGAAGTATTACCACTTAACACATTTAATTGATGCGTAATAAAAACCGAAGGTACTTTTTTACTCCGCACCCCAAGTCTATTGTCACTAATTATACCATCTATTCTTCCTTGAGCAACGAGTTCCTTTATTACTTTTTTTTCTTCAGAAATGGCTTTCTTTATTTCTGGAAGTTTCAAAAAAAGCTTCAGTTTAAAAAACTCTCCCTTTTTTGGATAGGTAATATTGTAGGAGGGTAATTCAATGTATTCTAATTGTGGAAACTCTTTCCTTAGTAATAACAGAGGGGCGCCATCGCTTCCTAATAGTACATTGTAATCATTTCGAAGTAATTCAGTAATAATAGGGATACACCTTGTGGCGTGTCCAAGTCCCCAATGTAAAGGGGCAACCAAAATAGTTTTTTTTTGTTTCAAATGTTTAAAACGGTAATTGGATGACTTCATTTCTTGTTAAAAACAAAAGTACCATTCTTTTTACAGCTTTATATTTCCGTAATTTTACCAAAATTTAAAGAAACAGTATCACGTGGGAAGCAAAAACAAACTGAAACGATTTAAGGAAAATGAAACCTTTGCCAATGTTATTCAGCCATCAAGAGAAGTACTTTTAGAAAAAAATTTCGATTTAAAAGGGAATTGGAAAAAGGATTTTTTTAAGAATGATCACCCCCTAGTGCTAGAATTGGGTTGTGGTAAGGGCGAATATTCAGTAAATCTTGCCAAAGAGTTTTCGCAAAAGAACTTTCTAGGGATAGATATTAAAGGTGCTAGGTTTTGGAGGGGCGCTAAAACTGCTTTAGAAGAAGGGCTGCAAAATGTGGGCTTTTTACGTACCCAAATTGAATTAATTGAGCATTGTTTTGCAGAAAATGAAGTAGACGAAATTTGGATTACCTTCCCAGATCCTCAAATAAAGTATAAGCGTACAAAGCACAGACTGACCAATCTAGAGTTTCTCGATAAATATAGAAAAGTAATAAAGTCTAAAGGGGTCATCCATTTAAAAACAGATAGTGAGTTTATGCACGGGTATACTTTGGGACTACTACATGGGTTAGATGAAAAAATACTATATGCAAATCATGATGTTTACGGAACTACAGGAGCGCCAAAGGAAGTAACCGCAATACAGACCTTTTACGAGCAACAGTATTTGGAAAAGCAAAAGAAAATCACCTATGTGAGTTTTCAACTTGCTTCCAAATAATTATGTATCTTCACCTTGCAAACTAACCAAATGCAATTAATTACCAACTTTATTATTGGTTTTACGGCGGCCTTAATAGGAGTGATTCCTCCAGGACTTCTTAATATGACTGCTGCCAAAATAAGCATGAAGCAAGGCCGAAAAATTGCTTTGTTATTTTCGGTGGGAGTTTGTGTTACTGTTTGTTTGCAAACTTTTCTTGCCCTTATTTTTGCACGCTATTTAGATAAGCATCCAGAGGTTGTGGATTCGCTTCAAAAAGTAGCATTGGGGATATTTTTATGCCTAACGGTATATTTCTTTTTTATAGCAAAAGATACAAGAAGAGAAGCACCAAAAGAAATGGAGCATTCTAAAACCAACCGATTTTTCTACGGGATTTTTCTGGCTGCCATAAATTTATTGCCGCTTCCTTATTGGGTTTATATAAGTATCACTTTTGCATCATTTGGATGGTTTTCCTTCGATCAAATGTCCTTATGGGCCGCCGTTATTGCATCGGGCTTGGGAACTTTTGCGATGCTTTTTATGTATATTCAATTTTTCAGAAATCAGAAAGAAAAAAGAACCATTCATTTTAATATGAATTACGTTATAGGAATTATTACCGCCATTATATCTGCAATTACTTTCTTCAAAATTTTTCAAGACTTATAATATGGCTTCTGATGGATTTTTCGAAAAAGTACATGAGGTCGCCAAATTAGTACCCTATGGAAGGGTAACCAGCTATGGTGCGATTGCTCGTTATTTAGGAGCTGCAAAAAGTGCTCGTATGGTAGGTTGGGCCATGAATGCTTCTGGAGATAAAGATGTTCCTGCGCATAGGGTAGTAAACCGAAAAGGGTTACTCACGGGAAAACACCATTTTTCTGGGACTAATTTAATGCAACAGTTGCTAGAAAGTGAGGGAGTAACGATTATCGATAACCAGATTCAAGACTTCGAAAAACTTTTTTGGGACCCTATGGAGGAACTGTAATTTCAAATTATACCGTATCTATACTTCTACCAATCCCGCCATAAATCATTTCAATCATTACAGCTTCCATTTCACAAGTTTTACAGCTATATTTGCACTTTAGAATGAGTCTAAATATTAGATATGAATTTGAATAAAAAAGACATACTAAAAGCGTTAGAAACTATTTCATTACCCGGGGAGGGAAAGAATATGGTAGAAAGTGGTGCAGTGCAAAATGTCATCACATTTGCCAATGAAGTAGTGGTTGATTTAAAAATGGCAACGCCTGCGATGCATATTAAAAAGCGGGCAGAAGCAGATGTTATAAAAACGATAAAAGAAAAAGTTTCTCAAGAAGCAGATGTAAAAGTGAACATAAAGGTGGAAGCGCCGCAAAAACCACAAAACCCTAATTTAATAAAAGGGAAACCTATCCCTGGAATTCAAAATATAGTTGCTGTGGCTTCAGGAAAAGGAGGGGTTGGAAAATCTACTGTCACTGCAAATTTAGCAGTTACTCTTTCCAAAATGGGGTTTAAAGTAGGAATTTTGGACGCCGATATTTACGGACCCTCCATCCCTATTATGTTTGATGTGGCTATGGAGAAACCCCTTTCGGTTAATGTAGATGGAAAAAGCAAAATGAAGCCTATCGAAAATTATGGAGTAAAAATGCTTTCCATAGGTTTTTTTACACAGCCTAATCAAGCAGTTATTTGGAGAGGTCCTATGGCAGCAAAAGCACTTAATCAACTTATTTTTGATGCCGCTTGGGGTGACTTGGATTTTATGCTTATCGATCTTCCCCCAGGGACAGGAGACATTCACTTAAGTATTATGCAATCTTTGCCCATTACCGGAGCGGTTGTGGTAAGTACCCCTCAAACGGTTGCATTGGCAGATGCAAGAAAAGGGGTGGCGATGTTTCAACAAGAAAATATCCAAGTGCCTGTTTTAGGAATTATAGAAAATATGGCGTATTTCACTCCAGAAGAATTACCTAATAATAAATATTATATCTTCGGAAAAGAAGGAGCCAAAAACCTTTCGGAAGACTTGGATGTACCTTTTTTAGGTGAAATTCCTTTGGTGCAAAGTATACGAGAAGCGGGGGATGTTGGACATCCAGCTGCATTACAAACGGCAACCCAAGTTGAGATGGCTTTTGAAGAAGTAACGCGAAATGTAGTTGAGCAAACTGTGCTACGAAATGAAAATTTACCCCCAACCGAAGCGATAAAAATAACAACAATGGCTGGATGTAGCGCTGTAAAAAAATAAGGATATGGTAGAAGAACAATTAAAAACAAAAGTAGAAGCCGCTTTGGAAGAAATTAGACCATTTCTTCAAAGTGATGGAGGTGATATTTCTTTGGTTTCTATAGAAGATGGTGGTAGGAAAGTAACAGTGCAATTGTTGGGAGCTTGTGTAGGTTGTTCAGTAAATCAAATGACCCTAAAAAGTGGTGTGGAAATGACTATAAAAAAACACGCGCCTCAAGTAGAAAGTGTTGTAAATGTGTAAGTGATAATTATCATTCTTTAACTCTTTTCTGAAATCTAATTTTGAAGCATATATTGACTCTTACAAAAAATGATTAAAACCGATATCCTTATTATTGGCGCTGGTCCTACGGGACTTTTTACTGTTTTTGAGGCAGGGCTTTTAAAATTGAAGTGCCATTTAATAGATGCGTTGCCACAACCCGGCGGACAGTGTGCCGAAATTTACCCAAAAAAACCTATTTACGATATCCCTGCCTTTCCAGAAATATTAGCGGGGGATTTGGTGAATAACCTGATGAAACAAATAGAGCCTTTTCAGCCCGGTTTTACCTTGGGTGAACGTGCTGAAACTATTAAAAAACAAGAAGATGGAAGCTTTATAGTTACTACAGATAAAGGAACGCAACATCAAGCACCTATTGTGGCTATCGCTGGGGGCTTAGGAAGTTTTGAACCTCGTAAGCCACTTATACCCAATATTGAAAAATATGAAGATCACGGGGTGGAATATATAATTCGTGATCCAGAATTTTATCGAAATAAGGAAGTAGTAATTGCTGGAGGTGGAGATTCAGCTTTGGATTGGAGTATTTTTTTGACGGACATTGCAAAAAGTGTGACACTTATTCATAGACGCAATGAATTTAGAGGTGCGCTCGATAGTGTTGAAAAAGTACAAGAGCTTAAGAATTTAGGAAAAATTGATGTCATCACTCCAGCTGAAGTTATTGATATTATTGGTGAGAGTAATGTAGAAGCAGTTTCTATTGAAAAGAATGGGGAAGTTTTTCAGAAGAAATGTGATCACTTTATCCCACTATTTGGACTCGCCCCTAAACTTGGACCCATTGCCGATTGGGGATTGGAAATAGAAAAGAACGCGATTAAAGTAGACAATACCTTAGATTATCAAACCAACATTCCGGGCATCTATGCTATTGGAGATGTAAACACCTATCCAGGTAAATTGAAATTAATTCTCTGCGGATTTCATGAAGCCACCCTTATGTGTCAAAGTGCGTATCAGCGAATATTTCCGAATAAAAGATATGTAATGAAATACACCACCGTAGGTGGCGTTGAAGGATTTGACGGAAGCAAAAAAGAAGCTCCTAAAGCTGTAGTAAAAGCGATTGATTAATGGAAGCGGATATTAAAATCACTATCATTGATCGTGAAGGGATTTCTCATGAAGTTGATGCTCCCACCGATATGAATATGAATCTTATGGAATTGGTTCGTGCTTATGAACTTGCTCCAGAAGGAACTATTGGTATTTGTGGTGGAATGGCTATGTGTGCCTCTTGTCAATGTTATGTTGAAAGCGAGCATCCATTGCCAGAAAAAAGTGATGATGAAGAAGCTATGCTAGCGGAAGCTTATTACTTAAAGGAAAATAGCCGCCTAGGGTGTCAAATTCATATTCATCCCGAATTAGATGGACTTATCGTAGAGCTGGCTCCCGAAAGTTAGCCTATTGCTTACAATATTCTGAAAGTGGTGTAGGGCCTTCTAAAACGGCTCGTATCACTTTTAGTGTACCGTCTTCTGCCGTGGCAATTTGCCATTTTATGAGTGAGATGCTTCCGTTTTCAATTTCTAATCCAGTAATACATCGGGGATGCACACAACTGCCATCATTAAAGTAAGCAATTTCACCAGGTTCTGGAAAGCGGGGACGATGGGTGTGGCCTGTAATGGTAAAGATGTTTCCATTTTCAACAATCCATTTTTTGGTACGTTTTTCAACTTTAATTAATTCGCTATAATTTTTTGCAGGACTGGTAGGGTCACCAATACCAAAAACTTGCAATTGACGCCACAAAACACGAACCATAAATCGATTAAATTTCCAACCAACATAGTTCATAAAGTCGGCTTGGTGTCCGTGAAGTAAAAAAAGCTCTTGATCTGTTTCGGTGTGTTTTAAAACGATGCCTTCAGTAAATTTAACCCCAGGGAATAGTGGAACATCTTTTCCTGTTACTTTATCGAAGTAGCTACTTAAGTTTTTTTCAACATACCGCTTGCTTTTATAGACCATATCATGGTTGCCCAAAACACGATACAATCTGTTTTCATTAAAGAAAAGCTGCAGTAGTTCATAGACATTTTTATGCGCTTCAAAAATGGATTTAAAATCAATATTTTCCCAAAGTTCGTCACCATCCCCTAATTCGCAATAGGTAAATCCGTTGTCATAGTAGTTTTTTAACGCGTGATAATAGATGTTTCTATTGTTTGCAAAATCGTCTGCAAAACTATTGTCGCCCCGATGACAATCACTGAATAACACAAACTTCGATGAGTCGTTAAACGGAACTCTGGGCGCATTTTTATAGGCGCGATTAAACCTTGCTTTTGAAGACATATTATAAACTTTATTTAAAGATACAATATGATTTTATTTCGCAGTAAACGTTGGGTAAAAGGAATTTTATTGTTCTAGAAGTGCCTTTCCATGTATGGGGCAAAAATTCCACTTTCCACTAAATAATTTTCCGTCTACAGAGCATTTTTTTTCAATCAATAAACTGGATAATGGTAGTTCAACATCTTGTTTAAAACTACCCATTTCCAATGTAAGTAAGAGATTTTTATATGGATCTATTGATTTCATTTTTGCCGATGAAGGAGCTTCCATAAAGACAAAATGTATATTTTCACCCATAGGACCTAACATGTTCCCCATCATGGGTTTCATGATAGTTAGAAAATTTGAAAGATCTGCAGAAATACTTGAATTGGGGACAATTTTAAAAGGTTCTCCATTTAATGAAATTGAAAATGTTGGTAAAATATCCTCTAAGGAGTTATAAGTTAAACCTCCAAAATAACCAATATTAGCATCTATTATAGCAAATAATTCATAGCCTTCAAACATCTCTCGTATCGCAGACATCTCCTCTTCAGAGCTATTAGGGTCTTGAGAAAAAGAAATTTCCCAAAAGATTTGAGGGAGCCACCAAATCATTTGAATTTGATTATCAGAGTCGCTACTATATTGAGTTTCACTCATAAAAGCCTCAAGGCTCACATCAGTAAGGTTTTTGTTTTGAGCAAAAACAATACTTGATGCAAAGATTAAAATGCAAGTAATAAAAATCCTAACCATTATTTAAATGCATTATGACCCGTAATGTCGAGTCCCGTAATTAATAAGTGAATATCGTGAGTGCCTTCATAGGTGATGACACTTTCCAAGTTCATCATATGTCGCATAATAGAATATTCTCCCGTAATACCCATACCACCTAACATTTGTCTTGCTTCACGAGCTATTTTTATAGCCATATCCACATTGTTTCTTTTCGCCATGGAGATTTGAGCCGAAGTAGCTCTATCTTCATTTTTAAGTTGCCCTAAACGGAACGCTAACAACTGTGCTTTTGTAATTTCAGTAATCATTTCGGCTAATTTTTTCTGCTGAAGCTGAAATGCGGCAATAGGTTTTCCAAACTGAATGCGCTCTTTCGCATACCGAAGTGCGGTGTCATAACAATCCATCGCCGCACCAATCGCTCCCCAAGCAATCCCAAAACGAGCCGAGTCTAAACATCCTAGCGGTGCTCCTAACCCGGACTTGTTAGGTAATAAATTTTCTTTAGGCACCTTTACATCTTGGAACAATAATTCTCCTGTGGCCGAAGCTCGTAAGGACCACTTATTGTGCGTTTCTGGGGTGGTAAAGCCTTCCATGCCACGTTCTACAACGAGTCCGTGAATACGTCCAGATTCATCTTTAGCCCAAACCACAGCCACATCACAAAACGGTGAATTAGATATCCACAGCTTTGCACCATTCAATAAATAATGATCTCCTTTATCTTTAAAATTAGTTACCATTCCCGCAGGATTACTCCCAAAATCAGGTTCGGTTAAACCAAAAGATCCCATCCATTCTCCGGTGGCTAATTTGGGAAGATATTTTTGTCGTTGCGCCTCATTACCATATTTCCAAATAGGATACATCACCAACGAAGATTGAACAGATGCGGTACTGCGCACCCCACTGTCGCCACGTTCTATCTCCTGCATGATTAATCCATAGGATATCTGGTCTAATCCAGCACCGCCATATTTCACTGGGATATAGGGTCCAAAAGCACCAATTTCTGCCAAGCCTGGGATAATAGATTTTGGGAATTCGGCTTTTTGGGCGGCATCTTCAATAATTGGAGACACATCACGCTTTACCCAAGCACGGGCAGCATCGCGAATTAGCTTATGCTCTTCGGTTAGTAGATCATCTAGGTTATAGTAATCTGGAGCTTCAAATAAATCGGGTTTCATCTATTTTAATTTTGGTACACAAAGGTAGAAATACCAAATTGAAAGACCTACATTTTCAAATAAAAATCCTTCACTAAGTTGGTGTATTCTGGCGTGTAGTGATGCCTTGAAATTTCAATGACTAGAGTTTCTTTTTTGGGAACTGTTTTTTTCGAAGAAAATTCTAACAGAACTCTTTTTATATCTGAATTTGGAGTGCCTTGAACCTCACAAATGCGTTGTGGGTATAAATTGTTTTCCGAAGCTAGCTGAATAAAATTTCTCTCTTCTTTTTTAGGAAGAATGACCGCAAAAATTCCTCCTTCTGATAGTAAATGGGAGGCGCAAACCACTAAATGTTGAAAAGGAAGCGCGTCATTGAATCTGGCTATATCTCGAGCATCATTGTCTGATTTATAATCTTCAGAAAAAAAGGGAGGATTGGAAATGATAAGGTCATATTTTTCCTCAATTTCGGAAGCAAATTCTTGAACGGAAGCATGGTAACAAAAAAGACGGTCGCCCCAGGGGGATGCTTCAAAATTTTCGGAACACTGCTCATACGCATCGTCGTCAATTTCTACAGCGTCAATGGTTTCGGCAGTAGTTCGTTGTGCTAATTGTAATGAAATAATGCCAGTTCCAGCACCTATGTCTAAGATACTTTGGGGGTTGTTTTCCAAAGAAACCCAAGCACCTAAAAGCACACCATCGGTGCCAATTTTCATAGCACAGTGGTCTTGAGATACAGAAAATTGTTTGAATTTGAAGGGGAGCGACATTACAAATAAATTTCAATAAGTCCTTCAGGAGTATCTAAGAAAATGGTTTTTGAGGTCCTGTCTACCTTTTCAATAATTTCATCATTAATAGGAATGAGAACTTCTTTACCGTCGTGGTCTATTTCGAATAAGTGTTGTGCTGTGGAATCATTTACTCCTGTGATAATTCCCACTTTTCCAAAACCTTTGTCTTGGACCGTAAAGCCAATAATTTCGTGATAGTAAAATTGATTCCCAGTTAATTTGGGGAGAAAATCGAGTGGTAAATAAAGCTCGGAACCAAGTAGTGCATCGGCATCGGATTCGTTATCTACCTCTTCAAATTTTACACGTAATAACTCCGATTTATGCAGGGAGCTATGTTCAATAAAAAATGGAATCAAATTTTTGTGTTGTTCCACAAAAATCGATTCCATTTCAGTAAATAGTTCGGGTTCGTCTGTGTCTAGTTTTACTAGTAATTCACCCTTAAAACTGTATTTTTTTACGATTTTGCCAACGAAGAAACAATCCTTCTTTTGCATCGTAAAAAATTTATTCTTCTTCTTTAGTAGCTTCCTCTGCAACAGCAGCAGGAGCTTCTTCAGTAGCAGTTTCTGCAACTACTTCTTCAGTTGCCTCTGGAGCAGCTTCTTCCACAGGAACAGCAGCACGAGCTTCGTTAACGGCTTTTTCTGCTTCTAACGCTTTTGCTTTAGCTTTAGCTTTAGCTTCCGCTAGTCTTGTTTCTTTGTTTCCAACGGCTTTTGCTTTTTCATCTAACCAAGCCTTGAATTTTTCTTCAGCTTGCTCTTCAGTTAAAGCGCCTTTGGTAACTCCTTCTGCAAGGTGTTTTTTCAGCATCACTCCTTTGTAGGATAAAATTGCTCTAGCAGTATCTGTTGGTTGTGCTCCATTTTGAAGCCATTTTACAGATCCATCAACGTCTAGATTAATTTCGGCAGGATTTACATTAGGATTGTATGTTCCTAATTTTTCAAGATATTTACCATCTCTTTTTGAACGGCTATCTGCGGCAACAATCCAGAAGAATGGTTTTCCTTTTTTACCGTGTCTTTGTAATCTAATTTTTACTGGCATATTAATTAATTTTTGAGGTTCTCGACCTCGGTTATAATTTTTTTTGAGTGCGCAAAGATACTATATTTTCCTTTTGAAACTAGGCAGATTAAACTTTTATTTTATATTTGTTACAACCTATAGACCCAAATCTATTATGAAAAAATTCTTTTTACTGCTTTTCGTGGGAGTTTTAGCATTTTCGAGTTGTGAAAATGTTGAAGACAATTCTACCGTAATCCAAGCGGAAGTTGATAGTGTCTTTTTTAAATCTTTTGATGCTATTGGAACGAGACTTGAAGATGGAAGTATAACCATGCAAGGAGTTACAGACAACGAAATACTTACATTACACATTAGTGATTTTCAGCTTGGCTCGTACACTTTAGGTGGGGTAAGCCCAAATTATGCAACATTTGAAGATAGTAATGGCAATATATATACTACCAACCCAAATGGAGAAGGTATTATAAATTTAACTGATCGGTGCATATCTTGCGGATGGTTATCTGGAGATTTTAGATTTTCTGCCATTTTAAATGGTTTAGATACCACCTATGTAACCAAAGGGGTATTTTTTGATGTGTCTTTTGGGACAGGAGATGATGATGATACGCCAAACGCGGGATCGTTTAGTGCTCAAATTGATGGAACTCCGTTTACTCCTATTTCGGTTAGTGCGGTGGATTCTGGGAATTCTTTGTTAATCTCAGGAGCAGAAACAATAAAATCAATAATTATTAGAGTGCCTATAGATGTTGAGGTAGGTAATTATTCGTTACCTCAAGCTGGATTTCAAGCCTCACTAGCAGAAGGTGCCGTTTCTCAAAATGCTACTATAGGGAATATTTCAGTAGTAACACATAATGTGGCTGCGAGAACCATTTCAGGAAGTTTTTCTTTTGTAACTTCTCAAAATACTGTCTCTGAAGGACAGTTTAATGTGACATATTAAAAGGGACAATTTTATAGAATTTAAAACCGAGCAAACAGCTCGGTTTTTTTGTGGAAAAAATTGGCATATTGTTTACAACTTTATGAGGCTTTACGATGTGGTTTTTATACTTTTATAGTGTTAAGAACACTTCCAAAAATCTAGCATGTATTTAATTTTTGATACGGAAACCACCGGACTTCCAAAACGCTTCAATGCGCCAATTACCGACACCGATAATTGGCCAAGATGCGTACAAATTGCTTGGCAATTACACGATGAGTTGGGAAATCTTATCGAATGCAAAGATTATTTGGTTACTCCAGACGGTTTTGATATCCCCTATGATAGTGAACGAATTCACGGAATTTCCACCGCACTTGCAGAAGAAAATGGTGTTCCCTTAAAAGATGTGGCAGAAGAATTTGCAAAAGTTCTTTCAAAAACAAAATTCGTAGTTGGACAGAATGTAGATTTCGATCTCAACATCATGGGGTGTGAATTTTACAGGCTTGGGATGGAAAATCCCCTGGCATCTTTACCTGTTTTAGATACGTGTACCGAAACTACCGCACAGCTTTGTCAACTACCAGGAGGAAGAGGGGGTAAATTTAAACTTCCAACCCTAACTGAACTTCACGAGTTTTTATTTAGTGAGCCCTTTGAAGAAGCTCACAATGCCACTGCAGATGTGGAAGCAACCACTCGTTGCTTTTTTGAATTGGTTCGTAGAAGAATATTTGCAGAAGAAGAACTTGATGTAAATGAAGACTATTTTAAATCTTTTTCAGAAGCCAACCCACAGCCCATAAGCCTTATTGGACTTGAGCATATTAATTTAAGAAAGGCTTCAAAAAAACTAAGACAAAAACAAGAGGCAAAGGCCGAAACACAAGAGGTTTCCAAAGAAGAAATAAAGGAAAATATTGCCGTATTAGAGGAATTCCCATTTGTACATCTTCATAATCATTCGCAGTTTTCTATTCTTCAATCTACTTCTTCTACAAAGGATTTAGTTAATGCGGCTGTAAAGGATGGAATGCCAGCTGTTGCTATTACCGATAGTGGAAATATGATGGGAGCGTTTCATTTTCTTCAACATGTAAATTATCACAATCAATCCCTTTCAGAAGAAGAGAAACACAAACAATTAAAAGCCATTATTGGATGTGAATTTTTTGTCTGTGAAGACCATGAAAACAAAAGCCATAAAGATAACGGCTATCAAATAGTGATGCTTGCCAAAAACAAAAATGGGTATCACAATTTAGCTAAAATGGCTTCTATTGCTTATACAAAGGGGTTTTATTATGTGCCAAGGATTGATAGAAAAGTCATTGAGCAATACAAAGATGATATCATTGTGCTTACCGGAGGAATTTACGGTGAGGTTCCCTCCAAAATATTGAATATTGGGGAAAGTCAAGCAGAAGAAGCCCTAATTTGGTGGAAAGAACAATTTGGCGATGACCTTTATATAGAAATGATGCGTCATGATCAAGAAGATGAACGCAGAATTAATCCTGTTTTGCTCGAGTTTTCAAAAAAATACGAGGTCAAAATTGTAGCTTGTAATAACACCTATTACATCCATAAGGAAGACGCGAATGCACATGATATTTTATTATGTGTAAAAGATGGGGAGAAACAAGCGACACCTATTGGAAGGGGTCGAGGATATCGTTACGGATTGCCCAATCAAAACTATTATTTCAAGACTCAAGAAGAGATGAAATTGCTTTTTAAGGATTTGCCTGAAGCGATTTCTAATATTTCAGAGGTCTTATCAAAAATAGAATCGTATAGTTTAGTAAGAGATGTATTGCTTCCCAATTTTGCGATTCCGAAGGAATTTTTAAGAGTTGAAGATGCGGACGGAGGCAAAAGAGGTGAAAATGCCTATTTAAAATTCTTAACCTTCGAAGGAGCCAAAAAACGCTACCCCGAACTCACTGATGAAATAAAGGCACGTCTTGATTTTGAGCTTGAAGTTATTGCAAAGACAGGATATCCTGGCTACTTCTTAATTGTACAAGATTTTATTGCCGAAGCTAGAAAAATGGGTGTTTCTGTAGGTCCAGGAAGAGGATCTGCAGCGGGTAGTGCAGTTGCCTATTGCTTAGGAATTACTAATATAGACCCTATTAAGTACGACTTGCTTTTTGAGCGTTTCTTAAATCCAGATCGGGTAAGTATGCCCGATATTGATATTGACTTTGATGATGAAGGAAGAAGTAAGGTGATGGATTATGTGATTCAAAAATATGGAGCCAATCAAGTAGCACAAATCATTACTTATGGGACCATGGCGGCAAAATCTTCCATTCGAGATACCGCTAGAGTTCTAGATTTACCACTAAATGATGCCGATAGAATAGCGAAGCTCATACCCAACATGACAAAGCTTGCCAAGGTTTTTGATATGTCTGAACAAGAACTGAGAAGCAAATTTAGAAGCGATGAACTTCCCAAGGTCAATGAGCTTTTAAACTTATCGGAAGGGTCAGATTTGGAAGCTGAAACCATTAAGCAGGCAAGAGTTTTGGAAGGTTCGGTACGTAATACGGGGATTCATGCTTGTGGAGTGATAATTACGCCAGACGATATTACCAACTTCGTTCCTATTGCCACGGCAAAAGATTCCGATTTATATGTTACTCAATTTGATAATTCGGTAGTAGAAAATGCGGGCTTGTTAAAAATGGATTTCCTTGGGTTAAAAACCTTAACCCTAATCAAGGATACGGTAAAGCTAGTAAAGCATAAGCATAAAATTAAGCTGGACCCAGATAGTTTTCCATTGGACGATGAGAAAACGTATGCGTTATTCCAACGTGGTGAAACGGTTGGGATATTTCAGTACGAATCGCCTGGTATGCAAAAGCACATGAAGGATTTAAAACCTACTGTTTTTGCAGATCTCATTGCTATGAATGCCTTGTACCGTCCAGGACCCATGGAATACATTCCTAGTTTTATTAGACGTAAACATGGCGAGGAAGAAATTACGTATGATCTTCCAGAAATGGAGGAATATCTTAAAGAGACTTACGGAATTACAGTCTACCAAGAGCAGGTGATGCTACTTTCCCAAAAGCTAGCGAGTTTTACCAAAGGTGAAGCAGACGTGTTGCGAAAAGCCATGGGGAAAAAGCAAAAAGCCGTGCTTGACAAAATGAAGCCTCAATTTATTGAGCAAGCCGAAAAAAATGGACACCCAGCAGATGTTTTAGAAAAAATTTGGAAGGATTGGGAAGCTTTTGCTAGTTATGCGTTTAATAAAAGTCATTCTACCTGTTACGCTTGGATTGCATATCAAACGGCTTATTTAAAAGCCCACTACCCAGCGGAATATATGGCAGCAGTGCTTTCAAATAACATGAGTGATATAAAGCAGGTAACGTTTTTTATGGAAGAATGCCGCAGGATGGGATTAGAAGTGTTAGGTCCCGATGTAAATGAATCTTTTTACAAATTCACGGTAAATGACCGAGGTGCGGTGCGATTTGGAATGGGTGCTATCAAAGGGGTGGGAGGAAATGCTGTGGCTACCATTGTGGAGCATAGAAAAGATGGAAAATATAAAAGTATTTTTGATTTGGCAAAGCGAATAGACCTCCGGTCTGCCAATAAAAAATCTTTTGAAAATCTTGTATTAGCGGGTGGTTTTGATAGCTTCGGAACGCACCGTGCACAATACATGCATGATGAAGGAGATGGTGTTCCTTTTTTTGAAAAAGTGCTACGGTATGCTTCAAAATATCAAGAAACGCAAAACTCTTCACAGGTAAGTTTGTTTGGTGATGCTAGTGAGGTGCAAATTCCAGAACCCGAAGTTCCCGCTTGTGAGGAATGGGGAACCATGAAAAAACTAAAGCAAGAAAAGGAAGTAGTGGGAATTTATATTTCAGGACACCCGTTAGACGATTTTAAAGTGGAAATGGATAATTTTTGTAATGTAAAAGTTTCAGACTTTAACTATTTGGAGAATTTTATTAACCGTGAAGTATGTTTTGGAGGAATAGTGACAGATGTACAGCATCGAGAGAGTAGAGCAGGTAAAGGTTGGGCTATTTTTACCGTGGAGGACTATGATGATAGTTATGAGTTTAAAATATTTGGGGAGGAGTATTTAAAGTTTCGACACTTTTTAATTCCTAATTCTTTCATATATGTAAGAGTATTTGTTAAGGAAGGATGGGTAAATAGGGAAACTGGTAAAAAAGGAGAACCACGAATTCAGTACAATCATTTTCAGTTATTACACGATGTCATGGAAAGTCAAGCAAAGAAACTGACCATACAAATGCCCATTAATGATTTGGCTGAAAAACGAATAGCAATATTGAAGGATTTATTCAGAAGTCATAAAGGTGATAAACAACTTCATTTTACATTATACGATACTGAAGATGAAGTGAAATTGAATATGCCTAGCCGAAAAACCAAAGTGGCGATTAGTAAAGAATTGCTTAACCAATTAAAAGTAGAGGAAGTTTCATATAAATTAAACTAGATAACGGGTTAGCATCAATGATACTAATAGTTACATTGATGAAACTAATATAAACCTTGTAAGTTTTGGCAGAATTTTTGACTACTTTTTGTATTATAAAAAATAAATAAAATGGCTTTAGAAATAACAGACGCAACATTTGAACAAACCGTATTAAAAAGTGATAAACCCGTTATGGTAGACTTTTGGGCTGCTTGGTGTGGTCCTTGCCGTATGGTAGGTCCAATCATTGATGAAATTAGTGCCGAATATGATGGCAAAGCAGTTGTTGGAAAGGTTGATGTAGATGCTAACCAAGAATTTGCGGCCAAATATGGCGTGAGAAACATTCCAACAGTTTTGGTTTTTGACAAAGGTGAATTAGTAGGTCGCCAAGTAGGTGTAGCTCCTAAAACTGCATACACTGAAGCTTTAGATTCATTGTTGTAATCAAACTCAAAAAATAGAATGATAAGGCTCCAAATTGTGAGCCTTTTTTTATTTTAGTGTAATTGAAAATTAATACCTTCACTTCCAATTAAAAATCTATGGAAAAAATAAATAAAGTTCAAGATCAAATAGATAATCAATTACTAAAAGATCGAAAAATATTCCTTTGGGGAATGGTCGATGATGATACCGCTAAACACGTGGTGGATAGATTATTGTATTTAGATGCTATAAGCAATGACGAAATAAAATTGTACATCAATAGCCCTGGAGGGTATGTAACTTCTGGATTTTCGATGTATGATACTATAAAGGCAGTGAAAAGTCCAGTGTCTACCATTTGTACAGGATTGGCTGCTTCT
The DNA here is from genome assembly GCF_019312585.1 of Halomarinibacterium sedimenti. Lineage (GTDB taxonomy): Bacteria > Bacteroidota > Bacteroidia > Flavobacteriales > Flavobacteriaceae > Halomarinibacterium > Halomarinibacterium sedimenti. The sequence continues at coordinate 532,176 of NZ_JAHWDP010000001.1, read as the reverse complement.
ATGGGAAGTATTTTACTCTCGGCAGGTGAAAAGGGGAGACGTTTTATCCAGCCGCATGCGAGAGTCATGATACATCAACCCAGTGGCGGAGCAAGAGGACCAGCCAGTGATATTGAAATTTCGGCCCAAGAAATAATTAAAACAAAGGAGCTAAGTGCACAAATCTTAGCCGATAATTGCGGCCAGAAATTCGAAAAAATCATGAAAGACTTTAACCGTGATCATTGGATGGGAGCCGAAGAAAGTTTAGAGTACGGCATTGTTGACGGAATTATCAAAGACTAATTTTGAATATTGAAAAGGAAATAAATGAAATTACTGGGTTTAAGAACCTAGAATTGCTCGCATCCCAAGTGGTGGAAGGGTTTATTTCTGGATTGCATAAAAGTCCGTTTCACGGATTCTCTGCAGAATTTGCCGAACACAAAATTTACAATAATGGGGAAAGTACGAAGCATATCGATTGGAAACTCTTTGCCAAAACCGATAAACTTTACACAAAACGCTACGAAGAAGAAACCAACCTGCGTTGTCATTTAATTATCGACAATAGTAGCTCCATGCATTACCCAAAATTGAAGGAATATAACATACAATCCTTGAATAAGATTGGGTTTTCGGTATTAGCATCTGCGGCCATTATGAATTTAATGAAACGTCAGCGAGATGCGGTGGGATTAAGTGTGTATAGTGACGATTATGAATATTATGCTTCTGAAAAGGGTAGTGAACGTCATCATCAAATGCTTTTAGCGCAATTAAATACGGCTTTTATAAAATCGAAAAAAGAGGTAACCACAGACACCTACGGCCATCTTCATTTAATTGCTGAAAAACTGAAAAGACGCTCCTTAGTGTTTTTGTTTTCAGATATGTTTCAGAGTGATACTGAAGAAGAAAAATTGTTTGAAGCCCTTCAGCATTTAAAATACAACAAACACGAAGTGGTGTTGTTTCATACCTACGATAAAAGTAAAGAGGTCTCATTTCAGTTTAATAATCGTCCCAAGCGATTTGTAGACGTTGAAACAGGGGAATATGTGAATTTGTATGCCGATAATATTCGGGAGTCTTACGAAGAGGCTGTGAGCACGTATTTTTCTGAATTAAAATTAAAGTGTGGTCAATATCGTATTAAGTATGTAGATGCTAATATTAAGGAAGGTTTTAATAAAATTTTGACGACCTATCTCCTCGAAAAACAGAAGTTTGGATAGGGATTTTATTTTTTATCTTTTTTGTTTGTGAAAATGAAAATGCGGTGTATATTTGCCACCGCTAAATAAGCAACAATTTCTGTAATTTTCACTGTTGTGAAACTCTATTAAAGTAGATTGGAAAATTGGTCTGGTAGTTCAGTTGGTTAGAATACCTGCCTGTCACGCAGGGGGTCGCGAGTTCGAGTCTCGTCCAGACCGCAACAAGATGTTGTGTTGAGTCACTTAAATGTGGCTAAGTGGTTTAGAAATAGACCAATGAAGAGCTTATCCGTTTGGATGGGCTTTTTTTGTTTTAGGGAGTGCTCATATTATTTCAACATAACCACTGAAAAGCCCTTCCAAGGTGTTACAATTTATTTGTATCTTAGGGTAGATTTAAGTGTTTAAAAATGAATAACATTATTTCTTTTGCTTTACTTCTTTGGATTACTTGTGTTTATTCCCAAGAGCCCGCGATTGAGTGGCAGAAATGTTTAGGTGGTACTGATCGAGATCGAGGGAATTCAATTATTCGGACAATAGATGGTGGGTATATAACAATTGGAAATTCCGAATCTAATGATGGGGATGTGTCAGGAAATCATAGCATATTTCAAGATGCTTGGATTGTTAAGCAATTTTCTAACGGAGATATTGAATGGCAAAAATGTTTGGGTGGCACCAGTATTGAATTGGGTCAGGGAATAATTCAATCTACTGATGGTGGCTATGTTGCATCTATACTTTCGAATTCCAATGATGGAGATGTAACAGGAAATCATGGTGGGTCCGATTTTTGGATTGTTAAACTATCTTCTGCAGGGATTATTGAGTGGCAAAAGTCTTTAGGTGGTTCATTGGATGATTCGCCTAGATCTATAAGGCAAACTATGGATGGTGGATATATTGTAGTTGGGCATACAGATTCCAATGATGGAGATGTGTCTGGAAATCATGGTGTCACTGATGGATGGGTTGTAAAGTTATCTTCGTCAGGGAATATTGAATGGCAAAAATGTTTGGGTGGAAGCTTAACAGAGGTTTTAAGCTCTGTAGAACAAACAGATGATGGAGGATATATAATTTCTGGCGGGACTTTTTCGAATGATGGAGACGTTTCTGGACAGCATGGACTTGTAGATTTTTGGGTTGTAAAACTATCTTCTCTGGGTGCCATAGATTGGCAGAAATGTTTGGGGGGGAGCAATTATGAAATTGCATTTTCGATGGATAAATCGACAGATGGGGGTTATATAGTATCAGGTGGAACCCTATCCAATGATGGAGATGTTACTGGAAATCATGGTGCTGTAGATGCTTGGGTTGTAAAGTTATCTTCCTCAGGGAATATTGAATGGCAAAGAGCGTTTGGTGGTTCTAGTGATGAATATGCCTACTCAATTGTGCAGACTATAGACAATGGCTATATATTTGCTGGTTTGACAGCTTCAAATGATGGGGATGTCTGGGGTTATCAAGGTGGTCAATCAGATGTCTGGGTCGTAAAAATCTCATCTTTGGGAGAACTTCAATGGCAAAAATGTTTAGGAGGCACAATTGATGAAACAGCTTACTCATTAAAACAAATTGATGAAGGGGAATATGTTCTGGCAGGAGATACCTTTTCAAATGATGGCGATGTAAATGGAAATCATGGTGATTCAGATTTTTGGATTGTAAAATTATCAGGAGAATATATTCCTTTAAATAATGATTGTGCAAATGCAATTTCAATTGATTGCGGAGACATTATAATAGGGAGCACCACTAATGCTTCAAATTCGGGCGGAGAAAACTCTCCAGATGTATTCTATGAATTTACCGGTACTGGAATTAATGAAAATATTACTATTTCGCTTTGTGGTGGAAATACCAATTATGATTCTTATTTAAGAGTATTTTCAGATTGTACACTATCAACAGAAATAAATTCTAACAATGATTTTTGTGGTGATCAATCTGAGTTGATATTTGAGTCCGATGGGTTTTCGTCATATTTTATAATGGTCGAGGGTAATGGCAACTCTGCGGGAAATTTTAGTTTGGAAGTTTCCTGTGAAACAATTCTTGGGGAAGAAGACGAGATTTTAAATAAATTAATTTTCTATCCTAACCCAGCAAAAGGAATAATTCGTATTGAAGCTGATTCCTCTGTTGAAATAGAATTTATAAAAATTTATTCCTTACTTGGGGAATTAGTTATAAACCAAAGTGTGGAAAATCACCAAATAGATGTTTCCAAGCTCATTAATGGAGTTTATTTTTTAAAAGTCAAAACTTCAAAGGGAGAACTAACTACTAAATTTATAAAAATTTAGATTCTTTTCTGACCAAACTACAATGTTGTGTCGAGTCACTTAAATGTGGCTAGTGGTTTAGATTCCACATCAAGTGCGTAATGACAAGCCAATGAAGAGCTTATCCGTTGGGATGGGCTTTTTATGTTTTTGGAATATTGCCTTTACTACTGCTAAATTGAAAACAAAACAGGGTCTTTTTTATTTCTGAAAGTTATGGTAAGTTTGTAAATCAACTATTGTACTTGCCTAACCAGCTTCAAATTATGAGTAAATATATTTGGATACTTTTGTTCCTATGCATAGGGCAGAGTGGGGTGTCTCAAAATGATACATTGCCCAAAAAGTTAACGTTTACTGGGGATTTTCGTTTCCGCGTTGAACCAGATTGGGATTCGCGCAAGCCTGATGGAACCTTTAGAGATAGCCGTACTCGCCTTCGTTATCGGCTTCGATTTGGGGCAAACTATGACTTTAATGATTGGCTGCAAATGGGAGTTCGATTGAGAACAGGTTTGCCAGGTAAACAACAAGATCCACAACTCACTTTGGGAGATGGCTTTAATGAGGGTGGGACCCTTCCCATTGGTCTTGAAAAAGCCTTTGCGCAATTTAAGTTTGATTGGTTTCAAGGCTGGATAGGTAAAAATACCTTTCCTTTTGAAAAGCAGAATGAATTGTTTTGGAGTGACAATGTGTATCCCGATGGTATTGCTGCCCAAGGAAGCTGGTCTACGGGCTTGTCTTGGGTTGAGTCTATTGGAATAAATACAGGCCATTTTATCATTGCATCAAATAATGGACCCCTAGAAGATGATGCCTATTTTCAAGGAGTTCAATTGGTGAGCTCTCACGCTAATAAACGGATTACTCTTTTTCCAGGTTTCTATTATTTTAATTCACTACCAGACATCCCTGATGGTAACGGTACTTTTACCATCGATTATAATATTTTGCATCTTGGAGGCCGCTTCGAAATTTTTGAAAAACCTAAAATTGGTGTAGAGGTCGACTGGTATCAAAACCTTGAGGATTATAGTAAAAACAATTCCATAGCAACGCAATTGAGAGATCAACGGCAAGGATTAGTGGCTAGTGTGAGAATGGGAAAATTAAAGAAAAAAGGCGATTGGAAAGCGAGGATTACTTATATAAATTTGGAACGCTTTGCGGCAGTAGATTATCTTGCTCAAAATGATTGGGCTCGGTGGGATTATTCGTCTCAAGGGTCTCTTGATGGTAGATTGACAAATTACAAAGGGCTGGAGCTTATGCTGGGCTATATGGTAACCGATAATATCAAAGTGAATTCAAGGTTTTTTACGGTAGAACAATTGATACCCTATGGTCCTTTTACAGAGACGGGCCAGCGCATCCGATTTGACGTAGATATTGGGTTCTAAAAATAGTAGCATCCGCTGGAATTTTGTGAGCCTGTCCTATTGGATGGACTCTTTTTATTATTTTTAGTTCACTCGGTTGTATTCATACACAAATAACGTGTTGTATATCAACATATGAAATAAGGCTTCCAAAGTGGAAGCCTTATAAATGGTTATATGTTTATTGTTTTTTATTTAGAAAGTTCTGCGATGTAGGTATACAGATAATCTCCATGTACTCCAGTAAAATACTTGTTGTAACTTTTAAAGAATGCTTTTCTTGCTTCTTCGTCCGGCCATTGAGCCTTAATAGCATCTCCATTCCCAGCGGTCAAATCGTCAAGGTCGTCTAAAGATTCAATATAAAATGCTTCGACAAAATCGGTTCTGTCTGCTCCCCATCCGTGTACATTGGGATAATAAGCTTTAATCTTATCGTTTTTCATTACCGTGGTATTTATGAACTGCTTATGTAATTTCATAAATTCCTCATTGGAACCATCGCTTGGGAATGCCATTTTACTTATTCGAACATAAGTGACCATATCTTCTTTAGGTCTTTCGGTTAAGTATTTTCCGCCGTCAAGAGGGACATAGATTTCATCTGAATGAAAATTAGAATAAAACGATTGGCGATTGTTTAAAAAGGCTGTTCTTTTAGCCTCATCTGGCCAGGCTAATTTCTCCAATTCAGTATTTCTATTTTGCGCTTTTTCAATGTCTGCCCAGGAAGCGTAAGTCTGCACATACTTAGATTCAATGCTATTTTCTGTATATAAATGCATATAATAAGAAGCGGCAAGAATAAACTCGTTCTTTCGAGTGACTTTTTCTAAATATTCTTTTTCAATCGCCATCCAATCGTTAGAATCGGTTGATTCTCGATCTAAATTCCAATATAAAGTAGTAATAGAGATGTAGGATGGTTTTGTAGCATTTTCTTGAGCTACCAAGGGAGATAGCATTAAAAGAAAAATAAACAGTGTTGTGAACGTTGTTTTAATTTTGGTTTTCATAATTATAAAGTATTGGTTAGTAATAGCATCAAGTTATACCAACCATAAGTACATCACACTATGAAAAATAATAATGCCAAAATCAAGCTCTGTTGGGAGGGGAGTACTTGTAAAGATAAGAATTTAAATTATAAAATACTGAAAATAAGTAAATTATAATTTTATTTGGAACAATATTTCTTTTATTGAAAACTTTAACTGTTTGTAAGAGCTTTTCTTGTTTTACAGCGTTCCTGTTAAATGATATTCTAGGAATGAAAACACAGAAAGACGAGAAGAAAATTACAAATAAAAAAGCCTTGCATCAAGACTTGAACAATTTTTTAAGGACAAATTAAATTCACGGTATACCGTTAAAATTCTACAGATCGGCAAATTGTCCACGGTATTTCGAGAGAAATTTCTGACACTAAAAAATTCACATTTTAAATAACTTTCTATTATTCATCTGTTTATGTTGTAATGATGGTTATCAAATTCATATTGGCATACCCTTTGGCTTAACACTTTTGAAGTAAGTCGAAATATGGATAATAGAATTCAATTTGAAAAAGCAACTTTCTGGTATAGCGAGGGAATATTGTATTGTAAATTATTTAACCAAGATATAAATTACAACCTAACGGAAGAGAATACACTTAACTATATCAATGTAATGACTAGTTTGTGTAATGGAGTTTGTTCCCCCTTTTTAATTGATTTAAGGGATGTTAAAGGAACCTATACAATTGATGCAGCAAAGCTATTATCAAATTCAAAAGCTATAAAAGATTTACGGCTTTGTGAAGCTTTTCTTCTTAATTCAATGAGCTCAAAATTATTAGTGGATTCTTATAAAAGAATTTATGATCCCTTGACTCCTTTTAAGATTTTTTATGAAATGGATGGGGCTATTAAATATTGTAATGAAATGAATATAAAATATGGGGGCAATTAAAAATATTAGTGAAGTTACACACTTACAAAACGATTTAAATTTTAATAAGAATGCTATTGTTTCAATTACGGATCTAAGAGGCAGGCTTATTTATGCAAATGAAAAATACTGTAAAATTATTGGATACAATCAACACGAAATTATTGGGGAACCACATAAAATATTGGAATGTCCAAGACACAAAGAAGCCAAATATAGGGACCTATGGAAAACAATAAAAAAGGGCAAGATTTGGAAAGGCGTTTTAAAGAACAGGACGCATGATGGAAGAACTACTTGGTTAGAAGCTACCATTTCCCCTATTCTAAATAAAAGGGGTAACCTCAATAAATTTGTTGGTATTTACAATGAGATTTCCAAAAACTATAATAGGGAAATGGATGAAATTGAATCAGACTTAAAATATCATACCATATTTAAATTAATAAATGTGAGTATTATGATGGTGGTAGAAAGTCGGGGTTTTATTACCGAATGGAACAAGGGAGCCGAAAATGCTTTCGGGTATACTGATGAGGAAATATTAGGTAAAAATATTTCTCAATTAATTGCTCCAATAGATAGAGAAAGAAGCCTTGCTGAGTTAAAAAAAGTAGTAAATAATTTAAGCCCATCCTGTCTTAATGAAACTATTGAAATGACAGGAATTAAAAAGAATGGAGATGAATTTCCTTTAGAAATTGCATTAAATAAATGGGAGATAGGAAGTAGAACCTACTACAGTGCTATAATGATGGATATCACAAAACGAAAAGTACTTGAAAAAAAATTACGAAAAAAATCAAGAGATCTAGAGGCTTTTCTTTATCGGTCTGCGCATGAATTAATGGCTCCTATTTCGACGGCAGAGGGGATAGTTGACTTAATGAAATATGAAAAAGTAAATGATAATATTATAGAATTGACCTCTTTGTTAGATTCTACCTTAGAAAAAGGTAAAACCGTTCTAGAAAAGATGGCTAATTCTTCCATCATGATGGAAACTAGTAGAGCCCCAGAAATGATAAATTTTAGAAAAATTATAGACGGTGTAGTCCATTATTTGAGTAAACAGTATGAATTGGAAGGTATAAAATTTAAAGTCAAAATTTTAGCATCTTCTGGCTTTCACTCTTATAAAAATCTATTAAAACTATTATTTAAAAACTTAATTGAGAATGCGATAAAGTTTAAAAATCCAGCCCTGGATAACCATGAACCTATAATAAGTATTGAAATAGATTCCGTTGGAAGAGATATTCAAATAAAAATATCAGACAACGGTGTTGGAATTCCAAAAGAAAATTTAGATAAAATTTTTCAGCTCTTTTATTCTGAAAATTTGTGTGAAGCAAATGGTTATGGAAATGGCTTAGGCTTGTATATAGTAAATAATATCGTTGACGAATTAAATGGAAACATAAATGTTGAAAGTGAATTTAATAAAGGAACGTGTTTTACCATTTTCCTTTCCGATGCAAGAATATAAAAAGTTGGATCCAAATAACATAGTATTAATTGATGATAATTCGGTTGACCTAGTCATTCACGAAAAGGTCATCAAAAAATTTAAAGTCAGTTCTATTAGGAAGTTTTCAGATGCGCAAACTGCCTTAAGTTTTTTTAAGTTAAATAAGGCAAAATGGGAATCGAATAAAAAGGAACAACCAGACATTGTATTTATCGATATTAATATGCCAAATATGAATGGATTCGATTTATTAAAATCCTTACAGGATTATAATGTTTTTAAACAAGGAGAAATTAAAATTTTCTTGTTATCGTCATCAAATAATATAGCAGATGTTAATATGTCTAAACAATGTTCCCTTTGTTCTGGATATATAATTAAACCGCTAACCTATAGTAAAATGAATCTTATTTTAAACGTAGCCAACCCCAATAAATACATTATTAAAATTTAACAACTAATCTTATGAAAAAATTAAACTTAACCTTAACGATTTCTTTTTTAATTATTTTATTAGGACAACTTGTTGTCCATGCACAAGTTGGAATTAACACCACTACACCAGACCCCTCATCAATCTTAGATATAACATCTTTAAATAAGGGTATGTTACTACCACGATTGACAACCGCTCAAAGAACAGCTATTAGCTCCCCCGCAAATGGACTTATTGTATATGATACTGATTTTAATTCATTATTTTACTTTAATTCTAGTTCTTGGGTTAGTTTGTCTACATCTTCACAAGCGCGAAACAATCACAAGATTGTAAAATCTGCGGCAGATTTAGCGTCAGAACTCACTGCAGGAGGTGGTAGTAAATACCTTTTAAGTTCAAATACCTTATATGAAATAAATGGAACGGTCTCATTATCATTCCCAATTGAAATTAATAATTCATACATTCTGGGAAGAGATACGAACGAGGATATTTTAGTTCGTGCTGGAGGAACTATTTTTACTGGAACCACAGGAGGAAGTATAAAGGGAGTTACATTAACAGCTCCTGGGGGGACAGTTTTTTCCTTATCCGCTGCTCCAACTCAAAATCTAATTTTTAGGGATGCTATTATTGCCAATTCAGGATCGGTAGGTTCAATTAGTGGATTCGGCTTGGTTTTTAAAAGTGTTATACAATATGTGGGAAATACAACAGGTATAACATACAACAATATTGGCTCCTTACTATTGGCAGATTTAGGATGGTCAAGTAATAATAGTGGTACCTATGAGACGTACACAGGGACTTTCACCCTTATTCAAAAAGTAAGTGGTTTCATAACAGTTGATGGAACTGCAAAAGGGATAGATGTAAGTAGTAATCCAACAGTCACAAGTGGGGTGTTATTAAGTACCGCTTTTTCAGGAACAAGCACAGAATATGTTAAAAGGTATACTACTGGGTCATACACTGGGTATAATTTTACAAATTCTTGGACCGTAAATTGTCCTGGTATTCCACAAGAAGGAGATAGTCAAGCAACGGCCAACATTTATTATAATGGCGGTATAACCACAGGGTTTGTACAATCGGTATCAAATGGATCTGAGTTTAATTTAAGTGGTAATACAACCACCAATACCACAACTGCCGTAAACTTATTTAGAACATCGTCCCCTCAAAACAACAGAATTACCTATATGGGTAAGAAGACGAGAACATTTCAAATAAATGCAGCACTTTCAATTAGAGGGAACAGCGGCACAGGGGATTATTATGCTTTTTTCATAAAAAAGAATGGAACTACAACCCTAGTAGAGACAAACTCTTTAATGAGGGTAAATACCACTTCAGATATTTCCAGTCAAGCAATTTCTGGAACAGTAGAATTGGCTCCAAATGATTATGTCGAAATATGGGGGCAACGCTTAATAGGGTCTGGAACTACAAGCATTACAGTTTTTTCCTTGAACTTAAGTATAAAATAATTTGAATTTTTAGTTTAATTTTTTTTGGTTAGTTAGTTGATAGTACGTCCTATTTTAAATATGGAAATAGGGCGTACTTTTTTATCAAAAAGCTATTTAATAGCTCTTAAATGCACCCAATAATTGTCATTAACAAAAGGCTCAATTTTGGTAAACCCTGCTTGCTTTAACCATAGTATGTGATTATTAAGGTCATCGGGTTTATCAAACTCTTGGTAGTGTTCCATAAGCCATTCCCATTTTTCCAACGAGGAATAATTTTTGAAAACAAAATTTTTCCAATCTTGTAAAAGCTTAGTATGTTCTTGACTATTTCTGTCTATCATTAAATCGCATATTCCAAAAACTCCACTTGGCGTCAATGATGTATATATTTTTTTGAAAAATTCTTTCTTTTCTTCTGCCATACAATGATGTAAACTAAAGCCAGCTGCTACCATATCGTACTTGTTTTCAGCAAAATGAAAATCGTTAAAAAAAGTGGTATGATATTGTATAAGATATTCACTAAAACGACTTTTACAAAGTGCAATCATTTCGGTTGAAGCATCTAGCAATTCATAGGATGATTTAGGAAATTTCTGTAACAATTGTGCGGTAACATTTCCATTCCCACAGCCTAAATCCAAAATACGATTAGGGCTAAAAGTGGGGGGTAGATTTTCAGAATATGTTTGTAATAATTTTTGATAATAAGGCACACACTTGGTCATATCTTCTGTGTAATTCACAGAGAACGCATCAAATTCTTTATCTATAGTGGACCCAATTTTCAAGACATTGTGGTATTTATAACTCGAATTTAAGATATATTTAAAATATATTTTGCTGAAAAGTGTTAAATTAGGTAGGGTAACTTGTTATAAATCTGTTTTATGAATGATAAAAGTCATAAAATAAGAAATGAACAATTTTTACTTTTACTAAAATACTAACACCTATTGTTATGAAAAGAAGAAATTTTATTAAAAAGTCGGGGCAGGCTTTATTGGCAGTGTCTTCGATTTCTATTACGGGTGCACTAGTGTCTTCATGCCAAACAGATGATAATAACGACCCTTTTGACGACGGTTATTATGGCGACGGTTATTATGATGATGGATACTACGATGACGGCTACTACGATGACGGCTATTACGACGACGGTTACTACGATGACGGCTATTATGATGATGGTTATTACGACGATGGTTATTACGGAGACGCTGGGGTAATACGAGATACTTTACAAGATGGAACTTGGATTGTCGCAAGTTACATAGATAGTGGTGTGGATGAAACTTCAGACTATAATGGCTATGAAGTTGATTTTAATACTGGAAATCAAGTAACTGCAACCAACGGTACTAATACAAATAACGGTACTTGGATTGTCGATAGTAATGGGTTTGACATGGCACTTAATTTCACAGGAAGTCCTTTTGATGAGTTTAATGGAGACTGGGATATAATAAGTGTATTACCAAACAGAATAGAGCTTAGAGATATTAGTGGAGGTGGATCTGGCACCGATATTTTAGTACTAGAAAAATTATAATTTCTCGTAACTTATTTAACTCAATTGGGCATTTCTAGGTTTTATTTTAGAAATGTCCAATTTTACTTTATAATCTCATAGCGCTTGAAAACAATACTATTTCTTCACGATACAACATTGGCAACACCACGTGGTGCCGAATTGACCATACAGCAACTTATAAAGCTAGGTCAAGAAAAAAAGTATCACGTTATTCTTGATTACCTAAACAACTTCGAAAAAACAAAAACACTTTTAGACGAAACAGATGTTGTTGTGCTTAATAGCACTTCGCGTTGTGACTTTGAAATAGATTTAATTAAGCATTTACTTTCTTTAAACATCCCAATTGTAAAAGTAGAATACGATTACAATTTTTGCATTCGGAGAAATATACTTTGTACGGTGGACAGAAACGTAAAAAGCTGTTGTCATCCTGAAAAATTTCATCTTTTCCGAAACCTCTTTGCAAAAGCATCACTTAATGTGTTTCAGTCACCAAAACATTTTGAAGCTCACAAAGAGTTTTATGGTGAAGCGGTTTCAAAAAAACTAATTATGCCTCCCACGGTTGAGGTAAACAAATTGTCAATTTCTGAAGAAAAAGTAGAAGACACCATTCCATTTTTTGGAGATTTAAATTTTCTTAAAGGAGGTCATGAATATGTTACGTACGCCGAAGAACATCCTAATTTAAAATTTCCAGTCTACGGAAGAAATAGGTTGCGCCGTCAAATGCCACCTAATATTTCCTTTCACGAACCTATTGCCAATGAGGAGGTTTTAAGAATCCTTGGAAAGACAAAACAGCTCATTTGTAAACCGGTGTGGCCAGAACCTTCAGGAAGATTAGCAGCCGAAGCGTTTCTATCAGGATGTGAAATTTTAGGTAATGATAGAGTAGGAACTTTTTCTTTTGATTTTTACCCTTCAGACAAGGAAAAAGCAAAAAAGGAAATGCTTGAAGCGCCGGAAAAATTTTGGAATTCCATTGATTCAATTTTGAAGGATTCTTCTTCAAAAGAAGAAGCGAATACTTTAGGTAACGTATTGGTCTATAAAAGTTACGGAGGATTGGGCGATATTTTCTTTGCCATTCCTGCCATTTATAAAATTGCGAAGGTCTCTTCCAATCTCGACTTTGCTGTAGCTCCAAGACTTGTTGATTTTTTCAGTAAACACCTAACAGAAGTAAATGTGGTTAGTGAAGATGTTGCCCGTAAAACGGAAGCAAAATATGATAACATTTATGAATTGGGTAATTATCCAGCCTTTAGAGGGTATCATATCCCCCATGCGTTAAAATACCCCACTCATAAAAAAGTAAAGCAACACTCCATCCAACATTATATTGATACGGTGTCAAAACTCCATGTGAATATCGACAATCATTTAGAAGGGTATCCGTATTTTAAAAGAAATGAAAACCGTTCAAAACCTTATTTTGTGGTGCATCATGGCGCTGGGTTTTTATTAAAAATTTGGCCCACCGATAAATATGCTAAACTTATTGAAAAATTACACGAGGCCTATCCCAACTTAGATTGCAAAATTATTATGGGTCCAGAGGATCCAGATATTATGCAATATTTCAGCAAACCCATGCCGCATATAGAATTAGTTACTGGTGGAATGTTAGATGTTGGAGAAGCTATGGCAGGCGCATTATTTCATATTGGAAATGATGCAGGCATTACTCATGTAGCAGGCGCCTTTAATGTCCCTACAGTAGGTATTTATGGCCCCACTGGACCTGGTAGTTGGGGTAGTTTTTCAGAATGTAATGAGTTAATTTGGGGTAAGAAAGGGGTGTGTAATATTAAATGTAACTACGATGTTATTTTAAGCTGCGAACATAAAATTTGCTTAAACTCCGTAACTGTTTCAAGAGTAGAAGAAGCTCTTTATAAAGTATTGCAAAGGGCATATCCTAAAAATGACTTTAAATATACTATTAACCCTCTAGCAGAATTTGATTTTTCAGAAAAAGAGTGCCTCATTAAGTTGGGAGAGAATGAACTCTTATTGGAATATCATGAACCAAAAATGAAACAATCTATAGAACAGCTTTTAACCGAAGCAAAATTCAATAAAAAAGATAGCGAAATAAATATGGTGGTTGATGTCTTAAATCAACAGGAAGTTATTTTTAAAACACCCAAATTTACCCTTTAGTTTGCTATTCTATCCTTGTATAATTTTCTGAATTATACTTGTTCCCGTCATTGTCGAAAGATATCTGACTGTAGGTGTCTTTTCCAAGTTTTAATTCAAAACGAAATACTTGTACGGTATCTACTATCTTCATCATAGCTTGAGACGCATATTCTAGTTGTTCTTCAAGAATGCCATCTTTTACTTCGTAGGTTCCATACCCAAACCATTCATTGGTGTCGGTAGGGTTGTAACGAGACCACATGACTTTTCCTTTACTGTAAATTTTAACCTGTCTATATCCATTGAGGTTATATAAAGTGTCCAATATCTCATTATTTTCATAAATATATTGATGCTTCATTTCCCAGACTCCTTCAAGGGAATATTCATTTTGATTGCCTTCAGTTGTTGAAGCCGCTATAAAAACCACTGCTAATAAAATGGAGAAAGCAATTATTGCTAATTTTTTCATATCGAAGAGCGTTTAAGTTGGTATCCAATTAAATAAGCCGATATTAAATTACATAAAATTAATGACATTATTGTTGTTAGTGCTATAAAAGTTACATTTTGGCGAAAACCCTCATTAGGAAGTCTTTCTGATTATTATATGTCCAAAAATGAACATATTTTTGGACCACCAGATTGAAGGATTTACTTTCTTCATGAACAAATTAATTTGGTTAGTTTTTTTAAACCTCCATGTGGTACCTTATCATTTGGAGGTTTTTATTTGTGTATATTGGAGCCAAAATTTTCCGCAAAATGATTTCGAAGATTATCGCAAATAGAAGAGCTGTATATCCTGCACAATACAATATGGAAGAAGTAACCGTTGAAGAAATTAAAACCATTTTGCAGGCCGCAAATTGGGCACCAACGCATAGAAGGACCGAACCATGGAGGTTTATTGTTTTTCATTCCAAAGAATCCAGAGGAAAACTAGCCGAGTTTTTATCCACTACCTATAAAGAAAAGTCTAATAATTTTTCTGAAGTTAAATATAAAAAGTATCAAGTTAACCCAGTGAAAGCTGCTTGTGTCATCGCTATTTGTTTTCAAAGAGATCCTAAAGAATCTATCCCCGAATGGGAAGAAATTGCATCAACCGCTATGGCTGTGCAAAATATGTGGTTAACGGCTTCAGAAATGAAGATAGGTGCCTATTGGAGTTCTCCTTCCGTAAGTGGTTCTTTAGGAAAACTTGTTGACATGAATACCGGAGAACGTTGTATAGGTTTTTTCTATTTAGGAAAGTATGATGGTGAACTCCCTGAAGGGTCTAGGCAAACAACCATCGATGGAAAAACGCGTTGGGTTTAGTTTTGTGATGACATATTAAAAGTCTATCGATGTATTAAAAAATACATCCATATGAAACATTTTGCTATACTTTCTCTGTCAATCATTTTTTTACTATCATCCTGTAGTAAGGATAATAATAACGAAACTCCCGCAAACGACTTTAGGAATTTTAACTCTCAAATATGTACAAACGTTACAGGTGTTCAGGCATTGTACTGGGATTATGCTCATGGGTTACCTGTTCCTTTAACACAAATTCCTACCATAGCTAATCCAGGCACACAATTTATTCATACACAATATCCAGGATTAGGATTTACTATGCCAGCTGGGTATAGTGCAACAGAAATAACAATTCCACAGATTCAAGCTTTAGGTGTAAATGTTGTACGTAATGACAATAATGTGGTTTGGAGATATATTCCTTCTTTATCTCTTCAAGGAAATGTAGGGGTTAACGATGTTTTGGCTTTAGAAATTAATAATATGTTTAGTGTACTAGGTTTTAACGGTTCCCCCCAAGTGGTATGCACAACAAACGAAACAGGAATTATTGCAGGGACTTTTCCTTCGGCATTTGGTGCTAGACTATTGCGTTTTGGCAATTTTACGGCGTTAGTTTGGGCAAGAACGATGGTCGATACGACACTCAATGTTACGTTTACTTCCATATCGGTATCCGTTGCTCCTACAACTGAATTTGATGCCGTTGTTTTTGAAACCTTTTTACCCATTAGTTTCCAGTTATTATTTATAGATAATGATGTAAGAGATTCAGATTTAGATGGATTTCCAGATAACCAAGATAATTTTCCTTTTGACCCAACTAGACATTAATCTAAAAAAGTAAGTCAAAATTTACAATCACTTTATAAATAAATAGCCCTAAATACACTAGTGTCGCGAAAAACTTGAGGAAAGTAGATGCTAGAAATCCAAAAAAGGATCCCAAAGCTGCTTTAAATGCTTGGGGTCCTTCGGTTTTATTAAATGCCAATTCCCCAACGAGTGCTCCTACAAAAGGACCAATTAGAATTCCAAAAGGGATAGGAGCTAAAATACCAATAATTAAACCAATGGTAGTTCCCCATGCTCCAGCTTCACTTCCTCCAAAACGCTTGGTTCCCATCGCAGGAATGATATAATCCATAATGTAAATTCCTATACCAACAATTCCTGTAATGATGATAAAAGTCCAATCAAATTCTAAAGAGGGTGCTAAATAGAGTACTATTAAACCTAGCCAGGAAAGCGGAGTCCCTGGAATCACTGGGAGGATACTGCCGGCAATTCCTACGAGCATAAATAATAAACCAATAAGAATACAAAGGATGTCCATATGGTGCTATTCGACTAACAATTTACTGAAACGTTACAAATTAATAACTAAAAAATTAGTTTAAACTAAAAATTTAGTTATATTTGAAATCTAAATGCAATAAGATGAAACAACTTACTAAAGCAGAAGAGGATATCATGCAGGTACTTTGGGATTTGGGTGAAGCCAATGTAGCCAGCATTATAGATGAGCTTCCTAATCCTAAACCTGCGTATAATACAGTATCCACTATTGTTAGAATTTTGGAAAGTAAAGAATTTGTGGATTACAGACGTGAGGGAAGAGGACATATTTATTTTCCGATAATCGCTAAAGCAGATTACAGTAATCAATCTATTAATAAATTGGTAGATGGCTACTTTAAAGGTTCTTTTAAAAGTATGGTTTCATTTTTTGTAAAAGAAAATGATGTAAATATTAATGAACTTGAGGCAATATTGAAAGAGATAAATAAAGAAACAAAATCATGATATCCTATTTTATTCAAATTATAGTGTTTCAGCTTTTATTGTTAGGAGTTTATGATCTTTTCCTTAAAAGAGAAACTTTTTTTCAGTTAAATAGAGTGTATTTACTTTTTACACCCATTTTCATAATGATGGTTCCTTTCTTAAAATTTGAGGGATTACAAAATACTTTAAATAGTGTGGTTACCATCAATCTACCAGAGATTTTAGTATCAAACACAACACAGACTATTAGTACCTCTTTTGTTTCTTCTGAACAAGTATTTCAATTTATTTGGCTTACTGGAATTGCAGTTTCGCTTTATTACTTTGTTAAGAAACTGAACAGAATTCATCAACTAAAAAAACAAGGTGAAGTAGAAAAGTATTCAGACTTTACCGTGGTTTATATTCCCAATACAGATGTTGCTTTTACGTTTTTAAAGTCGATTTTTTTAGGGGAATATCTTACCCAAAAACAAAAGGAGGATATTCTTTTACACGAAGCTGTCCACGCGCGCCAAAATCATACCATCGATTTACTTATATACGAAATTCTAAAAATTGTTTTTTGGTTTAATCCTTTATTTTATTTGTTTCAAAAAAGAGTGTCGGCACTTCAAGAATTTATTGCAGATGCTTCCGTTGTGCAGCAAATAAAGAAGCGCGATTATTACGAAAACTTGCTTTCAAAATTATTTCAAACCGAAACTATTTCATTTATCAATACTTTTTTCAATCATTCATTAATTAAAAAACGAATCGTTATGTTACAAAAATCGAAATCTACAAAAAAGGCGTTAGTAAAGTATTTAGCTGTATTGCCTATCATTGGAGCCATGGTAATTTATACTTCCTGTGTAAATGAAGTCAAAGGAAACCAAACAGCAACTAGTAAGACCCCTATTACCGAAACCGCTCCACAACAAGACAAAGAATTAACTTTGAAAGACATTGATAAGGTCCCGGTATATCCCGGCTGTGAGGGGATGTCTAATGAAGAAGCTAAAAAGTGCTTTACACAAAACGTGGCGCAGCATGTAGTAAAGGAGTTCAGTAAAGACATTAAAAATGCTGAGATAACTGGAAGACAAAAAATAGTAGTACAATTTGTTATCGACTCCAACGGCGAAATTAAAGATGTGACTGCTAAATCCGATTTTAAAGAATTACAAGATGAAGCTATTAGAGTTGGGAAAACACTTCCAAAAATGATTCCAGGAGAGCATAAAGGAAAAAAAGTTGCAGTACAGTTTGCATTACCAATACTCTTTGAAATCTAAAATTTAGTATTCTTAAAATTTTTAAAACCGAAGTATTGCTTCGGTTTTTTGTTATAGCTGTGTTTCAAGGGAAATGTGTAATTTTAGCTAATGAAAATTCCCAAAGTATTTTTTTTAGGATTTCTATGGATAGTATCCTCATGCCAGTATTTTAATACCGAGCGAATTTCTTCCGAAACCTTTTATGAAGAAGAGATTGAAAGTATTAATTGGAGCGAGGTTGATACCTATCCCATGTTTGGCGAATGCGAAAAATATACCGAAAAAGAGGAGCAAAAATCGTGCTTTCAAAATGTGGTAAATTCTGCTATTAAACAGGAACTCTCTGAAGAAAATTTAGTCACCTCACAAGAAATTAGTGATACAGTTACCATTATTCTTCAAATTGATAAAAAGGGAAATTTAGTTATTGAAGAAGTGATAGCCGATAGCCTTACATTAAAGAAAGTTCCAAGTTTATCTCGACTATTTCAAGAAAGTATTGGTAAAATTTCCAACCCAGCGCCGGCGTATAAAAGGGGTATACCCGTGACTACCACCATACGGTTACCTTTTATTTTAAATTCAGAAAATTTATAAATTCCATTTATACCCAACTACTAGATCTATTGAAAATTCTCCATTATCATTAAGGTTTAGCGCAAAAATGTCTTGGTATAAAAAGGTTAAATAACCATTCCCAAGAGCAATATCAGTACCAATTCCGATTCCAAAAGGAGCTTGAAATTCACTTCCCGACGCCTTAATATTGGTTACCTCTCCATTTCCATCTGTAAAGCTTAAATCTTGAGATATGTGAACAAAATCGGCAAATTTAGTATTCACATAAATATCAAAAGTTTCCGTCTTTACAAACTTAAAGCGATAGTTAAGTGAAAACTGTGTTGATGAAAAATCGTAATCATTATTTCCCAAAATATGGCGTAACAAGAGCGCCATACTATGCCGCTTAAGTTTCACGTCATCAATAATTTCCAATTCTACACCAAATTGCGGAAGTGATGTATTATCAGGGTTTACAAAATAAGGGTAATTGGAAATCCCAGCGAATACTCCTAAACGTGCTTTTAGTTGTACCGAAGTAGTTTTTGAAACATAGGAAGCGTCATTTTGTACATTATAGGCATCCACAGCTCTCACTAAATCTGCTTTCGTTAATTTTACTTTTGAAGTATCCGAACCTGTGTAATTTCTTAGTACATCTTTATATTCCTCTTGATAATCACCATCAACTTTGGTGTTTTTTAGTTCGACTATTTCATCGCCTTTTTTAATGAAATAACGGTAATTACCATCAAAACTATTCCAAAGAAGGGTGAGATTTCCTTCTGCTTCGGGATACAATGTTAGATTTTCTCCATTTACAGAATACGACTGTTGTGAAAATGAAATTTGAGTCAAAAATATAGAAAGAACAATTAGTAGGTATTTCATAACATATTGATTTGGTACGCTTAAAGGTAAAAAAATAATTGAAACGAAGCCTATTTTTTAAACGTCCTATCTTTCCATTGATAAGCTCCATGAAAGCTATTAAGTACAACCCAAACAACCATAAAAGAATAGACAAAGGAACTTAGAAATACATAGAAG
Source organism: Halomarinibacterium sedimenti (assembly GCF_019312585.1). Taxonomy (GTDB): domain Bacteria; phylum Bacteroidota; class Bacteroidia; order Flavobacteriales; family Flavobacteriaceae; genus Halomarinibacterium; species Halomarinibacterium sedimenti. Next base: position 512,327 of record NZ_JAHWDP010000001.1, on the reverse strand, counting down.
AGGTTAATTTTTAGCTTAAGAAACCTAGCTTCAACGACTAAAATTATACTGTCCAGCATAATTTTTAAAAGTATAAACAGTGCGAAATACAATATTTTTAAAGGGAATATGAAGGAAAAAATAAGACTAATAACTAGGGTGAGATTTGTGAGTAAAGCAATGCCTCCCACTAATGACACAGCAGCGTTTTTTAAGTATTTTGTTTTTGATGCCCAACGGATGCGTTGCTGGATAATTTCTTCCCAGCTTTCTACACAATGCGTAATTATGGCAGCTTCTGGATTCTTTAAATATTTAATTTTATTAGGATATAATGCTTTTATCTTTTCCATTAAAAATATGTCATCACCACTTGCGTGTTTATCATTGTTTATAAATCCAGCAACTTCAAAAAAGGCATTCTTTTTATAGGCCAAATTTGCTCCATTGCATAGAAGCGGGATGTTATTACCAAATCCCCCCAAGGTGGTAGCCTGCAGGCTAAGTACATCAAAGAATTGATACTGTTTTAAAAAGGAGTCATCTCTTTCCAAAAATACGGGCATACACACCATTTTGGGGTGTTCTTTTTGTATAAACGCATCCAATAGTACTAACCATTTTTCTGGTATTTTACAATCCGCATCTGTAGTAACAATCCATGAATGTCGAGCTTGTTTTGCGGCTAATGAAATAGCATCCTTCTTTGGAGAATTGGAATATCTTTTGTTTGATAAAATTTCAAAATATAATGGTGCATCCTTCAAAAATGTATGAATAATTTCAACCGAAGTATCGCTAGAGTCATCATCAACAAACAAAATTTCAAATTTGGTTAGATCGTATTTTACATTTAAAAGAGTTTTTAATAAAAAGGGGAGATGCTTTTCTTCATTTCTAAAAGGGATGATAATTGAAAAGGATGTCTTTTGAGCATTATTTTTAGGAAAAAAGGCCGGATGCCTTTTAATTCCATAAAAAATCCATCCCATAACTATGAAATAGAAAATAAAAACAATGAATAAAGTAATAATCAAACCCTCTTAAAATTTATAACATAAATGCTTCCAAATATAGCGGGGAGAATAAAATTAAGAAGCCACATCGTAAATACCGTTGTGATAATTACGGTCTCATTAATATTTATGACAGACAACAGCCAAACTGCAATACTCCCTCTTACAATGACATCGAATATCAAAAACATTGGAAGTATCGAAACTACTAAATACATGGAAGTTATAAAAGGAATAGTGTCTAAAAATGAAGTGTTAGCTCCAAAATATTGAAGCAATAAATAGAATAAACTGCTAAAAATCAAGTATCTAATAATGGAGTAGATAAAGGTTTTTAACTTTATTAAAAACGAGATTTTCTGAAAATAATTCCACACATTTTTAATGGTAAATCCTTTTATAAACCATTCTTTTTTTCTGAATAAATATGCTAAAAGCGTCACAAAAACCAAGATTAAAAAGCCTGCAATTAGTTTATATTCAGATAGTTCAATACGTAGTTTTGGAAAAACTAAAAACAAGCCAACGATTCCAAAAATTAAGGTAGTTAACAATTGAAATGCATTCGATACGAAGTTGAGTAGTACTATTTTTTTTCGGTGTTGTTTTTCAAAATAAAAAACTTTAGCACCGTAATCACCAATCCGGTTAGGGGTAGCGAGAGAAACGGTAAGCGCTGCTAAACTTTGCTTTGAAGCTTCAAAAAAGGAAATCTTTTTCATAACAGAGGTTATGGTTTGCCATTTTTTAATTTCAAAAAACCAATTCGCAATTGTAATTCCAAAAAAAAGAAATAGATAACCAAAGCTTTTTGTTTTTACAGCGTCAAACATAATACCCCACGATGCGCTGTCTTGCAATACTATCTTTCTATAGATATAGATAAAAGCAACGCTTAAGATAAAAACCTTTAGGGCAAACCAGCCATATTGCTTAGCTTTGTGAGATAGGGCAACCATAGGGTCGCTAAAATACTAAAGTTTTAGAAGGAATGGCTTCCGAAAAAATTATATTAGGAATAGATCCAGGAACCACAGTGATGGGGTTTGGACTTATTAAAGTCATTAAAAAGGAGATGCAGTTTCTTCAATTAAATGAACTACAACTTTCAAAATACGACGATCATTACGTTCGCCTAAAACATATTTTTGAACGCACCATCGAACTTATCGATACTTTTCACCCAGACGAAATTGCGATTGAAGCACCTTTTTTCGGAAAGAATGTACAATCCATGCTCAAGTTAGGTCGTGCCCAAGGGGTTGCTATGGCAGCGGGTCTTTCACGACAAGTTCCTATTACCGAATATTCTCCAAAAAAGATTAAAATGGCCATTACGGGCAATGGAAACGCCAGTAAAGAGCAAGTAGCGAAAATGCTACAAAGTCTTTTAAGTTTGAAAGAATTACCAAAAAATCTGGATAGTACAGACGGACTTGCTGCTGCGGTGTGTCATTTTTATAACGCTGGTAAAATTGAATCTGGAAAAAGCTATACAGGATGGGGTGCTTTTGTAAAACAAAATGAGGACCGAATAGGGTAAGTATGGATTTAATCATTTTCCAATTCGACAGACAAATTCTAATTTTAAGAATTGGGTTTATGTTTTATGTAGAAAGAGAATTTTATGTAACTCCTTTTAAGGAAAAAAGAAATAAATGGATTTGGTTTCTTTTTGTTTTTGTTTTTGGATATTTTGGTTACTCTATTTATTTGGCTTTTAGAAGAAGATTGATCTTAAAAAGAGTTTTTAGTCCTAAGTTTAATAAAAGAAACTAGAATATTTTGTCAGGCATTTATATTCACATCCCCTTTTGTAAACAGGCCTGTCATTATTGTGACTTTCATTTCTCCACTTCACTTAAAAATAAGCAGCGCGTTGTAGATGCTATTTGTAAAGAATTAGTGCTTCGGAAAAGCGAGTTAAAAGGTAAAATAAAAACTATTTATTTTGGGGGAGGAACTCCGTCCTTACTTTCGGAAGAAGAACTATCCAAAATTTTTAAAACGATTGCTGAAAACTTTATAGTTTCAAAAGAGGCTGAAATTACCCTCGAAGCCAATCCAGACGATTTATCTGAAGAAAAATTACTTCAATTGTCAAAATCCACTATTAATCGTTTAAGTATTGGAGTGCAATCCTTTTTTGAGGAAGATTTAAAATTGATGAATCGTGCTCATAATGCAGGAGAAGCTTGGGAGTCGATTCAGCTTTCCAAACAATATTTCAGCAATATTAGTATTGATCTCATCTACGGAATCCCTAAAATGACCAACCAACGTTGGCTTCAAAACTTAGAAAAAGCTTTTGAGTTGAATGTACCTCACCTTTCGTGTTACGCCCTAACTGTAGAACCCAAAACAGCTTTAAAAGCCTTTATAGAGAAAGGAATTGTGCCTCCCGTTGAAGATGGAGTCGCTCAGGATCACCATCATCTTTTAGTTTCAGAGACCGAGAAAAGAGGCTTTGTAAATTATGAATTCTCCAATTTTGGAAAACCAAGTTTTGAATCGCAAAACAATTTGGCATACTGGCAAGGGAAACCGTATTTGGGAGTAGGGCCTTCGGCGCATAGTTACGATGGAAAAAACCGAAGTTGGAACGTGGCAAACAATTCAAAATACATTAAAGCTATAGAGGCCGAGACTCTTCCGTTAGAACGAGAAACGCTCACAAAAAATGATCGCTATAACGAATATGTGATGACACGATTGCGAACCATGTGGGGAATACAGTTAGAAGAAGTGGAGAAATTATTCGGGAAAAAGTATCTTGAATATTTATTAATGCAGACGCAGCTTCATATAAAAAATGACTTTTTAATACGGGAAAACGACAGGCTCATGGTCACTAAAAAAGGTAAATTTTTAAGCGACGGAATTGCAAGTGATCTTTTCTTGCTAAATTTAGACTGAAAACTCATTCCATTTGAAAGCAACAATTACCGTAGGCAAACAATTTTTCAATATCGATTTATCGAAACCACTCGATATTTCAATTCCCATAAAAGCCCATAAAGGCAAAGCACGCGCTTGGTACATTGATCCCCCGGAAGTATGGCCTGTAAAATTGGGCGATTGGATTGGAAAGGTAAGCGAAGGTGGCGGAGTCAATTTTAACAATGTGTATTTTAATCCGCATGCTCATGGCACCCATACCGAGAGTGTGGGGCATATTTCGGAGGAGTTTCATTCGGTACACAACACCTTAAAAAAGTACTTTTTTTTAGCTGAAGTGATTTCGGTAGCGCCAGAAAGTAATAAGGGAGATTTGGTCATTTCAGAAAAACAATTAAAACACTTATTGAAAGGGAAAAATCCTGAAGCCCTAGTAATACGTACGATGCCGAATTTAGCTTCCAAGAAAACCAAAAAATACTCCAATACCAATTGGCCGTACTTGGAGGGAGAAGCAGCGAATTTTTTAAGAGAATTGGGTGTGGACCATTTACTAATTGATTTACCCTCGGTGGACAAAGAAAAAGACGAAGGAAAATTATTAGCGCATAAAGCCTTTTGGGATTACCCAAAGAACACTAGATTTAATGCTACTATCACCGAATTTATTTATGTGAATAATCGCATCAAAGATGGTAGTTATATACTTAACTTACAAACTGCTTCTTTTGTGAATGATGCGACCCCAAGCCGACCTGTTTTATATAAAATTTTTTAATATGGAAGCCTCTTTAAAAATAGAAGAACTCGCCCAATTCTTATTCGGAATTTTTTTATTTACCCAATTGGATTATGCTTGGTGGTGGTTTCCCGTTTTACTATTAACACCCGATATTGGAATGTTAGGATATATAGTGAATACAAAAGTAGGAGCCTTTACCTACAATTTATTTCATCATAAAGCCGTAGCTATTTTGGTGTTACTCTTAGGGTATTATTTATCAAACGATATTATAGCATTGACAGGCATAATTTTGTTTTCTCATTCGGCAATGGATAGGATATTTGGGTACGGATTAAAATATCCAGATCTTTTTAAGCACACGCATCTAGGGAACTTAAAATAGGATGAAAAAACTTCTTGTCATTTTATGCTTTACTTCATTCCTTGGCTTTTCACAAGACTACGAAAGAGTCGATGCCACCATTGAATTATATCCTAAAACTTTTAAAAAAGCCGAAGACTTTTCAAAATTTATCACCCGTGATTTCTTTACCCAAGAAGATAAAGTACGCGCCATTTATACTTGGTTAATTCAGAATGTGAGGTATGACCCGGATGAGTATAAAAAATTCAACTATTCGTTTACCAACTATCGAGAGCGAAATCAAAAGGAAGAAAAAACCCGAGCGAAAATCATTGAAAGAACCTTACAAAATGGTATTGCCGTTTGTGAAGGCTATGCTTTTGTGTTCGAAAAACTATGCCAGTTACAAGGTATTGAAAACTACTTAATACAAGGCGATACCAAAACCCATTTTAAAGATATTGGAAGACCTTTTAAGAAAAATCATATGTGGAATGCTGCTAAGATTGGCGATACTTGGTTTTTGTTTGACGCTACGTGGGGAGCTGGGAAGTTTAACGGAAAGTTTATAAAGGAGCCTACCTATTTTTACTATAAAACGGCGCCAAATCAACTTATAAAAAGCCATTATCCCGAAATGGTGGACGACACTTTTTTAAACCCAACTTTGATGTTTTCAGAATTTACCAAGGGCCCCCTCATTATTTCACCAAATCTCATTTCGGAGGATATTATTTCACCTAAAAACGGAACTTTGTATTCCAATAGTTCGATGAATGAAATTTATTTTGAAATTAAAACAACCGCTCCAAAGGAAATCCAATATTCGTATGGAGATCAAAAAGAATCGGTGCTATTTAGAGAAAAAGAAGGGGTGGTACATTTTACCGTTCCTGTACAGATGGGACACACTTCATTACTAATTTATTTTGATGACAATCCAGTTTTGGGTTATAAAGTGGAATGATATGCACATAGAAGACTTTCGTAATTATTGCCTCTCCAAAAAAGGAGTCACCGAATCCTTCCCTTTCGATGAGCACACCCTTGTTTTTAAAGTGATGGGAAAAATGTTTGCTATCTGTGGCTTGGAGCGTATCCCATCGCAAGTCAATTTAAAATGCGACCCTGATCGATCTGTCGAGCTTCGAACCCAGTTTGACGGTTTAATCATCCCCGGTTGGCATATGAGTAAGTTGCACTGGAATACGGTTATTATTGAATCGAATCTTCCACCTAAACTCATAACAGAGCTTATTGATCATTCCTACGATTTGGTGGTTTCTGGATTAACCAAAAAATTAAAAGAGGAACTTAAAAATTTATAATCGGCTTTGCTTTTGAAACTGAAGAGGTCGCATTCCCTTCAGTTCTTTAAACTTTCGATGAAAGTTTGAAATGTTATTAAATCCGCTGGATTCAGCTATTTCGATGATACTCATTTCGGGATGTTTTTTGAGTAAATTACAAGCTTCTTCAATTCGGATTTCATTTAAAAATTCAATATAGGTTTTACGAGTTCTTTTTTTAAAATAGCGGCAAAACGCTTGAGGAGTCATAGCAGCTTCCGATGCAATTTGAGATAACCTAATTTTCTCCCGAAAATGATTCATACTAAAGTTGTAAATAATACCCATACGTCGGCCCTCATTATCTGAGTACTTTTTTGTTTGTGCAAATGAGGAAAGAGGTGTGAATGGGGATTCATTAATTTTTTTTAAGAGCTGAAGGAATAAAATGAATCGCTCCAATTTTGAAACTGCAAAAAGAGCTTCAAATAAGGAAATTATTTCTATGGAAGGGGTCAAAATTTTAAAACTCTGTGAAGCCTTTACGAAAAAAGAATCTAAGGATTTTAATTCTTCAGTTTCAAAAAAGTCACTCCCAAAGGAATCTTTTTTAAAGAAGACCGTCAGCATATGCGATGGCGAATCTTTTAGAGTAGTGCTTTTAAAAACATGGGGAACGTTGCTTCCTAAAACAATCAATTCGCCCGCTTGAAAAGAATGCACCGCATCCCCAACAATTAAGGATCCTTCCCCTTTTTTAATAACACTTAACTGAACTTCCTCGTGTTGATGAAATAAATTATAGAATAGGGGTTGCTTATCCTCTTGAAGAATAAGCGCATCATTTTTAGGCTTTGGTATGGTAAATGGAAGGACCTTCATTAGGTTAAAACATATTACAATAATAATCAATAAAAATATTTAAAATAAAAAATAGGGTAAAATAGTATCATATTTGGATAATTTTCTACGCTAAAAATCATGACAGTTGCTTTACTTTTGAATCATTAAAATAGCATCTTATGAAATTTGAATGGAAAGGCGTTATGCCTGCAGTAACTACAAAATTTACCAATGAAGACACATTGGACTTAGATTTATTTCAAGTGAATATCAAAGCGCAATTGGAAGCTGGAGTTCACGGCATTGTCCTGGGAGGCACGCTTGGCGAAGCGAGTACCTTAACCGAAGCCGAAAAAAGAACACTTACGCAAGAAACCGTTAAAATGGTTAATGGGAAAGTACCAGTATTAATTAATATTGCGGAACAATCCACAAAAGGAGCCATTGCTGCTGCTCACCATGCCGAAGAAGATGGCGCTTCAGGTTTAATGATGCTTCCGCCTATGCGTTACAAAGCCAGTGATGAAGAGACGGTGGAGTATTTTAAAGCAGTGGCGACTAATACTTCCTTACCCATTATGGTCTACAACAATCCCGTAGATTATAAAATTGAAGTTACCCAAGCTATGTTCGATGAGCTACTAAAATGTGATAACATTGAAGCAGTAAAAGAATCCACTCGTGATATATCCAATGTTACTCGGATTAAAAACAACTTCGGAGACCGACTTAAAATCATGTGTGGGGTGGATACCTTAGCTTTAGAAAGTTTATTGATGGGAGCCGATGGTTGGATTGCAGGATTGGTGTGTGCCTTCCCAGCGGAAACAGTCGCCATTTATGAACTTCAAAAGGCAGGAAGAATCCAGGAAGCCATCGAAATTTACAGATGGTTTTTACCCTTGTTGGAGTTGGATATAAACCCTAAATTAGTTCAAAATATAAAACTTGCTGAGGTTGCAACAGGAATAGGAAGTGAAACCGTACGAGCTCCTAGGTTACGACTCTCGGGAAAAGAAAGAGAAGAAGTTTTAAAAATTATAAACGATGGTGTTAAGTCACGCCCTCAATTACCAGATTACAAGAATTTATGATAACAGGGAAAAATTATATTGGATTTGAATTATCTGCGAAAGGAACTAAAACCTATCGAACCTTTAATCCGAAGGAAAATAAAGAAAACGAACACACATTTACCGAAGCTACTAAAGACGAAATAAATAAAGCTGCGCAATTGGCTTCCAAAGCCTTCAAGCAGTATAGAACAATTTCAGGAAATAAAAGAGCTACTTTTTTAAATGCCATTGCAGATGAAATTGAAGCTTTGGGAGACACTTTAGTACAAACCTATACTTCAGAATCGGGTTTGCCCGAAGGACGAGCGAAGGGTGAAAGAGGTCGTACTGTAGGTCAATTACGAATGTTCGCAAAACTCATCGAGAATGACGCTTGGAGAGAACCTACCATCGATACTGCAATTCCCGACCGAGCACCCGCTCCTAAACCCGATTTACGACAGTTACAAGTTCCCATTGGACCCATTGTGGTCTTTGGAGCGAGTAATTTCCCATTGGCGTATTCCACAGCTGGTGGAGACACCGCAAGTGCTTTGGCGGCTGGGTGTCCAGTGATTGTAAAATCTCATCCTATGCATGCTGGAACGGGTGAGTTGGTGGCTTCGGCAATCATAAAAGCGGCAAAAGATACAGGTATGCCCGAAGGTGTTTTTTCAAATTTGAACAGTTCGGGAATTGAAGTGGGACAACAATTGGTTTCTCATCCTAAGGTAAAAGGAGTAGGTTTTACGGGCAGTATTAATGGAGGAAGAGCCTTATACGATTTAGCGGCAAAACGAGACGAACCCATCCCTGTTTTTGCAGAAATGGGTAGTATTAATCCGGTCATAATTACCAAGAAGGCTTTAGAGAAAAGGGCTTCCGAAATTGCGTCCACCTATGCAGGTTCCATTACTTTGGGAACAGGACAATTTTGTACCAATCCTGGGTTGATTTTAACTTTGGAAAGCGATTTTACTTCAATATTTATTGAGGATTTAGGTGAAAAAACGGCGAATATTGATTCCTACTGCATGTTGAATCCTAATATTCATTCAGCTTTCAATAAAAAGGGAGCTGAGGTTATTGAACAACCAGAAACTACTTTGGTCGCAGAATATAAAGGGAATGTACCCGATAATTATGCAAAAGCGAAAGTAGTGACTGCCAAAGGAGATGCTTTTCTAAAAAATCCAAAACTACATCAGGAGGTTTTTGGACCTTTTTCTTTGGTGGTGCAATGTAAAGATGAGATACAATTACTTAAAATTATTGAAAATTTAGAAGGGCAATTAACAGGAACCATTATTGCTGAAAAAGAAGAATATTCGAGCCTTTCAGAAATTATTGAATCGCTACAAGATAGAGTTGGTAGAATCATTTTTAATGGGGTGCCCACAGGTGTGGAGGTGTGTGATGCAATGACGCACGGAGGACCATATCCCGCAAGTACCGATAGTCGATTCACCGCAGTCGGGAACCATTCCATCAAACGATGGGTGCGTCCTTTTAGTTACCAAGATTTTCCTTCAGAATTATTACCCGAAGTTTTGAAATCGTAATGAAAACTGTCTATAAATGCATCGATGCGCATACGTGTGGAAACCCTGTAAGAGTAGTAACTACAGGGCATCCTCCATTGTCTGGAAAGTCGATTGGTGAAAAGCGCCAACATTTTTTAAAAGAGTATGATTGGATTCGGAAAGGACTTATGTTTGAGCCACGGGGTCACGATATGATGAGCGGTAGTTTCTTTTTTGAGCCGCAATCTTCCGAAAATGATTTTGCCATTCTATTTATTGAAACCTCAGGTTGTCTCCCTATGTGTGGCCATGGAACCATTGGTGCTATCACAATTGGGGTAGAAGAAGGATTAATCAATCCTAAAGTTGAAGGAAAAGTACGAATGGAAACTCCAGCAGGTTTAGTGAATATTGAGTATGAAAAAGTAAACGGAAAAGTAGCTTGGGTAAAATTAAAGAATGTTGCATCGTATTTAGCCGAAGAAAACCTTAGCATCGATTGTAAAGAATTGGGTGAACTTATTTTTGATGTTGCCTACGGTGGAAACTTTTATGCCATTGTGGATCCACAGAAAAATTTTAGCGGGGTACAAGATTTTACGGCTAGTAAATTAATTCAGTATTCGCAGGAAATACGTGAGAAAATAAATCAAAATTACCCTAATCATTTTATTCACCCTGAAGATGAAAGGATTCGTGATGTGAGTCATATTCAGTGGACAGGAACGCCTTTAAACCCGAATTCATCTGGCAGGAATGCAGTATTTTACGGAGACAAAGCTATAGATCGCTCCCCTTGTGGTACGGGGACTTCGGCACGAATGGCTCAATTATTTACCAAAGGAAAACTTAAAAATGGGGAAACTTTTATTCATGAAAGTTATATTGGTTCTACCTTTGAAGGTCGCATAGAAGAAGAAACAAAAATGGGTGACAAAAAGGCCATCATTCCTAGTATTAAAGGATGGGCAAAAATTTATGGGTACAATACAATTACTATTGATCCCGAAGATGATCCTTATGCATACGGATTTCAAGTAATATGAGTAAAAAAGTTGTTGTTATTGGAGGCGGAATTATTGGGCTTTGCTCCGCCTATTATCTTTCAAAAGAAGGATGTGAGGTTACAGTTATCGATCAATCTTCCATGGATTTTGGCGCTTCCTATGTAAACGCAGGGTATCTAACACCCAGTCATATTATTCCATTAGCGGCCCCTGGCGCCATGAAACAAGGATTGAAATGGATGTTTAATCCTGCAAGTCCGTTATTTATAAAACCTCGTTTGGATGCTTCTTTTTTGCAATGGGTTTGGGCGTTTAATAAATCGTGTTCAGAGAAAAATGTATCAAATTCAATTAAAGCCATCAAGGATATTAATTTATTAAGTGTTGATTTATTTTCTGAATTAAAAGCGGATGAGAAATTCAACTTTCAATTAGAACACAAAGGACTGTTGATGCTATGTCAAAGCGAAAAAGCTTTAAATCACGAAGTGGAAGTGGCTTATTTAGCAGCTAAAGAGGGCCTAGATGTAACCGTTTTAAATGCTTCCGAATTAGAAAAATTGGAACCCAATGCCCAAATCCTAAGTGTGGGTGCAGTACATTATAAATGTGATTGGCACACAACACCCAATGTGTTTATGAGTGAAATGAAAGCACATTTGGAAAATAAAGGAGTTACTTTTTATAAAAATGAAAAGGTAGAAGACCTCCAATTTTCTGAAAGGAAAATAAAAGAAATTAAAACACAAAGTCAGTCAATTTCTGCAGATGAATTTGTGTTAGCAGCTGGGTCTTGGAGCCAATTGTTAAGTAAAAAGTCAGGGATAAAGATTCCATTGGAAGCTGGAAAGGGGTATCGAATCAATACCGAAAGGGAAACAGGAATAACGATTCCTGCCATCCTTACCGAAGCCCGTGTAGCGGTCACTCCAATGGATAGATTTACCCGTTTTGCAGGAACTATGGAAATTGCAGGGATTCATCATAAAATAAACCCTGTGCGTGTTGAAGCTATTGCTAAGGCTGCAGAAAAATACTACCTAAATGTGTCGATTAATGAAAAAGAAAAGGCCCATGCGGCTTGCGGATTACGACCTGTTTCACCAGACGGAAAACCCTATATTGGGAAATCTTCAAAATGTGATAATTTAACCATAGCCACGGGTCATGCAATGATGGGTTGGAGTATGGGTCCTGCTACGGGGAAACTGGTTTCAGAAGTAATTCTGGATAAAAAACGTTCTATGAATCTAGATGCTTTTCATCCAGATAGAAAATTTTAAGAACTACAAGACATATCAGCAACTATCTTCCATTGGTCATCAATCTTTTTGAAGATAATCATAAAGATTCCGTTGGCATCGCCCACAATTCGTTTCAAAAAGTATTCGCCCATGACCCAATAAGCATCTCGTTCAATTTCAGAAATATCATTTATTTTAAATGTTAGTGTGCCACTGTGATCTGCAGAAGGATATCCTTTTTTGTAATTGGCAAGGGTTTGATCCCAACCGTAGGTAATGCCATTACTACCATAAAATTTGAGGGAGTCACTCTTCCAATAGCCTTGCATAAAACCTTCCAAATCATTTTTACTCCACGCAATTTCTTGGGCTTTCATAACGGCTAGAATAGCTGCTTTATCTTCGGATTGTCGTATTTCTTTTTTTTGAGTGGTTTCGGCAGAAACGTGGACTTGACAACTTACAAGAGCTACGAATAGGGTAATAACGAGAAGATATTTCATTTTTGAAAGATTTACTTACCTACAAAGTTAGAAATCTTTTTTAAGCGCTTTCCTTCTAATTAATAAAACGGGAATTAAAACCCAAAGAAACAGCACTCCTAGCGAAACAATAAGTCCCCAGCTTGTGCCGAAAAACTTTTGAAAAACAGCACCCGTATAGCCCATTAACGCCGAAATGTCCAACTTTAAAAGAATTAAAATCCGTGACAAATCTATGGGGTTTGCCATACTGGCGATAAGTGAAAACGTATCGAGGGGATATTCCTCAAAAAGGATGAGTGATATTAAAAATAGTCCGTCATAAATAACGGCCATAAAGAGCCAAAAGAGAATTGCATAGCCGAAGCCTTTAATTCTATTTTCATTGGATAAGCCTATGTAAAATGAAATAGCTGTGAATATAAATGTGAGAAATCCGCCGGTCACCAAAAGCAATGAAAAGTCTAAAATGGCTTCAGATTTAAAAATACCATAGACCAAAAAAGGAATTCCTAACCCTAAAATTAAACTTAACGATAGAGACGTAGCCACACCCAAATATTGCCCAATAAAAATGGAGGTTCGTTTTAGGGGTTGGGCGAGTAAAAGTTCTGTAAATTCTTTCGAATTATAAAAATACATAATCCCAAACATAGTCCCCATGAGTGGTACAAGGATAATGATAACATTCATTAAGGTAATGACCGCTTTGGAAACATCGTTATTCAAAAAAAGCAAAACAAAGCCTAATAGAAGATAGAAGGCAAAATAGACATAGCTCCATCTGCTTCGTATTAAATCGTAGAAACTATATTTTAATATTTTAAGCATGAGCGTTTTTTAAAAGGTGGGCAATGGCATGTTCAAAATCATCTTCATTTGTTTCATTTTTTAAGTCGGCAATGGTTCCATTAAAATAGATTTTGCCTTCCCAAATAAACATCACCTTATCACATACAGCTTCTACAAAACTCATAATGTGAGACGAAATAAGGAGTGTTTTTCCTTTGACTTTTTGCTCTAAAATGATGTCTTTAAGCACCAATAACGACACGGGGTCAAGACCCGAAGTGGGTTCGTCTAAAATAATAATTGGACTGTCGAACATAAAAGCAAGCACGAGATTTACTTTTTGTTTTGTACCTCCAGATAGGTTTCCTAGTTTTTTATTTAGAAAAGGATGTAATGAAAATAAATCGATGTATTTGTTTTCATTGGCTATATCACCACCTCGAATATCCTTTATCATTTTAATGAGTTCAAATACTTTTAGGTTATTGGGGAAATTGGCAATTTGGGGTAAATAATCAATTTGTTTTCGGTATTCCCAACCCTTTTTAATGTTCCTAGTATTTAGGAAAATTTCACCTTGATTGGGCAAAACCATCCCAAGAATACTTTTTATTAATGTGGTTTTTCCCGAGCCATTAGGGCCCAATACCGCAATAGCATTTCCTTCAGGTATAACAAGATCTACTCCTTTTAACACCTCATTTTTACTAAAGGACTTATGAATGTTTTTAATTTCTATCATATACAATGCGTTTCATTTTTGGTGAGATATCCTCAAGATTATTTGGGGTAAAAACTGGAGATACTTTTTCAGAAAAATCGATAATATCTATAAATAAACTTCTTAAAAGTATAATCGCTTCAGGTGTTCTATTGGCAACGTACGAAAAAAGTTTTACGGGCTTATGCGGTACATCTCCAATACCGTCTTTATCAAGGTCATAACCACTGTAATCACTCCAATGGTTGTTTTCAAATTTATTGTCATTCAATTTACTGTTATAGGATAAATCGAAGGTATTGTAAAGGAAATTATTTTCTGAAAAAATATTGGTATAACATGCACCTCGCGATTTAATCGCCCATCCGTTTTTTTCGAACGTATTGAAGGAGTAGGTCACCCGATTTGAACCTTCGATATTGATACCCGTGGTGTTTTCTTTAAAGAGATTGCCTTTTATTTTAGAATCATTTATTTCTTTCAGTAACAAACCGTAGGAAGCGGTTCCCCAGTTTCCTTGAAAAATGTTGTTGTACATTTCTATCTTTTTTGAAAACATCACTGCTACCCCCGCTCCATTATTTTGAAAGTCGTTGTTTTCATAAATATCGTCATTTGAAAACATAAAATGAAGCCCGTATCGTACGTTGTCTGTACTAATATTGTTTGTGATGCTACAATGATCTGCAAATTCTAGATAAATCCCATCTCTCACGTGTGTGATAATGTTTTTGTCCACTTCGATATGATGGCTATACCATAACTGAATGCCATTTCCCGAATTAAATTCTTCTTTGGCATCCCCAATTATTTTATTGTGAAATACTTTGCCGTAGCTTGATTTTTCGAGATAAATTCCAAAGAAAAGTTTCTCCAAGACCAAGTTTTTAATGACAAAATTCTTGCTTTTTACAACTCTCACTGCTGAAAAATCTTCGGTATAACTTGTGCCAACATTAATAATAAATAAACCATCTAAGGTGACATTGTCTGCCGTAATTCGAATGATTTCTCCTTTCAGTTCTCCATCAATAACTGGATAATTTTCGCCAATGATGGTTAGGGGTTTATTGATGTCAATATTATACTCTTTGTAAGTCCCTTTTTTGATTAGAATAGTATCATTTTCCGAAGCAATTTCAATAGCTTCTTTAACGGTTTTCACTTTGCAAGTGGCGCATACCTCAATAGTATTGGCAACACTCGTCCAAGTAGATACCAAGAAAAGAATGATATATATTATAGGGGTTTTCAACTAGCGAATAATTAAAAATTTTGAATTTTGAATGGCGGCAACACTATGAAGCTCTTTGGCAGGAAACTGAAAACTCTCATTTTCTTTTATCATATATTCCTTTTCGGCAATATAAAAAACTATTTGTCCTTCCAGCATTTGTAAGAAAGCATTTCTTGGCGCATCATGTTTTGGAAATATACTTCCTTTTTCTAAGGATATATATAAGATTTCAGCATGTTCTTGCTTCCATAATTTCTGAATCGATAGACCCTCAAATTTAGTATTTGAAATAGTAGTGTCTATTTTGTAAAAATCACTCATTAGTTTCCCATGTGCTTTAGAAGTTCTTCCCAAGTATAAATGTTGCCACCTTTTTCCTTAACAATGGATTCTGCTTCGGCCTTTGTCGGCACTGACGATAGAAATGCACCCATAGGACTTGGAATATTTTCTGAAATGATGAAATACGATTCCCTAGCATTAATGAGTGATTCAGATACATTATAATTCCCAGCTAAAAACAACCCAACCATTGAGGTGTCGATGTCTTCGGAATAATGCACCATACACTCTATAGCATCAAAACTGTAGGCTTTTCCTTTTTTCGTCACTATCTGTGCCGCGTGTTGTTTATCGACTATGGTCATTTGACAAAACTCGCAATGGTCTGCTCCATAGTTTATTTCCTTTTGTTTTATTTGGCATGCTAACAAAAGGAAGAATGCCACAAATAAAGTATATTTAATTGCTTTCATTATTGAGAGTTTTAGCCTTTTCTTTTTTTCCTAACCAGAATGCTATAAAAGATAAGAACATACCAAAGGCCAGAAAATAGGCGCCTAATTGTGGATAGGAATGTGCTCTAAAGTTAAGAATATCTTTTGATCCAAATAAAGGAGGTTGAAAGCCCATAATACTGCCATCGGGATTAGTGAATTTCATAATAGCCTTAGGATCTAGATTGTGTCCATAATCATGTTCCCACAAGTAGAAATCATAAATTCCCGCTCCTGAAAGTATGAGCATGACAATTAACCAGCCTAAAAACCATTTGTAGTTTCCTTTTAATCCTATTAATAAACCTAGGATTGACATCGTAATGATTACTGCTGGAAATATTTTAAATTCTGGAATGGACTCCGGAATGTATTTCATCCCTACATAGTGATTCATCAAATTAATATTTTTTATATCGTGAGGATTTGCATCTGCAAAATCATTTATGTAGATATCCATCCCCAGTGGAATGGGATATTGAGGGGCTTCCAAGGTGATATTCCAAAGGGGAAAAAGGAATAGGCCTAAAATGGATAGGGAAGCCAATAGCATAATAATATTTGATTTTTTAAGCTTCATGTTGTAGTTATTTAAAGTTAGGGTGGGGTTTTTAGGCCCCACCCATAAAGGAATTACTAATTACTAATCTTATCAATTCCCTTTTTTAATCTTCACCTAAGGACCAAGATAGTGGTAAGGTTGAGCTAGCTGGTGAAACTCTAACATATCCTTGCATTTCTTGGTGCAATGCAGAACAGAAATCTGTACAGTAGAATGGCCAAACCCCTACTTGTTTGGGTTCCCATAGGAAGGTTTCAGTCTGCCCAGGCATAATTAATAATTCGGATGTATTCGCTCCAATCATACTTATACCGTGTGGCACATCGTAATCCTGCTCTAGGTTGGTTACGTGGAAATATACTTTATCACCTACTTTAATCCCTTCAATATTATCTGGCGCAAAGTGACTTCGTATCATCGTCATGTATACGTGTACTACATTTCCATCTCTAACAACTTTTGTATCTGCTTCGGTTTTTACTGCAAATGGGTGTTCATTTTCTTCAAGTTTGTATATTTTCTTAGAATTTTTCATGACTATGTCGGCTCTAATTCCTGCAGCGTAATGAGGCTCACCAATGGTTGGGAAGTCTAATAAAAGCTCCATTTTATCACCAGAAATATCGTATAACTGAGCTGATTGTGTTACTTCGGGTCCCGTTGGGAGATAACGATCTTTAGTGATTTTATTCATTGCAAGAACATAATCTCCAAAAGGTTCTCTAGAGTTTCCTCCTGGAATCATTAAGTGACCTACTGAATAGTAACACGGTTGTCTGTCGACTACTTCCCATGTGCCTAATTTCCATTTTACCACTTCAGAAGAAATGAAGAATGTTGTATAGGCATTTCCTTTACCATCAAACTCAGTATGAAGTGGTCCCAATCCAGCTTGATCTACTACTCCGGCCAATACATCTTCAAATTTTAAGATCGGAATACCATAGGCTTCCCCGTCAAACTTTTTCGCTTCAATAGCGGCAAGCATTTTTGTAAATGAATGAATTGTAAGGTTTGCAGAAAGTTTACCATTACCAACAATATATTCACCAGAAGGATCTACATCACAACCGTGAGGAGATTTTGGTGTGGGTAATAAATAAACCAAGCCAGGTAATTCTGAAGCATCCAACATAAGCACTTCGTCTTTCATTGTTGAAGTTGCTGTATGGGTTTTTTCATTATACACATTATGTGCATATTTTGCAGGCATCATTTTTCCTTTTCCAGCCTTGATGTATTCTTCGGCTTTTTTCCAGTTTACCGCAGCGATAAAGTCTTTGTCATTTTGAGAAGCATTAACTTCCATCAATGTGCTAGCTTCTTCCGTGTTATATGTAGAGAAGAAGAACCATCCGTGAGATGCACCACGCCCTGGGTGTGCCAAGTCGTAATCGAAACCGGGCATCATAATCTGGAATTTAAGATCCATTCCGCCATCCTCAGGATCTACACTTATAAAAGATAATGATCCTTTAAAGTTTCCTTTGTATTCTTTTATAGGCATATCTCTTTGCGGAATGGGTACAGAAAAGCGAGTTCCTGCGACAACATATTCAGTGTTTTCAGTTACAAATGAGGAACTATGGTTACCTGCACTGTTAGGGATTTCTATAATCTCTGTTGTTTCGAAAGTTGTTAAATCAATTTTTGCAATACGTGGGGTATTGTTTCCGTTGATGAATACCCAACGTCCATCTACCACTCCGTTGGTTTGCGAAATATCCGGGTGGTGGGCATCGTCCCAAGGAACAAATCCGTGAGAAGTATTAAGCATAGGTTTAGTTTCTTCATTATATCCCCAAGCTTTTTCTGCATCTTGCGAGAAAACAGGGATTACTTTAAACAGTCTTCCAGATGGTAGTCCATAAACAGAAAGCTGACCGCTAAAACCTCCAGAAATAAAGGCGTAGTATTCGTCATATTCACCGGGAGCTACATACACTTTTTCGGCTGCGTTAGAGCCAAGTGCTCCCTGCTTTTTCTTTATGTTTTGCGAATTGTTACCACAGCTTATAAGCATTCCTAGGAAGGCAAAAGCTGTAATTAAATGGATTATTTTTTTCATTGTTAATTATTTACGATTAGTGATTAATTGTTTGGAAGGATGACGGCATCTACTACGTGAACAATACCATTTCCAGCGGGTACGCTAGCAATAATTTTTGCTCCTCCTATAAATACATCTTCATCTTTTACTTCTACGATAACATTTTCATTACTTGCTTGTCCCAACGTTTTGAATTTTTTCAGGAATTCTTTGTCGTATTTTCCGGGAGTTACATGATGCTTTAAAATAAAGGCTAATTGGTCCTTATTCTCAGGCTTCAATAAATTTTCGACTGTCCCTTCAGGGAGTTTGTTAAATGCTTCATTAGTTGGTGCAAAAACCATTAGAGGTCCCGTATTTACTAGCGCATTTTCTAATGACGCTGCTTGCACAGCAGCAACTAGGGTAGTGTGATCTGGAGAGCCAATAGCAATATCTAGGACATTGGGTGTGGCTTCGTCATCCTTCAAAAATGCTTGCCCTTGAGATTCGGTGGTAGCATTTTCAGAAGGGGAATCTACTTTTGCATCGTTAGTTTCGTTAGGGGTGTTGTTTTTACAGCTTATAACTGCTAAGAAACTTAATAAAACAAAAGCTGTTTTTAATAGTGCTTTCATAATTAATTGGTTTTAGTAATTATTTTATTCAAGTGTTCTGAAATATTCCAAAATACTTCTAGCTTCTTCTTCTGTTAAACCTTGATTTGCCATAGGAGAGCCATTAAATTCTATCAATAATTGTTTTGCAAGAGGATCCTTTTGAGTCATTTCCTCCGGATTTAAAATCATGTTCATTACCCATTCTGGAGTTCTGCGTTCCAAAATCTTGTTTGGGGCAGGGCCAATAAATTTCTTGCCTATTTTATGGCAAGCAGTACATTTTGCTTTAAATACTTCTTCACCTTTTAAAGCCATGGCAGAATTAATCTCTGCATCCAGCGTGACACTTGTTATAGGGCCAATACCTTTATTAGTTAGGTCTATCGTTTCAGAAGCCTTTGCGACTTCTTTTTTAACCTCTTCCTTTTTTGGTTGGGTAGTCCCAATAGATATTTTCTCTTCTTTTTTGGTATCTTTCTCTCCACAACTCATAAGTAGAGCTAAAGTTGAAATTGCTAAAATTTTAAAACTAAGTTTCATAGGTATGATTGTTAAATTATCTAAGCAAAAGTAAAGGGTGTACTTGTTCTAAAATATGACCAAAATCATAAAAAATACTTTCAAGTCTTTTTTAGAAAATTGTATTTTTGCGCCGTAGGAATTCGAAATTTATGTTTGCAAATACGTCAAAATACGCGTTAAAAGCCCTCCACTATATTGCAGTACATTCTTCAGAAGAACAAAGAGTCTTGGCAAAAGATGTTGCTAATGCACTGGATTTGCATAAGCCCTTTTTATCGAAGATTTTGAATCAATTAGCTTCCAAAAATTTTATTCATTCGGTAAAGGGACCTTATGGAGGCTTTTATCTAACCAAAGAACAAAAAGATAGGTCTGTGATGGATATTATTATTGAATTGGAAGGAAAGGATAACTTTAGCCAATGTATCCTAAATTTTGAGAGCTGTAATGAAATAAATCCGTGTCCTATTCATAACTTAGTTGCATTTGAGAAGGAATCCCTTCGAAACTCTATTAAAAATGTTCGTATTACAGATTTACAAGAAGATTTAAATTACTTATGATTAAGCCGGAATGACAGACGTTACCATCCTCACCTGTAAACCCTATCACAAGCCTGAAGTTGTCACCTCATACATTCAGAATATTTTAGACGAATATCAATTTCTAAAAGAAGCTTTGGAAGCAAAAGGATTAACCGTTGCAAGAACTTATTGGGACGACCCTAATTACGATTGGAGCCAAACAAAAGCAGTTGTTTTTAGAACCATATGGGATTATTTTGAGCGCTTTGATGAGTTTTGGCCCTGGTTGGAAAACATTAAAGAGAAGACCATTTTAATTAACCCTTATTCATTAATTAAATGGAATATCGACAAACACTATCTGAAAGATTTACAAGCAAAAGGAATTTCCATAGTACCTACCCATTTTGTAGATACTGGAAACTGGCAAAATTTAAAAGAAGTCTGTTTTATTTATCAGTGGAAAAACATTGTCATAAAACCTGCCATTTCGGGGGCTGCCTTTCATACCTATAAAATTTTTGAACGTGAGATTCCTGAAAAGGAAGACTTTTTCAAAAAGTTGGTTGAAGAAAGAGATATGCTTGTTCAAGAATATCAAGAAACTATCACTACGTTGGGGGAGGTATCTTTAATGGTATTTAACGGAAAGTTTACCCACGCTATCTTAAAGAAAGCGAAACCTGGCGACTTTAGGGTGCAAGATGATTTTGGCGGAACGGTCCATCCTTACGAAGCTTCTAAAGAAGAAATTGCTTTTGCTGAAAAAGTATTTGCTGCTTGCGATCCTATGCCAGCCTATGGACGAGCGGATATTATTTGGGATAACGAAGGCAAAATCTACCTTTCTGAATTAGAAATTGTAGAACCTGAATTATGGGTGCGAAACAACCCGGCTTCGGCAAAATCTTTTGCCGAAGGGATTATTCAGTTTTTATAAAACACTTTTCTGTTTTTTGTAAAAGGCATCGGCTTGCATTTGCATGAGTTCTCGTGCTTTTTTTCGTTTATAATCATATAACTCTTGCTCTTCAGCAATGTCTGCATACACTCGATTATTAACTTCACGATCTGTCGTTACTAAAATATCACGCTGGGACTTTTGTTGTGCTACCCAAGTAGTAACGGCACCTTCTTGCTCTGCCAATTTTAAATCATACGCTCCTTTAGGGGAAAGCAATTTGGCAATAATAGGGGAGGTTTCAATAGCTAAAAACAGCAAAAAGATAAATAATGAAGGTAACCAAGGGAGCTTATTTAATGCATTGACTCGTGCCATTAATCCATCAAAACCGTCAATTACGGGTTGGGTTTCAGCCACTTTGGTTTGATATTCTGAAGCCAATAACGCCATTTGTGCTTCGTTGGCAGTAATTTTTTCGGTATTTGTATTTCGTAATTCTGATAGTGCCGCCAACTCTGCATCGTGTTTTTCTCGTTTTTCCTTGTATACAGGTCCTTTCCCAACGAGTTCGGTGCCTTTTCGTCCTTCTGCTTCGGCAATATAGGTTTCATATAAATTGTTTACTTCGGTCTCTTTGTTAATTATTTCTTGTTTTAAACTTTCATTTTCAGATTTTAATGATTCAATGTTAGGTGAAAACTGAAGGGCTAATTGGTCTTTATTTTCTAGTGTCATTTCATTTTTTTCTTCCAAAAGCACCTGATTGATTTCTTTTTCAAAAATTTTCAATTCTAAAGGTTTTGAAATAACAATGGCAATAATAATAGCTAAGAGAATTCGTGGTGAAGCTTGAATTAATTCGTCAAAAATGCTATCTCTTTTTTTAATGGTAGAAACAATAAATCGATCCAGATTAAAGATGAGCATTCCCCAAATAAGCCCGAAGAGAATAGCCGTAAACATCGTGTCGAAAACTGTAAATAAGGCATATGAGGCAGCGATTGTTGCCATTACCGCCGTAAAGAAAACGGTGGCGCCTATCCCCGCATACTTGGTTTTCTCCCCCGCAGAACATTGGTCAAGAATATCGATGTCTGCACCCGAGCAGAAAATAAAAAAACGTTGTAACATAGCTGTTGTTGATTGATGAATAGATAATTAGAACGTAAATTGTTTGAATTTGTTACAAAAAAAGGTCTCAATTTCTTGAGACCTTTTTTTGATTGAAACTAAAACTTAATCTTCAATTTTTATGGGCGTCTTTGAGAGTTTTACATATGGGACTTTGTCATTTCCTTTTCGAATATCGATATTAATGTCATTCGAATTTTTAACGATTTCAATTGCCTTATTTGCTGCTATTTCATCACCATTAAAATAAAATTTCGCGCCTTTTTTAGCTAATTCTTTCATATGTTCCACAGGATTTGGCGGTGGCGGTGGTATTTCTGCGTCTGGAGCAGGGGGTGGTGGAGGCGTGTCTGGACCCAAAAACTCATTATAATATTCAATTTCCTCCTCTATAGTAGGTTCTTTTGTATTTATTTCTTCCACTTCCTTTTCGATAAAAACATTTTTTCTTGGACCTTCAATTTCCTCGATTTCTTCTTCAATAAAAATATTTTTACCATCG
This sequence comes from Halomarinibacterium sedimenti, assembly GCF_019312585.1. Taxonomy (GTDB): domain Bacteria; phylum Bacteroidota; class Bacteroidia; order Flavobacteriales; family Flavobacteriaceae; genus Halomarinibacterium; species Halomarinibacterium sedimenti. The sequence goes on along the minus strand of NZ_JAHWDP010000001.1, from coordinate 489,583 downwards.
GGTTTTGGAGGTGGTGGTGGAATAAGGCCGTCTTTTTTTGGATTGTTTTTATAAAGTTGTGTTTTTTTGAATTCTACCTCTAGCCTCTCCATAAATTTCTTATCTGGATTACTTACTAGAATATCCAAGGCCACTTTTTCGAAATCTTTTTTCTTCCATCCATTGGTTATGGCATCAAGATCTTGTGCAAAACTTGTAATGGAACTTACTTTATCGTTCACAATTACTTTATCTCCTTTTATTTTAATTTTGATATTTTTTTCTTGTGGCGGACAATTAGGAAATGGAACCGCCATTTCTTTTTGTTCCGAAGTCATTTTTCGATAAATCGTTTCCAACGTTTTTAAGTCGGAAAGCGGAATTACTCTTGTTGCTTCGGGTTGTTTATTGTACAGAGAGGCAAGTTGATTGTAGGTGTTTATTTCCTCTTGAGTTGCTTTTTCAAATACGGTAACTATCTCATTTTCTATGGGTTTTTCAATAATCTTTTTTGTACTGAAACTATACAATGTTAATGCCACTAACGGCAGTAATAACATGGTTCTAAGCCATATGGCTTGTTTGGATGTGTGTGTTTTCATAACTGTAAATCGTTTTTTGATGAATGAATAATTAATGGCGTGCGCTAGCACAGGTATTTGAGCATTTGATGAGAATGCCAATAAAATTTTTTGATATGCAGAAGTGTTTACCCCTCTTTTTAAAACCGATTGGTCTGCCAAAAATTCGTGGTTTAATTTCATCGATTTTTTGAAGAAATAAAACAACGGATTAAACCAAAAGATTATGTGTATTAATTCGATTATTAGGATGTCTAAACTGTGTAATTCACGAGCGTGGGTTTCTTCATGCCAAAGCACTTCTTTTGGGATGCTTCGGTTTTCAAAACTTTCTTTATTTAAAAAGATATACTGAAAAAAGGTATGAGGAATGGTAGGGATATTTAATAAAACGGTAATAAAGTTTCTATTTTTTTGAAGGGGATGTTTTTTAATTCGTCTGAATATACTTAGAATGTTTAAAACAAAACGAGTTCCGAAGAAAAGCACACCCAACCCATATACACTCCACAGAATAATAGGTAACAAAAATTCAAAACCGGAAGAACTTTTAGCAACCACTTCGGTACTTGAATAGGTTATGTGTTGCGTAATCTCTGTAAGAGGGACTTCAACATAGGTAGAAAATACAACCAATGGAATGCCAAAGGAAACCAAAAGTGCTCCCAATAAATAAAACCGTTTAAAAAGGTGTACCGATTCTTTTTCTAGAAAGAGTTTGTAAAACCCGAAGAAGAGAAACAAACACGCAGCCGATTTTAATACATAAAGTTCCATACTATTTCTTTTCTATTTGTTCTTCAATGAGCTTTTTTAAATCTTCTAATTCTTCTTTACTTAAATTGGTTTCTTGTGTAAAGAACGACGCAAACTGGGTAGCATCATTATTAAAAAAATTCTTAATCATCCCATGTACTTGTTTCCCAAAATAGTCACTTTTTTTCACCAAAGGGTAGTATTCCCGAGAACGCCCTAATTGAATATAATCCACAAATTCTTTATCCTGCATCCGTTTTAAGAGTGTTGCTATGGTTGTTTGTGCAGGTTTGGGTTCTGGATATGCATCGATAAGATCTTTCATAAAAGCTTTTTTCTGCTTCCAGAGAAATTGCATCAGTTGTTCTTCGGCATTGGATAATTGCATAGTGATTATTTTAATGCTCTACAAATGTAGAATAATATTTTAATTCTACAAACATAGAATAAAATATTTTTAAAATTTTAACTTTTGAAGGATTCGGTTACCTTTGGGAACTTTCAAATTAAAAAAAAATGAGTTTAGAAAGAGAATTACACAAAAGAGCCCATAATCAATGCGAATTATGTGGACAAACTGAAAACCTGATTCCATATGAGGTGCCATCCTATCCTAAATCGGGACTCGAGGCTCATATCCTGGCATGTAACACTTGTATTTCTCAATTTGATGATGCAGATGCACGTGATGTCAATCATTGGCGGTGTCTAAATGATAGTATGTGGAGCACAGAACCAGCAGTACAAGTGATGGCATGGCGGATGTTACAACGGTTAAAAGCTGAAGGCTGGCCACAAGATTTACTCGATATGATGTATATGGAGGAGGACGTAAAAGAGTGGGCCAAAGCTTCAGGAGATGCGAAAGATAAAAGCAATGCCATTATTCACCGCGATAGTAATGGAGCCATCCTTGAAGCGGGAGATAGTGTTGTGCTTATTAAAGATTTAAAAGTAAAAGGTACTAGCATGGTTGCTAAACAAGGAACTGCTGTGCGTAGAATTTCTTTAGATCACGAAAATGAAAAATATATTGAAGGCAAAGTAGATGGACAGCATATTGTCATCATTACAGACTATGTAAAGAAAATTTAGTGTTTTCAGCTTTTAAGAAAATTCCTTTTTTGTAGCTGACGATGGTCATATTTTAAGGGATATAGGTAGTGTACCTTTATACTTTAAAACAATGTATCATGAAAACGGCTATTGTAATTGGAGGGAATTTTGCAGGAATGACTGCCGCCCTTGAGCTTAAAAGAAAAGGGAAGGATAGATACCGCGTATTGGTGGTGGATAAATCTCCCTTATTTCTTTTTATTCCATCATTAATTTGGGTTCCTTTTGGAAGACGAGAGATTAAAGATATTTCATTCAGAAAAGACGAAATACTTCGCAAAAAAGGGGTAGAATTTCTTCAAGCGGAAGCTTTGGAAGTTGATGCCGATAATAACAAACTCATTACTACAAAAGGAGAATTTACTTATGACCATTTAGTGATAGCGACGGGTCCTAAAGTACAGTTTGATGTTGCCCCCGGTGTTGAAGAACATGCGTATTATATTGGCACTCCAAATGGGGCTATGAAAACCCGAAAAGCTTTAGAAGATTTTAAACAAAACCCCGGTCCTATTGTAATTGGAGCTACTCAAAATGCGGGTTGTATGGGAGCTGCGTACGAGTTTTTGTTTAATATAGAAAAATGGTTACGGGAACAAAACATTCGTAAAAAAGTAGATTTATACTGGATTACACCCGAAACATATTTAGGACATTTTGGGATAGATGGTATCACCGGAGGAGAAACGATGCTCAAATCCTTTATGAAAATGTTTAATATTCATTATCGTACCGAAGTGGCAGTAAAAGAAGTAAAACCAGATGGTGTCGTGTTAAGTACAGGAGAGGTTTTACCAAGTGCTTTTACCATGCTCATGCCCCCTTTTATAGGAGTAGACCTTGTAACCAATTCAAAATCTATTAAGGCCAACCCATCAGGTTATGTTCCTGTGGGTGAGGATTATAGACACGTTAGCATTCCCAATGTCTGGGCTGCAGGTATTGCAGTGGAGGTAAAATTGCCATTTACCCCAGGGAAAGTACCTTTTTCAACTCCAAAAACGGGGTACCCATCTGATGAGACAGGAAAAATAGTGGCCGAAAATATCATTCGAGTGGATAAAGGAATTGAAAAATTAAAAAAGAAATCTTGGGGAAGTATTCCTGGCCTCTGTATCATGGATGCAGGTAAAAAAGAGGTTATTATTATTAGCGACAAGTTGTTTAAGCCTAGAAACTTTGCCATAATGATTCCTAATGTGATTTTCGATTTTTCAAAAATACTGTTTGAAAAATACTTTCTTTGGAAAACCCGTCACGGGTATTCAAGATTACCCTAAACTTAAAATAAAAGCCATTCATTTTGAATGGCTTTTTTGCTTTTCAGACCTAGTAGAATTTTAATTTTCAATTTGCTTCCTCCTAGCTACTTTCCGAAGACGGTACAAACGGGATTGTTTAGATTCAACCGTAAATACAATAGGTAAATTAATATCTTGTGTAACCAATTCCCCACCTACTTCGCGTGGCTGAAGCTTGCCAACACTTTTTAATATGTTTAATCCTTCCATTTCTAACTCAGGATAAGGAGAGGAAGCTTTTAAATTTATTAGGGTTCCATCAGTATCAACCGTAAATGAAGTTTCAATAGTTTGTTCTGAACTTGGTTCCAAACCTAACTGAAAAGCTATCTCTTGTAAATTGGAATTTTTAATAGCTTCTCTCACTGGGTTTTGAGAAAAGCAGGCAAATGAAATTATACAAACTAAAAGAAAGACCTTGTATTTCATTACTTGCTCATTTCTGTAAAATAATGATAAAACTGAGGAATGGTTTCAATCCCTTTTAAGTAATTCCAAATACCAAAATGCTCATTAGGAGAGTGAATGGCATCACTATCTAGTCCAAAGCCCATTAAAATGGTTTTACTTTTTAGTTCTTTTTCAAACAAAGAAACAATAGGAATACTTCCGCCACTTCGTTGTGGGATGGGTGTTTTTCCGAAGGTTTTTTCATAAGCTTTTTCTGCGGCACGATACCCTACACTATCGATAGGTGTTACATATCCTTGTCCACCGTGATGCGGAGTTACTTTTACAGTCACCCCTTTGGGAGCAATGCTTTCAAAATGTGTTTTAAAGAGTTGCGTAATTTCTTCCCAATCTTGATTGGGAACCAGTCGCATACTAATTTTTGCATAGGCTTTACTAGCGATAACGGTTTTGGCACCTTCGCCTGTGTAACCACCCCAAATTCCGTTTACGTCTAAGGTTGGGCGGATTGAGTTTCGCTCATTGGTGGTGTAGCCTGTTTCGCCATACACATCTTCAATATCCAAAGATTTGCAATAGGCTTCTTTACTGAAAGGCGCTTCGGCCATTTTGGCTCTTTCTTCTGCCGTGAGCTCTTCCACTTTATCGTAAAATCCTGGAATAGTGATATGATTGTTTTCATCGTGTAATGAAGCAATCATTTTGGTTAATACATTTATAGGGTTTGCCACAGCACCTCCATACAAACCGCTATGTAAGTCACGATTTGGCCCCGTTATTTCCACCTCTACATAGCTAAGTCCGCGTAACCCTGTGGTAATGGAAGGAATGTCTTTAGCAATCATTCCGGTATCACTAATAAGAATGACATCGTTAGACAGTTTTTCTTGATTTCTTTCCACAAACCATCCCAAACTTTTGCTGCCTACTTCTTCTTCACCTTCAATCATAAACTTTACATTACAAGGCAATTGTCCAGTAGCCGTCATATATTCCAACGCCTTAACGTGCATGTACACTTGACCTTTGTCGTCGCACGCGCCACGCGCGAAAATGGCCCCTTCTGGATGAAGTTGAGTCTTTTTTATGATAGGATCAAAAGGAGGACTGTGCCATAAATCCAAAGGATCTGGGGGTTGTACATCGTAATGCCCATAGACCAAAACAGTGGGAAGGGACGGATTAATTATTTTTTCTCCATAGACTATAGGATATCCTGGAGTTTCACAAATTTCTACCTTATCACATCCAGCCTTTTCTAGACTAGCTTTTACAGCTTCAGAAGTGTTTATAACATCTTTTTTATAGGCAGAGTCTGCACTAATGGATGGAATTTTTAATAATTCGATCAATTCGTCAATAAAACGTTGTTTATGTTGCTCGATATAAGGTTTTGCACTTTCCATGGAGTATATTTTCAATTCTTGCGAAGGTACAAAAAGGAGTATTTTTAAAAGAAAGATTGTTTGTAAATTCTAAGGATTATGTATATTTGCCACCCGTTCCAAGAATTTTAGTGAATAGGATGTAGCGGCTGTGATGGAATTGGTAGACATGCTAGACTTAGGATCTAGTGCCGCAAGGCGTGGGGGTTCGACTCCCTTCAGCCGCACTTGCAAAGCCTCTAAGAGATTAGAGGCTTTTTTATTTAATTCATTAAAATTCCATTTATTATTTGTTACTTTTAGATAATTAGCAACCAGAATTTCTGGAACAATGAGACTAAAAGCGATTATACTCTTATTACTTGTACTAACTTTTATTCTATATTCTTGTAAAGAAAAGGAAGAATGGTGCACACTTGAGGTAGTTGGCACTGCCTATAATTCTACAACATGGCAAACAGATGGGGATCCCTATAATACTGCCTGGGGAGATACCTTGCATCCCGATAAAAAATCTATTGCAGTCTCTAATGATTTGATAAAGTTAGGCCTCACACGACATACTAAAGTTAAAATAGAGGGTTTGGAAGGTATTTTTATTGTAAATGATAAGATGCATGCTAAATGGAAAAAAAGAATAGATATCTATTTTGGTACAGATATTAAAGCAGCAAGAGCATGGGGAAGAAAAAAAGTAAGGATACAGTATTTGGTTCCGTAAAAGTTTTACTCAGACCGTTCAATAAGTTCGTTTATTTCTTCTTTTTCATCAGGTTTTAGATGTGGGTTTTTAGGTGTTTTAGGAGTGTTCTTTATATGTATTTCATAGTACATTCCAAAGTGATCACTTCCAAAGTATTGCGTCCGTTCCATTTTACCAACCAGTAAATTTTTGGTATGAAATAAATGATCTAAAGGAAAGCGCATAAACCAATATTTTGCATGATAAGTTGGAAAAAATCCTCTTCCTACACGGGGGTCTTTCATTCCAGTCATTTTTTTAAATAACCTTGTTGGGCGACTCCAAACCACATCGTTCATGTCACCACACACTACTGTGGGCAGTTCTTGATTCCGAATAAATTTACCTGTGAGCATGAGTTCGGCATCTCGTTCTATACTAGTATCATTTTCGGTAGGACTGGGAGGAGCAGGGTGTAAACATATTAAGAGTATGTTTTTTCCTTTTTCTATTCCTACTTCGCAAAATATAGACGGAACATTTTCTTCTACTTGATGCTTTTTGGTAATATTAAATAATTCCTTTTTAGAGTATAGGTGCATTCCGTAGTAGTTTTCTAACGGAATTTTCACAGTATATGGATACTTTTCTTCGATAGTGGAAAAGGCATTTTCCCAGGCTAAATTGGTTTCCATCCCTAAAACCAAATCGGGGTTATACTTGTGTATTATAGCCAAAAACTTTTCATAATGGGTATTATCTTGTAATACATTGGCGGCTAACAAAGATATTTTCTCTTCAGTCAAATTAGATTTTCTTCTTTTAAAAAGAGACGAATACTGATATACTTTTTCAAATTGATAAAGGATGGCAATTAATAATCCCGTGACTAAAATCCATTGAAAAGTATTGGGATTTGAGTTGAATACAAATAACAAAATCAATAAGGTGATTTCTACAACAAGAGACTGTAATCTTATAAAATCGGGTGTTCTAAAAAACCAATGTGGGTTATTAGTAAGAGGAAAGAATGGACTTATTATGAAAATAACACAAAGGAAATGGAACAAAATCATAGTGCTAAATTACTGTAAGTATTAAACATTATAATTTAAATTAAACAAAAAAAGCTTCAGCACAAACTGAAGCTTTTTACTTTAAGTGTCTTGTAGATTAAGCAGGACTTGTTTTTTGGTATACCAAGCCAGCTAATAACCCCATTATAGCATAGAATACAACATAAGTAACACCGTTGATTAAAGTTCCTGTAAGGTCTAACATGTCCATTACCGCAAAATTTACCATCCCTTCACCAAAACCCATTAAAATTCCAACCCATACACCAAAAGTCATTCCAGTAGTAGGGCTAAAATTTCCGTTGGCCCATTTACTATAAATTGTTGATAAAGCAAAACCAACAATAATACATCCAATAATAAGATGCACCATGTCTGGCATTTCTCTCATAATGCCAGTGGCCGTAGAGTGTTCTGTTAAAATAGGATCCACAAGCATTCCCCAAATTAACCAACCTCCAAAATAGCCCCAAACCGCTGTAACAAGCGTACTAATTAAATTACTCTTTGAAAACATAATGTATTGATTTAGTTGTTAGTAGGTGAAATTTACTAAATAATTGAATTGCTTTTACTTTTCCTACAATTATCTTATTAACAGTGGTTTATAACTTTTATGTGGAATTTGTCTATTGATCCTATTCAAATTTGATATATATTAATAAAACCTCAGAAAAATTAAGGTATTAATTCAGTAGTTTTGAAATGTGAATAATACATACGACATCGTAATTGTAGGAGGAGGTGCTGCTGGATTTTTTACAGCTATCAATGCTGCTGAAAAATTACCCAAGGCAAAAATTGCAATTTTGGAACGTGGGAAAGAAGTACTTACCAAAGTAAAAGTTTCTGGCGGTGGGCGATGTAATGTTACCCATTCTGAGTTTATCCCAAATGAATTAATAAAAAACTACCCTAGAGGAGAAAAAGAACTGCTCGGACCTTTCCATACATTTATGACAGGAAATACCATTGAGTGGTTTGAAAAAAGAGGAGTAGCGCTTAAAATTGAAGAGGATGGGAGAATGTTTCCAGTTTCAGATAGTTCTCAAACGATCATCGATTGTTTCTTAAAGGAAATGACTAGGCTCAAAATTGATTTACATAAAAACTGTTCGGTAAAGTTTATTGAAAAAGATGAGAACGCATTTAAAATCTCAACGACTTCAGAAGATTTTATAGCCAAGACATTAGTAATCGCTACGGGAAGTAATCCTAAAGTTTGGAAACTTCTAGAATCGTTAGGACACACCATCGTCCCTCCAGTTCCCTCGCTGTTTACCTTCAATATAAAAGATGAGAGAATTTTAGATTTGCCAGGGATAGCAACCGATGTTTCAGTTCAAGTGATTTCAGAAACAGAAAAAATACTACTTGAATCCCAAGGGCCTTTACTAATAACCCATTGGGGGATGAGTGGTCCTGCAATTTTAAAACTATCTGCTTGGGGAGCACGATTGCTGGAACCAACAGGCTATCACTTTTCTATTAAAGTAAATTGGTTGAATGACCTTTCTGAATCGGAAGCCGTTATAGCATTATTAGAATTAAAAGACGTTAACCCAAAACAAACACTGTATAAATATGCTCAATTAAATGTGCCAAAGCGTTTATGGCAAAGCTTACTGAAAGCTGCGGGTATTTCTGAAAATGAAATTTGGGCCACGATTTCAAAAATACAACTTCAAAATATAGCCCTTCAGTTAACGCAATCTCAGTTTCAAGTAACAGGGAAAAGTACCTTTAAAGAAGAATTTGTGACAGCAGGTGGGGTCGATTTAAAGGAAGTAAATTTTAAAACGTTTGAAAGTAAAATCGTCCCTAATTTATACTTTGCTGGGGAGGTATTAAATATTGATGCCATTACAGGAGGATTTAATTTTCAGAATGCCTGGACGGGAGGATTTATTGTTGCACAATCTGTTTCAGAAACTATTTAAAATTTAGTTTCCCCTTTTTTAGCTACAGGTGTAAAAGCCCTACCTTTGTACCCTTCTTTAGAAAACAGAACATACATGATTCACAAAAACGGAACTTTAGAGCTTACAAATGAAGCCATGGAAAAGTATGGTGAAAAGGTAATAAAGGCTATTTCAACTCATTATCAACAATTAAATAATAAGAAACCCGTAGCTATTAGCTCTAGAGAAGAAATGGATAAGCTTTTTCTTGAAGAAGTTCCAGAAAAACCATCCAATCCTTTTGATGTATTGGATTTTGTGTTGGATAATGTAATGACGCAAAGCACTATCGTTGCACATCCTAAATCTTTTTCTTTCGTACCAGGTCCAAGTAATTTTATTGGAGCCATGGGCGATAGCTTAGCTTCTGGATTTAATATATTTTCAGGAGGTTGGGCGGCTTCCCCAGCAGCAGCAGAGTTAGAAATAGTAACCATGAATTGGTTGCTGAAAATTTTTGGATTTCCAGTGGTAAAAGGAGGCGGAATTTTTACAAGTGGGGGTTCTATGGCAAATTTAACGGCCATTGTAACGGCTAGGCGTATAAAATGTGGAGATGATTTTTCTAAGGCAGTGATTTATTTATCAGATCAAGCGCATTCTTCCAATATTAAAGCCATTCGTATTTTAGGTTTTAGAAAGGAACAAATTAGGATTATTCCAACCGATCAAGAATTTAAATTTGGCATTAATAAACTTAAAAATGCTATTGCCAAAGACCGCTTGGAAGGCTGGCAACCCTTTTGCCTTATTGCTACCGCAGGCACTACCAATACAGGGACAGTGGATCCTTTTGTGTCAATTGCAAAAATTTGTAAACAAGAGGATATATGGTTTCATATTGATGGCGCGTATGGAGGCGCGGCTATTCTAGCCAAAAACGGAAAGGAATTATTAAAAGGAATAAATAAGGCAGATTCCTTAACAGTAGATCCTCACAAATGGTTTTACCAACCTTATGAAATAGGATGCTTATTAGTGAGGAATCACAAATGGCTTAAAAATACATTTACTGAAAAACCAGAATATTTAAGAGATGTTGAAGGGAATACTTCAGAAATTAATTTCTACGATCATGGAATGGAATTAACCCGTCGTTTCAGAGCGTTAAAATTCTATATGTCTATAAAAACTTTCGGGTTAAATGAATTCCGAAAGGCCATCAACTATAACATTGCTTTAGCAGAAAAAACAGAAGCTTTTTTACGGAAAAGTCCAAATTGGGAAATTATCTCTCCTGCGACATTGGCGGTAATTAATTTTCGCTATAACCCTATAAACAAAAGACTCACTGAAAAAAAATTAGATGCTTTAAACCAATACATTTCCAAAGAAGTAGTGGTTTCTAGGGAAGCGCTTTTGGTAACGACCATTTTGAATGGACAGGTGGTTTTAAGAATGTGTTTAATAAATCCACGTACAACTTTTAAGGATGTGGAAGACACTATTAATCTTTGTGAAAAATTTGCACTCGAAGGTCTGTAATAATGGAAAAATACATTGCTTTTTTAAGAGGAATAAATGTTGGGGGACACAAAAAGATTTTGATGGCAGATTTAAAGTTGCTTTTTGAATCTTTGGGATTTGAAAAGGTAACCACCTATATCCAAAGTGGGAATGTTGCTTTTGCGACAGAAAATGAAGCAAATTTGGTAGCTAAAATTGCAAATGCTATTGAGGTAAAATATGGCTTTAAAGTGGCTGTTTTGGTTAAAAAAGCTTCAGAATTGGAAGAAATATTGTCAAAATCACCATTTTCTAGTGAAAAATTAAAAAAAAGCTATTTCATTTTATTGGAAGAAAAACCTTCTTTGGAGCATATAGAATTAACAACAACGTTTTCAAACTCAAATGAGGAATTTTACATAACAGAGAATTGCGTTTATATATATTATGCACAGGGTGCGGGTAACGCGAAATTGGGCAACAATTTCTTTGAAAAGAAACTAATCGTCACTGCCACTGCTAGAAATTACAATACCATAGTTAAGTTAGTTGAACTCAGCAGGTAATTCTAATTTTGAACTGATTCCAATGCTTCAAGTCTAAGTTCAAGTTCCGTTATTTTCATAAGCTTTATTTTAAGCAATTCATTTTCTTCTTTTAATTGCGTGTTCTCTTTCTGCAAGGCCTCAATTTTATTATTCAAAGCTTTAAATGCTTGCACAAAAAGAGCGTCATAATCGCCATAAGCGGTTTGATAATATCCCATATTGTCTTTTGACACTTTTTCCGGAAATACATTCATTAATTCTTGAGCTATAAAGCCATACTGGGTTCCTTCAGGTCTTTTATATCCAGTCACTTGATCGTCCCATTGGTAGGTAACACCTCGTAACTTTAAAATTTTGTCTAGAGCTTTTACTTCTGAAATAGTTTCTATATTGGTTTTTAATCTTCCGTCACTATTCCCAAGCCATGACCCTGCTGTAGTTTTAGAAGCATCACCCTCAACTTCTAATATATTGGTGGTAGGAATCCTTGAAAATCCTGTTTTTCCATCTTTAAGCATGGTAAAGGCATTATGATTGCTTGGTAACCCTCCTACATTTCCATTTCCAATTACAAAGAGATAGTCTGAAGCATTGGCAGTAGTTGTACTATTTGGCGTATAAGTTTCATTATTAAATCCGAAAACGGTTTCTCCATAAGAATAGGCTATCGCATCACTTCCAATAACAAAAGAATTTTCTCCTTGAGATTCTGTGCTATCTCCCATAGCGAATGACTCTGAGGCTGTTGCAACACCCCCTATCAGAGCTACACTATTTGGTCCTGTGGCAGTACCTCCAAAGGAGAGTGCATTGGCTCCTGCTGAGGTGCCATTCCAAGCCATAGAATTATCACCAGAAGCAATACCAAAGGTAAAAGCGACAGCACCTACACCTGAAGCCTGTCCTCCGTTAAGTCCCATGGAGAAATTCCCAGAGGCATTGGAAGTATAGCCTAGTGCTGTGGCGTTAGACCCAGAAGCGACAGTAGAGGTCCCCATCGATATTCCGCTTGCTCCAGTGGTAGAAGCACTATCTCCAAAGGAGAATCCTTCGGAAGCAGCAGCATCTACAGTACCACCCATAAGCGCGACACTATTTGGTCCTGTGGCAGTACCTCCAAAGGAGAGTGCATTGGCTCCTGCTGAGGTGCCATTCCAAGCCATAGAATTATCACCAGAAGCAATACCAAAGGTAAAAGCGACAGCACCTACACCTGAAGCCTGTCCTCCGTTAAGTCCCATGGAGAAATTCCCAGAGGCATTGGAAGTATAGCCTAGTGCTGTGGCGTTAGACCCAGAAGCGACAGTAGAGGTCCCCATCGATATTCCGCTTGCTCCAGTGGTAGAAGCACTATCTCCAAAGGAGAATCCTTCGGAAGCAGCAGCATCTACAGTACCACCCATAAGCGCGACACTATTTGGTCCTGTGGCAGTACCTCCAAGGGAGAGTGCATTGGCACCTGCTGAGCTACCGTTCCATGCCATAGAATTATCACCAGAGGCAGTGCCAAAAGTAAAAGCGATTGCACCTACACCCGAAGCTTGTCCACCATTAAGCCCCATGGAGAAATCACCAGATGCATTGGAAGTATAGCCTAGTGCTGTGGCGTTAGACCCAGAAGCGACAGCAGAGGTCCCCATCGATATTCCGCTTGCTCCAGTGGTAGAAGCACTATCTCCAAAGGAGAATCCTTCGGAAGCAGCGGCATCTACAGTACCACCCATAAGTGCGACACTATTTGGTCCTGTGGCAGCACCTCCAAAGGAGAGTGCATTGGCTCCTGCGGCGCTACCGTTCCAAGCCATAGAGTTATCTCCAGAGGCAATACCATATGTAAAAGCGACGGCACTTGTCCCGGAAGCTTGTCCACCGTTAAGGCCCATGGCATAATCACCAGAAGCATTGGAGAAATATCCTAAAGCTGTGGCATCCACTCCAGAGGCGACGGCATTCTGTCCAAAAGAAATTGCATTGTTTGCTGTTGTAGAGGCACTATCTCCAAAGGAGAATGCATTGGAAGCAGTGGCATCTACGTCACCACCCATGAGTGCGATACTATTTGGTCCAGCGGCAGTACCTCCAAGGGAGAGTGCATTGAGTCCTGCAGCACTACCATTCCAAGCGAAGGAATTATCTCCAGAAGCAATACCATATGTAAAAGCGACGGCACTTGTCCCGGAAGCTTGTCCACCATTAAGCCCCATGGAGAAATCACCAGATGCATTGGAGAAATACCCAAGTGCAGTTGAGTAATCACCAGGTGCAGTTGTTTCACTTCCTAAAGCAATAGATCTATCTCCTACATTAATATCATCCCATTCGGTTCCTGAGATTTCACCAGCCCTAAAAGCTGCTTTGCTTTTGTCAAACCAAAATTTTGAATCAGACCCCGATAGTGTGGTAGCTCCAAATACAAAGTCATCTCCCCCTACATTGGTCGTGTTTTGCACAACTCCTCCAATACTTTGAAATTCTCCAGAACCTGCCGTTGTGGGAATATTTATCCATGCGCTTCCATCATAATACCAGAAGCCAGTTGTATTATTAGTTTGATAGATTAATAGTCCTGTTGCTGGTGAGGTAATAGCGGTTTTTTCTGCTTCGGTCATTCTAGGAATGAGTATTCCTGCATCAGTACTTGTAATATCAAGCATAGAAGATACATCTGGAGTAGTCGTTCCAATACCTACTTGGGAAATACTTACCGTTGAAACTAATAATAATATGAATGCGACTTTTTTCATAATTCATTATTTTAAAAGAAGCACAAGTAGGCAAGTGAGTTGGGTAAAGTTTAAAAAAGATGAAGTAGATTTGGGGTCACTTCATCTTTACATCGAAATGGAGCAAAAATGTCATCGTTCAAATAGGTTGGGTCAATTTTCTGAAAGAAAATTTTCAATTTGGGAAAGCCTATTTTTTAGTGTATCGATTTCTTCTTTTTGTTCTTGAATGGCTTTTACGATAATAGGGATGAAGTCATTGTATCGAAGTTCATAATTTCCATTTCCATCTTGTGTTAATAATCCCATATTGCTTAACCCTAACTCTTCGATAATTTGAGCCACATCTTGAGCGATAAAACCAATTTCTCTTAATTGTTTATCATCGTTTTTCCTAAGGTAATCGACAGGACGAAGTTTCGAAATAAAATCAGAGCTATAAGAAAGTTCACGTATATCTTCTTTCCAACGTTTGTCGCTGGTTATCGTCCATGCTACTTGCATACGGGCACTGGTTATAGAAGTATTACCCATACGTATTTCATTGGAAACAGATGTAGAAGATAAATCACTATCATAGCCAATAATAATGTTATTATCTCCCGACCCTGCCCCTACAGCGGCTCCTAAAAGTGTATTGTAATTACCTGTTGTGCCAGAATTATACCCTATACTGGTATTCATGTTTCCCATATTAGTACTACTAAGAGCATCCATTCCAATGGCGGTGTTATAGCTGCCAGTAGTGTTCTCATTCATGGCACGCCTGCCTAAGGCCGTATTTCCAGTCCCTGTTGTATTAAAGAATAATGCGGTGTTTCCAATAGCAGTATTTTCATCTCCCGCATTATGTTCTAATGTATATTTTCCTAGCCCTACATTGTCGTTCCCACCTGTCATATCGTACATGCTTCGGTATCCAATAGCGGTATTAAAATAGCCTGTTTGATTTGACATTAGAACCTGTCTTCCAATTCCAATATTGTGAAAGCCACTAGTTTGTGCATACATGACATCCCGTCCTATGCCTATATTTCCACTGGACGTTGTGCCGCCTAATACTCTATAACCAATAGCTATATTGTCTGATGCACCAGTAGTACCATTTAACACATTGTTTCCAATTGCTACATTGCGAGATCCACTTAGATTGGCCTGTAAAGCACTATTACCTATACCTATATTGCTATCGCCATTTACATTTGCTAAAAGTGTTTGATAACCAATAGCAGTATTTCCATTCGATATATTATATTGAAGACATTGATATCCTACTGCCACATTACGGTCTCCGCTAATTGTATTTTGTAGACTTTGGTATCCAATACCCACATTATGAAGACCATTAGTAACAACTGCAAGGGATTGAAATCCAATGCCGACATTTCTATTATCTGAGCTATCATCTTGAGCTCCCGAGTCCACCCCTAAAAAAATGGATGAACCATCTTGAGTGCCATCGTTATCGGATTTTCCATCGGTTAAATCATTAATTTTTTCTATAGTATTTCCAGCTAATGATGTCCAAACTCCATCAAAATAATAGAATCCTGAGGCGTTGTCTGTTTGATAAACCAACAATCCCGTTGCTGGAGAGCTAATACCTGTTCGTTGCGCTTGGGTCATTCGTGGAATTAGGATTCCCGCACTAGTGCTTGTAATGTCCAACATCGAGGATGCGTCTGGAGTAGTTGTTCCAATTCCCACTTGAGAAAAACTTAGTGTCGAAATAAATACAATTATGTATGCTACTTTTTTCATAATAAATTCTTTTAAAAGTGCATATGTAGGTTGAAATTAGGTTGGATTGATTTTGGGCAAAAAAAGGTTATTTGTTTTTTTGAAAAAGAGACACTCCTCCCCATGCACCTCCAATTACTATTAAAAATATTCCTGCATAACGCAAATAGTTTCCGCTAGAAGAAGAAGGACCGTCCATTTTAAATTCGAATACCGATTCACTAAAGGCATCTTTGTCAACTTTAATGTCTTTGGCGGCTTCTGGAAATTCCACTAAAAAGGTTTGCTGAATCGTTCCGCCTAATTCAGGAGGGCTACTTACGAGCATATATTTATGGTCAGTCAATTCAGTAACGTTGGCATTTTTTTGATCGGTCTCAAGCGACCATTTTCCTCTTTTATCAATTTTGCAAACTCCGTAAGCATTAAGACTTAAAGAAAAGGAACGATTCATATCATCTTTTTCTAATTTAAAATCGTCTAAAAAGTAAGCGGGCATTGCTCGTTCAATTTCTCGCTTTAATGCTGCAGGGTTATTTCCGAGACTAGAATTCCAATTTTGCCATTCTTGAGCATTCATAGTCATTGACACAGTTATCTTTGCATTGCCAATGGAGTCTATTTTCATTTCAATTTTTTGCTGTGTTTGTGCAAAAGAGTTTCCGATGATTAGAAGAAAACACAGTGTATATATTTTTTTTATTGTTTTCATGAGTTCTAGTTTTAGCGAATGCTGTTAAAGATTTGATTAATTTGAGATGAGTTTTGGTTATAGAGATAGTCATAGCTCCCTACTGCTACAAAACGAAGTCCGTTAGGCCCTTTTACTGTTTTTCCAATCCAATTTAAAGTGCCGTTTTGAGAATAGGTTTGTCCCACAATTTGATTGCCATTAAATTGGTATTGAATTTCACTACCATAATATGCTAACCCATTTGCAACAGTTTGAAGCGCTACTTGAGGACTATTTGTTTGAACATCAAAAACTGAAACCACCACTTCCTGTGAAGGAGAGACTACTTGGGCTGTTAAGATTGGAAGGTCTGGATAAGGATATTGATAGGTTTGCCATCCACTTGGAATAGAAAACGAAAGTCCTCTGCTTACTGTATTTCCTCCATTTGAAGAATTACTGGAACCACCTGAATTATTTCCGCCACCTGAACTATTTTGTGCAATAGCATTATTAGACATATTTAAACCATTAGTACTCCAAGCGGCAACAATATCATCTACTTTTTTTCGTAAAAAGTCATCGTCTTTTAAATTCATTGGGGTTGCTCCATCAAGATTTACTGCGTGAATATCCACTAATGTGTACCTTGGGTCACCCTGTTGCGCATACTGCATAAACTCACCCAATTGTTTCATCCCTTTTTCAAAGGCTTGTTCTACAGACATAGAGCCTCCCAAGCCTTCGCCACCAATTCCGGTGGCCTCGAGTGCATAAAACTGTCCATTTAGTTTAAATCCAGGATATGCGTGACCTGGTACCAGAAAAATAATAGGGTCTAATCCAGCATTTGAAAGCACACTGGCATATAATAGGCTAAGTTCTAAGCAAAGGCCTGTATTTCCTGTAATAACTTCACGTGGAAGACGATTATGTTGTGATAATTGTGAAACATCCTGAAGGGATTCTGGAATACCCTTAGTTCCACTATAGACCATTCCAGATTGCATGGTCGCTTGATAAATTCCAGCTAAAAACCGCACAGCTTCCTTTGGATCCTTGGTAACACCCGCTGCTTCTCCTTTTAATATTTTTTCCTGAATATTTTGTGTGTAGTATTTTACAATGGGGTCGTTAGGTGTTACAAAACAAGCCAAGAGCGCATCATTGTTATAAACATCTCCCCATCCAGCGATTTCTTCCGAAGGGATATTAGTGAACATATACTCGTTGCGATTGGAAATTCTAAAGGAAAAATCTTCTTCCACAATGTCGTCCTCTTCGGCACCATCCCAACTGATTTCAATTTCGGCTTTTTCGGTAGATTCGGCTGTTTTTTCAGCAATATCTTCTTTAAATTTAGGGTAACAAAGAACTGAAGCCGTTTGTCCTTGGTACATTTCACCAATAACATCCAGTTCAGTCCAATCAATGTAGCCTGGAATTCGATATCTCACGGTTACATCTTCTAGGGTTTTATTGGTGTTGTTCGTGATTTTGGTTTTAAACAGAAAATACTTTCCGTTTAGGGCATCGGGGTTGGCGTACACATTATGTGCTGCGGGCATAATAGTTGAGGTTTTAACAATTTCTACATCCAGTTCGCCAGAGGTACTTCCCCCAGAAATAAAGCTGAAAGCTGTTAAAGCAACCCCTACTAATAAAAGTAATAATGGAATGGCTAGTTTTTTCATAATTGAAATAGTTAGAGTGAATACATGCTTTACTATTTCATCGGAAAAAAATGAGAATGTCATCACATAAAATAAAAAAAGCTGTCACGGGTAATGACAGCTTTTAAGAATGGTAGGAGTTTTTGGTTAGTTTTTAATAACTTTTATAGTTTTTTGAAGGTTGGTTTCTTCGTTCATTACTTTCAGAAAATATAAACCTGAGGCTCCGTCAATGCTATAATTAATAGAATTGGTGGATTCATAATAGGTTGTTTGAAGGACTTGGCCAAGGGTATTATAAAGTTCAACTTTTATCTTTGAAATAGTATTGGGAATGACCATGGTAAATTCTCTATTTGAAGGATTCGGGAAAATAGTTGCTTCTAGCGAATTGTTTTCAGAAACTCCTAAACTTGCATACGCTGCGTTTATGGCAGCGAGTGCGTCTAGCTTTCCATATCCCCACGTATCATTGGGAACAGTACCTGTATTTGCGTCTTGTCTAGAAGTATCGTGTAGGATGTTTTTTACTTGTTGGGGGGTAAGATTAGGATTTACCTCTAGCATTAACGCAATCACTCCCATAGATAAGGGAGCTGCAGCGCTCACTGCATTTTGAATTCCATATAATCCATTACTATTTTGAAGCACATTAAACGAAAAACTCTCATAGTAGGTATTATCTGCATAGGCGGCGTGACATACCTCACCTGGAGCTACAAAATCAATTCCTAATCTACCATCTTGAGTTGGACTTGAACTAGAACCAATCCAAAGTTCACCCGCTTCTCCTTGTCCTGTGATGTCTCTAGGAATACCATTAATGTCAATCCATTCATTTTGAACTACATAATCTCCTGGAGTAATAACCAAATTTGAACTTGCATAATCATTTATACTATAACCAGAAGTTACGAAGGTTAAAAACTTATTGTTGTTGTAATATGTAGAGGGGTTAAGGGTTGCATGAAATCCGCCGTTATTTATTTGAGTACCTTCAAGAATTACTTTATACGTACCTGTAGCGCCACTAATATCTATCATTAATTCTCTCCTGTTAGAAGTGGCTTGCCAGAATTCAACATTTGCACCACGATGGTAGATTTGTATATCTCCTAAGTTTTGATCTGCCGAGGCATTTGGTCCATTTGGAGCCGTAAAAGGACCGTGAACTGTATTGTTTGGGCGCTCGATACTTACTGTAAATCGGTCATCTTCACTGTACCATAAGTCGAATCTCACATTCCCAGTTTCACCTTTTTGTATCTCTATCTCAATAGTTTGTGAAGAAGAAATAGTGCCAGAAGCGTGATTATCATTTCCACCATCATCACCTACACCACATAAAAAAGGAGTCCCTGTATTGGTTACAAAATCGTCAATCGCTCTTGCAATATTGCTGGTTCCATCAGTTGGACCACCAATTGAACCTATGTTCATTAAAGTCACGGCAGGTAAGCCAAGTTCTGCGATTTTCTCTTCAGCAAATTGCATGGCAACAGGTAAATAGGAAGGGTCAAAAAAGCCACTTTGTCCAGGTTCGCTACCAAAAGCAGGAAAAGGGTCATGTGTTATTTTAATGCTAATAATTGTTGCCTTAGGAGCTACTCCTTGAAATTCTAAACCGGCAGTCCCACTTCCATTTCCAGCTGCAATTCCTGTTGTTGCCGTACCGTGCCCATATCTATCTGTAGATAAAGGGGGGTCGTTATTATCAAGTGCAGCATCTATTTGGGCTTGTGTAAAAATAGTGCCTATACCATAGGGGTTGCTTCCCGCTCCAGTTGGATCCAACATATCGTAGATATATGCAATTCGGGTATTGCCGTTTTCATCTATAAAATCTGGGTGTCGGTAATCTATTCCTCTATCTAAAATGACAACTAATACTCCTTCTCCGGAAAGATTGTACTGACTATAAACTTCATCGAGATTTACTTCCTCTCTGGGAGGAATCCCCTGACCGTAAAAAGGGATTGACAATAGAAATGCAAAACATACAATTAGAATTTTTTTCATGACGATTTAGTTTTATGATTATTCTTTCGAATACATCGAAAAACCAATAAAATGTCATCAAATGGAAGTGGCTATTTCTTTTTCTTAAGAAACCAAAACAGTAGTAAAAAAAGAAAAATTCCTCCTAAAATCCAGTATAAAATTGTAGAATAACTTTTAAACTCAATAGGTGCTGTATCGCCAATAAGCACCAATCCTGCCCAATATTGTGGTGAAGCGGTTCTGCCTTTGGCCGATGCAATATAATCTAGTTTTGCTTTCTGCAATGCCTCGTCTTTGGGTAATCCGTCCGAAAGATAATCGTAAAAACTTTGAATTATTTTTGAGCTGGATTCTTCATCTATTTCCCAAAGACTTGTAAGGATACTTTCGCTTCCAGCATAATTAAAAGCATGCGCTAAGGAAATCATTCCTTCCCCAGCTTGATAGCCCGGTTTTCCTGTTTCGCAAGCAGTAAGGATTGCAAGATTAGAAGAAAGGTTGTAGTTGTAAATTTCGTAGGTATATAAATAATTATCATCTAGGTTGGAATCATCACTATTTTTTGCAAATACCAAGCGGGAAAGTTCTGGGCTAATATTATCACTTTCGGCATGGGTGCCAATATGAATGATCTTGTGCTCTCCTGCTGATTTTTGGAACAATTGCTTGGAGGCTTTTTTATTTAAAAAGGATTCTCCATTAAACTGCTTAGAATATTTTTTAATGACATCTACACTAAAGGGTTGCGGTAATAAATTAAGGTATGCTTCATCCAAAGCTGAGGAATCTTTTACAACCATTTGGTATTCTTGTTTCATTTTGTCTGAAAATTCTGGTGCAAAAGCCACATAATTAGCATCATATGTGTTTACTACATTTTGCTTTGGTTTCATAATAAGCATACTAAATTGATAGCTTATGCTATATTTTGAAAGCAAACTATGGGTAGCCATTTCAGAAAAACTGGAAATAGGTTGAGGCGTGAGCATTTCAAAACTTAAATTGAAAAGTTCACGATCTGGAACAATCACAATATTTTTGGTTGTAACCTCACCTTCAAAGGGTTTCCATAGGGCTTCGTACAATCGATGTAAATTGGGAGCTATTTTTTGAACATCAAATTCCTTTGAAGATACTTGCTGAATTAATTCTTTAACATCTTTAAAGCCAAGCGGGAATAGTTTCTTTTCCGAAGCACTCATAACCAGTGCGTATAGGTTTTCTTCAATAAAAAAGTAACGAATTACAGTGGTTTCTTGGTCGATATACTTTTGGATATCGCTTACAGATTCTTCCAATGTGGCATAGTGTAGTTTGTAATATTCTGGATATTGAGTTTTTAGAGTGTCTATAAAACGCTTCCAAGAATTATTTACTTCAAAAAAAGTGTCAATTGCATTTGTGGTTTCACCGATTACGATTTTATTGAGGTTATTTTTTAATTGACGCTCACGAGTGACTACCTCCTCTGGAATTTTGGATAATAATACGTCACTTCTTAAATTAAGTCTGGAGCGAATACGCGAATACATCGAACTTTCGTGAAGTGATAAAACATCATCTAGGTAGGTTTCATTTTTAGTTTTTTGATATAGGTGTAGTCTAATTTTTTTGGCGAGTTCAAAAAGTTGATTATTTTCTTCGATAAATAGGCTTAAATCCTCATAATTCTTTATGGTTGCTTTTCGAGTTTCTAAAATGGATAATCCTTCTTCTACTTTTTCTAGCATAGCCAAAAGTTTTTCGGTAGAAGCACTTTTATCTTGAGCGTACTGGGCGGCTACCAGAACATACAATGCTTTTGGCTTACGGTATTCAATAACGAGGGTGTTTTTATCTCCTAATTGAAAGGATAATGCTTCTTCTGCATATTGAATTGCTTTATCATATTCGTCCAATTTAAAGGCTATTTCGGCCAGATTTACGGTATGATAAAAATCCTGAAGCGTGTTTTTAAAGTCTCCTTTTTTAGCTTCATAATATATTTCTTCGGCAACTTGCATCGCTTTTTCTGGGTAGCCAGATGTTGCATAAAAGTTTGAGACGTCTATAAGTTCATCAAAATAGTCTTTGTTGTATTTTCCTTGTAGTGTGGTTTTATATGCTAAGTTTCCTTCGGTATAAAATTTATATGCTTTTTCTGTATCGCCTAAATTTTCATAAACGGTAGCTAAGGTGGTAAGGGTGGCAGATTTCCAGTAGTTTTCAATACCAGGGTTTTCTTCTATAATTTTTAACGCTTCTTCAAGAAGGATTTTGGCAGCTTCAAAATCACGGACAGCGGTCTTCGCTTGCGCAAGGATAATACGAGAGATAATCATCCCACTACTATTAGGCTCTAAAAATTTCTTTTTTTCAGCATTAGCATAGGTTATTAAAGCTTCAGCTTTTTTAAATTCACCTATGGTGTGATAGTAGCTGCCTAAATTTTCAATAGCGGTGGCTCGGTGTCTTTTGGCGCTTAGGATTCTAAATTCGTCTGTAGATTTTTCAATATAGGCTTCAAACCCTTTGATGCTTTCTTGAGAAAGTGAAATGGCCTCTTGATTTTCGCCTAAGGCATTTTTAAGCACACTCAAATTCATTTTAATAAGCGCAGGACGAAAAAGCGCATTCATTAAATCACTTTCATCTGCTTTTTCAAGTTCGACGAGTGATTTTTTGAAGTAATAACTCGAACTATCCAATTTGGCTTCCATCCACATCATACCGCCAAGGGCATTGTAAATTTGTTGATAGAATTCTACATCCTTACTCTGTAGATTATCGAGCGTTTTTGCAGCATCGAGGTAATGTTTTTTGGCAAGTTGGAAATCTCCAAAATTTTGAGCTTCGTAACCCAATCTATACTTAACATTGGCAAAATCTGCTTTCTTTGGGTCATTAGATTGTTTTGCATATTCATATGCGTTTTCAAATATGGAATACGTTTTACGAGGATCTCCAGTCCCGCTATGCAAATACCCTAAGCGTTGTAATGCTAAAGAAATAAAAGTGGGGTCGTTACTTTTATTTATTTCAGCAACAAATTCTTCAGCTTTTTTATAGGCTTTTTGTCTATCGCCTTTTGCAAGTGCATAACTCCCCACAATCTCTATATAGCTAATAAGACTATCGTAATTTTTTGTACTTCGGAAATGAGTAAGTTTTGTATCAAGCAATGCTTGGGCTTGGGGAATGGAATCTGCTTTAATCCATTTTTCAATTTGATAGATACCTTTTTCAGGGTTATCTTGAGAAAATACTGTAAAAGGTTTTAGGCTAAAACATACAATGAAAGCTAATAAATATGTTTTAAAGCCGATCATATTACTTCTTTTCCAGAGCTTTTAATATTTTTTGAGCCTCTTCTGTATTACTTTTTCTGAAGTTTTCTTTAGCATCTTCTAGGTTATCATTTTTTAAATTTGAAAGCCCTAAATAAAAATAGCTATCCTCTAAAAACATGCTTTCCTTTTGGGTGGTCACCTTTTCTAAAAAAGGAATGGCTTCTTCTGTATTTCCTTTCGCCAAATATGTAACACCAATAAAGTAATTAAGGGTGTCGTTGTTATTTTTTTGACGGAGGAGTTGCCTCCATTTTTCTAAGGCTTCGTCGTATTCCTTCCGCTTGTAATTTACCATTCCATCATAGAAACTGAATTCATCCGTACTACCCATTGTGGTGGGTAAACCAGGGTCAACTGAAAAGTATTCATTGAATAACATTTCGTTAGTATTTTTTGGATTGAACATCCAAAAAATACCCAATAAAATTACCGCAGATGCTGCAACGGCATAAAATAATCTACTGTTGGTCCTATTGTTTTTGGTGATGTTTCGTACTGGAATCTCTTTTATTTCTTGCGCCATTTGATGGTGAAATTCTTCCATTTTTTCACGCAGGCTAGCAGTTTCAATACCAGAAAGAAGAATTTTAATGTCTTCTACTTGCTGCCTTAAGGTATTGTTTTTCTTGAGAGACTTTTCAAACTGAAGTTTTTCCGTAGCATCCATAGTATTGTTGAGATACCGCTCCACAGTTTCCAGTAATTCTTGTGATATTTTAGAATCTTTATTCATTGTTTGTAACCAATTCTTTTAATTGCTGAATACAGCGATATTTTTTGTTTCGAGCGGATGCTTCTCCAATATTAAATAAAGCAGCAATGTCTCTAAGCGATTTTTTTTCGAAATAAAACTGCGAAAGCAATTGTTTGCATTCATCACCTATCTTTTGAAAGGCCTCTTCTGCTAGGGCTATTTTTTGCTCTTTTTCTTCAAATAATGAAGTCGTGTTTTCTTCTCCGTTTTCAGAAAATTGATGAAACGATTCTAACGAATTCGTTTTTTTGAAACGTGATGACCGAAGTTCGTCTGTCCATTTATTTCTAGCTATTTGGTATAAATATCCTTGAAGTGCTGTTTCGTTATGTGGCGAAAACTTTCCTTCTTTAATATTTTTCCAAACCGTAATAAACGCTTCCTGATAGATATCTTTTGCTTGGGGCATAGATCCACTGTTTTTTAAAATATAACCTTCAATTTTTTTGTAGTTGCTCTGGTATAACTGTTTTAAAACCAATTCATTATTGGCTTTAATTTTAGAAACAAGTTCCCATTGTGCTGTTAGTTGTGTCATTGCCCCATCTAAAGTAGATAGGGAAAGATACTAAAAATCAACTACATATTAATCTCATTTTGTATAACATCGGTTTGGTTTTAAAATGTCATCACAGGTTATGCAAAGCATGGGTAAATGGTTATATTTGTTTTTCAAAGTTGCTTATGGATAAAAGCCAATTCCTTCCAGAAAAACACACTCAGTCTCCAGAAAATGGAAAAGTTTCTTGGCAATCGCCTAGCAATATCGCTTTGGTAAAATATTGGGGAAAATATGGCGAGCAATTACCTAAAAATGCTTCTATTAGCTTTACGTTGAGTAACTGTCATACAAAAACCAATGTTTCTTTTCAGAAGAAAGAATCTGAAGGTTTTGACTTTGAAGTCTATCTCGACGGAAAGCGAGAAAAGGGTTTTGAACCCAAAATTCAAAAATTCTTTGAGCGTGTTGAAGCCTATGTGCCTTTTCTGAAAAACTATCAATTTAAAATTGAGACCTCAAATAGTTTTCCGCATAGCAGCGGAATTGCCTCATCAGCAAGTGGTATGAGCGCCTTGGCGTGTTGTTTAATGGAAATAGAAAAATCATTAGGTGATTTTGAAATTCCTGAAGATTTCTTTAGCAAAAAGGCTTCTTTTTTAGCCCGATTAGGCTCTGGCAGTGCATGCCGAAGCATCGAAGGACCTTTGGTGGTTTGGGGAGAACACCCACAAATTGGTAAAGCCACTAATTTATACGGGGTTCCGTATCCGTATACAGTTCATAAAAATTTTGAAAACTACCAGGACACTATTTTATTAGTGGATAAAGGCGAAAAGCAGGTGAGTAGTACCGTGGGCCATAATTTAATGCACAATCACCCTTTTGCCGAACAACGTTTTGAGCAAGCCAATGAAAACCTTTCGAAACTGATTCCTGTATTAAAAAGCGGGAATCTATCTGAATTTATAAGTATTGTGGAAAGTGAAGCCTTGTCGTTACATGCCATGATGCTCACTTCCCATCCCTATTTTATTTTAATGAAGCCGAATACGTTGGAAATCATTAATAGAATTTGGGATTTCAGAAAAGAAACAGGAAGTAAGGTTTGTTTTACACTCGATGCAGGTGCCAACGTCCATGTTTTATTTCCTGAAGCGGAAAAAGTACTCGTTTCAGAATTTATAAAAACGCAATTGACGCAATTTTGCAAAAACGGAGAGTTTATTGAAGATTCAGTAGGGTTTGGTGCTCAAAAATGCTAATTATTCTACTACAATTTTCGTTGTCGTGATCACTCCTTTTTCTGAAACTAACTTTGCGATATAGATGCCGCTTGTTAATTGCGATGTTTCAACTTGAGTGACTTCCGATGCCACTTTTTTAGCTTCAATTTTTTGACCTAATATTGAATATATTTCAATTTGTAAATCTTCATTTTCCTGAAGAATCTCAGAAGCATAATTAAAAGAAATGATTTCTGTAGCAGGATTAGGACTTACAAAAAAATGTGGCGTTTTAGTAAATTCATCTGTGCCCAAAAGCTCCATGATTTCAGAAACTTTTAAGGTCACCGAATTACTATCACAAATTACATCAAAGATGTAGCTAAAGTTGGTGGTGCTTGCTAAAATTTCAGCAGGC
Source organism: Halomarinibacterium sedimenti (assembly GCF_019312585.1). Lineage (GTDB taxonomy): Bacteria > Bacteroidota > Bacteroidia > Flavobacteriales > Flavobacteriaceae > Halomarinibacterium > Halomarinibacterium sedimenti. The sequence continues at coordinate 463,305 of NZ_JAHWDP010000001.1, read as the reverse complement.
AGATTACAATTTAAATTATTGCTACTTGTAATGACTGTTATTTCATCATCAAGCGCCAATTCATCCATTAAATATAATTGGATATTTCCTTCAATGGTGGGTGACCCGAACACATTTACCATATCGTGTTCTGAAGGGCTCATTACATCTAATTCGAGTATCGCATTGGGCGGAAAATGAAAATTATTGACGAATTCCATAGCACCAACGCTGTGAAACCCTCCTGGGTACACATAACCGTTGTTTACAAAATTAGCAGTAATATCGTAGGAGCCATTACCTATCAAAAACCCGTCTTCATTGTTGGTAAAATTTTGAGAACCTACTAAAAACAAGAAAATCTGTTCTTCGTCCAACAGTATTATACCAGAATTATTCATATCAAAAATCATATAAAAAGCACCAGGACCACCGTTCGATATTCTTCTTATGAGTCCATCATTATTTACGGTTGCAACTCCACTATCTTCAATTAATCCGCCTGGGCTATTGATATTTATTTCGGCTCCATGTGCGTTGTTGATGGTGGTTATTCCATACAAACTAATGGTGCCACTATCTAAAATTAAGATTTCGCTTCGGTTATTGAGAATAACGTCGTGCATTTCTTTCATTTCACTGGATTCTATCAAAATTGTACCATCATTTTCAATGATTCCACCTTGCAATATTCCATCTAAAAATATGAGTTCGCCCCCATCCGCTATTTCAATTTCATTGGAAACACCGTTCGTGATGCTGCCTTCCACGATAAGCGTAGCACCTGGCTCAATCACAATGATTCCTCCATTATTTTGCAATGTTCCAATGACTTCGATTTCGGCATTAATAAGGGTAAGGCTCTGCTGACTGGTTAGCGTACCATTTACAATTAATCTGGCACCCTGTTGAATGACAATAGTACCGCCTTCGTTGTTCGCACTTACATCAACTATAATTCCATTGCCCGAAATTAATACATCGCTCGTCCCATCTGGAACCGAAAAAACATCCCAATTATCAGGATTGTTCCAATAATTATCGCCCCCATTACCCGTCCACGTATGTGTTTGAGAAAATGAAAAGATGGAAAGTAATACAAATCCTAAGAGAGTAATTTTTTTCATAACACAACATTTTTATTGTAAGGTACTAAAAATCTGAAAGTTGTTCTTTTGTATTTAGGAGTTTTTGGTTTTTTTTCACAATAAGATATGCTAATAAATACTATATTTGCAGTTCAGTTGAGTTATCATTTAAAATGTAGTATCTTTATACTACAACAGTAAAAAAGCGTATGCACGGTCCCCTTTTCTATTCAAAAATCCTTCTCTTTGGTGAATATGGTATCATTAAAGATTCAAAAGGACTCTCTATTCCTTATAATTTTTACAACGGTGCCTTAAAGATTGACGAACACCATACGGTGGGAACATTTAAATCTAATGACAATCTGCGTCGTTTTTCAGAATATTTGGAAAAGTTACAAGAGGAGCAACCCAAGTTGGTGCATTTTGAATTGGATAGACTAAAGGAGGATATCACCAAAGGATTGTATTTTGACTCTAGTATTCCGCAGGGATACGGAGTGGGTAGTAGTGGTGCGTTAGTGGCTGCGATATATGATAAATACGCCACTGAAAAAATCACCGTACTGGAGAACTTAACACGTGAAAAGCTATTACAACTGAAAGCTATTTTTGCAGAAATGGAATCCTTTTTCCACGGAAAATCTTCAGGTCTGGATCCACTTAACAGCTATTTAAGTTTACCCATTCTTATCAATTCTAAAGACCATATCGAACCTGCTGGTATTCCTTCACAAACCGAAAGTGGTAAAGGTGCCGTATTCTTATTAGATAGTGGAACCACAGGGGAAACAGCACCTATGGTACACATTTTTATGGAAAAGATGAAGCAGGAAGGTTTCCGAAATATGCTTAAAAATCAATTTGTAAAGCATACCGATGCTTGTGTGGAAGATTTCCTAAAAGGAGATGTAAAATCACTGTTTGGAAATATAAAGCATCTTTCCAAAGTCGTGCTGGACAACTTTAAGCCTATGATTCCTAAAGAATTTCATAATCTTTGGAAAAAAGGAATTGATACCAACGCCTATTACCTAAAATTATGTGGTTCTGGTGGAGGTGGTTATATGCTAGGGTTTACTGAAGACCTTGAAAAGGCCAAAGCGGCTTTAAAAGACTACAAACTAGAAGTCGTTTACAACTTCTAGATTTTCTAAAACGGCTCCGTGATGTTGAGCAGAAAGCAAAAACTCTTTTTATTAAAACTTTTCAGTTTGTTTTCTGTGGTACGGGGATACAACATTTTAGTTATTGTCATTGCTCAATATTTAGCGGCTATTTACATTATGGCGCCACACTTACCTGGGCGTAAAGTCTTGTTTGATGTAAATCTTTTAATGCTGGTCTTGGCATCTGCAAGTGCTATTGCGGGCGGATATATTATAAATAATTTTTACGATAGAGAGAAGGATTTAATCAATAGACCATTAAAGACTAAGCTTGATAGATTGGTGAGTCAGCGCACCAAGTTGACCACCTATTTTGTGCTCAATTTTCTCTCGGTAGTATTCGCTAGTTATGTATCGTTTAAGGCGGTAGTTTTCTTTTCTGTTTATATTTTTATGTTGTGGTTTTATTCTCATAAACTTAAAAAATATCCCTTTATTGGAAACTTCACCGCAGCAATTTTAGCGGTAGTGCCCTTTTTTGCCGTGTTTATTTATTATCACAATTTTGCATTGGTCATTTTTGTTCACGCTACCTTTTTGTTTCTTTTAATTTCGATGCGGGAATTGGTAAAAGATCTAGAAAATATTAAAGGGGATTTAACTCAAAACTACCGTACCATTCCTGTGGTTTATGGAGAAAAGGTCTCTAAATGGATGCTCACTATTTTAGCGGCACTAACCTTAGTTCCTATTTTCTTTTTATTGACCTATTTTGAGATTGGTTATATGCGGTATTACTTTCTTGCTACCACGTTAGCATTACTTGTATTTGTCTTATTTCTTTGGGTGTCTCAAGCAAAACTTCACTACATTTTACTACATACCATCTTACGTTTAGGAATTGTAATAGGAGTATTTAGTATTGTGTTGCTAGATGTAGATGTGTTATTACGTAGGTTGAGTTGGGTGGGGGTGTTATAATTATTACCCTTTAAAATACCCAGAGCCACCACAACCACCACATTGTTCTCTTTTTCCTTGAGAAATAACGGTGCCCTGCCCGCGACATTGCCCACATAAAGTTGCAGGTGCTGCTACCCGTACATTTCCACTTCCTTGACAACCCAAGCAAGTTGTTTTATTGCCGTTCCAGACGGTGGTGCCTTGTCCTCGGCATTGGCCACAGGTTACTGTTGTTGTGTTGTTGTTCATGGGGTTAAAGAGTTATATGTGTGTATTGTTGTGCAATTTTAGTTCCGTTCCGTTATTTCTTGCTGAACTTCATTTTTTTTTGTATAATTTCTATGACTAATAATTTTATTGCTCATCCTTGTGGCAACCCTCCCAAAGATAGGAAAAAGGATATTGTAACTAGGTAGTCGTGAAGTCCTAAAAAGTAGCAGTATATACAACAGCTGTAGCAATTTCCCCCACACAAGTGGCTATTTAACCCACAAGCTGTAGCAATTTCTCCCACACGGGTAGCAATTTCCCCCACTCGATTGGCTATTTCTCCTGCTCAGTTGGCATTTACCGCTACACCATTGGCATATACCACAACAGATGTGGCAGTTTGTGCACGAATGTTAATTTTGTCCTACGTCTTATGTCTTGTTTCTCCCTTTCTTTATGCTAATACCTAAAGTTTTCTTAGGAATCATCTTAGTTTCAATACTTGCTGTATCTTTGCACCAAATTTTCAATAAAACAGTACTATGAGCAGAAGAGATCAAGGGAGTAAAGGAAAACCATCTGGAAGAGGTGGTAATAATGTGCGTAAGGGAAGTCATGCTCGTGGAAATGCTCCTATTAAAAAGGACACGTCAAAACTTCCTATTTCCAGAGAAAATAAAGGAGGCGTTTCAAAAAAGAAACCGGGAGACGGTATTCGCCTTAATAAATATATTGCCAATAGTGGGATTTGCTCCCGTCGTGAGGCAGATACCTATATTGCTACAGGCTTGGTTACCGTAAATGGTAAAATTATTAATGAAATGGGCTTTCAAGTAAAACCTACCGATGAGGTTAAATTCGATGGCCGTCGAATTAATCCGGAGCCTGTCACGCATATTTTACTCAATAAGCCCAAAGGAGTGGCTTCAACCAATAGCGAGAGTAAAGGTTTAACGGTTATGGATTTAATTGCCAACGCTACCAGTGCCAAAGTAAAACCTGTGGGGCGCTTGGGTAGAAATGCTACCGGATTATTTCTTTTTACCAATGACGATGTCTTAATTAATAAGATTCATAAAAAAGGGATGTCGCGTTTGTTCCATATAGAATTGGATAAAAACCTAAAGGGTGATGATCTTCAAAAAATTCAAGAAGGATTTAAAATTGATGGAAAAGAAGTTACTGTAGAAGAGATAAAATATGTAGATAATGCCCCTAAAAAAGAAGTGGGATTAAGGATTAAAAATATGGGGAATAGCATTATCCGTGATATTTTTGAACATTTAAACTATCAAGTGGTACGCGTAGATTGTGTAACGCTTGGGCCACTTACCAAAAAAGACTTGCCACGAGGGCGTTGGAGAACCTTAACGGCAGAGGAAATTAACCTCTTTTCCATGGCTTAATTTCTTAAAAAATTTAACTTTAAAATTTTTCTTCAAAAAGTTTTGTGTTTCATAAAAAAAATTACATTTGCTCCGCTTTTAGCAATACACAATTGAAAGATTTTTTTTCATTCGGGTTTTTGAAGTTTAGGAAAGTATCTTCAAAAACAGTTTACCAGGTAAGCAACCGAAAGCTAGATAAAAATTCCTATTCTCCTGCCTTTTGGGTAACCGTCTTTTTACGTAAAAAAGTATGGGCATTGTTGCCTATAATTGTTTGATTTTATTAGGAATTAGAACAAAAACTTTTATATTTATCCACTAAGGATATATTCCTATTGTAAACATTGAACTACTAACTCATAATGAACACAAAATATATTGATCTTATAGATCAAACATATCATTTTCCACAAGACGAATTTAATTTAGATGGAGATCACCTACAGTTTCACGATATAGACTTAATGGCACTTGTTGAAGAATACGGAGCACCATTAAAATTTACCTATCTCCCAAAGATTTCTGATAACATAAAAAGAGCAAAACGTTGGTTTGCTCGAGCGATAAAAAAGCACGATTATAAGGGAACTTATAATTACAGCTATTGTACCAAGAGCTCGCATTTTAAACATGTTTTAAATGAAGCTTTAAAAAACAATATTCATATTGAAACCTCTTCGGCTTTCGATATTAATATTGTAAAAAATTTAAAAGCGGAAGGAAAAATAGCAAATGATACGTTTGTTATTTGTAATGGATTTAAACGGGATAAATATATTACCAATATTGCCGATTTAATTAATAGCGGTCACGAAAACTGCATTCCCATTATCGATAATTATGAAGAAATCGATTTACTTTCTAGTGAAATAAAAAAGGATTTTAAAATAGGAATTCGTATCGCTTCCGAAGAAGAACCAAAATTTGAGTTTTATACTTCTCGTTTGGGTATTGGTTACAAAAACATTGTTCCGTTTTACGAAAATCAAGTAAAAAACAATGAAAAGGTGGAACTTAAAATGTTACATTTTTTCATTAATACAGGGATACGAGATAATGCTTATTACTGGAACGAATTATCGAAATGCTTAAAAGTATATACACGTTTAAAAAAGATTTGTCCTTCGTTGGATAGCTTAAATATTGGAGGTGGTTTTCCTATTAAGAATTCGTTGGCATTTGAATACGACTACAGCTATATGGTTGATGAAATTGTAAACCAAATCAATCTTGCTTGTGAAGAAGAAGATGTGCCAGTGCCTCATATTTTTACCGAGTTTGGTAGCTTTACGGTAGGAGAAAGTGGCGGTGCTATTTACGAAGTGTTGTACCAAAAACAACAAAACGATCGCGAAAAGTGGAATATGATCAATTCCTCTTTTATCACTACTCTACCAGATACTTGGGCAATTAATAAGCGGTTTATTATGCTGTCTATTAATCGTTGGAACGATGAATACGAAAGAGTACTTTTGGGAGGACTCACTTGCGATAGCGATGACTACTACAATAGTGAGCAGCATGCGAATGCTATTTATTTACCAAAATTCAGAAAAGATAAACCTTTGTATATTGGTTTCTTTAATACAGGGGCGTATCAAGAATCTATAGGAGGTTTTGGAGGATTACAACACTGTTTAATTCCTTCGCCTAAACATATTTTAATCGATAAAGACAAGGAAGGGAACATAACAACCCAAGTATTTTCAAATGAACAAACAAGCGAACAATTGCTTTCAATTTTAGGTTATGACAAGTAAAACGTATGCAGGCATTCCACAGCAGTATGCTGCTTTGGAAACAAGTAAAGTAGTATTAATTCCAGTTCCGTATGACGGAACTAGCACCTGGCAAAAAGGAGCAGATAAAGGACCTGAAGCTTTTTTAAATGCTTCAGAGAATATGGAGTTATACGACATCGAAACCGAAACCGAAGTGTACAAACAAGGTATTTACCTTGCCGATGCTATTACCGAAAAATCTTCACCAGAAGCAGTAGTGGATATCGTGCACAAAACAGTTAAAGATTATATCTTACGTAACAAATTTGTAACCATCTTTGGTGGTGAGCATAGTATTTCTATAGGAACTATTCGTGCATTTAATGAAACGTTTGACGATTTAACCGTATTGCAACTAGATGCCCATGCAGATCTTCGTAAGGAGTATGAGGGATCCAAATGCAATCACGCTTGCGCATTATATGAAGCAAGCCAAACAACAAACTTACTTCAAGTAGGAATTAGGAGTATGGATGTTGCCGAAACCCGTGTCATGGACACCGAAAAAACGTGGTTTGCACACGATATGGCAAACGATGAGTATTGGATGGACAACGTTATTGAGGCTATGGGTGACAATGTATTTATCACGATTGATTTAGATGCATTCGACCCTTCCATAATGCCTTCAACTGGGACTCCAGAACCAGGAGGATTGTTTTGGTACGAAACGCTTGAGTTTTTAAAGCAAGTATTTGCCGAAAAAAATGTGGTTGGATTTGATATCGTGGAACTTTGTCCAAGACCCGAAGAGAAATCTTCAGATTTTCTAGCTGCAAAATTGTACTACAAAATGTTGAGCTATAAATTTTCAGAAGAAGATAGCGAAGACGAGTATGAAAGTAATTTCAACGACAATAAAAAAGGAACATCTCCTTCAAAATTTAACGACGACAACGATGACTACTAAAGGACCAATTTCTCAATTTATTCAAAAATACTATTTGCACTTTAATGCTGCGGCATTAGTGGATGCGGCAAAAGGCTATGAAGATCAACTTAATGGCGGTGCCAAAATGTTGGTTTCTTTGGCTGGTGCCATGAGTACGGCAGAATTGGGAAAAATATTTGCTGAAGTCATCCGTCAAGATAAAGTGCATATTATTTCGTGTACGGGTGCCAACCTCGAAGAAGACTTAATGAATTTGGTGGCCCACTCTCATTACGAAAGAGTTCCTCATTATCGTGATTTAACTGCGCAAGACGAGTGGGATTTGTTGGAAAGAGGCTTAAATCGTGTCACCGATACGTGTATTCCTGAAGAAGAAGCCTTCCGTAGACTGCAAAAGCACATAGTAAAAATTTGGAAAGATGCCGAAGCTAAAGGAGAACGCTACTTTCCGCATGAGTTTATGTATAAATTATTGCTTAGTGGTGTATTGGAACAGTACTACGAAATAGACATAAAAAATTCTTGGATGTATGCGGCCGCCGAAAAAAATCTACCCATTGTCGTTCCAGGTTGGGAAGATAGTACTATGGGGAATATTTTTGCCAGTTATGTGCTAAAAGGGGAATTAAAAGCCTCTACTATGAAGAGTGGTATTGAGTATATGACTTTTTTAGCCGATTGGTATACGGGCAACTCCCAAAAGGGAATTGGATTCTTCCAAATTGGTGGTGGAATCGCTGGTGATTTCCCAATTTGTGTGGTGCCAATGTTGTATCAAGATATGGAAAGAACAGACACACCGTTTTGGAGTTATTTCTGTCAAATTAGTGATTCAACGACGAGCTACGGAAGCTATTCTGGAGCCGTGCCTAATGAAAAGATTACCTGGGGGAAATTAGATATCAATACCCCAAAATATATTATTGAAAGTGACGCTACCATTGTAGCACCCCTAATTTTTGCTTACTTATTAGATATGTAATGAAAAGAGTTATTGTAGATTTTAAAAAACTGAACAAGGAAATTTTAGAAATGCTTGTTGAAAAATTTCCGAATGGTTATGATTCAAAAGATATTATTGTATTTCGTAACGCCCAAAATGAAATCATTGAAGCCGTTGAAGTAAGAACCGAAGATACAATGTATCTAGTAAAAGTGAGTAAAAGACTTGCCGATACTATGGAGAATTATGACGAAGACGATGATACTTTTGATGATGACGAAAGAACAGAGGAAACTCCAGAAATGGCAGATGAAGATGCAGATGACGATTATTAAATAAATGCCATCCTAAAATTGTAATTAAGTTGGTAGTTCATTGGAGTTACCAACTTTTTTATGTTTATAATTCTTTAGTGTAGCTATATTTTTTATTTAGAAATTCCTTATTTTCAGAGTAGGAAAAAAAGTATAGCTATGGAACATAAATTTCATATTTCGTTGCCTTGCAGGCATATTGATGCTACCGAGAAATTTTATACTCAAATCATTGGTGCTTCTTGTGGCAGAAAATCTCAAAATTGGGTAGATATTAATCTATTTGGTCACCAGATGACGTTTAGTAAATCAGGGACTTTTAAATTTACATATCCAAGTTATAGCTTTGAAAAGACAGTGCTTCCTTCCTTTCATTATGGAATTATTTTACCAAATGAAAATTGGAAAAAACTATACAAAAAGATGAAGGCCGAAGATTTTTTGCACATTGATGAAACCAAATTCTTGGCAGGAAAGCCTGGAGAGCATAAATCCTTTTTTCTTAGAGATCCTAACGGATATATAATCGAGTTTAAGTGCTTTAAGAACCCAGAATCGGCTTTTGAGAGCTAAATGATTTAGGCTCCTTTTTAAAGAAAATTTCCCAAATGGCATACCCTGCAACGATGCCATACTCCAATGTAATGAGCCAGAAATTTTCCTCAACCATAATTCCATTATAGGCTATATAGCTTAACATTACCGTTGCGCTCCAAACAACGGGGAACCTATATTTTGTAAAAATACATAAGAGTAATGGCGTTGCTACATACCAAGGATGAATAGTTGTAGAGAGTAAAAAATAAAAAGAAATACTGAACAACATTGCTGAAACAAGTTGTATTAAAGAGGTGTTTTTTCTGAAAAATGTGATTCCAATGATAAAGGCAATTACAATAAGCGGAAGTATTTTTCCAACCGTTTCAATAATATTCCAACCTACTATTTGAAAGCCTATCTCCCTAATGATATAATAAATACTTGCATTGAATTCAAAATTTTGAAACCAAAGTGCATTTGTGGCTAAGTAATTAGTCATAAATTCTGAAGAAATAAACGGTAAAAAAGTAATAATGACTGTTCCCAATGCAACTAAGTAATACTTAGTAAGGTTTGCAATACCCTCAGGAAACGAATATTCTTTCTTCCAAAACCACTGAAAGAAAATAGGAAGGAAAATTAATGGAATTAATTTCGTTGATACTGAAAGCCCTAAAAACACAGCCGATAATAACCATTTCTTCTTCTGAAGAAAAAAGATGGAAACCACAAAAAAGAAGAGCATGACTCCTTCAAAATGTAAGTTTCCAGTGAGTTCGATGATGATAAAAGGATTTAAAAAGTACCAAAATATATTTTGGATGGGTAGATTCAGCTTTTCAAGTATCTTTTTTCCGAAGTAAAGAATCCCCATGTCTGCAAGGATGATAATAATTCTCAATCCAATGACCGATCCAATTATGCTTTTTCCTCCAAAATATGTAGCCAAAGCAAAACACAACTGATTCATGGGTGGGTAATTGGTAAAATTCGCAATACTAGGCATTCCCATTCCTTGGTATAAAACTTCGGCTTGCGGTATTACAAAACCAGCTAATGATGGATTTTGTAAATATGTTTCAGGAGAGACTAAATAAGGACTATAGCCTTGCATAAGTACTTGCCCATCCCAAATAAAACGATAAAAGTCTTGTGATAAATTGGGGGTAGCAAATAGAAAAATAATTCTGAAGAAGATGCCTAGACCTAGTAAGAGCTTAAAATTCCAACCATACATTTTAGTCAGTTGATAGGTTAAAATGAAAAGCCCTCCAAATAAAGAAATCAGTTTTGTAAAATCGCTTCTAACAAGGTCATAAGCAAAACTCCCATACATACTTGCCATGATTATAGCAAATAGCACAGGAGTTAGATACTGTTTAAAACTGTATTTTGACAATATATTTATTTTAGGCAGTCGCTGTACGACCTAGTCTTGCCATTCAGCAATAAAGAGATTGGTGTCTCTTGTACCTCCATTGTTTCGGTTAGACGAAAATACCAAGTACTTTCCATCATTACTAAATACTGGAAAGGCATCAAATGTCTCACCGTGGGTGATTCGCTTCAAATTCTTACCATCAACATCAATCATATACAAGTTGAATGGGAATCCTCTTTCGGCTTCAAAATTACTGGAGAATAAAATCTTTTCACCACTTGGATGGAAGAAAGGGCTCCAGTTGGCATTTCCTAGATTAGTAAGCTGTCGTAAATCGCTTCCGTCTGCATTACAAATATAGAGTTCCATTTCGGTAGGTTGCACTAATCCTTGGGCCAATAAATCTTTGTATTCTTTTATTTCGGCTTCGGTTTTTGGACGTGAAGAACGGAAAATAAGCTTGGTTCCATCGGGCGAAAAGAATGCACCTCCATCATAGCCAAGTTCGTTTGTGATTTGTTTTACATCACTTCCGTCAATATTCATGGTATATAATTCTAAATCACCACTACGGGTAGAGGTGAACACAATTTTATCACCTTTGGGAGATACCGTAGCTTCGGCATCATACCCTTTTTCATGAGTAAGTTGTGCGGTAATGTTTCCTTCAAGATCTGCCACAAAAATATCGAAGCTATCGTACACTGGCCATACATACTTTCCATTTTCACGTAGTGGAACCTCTGGACAATTTTCATCAACTAAATGGGTAGAAGCGTACACAAAATGTTTGTTATCTGGCAGGAAATAGGCACAAGTCGTACGCCCTTTTCCTGTACTAATCATAGGAGGTTTGGAGTCTTTAAATGTGTCATTAACATTCATTAAAAACATTTGATCACATTCCACGCCCCAATCTTTATAATTAGATTGAAATACCAATTGTGTGTCGTCAAAACTCCAATAGGCTTCTGCATTATCACCTCCAAAAGTGACTTGTCTAAGCGATTTAAAATGGCTTTCTTCTGGGTATATAAGGCTGTCTTTTACTGTTTCAATGGTTTCAGTAACAGGCACTTCATTTTTTTTCTCTTCAGTATTCTTACAAGAAAAAGACAAACAAATAGTTATTATGGCAACGAGATATTTCATTTTAAAGTAATTTTGCACAAAAATAAAGATATGCGCTTAATTCTTACCCTTTTTTTGCTAGTCATTTTAGTTTCGTGTAAAGATACTCCCGAAATAAAACAAATAACTTTGGAAGAAGATGTTGCCTATTTAGCCTCGGACGCTCTTAATGGTCGTAAAACAGGTACCAAAGGGGAGATTGCTGCTGCAAATTATATCGCTGAAAGGTTTGCCGCAATCGGACTCAATCCTAAAGGAATGGATGGCTTTTTTCAAGAGTTTAGTTTTAAGCCAAGTTCAAATCCACATGAAGCGGTTCAATTTGTGGCCAAAGGGGATAGTGTGCAAACAGGTAAAAATGTGGTGGGATTCATAGATAATAATGCTTCCAAAACAGTGGTTATTGGTGCGCATTACGACCATTTAGGATTAGGTGGGGAAGGCTCCTTGTTTCGTGGAGATATTCCTGAAGTCCATAATGGAGCCGATGATAATGCTAGTGGTGTAGCGGTGATGTTACAATTAGCAGATCGATTAAAAAAACTAGATAATCCTCAAAGTAATTTTCTCTTTATTGGTTTTTCGGGTGAAGAAATGGGGCTTTTGGGTTCCAATTACTTTGCTAAGAATCCAACCATCAATTTACAGCAAGTGAATTTGATGATTAACATGGATATGGTAGGTAGATTAAATGATGAAAGTACCTTAGCGGTTCATGGTGTGGGTACTTCTCCTGTGTTTAAACAAATCCTTTTTGCGAATAACAATCAAGGATTTACTATAGCAGAACATGAAAGTGGTATTGGTCCAAGTGATCATACTTCATTTTATTTGATGGATATTCCGGTGCTTCATTTTTTTACAGGACAACATGAAGATTATCACAAACCCAGTGATGATTCTGAAAAGTTGAATTATGAAGGAATGCAAAAGATATCCGATTATATTTTTGCCATTGTTTTGGATTTGGAAGACGATTCAAAATTAGGTTTCAGAAAAACAAAAAATGAGCGAGAAGATGTGCCGGAGTTTAAAGTGGCATTGGGAGTTGTGCCAGATTATTTATTTACAGGTGAAGGAATGCGTATTGACGGGGTAAGTGAAGATAAACCTGCACAAAAAGCAGGCTTACAGAAAGGAGATGTGGTTAAAAAATTAGGGGATAGCACTGTGGTAGATATGATGAGTTATATGCGTGCACTATCTTCTTTTGAAAAAGGTCAAAAAACCAAAGCAATTATTGAAAGAAATGGTGAAAAAGTAGAGGTGGAGATTGAGTTTTAAAAGCTCTTAGCGTACCCTAAACTTATATATTGGTGCTTATCAAGTCCTTTTGCTTCTTTAGTATAATAATGATATCCTACTCGGTATTCTTTTGTTAAATACCGGTGGTGAAAATTAAAGTTGAAAAGAAATACTTCATTTTCAATGTTATTTAATACCAAAAAGGTGTTTTTAGTAACATATTTATAGGCAAATCCTAGTGAGAAATAGATTTCTTTTTCCAAATTGTTAATTTGTCCATATGCCATACTATTTTCTAGTGAACTTCTCCTTCCAAAATATGTCGTCAGTTCTGGTTGAATAAAAACATCTTTTGAACCTACCACCACCGAAGGGCTAAAGGCAAATCGAACACCAAAGGGATTTGGTATCAACTCCCATTCTTTTGTAAATTGAAAAGATAGATTTGCGTGTAAATTATTAGGTAGTTCGTTTGTCCAAGTAGGGGTTTTATATTCAACAATATGATCATGATACCATCTCTGAAATTGTCCTACCCCAGAAGAAGGCCCAACAATCCCAAAAAGTAAAGTTGTTTGGTAAAATGTATTTGATTTTACAACAGACCACCCTGTCTCTAACCCCAAAAATCCGGCATAGGATCTATCCATTTCTTCAATTATTTGGGTTTCTAGGTTTGTAGGGGTATATGCCTGCTGAAACAGTTTAAAGCTTACTTGTTCTTCGGTGTTTTCAAAAATGCCTTCATTTAAGCTATGTATATAAAAAAGGGAAAGACCAAAGGTATAATACCTGTCTGTTATCACTAAAAAATCATTGTCATGAGAGATTCCAAGTTGGTTTCTAGGAATTTCAGTAACGTTTTGTGATGTTACTTTTAAGGCGTTTCCTAAAAATAACGATACAATGAAAAGTGAATATTTAATAACTCCGCGCAAGGGTTAGCGTCATATATAAATGCGGTTCTGCAGCTCTATTTCTGGGTGTTTCAAAATTGTAGGTAAACTTTATATCGTTTCTTCCTTTTCTGTAGTACAATTCAAAATTATAAAGAAAAAGTTGGTTGTAAGGTGTTACAGTAAACGTAGATCTGTCATTAAATAGGTTTCCTTCTAACATGGCATCATGAAATACATATCGATACCCCAAACGAATGGCAAAAAATAATTCTCGTTCGCCTGTTGTTCCTAATTGTTTGTAGGCCGTGGTTTCGGTAATAGGACTTCTTTTTCCGAAGTAAAAAACAGCATCTTGCTCCAGATACATATCTCTAGTTCCAAAACCTAACGATGGATTTATCGCAAAATGAACACTAAACGGATTGGGTTGAAACTTAATTTCATAGGCATAGTTAACGTACAAGTTCGCATGGAGACTCATGGCTATTTGGTCGTTCCATGTGGAGGATTGAGAATCTGTTGCAACTGCAGTGTGAAACAAACTTTGGAGTCCTTCGGCACCAGACATTTGCCCCGTAAACCCCATGGCTAATCTATATTCTAGAAACCTCTTTTGATTGGCTAATGAGTATTCAGTTAAAAACCCTAAGATTCCTGCATAGGGTCGATCAAAATAGAGGGTATTGGTTTCAGTGATATTTGAAGGGGTGTAAATCTCCTGAAACAAATAAAAACCAAAATGTTTTTTTTGAAGTGTGTCTTTACCGGGTTCAATGAGACTCCTTAGTCCTAAAAAGCTTCCGGTTGAGTAGTACTGATCTGTAAAATGAAGAAAATCGTTATCGTGGCGTAATTCAAATTGTTTTGTATAAACCCTCTTTTCTGAAATTGAAGTAGTGTCCTTTTGTCCAAAAACAGAAGGTATTGCCACCATCGCAATAATACATAAAATGAAATAGGAAAGCTTCGAGTTAATGATTTGCTATATTTTATTATACTTTACTCGTTATACTTTTGAAAAATACAAAACCAAAACCAATAAACAACATTAAGTGAAAAGGAAACAGTCCAAAATCACCCCCTTGGTTTCCAACAACAAAGGCACTATACATCCCAAATGCAAAATAGAGCATTAAAAGCCCTTCAATTATGACGTTTGCTGAAATTCCTTTTTTAAGATATTTATTCGTTCGCCAATTATCTTTTAAACTGCTTAAATTGAATTTAGGAGTGCGAATAAATTCACTTTTTTTACCAAAGTGACCTTCCAAAACAGCGACTGTATTATGTACCGAAAACCCCATAGCTATGGAAAAAAAGACAAAAAACATGCCTACGTATTCAATAAACTTTATAAATCCTCCACCATAGGTCTTTTTGAAGGTGTACCAATAGCAAATAAAAAAGATGAGGGTGCTTAATACAAAGAAGCTCATCACGATAAAGTACATTTTTAAATGGGCATATTCATTTTTAATATACAACATCGGGATGCTTAAAAGCGCCACAACCAAAACACTTAAAAACATGGTACTATTCAATAAATGAAGAATCCCATGAACCTTTGTTTTAAATGGAATCGTTTTATTGGTGATTACCTTCCAAGACATTTTCTGAAAATTCTCTGCCCCACCTTTGTTCCATCTAAATTGTTGTGAACGAGCTGCGCTAATCACCACAGGAAGTTCTGCAGGGGTTTCCACCCCTTCCAGATATTTAAACTTCCAGTTTTTTAATTGGGCACGGTAACTTAAGTCTAAATCTTCGGTAAGTGTATCGCCTTGCCAATTCCCAGCGTCTAGGATACATTCTTTACGCCACACACCAGCGGTACCGTTAAAATTAATAAAATGTCCCTGGTTGTTTCTACCTGCTTGTTCTAGTGTGAAATGTACGTCCAAAGCAAAGGCTTGGACTCTTGTAAGGATAGAATAGTCCTTATTTAAATGTCCCCAACGTGTTTGTACTACACCAATTTTCGCATCTTTAAAATAGGGGATGGTTTTAAGTAACCAGTCTTTTTTTGGTAGAAAATCGGCATCAAAAATGGCGATAAATTCTCCTTTGGCAGTTTTTAACCCTTCTTTTAAAGCACCCGCTTTATAGCCTTTTCGGTCCTCCCGAGTTACGTGGTGGATATTTATACCCTTTTGCTGAAGTTCTTTAATATGCTTAGCTGTTTGTTCAAAAGATTCATCTGTAGAGTCATCTAATACCTGAATTTCTAGTTTTCCCTCAGGATATTCAATTTTCGCAATGTTTGTAAGCAGTCGTTCCATAACGTATAGCTCGTTATAGACGGGCAACTGGATGGTTACATATGGAGTTTCTTCAGGATTTGTTAAATCGAATTTAGGGCTTTCTTTGTCATTTTTTTTTGCACGTAAATAATTAAAAAGCAGGTTGAGTTGTGCCAATGCGTAGAAGAAAATAAGCAAAAGAGCAATAGAGTAAATTACAATTACAACGGTTTCCCAGATCATTTTTTAAAGCTGTATTTAAAAATCCAACTTAAGATTTTAACACCCGCAAAGATAGCACCTTTTATGGTTCCTGAAACTTTTGAGACACCTATTCTATTGCGGTATGGAACAGGGATTTCGAGATAGTTATATTTTTTCTTTAAAATCTTTAATTGCATCTCTACAGTCCAACCATAGGTTTTGTCTTCCATGTTCAAACTTAATAGAACGGGATATTTAATAGCTCGAAAAGGCCCTAAGTCGGTAAATTTTGAATTAAAAAAAAGTTTCATCAGGGTGGTTGCCAACCAGTTTCCAAAAAGTTGTGGAACTGTCATCGACCCTTTTTCTCGTAGGCTTTTAACCCTAGCTCCAATAACAAAGTCAATATTATTCTCGATAATAGGGGTTAGAATTTCGGAAAGCTTTTCAGGGTAGTCACTATAATCTCCATCAAGAAAAACAACTATATCTGGTTTTTCAGAATGACTGGCGATATACTCCATTCCTTTTAAACACGCATAACCATATCCTTTGTTTTTTTCTGAAAGCACGTTTGCTCCTGCTTTTTTAGCTACTTCCGAAGTATGGTCGGTAGAACTATTATCCACCACGATTATTTCTGAAACTATTTTCGGGATGTCTTGAATAACCAAAGCAATAGAAGCTTCTTCGTTATAAGCAGGAATAATGACTTTAATATTTTGGGGCATGTAGAAAAGCTTTCTAAAGATTAATTATTGTTTACGTACTTCATTAAATCCACATCGTTTCCTAGTAAAATTTCATTTCCCTGAATACGATTTTCAAGAGGGCCATTTTCTAATTTTAAAACCCCTCTTGGACAAACAGCTGAGCATATTCCACATCCCACACAACTGGCTCGCACAATGTTTTCACCCTTTTGAGCATAGGCTCGAACATCGATCCCCATTTCGCAATAGGTGGAGCAATTTCCACAAGAAATACACTGTCCTCCATTGGTGGTTATTCTAAATTTTGAAAACAATCGTTGTTGCAATCCTAAAATTGCCGCCATAGGACAACCAAATCGACACCAAACACGACTCCCAAAAATAGGATAGAAGCCTGTACCAATGACGCCACTAAACACAGCGCCAATTAAAAATCCGTAGGACTTCCGAAGCGTTTCTGCTTCAAAAAAGAACAGCTTACTTCCCGATGCGTAATGAATGACAATAAATGAAAGAACAATAACTAAATAACCTATGGCACCATACCGAGCATCTTGTTTTAGTTCCTCTTTTTTGAAAAACCAAATAACTCCAAAAAGAAGTGCAAGAAAAACCGCAACACCTATTAAAAACACATCTTTTGTTAGCCAATATTTTTCAGAATCATACCCTAAGTAAGTTGAAATAACCGCTGTAGTCATCACAATGACAAAAACCAACACACTATGAATAACCCATCGTTCCACTTTCCAAGCAAATTCACTTTTATCGCTTAAGTGTCTAAAGGAATCCCCTGCAGTTTCGGCTAAACCACCACAGCCACAAACCCAACTACAATACCAACGCTTACCATATTTGTAAGTTAGAATGGGTGTGATGACGAAAATGGAAATCACACCAAAAATTAATAATGCGAGTCCAACATCTCCAGAAGAGATAAAGCTATCGACTCGATACTGTTCAAAATTATAATAGTTAAGCGGCCAAATATTTTTTAAATCGTAATAGGGGAGATTAAAGCTTTCAGAATTTAATCGCGCCATAAATTCGGGTATCAAAAAAGCAAACGCCGTTTGAAAAAACATAACGCTAATGGTGCGTAGTTTTTCGTACCGATTGTGACGGTATTTCCAGATAAACTTAACTCCGAAGGCAAAAATAGCCACCGTGTATAAAGTTCCATATACAAACCACTGACTGGCCTGGTTGCCACTTAACAATCTACTTAAGGGGTCAAAAAGAGCAATGATTCCAGTATTTGCTCCTTCAGAGCGTAACCCTAAAAACTGCGGAAAGAAATAGAGAATGATGTAAAAACCAGTAAGGGAGAGTCCCGCAATCCACGCCCAAAACCCTCGACTGGAAATGGATTTAAACCAAACGCCATCGTTTTTTATACCTTCTTGAGTGTTAGCATAGGTGGCTTTTGCAAACAATATGATTCCTGCCGTAAGTGCCACTAGAGAAATGGTTAACCAAAGTCCTTTGTTAGGAAAATTTAGGTTGAATCCAGCTAATAGTATAATCATTAATCCTGATAAGCCTAACACGGTGGCAACTTTTTGAAGCCCATTTAAGCTTTTAGGGGGTTGTCCTGTTAAAGACATATCTCTTTGTACAGTACTCATGAGCTTATGGTTTGAAATTGATTTGTATAGGCTGAAAGGATTTCATTTTCGAAAGTTGCATAAAATTCTGGGTCGAAGTTGGCTTTAGAAAGATGCTGCATGACATAATCGGTCGATTTTTCTTCCGTAAGCCATCGATCAAAAATTTCATGCTTCATTCGTATTCCGAAGGTATTGATTCCTAAAAAAGCTCCAGAATCTCTGTCGGTGGCAACGGTAATGCATTTGGTGTCGTCTTTATGTTTCCAGTGAAAATGGATTTCATTTTCTTTTTTATTTCGTTCGCTATTAACCCAACCATAGGTTTGATATTCGATATCAAAAAACTTAGCACTGTTAAACCAATGTCCTGGTTTGTATTCGGTTTTGGTACCACAAATAGTTTGCGCAACGGTTTCACCCATCATCCGTCCCGTATACCAAACAGCTTCAATAGCTCTTCGGTTCCCAATGGGTTGGTATTGCTCGGCACAATCGCCAATAGCATATATATCATCAAAGTTAGTTTCCAAATAACGATTCACCTTTACTCCCCTGCCAAGTTCAATTTCGCTGGATTTTAAAAAATCTATATTGGGTGTAACGCCCGCTGTAAGTCCCACAAAGTCACAAGGAATTTCCTCTCCAGTTTCTTCAACAATCACTGCTTTGGCTTTTCCGTTTTCGTCGGAAACAATTTCCTTTAAATTGGAAGAAAGTCGTAAATCGATATGATGACTTTTAATGTGTCGGTTCAACATTTCGCTTTCGCCTTTGGGAAGGACACCATTCCAAAAACTACTTTCGCGTACGAGAAAAGTGACGGGAATTTTTCGAGTGGAAAGCATCTCTGCCAATTCAATCCCAATTAGTCCTCCACCTACAATCACGGCTTTTTTACACACGGTTTTATTAGGGGCAAATTGTTCTAAATATTCCAAATCTTGAAACGCATACAACCCCCTTACACCCTCCAAATCTTGACCTGGCCATCCAAATTTATTCGATTTTGAACCTACGGCAATAATGAGCTTGTCAAAAGCCATTTCCTCACCATCATTAAAAATTATTTTTTTGTCTTTCGGTTTTACTTCAGAAACAAATCCTTTTTTAAGATCGATTCTGTTTTTTTTCCAAAAAGAATCTTCATAGGGTTTGGTGTGTTCATATTTCATATGTCCCATGTAGATATACATAAGTGCTGTTCTTGAAAAGAAATAATCAGTTTCAGCAGAAATAATGGTAATTCGTTTATTGGAACGTTTTCGAATATGCCTTGCGACGGTAACCCCAGAAATTCCATTTCCAATAATGACAATATGTTCCATAGGCTTTTGCGAGTTGTAGTCTTATGTCGCATTTAAAGTTACATACATTACAAAATTCCTCCAATTTATATTGATAATAAATTGTATTTTTCGGGCAATGGGAAAAAAACTGATGCTATTTTATCTATTAAGTTTCGTTAATTTTGGGTGCGCTCAAATGGACGAAACTTCCATAAACGGTGTAAGTTTTGTAGCTTCTCCAGATTCACTTCAGCAAATCCAAATACCGCCTATTAAGGAGATACATGCCAATTACGCAGCCATTATGCCTTTTGGTTTTATTAGAACCTTAGATCATCCTGAAATCATTTTTGATACTGATAGGCAATGGTTTGGAGAAACGTCTGCAGGTGCTTCACAATATATAGAATTGCTTCACAAAGATGGGATAGAGGTGATGATGAAACCTCAAATTTGGATATGGAGAGGGGAGTTTACAGGAAATTTAAAAATGAATTCTGAAGAAGATTGGATACAACTTGAAAATGAGTACCGTAATTTTATTTTAACTTACGCGAAACTTGCAGAGGCAACTCAAGTAAAGGTATTTTGTATTGGGACAGAGCTAGAACAATTTGTAATGCAACGCCCCACTTATTGGAAACACCTTATTGCAGAAATAAAAAAAGTGTATTCTGGTAAATTAACTTATGCAGCCAATTGGGATGAGTACAAGAGAGTTCCTTTTTGGGATCAATTAGATTATATTGGCGTTGATGCTTATTTTCCAATTTCTGAAGCTAAAACCCCTTCTGTAGAAGAATCCAAAGCTGGGTGGAAACCTTGGAAAGAAGAGCTTAAAACTGTTTCAGAGAAGTTTGATAAACCCATTTTATTCACCGAATATGGATACCGAAGCGTTGACTTTGCTGGAAAGGAACCTTGGGATAGCAATCACGAATTACCATCAATAAACTTCGAAGCTCAAACCAATTTATTGGAAGGCCTGTACCAGGAAATTTGGAATGAACCGTGGTTTGCTGGAGGATTTATTTGGAAGTGGTTTATTGCTCATGGAAAAGTAGGGGGAGAAAAGGACAACCAGTTTACCCCACAAAATAAGCCCGCTCAACAAAGTGTAAAGCGGGCTTATAAAAACTAACCGATGAAACAATAATTTAATGCCTATCTATATCAATGCTTGATATTAGGGTTGAATTACGAGCACCTAACATTTGGTTCTTAATAATAACGTTGTCTAACTTGAAATTTAATTCTTTTAGAGCCATAGATAGCACAACAGTTTTTTGAACTGAAGGTTTCCTATTTGTAACAGAATCTGTTTGAAGAGTAATAAGTGTAGTTGTATTACTGACTTTACTTTCTGAATTAATTTTTAAATCAACTTCTTCTTGAGCCATACTACCATAAGAGGTTAAAATTATCGAAAGGATTGCGATTTTTTTAATGTAAGTGATGAGGGGCTTCATAATTACAATTTTGAAAATGAATTATATTTTGTTTGTAGGTAATTCGCAATTATTTAATTTAAAATACAGTCATGCGAAAATTCCTACAATACAAATGTATTAAATATTACTTCTGAAAAACAAATAATTCCTACGTAAAATACATAAAATCAACATATTATAGATTAAGTGTATAATATTATCGTTGAAAGACTATAATTTCATATTTAAATTTTCAGAAAACAGCAACTTTTTGTAAGATTTGAATTGTTGAAAGGGTTAATGGGATATTATATTTTTATAATAATATCTAGATAACGAGTTAGGGGTTGCTCCAAACCATTTTTTTAAATGAATAACAAAAAAGTGAAACTGAAGCCTTAAAGTACCATTGTTTTGATACCGCCTAGCCGAGGTGGTTACATAATCTTTAATAATTGTGAAATGAAATTGATCATAAATACGGTTTATGAACTCACAATCCTCATAAACGGTATATGCTTCGTTAAAACCATTTAAAGATTTATAAGCATCTATGGTTATAAATAGCGTTTGATCACCACCACGACAACTTTTAAAATTAAAACGAGTGAACCATTGTGACATTTTTAAAATAGGATGCTGGCTATCAAATTTCATACGGAAACAACCGGCTAGGTTTCCTTTTTGTATTTCATAAATTATTTGAGAATCGAAATGGTATGGTAATACTGTATCTGCGTGAAGAAAATAGAGTATTTCTCCCGTAGCATTCCCAGCACCTAAATTCATTTGCTTGGCACGTCCTTTATCTGATTTTAAAATGACAAGAGGTAATTTTTCAGAAAACTGAATCGCAAGATCAATAGTAGTATCAGTACTACCTCCATCCACAATAATGATTTCAGAAATATTTTGAAGACTAGCTTTTTCAGCAATATCATTCAACAGTGTAGAAATTGTTGAAGCTTCATTTAGTACAGGAATGATAATGCTAATCATATCCTCAAATATAACGAACTATTTTTGTTCATTTAAATCCCAATCGTATTCAAAATATGTAATCGTAGCATTGGGGTTTATTTTTATTTTTTTGTACAAATAGGCATTGACATAACCAATAACATCATTTTCACCATTTATAACGTAATCCTTTTTATACCAATCAAAAATCTTCGAAAGTTTTAAACTGTTAATACTGATTTCGTTTTTGGGTCCATTAATGAACGACCGAGTTACCTTGTCTAATTGTGCATCTATTTTATCGGCGGTAAAGGCTTCATTGAGTAAATCGGGGCAAGAAAATGATGCGCAGTTAATGGCAAAATGAATTCTAGGTTCGTTCATTTTACGTAAGATTCCATTTTCAATTCCGCCTAACGACAAAGTTTTATCGCCAATAGGAACGATGGCCTTAGTCCAAGCCCCGTTAATATCTTTTATACTTTTTAAAGGATAATTATCCAGAATTAAATCTACTGTGTATGCATTATAAGCATTAATGTAATAAGCCAACAATTCCTGAACACTCCAAGCTTCTGTAGGAACATTTTCAGAAAGCATTTTTAAATAACTATCTAATTGTGAACGGTCCTTTAAAAAACCTTTATAGTCCACCAATCCATTTTTATCCACGTGTTTTTTTAATAAAGCATCCCATTGTGAATGATCTACCAAAGCTGTAACTGAAGACGATAAATCTTCTGTCACTTCTTTAACGGGTTGTCCTTGGCTGCTTAAACCAGCAGCAGAGAGTAAGGAGCAACTTTGGATTGTTTGTGAAAAAAATAGAATAGCAATAAGTTTAATGATAATTTTCATCTTGTTTGTTTTAAATCTATATACGGAAAAGCCTATTCTTTGGTTTTTAAGGGATATAATTCTTGATGAATAAAATCCTTTGGAAAATCTTCATCACCTAAAAAACCTAATGGAATGTCTCTTCCATCATACGGGACGTGGTTTGTTCCAAACAGATAATCCCATACACTTAGGCTTAGTCCAAAGTTGACGCCATACTTTACAGTGTCGGGAAGTTTTTTTGCGTGATGCCAAATATGCATCTTTGGATTGTTAAAAACATACTTCAATATACCATAATCCCATCCTAAATTAGCATGATTAAGGTGCCCAATGGCAAGTGCTGTAAAGTGGACAATAGCAACAGACTCTACTGTAAATCCGCCAATAATTGCCAGTGGAATATATAACATGGACTTATATACGATAGGTTCCATCCAATGATAGCGAAGATGTGCTGCAAAGCCCATTTCTTTTACCGAATGATGCACTTTGTGAAAATTCCAAAGGAAGGGGATTCTGTGTAATAGCCTGTGGGTATTCCATTGCACAAAGTCTGAAACAATAAAAAAGATAAATAAGCCCAATCCCCAAGGGAGGTCATTAAGATTCAATAACTGAAAATTAGAAACCGAAAGTCCAAATAGTGACAGAAAATCATTAAATAGGGCTTCGGCTGTGTTGGAAAGGAAGATGAGAACAATCAGGTTCAGAAGGAAAAAATTGAAAAACATATAAAAGGTATCCAGCCAAAAATCCTTTCTGAACACTTTCTGATTTTTCCGCCAGGGGAATAACAATTCCAATCCCCAAACTACCAACGAAACAAGGATTAATCCGTAGAAATAATTTTCCCAATGAAAACCGGTAATTTCATCAAGTAAATAGTTGAAATATCCTTGATACGAACTTTTAAATATTTCAAGATACTTTTCCATATTAACAGCAACCCCCGCCATCGTAATGGAAGGTCGATTCACTTATAAAAATATCATCACGCCCCAATCCTGCTAAAGCTCCGGCAGTTTTATCACAGATTGCCAAAGGTTGATTTTTCAATAAAACGTGCCCTTTTTTATCATCTAAATACTCATCGGTTCCAAAATAAATAGCAGCTTTTCCTGTAAAAACACAAGGTCCATCTGCAGGCATTGGGTCTTTAATGGCCGCTACTTCAATAGATTCAATATAAATTAATTCATCGGTTGGGTAATGTTTTGGATCCAAGATACGATACGGTTTACGGGCTCGAATTTCAATAGTGCCAAAACCCGCATCGGTTAGTGCTTTTATATAGTCTTTTATGGGTAAACTTCCACTAAGGCAAAGTGCACGAAGTCGCTCATCATTTCTCAGCGTTTCGTTCATAGGTTGCTCACAGGTGGGATCGCTCATTACTAATCTTCCATGCGGTTTTAAAACGCGGTACATTTCGGCAATGGCAGCTTTTAAATCTTCCTCTTTAAAAATATTGAACAAGCAATTTT
This sequence comes from Halomarinibacterium sedimenti, assembly GCF_019312585.1. Taxonomy (GTDB): domain Bacteria; phylum Bacteroidota; class Bacteroidia; order Flavobacteriales; family Flavobacteriaceae; genus Halomarinibacterium; species Halomarinibacterium sedimenti. The sequence goes on along the minus strand of NZ_JAHWDP010000001.1, from coordinate 438,675 downwards.
GAGCAGCTACATCAATACTATTATCTTCCAAAGGAAGGTTCATAGCGTCTCCCTTTTTAAGGGTTACAAAATCACTTTTAAACCAAGGGTTTTGAGCTTCAGCTTCTATAAAGTTTTTACGAGAAGCCTCTAACATTTCATCTACAACATCTACTCCAATGACTCCACCTTTTTGACGAGAAAAATAGGCAAATTGAAGTAATTCCATACCGCCCCCAACACCTACATATAAAATCTTAGGGTTGTTGCTTAAATCTCTAGGGTGCACCGTAGAACCACAACCGTAGTTCATTTCCTGCATTATTTTTGGAATTTTTAACCCAGGGAGCTCCCAAATTGGGTTGGTGGTACAGCATAGTCCAACATCTGGTGTAAGGGCCGCTTGTTTATAAACATCGTGGGTAGTATCTAGGTAGCTCATAAAAATGAATTAAGTTTTAGTAAAGTCTTCTTTTTTGATTATTACTTACAACTGTTTTATCAATTCTGTAAATAAGGTAATCATATTGGGTTCTGCAATTCCAGCTTGCTTGATGATATCGGCTATATTAACAGGTTTTAGATGGTCGGGATCACATTCATCGGTTAAAACGGACACAGCCGCTACGGGTAGTTTTAAATGATTGGCAACAATAACTTCGGGAACGGTGCTCATTCCAACAGCATCGGCTCCAATAATTTTTAAATAACGATACTCGGCTCGGGTTTCCAATTGTGGGCCTAAAACGCTTGCATACACACCTTTATGAAGGGTGATTTTATTTTCTGAAGCAATTTTTTCAATCTTCCGGTTTAAATCTGTATCATAAGGTGCACTTAAATCTACAAATCGCTCGCCAAGATGTTCCACCCCTAAAAATGCGAGTGGGGAGGAACCTTGTAAGTTGATGTGGTCATCAATTAACATAATCTCACCTTTTTTAAAGTTGAGGTTGATTGCGCCAGCCGCATTACTTACCAATAAATGCTTAACCCCAAGCTTGTGCATCACTCTTACTGGAAAGGTTACATCTCTAGGGGTATATCCTTCATATAAATGAAAACGTCCTTGCATCACAACTACTTTCTTTCCGCCTAAGGAGCCATAAATTAATTTTCCTTTATGAAACTCAACGGTAGCTGTTGGGAAGTTGGGAATGTGATTATAACTAACTTCCGCATCAATCGAAACTTTATCGATGAGTTGTCCTAAACCTGTGCCTAAAATGATTCCTACTTCAGGTTTTTCAAAGCCTCTTTTTTGAAGGAATTCAGTGGCTTCATGTATGTTTCTAACCATGGGTGTTTTGTTTTAAAAAGGGCTTAAAAGCCTCAATATTTTTAATATCCTCATAAATATCAATGTCATTTTTTTGGGAAAGTAGACCAAAACTTTCTTTTTCCAAATCTTGTAAGGTGTTTTCTAAAACCGAAGCTGTCCCCCATGCTTTTTGTTGAAAAAGCCGAGGGTACATTTTTTTCATTCCCAATAAATAATATCCACCATCCTCGGCAGGACCAATGACAAAGTCGTTATAATTTAGCACTAAAAATGCTTTGTCTATCTCCAGTTGATTGATATCGAACATATCACTTCCAATGATAATAATTTTCTCGTAGCCGTCCTTAAATCCTTGTACAAAAGCATTTGCCATGCGTTCCCCAAGATCATTACCTTTTTGAGTTCGCTTATGGTAGATGGCATTATCCCAATGGTCATTTTCCCAGATTTCTTCAGAATAATAGACATATTTATCGGCGGTCACATTGCGCGTTATTTTGGCAGTATGCTTCAGTAAAAATTGGTACAGTGCCAGTGCATTTTCATCACCAATGGTAGCCGCTAATCGCGTTTTGCATTTCCCTAATTCAGGATTTCGGGTAAAAATTAATAGCAAGTTTTTCGAAGTGGGAAAATGAAAAACATCTTCTGCATTATCAGTATTTTTATTAGTAGTAACCAATCCCATCTTACATTACTTTAATTCCTTTTTCAAGATATTTTCCCCACATTTTTGAATAAATATGCACTTTTTCTGTTTCTTTTCCAGTTTGATTTATTACAGGAAAACCTTTATTCTTCCATTCAAAAATGCCCCCATATAGGTTTTTTACATTGGTAAAACCTAAGTCTTTTAACTTTTTGGCAATGGTAGAAGAGCGAATGCCAACAGAGCAGTACACAATGACGAGTTTGTCTTTATCAAGAAAGGTTTGGGCAATTTCTTCGGGTGAAAAGCCTTTATAACCTATGTATTTTGCGGAAGGAATAGCACTCACTTCAAATTCTTCACGCTCACGCGCATCGAAAATGATGGCTTTATTATGAAGCTGAAACATTCTAGCTTCGGTCACGGAGATATACGGAATTCCATCTTCGTTATTTGCTTTTAACAAGGCATCAATAGAATGTTGTGCGTGTAGTAACACACCTGAAAAAAGTGATATGAATACTAATAAAACCTTCATTAGGCAACGGCTCCTTGACAACTACTTCCAGCTCCTGCTGTACAACCATAGCAATGCTGAGAAATAATAATATTTCTATCGTTTAAAATGGCTTCGTTGTATTCTGAAATGTGCTTCACTTTACTTGCCACTTTAAGCTCCAACATCTGATTGAAGTCACAATCGTATAACCAACCATCCCAACTTACCGAAAGGGTATTGGTACACATGACATTAGACACTGCGGAAGGGTTAAATGCTTCCACCAAAGAATACATATAATCTTCATAATTGTCACTGGCAATTAAATAATCTAAAAATCGCGAAATAGGTAAATTGGTTATCGCAAATAAATTGTGAAACTGAATATCAAATTCTTCAGAAAGTACTTTTTTGAAATCTTTTTCAAGACCTTCTTGATCGCCGGGTAAAAAAGCACCACTTGGGTTATAAACAAGATCTAGTTTTAAATCGCTTCCTGGTTTTCCGTAGCCTACATCATTCAACATTTTTAATGCTTCTATGGAAGCATCAAAAACACCATCACCTCTTTGTTTATCGGTTTTTCCTTTGGTCCAGTGTGGCATACTGCTTACCACATGGACATTATGTTTTTTAAAAAATTCTGGTAAGTCGTGATACTTTTTATTAGCGACAATAATGGTTAAATTACTACGGACGATAAAATCCTTAATTCCGGCTTTACTGGCTTCTTCTACAAACCATCTAAAGTCGGGATTCATCTCTGGCGCACCTCCGGTTAAATCTAAAGTATGCGCCCCAGTATTTTTTATCACTTCAAGACATTGCGTCATAGTTTCACGCGTCATAATTTCCTTTCTATCGGGACCGGCATCAACGTGGCAATGCTCACACACTTGATTGCACATATACCCTACATTAATTTGTAGAATTTCTAACTTCTTGGGTTTTAAAGGAAACTGACTAGTTTCTTTAATCTTTTTAGCAAAAGTGGGAAGTTCTCCATCAGCAAAGATGCCGTTAGAAAGATATTCAACTTGTTTGTTTGCTTTGGCAAGCTCACTTTCTCTTTTATGCAGAGATTGTGTTTTTAATTTCGTCATAAATATTTTTTATCCGTCTAGCTTATTCACTTTATTCATCATCATAACCCCATGAACTAGGCTTGCGCCACTTTTTATGGCGGCCCCTACGTGAACGGCCTCCATCATTTCTTCTTTGGTAATGCCTCTTTGTAACCCGTCTTTTGTATAGGCATCAATACAATAGGGGCACATTTCGGTATGTGCAACTGCGAGGGCAATTAGTGATTTTTCTCGAGCCGAAAGCGCACCTTCTTCAAATACTTTTCCGTAGTAATCGAAAAACTTGGTTCCCAATTCCTCACTCCAGTCGGTTATATTGCCGAATTTTCTTAAATCTTTTGGATCGTAATAAGACATGGTTTTATTCTAATTTACGTAACACTTACGGTGTTGGTTTCACTACACGGTAAATATAACGAAGTAGTCTATGAATACATAAAAAGCTTACGTTGTTTTAATAAATTAATCAAAACTATACGTAAAGCCTGTATTGAAATTAAATTGAGATTTTGGAATGCCCACCGCAGGAAAAGCATCATAGGTGAAGACATAATTAATTTGAAGCGCAAAATTTTTGAAAACGGTCACTAAAAAGGAACTCTGACTCGAAATTCTATAATCACTAAAAGCACTAAAATTTGGTTGATAATAAGTAGTACTCACAAACGAAATTTTATCAGTAGGATATAAACTAAACGATAAATAACTACTTCCTCTAATGTCTCGTTGCAATGGGGTTACACCGTCATCTACTTCTTCATATTCAAACATAGCTAGAGTGCCTAAATAAAACTTATAATTTTCAGAATTGGAAATTTTAAAACGAGGGCCTGTACCCAATAACCCTCTGAAATTTATCAAATTTATTTTGTTGTATTGCCCTTGCGTAAAGATTTCCCAGGCAATCCTGTCATGAAAACGATAGTTGTACCTAACATGGGAAACCAGACTATTATCGAAACTTTCTCCTTCAATTTTTTCAAAAGAGACATCGTTTTTAAACAATACTAAATGCTTGTTCATTTTGTATTGAACGTGAATATTACTTCCTAAGTTTATAAAATCGTTAGTGTTTCGTTTTAATTCTAAATGAAGGTTCACCGCCCCAGACCACCCTGAAGTATCGGTAACTTTTCGAAGGGATTCTACATTTAAAATTTGGGCAAATGAAAGTTGGGAAACAAACAACAAAAGGATGGTTAGATATTTCATGGTTTTAATTTCAACCCGAAAATTACTAAATAATCAGCATCCCAAAAAATGAAATTCAGAATTCAACATTCAACTAAAATAAGTTTTATCTAAAATAGATATAAATAGAAACCACGATTATGACCACAAGTGCTCCTACAGGTTTTGCTTTGCTCCATGGTGTAATTTCTACTTGTTCTGTATATTCTTGAACATAGGCTTCTTTTCGAGGCATAAACTTACCAATCAACAACATGATAGCTACATTCAATAAAAATAAAATGGCCATAACATCTAGATAGTGCAACCCAAAATAGGCTTGAGATTCAATCGCTTTAAGGGTTGCTGCATCGGTAATTCCATTAGCATTGGCTTCAGCCACTGCTTTTGAAACAAAATGAGGTTGTAAAATAAACTGACTTATAATGTACAATATTGAACCCGAAAGCAACCCAATTTTTGCAGCGATGGCGGGCACACGTTTTGTTAAAAATCCTACTACAATGATGGTTAAAATGGGGATGCTATAAATTCCATTAATTTCTTGTAAATAATCGAATAAACTTCCTGCATTTGCTATTAAAGGTGCAATAAACATGGCGGCAATGGCAAGGATAATCCCGAAGGTTTTTCCTCTCTTTACCACTAATTTTTCGTCTGCTTCGGCATTGATATGTTGTTTGTAAATATCGATTCCAAATAAGGTAACAGAACTGTTTAAAACACTATTAAAGGAACTTAGAATCGCTCCAAAAATAACAGCAGCAAAGAACCCAAGAAGTACGGGTGGCAATACTTCAGCAACTAAAGCAGGATACGCCTGATCTACCGTGCTTAAGTTTCCGCTAAACATATGATATGCAATTAATCCAGGTAATACCACAATAATAGGCCCAAGGATTTTTATAAAAGACGCCAGAAGTAATCCTTTTTGTCCTTCCTTCAAATTTTTTGCAGCTAATGCTCTTTGAATAATCTGCTGATTGGTCCCCCAATAAAATAACTGTACCAACATCATTCCTGTAAAAATGGTGTGAAAAGGAACAGGATCTGTTGGGCCACCCATCGATTTAAACTTTTCTGGGTGTGAAGTGGTTAAGGTGGTGATTCCTTCGGTAATACTTCCATCTCCAATGGCCAAAAGTCCAAATACAGGAATCAATAACCCACCAATTAACAAACCAATCGCGTTAATAGTGTCAGATACGGCAACGGCCTTTAATCCTCCAAAAATGGCATAAATAGAACCTATTATACCTATGCTAAAAACACATAGCCAAATGGATTGTGTTTCTGTAATTCCAAGTGCATCTGGGACATTAAACATGCCACTTAACGCTACCGAACCTGAATATAAAATAACGGGTAAAAGCACTACCGCATACCCTGTTAAAAATAATCCTGAAGTAATCGTTTTGGTAGTTACATCGAACCGTTTTGCTAAAAACTGAGGAACTGTAGTAAGTCCTCCCTTTAAGTAACGTGGCAATAAAAATAGGGCAGTAACAACCATCGCAATAGCCGCCAAGGTTTCCCAAGCCATAACGGACAATCCACTTTCATAAGCCGAACCGTTTAATCCTACAATTTGTTCTGTAGAAAGATTAGTGAGCAGTAGGGAACCTGCAATGACCCCAGCGGTTAAACTTCTTCCTCCCAAAAAGTAGCCATCTGCGCTACTTTCATCTGTTTTTCGGGTAGCGTAATAGGAAATGATGGCCACGAGAAGCGTAAATGCGATAAAGGTTAAAACTGTCATAGTCGTTAGTGTTTAAGTGTTATATGTCTAAAACTTCAGAAATTACTGAAGCATAGTCTGGTATTCTTCCTACGTTTTGCAATTTTATGGCAGCCATTTTTAAGGCGGCTTCCATGCATTTTTCATTCGATTTTTCTTTTAAATAAGCAAATAAGAACCCACTCCAAAAAGCATCTCCCGCTCCCGTAGCATCCATAATTTTTTCCACTTTTAAAGCCGAAAGCGATATTACAGGTTTTCCTTTTTCACTAAGTTTTGCGCCCTCTTTTCCCAGGGTGAAACACACCATTTTAGCACCTAAAGCGTGTAAGTGATTAAAGACCTCTTGGTGAGACATCCCTTTGCCAAATAGGCGATCTACATCATCCTGACTTACCTTCACCAGGGGTTCTAGACTACAATACGCTTCAATGGTTTTTTTTGCCGTTTTTGTGTTGGGCCAAATCTTTTCAGAATAATTGATATCAATACTTAATTGGCAACCCAATTCCCTTGCTTTTTTTGCTTTTTCTAAGATAGTATTTCTGGCGGGTTTTTTACTTAATGCAAAACAAGTTGTATGAAAAATCTTCGCATTCTGAAGTAAAGTATCCGGTAATTGCTCTTCATTAATTAATGTATCTGCACCTCTAAATGCAATAAACTCTGGGGTGCTTACCGTTCTATTTACGAAGATGACTGTGGTCGGTTTTTCAGAAGTTTCAGCTAAGTAATGAACCCCTACAGCTGCCTCTTTTAAACGAGTAACAATATAATCTCCAAATCCGTCCTTGCCAACCGTTGCGACCATTTCTACATGCGCTCCTAAGCGAGCCATATTCATCGCTACATTGGTAGGACTTCCTCCCAAATACCGATGATAATCCTTTGTATTGTTAATAGGTTCTTCGGTCTGTTCGCCAATAAAATCGATAAGTGTTTCTCCCACACAAACAATGTCAATTTCTTTACTCATTCTTACTTAAAAATAGTTTCGGGTGTTGTTAATTCGTTTAATTGTGAAATGTATTTTGAATCCAATAAGGACAATCCTAATTGGTAAGATGCATTCATCCAGCCAAATCCTTCTTTGGTAATATATTCAAACTCGGTGCCTACGTTTCCGTACTCAGCAAACACTTTATGAGTAGCACTTACCACATCATATTTTTCAGGAATAGTGCCGTTGTAGTCCACGGCATTTTTGGTAATCATATACAACCATCGATAGACCAATTCCTGTAGTTCGATTTCATATCCGTACTGCTGTAATCCTCTCCAAATCATCATTTGGTGGGGTGCCCATCCGTTGGGGTAATCCCATTGTTTTTGCGGACGTTCTTTTGAAATTTCTCCACGACTCTCTTTGGTGCACGATGCAATTCCTCCTTTTTCTTTTAATAACGGAAGGGCATTGGTAATTACTTTTTTGGTTTGCTCTTTTGAAGCCATTTTTGCCCAAAGCGGCGTAAAAACAGTAGCTGAAACAAAGTTGGTTTGCTTTTGTGTTTTAAAATTATAATCGAAATACATTCCTTTGGCTTCATTCCAAAGTAGAGAATTTACTTTTTCTTTTCTTTCGGAAGCTTTTTTAAGCCAATAGGATGAAGTGTATTCCTTTTCCCCAACAATAAAAGAGTTATCAAATTCATTCTGAATGATGTCGGCAAAATCGGTTTCGTATTTGTATAAAAAGGCATTGAGTTCTACGACGTTTAAATCGGCACAAATGCCTTCCAATCGGTAGGAGGTATCGTGTCCCGATTCGCGAACGCTTCGGTCGTGTACAAAGTAGTTATCTAACCCAGGATTTTCAATTTTACCCTTCGCATACGCTTTTTCATAAGCCTCAACAGACATATTTGCTTCTTTGGCATATTGGGCTATTTCGTGATGAAAATGACCCTCTTCGGCTTCGGGAGGTTTGCCAATACCTTCGGCGAGGTACCGATTTAATCCATTCTCCGTGAGCCGTTTTCCTTTCACCATCCAAACAGTTTCGTATTCTTTAATCGCTGTTTGTAAATGACTTTGTAACCAGTTTTTATCTTTGGTTTTCTCAAATATTTCAACAATTAAAGAAGAGTAGAAAGGTGGTTGCGTTCGGGTTAAATAATAGGATCTATTGGCATTTAATATTTTTCCGTAGTATTCAATTTCGTATTGAAAATTATTTGCCATTCCTAGGGCAAGATCCACACGACCGTCTATGAGTAGGCCAATACTTTCAAAATAGCTATCCCAACCGTACATTTCGTTAAATCTTCCCCCAGGAACTACAAACGGTTCTCCTTTAATTTCATCGTCTTTTTCAGAAAGTTTTAAGGATAAAATGCCTGGTTTGTTATTTAGCTTTTTTACGTACTCTGGAGTAATTTTCTTTGGTAACTGAATAACTTCCAATGGCATAGAATGCTTTAATCGCATATAATAGTCTAATGCTAAAACATCTTTTTGTGGCACATAGACCCTTAATAAAGATTCGGCTTCAAGCGACTCATTTTTGGTGTCACTTAATAATTCCTGAATTCCTTTCTCATCCATCGTTCGGGTAAGTCCGTTCCAGTAATTCTCACGAATCATTCTAGAAATTCTTTGGGTGGGAGCTTCTTCAATATTATGGATGGAAATCTCAGCAATCTCTTCCTTAGTGTCTAATGCCAAAACTAATTCTTGTAATAGGTTCGAAAGAAAATAAGTGCCTTTCACCTCATAGGATTCGCCATTTGTACTGTTCAGCATAAACGATTTAGGCCCTTGATCTTCGATGGTAATTTTTTTATCGCCATCGGTATCTTCTTGGGATAATAATGCTTCTAATGTACTTTGTATGTTAAGGTTGAAAATCATTATGATTCCAAGGTAGTTTCAGTTGTAAGTCTATTGATAATAAAAAAGATAAAAAACATTAGGGCAAAAGGGATTAGGGATAGATAAAACACCTTATCCCCACCAAAGGAATCGAATAAATTTCCTATTAAAAGTGATCCTAAAGTACCACCCACAGCTGAGAAAAATGTTAGTATACCGGCTAGTGAACTGTGCTTGCTTTTTTCAACACTACTTAATACGGTGGAATTAACCAATGGATAAAGAGGTGCTAAAAACAATCCAATTAAGGGAAATAAATATGAAACCACGGGCAAATCTGCTAACGAATTAATTTCAATAGCATCGATGTTTTTCGCAAGTGGGAGCACTAAAAGAACCAATACCACAGCAAGGATGACACATACAACTGAGATGTAAAACCATTTTACTTTTTTAGCAATTATCCCGGTTAAAAACCTTCCTAAAGCTATAGAAACCATTAATAACACTGCCATTTGAGAGCTCAATTTGGCATCTAATTTTAAAGTGTCCTTATTGAAAGTGGGAAGCCAGGTCATGATACCTTGCTCGGTCATCACATATAAAAATGCAAATGCAACAAACACCCAAATAAGGGGTTTCGTAAATAAATTAAGCATTTGTGCAAAGTCTTTGGAAAAACCTTCGGAAGGGCTTGAAGTAATATCAAATTTTGAAAATAAGATAATTATGAAGGCAACGGCTATTAAGGCTGCCATTAATAAATATCCCCGAAGCCATGCATTTTTATCCACCTCATCGTTGAAGAACAGCGGAAAAATAACATACATGAAAATAATCCCCAGCATAAATACAGTTTCAATTAGATTCATCAATGAACTGTGACTTTTTTTGGAATCGGTTATATAGCCAATTAAAGCAAAGACGGCCACTTTTACAACGGCAAAACTTAATCCTGTGGTTAAAAATAAGAGCTTAACAGACCAGAATGAATTGCCAAAATACATGCCCAAGCAAGCAAAAAATACCACCGCTAAACTAATAAGCATAGCGCGTTTAAATCCAAGTCGAGGCAAGAAAGAGCCCACTGCAAAGGCCATAATGGCAATGGAGAGGTCTTTAAATAATTCTAAAAATGCGGCATCGGGCTTTGCGATTTCATAAATGGTTTGTGATCGTTCCACTAATATTCCCACACTATTCAATAGTGCGGCAAAAACAAAATAAATTAGGAATAGTGATATTTTAATACCTGCATTTTTCATATTAAGTTAGTATTAAGATTCCTCTTCGTAAACCGATTTGGTAATGTTAAGTCGCATGGCTAAAAAGGCTGCGATGGCAAAAAAGACTCCTGCAAAGAGTATGGCGTTGATGGCATTGTTACCTAATAAATATTTATAAATAGGACCGAAACTTAGAGTTTGTATAAACATGGGAATGACAATCATCATGTTTAAAATTCCCATATAGACCCCTCTTCTTTCTTGCGGCACAACTTTGGAAACCATGGTATAGGGAATTCCCATCATAGCAGCCCAGCCTATACCAAATAACACCATTGGGATTAAGACCAAATTAGGGTCTGCGATATATGGAATCGAAAACAATGCCGCGGCGGTACCCAATAAACTTAAAGCATATATCTTTTTACCTCCAAACTTGAGAGTTAACGGTACCAACATAAGCGCCACTATCATCGTCACCGTGTTATAGGTGAGACTCATTTTGGCGGCTTGGGAAGCTGCTTCAGAAGTAGAATAATTAAATGTTTTCATGAAAAGGGGTGTCGTAAACTGCCAATAAATAAAAAGCGCATACCATTGAAATAGGTATACGGCACCAATTTTCCACATAAATTTGGGCATTTCTTTAATGGCATCCCAAATTTCCACAAAGGGTTTCCCCGCTTTTTGAAGAAAGGGTAGTGCTTTAATTTTGTTGATTTCATCCATTTCATCATCAGTTGGAGGAATCTCCGGTGTTTTGATCACAGACCATAAAATGGTGGTTAACGAAAGAAATGCACCAATATAAAAGGAATAATAAATCCATTGCGGAATGGTTCCCGCAACCTCTACTGTTTCATCGCCAAACAAATATTGAAACAGGACGATAGATCCATTAGCCAAAAGAATTCCAGCACCTACAAATAAACTTTGCATTTGGTATCCTAAGCTCAATTGCTTTTCAGGTAGTTTATCTCCTACAAAAGCGCGATACGGCTCCATTGCCATATTATTACCCACATCCAAAATCCATAATAATCCAACAGCAAACCATAACAATGGACTATGCGGGAATGCGAACAAACATATACTTCCCATGAGCGCGCCTATTAAAAAATAAGGCTTGCGTCTTCCCCAACGAGAGGACCAAGTTTTATCAGACATGGCTCCAATGATTGGTTGCACTATTAAACCTGTAACAGGCCCCGCAATATTTAAAATAGGAAGCATTTCTTCTGGTGCTCCTAGGTATAAAAATATAGGGTTTATGGCAGTTTGCTGAAGCCCAAAACTATATTGGATTCCTAAAAATCCAACATTCATATTTAGAATTTGCCAAAAGGATAAACTTGGTTTTTTAGACATAAAGGAAGAATTTATGAGTCGTTAGTTTTATGTTACTGCCAAACCTTAGCAAATAACACTGTAATATCTACAATTTTTAAGAAAAAAAGATTTTTTAAAAGGGTAAATTAGGAATATGGCAACGAAAACGTTATCGAAATAGACAAAGTGTGATTATTATTCGTTGTTTATTGCCAAATTCATAAAGACAATGCCTGATGCCGTATAACCCATTTGCGTTTTCCCTCCAACTTTTAAAGTTTTGGAGTTGAAATATTCTTGAAAATCCCAAGCTTTATTTTCTAAAACTGTTTCGGTAAATGCAGAAACAATCTTTTGAGCTTCTTTTTTCATTCCATTTTTTGAAAGTCCTAAACAAAATAGTCCCATCCATACAGGCCAAATGCCACCATTATGAAAATCGCCAGGATGATTTTTAAAACTGAAAGAATAATTTCCTTCTAGTAAATTCCAATCGTCATTTTCTTTTGTAACGACAGGCCAAAAAGCAGGAATTAAATTATTGGGAAGTGTTTCTATGAAAGTTGAAAGAGCATCTTTTTGAGTATTATTCAATTGAAACTGAAGCAGCGCTAAAGCATTGGCAGCGGCATCAAATCGCAAGTCGTATTTTCCTGGCAAAATAAAAGCGCCAAAGTGGTTTTGCTTTTTCTGTTGCGCTTTTTGAAGAGCAGGCTTTTGATAGATGAGCTTGTCTTCAATAGTTTCAGAAGGCCAAAAATTGGCTTCTGTTTTTTTTAAAATAGCCTCACATTCTGTGGTACTTTTTCCTTCAATCTCCAAGAATAGTTTTTCGCTCCAAAGCCTCAGCATATTATCATACAGGGTATATCCGTGTATGGGATATTCGTCGGCCCAATTCCCACTTAGAGGTGTGTAAATCCACCCTTTAGTATTGAATTCGGAAGCTTTTAAGAAAATGCGACATTTTTCAATGGCAGGTTTTAAAAGTTGCCAAGCTGCTTCATCTTTGGTTTCTTTAAAATATAAACAAGCCCCTACCATAAACCAGGTATTAGCATCTATTCGCCCCACTAAGCTTCCAAAGGAGGCATCCGTTCCGTTGGGCAACACATTGGAAGGAATCATTCCTAGTTCATTCTGACTTTTAGCCAAAATAAGTAATGAATTTTTTAATCCTTCAATAACTATTTCATCCTTAATCCATAGTCCAGCAATACCACAAACCATACTGTCTCGTGCCCAAATGCGCTTGTAATTATCGGCTTCAATAGTGCTAGCCAAAATTCCATTAGGGGTGGTTAGGTTATGTAATAACGATACCGCTTGTGTATAGAGATCGGAAAATTGCATGGATTGAAATTAGTATACGAAGTTACAATTAATCTTCTTTTATGGGAAGGTAAACATCGGTTTTCCATTGCAATTCGTCCCCTCCCATATTGGGATTGTTGTGGAATACTTCTATCGGAAGCATACTTACTTCGAGATTCTTGTTTTTGGCATATTTTTCTAAAGCATACCATGCTCTATCGGAAGTAATATAATTTCCATTATAAACCGCCTTCATACTCTTTTTTGAAGGAAACTCTTTAATGGAAATAAATGCATTCCCTCTTACAGAATCGGTTTTTTTAAACGGAAAGCAAAAATGATAGGAAATACTATCTTTCTCTCTATTCCAAGAGGTGATTTCAAGAAAAGGACGCCCATTGGCTTCGAGATTATTTTCATCAATAAAAGAAGAAAGCAGACTGAAATTCGCCATCATACCCCTGGCTTTTTCAATTTGAAGACAATCGACCGAAACATAAGCAGCATAACTACTGGGGGAATCTTCTATTCCTTCAATCTTTATTCTTATTTCTTTTAAATGATTTTGAAGCGATTCCAAAAATGCTTTCGCAGTTTGTTTCGCTGTTTTTTCGAGAATAGGTTCCGAAAAGGGGATAAGGACTCTGTTTTTAAAGGTATGCGCTTCGTTTTTTACAAATGCTGAAACCTTAACGGTACTATCGTTTACGTTTTTCAGTTTCCATAAATACGTATAGGTGGAATCGTTTCGCCTTATAGTTTGAAGAAGTTCCGCTTCGTTAATTTGTTGAATAGGCTGGGGGTTTTCCAAAGACGAATTCCAAGATTTAATGGATTGATTTACTGTACCGATAGTGGTTTTAGTTTCAAAATTTATCTGGTAATCATATTCTTTGATAAAGAAGTACCAAATTAGAAAGCCAAGAATTCCAAAAATAAAAACTCCTTTAATTATTTTCATCTGTATTAGATATTTGACGATTCAGAAGATGGAATGCCCTATTTATTCATCTTCGGAGGGTTTGAAAATTTTGTTGAAGGGCATTTCATAATTACTCTACCTTCATTTTAAGTTTTTCATTTACAAGATTTCCTACTTGCACTCCTTGATTGATGCCATTTTCAACGGCAGCACGATAATGAATTCCTCCATACATACGGCTAATCGCTGCCTCTTGCGCTGCCGCCTTAAATGAAGAAAACGAACGCACTGGAAGTCCGTAGGGAAGTTCGGTATCGTCTAAAAACTTAAAATTGTCACCAAAGATATCGGTTAATACCGTAGCCGAAGCTCCAGAAACTACCGAGTGTCCACTACTATACTCTGGGAAGGGTGGGGTTTGTAAAATGGGCTTCCAGTTTTCATCAATATGCTGATTGATTAATGTTTCTGGGCGAATGAGGTTGCTTCGATATTTTTCGTCCCAGCAGCTAATAAACCCATCAAATAAGGCTATGGACGTTTTTGTATAGGCATAGACCGTATCCTCAAAACTGGACTCGGTATTTTTACATGCTATTTCGGCAATCCCCATCCAATGGGCACCTGGAGTAATTTTTTTGGTGGCAAACATTAAGTGTCCTCGTGTCACCGAAACATAAGGATTGCAATCCCAAAATTGTGCAATTTTAAGCCCTTCAGATTCTTCCCCTTCTTTTGTAATTTCTTCTGAAATGGTATACACTTCTTCCAGCTCTTTATAGAAATCACTTTCTTTTTCTAAGGAAAATGCTGGCGGAGGAACAGGTTTAAATTGAGAAGCCGAATCCAAAACAAAAGGACGTATTTTATTCCAATGCGGCTCAATACCATCCATATATGAAGGAGGTGTGGGTTGCCACCGTGAGGGCTCTTCGGTGATAATGGTAAACTTAGGCATGGTACGTGTTTGCTTGTAATTATCACCATCCATCCATGATTTAATGTGATCTGCCACTTGTAAACCATATTCTTTAGAGGCATTAAATACAGCTTCATTTTGACCTTTCCATGTGTTGTAAAGACTATCGCTGTAACGCTCCATCATTTCTTCCGAAAAAATGACGGTTTTGCTTACATCCATATGTGCAATTAATGCTGCCAAGGGATAGTTTACATTTTTATTATCGGTTGTTGGAATAGGCGAGAGGTGCTTTATTTGGCCAGCCAATGATTGATACGAAGGATTATTCTGTGCAATAATCTCATAGGCGGCAATATTGGGATAGGCGTAAATTCTACTAGCTACAGGTGGCGAAAAAATATCGTGTACCATGATTTCGGTAACCTTGTCAACGGCATTTTGATAATCGGTGCTGGTAATTACAATGGGTTCTTCTTTTTTACAACCTAATAATACCAGTGGGACCATCAAAATGGCAACTATTTTACTCATTGATTTCATATACTTCGGCTTTATCATTATTATTTACGACTAATAAATAGGGTTTATTTTTAATTGAAATTATTTTTAGATGTCGAACAGATTTTTGGGTAAAATTGAGTCCTAAACTACTTCCTAAAGTGATTTCACTTTCTGAAGAAATTAAAGCACCTGGAAAGCTATCATACCTTCCATGGAAAGGAATGACGCCAAAATAATTCCCTCCGGCCAGGACTTCCGTTTTTCCGTCTCCATTAAAATCGAAATCCACAAAGGCTTTTATAGGTGAAATTTGAAGTTCATTGGCAAACGATACAAAAGTAAAGCTGCCTTTGTTGTTTCTCAAAAATCCTGAAGCCAAAGTGTGAACTTCAAAAATAGTAGCTTTATTCAATTTGTCCCCAAAAACTTCTTCCATGGTTTTACCTGCAAAGTCTTTATAGGTATTGAATTTCTTACGAAGGAATACCATTTGCCCTGCGAGATCATCTAATCCTAAAAGCGGATAGTATTTTCCATTCTTTTCAATAGCCACCACCGTTTCGGTACTTCCATTTTCATCAAAATCGGCGTAGTACATTTTCATCGGAAATGTTGAGGAGGCTTTAAACTTGCTGTTCAATCCCCAATTTCCTAAAAGATAATCTTGGTCTCCATCATCATCCATATCAAATGGAATTATCGTTTGCCAAAGACCGTTCAGTTTTTCACGCATGGGAAAGCTTTCTTCCCAAGAGTTATTTTTAAATTCATAGAAACGAGGGGGCATCCATTCGCCAACGACAATTAAATCTATTTGTCCATCGCCATTAAAGTCGTCCCACAGTGCATCGGTGACCATGCCAAGATCCTTTAGTTCTATCATGTTTGGGGTAGTTCCAACAATATAAGACGGAACGGTTTTTCCGAAATCCATGGGTGCAGAATGATTTCCAATAAAAATGGGTGTCATCTCATTTGTTTTGTCCAGTTCTTGATACATCGCCTTTATGACTGAAGTATTGAAGTATGTACTATCGAATGAACGCTCCATAAAAAGTGTGTCATTGGTTTCTGTTAGTAAGGAATTCTGAAACACTTTTAAACTTGGTGATATTAAGTTTCCTCCCTTACCTACTAAATTTATGAATTGTGAATTTCCATCAAGGCTAAGGTAACAGGAAGTGACGGCTTCACTAATACTATCCATTGCCAAATTTGGCGCATCTCTTAATTGAAATTTTTCTTCTAATTGGGAATAAATAACAGACATCTGATTTCTAGCTCCCCCCAAAAAAATATCTTCTTTCCCGTCACGGTTCATATCACCAATCGCCACAGCGGGCCCTCTATCCGACACTTCATAAGGAATAAGTTTCTGGTAGTTGAAATCGGTGTGATTGTCCTCTTTGTGAGTGTAATGAATCCCTAAATTTCCTTCTACTTTTGTAAAGAGTTTCTTCCTTTCTTTTTGTTGGTAAGAATACGAAACTGTATTTTCTGGCTTGATGGTCAACAATTGATTAACGGCAACATTTTTAAGCACTTGTTGAGTTTTATTAGGCCAAATTATCTTTAACGAATCAATGGTCTTTTCAGTTCCAAATCCAAAATGAATAATGGGTTGCGACGAGGCTTGAAATCCGCGTGCGGTATTTAATTCTTTATATTGCAATATACCATTCTTGTATGATATTGCCTTAGTTCCGAAGCCTTGTGGGTTTTTATCTTGATATTGAAATTGAAGTTTCAAATAGGAGTTATTTCCATTGGTGTTGTTAATATAAATGCTTGCGGGTTCATTACTATTGTTCGAAACGATATCTAAATCGCCATCATTATCCAAATCGCCCACAGCGCTTGCACCAGAAATGGAAGGAAGTCCAGCTCCCCAATCTTTGGATACATCTTTAAATTGTAAGGCATTTTCTCCTTTGAAAAAGTAATTAGCTACTTTTCCAGAAGGCATTAATTCTAAAGCTTTTTGATCGACTAGGCGGGAATTATTTAGTTTATTATGTATCTCTTCATTAGAGATATAGCGTATAAAATCTAAGTTATTAGGTCGTTTTGGAATACCATTGGAGATAAACAAATCCTGTTTCCCGTCTTGGTCATAATCGCCAAATAGTGCACTCCAACTCCAATCGCTGGCGGCCACATTGCTTAACAAGGCAGTTTCTAAATATGGAGCATCTGGCTGACTTACAAAAAGCATATTTCGGGTATATTGATAATGATATCCGTATTGCTGAGTACGCATTTTAAGGGTTTGGTACATATCATCTCCCTCAGAGGATTTAATAACACTATCCTCTTCTGGTAACATATCCAGCGTTAATAAATCTGGCCAACCGTCATTATTGATGTCTGCCACGTCATTCCCCATAGAGAAGCGGCTGGTATGTCCAAAATATTTCCGAAGGCTTTCAGTAAAGGTGCCATCCCCATTATTTAAATAGAAATAATCGTCCTCGTGAAAATCATTTCCCACATAAATATCGGGATACCCGTCTTGGTTAAAATCGGCTACAGAAATTCCTAAACCGTAACCATTTATGCCCCCAAAAATTCCTGCTTCTTCGCTTACATCGGTAAAAGTGTCGCCATCATTTCGAAGGAGTTTGTCACCTGTTTTTTCGTTTCGGATGTTTCGGATTTGAGCTCTTCCAAAGGACTCTTCGGTATGTACAGCGTGGTTCAAAATATAGAGGTCCATATCGCCATCCAAATCATAATCTAAAAAGGCAGCGGAAGTTCCGTAGCATTGGAAATCGAGCCCGTATGCCTTCGATTCTTCAGAAAAAGTATTGTCTTTATTATTGATAAACAATTCATTATGGCCTTCAAAACCATTAATGCCCACCACGGCTAACACATAAATATCGAGCCATCCATCACCATTTACATCAACCATGATGGTTCCTGTATTCCAAGTGCTATTTCCTTGAACGCCTGCTTCTAATGTAATATCTTCAAACGTTAAGTTCCCTTTGTTGAGGTAAAGTTTATTTTTTTCCTGATTGGACGAGAAATATAAATCGGGTAAACCATCATTATTAATGTCACCCATAGCAACTCCGCCTCCATTATAGAAATAGAGGTAATCGAGGATGTTGAGAGAGTCGGTTTCAGTAATGGTATTCTGAAAAGTCACCCCCGATTTTGAGGGAGATAATAACGAAAATAGCGTTTGCTCCTCTTTTTGACAACTCGCCAATAAGAGTAGAAAAATAGTAAGGATCCAGTATGTTTTAATTAATTGCAAATACTCGAGGTTTTTCATTATTAATAGCGACTACAAAAAACACATTACCATTTTTATCTTTTATGGGCTGAATATGTTTCACTTCTTCCTTTATAAAGAATCCGCTTTCATTATAATTTTGCCATTCGAAATCTAAGTTGCCTTGATTTAAAAGCACATTACCATAATCTGCATCAAGACGAGAAAATTGTGGTTTAAATTCAAAATTATTTCCACCCATAATGATATCCGTTTTTCCATCTTTGTTGACATCGGCACAGGCAATTCCGCATACGCAAGATAGTTGTGATCGTGCAGGGAGCGGTTTGGTAGCAAACGTTCCATCACCATTATTTATGACTATCATTGTTTCGGAAGTAGTTACTTGTTTTACGGTGGTTTTCTTTAATACGGCTTCCGGAAATAATTCTTGAATGGATTTTTTTGCATATTCTGAAGCTTTTAAATTTTGCTTTTTAAGCGCCACCATTTGCGTGGTTAATTCTCTTTTTTGATGCACAGGCATATCTTTTCCATTAATAGTTTGGGTAACAATTTGTTCAAAAGTTCCGTTATTATCAAAGTCGTTCACCCAGAGTTTCATCACGTTTTCTGAAGAAGGAGTGTAATGAAGATTTTTCCCTTGGTTCCCTAAAATAAAATCTTCGTCCCCATCGCCGTCAATATCTACAGGCTGAATAATATTCCACCATCCTTGAAGATTGTCCAGTGTGGAAGATTGTTTCTTTAAAACCCCATTTATATTTCTATATACCAAAGGGGCACCCCAATCTGAAACGGTAACTAATTCCTTTTGAGAATCGCCGTCAATATCCACCCATTTGGCATCGGTAATCATTCCACTTAGTTTTAGCTCTTTCGTTATATCTGGCGCAGTATTTATAAAGACGCCATTTCCTTCATTACGTAATAAAATATGACTAGGATCCATTCCATACACCCCAACAATACTTCGTGAACCCACAAATACATCGATATCGCCGTCATTATCAAAATCGTTTGCCGCAATTGTAGAAATGTTATTGATATTGGATACTTGAGGAAGGCTTCCTTTGGTGAAGTTGCCTTTGCCATCATTTAAATACAACCGAATACTCTCTCGAGCCGATTCATTAACTTGATTCCCACCGGAGCCTACCATTAAGTCCAAATCGCCATCCCCATCGGCATCAAAAAATGAGGCTGCAGTATCTTCAAAAGCACGATCTATTTCAAGGGCAGTACTTTTTTTCGGTTTTAAATCTCCATTTCCATTGTGTATAAAAATGGTACCCGCTTGATCTTTTGCTCCTCCAATAAACACATCTTCATTTCCATCTCCATTAATGTCCCCAGTTGCTAGGCAAGGTCCTTCTTGGGATATTTTTTTGTAGATAAGCCCTTCATAGTCAAAATCGTTGTATTCGTTTTCATTGTGTTTTGTCAATAGCGTATTTGGAATTTCTTTTAGAAGTGTTTTTTGAGTTTCTTTTTTCGGAATTTTAAACACTCCAATATTCTCTTTATGTTTAAAAGTAATAACTTGATTAGCATTAATTTGCTCCATTTTTGAGGTGGTGTGGTCTGGCCAAATCACACGAATGGAATCAATTTTTTTGGTATTTCCTAAGCCAATAGTCATTGGGTAGTCCATTGAAGACTGAAACCCTCGCGAAGGGATTAGTTCTTGCAGGACAACGTTTCCTTCGTAGTACATTTTAACAGTAGTACCCACGGCAAACGGGTTTTTTTGTGAACCTTCAAATTTTAAGGTGATGTGATTGTAATTGGAAACCTTTTCTGAATTGTTTTCATATAAAAACGTTTGCATATTTACATTATTCACGACTAAGTCTAAATCTCCGTCATTATCCAAATCGCCATAGGCTGCACCATTAGACATGCTTGGCACACCTAGTCCCCAAGCCTCTGCTTCATTGCTAAACGTTAAATCCCTATTGTTTTTAAAAGCATAATTTGGAATAGGGACTACGGGCATTTTATTAATGATGGAGTCAATGGCTTCTTTTCTTCCTGTGAGCGCCATATCCTGAATAATTTCATTAGCAAAAAAGTCGACAAAATCGAGATCGGTGAGGTCGTGATTGATTCCGTTTGTCACAAAAATATCTCGAAATCCGTCATTGTCCATATCAAATAACAATCCAGACCAACTCCAGTCGGTGGCCGAAACTCCACTGAAATAGGCAATTTCAGAATAGCTACCGTTTCCATTATTCAATTGCAGTGTGTTTTGAATGTACTGCTGATAAAAATCTTTGCCTTGCTTCAGTTTAAATACATTATAGCCTTCAAATTCCATCACAGATTTTACCCGTTCGTCACCTTCGGGAAGCATATCCGTGATAAATATATCGGCATTTCCGTCATTGTTTATATCTGCCATATCAACACCCATAGCTGATAAACAAAGGTGCGACATCCAATTTTCGATATCTTCTGTAAAGGTTCCATCTTGATTATTGATGTATAAATAATCTCGCTCGTAAAAATCGTTGGACACATAAATATCTGGGTATAAGTCATTATTTACATCACTCACCATAACACCTAGTCCAAACCCAATTAAACTACCGTAGATACCAGCTTCTTCACTCACCTCTACAAATTTTCCATTATCATTTCTAAGAAGCATGTCTCCCACACCTCGAAACATTTTTGGAACATTCCAATCTTGAGCTCTTACATCTCGCTGATGCGCAAAACCTAAACTGCTGACAGGAATATTACTGTTATTCAAAATATAGGCATCTAGGTCACCATCAAGGTCATAGTCAAAGAAAGAAGCATGAGTGGTAAAACCGGTTTCGGCAAGATTGTATTCCTTGGCCATTTCAGTAAAAGTGAGGTCTCCATTGTTGATGTACAAATCGTTATTATGATTTTCCCCTTCCATATTTCCAGCATTGCTCACATAAATATCCAATAGGCCATCGGCATTAATGTCTACCATAACCACCCCTGTTGACCAAGGCTTGTTTCCAGCTACTCCAGCTTTTTCAGTAATATCCTCAAAAACCATATTGCCTTTGTTGAGGTATAATTTATTTTCTTCCATATTGGCGGTAAGGAAAATATCAGACAGACCATCGTTATTGATATCTCCAATAGCAACACCACCACCGTTGTAGAAATTTCTATATTTAAAAATATTGAAGTCCTTTTGGTTTACAACCTTGTTGGTAAACGTAATATTAGATTGTGATGAAGCTACTAATGAAAAAAGTGGCGTGGTCTCTTCTTTACTAGTCTTTTCGTCATTGTTGGTAGTACAACTTATAACTATGAGAGCTAAGACAATTATGATTGTTTTTGAAAATTGCATATGGATATTCAATTAATTTTTCTTTAAAAATAATGGTGTGTTATTATTACGAGTGATAATTAAATACGTCTCGCTTTTAATTGTTAGTTTCTCGATGCTACGGCATGCACCTGACAACATAAACTTTTCGTCTTTCTTTTCGGTAAAATTAGCTTTTCCGTCATTAATTAATAAGACACCTCTAGAAGCATCTAATCTGCTTAATTGTGTGCTAATTTCAAAATTATTGCCTACTAATAGGAGGTCTAAATTTCCGTCATTATTAACATCTTCTACCCAAATATCATTCACCGATGAGACTTGCGCACCAAAAGGAAGAGTATGTTTTTTGAAGGTATTATTCCCAGTATTTTCAAAATAACAAGATGCCAATTCGTACACCTTTTTTTGAAGCGAATTATTGAGTTTTTCTTCTAAAAAAACTTCTTTCACAGTCGCATTCGCAAAGTCATTAAACGATAAGTATTGTTTGTTCAGAAAAGGCATTTGTTTGGACAATTCCTCCTTTGAGGCTACTGTGGTTTCAGTTCCTTTATAAAAATAGGTGACCACTGTTTCTTCAAAACCATTGTTGTCAAAATCTGTTTTATAAAGGGTAATTGGTTCTTTATGGGAAGCCTTTAAACGGGAATTAAGTCCCCAATTTCCAGCAACCAAGTCAATATCACCGTCATTGTCAAAATCGGCAGCTTTGATCGTGTTCCAAAATCCGTTAGTGGCGTCTAATACATTACCTTTTTGCAAGGTTAATTTCTTTCCGTCATTTATAAAAACGGAAATAGGCATCCAATCACCCACCACAATGGCATCTTTAAAAGTATCGTTGTTAAGATCTACCCAAATAATATCGTTGCAATTTCCAATGTTCATGAATTCGTTTCCATAAAGTTCGGTGACATCCACGAAATTACCCTTTCCATCATTTTTGAATACATATTGCTTAGGGGTGTATCCAAACTTTTGTGGAACCACATTAGAAGTAATGCATACATCTAAAAAGGAGTCATTGTCAAAATCGATAGTAGTGACCTTAGAAGCATTGACAAATACATTTTTAAATTGAGTTGAGTCCTTTCTAAAAACGCCTTTTTCATTTCTATAAAATCTTGGCGAAAGTGCTTTCCCTTCTCTAAATTCATTACCTCCACTAACCACTAGTAAATCTTTAAAGCCATCATTATTGGCGTCAAAGAAAACATGTGAAACATCTTCGTTTAATATATCCTCTTGAAATAATTCCTTTTGTTGCATTTCAAATTTTCCTTCCTTATTCTGTAGATATAGGTGAGATTCCTGTCCTTTGGCACCACTTAAAAAGATATCCTCCAAACCATCATTATTAATATCTGCAACAGAAACCCCAGGACCTTCATTAGCAGTTGAAAAAGGAATGAGTGGATTACGGTTAAATTCAATATTGGTGTTTTCTTTATGCGAATAGGGCAGGGGGGTATCAACTTGAGTTAACAGAACGTTTGATTGAGATTTGAAAATTCTGTAGTAATCTCCATTTGCATTTTTCTGAACAAATTGTAGGGTTTGATTGGCTTCAACATTTTTAATACTTTCAAATGACTTATTTGTCCAAACAACATGAATGGAATCTATTTTTTTTATCGTGTCCATCCCAAAATGTAACTGGGGAGCTACTGCCGAAAGATAGCCTCTTGTGGTATAGTTCTCTTTTAGTACTTTTTGATTTCCACTGTAGACAATCACCTTTGCTCCAATTCCATATCGGTTTGTTTGGCTTCCTTCAAATGTAACCTTAAGATAATTTCTTTTTTGTGGGGATTCGTTTTGTTTGTTTTCTAGAACGAAAGCAGGTTCATTTACATTATTTACAATGAGGTCCAGATCACCGTCGTTGTCTAGGTCTGCATAACAAGCTCCATTGCTAAAAG
Organism: Halomarinibacterium sedimenti; assembly: GCF_019312585.1. GTDB lineage: Bacteria > Bacteroidota > Bacteroidia > Flavobacteriales > Flavobacteriaceae > Halomarinibacterium > Halomarinibacterium sedimenti. Next base: position 414,733 of record NZ_JAHWDP010000001.1, on the reverse strand, counting down.
AGGGTGTTTCTATAGACCAAGCTTCAGAGACATCTTCAAATTGATTGTTTTTTGTATTTCTGAAAAAATAATTGGCCGTCTTCTTTTCAGGAATTTTTTTAATGAATTCCATTTCCTTTTCAGACATATTTTTTCCTAAAGACTTTTGAATATTATCATTGGCAATAAAGTTGATAAAATCCATATCATTTGTAGCTCCCAATATTCCGTTGGTAATGTATATATCATGAAGTCCGTCGTTGTCAAAATCTGCTATTAAAGGGCTCCAAGACCATTCGGTGGCAGCAATACCACTTAGATATCCTGTTTCACTAAAACTGCCATTACCATTATTAAGTTGCAGTGTATTCTGCATAAATTGATAGGCATAACCATTTTTAACATAGTTGGAGTAATTTTGGTAATTAAATTCGGTACCCGAAGTTTTATAGGTTTTTAATTCTTCGGGAAGCATATCTACCGAAATAATATCGGTAAAACCGTCATTATTAATATCGGCTATATCATTCCCCATAGAATAATGCGTGGTGTGCCCTATGGGAGAATTTTCTGAATGAATGACCTCCTTAAAAGTTTTATCACCTTGATTGATGTAGAGATAATCATTCTCAAAAAAATCGTTGCTAATGTAAATATCAGGAAACCCATCATTATTGACATCACTTACTGAAACACCAAGTCCATAGCTAAATTTGCTTTGAAATATTCCTGAGACTTCCGAAACATCTTCAAATAAACCGTCTTTGTTTTCAAAAAGTTTATCACCCGATTCTTTGTTGGGGATATTTCGCATACTGCCTTTTCCATAGTTTTGATTAGGGTTAGTGCTATGGTTTAAGAGATACATATCTAAATCTCCGTCCAGATCGTAATCAAAAAAACTAGCTTGGGTAGAAAACCTAATAAAATCTAATCCGTATTGACTTGCTTCTTCTTTAAAAGTAGGATGCCCATTATTAGAGATTCCTTGGTTAATAAATAATAGATTATGACCTTTTACATTGAGATAATTTCCGGTTTTGCAAATATAGATGTCCATCCATCCATCTTGGTTAATATCTACGATAGAGACACCGTTGGTCCATCCTTTTTCGTTATTGATACCTGCTTCTTTTGAAATATCTTCAAACTGAAAATCACCTTTGTTAAGAAATAATTTATCATCCGATTGATTTGCGGTAAAATAAAGGTCTATAAGACCATCATTATTAAAATCTGCCGAAGCAACACCAGCACCATTATAATAATAGATATAATTGAGAATATTGAGATTTACTGAAGATTCAATCTTGTTCTCAAAATTAATACCTGTTTTACTTGGTGATAGTGATACAAAAAGTGTGTTTTCTTTTTTTGAACACCCAAATATGACAAATAGTAAAATAAAAAGCAGAATTTTTTGAGTGGTCATGCCTAAATTTTGAGAGGTATTTTGCGCAGTTAAATTAGCAAGCTAATTTATGGTTTAGAATAACATCATTGAATTAATTGAACATTAAAAAGATTAATGAAAAATTAAGGAAGTACTTTAAACAAAAAGGTCGCCATTTAGGCGACCTTTTATAGTTTGCTTCTGGTTAAAATTAGTAACCAGGATTCTGAACCAAGTTAGGGTTAGAAAGTAATGCGTTAACTGGAATAGGATAAAGGTTCCAAGTTGGATCTCCAACAGAAGCCTCATTCTTAAATTCCCAGTTTCTAGTAAACTGTCCAAAACGTAACATATCGTTTCTTCTCCAGAATTCTACATAAAGTTCACGCCCTCTTTCAGCAAGCATATCTGCTTCAGATACACTTCCTAGTGGAGTTGCTCCTCTAAGAGTTCTTAGTTCGTTAACTAAAGTTGTTGCGCTTCCTCCCATTCTCATCATAGCTTCTGCTTTCATTAAATGAGCATCTGCATAACGGAATACGATTTCGTGTCCTCTAAATGAACCACCTTCTCCACCTGGGTGATATTTTATAATACGAACACCAGTGTTTTCACCATTTCCAGAAAGTCCTGGCATTTCTTTAGTGAAAACAAGTGGCTCACCTGTTCTATCATTTAATATTGAACCATCCTCATTGTATTGTTGTCCAATTAGGAATCCGTAGCCAATACCTAAGTTATCTGAATTGGCATTAGATGCATCTGGCACCCATCCTCTTCTTTCTTCTTGATTATCTCCAACGTAGTTGCTATTTGGATCACCTTCAAAACTATCGTAAAATTCAGCTAAGGTTGAGAAACCATTCCATCCACCCCCAGTGTTATCTGGAGAGTTTTGGTTATAGTGTAATCCATTCCATATTCTATTTCCAACACCTGTATTTGCGAACCAAATAGTTTCGTTATCCAGAGTTTGCTCGAATAAATCAAAATAACCTGCTTGTAATGCATAACCATCTGCAGCGATTGCGTCAACAAGATCCACTACTCTTTGATAGTTAGGCGCGCTGCCAGTATATCTTTCAGAATTCAAAATAACTTTTGCTAAAAGAAAATTAGCAGCTGCTTTTGTAGCTCTATTGTTACTCTCACTTGGGCCATTCGCGGGTAAATTAGGAATAGCAGTTTCTAGGTCATTAACAACAAAATCATAGGCTTCTTGGGCAGAAAGAACAGAAGGATTCACATCGGCTCCATCTGTTGGGTTTCTATATGGAGCAACACCCCACATATCCAATACAAAGTACATACTAAATGCTCTTAAGAAACGAGCATCAGCTTCTTGGGCTGCAGTTGGACCACTTAAAGGGTCAATGATTTGAGATGCTCTCAAAACATTTTGGTTTAAGTTATTCCAAGTGGAAAGGATATATTGGTGAGTAGCACTCCAAGTATGAGAGTGAAGTGTTCTCCAAATTCCATTATCACCCCAGTCGGTTCCTCTTGTTGGTACTAGAGTTTCATCTGTAGAAACTTCGTTCAAAGCAAAGAAATTTGCTTGATCTCCTAGTTGTCCATAAGTATCATTATAAAGGTTTGTAATAGAAGCATCTACATCTGCTACTCCTTCAAATACTACAGATCCTTCAGCAATAATTGAATCAGTTTCTTCAATTGCTAGGTCTGTACATGATACAGTAATTATAGATAAAAACGCAATTGTAAAAATTGGTTTTAAGTAGTTATAAAATCTTTTTTTCATATTCATTTTTTTTAAAATTTAGCATTAAATCCTAATGTGAAAGTTCTTGGTCTTGGGAAAGATGCATAGTCAATACCAAAAACAGGTAAACCATTAAGTAAGTCTGCACCTGCAGGTGAAGAGCTTACTTCTGGATCAAGACCTGTGTAATCTGTAATTACAAATAGGTTTTGACCTGTTACTGATAAAACTAAGTTTGAGAAGAAAGCATCTTCTTTTAAAGGCCAAGCATAGCTAACAGTAGCATTTTGCATACGTATAAAGTCTCCGCTCTCTAAGAATCTTGTAGAAACATCTGCTGCTGCATCAAAAGATTCTCCAGTCGTTAATACATCTAAAGGTACATTTCTACCTCCTCTAAAAGCACCAGCCGTAAAGAATGCATTAGCTGTGTTATTGTAGATGTAGTGTCCAAATTGTCCAGCAAAGTAAGTAGAAGCGGTCCAGTTTTTATAAGAGAAAGATGTAGAAAATCCTCCAGTTAAATCTGGTAAAGCACTTTTATCCACAAACTCTTGAACGTCTGTTTGGATTGGTTGTCCAGTTGCAGGATCAAATCCTTCAAACTCTCTTAAAAAATAAGAGAATAAAGGTTGTCCAGCTTGAAGCTTTTGAGCAAATGCTAAAGACAATCCTTGTCCACGGATAGTACCTGCGTTAAATTCTCCTTGTAATTCTTCAACCATGTTCTTGTTGTAAGCCACATTAAATCCAGCATTCCAGGAAATATCCTCCCCGTCAATAATATCATAAGCAAGAGAGAATTCAATTCCTTCGTTTACAACTTTTGAATCAGGTAAGTTTAAGAATAAGAATGGTTGTACAGAAGGCTGAGCTGCTAATACATTAAATAACAAGTCTGTTGTTTCTTTTCTGTATACATCAACTGTTCCAGTAAATCTGTCATCGTTAAATCCAAAGTCTAGACCTACTCCGTATTGAGTTGTTTCTTCCCATTTTAATTCAGGATTAGGGAATGATACATCCACAATACCAGGAATGTTGATTTCACCACCATCACTAATTACATCTCCTCCAGCGTAACGTTGTCTTTGGGTAAAGTTTCCGTATCCTAGACCTTCTTGGTTACCAGTAATACCATAACCTAAACGAAGTTTTAAAGTTGAAACTGAATCTCCTACAAAATCTTCATTATTGATTTTCCAAGCAAACGCTCCAGAAGGGAAGATACCATATTGGTTATCCTCTCCAAATCTTGATGAACCATCTGCTCTAACTGTTCCTGTAAATAAATACTTGTCTGCGATTGAGTAGTTAATTCTACCAAAATACGATTGAATTTCATCGGTATTATCAAAAGTGTCAACAAATAAAGATTTAACCCCTAGATTACCAAGACCTACGATAAAATCTGTAGATGGCTCTGGGAATAATCTGTTTACAAAAATACCATCAGAAATATTTCCTGCATATCCGTATTGTTGATAATCTCCAGTGATATTATCTTCAATTCTATTTGCTGTGTTTTCAAGGTCTTCACCCATTTCATTCATATCCTCTGTAAAGAATCCCCATCCACTTATATTTCTTCCATCTCTTTGGAAATCTTGGAATGAATACCCTACAAGAACATCTAAAGATGAGTTTGAGAAATCTTTTTTGTAGTTAAGTGTAGCTTCAAGAAGTTTACTTTCGGTATTAAGGTCATTAATAGCACCAATACCATTACCAAAAGCTCCTTGGTCAAAATTTCTTGCTCTTCCAGAGGCAACAGCTGTTCTTGTTGATTCAGAAGTATCATAACCTAAGTTAATTTTAGCCGAAAGTTCTGGGATAATAGCATATTCTGCAGAGAAATTTACTAAAGCACGGTTCGTGTTAGAAATATTCTGAGTATAAGCTAAAGCCGTTGCTGGACTTAAAAGACCTCCAGTACCATCAAAATCAGGATTTGTTGGCCAAGTTGGGTTGGCTGAATAAGCAGCACCGATTAAATCTCCTCTAAATCCTGCACTTCCACCAAGTGGAGCAGTTTCGTCATTAACACGAGAAATTGAAGATTGTAAACCTAATTTAAGTTTATTGTTCAATAATCTGTGATTCATATTTAAACGACCCGTGATTCTTTCTAAATCACTATTCTCAACAACTCCAAAAGTTTTACCATATCCAAAGGTAGCTCTTAAGTTACCACTACCATAGTTGTTCGAATACGATAAGTCATTGTTAGTTGAAGCTGAAGTTCTGAAAATATAATCTTGCCAATCTGTATTTGAACCAAAATCTTTTTCTGAAACATTAAATCCAGCAAGCTCGGTTTGTTCTAGAAATTCATCTCCAGAAAGTAAGTCATACTTTTTTGGAACAGATGCAATACTCAAATTTGAAGAAAAGTCCCATGAACTACCACGTGCACCTTTACCAGATTTTGTGGTAATAAACACAACCCCATTTGCACCTCTAGAACCGTAAATAGCAGTTGCAGAAGCATCTTTTAGGATACTTATGCTTTCAATGTCATTAGGGTTAAGGAAACTTAAAGGGTTTTTAGAGGCTGTAGTACCAACCCCAATATTTGCTCCTTCTGCAGATGTGTTTCCACCAGATAGTGGAATACCATCTACTACAAACAATGGATTGTTGTTAGATCTAACTGAGTTAGCACCTCGAATACGGATGTCAATACCCGCTCCAGGCTCACCACTGCTTTGTGAAATTTGTACCCCTGCGGTCTTACCTTGTATTAATTGTTCTGGCGATGTAATTACCCCTTGGTTAAAATCCTCAGAGGTTACAGCCGTAACAGAACCAGTAGCATCTCTTACAGTAGTTGTACCGTAACCAATTACTACAACTTCGGCAAGTGACTCAACATCTTCCTGTAAAAATACATTAACAGTTGATTTTCCGTTAACTGAAACCTCTTGAGTGGTGTATCCAATATAGCTAAAAACTAGCACAGCATCAGTGGCAACATTATCAAGAGAATAGTTACCATCAAAGTCTGATTGTGCTCCGTTTGACGTCCCTTTAACAATAACGTTTACTCCAGGAACAGGCCCGTTAGCATCAGATACATTTCCACCAACAGTAATTTGCGCTAATGCGGAACTACCCATTAGTATAAATAATGGGAGCAACAAAAGTTTAGTTAGTAGTTTGTTTTTCATATAATTTTAGGTTTAAAAGTTAATTTTTAATGTTAATAAATAATTATGAAATATACAATAATTTTCCAAGATTTCAGGAGTTATCCTGCATCATAGAAAACTAAATTTTTATTGTTTTTTATACATCTTCAAAAAATAAATCAATCCCCTTTAAAAATAGCTAATTCCAATTTCGCACCCTTCAAAACTTAATGTCTTTTTTAAGCTTTGTTGTTATAAAGGGGATTGATTTAAAATAATCCTACTTACCTTTGATACAATTGAGTAAAATATTTCGCTTATTTTAACCCAATTGGCTCTTACAAAATGTCAATCTATTTTGCTGAAAAGGCAAGCTGGTTTAACAAACAAATACTTGACTTTAATTATGAAAACCTTATTAAATTGTAAAATTTTCGTTGGGCTAATTTCATTTATTTTTTTTGATTTGTTAAAAAATTCACAACAAAATCACCATTTTAACAGGCGAAAACGTTTTCGATTTTTTATTTCGTAAAAGTTTTATTGTCAATAAAAGATTATTTTTGGATACTTTTGATATTTCAGCGTCTGCTAACAACACAATAATTTCTTAATGAGAGAAGTAACCTTAAAACAAATTGCCGAGAATCTGGGTATTTCTATAACCACGGTTTCAAAAGCTTTAAAAAACTATTCAGACGTCAGTAAAAGCACAAAGGAGCGCGTAAAGGAAGAAGCCAAAAGGCTAAATTACAAGCCCAATGTTTTTGCTGTTAATTTGAGGACTAAGGAATCTAAAACGGTAGGGCTTATTATTCCTGAAGTGGTCCATCACTTTTTTTCTAGCGTTGTAAACGGCATCATCGAGCAAGCAGAAAAAAAAGGATATCTTGTTATAATTCTTCAATCCAACGAATCTTACAAGCTTGAAAAAAAACAAATAGATCTTTTAATCCGTAAAAGGGTAGATGGCGTCATGATGTCATTAGCAAATAAGAGTATTGACATTGCTCACTTAAAAGAACTACAGAGTCATGATATTCCTTTGGTTATGTTCGATAAGATTTCAAAAATGGTTAATTGCTCGAAAATTATTATTAATGATCGCAAGGCTGCGTATGAGGCCACAAAACATTTAATCGATTCTGGTTGTAAAAAGATAGCTCATTTTAGAGGCGCCCTACAGCCTCAAAATTCAATTGACCGATTTTTAGGATACAAAAAAGCACTAGAAGACCATGGGCTTCCATACGATTCGTCATTGGTATATCTTTGTGAGAATGTGGATTATGAAGATGGAAGAAGAGCCGCACTTCAATTATTAAAAGATAAAAAAGATGTGGATGGAATTTTTGCCATCACAGATATGGCCGCTACAGGTGCTATAGCCGTATTTAATGAAAAAGGAATTAAAGTTCCAGACGATATTTCAATTATGGGCTTTAGCAATTGGTTTTTATCCCAAGCGATTACCCCTTCTTTAAGCACAGTGGACCAACCTGGTTTTGAAATGGGTAAAAAAAGTTTTAAACTTCTCTACAAAGAAATGAAAGCCAAAAAGAAAGGTGTTCCATTCGAGCCTAAAACGGTGGTTTTGGATACTTACGTTATTAAGAGAAATTCCACAAAGTAAATCAACACTTCCATAAGTTCATCTAAATTAGTTGCTGAAATAAATTATATTTAACAAAATTTATTTCTCAAGATGACTAAATACTTCCTCATCATTTTTTCGGTAATTCTCTTTTCTTGTAAAGATGCAAACAAAGCAAACGAAGCTATTCCTGTTGAAACAATTTCAGAAAATAGCTATTCAGAACCCTTTAGACCTCAATTTCATTTTACGCCTCAAGAAAAATGGATGAACGATCCTAATGGCTTGGTTTATAACGACGGAGTGTATCATCTTTTTTACCAATATTATCCAGAGGATATCGTATGGGGTCCTATGCATTGGGGACATGCAACTAGTAAAGACATGATTCATTGGGACCATAAACCTATTGCTTTATATCCGGACGAATTGGGACTCATATTCTCGGGAAGTGCCGTTGTGGATTCAAATAATTCTTCAGGTTTTGGAACCAAAGAAAACCCTCCTTTAGTGGCCATTTTTACATACCATTTAATGGAAGGGGAAAAGGCAGGGCGTAAAGATTTTCAAACGCAGGGAATCGCTTATAGCCTTGATAACGGGGATACTTGGACAAAATATGAAGGAAACCCTGTTATTGTTAATGACGGGATTAAAGATTTTAGAGACCCTAAAGTGTTTTGGGATGAAAGCACTTCTCAATGGGTGATGATTTTAGTAGCAGGAGACCATGCAAAATTTTACAAATCTCCAAATCTAAAAGATTGGGAATTGATGAGTGAATTTGGAAAAGACAAGGGAGCACATGGAGGCGTTTGGGAATGCCCAGACTTATTTAAACTAAAAGTGGGTGAAACGGAGGAAGAAAAATGGGTCTTGCTTATTAGTATTAACCCTGGTGCTCCTAACGGTGGCTCTGGCACCCAATATTTTGTGGGGGAGTTTGATGGCACCAACTTTACTACAAATCATGAAGATATAAAATGGCTTGATTACGGCATGGATAACTATGCAGGGGTTACCTATAATAATGTTCCCAACAAGGATCGCCTTTTTATTGGATGGATGAGTAACTGGAATTATGCACGCGATACACCTACTGAGGTTTGGCGAAGTGCTATGACCCTTCCGAGAAAGTTGACTTTGGATAAGGATGAATCTGGATACTTTTTAAAAAACTATCCCATTGCTAACTTCAATAAACTCAAAAAACTTGAGAAGGAAATTAATGCAATTACTTTGGATGCGCCATTTGAATGGGAGGCTGAAAATTTAAATCATAAAGAAATTTCCTTCACCATGAATTTTAAAGATGAAATTACAGTTTCAGTGAGGAACAGTCTTTCTGAAAAAGTTTCCTTAGCCTTTAATCCAAAAGAAAATAAAATTTTATTCGACAGGACCGGTTCTGGTATAGTTGATTTTGAAGACTCCTTCGGAAAAGAAATTCAGTCACAACCCTATATGCCAATCGATAAAGGAGTTGAGGTAAAAATTATAATCGATCAATCTTCGGTGGAAGTATTCATCGATAAAGGGAAATATGTTTTTACCAATCAAATTTTTCCAAAGAAAGTCTATACTAAGCTAGACATTTCTGGTGCAGAAGGCGCTGTTATTTCGAATTTAGTAATCAACAATATAAAATCCATTTGGAATGAAAATTAAAATATTTTTTTGGTCCATTACAGTGGCCTTGGCAGGATTCCTTTTTGGGTTTGACACTATTGTGATAAGCGGAGCTGAACAAACGCTTCAGGAACTTTGGAAAGATTATACGCTATTTGGAAGCAACGACAATTTTCACGGATATATAGTAGTGGGCTCTGCCTTATTCGGAACCATTTTTGGGGCACTCTTTGGAGGGTTCCCAACCAATAAATTGGGTCGTAAAAACACCTTAATTTGGATTGGTATTTTTTACACAGTTTCTGCATTAGGTTCGGGACTTTCCAATGATCCTTGGCTGTTTGCGTTCTTCCGTTTTTTAGGAGGATTAGGAGTGGGGGCATCAACTATAGCCGCACCTGCCTATATTGCAGAAATTGCTTCGCCTAAAAACCGTGGCAAACTGGTAGCTTCCTATCAATTTAATATTGTATTTGGTATCCTAGTCGCCTTCGTTTCCAATTACTTAATTAGTACCTATGTAGTTTCTGAAAATGCTTGGCGATGGATGATAGGCATAGAAGCTGTCCCTGCCATTATCTATACACTCATGGTAATGGGAGTCCCCAAAAGTCCTCGCTGGTTACTTATAAAGGATAGGAAGGAGGAGGCATTAAAAGTGATTGCTTTAATTAACCCAGATATTGACCCAGATGTGGCCATTGCAAAAATCATGGAAGCAGAAAGCGGTCATAGTAAAGAGACGGTTTTTCAAAAAAAATACAAACGCATCATTTTATTGGCTTTTGCCATTGCTTTTTTTAATCAATTTTCGGGAATAAATGCTTTTTTATACTATTCCAAGCGAATTTTTGAAGAGGCGGGTCTAGCCAACCAAGCGGCATTGCTTGGTAGCATTGGTATAGGAGTTGCCAATTTAATCTTTACCCTATTAGGGATGTATTTAATAGATAGACTTGGACGAAGAAAACTTATGATCATTGGCTCCATTGGTTACATTGCTTCCTTAACTTTTGTGGCCTTGGCATTTTTTAACGGATGGACAGGAATGATTGTTCCCATTTCCTTATTTGTATTTATAGGAGCCCATGCCATAGGACAAGGAGCAGTAATTTGGGTATATATTTCTGAAATTTTTCCAAACCACGTGCGTTCTTATGGACAATCTATAGGCACATCGACACACTGGATATTGGCTTTTATAATTCCTTCTTCAGTGCCACTTTTAATTGCAAAAATTGGAGCTGGAAGTATGTTCCTTTTCTTTGCTATCATGATGGTTTTTCAATTTATATGGGTATTATTTGTCATGCCAGAAACCAAAGGAGTCTCCTTAGAAGATTTAGAAAAACAATTGGTGCCTAATGAAGAGTAATCAAGACATCGTATGCTTTGGAGAAATACTTTGGGATGTTTTTCCAACAAAAAAAGTGATTGGAGGCGCTCCTCTAAATGTAGCTTTACGATTACATAGTCAAGGACATTCAGTAGGTATAATAAGTAGATTAGGTGATGATGACAATGGTAAAAACGCTTTAGAATATCTTAAAAGGGAAAGTTTCCCTATCGAAGGAATTCAGATAGATGATAGCTTACAAACTGGAGAAGTTTTAGTTTCGTTAAACGATCAAGGCTCTGCAACTTATTCTATTACCCAGCCTGTCGCTTGGGATGCCATTGAATATAACAGTGTGACAGAGGAGCTAGTAAAAAATGCTAAAGTTTTTTTATTTGGAAGCTTGGCTTGTAGAAATAAAGTGAGTAGAGATTCGCTTTATAAGTTGATAGATACTTCCAATTTTTCGGTCTTTGATGTTAATTTGAGACCTCCTTTTTATTCTAAAGAACTACTAATTTATCTCTTAGAAAAATCGAATTTTGTAAAGGTGAATGATGAAGAACTAGAAGAAATAGCTAACATGCTTCAATGCCCATTGGTTGGTCTTGAAGAAAAGGCTTTTTGGTTGATACGTAAAATGAATTTAAAGGGAATTTGTGTCACCAAAGGAGAAAAGGGTGCTTTTCTATTTTTGGAGAATGAATTTTGCGAACACAAAGGTGTAAAAGTAAATGTTGAAGACACAGTAGGGGCCGGCGATTCTTTTTTGGCAACTTTAGTTGGCGAAATTTTTATAAATAAAACCCATCCTTCAGTGGCATTAGAAAGGGCTTGTGCTGTTGGTGCACTAGTGGCTTCAAAGGCTGGAGCCAATTGTAAACTCTCTGAAACTGAGGTGCAAAATTTAATAAGAACATCGAAAAGCTAAAAAGTTGGATAATTTTATATTTTTGTTTTGGGAAAGCTAAAATAAATTTATATTTGCACCCGCTTTAAGCAGGTACCTTAGCTCAGTTGGTAGAGCAACGGACTGAAAATCCGTGTGTCCCTGGTTCGATTCCTGGAGGTACCACAAAAACCCAAGCAATTTTGCTTGGGTTTTTGCTTTTTAGCAATTTAATACCCTCTTAACAAAGTATCGTGGGAACAAATTGTATTTTTAGCAACAACAAAGCCAATACATGAATGTAATAGTAGATGTTGGGAATAGTTTTTTAAAACTAGCTGTTTTTGATAAAGAAAAGCTAGTTGAAAAAAAAGCAGTATCTGTGGAGGATTTTCCGTCGCAATTAAAATCGCTGCAAAAAGCATTTCCAAATTTGAACCATGCAATAGTTTCTTCCGTTGGAAATTTTGCAGAAGAACATCTTTCATTATTAAAAAATCAGATGGAAGTGCATACACTTTCTCATGCTTCAAAACTTCCCTTTATCAATAAATATGAAACTCCTACAACGTTGGGGGTAGATAGAATTGCTTTGGTAAGTGCGGCGGCGTTTCAATTTCCAAAAAAAAATGTATTAATAATTGACGCAGGTAGTTGTATTACCTATGATTTTTTAAACGCTAAGAATGAATATCTAGGCGGTGCCATTTCTCCTGGGATATCCATGAGATATAAGGCTATGAATACCTTTACAGCCAATCTACCTTTAATAGAGAAAAAGAACCCTGAAAAATTAATTGGAAACTCAACGCAATCTTCTATGAATGTGGGCGTTGTAATTGGCGTTGTGAATGAAATAGAGGGATTTATTTCGGCATATAAGACAGAATTTTCAGATTTAACAACAATTTTAACAGGAGGTGACACTCATTTTTTGCTAGATAGCATAAAAAATGACATCTTTGCCAACTCAAATTTTCTATTAGAAGGATTAAATCACATTTTAGAAATTAACAAAGACTCATTTTGAAGCACTTTTTAATAGGTATTGCTCTTTTAATTACCACCCTTTCTGTAGCACAGCAAGGTACCACGTCTCCATATTCTTTTTTTGGAATAGGAAACCTAAAATTTAAGGGGACAGTAGAAAATAGGAGTATGGGTGGCATAGGGGTTTACTCAGATAGTATCCACATTAATATTCAAAATCCAGCTGGGATTGCGGGACTACGTTTGGTAAATTATTCTATTTCAGGAAGCCACCGAGTGAATACGATAGCTACTTCAGAAGAAAGCCAAAAAGCAACCACAACTACTTTAGATTATCTCGCCATTGGTATCCCCATGGGAAAATTTGGAGCAAGCTTTGGATTAATACCCTATACTTCTACAGGATATAAATTGGAAAACACAAATGGTCCTACCACAACCCAATATTCTGGAGAGGGAGGGCTTAATAAAGCATTTTTCGCTTTAGGATATGAAATAACACCAGAATTAAGTATTGGACTAGAAGCAAACTATGACTTTGGAAACATTGAAAACACTACACTTTCTACACAAGAAGATATACAATTAGGGACCAAAGAAATAAACCGATCAGATTTAAAAGGATTTAGCTTTAATCTTGGTGCCCTTTATAAGAAGAAGGTTTCTGAGAAACTAGAATTTATGTCTTCCCTTACCTATACTCCCGAAACAGATTTTAAATCGGAAAATGGAAGAACCCTTTCTACCTTTTTAGTCCTGGGGAATGGTAATACGGCAGATATTGATTTACGGGAAATTACAGTTGAGGATACAGATTTTACCTTTCCATCCCAAATTACGTTGGGTGCTGGAATTGGAGCGCCTAAAAACTGGTTTATAGGAGGAGAGTTTTCAACTCAAAAAACTAGTAACCTTACCAATAGGACTTTTGAATTGGAAAACGTTATATTTGAAGATGCCTCTAAATTTAGAATAGGAGGTTTTTATATTCCAGAATACAATTCTTTTTCAAGTTATTGGAAAAGAGTTGTTTATAGAGGTGGATTCCGTTTTGAGCAAACTGGGCTTAATATTAATAGTGAGTCTATTAATGAGTTTGGCATATCTTTTGGATTGGGATTACCAATGGGAAGAACGTTCTCCAATATTAACCTTGGATTAGAACTAGGGAAAAGAGGAACAAAGAACAATGGGCTGGTTGAAGAATCTTTTTTTAATATCTTTATTAGCCTTTCCTTAAATGATAAATGGTTTGAAAAAAGACTTTATGATTAATACGATAAACACTAACAAGATGAAAACGAAAGTTACTTTAATTTTTGCAGTAATAGCTTTCTCCTTTTTTGGAAAAGTACAAGCACAGGATCCTTGTGTAACTACTGCCTCATTATTTATTGAGCCTGCGAAAGCAAAAAATTATGAAGCGGCTCTACCACATTATGAAAAAGTAATCAATGATTGTCCTCAATACAGCTTGGCTACCTATCAATATGCTGTAAAGATGTTCGAATATTTTATCGAGAAAGGAGATAAGAGTAAAATTACCGATCTTGAAAAAGCATACGATTTACGTTTAAAGTATTATGCTAGTAAAAGTAAAGAAGGAGATATCTTGTCCGATATTGCACAAATACGCTATGATAATGGTATTGGTACAAAGATGGAGCAATTTAAGGCTTTTGACAAGGCTTTTAAGAGAGATGAAGAAAACTTTACAAGTCCAAAAAGAATTTATACTTATTTTTCTTTAGCAAAAGATTTATTTGATGAGGGACAAAAAGATATTCAGGAGGTTTTTGATCTTTATGATATTATCCAAGGAAAGATTGAAAAAGAAGAAGGAAATTATGCAGAAAAGCTTACTCAATTATTAGATAAGCAAGAAAATGGAGCAACACTTACTAAAAAAGAACAGGATAAGCTTGAAGCTTACGAAAAAAATGTAGGCTACTACGGTCAAATTAAAGGAAGTGTGGATGCTAAATTAGGTTCTATTGCGGATTGTGATAATCTTATTCCTTTATATGAGAGAAATTTTGAAGCTCGCAAAAATGATGTAGCTTGGTTACGAAGTGCCGCTGGAAAGCTAAATGCAAAAGATTGTGAAACTTCATTGTTCTTTCAAATGGTTCAACAGTTACACAGATTAGATCCTTCAGCGAAATCTGCTTTCTATTTAGGGAGACTCGCAGAAAAGGATGGAAAAGGAAGCGAAGCAAGAAAATACTACGATCAAGCAGTTCAGTTGGAAACGAATCCTAATGATAAAGCAAAATACCTTTACACTATAGCTGAAGATTATCGTAAAAAAGGAAGCTTTAGTAGTGCAAGAAGCTATTATTTAAAGGCTGTTGAGCAAAAACCATCTTTTGGAGTATGTTATTTAAAAATAGCTCAAATGTATGCTCAAAGTTCTAATGATTGTGGAAATACACCCTTCGAAAAAAGAGCAATCAATTGGAAAGCTGCAGAAATGGCAAATAAAGCAGCTAGAGTAGACGGTTCTATTGCTTCTACTGCTAGAGATGCAGCCAGCAGTTATATGCAAAGAGCACCTAGTAAAAGTGATATTTTCAGCGCTGGTAAAGCAGGACAAACAATTTCATTTAGTTGTTGGGTTGGTGGAAGCGTGAGAGTTCCTAATCTATAACATGAATAAAAGCCTTTATAGTTTTAAAAGCGTGGTAGTTATTTTTATAACGATCACGCTTTTTGCATGTGAAGGAAATTATCAAAATGTTCAAAAGCTAAATTTAAAGGATGGTATGCCTTCATCAGAAGGAGTAGATGTAAATCTTTTTTACACAGACTCTGGTAAGGTTGTAACCAATTTGATGGCGCCGAAACTTCTAGATTATTCAAATTTGGAATTTTCATACCAAGAGTTTCCTGAGGGCATTGAAGTTCATTTTTTTGATGAAGACAAAAAAAGTACTGTTATTTCAGATTATGCCATACGCTTTAATGAAACAGGAATTGTAGACCTTAGAGAAAATGTGGTGTTAACCACGGCCGATGGTAATGTATTGAATGCACAACAATTGTACTGGGATCAAAACAACAAATGGGTATTTACAGACCAGCCCTATAGAATCACTTTTAGCGATGGTTCATTTAATGATGGAGCTCGATTTGATGCAAATGAAGATTTTACCGTATTTTTGTCACGAAAGAACGATGGTGTTCAACTAATAGATCAAAAACAAAACGACACTCCTAATGGGCAATAAAATTTACCGCTTTTTCGAATTTGCATACATTGCCATGGCATTATTTTCTGCCTATTTGGTTATTACCAATTGGGATACAAATAGAGAACGTGCTTATATCTTTGTTTTCTTTGGCGTAGTTGCTATTTTTATGTTTTTCTTTAAACGTAAGTTTAGAAAAAACATAGAAAAACGAAATCAAGACCAATAAATGGACTATTCCATACTTATTATTGTACTTTCTTTACTCTTTTCGGCTTTCTTTTCAGGAATGGAAATTGCCTATGTTTCGGCCAATAAAATCCATATTGAAATTGAAAAAAAGCAAAACAACTTTCTTGCTACGATCTTAAAAAAGATTACGAAACGCCCTTCAAAATTTATTGCCACCATGCTGGTGGGGAATAATATTGCTTTGGTAGTGTATGGTTTTTTTATGGGAGATGTTTTAATGCGTGCCATTCCCATAGATGGTATTGCTGGTTTGTTGTTGCAAACAGTAATCTCTACAATTATTATTTTACTAACAGCAGAGTTTCTTCCAAAGGTATTTTTTCAGATATATGCTAACCAATTGGTAAAAATATTTGCACTTCCTGGCTATCTGTTTTATGTATTATTTTCGGTAATTTCCGAATTCATTATTTGGATATCAGATTTGGTCTTAAAAGTGTTTTTTAAAACCGAAGGCGATGCTGTACAATTAAGTTTCAGTAAAGTAGAATTGGGTAATTATATTACTGAACAAATGGAAAGTTTTGAACAGCGAGATGAATTGGATACCGAAATTCAAATCTTTCAGAATGCTTTAGAGTTTTCCGAAGTAAAAGCAAGAGAGGTGATGATTCCACGTACCGAAATTATTGCGGTGGACGTCGAAACAACACCCAAAGAATTGGGTAAAATATTTACAGAAACGGGGCTTTCAAAAATCTTGGTGTATAAAGATAATATCGATGATATTATGGGGTATGTCCATAGTTTTGAACTGTTTAAAAACCCTTCAACCATAAAAAAAGTATTGATGCCTGTGGTTTTTGTTCCTGAAACTATTTGGGCAAAAGATGTACTTAATATCTTAACTAGAAAGCGAAAAAGTATTGCTGTAGTTATAGATGAGTATGGTGGGACGGCAGGTTTAATAACCGTCGAAGATATTATTGAAGAACTCTTTGGGGAGATTGAAGACGAACACGACTCTGTAGAATTAATGGAGGAAGAACTAGGACCAGACCATTATAAATTTTCTGCACGCCTAGAAGTAGATTATCTAAATGAAGAATATAAATTTGATCTTCCCGAAGGCGAAAATTATGAAACTTTAGGAGGGCTTATCGTTAACTTTACCGAAGAAATTCCAGAACAGAATGAAACGGTAGATATTGATGGATATTCTTTTAAAATTTTAGAAGTATCAAGCACTAAGATTGAGCTAGTTGAGTTAAAAAAGCTATCGCAAAACTGATTTTAAAAAAATCCCTATTTTTTTTACCCTAGATTTTTTATAAATCGTTTGAAAATGGTATTTTCGCCCCCTATTAATTTTCAAGAAAAATGGCAATATTAAATAGTATTCGAAAAAGAGGATTTTTCCTTATTCTTATTATAGCATTAGCATTATTTGCATTCATTTTAAGTGATATCATAAACAAGGGGGGAAGCAGTGCTTCTACTCAAAATGTGGTAGCTTCTGTAAATGGAACCGAAATCTCCAGAGAAGACTTTATGGGGAAAGTAGAGGAGCGCCAGAGATCCTTGGGTCCAAATGCAAATCCATATCAGGCAATGAATACTGTTTGGGAAACCGAGCTAAGAAGAATTTTATACAATCAACAAGCCGAAGAATTAGGTTTGGGTGTAAGTGAAGAGCAATTAAACGAGACCCTTGCATTAAGTTTATCTGGTAATCCTACTTTTCAAGATGAAAATGGAATTTATAGCGAGGCAAGAGTTATAGAGTACGTAGCTAGTATTCAAAATGATGCCACGGCAAGAGGCCAGTGGGATGCCTACATCATTGGAGTACGAGAAAACATTTTGCAATCTAATTATGCTAATTTAGTGACCAGCGGACTTGCGGTTACCATTGCTGAAGGGGAGCAACAATATCATTTCGAAAATGATAAAATCAATATCGAATATGTTCAAGTACCCTATACTAAAATTGCCGACGAGGATGTTCCTGTAACCGATGCCGAAATTGAAGCTTATGTGCGTAAGAATCCATCGAAATATGAAGTTGAGCCTATGGTGGACATTCAGTACATTTCTTTTAGCGAAGAACCTTCTATGGAAGATATCGAAGCTGCTAAAGGAGAAATGGCTAAATTAAAAGAAGATTTTGCAGCTGCAGAAGACCCCATTCAATTTGTTAACAATGAATCTGAAAGTGCTTTTGTAGATAGATGGTTCTTCAAAAAGGATTTACCTCCTTCTTTAAAAGACACCCTGTTAAATATTCCTATAGGAACCGTATATGGTCCTTTTAGTGTAGATAAAACACTCAACTTATCTAAAGTAATTAAAACCATTCAATTACCAGATTCAGTTGAGGCAAGACATATTTTAATTCCTGTAGGCTTAAGTAGAACCGATAGTATTACACGTACACCAGAACAAGCAAAGGCACTTGCCGATAGCCTTTTAGTGGAGCTAAAAAAGAACAAGTCTAAATTTGGAGATTTTGTAAAGAAATATTCTTCAGACCAAGGAAGTATTGAAAAAGGAGGACATTACGATTGGTTTGCTTACAATACTATGGTGGGGCCGTTCCGTGATTTCTGTTTTGAAAAGAATGTAGGGGATATGGGCGTTGTTGAAACACAGTTTGGATATCACTTAATTGAAGTTGAGGGTCAAAAAAACAAAAAAGATGCTTATAAGGTAGCCACTGTGGTTAAAGAGATTGAACCTTCTGAAGCTACCTTAACACAAGTATTTAGTGAATCGGCTAAATTTGAAGAAGCGGTTCGTAATGCAGATTTTACCAAAACTGCCGAGGAAAAAGGATTAACTCCAAAACCAGTAAATAAAATAGGGAAGTTAGATTCTAACATTCCTGGAATTGGTAATAACCGTACTATCGTTAATTGGGCCTTTGAAGAAGGAAGTAGCGTTGGAGACGTGAAGCGTTTTAACATTAATGATGCTTATGTAGTAGTGCAATTAACCCGTAAAAGCGACAAAAAAGCCTTAATGAGTGTTGCCGAAGCTTCTGTTACCGTGACTCCTATTTTAAGAAAGCAGAAAAAAGCACAAAAAATTCGTGAAAGTATTACAGGTAGTACGCTTCAAGAAATGGCTACAAGCCAAAACGTGGCTGTTAAAACCGCAAGTGCATTAACACGTTCAACACCAACCATTGCAGACGCAGGAACAGAACCTTACGTGGTTGGAATGGCTTTTGGAAAAGCAGCTGGAGAAACCACTCCAATTATTGATGGTGAAACAGGAGTTTTTGTAGTACGTGTCCTTTCTAAAAGTGAGGCACCCGCTCTAGATAACTATGCCTCTTATGTAAACCAATTAAAGGCTTCTATAAATGCTTCAACAGTAAACACTAAAGTATTTAGTGCACTTAGAAAAGCAGCGGAAATCGAAGATAAACGCGCCGATTTTTACTAAATGATATTTTAAAAGAATAAAAAAACCCGCTTAATGAGCGGGTTTTTTATTGTATCATATCTCGGTATAATACAATAGTAGTAAATCCTTTTTTTCTAAAATAGCTTCGGTCCCTTTGATTTCCTGCAGCCAATACAAAATCACCCCCCCAAGCGCCTAGGCTTTTGATGGCTTTTGGATAATCTGAGAATAGTTGTTCTTTTACAGTAGGTAGCCCAATAGATAGAGAAATTAATTCTTCATGTTGGTTTAGTAAGGCTTCAAACTCTTTTAAGGTCTTACAGGAAATTAATTTTTCTGTAATAAAACTTATTTCAGAAATGACAGTAGCAGACACCTTTTCTTTTTTGTAGTGCGCAATACCCTCTTTACTATCTTGTTTTTGGTTGAGATGTACAAAGAATAGACTTTCGGTAAAGTCCCAATTCAATTTAACTGGTTCAACTTTGGGGTTGCCATTTTTCAACTGATATATAATGGGTATGCTATTTTGTGCGGCTGCAATATCGTAACCACTGCCTCCAAAACTATTTTGAAGTAGTTTAAAAGCGTCCACTTCTGCCCATTGCGCAATATTATTGATCAGTGTCGATGAGGTGCCCAAACCCCAATTTCTAGGAAAATCTAGTATTGTAGTAACCTTGTAATTTTCTTCAGCTAAAAAAGAAGGATTTAGTTTCTGTGCTTCTTTTAAAATTTGAATTAGCTGAAACAACACCTTGTCTTCTTTTTCAGAAATGGATGTATCTAAACTAAAAGTGGCTTCAAACCAAACAGTTCCCTTTTCATCTAGACTTTTCCAGTGAATTCCATTTTTTTCTGACGTATCAACCTTTAAGGATTGCCCTTTCTTTGTAGGAATAGCAAGTGCTTTGGCGCCGTCCAAAACCACATATTCTCCTGTGAGCAATAATTTTCCGTTGCTGTAAAAGGTTTTCAAATTAATTTCTAAGGGTTGAAATATAATTCACTACATCGCTGTGTGAAATTGTGTGCTTTTTAAAATGGGTAACTGCTTGTTTTTTTTCGGTTTCTGTCGCTTCCAATTGGTTAAGGATATTCATTAAGTGCATTTTCATGTGCCCTTTTTGGATTCCCGTAGTCACTAGCGAACGCACCGCTGCAAAGTTTTGAGCCAATCCTGCTACCGCCACTAGTTGCATCAATTCTTTTGCCGATGGCTTTTGTAATATCTCTAAAGCAACCTTTACCAGTGGGTGTAGGGTTGTAAGTCCACCCACAGTTCCCAATGCCAGTGGAATCTCTATCCAAAATGTAAACGTGTCACTTTCTACTTTGGCGTGGGTTAAGCTTGTGTAATGGCCATCTCGTGATGCATAGGCGTGTACACCGGCTTCCACAGCTCTAAAATCATTCCCAGTAGCCAAAATTACGGCGTCAATACCGTTCATAATACCTTTGTTGTGAGTTACCGCTCTATGCGGTTCTACCTTAGCAATCTCGATGGAACGCACAAAATTTTCGGCGAAGGTTGTTCCATCCATCCCGTTGTTTGCTAATTCATTTACTTTACAACTTACTTCGGCTTTTACCAAACAATCAGGAACATAGTTTGAGAGAATGCTCATCACTACTTCGGGAAATTCGTTACTTTTCTTAAAAGCTTCAAAGTGCTGTGCTTGGGCTTCAAAGGTTTTAGCAAATTGCTCTAAACAACTATTAATGAAATTGGCGCCCATGGCATCCAACGTTTCAAAAGTGCAATGGATTTGATAGTAGCCTTTCAGTTTTTGAGTGCTATCTTTAAGTTTAATGTCCACAAGACCTCCGCCTCGTTTCTGCATATTTTTCTGAAGCGTAGCAATGTCTTCAATAAGAGTAGGTTTAATAAATTTAAAATACGATTGGATAGCTTCTTCCTTTCCGTAGAAATTAAAATGGACCTGTCCGTTTTTTTGTGTGGAAAGTACTTCAGCTTTAAATCCGCCACGATCTTTCCAAAACTTGGCGGCGTTACTAGCTGCCGCTACTACAGAGCTTTCTTCTATGACCATGGGGATGGCATAAATGCTTCCATTAATTTTAAAATTAGGAGCAATACCAAAGGGTAAATAATAATTGGTAAGTGTGTTTTCTATAAAATCATCGTGTAGGTTTTGCAACGAGGCATCTACATTCCAGTACTTTTTTAAGGTGTTTTTTAATGTTGAATTTCCATCTAAATATTGGGCGACAAGCCAATCTATTTTTTCTTCTTTTGTTTTTTTGGAAAAGCCAGATACCGTTTTGGACATGAGATTTTTTATAAACTAAGACAAATATAAGGCATTAAACCATTTTGGTGTTAGTAATTGAACTTTCAATATTGCCGTAATTAGGATAAAAACTCTTATATTTCGCTTTATTTTTAGTAAACTTGACATTACAAAACATACTATTTTGAAAAAAATTCTTTCTATCTCCGTGCTTACGTTTCTGTTAACACTTACTTCTTCAAAAGCACAACAAAAAGAGATAACCTTAGAAGATATTTGGGGAGGTGCATTTAGAACCCAATTTATGGATGTGTTGCATTCTATGAATAACGGAAAGCAATATTCAGTTTTAGATTACAATCGTACTACCAATGCTTCTTCTATAGATGTGTACGATTATAAAACGGGTGAAAAAGTAAAAACCATAGTGACTAGCACAAATCTACCTGAGGTAGATTACTTTATTTCGTATGAATTTAGCGAGGATGAATCTAAAGTACTATTGGCAACCAATTTAAAGCAAGTATATCGTCATTCCTCTTTAGGAACCTATTACGTCTATGACTCAAAAACAAAAAAAGCCACGTTACTTTCTGAAAACCAAGTGCAGGAACCTACTTTTAGTCCCGATGGTTCCAAAATTGCCTATGGATACAATAACAATTTGTATGTAAAGGATTTGGCTTCAGGAATCACGATTCAAATTACCAGTGACGGAAAAAAGAACGAAATTATTAATGGGATAACCGATTGGGTGTACGAGGAAGAATTTGCTTTTGTAAGAGCCTTTGATTGGAACAAAAACAGTGATAAAATTGCATTTATCCGTTTCGATGAAACCGACGTTCCAGAATTTTCAATGGATATCTATGGGGAAGAATTATATCCAACCGAAAACACTTTTAAATATCCAAAAGCAGGAGAGAAAAATGCAGAAGTATCGCTTCATATGTACGATGTAGCCACTGGAAAAACTTTCAAAGTGGACGTTTCAAAATACAATAGTTATTATATTCCACGGATTAAGTGGACAGAGGATGCAAATTTTTTAAGTGTGCAATTAACCAATCGCCATCAAAATGTGTTGGATTTAGTTTTTGTAAACGCTACAGATAATTCCACTCAATTAATCCATCAGGAAAAAGATGCCGCCTATGTGGATGTAACCGATGACCTAACGTTTTTAAATGATAACAGTTTTATTTGGACCAGTGAAAAAAGTGGTTGGAATCATATTTACCATTATGATAGAACTGGAAAATTACTCAAACAAGTAACTGACGGTGATTGGGATGTTACAAGTTATTATGGATTCGATTCTAAAACAGGGAGAATATTTTATCAAAGTACCGAAAACGGAAATATTAACAGAGATGTGTATTCCATTACCAAAACAGGAAAAAACAAAGTTCGGTTAACCCAAAATACAGGAAGTAATAGTGCTTCTTTTAGTACAGACTTTACGTATTTTATAAATACGTTTTCCAATACCGAAACACCGCATACCTTTACGTTGCATGATGGTTTAACCGGAAAACCACTTCGTGAGATAAAAAATAATAATGAGCTAAAAGAATCTCTGAAGGACTATAAAATGTCTAAAAAAGAGTTTTCTACTATCCATATTAATGGAGAAGATTTAAATATGTACACCATTAAACCAAAGAATTTTGACCCTAACAAAGAGTACCCTTTGTTTATGTATCAATATTCTGGGCCAGGTTCACAGCAAGTGGCAAACCGATGGAATGGAGCTAATGACTATTGGCACCAAATGCTAGCGCAGGATGATATCATTATAGTATGTATCGACGGACGAGGAACAGGCTTCAAGGGGCGCGATTTCAAAAAAATGACTCAAAAGGAATTAGGAAAATACGAAGTGGAAGATCAAGTGGCTGCTGCAAAAAAACTTGGGGAGTTACCGTATATAGATGAAGACAGAATTGGAATTTGGGGTTGGAGTTATGGAGGATTTATGTCTTCCAACTGTCTGTTTCAAGCACCCGATACCTTTTCCATGGCCATTGCAGTAGCACCTGTGACCAGCTGGCGCTTTTATGACACTATTTATACCGAAAGGTATATGACGACACCACAAGAAAACCCTTCTGGGTACGATACCAATTCCCCAATTACCTATGTAGAAAATTTAAAAGGGGATTTTTTATTGGTACACGGTAGTGCCGATGATAATGTTCATTTTCAGAATACCATGCGACTTACGGAAGCTTTAATTCAGGCCAATAAAGATTTTGATTGGTTGGTATATCCAGATGATAATCACGGGATTTATGGCGGTAACACAAGATTACATTTATATAAAAAAATGACCAACTTCGTAAAAGAGTCTTTGGGGTCTCCCGAAGAACAGCTTATGGAGATTAAAAATTAATAAACAACTAATAACCAATTCATATGTCAGCGACAATTCAAAAACAAAAGGAGTTATTTGGGCACCCAGTGGGGCTCTATGTTTTATTTTTCACAGAAATGTGGGAACGTTTTTCCTATTATGGAATGCGAGCCATTTTGGTACTTTACTTAGTAGCACAAACCACTGATGAAAATGGCGGCTTAGGCTGGACCAACGGAGAGGCTTTAGCCTTGTATGGCTGGTACACTATGTTAGTCTATGTAGCTTCGATACCTGGGGGTTGGATTGCCGATAAGTTTCTAGGGCAGAAAAAATCTGTGTTGTATGGTGGGATTTTGCTGGTTGCAGGGCATAGTATTTTGGCTGTTGAGCAAATGTGGGCCTTTTACACCGGTCTTGGATTAATTATCGCTGGTGTAGGAATGCTAAAACCCAATATCTCAACTATGGTTGGAGGTCTATATAAGCAAGGAGATATTAGAAGGGATAAAGGATTTACAATTTTCTATATAGGAATTAACCTAGGTGCCTTTTTATCTAGTTTAATCGTAGGATATGTAGGAGAAGTACATGGGTGGCATTATGGTTTTGGATTAGCCGGTATTGGGATGGCCTTAGGTTTAATTCAGTATTTAGCAGGACAAAAGCACTTAAAGCATGTGGGAAACTATTCTGGAAATTCTGAAAATGAAGAAGAAAAAGCTGCTATGAAACGGCCACTTACTAAGATTGAGAAAGATAGAGTCATTGTATTATTTATTTCATTCTTATTGGTGATTGTATTTTGGGGAGCTTTTGAACAAGCAGGTGGATTAATGAATATTTATGCTTCCGAAAAAACAGATAGAATGCTTATGGGTTGGGAGGTTCCTGCTTCTTGGTTCCAGTCTCTTAATGCGATGTTTATTATATTCTTAGGGACTACCGTTGCTGCGTATTGGGCACATAGAAAACTGAAAGGAAAAGTATCTACATCCCTATTCAAAATGATTGTAGGACTCATTATAATGGGAACAGGATTTTTCTTTATGACGGCAGCAGCAGGACAATATGAAACTAATGGTGCTTCTGCGATGTATTGGTTAGTATTAGCTTATTTATTCCACACAGTAGGAGAACTTTGTATTTCTCCGGTAGCACTATCTTATATTACAAAATTAGCACCGCTTAAATACGCTTCATTAATGATGGGTGTATATTTTGCAATGACTGGATTTGGAAACAAACTGGCTGGATTGTTAGGAGAAGCTTCTGAAAGTTTGGGAGAATATACCATCTTTACTGGGATAGCAGTGTTTTGTGTTGCCTTTGGATTGTTAGTGATGGTGTTCCGAAAGAAATTAGAGCATTTAACGCATGGTGCCGAGGATAACGAACGAGAAATGTTGGAGACAGAAGGGTACGAAGTTGCAGATAAGGACATAAACTAAAAAAAGATTCTAAAATTTTAAAAGTATGAATACGGATATCGAAAATCTATTTAAAGACAAAGTTTTAGGACATCCAGCAGGACTATTTGTGTTATTCTTTACGGAAATGTGGGAACGTTTTTCCTACTACGGGATGCGCGCGTTACTGGTTATGTTTTTTACGGCATCTTTACTCGATGGAGGATGGGGTTGGCCAAGAGAACATGCTTTTGCAATTTTTGGGACCTATACGTCACTTGTCTACTTGTCTACCTTATTAGGTGGGTATATGGCCGATAAAAAAATTGGGTATCGATGGGCTGTGGTCATTGGGGCTTTGTTAATGACCATGGGTCATGCTTGTATGGCATTAGAGACACAATTTTTTATATATACTGGTTTAACACTTCTTGTTTTTGGAAGCGGTTTCTTTAAGCCTAACATGACATCTATTATTTCTGAAATGTATGAAGGCAAAGAAGAGAAGAAAGATGGGGCGTATACCATTTTCTATATGGGAGTAAATGCTGGAGCCTTTCTTGGTATTTTACTCTGTGGCTATTTAGGAGAAAAAGTAGGTTGGAGTTGGGGCTTTGGTGTTGCGGGAATTTTTATGTTATTTGGGTTACTTCAATTTTGGTTAGCTCAAAATATTTTTGGAAAGATTGGATTAAAGCCCGAAAAGAAGATAGAGGATTTAAGCGAAATTTCTGAAGCTTCAGGAGGCAAATTAAACCCATTTACCAAAATCCAGGTGTTTATAATAATCATAGCTGCCGTGCTGGGTTTAGCTTGGATTTTAAATGATCCTGTTTCAAAAATTTCTGAAGGAACATATAATCTATTTAACTTTAATATAGGACCTCTCACTGGGAGTAACTTCGCAATTTTATTGGCTTTAGCATTGTTTATTCTATTACTCATTATTAGAATTCCTAAGTATGCCAAGATCACCAGAGATCGAATGTTAGCTGTTATTTTCTTTGCGTTTGTAACAATTTTCTTTTGGGCAATTTTTGAACAAGCTCCAGGATCTTTAACAATTTTTGCACGTGATTATACCCAAAGAGTTTTGGAAGGTGACTCTGCCTTAATTTTTAAAATTGTCAATTCTTTAATGACATTAATCCCCCTTGGAATTATTACTTGGGTGCTTTGGTTGTTATTCAAGAAAACTTTTGCAAAATATGCTCTCTCTAATGTAATTCTAGGAACCAGTTTTGTGATTATTTGGGGAATTGCTCTTTGGATGCTTTATACAGAATATATGAAAGATATTGCAGAGGTTCCAGCATCTTGGTTTGGAGTATTAAACTCTCTTTTCATTATCACTTTTGCTCCATTATTTTCAAAATGGTGGGAAAGCAAGTACAACCCAAATGCAAATATGAAATATGCAATAGGAATGATATTGCTTGGCGTGGGAATGGCCTGTGTAGCCATTGGAGCCTCGGATATTCCTGTAGGAGCTAAAACAGCCTCTGTTAGTATGATTTGGCTAATTTTGGTTTATTTCTTTCATACCATGGGGGAACTTTGTGTATCTCCTGTGGCACTTTCCTATGTAAGTAAATTAGTACCTGGAAGAATGATAGCTATGATGTTCGGTATTTGGTATTTGGCCGTTGCAATAGGTATGAAATTAGCTGGTGTTTTTGGAGAAGCTTCAGAGGGTATTGCACGAGAACAAGGGCTTAGCTACTTTTTCTGGTTGCTCACCGCTATTGCTGTTATTTTAGGAATTTTATCGGCTTTATTATATCCTATAATCAAGAAACTAATGCACGGAGTGCGCTAGTTTACAATAGAATTAACAAAAAAACGTTCCCATTGTGGAACGTTTTTTGTTATATTGAAATCCTGTTTCAAATATTTATAAATGAAAAAAATTACAATTCTTTTTATATTACTATCGATAAGTGTTGTTTCAGCTCAAGAAATAAAGTGGATGACAATGAATGAAGCACTAGAAGCTCAAGCAAAGAATCCAAAGAAAATATTCATTGATATGTATACTGTATGGTGTGGACCTTGTAAGTTACTAGACCGAAACACCTTTAGTAATTCAGATGTTATAGCGTTTATTAATAAAAACTTTTACGCAGTAAAGTTTAATGCAGAAGGGAACGAAGTAGTCAACTATAAAGGCAAAGTGTATCAAAACCCAACATACGATCCAGCGAAAGCAAAAAAGCGAAATAGTGCACACCAATTTTCTAGATTTATGGGTGTTAATGCCTATCCAACGGTTTTATTTATTGACGAGAGTGGAAATTTGATTAATAGGGTAAAAGGATACCGTACCCCACCTCAATTAGAAATTTATTTAAAGCTTTTTGGAACAGATCTTTGGAAAAGTATTACTACGCAAGAAGCATATCAAGAATACTTAGATAATTTTACTCCTCAATTTAAAGGGTAATAACAACCCAAATCATGAAAAATCTACTTTTACTAGTGTTAATCCTGTCTTCAACTCTAGGTTATTCTCAGGATAAAATTAAGTGGTTGACTATGAATGAAGCACTCGAAGCTCAAAAAGAAACCCCTAAAAAAATATTTATGGATGTTTATACCACTTGGTGTGGCCCCTGTAAACTTTTGGACAAAAACACTTTGAGTCATAAAGATGTAATTGCTTTCATTAATAAAAATTACTATGCGGTAAAGTTTAATGCCGAAGGTAATGAGGAAATTACTTTTGAAGACTTTACTTATACCAATCCTAATTATCAGCCAGAACGAAAAGGGAGAAATGCCACTCACTTTTTTGCAGATGCACTCCGAATTCCGGGCTACCCAAGCTTGGTCTTTTTCGAAGAAAACGGAAAACTCATCCAAGCAGTACCTGGATATAAAACTCCTAAGGAACTTGAGATTTATTTAAAGATGATTGCCAACGACGACTATAAAACACTCACTACGGCAGCAGCTTGGGAAGCCTATCAAAAGAAATTTAAAGGAACGTTTAATTAAATATAAATGCTCCTTTTTCACGTGTTGAATGAAAGGGAGTGTTTTTTATCTCACACGTTTTTTTCCACCGATTAACATATGATGTGTAGTTATTGCCATCTGCAATAATCAGCTCGGGCTGGAGACTATCAATTAACCGTTCTAAATTTACTTTTGGACTTTCAGAGAGTAGGATAATACCACCCTTTACTGAAGGGTAAACCCCTAAACTATCTGTGATAATAAAAATCTTTTCTTTAAAACTAAATACAGATGGAATTCTTTGTGCAAATACCACTTCCTTATTTTTGGCAACCCGAAAAGCTTTAATGGGATATTCATCCTCAATAGAAAAAGTATCTTTCTGAAATAATTTTAGTGAGTCTTTGGTAGTTATGGCCATCCAAGTTTTTCTAGATTTATGAAAAATTACTAGTTCTTCTTTTGATCTGCTTTTTTCATAAAAAGTAACTCCTAATATCAAAATAAGACTTCCTAATACTAAGAATACTAACTTTCTTTGATTTTGCCTCCACCAAATAATAAGGCTGATAATTAAAATGTAGAAACCTATCATCTTGAGAAATGACATAGAAATATCTTGAAATAGAAACATTTCTTTTTTAGCTACCCAGTGTATAAACGTATTTAAGAATTTTATAAGGTAATTATACCCTAAAGCAACAAAATCTGGAAGAAGATTTATTCCAGCCAATAAAACCACCATAATTCCGTAGCCAAGAAGTAAGGTTAAAAAAGGTAAAATAACCAGATTGCTAATAAAAAATAACCCAGGAAATTGATGAAAATAATAAATGCTTAAAGGTGCAATTCCTAATTGAGCGGCAAGAGTCACCGTAATTATATCCCAGAATAATTTGTCGAATTTAAATCTGGGGCGATATAGTTTGTTCAATGTTGGTTGAACCCAAATTATAAAGAATACTGCCAAATAACTTAATTGAAATCCAACGTGAAACAACCAATTGGGATTGAATAATAAAAGTGACAAAAAAGACAGAAATAGAATATTAAATGAATTGCTTGGCCTGTTCGACATTGACGCTAATGCAAAAAAGGAGAACATAGTCACGGCCCTTATTACCGATGGCGAGAGCCCTGCAAGAAAAGCAAATCCCCAAAGTAGTAAAACAATTAATGCGGATTTAATGATGCTCCCATATTTCAAGAAACTAATGGGCTTCAAAACCCATGATAGAATAACAAAAATGATACCCACATGAAGTCCTGAGACTGCTAAAATATGGATAGCCCCTGCGGCAGCATACTCTTTGTAAGTTTCAGGGTCAATATTTCTACGTTGCCCTAAAATGAGCGCTTCAATAATGCTTCTTTCATTGGATTCTATAGGAGTTTCTTTAAGTTTTGAAATGAGATAACTCCTATATTCTTCTGCAACTCCTTTGAAGGTTGGCGAACCTTTATCAATATTAAGAATTTGATTTTTTGATCCTTCAATTTGGTAATATACGCCCAAACTTTGCATATAATTTTTGTAGTCGAACTGATGTGGGTTTACTGCCTTTCGAATTGTTTTTATTTCTGAATAAAGCACCAATTGTTCATCTACTTTAAAAGGACTTAGGAGACTGTCCTTTTGAAAATTCACAAGAATTTTCCCTTTTGTTTTTTGAGCATTTAACTGAAATACTTCAGCAATATACTTATCCTGAAAAGCAGAAGGTTTTAAAACTTCTTTAATTTTAATCTGTACAGTTTTAAACTGTTTTTCAGAATAAAATTTTGAATAATGATTCTTTTCAAATTGAGGATGCCGTAGTTGATAATTGGCGTAACCAATTGTCATAAAAAGTATGAAGCTAAAAATTTCGAAAAAAGGAAATGGCCTTAATTTATTTCGGAGAAACCACCAAATACCCAATAGCAATCCTAAGCCTAACCCCAAAAAAGGAACTATTGAAAAGGAAATTGGGAATAGGTAGGCAAGCACAATACCTGTAGTTAAGGCAAAGGCTAATTGTATCATCGTAAAATGGATGAACTTCACTTTTAGCGAAACTTATTCGCCTAAATGAGTAGCTGGGAAGTAACCTAAAGATAAAAAAAATTAAATAATTCGTCTAACTTCAACAAAAGCATCTTTCCAATAGTCCTCCTCTAAAGAAGATACAATGACCCCTCTAGAAGAGGTAGAATGAATAAATAAAATTTCTCCTTTTTTAGACTCTATTACCAATCCTACGTGATTAATGACGCGTCTGTTTTTATTTGTTTGAAAAAAAAGGAGGTCGCCTTCTGAAGTTTCATTTAAATCAATAGGGATACCTTTTGTTGCCATATCCCTTGAAACTCTAGGAAGGGCAATATTTTCTTCTTTAAATGAAATATACACTAGGCCAGAGCAATCCATACCTCTTTTATCGGTACCACCAAATTTGTATCGGGTGCCTTCAAACTTTTTTGCAAAATCTACAATTTTAGTTGCTTTTTTTGCAGTAACAGAAACTGAAGTATCACCAATAATAGTAGTGTTTGTTGGTTTTCGTGAAGAGCCACACGAGGATACTAGAATAGCTATGAAAACGAGTAGGGTGAGGTTTTTCATAATTTCAATAGATTTGGTATGGCTAAAATTATGAAAAAAAATTATTTAGTGAGTGTAGAAACTATCAATTTTGCCGTTTTTTCACTCGCTCCTTTCCCTCCAAGAGCAACTTCCAAGATGTAATAATCCAAAAATAACACGGCACGATAATATTCATCTAGAATTTTGGTAAGTTCTTTTTTTAAATTTTTTGAAGTAAAATCATTTTGAATAAGCTCTGTAACAGCAGGTTTATCGAGTATAAGATTTACTAGCGAAATGTATTTTAACTTGATAATACGTTTCGCAATTTCATACGATATTCGGCCTCCTTTATAGCATACCACTTGCGGAACTTTATACAAGGCTGTTTCCAAAGTAGCCGTCCCCGACGTAACCAATGCGGCATGAGACAAACTCAATAAATCGTAAGTTTTATTAAGTAATAAATGCACATTGTCCTTTTCAATAAACTGAAGGTAAAATTCTTTTTCCTGACTAGGCGCTCCTGCAATTACAAATTGATATTCTTGAAACTCATCCACTACAGAAAGCATCACTTTCAACATTTTAGAAATTTCTTGCTTTCTACTCCCAGGAAGCAAAGCTATAATGGGTCTTTCATCAAGATTATTTTCCTCTCTAAAAACTTTTGGAAGAGCTTGTTTTCTATCAGAAAAAGCATCGAGTAATGGGTGCCCTACAAAATGAACAGGATAATCGTATTTTTTATAAAAATCCTTTACAAACGGCAACACCACATACATATGGTCGATGGTCTTTTTTATAGTTTTTACCCGACCGGCACGAGATGCCCAAACTTGTGGACTTATATAGTAATGTGTGTTAAAACCTTTCGGTTTTGCCCATTTTGCGATGCGAAGGTTAAAGCCAGAATTATCAATAAATATAAGAGCATCGGGTTTATAATCTGAAATATCTTTTTTGCAAAGGGTAAAAAGCTTTTTGATTTTAGGAAGATTTTTAATCACTTCGGCAAAGCCCATAATCGCCCTATCTTTATAATGAACTACTAAATCTCCTCCTTCGGCGGACATAAGGTCACCCCCCCAGAATCGAAATTCCGCCTTAGGGTCTTCTTTTTTAATCGCTTTTATAAGATGGGAACCATGTAAGTCCCCAGATGCCTCGCCAGCAAGAAGGTAATATTTCATTTAAAGAAAATAAATTAAATAAGCAGTTATAGCCGTGACAAACGTTGCTAATAAAACACCACGAGCTCGATATTCTCTATTAATTTTCAAAAATCCAAAAAATGCGGCCAAATTGGGTAATGCACCAAGGGTAAGAAGCATCCACAGATTTTGAGAATTTAGATATAGATTAAATGTGTGAACAAACTCCTGGTTTTTAAGTTGTGCAACAATAAAAGTACATACAATAACTCCCAAAGTATTGCTAATAATCCCAACTAAAAACCCAATAAATATTTCTTTCTTCATATTAAATATCCCAAGAGTTAATATCTTTTATCACGTGATGTGCCGTTAAGTCGAATTGGACAGGCACTACTGAAACATAGCCATTTTTTAGTGCCCATTCATCAGTGTCTTCTCCTTTGTCTTCATTTACAAACTCGCCGGTGAGCCAGTAGTATTCTCTTCCAAGGGGGCTTTTGCGTTTGTCGAAATTTTCAATCCAATGTGCGTTTGCCTGTCTACAAACTTTTATGCCTTTAATTTCCTTTTCTGAAAGCTTTGGGAAATTTACATTAAGCACCACCCCTTTGGGTAATCCGTTTTGTAAACATTCTAAGGTAATCTTTTTTACAAACGCTTTAATAGGTTCAAAATTCGCATTCAAAGAGTAATCTAATAATGAAAAACCTATCGCTGGTATGCCCGAAGTTCCTGCTTCCACAGCCGCGCTCATTGTTCCGCTATAAATCACATTAATGGAAGAATTACTCCCGTGATTAATCCCACTAACACATAAATCAGGCTTGCGTTTTAAAATCTCATTAGTGGCAAGTTTTACACAATCTGCGGGTGTCCCGCTACAACTATATTCGGTCTGTGGAGCGTTTTTATCAATAATTACTTTATCACAATATAAGGTGTCGTTTACCGTAATGGCATGACCCATACCGCTTTGTGGAGAATCTGGGGCAACAACACAAACAGTGCCTATTTCGTTCATTACCTCAATAAGGGTACGAATACCTGGAGCTGTGATGCCATCATCGTTGGTAACAAGGATAAGGGGTTTGTCTTTTTCCATAGCATTTATTGAAGACATAAAAATACAGTTATTAATCCTGAATTCTAAATTTTGATTTTTAAATTTTTTAGAAGAATGGTTTAACAAAAAATTAGTATCATTATGCTTTCTTGGCACGGTTTTTTATCTAATTTAGAAGTCTTAAAAAGGATGCTATGAGTTTTATGCAAAAGAATTTCAAAATTTTATTACTTGCTGTATTTGTGGCTGTGGCCTCATGCAGTTTTACTTCAAAAGAATTTAACGATCCTGAGAAGGACAAATTACTAGTAGATTTAATTACTTATGTGCTAGAAAAAGGGCATTATGATCCAAAAGAAATGGACAATGTCTTTTCTGCTGGAGTCTACAAAGACTTTATCGAGGCTATGGACCCATTAAAGCGCTATTTTTTAGCTTCAGACTTGGAAGAATTTAGCGTTTACGAAACTGAAATTGATGATCAAATTCGAAGTAAAGAACTCACTTTTTTTAGTGTGGTATATGATAGATATATGCAGCGTGCTGAAGAATCTAAAGGGTATTACAAGGAGATTTTAAGCGAGCCTTTCGATTACACCGTTGATGAAAGAATTAATGTGGATTACGATAAGCTTCCTTATGCCACTTCAAAAGAAGAATTAAAAGAGCGTTGGAGACAACAACTTAAATTTTCAACGATTTCTAATTATTATGACTTAGTTGAGGAGAAAAATAACGCTCCTAAAAAGAAAAAGGAAGCTGAAGAAAAAGGTGAAGCCTACATAGAAAGTGATAACGCAAAACTAACTCTTGAAGAAATGGAAGCTAAAGCGCGTCAAACCTCTATGACTGCTTTAGATGATTATTATGATTTCACAAATGACCTTGAGCGCAAAGATTATTTTGCAGTATTCTTAAACACTGTAGTTGAAGAATTCGACCCTCATACCAATTATTTTGCACCCCCAGATCGTGATCGTTTCGATTTGCGAATGAGTGGTAAGTTAGAAGGTATTGGCGCGAGACTTCAGAAGAAAAATGATTATATCACAATTGTTGAGGTAATCAGTGGAGGTCCTGTTTGGCGGGGTGAGCATATGGAGGTAGGAGATGCTATTTTAAAAGTGAAGCAAGAAGATGAAAAGGAACCCGTAAGTATTGTGGGAATGCGAGTGGATGATGCGGTAAAACTCATTAAAGGTCCCAAAGGAACTAAGGTGACCTTAACTGTAAAACGAGTAGATGGAACCATAGAAGAGGAAACCATTACTAGAGATGTGGTAGAACTTGAAGAAACCTATGCAAAATCTACGCTAATTGAAAAGGAAGATAAAAAGTTTGGACTTATAAATCTTCCAGCATTTTATTTCGATATGAAAGATTATGGCGAACGTAATTCTGCTACTGATGTAAAAAAGGAAATTGAAAACCTAAAAGCCGAAGGCATGGAAGGTTTGGTTTTGGATCTTCGCGATAATGGAGGAGGATCTTTACGTACAGCTGTAGATATTGCGGGATTGTTTATAAAGGATGGTCCTGTGGTGCAAGTAGCTTCTGGTGGAAAAAAGAAGGAAGTGCTGGAAGATGAAAATGAAGAAATAGTTTGGGACGGCCCATTAGTAATATTAGTGAATGAATTATCTGCGTCAGCTTCTGAAATCCTAGCTGCAGCAATGCAAGATTATAAAAGGGGGATTATTATTGGGAGTGTACAATCCTATGGAAAGGGTACGGTGCAAAATATGATTGATCTTAACCAATGGTTGCGCCAGAATGATATGGGAGATATGGGTGCATTAAAATTGACCACTCAAAAGTTTTATCGAGTGAATGGAGGTTCTACACAACTTGAAGGTGTAAAAAGTGATGTGGTGATGCCAGACCGGTATAGCTATATTGAAATAGGAGAAAGAGATTATGACAATCCGCTGCCTTACGACAAAATAAGCCCCGCTAACTATAAAGTTTGGGATGGCTACATCGATTATGAAGGAACTATTAATAGAAGTAAAGAACGCATGGCAAAAAGTGAGCAGCTTCGGTTAATCGACGAAAATGCGAAGTATATTAAGAGATCTAGAGATGAAAATTTCGTGACACTTAATTTTGAAAAATATGCCGCGGATATTGAAAAACGTAAAGAGGAAACCAAGAGGTTTGATGCCATTGGGGAATATGATAATAAATTAAATTATCGTTCACTTCCAGGTGAAATAGCCTTGATGAAACAAGATACTACACTTCAGGAAAAAAGAAAAAGATGGCATAAAAGCTTAGCAAAAGATATTTATGTTGAAGAAGCCGTAAATGTTCTTGAAGATTTAAAACTTAATAACATTAGAAACGGAAAAGTGGCCAAGATTAAAAACTAAACCTATGGTCCCTTCCAAATCATTGGGAAATATAGCGCTCCAAAAGTTTAAGAAAAACTTTTGGGGCGTTTTTAGTTTTTCATTTTTAATGATTTGTGTTTTGATTGCCATTTTTGCATATGCTTTAGCTCCAGACAATTCTCAAAATGCAAATCAAATGCACCTTTCCATTCATTCAAAACCACCGGGTTTTAAAGTGAAGATGCTAACATTGCCTTCCAATGAAGTCAGTCAAAGTGGGTTATCCATTTTTTTCTTCGGAAAAAAGACGACAGATACCGAAATTCCAATTTCAGATTATAAAATACTGGAAAATGGTATAGAAATCACCGAATATACTTCAGATGGAACAGCGGGTTTAAATAAGGCATATCCCTTATCATCATTCAATAATGTAACTAAAGCTGAAGAAATTCCTTCAAAATATATTTCAGAAAAAAAATTCATTTTAGGCACCGATAAATATGGCCGTGATTTGTTAAGTAGAATGCTTATTGGAATAAGAATATCGCTAGCTATTGGTTTTGTGGCGGTGTTTATTTCTCTAATTATAGGGATAACTTTAGGAGCCACAGCGGGTTATTTTGGAGGAAGAGTAGATGCGGCCATCATGTGGCTCATTAATGTTACATGGTCTATTCCAACCTTACTATTGGTTATTGCCATTACGCTAGCGTTGGGGAAAGGATTTTGGCAAGTATTCATAGCCGTTGGACTTACCATGTGGGTTGAGGTGGCTCGTGTCGTTAGGGGGCAGGTAATGGGTGTGAAACAAATGCAATATGTAACGGCTGCCAAGTCCTTAGGATTTAGTCATTGGCGTATTATTACAAACCATATTTTACCAAACAGTTTAGCTCCTGTAATTATCATTTCAGCAGCCAATTTTGCTGGTGCTATTTTAATTGAAAGCGGATTGAGTTTCTTAGGTATCGGTGCACAACCTCCAATGCCAAGTTGGGGTGGAATTATTAAAGATCACTACTCCTATATTATTTTAGGGAAGCCTTATTTAGCCATTATTCCTGGGATTGCCATAATGAGTTTAGTTACAGCCTTTATGCTCATGGGAAATGCCTTACGAGATGTGCTAGATGTGAAGAATTAATCTATGAATAGAAGATACCTATATCCAATTTTAACCATTCTAGTAGTTGCTATTCTTTATTTTGCTGAAAAATATGTAAACAAGCAAACAGAAGCGTACCCAGATACGTCAAAAGTTTTGGTTGAATCTTCTCAAGAATTTTCTGAAAACCTTTTGCCTACTTCTACCACGGGTGCTATTGTCACTCATGGTTTTTTTACGTTGTCTTATTCCGAAGTTCACGAACAGGCAGAATGGGTAGCCTACGAGCTTTCACAATCTCATCTTTCAAATAATGAATTTGAAAGGCCATATTTTGTGGAAGATAGAGAAGTGAAAACGGGTTCCGCTGATTATCGAAATTATAAGAATTCCGGATTTGATAGGGGACACCTTTGTCCAGCAGGAGATAG
This sequence comes from Halomarinibacterium sedimenti, assembly GCF_019312585.1. Classification (GTDB taxonomy): domain Bacteria; phylum Bacteroidota; class Bacteroidia; order Flavobacteriales; family Flavobacteriaceae; genus Halomarinibacterium; species Halomarinibacterium sedimenti. The sequence goes on along the minus strand of NZ_JAHWDP010000001.1, from coordinate 377,639 downwards.
ACGATTCTCTTACGAAGCCTATCACGAAACCTTTTTAACAAGTAATATAAGTCCGCAGGATAGAGAATTTAATTCTGGAGTTTGGAACTTTTTAGAACAAAAGGTGCGCTATTGGGCAAAAAAGTATGATGGAGTTTATGTAGTAACGGGCGGTGTTTTAAAAGAGGCTTTACCAACCATTGGGGATGAGAATGTTTCAGTTCCAGAAGAATTTTATAAAATTATCTTAGATGCCTCAGATGGAAACTTCAAAGTGTTGGCTTTCTTAATTCCGAATAAAGCTACAAATGAATCATTTTATGAATTTGTTGTTCCCGTTGATGACATTGAAGCAAAAACGGGTATCGATTTCTTCTCTTCTTTACCAGATTCAATTGAGGAGAAATTGGAAGCAAGTACAGACTTAAAAGGCTGGGGAAAACGCTAGCGATTGATATAATTGGATGCGTCGAGCTTCACAAAAAAACAACGCAGTTTAATTACGCCTTCACAATTATTTTTTGTATTCAAAGAAACTACAAAAAATAAGTTGTTCGCCACCCCAGGAGTGATTAACAATTTTCGATTTTCCTCCCTTTATCGGTTGATGTAATTAGACGCATCTAACTTCACAAAAATAAACAGTAAAATAGTAAACCCCCAAAGGCTGGAACCTCCATAGCTAATAAAAGGCAATGGAATTCCGATAGTTGGAAACAATCCAGTTACCATTCCCACATTCACAAAAAAGTGAAAAAATAGGATGGAAGCGACGCCATATCCGTAAACTCTTCCGAAGGTGCTTTTTTGTCTTTCAGCCAAAATTAAAAGACGAATAATTAAAAATACAAATAGACCTACTACCGTAATGGAACCAAGAAAGCCCCATTCTTCACCAATGGTACTAAAAATATAATCGGTGTGTTGTTCTGGTACAAAGTTTCCTTTTGTTTGCGTTCCTTGAAGCCATCCCTTTCCTGTCCAACTACCACTGCCAATCGCAATTTCACTCTGGTTGGTATTGTATCCAATGCCCTTTTCGTCAACTTCCTTTCCTAAAACAATATTAAAACGATCTCTATGGCGTTGTTCAAAAACGGTGTTGAAAACATAACTCACCGAAAATGTAAATCCTATACAGGCTGCAGCAATAATGGCATATTGAGACCACTTAATTCGATTTCTTTTTTTCTTCTTTAAAAGAATTATGGTTAAAACGATGAAGATTATTAATATCATCCATTGAATGCCAATGAGTAAGGTTCCTACAAATAATAACGCGGCAATAAAACCAATAAGCACAAAAATGTAGTTAAGCCCTTCACGGTATAATGGAAAAACAAAAGCAGCATATACCAAAGCGCTTCCGGGATCAGGTTGCGGAATAATAAATAATGCAGGTAATGCTATAATAAGAAAGGTGCGAAGCTGATGTTTCAATTCCTTCATATTAGTTTGAATATCACTCACATATTTTCCTAATGCCAAAGCCGTGGCGGCTTTAGCAAACTCACTTGGTTGAAGCCCAATGGAGCCAAATGAATACCAAGATGTAGCGCCATTTACATTTTTTCCGAAAATAAATAGCCCTAACAACGAAGCTAATGACACTAAGTATATAATACTAGAAAAGCGTTCATAAAACTTTGAATCTAATGCCAAAATAAAAATGATAAGCCCTAAACTTGTTACTATAAATACTAGCTGTTTAAAATATATCTGATTAAAATCAAAAAACCCTTGAGATGATTCACTAAGGGAAGCAGAATAAATATTAATCCAACCTATAAAAACTAACGCTAAGTATGAAAAAATCGTTAACCAATCTAACTGCACATTTCTTTTATAATCTCCCATCACTGATTGATTTTAAAAGGTTCACCACTATAGGGTTTACTATATTCATCCATTAAACTGCCACTAAGAACAAAGTTTTCAAGGTCCTTCCTGGTAATTTCTCCCTTAAGGTATTTTTCAATTAGTAAACTTGCAATTTTACCCGCCCAGCGCGAGCCCCAATAACCATTTTCAACAAACACAGCAATTGCTATTTTTGGATCATCTTTGGGGGCAAAAGCCACAAATACCGAATGGTCTGTTAATTGCATTCGTTTTCCGTTTACCCGAATATAATTTTCTGCTGTTCCTGTTTTTCCGCAAATTTCGATACCTGGAATTTTAAGATGGGAGGCTGTTCCATAATTATATACATCAAACATTCCTTGAATTACTGGTTCAAAGTATTCTGGGTCAATAGTGGTGTAATTTTTAACAGTGTATTTTTCAGGAATACTATCGGCTCCAACGATGTTTTTAATAATGTGAGGTTTGTAATAATACCCTCTATTGGCAATGGCAGCCGTAAAGTTGACCATTTGCATTGGGGTTAATGAAACCTCTCCTTGCCCTATGGAATTTGAAATGGTGGCAGGAGTATACCATTTGTATTTTGGATATTGATATGCTCTATTATAATAATCACTATCTGGAATTAGACCTTTATTTCCAGCGGGGAGATCATACCCTAAATAATTCCCGAGTCCAAAACTTACCAAATGCTCTCTCCAATGGTCAATTCCTTCTTGAGGTGTGGGATATTTATCTATGGTTCTTCTATAAACCGTAGCAAAATAGGCATTGCAAGAATTGGCTATTCCAGGAATTAAACTTAGTGGTGTACTGTGATGGTGACACCCTAGGGTTCTATTTCCATAGCGATAACCACCATGACAGTAGACGCGTTCATCCAAATCAATTACACCCTCTTGTAGACCTATTAAGGCAGTAAGAGTTTTAAAAGGGGATCCTGGTGGGTATTCGCCCTGTAATACCCTATCAAAAAGGGGTTTGGCGATAGTGTCATAGTATAACTTGGTGAAGTTTTTTGAACGATCTCTTCCTACCAAAAGCGCAGGGTCGTAATTGGGTGCTGCCACCAAGGCCAAAATTTCACCAGTTTTTGGCTCTAAAGCTACAATACCTCCTCTTTTGTTTATCATTAATTCTTCTCCATACTGCTGGAGATCTGCATCAATCGTAAGCATAATGTCGTTACCACGTGTAGGTAGGGTATCAAAAATTCCTTCTTTATAGGGGCCAATATCCCTATTAAATCGATCTTTTTGAATATATTTTACCCCTTTTGTACCTCGTAATACTTCTTCATATTGTTTTTCAACACCACCCATCCCAATGAGTTCTCCCATTTGGTAATAAGGATTTTGCTTAATAATACGTTCATTAACTTCAGAAATGTATCCCAACACATTGGAAGAATGTCTCACGTGATAATTACGCAACGATCGTTTTTGAATATAAAACCCCCGATATTTATACATTTTTTCCGACAAGGCAGCATATTCGCTTTTGGTAAGTTGCGGAATAAATACCTGAGCTATTCTGGGTGAATATACCCAAGCTTTTTCCAGAATTCTTTTGAAGTCTTCTTTCTCAATTTTAAGAAGTTTACAAAATTCTAGAGTGTCAAGGGGTTTCACATCTTTGGGAATAACCATGACATCGTAGGAAGGTTGGTTAGACACCAATAGATTCCCTTTTCTGTCAAAAATATACCCTCTCTGAGGATAGTTGTAAACTACTTTTACAGCGTTATTTTCAGAAAGCTTTTGGTAGCTGGTATCGTAAATTTGAAGATAGAAAAGTCGTGCTGCAAATACAACCCCTGTTATTAAAACTATAGAAAGCAGTAATAGTTTTCTCATAAACTTCTCTTACCAAATAAATAAAGGGTACAAAAAATAATAATAGTAGTGAATATCCCAGAAAATAACGTGGATTTTAAGATGAAAAGTATTTGGCTTGTGTTAAAAATCTCAAGAGAGAAAAGTATTAGGTGATGTATAAAAACCATACTCACTATAAAAACGAGTTGTTGAGAAAAACTTGCCGTATTAATCTTTACTGTATTGTATTCATAACTTACCCCAAAGGAATATTTTAAAACCAAAGGACGTATCCAAGCAATAAAAACAGAGGCTCCCGCATGGATACCTCCAGAGTTATTAAACATGTCTACACTTAAACCCAGTAAAAAACTTAAAAGAATCAGTAAGCTTTTGTTTCCTGTTAATGGGTACAATAGAATGAAGTAGATATACAAATACGGATTTACATACCCTAAAAAGTTTATGTGGTCCAAAAGAACTACTTGAAGTAGAATCAATACAAGAAAACGCGCCGTATTAATTAAAATTTCATTGTTCCACATGGGTCGCTTCTTTTTCCAGTTCCTTTATTTCTTTTGCATCCTTTCGAGCGATAAGATAAACGTGTTTCAAACTTGTCATGTCTGTAAATAGATCGATACTAATATTATAATAATCTCCCACATCTTCAATGACAAAATCTTTAACCGTACCAATCATGACACCTTCAGGGAAAATAGTGGACCTACCATCGGTTACAATAGTGTCGCCTAAAGCCACATTCGCAACTCTTGGTATTTCCTTTAACTGAACAACATTAGGGTTTTTGCCATCCCATATCATAGTACCAAAATGATTCGATTTTTTAAACTTGGCAGCAACTTGACTATTCGAATTTAAAATAGATTGCACCGAAGCAAAATTCTTAGACGTATGACTTACAATTCCCACGACACCTTCCGAAGAAATAACCCCCATATCAATTACCACATCGTCCGCAGAACCTTTATTGATGGTTAATTGGTTTTTAGTTTTTGAATAACTATTATTAATCACTTTCGCCCCAACTATTGAAAAAACACTATCGTTAACAGGTTGAATGGAATCTAAGGCAGGTATTGTTTCTTCAATATTTTGAAGATGTAAACGAAGTAATCTGTTCTCCTCGGTGAGTTTTTGATTTTGATCTTTTAAATCGAAATAATCTGTAATGGAACTTTTAACCGAAAAAACTCCACCCGAAATAAAATTGGCAGAATTTACATATTGGTTTTTGTGATACGAATGTGAGTTGATAGTGAGAAAAACAGAAATTAAAAAAAGAACAAAAAACAACAGGAAATTTTTATTCCGAATAAAGAAATAGATAATCTGTTGCATTCTACGTTATTTCTTATTTAATCAATACACTCTTGTATTTTGAAAGGTTTTTTAAACAAATTCCTGTTCCACGAACTACCGCGCGTAATGGGTCTTCGGCAATATAAACTGGAAGATCTGTTTTTTGAGAAAGTCGCTTATCAAGTCCACGAAGCATCGATCCTCCACCAGCAAGATAAATTCCTGTATTGTAGATATCGGCGGCTAATTCTGGTGGGGTTTGTGACAAGGTCTCCATAACAGCATCTTCAATTCGTAAAATGGATTTGTCTAAGGCCTTTGCAATTTCACGATAGGAAGTTTGTACTTGTTTTGGCTTTCCTGTAAGTAAATCACGTCCTTGCACGTCCATTTCCTCTGGTGGCAATTCTAAATCTTCAGTTGCGGCACCAATTTGTATTTTAATTTTTTCTGCAGTGCGTTCACCTACATACAAATTATGTTGTGTCCGCATATAATACACTATATCATTTGTAAAAACGTCTCCAGCAATCTTTACCGATTTATCACAAACAATTCCACCCAGAGCAATGACAGCAATTTCGGTAGTACCTCCTCCAATGTCTATGACCATATTTCCTTTTGGTTGCATAATATCTACTCCAATACCTATGGCTGCTGCCATGGGTTCGTGAATAAGATATACTTCTTTTCCATTAACACGTTCGCAACTTTCCTTTACGGCACGCATTTCAACCTCGGTAATTCCACTTGGGATGCAAACAACCATACGCAGGGAGGGTGTAAGCCATCTCTTCTTTAAGGCAGGGATGTCTTTAATAAACATATTAATCATTTTCTCACTGGCATCAAAATCTGCAATAACTCCATCTTTTAATGGTCTAATGGTTTTTATGTTTTCGTGTGTTTTTCCTTGCATTCGAGCAGCTTCTCTTCCTACCGCAATAATCTTTCCTGTGATGCGATCACGAGCAACAATAGAAGGAGCATCCACAACTACTTTGTCGTTATGAATGATAAGCGTGTTCGCCGTTCCAAGGTCGATAGCTATTTCTTCGGTGAGAAAATCAAAAAATCCCATAATGGTTTAAAGTATCTATAATTATTTTAATGGCTTGGTATTCTTACAAATGTAATAATTTTTAATGCTTAAAATGTCTAACGCCTGTAAATACCATGGCAATGTTATTTTGATTGCAATATGTAATGCTTAATTCATCTTTAATAGAACCTCCTGGTTGAATAACAGCAGTAATACCTGCGTGATCTGCAATTTCCACACAATCTGGAAAAGGGAAAAATGCATCACTTGCCATCACAGCTCCTTTTAAATCGAACTCAAATGAATTTGCTTTATCAATCGCTTGACGTAGGGCGTCTACTCTTGACGTTTGTCCTGTACCACTGGCGCAAAGTTGTTTGTTTTTTGCTAAAACAATGGTATTGGACTTGGTATGTTTACATACTTTTGAAGCAAACAATAAATCTTCTAACTCGTTTGGTGTTGGTTTATTGTGAGTGACTTCGGTTAAATTTTCTGAAGTGTCTGTTAAGTGATCTCGGTCTTGAACTAAAGCACCATTTAAACAACTTCTTACCGTTGTTTTAGGCAATTCAATTTGTTTTTGAACTAATATAATTCGGTTCTTTTTACCCTTCAAAATATCTAATGCTTTTTCAGAATAGGAAGGTGCTATCACAACTTCGCAAAATAGCTTGTGAATTTCTTCGGCAGTGGCTTCGTCAATTTCGGTATTGCAGATTAAAATCCCGCCAAAGGCCGAAACAGGATCACCTGCCAAAGCAGCTTCATAGGCTTCTTTTACAATGTTTCTTTGCGCAATTCCGCAGGCGTTGTTATGCTTCAAAATAGCAAAAGTGGGTGCTTCGCCTACAAATTCATTCATAAGATTTACAGCGGCATCCACATCCAGTAGGTTGTTGTAGCTTAATTCTTTTCCGTGTAAATTATCGAACATGGCTTCAAAATCCCCGAAGAAAAATCCTTTTTGATGTGGATTTTCACCATACCGAAGCACTTTCCCGTTAGTTTCACTTACTTTCAATGAAGCTATTTCACGAGTGCTATTAAAATAATTGAAAATAGCCGAATCGTAATGCGAAGAAACATTAAATGCCTTGGTTGCAAAATGCTTGCGCTGTGCTAAAGTAGTTTCACCATTGGCGTCAAATAATATTTGAAGCACTTCTTCATAATCTTCCATAGAAGAAACACAAAGGGTGTCTTTAAAATTTTTGGCAGCAGCACGAATTAAAGAGATTCCGCCAATGTCAATTTTTTCTATAATGTCTTGTTCACTTGCCCCCGATGCAACTGTCTTTTCAAAAGGATATAAGTCTACAATAACCAAATCCAGCTGAGGTATATTGTATTGTTTCATTTCGGCAACATCACTTTCATTTTCTTGTCTGTTTAAAATCCCACCAAAAACTTTTGGATGAAGGGTTTTTACGCGACCTCCTAAAATAGAGGGATAATCGGTAACTTCTTCTACAGGAATCACATTGATACCCATGTCATTAATAAATTTTTCAGTGCCACCAGTAGAATAAAGTGTAACTCCCAATTGGTCTAATTTTTCCACAATAGGAGCTAAGCTGTCTTTGTGAAATACTGAAATTAAAGCCGATTGGATTTTATGTGAATTTGCCATGAAAATATTTTGTGCTGAATTAAGTTGCAAAAGTACATAATTCCTAAGGAAATTTGTAACATATCTTTACCTAAAAAGACCTATCTTTAAGCTACCAAAAAAATAGGTTTCTCCGGGCATGATAATTTACCTTAGAGTATTAAAAGAAAGCTTCAATTTTGCGATTAACGCATTAAAAAACAACAAACTACGTACATTTTTGTCGTTGTTGGGAGTGACCATTGGGATATTTTCTATTATTGCAGTTCTAGCCTCTGTAGATTCGTTAAAAAGTGAAATCGAAGACAGCATTAGCGGCTTGGATAATAGTACTATTTTTCTTTGTCGATTTTCTTTTGGCCCCACAGATGTTCCACGGTGGAAATGGGAACAGTATCCAGATGTTACGTATGAGGAGCACATGCTTTTAAAAAAGATGATGCCCAATATGAAAGGCATATCCTTTCAGCTTAATGTGCAAAACGAAAGTGTAAAATTTGAAGATAAATCGATCGAGAATGTTGAGATGAATGGGGTTACAGAGCAACAAACCGAAATCGAAAATATGAAAATTGCCCATGGGCGTTTCTTTAATGAATCTGAGTCCAATAGTGGTGCAGCGGTTATTGTGATAGGCGATGAAATTGCTAATAGTTTGTTTGGAAGTGCAGAAATGGCTATTGGTAAAAAAGTGAGAGTTTATGGTAGAAAATTAACCGTTATAGGGGTTATGGAAAAGGAAGGGAGTGGCATATTTGGAGGTAGTAAAGATACCGCCACCTTTTTACCCGTAAACTTTATGCGAAAAATATTTGGAGACAATAATAAGTCCACCTTCCCTTTCATTTTAATTAAACCCGAACAGGGAGTAGATAATGAAGAGTTTATTGCGTTACTGTCTTCAAAAATGAGAATCATTAGAGGAATTAAAGCGGAACGGGAAAATGACTTTTTTGTCAATCAATTACAAGGGTTTTCTGATGCCATAGATAGTATTACAGGAAGTATGAATGTCATTGGTGGAATTATTAGCTTATTCTCTTTATTGGTGGGAGGCTTCGGAATTGCCAATATTATGTTTGTAAGTGTAAAAGAGCGCACGAACCTTATTGGAATTCAGAAATCCCTAGGAGCAAAACGAAGATTTATTCTATATCAGTTTTTGTTCGAAGCGATGATTTTAGCCATTATTGGGGGACTGATTGGTTTACTTTTAGTTCTTCTTGGTTCTATAATTGCCACCTATGTAGCTGAAGATTTTGAGTTTGTGCTATCCCTTTGGAATATGTTTATTGGAACTGCCATTGCGGCGGCAATTGGATTAATCTCTGGAATTCTACCTGCTATTAAAGCATCAAAATTAGATCCTGTAGAAGCAATACGAACTGGGATGTAATATTTTATAAAATTTCAGAAACTCGCTTATTCACCCATTCCAAAAAGCGTTCATCTTCTTCCGAAAATGGATCTATGGTATGCGAATCGATATCTATTTGACCAATGTTTTTTCCGTTTTTGAATAAAGGAATCACAATTTCAGATTTTACCGTTATACTACAAGCGATATAATTGTCTTGCGCCTTGACGTCTGGCACCACAAAATTGGCATTGCTTTCAGCTACTTGCCCGCAGATGCCTTTCCCAAATGGAATGACAGTATGGTCTGTAGGTTCGCCGGCAAATGCCTTTAAATGCAGTGTTCTTTCTGCTTCATTGGCAAAATAAAATCCTACCCAATTATAGTAATCTATATGGTTTTGAAGAACTTCACAAACTTGGGTTAGTTTTTCATTTACGGAAGTATTTTCCGAAGAAATAATCGTAGTTATTTGTGGTTTTAAGGTTTCAAGAGACATAGCCATCATTTTTGCACAAAGGTATTTTAAAAATGAAAACCAAAGGGAACATCTATTTAACTATTTTTGAAGTATGAAGGAACTTTTTAGAAAATATAAATCGGTACTCCGTTTTTTGCTGCTTTTCTTGGGTTCGTACATTGTATTGAGTTTAATTTATGGAGGATATCTCAAACTTTCAAAAGTAGATTCCAATACTTCAGATTTTATCACGCAATTAGTGGCAGAGCAGAGTAGCGCTGTATTAAATAGTCTTGGTTATAATGCTGAAGTCATTGCAAATGAGACAACACCTAGCATGGAATTATGGGTCGAAGGAATACATGTAGGACAAATTATTGAAGGGTGTAACGCTATAAGTATTATCATTTTATTTGTGGCTTTTATAATTGCATTTTCGGCTTCATTTAAAAAGACACTTGTTTTTATTTGCGCAGGAGCAATACTTATTTATGGAGTAAATCTTTATCGTATTGCTGTATTAGCTATAGCATTATATCAATATCCAGAATATCAAGAGGTGTTGCATACCGTTGTTTTTCCAGGCATTATTTATAGTCTGGTGTTTGTGTTATGGGTGCTTTGGGTACGTACCTTAAAACCCAAAAAAGTGGTAATCACTTCTTTGAATGAGAATAAAGAATTGCAAAATGAATAAAGTGCTCAAAATTAGTATTTTATCTTTTTTAGTTGCTTGTTTGGTGGCTGTAAGAGCTTATGCGCCACAATTATTCTACGATCCCCTTATTGCTTTTTTTAAAGCGAGCCATGCTGCTCAAAATTTTCCAGAGATTGAAATCCCATGGTTAGTCTTAAACGTTGGAATTCGTTTTTGGTTAAACACCTTCATTTCTTTAGCTATTCTTTGGGTTCTTTTTCAGAAAAAGGATATTGTGAGATTTTCTTTAATTTTATATTGTATAGTGTATATTTTTTTATTAATCGTATTTCTTTTTTTGGTAAAAGCACCTGAAAAAGAGTTGTATATGTTACTGTTTTATGTGCGCAGGTTTTTAATTCATCCTATTTTACTATTGCTTTTAATTCCAGCGTTTTATTTTCAACGGAATGTGAAATAAAGTATCTTTGCACCCTAAATTCTATATCATGAAAAACGTATTCTTTGTAGCAATTCTTTTTCTAAGCTTTTCAGCTTGTAAAGAAAAAGTAACCGAACCTACAGGACCCACTCAAATGGAACAAGTAATTGCCGTCCATGACGAACTTATGCCTAAAATGGGTACAATTGGCGAACTTATTGGTAAACTTGAAGCTTCTATGGATTCTACTAATGTAGATTCTATGAAAGTTACTGCTATTCAAAACCTAAAAGGAGCCAACCAAGAAATGATGACTTGGATGATTGACTTTGGAAATGCCTTTGATAGCGAGGAAGTGTTAGACGGAAAAGAACTCAATGAGGAAAAGAGATATGTGCTTGGTGAATTTCAAAATAGTGTCAACGACCTAAAATCCTCTATGGAAAGTGCCATTGCCAATGCCGAAAAATTGTTAAGCAACTAATTTGTTAAAAATACGTTAGAGAAGTAGGGTATGTAATAGGATGCCCTATTTTTTTGTAAATTTGTCTTGTGAACGCAATTATTTCCATAGTACTTTCTTCATTAATACTACTTAGTAGTAGTGGCTTGGCGTATGCCAAACACTATTGCGGTAGCTTCGAAATGCTTGCCAAAGTAACTCTTGGAGAAGAATCGCTTTCTTGTGGCATGACTATGAAAGTCGATGCATGTGGAGATGAAAAAGAAGAAAGTCATAGTTGTTGTAGCAACAAATACTTAAAAGTTAATACCGATGACCATTTTAACAAAGTGGCTTTCGAATATGACTTTCAAGGCGAATGGATTTTTATCCCAGTAGAAACGCTGGAGTTTCAGGATGTATCTTTTATTCCTGAAAAAGTAATAGTTCACAACTATTATCGACCGCCACCTCTCGAACGGGATTTGCAAATTCTTTACGAAACATTCCTCATTTGATTTTTAAGGTATAACTCGTTTTGTTTAAATGTCACGCCAATAGCGAGGCACTTTTAAACAACATATGTTCTTTAGTTAAACCTTAATAAAAAAATCATGAATCATACATATCAAGTCACAGGAATGACCTGTGAGGGATGTAAAAAATCTGTAGAAGAAAAGTTAACGGCTGTCGAAGGGATTACTTCGGTAGAAGTTAATTTGGGCAAAGGAGAAGCCTCTCTTTCTATGGAACATCACATTCCTTTGGAAGTGCTTCAAAAAGCATTACCCAATAAATATACAATCACCCAACAAAAGCCTAAAAATGTCTTTGCTTCTTCTGAAACTATGGAAGTTCCAAAGACAAAATTTCAGCAATTACAACCTTTATTTTTAATATTTGGGTATCTAATTGCTTCAGCAATTTTACTCCATTATAAAGCGTGGAATACTACCGAAGCGATGCTCGATTTTATGGGGCTTTTCTATATCGTTTTTAGCTTCTTTAAGTTACTGGATTTAAAAGGATTTCCAGAATCCTTTAGCATGTACGACCCGTTGGCAAAGATTATTCCTGCCTACGGATGGGTCTATCCTTTTATTGAATTAGCCTTAGGACTTATGTTTTTAATGCGTGTTGAAATTACAGCCGCACTAATTATTACTTTGGTAATCCTAGGAATTACAACCATTGGAGTAACGAGAACGTTATTAAATAAAAAAGCCATTCAATGCGCTTGTTTAGGAACGGCGTTAAAATTGCCCCTGACCGAAGCTACGTTTATTGAAAATGCCATTATGATTGTCATGGCGGTACTAATGCTCTTAAATCTTGTATAATATGAAAAAGTATATCTTATTTATATTTTTACTACCACTTTCATTGTTTTCACAGGAACAATTGGAAGGTCGAATTGAAGATGCCAATGCTACTCAAGAACCCAAAGGTTTAGGTGGCGCCAATGTGTATTGGTTAGATACATCGGTGGGAACAGTAACCGATTTTGAAGGAAACTTTACAATTCCTTATGATGCATCTTACAAAAACTTAGTGATAAGTTATGTGGGATATCAAACCGATACGATTCAAGTTTCTGAAAATAAACGCATTATACATAAGTTAAATGCGACTAGTAATTTGGAAGAAGTAACGGTTTCAGCACGAAGAAAAGCTTCAGCAAGATCTTATATTTCTTCACAAAATGTAATTAATATAAGTAGTGCTGAGTTGCTTAAAGCGGCTTGTTGTAATCTTTCAGAAAGCTTTGAAACCAATCCGTCCATTGATGTCAACTTCGCCGATGCTATTTCGGGAGCGAGACAAATTCAAATGTTAGGATTAAAAAGTCCGTATATTTTAATCGCAACCGAAAATATTCCAGCCATACGTGGTGCTGCACAGAGTTATGGGTTAAGTTTTATTCCAGGAACTTGGGTAGAGAGTATTCAAATTACAAAGGGTGCAGGAAGTGTGGTGAATGGATATGAAAGTATCACGGGACAAATTAATGCCGAACTACAAAAACCAAGTACCGACTTTTCTTTTTATCAGAATCTGTATGCGGCGAATAACGGAAGAAAAGAACTCAATACTCATATTAACACGAAAGTGAGTGAGAAGTGGGATACAGGGTTTTATCTACACGGAAATCTTCGTGATGGACATCACGATAAAAACGATGACAATTTTCTAGATATGCCCTTAGGAAAGCAAATCAATGTTATGAACCGTTGGCAATACACCAACCCTGAAAAAGGAATCGTGAGTTTTATTAACTTCCGGTATATGGAGGATGAAAATCAGTCAGGTCAAATCCATTTAGATCACAATGGAGATGATGGTGGAGATCACGGTGGAGGAGAGGATTTACAGCAACTTTGGGAGAGCGAGATTCAAACACAAAGAATAGATGTAGCTGCAAAATTGGGATGGGTAAATCCTGAGATTCCCTATCAAAGTATTGGGGTACAAACAGCTTTTGGACGTCATGATCAAGATTCATTTTTTGGGTTAAATATGTATGACATTATACATACTAGTTTTTATGGAAACGCTTTGTACAATTCAATTATTAGTGATTCTCGACATAAAATTAAGACAGGAGTAAGTTTTACTTATGATTCCTACGAAGAAGTTGTAAATGAAACAACTTATGGAAGAAAAGAAAACTCGGTAGGAGCATTTTTTGAGTATAATTATGACAATCTCGATAAGCTTAATTTAACAGCGGGAGTGCGTGTAGATAATAGCAATGTGCTAGGCTTTTTTGTAACACCGCGTTTGCATGTTAAATACACCCCTTGGGAAAAATCTGCAGTACGTTTTTCGGTCGGAAGCGGAAGAAGAAGTGCAAATATTTTTACAGAGAATCAGCAATTATTCTCTACTAGTAGGAATATTAATATTTTAGATAAGGATGGAAAAATTTACGGCTTAGACCCTGAAAAAGCGTGGAATTATGGAATTTCCTATTTACAAGGGTTTAATCTCTTTGGAAAGAAAGCAGACGTAACTTTCGATTTTTATCGTACCGATTTTATCAATCAAGTGGTGGTTGATTGGGAGAATCCTCAAAATGTTCGATTTTATAATTTAAGGGGAGAGAGTTATGCAAATTCTTTTCAAACTGAATTCAACTACAATCCATTTTTACATTTTGATATTCGTTTGGCCTATAAATATTATGATATCCAAACTGATTATATTTCAGGAAGATTGGAAAAACCATTAACGCCAAAAAATAGAATTTTTGCCAATGCAAGTTATGAAACTCAACTTACAGAGGCTGGCTCACAATGGAAGTTTGATACTACCTTTAACTGGTTAGACACCCAACGATTTCCTTCTACAGCATCAAGTCCTGAGGCATTTCAGTTGGAAGAACGTTCACCTACTGTGGCTACCCTAAATGCACAAATCACTAAGGTGTTCTCACCAAAATTTGAATTATATTTGGGAGGAGAAAATATTACCAACGTTAGACAGAGTAATCCGGTAGTTAATGCTGAAAACCCATTTTCGACCTATTTTGATACCACTTTTGTCTATGGTCCAATTTTTGGTAGTACGTATTACGCTGGATTACGATATAAAATAGATTAATTTATAAATTCAATAAAAATGAAAAAAATACTTGTAATAATCATGTTAATTGTTGGAGGCTTGATGCAAGCTCAAGATAAAAATGCAACGGCAACACTCGAAGTAGATGGGGTTTGTATGATGTGTAAAATGCGTATTGAAAAAGCTGCGCTAAAAACCAAAGGTGTGAAATCTGCCAATTGGAACATCGAAACCCATGTATTAACTCTATTTTATAATGATGGGAAAACCAATTTAGAAACTATTCAGAAGAATATTGCAGCAGTGGGACATGATACCCATGATTTTAAAGCAACTGACGAAGTTTATAATGGTATAGACGATTGTTGCAAATACCGTAATCCTAAAGTGGTTAATGCTCACGGAAAAGATGGTAGTGAAAACTAAATTTTTAATATAACTAAAGAAAATTGTAACGCCCAATGTTCTTCATTAGGGCGTTTTTTTTGTTCATATCTTGGTTAATTACTTCTTCTATAAAAAATCAATAAAAAAGATTTCTAGCTAACTTTAGATAGTAATTTAAATACAAGATCGCTATGGCAACATCAAAGTCAAGTGGTAAGCCTTCTGCTAAAAAAGCACCTGCGAAAGCTCCTGCAAAGAAGACTACACCAGCTTCAAAAAAGAAGTAATGTAACTTAGGTTTATTTCGTATAAACCTTTTCTTAAAAAGCTACCACCCCTTAAAAGGTGGTATTTGTTTTTTTATCTCATTCCTAACTTAAATCAAATAAAAAACCCTTGAGATGAATCAAGGGTTTTAATTTATTATGGGCTAGCCGGATTTCGGTCTACATCATTCCTGGCATTCCGCCGCCTCCCATGGGAGGCATAGCAGGAGCATCTTCTTTAATGTCTACTAAAGCACACTCTGTAGTAAGAATCATTCCCGCAACCGAAGCAGCATTTTCAAGAGCTACACGAGTTACTTTTTTAGGATCGATAATTCCAGCTTTCAGCATATCAACATAAGTATCGTTCTTAGCATCGTAACCAAAGCTTGTTTTGCCTTCCATTACTTTGTTGATAACCACAGAACCTTCGCCACCAGCATTTTCAACAATAGTACGTAAAGGAGATTCGATGGCACGAGCTACAATTTGTACTCCAGTGGTTTCGTCTAACGAGTCGGTAGTTACTTTTTCCAGTACTTTTTTAGCACGAACTAATGCAACTCCACCTCCTGCAACGATTCCTTCTTCCACGGCCGCACGTGTTGCGTGAAGTGCATCGTCTACACGATCTTTCTTTTCTTTCATTTCAACTTCACTAGCAGCTCCTACATATAATACAGCAACACCACCAGCTAATTTAGCCAAGCGTTCTTGTAATTTTTCCTTATCGTAATCACTTGTAGTGGTTTCAATTTGAGATTTAATTTGCCCCACTCTAGCTTGAATATCACTCTTCTTTCCAGCTCCATTTACAATTGTAGTGTTGTCTTTATCGATAGTTACAGTTTCGGCAGTACCTAACATATCGATGGTCGCATTTTCAAGGGTGAATCCTCTTTCTTCTGCAATTACAGTAGCACCTGTTAAGATTGCGATGTCTTCAAGCATTGCTTTTCTTCTATCTCCAAATCCAGGCGCTTTTACGGCAGCAATTTTAAGTGCGCCTCGTAGCTTATTTACCACCAAAGTTGCCAATGCTTCGCCTTCCACATCTTCGGCAATAATTAATAACGATTTTCCTTGCTGTGCCACAGGCTCAAGAATAGGAAGTAAGTCTTTCATATTACTTACTTTCTTATCGTAAAGAAGAATCATGGGATTCTCCATTTCTGCCATCATCTTTTCACTATTTGTTACGAAGTATGGAGAAAGAAATCCGCGGTCAAACTGCATTCCTTCCACAACATCTACATAGGTTTCTGTTCCTTTTGCTTCTTCCACAGTAATCACTCCTTCTTTTCCTACCTTTCCAAAGGCTTCAGCAATTAAACTACCAATAGTATCATCATTATTAGCAGAAATAGAAGCTACTTGCTTTATTTTTTCACCAGAGTTACCCACTTTGGTCGATTGCTTTTCAAGGTCTTTCACAATCGCTTCAACAGCTTTGTCAATTCCTCGTTTTAAATCCATTGGATTTGCACCAGCAGCTACGTTTTTTAAACCTTCTTTTACAATAGCTTGTGCTAGAACGGTGGCAGTAGTTGTTCCGTCACCTGCTAAATCGTTGGTTTTGGAAGCCACTTCTTTTACCATTTGCGCTCCCATATTTTCAAGTGCATCTTCAAGCTCTATTTCTTTTGCAACGGTAACGCCATCTTTAGTTACTTGAGGAGCACCAAAAGATTTGCTAATAATTACGTTACGTCCTTTTGGCCCTAGTGTTACTTTTACTGCATTAGCCAATGCATCTACACCACGCTTTATTGCATCACGTGCTTCAATATCAAATTTTATATCCTTTGCCATTTTGTTAGTTTTTAAAATTTCGTTTAACTTATTTTAGAATAAATTATGGGGTTATTAAATAATAGCTAAGATGTCATCCTCACGCATAATGAGGTAATCTTTTCCATCCAATTTTAACTCGTTTCCAGCATACTTTCCGTAAAGGACAGTATCACCAACTTTTACAGTCATATCGTGATCTTTTTTCCCTTTACCTACAGCCACAACTTTACCTTGTTGTGGTTTTTCTTTTGCTGAATCTGGAATGTAAATCCCAGAAGCGGTTTTAGTTTCTGCCTCTTGCGGCTCGACCAAAACGCGGTCTGAAAGTGGTTGAATTTTTAAAGCCATTTTTATTATATTTTTTAATTGTTAATTATTCTTTAATCTGCTTCAATTAGGCAGAAATTATGCCATCCGTAATTTGGCTGGAATTGTGTAAAAAAAATGCCAACTTGTCACAAGTTGGCATCTAAATTTTTTCTTTTGAATGACTATTATTCTGGTGTATCGCCCGTAGTATTGTCAGTTGCTGGGGGAGTGTCTGTACTTGGTAATGTAACACTCTCAACTTGGTCCTGTAAAAAACTATCCGTATTGCTACCATCAAATAAAGACATATTTGAAAGTAGAATTAGCGCCAATAAGATAGCGGCTAATGTCCAAGTACTTTTGTCAAGGAAGTCGGATGTTTTTTTAACACCACCCAATTGTTGCGTCCCGCCACCACCAAAGGCAGAAGAAAGTCCTCCTCCTTTTGGGTTTTGAACCATTACTACTACCACCAATAAAAAGGCGACGAAAATAATCAAGATTAAAAATATTGAAAACGTACTCATTGTTATTCTTTTATCAATTTTTGTATTGCCCGAATTTGGTCTGCAAAGAAACCACTTTTTTCGGGATTTTTCAAAATTAAAATTTTATAGGCCTGAATTGCCTTTGTATAGTTTTTTTGCTGCAAGTAAACCTTAGCTAAAGTCTCTGTCATCAAGCTTTCCGAAGTTTTTGTAAAAGGCTCGGCGAGGTTTATATTTTCTTCTGTAGTACGATCGGACTTTGATTTTAAACTTGCCGAAGGCTTCTTTTTTTCCTGAATGAACTTTTCTATTAGCTCAAATTTGCGTTCCACATCATTGGTTGAACTGCTTTCTTTTGCAATTGCTTCTTCATCACTTCTATCAATGGGCGTTGCCTTGGTAAGTTTAAGCCATTCGGTAAACGAATGAGTTTCTTCCTTCGTGAAAGTGAGCGGTTCATTAATCATTTTTTCAACTTCCTTTTCCTCTTCTTTTCGCTCAAAAAGTTTCGGACTTAAAATGGCTTCGGCCTTTTTAATTTCGGCTTTTAGTTGCCTATCAATTTCAAGACTTACCTGTTCTGAAACATTTTCAGAAACCACTTCCATAGCCTGAATGGCTTCAGAATGTTGTAAAATATGTTCCGAAATTTCATTCTGAATAAATGCTTCTGAAGTAATATAATCAAACAACACGTCACGATCTGTCGTGTAAGCAGCTGTCTTTTTTAAAGCATCATTGTACAAAAAGCTATTCTCATTCTTCAGCCCCTTTAACTGAAGCGCACGGGCACTCTGGAAATAAGGGTATTTTGAAATGATCGTACCTAAACTTGAAAGGTCCTCTTTTGAAATGTTTTGTGGCTTTGCTAGTAATGATATGTACTTTCCCGTATTCATACTACCAGTTTGCCAATGATTTATTAAAAATATCCTGAGTTATTCTTTCGAAAATAATAGCCAAGGCATCATCAAGGGCAGAGCCAATTAGCTGTGTGCTTCCGCTATAATCATAGTAAAATGAAAACCGTTCCTCAAAATCTTTGGTAGCATCTTTTGTATTAAAAAACCGAACGTTAACGGCAACCGTTAAACGGTTTTGTGCTGCCGTACTTTGCGAAGTGGCTGTAATAGGTGAAATATAATATTGTACAATTTCGCCTTCGTACAATAAATCACCATTATTATTGACTAGATCCAAACTGGTTTGATTTAGCAATAAATCTTGTAATTCTATGGTGAAATTTCTGGCAACTGTAGGCTCTACGATAGGCGCATTGTTCGCAAAATTGTTTACCTGAAATGTTTTAGTAGATGTATAATCAATATCGGCTCCTGTAAAGGAATATGCGCCACAACCTTGAAAAAGGGCAGCGATTAAAAAAAGAAAAATAAAATATTGAAAACGTTTCATCTATTTTGAACTGGCAATCTACAAATTATATTGTTTAATCTTTCGGTATAAAGTACGTTCGCTTATTCCTAACTCGGCAGCGGCTTCTTTGCGCTTGCCATCGTATTTTTCGAGGGATTTTTTAATAAGTTCTAATTCTTTATCCTGAATGGAAAGGCTTTCTTCTTCTTCAATTTCTTCGGCAAAATGATATTTGTCGCCATTTTTAACGCCTTTATTTGTATCGTAAGCCTGGGAAACATTCATTACTTCTACATCATGTGCCTCTGGTGTTTCCTCTTCATCAACAAAAGCAGCTAACTGTGCTTCCCGATTATCATCATCTGCATAAATTTTATTGATTAAAGTGGCATTTTGTTCTTTGACTTTGGCTGTACTTCCAGAATTCATCAATTCCATCGTTAACTTTTTCAAGTCATTGATGTCGCGTTGCATATCGAACAACACTTTATAAAGAATTTCACGCTCATTGCTGAAATCGCTTTCAGGCTTTTTTCTGTTGATTACTGCGGGTAAATTACTACCAACACTTGGCAAATATTGTTTTAAGGTAGTATAAGAAACTTCTCTTTTTTGTTCTAAAACGGAAAGCTGCTCGGTGATATTTCGCAGCTGACGAATATTTCCACCCCAGTTATACTGAAGTAACAAACTCACGGCATCATCTGCCAAGCGAATGGTGGGCATTTTGTATTTCTGCGCAAAGTCTGAAGCAAATTTTCGAAACAATAAATGAATATCCTCGCCACGGTCTCGAAGTGGTGGTAATCCAATCTCCACAGTACTTAATCGATAATATAAATCTTCTCGAAACTTTCCTTTTTCTATAGCATCGCCCATTTTAACATTGGTAGCGGCAACGATACGTACATCTGTTTTTTGGGCTTGTGAAGAACCTACTTTTAAAAACTCTCCATTTTCCAAAACACGTAATAACCGTACTTGAGTTGGAAGTGGAAGCTCACCTACTTCATCAAGAAAAATAGTGCCACCATCGGCTACTTCAAAATAACCCGAACGAGTTGATGTGGCTCCAGTAAAGGCTCCTTTTTCATGACCAAAAAGTTCACTATCGATAGTACCTTCAGGAATGGCACCACAGTTTACGGCAATATATTTATTGTGTTTTCTATGCGAAAGCGAATGAATAATTTTAGGAATGCTTTCTTTACCCACACCGCTTTCACCAGTAACTAAAACCGAAATATCGGTAGGGGCCACTTGAATAGCTTTTTCAATAGCTCGGTTCAATTTTGGGTCATTCCCAATAATTTCAAAACGTTGTTTTACGGCTTGAATACTTTCCATACCTTAATTATTTTCAGAATATCCAACGGCTTCTCCCAACAAAGTGGTGCTGGTACAATCGTCTATTCTTACCATAACAAAATCACCTACTTTGTAATGTTTTTTGGCAAAGACTGCCACAGTATTTTGCGGAGTTCGACCACTCCACTCGGCATCACTTTTTTTACTTTCTTTTTCAATTAAAATTTCGACCGTTTTTCCTACAAATTGTTTTGTGCGATAGCCACTATGTTTTTGCTGAAGATCTATAATCTCTGCCAGTCGGCGCTTTTTTGTAGCTTCGGGAATATCGTCTTCCAATTTTCGAGCTGCCATGGTTCCTGGTCTTTCTGAATACATAAACATAAAACCAAAGTCGTATTTTACATATTCCATAAGGGAAAGTGTGTCTTGATGATCTTCTTCGGTTTCAGTAGGGAAACCGCTAATCATATCTTGTGAAATGGCACAGTCTGGTATAATCTCCCTAATTTTATCGATGAGTTGCATATACTCTTCGCGCGTATGTTGGCGATTCATCTCCTTTAAAATACGCGTGCTTCCACTTTGTACCGGAAGGTGAATATAATTACAGATATTTTCAAATTTTGCCATGGTGTGCAGCACATCCTCAGTCATATCCTGCGGATTGCTCGTAGAAAACCGAATACGCATCTTGGGTTGTGCTGTAGCGACCATTTCTAATAACTGTGCAAAGTTGGTTGCTGTGGCTTTTTGCATTTCGGTAGCATTTTTGAAGTCTTTTTTGAGTCCGCCACCATACCATAAATAACTGTCTACGTTTTGGCCTAAGAGCGTAATTTCCTTGTAGCCTTTTTTAGCTAAATCGTTTACCTCTTCAATAATACTTAGTGGATCTCGACTACGTTCTCGACCCCGAGTAAAAGGCACTACACAAAAGGTGCACATGTTATCGCAACCCCGGGTAATGCTTACAAAAGCTGTAACACCATTTCCGCCCAATCGCACAGGGGAAATATCTCCGTAGGTTTCATCTTTTGAAAGAATCACATTCACAGCATCGCGTCCTTCTTCCACTTCTTGAAGCAAGTTGGGTAAATCTTTATAGGCATCTGGCCCCACGACCATATCCACGATTTTTTCTTCTTCGAGAAATTTACTTTTTAAGCGTTCTGCCATACAACCCAAAACGCCTACTTTCATTTTTGGGTTGATTTTTTTTACGGCATTGTATTTTTCTAGACGTTTTCTAACTGTTTGTTCTGCCTTGTCTCTAATGGAGCATGTATTTACCAATACCAAATCGGCTTCTTCAAGTACCTGCGTTGTATTGTAGCCTTGGTCATTAAGAATTGAAGCCACAATTTCGCTATCGCTAAAATTCATTTGGCAACCGTAGCTTTCAATATATAGCTTTCGAGTATTGCTGCTTTTGCCTTCAAGCACAAGTGATTCGCCTTGTTTACTTTCGTCAATGATTTTCTCTTCCATCAATTTTCCGTGTTTTTGTAACGGATAGTTAGTTTATTTGTCAAATAATATGCCTGCCTTTAAAAGGCTTTGCAAAGATACAATTTTCATGTGTAAAGTGTCAAAATGGCAGACTTCTTTTTGTATCTTTAGCCTTTCATTAACTAAACCAAAGAAATCATGGAACACCCAATTTTTGAAAAGATTCAAAGATCGCCACAGCCCGACTTTGGGGATGTAATAAGTAAAAGTTTTGAACTCTATAAGAAAACGTTTACGCAAGGATTGACACATACACTAATTTCTTTAGTGGTTGTCATTCCGTTTATACTCATAATTTACATTCCGTTAATTCCCATGTATATAGAAATGATTCAAAATGCGGGAGATCCTTATTACACTCCCACCGCTTTTGAGGATTATTCAATAGCGATGATTGTAGGATGGGTGATTTTAGTTTTTCTTTTTTCTTTTTTAATGCAGATGGTTAATATGTCTATTTTTGGCCATTTCTTTAAAGATCTAAAACGAATGGATTATGGGACTAACGAAGATATTGGCGGATATTTTACCCTCTTAAAAACACATTTTAGTAAGCTATTTATGCTGTCTCTGGCAACTTTAGGTATAGCATTGTTAGCCGCTTTATTATGTTATTTACCAATTTTCTATGTGATGATTCCTTTGCATTGGGCGTTCCCTATTTTTATTTTTAATGATAAACTTAGTGTTTCAGATACTATAAAAGCAGCTTTTAAATTTGGAAATAAAAACTGGCTAACTTTTGCTGGGATTGGGATTGTAGTTTCCATAATTGCATCTTTAGGTGCTATTGCTTGTTATATTGGAATGATTGCCACCTTATTTTTTACGTATATAGCTACCTATGTAACGTATCGAGATACGATTGGTTTTGAAGATGTTGATGGTATTTCTAGCATAGGAAAGCCAGTGGAAGAGTAATTAGAAAATTCCAAATCAAATACACAAATAGGGGTGATGAAAATCAATTTTTTCATCACCCTTTTTTATCGGTGAAAATTCTAATTTATAGGTTAAATCGTATCGAATTAAAAAATTCCTATACTTTTGTAATCCAAATTTTACCATTATGGCAAAGAATTTAGTGATCGTTGAGTCTCCCGCAAAAGCTAAAACTATAGAGAAATTTTTAGGAAAAGAATTTAAAGTAACTTCCAGTTTTGGGCACATTGCAGATCTTCCTTCCAAAGAATTGGGAGTGGATGTTGAGGGTGACTTTACACCTAAATATATAGTCTCACGAGATAAAAAAGCACTTGTAAAAGAGTTAAAAGGCCTAGCCGACAAAGCTGATATGGTGTGGCTCGCAAGTGATGAGGATCGAGAAGGAGAAGCTATTGCTTGGCATTTAGCCGAGTCATTAGATTTAAAAGATGAAAAAACAAAACGAATTGTTTTTCACGAAATTACGAAATCTGCCATATTAAAAGCTATTGAGAATCCACGAAAAATAGATTACAATTTAGTTAATGCCCAACAAGCAAGGCGTGTTTTGGATAGATTGGTTGGGTACGAATTATCTCCTGTGCTTTGGCGAAAAGTAAAAGGAGGGCTTTCTGCGGGGCGTGTGCAAAGTGTTGCTGTACGTTTAATTGTGGAAAGGGAGCGAGAAATTGAAGGCTTTAATCCCGTGGCTTCCTTTAGAATTGATGCAGAATTTATAACAGAAGAGGGTAGTAAGTTTAAAGCAAAACTTCCTAAAAACTTTGAAACCGAAGCAGAGGCAAAAGCATTTCTTCAGAAAAATTTAGGAGCTAATTATAAAATAGCAGAGCTATCCAAAAAACCAGGAGCCAAATCGCCTGCAGCACCTTTTACCACTTCTACGCTTCAGCAAGAGGCATCGAGAAAATTATATTTTTCAGTGGGTAAGACCATGACCATTGCACAACGATTGTACGAATCTGGGTTAATTACCTATATGCGTACCGATAGCGTAAATCTATCGAATGATGCGATGAAGGCTGCACAAAATGAAATTGAAACCTCATACGGAAAGGAATACAGCAAGCCACGTAATTATAAAAGTAAGTCCAAAGGGGCTCAGGAAGCTCACGAGGCAATTCGCCCAACAGATATGTCACAGCATACTATTTCAGGAGATCGCGATCAAGAACGATTGTACGATTTAATTTGGAAACGAACCTTGGCGTCTCAAATGAGCGATGCTAAATTGGAAAGAACCAATGTAAAGATTGATATACTTTCTTCCGAAAAAGTTTCAGAACAGTTTACAGCCAATGGGGAAATGATCAAGTTTGATGGTTTCTTAAAAGTATATTTAGAAGGCACCGATTTTGACGAGGAAGAGCAAGAAGGTATGTTGCCTAACTTAAAAGAAGGGGAGGCACTTCAAAATAAATACATCACTGCAACCGAGCGTTTCACAAGACCACCTTACCGATTTACCGAAGCATCATTAGTGAAGCAGTTAGAGGAACTTGGAATAGGAAGACCTTCTACTTATGCACCTACCATTTCTACAATAATTAACCGTAATTATGTTGAAAAGGGAACGGTTGAGGGTGTGGAGCGTAAATACACACAGCTACTTTTAGATAAAGGAGCTTTAAAAGAAAAGAACCTAACCGAAACCGTGGGGAGTGATAAAGGAAAGCTTGTGCCAACCGATATTGGAATGATTGTAACAGACTTTTTGGTGGAGCATTTTAAAAATATTGTTGACTATAACTTTACCGCGAAAGTAGAAGAGGATTTTGATGAAATAGCCGAAGGAAAAGAAGAGTGGACAAAAATGATGAAGGATTTTTACAAAAAATTCCATCCACAGGTAGAAGACGTGCAAGAAAATGCAGATAGAGAAAGTGGAGAACGAATTTTAGGGGAAGATCCAGAAACTGGCAAACCTGTATCGGTGCGTTTAGGAAAATTTGGTGCGATGGCTCAAATTGGTGCCCCCGATGATGATGACAAAAAATTTGCAAGTCTAAGACCCGATCAACAACTTCACTTAGTTACTTTTGAAGAAGTGATGGATTTATTTAAACTTCCAAAGCAATTGGGTGTGTATGATGGAGAAGAAGTTGAAGTGGCTAACGGACGATATGGACCGTATGTTCGATTTGGAAAGAAATTTATATCATTGCCACAAGGCATGGATCCATTGGATGTTTCTATGGCGGAAGCAAAGGAATTAATAGAAGAAAAGAAAAAGGCAGATGCCCCAATATATACTTACGAAGGATTACCTGTTCAAAAAGGGACTGGGCGTTTTGGACCATTTATAAAGTGGAATAATATGTTCATTAACGTGAATAAAAAGTATGACTTCGATAATCTTTCTGATGCGGATATTATCGAACTAATTAAAGATAAAAAGCAGAAAGAGATAGATAAATTGGTGCAAGAATGGCCTTCCGAAGGAATTAAAATTGAAAAGGCGCGTTGGGGACGATTCAATTTAATTAAAGGCAAAACAAAAGTAGAATTGCCAAAAACTACGAAAGCAGATAAACTAACGCTGGAGCAAGTACAAGAGATTTTAGAAAAGAAAGCTCCAAAAAAGAAAACTCGAACCAAAAAAGCTCCTGCTAAAAAGAAATGATAGAATTTCTCTCTCCCGTTTCAAAATCTGTTGTTGCTCATATAGAGGTTTTATCCATTGGAACCATTGGTAAAGAAATTGCATTGCATAAAAAGAAAGGAGAGATTCCTAACCTTAAAGGCATTGCATTTGCTATTTTAGGGGTAAAAGAAAATAGAAATGACGAAAATTATTTAGGGGAAGAGGTCTCTTTCGAAACGTTAAGAAAAACGTTTTACAGTTTATATCCAGGAAATTGGTCGCTAAATATGGTGGACCTTGGGGATATTGAAAAAGGAGAAACGGTAGAAGATACTTATTTTGCTTTAAAGGCGGTCGTTGAAGCATTACTCAAAAAAAATATTATACCTATTATATTAGGAGGTAGTCAGGATTTGCTGTATTCGCATTACAGAGCGTATGATTCTTTTAAGAAGATGATTAATTTGGTTAATGTGGATAATCGTTTTGATTTAGGGGTTGCCGAAAATCCGATTTCCAATAAATCCTATGTTGGCAAGGTAATCGTTGATAAGCCATACAATCTATTTAATTATAGTGTTTTGGGGTATCAATCGTTTTTTAACCCCCCTGCAGAAATAGCGCTTATGGATAAGCTGTATTTTGATGCCTACCGTTTGGGGAGTGTCACCGAGGATATTACAAAAGTAGAGCCTATTTTAAGAGATGCAGACATTGTAGCTATAGATGCTGCCACAATAAAATATGGAGATTTAAGTTATAAATACTACAATAGTCCTAACGGATTTGATAGTAGGGAGATTTGCGCTATTGCTAGATATGCAGGAATAAGTAATCGAGTGAGCTCTTTTGGTATTTACGAATTGAAAGAGTTTACGCAGGGAGAAAGCCTTGCAATGTTATTATCTCAGGTTTTATGGTACTTTATTGAAGGGGTTAATTTTAGGATAGAAGATGAAGATTTTGAAAATGAAAATCACTTTACAACTTTTAAAGTTCCTATAGCTGAAGATATATTGGTGTTTAAAAAGAGTAATAAAACGGGTAGATGGTGGATAGAATTGCCATTTATTTCAAATGTTAATAATAAATTAAAAACACATACGTTATTACCTTGCACTTATGGCGATTATTTGAGTGCAACAAATCAGGAAATTCCTGAAAGGTGGTTTAAAGCCCGCCAAAAGAATGAAGTATAACCAAAAATTAAATAATCAAGATTTAGGGGATTTTTCAGAAAAATGTTGTTTTTTTGGAATATTATAAATAGGTTTACGCCCTTAAATCTGATAAAATTTAACCTAATTACCTATGAAGAAGCTAATTGCAATTACTGCAGTACTTGCCTTGTTGTTCAGTTGTAACTCTAAAAAAGATAGAGGAGAACTTGTTGGTGCTAAAGGCAAAAAATGGTATCCCGAGAAACCTTATGGAATGACGCTTATCCCTGGTGGGTCCTTCATCATGGGTAAAGCAGACGACGACTTTGTTGCCGTTAACGATGCTCCTACTCGTACCGTAACGGTTCGCTCCTTTTATATGGACGAAACAGAAATCACAAATGCAGAATATCGCCAGTTTGTAGAGTGGGTACGTGACTCTACAATTAGACTTAAACTTGCTATCCTAGCAGATGAAGTAGGTGCTACTCCAGGAGATGGTGGTATTGGTGAGTTTGCGTTTGTAGATCAAGAAAATGAAGAAATGACTCCGTGGGAGCAGTATAATTACGATAATTATTACGGAATGGGTGAAGATTTCTACGCAGGTAGAAAGATTAACCGTGATGTTGACCTTTTTACGGACACAGCAGAATACCCAGATGAATATTATTCAGAAGTAATGGATAGTATGTATATTCCTGCTGAAGAAGCGTATAATGGACAAAGAACCATTGATGTAAGTAAGTTGAAGTTTCAATACACTTATATGGACATCCAAGCAGCAGCTCGTGCTAAAGGACAACGCAGAAAAGATTTTATTAAGAAAGAAGAAGTTAATATTTATCCAGATACTACTGTTTGGATAAAAGATTTCAATTACTCTTATAATGAACCAATGCATAACGATTACTTCTGGCATGAAGCTTATGGAGATTACCCAGTTGTTGGAGTGAATTGGAAACAAGCAAAAGCATTCTGTGCTTGGAGAACTTTATACAAAAATGCATATCAAAAATCGAAGAAAAGACCTTATGTTAACTCATTTAGACTTCCGGGTGAGGCAGAGTGGGAATATGCCGCTCGTGGAGGATTAGAGTCTGCAACCTATCCTTGGGGAGGACCTTATGCTAAAAACGATAGAGGTTGTTTTATGGCAAACTTTAAACCTTTGAGAGGTGATTATGCGGCAGATCAGGCATTATATACCGTAGAAGCAGATGCGTACGAACCTAACGATTATAACCTGTATAATATGGCAGGTAACGTAAGCGAGTGGGTTGCTTCATCTTATGACCCAGATTCTTATGAATATTCTTCAACAATGAACCCTAACGTTAATGACGAAAAGAATATGCGTAAAGTGGTTAGAGGTGGATCTTGGAAGGATGTTGCCTATTTCTTACAAGTAAGTACTCGTGATTATGAATACGCAGATTCTGCAAGAAGTTATATAGGCTTTAGAACTGTGCAAGACTATATGGGTACAGACATAACCTTAAACAAAAACTTTGGAGACGCTCGATAGTCTCTACTTATTAATACATCTAACTTTAAACTTAACTTAACTTAATTATATTTTATTATGGCACAATCAAAATCATCCAAGAAACTTTTTAACATGGCTTACGGCCTTGGAGCGTCTATTGTAATCTTAGGAGCACTTTTCAAAATTCTTCACTGGGAATTAGGACCCCTTAACGGTGGACTTCTTCTAGCCATTGGTTTAATTACCGAAGCAATTATTTTTGCTATTTCAGCTTTTGAGCCAGTTGACGACGATTTAGACTGGTCTCTAGTATATCCAGAATTGGCTGGAGGAAAAGGAAAAGATAAAGAAGCCCCAAAAGATGCTCAGGGAATCCTTTCTAAAAAATTAGACGAAATGTTGAAAGACGCTAAAATTGATTCTGAATTAATGAGTAGCTTAGGAAATAGTATCCGTTCTTTCGAAGGAGCTGCTAAAAGCATGGCCCCAACTGCTGAAGCAATGAGTTCTACCAAAAAATATAGTGAAGAAATGGCGCTTGCGGCTGCACAAATGGAGTCTTTAAATAGTCTTTATAAAGTACAAGTGGAGTCTACAAGCCGTCAAGCAGAAGTAAACGAGCGTGTAGTGGAAAATGCAGAGCAACTAAAAGCACAAATGGAGCATTTAGCAACTAACCTATCTTCATTAAATGGAGTGTATGGTGGAATGCTTTCTGCAATGACCAATAGAAACTAATGTCCGTTAGACTAACTTTTAATAACTTAAAAAACTAAAAGATTATGGCTAAAGGAGCATTATCACCAAGGCAAAAGATGATTAACCTAATGTATCTGGTTTTCATCGCAATGCTTGCCTTAAACATGTCCAAAGAAGTATTATCTGCTTTTGGATTATTAGACGAAAAAATTTCTGATGCTACCACAGCAACGACTCAAAGAAACACTGCGTTTATGGAGAGTTTAGCTACAAAAGCTTCAGAGCAACCAGAACAATACGCCTCTGTAAAGGCAAAGGCAGATCAGGTGACCGAAATATCAGCAACATTGGATAGTTACTTAGCTAAGTTAAAAAGCGATATGATGGCAACGGTTAAGCCAGAAGAACAAAATGATTACGAGGTTCAAGATAAACCAGATTTTTTAGATCGATTGTTTTTTCAGGGAGATAAATTGAAGCCAGAAGGTCAAGAGTTCTTAGATCAAATCAATAAGTATAGAACTGATATGGTTGCTGTATTAGGAGATACGTACCCAGATATTAAGGCTTCGGTTGAAAGTAATTTCTCTACAGCTCCAGTTACAAGACGTGATGGTAAAGAAATTGATTGGTTAAACTATAACTATGAAGGTTTCCCAATGGTTGCTTCTAGAACAAAGTTAACATCTCTTCAAAATGACATTCAGGTAATTAAAAATGAGTTGCTAGCTAAAATGCTTGCTGGGCAGCAAGCAACAGCATTATCATTTACTCAATACAATACGTTACTTGAACAAGCTAAATCTGCCTTTTATGCAGGAGAGCCATTTGATGGAGGAATTGTTTTAGGACGTAAGGATCCAAATACAAAACCAAACAGAGTTGAACTTACGTTAGATGGAAGACCATTAACGGAAGGTCAGTACACAATTGAAAATGGTAAAGTAAAATTAAATATTAGTGCTGGTGCTGCAGGAGATCATAAAATTGAAGGAAATTTAATTTTCTTACAAGATGGTAAGGAAGTTGAAATTCCTGTAAGCGCAAGTTTTGCTACTATTACAAAGCCAAATGCTGCTGTAATTTCTGCAGATAAGATGAATGTGGTTTACCGTGGTGTAGATAATCCTATGACGATTTCTATCCCTGGTATCCCAGATAATAAAGTATCTGCTTCTGCTGCGGGTCTTACTAAAGGAGCTGGAAGTAAATATATGATGCGACCAGGACAGGGAAGAGAAGTAACAATTAACGCAAGTGGGACACTTCCAGACGGTCAAAAAATTAGTACGAATTCTATGTTCCGTATCAAAGATATCCCTCGTCCAGTAGGATCTATTCGTGGAGAAACTGGTGATGGTGGTTGTGTACGTATGCAACGTCAAGGATTGGAGATTGCTAGCGTAGGTGCTGCTTTAGAAGATTTTGATTTTGATTTAGCACTTAACGTAACTGGATTCAGTTTTAAAGTATCTGGTCAACCAACCGTTATTGTTAGCGGAAGAAAACTAAATTCCCAAGCCATTGGAGCACTTAACCGTGCAAAAAGAGGGGAAACTGTTCAAATTTTCGATATCAACGCAAGTATTTCTGGTAACACAGGATATAAGCTTAAAAAGATTTCCCCAATCTGTATCGAATTAACAAACTAAGAATATTAAAATATGAGTTTTAGAAATGTTGTTTTATGTGTAATGGGTCTTTTAGGGATAAGTGCTACTGCGCAAATCAATATCCTTAATGCAAAGACACCCGATGAGATAGGCGTAAAGACCGAAGCTCAGATTGCCTACGATAACGATACTCCATTACCTTATGGATACGTTGACGAGCGTGATGTGTTGTGGTCCAAAACCACTTGGGAAATTATTGACCTTGATGAAAGAGTGAATTTTCCATTGTATTACCCAATCGATACCAACAACATTGGAGCAGACAGACGTTCTTTGTATGATGTTTTGGTAAAGAATATCAAAAATGGTAAAATAGACCAAGTGTATGCCGATTCTTATTTTACTGAAAAACGTACACTTAAAGACATCGAAGCTTCTTTAATGTATAGTGACACTACCGATTTAGGTATTGAGCAATACAACGCAGAAGGTGTAGTAGATCCAGAATACATTAGAAAATTT
This sequence comes from Halomarinibacterium sedimenti, assembly GCF_019312585.1. Taxonomy (GTDB): domain Bacteria; phylum Bacteroidota; class Bacteroidia; order Flavobacteriales; family Flavobacteriaceae; genus Halomarinibacterium; species Halomarinibacterium sedimenti. Next base: position 346,651 of record NZ_JAHWDP010000001.1, on the reverse strand, counting down.
ACTTTGGATGCTGGCGATGTTGAAGAGTGGAGAATACGTGGATATTGGTATCTTGATAAGCGTCAAGGAGAACTTCGTTACAGATTGCTTGGACTTTGTCCAGTAGCAAACGAGGCTCGTTCTAAAGCATATCCAGATGACGGAGTAGATGCAAAAGTTGAATTATTCTGGGTTTGGTTTCCCGCGACGAGAGAAGTGTTAAACCAATCTATGGCTTTCAACCGCAAAAACACATCACAGCCTATTTCCTTTGATCATTTGTTAAATTCAAGAAGATTTAGTGCCGTAATCTATAGAGAAGATAATGTGCAAGGAGATAGAGGTGTGGCAGATTACATAAGCGATAATGCATTGATGCAATTATTGGAATCTGACCGTATCAAAGAACAAATTAGAAACATAGAAATTGACCTTTGGAATTATTAATAAATTCTAAGTGATAAAATTAAAAACCCTCCTTACCTTTGGAGGGTTTTTTTATGGATAAAATAGATTACATAATTGTTGGGTTAGGAATTGCAGGAATTTCAATTTGCGAACAACTTCGGAAAAACAACAAAAGTTTTGTCGTTATCGATGCAAATTCCTCAGCAACAAGTGTCGCTGGTGGGGTTGTAAATCCGTGTGTTTTAAAACACTTTACGCCTGTTTGGGAAGCCAATATCTTCTTGCCCCAAGCGCTGCCATTTTATAAGGAATTAGAATCTTTTCTTAACGTTGAATTTATTACTGAAACACCCATCCTAAAAGTTTTTAATAATAATGAAGAACAAAATTTATGGACTGTTGCTAGTGACAGAAATGAACTTTCAAAATATCTCGGGGAAGAAATAATACAAAACACCAATGACGGGCTCAACGCAGATTTTGGTTTTGGAAAAGTAAATCATAGCTTTCAAATAGATACTAAAATTATTATTGCAAAATATCGTGAATATTTAGGTAATACGAAATCCTTACTACCTACAGATTTTAATTTTGAAGCATTAAAAGTGAAAAACAGTGAAGTAGTTTACGAGGATATTTTAGCAACCAATATTGTCTTTGCTGAAGGTGCTTCAGCTATATACAATCCCTTTTTTCCTAAAAATATTTTAATTCCGAAAAAGGGGGAATACATTACCATAAAATCACCACAACTGGATTGCTTTTCAGTATTAAAAAGTAAATTTTTTATTATTCCTTTAGGGGAAGATATGTATAAAATTGGAGCCACATTTGCTCATGACGACTACGGTCTACAAATTTCTGAAAAGGGACGAAAAGAATTGGTAGCTGCCATTCAAAAACTGATTACAGTTCCTTTTGAAGTTATAGATCAAGAAGTAGGAATGCGCCCAACAGTAAAAGACAGAAGGCCATTAGTGGGAAATTTACCTGAACATAAAAATGTCTATTTTTTAAATGGTTTGGGTACAAGAGGGTTGTTAATGGCGCCACTCCTTTCAAATTATTTATATGATTTTATAGAGAATAATATAAACCTTCCTTCAGAAATTAATATCAAAAGATTCTTTAATTAGCCTTTTTCTCGTCATACTTAAAGAAAAAGTTAATCCAAATATTTCTTGAAAGTCTTAATATAATAGGAAGGAAAACGACTAAAGTTCCAATAATGACAAAAAAAGAATTTAGTCTTCCCAGATCAAGTATAAAAAAAGAAATGATGAACGCGGCTACGGCAAACGCTATGCCAACACCATAACTCACATACATCGCACCATAAAAGAAAGAGGGTTCAATTTTAAATTTTGTATCACAATGCGGGCATCGTTCATTCATTTTTAAGGTTTCCGAAATTTTATATGGATTTTTATTGCTGTACATTTTTCCAGATTGACAAACGGGACATGTACTTGTAACTATGCTGTAAGCTTTACTTCCTTTAAGTGACATAAGCATTTTTTTTCTGCTACAAAATTAAGCATCTTTGCATTAAAATAAATGAGGTCCTCAATAACATTTACTGATACTTTTTTAGATTAATACTATGATAAATATTCACAATCTTTCTGTTTCGTTTCAAGGCGAATATTTATTCGAAGGAATTACCTTTCAGCTTAAGGCAGGTGACCGCGTGGGATTGGTTGGAAAAAACGGTGCGGGAAAATCTACGTTGTTACGAATTATTTCTCGTGAACAGGAATATGATACGGGACAAATTGCTACCGACAAAGAAGTTTCTATTGGTTTTTTGAAGCAAGATATTGACTTTGTTAAAGGACGTACGGTTTTGGAAGAGTCTTATCAAGCCTTCACTGAAATCAAGAAACTTGAAAAACAGCTTGAAGAAATAAATACCCAGTTAGCCGAAAGAACCGATTATGAAAGTGATGGATATCATCAGCTTATGGTGGATTTAAACGAAATTCAGCATCAATACGAAATTCATGGAGGGTATAATTATCAAGGAGAAACAGAGCGAATACTTCAAGGGTTAGGGTTTCAAAGAGAGGATTTTACCAAAGTAACTGATACTTTTTCGGGGGGATGGCGAATGCGAATTGAGTTAGCAAAATTACTCCTTCAAAACAATGATATTTTACTGCTCGATGAACCTACCAACCACTTGGATATTGAATCTATTTTATGGTTGGAAGAATTTCTTCGAAACTATGCTGGAGCAGTGGTACTTGTGAGTCATGATAAGATGTTTTTGGACCATGTAACCAATAGGACTATTGAAATTTCTTTAGGAAAAATCTACGATTTCCCTAAACCCTATTCTAAATATTTAGTGCTAAGAAAAGAACTTAGAGAACAACAATTAGCCACACAAAAGAATCAACAAAAGCAGATAGAACAGACTGAAAAACTTATTGAAAAATTCCGTGCGAAGGCTAGTAAGGCTTCCATGGCGCAATCATTAATTAAAAAGTTAGATAGGATAGATCGAATTGAGGTAGATGAAGATGACAATTCTGTAATGACGCTTCGTTTTCCAATTTCGGTTACTCCTGGAAAAGTAGTAGTTACCGCAAAAAATGCTTCAAAAAACTATGGTGAAAAGGAAGTATTGAAAAATGTAAGTTTATTAATTGAGCGTGATAGTAAAACGGCATTTGTAGGGCAAAATGGTCAGGGGAAATCGACCCTTGCAAAAATGATAGTCGGGGAAATCGATTTCCAAGGAAAAATTGAATTGGGGCATAATGTACAAATAGGTTATTTTGCACAAAACCAAGCCGAATATCTCAACGGGAACAAAACAGTAGAAGAAACCATGATTGATGCGGCAGACGAAAAATCGCGTCCTCGGGTTCGCGATATTTTGGGTTCTTTTTTGTTTCGTGGTGAGGAAGTAGATAAATATGTTCGGGTGTTGTCTGGAGGTGAGCGTAATCGTTTAGCACTTGCAAAACTTTTGCTTCAACCTTTTAATGTATTGGTGATGGATGAGCCTACCAACCACTTAGATATAAAATCTAAAAACGTACTCAAGGAAGCTTTAAAGAACTTTACCGGCACCTTGATTGTGGTATCTCACGACAGGGACTTTCTTCAAGGGTTAACCAATAAGGTATACGAGTTTAAAGACCATAGAATTAAAGAATACTTGGGGGATATAGATTATTTCCTTGAACAAAGAAATCTTCAAAATTTAGGAGAAGCCGAAAAAAAATCTATTTCTGAAAAAAAACCAGTTGAAAAAGCCAAAAGTGGTAAAGAGGCATACGAAGAACAGAAAAAAAGTAAATCACTTCAAAACAAATTAAGCAAAACCGAAGCTGCCATCCATCAACTTGAAAAAGAAATTAAAGAAATAGATGTAGAATTGGCGGTGAATTACGAAAAAACAATAAGTCAATCTAACTTTTTTGAACAGTACGAGTCTAAAAAGAACAAATTGCAAAAACTAATGACCGAGTGGGAGCAAATTACCCTTCAAATTGACGAATTGAACTAGAATATTTTTTTAAGATTAGTTTAACGCAATAGCCAACTTTAGGTTGTTACTTTTGAAATTCTAACCTAAATTTAAATTTGTGCGTAGAATTTTACTTTCCCTAATAGGAGTTGTTATTATTGGTGGTGCATTGCTAGGTGCCTATCTCATTGTGAAAAATAGCAATAAGCCCAAACCTCAAGTGCAAAAGATAGTTAAGACTGTTTTTACCGAAACAGCTCAAAATGGATCCGTTCCTATTGTTATTCCTGCTAATGGAAATTTAATTGCTAAAAATAGATTGGAGCTATATGCAGAAGTTCAAGGGATTTTTTCTTCTAGTTCACATGATTTTAAAACCGGACAATCCTATAGAAAGGGAGAAATCTTATTACGAATGGATGCTTCGGAATACTACGCTTCGGTTCAAGCTGCAAAAAGCGAATTTTATAACTTGGTAACCTCACTAATGCCGGATTTAAGACTGGATTATCCAGAAGCTTTCCCAACGTGGCAAAATTATTTAAATAGTATTAATATCAATAAATCTTTACCACCACTGCCTGAAACGTCTTCTGAAAAAGTGAATTATTTTATTACAGGAAGAGGCGTAACAACCTCCTATTATAACATAAAAAACCTTGAACAACGTTTAGGGAAGTATAGTATTTCGGCACCCTTTAGTGGCGTTCTTACAGAAGCTTTAGTAACCAAAGGAACCCTCATTAGACAGGGGCAAAAATTAGGAGAATTTATTGATACATCGGTGTATGATTTAGAATTGTCTATTGGTAAAAACTATAGTGATTTGCTGAGTTTAGGAGAAAAAGTTGCGTTAAATTCTATTGATGGGAATGATACTTATACCGGTACTGTAACTAGGGTGAATAGTAGTATTGATCAAGCCACACAAACCATAAAAGTTTATGTAGAAGTAAAAGGAGAAGGGTTAAAGGAAGGGATGTACCTAGAGGCACAATTGGAAGCCAAGGAAGAGCCCAACGCGATTAAACTATCTAGAAAACTATTGGTTAATGAATCCGAAATATTTATAGTGCGTGATAGTATTTTGGATGTTTTAGAGGTAGAGCCTGTCTATTTTTCTTCAAAAGATATGGTGGTAAAGGGGATTCCCAATGGTACCCAAGTGGTTTCAAGACCTGTTGCAGGGGCTTATGCGGGTATGTTGGTGAAAGTGTATAAAGAAGCAAAAACTACAGATACAACTTCAACTAAAACTACCGAATAGATGAAAAAAGTCATCTCTTATTTTATAAAGTATGAAGTAGCGGTAAATATTATCATTATCGCTTTTGTTATATTCGGATTTATTGGAGTATCCCAGCTAAAATCTTCCTTTTTTCCCTTACAAGATCCAGAGATTATTTCTATTAGTATTGCCTATCCAGGGGCAGCACCTCAAGAAATTGAAGAAGGGATTGTACTTAAAATCGAAGATAACCTAAAAGGATTAATTGGGGTAGATAGAGTTACTTCTGTGTCTCGTGAAAATGGGGGTAGCATTACCGTAGAAATTGAAACTGGGCGAGATATTGATGCCATGCTGGCTGAAGTGAAAAATGCGGTAGATCGTGTACCAAATTTCCCAACAGGAATGGAGCCCTTGGTGGTAGCCAAACAAGAAAATGTAAGGCAAACCATCGATTTCTCTATTAGCGGAAAAAATATTGACCTCGCTACTTTAAAACAAATTGGGAGGCAAATAGAAAATGACCTACGTAGGATGGATGGTGTTTCGCAAATTGAAGTCTCTGGCTATCCTGAAGAAGAAATTGAAATTGCTGTACGGGAAAGTGACTTATTGGCGTACAATCTCACCTTTGCCGAAGTTGCTTCGGCCGTTTCACAAGCCAATATTTTAAGTACCGGTGGAAATATTAAAACCGAAGCAGAGGATTACCTTATTCGTGCTAATAACCGTTCTTATTATGGAGACGAATTAAATCATATTGTCGTTCGCTCGAGTGCCGATGGAACTGTCGTTCGTCTAGAAGATGTTGCAGATGTTAAGGATCGATTTTCAGAAACACCTAACGCTTCGTATTTTAATGGCAATATTGCGGTCAATATTACAATAAGTAATACTAACAACGAAGATCTTATTTCCACTGCAGATAAGGTAAACGCCTATATAGAGAACTTCAATCAAAAATACACTGGAGTACATTTGGATGTAGTAAGCGATTCCTCTATTACATTAAAACAGCGTACTAAATTGCTTCTAGAAAATGGGGCTATGGGAATTTTTTTAGTCTTGTTCTTTCTTTCCTTTTTTCTAAACACAAGACTTGCTTTTTGGGTTGCCTTTGGGTTACCTATAGCATTTTTAGGAATGTTTATTTTTGCATCTCAATTTAATGTGACCATTAATGTATTGTCCCTTTTTGGAATGATTATCGTCATTGGTATTTTGGTGGATGATGGAATTGTTATTTCAGAAAACATCTACCAACATTTCGAAAAAGGGAAACCAAGAATACAAGCGGCTATTGATGGTACTATGGAGGTGTTGTCGCCTATAACTTCGGCTATTATTACTACAGTTTTAGCATTTTCAACCTTTCTTTTTCTGGATGGTCGAATAGGAAATTTCTTCAGTGAAGTTTCAGTAATTGTTATTTTAACCTTAGTAGTGTCGCTAGTAGAAGCGCTTATAATTCTCCCCACTCATATTGCACACTCAAAAGCACTTCTTCGCGAAACAGAGAAAGAAAAACAAGAAAAAAAGGGAATTGATAAGCTTTTCTTGAAACTTAGAAAATTTAATGAGTATGGCGATAGGTTTATGCGTTATTGTAGAGATAATATGTATACTCCTGTTCTTCGGTTTGCATTAAAACAACGTTTTATCACCTTTGCCATTCTTATTGCAGTCATGATTCTTACTATTGGTTCATTTAATGGGGGTATCATTAGAGGGGCCTTTTTTCCGCAAATTGCAAGTGACCGCGTAAGTATCGATTTACTAATGCCAGAGGGAACCAATCCAAAAATTACAGATTCTATTATTTCCTTAGTAGAAGATGCTGTTTGGAGAGTAAATGAAGAATACACAGCATTACAAACAGATAACAAACAAGTAGTTGAAAATATTATAAAAAGAGTGGGTCCAGGAAATAATAAAGCCTCATTAAGTGTCAACTTACTCCCAGGGGAAGAAAGAGACGTTGGATCCCCAGATATTACCAATTCTATTAGACAGGAAGTGGGTAGTGTGTATGGAGTGGAACGACTTACCTTTGGGTCTGGAGGAAACTTTGGAGGTAATCCTGTTTCAGTTTCACTTTTAGGCAACAATACGGAAGAACTAAAGGCTGCCAAAGATGAATTGCGCCAAATAATGGAGGAAAACCCTTTGTTGGCAGATGTTTCAGATACCGATCCAGAGGGAATAAAAGAGATTAATGTTGAACTTAATGAAACAGCATATGCGCTTGGTTTAAACCTTCAAAGTGTTATGAGTCAAGTTCGTGCGGGATTTTTCGGATTACAAGCACAACGATTTCAACGAGGGCAAGACGAAATTAGAGTTTGGGTGCGTTACAACAGGATAAATCGAGAGTCGATAAACGATTTAGACGATATGCGAATAGTAACCCCTTCGGGGCAACGCGTTCCTTTTGGTGAAATTGCTACTTATGAAATTAGAAGAGGAGATGAATCTATTAGTCACTTAAACGGACTTCGAGAAATTCAACTTAATGCAGACCTAAAAGACCCAAAAGGCAGCCCTACCGAAATTCTTTCGGATATTGAGAATAATGTGATGCCAGAAATACTTTCAAAATATCCTACATTGAGTGTTTCTTATGAGGGGCAAAATAGGGAAGCGGGAAAACTTACAAGGTCTGCAAAAACAGTCGTGCCTATTATTATCCTGCTTATTTATATTACAATTGCCTTTACCTTCCGAAGTTACAGCCAACCATTGTTACTCATATTTATGATTCCCTTTAGTTTTATTGCAGTGGCTTGGGGACATTGGATTCATGATTTTCCAATTAATATACTCTCGGCTTTAGGAATTATAGCATTAATTGGGATTATGGTAAACGACGGATTGGTGCTTATAGGAAAATTCAATTCCTTTTTACGGGAAGGAATGAAATTTGAAGAGGCATTGTTTGAAGCCGGACGAGCTCGTTTTAGAGCTATTTTCCTTACCTCTTTAACGACTATTGCAGGTATAGCACCATTGCTCATTGAAAAAAGCCGACAAGCACAATTTTTAAAGCCTATGGCTATTTCTATTGCCTATGGAATAGGAATTGCAACCGTTTTAACCCTAATTATTTTACCTCTTCTTTTATCTATTACTAACGAGTTTAAGGCTAAAGTTGCTTGGTTAAGGACAGGCGATGAAATTAAGCGAGAGGATGTAGAACGAGCTATTAAGGAGCAGAAGGAAGAAAAGGATTGGGAATTTGCAGAAGAAGCTAAAAGACGATTTGAAGAGCATCATGAAGAATTTAAAACGGAAGAAGAAATCCATGAAGTCTAGTATTTTAACTTGTATAGTTGGTTTAATTTGTGCTGTTTCTGGAGCGCAAAATCTAGAATTATTAACCAAAGAAAAAGCAGTTGCTGAGGTTTTGGAAAACAATTTTGGAGTTGAAATAGCAAAAAATAATGTTGCCATTGCAGATAACAACCAAGGGGTTTTAAATTCTGGTTTTCTTCCGTCATTAACAGGAAATGCAGGGGCATCCTACAATAAAGAGAATCAAGAAGTAACTTTTCAAGATGGAACGGTCAATACTGTAGATGGTGCCGAAACAAAACGCTACAATGCTTCCTTAAATTTGAATTACACCCTTTTCGACGGATTAGGAAGATGGTATGATTACAAACGGTTAAAGGAAGAATATAACCTTTCCGAATTACAAGCCAGAGAAACTATTGAAACTACGTTGTTGCAACTATTTTCGGTTTATTTTGAGGTGGCCCGACTTACCGAAAATGAAGAGGTTTTAAACCAAACATTACAAAATACCAAAGACCGCTTAAAACGTGCTCAATATGCATTTGAATATGGGCAAGTAAATAAATTAAATGTTTTAAATGCTGAAGTTGATTTGGTGACAGACAGTATAAATTTAATGAATGGTCATCAGCAACTTTTAAATGCAAAGCGGGATTTAATGGTTGTTATAAATGGGGAATTAGAGCGGGGATTTATTGTTGATACTACGGTTTCGTTTTTAGGAGCATTGAAAATGGAAAGTTTTATTCAAACAGCAGATACTAACAATATTCGATTATTACAAGCTCAAAAAAACACCAAAATAAACGAGTATAATCTAAAGGCTAACAAATCTGTTTTTTTGCCAACTGTTGGGTTGTCGGGCTCATATGGATGGAATGAAGGCTTTTTTCCTTCCACTAGCTTTTTAGCTGTAAATAACACTACAGGGCTTTCTGCAGGAGTTAGTTTAACTTGGAATTTATTTGATGGTGGCAGCGGAATTACCTCCGTTAAGAATGCTAAAATTCAGTTAGATTCACAAGAAATACTTTACAATCAAATAAAGACTGAAGTAAAAAGAGATATAGCTAATGCAAATGGGAATTATCAGAATAGATTGGCTATTTACAAGCTACAAGAGCAAAATGTGATTACGGCAACCAATAACTATGAACGTTCGCTAGAGCGCTATAAATTGGGTCAGATTACGTCTGTAGAGCTTCGTCAAGCGCAAATTAATTTGCTAAATGCCAAAACCAGTAAGAACTTAGCAAAATATCAAGCTAAACTTTCAGAATTAGAATTACTTCAACTTACGGGTCAATTACTAAATGTGGAGTTATAATGGAGGAACATTTCTTTCAATGTCCTTATTGTTGGGAGGAAATATCAATGTTGCTAGATCCAAGCGCTTCACAAACTTATGTGGAGGATTGCGAAATATGTTGTCATCCTATTGAAGTGACAGTAGCTTTTGAAGATGGAGCCTTAATCCATTTTGATGCGACCAGTATAGAGCAATAATTTTAAAATAAACTTTTGCGGAGTATAATTTTCGTTGTATCTTTGCCGTCCATATCGCGGGATAGAGCAGTAGGTAGCTCGTCGGGCTCATAACCCGAAGGTCACTGGTTCGAGTCCAGTTCCCGCTACTAATTCACAAGTCAAGTGATAAAGCGGTTTAGCGCAAGCTAAACCGCTTTTTTTATGTCTCAATTTACGGATTTTCTTACATTTGAATACGCTAACGCATACGGTAGCGCATACGATTTGACCAAACGCAAGCAATATTCTGAACCTAAAATATTTGATGCTGGGGGTGACCTTAGCAAAAGGTGGTATGTCTATTTTTCTTTTAGAAACCCATCAACAGGTAAGTTGGAACGTCAAACTCCAATCTATGGGGGTGCAAATCATTACCATACCAAAGGGGAACGTCTGGAAATTCTTTCTATGTATCGCAAGAGCTTATCAGATTTTTTAAAAAAAGGGTTTAATCCCTATGAGGATAACACCGATCGATTGATTCCTAAATTTGAAAACCCCAAAATTTTAGAATCTTTAGGAGATTCTAGGATAAATAACACCACAATAAAAGAATCATTTGAAAAAATATTAGACATAAAAAAAAACGTGGTTTCGGTAAGTTCTTTTACCAATTATAGAAGTAAACTCAAAAAACTTGAAAAATGGTTAAACGAAAAACTTCCCAAGAACCCAACCATAGACATGGTTACTAAGAAATTGATAGTTGAATATCTAAATGAAGTATTGGCTCGTACAAGTCCTAGGACACGAAATAATACCCGTACTGAATTAGGAAGTTTATTTCAGGTTTTAGTTGATAACGAAATTATCCCCGTCAATTTTATTCATTCCATAAATGTCTTAAAGGCTACTCCTGAGAGGAATAAGACCTATACTAATCAACAGCAAGAATCTATCTATTCCTTTTTAAAGGATAATGATCCTATTTTATTATTATTCATACAGTTTATTTCCTATAATTTTTTAAGGCCTATTGAAGTCTGTAGGTTGAAAGTAAAAGATGTTGATGTTATGGAAAGACGTATTTATATTAGGGCTAAAAATAAACCTGTCAAAATCAAGATAATTCCTGAAATTATGCTTGAATCCATCCCAAATCTTACAAGTTTAGAACAAGACCATTTTTTATTTACTCCAACACAGATAGGTGGGGAATGGAATGCCACGGAAATCAATAGAAGGGATTATTTTTCAAAGCGATTTAGAACGGTGGTAAAGAACCATTTCGATTTAGGTAAAGAGTATGGCCTTTACTCCTTTAGACATACATTTATTACTAAACTTTATAAAGAAATGGCTGTAGAGCTTACTCCGTTTGAAGTAAAAAGTAAATTGATGCTCATAACAGGGCATTCTAGTATGCAAGCACTTGAAAAATATCTTAGGGATATAGATGCTGCCTTACCCGAGGATTATTCAGAATATTTTTCATAGCCTCTATAATTAGAATTCATCCATAGGATTATTGCTTTTAAGCTAAATTTATTTAAGACCCCTGAACTAGCCTAAATATTTTACTGGTCAAAGTAATGCCTTTCATAGGTCTTCAATTTCCCGCAATTTCCTTCAATGTCCTGCAAAGAAGGGAAAAGAAGGGAAAAGAGTGGAAAAGAGTGGAAAAGAGTGGAAAAGAGAGGACAAGTCCATCAAAGTCCAGACATAACCATTTTTTTCCGGAAAAGTCCGGCCAAGACTAGCCATTCTCTCCACTAAAATTTTAAGGATTATTAATCTTGTAAAGATTAATTCTGAAAAGTAAAGCAACCAATTGAATGCGAACATTGTATATAGTGTAGCTAAGGCACTTCCTGCGGAAGAGCTGAAAAAACTATATGCAATGTTGGATAAGGATATTTTAAAAGAGAAAAAAGCTTCTTCAGTTTTAAGGGCCAAGCTCATCACAAGAGGTGAAGCCGATGCCTACATTCTTAAACAAGTATTTAATATTAAAACTTAAAAACCCAGCATTATGCGTAAAACAAACGATTATTTGACGGATAATTATACCTACGAATGCGAATATTGTCATAGAGAATATGTCCCTAAGAGGAGATTTGCCCAAAAGTATTGCTCAAATAGTTGTAGGTCCAAAGCCTACTATATAAGAAATCGTTATTCGGAGCCATCAAAAAAAATTCAATCGAATAAGAAAGTAAAATCCAAAAAAAAAGAAAAGACACAAATTGATAAAATGAGCCTCGCAGGGGTTGGAAATGCAGCTATGGGTAACTTAGCGGTTAATTTATTATCAAAAGCATTGACTCCAGAACACAATAGACCGGCAACAAAAGAAGATATTATTGAGCTTAAATCATTGATTAAAGGGAGTCTACTTCCCATTAAAAATATTGGTAGGGATGAGTTTGGCAAGAATCCTTTTTATGATGTTGCTAACCAAATGGTTGTTTTTATATAACCAGAATTGCATTTTTTGAGAAAGGAGATAAAAAATTATCTTGCTTTTTTGATATAAATTTTAAAAGTTTGAAACTTATTTTAAGGCTTATTTAATAACTTTAAGACATAGTAAATATGGATTAACCTTGATTTATACCCAAGTATGTATAAAACTATTGAATGGTGTAATAGTTCTATGATAATTGCAATAAAATAGAAAGGGTTCCGGATAAACACGATATGAATTTATTGTTATCCGTGGCAATGGACCCAGATAACCATGATAAAACTTAAGATATAACGAATTAGCAAATATTAACAATAATGAATAGACACTTATTGATTTTCCTAATTACAATAACATTTTTTAGTTGTAAAAACAATACAGTTTTATATTTCAACCAAGAACTTCCTTCTACAACCCCTAAATTATTTGCGCCAACAATTGTTAATACTGACAATGTCGAACTTAATGTGGTTTTTAATTCTGACCATACAGAAATGTTCTTTTCAAGAATTGTGGACAGTAGCTTTGTTATTCACCATTCTGAGTTAAATAATGGTAAATGGTCTGACATTGAGCCAATAAAGATGTATGACGATAGTGTCTTGTTTTCAGTTGCCTGTGACCCCACTATTACCAAAGACGGAAAGGCAATGTATTTTCTCGGTGTTGACCCTAAATTATATAATAATAATGTTACCCGAGAAGAACTTTACACAATCCCGCCAGACATTTATAAGAGTGAAAAAGTGAATGGTAAGTGGGAATTAGCCTCCAAAGTAGATTTCTTGGTTTCCACTGAATATTTCGAAACCTATCCTGTGGTTACGGCAGATGGTAGTTTATATTTTCGTTCAAATAGACCAAATAATAAAGGAGGAATGCAGACATATCGTGCGCAATATTTAGGAGATGAAAAATTTGAAACACCTGTTATCGTAGATATTAAGACAAAGAACAAAGAACTAATAACGTATGTTTCAGCTGATGAACGGTATGCCATTACTAATGGACAAGGTAAATTTCAAATAACTTTTAATGAAAATGGAGAATGGACAAAACCGAAAGAGATACCGTTAAAATATGAAAGTAATTGGCGTTATTATTGTCCTTATATGTCTTCAGATGAAAAGTTTTTTATCTATTCCAGAAGATATAATAACCCTGAAAAAAAAGGATGGGCAGGAGTAGAAAAAGGAGAAGTTTATTGGGTAAACGCTGACATACTTTTCAATATGAAATAGAAAAAAACATTTGCTAACATGGTGTATAAGTAATAGCGGTTTAAGTGATAAAACCGAAGTATAAACATAAAACAAAGGTCAGTCTAAAACCGAAAGGTTTGTGAGCAGAAATCCGCTACTACTCATACACTAAACCGTTAATTTTAATACTAAAAACTGTAACATTTTTTTTATTTATAGTCTTACAATACATAGTTCAATCAAGTAAAATGAAAAAATTACTCTTCACATTATCGGTAATATTAACTTTTATATCATGTGCCGATGACAAAACTGAAAAAGGAAGTATATTGATTATTGTTTCAAATCTAGAAGACATGGGCGACCCAGAAAAGCACTTTGCAGGAAACAATCTCTGGGAGGTAGCACCCCCATATCATGTTTTTGTGTCTCATGGGTATAAAGTTGATTTTGTTTCACCAACAGGTGGAAAAGTACCTTTTTCAATGGATCCTATTGGAATAAGTAGCTATACTATAAAGTATGAAAATTTTAATGATGAAGTTCAAAATTCATTAACCCCCGATTTAGTAGATTATAAAAATTATAAAGCTGTTTTTATTGGAGGTGGATATGGACCATTGTTTGATGTTGCCAATAATAGAAGTTTACTTTCTATTATAGCAAAAATTTATGAAAATGAGGGAATAGTAGGAGGTTGTGGTCACGGCCCTGGTGCTTTTGCAAATGTTAAGCTTAGTAATGGTGATTATATGGTTAAAGGTAAAAAAGTGACAGGTTTTCCAAATTCAACTGAGATTACCAAAAGTTGGGCTAAAGAAGGAACATTATTACCCGTAATGCTAGAGGACCAGTTAAGGATTAACGGAGGAATATTTCAAACAAAAGCCGATTTGAAAGATAAACATGATATAGTAATTGATAAGAGAATTGTGACGACCATGTTTCTTCCCTCTTCAGCTATTGTGGCAAAAGAAATGATAAATGAAATTGAAAGAATTAATACTAATAAATAATTGCTATTTCTAGCCTACTTATGAAAACATATAGGATTTTTAGTTTTATTTATTACTTATTATTTAAATACATAACTCCTAATAGCAGAGACCTTTGCCAAATTAGAAGTTAGAGGTCTCATTTTCAATTATTTTGCTGGGCTACTTTGCTTTTAAATATTTATTTTATAAATTAAAATCATAAATATTTAGAAGGAATTGATTTATAAAGAATCACATATATTAATACTTAATAATATAGCAAGGTTTATTGATTTAACCGAGCTAGAAAAGCAAAAATACCTCTCTTTATTAACGGAAATAAAAGTAAAAAAGAAGGCCTATTTAATGCAGGCTGGTGATGTTACTAAATATGAATATTTTATCACAAAAGGATGCTTAAAGGTCTATACCTTAGATGAAGATGGTGTTCCACACATATCCATGTTTGCAGTAGAGGATTATTGGACTGGAGACATGGCTAGTTTTATGACCAAACAACCATCACGTTATTTTATTAGAGCTACTGAGGATTCAGAATTATTAGGTATCTCTAGGGCTAATTATAATTTACTTTTTCAAGAAATTCCAAAATTTGAAAGGTTTTATCGAATACTATATCAAAGGTCACTTATAAGCTATATAAGACGTTCCAATCACGGGATATCCTTAACTGCTGAAGAAAGATATATCGAGTTTAAAAAGAAATATCCAAAAATTGTAAATAGAATTACACAGAAAGACTTAGCAGGCTACATTGGTATAACACCAGAATTTATGAGTAAAATTATTTCGAAAGTTAATAGAATGTAAAAGTCTTAAACTAGTTCATTTTTTTTCATGCGTTCCTATCGGATTTTTGAAGCATGAAAAAATTAATCACCATTACATCATTTTTAACAATTGGGTTTGTAAACTATTTGCAAGCACAATTTACTCAGATCGAACTGTTTTCAGGTTTTGATAAAACAGATTTTACATCATACTCAAGCTATACTATTAATCAGAAAAAGACTCTAAGTATTAATACATTGGCTTTCTTTCAAAAATTTAACCATAAAGAAAACCAAGGCTTTGATGAGGTAGGAGTTCAACCAACTCTATTCTGGAATATTAATAAGAGTATTGCACTTGGACCATCCTTATATTACAACAGCATTGCTGGCTATTCGAGACGCATGTCGGCAAAATTCACACTTCAAAATTCACGAGTATTATTTGTATTTATTCCTTCAGTTGCTCATTCTGAAAAAATGGATGCTGGATATGCCGAAATCTTTGCTCAGTTTCAGATAAATGCACCGTTGAATGACAAAGTATCACTTTGGATTAATGGGCAATTTTTAACTGTATGGGACAAATTCGAAAAGCATTCAAGAAGTTTTGAGCAATTGCGTGCAGGAGTATCCTTCAATAGTCACCAACTTGGTGTTGGAGTGGACTTTGATCAGTATGGTCCAAACCCAATAGAAAAGAAATCTTTCGGCTTGTATTATAGAAAAACTTTATAAACAATTTTAAATCTAAAACATCATGAAAAATTTAGTAAAAAAACTTTTAACTACAAATCCAAATATTGGATTTAGCATTGCAAGATTAACTCTTGGTTTGGTAATATTTCCACATGGAGCTCAGAAATTACTTGGAATTTTTGGAGGCTATGGGTATTCAGCAACTATGGAATCATTTACGGCACAAATGGGTTTACCAAGCATTGTCGCCTTTTCAATAATAATCATTGAATTTTTTGGCTCTATTTCACTAATTCTTGGACTGATTAGTAGGTTTTGGGCATTATCACTTACAGGGATGTTCATTGGCATTATTTATACCACACAATTAGAACATGGTTTTTTTATGAATTGGTATAATAATCAAGCAGGAGAAGGTTTCGAATATTCTCTTCTTGTAATCGGTCTAGCCTTATCTATTGTAGTAAATGGTAGTGGGAAATGGTCAATAGATACATTAATTTCTAAAAAAAAGTAATTATGAAAAAAATAATCACAATAGCAGGTAGCAATAGTCAAAAATCTATCAATAAAAGTTTAATAGAGTATACTTCGAGTTTCTTAAAAAACGTGGAAACTATATCAATCGATTTAAACGATTATGTTTTACCTATTTACGGTATTGATTATGAAGCGGAAAATGGTATTCCGACTGCAATAAAACGTCTAAACGAGTTATTTGATACTGCTGACGGATTTATAGTATCTCTGGCTGAACATAACGGGTCTTATGCATCGGTATTTAAAAATATAATTGATTGGTTGTCTCGTGCAAATATGAAAATATGGCGAGATAAGCCTATGCTGTTAATGGCAACCTCGCCAGGAGCTAGAGGTGGTGCAACGGTTTTACAATCGGCTAATGCATACTTTCCGTTTATGGGAGCTAGCATCACAGATACGTTTTCATTGCCCTCTTTTTATGATAATTTTTCAGAAGAAGGAATAACTGATGAAGGATTAAACCAAGAACTATATCAAAAGCTAGTTCTTTTTGAACAGCAATATAATAACTAATATAATCATGGTTGTATTGGCAAAATATATCATTGCAGTTATTATGGCACTTATGGTGAACTCCAAGAGCTCATATGAACCTATTTTTAATAATAATGATTTGAGTGTACTTTCTTTAAGTTATTCTAAAAATAATTCTAAAGTAAATGCATTTCAAATTTTAAATAACAAATGCAACGTATGTCATCGTAAACAAAACAAAAGGCGCGTATTCACAACAGAAAACATGGATACCTGGGCCAATGACATTTATAAGCAAGTCTTCATTAAGAAACGGATGCCAAAAGGCAGAAATAATAAACTTACCTCTATTGAGTATCAAGATTTATTAACCTGGATATCATCCACAAAAAGCAATCAAAATGGAAATAAACTTTAAAATTATCGTATTAATGCTAAGCATCTTATTTACAGGGTTAACGGCAGGTTTATGTTTTACCTGGTCTAACGCTATAACACCAGGCATAGGTAGATTGGATGACTTAGGGTTCTTGCAATCATTTCAAGCTATGAACCGTGCCATCATCAACCCAAGTTTTCTCATTGTGTTTTTAGGACCAGTGTTGCTCTTATTTATTAATGCCTTTTTACATCGCCATGCACACCCAACAACATTCTGGTCATTTATGGTGGCTGCAATTTTGTTTTTTTTTGGTGTTGGTCTTATCACAGTTTTTAAAAATGTTCCGCTCAACGAGGTACTTGATAAAACTGTATTAGAAAATCTTTCGGTAGTTGAACTTAAAGAATTAAGAACCAAATTTGAACAACCTTGGAACCGTTGGCACATTCAACGAACCATTGCCTCATTTACCTCATTTTGCTTACTTCTAATAGGGTTTATTTACACAAAATAAAACAGAACAATTATTAATAATCAAAATTTAAAATTATGAAATCAGAAAACATTTTAGTTATCGGAGGAACTGGTAAAACTGGTCGCCGAGTAGCAGAAAATTTGACACGATCTGGACACAACGTACGAGTTGTAGGGAGAAAAACAAATCCAGCTTTTGACTGGGAAAATTCTGAAACCTATGATGCAGCTTTGAAAGATATGGACAGAGCTTACATCGTCTATTATCCTGATTTGGCTGTTCCTGGTTCTAGAGATGCAATTACAACACTTACTAAAAAAGCATTAGAAGCTGGCTTAGAAAAAGTAGTATTGCTTTCTGGTAAAGGCGAAACTGAAGCAGAAGCTTGTGAGGACATCGTGGCTAATTCAGGCTTAAATTACACCTTGGTTAGAGCCTCGTGGTTTAATCAAAACTTTAGTGAAGGTGCTTTTTTAGATTTTGTATTGGGTGGCGTTGTGGCATTGCCTATGCCAGAAGCAAGAATTCCATTTGTGGACGCAGATGATATTGCCGATGTAGTATCTAAAGTATTGATCGATGATTCATACAACGGACAAACCATAACCGTTACTGGACCTCAAAAAAGAACCTTTAAAGAAGTTGTAGAGATTATGGCTGAAGCTTCCGATAAACCAATTCAATTTGTACCTATTTCAATTGACGAATTCAAAGATGGCATGCGAAAAGCAGGATTACCAGATTCTTATGTATGGCTTTTTGGTTATTTATTTCAAGAAGTACTAGGAAATCCAGATAACCAAGAAGTATCAGATGATGTTGCAAAAGTATTAGGTAGACCGGCTAAAGATTTTGAAACCTATGCTAGACAAACTGCTGAAGCTGGGATTTGGAATTTAGAAATAACTCAAAACCACTAACCCATTTATAAAGGCTCTGGAGACTTTTAATAAGTTTTCGGAGCCTTCATTTGTTTTATATCTAAAATCAATTAAAAATGAAAAATATAATTTACTTATTAATTCTTACTATAGTCTTTACTTCTCAAGGAACTAGTCAAGAATTGTCATTGAGTCCAAAAAACAACTCTGCAAATTTAGCTTTGCTTAAATCAGAAAAATCAAAAATGTCTTGGTCTATGGTTAAAGATTCAACTGAAATAAAAATTGGTGACATCCATTCCATAGTAAGAAAAGAAAAAGACAGTATTATTATTACTACAACAGTACTTATGCATCGATCAAATAGCAAATGGATTGACAGTACTATAGTTGGCACGAAAAACTTAAAGCCTATTTATCATTCTTCATACAATCAACAAAGAGATATGGTTTTAAAATTCGGTAAAAAAATAACAGGTTATTATTTAGATAAGCAAGCCAACACCAAAACTAAAATTTCGGAAGAAGTTAAAGAACCTTTTTTTGATAGTAATTTTTATCCACAACTATTAAGGTTATTACCTTTAAATAACGGCTATTCGAAAACCATTTCAATTTTTGATTACAATCCAAAGGCTAAAATAGGTGTCCTAACAGCATCAATAAAAGACACAAAAGAATCAACTTTAGAACATAATGGTAAGCTTAAACAAGTATGGAAGATTGAAACTACAGACGAGATTTCAAATAATACTTCTACAATTACTTATTATATTGATATGTTAACTAGAAAAATTTTAAAACAAGAACTTGATTTAGGTAGTAGAAAAATGATTATGAGATTGGTAGAATAAAGAAAACTAATGCCAACTAAATATAGTGATTGTATGTGTTGAATTTTGAATAACCTACATTTTTATTGCCTACATTTTTTAATAATTTCTGTAGTGAGGAAATCAATAGTGAATCTTTGAAAGAGGACATTTTCACCAAGGTCAAAACATTTCAAATAACAGTTAAATAAAACCAATGATATCAGATTTTACAATAGATAGTTCGTAACAAATTATAACAGCACTAAAGCAATCTTTCTATAAGTTCTAATTATTTCCATAGACAATAGCATTTTTTTTAAAAGGATTAGTTCTTAACTTAAGTCAATGAAATTAATTACATAAGTCTATAAATTTGTTTATAAATATGTAGGTCTTGCAAAAAACAACATATTATAATCAAGAAATGGTTACTAATAATTAAAAATGAAAAAACAACCATTATGAGGACAAAAATAATTAAGCGACTAATGCCTATTGCCATTATGGTATTAGGTTATTGCCAGTTAAACGCACAATTAGCCAATACTATAGACATGACCGAAGATGGACAGCTTCTAGGGCTGGGAACGCAACATATTTATAAGTCTAAAATCCTTGATGAAGACAGACCAATTATTATTTCATTACCTATTGGGTATGAAACTTCGAATGCCAATTATCCAGTTCTATATGTTTTAGATGGGTTAGGAAATATTAAACATACTGTAGCTACCGCAGAATTATTAGCTGAGTCAGGATTGATTTCACCATTAATTATTGTAGGTATTCAAAGTATGGACAGAGCCAAAGACTTGACACCATCAAAAGCTGGCGAAGGCGTTTATGGCGGAGCAGGAGGGGCAGGTATACCTCAGAGCGGAGGGGCACCATTATTTTTAAAGTTTTTAGAAGAAGAACTCATACCTTATGTAGAAACCACGTATAGAACACATCCATTTCGCATTTTAGAAGGGCACTCTTTTGGAGGCTTATTTAGCACCTTTGTATTGATGCAATCACCTGATCTTTTTGATGCGTTTATCATACAAGCACCTGCTTTATGGTGGAATAATGAAGAGATGATAGAAACAGCCAAAACCTTCTATATGGCAAATTTCAGTTTAAACAAAACCGTGTATTTTGGAATAGGTGGTGACGATGGTTGGGGAATGCGTCAAGAATTAAAACGCTATGTTGAGGTGGTCAATAAAAATACACCTCACGGCTTTAGATGGAAGCATGAAGAAGTTGGAGATGAAGACCACAATCAAGCGCGATTACTCTTAAATTATCACGGCTTAAGGTTTATCTTTTCAGATTTGAAAAACACCAAGTTTACAATTGAAAACTTTGATAGGACCACCTTTTTAAAAGATGAACAAAATCTTATATCACAATATGGAGAAATGACCAGAAGACCTGCCATGGATTATGTAAAATTATATGCTGGTCTAGATGAAAAAGGGGAGACTACAGATGCTATAGTTGTATTAAAAAGAGCTACTGAAGCCTATCCAAAATATGTTGGTCTTTTAAATAACTTGGCTAAACTCTATGAAAAAGTAAATCAGATACAGCGAGCTATTAGTACTTATGAAGAAGCTATTAAAGTGTCGAAAAAATACAAATTGGGTTATGAGGAGGGTTACCAACTTGAAATAGACCGATTAGAGAAAAACTAATGTAATATTAAATTACCCTTCATGATCTAATAAGTAAAAAGTTTTATTCATTACTAGATGCTAAGTATTATAGATTAAAAGAAACTTCGAAATAGGTTATTACTTAACATAAGTCAATGAAATATAAATTTTGAGGCCATAATTTTGTTCATAATATTAATGTAAAACATTATGAAACAGATAATTAAAATTTCAGGAATTGCTTATTTATTGATTTTTATAAGTGGATTTTACGCCAACTTTGCAATCCTTGAAAGTCTTGTGGATTTGAAAGACCCCATAACTACTACAACTAATATTATAAATAACCATATACAATTTGGTTATGGTTTAATTGGATTTGTTGTGATGGTTTTTTTCGATTTGTTATTGGTTTGGTCACTTTTTAAAATAACCGTGACTGTCAGTAAGAGGCTTTCGTATTTGGCATCAATATTTAGATTATTGCACGCTCTTTTTTTTATTATCGGTTTGATTTATTTATTTAAAATATACATCCAAACTTCTAACCCGATAATTTCAAATCCTTTACAAGAGGAAATAATGATTTTATTAGTGAATTTCGATATTCTATGGACAATTGGATTAATGTTTTTTGCGATTCATTTATTGATTCTAGGATATCTTGGCTTAAAATCATCAACAATCCCTAGCACTTTAGGCATATTATTAATACTGGCTTCACTTGGATATTTTATTGATTCTTCAGCAAAATTAACTCTAGAAGATTATAGTCAATTTAAGTCTTATTTTGAGATGGGTGTTATTCTTACGGGTGTTATTGGAGAGCTGTCATTTACCATTTGGTTATTGTTCAAAGGCTTCAAAAAAATGGCTTACCAGATAAAGTCCAGCCAATCATTGTAACTTTTTTGAATAAGACATCGTCAATAAAAGATACCCTTGGTTTTTCTTAATGTAGTTTAAGATTTAATAATCTAAACCCGTTTAATTTTATCAAAACATAAAAAAATTAGCTGACTTAGGAGTATAATATAAATAACAAATAATGAAAAGAAGTATAAAATTGTTAGGCATTATAGGGTTTTTAATCATGGCCCATGCTTGTTATGCTTTCACCAATAAAACCTACTTTGAGCCTGAGCCAAATACAAGAATTGGCTTAACTTTTAATAATGACAAAGAAGATATTAATCTCATAATTAAAACAGGTGATACTCAAATTGGTGGAACGCTTACTACTCCAGTTAAACCAGAAGTTTCCTCCCTCGTTATATTACTTTCTGGAAGTGGTGACCAAGATAGAGATGAAACCTTAGAGGGGTTTAAAATACTAAAGGTCATCGCCGACCACCTAGCTTCTAAAGGAATTGCTTCTTTTCGCTATGATGATAGAGGGGTAGGTGAAAGTACAGGTGATTTTGTGAACAGTACCATAGAGGACCATTCAAACGACCTTAAAAATATAATGGATTATTTTAAATCGAACATAAAGCATCCCTTCCATGACTTTATATTATTTGGGCATAGTCAGGGAGGTATTCTTGCATCAAAGGTTGCTGTTGGAAATACGTCAGTCAAAAAGGTGATTTTAATGGGTGCCCCTGCGGTGCCTCTTGTAGAAGTGGTTTTGTACCAAGTAAGGCAAGAAAATAACGAAGCCAATATCTCAAAACCACTTATTGAAGCTAATGTATCAGCCCATAGTAGATTGATGTGGGCTATCAAGGATAACAAAAATATTAATGAGGCATTAAGCTTGTTCCGAGAAAGTACTGAAGTTATTTTGTATGAGTCATCTTTATCAAAAAATGTCGTTGACACTTTGAAAATTGAAAAGGAAGCCCTAGCTAAAACCAAGGAATTCAAAATAATTTACGGTTTACCATCCCTTACCTCATTTCTTTACTACGATCCATCAATTGATTTGAAACAATTGGAAGTGCCTGTATTAGGCTTATTTGGAGGATTAGATTTTCAGGTTACGATCGACCAGAATAAGGATCGAATGGAAAATGCCCTTCTTAAATCGGGGTCTGATTATCAATTTATAACATTTGAACATGCCAATCATTTTTTCCAAAAAGCAACCACGGGAAGGAGGGATGAATATCCATTTCTTGAAAAGAAATTTGTAAATCGTTTTTTGGATAAGATTACAAATTGGATAATCGGGAATTGACTTTAAAATTATAAGATCAAGATTTACAACATAAAATCAATGAATAAAATGAATCAAATACTCGGTGTAAAATATTTAATACTTTTCTTTTTTTCAATTCAATTAGGTGTTGCACAAACATTAGAATCTAAAATTGATAGTCTCCTTCAGCCCATATTTCAAAAAGATGGACCTGGAGGAGTATTTTTGGTTTCCAAGGATTGTGAACCAATTTACTTAAAGGCCTTCGGTAAATCTAACATTGAACTAGATGTTACTATGACCCCGGATAACGTTTTTCAAATAGGTTCCATGACCAAACAATTTACAGCCATTGCTATCATGATGCTCGAGGAACAAGGTAAATTAAATGTAAATGATCCTATTTCAAAATTCATTCCAGATTACCCTAAAGGAGACAATATCACTATCCATCATTTATTGACGCATACGTCTGGAATTAAAGATTTTACTAAGATGAAATCCATTATGAATATTGCAAGGAAAGATATGGCATCAAAAGAACTTGTAGAATTTTTTATGGATGAGCCCGTCGATTTTGAACCAGGGGAGCAATATTCTTACAATAATTCTGGCTATGTCCTTTTAGGATATATTATAGAATTAGTGTCTGGAAATACCTACGAAGATTTTATTGAAACATACATTTTCGAAAAACTTGGGATGAAAAATTCCCGTTATTCAAGTGATAGAGAGGTTATAAAGAATAGGGCCTATGGTTATCACAAAAGAACCTACGGATACGTGAATAAAACAAACATAAGTTATAGCATTCCTTTTTCATCAGGGGCCTTAATGTCAACGGCAAATGATATGCTGA
Source organism: Halomarinibacterium sedimenti (assembly GCF_019312585.1). Classification (GTDB taxonomy): domain Bacteria; phylum Bacteroidota; class Bacteroidia; order Flavobacteriales; family Flavobacteriaceae; genus Halomarinibacterium; species Halomarinibacterium sedimenti. The sequence continues at coordinate 322,443 of NZ_JAHWDP010000001.1, read as the reverse complement.
AATGGCAAAATGCAATCAATGATAATGAATTAATAAGTGAAAAAACAAAAGAAATAATATTTAGAAACTATAAATTAAACAGCGGAGAGCTAATTAATTATGGCTATGGCTGGCAATTAAATGAAACAGAAGGAATTTCTACTAGAGAGCATGGGGGAAGTATATTTGGATATAAATCTATGGGAGTTTATGTGCCAGATTACGATGTGTACGTAGTAGGTTTTAGTAATTGTGATTGTAACTCACCAACAAAAGTTACGCGAGATATAGTAACATTAATAATTGAAAACTTAAAAAAACAAACTTAAAAACAACAGATTATGCCACATTTTATAATAGACTGCTCAGAGGAGATTATCAAATTAAAATCACCACAAGAAATTATACAGAATGTATATAATACAGCAGAATCGACTGGATTGTTTCTTCCTGAAGAAATAAAAGTAAGAATCAATCAATTTCAATATTACACTACAGGTAATTCAAAGGATAACTTCATTCATGTTTTTGGGAATATCATGGAAGGAAGAAATACAGAACAGAAAGCAGGGCTTTCAAAACGAATAGTTACAGAACTTAAAGGAATGTTTCCTGAAGTGCCTATTATTTCTATTAACATAAGGGATTTTGAGAGAGCAACTTATTGTAATAAAACAATGATATAACTTCTCAGAATAGTATAAAAAAAGCATCCAAATTCAGATAAATTTTTGAATAAGAAGATTAAAGCAATTAATGCCATTAAAGAAGACTAAAAAATGAACACTTTAAAGATCAATAATCTAAACCTTACTTATAACAATGGACATCAGGCCATAAATAATATTTCAATAGAGATAAAAAATGGAATGTTTGGGTTGTTGGGTCCTAATGGTGCAGGAAAATCTTCTCTTATGAAAACAATCGTAGGGCTTCAAAAACCGTCTTCAGGAAGTATTCAATTTAACGATGTTGATATCGTCAGAAATTCGGATTATATTAAAAAGAACTTAGGATTTTTACCTCAGGATTTTGGAGTGTATCCTAAAGTTAGTGCTTATAATCTTTTAAACCATATTGCCATTTTAAAAGGAATTAAAGATGATACAGAGCGTAAAGACCAAATTCAGTATTTGTTAGAGAAAGTAAATCTTTGGAATTTTAAGAACAAAGAAGTACATACGTTTTCTGGTGGAATGAAACAGCGTTTTGGTGTAGCTCAAGCATTATTGGGAAAACCCAAAATAATTATTGTGGATGAGCCCACTGCTGGACTAGACCCGGAAGAGCGAAACCGATTTAATACTTTATTGAATGAAATTAGTGCCGATGTTATTGTTATACTCTCCACACACTTAGTGGAAGATGTAAAGAATTTATGTTCAGAAATGACCATTATGAATAAAGGGCAATTTCTTAAATCTGGTCAACCAAAAGAATTGATTTTGGAACTGAAAAACAAGATCTGGTCAAAATCTATTGAAAAGGATGAATTGGATTTTTATCATTCCAATTTCAACATTATCAGTCAACAATTGGTTGAAAGAAAATTACAGATTACTGTATTTTCAAACGAACAGCCAAAAGATTTTGAAATGACTACTCCTTTGTTGGAGCACGTTTATTTTTACGCACTTTCTCAAAATAACGAATGATGAATGCTTTGTTACTATTTGAATTAAAGCAAAGTTCAAGGCATTGGGTCACCTATCTTATTGCCATAATTCTACTATGTATTGGAGTTTTTTGCGGGAATAAGTTCAATTTGAGTGCAGGAGAAGGAATTTACCTTAATTCGCCTTACACTATTGGTTTTATGACAGGAATGTTAAGTCTGTCGATTATATTCTTTGCCATTCTCTTTTCGAACCAACTCCTTTTTAAAGAATGGGATGCACAATTCGAAAATATGTTTTTTGCATTACCAATATCCAAAAAGTCGTATTTAAAAGGGAAATTCGGATTTCTTTTTCTAAAAACATTTTTGAGTTTTGGGCTACTTATTTTGGGGTTTGTTATTGGTCAAAATTTGCGAATTGGAAGTGAAATACAAGCAGGATTTAATGTATGGCACTATTTGTACCCTCTCCTTTTATTTGGATTGATAAATTGTTTCTTTGTTTGCAGCTTTTTATTTTTTATTGCCTATTCAACACGTAAAAAGTTATTGGTAGTTGTTGGCGGACTTTTGTTGTATGTACTTTATATGGTGCTTTTAGTGTTTTCTAACTCACCATTTATGTCTTCTAGTTTACCGCAATCTATAGAAGTACAACAAATGTCTTCCTTATTAGACCCATTTGGATTATCTGCCTATTTTTTTGAAGCAAGAATATTTTTGGTACAACAAAAGAATGAACTTATTGTACCGCTATCGGGACTGCTGTTAATAAACAGATTAGCAATTGTTCTCATTTCTGGAACCTTTTTATGGCTCAGTTATCGATGTTTCTCTTTTTCTCGAAAAAAAGGGAAAAAAGTCCTGCGGAGAATAGAAATAGAAGCGGGTAATTCCATATCAACGTTTAAAAAAATCAAGATTCCTCAACTTTATTATGGAAGTTTGGCAGGTTTTAAATCGATGGTATCTTTTGCGAGAATAGACTTAATTTATCTCTTTAAAAGTGTCTCTATTGTTGCGATTTCCATTCTACTTGTGTTTTACGTAGGAATGGAAATGTATGCAGATATAGATAAAGGCATTAGATTGCCTGAAAACTATGCTAGTTCTGGACTTTTAGCCATCACTATTTCTGAAAACTTTCATTTATTCGGATTATTGATTTTGGTCTATTTCATTAATGACATCTATTGGAGAAGTCATACGTCGGGTTTCGAATTAATTGAAAAAAGCACTTATTTTTCCAAAAATAAGATGTTAGGACATCTTGTTTCAGTAAACATTTTGGTATGCTTTTTCACCTTTTTACTTATTGCTGAAGGAATCGTATTTCAGATTAGCTATAATTACTTTTATATTGATTGGAAAGCGTATGTAGGGGTCATAATCTTCAATACATTTCCATTACTTCTTTTTTCAGCTTTTTTACTATTGATAAATAATATTATCCAGAATCGGTTTGCAGCTTTGGGAATTTCAACCGTGGCAGTTTTTGCCTTAGCAACTCCATTATCCAAATCAATTCTTACATATCCATTACTACAAATATTTTCAGGCTTTAATGGTAATTTCAGTGATTTTAATGGGTATGGAATTTATTTGTCAGCTTTCTCCCAACGGCTATTATTTGGATTCTGCTTCATTGCCTTATTGTGGGTTGCAATTGATTTTTTAAAGACAAGAGTTTGGCATATTAAAAAATCAATATTCACTTCTGTTTTATTGGTTTTATGCATGTTAACCGGAATCTCTTTTATGGAGGGATACATTCCTAAAGATGAGGAAAAAACTATTTTAGAAGCAGTTGAATACGAACAGAAATTCCGCATTTACGAATCCTTACCACAACCTTCCATTACGGATGTGGCCACAGAAATTCAGCTTTATCCATCAAAAAATGAATACCAGATTCAAGGGAAATATGTTTTAAACAATCAAACTGATAAACCAATTGAGAATATATTGGTGAATTTTCACCCCGAATTAAAAGTTGATGATGCCTTATTTAAAAGTAATGGAGATAGTATAAAACTGGAAGATTTTGTCTCTGAAATAAAACTAAAAAAACCATTAGAACCTAACGAAAAAACTACTCTAAGTTTTAACTTATCGTATAAATGGTTTGCTGTAAATGGTCATCAATCTTTTAATGCTATTGTTGGTAATGGGTCGTTTATGCGAATTAGCAATTATTTTCCGTCCATAGGTTATCAAAAAGATAGGGAAATTGAAGAAGAGCTTAAACGTAAAGAATTTCAATTAGGAAAAGCTTCACAAGTCAATACAATTGATGCTCCAGAGGTTTTTAAAAACGACTTTATTAATTTGAATATGACTGTTTCTACAGAAGCTCCTCAAGTGGCTGTAGGTACAGGCGATTTAGTAGAACAGTGGTCTGATGCTAATAGAAATTATTTTAACTATAAAGCTGAGAATATTCCTTTTCGTTTTGCAGTTTCATCAGCAGTATATAGACATAAATCAATTCAACATAAAGGTGTAAATATCAATGTGTATTACACCAAAAATCATTTTGAAAATGTAGACCATTTACTAAATAATGCTAAACTTACGTTGGATTATTGTACAGCTCATTTTGGAGCATATCCATTTAAATCGATTAATTTTGTTGAAGTTTCTTCTTTTACTAAAGGGTTTGCAGCAACTGCCTACCCTTCAGTCATCTTTATGACCGAGGATATGATTTTTCACACGAACCTCGAGAGCGATAAAAAACAGGACGTAATTAATGAATTAGCTGGACACGAGCTTTCTCATATTTGGTGGGGGAATAGCCTAATAAACCCAGACGAGAGAGAAGGTGCTTCAATGCTTACAGAGACCTTAGCGATGTACACGGAAATGATGTTGTATAAAAAGATGTATGGGATAGAAAAAATGATGGAACGAATTAAAATTCATCAGCAGATTTATGATAGTGAAAAAGGTTTGAATGGAGACCAACCGCTTTACAAAGTCACTTATGGGAATGCTCACATAGCCTATTCTAAAGGCGCAATAATTATGGTGAAGTTAAGTGAGTTAATTGGTGAAGACAAAGTAAACCTCGCTCTCAAAAATTTTCTTCTAAATAATCAATACCCAAAGAAACCAACTTCTCTAGATATACTCAATGAATTCTATAAAGTCGCACCCAATGAAATTGTTGAATCCAAAATTGACAAGTTATTTAAGGCAATATAAGATGAAACATAGAATAGATTATATTGACAAATTCGAATACAATAAAGTTGTAGAGTTGTGGGAAGCTTCTGTAAGAGCAACACACCACTTTTTAAAAGAAGAAGATATCACCTATTTCAAATCCTTAATTCTAAATACTTATCTAGACGCTGTTGAATTAAGATGTTGTAGAGATGAGTATTATAACATTATAGGTTTTGTAGGGGTGTTAAATGGACATTTAGAGATGCTATTTATTCACCCAGCACATAGAGGTAAAAGCATAGGAAAAACTTTATTGGAATATGCCATAAGCAATTTAAAGGTCACCAAAGTGGATGTTAATAAGCAGAATAATGACGCTATTGGGTTTTACAAACGTTACGGATTTAAAGCAATTGGTCGATCTGAAACGGATGCCTCAGGAAAGCCATACCCAATTTTGCATTTGGAATTAATTAAAATATGAAAATATGAAAATTAGATTTATCATTTTAATAACACTATTGTTTGGAGGACTTCATTTAGCCCAAGCACAGGAAAATAACTTGGATACTCATAAAGATTCGCTAAACTATGTGTTAAATCAATATTACAAGCTAAACCTAAAGGTATTTCAGCAAAGCTCTACCTTAAAAGACATCGATAACATCTTTGAACTGTTTACTGATGATTTTACCTATGTGCACCCAAATTATGGTGGCGTTTATACACGTGAAGACCTCTATAATGGTTACAAACGTAATCAAAAGAATGGAGGCTACGATGGAAGTGTTATTGACATAAAAATCGAGAACATTATTTATGGGTTAAATGCCATTACAGTAAGTAAACGCTTCGTCACAAAAGAAAATGGTAAAATGGTTGCAAGTGACGAACAAATGGCACTTTTCGAGTTTAAGAATGGAAAGATTTTTATGATTAAAGAATATTGGTAGCAAATGGTTTTTAGACTTAATAAAAAGACTATGTAATTATGAAATTGGCACATATTTTAAGTATTTATTATGCTTTTTTGTTTGCACCACAATTAGTTGCGCAAGCTAAATACGATGTCAAAAAAGTAAATGAGAACGTCTTTATTTTAACTGAACTATGGGAAGGTAATGCCAATGGAAACTTAGGAGTGGTTATAGGTAATAATCAAGTGTTGCTTATTAATTCTATGATGATGAATAGTGCATCATCTTTAGAAAAGGAAATCCAAAAAATTACAGACTTGCCTATTACCTATATCATTAATAGTGATTCAGATCCATATAACCATCATGCCAATACATATTTTGCAGATAAAGGTGCTACAATAGTATCGCATTACAATATGAAGTATTCAACAGCGGATCACGACATCCTTTTTAAAGATTCTATCTCTATTCCAATAGGTAATGAAGTCGTTACAGCATACCATACACCCTCACATACCCTTGACCATATTGATGTTCACTTAGAAAAAAGCAATGTGTTGTTTATGAGCGATGGTTTTAAAACCAATTGGCTAACTTATACTGGGCCAAATGGACTAAATGGTGTTTTAAAAGGGATTGATATGGCGATTTCATTGAGCGATGAAAATACGATTATTGTTTCTGGAAACACGTCAAAAAATCCTCATTTCTATTTTGGAAATAAAAATCGATTGATGACAAATAGAGCGATTTACACAAAATTCGCAAAAGTTGTTGGTCACTTATATGAAAAAGGTTTAAGTGCAGAAGAGATGTCATTAGATCCTAAATTGAATGAGATCGTTAAGGGTTTAGAGGCCTATCCTAAATTAAAGGCTTACTTAAAGTATCAAATACAAGAATTGTTGGAAGTAGATTTTAATAACAATTTTAAATTAACACAAAATGAATTAATGTCCTACGTTGGAGTTTACCAATTAACAGATGCAATGGTGATTGAAATTGTTTTTGAAGATGGAAAACTATTTGCAAGGCAAGAAGGTGCTTTTCATTTTGAACTGCAACCTATTAATAAGGGTACATTTGATTTTAAAGGACCAACTTCCAATGATTATTTAAAATTTAAGTTGTCTTCAAATGGTGAAGTAGAGAGCTTATCAACAATTTTAGAAAAAAACGGTTGGTGGTTTAATATTATAACCCAAGGAAAATATATAAAAGTCAAAACTAATTGACATTATGGAATCTTTAAAAAATCAACATATCGAATTTGCAAAAAGAAATTTGCTAAATTATTTTTTAGTTAAGGAAAATCGTCCATCCATTAACGAGAATTATCCATTTTAAGCCATTGTATTCTTCATCAACTTTGTAGCGTCAATATTGACATACAATTTTAAAATACATAGAAATGGAAAATTTAGTAAAAACAGAATTTAAAGTTCCTACAAGAGAACAAGTATCATCTAATAACCAAGAAATTTTCGACGGTTTAAACAAAGCGTTGGGGTTTGTACCAAACCTTTATGCAACGATAGCATATTCAGACCACGGATTAAAAAGGTATTTAGATTTTCAAAACGCCAAAACCTCATTATCGAATAAGGAAAAAGAAGCAGTAAACCTAATTGTAAGCCAGATCAATGGGTGTATTTATTGTCAAAGTGCACATATAGTTTTGGGAAAAATGAATGGATTTGACGATGAGCAATTATTAAACATTCGTAAAGGTAAAAGCGAAAATGCTAGACTGGATGCCTTAGTAAAATTGGCAGCCGACATTACCAAAAATAAAGGTAATGCGAATGCACGAAATATTGAAGATTTTTTTGCTCAAGGATATACCAAAGAAACTTTGGTTGATTTAATCCTTCAAATAAGTGATAAAACAGCAATGAACTATTTGCACAACCTAACAAAAGTGCCTGTAGATTTTCCAATAGCGGAAAGTTTGTAAATCAAATAATAATTTAGAGTGGCAAACAGAAATTTTCATGTTCCCCACTTTTAACTTAAAAATCAAATATAATGAAAACGATTAAAAATATAATATTAGTAATTGCCATTTCAATGGCTTCTATCTCACTGGCGCAAATCGCTCCTGTAGATGATAACGGTCTGGCCATTGGTGGATATGACGTTGTAGCCTATTTTTCAGGTAAAGCTGAAAAGGGTCTTGAGAGCTATTCTGCAAAATATAATGGTGTTACTTATTATTTTGCCAACATTACAAATAGTAATGCTTTCAAAAAAGCACCTAAAAAATACCTTCCTCAGTTTGATGGATATTGTGCATGGGGCGTAGGAGAAAAAGAAACAAAATTCCCGATTAATCCAGAGACCTTTGATATTGTGGATGGGAAGTTATACCTCTTCTTCAACGGTCCTTTTAATGGCGCACCATTCAATACATTGGAACCATGGGAGGCAGAAACCTCAAGATTGATAAAAGCGGCTCATAAGAATTGGGACAAGATCAATAAATCAAATTAAATTTAGGCTGTGCTATACAAAATTATGTATAGTGCGGCCTAATTTATAAAAGATTAAAAAACATTTATTTACTATGGAAAAAAAATATCCACTTCCACCATTTACCTTGGAAACTGCGCTTGAAAAAGTACAAAAAGCAGAAGATGCTTGGAATACTAAAGACCCAATACAAATTTCAAAAGCCTATACTGTTGATTCTGAATGGAGAAACAGAACCCAATTTATAAATGGCCGTAAAGAAATAGTTCAATTTTTAACTGAAAAATGGAAAAAAGAACGAAATTATAAATTAAAAAAAGAACTATGGGGTTTTAGAAAAAATAGAATGGCAGTTAAATTTGAGTATGAATTTCAAGATGAAAACGACCAATGGTACAGAGCCTATGGCAATGAACTTTGGGAATTTGATAAAAATGGATTGATGCAAAAGCGTTTTGCCAGTATAAATGATTTAAAGATTGAAGAAACTGATAGAGTTTTAATTTAAAGTATGATGCAGAAAAACAACTACACACTTATCAATCCAAAAACAGGAAATCTAGCATTCAAATTACAATTTGTTGAAAATGAAAATCCTTATGACCATATTCAAAGAATGAATTATTATTCACTTATTTGGATTACTAAAGGTGAGGGTACTGTAAAGGCTGATTTTTCTGAATATACTTTCAAAAAGGATACATTACTCTCTTTTTCCCCTTATCAACCCTTTATGATCAACACTTCAGATGAAGTACAAGCTGTGTGTATTAACTTTCATCCAGATTTCTTTTGTATCCACAAGCATCATGAGGAAGTAGCTTGTAATGGAGTTTTATTCAATAATATTTATAGCCCACCGTTGGTAAAAGTTGACAAGAAGACAAAGAACAATTTTAAAGGGATTATAGCACAATTGAAAAACGAATTGCAAAATCCAGCTTTAGCACAGTATGAATTGTTAATCTCCTACTTAAAAATTTTTTTAATTAACGCATCGAGATTAAAAGCAAGTCAGCAAGAAGATGTAGAAAAATTAAATGATACAAGTGAAATGCCATTTATATTACAAAATCTTAAAAATTTCATAGAATCAAACTATAAAACAAAGCATACAGCTAGTGAATATGCTAATATGCTGGCGATTACGCCAAAAGCACTAACAAGACTAACCAAAGCTCATTTTAATAAAACCTTAACTGATTTAATCTCTGAACGTATAATAATTGAAGCTAAAAGGGAATTATACTTAACTAATAAAACAATAAAGGAAATTGCTTATGAATTAGGTTATAATGACGAATACTATTTTAGCAGATTTTTTAAAAAAAATGTTGATGTTTCTCCACAACTTTATAGAGAAACCGTTGGTTTTAACAAAGCTTCTGAAGCTAATTAGACTAAACCTTAAATTCATTAATAGTGTATTTGACTAAAGTCATGAATATACCCTTAGAAGAACAACGTATCGAATTTGCAAAAAGAAAATTTTTAGCGATGCCATTTTCGGGTTTAATTGCTTGGCTTTTAGTAAGTATTTCAGGAATGTTTTTGCCTAATAGTATAACCATTTGGGTGTTATTAATTGCTTCCTCAAGCATCGTTTATGTAGCCCTTTTTATTTCAAAATTTACAGGTGAAAATTATTTGGACAAAATAGAGCCTAAAAAAATGTTTAATGGCTTGTTTTTATATGCTATGATTAAAGCTTCATTAATCTATGCTATTGTTATTCCTTTCTTTATAATAGAATATACATCACTGCCTTTAACCATTGGATTACTTACAGGAATCCATTGGATTCAATTTTCAAAGGTTATAAAGCATTGGGTGGGTATATTTCATGTCGTTATACGAACAGTTTCAATTTTAATTTTTTGGGTTGTATTTCCAGAACAAAGATTTCTGATAATTCCAATTTGTATTTTGATTATTTACATCATTACGCTCATTATATTAACGAAAAAGAATAAAAAGACGTGTTATGAAATACGGAATTGTTACAGGGTCCAGTAGAGGTATTGGATTAGCCACTGCCGAGTTATTAATTGCCCATAATTATAAAATTATTGGAAGCTCCACTTCTGGTAATCATCCACTTAAACATCCAAATTTTCAATGTTTAAAATTAGACTTGTCAAGCAGTAATTCTATTGCTAATTTTGTTGAGAAAATAGGCAATATACACATTGATTTCTTAATCAATAATGCAGGCATTTTAATTGAAAAATGGGATGTTTCTACTATAAATATGGTACAATTAAAAAGTACTTTCAACATTAATCTATTTGGAACTATTGAGTTAACCGAAAAGTTAATACCAAAGTTAAACACCAATGCGCATATTGTAAATATTACCTCAGATTGGGGTTCATTTAGCGAGCAAAACTTTGATGAATTTCAGCCCCATTATAAAATGTCTAAAGCTGCTTTAAATATGTACACTAAATTGTTGGCAAAACGATTGGAAGAAAAGCAAATTAAGGTTTCCTCTCTAGATCCAGGGTGGACGCAAACCGATATGGGTGGGCTTGAGGCTAATCGTAAACCTCAAGCAGCAGCAAATGATATTTTCAATTTGTTAAATAGTAATGTGAAATCGGGTCAGTTTTGGAATAAAGGAAAAGCTAGAAGTTGGTAGGTAGAAAAGGAGATTAAATGAAGTTATTTTTTATTGTTTTATTATTAGTATTTAGTCCTCTTGAAAAATCTAGAGAGCAATGTCAAGAAATGATTCAAACAGCCATTGAGGCCTTGCACAATAAGGAACATGTTAAATCCTTAGAATTACTCATCAATGCCCAAAATATGGCCATTACCTATAAATGGTATGAAGAACAGTTTTTGGCACTAAATAATATAGGTGCTAACTATTATCAATTATCAGATTATGGAGAGGCGTTGGAGAACTATTTAGCAGCATATAATGTTGCTTTAGATTATTTAAGCCCACGAAAGGAAATGGTCGTTTTAAATAATGTGGGAATTTTATCTTTTGAGGAGAAGAAGTATAAAGAAGCTGAAAACTATTTTTCAAAGGCATACACCATTGCCAATGAGTATAATGAAACAGTTAAAAAAGGTATTTACGCGATAAACTTAGGTCTTGTTCATAATAAATTAGGGAATTTAGATAAGGCGAATCAGTATTTAGATATGGCGTTCCCTCTTCTCCATAATGACAAGGCCATATTTCTTCAAGGTAAATTTGCATTAGCGGAGAATGTATATTTAAAGGGGAATCTGGAAGAGGCAATTAATTTAATTAACTCATTGATTCCAGAATTAAATAATGCTGGGCTATTGGAACATCAATCTGAGGCCTATCTAATTCTTTCGAATATCTATCAAAAAGAAGGTGATTTGTTGCGTGCTAAACAGTATGGATTAAAAGCAAAGTCTTTTTATGGTAGTTTAGAAACTCTAATTAAAGTATACGAACAGCTCTCATTACTCAACTACGGTTCAAAAGATTTTGAAAAAGCACGGGTTTATGGAGATTCGGTTATTACTTTAAAAGATAGCCTTTTCAAAGTTAAAAGTAGAAATCAGTTTGAAGGAAATAAAGTGAAATTCGATATCAAGCGTTATGAAAAAGAGCTTGAAGATAATACTCGAAAATTTAATGCAGAACGTAAGGTGTTTTATATACTAATAGGTTCTTTTGTGTTATTGCTTTTACTTTCCATTTGGGCATGGAAAATGAATATTTCAAGATATAAACAAAAGAGAATCATTTCTGAAAGAGATCAAAAGATTAAAATGTTGGAACTTGAAAATGAATTGGAATCTAAAAACAGGAAGTTAACGGTCAGAGCCTTGAATATGGCAAGCAGAAATGAATTGCTTCAAGAAGTTTTACAAACAATTAAATCATATAAAGATTTAGCTAGTAATAGTGAATTAAAAAATTTGATGCTTCAGTTAAAGACTCATTTAAAAAATGATGCAGGTTGGAACGATTTTTTGATTCATTTTGAAGAAGCAAATTATGGGTTCTTAAAAACTTTAAAAGAAAAACATCCCTCATTAAATACTAACGACATCCGATTCATTTCTTATTTATACATGAATCTTTCAATTAAGGAAATTGCAACCATGTTTAACATTACCCCAGATGCGTGTAGAAAACGAAAGGAACGCATTGGGAAAAAACTGGGTTTAAAGGATACTTCTAATTTGTATCAGTACCTCTCTCAATTGCAATAAAGAATTACATGTCACACTTTTTATTCTAACATGTCCTATTAATTCGTGTGTAAAATTCTTCCTAGAACCACCAATTCCTCAATTTCGCCCCGTAAATCATATTTAAAAACAAATAACAATGAAAAACAAATTTACTTGGCTTATTTTGGTTTTGGGTCTCTCATTTTTTCAAAGAGGATTTGCCCAATTGGAGGCTATAGGGTCGTCTGACTACGGAAGAATTTTTAATATTACGTATGACCCTTCGGTTGAAAATAAATTATATGCAACAACCCTGTATAACCATATTCTAGTGTCTAATGATAATGGTCAAAACTGGGAAGTATTATTTTCTATGTCGGTACAAGAGGTTACCACATTCAAAAATTTAAAACTCACTCGAAATAATACAGCATTGAGTTTTATTAAGTATAATATAGGTTCATCAAATAATACAATTTTAATACTGGATTTAAATTCAAATACTATTATTGATGAAATAGAAATTCCCTACACTTCTGGAGATAAATATATAAAGTCATATAGTATTTATGATGCAGACCCAAATGTCATTTTGATGAATACCAGAATTGACTTTGGCACTTTAGAGAACACATACTATACAACAGATGGAGGTCAAAATTGGGATTTAGTTTACACAAAATCTGAGCACGATAATGTTGCTATTAATAGTGTAACGATAAACCCAAGTAATCCAGAGCACCTTATACTTACCAGAGGGTTAGGTCCGTCAGGTGTTGATGGTGGATTATTTCAGTCATTTGACGGAGGACAAACCTGGGTTGAAAAATTAGAAGGTATTGTTTTGGCTCCAGTGGTTTTTAATCCGCATAATACCAACGTAATTTATGCTGGTACAGGGATTAGCTTTGGAAGTACAATAGAAAACTTATATCGTTCTGTAGACGGTGGAGAAAACTGGCAAACGGTACCCATTTCTTGGACAGATGAACAATTGAATGACATTACTTTTATTGCCTTTAATCCACAGGTTGAAAATAGTATCATGGTTTTAGAAGAAAATGAAATTGCTATTTCCACAGACAACGGAATTACTTGGGAGAATTATGTTCATGATACTAGTAATATTCACGGATATTATTATGGTACAAACCTTTCATTTAATCCCTATAATGAGAATGAAGTATTTATTAACAGTGATTATCACCCACAATTTTCGAATGATGGAGGTATAACCTTAAATTGGGCTAAAAACAATTTCTTCCTTTCTACAGGTTCTATTGGGTTATTTCCTGAAGGAGATGGTCATTTATATTATGGGGTTCAATATGGATACATAAATAGAAATTTAACTACTGAAAATGAAGCTAGCTTTGATATTCTGCCACTTGATTGGTTTACTCAAGGGAATGCTCCAAAGCTATTTATTGATGAAGCTATAGAGGGAAGAATTTTTACATTAAGTGGAGGATGGTTTGGATCAGACCTCAAAATAAGTATTGACCACGGTCAAAACAAGCATCAAGTTCTTAATACTTGGATGAATTCTTTGGACGCCACGGGAACAGATCCTTTTGATACAAGTGTTATTTGGTTTGCTTTTTCTGATACAGCTGGAAATGCTCAACTCAAACGTGCAGATGTAAGTGACTTAAATTCCATAATAACAAGTAATATTTCCTTACCCGAGAATGGAATAATTAGAGGTATTTATTTTGATCCAAATAACCAAGGTCATGTAATAATCACCTTAGGAACGAAAGTATATAAAACTGAAGATTTTGGAAGTACTTGGAATTTGTCTAATGTCGGTATTGAATTTTTAGACCCACAAATAGATCTAATCTTGCATATGGATTCAAATCCATTTAATAATGATCAATTGTCTATTGCAACCAATAGAGGAATATTTACATCCCTAGATGGTGGTGCTTCTTGGAGTCAAATTTACAATGAGCTTGTTCATCAAATTCATCATTCCAGCTATAATGATGGACATTTGGTTGGAATGATTCACAGTTCTCGAGATTCTGAATTTGGATTAATTTATTCAATGGATGCTGGACAGACTTGGGATGTTGTAGATAATGATGAATTATTATCTATTGGATCGGCTGCTTCTACGGTTAAATTCAATGAAGAAAGTGCAGACGTCTATATTGGAAGTGTAGATTTGGGATTGTTAAAGTATACCATAGACCTGCAGGTGCTAGAAATTGAAGAGAATCATTTTTCAAACCAAGATATTTCTGTTTTTCCAAACCCAACAACCAATGTAGTTTCTGTAATGGTATCGGGTGTTTCGCCTAAAGCTATATCTGTTTATGATTTAACTGGAAAAAAGATTATTGAAGTTTCCAATAATGCTGAAGTCAATATGTCTGGACTCTCTAATGGGGTTTATTTACTGAATGTAACCACAGATTCAGGAGGGACATTCCTTAAGCGAGTTATTAAACAATAATTTATTGTTATCAGTGACAACCGTTAATCAGAAATATTATTATGCCGTAGTAAAAAAAGGAACTTGCCGGTTGGTAAGAATGGATGGGTTCCTTCCTATTTTTTTGACTCTAGCAACAGCTAAGAAGAATACTCTGTCATTTAATAATGTTGAAATAAAAAAAATTAAAAGTGATAAGATAATAGAGACTTTGAAGGAAAACTAATTGAGTTTTGATTAGTGATTTTTAGATTAATTGGTTAGTTATGTAAAAGGCCAGATGTAATGTCTGGCTTTTTAATAAAGAGTTTTTGTGGAATAAAATTTTATGTGATAAAAAAGCAATCAAGTAAGGGCAAGTAATTTCTAATTCGTTTAGAATTATTATTTATTGGTTTGTAAACAGCTATAATTATTTTACCAAGCTATTTTTCGATACCAAAAAATGAAATGAAAGATTAATAGTAACATTAAAAAAAACTAATTAAGTTTTTAATTAGTGATTTTGATTAATAGTTAGTTGGGTAAGAAGCCGGATGTTAAATCCGGCTTCTTTTATTTGGATTTGACCTTTCATTATTAACTTAAGTCAATGTTTGAATTTTAATCCCTTGATACTTTTGTAAGATTAAAAATTTAAAAATTATGAATTTAATGAAATTAGTATTTTGGATGTTATTGTGTTTAACTATAACATCTTGTTCGGTGCAACAATTTGCAGTGAATACAGAAACTGAGCCATTTGAAAATGGCGGGAAAGTATTTGGAGAAAAAACAAAGGAGTTAACCTTTAAAAAAACAAGTGATTTACACATTATTGGTATTAATGTAAAAGAGAGTGATGTAAAAGCACTTGTTGATGAAATGAATGCAGAAAAGTATACTATTGAAACGAAATCTAGTTTATGGTTACGAATCCTTTCCCTTGGAATGGTAGATTATAAAACGGTAAAAGTGATTAAAAGAGAAGAATAGTACCAAGATTATTAGTAATTAAAAGGAAGCCCTAGAAATAATTCCTAGGGCTTCCTTTTAATTAAGATTAAATAGATTGCGAAAATATTATTATTTTTTTGAAGTAACTCGAATATAGTATCCATTAGGGTCTACTAAACGAAAGTCAGTTAGTCCCCAAGGTTGCTTTTTAAGTTCACTTTCAATTTCAATATCAGCCATCTTAACTTTATTATATATGAATTTTATATCTTCCACTTCCAATACTATTTCCACTCCAAAACCGTATTGAATATCAATTTGATTGGGATTAAAATAATGATCATTTCCGAGGTTTTCTATCAGCCCTATTCCTAATACAACTTGTCCATTCTGAATGGGTTGATAGGTGGAAATAGAGGATTTTAAGGATTTAAAACCAAGTACGTTTTTATAAAAATTCACCGTTTGTTCTATGTTCGATGTAAATAATTCTAGCCTCATTGTCATATTAGGAGGATTGATAGCACTTCCTTGATTACCAGAGTTTCGTAAATTCGAACTATAAAGTTCTAAAGTAACTAGTAGGGCTATGCTTGCCATAAATACTGCAAAGATTCTTTTATGAAATTCTAAATTCATGTTTGTTGTTTTTAAAAAGGATTATAGGATTGTAAAATTATTTAGAAACAGATTCTTATCTATTAAGATACTTTAAGAAAAGTGCAAATAGTAT
The DNA here is from genome assembly GCF_019312585.1 of Halomarinibacterium sedimenti. Lineage (GTDB taxonomy): Bacteria > Bacteroidota > Bacteroidia > Flavobacteriales > Flavobacteriaceae > Halomarinibacterium > Halomarinibacterium sedimenti. The sequence goes on along the minus strand of NZ_JAHWDP010000001.1, from coordinate 306,001 downwards.
TGATAACTATAGTTCAAATTATTATTCATACTTACTTTAATAATTTACACATCATTATAGAAGTATAGGTTTGTTTTATTTACAAATAAGTAAGGGTAGAATATTTTAATTAAAGAAAATCTATTTTTTCGCTATTCTTTTTCTAATGCGACTCAAAGATTCCGGTTTTACACCCAAATAACTTGCCAAATGGTATTGTGGTACACGTTGTACTAAATCTGGTCGGGTCTCAATGAGGAGTTTATATCGAGTTTCAGGATTAGAAGTAATAAACCTTGCTTGTTCTTCTTGTTGATCACCAAAGTCTTCCTCCATGGTCATTCTGCATAGGGTTTCATACTTGGGGACTCGTTGAAACAATTCTTGTTCCTTTTCGTATGTTAATACGGCTAATTTGCAATCCTCTACACATTCAAAGTAATGATTTGCTGGTGTTTTATTCTTATAGCTTTGTAATGATGCTACAGATTCGTCTTCAATATAAAAGGAGGTAGTTTTATCCTCACCATCCACCAAGTAAAATTTTCTAACACATCCCTTTATTACAAAATAAGATTCCCTAGAAATCTGGCCTTCCTTTAAAAGTATTGTCCCTTTTTTAAACGATTTAATGGGGATACATTCTTCAAAAGCATTACGCTCTTCCTTGTTAAGGCTTAAAAATCTGGAGATAAGATCGGAAATTTTATTTTCCATTTCGTCAAAGGGATATCTTAAAAACTAAGCTAAATTAAAAAAGGTTTGGGTACAAACCCAAACCTTTATTTAAAATACTAAAGTAAAAACGATTAAATCACTGAAAATAGTTTTTCTATTGGTTTGCGAACCTTGGGTAAAGCTTGCGTATTATCCTCTTTATGCCTGTACCCTATAGGAGCAATAACAGCAGCGCACAACCCTTCTTCATTCAGATTTAATATCTCGTTGTACGATTCTGCTTCAAAACCTTCCATTGGACAAGCATCAATTTTTAATTCGGCACAAGCATTTAACAAATTTCCTAATGCCAAATAGGTTTGAGATTTTAACCAGCTTGTTTTTTCTTCTTGAGATTTTTCCTCAATTTTTTGTTTTATAAAGTCTCCATATCCATTTAACCTTTCTAAGTCTAATTGACGTTCATCTGCGGTTTGTTTAATAAATATATCAATCATTTCTGGAGTAGGATTTTTGTGATAACAAAAAACAAATAGGTGAGAAGCATCTATTATTTGACTTTGATTCCAAGAGACAGGCAAGAGTTGTTTTCTTATTTTTGGGTCTTCTACAATAAGTACTTTATACAACTGTAATCCATAAGATGAAACTGAAAGTTGAATTGCCTTTTTTAGTTTGGATAAATGTTCATTGGACACTTTTTTAGTAGTATCAAATTTTTTTGTGGCATAACGCCATTCTAAGTTTTTTAATAATTCCATTTTTTATTTTGTATTAATTAATATAATTCCAATAGTCATAGCTATTGCACCTAAAATTCTTTTCATAGTAAGAGGTTCTATAGGTAAATTCAACCAGCCATACTTTCCTGCAATTAGTGAGAAAATGAGCTGCCCAAATAGTCCTAAAGCAATCATTTTTGAAATGCCAAGACGTGGAATTGTATAGAAATACAAGGAAATTCCAAGAACACTAAAAAGGCCACCTATAAACCATAAATACCATGGGATATTCGTAAATGTTATTGTGTGGAAATTTATTTTTCCTATTAGTAGGAATAAAATACTCCCAAATACCACACTGCTAATGGAAGTTGCAATTACTGCAAGAATCGGTTGTTTTAAAAGTCCTCCTAAATGAGAATTAAACCCAGCTTGAACTGCCAAAAAAACACCGCCCATTAAGGCTAGAATGTAGAATGAGAATATTTTCATAATAGTTTATTAAAATTGCTTAATCCCACTTGTTAGAAGTTGACAAGGCGTATTTGCCTGCCCCAATAAAAAATATACTTAAGCCAAATATCATGTAGATGAAAATCAATCCTATTGACCAACCGCCATTTTCGTTTAAACTCAAAACATCTGGAATTCGATCCAATAAGATGGCTATAAAGCAAAATATACCAAAAAAAAGCCCTGCCAATTTGGCTCTTAATCCAATAATAATGAGGATGGGAGCAATTATTTCACCAATAAAAACCCCGTAGCTTAAAAATGTAGGAAGGCCATATTGATCCAACAAATCTTTTATGTATTCAATGCCAAAAATTAATTTATTAATACCATATAAAAGCATGGTAAAAGCAATACTAGCTCTTAATAAAAATAATCCGATGTGTTGTTTTTGATTCATAATATTTAGTTTTAAAAGTTATATTTTATAAATACTCCATAGTTTTCGAGGGTCTTTGAAGTATTGTTAAATTGATCTAGATTGCCTGCAAGCCCGAACATAATATCTCCCTTTTTAACCCCAATTTTTACTTGCTGAATCCCACGATTAATCATCTTAAAATCTGTATTCATAACAGCAAAGACACTTAAATAAAAATCTAGGGTGTTCGTAAGTCTAGGCGTATAGTTTAGGCTAATATTTTGCTCTAGTGTGAAGCCCTCTTGATAGGTGGTCCCTATGGAATAGTTTAGTTTTAACTTTGATTTTGTAAGTTGATATTGTCCGTTTATTGTTGAGAATGTTCCTGGATTTTTTACACCAAAACCTGCATTAATTTTGTAATGTTTGCTAACTTTATATGCCAGCATATTTCTGATGAAAAAAATAGTATTTCCCTCAGTAAAGTATTCTGCATCAAACAGTGTGACATTATTAATTGACCAGTTACTATCGAATGAATAATTAATATAGTGTTGGTAGGTATGGGATCTTGTTCCTAATACAATTTCTGGGGTAAAGGATAGTAGTTGCCCATGGGTTAGTTGTAAACCGAAAAGGATAAAAACTATAAATTGTAAAATTGTTTTCATAACCTATATCTAATTGATATAGGCAAATTTAGAGGCTAGTTGGGTGATAAAACTTAAGGTATCTTAAGAAAGGCTTGTGAACCAAATTGTTACAAAATAGAAATGGAAATAGTTTCATTTTTGTATTCTAATGAATACAAAATTTCATTTATTTCCAATTGAGCTTTAAAGGGTTCTGGTTTTATTACTAATTCCGTTGGGAACCATTTTGCTTTTAGAAGGTAATTTGGAAGCAGAAGCAATCCTATTTGTGATCCATGGGTGCCAAATGATTTAAAATTTCCTTTCCAAAACTTCGATGTCAATTTACTTTCTAAAAATCTATTAGTAGTAAGAATGTCTCTTGTGGGCATGCCAATTTCATTTACACAAAGAATACTATCTGAACCAAAGGCAACATCACTTTTATTTTCTATATCATGTCTGACTATAAACTCTACGATATTTCCACTTGGATCTTTGAAATAAAAAGACTGAGCATTCCAGCTTTCAAAATTTTGTATTTTTCTCTGGTTTTCAATTGAAAGGACGCGACCTCTTTTTTCAAACCATTCTAAAGCCTCGATAATTTTATTTGAAGGAATTAGGAAACAAAAATGGTAAATATGGTTGTTTTGGGCTTTGAGAAAAGTGAGCTCACTTCTTCCAATTTGTAATGTAAACTTATCTGAAGATTCTTCAATGGTTTGAAGCCCTAAAGAAACTGTATAAAATTCTTTTGTATCCTTAAGATTGTTTGTAAGCAGTTGTAATTTTTTAATCTTCATTAAATAAAATTACTAAAAAATAAATCAAGTGAAGGTCATTAAACAGTGTACGTAGCAAGTGCGCCAAAGGTTTGGAAGCCTAATTTAGTGTAAATAGGTTCTCCAAGTTTTGATGCTACTAAAAATACATAATCGCTATTATTTTTGAATGCTTCAGATATAAGTTTCTGGGTCATTGTCTTTCCTAACCCAAAGCCTCTAAAATTGTCAAGTGTCCCTATCATATGGATACCCGATTCTCCATTTTTATCTAAATAAATCATTCCACAACTTGCATATTCGTTTTCGAGTTTGCCTAAAAACATTTTAATATTTGATTCCTTTATGATTGCTTTAATAATCTTGGGTGAAACCACATATCCGAATGATTTTGTAGCTATTTCGGCAAAATGACAAGCTTCTTCATCAGTTTCAATCTGCTTTATATTATCAAAATTAATTGTTGGTTTTTCTAATTGAGAAATATTTAATGACATAGCTTTTACAATGCTTGTCTTTTTAAAGTGATGCTTTACTAATATTTGATTAGTGTTTTCTTCTTCGACAACCCCAATAGCATTCGGAAGTTCACTATTTTGAATGCGGTTTCGTAAATCTTTTAAATCAATGGTTAGGGGATTTAAGGAGAAGATTTTAGAGGGCCATGAATTGTTCTCTGGCATGGTAAGTTTAAAGCCAATTTCTTTTTTAAAACAATGAGCTGAGGTTCCTATTTGTTCCCAAAATTCAAATAAATTATTTATGATTTTAGCGTTCATACATTTCTTATTTAACAGTACAAAGCTAGACCTTGAGGGAAAACTAATAATTAAGATATCTTAAGAAAGGAATTTATATTGTTTTTTTTCTGATAGCGCTAAGAAATTCGGGGGTAATGCCAAGATAGGAAGCTACCATATATTGTGGCACACGCTGTTCTATAGCTCTATATTTTGTACGAAATTCTTCGTATCGTTCTTCGGCTGTTTTGCTCATAGAATTAATGGTTCTATTTTGGAAAGCAACATAGGCTTTTTCAAATTTCAATCTAAAAAAACGCTCAATAGCTGGGACTAAATCATAAAGCTCGTTTAGTTTATCTCTATGTATTTGTAAGATGATACTATCTTCTAGTGCTTGTATATACTGTGTAGCAGGGGTTTTTGTAAGGTAACTGTATAAGTCATTAACCCACCATTCTTCAATACCAAATTGTACTATATGTTCCTTGGCATCTTCATCTAAATAATATGCCCGTAATGATCCTTTTGCAATAAATTGCATATGACACGATTCCTTTCCAGCAAAAAGTAAAATTTCTTTTTTCTTTAATTCTCTTTCAATAAAATATGTCCTAACAAGTATTTCGTCACTTTCTGAAATCGAAATGCTCTTTTTTAAATGTGTAATAAATATATCTTTTGGTTTCATTACCATTAATTAATTTACTGTTTCAAAATATTCTAAAGACATTAAAAATAAAGGTTTAAAGTAAAAAAAAATAAATTACTATTGAAAAAGAGATGGTTTTTAGAGATCTTTTGTAATTAATAATATAATGTCTATTTTTACTGTAGTAATTAATAATCTTTGCGCATACGCTAACGCATACGATTTTGACATAATAGCAGGAGTGAGTCACTGGAAATCCAAGTAAATAGAGGGTTTGTTAATTTTCGATTGGAACTCATAACCCGAAGGTCACTGGTTCGAGTCCAGTTCCCGCTACTAATAAAGCCTCTTGAGAAATCAAGAGGCTTTATTTTTTTCTTTTTTATAGTTTTTACTATTTTTAATTGTGCTAAAACTAACACCCAGAACTAAGAGAAATATTAATCGAATTATTCCCTTTGGGCTTATATGGTTTATTCTCTCTTTAGTCTTTTTGTTTTCAGAGCATGCCGTATCAGGAGCTCAAGGAAACACCTTAGACTCTGCCATTAATGTTAATCTTCAGGTATTTATTTTTGCCTCATTTGGGGTAACCCTGGTAGGTCTTTTAGTTGGAGTTATTGAGCTAGTATATCTTGAAAAACACTTTGTTACCTATAGTTTTAAAGCTAAGATATTTTATAAGTTCATTATTTATACTGTTTTTTTAAGCATTATCATATTCGTCATGTTTATGATTGCCGCTAGTATTGAAATGAATACTTCAATTTTGGACATTCAAGTTTGGAATAAATATGTCACCTTTTTCTTTAGTATTACCCACCTAAGCACCCTAATGCAAATTGGCTTTTCGCTTTTAATTTCTCTGCTATATGCTGAAGTAAGTGAAAACCTAGGTCAAAATGTGCTAAAAAACTTTTTTACGGGAAAGTATCATAATCCCATTAACGAGGAACGGGTCATTATGTTTACCGATATGAAAGCCTCCACAACCATCGCAGAGAAGTTAGGCAACCGAAAATATTTTGAACTATTAAGAGCCTATTACAATGATTTGTCTAATGCCATTATTAATAATGAAGGGGAGGTATATCAATACATTGGGGATGAGATTGTAATTACTTGGAATCTTAAGAAAGTGAAAGGAGCCGATGCAAGTATTAAATGCTTTTATGATATGAAAACCGATTTAGAAAAAAGAAAAGATTGGTATCACAAAACATTTCATTTTTTTCCAGAATTTAAAGCTGCTATTCATGTGGGGGAGGTTACTACAGGGGAAATAGGCGCACTAAAGAAAGAAATATTTTTTACAGGAGATGTTTTAAATACCACGGCAAGAATGCAATCTTTATGCAAGGAATTTTCTACAGATTTATTGGTTTCTCAAAAGGTTTTGGATGATATTCAAGAAAAGTCAACGTTTCAATTTAATTCCATTGGGAATATTCCCTTAAAAGGAAAACAAGAAAAGGTAAGCCTATTTACTGTAAAAATACATTGAGTTATTTTCTTTCATTAAATTGTTTCAAAAAATGGTTTAAATCGTCAGTTTATTATGAAAAAATATGTTTTTAAATATCTCCTACTCGGTTTTACATTCCTTCAACTTTCCTTTGTAAATGCCCAGCAGAATAGGGTATTGGCTTGGCAAGAAGATATTCAAGCCTATCAAACTGGATTAGAAGTAAAACACATAGACGTTTATAATAGCGTTAGCAAACAAGATTTTGAAAGTGAGCTAACTAGGATAAAAGAAAGTGTCCTTGAGAAGACCGATTTTGAGATTATGTTAGACCTCATGCGATTAACAAGACGCATTGGTGATGGTCATACCTCGGTGTCATTACGAAATATTGAAACCCATAACTATCCTTTTGAAGTACGTTTTTTAGAAGGGCATTGGCGTGTGGTAAAGGTTGCTAAAGAGCATAAAAATCTTTTAAAAACATCCTTAATTAAAATTGAAGGAATTCCTATTAATGAGGTAGTGTCAAAGGTTTCAGAAGTGGCCCAGTTTGTAGAAAATGAATATTCGGAAGTGATTAGAACAGGAGAATATATACCTATGAGTGAGTTGCTTTATGCGCTACACATTACGAAGAATAAAAACGAAGCCAAATTCACTTTTATAGATGAAAATAAACGGGAAATAAGCCTTACTTTAAATCCTATTTCCAACAATACGTCTACAAAAGAAACCGATTTTGAAGCACTAACGATTAGCGTTCCTGAGATTACAAAACCCGAAGACTCAAAATTCGATTATTTATGGTATACACCCATAAAGGATACAAAAGCTATCTATATTAAATTTAAGGGTTATCCAAGTTTTGATGAAATGCTAGCCTTTGGGGAAACCTTGGTTGGATATATTATGGCGAATGCACATTCAAAGGCAGTTATTGATCTTCGTGGCAATGGAGGTGGCGATTTATATGTAGGAGTGGTTTTGGCCTATGCGCTCAATTTGGCAGACACCATAGACTGGAAAAATGGAGTTTACATTATGTGTGATCATATTACATTTTCGGCAGCAACCAGTAACACCGCCCTTTTTAAAAGGCTACTTAACGGCAAAGTAGTAGGCGAACCCACTGGCTCTAACCCCACTGGATATCAAGATATGGCTACATTTGAGTTGCCAAACTCAAAATTGGTAATTACGTATTCAAAACGATATTTTAAAATTTCAGATACTGTTACACAAGGGGTGCAACCCGATGTTTTATTACATTATCAATGGGGTAGCTTTGCAAAGGGGAGAGATAATATGTTACATTGGGTGATTCAAGATTTAAAAAAATAAGATTTTAAAATTATAAGAATGTAAAGCGCTAATTGTTAATCTGTCCCAAACTTTTGTGAAGGAATTATTAAAAGGCGTACTACTTAACCTTAGTTACTGTATCTTTAAGTATATCAACCCATTAAAACTAACATTATGAGAAGTTTGCTTTGGCTTGTAGCCGTAATCTGTATTATTATTTGGGTGCTAGGGTTTTTTGGCATCGTTGCCGGAATAGGAACCGGAAGTTTAATTCATATACTTTTAGTGATTGCAGTGATTGCAATTTTGTACAATATTATATCGGGTAGAAAGCCTTTATAAGGATTTCTACAGCTGAGGGATAGGTAGTCAATTACTTGGCTACCTATTTTTTTTATTTCAGAAATAAATAAATGCGCTTCCTTTTCAACAAATTGTAATAACCTACCTTTGCAAAAACATTTTTTATGGCTCACAAAGCTGGATTTGTAAATATTATAGGAAACCCTAACGTAGGCAAGAGTACACTTATGAATGCTTTTGTAGGGGAACGCTTGTCTATCATCACCAGTAAAGCGCAAACAACACGCCATCGAATTTTAGGGATTGTAAACGGTGAGGATTTTCAGGTAGTGTTGAGTGATACCCCTGGAATTATTAAACCAGCCTACGAGTTGCAAAGCAGTATGATGGAGTTTGTAAAATCTGCTTTTGACGATGCCGATGTACTGCTCTATATTGTAGAATTAGGCGAAAAGGAATTAAAAGACGAAGATTTTTTCAATAAAATAAAGAGTGCCAAAATCCCCGTGCTACTACTGCTCAATAAAATTGATATGGGGAATGAAGAATCCCTGCTCGAAGCTGTAAAAATGTGGCAGGAAAAAGTGCCCAATGCCGAGGTTTTTGCCATTTCTGCTTTAAAGAATTTTGGAGTACAACAAGTTTTTCAGAGGATTATTGAGCTACTACCAGAGTCACCCGCCTTTTATCCTAAAGACCAATTAACCGATAAGCCCGAACGTTTTTTTGTGAATGAAACCATTCGCGAAAAAATATTAATGCAATACAAAAAGGAAATTCCGTATTCGGTAGAGATAGAAACCGAAGAGTTTTTTGAAGATGAAAAAATGATTCGTATTCGTTCAATTATTATGGTAGAGCGAGAATCTCAAAAAGGAATTGTGATTGGTCATAAAGGACAACCTCTTAAGTGGGTAGGGATTGAAGCACGTAAAGATTTAGAGAAATTCTTCGGGAAGCATATTCACCTAGAGTTGTATGTAAAGGTGAATAAAAACTGGCGTAACGATCAAAACCAATTAAAGCGTTTTGGATATAACAATTAAAGCTGCAACGTTTGCTTCATAAACCCATAAAGCTTTAGCATTTCTTTTTTACCTGCTTGTTTGCCCATCCTACCGGCAAAATAAAGTACAAACCAAGTAATTACCATAAGCCCCATGAATACTAATTGTAGTAGGTAAGGGGAGTCTAAAGAGGCATTGGTGTATGCCCAAATCCCGAAGGCAATAAACAGCGATGCCACGGCAAAGTGGAAGAACATAAACATAGTCCATACCGCTGGTTTGGGGCCAAAGAGCCCTCGTAGGGTAGTCTTTCCTTCTTCAAAACTAGTAATTTCCAAATCCAGTTGAGGCGACCAAAAATGTTGTAGGTGTTTCGGAATTTTTAAAAATACGTGATGGTCTACATGCGTAATCACAATGTCCTCTGTGTTATTCTTTTTAGCTTCAAATGCCTTTATCGCTTCTTCGGGTGTACTTTTTAAATCAAAAGTAAACCGGGGGCGCAATACTATTTCTTCACCTAGTTCCAATAGATAATAATTTTAAACAGATTGAAATTAGCATTTTTTCTTCAATTTAAACCCCTACCTTTGCAGTCCATTTTTCAGAATATGAGTATAGTAGCTATAGTAGGAAGACCCAATGTAGGTAAATCTACCTTTTTTAACCGATTAATCCAGCGTCGTGAAGCCATTGTAGATGCCGTGAGCGGGGTAACCCGTGACCGTCACTATGGTAAGAGCGACTGGAACGGAAAGAAATTTTCGCTAATCGATACAGGAGGGTATGTAGTAGGAAGCGATGATATTTTTGAAGCTGAAATTGACAAACAAGTAGAACTCGCTATTGACGAGGCAGATGCCATAATCTTTATGGTAGATGTAGAAGACGGCGTTACGGGTATGGATCAAGAAGTAGCGGAATTGCTTCGAAAGAGTAAAAAACCATTTTTCTTAGCCGTTAATAAAGTAGATAATAGCAACAGGGTAAATGATGCCATGGAGTTTTATTCCTTAGGCGTAGAAAAATATTATACCCTTTCTAGCATTAACGGAAGCGGAACAGGAGAACTGCTTGACGATTTAGTAGAAGCGTTACCTGATGAAGCCGAAAAGGAAGAAACCACCCTTCCGCGTTTTGCGGTAGTAGGACGTCCCAATGCAGGAAAATCCTCTTTTATTAATGCCTTAATTGGTAAAGATCGTTTTGTGGTAACCGATATTGCCGGAACTACGCGCGATAGTATAGACACCACCTACAACCAGTTTGGGTTCGAGTTTAACTTGGTAGATACAGCCGGAATACGAAAGAAAAGTAAGGTAAAAGAAGACCTAGAGTTTTATAGTGTGATGCGTAGTGTTCGCGCTATAGAACATTGTGATGTAGCTATTTTAGTTTGCGATGCCACACGCGGATTCGATGGACAAGTACAAAACATTTTTTGGCTAGCACAGCGAAATAATAAGGGGATTGTGATTTTGGTGAACAAATGGGATTTAGTTGAAAAAGAAACCAATACAACAAAAGAATTTGAAGCATACATTCGTAAACAAATTGAACCTTTTGTAGATGTCCCAATAGTGTTTATATCGGTCACCAATAAACAACGAATTTATAAGGCAATAGAAACGGCTGTTGAGGTGTTTAAGAACAGAAGTAAAAGGATAAAAACGAGTGAGCTTAACGATGTGATGTTGCCTATTATACAAGCCTATCCGCCGCCCGCTATTAAAGCAAAATATGTAAAGATTAAATTCTGTACACAACTGCCTACGCCTTTCCCTAGTTTTGCATTTTTTGCCAACTTACCACAGTATGTAAAGGAGCCCTACAAGCGTTTTCTAGAAAATAAGTTGCGCGAAAACTTCGACTTTAACGGGGTACCAGTAACAATTTTTATTAGGAAGAAATAATGAATTAAAGATTTTCCTTAATCTTTAACAATTCAGCTTTTACGGTTTCCAATTTTCTAATAATCTCAAAATTGTCCAGTGTTTTGTGCTTATTTTCTTTAAGATGCGTTTTTGCTCCCTCAAGCGTAAACCCTCGTTCTTTTACCAAGTGATAAATAAACTCAAGGTTTTTAATGTCCTCGGGGGTAAATTTTCTATTGCCTTTGGCAGTTTTTTTAGGCTGTAAAATATCAAATTCCTTTTCCCAAAATCGTATAAGCGATGTATTAACATCAAATGCCTTAGCTACTTCGCCAATGGTGTAATACAATTTTTCTGGGAGTTCTACGTGCATTAATCGAGCGATTGGTTTTCTAACTGAGATTTCTCAAGTATTTGAGCAAATTCTTCTGGCGTTAAGTTTCCATAGTAAAAATTAATAGGGTTTATACGGTCTCCGTCCTTAAATATTTCGTAGTGTAAATGAGGCGCTTCACTTCTTCCAGTGCTACCCACAAAGCCAATTAAATCTCCTCGTTTTACTCTTTGTCCCACACGCACATTATATTTAAATAAATGAGCGTATAAACTTTCATATCCAAACCCGTGGTCTATACGAACATGATTACCGTATCCTGCTGCACTGTTATCTGCTCTACTTACCACTCCATTTCCTGAAGCATAAACCGGTGTTCCTCGAGGGGCAGTAAAATCCATTCCCCAGTGAAATTTACGTTCTTTGGTAAAAGGATCGGTTCGGTATCCAAATCCAGACGCCATGCGGGTTAAATCTTCATTGTTTACAGGTTGTATGGCGGGAATAGCTTCGAGTAACTTTTGTTTTTCGGTAGCGAGTATCGTTATTTCATCCAACGATTTTGATTGAATAACAATCTGTTTGGTTAAAATATCAAGCCGTCTACTAGCATTAATAATAAGTTTGGAATTATCAAATCCTTCCAAATCCTTATAACGGTTCACCCCTCCAAAACCTGCTTTACGCTGTTCTTCGGGAATGGGATTGGCTTCAAAATAAACACGGTAAATGTTATTATCTCTATCGGCTACTTGTTCCAAAACCGCTTCGGCCTGCGTCATTTTTTTATTTAATAACTCAAATTGAAGCTCCATCTGCGCAAGTTCACGCCTTAATTCGCGCTCTTTTGGGGTTTCAACATTAGGTAGATTTAAATAAACTAATAAAAGTAAAAAACCGCTCAATAAAGATCCCAAAAGAGATAACAAGAATATTCCTAGCCTTCTCCCTTTTTTGCGTTCAATTTTTCGGTAGGAGAGCGTTTCGCTATCGTAGTAATATTTTACCTTAGACATATCTTAAAAAGTCCTATTTTTGCGGTGATTAAAGGCTAATGCCTTTTTTGTAACGCATAACAAAGATAGAAATTGTTTGCTTTTATAGTAAATAAACTCTTACAAATACTAATTTTTTATGACTTCGGTAGAAATCCGTCAACAGTTTTTAGATTTTTTTAAGTCGAAATCTCATTCCATAGTAGCTTCAGCACCCATGGTGGTAAAAAATGATCCTACTTTAATGTTTATTAATAGTGGGATGGCGCCATTTAAGGAATATTTTTTAGGAAATGGAAAACCTAAAAATAACCGTATTGCCGATACCCAAAAATGTTTACGTGTAAGCGGAAAGCATAACGATTTGGAAGAGGTGGGAATGGACACCTATCATCATACCATGTTTGAGATGTTGGGAAACTGGAGTTTTGGCGATTATTTTAAAAAGGAAGCCATTGAATGGGCTTGGGAATTATTGACCGAAGTATATAAAATAGATAAGGATATTTTATATGTCTCCATTTTTGAAGGAGATAAAAGTGAAGGGTTGGACCGTGATACCGAAGCTTACAACCTTTGGAAAAAATTTGTTCCTGAAGAACGTATCCTAAACGGAAACAAAAAAGACAATTTTTGGGAAATGGGAGAACAAGGACCATGCGGCCCTTGTAGTGAAATCCATGTGGATATTCGTTCTGCCGAAGAAAAAGCAAAAATTTCAGGAGATAAACTTGTCAACCAAGACCATCCACAAGTGGTGGAAATTTGGAATTTGGTATTTATGCAATACAACCGTAAGGCGGATGGAAGTCTTGAAAAACTACCTTCGCAACACGTAGATACGGGGATGGGATTTGAACGTTTGTGTATGGTGCTTCAAAACAAACAAAGTAATTACGACACCGATGTATTTATGCCGCTTATTCGTGAAATTGAAGCCGTTACCAAGAGTCAATACGGGAAAGATGAAAAAAGGGATGTGGCGATTCGCGTAATTTCAGATCATATTCGAGCGGTAGCATTTTCTATTGCAGATGGGCAGTTGCCAAGTAATTCTGGGGCTGGGTATGTTATTAGAAGAATACTTCGTCGTGCTATTCGCTACGGATTTACGTTTTTGGATACCAAAGAGGCTTTCATTTACAAGCTTGTTCCCACCTTAGTAAAAATGATGGGAAAAGCCTTTCCAGAATTGGTTCGTGAGGAAAATTTAATTACAAATGTCATTCGAGAAGAAGAAGCTTCTTTCCTTAGAACTCTGGACCAAGGTTTGGTGTTATTGGAGAATGTTATTTCTGCTTCAAAGAGTAAAACTATTTCGGGTTCCAAGGCATTTGAATTGTATGATACCTTTGGGTTTCCTATCGATTTGACAGCGCTTATTTTAAGAGAACGGGGGTTAGAACTAGACGAAAAAGGATTTGAAGAAGAACTCCAAAAACAAAAAGAACGATCGCGTGCTGCCACCAAAGTAGAAACGGGCGATTGGGTGCTATTAAGTGATGATGCCGATGAAGAATTTGTTGGGTATGATACCCTAGAAACCCAAATAAAGATTACCCGTTATCGTAAGGTGGAATGCAAAAAGGAAGGGGAGTTGTATCAACTGGTTTTTAATCTTACACCATTCTATCCTGAAGGGGGCGGACAAGTAGGTGATAAAGGCTATTTGGAAGCTCAAAATGGGGAAGTAGTCTATATTATTGACACCAAAAAAGAGAACAACCTTATTGTTCATTTTGCAAAAAATTTACCACGTGATCCTGAAGCTACTTTTAAGGCAGTTGTAGATTCAAAACAGCGATTTAGAACCGCATCAAACCATACGGCAACACACTTGTTGCACCAGGCTTTGCGCAATATTTTAGGCGAACATGTAGCTCAAAAAGGGTCCATGGTACATAGTAAAAATTTGCGTTTCGATTTTTCTCATTTCAGTAAAGTGACTGATGAAGAATTACAAAAAGTTGAAGATTTTGTCAATGCTCGTATTCGAGAAGGAATTGCCTTAGAAGAGCGTCGCAATATTCCACATCAACAAGCCATTGACGAAGGTGCTTTGGCATTATTTGGTGAAAAATATGGGGATACAGTGCGTGCCATTAAGTTTGGAAAATCGATGGAATTGTGTGGTGGTACACACGTGCAAAATACTAATGACGTGTGGCATTTTATCATTACTTCAGAAGGGGCGGTAGCTTCAGGAATACGAAGAATCGAAGCCATTACAGGCGATGCCGCAAAGCAATATTTTGAAGAACGTGCAGCCTCTTTTAAACAAGTTCAAAAATTATTGAACAACACACCAGACCCCGTAAGTTCTATCGAAAAACTACAGGAAGAAAACAACGAATTGCAGAAGCAGATTCAGCAGCTATTAAAAGATAAAGCCAAAAATTTAAAAGGAGATTTAAAGGCTGAAGTAAAAGAGGTAAATGGCGTTCACTATTTAGCCACAGAAATCGATTTGGATGCCGCAGGGCAAAAGGATCTGGCTTTTGAATTGGGGAATGAAGTAGACAATTTGTTTTTACTCTTTGGAAGCGCAATCGATGGAAAAGCCTTATTAACCTGTTATATTTCTAAAGAATTAGTTGCTGAAAAAAACCTAAATGCTGGTCAGATAGTTCGTGAATTAGGAAAATACATCCAAGGCGGCGGTGGTGGACAACCCTTCTTTGCTACGGCTGGAGGTAAAAACCCTGAAGGGATTACTGAGGCCTTAAAAGCTGCGGAAGATTATTTAAAATAAATGAACCTCCAAACCCAAATACCACTTTCTCCCAAGGAACCTCAAATTAATTACCAGTCCAAGGTGGTATTAATGGGGTCTTGTTTTACGGAGAATATAGGAGGGAAGCTGGACTATTTTCAATTTCAGAATATTCAAAATCCGTTTGGGGTAATTTTCAATCCTGTTTCTATTGAAAAACTCATTTTTAGAGCGTTACATGATGATTTTTATACGGAAAATGATGTTTTTCAGCACAAAGGCTTATGGCATTGTTATGAGGTGCATTCGTCCCTTTCAATGGTAGATAAATCTGAATTTTTAAACAGCATTAACCTTCAACTTAGCCATTTTAAAACATACCTTTTAGAAGCCTCACATATCATCTTTACATTAGGTTCGGCTTGGGTGTACTTGCACAACAACACTTCCGAAATTGTTGCAAACTGTCAAAAAGTCCCACAGAAAGAATTTTCAAAAGAGATACTCTCTATGGAGATGATTTCAAAAAGTTTGCAAAATTGTATTTCAGAAATTAATGAAGTAAACCCAAAGGTTACTTTCATTTTTACGGTTTCTCCTGTTAGGCATATAAAGGATGGATTTGCAGAAAATACCTTAAGCAAGTCGCACTTACTTTCAGCCGTACACCCATCGATTTCTACGATTGAAAATGCACATTATTTCCCTTCTTATGAATTGATGATGGACGAGCTACGCGATTATCGCTTTTATAAAGAGGATATGTTGCATCCTAATGATACTGCCATACAGTATATATGGGAAAAGTTTAATCGGGTATGGATTTCAGCTGAAACAACCCACCTTCAAAATGAGATTGCGGCCATTCATAAAGGATTACAACACAAACCGTTTAATCCTGATAGTGAGGAACACAGCGTGTTTCAAAAAAATCTTCAGAAGAGCATAGAAAAGCTTCAAAAGGAACTTCCTTGGATACAGTTTTAGTGACTTTGGTCATTTAATTGTTTTTAGAAAAATGATAGTTTTGACTATATTTAATAAGTTTAAAAAGCTACGGTTATGAAAAAAAACATGGGACAAGGTGATCGTTTTTTAAGAATTATCATCGCAGTCATTATCGCCATTCTTTATTACGCAGGTGTTATCTCTGGTACACTAGGGCTCGTGCTTTTAATACTGGCAGGTATTTTTATACTTACTAGTTTTATAAGTTTTTGCCCATTGTATGCGCCTTTTGGTATTAGTACGTGTAAGGTAAAAAAGAAATAAAAATGGCGCCTATGGGCGTCATTTTTGTATTATACGACAATTGCCGTATTGTATGCGCTTTGGTTTTAGGACAACTTTGTACCTAACAAAAACCAAAACATACAATTATGAAAACTTTAAAAATTCTTTCTTTATTCTTTTTTGCAAGTTTAGTGCTTGCTTCATGTAAAAAAGACGATGACGGGGGTGACGACCCACAGGCAGCCGCTGGAACTATGACTGCAACTGTAGATGGTGGTTCTTTTGAGTCACTTGAAGGAACTGTTATGGCTCAAGAATCCAATTCTGGAGGTGTTAGAGTTATGGCTGTTTCTGCAGGAACAGTGGATTCAGAAAATCTACAAATGATAATCCAAAATTTTGATGGCGTAGGAACTTACGAGTTAAACTTAGCTAATATTGGAACCTATAGCTACTTGCCAGATCCAGGCAATCCAGATCCAACAACCGTGGTAGTGTATATGGCCGTAAATGGAACTACTTCTGGAGGAGAAGTTAATATTTCTAGTTACACAGCAGACAGAGTAAAGGGAACCTTTTCTTTTACAGGGTATAATATTCAAGATAACACAGATACAGTTTCAGTAACAAGTGGATCTTTTGATATGGAAGTAACCCAAAACTAAATCCCATTAAAAAAAATCTCAAGTGTTGAGGTTTTTACGTGGAGCCGGGAGTAGAACTTTGTTTTGCTTCCGGTTTTTTACGTAATGACCATCTACCTAAAATCCATTACTATATAAATTATACGTCAATTGCCCTATTGAACTACTAGGCAATGTTTTACACCTTTGAAGTAATCAAATTTAAAACCACGATTATGAAAACAATTTTCAACACACTTTTTGCTCTTTTAATAGCTTTAGGGACGTTTGCGCAAAAAGCCGAACAACCCGACTGGAGCTACGATATAGGCGGGAAAATTAACGAAATGTATCTTACCGAGGCTGGGACGCTTGTTGTTGCAAGTAACGATGGCTTAGTAGGCATTAAGCCTGGAAGCAATGAATTGCTTTTTAAATTTACAGACTACGGTCGCGTAAAACCAGAAGAACTCACTTTTATTCCTGCTTCACCTTATGTTATGGTGGCACAAGGCGGATTTATGTCTTCCAAGAAAACTGTAATTGATTTTGTTTCAGGTCAAATACTTTTTAGTTCTGAAGGGAATCAGTGGAGACAGATTTTCACTTCTTCTACAGCGATGCCTCAAAACAAGCTTATTGTTAGTGGGCTCCAAAAAACTGGCGACATGGCCGAGAATAATACTCCAAAAGTAGCGGTATATGATTTAGGAAATGGAAAAGAGGACTACTCTTTTTACTTATTTCCTCCTGGGAAAACGACTATGAAAAGTTATATGGTAACAGGAGATCCATTATTGTTAAAAGACAAAATGCTTATCCCAACCAGTCAAGGAATTATTGCAAAAACACTTACAGGTGAAACCCTTTGGGAAAATAAAATTAAGAATGTAAACTGGATGACTGCGGATGCTTCTGAAAAAGAAATCTATGCTTTTGAAAGCAACACTTCGGGAAGTAGTATGGAAATTTATAAAGTGGGAGCAGATGGGGCAGAACTTTGGAAAGATGCTGCAAAAGTAAAAGGACAAGTAGTAAATTTTGAAATATTACCACAAGGTTTAGCAGTTGTAAGTAACAAAAGCAGTGGTGGAAGCAATAGTGTATTTGCCGCAAAAGACGAGTCTGAAATAGGATTTTTAAGCGCCCAAACCGGTGAAGATCTTTGGGAAAAAGCCCCAAAAACAAAAGGGTATGTGCAGCATTTTTATATTATGGACGATGGAATTCTCTTTGGAATACAACAAGGCGGAATTAATAAAATTTCGTTTGATGGAAAAACCCTCTTCAAAAAGCCATTAAAAACAGGAGAGAATATTATGGTAATGGCACATACTCCACAAGGGTTAATTTATATTACAAGTGAAGATGCCAATATTGTAAACCTTGAAACGGGTGACCAAGTGTGGGATAAACCTCTAAAGTACAAAAGAGCAACATCGGTTGCTTCCACATTCGATAAAAGTAACAATCGGTATTTAATCTCTGCAGATGATGAAATTATGGCCGTAGATCCTACTACAGGGAATGTTTCAGCTTTTGCAAACACAGATTTTGATGAAAAAGAACAACCCAGTTCAATTCAAATGAGAAATGGTGGAGTTTATTTAGGTTCGGATCAAAATATGACTTTAATAGACTTTAATGGTAATGAAGTATATCATCAATATTATAAATCGCCTTCAAAGAGCACCTTTGCAAAAATTGTAGGGGGTGTTATAGCTGTGGCATCCACAACTATGGCTGTTTCTGCCGCGGCAGCAGCCGGAGCAAACAGAAATAGCTTGGGAGATTATAACGAATATGGAAAGGAATATGATAGGCAATCTAAAATGTTCTCTGCCATTGGTTCAGCTTCATTTGAGTTTATGTCGCAACGATTTAAAGCTACAGCTGCCACCGAAAATGCACAATTCATTTTAACCAAACTAGATGACGGCGTAGGTCTGGTTAAAGTAAACAAGGATTCGGGTAAGACAGAAAAAGAAATCATTTTAAAAGATAAAAAGCCAGAGTATGAAGTAGATGATTTTGGAGGTGTATTGTATTACAAAGCCAAAGACGATCTTATTTATGCGTATGATCTTAAAAAGTAATTAACTAGCCAAGTTAATCGCGACGATGTAAATGAGGAGTTTAGGTTTGTCGCAAAGCAAGCCCCATTGGAAGCAATGGGGCTTTTAAACTAGTAAAATGATGAAATCGATTTTTATTCCTAACAAATACAATTACTTAATTTGGGGAAATGCACTTTTTTTATTGGTGCTACTATTGTTAGAGTTAGCAGACCCTATAAGTGTTGTATTTGCCTATTTTTTGGAAACCATCATTATTGGGGTTTTTCATTGTGTGAAACTGTGGATGGTAAATACATATGGTAAAAGTTCAAAGGCAACTGCTAAGATGCCAACTTCTTCTATAGGGCTTATTGTATTTTTTATATTCCATTATGGAATGTTTGTAGCTATCCAATCTATTTTTTTATTTTCTTTTTTTGAAAATGAATTATCTCAACTAAAAGATGGGTTTCATTTAATACATAATTACGGAGTTATTCTTCGGCTAGAAGGAATGCCAATTTTAATTGCTTCATTGGTTGTTTCAAATCTGAAATATTTTTACACCAACTTTTGGAAAAATGACCAGTTTAAAGAGTATTCTCCAAGCGGATTATTTTTTAGGCCTTATGTGCGTATTTTTATACAACAGTTCACCGTTATTTTGGCAGGGTTCTTTTTTATTTTACTATCGGAAGGATTTGCTGCCGCCGTTTTATTAATTTTATTCAGATTAATTGTAGATCTTATCATTCTCGGAATTCACAGAGACTCCAACAATATGGATAAACTTTTAAGAAAAATCACAAAGACCGAAGCCGAGTATTTGGAAGCAAAGGAAAAATTTCAAGAATTTTCAGAATGATATCATTAGTGCCAAACAATGATTACGGAATTTGGGGATATGTCCTGAGTTATTTTCCAGCTTTATTTGTTTTAATAGGTTTACTAGTTTTGGTTCTTATTCTTGATTTTTTGATTCTGAAAATTGCTAAAAGTAAGCCCAAAACTCAAATTTATAGCTATGGAATTTTAGGGATAATTATTAGTGTCATAGGGCTATGTACCTTCTATCAAGGAACTTTTACCGAGACTGTTTATATTTCTTTTCCTACGGGTATAGTGGGGCTTTGGGTAGTTTTTAAATTTCTAAAGACCTCAAAGTTACGGTTGCTTTCCTTGGTTTGGTTGGGGTTTTTACTTGTATTAATTTTTGTAGGAATATGTTTGGTTTATTTTTAGGGCAAATGCCCTATTATATAATTTAATTTTTTTTTAGTACTTTGTTTAAACACTTAAAAACCTTTCAATTATGAAATTAGTAACCCTATTTTTCAGCCTTATTTTTAGCTTCAATCTAGCGGTAAATGCTCAAGTCCCAACACCTCAAGGAGTTAATAATTCTACATCTGGATTAACTTGGACAAAAACCAGCGAATACAATTATTCGCTTAAGGAGAACGGTCGACAATTAACAAACGTTGTTGATTTAAAGTACCTAAGTACCAATACACTTGCGGTTTTGGATAAAAGCTCAAGAAATGTGTATTTATTAGAAGATTTTAAAGAAGCAGTCAATGGCTCTTCAGGGAAAGCAACACTTTTGGAACGTAATGTAGGAACCAATTTCTATCTCACAAATCCAAACTCTTTTGTTTTTTATTCCGATGATGAATACATATCTGGTCCCTTTGTTAATATTGGGGGAAGTTATGTTTACTACGTTGCCGAAAAAAATACTACCTATTACCTTCCAGATATTCGTAAATTTTCTAATTGGGGAGCTAAAACAGCATCAAAGCTAGACTATTCTGCAGAAAATGTATATTGGTGTAGAGTGGCAGAGAGTAATAGCTATCACGTGGTTGAAAAAGGGGAGTCCATGGACTACACTAACGCTTCTACCGAAAAAAGAGATAACGACCTAGTAGTTAAGGTAAATGGAGTAGATAAATATATTCTTCCTGGATATTACACCATGGCGTCCTTAGTTTTTAAGCCAGTAAAAATGGCATCTTCGGGTTCAATTCCTACAAACAATAATACTTCAGGATGCGTTGATGGGGATTGTCAAAACGGATGGGGAAAATACGAATACGACAATGGATATTATGATGGTTTTTGGAAAAATGGAAAAAAAGAAGGCTACGGATTGTATAAGTGGGATGGTATAGGAAAGTATATTGGAACGTGGCAAAATGATAATATGAATGGCTATGGTGTTTATTTAGCCGATAATAATGACAATATTATTGGTGAATACAAAAACGGGCAACTTAATGGATTAGGAATTACTGTTACTGGAGATAAGTGGGATCAAGGAATATTTTATGATGGAAACATAAGTACACATTACGATTTCTATTCAACAGGAAATGATTCGGGTTGTACTGCCGGTGATTGTCAAAACAAATACGGAAAGTTTGAATGGAGTAATGGCGATACTTTTATTGGGTTTTTCAAAAATGGAAAGCTGTATATGGGTACATACAGTTTTGCCAGTGGCGATAAATATTCGGGAATGTTTAATAGTGATAATCAATTCCACGGAATGGGAAGATTTTTCTTCGCAGATGATGCCTATTATGGAGGAGAATGGCGAAATGGAAAATATGAGGGTAGAGGCTACTACCACAACAGTAGTTTAGAACAAAAAATAGGTGAATGGTCCAATGGAACACTAGTCAAAAAAATGTAAAAGTTATTATAATGAAAACACTAAAAATTACATTTACTATTATTGGGCTCTTGCTATTTTCAATGGTGTATGCACAAGGAGTGCCACAACCTAAGACCCCTAAAACTACTACAGAAAAACAATACCCCTATTGTGAAAGTGGGGATTGTACAAATGGCTGGGGAAAGAAAATCTATGATTACGGTTATTATGAAGGTTTCTTTAGAAATGGAAACCGAGAAGGATATGGACTTTTTAATTGGACAACCTCCGGAAGTTATATGGGGTTTTGGAATAATGACGAGTTACACGGGTATGGCTGCTATATTGGAAAGGAAAAGAACTTGATTGGTGAGTACCGCAATGGGATGATGAATGGTGTGGGATATACCCATGAACTCGAAAATGATAAGTGGGAGTACGGTATTTTTAAAAATTATTTAGTCGATACGGCGTATACTTTTTACGATAACAATGTAGATACTGGGTGTGTCGCTGGTGATTGTCAAGATAAATACGGGCGATATATTTGGAGCAATGGCGATAGATTTACAGGCTTCTTTAAAAACGGAAAAATGTACATGGGGACTTACACCTTCGCTTCTGGAGACAAATACGAGGGTATGTTTAACAGTAACAATCAATTTCATGGTGAAGGAAGGTTTTTCTTTAATGACAATGCCTATTATGGGGGCCAATGGAGTAATGGACAACAACATGGTAGAGGATATTATCACGATAGTAGTTACAAATCTAAAATAGGCGAATGGAGTAATGGCCAATTAGTTACAGCCTATTAATTTTAGAATAATTTTTATAGAAAAAACATGGCAATTGCCGTGTTTTTTCTATTTTCATCCTACTATAACCGGCCTTAATGAAATATATACTTCCCTTTTTTCTTTGTTTATCCTCTATTGGGAGTGTTCATTCTCAAGGAATAGATACTTTGGATACTCTATTATTAAATGCGTACAAAAGCAACGACTCTTCTGAATATTATTTTTCAAAATCGAAAAAACTTCTAAAAAATAAAGCCGATACTGCTAACTACTGGTATTTCAGGTTTTTCAGAAATGATGTTCTAAGAATTACAGATAGCACCGCCTATTATTCAAATAAAGTTATCCCACTGTTAAAATCATTGGATTCTTTAGAGCGAATCCGAAAAATATATGAACGTCTATATTACCAAGAATTAAGAACTGGGAAGTATGAAGAAGCCTTAGGTTTTACCCAACAAGCGCTTACTATTGCTGAAAAAATGAAAGATACAGGATTAGTGTCACGCCATACATCAGACATATCTATTGTGTATCATGATTTCGAAGATTATGAAAAAGGTGTTTCCTATGGGAAAAAGGCCTATAAAATTATGGATGAGGCTAAGAATAAAAATTATAAATACCTCATTTTTGCTAATAATGCAACGGCCATAAATTTTGACGATTGGGGAAAAGCAGACAGTGCCTTATTTTACCATTATAGAAATGTAGAACTCCTCAAAAAGGTAGATGATTCTTTAAACTTTACTTTCATTTTCAATAATATTGGAAATACACTTTTAAAGACTAAGCGCTATACTGAGGCCAAAAAATATATCAATAGATCTTTGGTAATGAATACCCTTAAAGGGAATATATACAACCTAGCAACCAATTATACCAATCTTGCTACTATAGCTTACGAACAGGGTAAAAATACCGAAGCAAAAGAAAACTTTATCCTAGCAAACAAATTTGCGCAGGAGAGTGGTAGCATAGAAAAAATAAGAGATGTAGTCCAACAGGAAGCTTGGTTTTATAAAAAAATAGGAGATTATAAAAATGCTTTAGAAAAACAGGAAGCATTTTATAAATTGAGAGACTCCGTTTTTAATGACGAAAGAGCCGCAAAGGTAACCGAAATGGAGACTAAATATGAAACCGAGAAAAAAGAACGGGACCTTGCCGAAACGCGTGCTAATCTTGCAGAAACAGAACTTGAAGTAGAGCGAAAAAACAAGTTTATATACGGTAGCATGGCGTTTGGGCTAATTTTAGGACTTTTAGGATACCTATTTTACAATCAGCAAAAATTGAAAAATAATCAATTAAGACGTGAAGGCGAACTAAAGGAGGCTTTAGCAAAAATTGAAACGCAAAATAAACTTCAAGAACAGCGATTAAGGATTTCCCGGGACTTACACGATAATATTGGCGCACAGCTTACTTTTGTTACTTCCTCTGTAGATAATTTAAAGTATGGATTACAAGATAAAGATGACAAAGTTTCAGATAAACTAACTAGAATAAGCGCATTTACTACTCAAACCATCTATGAGCTTCGAGATACCATTTGGGCAATGAATAAAGAAAATATTTCGGTGGAAGATCTACAGGCCAGAATTTCTAACTTTATTGATAAAGCAGGTGTTGCAGATTCTAAAGTAAAGTTCACCTTTCAAGTAGCCGAAAGTATTTCGAAAGAGCTTATGTTGCCATCTATTAAAGGGATGAATGTTTACCGTATTATACAGGAAGGGGTAAACAATGCTTTAAAGTACGCCGATGCCAAAACGATAATCGTTAGTATTTTGGAAAAGGATAATCAATTGGTACTGTCAATTTTAGACGATGGTAAAGGATTTGATCTCAAGAATACTGAAATGGGAAATGGGCTCAATAATATTAAGAAAAGAGCACGAGATTTAAACGGAAGGGTCCATATTAATTCAGATAATAAAGGAACGATAATCACGCTAACCTTTCCTATGGATTAATATTTTTTTAATTTATAAGTTCCTGTTTGATCTGCTGAAAATACTTTCAAAATATAGTTTCCTGTTGCTAAAAATGAGACATCCAATTTTTTTAATCTAGCTTGAAACCTTTCTGAATATACTTTATTTCCTAACATAGAATAAATTTCAATTTGTTGTAATTGATGATTTCCTTCCAATACCACAAAATCTTTAGTAGGATTAGGATAAAAAATAAGTCCTTCAATAGTAGTGTCTGAAATTGATAAGAGATCTTGATCGTAATATCCAGACCATCCAAATTGTTGAGTTAAACCAGGTTGTATAATACCTAGGGCAGTTAAATTACCTGTATTTGGATTCATTTCATATAAAGACGAATCGCCAATGGTCGAATTATAGGCTGTGTTGTAAATTTTTCCTTCAACAGGAGAAAAAGTCATCCCTTGCCCAAAATTTGCATCATATCCTATAGAACCAATGGGGGATACAAATCCCGTAATAGGATTCACTCGGTATGCCATATCATTGTCAATATCAATGGTCACTAACTCCCCATTTCCATCCTCGGCCAAAGCGATGGGTAGGACTAAGTCATTTCCTTGAATAAAAGTAGCTGTAAGTGTATTAATATTAATACTATACAGGGCACTTCCACCAGGAGTTCCATTAGTGGCGATTCCTAAGAGTAAATGATCTGCAGCCCCTCGAGTTAATCCTGTAATGGAAACTCCAGCTGGAATACCTGTAACTTCACCATAATCTGTGTACGTACCAGTTAGTGGATCCCGATGTTGTAATCTATTAGAGGTGTCCAAAATAATATAGGCATCCGTACTTTGATTGGTCGAACCTCTAATTACCACACCTGCTCCTTCAAAATCGGTGTTAGGAGAATTTCCAAGTACCTCAATGACTGACAAATCGCTTGGAATAATATCGGCGGCTTGTACAGTAGTGACAGATTGAGTTGTGGATAACCTAATGTTTTCCACGGAACTTAATTTTTCTTCAAAAAAGATGGAACTATTAAAATGTTCTTTCAGTACCTGAAGTTCTTTTAAGCTAAAAACATCGGTAACTTTTCCCTTATGATTTTGAGAAAGTATTACTAAAAGTTCATCCAAAGAACGTTCGGTTTGAGCGTATGTGTCACAAAAAAAAGTGAATAGTACTATGGAAAAGAAAAGTGTAATATTTTTCATTTTGTTTTTATTTAAAAATCTAATATTCAGTAAAATACAAAAAAAATTTTCCTTGATAAAATTATGCTCCTATTATCCATAATACGTCAGATGCCTTATTCTTACCTCAGGAGTAATTGACTATTTTTATTTCATAAATAAAACGTAGATTAATTGTGCTGTTTACCATTTGCATAATTGTTTTAATATGTGGGACTTTGGGGTTGTATTTTCAATACAAAAATAAAGCCCTCAAACAACATGCTATTGCTCAACAAGTCTTTTTAATTGAAGAAGCTTTAAAGCACAAAAATCAAATTCAGTTTCGAGAAACTGGGTTAAACAAATATCATTTTCTACAATACAATCTCGATGAAGCTTTAGTCGTGCAGTCCGAAATAAATATTTGAGTATTTTTAATGTAAATATTTTTAATCGTGACCAGAACGAACTTCCTCTTAGTTTCACTTTTTTTAGTAAGCTCCTTTCTTTTTTCACAAACCCAAAAAGAGATTGATTCAATTAATAATTTATATACACAGGGATTAAATATTCCGCAGGATTCTATTATAAGTTTGTTTCAAAAAAATTTAAGTGATGCAAGAAAGATTTCCTACGAAGATGGTATAGCAGGTGCTTTATCAAAACTATCTCTCGTATTTGGATATCAAGGGAAATATGAAGAAAGCACAAAATATGGGTTAGAGTCTATTACCATGTTTGAAAAGTTGCAACGGTGGGACAAAGTTTCCTATCATTATGCCGAAATGGGTTACGGAATGAAATATCGTGATATGCCAAAGGCATTATATTATATGCAGATGGGAAAGAACTTAGCAGAAGAAAATAACCTCGAGAATAGCTTAAAGGATATTTATAATAATTATGGAGTATTGAAGGAAATAAACAATGAATTGGATAGTGCTTTGTACTATTTTAATAAAGGATTAGAATTAAAGCGAAAATTGAAGGACTCTGTTGGGATTCCTTACAGTATTAGCAATATTGCCGGAGTCTATGGACTGCAAAAAAAATATAATAAATCTCGAGAGTACTTTACTATGGCTCTTGGAGATAGATTAAGGCGAGCAGATTCCATTGGAATTGCCGAAAACTACACTCAAATAGGAGAAGTGTATATGGCAGAAGAAGATTGGAAAAATGCCATACCATTTGTTCATAAGTCACTACCCATCTCTATTAAAAAGCAATACCGAAATCTTACACAATACAATTATAAATTGCTTTCAGATATTTATAAAACACAAAAGAATACAGACTCGGCATTATACTATTTTGAACAATACGTAGCCGTAAAAGACAGTATTCATAATATTAAAGTAAACGAAAACATTGCTGCATTATCTATTGAGTTTGAAACCGAAAAAAAAGAAAATGAAATCCTTCAACAACGTGCTCAATTAGCCGAAAAAGATTTAGAAGTTCGCCGTAAAAATACATGGATTTTTGGAGGGTTTGGATTGGCTATTGTTTTAGGGTTATTGGGGTATTTAGTGTACAATCAACAAAAATTAAAGAATCGCCAATTACAAAAAGAAGGCGAACTTAAAGAAGCACTTGCCCGTATTGAAACTCAAAATAAATTACAAGAACAACGATTACGTATTTCTCGAGATTTGCACGATAATATTGGTTCTCAACTTACATTTATTATTTCAAGTATCGATAATATAAAGTTTGGATTTCCAGATGTAAATGAGAAGTTAGCTAATAAGCTTTCAGGCATAAGTGCCTTTACTACTCAAACAATTTATGAGTTAAGAGATACCATTTGGGCAATGAATAAAAATGAAATTTCCTTTGAGGATTTACAAACTCGAATAACCAATTTTATTAATCAGGCAAAAGTAGCCGCGACAGGCATACAATTTGATTTTCAGATTGACCCTTCCATAGATAGTCAACAATCTTTTACATCTATTATAGGGATGAACATATATCGTATCATCCAGGAAGGGGTAAATAACGCTATTAAATATGCTAAAGCTTCTAAAGTGGTGGTGCAAATTAAAGAAGCTCATAAAAGTTTTATGATAACCATTCAGGATAACGGTGTAGGTTTTAATAAGGAAGAAGTTGTTATGGGGAATGGCTTACAAAATATGTCTAAAAGAGTACGTGACTTGCAAGGAGAGCTTGAGCTTAATTCAGAAAATGGGAAGGGCACTACAATTCTTTTTAGTGTTCTAAAAGCTGAAAAATAATGAATACGACAAATGCCTTATTGAGGAAATGCCAAAAAGACTTACTTTTATAGTATAACCAACAACTACTTCCATGAACCTTAAAATAGCAATTGTAGATGACAACTCATTTCTCATTCACGCTATAAAGGAAAAGCTTTCTTTTTTTGAAGATATTACAGTAAAACATACTGCTTTAAATGGAAGTGACCTATTGGGAAAACTAGAGGATAATCATAATGTCGATTTAATTTTAATGGATATTGAAATGCCAGTTTTAAACGGTATTGAAACAACACAAATTGTAAAACAAAAATATCCTCAAATCAAAATTATCATGCTAACCGCCTTCGATAATGATGAGAATATTTTTAATGCTATAAAAGCGGGTGCAGATGGCTATTTGCTGAAAGAAATCAATCCTAAGGATTTATACGAAGGTATTGTTGAAACCTTAAATGGAGGTGCAGCTATGAATCCTTCCATTGCTTTGAAAACATTAAAATTATTACGTAATCCTCTTTCAATTGAAAATGAAAAAGACAAAGAAGATATTTCATTAAGCAAACGTGAAATAGAAGTACTAGAACAGTTAAGCACTGGCTTAAGTTATACTGTTATTGCTGAAAATTTATTTTTATCGCCCAGTACGGTTAGAAAGCACATTGAAAATATTTACAAAAAACTTCAAGTACACAGTAAAATTGAAGCGGTGCAAAAAGCAAAACGACATAATATTATATAAAAAATCCCTTCAAATGAAGAGATTTTATTTTATAATTTAGTTCAATTATAGATTAAAAGCTTTTTTAACTTTATCCAGATAATCCAGTTTTTCCCAAGTAAATAATTCTACATCAAGTGTTTTAGATTTTTGGTCAGGCGTGTAAAATGTTTTTGAAACTACTTCATTTTTTCTTCCCATATGCCCATACGCTGCGGTTTCAGAATACATAGGCTGTCTTAGCTTTAATCGTTCTTCAATGGCAGCTGGACGCATATCAAAAATTTCAGAAACTTTTTTAGCGATTTCTCCGTTAGTCATATTCACTTTTGAAGTACCATAGGTGTCTACAAAAATTCCCATAGGTTCCACGACACCAATGGCATAACTCACTTGTATTAACACTTCATCACATACGCCAGCAGCAACTAAGTTTTTAGCTATATGACGGGTAGCATAGGCTGCAGAACGGTCCACTTTGCTAGGGTCTTTTCCACTAAAAGCACCTCCTCCGTGAGCACCTTTTCCACCATAAGTATCCACAATAATTTTTCTTCCTGTTAACCCAGTATCTCCATGGGGACCACCAATAACAAACTTACCCGTAGGATTAATATGATATTTAATCTTATCGTTAAATAACTTCTGAATTTCTGGCTTTAATTGACCTTTAACTCGCGGAATAAGAATATGAATAATATCGCTTTTAATTTTGGCAAGCATAGCTTCCTCATCCTTATTAAAGTCGTCATGTTGCGTGGAAACAACTATAGAGTCTATACGAATAGGCGTATTATCATCATCATATTCTATAGTAACTTGACTTTTAGAGTCTGGACGTAAATATGGAATTTCCTTTGCTTCTCTGCGCAAAGTAGCTAATTCTTGTAAAATTTTGTGTGATAAATCTAGAGCCAAAGGCATATAGTCTTCAGTTTCTTTAGTAGCATAGCCAAACATCATTCCTTGGTCACCAGCACCTTGCTCTTCTTTACTTGCACGATCTACTCCACGGTTAATATCATCACTCTGCTCGTGAATGGCAGAAAGCACTCCGCACGAATTACCATCAAATTGGTATTCTCCTTTGGTGTATCCAATTCTATTAATAACATCGCGTGCAATTTTCTGAACATCTAAATAAATATTCGATTTTACTTCACCCGCTAAAACAACTTGTCCGGTAGTAACTAATGTTTCACAAGCTACTTTCGAATTTGGATCGAAAGCCAAAAAATTATCAATTAGTGCATCACTAATTTGATCTGCTACTTTGTCTGGATGTCCTTCCGAAACACTTTCGGAAGTAAATAAATATGCCATAGTTTACATTTCTATAGAAAGATTTGTCTTAAAAGCTAGGAAGGTAGTAGGTACTGCCTTTAGCATTTTTTTGCGAGGTTGCAATCAGTCAAATCTTTCCTCTTAATTTGGGGCAAATGTAAGTATTTTAATATAGATACAAAAGCTATATTTTGTTGGTAAATTTTTAAAATTCTCATAAAATATTTGGAGAAGTCGATTTTGTTTATCAATATTTGTGCTCACAAAGTTCAATAACTTACTGAAATGTTATCAAGAAAGGTGGAGGGACTAGACCCGCTGAAGCCTTAGCAACCCTTTGTTCTGCAAAGAAGGTGCTACATTCTACACCGCAAATTGCGGCTGATAGATAACGACAAACCCATTTTTTTCTAAAATGGTTTTTCAAATTTCTTAATAACATTTTTCTAGTACATCCGTCGCAAGACGTATTTGAATTTTTTGTTTTAATCTATTTATTAACTCAAAAAAATTAGAAAAATGAGTGCAACAAAAATTATCCATTCCATTCCAAGTGACCCATTAACGGGTGCTATCTCGGTACCTGTGTACCAAACTTCCACATTTATTCAAGAAGCCCCAGGGGTGAATAAAGGTTTCGATTATGCAAGAAGTAACAACCCCACCCGTAAAGTGCTAGAAGACCTTGTGGCCAAGCTTGAACATGGGCATTCTGGGTTTGCTTTTGCCACTGGTTTGGCAGCCATCGATTCTGTTCTGAAATTACTTTCAGCTGGAGATGAAATTGTAGCGGTAGATGATATTTATGGTGGTGCGTACCGTTTATTTACCCACGTGTATGAAAAATTAGGCATTAAAGTAAATTATGTAGATACAACCGAAGTTGATAATGTTGCCGAAGCCGTTACCTCCAAAACCAAATTGGTATGGATAGAATCACCTACGAATCCTACTTTGAAAGTTTCAGATATTAAAGCAATTTCAAACATTGTAAAAAGTGTGAATGCCTTGTTGGTGGTTGATAACACTTTTGGTTCCCCTATTGGGCAAAATCCAATTGATTTAGGAGCCGATATAATTATTCATAGTGGCACCAAATACATTGGGGGTCATTCCGATTTGGTCGCTGGTCTGGTAATTACTAAAACAAAAGAGCTTTCCGAAAAAATAAAATTTGTTCAAAATGCTTCGGGAGGTGTTTTAGGTCCGTGGGATTGCTTTTTAACTATTCGAGGGATTGAAACTTTGGATTTGCGTTTTAGAAAGCAATGTGAAAATGCCTTAAAAGTGGCTTTGTATTTAGAGCAGCATGATGCTGTAGATCAGGTATTTTATCCTGGATTAAAAAGCCATAAAAACCACGAAATAGCTAATAGCCAGCAAAATGGATTGTTTGGAGGCGTAGTTTCCTTTAGTTTAAAAAATGATACTCAAGACGCTGCAAATGAATTTGTAACAAGTACAGCGTTTTTCAAATTGGCAGAAAGTTTAGGGGGTGTGAAAAGCTTGCTGTGTTATCCTGCACAGATGACGCATGCTTCTATTCCCAGAGAGAAACGATTGCAAGCTGGAATTACAGATTCTCTTATTCGTTTATCCTGCGGTATTGAAGAAGCTGATGATCTAATTTTAGATTTAGAAAATGCTTTTAAAAGTGTTCAAAAAGAAGCCGAAGTTTTATTTGTATAAATCTCAGAAAAATGAGCACTGAAATTTTAGAACAACCAAAGGCACGCATTAATTTGGGTGCCTTAAAAAAGAAGCAAATTAATATTGCGGTTTTTGGAAGAGGAAATGTGGGTTCGGTATTAATTGACCAACTATTTGAAAGGAAAAATGAAATTGCAAAGCGTCGCGATTTGGAGTTGAATATATTTTGTATTGCAAATTCCAAAACGGCTCTTTTGGGACAACATATTTCAGCAAATTGGAAAGAAGAGTTTACAACAAAAACACAATGCTATTCCATTACTGAGGTAATTCATTTTGCTAAAACAAATCAACTGAAAAATCTTATCGCTATTGATAATACCGCTTCTTCAGAATTTGTAAATCATTATCCTGAGTTTATAAATTCAGGATTTAATTTGGTTTCATCCAATAAAATTGCCAATACTTCCAGTTTAAAATTTTATCAAGAATTACGAGGTTTACTAGCTAAAAATGAAAAAGAATATTTATATGAAACCAATGTTGGCGCTGGGCTGCCACTTATTGACACCATCAAACTATTGCATCTTTCAGGTGAGAATATTACACGAATAAAAGGCGTTTTTTCAGGTTCGTTGAGCTATATTTTTAATTCCTTTTCTGAAGAAGAAGGCACTTTCAGTTCGGTATTGAAAAAGGCAATATATGTGGGATATACAGAGCCTGACCCACGGGAAGATTTATGTGGTAATGATGTGGCTCGAAAACTTCTTATCTTAGCAAGAGAATTGGATTTGCATAATGAGTTTGAAGATATTTCGATTCAAAATTTAATTCCGAAAGAATTAAGAAAAGTATCCAAAGAAACGTTTTTAAAAAATTTAGAGGCATTGGATGTTCCGTTTCAAATTAAAAAGAAGAACCTTAATAAAGGTCAAGTATTGCGGTACGTAGGAGATTTACATGGCGATTTGTCTAAGGAAGATGGAGCTATTTTGGATGTAAGCTTGGTTTCAGTTTCTAAAAATAGTGCGTTAGGAAATTTACAAGGAAGCGACTCACTGTTTGAAATTTATACTGAAAATTACGGTAATCACCCCATTATTATACAGGGCGCTGGAGCGGGTTCAAAAGTAACGGCAAGAGGTGTTTTGGGTGATATTTTAAGATTAAGTGATAAAATAAAATAATTCATGAAAGTTACTTTAAATAGAATTAATGAGGATTACCTTTTGGAAGGAAAAGGGGATAATAATATCTCGGTATTAATAGATAATAAAAACAATAACAAAGTAAATGGGGCAAGCCCTATGGAACTTTTATTAATGGCAGTAGGTGGCTGTAATGCTATAGACATCATTTATGTTTTGAAAAAGCAACGTCAAGTTGTAGATTCTTACAAAGTAGAAGTGGAAGGAACTCGTTCCGAAGTAAGAAACGCAAAACCTTTTAAATCTATGCATGTAACCGTTTATTTGGAAGGTGATATTGCCCCAGAAAAAGCTAAAAGAGCCGCTTCTTTAAGTTTTGAAAAATATTGTTCGGTTTCGATTACTTTAGAAAATTCAGTAAAAATTACTTACGATGTTGTTTTAAACGGAACGAAACTATAACTTTACTATATGCTATCTAGAAAAACAAAATATGGATTCAAGGCTTTGAGCTTTCTTGCAAGAAGGGAGGACAATGAGCCAGTACAGATTGAAGTTATTTCTAAAGCAGAAAATATCTCTCAAAAGTTTTTAGAAAGTATCCTCTTAACCCTTAAAAAAGCAGGCTATTTGGGTGCTAAAAAAGGTAAAGGAGGTGGGTATTATTTGCTTGAAAAATCTAGAAATACTCCCATTGCTGCGTTTTATAGAGTGCTTGAAGGCCCCATCGCTATGGTGCCTTGTGTAAGTCTCAATTTTTATGAAAAATGTGAAGATTGCCCAGACGAGGATCTTTGTAGTGTTCACAATCTTATGATTCAGGTGCGAGATAACACACTTTCAATTATGGAGAATACGTCCCTTTCAGACTTTGTGAAAAATCAACTGACATAAATCATATTTTTTTTTGATTAAAGTTTGTATGTTTGCAAACTCTACTAAATCGATAGGATAATAGCATGAACCAAATCACTCCTCAAAATATTCATTTATTTAATGAAAATGTTCGATTTGAAGACCCTTTGGAAATTATTTCTTTTTCATTAGAACAAGCCAAAAGTCCATTAGTTACAACAAGTTTTGGTTCCTATTCGGCCGCTTTATTGTGGGCCTGTAGCAAAGTAAAAAAGGATATTCAGGTGATATGGTGTGACACAGGATATAATACTGAAGCTACCTATAAACATGCTAATTACTTGATTGAAAACCTTGAACTTAATATCGAAATTTTCAGTCCAAAATATACTACCGCATATATAAATAGTAGAATTGGATTACCAAATATTAACAATCCAAACCATCCTATTTTTTCAGAAAAGGTAAAGTTGGAGCCTTTTAATAGAGCGTTTAAAAAGCATCAGCCCGATGTTTGGTTTACCAATGTTCGAAAAGGACAAACTGAGCATCGCAATGGATTAGATGTATTTAGTTTTAGTCGCGATGGAATTTTAAAGGTAAGCCCCTTTTATCATTATGATGATGATGCATTGGAAGCCTATATAAAAAACAAAAAGTTACCATTAGAATTTGATTATTTCGATCCTGTAAAAGCTTTAGAGAATCGCGAATGTGGAATTCATTTAAAGCATTAATTTTTTACATTAAGAATTGGTAAAAACAATTTTATGCCTTTTCTTTGTGCCAGTTCATACACTTTTTGAAACGTTATCAAGAAAGGTGGAGGGAATAGACCCTTTGAAACCTTAGCAACCCTTTGCCATGCAATGAAGGTGCTACATTCTATCTGAAGTTAATTTCAGAATAGATAACAAAACGAAGATTTCTCCTCTTTTTATGATAGCATTTTTTAAAGTCTAATTTATAGACTCTGTTTGTTATGCATAGTATTGAAAAATTATTACGAGAACGTATTTTAGTTCTCGACGGCGCCATGGGAACCATGTTGCAACGCTATCAATTTACCGAAGAAGATTTCCGTGGAGAACGGTTTAAAGATTTTCATAAATCGGTCAAAGGAAATAACGATTTACTTTCGTTAACCCAGCCGCAAACTATTGCCGAGGTTCATAAAAAATATTTTGAAGCGGGAGCCGATATTGTGGAAACCAATACTTTTTCTGGTACAACCATTGCCATGGCAGATTACGATATGCAAGATTTGGTCTATGAATTAAATTTTGAAAGTGCCAAAATAGCAAAACAAGTTGCTGAAGAATATACAGCAAAAGAGCCACACAAACCTCGTTTTGTGGCTGGTGCTTTAGGACCTACCAATAAAACAGCTAGTTTATCTCCAGATGTAAACGATCCAGGGTTTAGAGCAATATCTTTTGAAGAATTACGAATAGCATACAAACAACAAGCAGAAGCACTCATCGACGGCGGAGCTGATTTATTATTGGTTGAGACCATTTTTGACACTCTAAATGCCAAAGCGGCTTTGTTTGCTATTGAAGAGATAAAAGAAGAACGAAATCTCGATATTCCCATTATGGTAAGTGGAACCATTACAGATGCTTCGGGGCGTACCCTTTCTGGACAAACCGCCGAAGCCTTTTTAATCTCTATTTCACATATTCCATTGCTTAGCGTTGGATTTAATTGTGCCTTGGGTGCAAAACAGCTGACTCCACATTTAGAAGCTGTTTCTAGTAGGACCAATTTAGCTATATCTGCCTATCCCAATGCTGGATTACCAAATGCCTTTGGAGAGTATGATGAGTCACCAGAACAAATGGGAAAACAAATAGAGGAGTACCTACAAAAGAATCTGGTCAATATTATTGGAGGATGCTGTGGAACCACACCTCCTCATATTAAGGCCATCACAGAGGTAGCTGCAAAGTTTTCTCCGAGACCGTTACCAAAAATTGAAGCAGTAATATGATTCCCTCCAAACAAGACATATTAAATGCTTACAATTGTGTTAAGCCATTTGTTC
Organism: Halomarinibacterium sedimenti; assembly: GCF_019312585.1. GTDB lineage: Bacteria > Bacteroidota > Bacteroidia > Flavobacteriales > Flavobacteriaceae > Halomarinibacterium > Halomarinibacterium sedimenti. The sequence continues at coordinate 270,514 of NZ_JAHWDP010000001.1, read as the reverse complement.
ATAGAACCCCTGTGCTTTCATCCTCGGCGATTAATGAATTAGCAGGAACATCTATTTTATTTAAATGTGAGAACTTTCAGAAAATGGGTGCCTTTAAAATGAGAGGTGCTGTTAATGCTATTCAAAATCTTTCTGAAATTCAAAAAGAAAAAGGCGTAGTCACACATTCTTCAGGAAATTTTGGTCAAGCTGTTGCTTTGGCTTCAAATGAATTAGGAATAAAAGCCTATGTCGTAATGCCAGAAAATGCTCCTTCAGTAAAAAAAGAAGCCGTTCTGGGTTATGGAGCCGAAGTTATTTTTTGCGAGTCTACACTTAAAGCAAGGGAAGCCACTTCAAAAAAAATAGTACAAGAAAAAGGAGCTACTTTTTTACATCCATCCAATAATTTGGATGTGATTTTAGGAAATGCGACTGCAACCTTAGAGTTACTAGAAGAGTACCCGACGCTGGATGTAGTTTTAACGCCAGTGGGTGGTGGCGGATTGATTGCTGGCACAGCACTTTCGGCTTATTACTTCGGAAAAAATTGTAAGACGATTGGAGGTGAACCTTCAAATGTGAATGATGCGTTCCGATCGTTAAAATCGGGTGTCATTGAAACCAATGAAACTTCTAACACCATTGCAGACGGATTGCGAACCAATTTGGGAGATATTAATTTTCCTATTATTCAAAAGTTACTAAAGGAAATTATTTGTGTAGAAGAACTTGAGATTGTGGAAGCTATGAAACTTATTTGGGAGCGCATGAAAATTATGGTAGAACCCTCCAGTGCGGTTCCTTTAGCGGCTGTGTTACAACAAAAGGAAAAATTAAAAGGTCAAAAGATTGGAATAATCCTTTCTGGTGGAAATGTAGATGTTAAAAACTTGCCTTTTTAAAATGGAAAACGAGAAAAGATATTTAAAGCTTTCAGGTTTAGAACCTTTGGTAATAACTCCGGAGAGTAACTTTATAAATGTAGGGGAACGTACAAACGTAGCTGGTTCACGTAAATTTCTTCGGCTTATAAAGGAAGAAAATTTTGAAGAAGCCCTAACCATCGCTCGTCATCAAGTAGAAGGGGGTGCTCAGATTATCGACATTAATATGGACGATGGATTGATTGATGGAAAAGAAGCCATGGTTAAGTTCTTAAATTTAGTGGTTGCAGAACCTGATATTTCCCGAGTTCCAATTATGATTGATAGCTCTAAATGGGAGATTATTGAAGCTGGTTTACAAGTGGTGCAAGGAAAATGTGTGGTGAATTCCATCAGTTTAAAGGAAGGTGAAACTGAATTTCTTCGTCAGGCAAAACTCATTAAACGATATGGCGCTGCCGTAATTATCATGGCATTTGATGAAGTGGGACAAGCCGATAATTACGAACGAAGAATAGAAATTGCTAAACGATCCTACGATATACTCGTAAATAAGGTTCATTTTCCTCCAGAGGACATCATTTTCGATTTAAACATTTTTCCGGTGGCTACGGGAATGGATGAACATAAACGAAACGCCATTGATTTTATTGAAGCTACTCGTTGGGTAAGAGAAAACCTTCCACATTGTAGTGTGAGTGGAGGTGTAAGCAATGTTTCTTTCAGTTTTCGAGGGAATGATGTGGTTCGTGAAGCGATGCACTCGGTGTTTTTGTATCACGCGATTCAGGCAGGAATGAATATGGGGATTGTAAACCCAACGATGTTGGAGGTATATGATGATATCCCTAAAGATTTACTAGAACGAGTAGAAGATGTTATGCTCGACCGAAGAGACGATGCCACTGAAAGGTTATTAGACTTTGCTGAAACCGTTAAAGGGACAAGGGAAGAAAAGAAAGTCGATTTATCCTGGCGTGAGGAACCTTTGCAAGATAGAATCACTCGTGCCTTAGTTAAAGGAATTGATGCTTATATTTTAGAGGATATTGAAGAAGCAAGGCAAGCTGTTGCAAAACCTATTGAAGTAATAGAAGGACATTTAATGATTGGAATGAACGTGGTGGGAGACCTCTTTGGCAGTGGAAAGATGTTTCTTCCCCAGGTGGTGAAAAGTGCACGAGTCATGAAAAAAGCCGTTGCCTATTTGCTTCCCTATATTGAAGCTGAAAAGGATCATGTGTCTTCTTCAAATGGTAAAATATTGATGGCGACCGTAAAAGGGGATGTACATGACATTGGAAAAAATATTGTTTCGGTAGTATTGGCTTGTAATAATTATGAAATCATCGATTTAGGAGTCATGGTACCCCCCGAAAAGATTATCGATACCGCAAAAGAAGAAAATGTAGATGTTATTGGGCTAAGCGGATTAATAACCCCTTCCTTGGACGAGATGGTGTTTCTCGCCAAAGAAATGCAACGACAGAATTTTAAAGTACCCTTGTTAATTGGAGGTGCTACGACTAGCAAAGCGCATACCGCAGTAAAAATAGACCCAGAATATGGACAAACGGTGGTTCACGTAAATGATGCATCGCGTGCTGTTACGGTAGTAGGAGATTTACTGCAGAAAGAACGAAAAGACGCTTATAAAATAAAGCTGAAAGAAGAATATAAAATTTTCAGAGAAGGGTTTTCAAAAAGACAACGTGTTAAAGAATATTTGTCTATCGAAGAAGCCCGAAAGAATAAATTTAAAATAGATTGGAAGGCTTCAGAAATTGTAAAACCCAAACAGCTGGGAATTCAGTTGATTGAAAATTTAGATTTAGAAATTCTGAAAGAGTACATAGACTGGACTCCTTTTTTTAGAAGTTGGGAACTCCACGGAAGATTTCCAGACATTTTGAAAGATGGGGTGGTAGGAAAACAAGCTTCCGAATTATTTGAGGATGCACAACAGTTGCTACAGAAAATTATTTCAGAAAAACTATTAAAAGCAAAAGGCATCTTTGGTCTTTTTGAAGCCAATACAATAAATAACGACGACATAGAATTATATTTTCCTCCCCTTTCGAGGGAGGTGTCCGAGGAAAAGAGGGGAATATTTAGAACCCTACGTCAACAAAGTAAAAAAGCCGAAGGTAGACCCAATATTGCTTTAGCCGATTTTATTGCTCCAAAAGATTCAGGTCTTAAAGATTATATAGGTTGTTTTTGTGTTTCGGCGGGTTTTGGAACGCAAGAATTAGCTGCGAAGTTTGAAAAAGAACATGATGATTATAACTCAATTATGGTGAAGGCCTTGGCCGATAGACTTGCTGAGGCATTTGCAGAATATCTTCATAAGGAAGTACGTACAAAACATTGGGGCTATGCCGCTAATGAAAATCTTTCTAATGAGGAATTAATTGCCGAAACATATAAAGGAATTCGTCCTGCTCCAGGATATCCTGCTTGTCCAGATCATTTAGAGAAAAAGACGATTTGGGAGGTTTTACAAGTAAATGAAAACATTGGTGTTACCCTAACCGAAAGTTTGGCGATGTGGCCAGCGGCCTCGGTTTCGGGATATTATTTTGGGAATCCTGAAGCTCGATATTTTGGTCTAGGAAAGATTAGCGAAGACCAAGTGGCAGATTTTGCCCAACGAAAAAATATATCATTAACTGAAGCCACTCAATGGCTTCAACCCAACATTGCAGAGTAAATGAAAGTAACAGAACATGTAGCACAAGCCAACGGAAAAACACAATTTTCCTTTGAGATTCTTCCACCTTTAAAAGGACAAAACATTCAATCCATTTTTGATGGAATTGACCCTTTAATGGAATTTAATCCGCCCTTTATAGATGTTACTTATCATCGTGAGGAATATGTGTATAAAGAATTGGAAAACGGTTTTCTACAGAAGCAAGTAGTGCGAAAACGTCCAGGGACTGTGGGAATTTGCGCTGCCATTCAAAATAAATATGATGTGGATGCCATTCCTCATATTTTGTGTGGAGGTTTTAGTAAAGAAGATACCGAGAATTTCTTAATCGATTTAGGCTTTTTAGGGATTGATAATGTGATGGCACTTAGGGGTGATGCTGTAAAAAGTGAAACTTATTTTTCTCCAGAAAAAGATGGTCATAGTTATGCGAGTCAGTTAGTGGCTCAAATTTCAGATTTAAATAACGGAAAATATTTGGAGGAAGAGCTTCAAAACACGGCTCCAACCAACTTTTGTATTGGAGTTGCCGGATATCCTGAAAAACACCTTGAAGCACCCAGTATGGACAGTGATATTTACTTTCTGAAAAAGAAAATTGCCAAGGGGGCTACCTATGTCGTTACCCAAATGTTTTTTGATAATTCGAAATATTTCAGTTTTGTTGAAAAATGTCGTAAAGAGGGAATTACCGTTCCTATTATTCCAGGGTTAAAACCCATTGCCACCAAAAAACAATTGAATTTAATTCCGCATCGATTTAATGTAGACCTTCCAGACGATTTAATTATGGAAGTAGTTAAATGCAAAGACAATCAAGCTGCTAGCCAAATAGGAATTGAGTGGTGTATTACCCAAAGTAAAGAGTTAATTGAAAAAGGAGTGCCTGTACTTCATTACTACTCCATGGGGAAGAGTAATAATATTAAAGCTATTGCCTCTCAAATATTCTAATATTTTTCGAATTGATGGAAATAAAATGACTGAATTGTTAGTTAATATACTATGTGATGTTACCCATGGAACCGGTTGTTTATCATTGAAAAAGTTAACTGTTATTGATATTGAAGAATTCAGTCCTGAGGGGTTAATATTTGAAGATTAATGTATATTTACGGCTTCTTAAAAGCTATGAGAAATTTATTTAATCTGTTTTTTTTTCTGTTTGTTGCCCATGTTACTGTAGGACAGCAAAATGAGGTGAAACCATTTTCTATAGAAGCAGATTATTTTTATGGAAGCATTCTAGAACACAATCAAGATATCTCCCATTTAATCACAGATTTTCCTAATGGTTTGTGGCTTTCTTATAACCGAAAAACATACGGTTGGAATGAATGGGAGGGAAGGTATAATTTTCCAGATTGGGGCTTTACATTTTCATACCAAGATTTAAAGAATACATATTTAGGTGAAAACTATGGGCTGTATGGACATTTTAACTGGTATTTTTTAAATAGATATTTAAGAGTTACAGTGGGTCAAGGTGTTGCATATGCTTCCAACCCATATCACCCAGATGATAATTACGAAAATAGTGCCTATGGAAGTAGGTTTTTAAGTTCCACTTTTATAAAGGCAGGATTTGTAAAAGAAAATATTATTGATGGTTTAGGAATACAGCTTAATTTAGGAGTTTTACACTATTCCAATGCAAATCTAAAAGCTCCTAATAATAGTACGAATACACTTTTTGCAAGTGCAGGTTTAAGCTATCAATTTGATGCCCCAAATTTCCCAGTTAGAATTCCGGTGGGGTCTTGGAGAAGTTCAAATTATGCAGAGCGAATTCATTACAATGTTGTTTTTAGAACTGGGGTTAATGAAGCCGATGTGAATGGATTGGGTCAGTTCCCCTTTTATACTTTTTCATTTTTTGCAGATAAAAGAATTAATTATAAAAGTACTTTTCAAGCTGGTGTAGATGTATATTTTTCTTATTTTTTACTTAATTTAATTCGCTATAGAGAAATTGCCTATCCCGGTGATGGACTTACAGGCGATGAGGATTTTAGAAGGGTAGGAGTTTTTATTGGCCATGAACTTCGATTTAATAAAGTAGCGTTTGTTTCACAGTTAGGAAGATATATCTACTGGCCATATGAGTTTGAGAATATCACCTATAATAGGTTGGGTCTAAAACGATATATGTTTAATGACAATGTTTTTATCGCTGTGACTGTTAAAGCACATTGGGCAAAGGCGGAAGCGGTTGAATTTGGTTTAGGTTTAAGATTGTAAAATGATGAAAAATTTATTCTATATATCAATTTTGTTTTTAATTTTTGGATGTGATTCTGAAAACGCTCCAGATTGCTTTCAGTCCGCCGGTGATATGTTGGAAGAGGTATATGAAGTTGATGACTTTAATAGTATTATTGTGTGGGATAGAGTAAAATTGGTTTTAGTAGAAGGCCCAGAAAAGAGAGTCATGGTTAGATCTGGAAAAAATCTATTTAACGAGATTAGAGTTCGAGTAGAAGATAGTATTTTAAAAGTAAGTGACAGGAACAGCTGTAACTTTGTTAGAGATATTGATGAAGGAACAACGGTCTTTGTTACTGTACTTGCCGATACTTTGAAAATAAGAAATAGCTCTGGTTTAACGGTGGAGAATATAGGTAGGCTAAAAAACCATAAAATAGTCTTGATTTCTGAAGATCAATTTGAAGAAGATGAATTTCATATTGATGGTGATTTCAATCTTGATAATATTGATGTATCCACAATTGAAATTCTTGCTAATGGATTATCTACCTTTAGACTTCAAGGAGTGGCACGTTCCGTGTCTTATGTTCTCTCGGATGGGGATGTTCGAGTCGAAGCTGAAGAATTGATTACGGATAAGGTTTTTGTTAGCCACAGAAGTACAAATAAAATAATTGTATATCCTGTAGAAAGAATTAGTGGAGTTATTCAAGGAATAGGAGATGTTATTTCTAAAAATCGCCCTCCGTTTGTAAAGGTTGAAGAACTTTACACAGGAAGACTTATTTTTGAGTAGTTAATTCAATAAATAACTTTTCTAGGGAGGTATTTTTTTGATGTAACTGAAGTATTTTTAATCCATTATCATGTGCAAAATCAAATACCTTACCTCGCATATCTTCTTCTGTATTAAAATGTAAATGATATAAAAAGCCTTCTTTGTTTTCAATATTTTTTATTGAAGAGATATTTTGCAATGCCACTTCTTCAACCCTATAGTCAAATTCCACTTCAATAATTTGGGTTTTATTATTCCGAAGCTCTCTAAAAGGTGTATCCAAAACAATTTTTCCTTTATTTATTATAATGACACGATCACAAATAGCTTCCACTTCTTGCATAATATGGGTAGAAAGAAGTACGGTTTTTTCTTTACCCACATTTTTTATCAATTCTCGTATTTCAATCAGTTGGTTGGGGTCTAAACCTGTAGTGGGCTCATCTAAAATTAAAACATCTGGATTATGCAATAAGGCATTGGCCAAGCCCACACGCTGTCGATACCCTTTTGAGAGTTGCTGAATTTTTTTATGTGCTTCAGATGTGAGACCTGTTTTTAAAATAACATTCTCAACTTCATTTTTAGAAACGCCGTACACTTCAGCATTAAAAAGAAGATACTCTTTTACGTACATATCCAAATATAAAGGATTGTGTTCCGCTAAATAGCCAATACTTCTTTGAACATTTGAAGCCTCTTTTTCAACAGAAAAACCATTTACAGAGGCGCTTCCATTTGATGCTTCGAGATAGGTAGTTAAAATCTTCATCATCGTAGATTTCCCAGCACCATTTGGACCAAGGAATCCTACAATCTCTCCTTTTTTAAGTGAGAAAGAAACATCGTCTAGGGCTTTTTGATTGCCATAGGTTTTTGAAATATGTTGTACTTCTATCGACATAATTTTAAAAAGGTAAAGCTACACAAATAAAAAAACGCAAAAAAGATTTTGTTGTTATAAAGTATTGTTTACTTTAGCAACAATTAATAGCGCAATGAATACATTTTTTACATATTTCAACTTTTGGTTTTTTTACTTTTACGGTAAGAAACGGGTAACTATGTAATTTATGTTAAATTATAAATTTAGAAACCCGGAGCTTATTTCCGGGTTTTTTTATGGAACATTTTAATTATTCGAATTATGAAAATTGCAATACAAGGAATTGAAGGTTCTTTCCATGATGAAGCTGTCCAGAAGTTATTTCCAAACGAGAAAGTAGACTTAGTCATGTGTGATTCTTTTGACGGAGTTACCCAAAGCGTGAAAAATAAAAAAGCGGATTTTGGTGTTCTTGCCATTGAAAACACCATTACGGGATCGCTTTTACCCAACTATAATCTGGTTGAAAAAGGGGATTTTGAAATTTTGGATGAGGTATTTCTTAATATTCAAATGTATTTAATGGCACTTGAAACTGAATCGATTATCGATATTTTTGAAGTGCATTCACATCCTGTCGCATTGCTTCAGTGTCGTGATTATTTAAGAAAATTCCCGCCGCAATTCAAAATTATTGAAGGGAACGATACGGCTAGTGAAGCCAAACGAATTCGTGAAAACAATCTTCAAGGAGTAGCGGCTATTGCAGGAAAACAAGTGGCAGAACGCTATGGTTTAAAAATATTGGATAGTAATATTCAAGATATTAAAGAGAATCACACCCGTTTTGTGTTAATTGGGAATAAGGGTACTTCCGCTACTAAAAAAGTACCAAACAAAGCTTCCATACGATTTCAATTGGGTCATGAAGTAGGAACCTTGAGTAAGGCACTTCAAATTATGGCTTTGCATAATATAAATCTCACCAAAATTCAATCCTTGCCAGTTTTAGGAACACCGTGGAAATATGCCTTTTTTGTGGATGTGACATTTTTGGATCCACAGGATTTTTATAGTGCTACTGAAAGTTTAAAACAATTTGTAAAGAATTTCAAAATACTTGGTATGTATGCCCAAAACATTGAAAATGTACCCAGTGAATTAACTAACGTAATACAAGATGGAGAATAAAAAAGAATTAAGAAATTGGTTAGATGCCATGGAATTGGCGCATCCATTAGTGATTGCAGGACCTTGTAGTGCCGAAACCGAAGCGCAAGTGCTTAAAATTGCTCATGAGCTTAAGAATACTGACGCCACTGTTTTTAGAGCTGGTATTTGGAAACCACGTACCCGTCCTGGAAATTTTGAAGGTGTTGGTGCATTAGGCTTAAAATGGCTTCAAAGAGCTAAGGAAGAAACAGGCCTGTTAACCACAACCGAAGTGGCTAATGCAAACCATGTGGAATTAGCCCTCGAACACGATGTAGATATTTTATGGGTTGGAGCACGGTCTACAGTGTCACCGTTCATTGTACAAGAAATCGCAGATGCCTTAAAGGGAACTGATAAAATTGTCCTGATAAAAAACCCAGTAAATCCAGATTTGTCCCTTTGGCTAGGTGCCGTAGAACGTTTTTATAGTGCCAATGTAAAAAACCTAGGGGTAATTCATAGAGGATTTTCAACGTACGAGAAAACCAGATATCGTAACAATCCTGAATGGCAAATTGCCATCGATTTGCAAAATCGCTTTCCAGATTTGCCTTTAATTTTAGACCCTTCGCATATTGCAGGAAGAAGGGATATTATATTTGATTTATGTCAAACGGCATTAGACCTCAATTACGATGGATTAATGGTAGAAACCCATTACGATCCGGACAATGCTTGGAGCGATGCTACGCAGCAAATTACTCCGTCAACTCTCGATAAAATGACGGTTGATTTAAAAATAAGAAAAGAGGAAGGGGATGCAATAGAATTTAATAACAAATTAGCTACTCTTAGAACGAAGATTGATGTTATTGACCATCAATTAATTGAAATGCTTGGAAAACGAATGAAAATTGCCGACGCCATTGGAGAATTGAAAAGAGAAAACAATGTGGCTATTTTACAATCGAAACGATGGAATGAAATTCTTGGTAAAATGATTTTGGAAGGTGAAGAACATCGCTTGAGCGAAGAATTCATCCTTAGAATTTATAAAGCCATTCACCAAGAATCCATTAACCATCAAAATAAAATTGTTTCACAACAAGAAAAAAGCCTGCATTAGCAGGCTTTTTTCTTTCAATAATATTATTGTTTAACTCTTTTAAAAATATAGCGAGTAATGTAAATTCCGTTGTCGTCACCTTTACCTCCGTAGCTTTCAACACCACTGTTTACAAAAGTAAGCTCCCAACCTTCTTCAGACATTGCATTAAGTTTTGAGGTTACAATAGCATCATTGGCAGCAATGTTTTGGAAACGAATTCCGCCCAAATTAAAGAAATTTAATAGTTTGGTTTCGTCAAATCCCTTTACGCGAATGTCGCTTCGGTCAGATTTGTTTCGATCGTTGTCCTCTTCAGAGCGGGTAGAAGTAAACTCTTTATAATCTCTTTCATCATTTACAGAGATCATTCTAGAGCGACCCAATCCATTAGGGATAATAGATTCAATAACCGTTATGGTTTTAAATTCATATACCTGCGCATTTATTTCGGGGATGAAAACAAGTAACAAAAGGAGAATTGTAAATTTTTTCATAATTAAGTGTTTAATTTTTGTGGAATTGCAAATATAAAATTTATGTGAGGTCGTTTGCTTTAATTTTCAGATTTTTGTGATAATGAAAGGCACCGTTTATAAATCTACAGGAAGTTGGTATACCGTAAAATCTCAAAACGGAACTTTTTACGAATGCCGTTTAAAGGGGAAGTTTCGTATTGAAGGCATAAAGAGTACCAATCCAGTGGCTGTGGGTGACCGTGTGTTGTTTGAAGTGGAGACCAAAGGAGATGAAACCATCGGTATTATTTATGAAATTGAAGAAAGAGAAAATTACATCATTCGTAAATCGGTCAATCTTTCAAAACAAACTCACATTATTGCAGCAAATATCGATATTGCTTTTTTATTAGTAACATTGAATAATCCTCCCACATTTACCACTTTTATAGATCGTTTTTTAATAACTGCCGAAGCTTATCATGTAAAAGCCGTCTTACTATTTAATAAAATTGACACCTATACTGAAGAAGAGGTTTTAGAAATTAAATACTTAGCACATTTATACAGAAGTATTGGCTATGAATGTATAGGGATATCTGCCAAAACAGGAAAAAATATTGATAAGGTAAAGACATTAATGCAGCATAAAGTATCTATGTTTTCTGGCCATAGTGGGGTTGGGAAATCTACTTTAATCAATACCATTGAACCCAATTTAAATTTAAAAACTTCCGAAATATCCGAACAACATCTACAAGGACAACATACCACTACCTTTGCAGAGATGTATGATCTTTCTTTTGAAGGTCAAATTATTGATACCCCAGGGATAAAGGGCTTTGGTATTGTGGAAATGGAAAAAGAAGAATTGGCCGATTATTTTCCAGAATTTTTTGCTTTAAAAGTACATTGTAAATTTCATAATTGTTTGCATCTTGAAGAACCAAAATGTGCAGTGAAAGAGGCCTTAGAAAAAGACGAACTTGCTTGGTCTCGTTACAAAAGTTATTTACAAATTTTGGAAGGAGAAGATGAAACCTATCGAAAAGATATTTATAATAAAGAATGAGAGTTGTAGTACAAAGAGTAAAAAAAGCTTCCGTAACAGTTGAAAGGCAAATTATTTCAGAAATTAATAATGGGTTTCTTATATTGTTAGGCATTGAAACAGAAGATTCTTTAGAAGATATTCAATGGTTAAGTAAAAAAATAGTTCAATTAAGGGTGTTCTCAGATGAAAACGATGCCATGAACAAATCGTTGTTAGATATACAAGGGGAGGTATTGGTGGTTAGCCAGTTTACACTACATGCAAGTACCAAAAAAGGGAATAGGCCTTCATTTATTAAAGCCGCTCGCCCAGAAATTGCTATACCATTATATGAAGAATTTGTAAAACAACTTAAAATGGATAGCCAACAAAAAGTAATGACAGGAGAATTTGGTGCCATGATGGATGTTGCTTTAATTAATGATGGACCTGTAACAATTATAATAGATTCAAAAATTAGGGAGTAATGGATATTCAAAACGCTCAAAAAATAGTAGACGACTGGATTAAAGAACACGGGGTTCGTTATTTTAACGAGCTTACCAATATGGCTCAGCTTTCTGAGGAGGTTGGCGAAGTAGCTCGCATTATTGCGCGTAGATACGGTGAGCAAAGTGAAAAAGAAAGCGATAAGGATAAAGACTTAGGTGAGGAGTTGGCAGATGTAGTTTTTGTAGTACTTTGTTTAGCAAACCAAACAGGAGTGGATTTACAAGCAGCATTCGATAAAAAAATGGAGAAGAAAACCAAACGAGATCACGACCGTCACCACAATAACGAAAAACTGAAATAGCATGTTCAAAAAAATTGTTAATCATAAAAATTTTTGGAGGTCGGTTGTCACTTTGGCAATTGCATTTGCAGTGCTTTTCTGCATATTTAAATGGGCGATTGAAGGCTTTAGCTTCGAATTTATTTCTAGAGATCCCGTTGTTTTTTTACTTTCTATTGGTCTTGGGGGCTTTGTGTATGGTTTTTTTGTTACCTACGGAAAGTTTTGGAAAAAACTGAAAGAGAATCAGAAATAATTTGAAGGCAATTCTCCACCATACAACACTTCCCAAAAAAACGTTTGAAGTCCAAATAACGGGTTCAAAAAGTGAATCGAATCGTTTGCTTATTCTTAAGGCTTTATATCCTAACATCACTATTGAAAATCTTTCAGAAAGTGATGACACCAAATACCTTCAAAAGGCGTTAAACTCAAAAGAGAAAGAAGTTGATATTCACCATGCGGGCACTGCGATGCGATTTTTAACTGCCTATTTTGCTTGTAAAGAAAATTCTGAAGTTATTCTCACAGGCAGTGAAAGAATGCAAGAGCGTCCTATAGGTATTTTAGTAGAAGCTTTACGACAAATGGGGGCGGATATTCAATATGAAAAAAATGATGGATATCCACCTTTAAAAATAAGAGGAAAAAAATTGACTCAAAATAAAGTGTCGATAGCGGCTACTACAAGCAGTCAGTTCATTTCTGCGTTAATGCTAATTGCTCCATCCTTACCCAACGGCTTAACAATACAATTAGAGGGAAAAATCACTTCAGTGCCATATATAAATATGACGTTAGCTTTGATGCAACAGCTAGGTATTGAAGGGAATTTTTCAGAAAATAATATTTATATCCCTAATAAAAAAAGTATCGAGAATCAAACGGTTGTTGTGGAATCAGATTGGAGTTCGGCATCCTATTTTTATAGTATCGTAGCACTGTCTAAAGCAACTGAAATTGTTTTAAAAAGTTATCGAAAGCAAAGCTTACAAGGAGATGCAGCACTTTCAACAATATACACAAGCTTAGGAGTTGAAACTGAATTTTTCCCAAAAGAAAATGCCATTAAGCTTTCAAAAAGTAAAATTGAGGTCCCTAATAAAGTCAATTTTAATTTAGTCAATACTCCAGATATTGCACAAACTATTGCAGTAACATGCTTTGGTTTAGGAACTGACTGTGAACTCCAAGGACTTCACACCTTGAAAATTAAAGAGACAGATAGGCTTACGGCTTTAAAAGTAGAATTAGAAAAATTAGGCGCTTACCTTGAGATTAATGAAGCCAGTCTTAAACTAACTTCTTCAAATACTATATTTAAAAATGTTTCAATCAATACCTATAATGACCATCGTATGGCAATGGCATTTGCTCCTTTAGCTTTAAAGACATCGTTACAGATAAATGATTGTGAAGTGGTTTCAAAATCTTATCCAACTTTTTGGGAAGACCTTAAATCTGTGGGCTTTTCAATCGATTTCCAATAATAAATCCCTATTTACTTGACAACGCCTATCTTGAGGTTGTATATTTGCCGCTTCTAAAATAAAAGCCATCACTTATGGGAATGAAATTATCCAATTTTAACTTCGACTTACCAGCCGACTTACTTGCAGAATACCCAGCACCAAATAGAGACGATGCGCGTCTTATGGTGTTAAATAGAAAAGAGAAAACCATTGAGCATAAAATGTTCAAGGATTTAATTGAATATTTTAAGGAAGATGATGTATTGGTGTTAAATAATACCAAGGTTTTCCCAGCACGCCTTTTCGGAAATAAAGAAAAAACCGGAGCTCGTATAGAAGTCTTTTTATTGCGTGAACTAAATCCAGAAACTCGTCTTTGGGATGTTTTGGTAGATCCAGCGCGTAAAATTAGAATTGGAAACAAATTGTATTTTGGAGATGATGAGTCTTTAGTAGCAGAGGTGATAGACAATACTACGTCTCGAGGAAGAACACTGCGTTTTCTTTTTGACGGTTCGTATGAAGAGTTTAGAAGTAAATTAACTGAGCTAGGAGAAACACCTCTTCCAAAATATATTAAAAGAGATGTAGAACCGGAAGATGCAGAACGTTACCAAACTATTTTTGCTAAAAATGAAGGAGCAGTTGCTGCGCCTACCGCTGGATTACACTTTTCAAAACATTTAATGAAGCGTTTGGAAATTAAGGGAGTAAATTTTGCTGAAGTTACTTTGCATGTAGGATTAGGGACTTTTAGCCCAGTGGAGGTTGAGGACCTTTCCAAACACAAAATGGATTCGGAAGAGATGATTATTCAAGATGCGGCTGTTGAGACCATAAACCGTGGAATAAAGGATAAAAGACGTATTTGTGCCGTGGGCACTACGGTAATGAGAGCTTTAGAAAGTTCAGTTTCTTCTGGAGCAACTCTAAATGCATATACAGGATGGACCAATAAGTTTATTTTCCCTCCTTATGATTTTAGTATTGCTAATAGTATGGTAACTAATTTCCATACACCAAAGTCAACCTTATTAATGATGGTAGCTGCTTTTGCAGGTCACGAATTTATTAAGGAAGCCTATGCAGAAGCCATAAAAGAAAAATATCGTTTTTATACCTATGGTGATGCGATGTTAATTATATAACATTAGCTAGATAATGATTAAAAGCTCTATTTTTTGAATAGGGCTTTTTTTGTGCCTCAGTTTTTTCTAATTATAAAAGAAAAAGCTATCTTAGTTAGTTGATAGCTAACCATTTTAAGTTGAAAAGAGCTACCTTCCTATTGCTTTTTCTTATTTCCTTCTTCACAGCAACGTCACAAGAGGGCAGGACTCCATTAAGTTGGGAGTTACAGCTTGATGATATTTCCCCAATAGAATTAATTCCTTTAGATTTAGTCGCTTTAGCTATTGAAGACAGTATTAACGACCAAGATAAAACACTTCCTTGGAGATATGGAGTTGAACGAAGAATCACACTAGATTTTGAAAGTAGTGGTGTTTGGACACTCTTGGATGATGGGAGTAAACTTTGGAGAGTTGCAATAAAATCTCCCGAGGCACTAAATATGGGAGTTAACTTTAATAATTTTCGACTTCCTGAGGGTGCTACCTTGCAAATGTACAATTCTAATAAAACTGATTTTTCTATAGTTTATACTACGGAAAACAATAGGAATTCTAATGTTTTAGGTTCTTGGTTTATTGAAGGGGAAACTATTGTGGTGGAATATTTTCAACCACCCCATGTTTCAAGCCCTCCTTTACTAGAAATTGGCAGTATTATTCACGGGTACCGTATGGGAAGAGTACGGCAAATGTTGGAGGATGGAAGAGGTCTTGGAGATTCTGGTGATTGTAATTTTGATGTAAATTGCTCTGTGGGTAGTGATTTTGAAAGCAAGAAAAATTTAATTAAAAAAACGGTTGCACTTTTAAACTTAGGAAACGGACATCTTTGCTCTGCTGCTCTGGTAAACAATACTATGCATGATAAAAAACCATATTTGCTAACAGCAAATCATTGTTTGAATAATTCAGATCCTGCTTTATGGTCGGTTCGTTTTAATTGGGTGAGCCCCAATCCAGTTTGCGGAATTGATGGAGAAAGTGCAGATATCCAGTCTAATTTCACAATGAGTGGTGCCCAATTAAGAGCAAGTAATACAATTACAGATTTTGCCTTGGTAGAACTTTTTAACTCAATTCCGGCTTCATGGGATGTAGCATTTGCAGGATGGGATAAAAGCGATATTCAACCTCAGTTCCAGATTGGAATTCATCATCCTAATGGTGATATAATGAAAATTTGTAGAGATAACGATCCAGCTATTAAAGAAAATGCCAATGGAGTAAAAGTGTGGCTCATTAGAGGAGTTTCTGCAGGAAATGGAAATGGTTGGGATATAGGAACAACAGAAAGTGGATCTTCTGGATCGCCACTTTTTAATGAATTTGGAAGGATTATTGGACAGCTGTATGCAGGTGAATCTAATTGTAATGGTATTGAAAATAATGGCGACTATGATATTTATGGAAGGATAGGTATTTCTTGGAATGCAGGTACTTCGCCTGATAACAGACTTCGTGATTGGTTAGACCCACTTAACAGTGGACAAAATCAAATCGATACAATTGAAAACTCATTAAGTGTTGGAGATTTTGAATTTACGGGTCAATTGTTTGTTTATCCTAATCCAGTATCAAACTATTTTATGGTTATGAATACGCGATACCCTAACTTAAGTTATCGTTTTTACAATATGCTAGGGCAAGAAGTGTCAAGAGGAAGTATGTCGAATTCCGAAAATAGAATGAATGTTGAAAATTACCCAGAGGGTATTTACTTTCTGCATTTAATTGATGATAACACTAATGATAGTATCACAAAAAAAATTATCATTAGGCATTAACCAACGCTATACTATTTAAAGTAATAAAGCCTCTTAATTTTAAGAGGTTTTTTATTATACCCAAAAATATATGGTAATTTTGCCAGATGATTTCCGAAAAAAAAGACATAAGAGCACTTTCAAAAGAAGAACTTCGAGATTTTTTTGTTTCCAAGGGGGATAAAGCATTTAGAGGGAATCAAGTCTATGAATGGCTATGGAATAAAGGGGCGCATTCTTTTGAAGATATGACAAATATTTCAAAAGAAACTCGGACACAATTAGAGGAGAATTTTGTAATCAATCATATAAAGGTAGATACTCTTCAAAAAAGTAAAGATGGTACCATTAAAAACGCCGTACGATTGCATGACGGTCTCATTGTTGAATCAGTGCTTATTCCTACTTCAAAAAGAACAACCGCTTGTGTATCTTCACAAGTGGGTTGTAGTCTGGATTGTAATTTTTGTGCCACAGCACGATTAAAACGTATGCGTAATTTAAATCCCGATGAGATTTACGATCAGGTGGTTGCAATTCACCGTGAAAGTTTGCTATACCATAACAGACCCCTTACAAATATTGTTTTTATGGGAATGGGTGAGCCTCTTATGAACTATAAAAATGTTCTTGAATCTATTGAAAAAATAACGAGTGATGAAGGTTTGGGGATGTCTCCAAAGAGAATAACCTTATCTACCTCGGGTGTGCCAAAAATGATTAAAAAGCTAGCCGATGATAAGGTAAAATTTAATCTAGCTGTTTCATTACATTCTGCCATTCAAGAAACTCGCGAACAAATCATGCCGTTTGCAAAGAGTTTTACACTTCAAGATTTACAAGAATCTTTAGAATATTGGTATTCAAACACCAAGAAGAAAATCACCTACGAGTATGTAGTTTGGAAAGGAATCAATGATAAGGATGAAGATATAAAAGCCTTGGTTAGATTCTGTAAATATGTGCCTTGTAAGGTTAATTTAATCGAGTACAACCCTATTGATGATGGCGATTTCCAGCAAGCAGATGATGATGCAATCCAAAAGTATATTCAGCAGCTAGAATCGAATAGAATTCCAGTTACTGTTAGAAGAAGTAGAGGTAAAGATATTGATGCGGCTTGCGGACAATTAGCAAATAAGAAATAAAAAAAAGAGCGGCAATTGCCGCTCTTTAAAATTGTACTTAATTAGTTAAATTATTTCTTAACAATTTTAAAAGACTTTACTTGCCCTTCAATAGATACGGTTGCTATATAAACACCAGAATTTAATCCAGAAATATCTATAACTTCACTGTTGCTAGAAAGCTTAGCCGATAATACCTCTTGTCCTAATACATTGTATAAAGCCACTTTTTCCATAGCAATAGAAGCAGAAAGATTAAGTTGGTTGTTGGCATCTACAAAATAAGTAAAACCATTAAAGTTTTGATCTGAAACTGCAAGAATACCATCAACAATAACATCATCAATTAATACAGAATTTTCATCTGTAGTGTCATAATGTCTAAACGTTAAGTATACAACTTGTCCATCAAAAGCTGAAATATCAACAGTTAATGTTGCCGCAGACTCAGAACCGTCTGCTTGATTGCTTGGGCAATCATCGCCAACAAATTTTGTAACAACAGGGGTTGCCGCTAAAATATCTAATACAGCATTTGAATCTGTTAGGTAAATAGAATATTTATCATTAATAAAGGTTCCATTAACTTGATAAGTTCCAACAGTATAAGTAAGAGAAGACCCTGAAGAATTTGATAGATTTAATGGAGTTTTTGTCACTAAATAATTATCAGGTGAAAATGCACCACCTTCCCAAGAGTCAGAATCAGCCGCTAAAGTTTGCATTGGGTGATTAACCGCACCACTGGTTCCAGTCGCAAAAGCAAACATATCAGTTACTTCCCAAAAATTTCCATCTCCGTCTTCATCATGGTTATCCCAATTGGTAAATAGGATAGAATCAACGGGATCTGCTTCAAAATCTTCAGAAAAGATAATTTGTCCATTCATAGCAAATGCAGCAAAGAAAGCTGCCAATAAAGTAATTTTTTTCATATTAAATATATTTTAAGGTTTAATGAAGTTTTAAAATTAAACAAATGCATTCTATATACTACTATTTTAATTCTAATTTAACGTAATTTGTATCTCTGAGTATATGAAAGTCGTTTCCAAAATAAAACTGCCCATTGAGGAAGAGATGGAACTTTTCGAAAAAAAGTTCTCTGAGTCCATGTCTACAAAAGTGGCACTTTTTAATAGAATTACACATTATGTGGTAAATCGGAAGGGAAAACAAATGCGACCCATGTTTGTTTTTTTAATAGCCAAAATGTGCAACGAGGGTAAAGTGAATGAGCGTACCTATCGTGGGGCTTCAGTAATTGAGTTAATACATACTGCAACCCTTGTGCATGATGATGTAGTGGACGATAGTAATCGAAGACGAGGATTCTTTTCCATCAATGCCCTTTGGAAAAATAAAATTGCTGTGCTGGTAGGCGATTATCTGCTTTCAAAAGGGTTACTACTCTCTATAGATAATGATGATTTCGATTTATTGAAAATTATTTCGGTGGCTGTGCGTGAAATGAGCGAAGGCGAATTACTTCAAATTGAAAAAGCTCGTAGGCTTGATATCACAGAAGAGGTGTATTTTAATATTATTCGTCAAAAAACCGCTACACTTATTGCTGCTTGCTGTGCTATGGGAGCTCAATCTGTTCATGCAAAAGCCAATGATGTTGAAACTTTAAGAAAATTTGGAGAATTAATAGGGATAGCGTTTCAAATAAAGGATGACTTGTTTGATTATGGCGATACTGCCATTGGGAAACCCACAGGAATTGATATTAAAGAAAAGAAAATGACACTTCCTTTAATATATGCTATCAATAATGCGTCAAAAAAAGACCGTGTTTGGCTTATTAATTCGGTGAAGAATTATAATAATGATAAGCAAAGAGTAAAAGAAGTTATTGCGTTTGTAAAGAATAGTGGAGGTTTGGATTATGCTATTTCAAAAATGACAACCTACCAAGAACAAGCACTAACTCTTTTACAAAGTTATCCTGCCTCACCTTATAGAGACTCCTTAGAACTTATGGTGAACTACGTTATAGAGAGAAAAAAATAATTTTTTTGAACCCGAGGCAACCTTTTCTTTCGATGTTGCGTCTTTATAATAGAAGCGTTTTTTAAACCCTTGTATGCGATTGGTTTCATTACATAAAAATTACAAAAGTGTTATTTCTCGAGCCAAAGATGGTAATAGAAAAGCACAGCAGGAATTGTATGAACTTTTTGCACCAAAGATGCTAAGTGTTTGCAGGCAGTATATTAAAAGAGATGATATTGCCGAAGAGGTGATGCTTACTGGATTTCTAAAAGTATTTACCTACTTAAACTCGTATAAGTTTGAAGGTAGTTTTGAAGGTTGGATACGCCGGATTATGGTCAATGAGTCTATCTCTCAATTGCGCAAAGAGAAGGCTTTATTTTTTGAAGATGAGAAAGTACTAGAGCAATCTACAGATCACGTCGCCTATATTGAAACAGAATTGGAAGTAAATGAAATCCAAAAAATGATAGACGAACTTCCCGATGGCTACAAAACCGTTTTTGTGCTATATGCAGTTGAGGGTTATAAACATAGTGAGATAGCAGAGTTGTTACAAATTTCTGAAAGCACATCAAAAACCCAGTTGTTTAAAGCACGAAAGGCGCTTCAAAATAGGATGAATCAAGAAAACAAATTAAGTTATGGCACCCATTAAATTTGAAGAAAATATTAGAGAAAAGTTGCAGGAAAGGGAACTTACTCCTAGCCATGATGCTTGGGCAAAACTTTCAGCAAAATTAGATACGCAAGCCCCACAAAAAAGGAACAATACCTTTGTTTGGTTTGCTGTCGCAGCAAGTTTTGTAGGGATATTACTGGTAACCACCTTGTTTTTTAGTAAAGAAAAGGTAAATACCCAACTAGTAAATGAAACACCAATAGAAGTGTTAGATACCAATGAACAATTTCAAAATGAAGGAGGAATAGCTTCTGAAAATATTTCAGAAGAAAAAGATAATGATATCCCTGCCGAAAAAATAGAAGAGGTTCAACTTCCAAAATCGAACATTGCCAAAACTGAAAAGAACCCAGCTTCAATTAAAAAAGAGACTATCAATCCGTTAATTGAAATTCAAAACCAAAACAAAGAAGTCATTGCGATAAAAGAAGCTAAGACTGAAAAAGAACCCACAAAAGAAGAGCTTTTTATAAACAAGAAAGTAGATGAGGTAGTGATTGCGGTTCAGAAAATTCAAAATGAAAATAATACAGTGACCCCAGATGAAATCGATGCGCTTTTGGCCAAAGCACAACGGGACATCTCCAATAATAGAATCTTACAGGCCAACACCCAAAAAGTAGATGCTGCAGCCCTACTGTTGGATGTAGAAACCGAACTAGAACGTAGTTTTCGAGATCGGGTTTTCGATGCCTTAGGGGAAGGATTCAACAAAGTGCGGTCTGCCGTTGCAGAGCGCAACAATTAAACAATTCATCAATCACGCTTTAAAAAGCACAAATCACGAACATTATGAGACTTATTACATTTAGTGCCGCTTTGGCGGTATGGCTACTAACTATGTGCCAAATCCACGCTCAAGAAACCACTTTAGAAACCTTAGAAGCTTCAAAGGAAGCTATTATTAATGAAGAAAAGGACTTGTTAAAAGGGGAAGTAGAGAACATTAATAAAAGATTGGAGAACAATCAAATTACTGAGGCTGAAGCAGAGCAATTAAAAAACGCCGCTGCCGAAAAGCATGCACTCAATATTGAAAACCGAATCGCTATTGTAGATAATAAAATAGCATTAATCCAACGCAACAATACTGTGGAGGTTATTGATGATGATGATCGAACTGTTTTGAGTTTTGGACTGGGAGGAAAAGACAAAGACGGCTTTATTTACCTAGGTAGAAAGTATAAAGAAAGAAAATACGACCGTCGTACCACCAGTGATTTTGTTTTGGCTTTTGGCTTAAACAATGCGATTGGCGATGGACAATCTTTAAATGATAGCGATTTTAAAATAGGAGGAAGCCGATTTGCAGAAA
This sequence comes from Halomarinibacterium sedimenti, assembly GCF_019312585.1. Classification (GTDB taxonomy): domain Bacteria; phylum Bacteroidota; class Bacteroidia; order Flavobacteriales; family Flavobacteriaceae; genus Halomarinibacterium; species Halomarinibacterium sedimenti. Next base: position 249,086 of record NZ_JAHWDP010000001.1, on the reverse strand, counting down.
TTGGTTGGGCTTGGAAAACGAGAGTTTTTAATGAAAGCAATTGGCTTCGTGTAAAATACGGAATTTCATTTCAGTTTAACGGACTTAAGCCAACAGATAATAGGTATTTTGTGGATACAGGAGACATGTCCGAACTGCAAACGTTTGATGGAGATTTGGATAAATCGAAATTCCGAATGGATAACCTTGTAATTCCAGTACATTTTGAATTTGGCCCCTCAAACAAGATTGAAAAAGAAACCTATTTTAGGTATAATACCTATAATAAAATAAAAGTAGGTTTGGGTGGGTATGTTGGACTTAATTTAGGCGCACGTCAAAAATTAAAGTTTGATGAAGAAGGTGAAAGTGTAAAACAAAAATTAAAGGCCAATTACAATACTAATAATGTAATTTATGGATTGAGTGGGTATATTGGATGGCGAGACACTGCGCTTTATGTAAAATATGATCTCAACCCAATTTTTAAAGATAATACTATAGACCTTCACAATGTATCCTTAGGATTGCGTTTCGATATGGATTAGCCAGATGTTTCAATAATTAGTAAGAAAAGGCACTCGGTTTTTGAGTGTCTTTTTTATTGTATCATCGAGCGCAGTCGAGAGGTTTTCATTTAGTATATTTGTTTTAAATTTAGCTCCTTTTGATTTCAAAAACCACCATAGATCAAGTATTTGATACCGCCCGTGTTGAGGAGGTTATTGGTGATTTTGTTCAGTTAAAGAAATCGGGGAGTAACTATAAAGGATTGAGTCCTTTTTCTGAAGAACGCACTCCAAGTTTTATGGTATCTCCCGTTAAGCAGATTTGGAAAGATTTTTCCAGCGGAAAAGGAGGTAATGTAGTGGCTTTTTTAATGGAACACGAGCATTTTTCGTATCCCGAAGCCATTAAATATTTGGCAAAAAAGTACGGAATTGAAATTGAAGAAACCGAGCAAAGTGCCGAAGCCAAAGAGGAAGCAAGCGAACGGGAAAGCTTGTATTTGGTGAATGAATTTGCACGAGACTATTTTGCTAAAACACTTACCGAAACGGAAGCTGGCAAAGCCATAGGCTATAGTTATTTTAAGGAAAGAGGTTTTACTGAAGCTATTATAAAAAAGTTTCAGCTTGGGTATTCGCCAGATGAGTGGGATGCCTTTACCTCTGAAGCCTTAAAAAATGGATATCAACTTAGTTACCTAGAAAAAACAGGGTTAACCATTGTAAAAACGGAAAAACAATTCGACCGATTTAAAGGACGTGTTATTTTTCCAATCCACAGTTTAAGCGGACGTGTGTTAGGATTTGGAGGACGTATTTTAACCAGCGATAAAAAAGCTGCAAAATACCTCAATTCACCCGAGAGTGAAGTATATCATAAAAGTAAAGTCCTCTACGGAATTTACCTTGCAAAACAAGCCATTGCCAAAGAGGACAATTGTTATTTGGTGGAAGGCTATACCGATGTGATTCAGTTTCACCAAAGCGGAATTGAAAATGTTGTTTCTTCATCTGGTACAGCATTAACTTCAGAACAGATTAGACTCATTCATCGGCTAACAAAAAACATCACCTTACTATTTGATGGAGATGCTGCTGGTTTACGTGCTTCATTGCGTGGGGTGGATTTGATTTTGGAACAAGGGCTTAATGTTAAGATTTGTACTTTTCCAGAAGGCGAGGACCCAGATAGCTTTGCAAAAAATAATTCCCTTGAAGATCTCACGCTGTATTTAGAAGAGAATGCTAAAGATTTTATCAATTTTAAAGCATCTCTTTTAGCTTCTGAAGCCAAGAATGATCCTATAAAAAAAGCGGAGACTATTCGGGATATGGTCACGAGTATCTCGAAAATTCCAGATTCGATAAAGCAGGAAGTGTATTTAAAAGAATGCTCTCGTATCATGGATATTAGTGAGGAAGTGCTTTTTAACACGCTTGCTCAAATGCTTCAGAAGGAACGAAGGGAAGCATCAAAAAGGCCTCGAAGAGATACAGAAACTATGGAAGTGGTGCCTGTAGAAAAGGAGGTCATTCAAAAAGTAGATGCCCAATATCAATTAGAGCAAAAAATTATTGAATTGTTATTGCTATATGGAAATGAGGAGGAGCGTTTTGAAGAATTAATTATTGAAGCATCAGAAGAAGGTGAAATTGTTTTTAAACCCGAGTGGGTGACAGCAAAGGTGTTTGAAAAGATTTATTTAGATCTTCAGGAGGATGAAGTGGAGTTTACTAATGATGCCTTTCAGCAATTATATTACGCTGTAATAAACACTTATAATCAAGAAGGAGAGTTAAAAATTGATCAACTAATTAATCAACTTCCTAAAGAAATTGCAGAAGTTGCCAGTCATGTGGTGATGGATGAAGAAAAACACCAATTACATCATTGGGATAGAAAGGATATTTATGTAAAAGAGAAAAAACACGGTATTTCACAGATGGTAAGTGAAACCATTTTAAATTTACGTAGGCACTTAGTGTCGAAAAAAATAATGGACTTAAGTGAAGCAGTAAAAAATCCAGAGGTTTCTGAAGATAAAGAAAATCTCCAGAATATTATGGATTATATTACGTTGAAAAAAGTCCTTTCAGAAAAACTAAACAGGGTGCTCTAACTACCCAAACTGAAACATTCTCGATTGGTTAATCAAATCTGCTAGATTATCTACTTTTAACTTTTTCAACAGTCTAGTTTTGTATGTACTAACAGTCTTTTCGTTAATATCAAGTGCGTTGGCTATGTCTTTATTGCGTTTTCCACTAGACAATAAATTAAGTACTTCTATCTCGCGAGAAGATAATTTTTTATAACGGCTTATAGCACTAGACTCTCCAACGTTTCTACTAGTAAAAGTTGAGGTAAGTTCTTCATTAAGGAAAATTCCTCCTTTTGCAATTCGTTTTAGTGCTTTTAGGAATACTTTTGTAGATGCTGTTTTTGGTACATATCCAGCGGCGCCAGATTTAATGGAGCGGAGCGCATAAATTTCTTCGGGATGTGTAGAAAAGATAAGAACTCTTGTTTGGGGAAACTCAGTTTTTATGCTTCGTAAGACATTTATGCCGTTAATCTGTGGCATATCAATTTCCATAATTAATATATCGGGATTGATTTCTTCCAAATTCTTAAAAAGTTCATCTCCATTATTTACTTTTCCTACGATGGAATAATCCTTCGACTTTTTTAACATGCAAGCAATCCCTTTTCTGGTAACCGGATGGTGATCTGCAATAACAATTTTCTTCATTCTTTATTCATTTTATTAAAGAAAACACTTAAAACAGGGGATTATAATAAGTGTGAGGTTTTTGTAATATTTATACTACAAATCAAAACTATAAAAAAGAAGTTGAGAGTCTATTATTTTTCGTCGAACTGTAAGAAAATTCGTTGAAGAACTGTTAAAGTTTAATATGAGGGGGAATTTCGCAAACAGGAATGGGTTTCATCTTATGTTGGTTGGCCTTATTTAAGCGTGCGTATATTTTGAGTACCTCTTTTTTGCGTCCTTCAAAGTCTTCGGGAGATTTGTTTTCTTCAATCATTTTCATTGCCCATTCTAGTTCGTCATAACTTGCTCCAATTTGATCTTCGTCTGTTCGACTATCGCCAAAAAGTCCATCTGTAGGAGCCGCTTTTAAGATAGAATCTGGAACATTTACATGTCTACCAATACTATACACTTCACTTTTTAGCAAATCTGCAATGGGACTTAAATCCACGCCACCATCACCGTATTTTGTATAAAAACCAACTCCAAAATCTTCAACCTTATTACCTGTTCCTGCTACTAAATATCGATGTAATCCTGCAAAATAATAAAGTGTTGTCATTCGTAGGCGAGCACGAGTATTTGCAAGGCTTAAATCTAGAAAAGCATCTTCTTTAGTTTGAGGTACTTGTTTTTTTAATTCTTCAAAAACCGGGGTAAGATCTACTCGCACGTCGGTTACATTGGCAAAACGGCTTTTTAATTGTAAAATATGCTCTTGCGCTCTTGTTACTTGAGATGCCGCTTGATGTATGGGCATTTCTACGCAAAGGGTCCGTAATCCAGTCATTGCACAAAGGGTTGAGGTTACAGCAGAGTCTATTCCACCACTAACCCCCACGACAAAACCATCCATTTTGGCATTTATAGCATATTCTTTTAACCAATTTACAATATGGTCTGTAACCTTTTCTGTATTCATTTTAGGACAATTTAAACAAGATTAATGATACCTTTGCATCACAAAAATAGAGAAAACAAAATTTAAAAAAAGGAATACCGTTATTAATGAAGAATTTAAATTTTATGAAGTACCTCGTTTCATTTTTTTTCGCACTTCTTTTGCTTTTAGGTTGCCAATCGAAGTCTAAAACAGAGGAGGAAATTGAAAAAATCCCTGTAAATCTTGAGTTAGTTCGTTTTGATAAAGTTTTTGCCCAGTCAAGCCCATCAGATTTAGAAAACCTTAAAAGTCAGTATCCTTTGTTCTTTCCAGAGCAATATCACGATAGTATTTGGGTTGAGAAAATGCAAGACACGCTTCAAAAGCAACTAAATAATGAGGTCGTAAAAGTATTCCCTTCCGAAGAAAAACTTGAAGATGATTTAATAGCGCTGTTTCAGCATATTAAATACTATTTCCCAGATTTTTCAACACCAGAAGTTTTTACCACTACCTCAGATGTGGATTATAGAACCAAAGTTATTGCCAACGACCAATTTTTGATTATAGAACTTGACACCTATTTAGGGGAGGATCACTTTTTTTATGAAGGAATTTCAAAATATATTTCAAAAACCATGAAACCTTCGCAGATAATGCCGGATGTGGCATCTGCCTATGCTAAGAAGTATATTTCAGTGCCCACACAACGATCGTTTTTGGAGCAAATAATATATTATGGAAAGGAACTCTATTTAAAGGACTTATGGTTGCCTAATGTTCCCGATGCCGAAAAAATGGGATACACCGAGGATGAGATGAATTGGGCTGTTGAAAATGAAGTAGAAGTATGGCGTTATTTTATTGAAAATGAACTATTATACAGTACCGATGTAAAATTGCTTCAACGCTTTATTACACCTGCGCCCTTTTCAAAATTTAACTTGGAAATTGATAACGAATCGCCAGGGATGATAGGAAAATATATAGGATGGAAAATTGTACAATCGTATATGGAAGAAAATGCAGTTTCAGTATTACAATTAATGAATAAACGTGCTGAAGAGATTTTTAATGATTCAAAATACAAACCAAAGAAATGAGTAAAATTACATCAGAAATTAAATTAACAGTAGGAATGGACGAAAATCGCATTCCAGAAAAATTGCATTGGGCAGCACCAGACGGTGGCGTAGATAATATGGAAACAAAGGCGATGTTACTTTCGGTTTGGGATCATAAAAATCAAGAAGCTTTACGTATTGATTTATGGACAAAGGATATGCCGCTGGACGAAATGAAGGTATTTTTTCATCAAACCCTCACAGCAATGGCAGACACTTTTAAACGCGCCACTAATGATGAAAAAATGACCGCTACTATGCTTGACTTTTGCGATTATTTTGCTGAAAAATTAGAATTGAAAAAAGACTAATTTGAAGCTTATTTTTGTTTACCATGCAACCTCAGGAAAAGTACAAGCACTTTGGGATACTGCACATAAAATTATAAGTCCAAAGAATTACTCTTGTAGTCTTTGCGCCATTACGTTTGGTGCTTTTTCAGAAAAAAAGATTTGGAAGGATTTTAGGGAAAACTCAAAAACTGAAATGATTTTTCTCCATCGTGATGAGTTTCAAAAGCAATATAAATCGAAGTGGCTTCAAAAGTTTGATTTTCCAGTAATATTAGTAACAAGAAATGAAGTTTTAGAGGTTTTTATTTCTTCGGTAGAGTTAAAAGAACTCAAAACCCCAGAATCTTTAATTGAATTAATTACGAAGCGGTTAAATCGGAATTAATCTGATTAATGTACCCTAACAATTCGTCACGCCCATCGCCATTACTTGCAGAAGTAACGAAATATAGTGGCATTTCTTCCCAGGTTTCTAGCATCTTTTGGGTGTAAACTTCTAAATTTCTAGTTAGGGCGTTTGGTTTTAGTTTATCGGCTTTTGTAAAAATAATACTAAAGGGAATCTGACTTTGCCCCATCCATTCCATAAACTCCAAATCGATAGGTTGTGGTTCGTGTCTGCAATCAATTAAAACGAAGCCTAACACAAGTTGTTGACGTTTTTCGAAATAATTGGTAATAAATTTCTGAAAGGTTTTTTTACTGGATTTTGAAACACGCGCGTAACCATAACCAGGTAAATCTACCAAGTACCAATTTTTATTAATTAAAAAGTGATTAATTAACTGAGTTTTTCCAGGTCTTCCACTTGTTTTTGCCAAGCTTTTTCGTTGCATAAGCATATTGATAAGGGAAGATTTTCCAACGTTGGATCGACCTATAAAAGCGTATTCTGGCAATTTATTTTTAGGACATTTTGCAACATCACTGTTGCTCATGACAAATTCTGCCGAGGTGATTTTCATGGGTAGATTGTTAAAATCCTCGCTTTTGTAACCAAGCGAAGAGTAAATCGTTGAATGTGTCTGGATGCTCCATCATTGCCGCATGACCACATTTGTCTATCCAATATAAATCGGAGTCGGGAAGTAATTCGTGAAATTCATCGGCTACTTCTGGAGGAGTTACATTATCATTTTTCCCCCAAATAATACAAGTTGGATTGTGCATATGAGGTAAATCCTTTGCCATATTGTGTCGAATTGCACTTTTGGCAATAGAGAGTGTTCTAATAAGTTTGTTTCTATCGTTTACACTAGCGTAAACTTCATCTACAATTTCTTTGGTGGCAATAGAAGGGTCGTAAAAAACATTTTCTGCCTTTTGCTTTATGTAATCGTAGTCGCCTCTTTTTGGGTAGGTCTCTCCCATGGCACTTTCGTATAAGCCAGAACTCCCTGTAATTACAAGGGCTTTAACTTTTTCTGGATACAATTTTGTGACCATTAAACCAATATGACCTCCTAATGAATTCCCTAAAAGAATAACCTCTTTATATCCTTTAAAATCGATAAAACCCGAAACGTATTTAGCAATGTTTTTTACATTGGTTTTAAGAATTGGCATGGAGTAAATGGGTAACTCGGGGATAACTACTTTGTATCCTTTTTTCGGAAAAAAATCAACTACTCCATCAAAATTACTCAAACCACCCATAAGCCCATGCATAATTACAATAGGAGTTCCTTCGCCAATTTCTAAGTAAGAGTATTTACCTTCTTTTTTAAGCCGATGTGCCATAAAGTGCTTTAAAACTTAAAACAAAAGTAAACAAATTTTAACGAAATGATGTGCTTGTTTTTATTGTTGAAAACTTCTGTATATGCACGTCTTTAATCCTCTGTAAATCAGAATAAATAGAAAACCACCATGCTAATTTCATAGTGTGGGTGGTAAAACTTATCAACAAAGTGGTAAAAAGTGGTAAAAAGTGGTAAAATTCATTTATATTTGGTTTTACTAAATCAATCTCAAGTTTACACTCATGCTCAATCTAATTGGGACATACCACTGCAAAGCCGACTCCAAAGGAAGGGTTATGGTGCCAGCCGATTTAAAAAAGCAATTGGCTACTGTCGCTCCTTCAGGATTTGTAATTAAACGAGCTGTGTTTCAGCCATGTTTGGAGTTGTACCCTATGGAAGAGTGGCAACAATTGATGCAGAAAGTGAGTGGGTTAAATCGATTCAATAGAAAAAACAATGACTTTATTCGTCGTTTCACTGCTGGGGTTAGAACCGTAGAAATGGATACAGCAGGAAGACTAAACATTCCGCGAGATTTAATGGATTTTGCGGGTATCCATAAGGAAATTGTGGTGTCTTCGGCAATAAGTATTGTGGAGATTTGGGATAAAAATAAATATGAAAAAGCAATAGATGATGCTGCCAATGACTTTGCGGATCTAGCCGAAGAAGTCATGGGAGGTGCCAATGATGATAATGGAATATCATAATCCGGTTTTACTGAAAGAGACTGTAGAGGGTCTCAACATCCAGCCAAATGGTGTCTATGTGGATGTAACTTTTGGCGGCGGGGGGCATTCTAAAGAGATTTTGGAAAGACTTGGAGAAGACGGAAAACTACTTGCTTTCGATCAAGATAAAGACGCTCTTAAAAATGATATCGATGATCCACGCTTTACGCTCATCAATCAGAATTTTAGATTCTTAAAACGGTATTTACGATTTTATGGACATACCAAGGTTGATGGAATTTTAGGAGACTTTGGTGTTTCCTCGCATCAGTTTGATGTTCCTGAGCGTGGATTTTCTACAAGGTTTGAAGCAGATTTAGATATGCGGATGAATCAGGATAGTCCGCTTTCAGCGTATCAAGTAGTAAATGATTATGATGAAAAAATGCTTCGGAATGTATTGCGGGAATATGGTGAATTGAAAGCGGCGGCAGGAATGGCGCGATTAATTGTAGAAGGAAGAGCCAAAGAGGCGATTAAATCCAGTGAACAACTAAAAGTAGTGTTGGGGAGATTTTTACCAAAGCATAAAGAGAATAAAATTTTAGCGCAAGTGTTTCAGGCTATTCGAATTGAAGTAAACCAAGAATTGGAAGTTTTAAAAGAATTTCTTTTACAAACTCCCGAAGTTCTAAAAACGGGAGGTAGGCTTAGTTTAATATCCTATCATTCTCTTGAGGATAGGCTTGTAAAGCGATTTATGCGAAATGGGCTTTTTGAAGGAGAACCAGAAAAAGATGTTTTTGGTAGGGTAGAAGTTCCCTTTAAGCTAGTAGGGAAATTTATCATTCCATCTGAAGAAGAAATACGTAAAAATAGCAGAGCTCGAAGTGCCAAATTAAGAATTGCTGAAAAAGTATAATGAAAAAGAACTTCTACAATATCATCAAAGGAAAATTTTTAGTAAGCGACGATGCTTTTAAAAATTGGAGGTTTATCATTTTTCTTTCGGCATTGGCATTAATGATGATTGCTAGCTCGCACCAAGCCGATAAAAAAGTACACCAAATAGCCCGATTGAGTAATCAAGTAAAGGAGTTAAAAAGTGAATATGTAGATGTTAGGATGCAATTAATGCAGACTAAAATGGAAAGTAAAATTATAAAAGCGATGGAAAGTAGGGATCTTTTTCCTTCTGAAATCCCACCGCAAAAAGTCATCATTAAAAAAAGTGAATAGCGCGTGCCAGTAGAGGACAAGAACATATTAAACCGATTCTACTTTATCGCCGGAGGTATGTTCATCTTCGGACTTCTCATTGTATTTAAGTTGGTGAGTATTCAATTTATTGAAGGGGATAAATACCGTGAGCTTGCAGAACACAACACTACAAAAAACTTTACCATTGAAGCCAATAGAGGAAATGTGTATGCAGATGATGGGAGTTTATTAGCTACTTCGGTTCCAAAGTACGATATCCGTTTCGATGCAGTTACGGTTTCAAAAGAAGACTTTGATAAAAACCTTGTTCCTCTTTCCAAAGAGTTAAGTAAGCTCTTTGGGAAATCTCCTGCCTATTATCAAAATCTTTTCAGAAAGGCTCGAGCCGATAAAAATAGATACTTGCTAATTGCACGTGGATTGGGATATTCAGATTACGTAAGAGTAAAAAGGATGCCATTGTTTAATAAAGGACCTTATCGCGGAGGTATTATTGTGGAGCAAAACACGGTTCGAGAACATCCTATGGGGAAAGTTGGTGAACGCTTGGTAGGAAATGAAAAAAATCAAGAAAAGGGAGTGTATGAAGTAGGTTTTGAAGGGGCTTTCGATGAATTTTTAAGAGGGAAAAATGGGAGACGTCTTAAACAAAAAATAGCACAGGGACAATGGAAGCCAGTTTCGGATGAAAATGAGATTGAACCTCAGGATGGTTATGATATTGTAACAACAATCAACGTGAATATTCAAGACATCGCACATCATGCCTTGTTAAAGCAAATGGAATTTTACGAAGCGGAGCATGGAAGTGTTATTGTCATGGAGGTTACAACAGGCGAAATAAAAGCGATTTCAAATCTGGGTAAAACGGATGTTGGGACGTATTACGAAAAATTGAATTATGCTGTGGGTGAGAGCCATGAGCCAGGTTCAACTTTTAAAGTGATGGCATTTATGGCAGCTTTGGAAGATAAGGCAATTGATACTTCAACGGTAGTCGATACCAAACAAGGTAGTAAACGATTTTACGGTAGAAATATCACCGATTCTAAGCGTGGTGGATACGGAAAAATTTCTGCCGCAAAGGCACTGGAAGTATCTTCCAATATTGGCTTGGCATCCATTATAGATGACCATTATGCTAAAAACCCTAATAAGCTTATTGACCATTTTAAAAAATGGTATTTAAACAAAAAGGTTGGAATTCCTATTTCTGGAGAAGGGAAACCTATGATTCCAGAGCCAGGTCATAGTAAATGGAGTAAAAATGCATTGCCGTCCATGGCTTATGGGTATAACTTAAAAATGACACCGCTTCAAACCCTTACTTTTTACAATGCAATTGCAAATAATGGGGTTATGGTGAAGCCTCGATTTATCAAAGAAATAAGAACGATGAATAAGGGAGTGGAAGTCTTTGATACCGAAATTATTAACCCTAAAATATGCTCAGATAAAACGCTCGATGAAATTCGAGATATTCTCAAAAATATTGTAAAGAGAGGAACGGGGAAAAGCTTGTATTCTGAAAATTTCTCTATGGCCGGGAAAACAGGAACCGCTAGAACCGAATACTGGCTTCCAAATTGGGATAAAGATCGAAAGTATATTTCTTCTTTCTCTGGATATTTCCCAGCAGATAATCCAAAATATTCTTGCATAGTCGTTATTCATAAACCTAGCACCAAAAAGGGATTTTATGGAGCCGATGTAACAGGGCCTGTTTTTAAAAGAATAGCACAAAAAATATTTACCGATAGTCCTTTAATAGATGAAGTAAACGAAGAAAACCCAAAAGCGCCTTTGGTTTCAAAAGATTTTGAAACCTATTATGCCAAAGTACAAAAAGGAGGTTCAAAAGTGCCAAATGTGGTTGGAATGACGGGGATGGATGCGATATCCATTTTGGAAAATTTAGGGTTAAAAGTGGTGACTCAAGGCAATGGAACGGTTAAAGAACAATCCATTCCGTCGGGTGAAAAAATTCAAAAAGGCAAAAAAATAATATTGAATCTATCGTGATTTTGTTAAAAGACATATTGTATAAAGTAACCCTCGAAAAAGTTGTGGGGAATACCTCTGTGGCCATCACGAATATTGAATTCGATTCTCGTAAAGTGGAACTTAACGATGTATTTGTAGCGATTAAAGGAACACTTTCAGACGGGCACGACTTTATTAAAATGGCTTCAGAAAAAGGAGCTATTGCTATTGTTTGTGAAATCTTACCAGAAATGATCATTAACGGCATCACGTATGTTCAAGTTAAGGACTCTCAGCAAGCACTTGCTTTTATGGCAGCGAACTTTTATGAAAATCCTTCTGAAAATTTAAAGCTCGTAGGAGTTACAGGAACCAACGGAAAAACTACCATTTCAACCTTGCTTTATCAGCTTTTTAAAAAAGCAGGATTTGAAACAGGCTTACTTTCTACAGTAAAAATCAAAGTGGGAGATACAACCTATCCTGCAACGCATACCACACCAGACTCTCTTACCATCAATAAGTATTTACGAGAAATGGTCGATGCTGGGGTAGAGTATTGTTTTATGGAGGTGAGTTCTCACGGGATTCATCAAAAGCGCACCAAGGCGTTGCATTTTGAAGGAGGTATTTTTACCAATCTTTCGCACGATCATTTAGACTATCATAAAGACTTTAAAGAATACCGCGATGTAAAAAAATCCTTTTTTGATGCTTTACCAAAATCGGCTTTCGCATTAACAAATGTGGATGATAAAAATGGTCCAGTAATGCTTCAAAACACAGTGGCTAAGAAATATACCTATGCTTTGAAGAGTATGGCAGACTATAAGGCCCAGATTTTAGAAAATCAGTTTACAGGTTTGTTACTCAAAATAAACACTCATGAATTGTGGGTAAAACTCATTGGTAATTTTAATGCCTACAATTTATTAGCCATCTATGGCGCTTCCGATTTATTAGGATTGGAAACTATGGAAGCACTTCAGTTGATAAGTACCTTGGAAAGTGTGGATGGGAGATTTCAATATGCTGTTTCTTCAAAAAATATAACAGCCATAGTAGATTATGCGCACACACCCGATGCCTTGAAAAATGTATTGGAAACCATTAATTCCATTAGAACTGGAAATGAAGAATTAATTACGGTGGTAGGATGTGGTGGAAATCGCGATGCTGAAAAAAGACCTAAAATGGGAAACATTGCTGCCACACTAAGTACAAAAGTGATTTTTACGAGCGATAACCCAAGAAATGAAGACCCCGAGCTCATCATTGACGCCATTGAAAAAGGAGTTTCCCCGGCGCATTATAAAAAAACACTTTCCATAACAGATAGAAAGCAAGCCATTAAAACGGCATGTCAAATGGCCAATGAAGGAGATATTGTTTTGATAGCTGGAAAAGGCCATGAAACCTATCAAGAAATTAAAGGAGAACGATTCGATTTTGACGATTTTAAAATAGTAAACCAAATGCTAACCGATTTACATAAATAAGATGCTGTATTACTTGTTTGATTTTATCGATAAAACCTATGACTTGCCAGGTGCTGGACTCTTTCAGTTCATCACATTTAGAGCGGCTTTAGCAGTGATGCTTTCACTGTTTATCGCTACCATCTATGGTAAGAAAATCATAGCGTTTCTTCAGAAAAAACAAGTAGGAGAAACCATTAGAAACTTGGGGTTAGAGGGGCAAAATGAAAAGGCAGGAACTCCAACCATGGGAGGTATCATTATCATTTTAGCCACTATCATTCCAGTACTTCTTTTTGCAAAGTTGGAGAATATTTATGTCATCATGTTATTGGTTACCACTATTTGGATGGGAACTATTGGGTTTATTGACGACTACATTAAAAAATTCAAAAAAGATAAAGCAGGACTTCCAGGAAAATTTAAAGTTTTTGGACAAGTAGGCTTAGGGATTATCATTGGGGCGACCATGTATTTTCATGACGATATTACCGTGCGAAGAGAGAAAATAGATAAAAACCCAAATCAAACCGAAATTACTCAAAAGGCAGATAAAGATTTTTATGCAGAGGAGAAAACTCTTTTAACAACGCTTCCCTTTGTTAAAGACAACGAAATCAATTATGAAAAACTAGTCACTTGGGCAGGAGATGAATACAAAGATTACGCTTGGCTGGTTTTTATCCCGATTGTCATTTTCATTATTACAGCCGTTTCCAATGGAGCAAACTTAACCGATGGAATAGACGGTTTGGCTGCAGGTACTTCGGCAATCATAGGAGTGACCCTTGCCATTTTTGCATGGGTTTCGGGGAACGTAATTTTTTCAGATTATCTCAACATTATGTACATCCCCAATACGGGTGAGTTAACCATTTTTATTATGGCATTTGTAGGGGCACTTATTGGGTTTTTATGGTACAATGCCTATCCAGCTCAAGTTTTTATGGGAGATACTGGAAGCTTAACCATTGGTGGAATCATTGCAGTAATAGCGATTGCCATTAGAAAAGAATGGCTTATTCCTATTCTCTGTGGAATTTTCTTAATGGAAAACCTATCGGTTGTCATGCAAGTGAGTTGGTTTAAATACACCAAGAAGAAATATGGAGAAGGGCGTAGGATTTTCAGAATGTCACCCTTACACCACCATTATCAAGTAAAGGGATATCACGAAAGTAAGATTGTTACGCGGTTTTGGATTGTTGGTATTGTGCTCGCTGTGATCACCATTGTGACGTTAAAAATTAGATAAAGATGGCGAAAAGACTGGTCATATTGGGCGGAGGAGAAAGTGGTGTGGGAACGGCTATTTTAGGAAAGAAAAAAGGGTTTGAAGTCTTTGTTTCAGACTTCGGAAAAATAAAAGAAATATATAAAAAAGTTCTTTTACATCATGAGATTGAATGGGAAGACGAAGGTCATACCGAAGCTAAAATACTATCGGCCGATGTCGTCATGAAAAGTCCGGGAATTCCTGAAAAAGCACCTTTGATAGTAAAGCTGAAAGAGGCAAACTTGAAGGTAATTTCTGAAATCGAATTTGCTTCAGAATATACTGAAGCCACTATCATAGGAATAACTGGGAGTAATGGGAAAACCACTACCGCTAGTTTGACTTATGCATTGCTGAAAGATGAGTTGAATGTGGCTTTGGGAGGAAACATCGGGAAAAGTTTTGCCCAACTTGTTGCTGAAGATACATACGAGAATTATGTATTGGAATTGAGTAGTTTTCAGTTGGACGGTATTGAAACATTTAGACCACATATATCAGTCTTAACCAATATTACACCGGATCATTTAGATCGATACGACTATGATTTCAATAAGTATATCGCTTCAAAATTTCGGATAGCCATGAATCAAACAAAGGAAGACTATTTTATTTACGATGCAGATGATGAAGTGATCACAAAATGGCTTTCAGAATATCCAATTCAATCACAATTATTGCCTTTTTCAATAGATAAAAAACTTGAAGAGGGCGCATATATAGAAAACAAAAATATCATTATAAAAACAAAAATAAACTCACATACCATGCCAATCACAAATCTACAATTAACTGGAAATCATAATTTAAAAAATGCCATGGCAGCCTCTACGGTAGCTACGCTACTTCGAATACGTAAAGATACAATTCGACAATCCTTGGAGAGTTTTCAGGGAGTAGAGCATCGATTAGAGAAAGTGCTTAAAATAAACAATGTGGTGTACATCAACGACTCCAAAGCAACCAATGTAAATGCTACGTTTTATGCCTTAGACAGCATGGAATCACCTACCGTTTGGATTGTGGGAGGAGTAGATAAAGGCAATGAATATGAAGAATTACTTCCCTTGGTTAATGAAAAGGTGAAAGCAATTATTTGTTTGGGAGTAGATAATGATAAAATAATAAAAGCCTTTGGAAATGTGGTCGACATCATGGTAGAGACTGAAAGTATGCGTGACGCAGTACAAGTAGCCTATAGACTTTCAGAAAAAGGGGATACGGTTTTACTATCTCCAGCATGTGCGAGTTTCGATTTATTCGAAAATTATGAAGACCGAGGAAGGCAATTTAAAGAAGCAGTAAGAAATTTATAATTAAAAATGAAAAGTGTGTTTCAATATTTACAAGGAGATAAAGCTATATGGGCAGTAGTTGCCCTTTTAGCATTGTTTTCTTTTTTACCTGTATACAGTGCCAGTAGTAATTTGGCTTATTTATATGGGAATGGAAATACGATTCAGTTTTTATTAAAACATTTTGCCCATTTGCTTTTAGGATTTGCCATTTTATATGGCGTGCATAAAATCCCGTATCATTATTTTAGAGGGCTTTCAATTATTGCATTACCCATCGTTATTATCCTATTGTTAATCACATTAGCGCAAGGAAATACAATAGAAGGAGCTAATGCAAGTAGATGGATTCGGATTCCTTTTGTTGGGGTTACGTTTCAAACTTCGGCTTTGGCAGCAGTTGTGTTAATGACCTATGTAGCACGATATTTATCCAGAATTAAAGACAAAGAAGTTAGCTTTAAGGAAACTTTAGTGCCTCTTTGGTTGCCAGTGTTTATTGTTTTAGCCCTTATTCTTCCGGCAAATTTCTCTACCACGGCAATTTTATTTGCTATGGTGGTTGTCTTAGTTTTTATAGGAGGCTATCCTCTTAGATACCTCGGAATTATCCTTGGGGCTGGTCTGTTATTTTTAACATTGTTTGTTTTAACAGCGAAAGCATTTCCGGGCGTTTTCCCTAACCGTGTGGATACTTGGATTAGTAGAGTTGAAAACTTTGCAGATAAAGAAGATACTGAAGCAGATTATCAAATAGAAAAAGCCAAAATTGCCATTGCTTCAGGGGGTGTGGTAGGATTAGGACCTGGTAAAAGTGTACAGAAGAATTTTTTACCACAGTCCTCATCAGATTTTATTTATGCGGTCATCGTAGAAGAATTTGGCATTGCAGGTGGCTTAACATTACTGTTTTTGTATTTGTTGTTGCTTTTCAGATTAATCATTGTGATTTATAAAAGCACATCGCTATTCGGAAAATTATTGGTTGCAGGAGTGGGCTTGCCCATCATTTTTCAAGCACTTATCAATATGGGCGTTGCGGTGGAATTATTTCCTGTAACCGGGCAAACCTTGCCACTGATTAGTAGTGGAGGAACGTCCATTTGGATGACCTGTTTAGCATTGGGAATGATTTTAAGTGTAAGTGCAAAAAGAGAAGTTCAAATAAGAGTACAAGAAGAAGAAAATCCATTAGATATTTTAAGTGAAGCCTTATAAATTTATCATATCAGGAGGAGGAACTGGGGGTCATATTTACCCAGCTGTAGCCATTGCTAACGAATTAAAAGTTCGCTATCCCAATGCCGAATTTCTTTTTGTGGGTGCTAAAGACCGTATGGAAATGGAGAAAGTACCACAAGCAGGATATAAAATTGAAGGGCTTTGGATTTCAGGATTGCAGCGTAACTTGAAAGTGAGCAACTTGATGTTTCCTTTAAAGTTAGCTTCGAGTCTTATTCGGGCAAAGAGAATCATCAAAGACTTTAAACCAAATGTTGCCATTGGAACTGGGGGATATGCAAGTGCACCCTTGCTTCGGGTTGCTTCCCGAAGAAAAGTTCCTTCATTGATTCAGGAGCAAAATAGTCACGCAGGTATTACCAATAAATGGTTAAGTAAAAAAGTAAAAACCATTTGTGTGGCCTATGAGGGAATGGAGCAATTTTTTCCGAAGGAAAAACTCGTAGTAACGGGCAATCCTGTGAGACAAGATTTATTAGAAATACATTCAAAAAGAGAAGAAGGACAAACATATTTTAAACTTGATAAAACTAAGAAAACCCTCTTGGTGTTAGGTGGAAGCTTGGGTGCTAGGAGAATAAACCAACTTATTGAAAAAGAGCTTCCTTTTTTTGAAGAGAACCGGTTGCAGGTTATCTGGCAATGTGGTAAATATTATTACGAAACCTATAAAAACAGAGCTTCCAAGAATGTTCAAGTACATGCATTTTTAAATACTATGGATTTGGCGTATGCAGCTTCAGATATCATTATTTCTCGAGCCGGAGCGTTATCTGTTTCAGAATTATGCCTGGTAGGAAAGCCAGTAATTTTTATACCATCACCAAATGTGGCAGAAGACCATCAAACCAAAAATGCACTTTCCATTGTAAAGCAACAAGCTGCTATGCTTATTAAAGAAGCCGATTTGGATGCGGATTTTGAAACTAAATTTTCAGACCTCATTCAATCTAAAGAATTGCAATTGAAGCTTTCAGAGAACATTAAAAAGTTAGCAAAACCTAATGCTACAAAAGCTATTGTTGAAGAAATTGAAAAACTATTGAAAAAGTAAAATTGAAACCTTTAGAAAACATATCGAACGTTTTTTTTGTTGGCATTGGCGGTATTGGAATGAGTGCTTTGGCGCGATATGTAAAATTATTGGGCAAAAATGTATTTGGATATGATAAAACTGCTACCCATTTAACGGATGAGCTACTTAAAGAAGGAATGAAAATCACGTTTAAAGATGCTGTTTCTGAAATTCCAAAAGGTTTAACGATAGAAAATTCACTTATTGTGTATACACCAGCCATTCCAAAGGATAGTGCTATTTTGAATCATTTTACTATTGAAGGATTTGAGGTTGTTAAACGAGCAAAACTATTGGGTGAAGTAACCAAAAATACCTTGTGTTTAGCAGTGGCAGGAACTCATGGGAAGACAACAACTTCAGCAATTTTAGGCCATTTAATGGCCGAATGTAATATGCCTGTGACTGCATTTTTGGGTGGTATTGCCGAAAATTACAACTCTAATTTTATTAGCAAAGGAACTGAAATCACAGTGGTAGAAGCAGATGAATTTGACCGTTCCTTCCTTCAGTTGCAACCCAGTATTGCTTGTGTTACCTCGATGGATGCAGATCATTTGGATATTTACGGAGATGCTTCCACCATTGAAGATTCCTTCAAAGAATTTTCAAAATTAATTAAAAACAAAGACCATTTATTACATAAAAAGGGACTTCCATTAAATGGTCAAACCGTGGCCATAGAAGAAGATGCCGACTTTGAAGCACAGCGTGTTCGAATTGAAAATGGAACGTATGTTTTTGATCTAAAAACACCGAATGAAACAATTAAAAACTTGCAATTTATTATCCCTGGTCATCATAACCTGCATAATGCGGTAACAGCTTTGGGTATGGCCATTTCTGCGGGAACCCCAACTCCCGGCCTGCCCAAAGCTTTATTATCTTTTAGAGGAGTACAACGTAGATTTTCGTATAAAATTAAAACCGAAAATTTGGTATTAATAGATGATTATGCACATCATCCCACCGAGATTGATGCCCTTTTTCAAGCGGTTTCAGAAATGTATCCTAACGATAAAAAAGTGATTGTTTTTCAACCACATTTGTTTAGCCGCACTCGGGATTTTGGTGATGGATTCGCCAAAAGCCTATCACATTTTGATGAAGTCTTCCTTTTAGAAATATATCCAGCGCGTGAAGTACCCATAGTTGGGATTCATTCGGAATGGCTTTTAAATAAAATTTCGAACCCAAAAAAGGCGTTAATTATTAAAGAGTCATTAAGTGATAAGCTAAAATCCTCCCATTGTAAGGTGAAGTTGATGGTGGGAGCGGGTGACATAGGTGCAGAAGTAGAAAAAGTAACTCAATATTTAAAGAAATGAAGGGTGCCTGGGGAATCATAAAATTGTTATTTGTAATCGTACTTGCAGGGGTCATGTTTGGATTTGCTAGACAACGAAACAACACGCGTAAAATTTCACATATTGATGTAAAGTTTACCGACGAAAACAACCCTTTTATCACCTTAACGGCGGTTAATAAATTGTTAATACAAAATAGCGACAGTGTTACGAGTATCCCTAAAGAAACTTTAGTTTTGAAAGAGATGGAAGAGAGATTGTTAAATAACCCTATGGTGCGTGATGCCCAAGTGTTTATAACAATTGATGGTGGTTTGGGAGCCAAAATAGAACAACGAAATCCTATTGCCAGAGTGGTGGGGTCAAACCACTTTTATATTGATGAAGATGGAAAGAAAATGCCTCTTTCCTCTGTGTACTCAGCAAGAGTTCCATTAATAACGGGCAGTTCAAAAACAGATTTTACAGAGCTTACACCATTGCTCCTAAAATTAAAAAATGACGCTTTTATGAAACAGATTGTGTCTGGGCTTCATAAAAATAGAAACGGGACGGTTGAGCTTATTTTAAGAAAAGAGGGATTTAAAATACAGTTTGGAGACCTAAAGCATATTGATAAAAAGATTCAAAATTTTAAAGCTTTCTATCAAAAAGCAAAAAAAGACAAAAGGCTATCTGCCTATAATTTAGTGGATTTACAGTTTGGAAGTCAAGTAGTGGCTACAAAAAAATAGAACATGGAAAATAATAACATTGCGGTTGGATTGGACATAGGAACCACAAAAATTGTGGCTATGATTGGGCGTAAAAATGATTACGGAAAGATGGAGATTATGGGTATTGGTAAATCCAAAAGCCTTGGTGTGCATAGAGGAGTCGTTAATAATATTACCCAAACCATTCAGTCCATTCAACAAGCGGTACAAGATGCTGAAACTTCTTCAGGGATGAAAATTTCTGAAGTAGTGGTTGGTATTGCCGGTCAACACATCAGAAGCCTTCAGCATAGCGATTATATAACTCGTTCTAATAGCGATGAAGTAATTAACGATGAAGATATAGATAGGCTCTGTAATCAAGTTCATAAGTTAGTCATGTTACCCGGTGAGGAAATAATACATGTATTACCACAAGATTTTAAAGTAGACGGACAGGCTGAAATTAAAGAACCTATTGGAATGTATGGCGGGAGGTTGGAAGCTAATTTCCACGTTGTGGTTGGGCAAGTTTCTTCTATCCGAAATATTGGTAGATGTGTAAAAAGTGCTGGTCTCGAATTGGCTGGAATAACACTTGAACCGCTGGCTTCGGCAAATGCTGTATTGAGTCAAGAAGAAAAGGAAGCTGGTGTGGCTTTAATAGATATTGGGGGTGGAACTACCGATTTGGCCATTTTTAAGGATGGAATTATTAGACATACTGCGGTTATTCCGTTTGGTGGAAATGTGATTACCGAAGACATAAAAGAAGGTTGTTCCATTATTGAAAAGCAGGCCGAATTATTAAAAATAAAATTTGGTTCCGCCTGGCCAGGAGAAAATAAAGACAATGAAATTGTATCAATTCCTGGATTACGTGGCAGAGAACCAAAGGAAATTACACTAAAAAATCTTTCAAAGATTATTCATGCAAGAGTGGTTGAAATTATCGAGCAGGTATATCTGGAAATAAAAAATTACGGCCACGAGGAGCAAAAAAAGAAGCTTATAGCCGGAATTGTTTTAACTGGGGGTGGAGCTCAATTAAAGCATTTAAAGCAATTAGTCGAATATATCACAGGAATGGATACGCGAATAGGATATCCTAATGAACACTTGGCTGGAGATAGCGATAGTGAAACTACGAGCCCTATGTATGCTACTGCCGTAGGATTGGTGTTAAATAGCTTAACTGGAAAAAGTAAAAACCAAGGGGCTAAAATGGCATTGAATGATGAACTTCCTGAAGTGGAAGAGAAATTAGAAAGTGTAGATAGCGAGCATGAAGAAAAAGTAACAACAAATAAAGGAGGAAAGCGATTTTTTGATAAGTGGGCCGAAAAATTTAAAGAATTTTTGGATAACGCCGAATAATCTCAGACCTAATTAGAATAATATATAATAACAACCTCACAAAAAGAAGACAATTATGAGCAGCAACACAGAATTTGATAATATTTCATTCGACCTGCCCAAAAATCAGTCGAACGTCATAAAGGTCATAGGCGTTGGTGGTGGTGGTAGTAATGCCATTAACCATATGTTTAGCCAAGGGATTAAAGGCGTAGACTTTGTAATTTGTAATACCGATGCACAGGCATTGGAAAACAGTCCAGTTCCAGTTAAAATTCAGTTAGGAGTTTCCCTTACCGAAGGTCTTGGAGCGGGAGCCAATCCTAAAATTGGAGAGCAATCTGCCGTGGAGAGCATGCAAGAAATTCAGGATATGCTTTCTACCAATACCAAAATGATTTTTATAACTGCTGGTATGGGAGGAGGTACTGGAACAGGTGCAGCGCCTATTATTGCAAAAATGGCAAAAGATTTGGATATTTTAACGGTGGGAATCGTTACCATTCCTTTTCAGTTTGAAGGAAAGATTAGAAATGATCAAGCACAAATAGGGGTAGAAAATTTAAGACAAAATGTAGATTCTTTGGTTGTTATTAATAACAACAAATTACGTGAGGTATATGGGAATTTAGGTTTTAAAGCAGGGTTTTCTAAAGCAGATGAAGTATTAGCTACGGCTGCGCGAGGTATTGCCGAAGTAATTACACATCACTATACACAAAACATTGACCTTAGAGATGCCAAAACAGTTTTAGCTAATAGTGGCACCGCCATTATGGGTAGTGCTACGGCTGTGGGTTCTCAAAGAGCTCATGAAGCCATTACAAAAGCGTTAGATTCACCATTGCTTAACGATAATAAAATTAGTGGAGCTAAAAATGTACTCTTGCTTATTGTGTCTGGTTCTGAAGAAATCACGATAGATGAAATTGGAGAAATTAGTGATCACATTCAAAATGAAGCGGGTCACAGCGCCAATATCATTATGGGAGTGGGTGAAGATGAAGAGTTGGAAAAAGCCATATCCATTACCGTAATTGCTACAGGATTTAATGCCGAGCAGCAACACGAAATTGTAAATACCGAGAGTAAAAAAATCATTCACACGCTGGAAGAAGATCAAAAGGCAGAGCAGAACTTAAGTGCAAGCCCTACTGCTACACCCATCAATTTTTCCTATGAAGAGCCAAAAGCTAAGGTTAAAGAAGAAGCTCCTGTGGTAAAACATGTGCTTTTTGAAGAAGAGTTTGAAGAGGTGGCTGAAAAGCCAAAAGTGAATGAGCTGCCGTTTGAAGGATATATTGAAACTACGGAGCTTATTAAGAATCTTCAGGTAGATTACGAACGGGTGGATATTCATTTTTTAGCAGAGTTTCAGCAACTACAAATAAATGAAATTGATGTAAACGATTTTGTGATTGTGGAAAGCAAAATGAATAAAGCTGAAGAAGTTGTTGAGGAAGATCTTTCCGAAGAAAATGAAATAGGAACCATGGACGAACAAATTTTAATGTTCGATCTTCCTATTCATTCGCCAAAAGAAGAAAATAAAAAAGTGGCTTCTTTTGAAAAGCAACAAGAGGAAGAAGAGGAGCCAGAATTATTGGTTAAGAATATTGAGGATATTGAAGTGAAAGCGGTGGAAGTGATTCCTGTGACTGAACATTCAGATAAAGGAGTAAAGCGCTATAGCCTTGATGACTATGAAGAAATGGAAGCCAAACTTAATCAGGCAAAACCTGCTGCCAAGAAGGAGGAGGTAACCGAAGAGGAGTTGAAATTTGAAACAAAAACTGTTGAAAAACCTGTAAAGGAAAAAGACAACGATGAACCCGCAGATCCACTTAATTCACCCATTTCAAAGTTATTAAGCGATCGCACCGAGGAACGTAAACGAAAGATGAAGGAATTCAATTATAAGTTTAGAAATAGCAATTCTAAAATTGATGAAATTGAAAAACAACCTGCATACAAGCGAATGGGGATTGAATTGGACGAAACTGATAGTAACGATACTAATCTTTCTCGTACGACAGTAAATACAGACGATGATGAGCTAGACTTACGCTCTAACAATTCGTTTTTACACGATAATGTGGATTAATTTTAAATGAAAAATATTAAAAAGCCGTTCCATTGGAGCGGCTTTTTTTATTTTGTGACTGAGGAGGGATGTATTTCCCAACAAGTTCTGCTATTAAATTTCTTCTTGAGAAATAGTCTATTTATACCTTTAGGATTACCTCGCCTCGCTCGGTGATCCCTAAAGCTCCGCTTTGAAAATTCTTTAAACAAAAAAACGCTCAAGCAAGCTTGGCGTTTTTTCTTATTGAACTAATTATTCGTGACCGCGGAGGATTAAATTTCCCGTAGCGCTCAATGTTGCAAATAAGAAACTACGCATCACATAAATGCGATACTTGTTTTATATTTTCATTCGTTTACAAAAGCCAATGTCTTTTGACACTCTTGAAAACACAAAACCACACTTTTACAGTGTGGTTTCTTGCTTGTAGTGACCGCGGAGGGATTCAAACCCCCAACCCTCAGAGCCGAAATCTGATATTCTATTCAGTTGAACTACGCGGCCTTTACTTTTGGCTTAGGAGTTCAACTAAATCCCAAAGGGACAGTTGAACTACGCGGCCTTTACTTTTGGCTTAGGAGTTCAACTAAATCCCAAAGGGACAGTTGAACTACGCGGCCTTTATATAAAGATTAACTTAACTTAGATTTTACTATTGTAGAAATCGTTTTTCCATCGGCTTTTCCTGCCAATTGACCACTGGCCATTCCCATCACTTTTCCCATATCAGCCATAGAACCTGCACCCGTTTTTGCAATAATATCCATCACTACTTTTTCAACTTCTGCTTCGCTTAATTGCTTTGGTAAAAATTGTTCAATGACCGCAGCCTGAGCTATTTCTGGCTCAGCTAGATCGTTTCTACCTTGCTTTGTAAAGATGGCAGCGCTATCCTTACGTTGCTTTACTAACTTCTGTAATAATTTTATTTCTTCGGATTCAGTTAAATCTGCTTTGGCACCACTTTCGGTCTGGGCCAATAAAAGGGCAGACTTTACCGCTCTTAGCGATTCTAAAGCCACAGTATTTTTCTCTTTCATGGCCGTTTTTAAGGCCTCCATAATTTGTGTTTGTAAACTCATAAGAAATAGTATTTCAGTTGGCAAAGATAGGGAAATTCAATTTCAAAAAATAAAGGAATACAGCATTCAAATCTTTTTGAAGAACAAATAAACTTTCTATTTTTATGCTTCAAAAATAATACACTTTCAAAATGACTAAAATACTTGCTGTAGGTTCCCGAATTAACCACCCCGAACACGGAAAAGGGGTTGTCACCAACGTAGATTCTAATATGTATTGGGTGACTTTTATTGAAAACGGATTGGAAACCATCCCCTTGGATGATGATTTTGAAGTTATTGAAGCTTCCGAGGACGATTTGGATACTGTGAGTTTCTACGAAGTGGAGAAAACATTACGAAGTATTTTAAAAAAGTGGAGCGATGTAAGTGAAATAGTTCCCATTGCCGATAAGTATAAAGGAGGCACCATGATTCTTCAACCCAAGGATACTAGTTTGGTGAATAAAGAGATTCCAATAGAAACTTTTTTTCACAAAATAGTGATGCTCCGTGATCGCTTGCGAGTGATGGAACAAAAGATAAACTCTAGCAATAACCTTGACGATCAAGAAAAAGTAGATTTGCAGCAGTATATTACACGTTGCTACGGAAGTTTAACAACGTTTAACGTGCTATTTAAGAACAATTCACAGCAATTTAAGGGAGAAAGTAGCAAGTAATAAAGCGCTATTTTTAGCGTTTTATACAGATTAGCAAGGATTTACAAATAATTAGTACCTTTCGCTACCCAAATCTTTATGATGCTACTTTTACAAACCGACGAAAATGCAACCTGGTTGGCACCTTATGCCTACACCATTGTATTATTAGGATTCTGTTTTTTTCTCTTTCGAGTTTTTGAAAATTGGTATGCATCTAAATACGATCGTCCATTTTACAGGCATTATTTTGTCTTTAGGAAACTAAAACCAAATCAAATATCAGTTCTTCAAAATGAGTTTGATTTTTATAATCTGCTTTCTAAACGGGAGAAAAGGCAGTTTCAGCATCGAATTTCGGTATTTTTAAATGACAAAAAGTTTGTGGGTAGAGGAGGACTTGAAATTACAGATCGAATCAAAACACTCATTGCCGCTGTGGGTTGTATGCTTTCTTTTGGAAGGAAAAACTACGATTATAGCCTTATAAACTATATCATTGTCTATCCCGATGAATTTTTCAGCAAGTTAAATGACAGTTATCACAAAGGAGAGTTTAATCCAAGGGAAAGAGCTTTGGTGCTTTCTTGGAAACATTTTGAGGAGGGTTATCAAATATCTAACGATAATCTTAATTTGGGAATTCACGAGTTTATGCACGCCATGCAATTGGAATCTAAAAATAGTGCCGATATTGATTCTACACGCTTTTCGAAACAATTTCAGAATATTTTACAGCGTTTAACCGAACAAGAAGTCAAAGATAAATTGGATGCCACACAGTTTTTTAGGGATTATGCTTTTACCAACCAATATGAATTTATGGCGGTTTTGGCAGAATATTTCTTTGAGTCTCCTAAAGATTTTAAAAGTCACTTTCCAGAAATCTACGATTCTACAAAAAAGCTGCTAAATTTTCGGTTTGCAGGCTACTAACCCTTTTTTACTATATCTGAAGCAATCATCGCCGCATGTATTCGGGAGTTTTCAATAAACCATTTATGGGTTTCCATACCTCCACAAATGACTCCAGCTAAATAGACTCCTTCTACATTCGATTCCATACTTTCTGGATTGTACTGTGGCAGGTATTTGCCATCCTCAGAAAGCGAAATTCCAATATTTCTTAAAAACTCTAAATTAGGTTGATACCCTGTAAGGGCTATAACAAAATCATTGGGAATGGTAATGTCTCCTTCGGGAGTTGAGATAATCACTTCAGATTCCCTAATTTCTTTAATTTCAGCATTAAAATAGGCTTTGATACTTCCTTCTTCAATTCGGTTTTCAATATTGGGTTTTACCCAATATTTTACCCGTTCTCCTATGTTGGGTCCTCTAACTATCATGGTGACATCGCCTCCTTTTTGCCAAATTTCCAAAGCGGCATCCACGGCCGAATTGCTTGCCCCAACCACCATGGTTTTTTGCATCACGTAGGGATGCGCCTCCTTAAAATAGTGCGAAACTTTGGGTAATTGTTCCCCAGGAACATTCAAAAGATTGGGAATGTCATAAAACCCTGTCGCAATAATGATATTTTTGGCAGCGTATTGATTTTTGTTACTTTCAATGTGAAAAAAATCATCCTTCTTTTCAACAGAAAGCACTTTTTCATAAAGATGTATATTCAATTCAAACGATTTGGCAACCCTTCGGTAATATTCCAACGCTTCATCTCGATGGGGTTTTGGGTTATTGCTTATAAATGGGATGCCGCCAATTTCTAGTTTTTCCGAAGTAGAGAAAAAGGTCATATTAAGCGGGTAGTTATAAAGTGAATTTACCAATGCCCCTTTTTCTAACACCACATAATCCAAATTATTTTTTTGACACTCCAGGGCACACGCAATACCTATGGGGCCTCCACCAATAATAAGTACATCTTTTTCTTTTTTCAAAAGCTAATTCTTTGGAGTAAAGATAAAAAAGCCTGCTTGTTAGGACAAGCAAGCTTTTACTTATTATGAAAAAGGAACTATTTCTTCACCATTATTTTTTGTGTAAAGGTATTTGCACCCTGTT
The DNA here is from genome assembly GCF_019312585.1 of Halomarinibacterium sedimenti. Lineage (GTDB taxonomy): Bacteria > Bacteroidota > Bacteroidia > Flavobacteriales > Flavobacteriaceae > Halomarinibacterium > Halomarinibacterium sedimenti. Next base: position 222,343 of record NZ_JAHWDP010000001.1, on the reverse strand, counting down.
TTGCTACAAGAATATAGATTCCTTCACTTAGCTTAGTAGCACTCCAAGATTCTTGGGCAACAGCAATAGTGTCTACTTTTTGTCCTAATATGGTAAATACTTCTATTGAATCTAAAAATTGAGTTTCCAAAGTATTTAATTTAAATTCTGAACCCATTGTTGGACTGACTAAAATTTTACTTTTTTTAAAATCTTTTACCGCCAGCGTAGCATCTCGAAAAACGACTGCGTTAGGTTGTAGTAATCCACCAGATCCACTACTCACAATGCTTCCTTGAAACGTTCCATCATTTGAAAATTCATCTATTTGACCAGGACCACCGTTGCCAACAACATAGTTAAAAGTAACAGGATGAATGGCAATTCCTTCAGGTTGTGTAACTGTTGTTGTAAACGTTTCGATATGGTTTCCATTATTGTCAAAGCGTTCAATATTTCCTCCATTCCAATTTAACACCAATATCGTTCCGCCTTGTTCAACTAAAACATTGGTAGGTCCAGAAAGTTGTGTGTCGATTAAGACTCCTTGTGAGATACCAGAACTATCAAATTTAGTAACGGTGTTGCTTCCGTAAGATCCTACATACATATTTCCAACTAGATCAAAATCCAATCCCACACTTCGCCCCACTCCAATGTCTGTATATTCCCCTAATGGTGTGCCGTCTTGCTCAAATCTTAAAACTTTGTTATCGGTATTACTCCATTGAACAACATAAATAGTGTTGTCAGGACCAATTTTCATACGCGTGGGTCCTCCTGGTACAGCAGCGAAGTCTTCAATATAAGCTCCTGTATTGGCATCATGTTTTGTTATTTTATTGCCTATTAAACAAGAAATAAGAACGACTCCTTGATCTTCCAAAAATAAGATGTCTTGTGGCCAACCTACACTTTGAGCAGCAAAATCATCACTTGAGATAAAAACTTGGGGGTTGCTACCATCCAAATCATATCGTAAGACTTGCGATGTTGGGATATTAAAATTTCCAGCGTCACTTACATAGATGTAGTGTGATGTTTGTGCAGAAATTGTCATGGTCAAGAGTATTGTAAATACCGAGAGTATGAGTTTTGTTGCTTTCATAGTATTGATTTTAAAGTTTCTGAAAGCTAATATCCTACCATACAAATAGTAAAGGGTTCAGATTTATAAAAATGGACTCTTTTTTTATAAACTAAGAGGTGATTACAGTATCTCGAAATTGCGTAGGAGTGCAGTGAAACTCTTTTTTGAAGGCATTGTAGAAAGTAGCTTTATTGTTAAAACCCACATCAAAATAGATGCTTTTTATACTGTATTCTGGGTTTTTTAATAGTAATCGTTTTGCCTCTTGTAACCGATAATCATTTATAAATTGATTAAAGTTTTTACCCGATTTTTTATTAATCACTTTTGAAAGTAAATGCGTAGAAAAGCCTAAGTTATCTGCTAAATTAACCAACCGAAGCTCATTGTCGATAAATGGTTTTTCGGTTTCCATATGTTTTGTGAGCTTTACATAAAGTTCGTTCATTAACGATTCTTCAAACGAAGTGTCTTTATTGTTATTAGGAAGAAACAATTCAGCAAAGAACTCTCCATCAAAAACCTGCGGTTGTTTGATAATAAAAAAGCCAATGGTATAAATGGAAATACTCATTGTGATGGAAATCATATAATCCCATTCACTATTAAAAAAGGGAAAACGAACCAAAACATAATAGGAAATATAGGCCAAGGTAAAAGTGACAAACAACCCAACCAATATTTTACTCCATCGTGCGCGAAGTTTTTCGAATTGGGTGGTTGTTTTTTGTCTATAAATTTGAAGAAATATTAATGTAGAATAGACTCCCATATGTATAGCAATAAACCAAGGATTCAATGAAAACCAGCGCCAGGGAACTCTAAATTCGATAATTCCTAATTGATTGGTTAGTATGGCAAGATAAGTGACCAAAACCAAAAAGGCGGGTAGAAAATGGAATCCAAAATTAAACTTTACTTCCTTCTTATGTAAATTGAGAAAGTATAAATAGAGGAGGGGTCCAGTCGTGTAGTAGCATACGTGGGGAAGTAATTGTAAATACGGAAAAACTACCTCATAGCGTGTCCAATACAAGACATACTGAAAAAGAATTAATGAAAACGCCAGCATTAAAAGTCCTATAGGGAGGTTTTTTTTGTCTTTTGTAAACACAATAGATAGGAATAAGAATAATCCCATGGGTACTGCCAAAAGGAACATGGACGTCCAAGAATCGAAAGAAGGAGTAACTTGCATTTTCAAGATTTAGGTTGAAAATTACAATAAAGCTACTAAAAGAAGTTTAAAATTATAATTATTGACCTTTATCGTGTCAGTTCTTTGAGCCCTGCAATGGTTTCAGTAGGGTTTTGAGCGCCAAAAACATAACTGCCTGCAACCAACACATCGGCGCCAGCATCTTTTAATTGTTTTGCGTTTTTGTTGGTAACGCCACCATCGATTTCAATTTGGGTAGCAGCTCCTTTTTCAGAAATTAATTTTTTAAGTGCCACCACTTTGTGATAGGTGTTTTCAATAAAACTTTGTCCTCCAAATCCAGGGTTCACACTCATTAAGCAAACCAAATCCACATCTTGAATGATATCCTCTAGCAAGTGAATAGGCGTATGCGGATTTAAAGCAACTCCTGCTTTCATGCCTTCAGCTTTAATGGCTTGAAGCGTACGATGCAGGTGCGTACAGGCTTCATAATGCACCGTAAGTACATTGGCTCCCAAAGAAGCAAAAGTAGCAATGTATCGATCGGGATCCACAATCATTAAATGCACATCTATTGTTTTTTTAGCATGTTTGCTAATGGCTTTTAACACGGGCATTCCAAAAGAAATATTAGGAACAAACACACCGTCCATAATATCAATATGAAACCAATCGGCTTGGCTTTGGTTCACCATTTCAATATCGCGTTGAAGGTTGGCAAAATCGGCTGCTAAAATGGAAGGGGCAATAAGAGTGGTGCTCATTTCTGAAATTTTTTTCAAAAGTAATAATTAGTATTGAGTATTGTGTAATGAGAATTGAGAAATACCCTAAAATGAAAAAACCTCCGGTAATCAGCCGGAGGTCATTCATCAATCAAAAAACGAACAGTCTTTATTTCCAAGAAGGAAACTATATACTGTTGTTGCTTTTATGGGTTACCCCAAATAGGTTTTCAAGATTTTACTTCTTGAAGTATGTTTTAAGCGTCTTATCGCTTTTTCTTTAATTTGTCTTACACGCTCACGTGTTAAATCGAAGGTTTCACCAATTTCTTCTAAGGTCATAGGGTGTTGATTTCCTAAACCAAAGTACAAACGGATCACATCTGCCTCACGAGGCGTTAAGGTTTCCAAGGCACGCTCGATTTCGGTACGTAAAGACTCGTGTAGCAAAGAGCGGTCTGGGTTAGGAGACTCCCCACTACGCAATACATCGTATAGGTTAGAATCTTCTCCCTCAACCAAAGGCGCATCCATAGATACGTGACGTCCAGAGTTTTTCATAGACTCCTTTACGTCGTTAATAGTCATATCCAACTCCTTTGCAATTTCCTCTGCAGAAGGTGGACGTTCGTGTGCTTGCTCAAGGAAAGCAAAGGTTTTGTTTATTTTATTGATACTTCCAATTTTGTTAAGAGGAAGACGTACAATTCTAGATTGTTCGGCCAAGGCCTGTAAAATAGACTGACGTATCCACCAAACGGCATACGAAATAAACTTAAATCCTCTTGTTTCGTCAAAACGTTGTGCGGCTTTTATAAGCCCTAGGTTTCCTTCGTTGATGAGATCGGGAAGGGTTAAACCTTGATTTTGATACTGTTTTGCTACCGAAACAACGAAACGAAGGTTGGCTTTGGTTAATTTTTCCAAGGCGCGTTGGTCACCCGCTTTAATGCGTTGTGCCAATTCTACTTCTTCGTCTGCGGTGATTAAGTCAACTTTTCCAATTTCTTGTAGATACTTGTCTAAGGAAGCAGTTTCTCTATTAGTAACCTGCTTGGTAATTTTAAGTTGTCTCATTAAAGGGGTCTCCTACTTTTTTAAGTTAAATTTTTCCTTTCGTATGGGGTTATACGTAAAGAAGAGGCAAAATGTTACAAAAGTTTTGGTTTTCTTTTAACAAGGGGTGCTTTTAGTAGGATTTTTTGAAGGAATTTATAAGTTATATACGGATGTTTTGCATAGTTATGATTTCAAAGTACGTCTGCCATATCTGATAAAACTATCATATTTTTCACAAATTCGATCGGCAAGGTCGTTTAATTGGTTTACTACATTCTCATATCTTTCAGGTTGTTTATGGACCCATTCTGAAGGTACCGCTTGTGAATTAGGACCATGTCTGAAGGTCTGATTTACAATTATTGAATTAAAGTCTTTAATTTCTTCAATAAGTACTTTCTTTAACTGTTCTAATTTTGGGTTTAAAAATTCAAAGTCTGATTGAAAGCTCTCTTCTTGAATTTTAAATAATGGATCGGATATTTTGTCCGAAAAGCTTCCACCGAAATGCTGGGTTCTTAACCAATAAATTGTTCCAGATTGATTTAAATAATCATTTCGAATTTTATCAAAAAGCTTTCTATCTAGTTCAAGTGAATCATGATCATATCTAAATTTTTTTTCTTTCCTGATTAGATTTAATGCAATAATTAATATCGCCATTCCAAACAAGACTACTAAGATTAACCATAATTCAACCTTGTAATTCCAAAATTTAGAAAAAGATTCTTTGAACGACTGATTTGAAACAAAAGACCTAATCAGTGGAATGACGTTAGTGAGTACTAATACTATTGCTCCGACAATTAACCCGCTGACATACTGGTTCTTTAAAAAGCCCTTAATTTTTCTAAACTGCATATTTATAATTATGCCCAACGGTTTTATATAACCGTTAGCTACGGTTTTAAAGTTAATGTTTTTCGGTTATACTGACATTAGCAATTCCGAGTGGATTCGTTTAAGCCCGCCCTGAGCTAGTCGAAGGGTAGACGAATCCGCCGTAATTGCGGTTATACATTGTTGGCATTTCGTTTTTTCTTTTCTAATTCAGATAGTTTGCTAATAAATATGGTCCAATAATAAGTCCAATAAAAAACAGAATTTCGATAATTTCTATTTTATCTGGGTCAGCCATTTTTCCAGTCATCGCATATTTTAACAAATCCTCTGTCTCAATTTTTTGTTCGTCTATTTGTGCTATTAATAGTTCCTTGTTTTTTAATAATGCTCTAATTCCAAATAACTGTCCAACGGTATAGAATGCACTAACCCAAAAAATTCCCAACCACCATTTAGAAACAAAATACGCAACTACGCATCCAATTCCGCACATAAATAGAAATGAGAACAGGTTTTTCGGTTGTCCTTTTATCATAATAAACATAAAAATCAGCATTCCGATTCCGCCAATGTGATAAAAATTCAAGTTGTCCGTAAAAAATCCTAACAGAAATAATATCAGATATCCAATTCCGATAAAATTCTCAATTAAAATCAAATAATAGTTTTTCATATGTGGTTAGTTCAGGTTTTTGTCAGTTTGGTCAAATGAATGCCAACTCGTTATATGTTACCTTTTATCATGGTTATCCGGGTAATTTAGGGGGGATAACGTTAGTTTTTTATCATGGTTCCGGAGACCTATCTCAAAGATACTAAATTACCTTTTTGCAAAAGCACTACGTAACTCTTCTAATTTTGCGTGTAAAATCGTATTCTCCTCCTTCTGTTGTTCTAGTGCTTCTTGCAGGGCTAGGGTAGGGTCTGGGGCATAGGTGGTAAAGTCTGCGGGTAGTTGTGCTGCGAGGTCTAACAGAAAATTGTGCTGCATCGCCACACAAAGTTCCCAAAGTATAGAGAACTGTAAAGAAGGTCTTTTTAAATACCGCTGTATGGTTTGTGGTGTACGCCCTGCGTTTCTGGATAAAGCGGCTTTAGAAATTCTGCGCAATTTTATACGATTTTGTAACATATTACCTATGTGTGGGCTTGCTATATGAGGTGTTTTAAGTGTCTTCATAGTTTTAACATTTATAAGTCTAATTGATGATGTTTATAAGCTAAACTGAGTATAGGATAAGCTAAATTGTATATAGTTATCAGCTAAATTGAGTATATGATACGCTAAACTGAGTATAGGATACGTTAGATTGTATATAATCATCAGTAAAATTGAATACAAATTAGGCATTATTACTTATGCTTATAAGCTTAACCGTTTACTTTATACTCAATTTGGCTTATTTTTGGCGTTCTAGTACGTGCTAAAAAAACGGCCTTTAAAAGACCGTTTTAAGAAAAAGGGTAGCTTTATAGTCCTTCTTCACTGGGGTCCTCTTCCTTACCGCCTTGTCCTTCGTAGCGTTCCTTCATAAACTCATAGTCTTCTTCTGCCTGTGGGATACCGCCTAGTGCAGCCATTTTATAAATGTTGTACACGCCATTGGCGGTGGCATAGGCTTCGTGCCCTGCAATGCGTTTAAGATCGCTTACACGCCCTAAGGCTACCTGCAAACGGTTTTCTAGGGTTTCTAGCTGCTCAAACACCCCCAAATCGTTACTAAGGTTGGCATCGCTAAAAAAGTTGGGTAAAATAACAGCGCCACTGCCTTGCATGACGGTAAGGACACGCTCTGCAAAGCGCTTGTTATCTACATTAATACTGCTTAAACGGGCTTGTTGCTCTGGATTAAGCGAGTTTTGTGGTAAACCGTCTATAAGCGCATTTACATTGGTAAGGCTCGTAGTTACAAATGCCTCGTCAAGTAATTGGTTAAGGCTGTTTTCATGAAAATTTGCCATACTATTATAATTTTATGGATTAAACAATAGGGCAATTTTTTAATATTATTATAAGTAAGTCAAGAGGTATTTATCCCTTTTTTATACAGGATTTTTCTCGGGAATAGACAGGATTTTTCCTGTTTTTGTAATTTTTTAAATAAAAAAACGCCCCTTATCGCTAAGAGGCGTTTTGGGTATTATGGTAAGAGATTCCTGCCTTCGCAGGAATTTGTTAATCTCTTTTTCTATCTCTATCACGGTTTCTATTGGCGCGACCTCTGTTATCTCTACCACCAGAGCGTTTGTCGTCACGCTTAGGGCGTTCTACATAGCCTTCGGGTTTTGGCAATAATGCCTTACGAGACACTTTGTCCTTTTTAGTTCTTGGGTCTACACCAAAGTCCAGCATTTTTATCACTTTTACTTCGTATACGCTACCTACTTTGGGTTTAAAGGTTAACGAGTTTATTTTTGTCTTAATTCTATAAGTAACAAATTTACTTCTAATAAGGCTTTGTGATATAATGTTTTAAATGTTGCAAGATGCCTTAGTCCTTCACTAACGGTTTTTTTAGAAAGGAGAAGGGTTTCTATTTGTTGTAGATGATGCCCGTGGGTAATCATACCTAAATTCATAAAACTAGATTTAAGTTTATGAGCAAGCTCACTGGCTCTGGCATAATATTCTCTATCCACACAGGTGCGTAAATTGTTATAATCTTCGGGTGTGTTTTTTACAAAAACCTCGAGCAAGGAAATCACAAATTCTTTGTCGTTTTCGAAGGTTTCAAGCAATGCATTTAAGGCAATGTTGCTTTTGTGCGAATCTGTATTAGGCCGTGTTTCTAAATTTTTAGCAGGGGCGGTCGTACCTTCTTCAGGCTTGTCTGATACTAACCAATACAACACCTCTTTTATAGCATCTTCACTTAAGGGTTTTGTTAGGTAAAAGTCAATTCCTGCTTTTATAGCATTTTTTCGAGCTTCTGGGAAAACATCTGCAGAGCATGCCACTATGGGTAACTTTTTAACGGTAGTGCCATTGAGTTTTCGAATATGCGAAATGGCTTCCATACCATTCATAACAGGCATATGCATATCCATTAATACAAGATCGTAAGTATCTTTTTTAGATTTTAAAATGTCTACTGCTTCCTTACCATTTTCGGCAATATCAGCTTCTACATTTAATTTTTTAAGTAACTGCTTGATATAGAATTGATTCATTTCGTTATCCTCGGCCACCAATACTTTTAATCCATCTAATTTTTTTGTGGAATCTACACTACACTTAGAAGAATCGGCAAGGCTTATTAACGAACTTTTCTTATACGGGATGGTAAATGTAAATTTAGAACCTTTTTCCAGTTCACTCTCTGCATTAAATTCTCCTTCGTGGAGGTAAATTAGTTCGCGTGTTATGGCCAAACCTAGACCTGTTCCACCAGAATTTTCCATATTGTCTACCTGATAAAAACTATCGAAAATCTTCTTTAAATTTTCACTAGAAATACCTATACCAGTATCAGTTACCATAAACTGTAGCACCAAGTCATTTTCATTTTGCTTTAATAATTTTATGGCAATGCCTATGTTGCCATGTTTGGTAAATTTTATGGCATTGCTTATTAAGTTATTTAATATTTGGTTGAGACGGTATTGATCGCCAATAACAATATCGGGTACATTTTCTTCAATGGTGGCGTGTAGCTCAAGTCCTTTTTCTTTTGCTTTTATGCTGAAACCATCTGCTAGGTTTTCAACCACTTTTCTTAAATTAAAATCTATAGACTGAAGGGAGAGTTTACCTGCTTCAATTTTCGAAAAATCTAGAATATCATTCACAATTGACAACAGATTTTTGGCTGAGAAATCAATACCGTGTAAATTTTTTCGAATTAATTTTTCATCGAGGTTTTTGGTTTTCTGAAGAATCTCGGTAAGCCCTAAAATAACATTTAAAGGTGTTCGTATTTCGTGACTCATATTAGATAAGAACGTCGATTTTGCTTTTGCAATTCGCTCGGCGTGTACTTTAGATTCTCTAATGGCCTCTAGCATTTGTTTCTTGTGACTAATATTTTTAATAAGAACACTTAGAGTAGGTTCTGGTTTTGTAAAATTGTTGGTAATAGTAATTTCTACATCCTCCTCTTGTTTGGTACCCTCAAAAAAGGTTGCTTCAATTCTTTTCCCTATTACAATGCTTGGAAAGGGAGACTCTAAATTTTCGAGATCCTCTTTTAGTTGTTGCAAAAAGGGTGAGGGTAAATAATTATATATTAATTTGTTTTCTAAGGAAGGTTCGTATTGCGAACATAAGCGAACCGCATTATCGTTTGCATAATAAATTATCCCCTCAGTATTTATAAGTAGAAATCCGTCAAGAATATTCTCAAAAATAGATTTGTAAGCGTCAATTTTTGGTCTTGAGCCGTTGGTTGGATTTTGAGGTAGCGAAACTAATTTTCTAACATGATTTTCTTGGGTTACTTCGTTTTTCTCTATTGGGATAAGGTCGTTAATTACTTTTACCGAAGTAAATTTTGGGTATAAAACAACAAATTTATCGTATGCCGTTGCAAAGTGATTTTGTGCAAAATCAATTCCTCTCTCTTTTTTTAGTTCCGAATAGATTTCGTGGGTATATTTTCTTAAATTTTGAATAAGGTTAATTCGTTCTACTATATTTAAATTGGTGGGTGGAATATATTTTGAATTTAAAACCCGTAACCAATCGCTAGTGTAATTGTTTAGTACCTTATTATTTTTTAAAAGGTGAATAATATATTTTACAAATAGAAAGCAAAAAACAGCCTCTTGTTCTTTTTCATTTTTTTGCAAAGGCCAAAAGGGCTTCGTTTTAAAATAGTTAGGGTATTGTTCTGCCATCTCCTCCCGTAACTTTTGCTGAGAATTGATATAGCGAGGATCTTTATAAATAAGATATTGCTCTATTTGCAAGTAGTACATGACTAATTTACAATTAGCAATGAAGTGAGTGTCATCAAAGGATTCTCCTTCTATGCGTGAAGCAATGGAACATATTTCTGGTGTTTGAGAACTTTTCTCAATTAGGCTTTTGAGAAAGGTTACTCTTTCTTCCCTTTCTGGATTTGGGAGTACGGCTGTGGTTTCGTCCTTATAAAAAAGGCGATTGATAAGTGCATTCATTTGGGGGCTTTTTTGCACGAAGGAAAATTCCTTCAATACTCAAATTTTGCCATTGAAAATGTATTTTCCTAATAATCAGGCGCCTATTCGATAAGATGTAATATAAATCCTACAAAATGCAAATGTTAGACAAAATATTTATTGGATTTTGCCCAAGTTTGACACTTTTTTGCTCGTAATTTTTTAAATTTCGTCTTAGGAATCCATTTGCATAAATAAAAAAAACGCCCCTTAGTGTTAAGAGGCGTTTTGTTTATTGAGACCCTTCGACTGCACTTCGACAGCACTTCGACCCTTCGACCCTTCGACCCTTCGACAAGCTCAGGACAGGCAGGCTCAGTGTGACAGCTCAGTGTGACAGCTCAGTGTGACAGCTCAGTGTGACAGCTCAGTGTGACAGCTCAGTGTGACATTTTATTAATCTCTCTTTTTATCTCTGCTATCACGGTTTCTATTATCGCGACCTCTGTTGTCTCTACCGCCAGAGCGTTTGTCGTCACGCTTAGGGCGTTCTACATAGCCTTCGGGTTTTGGCAATAAAGCTTTACGAGATACTTTGTCCTTTTTAGTTCTTGGGTCTACACCAAAGTATTTTACATCAAAAACATCGCCCATGTTTACTACATCGCTTACGTTTTCGGTGCGTTCCCAAGCCAATTCAGATACGTGTAATAACACTTCGTTTCCTGGCGCATCCATATATTCTACAACAGCACCAAAGTCAAGCATTTTTATCACTTTTACTTCGTACACGCTTCCTACTTCGGGTTTAAAGGTTAACGAATCTATCTTCGCTAATACCGCATCAATCCCTTCTTGATTGGTTCCTAAGATTTCCACAATACCTTCTTCGGTAATAGGGTCTTCGTTAATAACAATCGTAGTTTTCGTCGCTTTTTGAAGCTCTTGTATCACTTTTCCACCAGGGCCAATTAAGGCACCAATATACTCATTAGGAATGGTAACCGTAATCATTTTTGGTGCGTGTGGTTTCACATCGGCATTTGGCGTAGCAATGGTTTCGGTCAACTTATCTAAGATATGAAGACGTCCATCGCGTGCTTGCTTTAATGCTTTTACCAAAATCTCGTACGATAGTCCTTTTACTTTAATATCCATTTGGCAAGCGGTAATTCCATCTGCCGTACCGGTTACTTTAAAGTCCATATCTCCTAGGTGATCTTCATCCCCTAAGATATCAGACAATACTGCATATTTTCCGCTATCACCACCAGAAATTAATCCCATCGCAATACCCGATACTGGTTTTTTCATTTGTACTCCCGCATCCATCAACGCCATAGTACCACTACAAACCGTTGCCATAGAAGACGAACCGTTACTTTCTAAAACTTCAGCAACAACTCGAACCGTATAAGGGCAATCTGCAGGAATCATTCCTTTTAACGCTCTTTGTGCTAAGTTTCCGTGTCCTACTTCTCTACGTGATGTCCCACGAATAGGTCGTGCTTCTCCCGTAGAAAAAGGAGGGAAGTTATAGTGTAAGTAGAAAGTCTCTTCTCCTTCAAAAGAAGGCATATCTATTTGGTTGGATTCTCTAGAAGTTCCTAGGGTTACGGTAGCCAAGGCTTGTGTTTCCCCACGAGTAAAGATAGCCGAACCGTGTGTAGAAGGTAAATAATCTACCTCACACCAGATAGGGCGAATATCGGTTGTTTTTCTTCCATCAAGACGTAAGCCTTCGTTTAAGGTTAAGTCACGAATCGCTTCTTTTTCGGCTTTGGCAACATACTTATGAATGAGTTTTCCAAGTTCTACTTGCTCTTCTTCCGAAAATGAATTGAATACTTCTTCTTTTATGTTACTAAACGCTTGTCCTCGTTCGTGCTTTGAAGAACCTGCCTTTGCAATAGCGTATGTTTTGTCATACACCATATCGTGAATTTTCTTAGCCAAATCTTCATCCTCGGCTTCTGGTTCATATTCACGAACGGGTTTTTTACCCACAGCTTCAGCCAAGCGAACTTGTGCAGCACATTGAATTTTAATGGCTTCGTGCGCGGCTTTAATAGCCTCGGTCATTTCTTCTTCGCTAATCTCCTTCATCTCACCTTCTACCATCATCACTGAGTCTGCAGAAGCGCCAATTACCATATCGATATCACTTTGCTCAAGTTGTGTACGAGAAGGGTTAATGATGAATTTTCCATCCACACGACCTACTCTCACTTCAGAGATAGGGCATTCGAAAGGAAAATCGGATAGTTGAATGGCTGCAGAAGCGGCTAAACCTGCCATAGCATCTGGCATCACATCGTCGTCATGAGACATTAACTGAATCATTACTTGTGTCTCGGCGTGATAATCTTTTGGAAATAATGGACGTAATACACGATCCACTAGACGCATCGTTAGTACTTCGCCATCACTTGGACGTGCTTCTCTTTTAAAGAAACCGCCTGGATAACGTCCTGCGGCTGCAAATTTTTCGCGATAGTCTACCGTTAAGGGTAAAAAATCTACGTCACTCTGGTGGTAGTTAGAAACTACGGTACACAATAGCATACATTTCCCAGATTGCACAACCACAGACCCGTGGGCTTGTTTTGCTAGTTTTCCGGTTTCGAGCGTAATTTGTCGCCCGTCGCCAAGGTCTATGACCTCTTTAAATACTTTAGGTATCATTTTTTGTTTTTCATTAGTACGCTGAAGCAAAATTGCACCAGGGTACGGTTATTAATGGTCTTTTGACTGTTTTTCAGTCGTGTTGTTGTGTTGTTGTGGTTTGACCAATGAAAAACTAAGGGTAGCTTTTTCTATTTCAAAAAAAGTCTTTCAGAATTCCTTCTGAAAAAGTAAAAAGGGGCATAAAGCCCCTTCATTTATTACTTACGTAATCCTAATTCTTTAACAATTGCACGGTATCTCAAGATATCTTTCTTCATTAAATAATCTAATAAAGAACGACGCTTCCCTACCAATTTAACCAAAGAACGCTCTGTGTTGTAGTCCTTGTGGTTGTTTTTAAGGTGTTGGGTTAAGTGATCGATACGATGTGTAAATAAAGCGATTTGACCTTCGGCAGAACCTGTGTCATTAGCACCTTTACCGTGTTTTTTGAAAATTTCTTGTTTCTTTTCTGATGTTAAATACATGCCAATATTATTTTAAATGATTTTTATGTATGCGATTCGTTTTAAGTGAATCAGCGTGCAAAGATAGTTCTTTTCAAAATTCCTGCAAGGAAACTATGGATTTTCATTTTAATTAACATAAAATTAAACTTTTACAAAGTTGCCAAGTCATAGAACTGAAACTCAAAACAACAATATTATGAAAACAAAACTTTTAAAAGTTGGATTAATTGCTCTTTTTACAACTGGATTTCTTTTAACCGGATGTAGTAAAGAGGATTCACAAACTGAAGAAAATGAAACGGCATCATTAACCGCTGAGGAGTCTAAGCAAAGTACTGAGGCAGATGGTGTTTCTAACGATGTATTTAATGTACTAGAAATGGCATACGCCGAAATTGAAGAAGAAGCCGGACGAAATGCTAGCTTATTTACAGACTGTGTTACCATTACCATTTCATCCCAAAATGGAGTCACTTTTGTAACCCTAGATTTTGGACTTGGTTGCCAATTAAACAATGGAGCACTTGTCTCTGGAATTGTAAATTTAACGTATAGTGAAATTGTAGCTGGAACTAGGACAATTACTGTAACTTTTGATGATTTTACCTATAATAATAAAGGAGTAGATGGAGGTGGAACCATCTACCGTGAAAGAAATAATGCCCAAGGCAATCCACAGTCTACAGTTAATTTAGCAATTGAAGTGACGTTCCAAAATGGAACTGTAGCACAAGTGCAAGGAACACGAGTAGCCGAATGGATTGAAGGCGTTGGTAGTGGTACCTGGTTAGACAATGTGTTTTCCATTACAGGGGATCGTGATATAGAATTTAGTACCGGATTTACACATCAAGCAGTGGTAACAGAAGCATTGCGAAGAGAAGTTACTTGTGACCATTTTGTGAGTGGGGTTATAGAAATAACTAGAAATAATGGTCAAGGTTCATTGGATTTTGGGGATGGTACCTGTGATAATTTGGCTGTATTAACAATTAATGGTGAAGAATTTATTATTATTTTACCTTAATAACTTGGTTAATAGTTTTTTTAAAAGGAGTAGGGTTGCCTACTCCTTTTCTTTAATTTTACAGCAATAAATACGGATTTACTTACTTTTACGTTATTATTGCTAATGTTTATTATTAAAAACAATCACTATGAAAACCCTACTAAAGAAAATTGCCCTACTTTCTTTTGCTTCAGTGCTTATTTTACTTACCTCGTGTAAAAAAGATGATGATTCAAACGATCCAGATGTTATAAATTTTTCTCAAGAGAGTACAACCTATGCTGCTAAAACCGATGTTATTGTAGAAGGCTCTCAAAATATTGCTGAAAGTGCTTACGTACAATACGAAGAACCAGGACGTATGCCAAACTCTTATTTCTCAAATTGTGTCTCTTTTACCCTAACTGGTGGGGGTGAAGGCAGTGGAACCATTGTAGTTGATTTTGGTACAAGTTGCCAACTGTTAAACGGTGCCATTGTTTCTGGTAAAATTAATATGACCTACGGTCCTATTTTAGCGGGTGTACGAACCATAAATTACGAATACGAAGATTTTACCTATAACAGTAATGGAGTAGAAGGAGGAGGAACCATTACACGCGATATTGAAAACAATGATGGAAATCCACAGTCTACCATTAATGAAGATATTACAGTATCGTTTACTGGAACCACCATTACAGGAACTCGTACTGCGCAACGAATTGCAGAATGGGTAGAAGGCGTTGGTAGTGGAACGTGGACAGATAATGTATTCCATATTGAAGGTAATTGGCAAACCGATTTAAGTAATGGCTTTAGTAGAACAGGTGTGGTGACACAAACCTTAGTTCGTAAAGCAAGTTGCTTGTATTTTGTAAGTGGAAAAATTACCGTCTCTCAAGAAGGTCTTACAGGTATTCTAGACTTTGGAAATGGAGTTTGTGACCCTTTTGCGACCATTATTTTTGAAGGACAAGAGTTTCCCATTATATTAGGAAACTAAGAACAGATTCTATAGACATAAAAAAAACCGCCAACAGGCGGTTTTTTTTATGCTAACTCTTTTTCTCTAAGCGGACGATTTTGAATTAAATCGATGTAGAGATTAATATTTCGTTTTAAATCTTTACGGTGGGATATAAAATCTAAGAAACCGTGTTCCAATACAAATTCTGCTGTTTGAAATCCGTCAGGGAGTTCCTTTCCGGTAGTGTCTCTTACTACACGGGGTCCTGCAAAGCCTATTAAGGCTCCTGGTTCACTTATATTAATGTCACCTAACATCGCAAAGGAAGCGGTTGTTCCACCCGTAGTGGGATCGGTACATAAAGAAATGTAAGGGATTTTTGCCTTAGAAAGTTGTGCTAATTTGGCACTTGTTTTTGCCAATTGCATTAAAGAAAGAGCCGCTTCCATCATACGGGCACCACCACTTTTTGAAATGATGATAAAAGGGAGTTTCTTTTTTAAGGAGTAGTCTGCGGCACGGGCTATTTTTTCACCTACCACACTTCCCATAGATCCTCCAATAAAACTAAAATCCATACAAGCAACTACAATATCATTTCCCATAGATTTCCCTACGGCAGTACGAACTGCATCTTTAAGACCTGTTTTTTCTTGGGCATCTTTTAAACGATCTGGATATTTTTTTGTGTCAACAAATTTTAGAGAATCCTTAGAGTCTAAATTTTTATCCAACTCTTTAAACTTATTATCATCAAAAAGAATTTCAAAATATTCTTTACTGCCAATGCGAACATGATACCCATCTTCTGGACTTACATAAAAATTTCTTTCTAATTCTTCAGCATCTACAATTTTACCTGTTGGAGATTTATACCAAAGCCCTTTTGGGACATCTTTTTTTTGATCTGTAGGAGTTTGAATTCCCTTTTTTGTTCTTTTAAACCAAGCCATATAGAGGAGTTTGTCTTGTTTTTATAATGTGTTTACGTTGTTAAGGTCTTCAAAAGCCTTAATCAATCGTTTTTTGAAAGTTACCTCACCTTCGCGAAGCCATTTTCTAGGGTCGTAATACTTTTTGTTCGGTACATCGGCTCCATCTGGATTACCAATTTGAGTGCGTAAGTAGTCTATATTATTTACCATATAATCCCGAATTCCTTCAGTGAATGCAAATTGAAGATCGGTGTCGATATTCATTTTAACAACGCCATAACCAATAGCTTCTCTTATTTCTTCAAGTGTAGAACCACTACCACCGTGAAATACAAAATCAACAGGATTATGTCCCGTGTTAAACTTTTTCTGAACATACTCTTGCGAATTTTTCAGAATAATAGGAGTTAATTTTACATTTCCTGGTTTATATACACCGTGTACATTTCCGAAAGCTGCAGCTACGGTAAATTGATTGCTTACCTTCATTAGTTCTTCATAGGCATAAGCTACTTCGTCAGGTTGGGTATATAATTTTGAACTATCCACATCGCTATTATCCACACCGTCTTCTTCACCGCCTGTAATTCCTAATTCAATTTCTAAAGTCATATCCATTTTGCTCATTCGCTCAAGATATCTTTTGCATATTTCGATGTTTTCTTCAATTGGCTCTTCTGAAAGGTCTAACATATGCGAACTATATAACGAAGCTCCGGTTCTTTTATAATATTCTTCACTAGCGGTAAGTAAACCATCTACCCACGGAAGTAAATTCTTTGCACAATGGTCGGTATGTAGAATTACCGTAGCTCCATAGGCTTTGGCCATTTCGTGTATATGGTGGGCACCTGCTATACCTCCTGCGATAGCAGATTTTTGCTGGTCGTTAGAAAGTCCTTTTCCAGCGTTAAATTGGGCGCCTCCATTTGAAAACTGAATCATAACAGGAGCATTTAGTTCTGCAGCAGTTTCAAGTACTGTATTAACTGTATTAGTTCCAACAACATTTACTGCTGGCATGGCAAATTGCTTTTGCTTTGCTAGTTTAAAAATTTCCTGAACATTTTTTCCTGTAACAACGCCTTTGGGAATATGGTGGCTCATATATAATAGTATTTGTTATGAATGAACAAAAATAAAAAATTAAAATGGTTTAGAACGGATAGTTAATACCTATGTTATAAACAGCATTGGCAAAATTGTATTCTTTAAACCAACGATCACCAATGGCTCTTCCTGGATTATGTGTTTTAAACCCAACGTCAAAACGAATTACGAAGAACCCAAAATCATATCTTAAGCCAAATCCAGTAGCGAGGGCAATTTCTTTTAGGTCTTTTATTCCGTCAAAACGAAATGCCTCACTCTCGATTTCATCAAATACATTCCAAATGTTTCCTGCATCGGCAAAAAAAGCACCTTTAAAACTTCCTAGTAGGGTATAGCGATATTCTGCATTAAAGGCTAGTTTAAAATTAGCTTCATTAAAATCGAGAAGACTACCACTGCTTCCTGGTCCTAAATCGTAAGGTCTCCAGCCTCTATTATCATTAGCTCCACCCGCAAAATAACTACGCGTAAATGGGATGGAGTTACTATTTCCATACGGAATTGCAATACCGCCAAAAGCTCTTACGGCTAGTAAGGAACTTCCAGCCAATTGCCAGTGCCTTATATAGCTTGTTTCAAATTTGGCATATTGCGAAAAGACAACACCTAGAAGCTCATTATTACCGTCGGCGTTCTTTTCAAGGTTAGCCAAAGACGCGATTCCAGATAGTAAATTTCCAGCTAACTCAACTTTCCATTGTACTCTGGAAAAACTATTGTCGTTAATATTTTCACGACTATCTCTTGTCCATGTGAAGTTGGAAGCAAAAATCAAATTGTTTTCAGAGAGTCTATTTTTTCTCTGTACAATAGATGTCATTTCATCAATTAGGTCTTGGGAGGCGTTATATGGGTTTCCGGGAGCAAAGAATGCATTTATAAACATATCAGTCTCATTTGGAATAATTAACGCTTCATCTTCATTTTCAAAGTCATATCCAACTTCTTGGGCAATTTCATTCAACCTATCATAAGAAGAAACATACACATTAAAATAGTTGGTTGGGTTTAGGTTTCTTACATATTGCAAGTTCACCAAATCGAACCTGTTTGTCCTAATGGTTGTAGGTTTCCAGCGGTAACTAAAAATACTGTTGATGTTTTGTCTGTCTAACCCAATATTGTTCTGAACATTAATTCCCGCACTTATGGTAGTAAATGGAGAATTGTATTTGGGGATGAACTTCTCAGTATTAATAGGAAAAAGAATAGTTGGGAAGGTCAATTTTACATCAAACCCAACGTCTGAGGTGTTAAAAAACCTGCTGCTTGCATCTGCATTATCTTTTGAAGAACCTACACTACCGCTTGCCGAAATTTCTAAGTTTTCTGCCCCTCGAAATACATTTCTAATCAAAAAACTACTACTAAATCCTATTCCAAATTGTTGAATGGTAGAAGTATAGGCATCAAAATCTAGTCCAACAGTATATTTTTTTCGCGGAGTCAATAGAATGGTAGTAATTAAACCAGTACCCGTCGTGTCTCTTGGATCTTCTTGATAGGTTATATTAGGATATCTAAAGTTCCTAAGTTCACTAATTTGGTTATAGGTTAAGGTTCTATCAATGTCTTTAAAAATCCCACCTGGATTAATGGAAATAGCATCTGTAATAGCTTTGGGACGGTATTTTAATTTGTCATATCCAAAAAGTTTATACCCTTTATATTGTACAGAATCCTTAAATGCATTGTTCCGATTTGCCGTTTTATAGTCTGTTATAATGCGTACCTCATTTATGGTATGCACTTTAAAGGGTTCGTAAGCGGTAGTATCTCCACGTCGAATTCGCCTATCGGGAATAATATATTCTATGTGTACTTTATGCCCAACGTTGTTTGTATCAGCTTCAAAATTTACGTAATCTTGATCAAAATAGTACAGTCCAGAGTTGCGAAGCTGAAGGGTAATTCTGGAACGTTCATTTTCAAAATTGGCCACATTGTATTGCTCCCCCGATTTAATAAATGTTCTACCTTTTGAACGTTGAAAAAGAGAATCTACTACAGGAGAACTTATTTTTTCTGAAATAGAATCAATTAAATACGGGGTTCTTTTTTGAATGGAGTAGGTTACATTTCCTCTTTTTTCCTTTGTTGAATCTTTTGAAATCTTATAATCTCCATCCACATTAAACCACCCTTTGTTATAAAAATATTTTTTTATTTGCCTAAGGGATTTTTCGGCTCTTTTGTCTTCAATAATCACAGGGGCAGTACCATTTCTTTTTAGCCATTCGTTAAATTTAATTTTACTGCTATCCAGCGCTAAGACTTGCTTTTTAGATAATAAATTGTTTAGTCGCTTTTCACGATTGGGTTTTCTATTTAACCAAGCTTGAAAGGTGGAGTCTGGCTTTGGTTCGGCAAGATTGTATACATGTAAGCTAAATGGAATCCCCAATACAGGAATCCTTGGATTGGGCTTTTGAGAAATTAAACTATACACCTCGGCATCTTTACTCTTTTCGCCATTAATCATCACCACATTTTCTTCCAATAAAAGCTCATCATCTTTTAAATGTTTAACAGCATTACACGAGCCTAAAAGCACGAGTATTCCTAAAAATAATGATATTTTTGTGAGAGTTTGAGTCAAAGAGTGTGTATTTCTCAATTCAAAAATAGGATAATTTTGATAAGCAAAAGCGAAATTAAATTAATAACGAGTCTACAACAAAAAAAGTACCGAAATAAACACGGACTTTTTATCGCTGAAGGGGAAAAGATTATATCAGACTTGATTTCTGGTGGTGTAAAACTACATGCACTCTTTGCCACTGAAGATGTTTCTGAAATTTATGAAGACTATCAAACCATTTCCGAAACCGAATTAAAAAAAATAAGTGCTTTAAAAAACGCTAATGGCGTATTAGCCGTTTTTGAGATTCCAGATGAAACACCTATTAAAACGGAAGGATTGCAAGTGGTGTTAGATTCGGTTCGGGATCCTGGAAATTTAGGAACTATTATTAGACTTTGTGATTGGTTTGGCATTTCTCAACTAATTTGTTCTTTGGATACCGTAGATTGCTATAATCCTAAAGTGGTGCAAGCCACCATGGGTTCTATTGCTAGAGTTTCGGTATTATATACAGATTTAAAACCTATTTTGAAGGAAACAGAATTGCCCATTTATACGGCTGTAATGGAAGGAAGGAATGTATATTCAGAAGTGTTGCCAAAAAATGCTTTGTTGGTAATGGGGAATGAAGCCAATGGGGTTTCCGAAGAAATACTTCAGCTTGCAACACATAAAATTACAATACCCAATTTCAGTAAAAATAATGTCGCCGAAAGCTTAAACGTAGCCACGGCTACAGGAATTTTGTTAAGTGAATTCCGAAGAACTACTGAAACGTAAAGTTTAAGAAAATACCACGGGTAGACATTTGATCGATATTCGAAGTCCACGGACTATTGGGATCATCGTCACGCACCAATTCGTCACTTGTTGCAAATACACCACGTATAGAAGGTGTAAATTTGAAATAAAATAAGTACAAGTCGATTCCAAAACCTAATTCGAAATAGTTTGTTCCTCGAGTCATTCTAAATTGTCCTTCGTTATTGTCCTCCGGATTTTTTTCATTACTACCCAAATTGATAGACCTAGACATTCCCACCACTACAAATGGCTTAATATTATTTAGTCTTTTGGTAGAAACTTTAAGCAATAAAGGAACGTGAATGTAAGTAGACTTAACTTCTCTAAAATAATCAAGCTCTTCTTCAAAACCTGGAAAAATTAAATTGCGTTGGGTAAAATATATTCCTGGTTCCAACCGAAGATTCATATATCTATTAATCCGCATATCTCCAATTAGCCCAACATTAAAACCTAACTGGCTTTCAACTTCAATATCTGTGTCTAAGTCGGTGTTTTGGTTGGCATACTCAAACTTAAAATCGTATTGATTAAAACCCAAAAAGTATCCCCAAGTAAGAAATCTGTTGTCGAAAGTTTCTAGGTTGGCAAGACGTTCTTTGCTAAACAATTGCGCGTTCATATGTTGCGCAAAAAGGCACAATGCTAATAGTAAAAATAGTTTCTTCATAATCATTTAGACGCCAAATAAATGGTAGCTACTCCTAAGGTTTGTGGCTTATTTTCCACCTCTATAAACCCAATTTTTCTTAAAATATTGTTTAGTTTTTCGCCGTGAGGAAAAACGGAAGCACTTTCGCTTAAATAACGATAGGCTACTCTATCTTTCGAAAAAACTTTCCCAATAATAGGTAAAATTCCTTTACTGTAAATATGATAACCCTGCTTCCAGGGAAATTTTGTGGGCACCGAAGTTTCTAAAATCACAAAAATACCACCAGGCGAAAGCACCCTATATATTTCTGAAAGTCCTTTGTTTAAATCTTCAAAATTCCGAATTCCAAAAGAAACCGTGATGGCATCAAAGCTATTGTCTTCAAATGGTAAGTTTTCACTATCTCCTTTTATAAAATCTACTTTCGTGTTTGAAGGTTTTTTTAATGCTTTCTTTTTTGCAATGGAAAGCATGCCCTCAGATAAATCAAGGCCAACAATTCTTTCGGCTTCAGTTTTCTGTGCAAATTGCAGGGCCAAATCACCAGTTCCTGTGGCAATATCTAGAATGGATTTTGGATTTTTCTGTTTGACAAATTTGACCACTTTTTTTCGCCAGGAAACATCCGTTCCTAAAGAGATTACACGATTTAAACCGTCGTATTCTTCAGAAATGGTATCGAACATTTGTTCAACTTGTTCCTTTTTATTCAAAGAAGATTCTTGATATGGGGTCACTTTTTTTTCCATAAATACGGTTGCAAAACTACTATTTTTTAATGGAATGATACCATGTAGTTGATTTTAAATGACGGTCTTAAAATCCATTAGGATACTTCTTTTTTGTACCTTTGTACTCTTATTGCACATTCATTTATATGAAAATTATTATTGCCGGTGCCGGTGAGGTAGGATTTCATTTAGCAAAGCTACTTTCTTTTGAGTCGCAAGACATCACCCTAATAGATACCAACAGAGATTCTCTAGCGTATGCAGATACCCATTTGGATATTCGTGTAATTCGCGGGGATGCAACATCTATCAATGTTTTAAAAGACGCTCAGGTAGATCGAACCGATTTGGTTATTGGCGTTACTTCCAGCGAAACGACCAATATTACATGTTGTGTATTGGCAAAGCAATTGGGAGCAAAGCAAACCATTGCTCGAATTTCGAATACAGAATTTTTGGATAACAAAGATGAAGTAGGGTTTACCAAGTTTGGAATTGATGAATTAATTTCTCCAGAAGCGCTTGCCTCTAATGAAATTGAATTGCTGCTCAATCAAAGTGCCTTTAATGACACTTATAAATTTGAAGATGGTGCCCTAACCATGATTGGCTTATATTTAAGCCGAACGGCTGCTTTTGTTGGAAAAACAGTACGAGAAGTAGGGTTGCAATATCCAGAATTAAACTATGTACCCATTGCCATACAGAGGTATGGAACTCAGTATACCTTAATTCCGAGAGGGGATACACAATTTAAAGAAGGAGATCAAGTCTATTTTACTACCACCGAAGAAGGTGTAGATTATATCTACAAACTATCTGGTAAAATAAAAGAAGACATAAAAAATGTCATGATTTTAGGAGGTAGTAATATAGGTTGCAAAACAGCTATTGACCTTTGTAAAAGTAAGTTTAATGTAAAACTTATTGAAAACAATAAAGAAAAGGCTTTTGAAATAGCCGACGATATCCCGAATTGTTTGGTGATTAATGGAGATGGTAGAAATGTTGAATTGCTTCAAGAAGAATCTATTTCTGAAATGGATGCTTTTATTTCGGTAACGGGGAATAGTGAAATCAACATTATGTCATGCCTCGTTGCAAAATCCAAAGGGGTTAAAAAAACGATGGCATTGGTTGAAAATATGGATTATTTCCAGCTTTCACATTCTATAGGCATTGATACGTTAATCAATAAAAAACTGTTGGCGGCAAATCATATTTTTAGATACGTTCGAAAAGGTGAAATTGTAGCCATGACCCGATTGAACAACATGAATGCCGAGCTTTTGGAATTTGTGGTTTCTCCTACTTCTCAAGTTTGTGATAAATTGATTAAAGAAATTAATTTCCCGCGATCTGCCATTATTGGTGGGGTGATTAGAAATGGAGAAGGGATGATTGCACTTGGAGATTTTAAAATTCAAAGTGGTGACCGAATTGTAGTGTGTTGTCTTCCACAATCCATCAAAAAAGTGGAAAATCTCTTTACGTAATGAGTGTCTTATCCAGAATAAACTTCCGAATTATTTTTCATCTCATGGGGCTCCTGTTTATGGTAAATGGAGGCTTTATGTTGTTATCGGCACTCGTGAGTTTACTATATGAGGATGGTGTATTTACTGAAATGATTTATGCAGCATTGGTTGCCATTTTCGCAGGGGGAATTATTATGTTGGCAACTCGCAACCATAGAAAGGAAATTCAGAAGAAGGAAGGGTACATCGTGGTTACTTTTGGTTGGATTTTTATGGCGCTAGTTGGAACACTTCCTTATGTATTTACAGGTGCCATTCCAAGTTTTACCAATGCCTTTTTTGAAACCATGAGTGGTTATACAACAACTGGGGCTTCTATATTAAATGATATTGAGATTATTCCCAAAGGGGTGCTTTTTTGGAGAAGCATTACACATTGGATTGGTGGGATGGGGATTATTGTACTTGCTATCGCAATTTTACCTTTATTGGGAATAGGAGGGATGCAGCTTTTTGCGGCTGAAGCTCCAGGTCCTGGCGGGGATAAACTTCATCCAAGAATTACTGATACTGCAAAGCGATTGTGGCTTATATATGTTGGATATACTTTGGCGGAAACTTTATTACTGTGGATAGCTGGAATGTCCTTTTTTGATGCTATAAATCATTCACTTAGCACCTTAAGCACAGGAGGTTTTTCAACTAAAAATGCTAGTGTAGCCTATTGGAACTCACAACCCATCATTCAATATATCATTATTGTATTTATGTTTTTGGCAGGAACTAATTTTGTGCTCAGTTATTTTGCCTTTAAAACTAAATTTCAGAAAATTCTAAAGGACGAAGAATTTAAATTATATGTTTCTTTTATAGTGGGTTTAACACTTGTAGCTGCGTTATTTATTTATATTTATGCAAATCACGAAATGGCTGCCATACAAGACCCTATGGTTTTAGGTCCGCTAGAATATGCCTTTAGACATGGGTTGTTTCAAGTATTGGCCATAGTGACTACTACGGGTTTTGTCTCTGCCGATTTTACTACCTGGACTCCTTTTTTAACGATATTCTTTTTCGGACTCATGTTTTTAGGGGGCTCGGCAGGATCAACTGCGGGAGGTATTAAGGTCGTTAGGCATCTAATTATGATTAAAAATGGAATTCTAGAATTTAAAAGGACACTTCACCCAAACGCGATTTTGCCTGTTCGATATAATAATAAAGCCGTGCAACAACCCATTGTATTTAATGTGTTAGCCTTTTTTATTTTATACATGCTATCCTTTATTGTGGGGGTTTTAGTATTTTCATTATTAGGTTTAAACTTTGAAACATCATTAGGGGGAGCAGCTTCTACTCTTGGAAATGTAGGGCCCGCACTGGGAGATTTAGGGCCTGTTCAAAATTATAGTGGTTTGCCTCCTGCGGCCAAATGGTGGTCAAGTTTTTTAATGCTAATAGGGAGGCTAGAGCTATTTACCGTATTAATATTATTTACCCCGTTTTTTTGGAGAAATAGATAGCGTTTAGTCAACACTTGTAATTTCAATTTCTACCCTCCGGTCAAATTCATCCCCTTTTCCCGTGGGATATCGATAAGCCATTCCTATATAGCGCATTCGTCTTTTATCGATGCCGTGCTTTGCTAAGTAATTGTACAAGGATTGCGCTCTAGCTTCTGACAGGTTATCCTTTCCCGTGCGCACGTTCTTTAAATCTATATAACGCCGTTCATCATCTCCACAGCAAATATGACCAATGAGTTTAAACTTTACTTTGGGGTGTTTTTTCAGAAAAGAAACGAGTTCTTCTAAGGCTTCTTTACTTTCATCCATAATGACATCTCTGTCGGGATAAAACATAATTCCTTGTAATGTTACTTTATCTCCTTTTTTGGGTATAACTAAATTTACAATAGAAGGTTGTGCCTCCTCAACCATAGGTAATTCCATAATTTCGCCAGCTACCGGAATATGGTCTGTCTTTAGGTGAATCAAGATGTCCACCCGACGATTATTTGCTGTTTCGCCATCCAGTTGTCCTAAACCTTGGCTAGAGATGATGGTAAAATCGCGTAATTCCTTTTTTACATTTTCGGCCCTTTTTCTGGAGAGCTCCATATTATACCCTTCTTCGCCAACACTATTGGTGTAGCCTTTAATGTGTATATCGAAAAGCGATTTATTCTCTAAACTCCTTAAACTATCAATTAGCTGAAAGTGTTCTGGGGTAAGTTCGTATTTGTCATTTTCGTAAAACAAAGAGAACTTTTTTTCGGTTTCTTGAGCCGAAGCATAGCAAGAGATAAATAATAAAATATATCCAATAACCTTCATAAGATGTATGGCTTACAATCCATTAAAATTACTGAGAAAGATTGAGATATCGATTTTTTTATCGAAATTCTGAAGAATTACAAATTGACTTTCACCTTTTTAACTAGTTCTTTGGCACGCTGTGTCACCTTTTCCACATCGCCATTAACCGAATCGTAAGTGACTACAACGCCCATTCTTCGATAAGGTCTGGAACTGGGTTTTCCAAATATTCTGAAATCACTTTTTGGCGCGGATGCTATTTCGGATATCCCATCATAGGTAGGGTTTTGAGAATGCCCATTTGCAAGAATTACTGCTGATGCGCCAATTCGTTCTTGTGTTATTTCAGGAATAGGAAGGCTCAAAATGGCACGAAGGTGTAACTCAAATTCGTTAAAGTTTTGCGTATTGGCTAATGTAACCATCCCTGTATCATGAGGTCTTGGAGATAATTCTGAAAAATAAACCCCGTCATCTCCTACAAAAAATTCGACTCCCCAAATACCTGCTCCTCCAAGGGCTCCGGTTACTTTAGCTGCCATATCTTGAGCTTCTTGTAGGTGTTTCGCCTCCATAGTAGCGGGTTGCCAACTTTCTTGGTAATCGCCTCGCTCTTGTCTATGTCCAATAGGTGGGCAAAATAGGGTAGCACCGTTATTTTGAGTGACTGTCAATAAGGTTATTTCGTAGTTGAAGTTTACAAAAGCTTCTACAATCACTTCTGCCACATCGCCTCGGGAACCTTCTTGGGAGTAGTTCCAGGCTTTTTCAATGTCGCTTTCAGATGCAATGGTGCTTTGTCCTTTTCCGCTGGAAGACATTAAAGGTTTTACCACACACGGTATTCCAATTTCAGAAACGGCTTGTTTTAGTTTGGAAGCTGAGGTTGCATACCGATACGTTACTGTTTTTAAACTCAATTCTTTGGCAGCCAGATCGCGAATGGCTTTTCTATTCATAGTATAATTTGCCGCCTTTGCAGAAGGTACAACTGTATAGCCTTGCTTTTCGTAGTCGTAAAACCGTTCGGTACGAATTGCTTCAATTTCTGGAATAATAAAATCGGGTTGGTGTTTTTCTACAATAGCATCCAATGCCTTGCCATCGAGCATATTTATGACTTCAAATGCATGAGCCACTTGCATAGCAGGAGCATTAGGGTAGCTGTCCACTGCAATCACGGTTTGTCCAATACGTTGTGCGGCGATGACGAATTCTTTACCTAATTCACCCGATCCAAGTAATAGTATTTTTGACATTTTAAGAGTATTTAAACTTCCTGAACGAAAATAGACTAATAAAAAGCCAAATTCAAAAAAATAAATAAATATCCTATTTAAAAAGTGGGGTACCTTTATTTAAAAGAGGTTCAAGAGCAAAACGTTCTAAAAGCCCATTTTACAAGGAATTAACGTGTAAATTTGTTTTATTTTTAAACTTTTTATTAGTAGGTTTATCCAACTTTAAACAAACCAATTATGAAAAAATTATTACTTTTTTATGGAGTTTTCTCCATTAGCTTTTTGGGTTTCTCCCAAGTTCAAAATTACAATTTAAATGATGTTGTTGATGATTTTACTGTTACAGACACTGAAGGTGTCGTGCACAATCTTTATGAAATTACGGCTTCAGGTAAATACGTTTTTTTAGATTTCTTCTTTGATACTTGCCCTCCATGCCAACAGACACAGCCTATTTATAACGAGTTGCACGATAAATATGGATGTAATGAAGGTGATATTTTTGTGATTTCAATTAATAATGGAACTGATACCAATGCAGAAGTAATTGCATTTGAAAATCAATTTGGAGGACCATTTAATCATTCCCCAGCGGTTGGAATTGAAGGTGGCTGTGCCGCCGTAGATACAAATTTTGGTATTACTGCATATCCTACCTATTGTTTGATTAATCCAAATAACGAAATAATAAATTTAGATATTTGGCCAATTAATGATGTTGGTACTTATGAAGCAGCATTTCCTTCAGGATTTGAGCCAGAACCTATGGAATGTGGTATATTTTCCATTGAGGATACAAGCACTTCTGCAAATTTCTTGTTGTTTCCAAATCCAATTTCGAATTCACAAAAGTTAACGATTACGCTTGCTTCAGATTTACAGTCTGAGGTTAAAATTTACAGTATATTAGGGAAGGAAGTATATTCTAATACCTATGGTACAAAACAAATCGAAATACAGCATAATCTGAATGCTGGAACGTATTTTGTTTCGGTTGAAACTAGTTATGGCGTTACTAATAAAGGATTGATTGTTCGATAATTTATTACAACCTAAAAAAGGCCTTCAATTATTGAAGGCCTTTTTTATTTATGATAATGAAGTTTTAATTCGGCTCATGGCTTCTTTTATATTCTCTCCTGAAGCGGCATAGGAGATACGAATGCAATTTGGGTCGCCAAAGGCTTCACCTGTTACTGTGGCAACACCTGCCTCCTCCAAAAGAAAGATGGCAAAATCTTGCGCAGAATTAATGGTTTTTCCTTTTAAGGTCTTACCGAAGTAATACGAAATATCTGGGAACACATAAAAAGCACCTTCGGGCTCATTGGTTTTAAAGCCAGGAATTTCAGAAAGTAATCCTAAAATTAATTTTCTACGTTCTTTAAATGCATCCACCATATATTGAATTTTACTTGGCGGGTTTTCTAAGGCAGTAATGGTTGCTATTTGTGCAATACAATTAGCACCACTGGTTACTTGGCCCTGCATTTTATTACAAGCTCGTGCTATATATTCTGGAGCACCAATATATCCAATACGCCAACCCGTCATAGAATATGCTTTCGAAACACCATTGACGGTTACGGTACGATCGTACATATCTTCAAAAGCTGCCATAGAAACATGTTCACCTGTAAAATTGATATGTTCGTAGATTTCGTCACTTATAATGATAATGCTTGGGTATTTAACCAAAACATCTGCTAATGCTCTTAATTCCTTTCTGCTGTAAACAGATCCGCTTGGATTGCAAGGAGAGCTGTAAATCATCATTTTGGTTTTAGGTGTAATAGCTGCTTCCAACGCTTGCGGGGTGATTTTAAAATCGGTATCGATAGAGGCAGGAATCTCGACTGGAACTCCGCCAGCAACTTTGCTAATATCTGCATAACTCACCCAATAAGGAGCGGGGAGTAGTACCTCGTCTCCTTCATTTAATAATACTTGAGCAAGATTTGCTAGTGATTGTTTTGCACCTGTTGAGACTACAATTTGAGAAGGTTTATATACTAGATTGTTATCTCGCTTAAATTTGGTAATAATCGCTTGCTTTAATTCTCCGTAACCATCTACAGGGCTGTACGAATGATAATTATCTTTTATGGCTTTAATTCCAGCTTCTTTTACAAATTCTGGGATGGTAAAATCGGGTTCTCCTAAGCTAAGCCCAATAATATTTTTTCCTTGTTCTTTAAGCTCTCGTGCTTTGGCTGCCATGGCTAGGGTGGCAGACGTTGACATTTCGTTTACACGGTTGGAAAGTTTTGGATTCATATAGAATTAAGCAGATAATGCGGGTTTTGCCCCCATTTGTTTTAAATGTTGAAAATGTGCTATCACAGCTTTACGTGTGGTTTCGTATTCGTAGTAGGGTAGATTGAATTCTTTAGCTGTATTTCTTACTATTTTAGAAATTTTGGTATAATGAACATGGCTAATATTTGGGAAAATATGGTGCTCTACTTGATGGTTTAACCCTCCTGTAAACCAATTCATAATCGGATTTTTTGTGGAGAAATTTACCGTAGTAAAAAGCTGATGAATCGCCCAAGTATTTTTCATAGTTCCCGAAGGATCTGGTAAATAGGTATTTGCTTCTTCAACTACATGTGCAAGTTGAAAAACTACACTCAAGATAAGTCCAGCAACATAATGCATAATAAAAAACCCTATTAAGATTTTCCACCAAGCAATATTGAAGAATAGGATAGGGATAACTAACCAAATGATGGCATAAATAACTTTAGCAATAATAAGTGTGCTCCACTGCTTAAATGGTGTTGGAAGCTTTCCGTATGATAGCTTTTGATCTAAATAACGCTTGGTTTGTTTAAAGTCTGAAGTTAGAACCCAGTTAATCGTTAATAAGCCATATAAGAAAATACTATAGAAGTGCTGAAATTTATGCAAAGGATGCCATTTCATATGCTTTGAAAACCGCAAAATGCGACCTGCATCTAGGTCTTCATCATGTCCATGTATATTGGTGTACGTATGGTGTAACACATTATGTTGTACTTGCCAGTTGTATACATTTCCTGCGAGTATGTAAATGCTTCCTCCAAATATTTTATTCACCCATTTTTTTGAAGAATAGGCTCCGTGGTTAGCATCATGCATCACATTCATACCAACTCCTGCCATTCCTATCCCCATTATTACAGCCAGAATAAGCTGAACCCAACCGGGTAAATCAAATAGAAACAATAGAAAATACGGTGTTATATATAAAGCAAACATGACAAATGTTTTAACGTACAATCTCCAATTACCATTACGAGAAATATTATTTTCTTTGAAGTAATTGTTAACTCTTTTGTTTAGTGTACGGAAAAATTGCGCAGAATCTGTTCGGGAAAATTTTATAGATGAATGACTCACAATAAATTAGGTTTTCAAATAGGTTTATTACTAAGTTGGTAAAAATACATATCTAAAACGTAAATCCTATGCAGATTGTGCTAAATTTATGAATGAAATACTACTTTTGCTGTTCATAAATATTCATGGACCTACTTTTACACTATTTTCCAGACCTCACAGCGCTTCAAATTGAAAGATTTACAAAGCTTTATGATCTCTATAAAGATTGGAATCAAAAAATAAATGTAGTCTCTCGAAAAGATTTCGAGGAATTGTATTTACGTCACGTATTGCATTCGTTGGGAATAGCAAAAGTGGTTAGTTTTAAACCGGGTACAACCATTTTGGATGTTGGTACAGGAGGTGGTTTTCCCGGTATCCCGCTAGCAATCCTCTTTCCAGAGAGTCAATTTCACTTGGTGGATAGTATAGGAAAAAAAATTAAAGTAGTGGAAGCTGTTATAGAAGCTTTGGAGCTTGACAATGTTAAAGCTACCAACCAAAGAGCGGAGATGGTGCAAGGTAATTTTGATTTTATTGTAAGTAGAGCAGTGACGAAAATGGAAGAATTTGCTGGCTGGATAAAAAATAAAGTGGCAAAAAAGAACCGCCATGAATTAAAGAATGGAATTTTATATCTAAAGGGAGGAGACTTAAAAGAAGAACTAGCTCCTTTTCCTAAAGCTACCATTTTTGAACTGAAAAACTATTTTAAAGAAGACTTTTTTGAAACAAAAAGTGTGGTTCATCTTCCGTTAAAATTTAAAGGGAAAGCATAAAAAAACCCGAGCAGCGCTCGGGTTTTTGTTTAATTCAATAGTAAAAATTATTTTGAAATAATCAATCTTTCTACTTTCGATTGACCTTCTTTATCAATTTTTACGAAGTAAGTACCTATTTGTAGTTTTGAAACTTCAACTTCTTGTGTAAGGGCTATATTTTTCTTAGAATAAACCACCTTACCTAAAACATCATAGATTACAACGTTTGCATTTTCAGCATTTGCAATAGTAACGTTAGTTTTGGCAGGGTTTGGATATATCGCTATTCCGTCTAAAATGTTACCACCAATTCCTAAGAATCCTTCAGTAGAAAAGTTTGCAGATTCCCCAGCTCCATAATTACCACTTGATGAATAAATTACTTCATTATTTATGTCTAACAAGGCAACGGATCCTCCTCCGTTTCCGCCAGAATCGTATAAATTGAATACATAACAGTTACTTGGCATTGGGTAAATTTCATTAATTACCATATTGTTTCCGTAAGGACCTCCGCTTTCAACAACATCTCCATCTATATTTACAATTTCCCATGTACATTGTGCACCTTGATTATCTGTATTCAATACCAATCGAATTTCATTGGCAAAATCAAATGTTTGATTAAAACTTTGTGTAATTGTATTGTTAGTATTATCGTCGTCATTTTCTATGGTTACATTTACCGTATTTGCTACTTGAAGGTCATAAGAAATTGCAGGCAGCTCTATCGTTTCAGTTTGTAATGAAGTTAAATTTCCACTCCAATTATAAGTAGCAACAGTTCCAGAGTTAATTGAATAATCAATTGAAAGTGATGTAACAGGGTTTTCTCCTGTATTTTGAATTTCGATAATTGGCGCTAAATCAATACCACATTGATTTGGAATTTCTTGTATTAATTTTGCTGTTACATCATTTTGAAATTCAAAATTTGAATAGGTAGGGTACGTTCCATTACCGCTAATAATCTCTGCGTTGTCCTCAGTCATAAAAACAACTAGTTCAAGATCTTCAATATTAATTGGAACACCATTATGATCCGGGGGAATTGTCATTGTATAGGTTCTATCAATAAAAGTTCCTGAAGTAGTTGGAGTTACATCATCTCCCCATTGACCAGTTACCATATCTAAAAGTCTATGCATGTGTACGTATTCATTCCCCATATTACCACCCGTTTGAGGGCCTAAGGTGTTGTTTTGAAGTAAAGCAACGTTTAGTTTGTTTGTTCCAACAGGGCTATTAGCTGTGTAATAAGCTTCTACGTGCACAGTAATTTCATTTGTTTGTACATCTATATCTGCTTCCATTGCCAAGTTTACATAAGAACTTTGGGCTAGTATTTGATTTGCAGAACTTGTCCATGCGGTTCTACTTAATACATAAGCTCCATTAAATTGATGGCGGTTTATCATACCAGATGGGTAAAAGTTAGCGCCAAAAAAAGCTCTAATTCCGTTACCTTCAGCGGTTCTAAAGTCTGGCTGATTTCCATTGGGAGCAGCAAAACCACCAGCGTGAATATTTACTAGGAATACATTCCCTGGATTGTTGTTTTGAATGTTTCTAGCAATAGCGTGACCGTCTGGGCAAAACACACAATTAATACCTGTAAATTCTTCAAGTATTACTTTTTTGTTTTCTGGTGTTGTGGATACAATGGTTTGCGCAAATGCAGTAGATGCTATTAATAGGAAAGCAACACTACCAAGTAATTTTTTTAACATAACGAGGAATTTTTAGTTTCTAAAATGGGTTTATCTTTCAAATATAAAATAATAATTCATTCATGATTTACTTTTTTTATATAATTTCCGTTCTATAATCCCTATCAATTTAATGGGATAGCTTATGTATAGTGAGATGATTTTCAAAACCTTAACCTAATCAAATATTACCAAAAAGCTTTCTACTATATTTTTCTTTTTTTAGAAATGGAATTTATATCTTGCAAGATATTTTAACTCTAATTTTATTAAAAAATGAAAAAATTACTAACTCTTTTTTGTGCGTTTGCTACTATTACAGCTGTTGCACAATTTAATGTAGAATCTCATGCTGGAGACCCTATTTTAGATGGTCAAATGATTATTGCGGGTGCATTAAATAATCCACTTCCTTTTTATGTTAATAATGAATCTACTACAGATGAAATTTACATGAAATGCGAATTTGTAAGTGCAGTAAACTATGATGGTGTAGACATGCAATTGTGTTTTGGTCTTTGTTATGATCCAGTGGCTGTTGGGGATATTTACCCTCCAGGTAGTGAAGTAGTAACTATTCAACCAGGTCAGCATCAAGATTCAGATGGAGATAAGTTCTTAAATTATAATGATGGTGGTGGAAATATTATTGATTACGTATTCCGTTTTTTCCAAGTAGATGCTGGTGGGGTTGAAATAGGTGATGATTTAACTTTCACCTATCGCTATGATCCTGCTCTTGGAGTTAATGATAACAAAGAAGTAAAAGCAAATATTACCAATACAGTTGTTCGTGATGTACTTACTATTGAAGCTATTGAAGAAGCTTCTGTTGTAATTTACGATATACGCGGTCGTGCTGTTTCAAATCAAAAATTGATTATTGGAACTAATACCATAAATGTTGCTAATTTGCCTTCACAAGTGTATTTAGTGCAAATGACAAACGATAAAGGTTTTTCACAAGCTGTTAAGATTGTAAAGAATTAATCTTTAAAACATTCGACTATAAAAAAAGCCCGAAGTTTTCACATCGGGCTTTTTTTATGTCTTTTTTTTAGAAATTCACCGAAAGATTTGCGCTAAACCCATTGTTTTCGGGAACAAATCTACAAACACCTCCCACACAAATTAATCCACCTCTTTGGCGGCCATAATTCATTCCTAGGCGAGTTCTACCTTTGGTATAGCTTCCGCCGAAGTTGTAGTAATGCAACTCTCCTTCGCCTCCGTAGTTCCAAGCGTCAGCTACGTAAAGTGAAAAATGAGAGTTAAAATTATATTCCGCAACACCACCTGCCCAATTTTTTCGGTCTTGTTGTGTCCATAAATGTTGACCTGCAACACGTAAAGACTTACTGCCTTCAAATTTTACCGTTCCTTCTGCAACCACAACATTGGCTTCAATATCGTTTGGACCACCTAAAGGTCCTCCCAAAACAACCCCTTTATCTGCCATCACATTTTGGTAGGTTAGTACAGAACTAAAACTTGATGACCAACGGTTTTTAATTTCAAAATTAATATCTCTGAAATAGTTATTTCCTTTTCCAATAAACTCCACATCATAAGAAAAATCATCATAAAAAGTGGTTTCTAAACCTCCCCAATATGAAAAGTTTGCGGCAACTTTTGTGCTGTATTTTCCAAAGAAACTTTCTTTGGGAAATGTAAAGTAAATGTCGGTTTGTGTTCCTACTTCACCAGCGCGTTGCTCCAATGCGTCGGTTAATAACCTTGGTTGAGAATTATAAACGTAAATGTTGGTTAACAAATAATCCTGTTGCTTTGTTAGTGCAGGCACAAAATTTATAAGTTGTTGGTTAAATTGATTTCCTTCTGCCAATCTATCTGCATAAAAGCTGAAGTTTTCTAACCTTCGGAAAGTAGAATTAATCCCAAAACCTTTTTGAGAATAACCTAAGTTAACCTGAAGAGCGGTTCCATCATATAATCTATTCGAAACTAGCACTCCCTCATTGGCAATAACATCACTATCTTTTACAATACCTTCAAATCCTCCATAAAAATTACCAACACCCCAATCCAATCTTCCACCATAAGCTGCAACGGTACTTGGAATTTCTTCATTAGTACCTCTGTCTTGATAACGTGACACATAACTAGCTCCAATTCGTAAGTCAACACTTCCTAATTCGGCAGCAGAGCCTATATCGAAGTTGGCATCTAAACCACTAATGGTTCCATCAGACACTTCAAAACCATTTCGTTGCTGTCCAAATAGTGCGGTTAAACTTAAATCTTGTAATGGATCAAATTTAATTCGCACTCCTCTAATAGCGGTATTAATACCTAGTTGTCTGTCTTCCCAGCTTCTTAAGATAAGTCCGTTTCCAAATTGTTCGTAAAAATATCCTCCTGTGATATCTAAGGTTTCATTTTTGAAGTTTAAAAAATAATTCGCAACTCCATTGTTTGCGTCAAAATCTGGGCTAAATCCTAATAAAGCCGAAGGGAGATAGGATTCATATTGTATGCCTGCGGTAAATTTTCCGTAATTATAATTTAATTGAAGATAATTATTTGCGCGAAATTGATCTTCAGGTGCTACAAAGCTTAGTCCGTTATCGTCTAAAAGCCATTGCGAATTAGACTCAAAACCACCAAAAAAGCTACCTTTTTCGTCTTGTGCAAATGTTAAGCCAGTTGCCATGAGTATGGCAATGATTAAAAACTTTTTCATTTAGTTTGGTTGTTAGTGTGTTTATTTATTTAGAAAACTCCTTGATTTTTTCGTACAATTCGTTTTCTGCACCAGGACTATATCCCGAATGTCGATAGACAATTTTTCCATCCTTTACTAAAACGGTTAAAGGTACAGTGGCAGCACCTAAAGCTCGTTTTACATCATTATTGGTATCTAATAGTATTGTGTAATCCCAACCTTTCCCATTAATTAATGGTTTAACTCTTTTTACAGTTCGGCTATCATCTACAGAAACAGCAATTAAGGAAACATTGGTTTCATCTTTCCAATCGTCATAGACTTCGCTAATAGCATCCAGTTCTTTTAAACATGGTACGCACCACGTTGCCCATAAAGAAATGACAACCGGGGAATCACTTTTTGAAGCTTTTTGTAAAGAAATGGTAGTCCCATCCAAAGTAGTAACGTTCACGTTTGGAAGTTCATCTTGAGAAAAAGCCTGAAGCGAAATTGCCAAGAAGGTAAGGGCGAGAATTTTTTTCATTGTGTTATGATGTTTAAAATGTTGGAACAATATTAGTGAAATTTTACTAGAAAAACCTAATTTTTTAATACTCTACTAACTCGATATAGTATTGATTTTATTGGGATTATCAGGTTTTTCAAAAAAAATAATTACTTTAGCATTTACAAAAAATATGCCCTTTTTATAAATATGTTATGAAAAAATCTCTTTTAAAATTTCCAGTCTTAATACTTATTGTCACTATTGTTTTTATTTCCTGTAGCAAAAAAGAAGATTTCTCAGCCGAAGAACAACAACAAACTGAAGAGATTGAAATAGGTCTTACCTTCAGAAAATCTTCTTTGAAAGATCAAGAAATCGCTTTTAAAGTATTCGATTCAGAAGGGACTGAAATTACCGAAAATATTACCTTTTTTGTTGATGGAGCAGTTTTAGAAGGAAATACGTTTCAATCTAATGCCGAAGGAAGTTTTGAAGTTTATGCAGAATACACTGTGGAAGACCAAACCGTTGTTACAGATACTGAAACTTTTACGGTTGTAACTCCTAAAAGAAAAATTGTTCTTGAGGATTATACTGGGACTTGGTGTGGTTATTGCCCCAGTCTAGATGCGGCAATTAATTCTGTAGCGCAACAAACAAATCATATTAGTGTTGTCGCTATTCATAATAATGACGATTTAGCGTTAGCAATTGAGCCAACAATTAGACAAGAGTTTGGCGTGTTTGGATTTCCTTCGGGACGCATAAATAGAACCACAACTTGGGGGTCTGCACTTAATTTTCCTGAAGATCAAGTATTAGATATTGCAGGAGAAAATGTAAATACGGCTATTAGTATAGATTCTAAAGTGGAAAATGGAAACTTATTTGTTGAAGTAAATGTAGCTTCTGAAGCTTCACTTCAAGATAGAAAATTAGTGGTGTACCTTGTAGAAGATGGTATAATAAGAGATCAAACCAACTACTTTAATAATGACTCAAATAGTCCCTATTATCAGTTAGGCGATCCAATTATAGATTTTGAATTAAATCATGTATTACGTGCTGCTATAAGTGATGTGTTTGGAGATGTCATTCCTAATACGGCAGAACTTACAGACTATACAGCGAATTACAATTATAACTTGCCTAGTGATTTTGTTGTTGAAAACTTAAGCTTAGTGGTTATGGTTGTTGATATGGACAATAGTGCAATTAACTCCCAACATGCTCACGTAGGTGAAAGCATTTTTTACGAATAGGAAATAAAATAAAATAAAAAAGCCTGAATAAACATTCAGGCTTTTTTTATGAATTAAAAATAAGCTTATCCTAAAAACGGATAGCGATAATCTGTTGGCGATACAAAAGTTTCCTTTACCATTCTTGGTGAAAGCCACCTGTAAAGATTTAATTTACTACCTGCCTTGTCATTAGTTCCACTTGCTCTAGCACCACCAAAAGGTTGTTGTCCAACAACGGCTCCTGTTGGCTTATCATTGATATAGAAATTTCCAGCGGCATTTTCAAGAATTCTAACGGCTGTTTCTAAGGCATATCTATCTTCACTAAAGACAGCGCCAGTTAAAGCATATTCGCTCGTTTCATCTACAAGGTGAAGGGTTTCTTCCCATGCATTGTCTTCAAACAC
This sequence comes from Halomarinibacterium sedimenti, assembly GCF_019312585.1. Classification (GTDB taxonomy): domain Bacteria; phylum Bacteroidota; class Bacteroidia; order Flavobacteriales; family Flavobacteriaceae; genus Halomarinibacterium; species Halomarinibacterium sedimenti. Next base: position 184,789 of record NZ_JAHWDP010000001.1, on the reverse strand, counting down.
ATAAATAGTTACCACAGGGCCAAAAAGCTCTGTACACATCGTAGCGTATTTTGGGTTGTTGGTTTTGATTACGGTAGGCTCGATAAAATATCCTTTGGATTTATCATAATTACCTCCTGCAATAATTTCGGCATCGTTATCTTTTTTAGCTTGATTGATATAGCTTGCTAATTTATCAAATGATCCTTCATGAATGACGGCAGTTATAAAATTGCTCATATCCTCTGGAGAACCCATTTTAAAGGAAGCTACATCCTCCTTAAGGAATTTTTCAACATCCTTCCAAATACTTTTAGAAATATAACAACGACTAGCTGCGCTACATTTCTGTCCTTGGAATTCGAATGCTCCTCTAGCAATGGCCGTAGCTACTTGCTTGGGATTGGATGTTTTATGTGCTACAATAAAGTCTTTTCCACCTGTTTCTCCTACAATTCTTGGATAGGTTTTGTAATTGTGAATGTTGGTTCCAATTTTTTGCCAAATATCTTTAAATACATGTGTAGAACCGGTAAAATGAATACCACTAAAGTCCGGACTTGCTAGTAAGGTATCTGTAATCATTACAGGATCACCCATCACTACATTTATCACACCAGCAGGCACTCCTGCTTCTTTAAATACATCCATGATTACTTTGGCAGAATATATTTGGCTGTCACTTGGTTTCCAGACAACTACATTACCTAACATCGCAGCACTTGCTGGTAGATTGGCTGCAATGGCCGTAAAATTGAACGGTGTAATGGCATAGATAAATCCCTCCAAAGGACGGTATTCTAGCCTATTCCAAGCATCCGAAGTGGATTCTGGTTGCTCTGCATAAATTTCAGTCATAAACTGAACATTGAATCGGAGGAAGTCTATTAATTCGCAAGCCGCATCAATTTCCGCTTGATGAATGGTCTTTGACTGAGCTAACATCGTAGCCGCATTAATTTTGGCACGATAAGGACCCGCAAGGAGTTCGGCAGCGCGTAAAAAGATAGCGGCACGTTGCTCCCAAGGCATCACAGACCATTTTTTTCTAGCTTCTAAAGCAGTGCTAATGGCTTCTTCTACATGCTTTTTTTCGGCTTTGTGATAGGTTCCCAAAACATGTTTATGATCATGTGGCGGAGACATAGTTCCCGTATCACCCGTTTTAATATCTATTCCGTTAATGTATAAAGGCACTTCAACAGTGCTATTGTACATTTTTTTATATGTTTCTGAAACTTCTTTACGTTCTGCACTGCCCGGAGCATAGCTTTTAACAGGCTCATTTACAGCTACAGGAACTTCAAAAAATCCTTTTCCCATGGGTTTGTTTTTATATGTTTATAATATTCGGCAAAGGTAGCAAAATAAAAGGGTATGCAGAAGTAACCTTTGTTACGTTTCCAAAGAAATTGAGAGATGAGATTTATTGTAATTCTTTTTGTATGTTCACAACATATTTTGCCTATTGAAAACAACTGGAAAAATAGTAGTACTTGCGTATCCCGACACCTTTGTGAAAATGAGTGACGAATGGATTTGTAAATTTTTACCATTGGTAGGATTAGGGACAAAAGATTATATTAAAGCAGGTCATGCGGCTCAAATTTTAATTAACACTGAAAATGGAGAAGCCTACTATTATGATTTTGGGCGTTATATTACTCCAAATGGTTTTGGACGGGTTCGTAGTGCTAAAACAGATGCCGAATTAGAAATTCCGTTTGCTATAGAATTCGACGCTCATCAAAAAATTGTCAATTTAGATCAATTGCTATTGTGGTTGGAAGCCAATCCTCAAAAAACGCATGGTGAGGGTAGGCTTTTAGCTTCGGTGTGTGAGCCTATAGATTTTGAAAAAGCAAAATCCTATGCAGATTCGCTTCAAAATATGGGAAGTATACCGTATGGAGCATTTGATAAAAAAGGGAGTAACTGCGCTCGTTTTGTGACTGAAACTATTTTGGCTGGAACTTCCGAAAAAAGAATTCAGAAGGCATTGGCATTCAATAAAAAATTTACTCCTAGTGGTATAGGAAATGTTGAAAAGGCAGGTTTAGGAAAAGTTTTTGAAGTTTTAAATGGAATTGTAAAACCTTTTGAAGGAAGTGCTTTTAAAGAAAACCTGAAGAATTATTTTCATAAAAAGAAATCGACAGAGGCAGAAAGGGCTACTTTTTTTAAAGTTCACGAAAATCTTCAAAAGTTGGAGGGTATTGGAAGTAGTGCCTATTTTGAAGTATTAGATGAAAAAACGCTTCCAGAAAATCATTTTCGAATAAAACGGTATAACGAATTGTTGCAAGAAGATTTTGACGGAGTCTATTACTCTGAAGATTTTGATATTAATAAGCCTTTTCAGTTTACCTACGATTCACATTGCGCTTTTTGTCATGTGCTACAGGATGATAAGAAAATGGAATTGAAAGTAGTTGCTAAGTTTGATACTTTTAATTCATAGCAAAGGGAGCATTCAATTTAAAGAGAGGAATGGTAACTTCAATCTCACTAAAAGGCGTTTTCATTTTGTAATAGCCTTGCATACTTCCAAAAGGAGATACCAAAACGCAACCGCTATTATATTGGTGCTTTCCGCCAGGTTCAATAATAGGTTGTTCGCCTATAACACCTTCGCCTTCCACAGTTTCGGTTTCGTTTAAGGCATCCTTTATAAGCCAAAATCGAGAATTTAATTGAACAGAGTGCTGACTTTGGTTTTCGATAAGTACTTCATACGAAAAAGCGTATTGCTTTTTCTGGTCACTGTAGAAAGAACCTTCAAAATATGTTTCTACCGAAACTTTAATATTATGTGTTACTTGTTGTACCATTTAATAGGTTGCTGCAGTTATGGCAAAAAACAAAATTGCAATGATGGTGACACTTACATTGAAAACAATATTTAAAAATAAGAATTTTATAATTGTAATAAACCTATTCTGCATGTAAAAATTACGAAGGGCTTTGTAAAAGTAAATTGGGCCAATAATCATAAATAATATTCCGGTTAATATCTCATCACCAATTAATAAATCTGGGAGAAGAAGGATAAGCATTCCAAGAAATACGAAGCCAAAAATGTGGAAGATAAATATTAAATGTTCCATGTAACTGTATTTCTTTTTGGAATAAATAAGCCAAAGGAAAAGCGCAAAAAATGGAGCAAAAAAGAAAAGGAAAAAGGGGATTTTACCAAGCATATAATTGGCAAAGCCAAAAGGATTTTCTTTGACCCTATCAATAGAAGAGTTTTTACTGTAGAGCCATCTATTGAATTGAGTATTATTATGTTTTAAGCTATCTAGGGCTCTTGCGGGATTGGCAATATCGTATTCTGTATAAAAATCTCTGTACAATGAAAATCGTTTTCCCAAACGATCACTAAAAGACATACTGTCTAATTCTGCTTCGGAATAATAGGTAATTTCTTTGGGCTCTTTAGGTTTAATAGGGAGCGTTCTTTTTTCTTTATCCAGTGTGTCTTCTTCAGAAATTAAGTTTTCTTTTTTGGTGTCTAAAGAATCATGAATGATGACCTCTTGATTTGGTATATTGAGATTGCCTAAAGTTACAACGCTATCATTTTTAATGACAACTGGAGTGTCATTATTTAAATTAACAAAAGGATTGTAACTCGAAAAAGTTGTGATAAGACTTTGTAGTAAAAAGTAAATGATAGAAACACTTAAAAAAAACCGAAATGGATTGGCATATTTCAACCGTTGCCCACCAACATAATTTTTGGTAATTGTTCCTGGCTTAAAAAGGATGTCTTTTAATGTATATCGTAAACGTGAATCATAGTTTACAATACTGCTAAAAAACTCTTTAATATAATCTCCAAGAGACAATTTTTTCGTCGAATTTATTTGTCCGCAGTAGGAGCAATATACATCGCTTAAATCTAGTGGATGACTACAGTTAAGGCATTTAACACCGCGATATTTAGCGGCTTTTCTCCCAGTTTGCTTTTCTGGTAAAGTATTGCTCATAGGGTAAATTTAAGGAAACTTCCTTAATGTAGTTATCCTATCCTTTTACATTATAAGATTAATTGTTCGTGATAATAGTAGAATTAGACTTCCCCATGCCTATAATTTTGTCATAACGCTGCCCAGGTCCGCGATAATACACCAAAACAGTATAGTCATTTTCAGTTTGCCAAAAATTACCGTCGATAGCACCTTGGTCAATACTTCCATCACGGTCTACTAAAACATATCTGTAATTGTAGAATCCTTGCTTAAAAAGTCGGGTATTTCTAAAGGTATCTGTTTCTTCATCATAGCGCATATAGGTGCTTTCGTCAATGGTCCAATTATTAAAATTACCATAAATATGAAGTTCTTTGTCGCCAATGTCTTCGTAGTATTGTAGCGCAAAATGCATTCGTATATATTCGGCTTCAATATCACTATTTTCTGCACTAAATTGCCGTACAACAAAGTTTCCATTTATGTCTGGATAATAGGTGTAGGGCCTGTCGGCTCGAGAAATATTCGTATATAAATAATGCTCAAAAAGATCGGAAAGTTCAATTCTTCTTATTCCATTGTTAGCGGCCCGAGCTTCTTTACTATCGAAATTGTAAAACTCATTACCTGCCCAAAATGAAGATTCTTGGTCGTAGCGATAAATTAATTCAGACCCCATGGTATATTGAGGTTTTAAATTAGTAATCGCCGTTTTTAAGTTACTATTTTGAAGTACTAATGTGTGTAAACTTTGGTTAGGATTGATAAGCAATTGATCTTTAGAGTTTATACTAAATTGTACCGTTTGTTTAGTGTCTATATATTTTAAATTTCGGGATCTTTTAATTTCAACCCCTACAGCAACCTGTTCTTCCACCACCATAAATTTTCTAGTAAAAATTAGAACACCATCGTCATTATAGATACTAAGTAAATAATTACCGCTTTTGGTAACCCCACGTGTTTCTCTATTTGGAAATGAAAGAATGTAATGAGAATAGAGTTGAAGGGAATTTAATGAATTTTCATACGTTTCAATTCTCACGTCATCAAAGCCATCAAGATATTCTCCTTTGGAGAGGTCGCTTTTACTCCAATCGAAATTGTGATGGGTTATTTTATAGTAATAATCTTCTTCATTTCCATTGATATCATCGAAAGTGAGGGTTAAACGCTCACCCAATCTTATAATGGGCAACTGACTTTGTTGTGTGTTTCCTGTAAATTGAATAGTACGAATGTAATACGGCTCAATTTTTTCAAATATTTGCGACTTTACATTGGTTATAAAGCTAATAGTGAATAACACTAGAAGTGTTTTTTGAAGCATATTGCAGTAATATTTAGTCGATAAATATAAACAATTTTTGTGCCTTACTTATTTCCGAAAATGTTATCGCTCGATTTAGTGTAAAATTATGAGCTTTTATTATGGAAAGCATGTTTTAATTTATAAATTTGCAGTCCCAAAATCTGAGGTTTTTTTCAGAAGGGAAACAAAAGAGAACTTTAATATAAGTATCCTATGTCCAAAGACATTAAGATTAAAAAAGGTCTTACTATAAATCTTAAAGGCGAAGCAGAAAAAACGTTATCCAAAGCACCGCGCTCACGTACCTTTGCCATAAGACCCAAAGATTTCCACCTCGTTACACCAAAAATGGTTGTTAAAGAAGGAGCCAAAATTAAAGCTGGTGACGTTTTATTTTATTCAAAAAGTGAAGAGTCTATCAAGTTTGTTACTCCAGTTAGTGGAACGTTAACTGGAATTGAACGAGGTGCCAAAAGAGTAATTACAGAGATTTTAATTGAAGCAGATCCGCAAGATTCTTTCAAAGAATTTGGAATTTTAAATCCCGATGCGGCTCAAGCAGATGTTATAAAAGAACTATTACTTTCTTCAGGTTGTTGGCCTTTTATTAAACAACGCCCTTATGATGTAATTGCAAATCCAAATCAAACTCCGAAAGCAATATTTGTTTCTGGATATACGACTGCTCCTTTAGCGGCCGATTTAGATTTTACGCTTCAAGGGAAGGAAACTCAACTCCAAGCCGCCATTACAGCACTAAGTAAATTGACTGAAGGTTCTGTACACGTTTCTATCGGCAAAAATGGGAATTCTCCTTTAAAGGGGATGACCCACTGTGAAATTCATCAAGTAAGTGGTCCACACCCTGCTGGAAATGTTGGGACTCAAATTGGTAAAATAAACCCTGTTAATAAAGGAGAAGTTGTTTGGACGGTTGCCGCTCAAGATTTAGTAATTATTGGTGATTTACTTTTAACTGGCAAATTTAATGCAGAGCGAGTAATTGCATTGGCTGGTTCTTGTGTAAAAACTCCAAAATATTACACTACAAAAATTGGAGCTGAGGTTTCAACATTTGTGTATGATTCTGGATTAACCGAGGACAACTCACGTATAATTAGTGGAGATGTACTCTCAGGAACACAGATTTCTCCTAAAAGACATCTTGGTTTTTATGCTAACACGGTAAGCATTATTCCTGAAGGGGACGATTATGAATTGTTTGGTTGGAATAAACCTGTTTTCGATAAAATATCACCTTCAAGAGCATTGACATTTTCTTGGATGATGCCAAAAAAGAAGTATGATTTAGATACTAATACCAATGGGGAGCATCGTGCTTTTGTGGTAACAGGAAATTATGAAGAAGTCTTTCCCCTGGATATGTTTCCATTGCAAATGCTCAAAGCCTGTATGGTAAAAGACCTTGATCAAATGGAAGCTTTAGGGATGTATGAAGTGGCGCCAGAAGATTTTGCACTTACCGAATTTGTATGTGTGTCTAAGCAACCACACCAGAAAATTATAAGAGAAGGTCTGGACTTAATGTATAAAGAAATTGGATAATTATTCATTTTGAAAAAATGAAAAATAGTTAGTATATGGGATTGAAGCAAAAATTACATACGCTTAAGGAAAAGTATAAAGGTAAAAAAATGGCGCCTGCATTTAATGCACTGCACACCTTTTTATATTCTCCTAATGAGACTACCCACGACGGAACTCATATTAAGGTGGTAGATGACCTTAAGAGAACGATGAATACGGTGATTATGGCATTAATTCCGTGTTTAATCTTCGGGATTTTTAATGCTGGATACCAACATTATCTTGCTTTAGGTGAAATAAATCCAGTATCTAGTGGATTTTTTAGTTCTGAATTTTGGAACTTGGCAAACTTTACAATTGGAGCTTGGAAAATAATTCCCTTGGTACTTGTTTCGTACGGAGTTGGGCTTGCCGTTGAATTTCTTTTCGCGGTTATTAAAGGACACGAAGTAGAAGAAGGATATTTGGTAACAGGAATGCTTGTTCCTTTAATTGTACCTGTAGATATTCCGCTGTGGATGCTTACCATTGCTGTAATCTTTGGAGTTGTCATTGGTAAAGAAGTATTTGGGGGTACGGGAATGAATATCTTAAACCCAGCACTTACCATTCGTGCCTTCTTATTCTTTGCGTATCCTACTTGGATGAGTGGTGATAAAGTTTGGGTACACGGCGCCGTAGAAAGAGCTAACCAAATGGCAGAAGGAGCAAAAGTTGATGCTATCTCTGGTGAAACTATTTTAGGAAGTTTGGCGCAGAATAAACCCTTTGATTTTGATACAATGGATATGTTTTTAGGGTTTATCCCAGGTTCTGTAGGAGAGACTTCAACCCTATTAATTTTATTAGGTGGGCTTTTCTTAATCTTCACCAAAATTGGGAGTTGGAGAATTATGCTTTCGGCAGTGTTAGGAGCTTTAGCAATGGGCTTTATATTCAATAGTGTTGTAGATGCTGGATGGATTACTGATAGCAGTAAGTTTTTCAGTTTAATGAATACCGAATTCTGGCAACATTTACTTATTGGAGGATTGGCGTTTGGGATAGTCTATATGGCTACAGATCCCGTTACGGCTTCACAAACCAATAAAGGAAAGTGGATATACGGATTTTTAATAGGCTTTATTTCAGTATTAATTAGAGTATTTAACCCAGCTTACCCAGAGGGAGTGATGTTGGCTATATTGTTAATGAACGTATTTGCTCCCACCATAGATCACTATGTTGTTCAAGGAAATGTGAAAAGAAGAATGAAACGTTTAAAAGTTAAAAACGCGTAACCATGGCTATAAACACCGATAAAAATAGTTATACCATTATTTTTTCTGTAATAATGGTACTTGTGGTGGGGTCTTTATTGGCTTTTATCGCACAGGGTTTAAAACCCACTATAAAAGAAAACGAACGAATTGAAATTCAGCAGAACATCCTGTATGCTATGGGTGTAAATGAAAATGAAGAAGGTAGCAGAGAATTTATTGCCGCTGAAAAAGCCGAAAAAACTTTTGCCGAATATATCAAAAAGCAGCTGGTGATTCAAAACGGAGAAGTTACCGAAGATGAGAATGCCTACTTAATTGATATTAAAAAGGAAAAAAACTTAGCGAAGGATCCTTCTTATTCAAGACGCTTGCCTCTATTTGTGGGTGAAAAGGATGGAAAAACGTACTACGTTGCACCAATAAGAGGTAAAGGGCTGTGGGATGCCATTTGGGGGTATGTAGCGCTAAATGAAGATATGGTGGTTCAAGGAGTATTCTTTGATCATAAAGGAGAAACGCCAGGCTTAGGAGCGAATATTAAAGAGCGTTTCTTTATGGATGACTTTACAGGGGAAAAACTTTTTGATGCCGACAATAACTTCGTTGGAATTACTGCAGCAAAAGGAAATGCCGATCCAAAAAATGATAATAAAGATGATAATGAGGTAGATGCTATTGCAGGAGCAACAATCACAGGTGATGGTGTTTCCGCAATGTTAAAGAGTGATTTAAGACTCTATGTTCCTTATTTTCAAAAACTAAAAAACAACTAGTATGGGACTATTATCAAAAAAAGATAGCAAGTTAATTTTAGACCCGTTAGCAGATAATAACCCTATTACCATTCAGGTACTGGGCATTTGTTCGGCATTGGCTATTACAGCGCAGCTTAAGGCGTCTATTGTAATGGCGATTTCTGTAATTTTTGTATTGGGAATTGGAAATGTGGTTATTTCGTTAATGCGTAATGTAATCCCTTCAAAAATTAGAATTATTGTTCAATTAGTAGTGGTAGCTGCTTTGGTAATAATTGTGGATCAAATTCTGAAAGCCTATGCATATACGCTTAGTAAGGAACTTTCTGTATTTATTGGATTAATTATTACCAACTGTATCATTATGGGACGTTTTGAAGCTTTTGCTTTAGGTAATGGCCCTTGGCGTTCATTCCTTGACGGAATTGGAAACGCATTAGGATATGGTGTTATTCTTATCATTGTAGGTTTCTTTAGAGAACTTTTAGGGTCTGGAACTCTTTTAGGCTTTAAAGTATTAGGAGACCCCATTGAAAAGACCGGCTTGTATGCAATAGGGTATGAAAACAACGGATTTATGTTGCTTTCGCCTATGGCATTAATAGTGGTAGGAATCATTATTTGGGTACAACGTAGTAAAAATAAAGCATTAATTGAAGAACATTAGTATAGTAAAAGTTGAGGTGTTATAACCGATACTTCATTGCTAAATAAAAATATATATGGAACACATAGAATTATTTTTCAAATCGATTTTCGTAGACAACATGGTGTTTGCTACGTTCTTAGGGATGTGCTCATATCTTGCCGTTTCTAAAAAGGTAAGTACTGCTGTAGGTTTAGGAGCTGCGGTAATCTTCGTGTTGACGGTTACGGTGCCACTTAACTGGTTATTGGATCAGTATATCCTTCGTGAAGGCGCTTTAGTATGGTTGGGCGAAGAATTTGCAGATTACGACTTAAGTTTCCTTTCATTTATTCTATTTATTGCCACTATCGCGACGATGGTGCAATTAGTAGAAATAGTGGTAGAAAAGTTTTCACCATCATTATATAACTCTTTAGGAATCTTTTTACCACTTATCGCTGTTAACTGTGCGATTCTTGGAGGATCCTTATTTATGCAATCTCGTGATATTGAAACCTTAGGCTTAGCTTTAAATTATGGTTTTAGCTCAGGAATTGGATGGTTCTTAGCCATCTTAGCCATTGCCGCTATCCGTGAGAAAATTAGATATTCAAATGTGCCTGCACCGCTACGTGGACTTGGAATTACATTTATCATTACAGGACTAATGGCGATTGGATTTATGAGTTTTGGAGGAATGTTAACGGGTGGTGATGATGCCCCTAAAGCAGACGAAACAAAAACAGCTGTTCAGCAAGAAGAAAATACTAACACAACCATTGAAGCTATTGATGAAGTAGTGGAGGTTTCAACTATAACAGAATAAACTATGATTTTAGCTAGTACGTTAGGTGTCATTTTAGCAACGGTAGCTGCTTTCCTTGTATTAACCCTTTTATTGGTTGCTTTACTTTTATTCACAAAGCAAAAGCTTTCACCATCAGGTCCCGTAAAAATTACCATTAATGATGAAAAGGTAATCGAAGTTCCTTCAGGAGGTACCTTGCTTTCAACACTTGGTAGTCAAAAAATATTTTTACCTTCTGCTTGTGGTGGAGGGGGAACTTGCATTCAGTGTGAGTGTCATGTATTAGAAGGTGGAGGAGAAGCCTTACCTACTGAAACACCTCACTTTACCCGTAAAGAATTAAAAGAAGGAGCACGTCTTTCTTGTCAAGTTAAGGTAAAGCAGGATATGAATATTCATATTCCTGAAGAAGTCTTCGGAATTAAAAAATGGGATGCTACTGTGGTGCGTAACTACAATGTGGCTTCTTTTATTAAAGAATTTGTGGTAGAGATTCCTGAAGATATGAATTACAAAGCAGGAGGATATATTCAAATTGAAATTCCACCTTGCGAAATTAAATACAGTGATATCGACATTACGGCACACCCAGAAGAGCATGAAACTCCAGATAAGTTTCAAGCAGAGTGGGATAAGTTTGGACTTTGGCCGTTGGTAATGAAGAATAACGAAACGGTAGAAAGAGCCTATTCTATGGCTTCTTATCCTGCCGAAGGACGTGAAATTATGCTAAACGTTCGTATTGCAACACCGCCTTGGGATAGAGCTAAAAATCAATGGATGCAAGTAAATCCAGGGATTGCTTCTTCCTATATTTTTGCGCAAAAACCCGGCGACAAAGTGGTTATTTCAGGTCCTTATGGTGAATTCTTTATCAATGAATCTGAAGCTGAAATGCTTTATGTAGGAGGAGGAGCTGGAATGGCACCTATGCGTTCACATTTATATCACCTATTCCGTACCCTAAAAACAGGACGTAAAGTTACTTATTGGTATGGAGGACGTTCAAAAAGAGAATTGTTCTATATAGATCACTTCAGAAACTTAGAGAAAGATTTCCCTAATTTCAAATTCTATATGGCACTTTCAGAACCACTTCCAGAGGATAATTGGAAGATTAAAGAAAACATTGATGCACCTGGTGACGGATTTGTAGGCTTTATTCACAATTGTGTGATAGAAAACTACTTAAATCATCACGAATCGCCAGAAGATATCGAATTGTATTTCTGTGGACCCCCTTTAATGAACCAAGCCGTTCAGAAAATGGGAGAAGACTTTGGTATCCCAGATGAGAACATTCGTTTCGACGATTTTGGTGGATAACGCTAAATATAAAAACTTAAAAGCCTCTTTATGGAGGCTTTTTTTATGAAATAAAATTAGTGTTTTGGAGTTTTTATTGTAATGAAAAGATTTGGACTATTACTACTAGTGGCCATAGGCTGTTTTTTCCTTTTATCCAAAAAAGGAAAGCAAGTTAAAAATATAGGCCTTAGTTATATTACCACGCCAAGTTTTATAAACGAAGAAGGAGCCACTGTTTCGGAAAGAATTTTACTTCCTGAAGGCTTTAAAAGAGCCACCTATCCACAAAATTCATTTTCAGAATACATGCAGCAGTATGCGCTTTTGTCTTTTGAAGCTGAGGTTATTAATTATGATGGTAATCCTTACTTTTATCAAAAAGGACATGTGGGCGTTTTGGATGTTTCGGTGCCTACCCACGGACTTATGCAATGTGCCGATGTTTTGATACGATTGCGGGCAGAATACCTCTGGGAACAAAATAGAAAAGATGAAATAGGATTTAATTTTACCTCAGGGCATTACTGCTCTTGGAAAAAATATGCCGAAGGCTTTCGCCCTAAAGTAAATGGAAATAAGGTCACCTTTCATAAAACGGCTAGCGCAAACAGTTCTAAAGAAAACTTTTACAAGTATTTAGATTTAATTTATATGTACGCTGGAACCATCTCGCTTTACGATGAAATGAAGAAGATCAATACCATTGAAGAAATAGAAGTAGGAGATATGCTTATCTATCCAGGAAGTCCTGGTCATATTATCATGGTAGCCGATAAAGCTGTGAATGCTAACGGGGAAATTTTGTTTATTTTTGCACAAGGAAATACACCCTCACAAAGTGCGCATATTATTAAAAATTTAAACGACTTGTCAATAAATCCTTGGTATGAAATTGAACTTGGGGAAACCTTGGCTATTCCAACATACACTTTTGGGGAGGTGAAATTTATTCGCTTTAAATAATGTCTCAACAACTTACCGAACAAGAATTACACAACCTAGCGATGAATATTGTAGGGGAAGATTTGCAATCGCAAGGATTTGAATTTTTGGGAGTAAATTCAAAACTCAAAAAAAATCCGCAGTTTGTTGCATTAAAGGATAAAGTGCTTCATTTTGTGATAGTTCGAGCGATTAGCTACCCACAAGACGCGCATAGCTACGACCCAATTTTTATGCAAACTATGAAAGAACACGCCTTAAAATTTGAAGCAAAAATGTATTATGCGGGTGTTGGCTTAGGTTATGGTGAAGATTATGGAAAGCCCGTTATTAAAGACAAACCCTATACTGTGGTCTATAAAGGAATTCAAGAGATATGATTAAAAACCTATTTTTTATTTTAAGTACCGTACTTTTTATTGGGTGTGAAGATACTTCTGAAAAGCTCAATGTGCTTCAGGGTAATGCCTTTGGCACTACCTATTCCATTCAATATTATTCCCAGAACGATTTTGATGCTGAAAAGGGAATTGACTCTGTGGTGTATGCTGTAAATAAGTCGGTGAGTACCTATATGCCAAATAGTGATATCTCAAAAATAAACCAAGGGGACTCGACAATAGTTGTAGATTCTATTTTTAGTGACGTGTTTTTGCTTTCTGAAAAAATTCACAAGCAATCTCAGGGATATTTCGATCCCACGATAGGGGTGCTTCGCAATGCTTACGGATTTGGAGATACCCAACCGGTTAAGAAAATGGATAGCCTTACTTTGGATTCGTTAATGCAGTTTGTTGGATTTTCAAAAGTGACACTCACTCAAAAAGGAACCATTCAAAAACAATTTCCTGAAATTTATTTCGATTTTAATGCCGTAGCAAAAGGCTACGGAATTGACTGTTTAGGTCGCTATCTGGAATCGCAGGGTGTGACCCATTATTTAATTGAACTAGGTGGCGAATTACTGTCTAAAGGACAAAACATAGAAAAACAAAAACCGTGGGTTGTAGGAATTGAAGCCGTAGATTCAGAATTGGAAAATAGAAGCTATACACATACAGTTGCGTTACAAAACGAAGGCATGGCATCTTCAGGGAATTATCGAAAATTTCGTATCGACTCCCTTACTGGTAAAAAATACGTTCATACCCTCAATCCCTTAACAGGTGAAGCAGAAGAAAGCGATGTTACCAGTGCTACGGTTATTTCAGCTACTTGTGCCGAAGCGGATGCCTACGCAACCACTTTTATGGCCATGGGATTGGAAAAATCGAAAACCCTACTTTCAGAATTAAAACAAGTAGAAGCGTATTTAACCTATATAGATACCAATCATCAACCGCAAGTTTTTGTCACGGAAGGCTTTCAGAAGCGTATTTTAGAGTAGTTTTTTACAGACAGGAACCAATTCGCCTTTAGGCAAACGGTATTTTTCAATTTCTTCTTCTGAAAGTGTTGCCGTATAATCAACAGCTTCAACAGAAAAACCAACGGAAGCTAATTTTTCAAAATAATCCATGCCGTACACTCGTACATGGTCATATTGACCAAAAATTTTAGCCCGTTCTTTAGGGTCTGTAATGGAATCATCTTCAAAAGTAACTTCACGATTTTTATCATAAGGCACTTGAACAATGGCGGTACCATTAGTGGCTAATACCCGATATAATTCTTGCATCGCTTTGGTGTCGTCTGGAATGTGTTCCAAGACATGATTGCAAATGATAAAATCGAAAGCATTGTCCTCAAATGGAAGATTGCAAATATCCGCTTTTACGTCGGCAATAGGGGAGTTGAGGTCAGTGGTGGTGTAGTCAATATTTTTCAATTTTCTGAAACGCTTCAAAAAGGCTTGCTCAGGGGCAAAGTGAAGCACTTTTAAATTATCTGAAAAAAAAGTCGTTTCATTTTTAAGATATAACCAAAACAAACGATGTCGTTCCAACGAAAGTGTCCCTGGTGTCAATACATTTTCACGAACATGTTCATATCCGTAAGGAAGAAACTTTCTATAGGATTTCCCGTCGATAGGGTCTGAATATTTATTTCCTCTTAAGAAAAATGCCATAATAGGGCGTACCCAATAACTAACTCTAATTAAGAAGGTTCTGGGAAATAAATTCAGAAAAAATTTGAAGATTTTTTGCACACGACTAAATTACAAAACCAATTCCTTTTGGCGGAATTCATTTTCCTCGTCGCTTTTTATTCCAAGGGCTTCGTAAACATAGCCAAACGTAGAAAGCAATTCGGGTTTTCCGTTTACTAAAGCGATGTTGTGTTCAAAATGGGCAGAGGGTTTGCCGTCCTGTGTTACAATGGTCCAGCCGTCTTTTAATTGCTTTACTTTATGGGTTCCTAAATTGATCATAGGCTCAATAGCGATGGTCATACCTTCGACTAATTTTTTTCCTCTTCCGCGCTTGCCGTAGTTAGGCACTTCGGGATCTTCGTGTAGTTTTCTACCCAATCCGTGCCCCACTAATTCTCGCACCACACCATATCCAAAGGACTCACAATACTGCTGAATGGCATATCCAATATCTCCCACACGGTTTCCGTTTTTAAACTCACGGATTCCAATATAAAGGGATTCTTTAGTGACTTCGAGCAATTTTTTGGTTTCAGGAGCTACTTCGCCAATTTCAAAAGTATAGGCATGGTCACCGTAAAATTCGTTTTTAATAGCACCACAATCAATAGCTACGATATCACCATCCTTTAAGGGTATATCGGTGGGCAATCCGTGAACTACCGCTTCATTGACGCTACAAAGTAGGGTAGAAGGACAATCGTACAATCCTTTAAACCCCGGTAATGCCTTTTGTTCTTCACGAATAAATGCTTCGGCAATTTTATCAAGATAGTTTGTTGTAACGCCTGGTTTTACTTCTTTGGCGAGCATTCCCAAGGTTTTGGAAACAACCAAAGCGCTTTCTCGCATTAATTCTATTTCTTCTAGTGTTTTAGGTATAATCATAACTTAAAATCCGAACCAACTTTTCTTTTTTTTTGGTCGCTGAAATTGCGTCGCATCGCCGCCTACTAATTTCTGATAAATTTCTCCCCAGCCCATCATACCGCCTAAATTTCTATCGTCTATAAATAAATCGGCATTTATTTTTCGGCTGTATTTTGGATCAAATTGTTCTTCCGGAAAACTTTTATTTACTGCATAAAAGGTAATTCCATTTTCTTTGCAAAATGCCACAGCTTCATCCAATTCTCTTCCGTAACGATAGGTCCATAAAATAAGTCGATGTCCTTTATTTTGAAGCTTTTTGAGGGTTTCAAAAGCAAAAATATTGGGTTTACCAATTTTTGGATACTCATCTTCGACTATCGTTCCGTCAAAGTCTACTGCTATGGTTAAAGTTTCAGCTACCATTAAGGAAGTTGCATTAAGGCTGCAAAAATACAAAGAATAATACCGAATTTAAAGTTTATTCTGCGTAGTAATGTTTGTAGGGCTTGCCACTCAAAATCTTAATCATATCCTTTTCAAGGGTTTCCTGAGGGTATTCGACAATACGGTTCATTTCGGCACCGTCTTTAAAGAAAATAATGGATGGTACATATTCTATTTCATATCCCTCTTCCAATCCTTGAGGTGTATCCTTATCGTGGGTCATTGCAATCATTTCCACTTGCCCTTCCTTATAATCGGCTGCCTCTAAAATTTTCTGAAGGGCAGGTATTTCACGCTGGCTATCCTCACACCATGTACCCATAAACACTTTAATGGAAACATTTTTAAGTAATGGTTTGATACTATCCACACGGGCCGAATCTAAAGTATGGTTATTAAAACTTTCTATAAACCACTCATTAAAGGGTGCTTCCTGAAGGCCTTTACAGTTAATTTTTCCGAGGAGCATTTCGCCCCCATCTTCTTCATCGGGAACACGGGTGTTAAGTCCGTCGGCATTGGATTCCATGGCAATTTCTTCGGAAGCGTTATCGGTTTCACCTTCCTTTTCCGAAGCATTTTTACAAGAAATGATGAGTAATACAGTAAATAAATAAACAAGGTTTTTCATAGTATTTTTTTTAAATAAGCGGTTTTTCGGTCATTGCTTTTGGTTGTTCAATACCCATCAACTTTAAAATTGTGGGCGCAATATTACCTAAAACACCATTTTTTATAAATTTAATATCGGTATCCACTAATATTAACGGGACAGGATTGGTAGTATGCGCCGTATTGGGCGATCCATCTGGGTTAATCATCGTTTCGCTATTTCCGTGATCTGCAATGATGATGACCGTATAATCATTTTTCTTGGCAGTTTCTACAATGGCTTCGGTACAAATATCCACGGTTTCGCAGGCTTCCATGGCGGCTTTCATAACCCCTGTATGCCCTACCATATCGGGATTGGCAAAGTTTAAACAAATAAAGTCAGCCGATTGAGCTTCAATTTCGGGCAGGATTTTATCCCGAATTTCATAGGCACTCATGGGTGGGTATAAATCGTAGGTTGCCACTTTGGGCGAAGGACACAGTATACGTTTTTCGCCTTGAAAAGGCTCCTCGCGACCGCCGTTAAAGAAAAAGG
This sequence comes from Halomarinibacterium sedimenti, assembly GCF_019312585.1. GTDB lineage: Bacteria > Bacteroidota > Bacteroidia > Flavobacteriales > Flavobacteriaceae > Halomarinibacterium > Halomarinibacterium sedimenti. Next base: position 167,714 of record NZ_JAHWDP010000001.1, on the reverse strand, counting down.
TAACGTGTGGGTATTTCTCAGTTTCGGCGATGCGGATTTGTTTTTTTCCAGCTTTTGCAATGGTTTCACCAAGGGTGTCAGTAAGGTTTTCCTTGTCATATACCACTTTTACATTTTTGAAGGTGTCGTCGTAATTGGTTAGTGTAACATAGTACAACGGCAATTTTTTCATTCCAAATTCTGGGAAATCCTTTTGTGAAAGGACTTCGGTGAGTTCGCGACCACGATCGGTTCTAAAATTGAAAAAGATCACCACATCATCTTCCGAAATGGTAGCGACGGGCTGTCCTTTTTCGGTCATTACGATGGGTTCAATAAACTCATCGGTGGTGCCTTTCGCATAACTGCTTAACATACTTTCTGAAGCATTGACCGAGGCTTCTCCTTTTCCGTGTACCAATAAATCGTACGCTTTTTTAACACGTTCCCACCGTTTGTCACGATCCATGGCAAAATAACGCCCAATAACGGAAGCCAATTTTCCTCCAGTTTTTTGAAGGTGCTTTTCCAATTCTTGTATAAATCCAACTCCGCTTTTGGGGTCTACATCCCGTCCGTCGGTAAAGGCATGAATGTACATATGTTGCAATCCAAAATTATGTCCAGCGGTTAACAAGCCCTTTATGTGATTGATATGCGAATGCACCCCACCATTGGAAACCAATCCTAAAAAATGTACTTTTTTGTGGTGGTCTTTAGCATGCTGAAAGGCCGCTTTTAACACAGGTTCCTTTTTTAAGGTATCTTTTTCTACAGCCAAATTGATTTTTGCCAAATCTTGGTAGACAATACGCCCGGCACCTAAATTCATATGGCCTACTTCGCTGTTGCCCATTTGTCCGTCGGGTAAACCCACATTCATCCCGTGGGTTAATAATTGCCCGTTTGGGTATTTATGATACAACGAATCGACAAAGGGGGTGTTTCCTTGTGCAATGGCAGATACTTCGGGATTTTGGGTAATGCCCCATCCGTCTAGAATGAGTAAAATAACTTTTTTGTTCATAAAAGGATACTGAACCACAAAGATACAAGGATGATTTTAGAATTGGGAATGGAACAAGTAATTACTTACTGCCATTGTTTTTAATTGTTATTTTTCAAACTCGTTTTCAAATTCTTCAAGAGATATTTCACTCTTCAGCTTTGTGTATTCTCCGTAAACTATTCCATTATCAAAATCAACAGTCAGATAATCAGTCCAACAAGCAAAAAAGTCATAATCTTCTTTATTACCATTCTCAGAATCACTGCCAATTTGACGAGGTGAGATTAAGTAATATTTTCCAATTTCAAAGTTTGCAATATAAGGACGACATAAAATTCCATTATCTCCCCAAATTTTAATGCGGTTTTTTACTTCATCTCCTTTATATTTTTTGATAATTTCAACCGTCATCGAAAAAGGCATTTCCTGATCATAATCGTCAATATCATAATCAAGAAAGTCTGAATATTCAATAACCTTTACAAGAGCAACGAATTTATTATTATTTGAAACTGCTCTAAACGAACAATCTCCTTCACAATAACATTCACAAGCAAATGAATTGAAAGCCATCAGCATAATTGCAAGGGTTACTATTTTCCTCTTAAATGATTTTTTCATTATTGTTAGTAACTTTTGAAATATGTAGCTATTAATACACTACTGTCCCCCATACTTCTTAATACTCTCTCTAATCTTTTCAATTCGGTTATCGGGGTCGGGATGGGTGCTTTGAAACTCGGGTACTCGACTAGGTCCTGCCGCGGCTTTTAAAATTTCCATGACGTCTATCATTTCGTAGGGGTCGTAACCTGCTTTCATCATAATACGCACGCCCAAATCATCACTTTCCAGCTCGTCTCCACGTCCGTTGGTTAGTAATTTGTTTTGCCCAATGCCCGCCACAATATTCCCTGCGTCGGCACCCACATTGGCACCTTGTGCAACGGTTTGCCAGAAATCGGTTTCGGCAATGCGTTCACTAGAGTGACGCCCTAATACGTGCCCAATCTCGTGACCTAAGACACCCGCGAGTTGATCTTCGTTTTCCAATTTTGAGTAGAGGGCGTAGGTGATAAATATTTGTCCACCGGGCAATGCAAAGGCGTTAATGGTGTTGGGGTCTGCCAATAAATGAAACTCATAGCGATATGGACTATCCTTTGCCACAGAGGCATTCACCAATTTTACCCCTACGATATCCACTTGGTCTTGCATTTGCTGGTTGTTGTACAATCCGCCATATTCCTGCGCGATTTGTGGGGCACTTTGTAAACCCATCGCTATTTCCTCTTGGGGGTCTAAAGCGATGGCTTGTTCTTTACCAGTATATGGATTTATTTCTTTGCTGGAGCAGTATTTAAAGTAGCCAAAAGCCACAATAAGCAGTCCAATGATGATTCTAATTTTCCAACTTCCTCTCATAGCGTTGTCATTTTGTGATGCTTAAATTTACAAAAGTTTGGGGTTGATGTCTAAAATATTTTCGGTGCGGTATTTTTGAATAAACGACTCAGAAAAATGCGTACTCCCTTTTACTTTTTCTTCGGAAAGAATTTCTTTAATATCTAGCTTTTTATAGGCTTGTAACATGGGTTTTGAAACAGGAGCATAACTAAAGTGCCACGGCTCATATTTGAAGCCTTTTCGATTGGCGTCGTTGGTATACACTTCATAAAATCCGAAGGATTCGGCGTGTTCATCCATCCATTCCTTCATTTTACAAAATGGTCCCGTGCCGTGAAAATTACTGGCTACCAACACACTTTCGGGTCGGGGCGCATTTCCATCAATTAAATCGAGATCGGTGCCCCAATGGTGACGAGAGGTTCCGGGAATGGTAGAGTATTCAATGATTTTTTCGATGGCTAGCATAGGAGACAACCCTTCCGAAGTAAATTTCACGTACTTCCCTTCAAAAATTTCCTTTTGCCTTTGAAAGCTTCGGTAAGCAGAAACCACTTCAATGTTAATATTCGATTTTAATGCTTCGGCTTTCATACGGTTTAATGCCTCGGCCGTTTCTTTATGCATTTTGGTGAGATAACTATCGCCAACAATGTTGGGATTGCCTTTTCCAATTAGCTGATTTCGAGAAAAATCTTGAAGGATTGTTTCTTTAGAAAAGGAGGGGAGCAGCGTGATTCCTCCTAAAAGGAGGGATGTTTTTAGAAAATCTTTTCGGTTCATACTTTAAAAGTAATCAATTTTTGTACCGCTTGAAATTTCATAGGGTGCTTTGTCCTTTTCAAAAATTCGAGCGTCTAATATTCCTTTTAAAGTAATTTCTTCTCCATGAACTTGTAGCCAACTTCCTTCTCTAAGTCCAACCACAGGTAAGGTGTTTTGAGTATGGTATTCTTTAATTCGGGTTTCGCGGGTTTCGCCCATATGCTTGCTGGTAGGGTCAGGGTCCAGATAATGTGGATTGATATTTAATGGCAATACGCCAAGCGTTTTAAAGGAAGGCGGATACACAATGGGCATATCGTTGGTGGTTTGCATGGTTTGTCCGCAAATATTGCTTCCCGCACTCGTGCCTAGATAGGGAGTGCCATAAAAAAGTACATCTCTTAGGGGATTCATGATTTTTTGCTCGTGAAGTTGTTTTACCAAAACAAAGGTATTTCCACCCCCTGTAAAGATGCCTTTGGCGTTTTCAATGGCATCAATGGGGTCTTTAAAGGTGTGTAAACCCACAACTTTTTTATCAATTTTTGAAAAGGCTTTTTGTGCCATTGCGGTGTAGGCGTCGTGTGAAATTCCACCAGGGCGTGCGAAGGGAATAAAAAGGATTTCGTCGGTCGCTTTAAAAAGTTCAGAAAGGTTCGGTAAAATATATTCGAGATAGCCGCTTCCGTGTAGGGTTGAAGTGCTGGCAACGATTAGGTTTTTCATATAATTTTTATAAATGAAGGGAACAACTTTTCAAATTTAACAAAACCTTAGCGGGCATTTTAAGATTATGGTAAGAAAAGTAGATTTATATTTAGGCAATGTTTCAAAAAAACCTAACCAAATATAGCAACCTAGTCCTTTTATTTTTTTTAATTTTAGGAAGCGCTTCTGTTGTTTTTGGACAAGAAAAAAGACTTTTCGGAACCATTGAAAATGAGGTGGATGCCGAAGGGATTCATATTTTAAACACTACCTCACGCTTTAACGCCATTACCAATGGTCAAGGCGAATTTCAAATTTATGTAAAACCCTTGGATACGTTGGTGATTTCCTCGGTGACCTATGTTCCCGAACAAGTGGTGATTACACAAAAAATTTACGAAAGTGGGCGAATTTCCATTACGTTGGAGGCGTTGGTCAATGAGTTGGATGAAGTGTTTTTAGGTCCAAAGCTTACTGGGAATTTGGAACAGGATATTAAAACTATAAAGACCGAAAAGCAAATCAATTTTGACGATGTTGGGATTCCGGGATTTAAAGGCATCCCCGAAGAAAAAATTCCGAATATGATTGGCGGCGTGATAACACCTCTTTCGGTGAATTTGGAGGGTTTGTACAAACATTTAAGTGGGTATTACAAAACCTTACGGACCAAACGTAAATGGCAAGCACAGAATGTCACGGTCGCTGAAATTATGAATACCTACGGAACAGCCTTTTTCTTTGAATCCTATCAAGTTCCTGAAGATCGACTCTACGATTTTTTGTTGTTTTGTATCGAGACGAGTACCCTTCAAAATGATTTTAAAAAGGAAAACTATGCACGCGTGTTGGCTATTTTTTCGGAAAATGGGAAAGAGTATGTAGAGCGTCTTTCAGAAAAAAATGAATAAAAATGTGTAACATTGAAGGCTAAAATGAGTCTTATAACTTTCAAGAAAGTTATGGGAATAAAAATAAAGGTACTTTTATTGGTAGTAATACTTCCTTGTCTTATGGCAGCGGGGATGCATAAATTTTATGTAAGTACGACCAAAGTGGAGTATAAGGAGGACGAGAAATCCCTTCAAATAATTACCAAATTGTTTATCGATGATATTGAAGATGTGTTGCAAGAGCGCTACAGTCCTTCCATAAGTTTAGCTACCAAAAAAGAAACCAAAGTAGCCGAAGATTTTTTAAAGAAATATATCCTTCAGAAATTTAAAGTAGTAGTTGACGGAAAAGAAATTCCGCTTACCTACATTGGACGAGAATATGAAATTGATGTGGTAAAAATTTATTTGGAAGCAAGCAAGGTTAAAAATTTTGATGCCATTGAAATAGAGAATAAAATTTTATTCGAAATTAGTCCAGATCAACAAAATATAGTTCACGTGAAAAGAGGTACTACCAAAAAGAGTTTAATTCTTGATAATGATAATCCTAAGGGATTGTTAAACTTCGACTAGTAACGTGACAAACTGAACAATAAAAACTATTTTTAGACACTTTTTTACAAATTAACAATCAAAAAACATGAAATTATTTAAGTACATTTCTCTGGTAATTGTATTCTTAGTAGCAGGTACATCTTTTGCTCAAGATACTTCAGAGAAAAAAGAAGAACGTAAGCCAGGACATTACAACAACAATCGTTTTAAACAATTGTACGAAGAGTTTTCTACTCCCAATATGTACCGTTCTCCTAACGGTGCTCCAGGTCCAAATTATTACCAGCAACAAGCAGATTATGTCATGAGTCTTGAACTTGATGATAAAAATTCAAGGCTGTATGGAGAAGAAACCATTACCTATACCAATAACTCACCAGATGCTTTAGAATACCTTTGGGTACAACTTGACCAAAATGTACGAGCACGTGATTCTAAGTCTCCTTTAATTGAGCCAAGTGGCGCTTTTCCTGCTGAAATGGCATCGGATTTCGTGGGAAAATATATGGGTGAAGGTTTTGATGGAGGTTTTAAAATTGAATGGGTAAAAGACGCCAATGGAAAACCCTTACCACATACCGTAAATAGAACCATGATGCGTGTTGAGATGCCAAAACATTTAAAGACAGGTGAAAAATTCAGTTTTTCTATTAAGTGGTGGTATAACATTCCAGACCACACTATTGATCGTGCTCGAAGTGGATATGAAGTTTTTGACGATGGAAACAAAGGATATGTAATTGCACAATTTTATCCGAGAATGGCAGTATATAGCGATGTAGAAGGGTGGCAAAATAGCCAGTTTTGGGGAAGAGATGAGTTTGCATTGCCATTTGGAAATTTTGATGTAAGTATTACGGTACCTTCAGACCATACCTTAGATGCTACGGGGGTATTATTGAATAGAAAGGAAGTATTTACAAAAGAGATGATGGACCGTTATGAGCGAGCCAAGAAAAGTTACACAGAGCCCGTGGTTATAGTAACCCAAGAAGAAGCGGAAGCTGCTTCCAAAGGATTTGCAACCACCAAGAAAACTTGGAAATTTCGTGCCGAAAATGTGCGTGATTATGGTTTTGCGACTTCAAGAAGATACATTTGGGATATGATGGCTGTGAAGATTGGAAATAGAGATGTCATGGCAGTATCGGTATATCCTCCAGAAGGAAATCCTTTATGGGAAGATTGGTCAACCAAAGTAGTTGCTAGTACGTTAAAGTCGTATTCTAGAATGACGTTTGATTATCCGTACCACAAAGCCATATCGGTACATGCAAAAAATCAAGGGATGGAATACCCAATGATTTGTTGGAACTATGGTCGCCCAGATAAGGATGGGAGTTATAGTGAAAGGACAAAATATGGGATGATGAGTGTGATCATTCACGAAGTGGGTCATAATTTCTTCCCGATGATTGTGAATAGTGATGAGCGTCAATGGACTTGGATGGACGAAGGAATTAACACCTTTGTGCAGTATGTTGCTGAACAAGATTTTGGGGAATGGTATCCAGAAGCTGTTGCTCCAAATAAAGCCTATCCTTCACGAAGAGGACCTGCGAAGCATATTGTGGATTATATGGCAGGAGATCAAGATTATCTGGAGCCTATCATGACGAAAGGATTAAACATACATAATTTTGGAGCGAATGCGTATTCAAAACCTGCTACTGGATTAAATATTCTTCGCGAAACTATTATGGGTAGGGAGTTGTTCGATTATTCCTTTAGAACCTATTCTCAAAGATGGATGTTTAAGCATCCAAATCCTGAAGATTTCTTCCGTACAATGGAAGATGCTTCGGCAGTAGATTTGGATTGGTTTTGGAGAGCTTGGTTTTACACCACAGATTATACCGATATTGGAGTGGAAGGTGTTAAGAAATTCTATGTCACTTCAAAAATGAACAAGCAAGTTCGTGAAATGATGGAGGCACGAGGAATGAAGGAGAGCGATTTACCACCTTTAGTATATTTAGTAGAAGAAGGAAGCGAAGATTTTGAAGAATCCATGAAAACCGCTACCCTTAACGATGTGGTTACCCTTCAGGAATATATTATGGATAATATGGATCCAGCAGATAGAGCAAAACTGAAAAACCCTAAATATTTTTACGAAGTAACCTTCGACAAACCAGGAGGAATCCCGATGCCCATAATTGCAGAGTATACTTATGCTGACGGAAGTACAGAGCGTGTCACTTATCCTGCTCAAATTTGGAGAAAGAATGATAAATCGGTTGGAAAAGTAATAGCTTCAGAAATGGAAATCACCAAAATTGTGGTTGATCCTGATGAAGAAACTGCTGATATTGATACTTCAAACAATACTTGGCCAAAAGAAGAAAAGACAGGAGAGTTTGATACATTTAAAAGTAAAGTGAAGGGGGAATAAATTGATTTCACAATAATTTTAATAAAAGCCCTGTTAGTTTAGCAGGGCTTTTTAATTTATAAACCTTAACTTGATTATATTTGCAGTATGCAAGTACTTCCTTTATTTATTAGTGGTGCAGAAATAGGATTTATCCTTTTTATTGTACTTATGGTTTTTGGAGCCGACAAAGTTCCTGAAATTGCACGAGGTCTTGGTAAAGGGATGCGTCAGATACGAAATGCTACAGACGATATAAAAAATGAAATCACCAAAAGTGCCGAAAAGCAAGGGCTCGATTTTAAAGATATATCCAAGGATGTTACCAAAGAAATAGATAAGGTTAAGGAAGATGTTGATGATATTACAGGCCCTATCAAAAGAAATTTCTAGATGTTTGAAACCCTTTCAGATTGGGATCGAGAACTTTTTATATACCTCAATAGTTTAGGGTCAGATAATTTTGATGCTTTTTGGATTTTTGTGACTCAAATTGAAAGTTGGACATTTCTTTTTGTCTTTTTCATACTTATTATTTTTAAATTTTATAAGAAAAAGGAAGCACTATGGGTGGCAGCTTTTACCATACTTACCTTTTTAGTAAGCTTTGGGTTAAAGTATATTACCAAAACATCGGTACAAAGATTAAGGCCTAACAATGTGCCAGAGCTTTCAGAAACTATTAGGGTGCTTCAATTTCCTGTAGATTTTAGTTTCTTTTCTGGACATGCCTCCGTAAGTTTTGCAGTAACAACTTTTGTTGTATTCAGTTTAAGAAAGTTTACAAAATGGGTATATATGTTCTATCTGTGGCCTATTCTTTTTTCTTTCAGTAGAATTTATGTGGGGGTTCATTTTCCTAGTGATATTTTAGTGGGTGCTTTTTTAGGGTACGGTATTGGGATTGGGATTTACTATGTTTTAAAAAAGACCAAGTTTGTTTCTCTACATTAATTGAAAATTTAATTTAAATTTAAAAGGGTATTTACCTGTATTTCAAAAAGGGGTAATAACCCTTTTTTTTAACTTATTTCCCCTTTTTTTCATGTAATTATTAATATAAATAATTGATAATTAGATAATTAAAACATCAGATTGAGACTTTCTATTTGTAGGCAATAGTTTTTTTAAGGAAATAATATCTAACTTTACGTAAACCTTAAAAATCATTATTATGAAGCTTACAGCACCATCGCAATATCTCATTGCATTTATTTTTGTTTCAGTCGCACTTTTTTCATCTTGTGAAGAAGTTGTTGTCACTCCTCCAGTACAGACTATTTCTTTTGAGGAAGCCAATAGATTGGAAGAAACCTATAAAAAAACTCGAGCTGCTATTTTAAATGATACTCTAGGATATGAAGATACTAGAGAGTTTTGGTTCTCTTTGGATACCATAAAAAAATATATTTCTTATATAGAACAGGAAGGGACAAGAATGGGTAAGAAAAATCTAGGTTTGCGTGTTTATTTAGGGGCATATCCATCGCAAGGTAATTATCCAGATCCAGGGTATAGCACTGTTTTTATGGTACCTACAGTGAAAAGTGAGGGTAATCCTTTAAAACAAGGTTTTCTCCCCGTAGAAGATACTCATGAAAATCTGGATAGTTTAAATGCTCTTAATTATGGTCATGGAGGTAAGCCTCCACACGACTATTAAAATTAAAATAAAACTTTGCCTTATTTAGTTACTTTACTTGAATTAATAACAGCCATAATAGCACTGGTTGCGTATGCTAAATATAGGCATTCTAAAGAAAAGTATTTTTTAATTTTTCTTTGGTACACGTTGCTTATAGATGTTTTAGGAGCAGTTTTGGGTGATATTTTTTATGTAAATAACAATGGTGTTTATAATGCATATACCATTTCAAGTATGCTCTTTTACTTTTATTGGTACTATACTATTTTAAAAAAGAAAGTTTTCAAAAAAGCAGTCATTGTTTTTAGCCTATTATTTGGTGTTGTTGCATTTATAAGTCTTTGTTTTGAGAATTGGAATGTTTACCATAGTTATACTTTTGTTACTGGAGCCTTATTTTTAATGGTGTTAACATTGTTTCATTTCCATCAACTTTTAAATAGTAATGAGGTATTAATTGTTAAACATAAGCTCAGCTTTTGGATTTCTACTGCCTTATTACTTTTTTATGTTGGGATGATTCCTTTATTTTTTCTAGCAAAATATACCAATATCATGGGGCTTAGTTACCAAATTATTTTATTGAGTTTAAATGTAATACTTTACGGTTGTTATATGACCGGATTTCTATGGACCAAGAAGGAATACAATCGTTTTTAATAGTTTTTTCTATAATAGCATTTGCGTTAGCCTTAACCGTAATTTTACTCTTTGCTATTTTTCAAAAAAGGAAAAACAAATTGGTCCGTATTCAACAAGAAACTGAAAACAAATTTAAGGAGGAAATTATTGAAACTCAGATTGAGATAAGAGAAGAGACCCTTCGGAATATAAGTTGGGAATTACACGATAATATTGGGCAATTACTTACGTTGGCAAAAATTCAATTAAATGAAGCAGATGAAACTTGCGGTAACGTTTCTGAGGCCTCTGAAACTATAAGCGAATGCCTAAAGGAGTTAAGAAACCTTTCAAAACTTATTAATCCAGATACCTTTACGAGTCTTACTCTTATCGAAGCATTGGAAATGGAAATTGAACGTTTTAATAGAATGAAGTATCTTGAAACAACCTTAGAGTATAACCTAGAAACTTTTGATTTAAATACAAAGGTTGAAACTATTATTTTTAGAATGCTTCAAGAATTTTTTACCAATACCATTAAACATTCCAAAGCAACTCAACTTAAAGTAAAGCTAACCTATTCGGAAGAGACTTTAGAAATTAAGGCGGAAGATAATGGGGTAGGATTTGATGTCTCACAATTGTCCAGAGGTATTGGGCTTTCTAACATAAAAAATAGGGCCAAGATTATTGGAGCAGATGCAATTATTGAATCCAAAAAAGGGGAGGGGACTCAATTTCTTTTAACATATAAAAATAAATAATCATGAAGTACTCCGTTGTAGTGGTCGATGATCACAATCTCTTGTCACAAGCTATTGGTGGGCTAGTTGAAGGATTTGAAGAATTCTCTGTACTCTACACCTGTAAAAACGGACAAGAATTATTAGATAAAATAAACGACACCAAAAAGATACCAGATATTGTTTTAATGGACGTTAATATGCCTATTTTAAACGGTATTGAAACAACCCAACAACTTTACAAAGATTATCCAGATATTAAGGTACTAGCATTATCTATAGAAGAAGATGAAAAAACGATTCTTAAAATGTTACGTGCTGGTGCAAAAGGATATTTAATGAAGGATGTCAAAAAGTCCGAACTTGAAAAGGCCCTTTTAGAGGTCATGGAAAAAGGCTTTTACCATACCAATACAGTTACCAAAGTACTGGTAGATTCTTTATCTGATAGTGAAGAAAATAAAATTGTATTTAAGGAAAGAGAGATGATTTTTATTAAATATGCTTGTACCGAAATGACGTATCGTGAAATCGCCGAAAAAATGTTTTTAAGCACAAAAACGGTTGAAGGATATCGCGATGCTGTTTTTGAAAAGCTAAAACTTCGCAATAGAACAGGACTGGTTATTTACGCAATTAAGAATAAAATATTTATACCTTAAGTTATACCACTCGCGATACTGTTAAGCCATCTCGAATAGGCAATAAAACAGTTTCAAGTCGTGGATTTTCATTCAACATTTTGTTGTAACGTAGTAAAGCCTGCGTATCTATATCATCCTCTTTTACCTTTTCAACTACTTTACCACTCCAAAGTACGTTATCACTTAAAATAACAGCACCCGATTTAAGTTTTGGCAATAACAATTCAAGATAGTTTGGATAATTGCTTTTGTCGGCATCAATAAAAACCAAGTCAAAATATTCTGAAAATTTCGGGATAATTTCTATTGCATTCCCCAAATGCTGAATGATTTGGTCACCAAAACCAGATTGGTCAAAATACTTTCGCTGAAAATCAAACAATTCCTCATTATTATCAATGGTGTGAAGCTTTCCATCTTTACGGATTCCTTCGGCTAAACACAAAGCCGAATACCCAGTATACGTACCAATTTCTAAAATGTTTTTTGGGTGAATTAATTTAGAAAGCATGCTCAAAACCCTACCTTGTAAATGACCGCTAAGCATTCTAGGAGCTAATACCTTTTGCCAAGTTTCTTTACTTAATTGTTGTAAAAGTGGAGGCTCTTGTTGAGAATGGGCTACTACGTATTGGTCAATTTTTTTTGGTAAAAAGTCCATTAACTAGTGATTCTATCTATCAATTTTTTCTTTGCAACTTCATCATCGCCACAAAGCCATTGTATTACGTTTTTTTCCCAAATAGCATCACAATCTTCTTGGTTTACAATACCTTGGTCACGTGCTAAATCCAAAATTTTTCCTGGATAGGAGGATTGTTGTACACTTTCCATTTCTCCCAGTGGATAAGGGTCATCCAATCCCATAATTACTTGTTTACTGCCTTGGTTTTTTACCAAAAGCTGTAAAGAACCCGTATCGTGTACTAACGTATCGAAAAAGATATTTTTATGACCCACACTTTTTCTTGGGTGTACTTTACCTTCAAATAAATCTGGGCGACCATCAAAACCTTGAATACGTCTTCCTAAATTTATCTGCGCTAACTGACCTCCATGTGCAAAACAGGTTCGCATATTTGGGAATTTATCTGCATATCCGTTCAATGTTAAAAAGTGATAAGCATCTGCGCATTGGGCAAGCATCCATATTAAATGAAAGCGCCAAGAGGTGTTTTCTAATTTTATAAATTTTTCACCATCGTAGGGATGAATTTCTACAGCCAGATTGTATTTTGAGGCAAGCTCAAAAATGGGTTCGTTTTCTTCATCAAAAATGCAGCGCCACGTACCAATGGTATCCATATAATGGGTTGGTAAGCATAAAAGTTGCATCCCTAGTTCTTCCACACAACGTTCCATTTCCCAAAGTGCTCCTCTTACAAATCCAGGATGCACAACAAATCCGCAAGAAAATTTTGAAGGGTGGTCGTGTTGCACTTTTGCATTAAAATCGTTTTGAAATCGTAATGCCTGCTTCATTTCTTCCACACGCAATCCATTTCCGTATAACTGAGAAAGATTAAGCACCACAGCGTGATCAATCTTAAATCGTTCCATCCATTCCAGTTTTTCATCAAGGAAGAAACTAGAATCGGTAACAGGACGGCTCCAATCCTTTTGAAGCATAAACTTTCGGTCTTTGTCTACCCAAAAGATTCCTTTATCCTTCATGAATTGAGGAATTTCCTCAGGATAAGGAAGTAAATGCGAGTGACCGTTAATTCTTAGTTTACGTTTCATAAGATAAAATTACAAAGATTTTGTTCTTCCACCATCTACAGGAACATTTATTCCGTTAATGTAGCTAGCAGCGGGACTTGCCAAAAAGGCGACGGCATAGGCAATTTCTTCAGGTTGAGCAAATCGCTTTGATGGGACAAGATTTTTCATGAATTCACTAGCCTCTTTTTCAGTTTTGTTCATTTTTTTAGAAGCATTGGCTACTATATCATCGAGGCGGTCGGTCGCTGTAAACCCAGGTAATACATTGTTTACTGTAATTCCGAAGGCACCCAATTCATTAGCCAATGTTTTACTCCAATTTGCCACAGCACCACGAATCGTATTACTTACTCCCAATCCGTCAATAGGTTGTTTTACTGAAGTTGAAATAATATTAATTATTCTACCGTACCCTGCTTCCTTCATTCTTGGGACTACATTCTGAACCAAAATTTGATTACAAACCAAATGCTGACTAAAGGCTTTGGTAAATTCTTCCACTTCTGCAGAAAATATAGGACCTCCCTTTGGACCTCCCGTATTATTTATTAAAATATGAAAGGTAGTATCGAAAGTTGCTTCAATAATAGCCGATTTCAATTTTGCTGGTTTTGAAAAATCAGCAACTAAATAATTGTGTTTTTGGTTATTCTTGGTGGGTAGTTCCTTTAATACTTCTTTAAGCTTCTCTTCATTTCGAGCCATCAACGTAACAGTGGCGCCTAAAGAAGCTAACTCAATAGCCGAAGCCATTCCAATTCCTGCGGAGCTTCCGCAGACTAACGCATTTTTATTTTTTAGACTTAAATCCATTTTTTATGAGTCATATTTTATACAAACATTTTTTGCTTCAGTAAAAAACCTTAGTGCTTCAAATCCCCCTTCACGACCCACACCACTCTCTTTAACACCGCCAAAGGGAGTGCGAAGATCACGATTAAGCCACGTGTTTACCCAAACAATGCCCGCTTCAATTTGCTTACTCATACGCATCGTTTTGTCAAGATTACTCGTCCAAAGGGTTGCCGAAAGTCCATACTTAACACCGTTGGCATAGTCTAAAACCTCTTCTTCCGTTTCGAAAGGCATTACCGTTACCACGGGACCAAAAATCTCTTCCTGATTTACGCGACAATTTGCATCAAAAACTTCGATAACTGTAGGTTCCAAATAATATCCCTTTTCAAATCCTTTTACTGAAACACGATTACCTCCCGTTAACACTTTTCCTCCTTCGTCTTTTGCTATTTGAATATAGCTTTCAATTTTATCTCGATGCGCTTCTGAAACCACTGCGCCTAAATTAACATCATCAAAAGGGTTGCCCACTTTTAACTGCTTTACTTTAGCTACAAAGTCTTTTTTAAACTGCTCATAAATCGATTTTTCTACAAAAATCCGGCTTCCACAAAGACAAATCTGCCCTTGATTGGCAAAAGATGATCTAACTGTAACAGCAAGCATTTTATCATAATCACAGTCCGCAAAAATGATGTTTGGGTTCTTTCCACCTAATTCCAAGGATAGTTTTTTAAACATGGGGGCAGCTGTTCTAGCCAAATGTTCACCTGTTTTGGTACCTCCAGTAAAAGAAATCGCTTTAATATGTGGATGCTCTACAATGGCTTGCCCCGCAGAAGGACCTAAGCCATGAACAATGTTTAAAACGCCCTTGGGTAAACCTGATTCGGTAAGAATTTCTCCTAATAAATAGGCGGTCATTGGGGTGACTTCACTAGGCTTGGCAACGACACAATTTCCTGCAGCAATGGCGGGTGCCACTTTCCAAGTAAATAAATACAAGGGAAGATTCCAAGGCGAAATACAACCCACAACACCAATGGGTTGCCGTAGTGTGAAATTCATGGTATTTAATCCCACACTTTCGTGGGCATCGCTGGAAAACTGCGTAATGGCATTTCCAAAAAAACGAAAATTGGCACTCGCACGTGGTATATCTACACTTTTAGCCAGACTAAGCGGTTTTCCATTATCAAGGGCTTCAGCTTCTGCTAGTTTGTTTAAGTTTTGATCTATTAAATCGGCAATTTTTAAAAGAATTCGGCTACGTTCTTCAATCGTAGTGTTACTCCAACTTGGAAACGCTTTCTTGGCAGCTTGATATGCTTTTTCGATATCTTCGGAAGAACTGTTTGCTATTTTTCCATAGACAACCCCTTCACTGGGATTGAAATTATCAATCCATTCCTTTGAAACAGGTTCGCAATATTCTCCGTTTATGTAGTTTAAGATTTTGTGCATTATTTCATTTCGGCTTTTAATATTTTTTCAAAGGCATCATACACTGCTAAATGCAGGGCATCCCCGTGATTTTGAGGTACTAATAAATTAAAATAAACCAAAGCTTTGGTGTCATAATATTTTTGAAGCTTATAACGTAGCTTAATGGCTCCGGTTTCCATAGTAGGGCCTTCACTTCCTACGGCTATGTATATTTTCTTTTCGAAAGAGGGCATTTGTGGAGTTTGAGAAAGTAATGATTCGTCATCCCACCACATACTTGGGCTCACTATGATATAATTATTAAATAATTCTGGATTTTTAAAGAGTATCTCGGTAGCTAAAAGACCTCCTAAAGACTGACCAATAATGGTTTTTTCATCAGTTACTTGATAATTTTTTTGAATATAGGGTTGCAATTCATTTTCCAAAAATTGAATAAACTTTTCTGAACCTCCTGTCGTTGGGAAGTCTTTTTTGTCTTGTTCATTTTGAGTAGGAAAAGTAAAGTCTCTTTTTCGATCTACATTGGCAATACCCACTACAATAGTTTCTGGAATCATATTAATCCACGAAAAAGAGCCAAACTGCACCAACCCAGCGATGTGGATAAAATCTTCATCGGCAGAACCGTCTAGCAAATAAATAACTGGATATTTCTTTTCTGAAGCTGGATACCCTTGGGGTAAATAAATATTCAAGGTTCTTTCTTCCTTAAGAATTTCGGAAAAAACTGTGACTGTTTCCCCAATTGAAAATGGCTTCTTTTCTTGCGCAAAACTCGTTTGAACAATTAATAAAAATAAGACGGCCAGTTTTTTCATAGTATTATTTTAATGGTTTGTAGGCCATTGCTTTAATCTCCACGACTAAATTGGGATGCGGTAATTGGTGTACTGCTACTGTAGTGCGTGCAGGTCCCGTGGCAGCATTAAAATATTCACTATACACTTGATTATAGCCGCCAAAATCGTTCATATTGACTAAAAAGGTGGTAACGTCCACCACATCCGCCATGGTCGCTCCCTCGGTAGCGAGATAGTCTTTTATGTTTTCCAAAACCGTACGAGTTTGCTCTTTAATGTCTAAATGAGTCGTACCCATTTCGTCAATTTTATGAACCCCAGCAAAGGTGTTATCAGGGAGTCTTGAACTAGTTCCACTTACAAAAAGAAAATCTCCGGCACGTTTAATATGTGGATAGGCGCCTCTTGGAGTGGCTTTACCTTCAACTAATCTACTTTTATTTTCCATACTATAAATTTTTAACCACGGCATCGTCGTGGAGTATATCGTTGGTTTCTTTTATAACTAATTGTAATTTTTCTTCTAAACTCATATCGTCTTTCAATTTTCCATCGTCTAATAAATTTAAAATGGCTTTGTCCTGAGCTCTTCCACGCTTCATAGCTAACGAATAAGGAATGGCCTCGTTAAAGGTAACTAAAGAATATTTACTGAAATACTCCTTCGGTAATTGGGTTTCGAAAGCAATTTCCAATTTTCTTTTCTGCTGAAACAAAGGACTCGCTGTATGTTCTTTCATTTCATGGAAATTATCCACAGCTAAGTCGGCAATAGCATCGGTGTCTATTTTTCTAGCTTTTTCATATTCTGAAAAGACTTGTTCCCAGTTGCCTTCAAATTTTTCAAGCACTTCATCAAACACCACCACATCTTCAAAAGAAGCATTCATTCCCTGCCCGTAAAACGGAACAATGGCATGGGCTGCATCACCCATCAACAGTGATTTTCCGTAGCAATGCCAAGGGGAACATTTAATGGTTCCCAAGGGTCCCGTTGGATTATTGAAATATTCTTCGGCTAAATTGGGAATCAACTCCAATGCATCTGGAAATTCTTTTTTGAAGTATTCCTCCACCTTTTCGGCAGTTATTAAATTATCGAAACAATAGTCACTGTTAGCATACGGTAAAAATAGCGTCACTGTAAAACTACCATCCAAATTGGGCAGCGCAATGAGCATATCTTCGCCTCGTGGCCAGATATGCAATGCATTTTTATAGGTTTTAAATCCGCCATCTTCGCCAGCAGGAATTTCCAATTCTTTATACCCGTGGGTTAGCCATTGTTGGGAAAAGCTGAAAAGAAACTTCTTATGCTCAAACATATTTCGTCTTACTGCAGAACCTGCCCCATCTGTACCTATAAGAATATCTCCAGAATAAGTTTCTGTTTTTCCAGTTTCATAATTTTTAAAACTCGTTGAAGCGTTTTCCAAATCTACCTCCTCACAACCCAAATTAAAATAAGTTGTTACGTTAGGCATTTTGTCAATTGCATCGAGCAACAACATATTTAAACCGGGACGGGAAATAGAATTGATGTATTCCCCTTCTCGTCCGCTATACGGACTTAAAAACGTATTACCTTCTTTGTCGTGTATCATTCGGCCATTCATAGGAATACATAATTTTTTTGCCTCTTCTTCCACGCCTGCGAGCCGTAGCCCTTTTAATCCGCGGTCACTTAAGGCTAAATTGATTGAGCGCCCTGCATCTTGGGTGACTTTTCGTAAATCGGGACGTTTTTCTACTAAAGTAATTTGATATCCTCGTTGTGCCAGCCGCAATGCCAACAAGCTTCCGCAGAGTCCAGCACCAATGATAAGTATGTTGTCTTTTTGAGCCATTAATTTAAAACTTGTTTCAGTCGTTCAACAAAATGGAATACATCTTCAAAACTATTATATAAAGCGGTGGGAGCTACCCGAATGACATCAGGCTCTCGCCAATCACTAACAACACCGGCTTTAGTAAGTTTTGTATGTAATTCTTTATTCGCACTTTTCACCTGAATCGATAATTGACTCCCTCTTTCTTCAGGATTTCTAGGCGTAATTACTTGAATTCTATCGTCCTTCATTTCATCCAAAAGAAATTCCAAATAGCCCGTTAATTTAATAGCTTTTTCTCTGAGATTATCCATACCCGCTTCTTCAAAAATACTTAACGAAGCACGAATGGCTGCCATGGATAAAATAGGAGGGTTGCTTAATTGCCATCCTTCGGCGCCAGGTAATACGTCAAACTCGTGACGCATATTAAAGCGCGTTTGTTTGTTATGTCCCCACCAACCTGCAAATCGGTTGAGGTTTGGATTATTTGCATGTCTTTCGTGTACAAAGACACCACCCAAACTTCCAGGACCACTATTTAAATATTTATAACTACACCAAACGGCAAAATCGGGTCCGTTCTCGTGTAAATTGGGTAATATGTTGCCCGCTCCGTGAGCTAAATCGAACCCTACTATTGCCCCATGATGATGCCCTAATTGGGTAATTTTTTTAATATCGAATGATTGTCCCGAATAGTAATTGGTGGTGCCAATCATAATTAGCGCTACCTCATCTCCTTGCTCATTCATAATGGCTTCCAAATCTTCATAACGGCATAGCTCTTCACCTTTTTTGGGTTTCCAAAGAATGAGTGATTCTTTTGGGTCGTACCCGTGAAACTTTATCTGACTCTCCACCGCATACTTATCACTGGGGAAGGCATCACTTTCGATAATGATTTTATTTCGTTTTGCAGTGGGTTGGTAAAAAGAAACCATCATTAAGTGAAGGTTTGCCGTAAGCCCATTCATAATAACTACTTCGCTGGGTTTTGCTCCCACGATATTTGCCATACTTTGGGTCAAGAATTCGTGGTAGGGGAGCCAAGGGTGTTTGGCTTCGGTGTGTCCTTCTACCCCTAGTTTTGCCCAATCGTCTAATTCTTCCTGAATGAATTGTGAAGTCTTTTTAGGTTGTAACCCCAAGGAGTTTCCGCAGAGATAGATAAGCGGATTACCTTGGTCGTCTTTCGGGAAATAAAATTGCGCTCTAAAATGTTTTAAAGGGTCTTGTGCGTCGCACTGTTGGGCATATTCCAGTGTGTTTTGGTACATGAAGGTTAGCTGTTTTGTTTTTTTTCAATGAATTCATCCATACGGGAGAGCAAGCGCCACCATTCGCTTCCATCGTCGCGATAGTTTCGGATGGCTCCTGCACGCACTAAAATTTTGCGAAGTTCGTCATCGTCAAATCCGCCAAGATGTTTCTTTAAGGTTTCAAAAGAACGATCGGTGTACGATTTATGATTCAGAAAATGCTTGGCAGTGGTTTCGGCTATAAATTCGGTTTTATGTTCTTCCCGAAGTATTTTCAATTCTTGTTTAAACCGTTGGTGTTGTAAAAAATAACTGATACCACCTCCTACTAATGTTCCCGCCAAAGTAAATAGTGCTGTGGTGATTTCCATACTACTTAACTGAAAGATTGGTAAAATATATTTTCTTAGTCCCGGTACTGTCTTTATGCATGGTACAGAGTTTCATTCCATTAAAATCTTTGGTATCCTCCCATGTATAGGCTATGGTAGGCGTAGCACTATTTTTTTCACGGAACACCCATTCTTTAATCATAAAATCCTTTCCGTAGTAAAAGTCGTAGGCATCGCCTGGGGTGTAACCGCCCAATTCGGGATAGGTGACGGTAAGCATGTTAAGCGTTTCACCAGAAATGGGAGCTATTTCATTCTCTTTTTCTGAAAAAATAAGCCCTTCATCCCAAAGCAATTGAAAAGGAGCCAGTAACCAATATTTATCGTTAATAAATCGTTGGTCTGCTGCAATTTCTATACTGTCTTTTGCATTGGTATGTAAATAACTTACGGTATCATTTTTTAAGGCATAAGTCACTTTATTCGTTTTAGGTTCCCAAATAAAAGTGCGTTCGAAATGCGAAGTGTCACGGTCTACATTAAAAGTAAAGGTAAGTTCGTTTACATTATTCCAATTTTTAAATCCATAAGCCGCGGCTATTGCTTCTTGTGCTGGAATACTATTTTTGATGTTGGGTGTATCCTTACAACCTATTAATAAAAAAGGAAGGATGCAAAAGAGGAATTTATTCACTTGGGCTAGTTTTTCAGTAAAAATACGCAAACTATTTTCGCTTTCATAATTTTAGTATTTTTATAGGATGGACATCACAAAAAAATATACACACGACCATGTTACTGTTATTTGGAAACCGGGACTTTGTATTCATTCTGGTAATTGTGTTCGTGCATTGCCTAATGTATTTAAACCGAAAGAAAAACCTTGGGTACAACCCGAAGGAAGTACAGGTGCAGACCTAATGAATGCCATTAATAAATGCCCAAGTGGCGCATTAACCTATGAAACCTCAAATTCAACCGAAACTATGGAAGATACTCCCAACAATGTAAAAGTTACTTTAATTGAAAACGGCCCAGCAATCGTCATGGAAACCTGTGAGGTTACCCATCCCGATGGTAAAACCGAAACCCGCGAACGTCGTGCCTCCTTTTGCCGTTGTACCAAGTCTGAGAATTTCCCCTATTGCGATGGCTCTCATAAAAAATAACTTATGGAGTTGACTATTGCCGATAATACCGAAAAAAAGCGTTTCGAAACACAAGTGGAGGGACATACTGCTATTATTGAATACATCCGTGCCAAAGACGCCATATATCTTACCCATACCGAAGTACCTCAAGCCTTAGGCGGAAAAGGTGTGGGGAGTGCCTTGGTAAAAGGAGTGCTAGAAAGAATTGAAAAAGAAGATTTGAAAATTGCTCCTTTGTGCCCCTTTGTGGCTGCGTATATGAAACGTCATCCCGAATGGAAACGACTTTTGGCAAAGGGGTATAACGTATAAAGTTTACAAGTGGATTTACAAAAAGCTTTCGAAACCAACCGTGAAACTTGGAACCAAAAGGTGGACGTCCATGCGCAAAGCGATTTCTATAACCTAAAAGCTTTTAAAGAGGGAGCTACTTCGCTTAATCGTTATGAGTTAGATGCTTTGGGGGATGTAAAAGGGAAAAACATCTTGCATTTGCAATGCCATTTTGGGCAAGACACGTTGAGTTTGGCACGAATGGGTGCCAAGTGCGTTGGGGTGGATCTTAGCAATAAAGGGATTGCATTAGCGCAGCAACTAAACAATGAATTAGATCTAGACGCCCAATTTGTATGCTGCAACGTACTGGATACCTCAAAACATATAAAAGAACAATTTGATATCGTTTTTACCAGTTACGGTGTAATAGGATGGCTACCCGATTTACAACCTTGGGCGCTAATGATTGCCGAACGGTTGAAGCCCGGAGGCTTTTTTTATATGGTAGAATTTCACCCTATTGCATGGATGTTTGATTATACGGTAAATCCGCCTGTTATGAAATACGGTTATAACCAAGAAGAAGCCATCTACGAAGAATACGAAGGCACCTATGCCGAGGGGGACACACCCCAAATGACTAGTAAAGAATACGGTTGGAATCACGGACTTAGCGAAGTGATACAAAGCCTAAAGGATGCCGGTTTGCAGTTGGAGTTTTTTAGAGAGCACAATGGGAGTCCATATAATGTGTTCCCAAATTTAGTGAAGAATACAGAAGGTCTTTACGAACTCCCTCATGGGTTATATCCATTGGTGTATGAGGTGAAGTTTGTGAAGGGGTGATTTTGTAAATTTGAAAGAGTCGTTGCTGGATAACGACGGTAAAATGATAGATATAACTAATTAGGTGCAATTCAAAAATGAAGAACAATCAAGGATTTGGTAAGTTAATTACCGTTGAAGATTATTGGATTAAATTGTGCTGGGAGTATGATAAGCTAAAAAAGGAACCACACAATACCTTTAAAGCCTTTAATTTTGTAATCACAGCTTATCATTTGCTTGAATGGATTGCTCCGAAACCACTTGGAGCGCAGAACAAGGAATGGCCGCAAATAAAACAAAACATTAAGCACTTGAAAGTGTGTGAGCAACTTGCAAATGGCGCGAAACATTTTGAAGTTGATAAAAGTAGGCACAAATTAGTGAAGAAGTTGGAAAGTTACGGATATGTAGAGGATGGATATGTTGAAGCGGGCTATTTTGAAGAGCAAATTATTATTACGTTATCTGATTCAACTGTTTTAACAATTTTAGAGCTTGCTGAAAGCTTAATTTCGGATTGGAAAAATGAGCTAGTTAATAGAGATTACCAAATAAAAGACACTCCTAACACACACATATAACACATCAATTCCTTTAAATTCTTCTTTAAATCAATATTTGCAATCCTCCGTTAACAACTCAGGAACTTAGCCTTTCTTTTCCGTCATATTACTTTTAATTTAAAACTTGTGTTAAATTGTTTTTTATAACTAACCGATTGTTTAGTTTTGTTGCTGTCAAATCTAAAAATGCTAAAATGAAATACGACTTCCTTATTGTCCTTGTAATAATCCTATCTATCGTGTCATGCAAAAACACCCCCGAAAAGGCTTCCAATAGTGAACCTTTACAAACTACTGCATCCGAAATAGTTTTTAAAAACAAAGGACATGAATTGGTGTACGAAATGACACAAAAAACGGGTGATTATAACACCTTGGCTGCAAAGAAAGATGTTGTCTATACCTATACCTATGAAACTCCAGACGGCAAAAAAGATGTTTCTACAGAAAAATATATTTTTAATGGGGAGTTGTCTTATGGTCAATATCAACAGCATGAAAGAACATTACCCCAACTAGAGGGAACTATAGAACAAGGGTATAATGGTACCGAATTTTGGCTCAAACATCAAGGAGGGTATCTTGAAGATGAAGCTTTTATGAAACGTGTTGTCTTTAACCGAAAAACCAATTTTTATTGGTTTGCCATGTTTCAAAAATTATTGGACCCAGGATTGCACTATGAATATTTAAATGAAGCCGTTGTAAATACTAAAAAATACGACTTAGTAAAAGTGACTTTTGAATCTGAAGATGATTCTCCTAAAGATATTTATCTTTTATATATAAATCAAAACACGAAATTAGTAGATCAGTTTTTATTTACGGTAGTAGATTTTAATGTGGTGGAGAACCCTATGCTTATGCAATTGGAATATGAAGAGATAGACGGTATGCTTATCCCTACAAAGCGTCAATACAAAAAATCTACTTGGGATGCACAAGTAACCGAAGAACCTTGGATAAATGTAACTTGGTCCAATATTACATTTAACAATCATCTTACAGCAGAAGAATTTAATAAAAAGTAATGGCAAGGAAGAAAGCGTATATTGAAGAAGAAGTAGTAGAAAAGGCAATGAAAGTTTTTTGGAAAAACGGTTATGAAGCTACTTCTATGCACATGCTTGAAAAAGAAATGGGCATTAATAAATTTTCTATTTACGCTAGCTTTGGAAATAAACACGGGCTTTTTCTTGAAAGTCTAAAAAGCTACAAAAAAAGGGTGCAGGGTATTTTTGAACAATTCAGAAATTCAAAAAAAGGAGTTGAAGATATAAAGGAATTTTTCTACAATTCGGTTCGTATTTGTGATGAAAAAGGAAATCACAAAGGATGTTTATTAACCAATACCTATTATGAGTTTTCAGAAAGGGAAGACCAGTTAATAAAAGAACAAATGGATGTATTTATGAATAATTTGAAGGATTTATTTATTGAAAAATTACAAATGGATTCCACCAAAGATGAAACAACTATCCAAAAACAAGCCAATTTCTTATTGTTAGCAAAACACGGTTTAGCAACCGCTTCCAGAGTTAACAATCAAAAGGAAATAGAAGACTATATAGAAATGACTTTTAAAAACATATAACATTTTTTTATCCTATAGCTAAACGATCGTTTAGTTATGTTATTATTTATAACAATTAAATTTAAACTATGAGTACATTAAAAATTCACACTGTTGAATCGGCTCCAGTAAAGAGCAAACCATTTTTAGAACAATCGCTTAAAGCCAATGGCAGAATTCCAGGATTACATGGGGTACTAGCAGGATCACCAGAGTTATTACAAGCTTACCAAACTTTGCATAAACTTTTTACGGAGTCTTCCTTTAATAAAGAAGAACTTACAGTTGTTTGGCAAACCATTAATGTAGAACACGAATGTCATTATTGTGTTCCTGCACACACTGGAATTGCTAATATAATGAAGGTAGCTCCTGAAATAACAGAGGCCTTAAGAAATAGAACACCTCTACCTACTGAAAAATTACAAACCTTGCACAATTTTACACTTTCTGTTGTAAGAAATAGAGGTAGAGTAACCGATACTGAGTTAGAAGCTTTTTTTGCTGCCGGATATAAAGAGCAACAAGTCTTAGAAATTATTTTGGGATTATCTCAAAAAGTGATAAGCAACTATACAAATCATATTGCCAACACCCCTGTAGATGGTGTTTTTGAAAAATATGCGTGGGAGACAACAACTGTATAATTAATAGGTATAAAAATAGGCACAAGCTATTTGGCTTGTGCTTTTCTTTTCGGAAACAAATATGAAAGAAGCTATTTATTCCATAGCAAGTTTGACTATGTATTAATGCTCTTCATTTTCTTTTAGCAGTTCAGGAAATTTATATTTAAACCTATTTAAGCGTGGGATAGATACGTTTTGGATGTAGGGATGTGTCGGATTTAGTTTTTCAAAATTTTGATGATATCCTTCACCCACCCAAAATTTTTGGAAGGGCAACACTTGCGCGGCTACTTTTCCTTTCCCTAATTCTTTCTCAAGCGCAGCAATTTTTTCGTCAATGATTTTCTTTTGCGCCTCATTTTGGTAAAAAATAATGCTACGATATTGGCTACCGTGGTCGGGTCCCTGCCCATTTACTTGGGTGATATTTTGGGAACCAAAATACACATTTACTAGGGTAGCAAAACTAACCACCTTGGGATCGTACATAATTTCTACCGCTTCGGCGTGGCCTGTTAAACCTGTGTTACTGGCTTCGTAGGTGGGATTATCTGTATGACCGCCACTATATCCAGAAATGGATTCTTTTACCCCTTTTACGCTTTCATAAATGGCTTCCACACACCAAAAGCATCCGCTAGCAAAATAGGCAAACTCATAGCCATCTTTGGCAGGTACTTGAACGGGTTTTACCTCTTTTTGCAATTTGGCTTCTTCTTTTTTATTCCGATCATTAGATTGGCAAGAGGCTTGAAAACTCAATAATATAACGGAAAGAAATAATACCGCGTATTTTTTCATAGTGGACAAATTTTTTAGATAAGTCGGTTTCAACAGAAATCCTTTCAGAAAAGTACAAAAAAAAGCCCCCACAACTGTGAAGGCTTTTATATCGTTTATGAAGAGTTTATTTACTTACTTTTTTAAATAACTGCTCCATTTTTTCTCTTTCTTCTTCTGCCAATGCCGGGTCTACTAAAATACGACCACTGTGCTCATCGGTAATAATTTTTTTGCGAGCGGCGATTTCCATTTGTACTTGTGGCGGAATGGTAAAGAATGATCCACCGGAAGCACCACGCTCTACAGGAACCACAGCAAGACCATTTTTCACGTTGCTTCTAATGCGCTTATAGGCATTTACCAAACGCTCTTCGATGTTTTTCTCGTACTTTTCAGATTCTTTTAGAAGTGCTTTTTCCTCTTTTTCAGTTTCAGCAAGAATCTCATCAAGCTCACCTTGTTTGTGCTTTAAGTGATTTTCACGTTCTGCCAAACGCTCTTTGGTTTCTTCTATCACCGCACTTTTTTGCTCTATTTGCGCTTTAAATTCTTTGATGTGCTTTTCAGCCAATTGAATTTCCAATTCCTGGTATTCAACTTCTTTGCTCAAGCTATTGTATTCGCGGTTGTTACGAACTTTATCTTGTTGCGTCGTGTATTTTTTGATAAGGCCTTTTGCCTCTTCAATCAAGTTTTTCTTTTCCTTGATGCTTTCCTCGATGCTTTCAAGATCGTTGGTTAATTTCTCAAGACGGGTATTCATCCCTGCCACTTCATCTTCCAAATCTTGAACCTCCAATGGAAGTTCTCCACGAACATTTCTAATTTCATCTACACGCGAGTCGATTAATTGTAAATCGAATAACGCTCTTAACTTATCTTCTACAGTGATTTCAGTTTTCTTTGCCATACTTTAAAAATAGCTTACAGGATTGGTCTTTACTTTTGATAAAACGACTGCAAAATTAGTAATTTTTTTGCTAAGGTGAGCAACTAATAACTCTTTTGTGTATTGTTCGCTTTCATAATGCCCAATATCGGCTAAAATTAACTGATTTTCAGCCTGAAAAAAGTCATGATACTTTAAATCGGAGGTCACAAAAGCATCCACTTGCTTACTTTTTGCCGCTGAAATGGCAAAACTTCCGCTTCCGCCTAAAACAGCCACTTTTTTAATGGGTTTTCCTAATAATGCTGAATGACGAACCACACCTGTTTTAAATGTTTTCTTTAAAAGTACTAGAAATGCTTCTTCAGAAATAGCTTCCGAAAGTTCTCCTACCATACCCATCCCAATATGCTGGTGGGTGTTTTCTAAAGTGGTTACTTCATAAGCGACTTCTTCATAAGGATGATTTTCAAATAGTGCATGCAATACTATTCCTTCCAAATGTTTAGAAAAAGTGACTCCAATTTGTGTTTCTTCTTCAAAATGTGTTTCTCCTTTTTTACCTTTGGTAGGATTGGAGTCTTCGTTTCCGTTAAAACTGCCTATTCCTTTAATATTAAAACTACAGTTGTCATAATTTCCAATGGCTCCAGCACCCGCTTTAAAAAGACCTTCTCTAAGTTTTTCGGCATCCTTATGTGGGACAAAAGTGATGAGTTTTTTAATCGTTCCTTCCTGCGGAATAAGAATCTTACGGTTGTTGAGGTTAAGTTTTTCGCAAATCATGGCGTTTACTCCATTCCAAGCATTATCCAAAGCTGTATGAATGGAAAAAATAGCGATATCGTGTTTTATGGCTTTTAAGACAGTGCGCTCTACATAACTCTTACCAGTAAGTTTTTTTAGCCCTTTAAAAATAATAGGGTGAAAGCTTACAATAAGATTACAATGGTTTTCTATGGCTTCATCTACCACCGTTTCCAGTGTATCGAGCGTTACTAAGATTCCTTTTACTTGGGTGTTGTAATCACCCACCAATAAGCCTGTATTGTCAAAGTCTTCGGAATACGAAAGCGGTGCCAATGCTTCTAAAACGGATAGTACCTCTTTTACTGTCATAAATATATATTTAGTGTAAAGATAAAAAAGTATATTTTCGTGGTATGAACTTTCGGAAATTCCTTTTTCCTTTTTCCATTTTATATGATGGAGTTACCTCCTTACGTAACTATGCCTATGATAAAGGGTGGAAAGACAGTACAGAGTATGAAATTCCGGTGATTTCTGTAGGAAATCTTTCGGTTGGTGGAACGGGGAAGTCACCCATGGTTGAATTGTTGATTTCTATTCTGAATGAAGATTACAAAGTAGCTGTATTGAGTAGGGGTTATAAACGTAAAACTTCTGGGTTTCTGGAAGTGCAAGCATTATCGACTGCCGAGGAAGTAGGAGATGAGCCGCTTCAGTTTAAACATAAATTTCCTGAGGTTACTATAGCTGTTTGTGCAGATAGAAGGGAGGGTATCGAAAAGCTAAAGCTAAAAGCCGAAGTCATTATCTTGGATGATGCTTTTCAGCACCGAAAAGTGAAACCTGCTTTGAGTATTTTACTTACTTCCTATTCAAATTTATTTATAGAAGATTTGGTGTTACCAGCGGGTAATTTGCGTGAATCGAAAAGAGGAATGGAGCGAGCGGATATTATTGTGATTACAAAAATCCCTGATGGCACGGCCTATGCTAAGTTACAGGAAGTTCAGCATAGGATGCAATTAAAAGAGCATCAGTCTATTTATTTTTCAATAATTGGGTACGATGATAGTATTTATGGTAAGACCGAAAGTCTGCCCTTGGAATATTTAGAAAATAAAGCGTTTACTTTAGTAACCGGTATTGCCAATCCTACACCCTTAGTGGAATTCCTTGAACAAAAAAACTTTACGTTTCAGCATCAAAAATTTTCGGATCATCATCACTTTTCAACATCTGAAATTGAAAAGCTTCAAAAGGAAGATTTAATTCTCACGACGGAAAAAGATTTTAAAAGATTGAGTAATCGACTTCAAAAAAGAGCTTTGTACTATCTACCTATAACCACCGTATTTTTACACAAAGAAGAAGGTGCTTTTGAGAGAGAGGTTTTAAACCGAATAGAATACTTCAGAAAGTATTAGCCTTCTATGGGCATTTTTCGGCTCTCTAGCGTTTTGTAAATTTTTTCGAAGAATTCTTCTGTTTTAAATGGCTTTGGAATAATTTCATTAAATCCAGCACGGTAGAAATCGTCTAGGTTTTCATCAATGGTAACCGCCGTTAGTGCAATAATAGGTAATCCTTTATTGAATTTTCGAATGTCTTGTGTCGCTTCAATTCCGCTAATGCCAGGCATGTGAATGTCCATTAAAATAATGTCGTATTCATTTTCTTTTACCAATTTAATAGCGTCCATTCCATTGTCTGCAACATCACAAACCATTTTATTCTTTTCAAGGATTTTCTTGGTAATCATTTGGTTTATTTTGTTATCCTCAACCACCAAGACCTTTTTGTTTTCTAATGCAGTTAGGTCTATTTCATTAGCACTTCTAGTGTCTTTGGTTTCAGAATATTCTTCAGAAACGGCAAAGTTAATATCAAACCAAAACTTGGAGCCCTTTCCTAATTGACTTTCCAATTGGATTTTACTTCCCATAAGCTCCAATAGGTTTTTTACAATAGCAAGCCCTAATCCTGTACCACCAAATTTTCTATTAATTTGAAGGGAAGCTTGGGAAAAAGATTCAAAAATACTTTTTTGTTTCTTTTTTGAAATACCTACGCCATTATCCTCAATTTCAAAATGAAGTAATACCCGATTATTGATTTCTTTCATTTTTTTAATTCGAATAAAGACATCACCGTTTTGGGTAAACTTGAGAGAGTTTCCAATTAAATTAATTAGAATTTGAGACAACTTTAAAGGATCTCCAGCCAGTTTATTGGGTATCGTCTCATCATATTCCAGATGAAGATTGTTCTTTTTATCATCGGCAGTTTTCTTTAGTGCAATGAGTACGTCATTTAATCTCTTTTTAAGATCGAAACTTGTTTTTTCAATCTCAACTTTATTTGCTTCAAGCTTGTTAAGGTCAAGAATGTTATTAATTAATGATAATAAATACTCTCCAGAAAACTTCAGGGAATTAAGGTGTTCTTTTTGGTCGGGTTTTGGATTCTCTTCTAGCAGTAAATGTGTTAATCCGGTTACTGCATATAGCGGTGTTCGTAATTCGTGTGTAATGGTAGAAAGGAACTGTGCTTTAGCCAATGAGGCCTTTTCCGCCTTTTCTTTCGCTAATTGAAGTTCGTTGTTTTTATCTTGAAGTAAATCGTTTGCCTTAGCTCTTAAATTATTGTTTTTATAAAGTGATAAGGTTAATAATGATAAAATAACTATTAGGGCAATACTTAACCCCGTGGTCATTTTTCCGAAGTTAATAGACCTTCTTTGCTTGTCGAGGTCGGTTTGTTGTTTATCAATTATCTCACTATAATAGCCCGCATCACCTTCCGAATCAATTCCTTTTGAAATAGCACTTAAAAAAACTTGATATAGCGAATCATTTTTTTGCTCGTAAATAGCCATGTTCTCTTCGGCTAAAGTGTAATTATTCTCTTTTAAAGCTATGTAGGATTCAATCTTATAACTATCAATTTTTAGTTTAACAAATGCATTAGCGTCAATAATAGTAAGTGCCTTTTGAAGACTTTGTTTAGATTGTTGTAGCCCATTAGGTACATCATTACTATTGCTATTTAAAAGGGCTTCAGATTTACTTAGCCGTGCATAGGCCTCATGATAAAATAAATCATTGACTTCAAAAATGGGGATGGCCGCATCCAAATAA
This sequence comes from Halomarinibacterium sedimenti, assembly GCF_019312585.1. GTDB lineage: Bacteria > Bacteroidota > Bacteroidia > Flavobacteriales > Flavobacteriaceae > Halomarinibacterium > Halomarinibacterium sedimenti. Next base: position 137,591 of record NZ_JAHWDP010000001.1, on the reverse strand, counting down.
TTGATTGCTACTTTATAATTGTGTTTTTTAAGCTCTAAAATTCCATATCCCAACAAAACATTGGCCCGATTTTTTTCATCGTTGGTTTTCGTAAACCAATTGTCTGCTTGTTTTAGTGCTTCTTCGGCCTGTGGGAATTTATTGAGTTGAATATTAATAAGGCCTAATAAAGTATAGGCTTCAGCAAGTTCTTTCTCCTTTTTTCTTTTCTTTAATTCTAAAATAATTTTCTTGGCTTCCTTTTCTGCTTTATGGTAATTGCGTAAGTAATAATGAAGTTGAGCGATACTGAATTCTACTTGAAGTTGCTCCTCGGTGTTTTTTGAGGCAAAAGCCAATTTATTAGCTTTCGATAAACTAATAATGGCTTCGTCAAATACTTGGTTTTGAACAAAGGCTCTCCCTTCGGCATGATACTTTTGTATAAGTGCTAATGTGTCCTTCGGTTGTTGTGAAAAAACACTACTACTTATTAAAAATAACAGCCATAGGGGGGCTATGGTTTTATATTTTTTCAAGAGGTAAATCATTTACTCTTATGTACTTCGCCGATAAATATAGTTATTTTATCGAAAATTGTAAGATTAAATCTACAATTCTCGACGAATAACCCATTTCATTATCATACCAGCCAATAATTTTGACCATTTTCCCAATAACAGAGGTCATTTCGCTATCGAAAATACATGAATGCGGATTCCCAACAATGTCAATAGAAACAATAGGATCCTGAGTATACTGAAGAATATTTTTTAAAGAAGTTTCTGAGGCTTTTTTGAAAGCTGTATTCACCTCTTCTATGGTAGTTTCTTTTTTTACATTTAAGGTGATATCAGTCAAAGAACCATTAGCCACCGGAACACGAATTCCACAACCTCCAATTACATCTGCCAAATCTGGAAAAATCTTGGTCAATGCCTTGGCAGCACCCGTAGTCGTAGGAACAATCGATTGTCCTGCAGCGCGAGCTCTACGTAAATCTCGATGCGGTTGGTCATGCAAACTTTGATCTGTAGTGTAGGAATGTACTGTAGTAATATAGGCCTGCTCAATCCCACATAATTCATTAATTATTTTGAGCATGGGGGCCGCATTATTTGTGGTGCAAGAAGCGTTGGAAATAATACTGTCTGACGCTTCTAATATTCCTTCATTTACTCCTAAAACAATGGTTTTAATATCATCTTCTAAAGGGGGAACGGAAAGAATCACTTTCTTCGCTCCATTTTCAATATGCTTTTGAAGTAACGCCTTGGTTTTAAACTTCCCAGTGGCTTCAATAACAATATCAACACCCTTCCAATCTAAATTATCCAACGTAGCTTCAGAAGAATACCGAAACTTTTTTTCATCCACGTGGAGCTGACCTTCAGAAAATGAAACATCGTTAGGTAACATACCATGGATACTATCATATTTTAACAAGTGTGCCATGGTAGTGCCATTAGCAATGTCGTTAATGGCAACCACTTTAATGGTGGGATGATTTAGTAATAATCTGAAGAGTGTCCGGCCAATACGACCAAACCCGTTAATACCAATGGTAATAGGCCCTTTCATTTAAGCGATATGTTTATGGGCCTTATACGAAGAACGCACCAAAGCACCACTTTCTACGTGACGGAAGCCCATTTTCAAACCAATCTCTTCGTACTTTTTAAACTGCTCAGGCGTAATAAATTCCTTTACTGAAAGATGTTTTTTGGAAGGTTGTAAATACTGCCCTAGCGTAACAATATCCAATCCAACACTGCGAAGGTCTTCTAACGTTTGAATAACTTCGGCTTCGGTTTCACCTAGACCAAGCATAATACCACTTTTGGTTCGGTTAATGCCTTGTGCTTTTAAATAACGTAATACCTCCAAACTGCGTTCGTATTTCGCCTGAATACGTACTTCGCGAGTTAATCGTTTTACAGTTTCCATATTATGTGATACCACTTCTGGTGCCACTTCAATAATTCGGTCGATGTTTCGAGTCACGCCTTGGAAGTCGGGAATAAGAGTTTCAAGAGTCGTTTCAGGATTCATTCTTCGGATAGCTTTCACCGTTTCTGCCCAAATAATGGACCCCATATCTTTTAAATCATCACGATCTACCGAGGTAATGACGGCGTGCTTAATTTGCATAATTTTAATGGAACGCGCCACTTTTTCGGGTTCTGCCCAATCTACTGTTTCTGGACGTCCTGTTTTAACACCGCAAAATCCACAAGAACGTGTACACGTGTTTCCTAAAATCATAAAGGTAGCTGTACCTTCTGTCCAACATTCCCCCATATTAGGACAACTTCCCGAAGTACAAATGGTATGCAAATTGTATTTGTCAACCAAGCCACGAAGCTCGGTATATTTTTTCCCCGTGGGAAGCTTTACCCTCAGCCATTTTGGCTTAGGTGCAGGTTTTTGTGGAGTTGCAATCTGTGTTTCCATAGCTTGGACAAAGATACGATTTTAAAAATTTAAATTAGGACTCAAGTAACCAAATACCATATACTAAATCCAACCAAAATGAATATTCCCAAAAGGCTAAAAAGGCGTAATGACCCAGAAGGCCTTGCCTCCTTTGGGGTGTACTTTCCTGTGATTAAAATATAGCTAATAATAGCATAAAACGGAGCGGTTAAAAAGGAAAGGACGGTAGCAATTTCAATAAGTAATCCCATTTCGGTCACAAAAAAGAAAAATATAGAAAGTGTCCCAGCTATTAATATAAGTAGCCAAAATAAATACCCTTGCTTAAAAGTCTTTTTGAAAAGTAGTTCGCTGGTAATATGCATTACCCGTGGAGAGGCATCCAATGTGGTTAGGGTTGTGCTAAACATGGTCGCTAAAGCCGCAATCCCAATAATCCATTGCGCCCAACTCCCCAAACTTATGGTGTACATTCCTATTAGTTGATTCGCAAAAACATCTCCTTTAGCTGAAAAACTCTCTCCACTACCAAACATGACAAAGGTGCCCAATGCGATAAAACAAATACCTAAAATAATGGTCATAACATACCCCACGTTAAAATCGAATAGAGAATCTTTAAAACTAACTTTTGAGTTTAGTTTTTGTTTCTCTATCGTCCAAATAGATTGCCAAATGGTAATATCCAAGGGTGCCGGCATCCATCCCATAAAAGCTATTAAAAATGCAATTCCCATAGTATCCTTTGGGATTAATTGCTGAAATGATAAGCCTCCTTCGAAATTAGTGGAAGCCAAAATAACAGCCGCTATGGTGCTTATGGCAAGCACTACGACAATATATTTCATTAAAGAATCTAATACTTTGTATTTACCCAATAACAAAATAAAAAAGCAACCCGAGGTTACCGCTGTGGTCCAAAAAACCAAAGTACCACTAGCGAATAAAGAAGAGGCAATTCCTGCCGTAACAATTGTAACAGCAGTTTGAATGGTAAACATGGTTGCAAAGGTGATTATGAAATAGGCAACCAAGACCCACCTGCTCATTTTAGCATAGCCTTGCAATAAATTTTCTCCTGTGGCCGAAGCATAGCGAGGCCCAAATTGAAAAAAAGGATATTTTATTACATTAATGAGCACCAAGGCCCAAAGTAAACCCAAGCCAAAGTCGGCTCCGGCTCTTGTAGATTGCACCAAATGCGACACTCCAATCGCTGCACCAGCGAACAAGAATCCGGGTCCAAACTTTTTAAGGAATTGTGTCACTTTTTACGATTTTCGGTAATGATTTCGGCGAGTAGCTTTTTTGCACGCAGTAAACGCACTTTAACATTGCTAAGAGGTTCTTCGAGTTGGTCGGAAATTTCATTATAACTCATTTCCTGAAAATAGCGAAGATTGATTATTTCTTGGTAATGAGGCTTCAGTTGTTTGATATAGCGAAGGAGCTCGTTGAGGTTTTGTTCTGTAATCAGTTTGTCTTCCTGAGATGGGCTTTGATCGGGAATTTTCTTTACAATTTCGGCACTGGCATCAGTCGTTTGGGAATAAATAGAAGCGTTTTTCTTTCGGGTTTTATCTATCTGAATATTTTTTGAAATGGAAACCAGCCAGGTGCCAAAAGCGTAGTTTTCATCAAAGGTTTCAATCTTGTCGAAAGCTTTAGAAAAGGCTTCAATAGTAATGTCTTCGGCATCGTGTTCGTTATTAACTCGTTTTAGTTGAAACCCGTATACTAAATTCCAAAAGTAATCTAATAAAAAATTGAACGCACTTTGTTTGCCTTCTTTAGCTCTTCTAATTTGTTTTAGAATATCTTCTTCTGTTACTTCCAACGTTTCGGTTTTGAGAAAGAATTAGAAATAAAGATAGTTAATTGTACCAATACTAAAAACAATTCAAAAACTGGAAGAAATGGTAGGAGGTCATTTTCTTTTAAAAGCTTAGCCCCTTTTCCAAGAAAAATATATTGAAGGGTGATTCTGAAAATAATAAGAGCCAGAATAATTTTCCAATCTAAAAACACAAACGAAACAATCGCCAAAAGCCAAAACAAAAGGGTACTCACATAATAAATTCCTAAGAGTGTTTTATGTTTAGGTTTATAGTGTTTTGCGGTAGTAATATGCCGTCTTTTTTGCCGAATCCAGTCTGAAAAAGTTTTCTTAGGAGTAGAATAGGTAAAACTATCTTCATTATAACAAAGTGCTGTATTAGTTGCATTTCCAGCTTCGTTTACAAACAAATCATCATCCCCCGAAGCGACTCGCATATGACTCATAAACCCACGATTATCGTAAAACAGCTTGCTGGTGTAGGCTAGATTTCGACCTACACCCATATACGGCATTCCCACCTTCGCATAGGCAAAATATTGAATGGCTGTCATAAGTGTTTCAAAACGGATGAGTTTGTTTAAAAACCCACTTTCTTTTCGATAAGCACCATAACCTAAAATAAGTTGTTTTTCTTCCGAAAAATGAGCAACCATATGCCGTAACCATTGGTCACTTCCGGGTTGACAATCGGCATCTGTAAAAATCATACGCTGATTAACGGCTCTTTTAATTCCGAGGGTGAGCGAATATTTTTTATTACTCCAAAAGGCTTCGTTATTTTCGATGTTTACGGTGTGTACTCTTGGATCTCTTGCTGCAAAGGCTTCGATAACATCTTGGGTGTCGTCTATGGAAGCATCATTAATTAAAATGACTTCAAAATTGGGATACTCCTGATTTAAAATAGCAGGGATGTTCATTTTTAAATTTTCGGCTTCGTTTTTAGCACAGATGATGACCGAAACAGGAAAATTTTCTTTAGCATCAATTTGTGATGGAATTGACATCGAAAATTTTGAAAAAAGAATAAAATAAGCAGTGTTAACAAGAACTACTGCAATAAAGAGGTAGAGTAGCAGCATAGGCTACAAGAGGTTATTTTTCAGAGGTTTCAGAACAATTACTAAATTGATCTGGGGTCTTCCCACACATTCCGCAGGCCTCCCCTTCTTTGTTTAAAAATGGACTTTGGCTTGCACAGGTTCCAGCAAATTTTCCGTCTTTTTTAGCCCATAACTTTATAGCGATACCTGCAACGGCTAGGAGTAATAAAATAAGTGTTAATAGTAAAATTCCCATATTGAAATATTGTTTTGCAAAAATACAATCTTTCTTGTTCTTTTGGTAAGAATTTGAGTATTTTTAGGCCATATTTAACGCTAATTTTATGAAGGTTTATAAATTATTTTTGGGATTAAGTCTATTAAGTATTGTCCTTGTTTCTTGTAAAAACAATCAAAAGGAAGAAACTCCAAGTGTCGAAACTAATGAAGTGACCACACCACAAAAAGCACAAAAGAAAATCCTTACCGAAGAAGACAGAAAGGTCATTGCTAGTGTTTTGGCTAAGGTAATGAGTACTCCTGAGTTAAAATCATTTGCAAGTGCTATTGTTACTGTTGAGGCAACCGAATTACTTTCAAAAGAAGATGGACCTTATACCGTTTTAGCACCTACCAATGCTGCGTTCGATGCTATCCCAAAAGAAAAAATGAACCCTTTTCTTAGACCTGAAAATAAAGCCAATTTTGGAAAACTGGTTAAAAATCATATTGTAAAAGGGAGTTTTACATCTTTTGATTTAATACAAAATATGAAGGGCTCTGGGAAAGTGGAACTTGAAACAGTTGGAGGGGCAAAAATAACTGCTACTAGAGAAGGAACCGACATTATCATTACAGATGCTAACGGTAAAAAAGCGAAAATTGGAACCAAGGATATTACTGGAGGTAATGGGATAGTGCATGCAATTGATGTGGTGTTGAATATTAAATAACCGTTACTTCTGGTTCAATATAAATGCCAAAAAGGTCTTTTACCTTTTCCTGAATTTTAATTGCCAATTCCCAAATTTCTGCACCTTGTGCATTGCCATAATTTACTAAAACGAGAGCCTGGTTTTTATGTACACCAGCATCCCCGAACCGTTGTCCTTTAAAGCCTGCTTTTTCAATAAGCCAGCCCGCCGGAATTTTAAACTCGGTGGAAGAAACTTCGTAAAAAGGAGCTTCTGGAAAGTTGTGTCGAAACTGGTTGAAGTCTGCTAATGAGATTACAGGGTTTTTAAAGAAACTTCCGCTATTTCCTAAAACTTTCGGATTGGGTAGTTTGGATTCCCGTATCGCAATCACAGCTTCAGAAATAGCTTGGATAGTAGGTTTTTCTACATTCCTTTTTTCTAATTCCTGCTGAATCGCCCCATAGGAGGTTTTTAGTTTGTGATTCTTTTTCGTTAATCTGAATTGTACAGAAGTAATAATATAATTTCCCTTTTCAGCATTTTTAAAGATTGAATCTCGGTACCCAAATTGGCATTCTTCTAAGGTGAATGTTTTTTCTTTGAGTGTTGTTTTATGAATTGTTTGGCAACTTTCAAAAACATCTTTTAATTCTACCCCATAGGCTCCTATATTCTGAATGGGAGCGGTACCTACATTCCCTGGGATTAGAGAAAGATTTTCAATTCCACCCCAGTTATGGCCAATGCAATAATGAACAAAATCGTGCCAATTTTCACCTCCTTGGGCTTCGATGATAATCTCAAAATCATTTTCAGAAATTACTGAAATTCCTTTCAAATTAATATGAAGCACCATGGCTTCAATATCTTTGGTTAACAAAATATTACTTCCGCCGCCCAGAACAAAAAAGGGTTTGTTTTTTTCTGAAGAAAGGATGCTTTTTAAGTCTTTTACTGAACTAACAGAAACAAAAAAACTTGCTTGGCAATCAATTCCAAAGGTGTTGAAATTCTTTAACGATTTTTGTTCTTCAATTTGCATTAATCTTTGTATTGTTCTAATGCAACTTTCAGAATTTCGACAGCTCTCACAAGGCTTTCTTTTTTAAGCACATAGGCAATACGTACTTGATTTAATCCTACCCCAGGTGAGGAATAGAATCCTGCTGCAGGGGCTACCATGATAGTTTCACCATTTAGGTCGAAAGATTCTAGCAACCATTGCGCAAAGTCATCACTGTTTTTAACCGGAAGCTCTACGATACAGTAAAATGCTCCTTTTGGAACGCCAACTTTTATACCTGGAATAGCCTGTAAATGCTTAACCAGCGTATCTCGGCGCTCACTATATTCTTTTATAACGTTGTCAAAATAACTTTGAGGTGTACTTAGGGCCGCTTCGCTAGCAATTTGAGCAAATGTAGGGGGACTTAATCTTGCTTGTGCAAATTTTAAGGCGGTGGAAATTACCTTCGGGTTTTTTGAAACCAAACACCCTATTCTTGCACCACACATGCTGTATCTTTTGGAAACGGAGTCGATTATAATTCCGTAGTCTTCCATTCCTTCTTCTTGTAAAATGGAATAGTGTTGCAATCCGTCATAGGTAAACTCCCTGTAAACTTCATCCGCGACTAAAAATAAATCGTGCTTTTTTACGATGTCACACAACGTCTTAATTTCTTCTTTTGAATATAAATATCCTGTCGGATTTCCAGGATTGCAAATTAAAATGGCTTTGGTTTTTGGGGTAATTAATTTTTCAAATTCTGCGATTGGTGGAAGCGCAAAGTTGTCTTCAATTTTTGAAATAACAGGAACAATATTCACTCCAGATGCGGTGGCAAAACCATTATAATTTGCATAAAAGGGTTCTGGGATGATAATTTCGTCGCCGGAATCACACAGAGTCCCCATTGCAAATAATAAGGCTTCACTTCCTCCGGTAGTGACGATGATGTCTTTAGCTTCAACGTTTATTTGCTTATTTTTATAGTAATTAGCAATTTTTGCACGATACTCTTCAGAGCCTTCCGAACGAGTATAAGCCAAAATTTCCAAAGAGTGCATCGCCACAGCATCCATAGCTATTTGTGGTGATTTAATATCAGGTTGGCCTATGTTTAAATGGTATACAGTCTTTTTTTGCTTATAGGCTTTTTCGGCAAAGGGAACTAGCTTCCTAATAGGAGATTCCGGCATATGCAGCCCTTTTGTGGATATTGAAGGCATGTTTTATAAAATTAGATAACAAAGTTGCGAAATAAATATTAAAAGTTAAGAAAATGAAATCCCTTTTGTCATAAATTTTATATCTTTTCAACTAATGTTCAAGCTACAAACTCCATTCAGCTACTTTCTTATTCTTGTCCTCCTTTTTTTAGGTGAAAGCATGGGTTTTGGTCAAAACGGATTTCGGTTACCACATCAACAAAAAAAGGATAATATAAAGTTTGAATTGCTAAATAATTTGGTTGTAGTTCCTGTCGAAGTCAATGGCAAAGAACTTACCTTTATTCTTGACACAGGGGCGCGTAATTCTATGCTTTTTAGCCTTTCTGAAATTGATTCCATTGAGGTTAAAAATGTTACTCCTATTAAAATTAGAGGATTAGGAACGGGTGGTACTATAGATGCATTAAAAAGTTTAAATAATCAAGTTAAGATTGGCGATGCTGTAGATAATGACCATACACTCTTTGTTATTTTTGATGAATCTATCAACTTTTCTCCTCGTATGGGGATTCCAGTTCATGGTATTTTAGGATATGATTTTTTTAAGGATTTTATTGTAAAGACAGATTATAGCAAAGAAGAGTTAACGATTTATAATCCTCGACATTATCAAGAAAAGAAGTGCAGAAGATGTGAGACTATCAATATCTTTTTAAAGGATGATAAACCCTATGTAAGAACTCCAATCGTCCATGATAATGATACTACCAAGGTTACGTTATTAATAGATTCTGGTGCAAGCGATGCCTTGTGGCTTTTTAATGAAGACTGGAGCATTAAAGAAGACCCAAAAAATTATTTTGATGATTTTTTGGGACTGGGTATAAGTGGTGGTATTTATGGTAAACGCTCAAAACTTGATGGGATACTATTTGGGGACTATAGTTTTAGTAAAGTGAATGTTTCTTTTCCAGAGCATGAGGCTCTAGAGGAAATAGTGTTGTTCGATGAAAGAGATGGTAGTTTGGGAGGTGATTTGTTAAAACGGTTTACAGTTATTATGAATTACCGTGACAAGACAATGACACTACGTAAAAATCGTTTCTATAAAGCTCCCTTTCATTACAATATGGCAGGCCTGGTTGTAGAACATGATGGGTTGGTTTCTGTGAGTAGTTTTTCAAAAACGGAAGAAATTAGTCTTGAACCAGGTGTCAACTCTGCCAATAATTCAATCGAAATACGAGTAAATCCAATTCTTAATTTTTTTTTAGCTCCAAAATATGTCATTGCAGAGGTTCGTAAAGACTCTCCCGCTGCCTTGGCTGGAATTGAAAAAGGAGACGAATTGCTTACACTCAATGGAAAGGCAGCTTTTAAATATAAACTTTTTGAGATCACGGAACTCTTCACCTCCAAAAGCAATAGGAAAATATCCGTAGAAATTAAACGCAATGGCAGGATCTTTAAAAAGAAGTTTGTTTTAAAAGATGTGATATAAAAAAAACCGCTCTTTAGAGCGGTTTTATAATCAAATTTTAAAAAGGATTTAGTTTTCTAAGACGCTTTTGCCATCTAAGACCTCCCCTTTAATTTTTAAAGCTTTTATGGGTTCGGTAGCATTAGAGTATACCGTTACAGTCTTTCTAATTGGACCTACACGATTGGTATCGTATTTTACTTTTATTTGTCCATTTTTTCCTGGAGCAATTGGGTCTTTAGGCTTTTCTGGAACCGTACAACCACAACTAGATTTTACATCACTTATGATTAACGGTTCAGAACCGGTATTTGTAAATTCAAATACTCGAACACCATCACTACCTTTGGCAATTTCGCCATAATCAATAGTATCAGACTTAAACTCAATTTTGGCCTGTGCTTGCGCAGCAAAACTCACAAGTGCTACAAATGCTACTAAGATAAATTTTTTCATGGTTTCTTTAATTTTGGGTTACTAAAGTAGGTAACTTTTACACAAAGTGCAAAATAAGTTATTCACTTTTATAATCTTGAACTTATACCTACTTTTGCAGACTACATTTCAAAAATTAGACCAAAAATGACTTTGGAGTCAAAATATAGTGCAAAAAACGTTGAAGACCAGTGGTATAGCTACTGGATGGAACATAACTATTTTCATAGTGAGGTAAATGAAAAGACGCCATACACTATTGTTATTCCACCACCAAATGTTACAGGAGTGCTTCATATGGGGCATATGCTCAATAATACCATTCAAGATGTACTTATTAGACGTGCCCGTTTAAAAGGATTTAATGCCTGTTGGGTACCAGGTACAGATCACGCTTCTATTGCTACAGAAGCCAAGGTGGTTGCTAAATTGAAAAATGAAGGTGTTGAAAAAAATGACCTTACACGTGATCAATTTTTGGAACATGCATGGGAGTGGACGCATAAACACGGAGGAATCATTCTTGAACAGCTTAAAAAACTGGGCGCTTCATGCGATTGGGAGCGTACCAAATTTACCATGGACGATGACCTTTCGGCATCGGTGATAATGGTCTTTGTAGATTTATACAAAAAAGGACATATTTATCGTGGGTACCGTATGGTAAATTGGGATCCCGAAGCACAAACCACCTTGAGTGATGAAGAGGTTATTTACGAAGAGAAACAAAGCAATCTTTACTATTTAAAATATCAAATTGAAGGTAGTAATGAGTTTGTAACCATTGCAACCACACGTCCCGAAACCATTTTGGGCGATACCGCTGTGTGTATTAACCCTACCGATGAACGCTACACCCATTTAAAAGGGAAAAAAGTAATTGTTCCAATCTGCAATAGGATAATTCCTATAATTGAAGATGAATACGTAACCGTAGAGTTTGGTACGGGTTGTTTAAAAGTAACGCCTGCGCATGATGAAAACGATAAAATGTTGGGCGATAAGCACCAGCTAGAAATCATTGATATTTTTAACGATGATGCTACTCTTAATAGCTTCGGAATGCATTACGAAGGAAAAGATCGTTTTGTGGTTCGAAAAGAGATCGTAAAAGAATTGGAAGGCTTAGGAGTTATTTCAAAAATTGAACAACACACTAATAAAGTTGGCACTAGCGAACGTACTGGCGCTGTCATTGAACCAAAATTAAGCGACCAATGGTTCCTTAAAATGAAGGAATTGGCACAACCTGCCTTGGACGCTGTTTTGGAGAAAGACGTACAATTAGTGCCCGATAAATTTGTAAATACTTACCGTCACTGGATGGAGAATGTTCGCGACTGGAACATTAGCCGACAATTGTGGTGGGGACACCAAATTCCTGCCTATTATTATGGTGATGGAAAGGAAGATTTTGTAGTTGCCGAAAGTATAGAAAAAGCAGTACAATTGGCTCAAGAAAAATCTGGGAATAAAAATCTTACCGAAGACGATTTAACCCAAGATCCCGATGCATTGGATACTTGGTTTTCTTCGTGGTTATGGCCCATTAGTGTATTCAATGGAATTTTGGAGCCTGATAATAAAGAAATAAACTATTATTACCCTACCAACGATTTGGTAACCGCTCCCGAAATTTTATTCTTTTGGGTAGCCCGAATGATTATTGCAGGGTACGAGTATAGAGCGGAAAAACCTTTCAGTAATGTGTATCTCACAGGGATTGTTCGTGATAAACAACGCCGAAAAATGAGTAAATCGTTAGGAAATTCACCAGATCCTATCGAATTAATTGAAAAATACGGTGCCGATGGCGTTCGTGTGGGGATGTTGTTGAGTTCGCCTGCTGGGAACGATTTGATGTTTGATGAAGATTTATGTAAGCAGGGGAGTGCCTTTGTTAATAAAATATGGAATGCCTACCGATTAATCGATGGCTGGGATGTTGCCGATTTGGATGAGGTGGAAAGTTCAAAAATTGCAATTGAATGGTACCAAAATAAATTTCAGCAGGCGTTAGTAGAAATTGAAGATCACTACAGTAAATACAGGATGAGTGATGCCTTAATGGCGACCTATAAGCTTATTTGGGACGATTTCTGCTCGTGGTTATTGGAAATGGTAAAGCCAGAATATGGACAACCCATTGCAGCAAAAACTAAAGCAGCAGTAATTGCTATTTTGGAAGACAACCTTAAAGTGTTACATCCTTTTGTGCCATTTATTTCGGAGCATATTTGGCAACACATTACAGAAAGAACTCCAGAAGAAGCCTTAATTATTGCGTCATGGCCAGAGCAAAGAAGTTTTGATGAGGCACTTATTAAAAGTTTCGATTTTGCTTCGGAAGTAATTTCGGGGATTAGAAACGTTCGAAAGGAGAAGAATATTTCGTTTAAGGAAGAAATATCACTTTCGGTAATGAATGCTGAAAAGGCTACTTCAGACTTTGATAGTGTGATATCAAAACTAGGAAATCTTTCAGAAATAAATTACATCGATAGTAAACTAGATGGAGCCTTGACTTTCCGAGTAAAAAGTAACGAGTATTTTATCCCGATAGGAGGAGCGATTGATGTAGAAGCTGAAATTGCCAAACTTACCGAAGAGCTTAAATACACCGAAGGCTTTTTACGTAGCGTACAAGGCAAACTGAAGAACGAACGTTTTGTAAGTGGTGCTCCACAACAGGTTGTAGCTATGGAAAAACAAAAGGAGGCAGATGCTTTGGCTAAAATTGAAACGCTGAAGGCGAGTTTGGAGAGTTTAAAATAAGACTACTCTTCATACGCCAAAATATCACCTGGCTGGCAATCCAATGCTTTACAAATAGCTTCCAGTGTGCTAAAGCGCACTGCTTTTGCCTTTCCCGTTTTTAAAATGGAAAGGTTAGAAAGGGTAACATCTACTTTTTCCGAAAGTTCGTTTAGTGACATTTTTCGCGTTGCCATCATAACATCTAAATTTACAATAATAGGCATAGCTTAAATTGTTAGTTCATTTTCGTTTTGTAATTCAATTCCCCTTTTAAATATTACGGCAATGATATAGATAATAGCTGCCATGATTATAAAAGCTTGACTATCTACCCAAAAATTATTTAAGGTATCGATTTCGTATCCATGATGGATTAAATTTTTAACCACTTCCCGTGCTATATGGCTAATAATACCTATAGAAAATGTGTAATAAGCAATGCTATTAATTTTGTTGGCTACAAAACCACTAAAGGGTTTTTCTAAATCTAATTTGTGTAATAGCCTAATAACTATATAAAAGAGGTGGGCTTTTAAAATAGCAATGACCAATACAAAACTAAAAGCACCAAAGAAAGCCCATTTATTTTCTTGGTACATGGAGCTTAAGTCTAGTTTTTGGTAGAGATTGCCTACATATTCAGGTTGAAATACACTAAATATAAAGTTGATAAGCAATCCGCCAGCTTCTATACACAAGCCAACAAAAATAATCCAAGCTACAATGGTTAAGCCTTGAAATATGAGTTTGTTATTTTTTGACATTCTTGAAAAGAATTAAAAATTACATTACAAATATCAATAAAAAATTATTGATAAACAATAAATAAATATCTTTTTTCAACAAATAATTATTTTTTTAATTTTAAGTAGAGTTGTTCAACCTTGGTTCTTGCCCAAGGGGTTTTTCGTAAAAAGGTTAGACAGGACTTTATGGAGGGATCTTTTTTAAAGCAGTTTATTTTTACTTTTTTTGCCAAATGCTCCCATCCATAATTGGCTACTAAGGTTTCCAATATAACAGCTAGGGTAATCCCATGTAAAGGGTTTTTGGGTTGAGGGTTTTTGGGCGTTTCCATATTGTTTTTTTAGGAAGGATGTAATTAATTCTAATTGCTGTTACCTTAGGTTATATTCTCAGGTTTAGAAGGGTTTGTTTTGCTGGTTTCAATTCTTTTAATGGTAAGGAAAGGGCTTTTCATTAAATAAAGGAATGTCTGTTTTTTTTCTTCATCAAACTCTTTTAATCCATATTTCATTTGTGCTACAGGCATCTCTTTATACGTTCCAAATAGTCTGTCCCAAATAATAAAAATATCGGCAAAGTTAGAATCTGTATAAAATTGATCTTGTTGGTGGTGCACTCTGTGTTGATCTGGCATTACAAAAAGTAAACCTAGGGTAGTATTCAACCATTTAGGATAGGTAAGATTGGCATGTTCAAAAAAGAAGAATAGATATAAAATGAAATAATATAATGCCAACGATAGTACATCTGTTCCAAACAATGCAGCCGTTAAAATATTTCCAATTCCAAAGACTAAAAGTATTTCTAAAGGGTGAAATCTAAATACCGTTGAAGCATCCATGGTGGTGTCGCTATGGTGTACCCTATGAAACCTCCATAGCAATGGAATTTTGTGTGTGCCTCTATGGATCCAATAGGCAGTAATATCGTATAAAGCCACCGAGAGACCTAATTTTACCCAAAAGGGGAGTTCTATTACATATAAAAGACCTATATGGTTAGCATTGAACCATTCAATTGAGAACACTTGAAAGGTCACAAAAAAAATGTTTAGGATGACCAGGGTAATTTGAAATAGTAGGTTTTGAAATAAATGGTTAATGCGTTTTGTAAAGTTGAATGGGGATTTTGATAATTGTTCTAATGAAAAGAAAAAGGCAATTAATCCTATGATAATATAATTTGGGTCAATTCCCAATAGGGTATCAAGAAATTCCATAGTTTAAATTATTAAAGGTATTTAAAGAATGAAAGTTAGCGAATAAAACCGAACCTATATACCAGAAATAAATCGATTATTCTTACAGCGTACTATGCTACCCATTTTCTTAGATTTATGAATTTTGAATGACACGTGTCACCACTAATACCAGTCCCACAATAAAAATAGAAGTAAAAATAAGTTTGTTGTGTTTTGCCAACCAATTAGGAAGAAAAATATCAAAATTTTCCTTTGAAGAATTAGAGTATTTACGAGCCATTAAAGTAAGAGGGCAAAACATCTTGAAGATTACCAAAACCAATCCTTCCCCTAAAATTAAAGCAATACCTAACCAAGTGTAGGTAGTAATCGTATTTGTGATCCCAGAATATAAAACGTAGCCTATAACCAACACAAAAAATATCCAGATGATAGTGTGGAATAATTTTATGGTGAGAAGTTTATTTGCCTTATTCATACTTAGAGCGTATTAGGTAAGCAACTATTAGATGTTCTACAATACTTTTAAATTTAATCGCAACAACAGTTTTTATCACTCTTTGCTTTTTCAAAACATTCTCTTCCTTCCTTAAAGGCAAAGTATGAAAGACCCAGGGTTCCAATACTGTCCATATATGGAATTCCAAATAGTTCATATATTCCGCTGCTTATAAGCAAAATAATAGACATATAAACGCAAACCATGGTGCAATTAGCATCGGCTAAAATGGGGGCGGAATTCAATTGATTTCCTACTTTTCTTTTCCAAAGTACTAAAAACCACATAACGAGAATTGAAATAATTGAAATAATAACGCCCCAAAAAGTTGTCTGGGGTTGGTGTGCCTGCCAAATGTTATAAAAACTGGTTATAACCAGCCCAAAAACTAGAATATAAAAGGCAATCCCCGTTATTCTTAATGCTGTTCGTTCAAAATCATCACGTTTGCTATTTGGGTTGTTCTGGATTCTTAAAATCATATGGGCAATACCTAGTCCAGAAATTACTTCAATAAAACTATCAGATCCAAAACCAAAAAGCGCCAAACTTTCATCTTCAAATCCCAGATAGGTGGAAATAAGCCCCTCTGCAATGTTGTAAACAATGGTAAACACTGCAAGTCCAAAAGCAATTTTATATAGTTTATTCTTGTGGGTCATTTTAAACGTATCCATTTATTTTGATTTGGGCTACATCTATGTCTATGTAAAGTTATTTTTTTAATCTTCTAATGTAGCAATTGCAAATCAAATAGTCACAATCAGAATGCCTGGAAAAGTAAATGTGGTTATACGTTGTTAGGATTGGTTTCTACTTTTTTACTTCACGCAAAATTTTATCCATTTTACGGCCTTTTGCCAACTCATCAATGAGCTTTTCCATCTGTCTGCATTGTTTATACAATTCAAATTCATCCTCTATTTCTTCAATGCGATATCCACAAACAACTCCTTTAATTAAGTGTGCGTTTGGATGTATTGTAGCTTTTTGAAAAAATGTTCTAAAGCTTACTTTTTCATCAATAAGGGTTTGTAAGGTATCTTCATTAAAACCAGTAAACCATTTAATTACTTGATCGAGTTCTTCTTTTGTTCTACCATTTTTAATCAATCTATCTAGGTAAAGGGGATAAATGGATGCAAATATTAACTTGGCAACTTGTTCATTTTTTTCGGATGTAACTTGCATAAGGATTTATTTAAATGATGCTAAGGTGTTTGTATAAGGCTTGTTGCGGGAAATTTGCTATGATTTTCCGCCGAAACCGAAAGATAACAAATTGCAATGACTTAAGCTCAAAGAGTGCACTGCCGTAGCAAATGCGGTTAAACATTGTTAGTGGCAGTGGTTTTAAATTTTATTTACTTCGGAACATATGGAATCGCTTCAGTACTATAGTACTCAATATAGAATATAGCGCTCCGAAAGCCATACACACAAAAATGTAGATAATGCCCCTAATGGCAGGGTTTAATTCTGTTACAGCTATTGAATCTAGAATGTCTTTTTTAGATAATTCGGAGCTATTTGAGGCAAGCTCCTGTTGATAATACTCGACTACTTGAGAAGAAAGGTCTGGAACAATATAATTGTTAAGGATGATAATATAGATTGTATATAATGCCCCACTCAAGAGTCCAGCAAAGATGCCAATCTTTACTGTTTGACGTAATGAAAAGGAGGAAGGGTCCAGTTTTCTAAATCGGGACACGGCAAAAAATACAGACAATGCAAATATTGTCCAATATACATAGTTGAGTGTTTGTTCGTTTCGAACAATCATGCCTGTTTTATATCGTATGATGGCTATGCTAATGACCACGATGCCTAAGGCTGTGCCTAGCAACATTCCAATTTTAATTGGGAGATTTTTGTTTTGAGTCATAAAATCACAAGTTTGATTTTAGACGACCGTTTAGGTTCTTTTGTTACAGAAGGTAAACAAGAAAAGTTTAAAGCAATGTTTGTAAGCGATGCCCTAAGCTTGTCGAAGGATAGGTGAGAACCAGCCATTAATTATACACGTTGTTAGGCATAGTTTTTTCCTTTACCTCCTACTTGATTTTGGTAAAAGGAATAATCATTGGCACTTCTTTTTGGTAAGTTTCATATTTTTCTCCAATAAATTTACGAAGGTCTTTTTCCTCTAAATATTTTACAGCTATAAAAATGTAAATGGTAGTTACAAGGGCAAATAGTAAATGCCCGACTGTCATAGTAGGTGTTGCCCAAAAGGTAATTATAAAACCTAGCATAATGGGATGTCTAACAATTTTATATAAATAGTTGGTTTGAAATTTTGGGTTAGCAGTTTGTTTGTTTTTTAGATTATCAAATATTTGAGCTAATCCAAAAAGTTCAAAATGATTAATCATAAATGTTGATAGAAGAACAATAAGCCAACCTAGAAAAAATATTCCAGTTATAATACTAGAAAGAATAGTGTTTTCCGCTTCCCAAACTATGGTTGTTATTGGTTGCCATTGCCAATAGATTAAAATTAGAGCTAAACTAGATAGTAGAATATAAGTGCTACGTTCCATAGCTTGACTAAAAATGGAATTAAACCATTCTTTAAATTTTGGCCTCGCCATTATACTATGTTGTAAAGCAAATACGCTTAATAAAATTACATTAACAAATATGGAAGAAAGCAAGGTTGTTTCTGTACCAGAGTCTATTGATTTTGGAACAATGATATTACCTACAAATCCAATAGCGTAAAGGAAAGCAATAAGAAAAATAACATATGCTAATGCTCCGTAAATTAAGATGGCTACTTTTTTCATTTGATTTAATTTTTTGTTGTGAAACAAAATTCAATTAAATCAAGCATATTTGATATGCTTAAAAATTTTAAAAGTGTGCTCTAAGGTTCAAGTACTTTATGAAAGTATTAAATGTTTTTATTTATGGACTTGAATTTATGAGGAGATAATTTAAATTTTTCTTTAAATGATTTAATAAAATGAGAGTTATTTATAAATCCACTTTCAAGGCATATTTGGTTTACATTTAAATCACTCTCCATTAAAAGCTTTTTTGCATATTCTAAACGTTTTGTCTTTACCCATTTAAAAGGTGTAGTATTAAAGTGGCTATTAAAATCTCTTTTAAAAATAGATAAGCTTCTTCCGCATAGTTTTGCGAAATCTTCTATTCTTAAATTGTATTGAAAATTATCGAGCATTGTTTTTTCAATATCTATTTTAGTGTATTTACTTCTTGTAATAACTAACTGGTTTACTTTCTTAACAGGTCTTATTCCAGTAATAAATTCTTCCATTTCCTCTATAACAGAATTGGAGTCGCCTACCCAAAAACAATGATCATTTCCTTGAAGTTCGACAAATTTTGAATTAGGTATTCGGGCTGCTATATATTTAGCTTCTTCAATATTTACATCAATATCATCAGTTCTATGAAGAATTAAGGTTGGAGTTTTAATGATTTTTAAAATATCGGAAATATCAGTTTCTGTATTCATTTTGGCAAGGGCAAGTGCAGCTCTAGGACTAGCAGCAGAACGTAAATAACTTGCAAACCAATCATAATATTCGGGACTATTAGCCATTGAAGGCATTATTATTTCTAATCCCATTTTTTTTCCATTTCCCCATTCTTTTTGAATTGTTTTGTAGAAAAGTTCTCGTTCTGCTGTTTTAGGAGCCCAAGGATAATCTACCGTATGTTTTCTTTTTGCAAAAATGCTGAAAGTTATTAAAGAAATGATTCGTTTGGGATATCTTGCTGCAAAAAGGCTAGCTATTGTTCCTCCTTCGGAATGTCCAAAGAAAATTGCTTTTTTACTTTTAGCTGCATCCATAACACTCAAAATATCATCCATTCTTTCATCAAGAGAACATAATGGATTTACTCTATCAGAGAGCCCAGTTCCTCTTTTATCAAATAATATCAGTCTTGAAAATTGAGTAAGTCTTTTAAGGAATTCAGCAAGTTTGTAATCTAGCCACATCATATCAATGTTTGAAACCCATCCTGGGATAAAAATAAGATCGACAGAACCTTGACCTACTACTTGATATGCAATATTAATATCATTACTTATTGCATATTTAGTGATTGGCTTCATTCAATAAAAATTGTATTTTGATTTTCAATATTATATTTCTATAGTAATTTACTAGATTTTGTAAATTATGCCCAACGGTCTCGGCTATGAACAGTTGGGGATTTTACTCACGAACTTTTCAGTTTAGCACAGACCTTTGTTTTATGTTTATACTTTTGTTTTATCACTTTCGCCACAATTGTTAATAGCCAATGTTGTGGCTAGTTTTTCTTTCTGATTATTTTCACAATTCGGTTAATTATTATTTCTGACAAGTTCCATTCATATCCTTCAAAATCTGTTGTGTTTATAAACTGAATTATCACAGCATCGATATCTTTATGGTATTCTGCGAGACTTTGATAGCCAATGACTAAACCACCGTGATTATATTCGTAAGGATATAATTCCTGTTCTCCTTCTTTAAATACAGAACCCTCATTCAAAGCTCTTAGAAATGTTCCAACATCCTCTGCGGTAGCTAACATTCCAAAGTCACGGGCTTTAAAATCTTCCTCAATATCTACATAATATCCACTCATTACATCGTCTAAATCAACTTCGTTAATCGAAAAAAATGTATTTTTCAATTCAAGAGGTTTCAAAATATTTTCTTTTATATACTCGTTATGATTGTATCCTAAAGCCTTATCCAAAATCTTACGAAGCAATAAATAATTCGTGTTTGAATATTCATATCCTTTGTCTGGTTTAAAGCTAGCGGGTAGGTCTAAAGCAAATTCTAAGGCATTTTTGCCATTTTCTTCTTCGTTTTCCCAAAACGCTGGATTATCAGTGAAGTTTGGAATACCAGAACGGTGTTCAATCATCATCTTCAATGTGATTTCATCTGCATTTTCTATTCTTCCTTTTAGTTCGGGAAGATAATCGGTTAATGATTTATCAAAAGACAAAAGCTTTTCTTCGACCATTTTCGTAGCTGCTACAGCTGTATATAACTTACTAATACTGGCAATCTTGAAGAGTGATTTTGGGTCGGCTGGAATCTTCTTTTCTCTATCGTTCCAACCGCCAGTATAGAACTGGGGTTGTTTTTCTGCTTGGTCTACGTAAACAATCATACCATCAAAACCATAACCTATTGCTTCATCTACTTGTTCTTGAATGGTATCTGGTAGTGGTAAAATCCAAGCCTTTACCAAAATCCAAGGAACAAAAAATAAGGAAACTACGGTTCCAACAAACAATAATGCTCTTAAAATCCATTTCGCTTGTTTATTTTTTATCATTTTTCTGTTTCAGTATTCGCTTTTGTGTTTGGTTTTATAATTCAGGGTGCGTTTTCAAATTAGCCACCACTTGTTATATCGTTATATTTATTACTGATATCCCGTAACCAAGTCAGGATATCATAACTTTTTTGTTGCTATTATCCCGCAACTTATCCCAAAGATAACAAAATTACCCCTTGCGCATCACCTCTTTAAGCGTGACTAATTGTGCGTTAAGTAATTTATTTTTTTTAAAAAACCTTAAAAAAAATTTGCCGTATTTTTATGGATACTATTGTTTTATATGCGCTATATATTTAGTATACTGTTGATTAGCTTTTGTTTTTTGGTTTGTGGCTCCTTACAAGCGCAGTCCTGTGATGCCCAGAAAGAACTACAAAACATTTCTCTATTGAATAAAGAAGGGGCTTTTAAGGAGGGACTTGACAAAATTGAAACCCTGTTGCTATGTCCTAGCCTTACTACTGGCGATAAAGTGGCTTTGTATCTATTTCAATACAAGCTTCATAGAAACAGACTAAAAAATAAAAAGGCGCAGGCTAGTATACTAGGGGCGCAGGCTCTTCAAAAGGCGGCCGGGATTTCATATAGTCTAGACCTGCAATTATTGCTTGCCGAAAGTTATGCACTTACCCAACAGCCCCAAAATTTTGAACGACTATTTCCTCAAATCGAAAAGGAAATACAGCATTATACTGACAGCCTCACGCTGGGGCGGTTTTATTTCCTGAAACAGTTTTCAGTAGACCGAGATCGTCAATCGGCCCAGCATATAAACTTCTTATACAAGGCACTGGAATATTTTAAAAACACCACCCCAGAAAACATCTATTACAAAGGCAACCTACTGCGGTCGTTGGGTAATGGAAGCAGAACACACGGCGATTTCGATAAGGCGATTTCTTTTTATAGCCGTGAGCTTGAGGTGTGGCGTGAGCAATACCCTCCTTTGCATTTTAATGTTTCTATTTGCCATTACAACCTAGGCAATGTCTATTACGAAAAGCTAGAATACCAAAAGGCGTTGGACCATTACCTAATAGCACATCCTGTTTGGACGACGGTTTTTGAGCCAGAAAGTCACCGTATGCGAAGTCTAAACGAAGCCATTGGCGATATGTATTGGGAGTTACAAAACCATCCCAAAGCCTTAGAGTATTTTAACTATGCCGTGCTGTACGAAGAAAAGGTAAACAACGACACCAGCGAAATTACATTAACGGTAGCCGATAGCCTATTAAATAAGGGCAACTATGCCTCTGCCATTAACTATTATGAAGAGGCGGTGAAATGGCGCCAAAAAACCTATGGAGAAAACCATATGCTTACGGGAGCGTGTAAAAATTTTGTTGCACGGGCGTTGCAGTCGGCGGGTGATATGGAGGCGTCGTTAGACGCCTATCAGGAAGCGATTATCATCTTGGTAAAAGGTTTTGAAGATACCTCATGGTATGCCAATCCTTCGGCGGATATGAACATTCAATCCCACCAATATCTGCTGGAAGCCCTTATTGCCAAGGGGAACTTGCTCAAGGAATTATATACCGAACACAATGATGTAAAGGACCTTACTGCAGCTTGGGACACACAGGCATTGGCAATACAATTGGTTGAAAAAATTAAAAATAATCAAATGTCTGAAGGCTCTAAGGTATTTTGGAGCACAAAAACCACATCGCTTTTAGAAAGTGCTGTAGACACTGCCATACAATTGTACCATACCACAGGAGAAATCGATTATTTGGAAAAGGCCTTTTATGTGAGCGAGCAAAGTAAAGCCTTTTTATTATTGGCTTCCTTGTACGATCAAGAAATTACCGCCTTTGCCAATATCCCAAAAGAAATTATTGAAAAGGAACGAATTATTAAGGCCGAAATAAACGAATATGTTGGCCGTATAGAAAGTGAAGAAAAGCGTTGCGCCGCCGTGCGACAAAAAATGCTGAAACTCTATACCGATAAATTGCACACCTTACAAAACGAGTATGATGTATTTATTAATACCATTTCTCAAGAGTTTCCACAGTATTATAAATTAAAATACAATGTCGAAATTCCTTCGGTACAAGCCATTCAAAAAAAATTACTCGTTACCTCCAATGCCCTTATTAGTTATTTTTTGGGTGCCAAAAATAGCTATGTTTTTTATGTCACTTCTGAAAATATTTCGGTACGCGTCATAGAAAACACCGAAGATTTAAATAGCCAAATTCAAACCTTGTTTGCCTTATTAAGTACACCTAATGAAAATAACGGCGATTCGGTATTTCAAAATTATAAACAAACGGCTTTTCAATTATATCAAAGGTTGCTGCAACCAGAGGTAGGTGCATTTATGCCCAAACAGCTTATGATTATCCCAGATGGAAACCTTGCGTATATTCCGTTTGAAGCTTTATTGACAGAAAGTTCTACAGAAACTAATTACGCAAGACTACCGTATGTACTTCAAAAAACTGCCATTTCGTATGCGCCGTCAGCATCGGTAGCAATGCATTTTTATACTGAAAATGGCAACGGACTCGATTACTACGGTTTCGCTCCTGATTATTCGCAAGAAGCCGATGGTGAGTTCAGAAAAAAGCAGGCGAATCTTAGGTTTAACATCCCCGAAGTGGAGTTTGCAGCAAGTTTGTTTAATGGGCAAAGCTGGACGGGACCAGAAGTAACCGAAGAATTACTTAGAGAATATTCCAAGAAGGCAGGGATATTGCATTTGGCAATGCACGGAGAAGTAGAAGATGAGCACCCTTTACTGTCAAAGCTATATTTTAATGCTTCAGAAAAAGAAGATGGACTCCTAAATATGTACGAAGTCTATAATTTAAGTATTCCCTCGCAATTGGTCATTTTAAGTGCCTGCAAAACCGCCACAGGAAAGCTTCAGAGAGGCGAAGGAATTTTAAGTTTGGAAAGAGCCTTTCAGTATGCTGGAAGCAAATCATTGGTGGCAACTCTTTGGAGTGTCGATGATGCAGCATCCTCAAAAATAACCCAAGATTTCCTTAAAAATATTAAAGAAGGGCAATCTAAAGACGTAGCATTACAACAGGCAAAAATTGCTTTTTTAGCTACTGCAAATCCAGAACGCTTACATCCTTTTTACTGGAGTAGTTTTAAACTCACGGGAAATACACATCCGTTGCAAAAGGGAAATTTAATCTACTATTTTGTTTTTGGCGGTCTCCTGTTGCTTTTGGGCGGGGTTTGGTTATTCCGAAGAAATATAAAGAAGAATGTTGCTTAATTTTTAAGTTTAATTTCGAGTATTTTGGAAGCTTCTAGATAGCGATACCCTTTGTTTTTTACAATACGCTCCAAGGTGGGTAAGGCTTCTTGTGTATTGCCATTTTTTAAAGAACCCAAGGCATAATACCACAGTGCTTGTTCTCTATAATCTGAATTTCCATTGCTTATTTTTTTCAAAGTAAGCAAGGTAGTAGGTAGATACCTGTCCTCCAACTGAAGGTGACATAGCGATTTATAAAATTCAACTTTATCAATCGGTATGGTACTTTCGGCGCGTTCAAAATGGGAGAGGGCTTCTTGGTAATTTCCATTGGCATAAGCAGCGACAGCAGCATCCCAATACGGAGTTTCTTCTGCCGCGTCACCGCGTAGAGTGGATGGAGCAGCGTACATTTCAAAATAGGATTCGTACACCTGTTCGGGGGATTTGCTTCCAAAATAATCACTCATAAAATAGATTCCCAAACAGAGTAATAGTGAAGCAGCAACCAGAGAGACTCTTCTTTTAGGTAGTTGACGCACTTTGGTAGCGTTTTTCTTATTCTCAAAAGATTCTAGCGTTTCCTTGAGTTCCATTCTCCCGGCTTCTTTTATAAAGGCATGAGCTGCAAGTGAGTTTTCGTAGGCTTCTGCAAGAGCTACCTCTTTAGTAAGCCTTTGTTTAAAAGCCTCCATTTCTTCAGTAGCTACAGCTCCTTGTATGTATTGTTCTATCAATATTTCATCTGCTTCAGTCATGGGCTTTCAGTATTTTTAATAGGTTGGGTCTAGCGGCAATGAGTTCCTTCAAACTTTTAATGCATTTGAATTTTTTATTTCGTGCCACTTGCTCATTTCCGTAGTTTAGTTCTGCCACAATTTCTTTCATAGATTGATTGTGATAGATACTAGCAATTAAAAGCTTTTTACAACTATCCCCTAAAAGTGCTAGTACTTCTAGCACTTTTGCTTGTTTTTCGCTTTCAACAAACATACCTAAAGCGCTTTCCTCTATATGAGGAATATTACTTGCTTTTGTATGGTGGTCTGTTCTCACGGTATCTTTTTTTATTTGGTTAAGCCACTTAAACCTTGCTATGGAATAAAGATAGGTACTTATGGCACTCTCCCCTTTAAATATTCCTTGTGTTACGTTTTCATAAAACACAATAATGGTTTCTTGAAAAATATCTTTTGCCTGTGCGGTATTACCGCTATTGGATACTACCATCGTCACAATTCGCTCCCTATTCTTTTCATATATATGCTGTAAAGCGTCATTTCGCTCAAGAGTTGTTCCCTTTAGCAATTCGATAAGGACCTTATCTGATAGTGCTTCTTTAATAGTTAGTCAGTTTTGAAATACGGTTTGTAATAAAAATAACCAAAAAAAAGTGAAAAAGTGGTTACAAACGCATTTTTGAAAATGACATACTCATGTAAACACAAAAGAATAACCTTTTAATGAACACCATTATGAAACAAAACAGACGCAACGTATTAGCCATTGCAATTTGTTGCTTTTTAGGCACAGGTCTATTTGCTCAAAGTAACACAGTAGCTTCAGGGGGGAATGCAAGCGGCGCTGAAGGCTCTGTAAGTTATTCGGTTGGGCAAATAGATTACATTGAGGCAACAGGCACAGGAGGTACTGCCAATCAAGGCGTGCAACAACCTATCGAAATTTTTGTACTGGGAACAGACGAATTTGAAAACATCATTTTAGAAGTAAGTGTCTATCCAAATCCAACACAGCATAATGTGACACTTCGGCTTGAGAATTTAAACTTCGAAGATTTGACCTTTGTGTTGTATGACCTATCGGGAAGACTTTTACAACAAGATGAAATTACTTCAGAAGAAACCCTTATTTCTATGGAAAATCTTTCTTCGGCAACTTACTTTCTAAACATTTTAAACAAAAGTGACCTATTAAAAACCTTTAAAATTATTAAACACTAAAAATTACAATTATGAAAAAATATATACTAATTATCATCTTTTTTGCATCAACTATTGTTTTTGCTCAAGCACCCGATAAAATGAGTTATCAAGCTGTCGTTAGAGATGCCAGCGATGTACTTATTACTAATACTACTGTAGGAATGCAGATTAGTATCTTAGAGGGTTCTCCAACGGGAACCGAAGTCTATGTAGAAACCCATACGCCTACAACCAATGACAACGGATTAGTCTCTCTAGAAATAGGGGATGGAACGGTGGTGTTAGGCGATTTTAGTTCCATCATTTGGGGAACAGGCTCGTACTATTTAAAAACTGAAACCGATCCTACGGGAGGAACGAGTTACTCTATTGAGGGAACGAGCCAGCTATTAAGTGTACCCTATGCGTTTTATTCAAATTCAACCACACCTATAGATGGAAATACCCTAGATGAAGCCTATGACCAAGAGGGCAGTGGATCTCCAAGCACGAGGACAATTATTGTAGATGACGGAATAATTGAATTGGAAGCTGCTGGATATGTTGCACTTAGTGTCATAAGTGATACAGCTTTACCTGGGATGGTTATAGATGGTTTTGGAGGAGGAGCCTTAACTCTTAATGTAGAAGCGGGTGGAGATGCCCTTGATATAGATGTTGCTGCCACTGGTGATAAAGGGATAACAATTGCTCATATGGGAACGGGTCATGGGTTAGAAATAGTGAGTACCAATGCAGCCAATGCAAGCAATGCCCTGGAAGTATTTTATAATGGAACTAGTAATGCTGTGTCTGTGACTTCTGGAGGTGGGGCAGATGGAATTGACGTAACGTATTCTGGAACTGCAGAAGCCATTCATTCAGTAGTGACAGCTGGAAATCCTGGTAATGGTTTAAAAATTTTGAATATGGGTACTGGTGACGGTGCATACATTGACAATAGTACGGGTACTGGAGATGATGGATTGCAAATAGACCAATTTGCGTTGGGAGAAGCAGTCGAGATAAATATTGGAGGAGCAGGTGCTACTGGCAATGGAATTATAGTAAATAATGATGGTGCTGCTTCAAAATCCTTAGAAGTAAATAATACAAATCCTGCCGGAACCTCTTCAGCAGTAAAAATAGATAATGCGGGTATTGCCAAGGCATTAGAAATCTTTAATGGAAATCCTGGAAATCCTTCAGAAGCTTTAAAGGTTACACAAGCAGGATTGGCAACAGCTTTGTTTGTTGATAATGGAGGTTTAGGAAAAGGGCTTCATGTCTTTAATGGAGTACCGGGAAATGGAGATGTTGCTTTGCTTGCAAATAGTATGGGTTTAGGTTCTGTCGCCATGTTAAATACGGATGATAATAATATAAATATTTCAAGCACACTTGTGAGTAATAATATGGGGGCAGGAACAGTTGCTGAATTTATTACGACTGATGAACCTTTTGGAAAGGTAAATAGCATGCCTACTGTAAATGTAGTTTCAAATGGGAAGGGAGTGGGTGTTAATATTGATATTTTAAATGATTTAGTTGGTTCTGATATTAATGCCGAACCCGCACTATATGTACATCATAGGGGGTATGGTGCCGCGGCATATTTTAGTACTGCACCTTCAGATGCTTCTGCAGATAGTGTAGAAATAATTAATGGTGGGGCTGGTGCTGGATTACATATTGATTGTATTGGGTCAACAACAGATTTTATTGATAATGCCTTACATGTGGAGCAATCTAATATTTCGGCGTTTCCATCACTTGGATATGCTGCACTATTTGAATTAAAATCACCGACCACTGCTGCAGACTCAGCCGTAAAAATTTCCTCTGTGGCAACTTCGGCAGGTAGTAGTGCTTTACGAGTAATTCCTGCCGACCCAACAAAACTTGCAGCGGTTTTTGAAGGTAAAGTGGAAGTCGCTTCAGATATCCTGATAGGAGGCACCATGACGGCTGCGGCTAAGGCGTTCAAAATTGATCATCCTCTAGACCCCACTAATAAATTTTTAGTACATAATTCTATTGAGAGCAATGAAAGAATAAACATTTATAGCGGGAATATTACTACTAATTCAGATGGTTTTGCCACGATTATGTTACCAGATTATATGTGTGCACTCAACACCGATTTTAAATACCAACTAACCATTGTAGATAAATCATTTGCACAAGCTATTATTTGGGAACCCATGAATACGGATACAAATTCATTTGTCATCAAGACAAATACTCCAGAAATTAAGGTGAGTTGGCAAATTACCGGGACGCGTCAAGATACTTGGGCAAAGGAAAATCCAATGAAAGTAGAAGTCGAAAAACCTAAAGACTTTTAGTAAATCGCTTTCATAATGTAAAAGAGTCGCTGGATTTAGCGGCTTTTTTTTTGTTTCGGCTAGTGCAATGGCCGCTTTTTTATCATCCCCCCTTTGGTATCGCGTATAGGGTATTGTATTACAAAGGCACTAGGGTCTATCTTTTCAATTTCAAGCAGCACTTTGGTTACTTCCAGACGGGTCACCACACAAAAAAGGATTTTTCGGTCTGGGTGGGCATTTCCTTTTTTTCCAAAACCGCCATCACTCCTAAAAACGGTAATGCCACGACCTAGTTTGGTGGTAATGGTTTCTTTTATTTGTTCACCGTGGTCAGACACCGTCATAATACCGATGTATTCTTCAATACCATTTAAAATAAAATCGATGGTTTTTGATGCCGACAAATAGGTGAGCATAGAATACATAGCCGTTTCTACACTTATCATTAAGGCGGCAATACCAAATAAAGCAATGTTAAACACAGCTATAAAGTCGCCCACGGTCATACTGGATTTTCTGCTTACGGTAATGGCAAGGACTTCGGTACCATCTATTACCGAGCCACCTCTAATGGAAAGCCCAATACCAGCTCCTAAAAAGAATCCGCCAAAAACGGCAATAAGGAGTTTGTCGTCTGTAATGGTGGGGAGTTCTATTAAATGAACTAAGGATGCCAAGGCAATAATGGCAACGGCACTTTTAATAGCAAAAGATAACGATACCTGCTTGATCCCTATTAAAATAAACGGAAGGTTGACCAAAACAATTAATAACGAAAGGTCTAGCCCGGTTTGTATTTGAAGCAATAACGAAACTCCCATGGCACCTCCATCTAGAAAATTATTGGGGAGTAAAAATCCTTTTAACCCAATACTGGCGCAAATAACACCTATTACAATAAAAACAAAATCCTTAATGTTTCTTTGTAAGACAATTTGTGCTACTAACTGTGTGCCTTTGGCCTTAATTTTCTTGCGCATAGGGTGTTTTTGGAATAAGCCCTAAAATAGGAAAACTTTATGGATTATTTGCGATATAAAAAATACTGATGTACGGTTTCTATATACTTTTGTTTGGCTTCTAGGGGTGTGAGGCCTTGCGCCTGAAACAGAGCATTGGTTTTAAAAGCATTTATTAACGGATTGCTACTGCTTGGGGAGTTTTGGTCGTTGGTAGCATGTTTGTAATAGGCGTACAGTTTTAGTAATACATCGGCAGGAAAGGGTTCTACATGATTGTTAATACTGTTAACGGCATTCTGAAAAGCAATATCCAATTCTTTAGGCGTCATGGGTTGAAGCTAAAATAGAAAGACCTCCTGTCACTTTTTGATTTAGGGAAACGTTCACCTTGGCGTCTAAAGGTAAAAAGACATCTACCCGTGAGCCAAATTTTATAAATCCGCTTTCACTAGCTTGTGTTACGGTTTGTCCTTCTTTGGCGTAATTAACAATGCGTTTGGCAAGAGCCCCTGCAATCTGGCGGTGTAATACATCGCCAAAGGATTTATTTTTTACCACCACGGTCGTACGTTCGTTTTCTTCACTGGCCTTAGGGTGCCAAGCCACCAAATATTTTCCTTTATGGTATTTGCTGAAGACCACATCGCCTCCCACAGGATACCGTGTTACGTGCACATTTAAAGGTGACATAAACACAGAGATTTGCAGTCGCTTTTCGTTGAAATATTCTTTTTCAAACACTTCTTCAATCACTACTACTTTGCCATCTACAGGAGATAGTACTTGGTTTTCATTTAATGAAATAGGGCGTTTTGGATTTCTGAAAAACTGAAGGATAAGAATTAAAAAAACTAAAGCTACAGCATAGATAAGATACTGAAGCCATTCCATCGTGATAAAATTCTTGGTAAGCAAAACCACAGTGGTTACCAATATGAATGTAACTAAGATAATTTTAAATCCTTCTTTATGAAACATAGTCTACAATTTCTAAAAATGAATAAATAAACGGACTTACATACAGCACACTGTCCAATCGATCATAAATTCCTCCGTGCCCGGGCATTAATACGCCGCTATCTTTAACTCCTGCTTGTCTTTTAAATTTACTTTGGATTAAATCTCCAAAGGTCCCCAATACCGAAACGATTAAACCCAAAAAGATCCAATAGGTAAGGCTTAAGTTAGTAACATATTTGGAAATAATAAAACTCGCAATAAGGGTGGCAAAAAAGCCTCCAAAAAAGCCTTCTATGGTTTTCTTTGGGGAGATGCGTTCCAGTAATTTTCTTTTTCCAAAGTTTTTCCCAATGAGGTAAGCAAAGCTGTCATTGACCCAAATTAATACAAAAATACCAATAATGATTTCTGGGAAAAAGACGCCTCCTCGAAAAGGGATTAAGGCAAGAAAAATAAATCCCGCTATAATGTAAAAGATAACGGTGATGTATTTCTTTTTTTCGAACATAGGTATTTTACTGGTGACCAGAAGGTCTTTCAGTAAAAAGAGATTTACAAAAATGGCTAAAATGGCATATAACGAAATAGGGTTTTGATCGAAGACTTTATACCCTAAAAAGTAAAATAAAATAGCAAATATGAAAAAAGAGAGGTAACTTTTTAATCGAACCAATTTCTGAAATTCGTTTAAGGTTAATAACCCCAAAATGAAGAATAAAACCAAATACCATTCTCTGGAAGCGAACATGGCAAATACGATGATGGTAATGTATAATACTCCCGAGATTCCCCGAACGATGAGTTCTTTCATGAGTTGGTTTAAAGGTCTTCTAGTAGGAGCAAATATAGGTTTTTCGTACTACTTCCATAGCTCATAAAATCTTTTTCCTTGCCACACTCAAAATCCTGAATGGTGGTAATATTGGTGGGGATGTGTTTTTTGCTTTTACTTTTAATAATGCGAAGCCCTTCGCTAATATTTTCAACAAGTTGGCTGGTGGTAGCAAAAATGACCATATTAAAGGGTAATTCGTGAAGCTTTTTTTCTTTTATCTGGTTAGAGCAAAGTAAAATAGAACCGTTGTTAGCGACTAATGATTCGCAACGTGTAAGGAAAAATTGTGAGTCTCCTTTAGTACCAAAGCTTAAATTGTACCCATTAAATTTTGAAATAAGCTGCTCGTCGAAGCAAAAGACTTCTTTTTCGTACCAGTCGTTTTCTAAAAGAATATTGTCGAAAGCTTCATTTACTTCATCCCAATTTTCGCAGTACAAAAACTTTCCTCCGTTTTTATTGAAGTTATAGGTAAATTTCTCGTCGATAGGAAGTTTTTCTTCGGGATAATATTTACTGTGGTCAGTGTCATTTTGTTTAACTTCTGACTTTGATTTATTTTTTAAAAGTCTTTTAAATAGACTCATTTATACTAACATTGAGGAGTTATGGGCTAAACCTCAAATATAATAAATCTTCCACGAAGTTGTGGGAAATTATCCTACGATAACATTTTTTTTAACTAAAAGGGCAATTCTTTAAGGATTAGTACCTTCTTTTACTTCATTTTCAGAGACTTCATCTGTAGTATTCTCTTCTATCGAATCCTCTACTTTTGATTCCGTACCCTCTTTCATTCCGTTGATAGGTTCTTCTTTTATAAAGGGCCTTTTGCCAAAAATACGCTCTAAGCTTTCTTTAAAGATCACCTCCTTTTCAAGAAGCTCATTAGCTAACTCGGTAAGTTTGTCTTTATTTTCTTCAAGGATTTTAATAGCTCTTTCGTACTGTGCTTCAATCATAGCAGAAATTTCTTTATCAATCATTTCTGCTGTCTTCTCGCTATACGGCTTACTGAAGTTGTAATCGGTTTGCCCACTGGAATCGTAATAAGTAAGGTTTCCAATTTTATCATTTAAACCATAAATGGTCACCATGGCACGGGCTTGCTTCGTTACTTTTTCTAAATCGCTTAAGGCTCCAGTAGATATTTTATTAAAAATTACTTTTTCGGCAGCACGACCTCCCATAGTGGCACACATTTCATCTAGCATTTGCTCTGGACGAACAATCAATCGCTCTTCAGGTAAATACCAAGCCGCTCCTAAGGATTGACCTCTAGGCACAATAGTTACTTTTACTAAGGGTGCAGCGTGTTCTAGCATCCAACTTACAGTCGCGTGTCCTGCTTCGTGGAAAGCAATTGCTTTCTTTTCACTAGGTGTAATAATTTTGTTTTTCTTTTCAAGTCCACCTACAATTCTATCAACAGCATCAAGAAAATCCTGTTTCCCTACGGCCTTTTTTTCTTTACGTGCCGCAATAAGCGCCGCTTCATTACAGACGTTCGCTATGTCGGCTCCAGAAAAACCAGGTGTTTGTTTAGCCAAGAAGTCCATATCTACACTTTCGTCTTTTTTAATAGGGCGAAGGTGTACTTCAAAAATTTCTTTACGCTCACGAACATCGGGAAGATCTACGTAAATCTGCCTGTCAAATCGTCCAGCACGCATTAATGCCTTGTCCAAAACATCGGCACGGTTGGTGGCAGCCAAAACAATTACGTTTGTATTGGTTCCAAAACCATCCATTTCGGTTAAAAGTTGGTTTAATGTATTTTCACGTTCATCATTAGAACCTGAGAAGTTATTCTTCCCTCTGGCGCGTCCAATAGCATCTATTTCATCAATAAAGATAATGGCAGGAGATTTTTCTTTGGCTTGTTTAAATAAGTCACGAACTCTCGAAGCTCCCACACCCACAAACATCTCTACAAAATCCGATCCCGATAAGGAAAAGAAAGGTACTTTGGCTTCACCTGCTACGGCTTTTGCTAATAATGTTTTTCCTGTTCCAGGAGGTCCTACCAATAACGCCCCCTTTGGAATTTTTCCTCCTAGGGAAGTATATTTTTCTGGGTTTTTTAAGAAATCTACAATTTCTTGAACCTCTTCTTTAGCACCTTCCAGTCCAGCAACATCTTTAAAGGATGTTTTTACGTCGGTTTTTTCATCAAAAAGCTTGGCTCTAGATTTTCCAATATTAAATATTTGTCCGCCAGCCCCGCCGCCAGCACCTGAAGACATTCTACGCATGATGTAAATCCAAACACCAATAATGACTGCAAAAAACAGGATAGAAGGGAGGAATTCTGCCCACAAATTAGATTCTGTTGTCCAACCAATTTTGGTAGTTAAACCATTGTCTTTAATGATTTGTGTGGTATTGTTTTCGAAGTTTTGAAGATCTCCAAATTCAAACTGATAGATAGGATCGTTGGGACCTGGTTTCAGTAATTTATCTTTAAACTTACTCGAATGAATTTGCTTTTCGCGCGCTTCATCGGTAAGATAAACTTTCGCTACTTTTTTGTTAATGATTTCAATTTTCTCTACATCACCATCCCTAAGCATTTTCTGAAAATCGACTTGTGTCGTTTTTTCTGGAGCCGAAAGGGAATTTCCACCAAAAAACTGAAGCCCTATAAATACCAAAAAGATGGCAATATAAATCCAGTAAGCATTAAACTTAGGTTTCTTTATTTCAGGCTTGTTATTATCGTTTGCCATGTGGCTTTTCTTTTAATATGAAGTTTTTATTAATACTGTTTTTGCGTCACCCCAAAGTCCTTCAATGTCATAAAACTCTCGAATGTGCTTTTGGAATACGTGAACTACTACGTGAACATAATCCATTAATATCCACTCGGCATTATCACTTCCTTCGACATGCCAAGGTTTTTCTTTTAAGGCTTTGCTAACTATTTTTTGAATGGAATTTACAATAGCATTCACCTGGGTGTTTGAGGTACCATTACATATGATAAAGTAGTCACAAACAGTATTTTCTATTTCTCTAAGGTCTAAAATTTGAATGTCTTGACCCTTAACTTCTTCTATTCCTCTAATTATTTCTGCGACGAGTAAATCTGTTCCAGCTTCCTTTTTTTGCATTAAAAACTTTTTATTTGGGCAAAGTTATTACTTTTTTGTTTCTTGAAACGTTTTAATTCTTGAGATTAACACAATATTAATTCCATTGAAAATAATCAAAATTAGTGCCATTGGGTCTACCAATGACTATTTAAAAAAACTATCTAAATCTTCAACCTTAGAAGACGAAACGGTGGTGCAAACATTACACCAAACTCATGGGAAGGGACAAATGGGCGCTTCTTGGCAGTTTGAGATAGGTAAAAGCCTTGCCTTTAGTATCTTTAAAAAGGCTGAAGAATTGCCTATTTCGCACCAATATTTGGTCAATTTTGCGGTAAGTTTAGGGGTTAAAAATGGGTTGGAGGCCATCAGTATTCCTAAAATTTCGATTAAATGGCCTAACGACATATTGGCAGATGGGAAAAAAGTATGTGGGATTCTGGTAGAAAATCAATTTAAGCATACCGAGACCATACATAGTGTTATTGGAATAGGGATTAATGTAAATAATACAGGGTTTTCAAAATATCCTCAAGCTAGTTCGTTACGACTTAATACTGGAATTCTTTACGCTATGGATGAAGTTTTTGATACCGTAACTCAAGCCATCCTTTCTGAATTAAGGAATATTCACCAAGCTAATTTTGAAGAATACAAAAGGCAATATGAAGCTTGTCTGTTTAGGAAAGGCGTAATTTCGACGTTTGAAGATTTGGAACGAAAAAAATTCAATGGGATTATTGAAGGTGTGACCAATAATGGGATGTTACTCGTAAAACTTAAAGATGATAGTGTAAAAGAATATAGACTAAAAGATATAAAATTACTCTACTAAAGCGCTTCCATTTTGGAAGTTAGGGTTTCTAAAAATTTGGTAATGGGGCTTTTAATCATCATGGCCATCATAGGGTTAAAATCACCACTAAAAAGCAATTCAATTTCAGATTTACTATCTGAAACATCTTGAATGGTCCCTTCCAAAGTAAATGGAATTTTATCGCTTATGGCGCCCAGTACAATTCGGCTATAGGGTTCGGTTTCTTTTGTTTCCAAGGCAATTTCGGGCATTCCTTTTAAGGCAAATACAAAAGCGTCATCACGAATGACTTCAAATTTACTGATGTTATCTGGCATAAGGACTTCGAAGTTTTTTACATCCTTCAAAAAATTGAATAAGCCTTCGGCATTTTTATTTACGGTTACCTTTTTGCTTTTAATTTCCATAGCGTATATTGTAATTTAGGTTTGGGTCTTTCAAAATGTATGCCTATTTCCAGTCTGCTGGATTTTTTCTCCATTCAGAAAGTGCTTCAGCCTCTTGTTGGGTGATGTAATTCGCCTTTTCGGCTTGCTCTAGCAGATTTTCATAATTGCTTAACGTGTGTAACTGTACATTTTCTTTTTCAAAATTTTCGTCTGCCACAGCAAAACCATAAGAAAAAATTGCAATCATACCCTTTACATTTGCTTTGGCCTCACGCAATGCCTCCACTGCCATAAGACTACTTTTTCCGGTGCTAATTAAGTCTTCCACTACCACCACATTCTGATTTTCTTCTAGATGGCCTTCAATCTTATTTTGTCTACCATGTGCCTTCGCCTCAGGACGCACATAGCAAAATGGTACGTTGAGGTAGTCTGCCACCAAGGCACCAATACCAATTGCCCCAGTGGCAACACCTGCTATCATATCTGGCTTGCCATACAATTCTTCAATTTGGTTGGCAATATTCTCTCTTAGATAGTTTCTTATCGTTGGATATGAGAGGGTTAAGCGGTTATCGCAATAAATTGGAGACTTCCAGCCTGAAGCCCATGTAAAAGGGTTTTGTGGTTGCAATTTAATTGCATTTATTTGTAAAAGTAATTCGGCTGTTTTTTGAGCTGTTTCTTTTTTTAAGACCATACTGCAAATGTATAAAGTTTTTGTCAATGAGATTCCGATAATTCTCACTACCGAGAAAAAAATTGGTAAGCAATATACTTCCATACCTTTAAAGGAAGTAAAGTTCAAAAAACTTATTAATAAGATTAATAATGGGGAACTGCTTTACGTAAATATATACCACAAAAATGCAGAGAAATTGGAAAAATTTCTTCGGAAAAAATTACCTGTTGTGGAAGCAGGAGGAGGAATGGTTTATAACAGTAAAAAGGAAATTCTTTTTATCTATCGCAATAAAAAGTGGGATTTGCCCAAAGGAAAAGTAGAGAAGGGAGAATCTTATGAAGAAGCAGCGATAAGAGAAACTATAGAAGAAACGGGTGTAAAGGATCTTGAGGTTAGAAAATTTCTCACCAAAACTTATCACGTTTTTAAACGTAATGGAAAATTTAAATTAAAAATTACTTATTGGTTTGAGATGTTTAGCGATTACAACGGTCCACTAATTCCTGAACCTTCCGAAGGAATTAAAAAAGTAAAGTGGAAAAATTTTGAAAAATCACAAAAAGCACTTCAAGATTCTTATGAAAATATTAAACTTCTTTTTCCAAAGGAATATTTAACCTCGCACCCTAACGATAGGATATCTCAAGTGTGATTTTTCGTAATTTGAAGATTGTTTATGAATCCAATCTAATTGAGCAAACCAATTGGCTGCAAAATTAGGTTCGGTCGTTTTTTTAGTTTCAAATTCTGTTTTTATTTCTGGGTGTTCATTCAAAAAAGCTTCTGCTAAATCTTCCCAAACGTAAGGTGAAAAACCCTCTTTTTGTTGTAGAATGGTATCGAAATAATTCCAATTAAAAAACGAATCTACCGCCATCGGCTCTAAAGTTTCTAATAAATACCGAATCCCAGGTTGCTGTGTGGAGACCATAAAATCTCCTTTTTTTACCGACACTTCTTCTTCAAAAGTTTCTACTTGCGTGTTGTAATGTGGGTAATGGCCCTCATAAGGATTATTAAAGGTTTCGTAGTTTTTAATTTTATAAACTTCGGCAGAAATAAGGGTGTCTTTTTTAACTTCAGTTAAGGTGATTTGGTTGTTTTTTAATTGGTCAATAACATTCCAATAACCTTTAGGAATAATATACGCAGATGGAATTTTTATACTCTCCACTGCCTTAAATTCATTGTAATAAATTACTGGTTTTGTAAAAGGTTGGTCTCTGTGATATTTTAATCTGCTTGCTCCTGTTATATTGCTAGGCTCCATAGTGCCTTCATATCCTTTAAACTGAAGCGTCGCCGTTTTACTGCTGTCAATTGTCCAAGTAATAGGGTAAGAGTTTCCTGTGGTAAAATTATTGAATGAATTCTTCCGCAGTTCTTTTATTTTTGAAGCGTCTTTTTCGGCAATATTTATAAAACTTCGCATTAATTCATAAGTGCCTTCCACTCGTTGCTTATAAGGTTTAAGCATATGCGTTTCAACCATCATACCTAACGTATTGTATAAGGTTGTATACCCTGTGGAATAACGGGGATAATCCATAAATTGTGAAAATCCAGTTTCTGGCGTTCGATTAAAAAGATTAACATAAGGAGTGATATCCCATTTTTTCTGAACCAATGAATCTTCCAATTGTGGCATAAAGGAAGTATGTAAATAAGTGCCCAATTCGCCACCTAATTTGTTGTGTTGGGTAAAAAGATGGGTAAGTGTGTATTGATAATCTGCACCATTGCTTACGTGATTATCGATAAACATATCCGGATTTACCAAATGAAATATTTCTGCAAAAGCCTTTGCATTTTTGGAATCAGCTTTTATAAAGTATCGATTGAGATCAAAATTTCGTGCATTCCCTCTAAACCCGTATTCTATGGGGCCATTTTGATTGGTTCGAGAACCACTATTTCTATTAAGTGCACCGCCAATATTGTAGATAGGAATTACTGCAATGATGGTATTTTCTGGAGGTGCTATTTTTCCTTGAGCAAAATCTCGAAGGAGTAGCATGGATGCATCTATACCGTCACTTTCACCTGGGTGAATACCATTATTTATTAAAAGAATGTTTTTATTTTCAGTTTTGGAAAATTCAGTTTCTAGCCTTGTGTCAACTTTACGATTGGGATTAAAAACAACTAAATGCAATGGCTCGCCACTATCTGTCATTCCCATTTTATACATTACAATGGTAGGGTAGGTTTCTGCTAATTTTTTATAGTAGGAAATAACTTCCTCATAAGTTGGAGTTTCTGTCCCCTTTGAAGTTTCAAACCTCGTAATAAAATCTATTGTTGTTGTTTTTTCAGTTTTATTACATGAAAAAAGAAAGAATAAAACGAACGAAATAGAGAGAATTTTTTTCATAGGATGTTTTCAAGTTGTTAAAATTAATCAACTTTATTTTAAATTTTAAATAACAATCTATTATCTTTAGTCTTGAACATCCTCAAATATAGACCTATGAAACATTTTTTACTTTCTTGTTTTTTGATTGTTGCTGTGATTGTGCCTAGTATTGGGCAAAGTTATACACAGTTTTCGGCAAATAGAAGTAAGGTAAATGTGAAAGTGAAACCTACAACATTTACTATATCTAACAACAAGCAGCCTGTATTAGCAACCTACACAGATAGGACTGCTTTTCAAAATGATTATATACTGCAAACGGGGCAAGGGTTAACCTCTGAAGATTTTTCTACAGGACCTTCTGGAATTAATAACTGTGGTACTGTAATAAGTTCAAATGGAGACGACTGTTTTTTACCAGGCGAACTTGAAGACGGTTTTACGGTGACTTCCACGGTAGATGCGGGGGGTGGATCTACTATTTCAATTTCTCCGGGAAATGTAGGAAATACAATCCACTTGGTTGGTGCAAATACTTTTGCTGAGAGCACCGTTGTTAATTTTGACCCAGGGGTGTATGCGGCAGGAATGGATATTTGGAACGAATCTGATCCCACAACTACGTTTAGAGTGTATGATGCTTTGGGGGATTTATTGGAAGTGTATACTTTGACCAATACAGTATCGGCTGAGAATTTTTTCGGAATTTTAGCAAATGAACCGATAAGCAGAGTTGAAATTGAAGAAGCTAACGGGGGAGGAGACCTTATTGGGAATTTAGAATTTGGTGATTCTATTTTGAATACAACTGAATTTACACAAAGCCAAATAGCTATATATCCTAATCCTGTTACTACAAAATTGAATATTAATATTGTTTCAAGTGTCGAAATTGAAAAAATCACACTTCACAATATATTAGGAAAAGATACGGGCTTAAAACTTATAAATGGAAGCATAAATACTTCACAACTTTCTACTGGAGTATATATTTTAACCGTTGAAACTTCAAAAGGGGTTGTTAGTAAGAAAGTAATTAAACAATAAAAAAAGCCCCGCTATTGGCGGGGCTTTTTTTTATCCGTTCATCGAAATAAGAAACTCTTCATTATTTCGAGTCTTTTTAATTCTATCATTTATAAATTCCATAGCTTCTACAGGATTCATATCGGCTAGGTATTTACGTAATACCCACATACGTTGTATGGTATTATCATCGAGTAATAAATCGTCTCTACGCGTACTAGAAGATGTTAAGTCAATGGCAGGGAAGATTCTTCGATTAGATATCTTTCTATCCAACTGAAGTTCCATATTTCCAGTTCCTTTAAATTCTTCAAAAATTACTTCGTCCATTTTAGAGCCGGTTTCAGTAAGTGCCGTTGCAATAATACTTAACGAGCCTCCATTTTCAATATTTCTAGCAGCACCAAAGAAACGCTTTGGTTTGTGTAATGCATTGGCATCCACACCACCACTTAATATTTTTCCACTTGCAGGCTGCACCGTGTTATAGGCTCTTGCCAAACGCGTAATAGAATCTAAAAGAATCACTACATCGTGACCACATTCTACTAATCTTTTCGCTTTATCAATTACGATATTAGCAACACGAACGTGTTCTGCTGCTTCTTTATCGAAGGTTGAAGCCACTACTTCGCCTTTCACATTTCGTTGCATATCGGTTACCTCTTCAGGGCGTTCGTCAATCAACAAAATAATTTGATATACTTCAGGATGATTTGCGGCAATAGCATTGGCAATATCCTTAAGCAACATCGTTTTACCCGTTTTAGGTTGAGAAACAATCATTCCACGTTGTCCTTTTCCTATAGGGGCAAAAAGATCGATAATTCGAGTAGAAACCGTACTTTGTCTTTCGGCGATGTTGAATTTTTCAGTAGGGAAAAGCGGTGTTAAGTGTTCAAAAGAAACACGATCTCGCACTACATTAGGGTTCAATCCGTTAATTTTACTCACTTTAATAAGTGGGAAATATTTTTCACCTTCCTTGGGAGGGCGTACCTCACCTAAAACCGTATCTCCAGTTTTTAATCCGAATAAACGAATTTGAGACTGCGATACATATATATCATCTGGTGAGGATAAATAATTATAATCACTAGAACGTAAAAATCCGTATCCATCTTGCATGATGTCTAAAACACCTTCACTTTCTATGATACCGTCAAACTCAAAATCGGGTTCGCGGTAACGATTACGAGTATCCTTATTACCATTAGAATCGTTTTGCTTTTTATGGTGTTTTTGATTTCCGTCTGCGTTTCTGTTGCCTTTTGGCGGATCTTGTGTGTTGTTTTTGTCACCATCCTTTGAACTTTGCGAGTTTTGGGAATGATGTGGCTTTTGACCTCCTTTTTGATTGCGATTGTCGTTGCGGTTATCACTTCGATTGTTTTGTGGACGACGCTCTCGCTGATTGTTTTGAGGTTTATTGGGTTTTTGCTGAGCAGGGGCTTCTTTCTTTTCTTGCTCTTGTTCTTTAGGAGCATTTTGAGTTTTTGTAGGAGCTGGTTCAGAAGTACTTTTCACTTCTTGAACAACTGCTTTTGCTACCTTAGGGTTAGCCGCTTGGTAATCTAAGATTTGATAAACCAAGTCTAATTTTTTTAGGCTTTTAAACTTGGGTACACCCAAAGTCTTAGCTAGCTCCTGTAGTTCAGGAAGCTTTTTTTCTTTTAATTCAGAAATTTCAAACATTTAAAATAATAGATAAATTTTAGTAGATATGTATTTTTTCAATAAAGGGGTAATTTAGTTGAAAATGTGTCGGAGACTAAGTAACCTTTGTTGAGATGGTTACGAATTGTTACTGCAATATTACAACAATAAATTTAAATCTGTATTTATTTTTTATGAAAGAAAGCTTATTTTTGACCAAAATTAGCAGAAAACAATGTTACAGCGCATTCAAACAGTGTATATGATTCTCTCCATTTTGGTGATGGGAGCGTTGTATATGTGGTTTCCTGTAGTGGAAGATGCTGCAAAAAATGTGGTGATTGATAAATCTGAACCTTTGGTTTTAGGACTTATCTTAGCTCCCGTTGTGTTAACACTCATTTCAATTTTCAACTTTAAAAAGCGACAACATCAATTTGTGTTGAATCGCTTATCTATCATATTAAACTTTGTATTACTAGGCGTTTTTGTATATCGATCGCTAAAGGTATCCGGAGAGACTTTGGTTTCAGAGAAGGGTATTGGGGTGCTACTTCCCATCATTTCTATCGTTTTTCTAGTGTTGGCTAATAAGGCCATCAAAAGGGACGAGGATCTCGTAAAATCAGTAGATCGATTACGTTAAACTACCTCTTAGTATCTATTAGTGCGAAAACCCTCAAAACATGCCATTTTGGGGGTTTTTTTATCTTTTGAATTCAATCACTTCCAAATTTTTAATATCCTTTCCATCAATTTCAAACCGTAGCATGGTACGTACTTTTTGAAATCCGTGTTTTCCAGCAGCACCAGGATTCATGTGAAGCAGATTTAATTTTTTATCTGGCATGACTTTTAAGATATGAGAGTGACCCGAAATAAAAATCTTAGGTGGGTTTTTCGAGATTTTTTCTTTTATTCTTCGATCATATCGTCCTGGATAGCCACCAATGTGGGTTATCCAAACCTCTACTTCTTCACAAAAAAAACGACTGTCTAACGGAAATTCTTGTCGCGCTTTCGCATCGTCAATATTTCCATAGACCGCCTTAATGGGCTTCAATTTTTGAATGGCATCTGTTACTTTTAAATCTCCAATATCACCTGCATGCCAAACTTCATCGGCTTGTTTTACATACTTTAAGATGTTTTCATCTATATAACTATGGGTATCGCTTAAAAGGAGAATTTTGGTCAAAGCATTTAATTTTCAGAAGTACAAAGTTGAGATTTTGTTTTCAGAAATCGTAATTCCTTATTGGTAAATCGTAATTTTGTGAGTTCAAAAATCAAAACTTGCGATATTTTATTGACATAGCCTACAACGGAACAGCTTATTGCGGTTGGCAAAATCAGCCCAATGCATTGGCAGTTCAAGAAGTTTTAGAAAAAGCACTTTCTACTTTATTGGGAACTGAAATAGCAGTGACAGGTGCAGGTAGGACAGATGCTGGTGTCCACGCAAAACAATTGTTAGCACATTTTGATGCTGAAGAAATGGAGGATGTTCAAAACTTGTTACACCGATTAAATTCTTTTTTACCAAAAGATATTTCGGTGCAGGATATTTTTCGGGTGAAGGATGATGCTCATGCAAGATTTGATGCCGAGGCACGGGAATACGAATACCATATCACGTTAAAAAAAGACCCTTTTGTTGAAGGATTGGCTTATTTAGTAAATAATGAGCCTGATGTTTCTAAAATGAATGAAGCGGCACAATCTCTATTGAAGTATCAAGATTTTCAATGTTTTTCGCGTTCCAAAACTGATGTAAAAACGTATTATTGTACTATCACAAAAGCACATTGGGAACGAAAAGAAAATCTGCTGATTTTCACTATTTCTGCTAACCGTTTTTTACGAAATATGGTGCGTGCTATTGTAGGTACACTGCTAGAAATAGGCTATGGAAAATTAACGTTGGAAGATTTTCACAAGATAATTGAAAGTAAAAACAGAAGTAACGCAGGGGCTTCGGCGCCCGCTCACGGGCTTTATTTAACGAAAGTTGTATATCCCAAAACCATAAAAATGTAAGGAGACAATTCATGTCGGAAACCACAGGAAAAGCATTCGATTTTAAACTATTCAAGCGTTTATTGGGGTACACAAAACCCTATAAATGGACGTTTTCCTTTGTTGCTTTTGCTGCTATTGCACTTTCTGTTTTAGGAGTGTTAAGTCCGATTTTACTAGAAAAAGCCATTGATGAGAGTATTCTTCCTAAGGACTGGAATGGCTTAGTGTATTATGTCATTTTAATGATTGTGGTACTGTTGGGTGAAGTGCTTTTTCAGTTCTCATTTATCTATTATGCTAACTGGCTGGGGCAAACAGTAATTCGCGATATTAGGGTAAAACTCTTTAAACTCATGATGAGTTTTCGGATGAAGTACTTCGATAAAAGCGCTGTGGGGCGCCTTACCACACGTGCCGTTAACGATATTGAAACTATTGCGAGTATCTTTAGCGAGGGACTGTTTACCATTGCAAGTGATGTGCTAAAAATGGTGGTGATCTTAGGGGTAATGTTCTATAAAAGCTGGGAACTTACATTAATTTCCATCTCTATTATGCCTATCCTGATTTATGCTACGAGGGTGTTTCAGCGTGCCATGAAAGGTGCTTTTGAAGAGGTGCGAAATCAGGTAGCAAATTTAAACACCTTTGTACAGGAGCGTATTACTGGGATGAAAATCGTTCAGATTTTTGCTCGTGAGGAAACCGAATACAAACGCTTTGTTGAAATTAACGAAGAACACAAAAAAGCATGGATAAAAACTGTTTGGTATAACTCCATTTTCTTTCCTATTGCCGAAATTTCGGGCTCCATTGCTTTAGGATTAATAGTTTGGTATGGTGGATTAAATGCGATTGCAGACGAAGTAGCTTTAAGTGGCGATATTACCTTAGGAGTTATAACGGCGTTTATCCAATTGTCACAAATGTTGTTTAGACCTTTGCGCATGATTGCCGATAAGTTTAATACACTTCAAATGGGAATGGTGGCAGCCAATCGCGTTTTTGGAATTTTGGACACTAAATCGCATATAGCCGATGAAGGTGACATTGAATTAAAAGAAACGCGAGGAGATATTGAATTTAAAGAGGTGCATTTTGGGTATAACGAAGATGAAGAAGTCATTAAAGGAATATCTTTTTCGGTGCAATCGGGACAAACCATTGCTTTGGTAGGGGCTACGGGCGCTGGAAAATCGACCATTATTAATTTACTCTCTCGTTTTTATGAAATAAATGGAGGCGAAATTTGCATTGACGGTATATCCATAAAAGACTATACATTGCCTTCACTAAGAAGTCATATAGCGGTGGTCCTTCAGGATGTGTTTTTATTTGCCGATACTATTTTGAATAACATTACCCTTGGTGATGAAACCATTACGGAAGAAACGGTGATTGCCGCCGCCAAGGAAATTGGAGTCCACGAATTTATTAGTTCCTTACCCGATGGCTATCATTACAATGTAAAAGAACGTGGCACCATGCTTTCTTCAGGGCAACGACAATTGATTGCTTTTCTTCGTGCGTACGTAAGTAACCCTAGTATTTTG
Source organism: Halomarinibacterium sedimenti (assembly GCF_019312585.1). Taxonomy (GTDB): domain Bacteria; phylum Bacteroidota; class Bacteroidia; order Flavobacteriales; family Flavobacteriaceae; genus Halomarinibacterium; species Halomarinibacterium sedimenti. The sequence goes on along the minus strand of NZ_JAHWDP010000001.1, from coordinate 92,917 downwards.
GTATTGGATGAAGCAACATCATCAGTCGATAGCTATTCTGAAGAAATGATCCAAACCGCTACTGATAAAATTACCAAAGGGCGAACTTCAATAGTCATTGCCCACCGTTTGGCAACTATTAAAAAAGCGAGTCAAATTATTGTCATGGATAGTGGAAAAATAGTGGAGAAAGGCACGCACAAGGAACTTCTCAAAAAAGAAAATGGGTTTTATAAAAACCTTTATGAAGTCCAGTTTATGAAAGAAGAAGCGATATAAGAAACACCTCTTTTGGCTTTTTCTGCTTCGATTATTTTTTCAAAAGCACCACTCTTATACATAAAATAAGCTTGAATGATTCCTTGAATGAGTAGGGCAACCATAATTATACCAATAAATAGTAAAGTCCGCAGGATAATACCTTCTGTAGATAATTTCAACAGGCGTTTATAGCAAATTGCCGTGTAAATAATGAGTCCAAGGTTAAAAATGCTACCGGCGATATAAAAATTCACTCCAATAATCCCTAATAATGTAATGACCACGGCACTTGTTATGGAATATTGTGCGACGATATAGGTCATGGTTACCAAATGTTCTGTAAAATTGAGCTTTTTTAATGTTTTAAATACCAAATAAGCTATAAAAGCATATAATGGAAGGTTAATTAATGATATAAAGGAATAGTAGTCATAAATCCAATCGAAGTTGGAATAACCCTCAGGTACATTACCTGGCATCAAGACCGTCAAATCCATCACTTCAGGATAGAATTTCCGAAGAATAAATAATTGAATTCCCGAAAGTGTTACAGCGATGGCGAAGTAGCTGATAACGTTTACATACTTTTTTCGAGTTCCGTTGATGTAACTGCCAATAACATCTTCAGGTTTTTTAAAAAGAGCGAGATAGGTTTTAAGAAACTTATTGTCGTAGTTTAAAAATTGCTCGGCAAAATCTGCCCAAAGATTTTTAACAGTAAGCCTATTTCTAATGACTTTGGCTCCACAAACATTGCAATAATCATCTTTTTGTGAAAGTGAGTTTTGACAATTTTTACAATCCATAGACTAGTCTTTTAAGTCGCGTTCAATTAACTTTTGAAGTTCGTCGATGTCTTCAAAAAGCACAAAGTCACCTTCCTTTAAATAGGAAATTTGCCCGTTTTCCTCGGAAACGACAATGCAAACTGCATCGGTTTTTTCGGTAATACCTAATGCTGCTCGATGACGTAATCCAAATCGTTGCGGAATGTTTTTATCGTTAGAAACAGGTAAAATTACCCGAGTAGCGGTAATGACATTATCTTCAATAATAAGTGCTCCATCGTGTAATGGACTGTTTTTATAGAATATACTTTCTAAAATGGGCTGATTTATTTCTACATTCATAGGGTCTCCTGTATTTTTTACAAACTCGAGACTATTATTCCGTTTTAGTACAATAATCGCCCCAGTATTGCTTTTACTCATTTTAGCACAAGCTGAAAGGATGACTGGTATATTGGTTGTGGTTTCATTGTCGTTAAACAAATTAAGCTTTTTAAATACACGTTTTCTGGCAGAGAAATTTGTCGTTCCTACCATTAACAAAAATTTTCTAATTTCCTGTTGAAACACCACCACAAGGGCAATCATCCCTGCACCTAGAAATCCGCCAAGGATACGACTCATTAATAACATGTCGAGGAATTCGGTAAGTTTCCAAACTGCAAAAAGAATGACAATTCCTATAAAAATATTAATTGCCACCGTTCCTTTTACCAATTTATAGAGGTAATACATGAGGAAAGCGACGAGTACCACATCGATAATATCAATAATACGGATGTCTAGTAAATCCAATGGCTAAGGGTTTTTGTAAATGTACTTAATTTTTAAAATTTTCAAGCAATGTAACACACTCTATCGCTTCTTTTACATCGTGCACTCGTAAAATGGAAGCCCCTTTTAGTAACGCAATACTGTGTAAGGCCGTGGTGCCGTTCAGAGCTTCTTCAGGAGTGGTTTGAAGTGTTTTATAAATCATCGATTTACGTGAAATCCCAACTAATAAAGGAACTTCAAGCGATTTGAAAAGTTCGAGATGATTCAGCAATTCAAAATTATGGTGTCGGGTTTTGGCGAAGCCAAAACCCGGATCTACAATTACATCATTCATTCCCAAAGTACGGGCTTCCGCTAGTTTTTCAGAAAAATAAAACAATATTTCTTTGGTGACATTTTTATATTCTGAAAGTGAAACCATTGTTTTTGGATTCCCTTTCATATGCATCATCACGTAGGGAATTTTTAGTTGGGCCACTGTTTTCATCATGTTTGAATCTAATTTTCCAGCCGAAATATCATTCACCATCACGGCACCTGCTTCTACACTTTTTTTGGCAACTTCACTTCGGAACGTATCAATGGAAATAAGGGCCTTTGGAAACTGTTTTAAAATGACTTCTATCGCTGGAATGACTCTATTTAATTCTTCCGTTTCTGAAATATCTTCGGCACCTGGCCGTGAGCTATAACCCCCAATATCGAGAAAGGTTGCACCCTCCTCCAACATTTTTTCGGCTTGTGCCAAAATAAGACGCTCATTCGTTAAATTTCCTCCGTCGTAAAAAGAATCTGGCGTGATATTTAAAATCCCCATCACCTTGGGTGTAGCGAGGTTAATAAGGGTTCCTTTGCAATTGAGGGTCATCCTATTTTTTAATTTGATTTATTTAAGCGAAATTTACGCAAAATCTTAAAGAACGAATGCCAGATACTGTAAAACAATACGATGCCGTCATAGAAACGTGCAGAACACTGTTTATCAATAAAATGAAGGATTACGGAAGCGCTTGGCGTATTTTACGATTGCCTTCATTAACCGATCAAATTTTTATAAAAGCACAACGAATTCGAAGCCTTCAACAAAATGCAGAACGAAAAGTGGATGAAGGAGAGACAAGTGAATTTATTGGGATTATTAATTATTCGGTCATGGCGTTAATTCAGTTGGAAAAAGGAGTGGTAGAACAACCCGATCTTTCTCTGGAGGAAGCTACAAAGTTATATGATGAAAAAGTGGCAATCACCAAACAACTCATGCTGGATAAGAATCATGATTATGGCGAAGCTTGGCGCGATATTCGAGTAAGTTCTTTAACAGATTTAATCCTTCAGAAGTTATTACGTGTTAAACAAATTGAAGATAATCAAGGAAAAACCTTAGTGAGTGAAGGCATTGATGCTAATTATCAGGATATGATAAATTATAGCATTTTTGCTATGATTCACTTAAATGAATAATATAAGATATGAAATACTTAGTTGGCTTTTTACGAATATTTATAGGAATATTTTTTATCATCAGTGGACTTATAAAACTGAATGATCCCGTTGGATTTTCGTTCAAACTTCAAGATTATTTTGCACCCGATGTATTAAACCTCGAGTTTTTAGTACCCTATTCTTTAATGATAGCCCTTTTTGTGGTGGTATATGAAGTCATGTTGGGTGTGATGCTCATTTTGGGATATGCAAAAAGGTTCACACTCTGGAGCCTTATCGCCATGATTGTTTTCTTCACCTTTCTCACATTTTATTCGGCGTATTTTAATAAAGTAACTGATTGTGGATGTTTTGGGGATGCTTTAAAATTAACGCCTTGGGAGTCCTTCTGGAAAGACATAGTGCTGTTGATTTTAATTCTCATTGTATTCTTTTGGAGAAAACACTTAACGCCTTTCTTTACGGCAAATTTTAGAAGTATCGCAGTGATGATTTCCTTTGTATTGTGTTTGTGGTTAGGCTATCATGTGCTCATGCATCTTCCTATTGTGGATTTTAGAGCCTATAAAATTGGAAAAAATATCCAAGAAGGAATGACAGTTCCAGATGATGCTTTACCACCCATTATTGAATACCAATGGAAGTATGAAATTAATGGAAAAGAAAAAACCATTACCAACACTTCCGGTTTAGATCCTCAACCTGAAGGAGGGACAAGAATTGGTGTCGAAACCGATTTTATTCGCGAACCTTACGAACCACCTATTCACGATTTTACCATTGAAAGAGACGATCAAGATTTTACCGAAGATTTTCTTACTGAAGAGAAACTGGTTGTTGTAATTGCATATAATCTTGACAATACTGAAATAGAGGGCTTTGCCAACATCAAAAAAGTGACAGATGAAGCTTTAAAGAAAGGTTATAAAGTCATTGGACTTTCGGCGTCGAGTACTGCTGAAACAGAAGAATTGGCAAGGAAACAAAAACTAAATTTTCAATTCTATTTCTGTGACATGACGACTTTAAAAACCATTGTACGTAGCAATCCTGGAATCTTAGAATTAAGTAAGGGAACTATCCTTCAAAAATTGCATTGGAACGATGCCGAAGATTTTAAACTAAACTAAATTGCTACGATACGTCCTTCAAAAAATAGGGTATGCAGTACTCACATTATTTGGAGTAGTGACGGTCATTTTTTTATTATTTAATATTCTTCCTGGAGATCCAGCACGGATGATGCTTGGACAAAACGAAACGGCAGAACAGGTTGCTATTGTAAAGAAGAAATACGGATTCGATAAATCTTTAGGTGAACAATATTTGTTGTATTTAAATGACCTTTCTCCCCTTTCATTTCACAGTAAAACCGAAGGCGATTACTCCTTTCTTTCTGAAGGAAAATATACAGCAACCAAGCTTTTTTCAACCGAAGGAACTACGACAGTTTTAAAGCTACCCTATTTACGAGAATCCTTTCAAAAAAATGGGAAGCCTGTTAGTAATGTTATAGCCGAAACACTGCCCAATACGGCTATTTTAGCTGTTTCTGCTATCACTATCGCCATGATATTGGGTGTTTTTCTCGGTATTATTTCGGTGTTGTTTAAAGATAAATTTTTAGATAAATTCATTCAGTTGATTAGCACATTGGGAATGAGTGTTCCTTCCTTTTTTAGTGCTATTATTTTTGCGTGGTTGTTTGGTTTTGTGTTGCACGAATACACCAATTTAAATATGACTGGTAGTTTATATGAAGTCGATGATTTTGGGGATGGAACGTATATGCAATTAAAGAATTTAATACTTCCCGCCATTGTTTTGGGGATCCGCCCTTTGGGTGTGGTGACACAGTTGATGCGAAATTCGTTATTGGAAGTGTTGAGTCAGGATTACATTCGCACGGCAAAAGCGAAAGGACTTTCTTTTGCCAAAACTATTCGGAAGCACGCATTAAAGAATTCATTAAATCCGGTAGTGACGGCAATTTCGGGATGGTTTGCCTCCATGTTGGCTGGGGCTGTGTTTGTAGAGTATATATTTGGGTGGAATGGCCTTGGAAAAGAAATTGTAGATGCCTTAAACACTTTAGATTTACCCATTATTATGGGGGCTGTTTTAGTCATTGCGACTTTGTTTATTTTAATCAATATTTTTGTAGATATAATATATGGTTGGTTAGACCCAAAAATTAGTAGACAATAAAAAAAGACTTATGAGAACGAAAATAGTAGCAGGAAACTGGAAAATGAATATCAATCGTGACGAAGCGATGCAACTAGTCAATGATATTAGTGCGGAGATTCAAAATCACGATATTAACGGGAATCGAGTAATGGTTTTTCCGCCGTTTCTTAGCATTCAAGGGGCGCAGGATGCTTCGGGAAGAGATAGTAGAGTAGAAGTAGGGGCACAAAATATGCATCAAGCAGAGAGTGGTGCTTATACAGGGGAAGTTTCAGCAAAAATGTTGTTAAACGCTCACGTTACTAAAGTGATTTTAGGTCATAGTGAACGTCGCGAATATTTTCATGAAACGGACGAATTGTTGCAACAAAAAGTAGATGCCGCACTTAAAAATGGTTTAGAAGTGGTGTTTTGTTTTGGTGAAAAACTAGATGAAAGGCATCTAGGAAATCATTTTACGGTGGTAGAAAAACAATTGCGAAAGGCATTGTTCCATTTATCTAAAGAGGACTGGAAAAAAATCATTCTAGCTTATGAGCCTGTTTGGGCCATTGGTACTGGAATGACTGCTACACCAGAGCAGGCACAAGAAATGCACGCCTTTATTCGAAAAACAATTTCAGATAACTACTCCGAAGCATTAGCAGAAGGTGTTTCTATCTTATATGGTGGAAGCGTAAAACCCAGCAATGCTGTCGAGATTTTTGGAAAACCCGATGTAGATGGCGGATTGATTGGTGGAGCTTCTTTGAATGCGCAAGATTTTGCTGCTATTATTAAAGCAATGTAATGAGCGCAGTATATATTGAATATCATTTTACAGTAAAACCTTTACAACCAGCTTCCGAAATATTAATCGCAGAGCTGGGCTATGCGGGTTTTGAAAGTTTTATTGAAACTGAAGATGGGGTGCTAGCCTATATTCAGAAAGAGGAATGGAACGAGGATATCCTGAAAGATATTCAGATTTTAGAATCGGATGAATTTGAAATTACATGCAGTTTTAAAGAAATTGAGCAAGTGAATTGGAATGAAGAATGGGAAAAAAACTTTGAGCCCATTGTTATAGCAGATGCCTGTGCAGTTCGCGCTCCATTTCATAAGCCTTTTAATGTACAATACGAGATTGTCATCGAGCCTAAAATGTCTTTTGGAACGGGGCATCACGAAACAACTTTTATGATGCTTCAGTTTATTTTAGAAAACAATTTTGCAGGTAAAACAGTACTGGATATGGGCTGCGGAACGGCCGTTTTGGCGATTCTTGCTGAAATGAGAGGCGCTTCAAAATTAGATGCGATTGATATAGATGATTGGTGTGTAGAAAATTCGGAAGAGAACGTACTTCGGAATCATTGTAAATATATTTCAGTAAAGTTAGGTGATGCTTCTGTATTACCTACTTCAGAAACCTATGATACTGTTATTGCCAACATTAATAGAAATATCTTGCTGAATGATATGGAAATATATTCAAAAGGACTTAAAAAGGGGGGGGAATTATATTTAAGTGGTTTTTATAACGAAGATTTACCAATTATTATAGAATGTTGCAATAAGTTGGGGCTTCAATTCGTTGAAAACAAAGAAAAAAATAATTGGATTGCAGCAAAATTTGTAAATTAGTTGCAGTGTAAGTTTCTAACGATGAGTACAAAAGAAAAATACCAAGAGGACCTCTTAGTCGCCGAACAGGAAGATCAAGAAAATCAGATTGTATTATACAATGATGAGGTGAATACCTTTGATCACGTTATAGAAATGCTTGTAGCCACTTGTGAGCACACTACTATACAGGCAGAACAATGTGCTATTATTGTTCATTACAAAGGGAAATGCACGGTTAAATCGGGTTCTTTTGAAGATTTAAAACCTCGTTGCAGTAAATTATTGAAGGCAGGTCTTAGCGCAGAAATAATTTAACTTTTCAGTTTATCTAGCTTCAATTTTATAATCCATATGTGTTGACTTTTAAAGAGAGTTCAGGGCAGTTTTCTTGCTATTACACTCATTTAAAGCCTAAATGTTATATGTTTCATAAAAAATTACACCATTTTTAAACGTAAATGAAATATATATACCTTTGATCCCTTAAAAACAGTAATTTATAGCTGTTATATATAAGATTTTTATGATGAAAAATAGTTTTTTTAAGTTTATCTTATTTTTATCAATGCTTTGTATCTACAGTGCCAAAGCTCAAGTAAGTGCCGATTCTATAAGCAGAATTATAGCAGCAGAGAAACAACGCATTATAGATTCTGTAAAGAATGTCCAATTACAGATTGATACTTCAAAAATTGAAATTGAAGATGACGTTATAAAGGCAGAGCTAAAGAAACAAATAACATCTATTAACTCTCAAGAGAATATTACAAATGACAGTAAAAAGGCCCGAATAGATTCCCTTCGAAAAACAGCTAAAGGCTACCCTGTATTGGGAGTTGATAAAGATACGCTCTTTCTTATTTATTCAAAAATTGGAGCCTCAACTCCTTCAGACAGGGCTGCTACCATTAGCCGAAAAATAAAATCACTGTATGAAGATGAGTTTTTAGATACCGAAGCTATTGCCGTGGTAGAGGCCGAAGACAATTTTGATATTGTTTACGACGAAACTATTATCATGAGTGTTTCAGAAAATGACGCTATTTGGTATCATAAAACAAATGAGGAACTGGCTTTAGACTTACAAAAAACGATTAAGGAATCTATTATTAAAAGCCGAACCGATAATAGCATTTCAAAAATTCTTTTGAGAATTGGTCTGGCTTTATTAGTGATTGGAGTTCTTTGGTTTTTCATCCTACTTATTGGAAAGGGCTACCGGAGATTATTGAAATTAGTGGATACTAAAAAAGACTCGTGGCTTAAAAACTTAACATATAAAGATTATACGTTTCTTACAGCAGAACAGGAATTACAAGTAGTTTTATTTTTCCTAAAAGTATTGCGATGGGTTGTCTTTATTATCCTAGTGTACATTGCTTTACCTGTTATATTTAGTATTTTTCCTATTTCACGTAGTTGGGCAGATCGTCTCTTTGAACTTGTCTGGTCCCCCTTTAAGGGAGTTTTAGTTGCTGTTTGGGAATATCTTCCCAATTTATTTAGCATTTTGGTGATATATTTTGTGATGAAATATGTTATCAAGTTTGTAAAGTATATTTTTCGAGAGATTGAAACTGAAAAGCTTAAAATTTCTGGTTTTCATGCAGACTGGGCGACACCCACATTAAGTATTGTAAAGTTTTTACTTTATGCTTTTATGTTTGTTCTTATTTTTCCTTTTTTACCGGGATCAGACTCAAACATATTTAAAGGAGTTTCTGTTTTTGTGGGGGTATTATTTTCCTTAGGTTCTTCAACCGCAATAGCCAATATGGTTGCTGGCTTAGTAATCACCTATATGCGACCTTTTAAAATTGGTGATCGTATAAAAATTGCAGATGTTTCTGGAGATGTTATTGAAAAGACGTTGTTGGTAACTAGAATAAGAACCATTAAAAACGAAATAATTACGATTCCTAATTCTTCGGTATTATCTGGAAATACTACTAATTATAGTAGTGAAGCCAACGATAAAGGGCTAATACTTCATACTACCGTAACCATTGGTTATGATGTGCCTTGGAAAGATATGCACCAAGCATTAATAGATGCTGCACTTAAAACAGAAATGGTTTTACATGAGCCTGTCCCTTTTGTATTGCAAACAAGTTTGGATGATTTTTATGTCTCCTATCAAATTAATGCATATACTAGAGAAGCTTCCAAGCAAGCTGCTATTTATTCAAATTTAAATCAGAATATTCAAAATGTTTGCAACGAAAGAGGAATTGAAATACTTTCTCCACATTATCGCGCTGCAAGAGATGGAAATAACATTACTATTCCAGCAGATTACCTTCCTAAGGACTACAAAGCACCGAGTTTTAATGTAAAAGTGAATAAGGAGAAGTAAAACTTTAATGGAATAAAAAAAGCAAGCTACTAAGCTTGCTTTTTTTATTTGTGACCTCGGCAGGATTCAAACCTGCAACCTTCTGAGCCGTAATCAGATGCGCTATTCAGTTGCGCCACGAGGCCGTTTTTTAAAATCGATTACAAAAATAGCCGATTTTCTTTCGGGGTGCAAATATATTTCTTTTTACCTTTAAAGCAATAGACAATAACTAAAAATATGTTAGACCTAGAAGATTATATCCGCATTATTCCAGACTTTCCAAAACAAGGAATTGTTTTTAAAGATATTACACCCTTGCTTTCGTCGCCAGAGGCGACTGCACAATGCCTAAAAGAGTTAGTGCAATTAGTAAAAGCCAAAAAAATTGATAAAGTGGTGGGAGTTGAGTCTCGTGGGTTTTTCTTTGGAACACTTTTAGCGCAAGCATTGGGAGTGGGTTTTGTGCCCGTTAGAAAACCTGGAAAACTTCCATTTACCACTATTAAGCAACCTTACGAGCTGGAGTACGGTTGGGATGCACTCGAAATTCATGAAGATGCTATTGCAAAAGGTGACAAAGTATTGGTACATGACGACGTGTTGGCAACTGGAGGTACGGCAAAAGCAGTATGCCAATTGGTTGAAAAATTAGGAGGTGAAATTGTACAGTGTAATTTTATTATGCAATTGGATTTTCTGGACGGAAAAGACAAATTAAGAAAATATCCAGTAGCCTCGATATTAAATTACTAGTCTAATGCATTTTTAGTGACCCATAACCGATATCCAAACAATAATAACTGAAATTTTGAAGCTTTAGCCAAATCCACCCCCTTTTTTGTAAAACTAGGGAGTAGTTTTTTATTCAGTTTAGCTAAAAACTTAAAAAACGATTTCTTCATATTCAAAAATAACAAAAGCCTCTTATAAAGAGGCTTTTAGCATATAATATTTTAAACTATTGGTGAATTATAATTAAATCAATAGGCTCATCATCGTCTCCTTTTATTACCGAAGTCGATTTCGATCCTTTATTATCATCTACTGATATTTTGATGGCTACAATTTCACCGACATCATTTCTTTTTACATTCTTGTAAGTAAAATCAATATTTTTTGAAGCTAATTCGGTTTTCATTTTTGAGAGTTCCGCGTCACTTGTGTTTTTATTAATTACAACACTATCGTCTGATCCCGATATAACAGCTACATTGCTGTTTGAGCCACCCCTGCTATTTGCAATGGAATAAGTCATAGCTCTTTTTCTATTTGCTAATTCTCTTCTTTCTTCGTCTATAACGGCTATTTGCTTTTCTCTGCGTTCTTCCATTTTTACACGGCGTTTGTCTAGTTCTTTTCTACGTTCTTTCATTTCTTCTCTACGTACTTCCATTTCATCTTTTCGCACTTTCATTTCTTTTGTTCTACGTTCCATGCGCTCTACACGACGCTCTTCTGAAGCTTCAGACCAGATTTCAATAATGCCCGTTTCATCAATAGTAAAATAGAATTCTTCAATCCCTTCCTCGTCTGTTTCATGAAAATTGCCGTGACGGGAATCTGTACTCGTATAATTCATAGCCAAAGAAGTAATCTCATTGGAATTATTCCTAATCACCGAATAACTTAGGTCAATTCCGTATTTTTCTTTCAGCTCCTTTTTAATGTTTTCAAACTCTGCGTTGCTTGTGTTTTTTGTAATCTTAACACTGAATTTTTCTCGAATTTCATTTTCTACCGGGTTATTCTTAATTTCAGGTTCTGAAGACACTTCGGTTATAGAAGGAGTTTCGTTTTTCTGTGCTACATTTTTCTTTTTTTCTGAATTTTCTACCACAGGAATCGCATTTGTAGAAGGGTTTTCAGTGGGCTTTTCTGCCATAGGGATTGTTTTGTAAGTGACTATTTCTTTCACATTAAAACTCCATAAAAAGAGGGCTAACAATGGAAGAATAATTCCAATTTTTAAAACATTTACTTTTCTTGAATTGCTTTTGTTTAACATAATGATTCGTTTTTTGATGAATGATTGATAAAAATTATTGGTAAGTGCTGGAACGGTGTAGGATGATGACGCCTTTACCAGTGCCAGTTGATATGCTTTTTTTGAAGAAATTTGTTGAACCGTTTCATTATCGGCAATAAATTCTAAATTCTCTTCGATACTATTTTTGAATAACCAAGCAAAAGGATTTATCCATTGAAAAATGAGGACCAAATTGGCCAGTAGAATATCTGCAGAATGCCATTGATTTGCATGTACTTTTTCATGCTTAATAATCATTTGTAATTCTTCATTTGTATGAAGCAACGGATTATAAACAATATAATTAAAGAATGAAAAAGGGGCATGTTTTTGAGCTGTTTTAATGTGGAAAACCCCATCCATTTTTTCAGCTTTTCCAGAAATAAGAATGCTTAGTAAAGCATACAGCTCTTTAATAAATCGATATCCCATAAAAGCAACTCCAACACTATAAACAATCAAGAATAAATCCCATAGGTTTATTGCAATGGGTTCCGCTTGTTGTGGGGTTTGACTTAATGTAGAAATTCCTGTATTTAGGGCATGAGTCATTTCCGGAACTTCAACAATAACAGTTTTTGTAAATTCAACTAAAGGTAAAATGATAGCTGTAGCAAGTCCATAAAGTAAAAACTGTCTTTTTGCTCTAAACAAGGTGTCTTTTTGTAGCCATAGGAAATAGACAGCATAAAACAATACCAAAACACCTCCCGACTTTATTATATAGGTAATGAGTTCCATATTATTTTTTGTTTTCGATTAAATCCAAAATTTCTCGAAGTTCTTTAGCGCTAATTTTCTCTTCTTTTGCAAAGAAAGAAACCATACTCTTATAATTATTATTGAAGTATCGTTTCATGGCTAAATTCATAAAGCGCTTTGTGTATTCTTCTTTAGATATAATAGGATAATATTGGTGAGTTTTTCCGTAGGCGGTATAGGAGACATATCCCTTTTCTTCTAAATTTCTTACAATAGTCGAAATGGTATTGTAATGGTTTTCGTTAGGTAAAATGGCTACAATCTCTTTCACAAAAGCCTTTTCTAGCTTCCATAGAGCTTGCATAACCTCTTCTTCTTTATTCGTTAATTGTTCCATAAGTCAAACTTAAAACTATTTTTTTAGTTGTAAAACTAAATTTGTAGTTATATAACTTAATTATTAGTTAAATATTGTTTCTGAATAATTTTTTTCTGAAGATTCCATTCCTTTTTCTTAATTGTTATCTTCGCACTGTATAAAAACTATGAGCATACTTTTCATTTTTTTAGGACTTACTTTATTAGTAGTAGGGGGTGAATTTTTAGTCCGATCGTCCGTAGCGCTTTCCTTTAAATTACACTTATCCAAAATGGTCATTGGGCTTACGGTAGTTTCTTTTGCTACGTCAGCCCCAGAATTGTTAGTGAGCTTAAATGCTGCATTGTCAGGGTTTAGTGATATCTCTCTTGGAAATGTTATAGGAAGTAATATAGCCAATATTGGACTCGTATTAGGAATAACCGCCGTTATTGGACCCTTAGCAATAGATAAGGATTTCTACAAGCTCAATTGGCCTATCATGATGTTTATCTCTATCGCGTTGTATGTATTGTTGCGTTCTGGAAATGAATTGTCTCGAATCGAAGGTGGAGGGCTTTTATTGTTATTAGGTATTTATTTATGGATGCTTATCTCAAGAGCTAGAAAAACGAGGGGTAAAAAGACTGAAGTTTTGGAGGAGGTAAACGAATCACTAGCCATGGTTTCTAATTTCAAGATTGCTATTTGGTTGCTTATTGGAGGAGTATCACTTTGGGGAGGAAGTGAGCTTTTGGTGAAAGGAGCAGTAGATTTAGCGACTGCCATGGGTGTGAGTGAAAGAGTCATAGCGATTACCATGATTGCCGTGGGGACTAGTGTTCCAGAATTGGCCGCTTCGGTAATTGCTGCCTTGAAAAAAGAAAAAGCAATTTCATTAGGAAATTTAATTGGCTCAAACATATTTAACATTGCTTGTGTGTTAGGCATTACCTCTTTAATTCAGCCTATTTCGGTTAAAAGTCCAGAAGTTCTTACCAATGATATTTTTTGGATGCTGGGTTTTGCGGCTGTATTGATTCCCTTTGTCTTTCTTCCCAAGAGATTTGAAATTGGACGTTTAAAAGGTTTTGTTCTTGTTGTTGCCTACGCCATTTTTACAAGTATGGCATTTATCAATTAGAGGGGTTATTTTCAATAATTTTATTAATTTTATATTTTTATTAACTTTTTTAGGGGGTGTGTTGATAAAAATATTATTTTTTAAATAAAAAAATTATAAAAAAATAGGGGGTGTATTTAAAATAGATATATTTTTGTGCCGTCTAATTCAATTTTTTAAATAAAAAAGCCTAAAAGTATGTCTACCTTAAGATTTAAAGCAATAAGCGAAACCTTTAACCGAAAACCCATCGAAGTTAAAGAACCTGCACGTCGTTCAGAAATATTTGGAAAAAATGTTTTTAACGAGCAGGCCATGCGTCAATACCTAACCAAAGATGCCTTTAAAAGTGTTATGGATGCTGTTGTAAATGGTTCAAAAATAGACCGAACCGTAGCGGACCATGTTTCTACTGGGATGAAAGAATGGGCTATTAGCAAAGGAGCAACTCACTATACACACTGGTTTCAACCATTAACCGGAGCTACTGCCGAAAAGCATGATGCTTTTTTTGAAACCATTGAAGGAGGAATGGCTATTGAAAAGTTTGGGGGAGGTCAATTAGTACAACAAGAACCAGATGCTTCAAGTTTTCCAAATGGCGGAATTAGAAATACGTTTGAAGCAAGAGGATATACCGCTTGGGATCCTACCTCACCAGCTTTTATTTATGGAACCACGCTTTGTATTCCGACCGTTTTTGTGGCTTATACAGGGGAAGCGCTAGATAACAAAACACCATTGTTACGCTCATTACAAGTAGTTGACAATGCTGCTACTGCTGTAGCTAAATATTTCGATAAAAACGTAAGTAAAGTAGTTGCAACCCTTGGTTGGGAGCAAGAGTATTTTCTTATAGATAAGTCGTTAGCCGCTTCCAGACCAGATATTTCTTTAGCTGGTAGAACGCTTTTAGGACATTCTTCTGCAAAAGGTCAACAATTAGACGATCACTATTTTGGTTCTATTCCCACTAGGGTATTAAACTATATGCGTGATTTGGAAACCGAATGTATGTTATTAGGTATTCCTGTAAAAACACGTCATAATGAGGTAGCGCCAAATCAGTTTGAGTTGGCACCTATTTTTGAAGAAGCCAATCTAGCAGTCGATCATAACTCCCTATTAATGGATGTGATGGATAAGGTGGCAGACAGACATAATTTTAAAGTCCTTTTCCACGAAAAACCTTTTGCGGGAATTAACGGAAGCGGAAAACATAATAACTGGTCTTTGGCAACAAGTACAGGAGTTAATTTATTAAGCCCTGGAAGCACACCCATGAAAAATCTTCAGTTTTTAACTTTCTTTATCAATACCATTAAAGCAGTGAACGAATACGAAGAATTACTTCGTGCTTCCATTGCAAGTGCTAGTAACGATCACCGTTTAGGAGCTAACGAAGCACCGCCGGCAATCATTTCGGTATTTATCGGGTCACAATTAACGCAAGTATTGGACGAATTGGAAAAAGTTACAGATGGTAAATTATCTCCTGAAGAAAAAACCGATCTTAAACTAAACGTGGTTGGTAAAATTCCTGAAATCTTACTAGATAATACAGATCGTAACCGTACCTCTCCATTTGCTTTTACAGGAAATAAATTTGAATTCCGTGCTGTTGGGTCTACGGCAAACTGTGCCAATCCAATGACCGTGCTTAATGCAATTGTTGCAAGACAATTAATCGACTTTAAAGAGGAGGTTGACGCGTTAATTGCTAAGAAGAAAATGAAGAAAGATGATGCCATTTTCAATGTTTTAAGAGAATACATCAAACAATCCAAGCGTATTCGTTTTGAAGGAGATGGCTATGGAGAAGCTTGGGAAAAGGAAGCGAAAAAACGAGGTTTAAGTAACAATAAAACAACCCCTGCAGCGCTTAAAGCTCAAGTTTCAAAAAAGACTATAGCTTTATATGAAGGGCTTGGAATTTTAAATAAAATTGAAATTGAAGCGCGTCACGAAATTGAAGTGGAAGAGTATGCATTGCGAATCCAGATAGAAGGACGCGTGTTAGGTGACATTGCTAGAAACCATGTAATCCCTACAGCTATTCGTTATCAAAATATTTTAATTGAAAACGTAAGTGGATTAAAAGAAATCTACGGAGCAGGGTTTAAGAAATTAGCTTCAGAACAAATGCAATTAATAGAGAGTATTAGTGAACATATTGCAAAAATTAACACGAGTATCACCAGTATGATTGAAGAGCGTAAAAAAGCGAACAAGATAGAAGATGGAGAAAAAAGAGCCTTTGCATATTGCGATAAAGTGAAACCGTATTTTGACGAAATACGTTACCACTGTGATAAACTGGAGTTGCTTGTTGATGACGAAATTTGGCCATTAACTAAGTACAGAGAATTGTTGTTTACTCGATAGTTAAACATTAAATTGATAAGAAGTCCAAAATGTATGTTTTGGACTTCTTTATTTTTTACCTTTGCCACCATGAGTAATGAAGTTTCCAAAAGATATGCCCAAAGAGGGGTTTCGGCTGCCAAAGAAGATGTCCATAAGGCCATTAAAAATGTGGACAAAGGATTGTTTCCAAAAGCATTTTGCAAAATTGTTCCAGACCATTTAACAGGAAGTGAAGATCATTGTTTGGTGATGCATGCGGACGGAGCAGGAACTAAATCTTCGTTAGCCTATATGTATTGGAAAGAAACCGGAGATCTCTCCGTTTGGAAAGGTATCGCGCAGGATGCACTCATCATGAATATTGACGATTTGTTGTGTGTAGGTGCTACTGAAAATATTATGCTTTCCTCCACTATTGGAAGAAATAAAAAATTAATTCCTGGAGAAGTTATTTCGGCAATTATTAATGGAACCGAAACACTTATTGAAGATTTAAAAAAATTTGGAGTCAATATCATTTCTACAGGAGGCGAAACAGCCGATGTGGGTGATCTAGTCCGAACCATTATTGTAGATTCAACCGTTACGGCTCGAATGAAGCGAAGAGATGTCATTGATAATGCCAATATTAAACCGGGGGACGTGATTGTGGGGTTGGCCTCTTTTGGACAAGCGACCTATGAAACGGAATATAATGGAGGTATGGGAAGCAACGGATTAACCTCGGCACGCCATGATGTATTCAATAAAGAATTGGCTTCAAAATATCCAGAAAGTTTTGACGCTTCAGTTCCTGAAGAGCTTGTGTATTCTGGTTCAAAAAAATTAACCGACTCGGTAGACGGAAGTCCAGTAAACGCTGGAAAATTAGTGCTTTCACCAACTAGAACCTATGCGCCTATTATTCAGAAAATACTTTCCAAAGTAGATAGAAAACACCTTCACGGAATGGTACATTGCAGCGGAGGGGCACAAACTAAAATCCTTCATTTTGTAGAGAAGCTTCACATTGTAAAAGACAACTTGTTCGATATTCCGCCGCTTTTCAAATTAATTCAGGAAGAAAGTAAAACCGATTGGAAAGAGATGTATCAAGTATTTAATATGGGACATCGAATGGAGCTGTATGTGTCGCCAGAAATTGCAGATCAAATTATTGATATCTCAAAATCTTATCATGTAGATGCCAAATTGGTAGGTCGTGTGGAAGCTGCTTCAGAAAAAAAACTAACCATAAAAAGTAGTGTGGGAGAGTTTCAGTATCACTAATACAAACAATGGTATTTTATTGTAAATTTGCACTGCCTAAAATGAAAAGGCAACTTGTTGACCTATGTTAGAAAAACTTCAAATTATAAAGAATCGTTTCGATGAGGTAAGTGATCTTATCATTCAACCTGATATTATTAGTGATCAGAAGCGTTACATTCAGTTAAATAAAGAATACAAAGACCTTCGTGTGTTAATGGACAAGCGAGAGGAATATACTTCTTTAACCAATTCCATAAACGAAGCCAACGAAATTATAAATGATGGTAGCGATGCCGAAATGGTTGAAATGGCAAAAATGGAGTTGGAAACTGCCGAGGAGCGTTTGCCAGAATTGGAGGAAGAAATTAAATTCCTTTTAATCCCAAAAGATCCTGAAGATGCTAAAAATGCTGTAATGGAAATCCGTGCAGGAACAGGAGGCGATGAAGCAAGTATTTTTGCAGGTGATTTATATAGAATGTACACCAAGTATTGCGAAGGAAAAGGATGGAATGTGAGTGTGGTAGATTACAACGAGGGAACCAGCGGCGGATTTAAAGAAATCATTTTTGAAGTTTCTGGTGAAGATGTGTACGGAACTTTAAAATATGAAGCGGGTGTTCACCGTGTACAAAGAGTACCACAAACCGAAACCCAAGGAAGAGTACATACAAGTGCAGCTACCGTGATGGTGCTTCCTGAAGCTGAAGAATTTGACGTAGAATTGGATATGAGCGAAGTACGTATCGAACGAACCACTTCCACAGGACCTGGAGGGCAGTCGGTTAATACAACCTATTCGGCTATTAAATTACATCACGAACCTACAGGAATGATTGTGAGCTGTCAGGATCAAAAGTCATCACACAAAAACTTGGAAAAGGCTTTAAAAGTATTGCGCTCTCGTTTATATGAGTTGGAACTTGCCAAGAAAATGGAAGCCGATTCTGAAAAGCGTAAAAGTATGGTGTCTTCTGGTGACCGAAGTGCTAAAATTAGAACCTATAATTACCCGCAAGGACGTGTTACCGATCACCGAATTAACCTAACCTTATACGATTTAGGAAATATTATGGATGGAGATATCCAGAAGATTATTGACGAAATCCATTTAGTAAGAAACACCGAGAAATTGCAAGAAACTGGCGAAGCATTTTAATGACTACGGAAGCACTCATACAGCAGATTCATAAAAAAAACTCCTTCCTATGTATTGGTTTGGATGTGGACTTGGAGAAAATCCCATCTCATTTGCTGAAAGAGGAAGATCCTATTTTTGCATTTAATAAAGCCATAATCGATGCAACTCATCACTTGGCGGTTGCCTATAAACCCAATACAGCTTTTTATGAAGCCTATGGATTAAAAGGCTGGGAGTCACTGAAGAAAACCATCGATTATTTAAATAGAAATCACCCCGAAATATTTACCATAGCCGATGCCAAACGAGGCGATATTGGTAATACATCAAAGATGTATGCCAAAGCTTTTTTTGAAGATATGGGATTCGATTCTATTACGGTAGCACCTTATATGGGAAAAGACTCCGTGGAGCCTTTTTTATCGTTTGAAGAAAAACATACCATCCTTTTAGCATTGACTTCTAATGAAGGCGCATTCGATTTTCAAATCAAGGAAATGGAAGGGAAAGAGCTCTATAAATCGGTGATTGAAACTTCAAAAACTTGGAAGAACAGTGACAATTTGATGTATGTGGTGGGTGCCACCAAAGCCGAATATTTGGCTGAAATTCGTCAAATTATACCTACTAGTTTTTTATTAGTTCCTGGAGTGGGTGCTCAAGGCGGAAGCTTAGAAGATGTTTGCAAATACGGAATGAAAAAGAATGTAGGGCTGCTTATTAATTCCTCTCGCGGTATCATATATGCTTCAAAAAAAGAAGACTTTGCTACCGCAGCAGCAAAGTCGGCTCAAATTCTTCAACAGCAAATGAAAACGATATTAGAAAATCGTTAATCCTGCAACACAAATACTTTTCTTAACAAATCGGTAGTTCTAGAAGATACTTTGGTTCGAATATTTTTCTCTTCTACCGAAATCATGGTGTACACACCTTTTAAGGCTTCATTCGTAACATAGTCTGTTAAATCTGGATTTACTTTATTGACCAAAGGGATGGAGTTATAGGTTGTAATAATATTATTCCAAATTTGGTCGGCGCCTACCTTGGCAAACGAATTTTGAATCACAGTATTAAATTTAGCATACAAAGCCGTTTGGGTTTTTCCTTCTAAGTAGGTTGTAGCTGCATTATCGGGACCTAATAAAATATTTTTAGCATCGGCAAAAGTGATTCCTTTTATAGCATCTACAAATATGGGTGTTGCTTCTTTAACGGCATCTTCGGCAGCACGGTTAAGTATTTTTAGCCCTTCATCGGCTAAGTTGGAAAGTCCAATATCGCGTAGTGTTTGATCCACTTTTTGTAATTCTTGAGGTAGTAAGATTTTTACCAATTCATTTTTATAAAACCCATCTACTTGTGTAAGCTTGGTTACTTGTTTGTCAATCCCAAAATCTAGTGCCTCCCGCAATCCATTGCCAATCATGGCATCACTAATACCACCGTCGCCATTGGGAAGGGTGTTTACAACGTTTTGAAGTTCGTCGCAGGAGGTGAAGAAAAATACGGTAACAATCAAAAAAACTCTTTTCAACATGGGTTAATTATTTTAAGGTTTTAAAGATACTACTTATAATAAAAACCATTCCAAAAATGCGCTTTTGTAAAATTGTAAACAATTCCTTCCTTTCATTGTGAATTTCGTAAATTTGCACTTCAATAATCCATAGATTTTGTCAATGCAACAAATACCTCCTTATCAGCCTAAAAATAAAGTCAGAATTGTTACCGCAGCGTCTTTGTTCGATGGTCACGATGCCGCGATTAATATTATGCGTCGTATCATTCAAGCCACAGGGGTTGAGGTGATTCATCTTGGGCACGATAGAAGTGTAGAAGAAGTAGTAAATACGGCTATTCAAGAAGATGCCAATGCTATTGCAATGACTTCCTATCAAGGAGGGCACAACGAGTATTTTAAATATATGTACGACTTGCTTCAGGAAAAGGGAGCTAGTCATATCAAGATTTTTGGCGGCGGAGGCGGCGTGATTTTACCTTCAGAAATTAAAGAGTTAATGGACTACGGAATCACCCGAATCTATTCTCCAGACGATGGTCGTGAACTTGGGTTGCAGGGAATGATTAACGATTTGGTGCAACAATCTGATTTTCCAGTAGGAGATTCACTGAATGGTGAACTAAAAGACCTTCCTAAAAAGAATCCAAAATCTATTGCACGTATTATTTCTTCGGCAGAAAATTTCCCTGAAGTGGCAAAGGAAACCCTTGATGCCATTCATAAAAAGAATGAAAAAGCGACCATTCCGGTATTGGGAATTACAGGAACAGGAGGAGCGGGTAAATCGTCGTTGGTAGACGAGTTGGTACGCAGATTCCTTATCGATTTTCCTGAAAAAACCATCGCCCTTATCTCGGTAGATCCTTCCAAAAGGAAAACAGGTGGCGCTTTGTTAGGGGATCGTATTCGAATGAATGCCATTAACAACCCAAGAGTGTATATGCGTAGTTTGGCAACGCGTCAAAGTAATTTGGCATTGTCGAAGTATGTAAACGAAGCCATTGAGGTACTGAAAGCAGCCGAATACGATTTAATTGTGTTGGAAACGTCAGGAATTGGCCAAAGTGACACCGAAATTTTAGAACACAGCGATGTGTCATTATATGTGATGACACCCGAATTTGGAGCTGCCACCCAGTTGGAAAAAATTGATATGCTGGACTTTGCCGATTTGGTAGCCATTAATAAATTCGATAAAAGAGGGTCACTCGATGCCTTGCGCGATGTAAAAAAACAATATATGCGTAACCATAATTTGTGGGATACGCCACAGGAAGAATTACCTGTGTATGGGACGATCGCTTCACAGTTTAACGATCCTGGGATGAACCAACTCTACAAAGCCATTATGGATACAATTGTAGACAAAACGGAAGCACCACTCAAAAGCAGTTATGAGATTAGTGACGAAATGAGTGAGAAAATCTTTGTGATTCCTCCAGCACGTACACGCTATCTTTCTGAAATTGCAGAAAACAATAGAAACTACGATAAAGTGGCTTCGCAACAAGTGGAAGTGGCTCAAAAATTATACGGAATATATAAAACCATTGAATCCATTTCTGGAAATGTTCCAGAGTTAGATAAAGCAGGACTGGTTTCTGAAAGTATTATAACTTCAGAAAAAAATTCGGACTTACTAAAACTTCTTTTAGCTGAATTCGACCACGTAAAAATGGATCTCGATCCACATCATTGGGATACCCTAATTAACTGGGGTGCTACTGTAAAACGGTACAAAGACCCCATCTATAGCTTTAAAGTTCGCGATAAAGAAATTAAAATTGAAACCCATACTGAAAGCCTTTCACATACGCAAATACCCAAAGTGGCATTACCAAAATACCAAGCGTGGGGTGATATTTTACGTTGGTGTTTGCAAGAAAATGTACCGGGCGAGTTTCCTTATGCTTCGGGATTATACCCTTTTAAAAGAACAGGAGAAGACCCTGCAAGAATGTTTGCAGGCGAAGGTGGTCCAGAACGTACCAACCGCAGATTCCATTATGTAAGCCACGGATTGCCAGCCAAGCGTCTTTCTACCGCTTTTGATAGTGTCACACTCTACGGAAATGACCCAGGATTACGTCCCGATATCTATGGAAAGATTGGAAATGCAGGGGTGTCTATTTGTTGTTTGGACGATGCCAAGAAATTGTATTCAGGATTCGATTTGAGCGATGCGATGACATCGGTGAGTATGACGATTAATGGGCCTGCTCCTATGTTGCTTGGCTTTTTTATGAATGCTGCCATCGACCAAAACTGTGAGAAGTACATCAAAGAAAATGGTCTTGAAAAGGAGGTTGAAAAGAAAATTGCTGCCCTTTATAAAGAAAAGGGAACCGAGCGCCCACAATACAACGGAGAACTTCCAGAAGGAAACGATGGATTAGGTTTGATGTTGTTAGGGGTTACGGGTGACCAAGTTTTACCTTCCGAAGTATATCAGAAAATAAAATTGGAAACCCTTCAACAAGTTCGAGGAACGGTGCAAGCCGATATTTTAAAAGAAGACCAAGCACAGAATACTTGTATTTTCTCCACAGAGTTTGCGCTTCGTTTAATGGGAGATGTGCAAGAGTATTTTATTCAGAAAAAAGTACGAAATTTCTATTCGGTGTCTATTTCGGGATACCACATTGCCGAAGCAGGAGCGAACCCTATTTCGCAATTGGCATTTACGCTTGCTAACGGATTTACCTATGTAGAATACTATCTCTCTCGTGGGATGGATATCAATAAATTTGGTCCAAATCTATCCTTCTTTTTCAGTAATGGAATTGATCCAGAATATTCAGTTATTGGACGCGTGGCACGTAAGATTTGGGCAAAAGCGATGCGTGATAAATACGGAGCCAATCCGCGTGCGCAAATGCTGAAATACCACATCCAAACATCTGGAAGAAGCTTGCACGCACAGGAAATTGACTTTAACGATATTCGTACTACGCTTCAGGCATTGTATGCTATTTACGATAACTGTAATTCGTTACATACCAACGCCTACGATGAGGCTATTACTACGCCTACTGAAGAAAGTGTACGACGTGCGATGGCGATTCAGTTGATTATCAATAAAGAGCTTGGCTTGGCGAAAAACGAAAACCCCATACAAGGTTCGTTTATTATTGAAGAACTTACCGATTTGGTAGAAGAGGCCGTCCTTAAGGAATTTGATAGCATAACCGAACGTGGGGGCGTGCTTGGAGCCATGGAAACCATGTACCAGCGTAGTAAAATTCAGGAAGAAAGCTTGTATTACGAAACCTTAAAACACAATGGCGAGTTTCCTATTATTGGGGTGAATACCTTTTTAAGCAGTAAAGGATCACCTACCATCTTACCTGCGGAAGTGATTCGCGCTACGGAGGACGAAAAGCAAGCTCAGATTCATACCTTAGAGCAACTGCATGAGAGTTATCCAACCAAGGCGAAAGAAGCCATTAAAAAAGTACAACAGGCTGCTATCCATAACAAAAATATCTTTGAAGAATTGATGGAAGCTACCAAAGTTTGTTCCCTTGGGCAAATTACCAGCGCGTTGTTTGAAGTAGGAGGGCAGTATAGACGTAACATGTAAACACTCATGAGTTTCCTAACCGCAGAATGGCGCAAACTAGCTATGGCAAATTATGAAGTGTCGCCAGCGTTGTTAGCTCCTTATGTGCCTTTTGGTACCGAGTTGGATTTATGGGAAGGTAAATGCTATGTAAGTCTGGTGGGTTTTATGTTTTTAAACACCAAGCTCCTTGGGATAAAGATTCCATTTCACACAAATTTTGAAGAAGTCAACCTACGTTTTTACGTAAAACGCTTTGATGGCACCCAATACAAGCGGGGAGTGGTGTTTATTAAAGAAATAGTGCCCAAACCTGCGCTTACCTTTGTGGCAAATACGGTGTATCAGGAAAACTACGAAACCTTACCCATGCAGCACCGTTGGGAGGAAACTTCCGAAAAAAGACTGGTTACCTACCAATGGAAGAAAAATAACCGTTGGAATTCTTTTAGCGTGACTACAAAACGAGATGCAGTACCTATTCCTGTAGGCAGTGACACCGAATTTATCACCGAACATTATTGGGGCTACGCTCACAGAAATAAGCATAGCGCTAACGAATATGAAGTCACTCATCCCAAATGGGAGCACTACCCCGTGCTAGACTATAAAATTGAAGTAGCTTTTGAGGCCGTGTATGGCGCTTCATTTGGTTTTTTAAGCAATACTTCGCCTACATCAGTGTTCTTGGCAGAAGGCTCACCGATTACCGTAGAGAAAAAGCGGGTACTTCGTCATTGATTTACTAATTATTTGTCATTCCGCACCTGCCTACCGGCAGGCTGGCTGGATGCGGTATCCATTTCTGGACGCCCAATCTAGTTGGGCGTGACAAGCAGGGGGTGCATTGTCATTCTGAGCAGAGCGAAGAATCTCGCCCTGTAAAAGATAAGCCATTAGCCTTATTAAATAAGTCAAATCGTGTATTTTATCAGGCTAGAACCTGTTTTTATCAGTCTAACACCTGTTTTAAACAGGTTAGAACCTGATTTTATCAGTTTAGGACCTGTTATTATCAGCTTAGGACCTGTTATTACCAGTTTAGAACCTGTTTTTATAAGTCCAACACCTGTTTTAAACAGTCTAATACCTGTTTTAATAAGGCAAAGACCTGTTAACAACTCATAAAAACTTAACGTATTGACGTTTAGGGTGCATTGTCATTCCGAACGAAGTGAAGGAATCTCACCCTAAAATTTTACATTTTTGTAAAATTATTTATCAAAAATGTAAAAACATTTAGCAAAAAAGTAAAAAGTTTTTAAGTAAAGGTTAAAACATTTTCATAAACATTAAAATCTTTTTCACAAGCGTTAAAATAATTTTACAAAACCTCTAAATAAATTTGCTAAGCGGTAAATAAATTTATCAAAACAGTTAAAAGTTTTTACTCCTAGGTAAAAAATAACCGAAATCCTTGTTAACAACTCATAAAGTCTAAGTGTATTTACGTTTAGGGTGCATTGTCATTCCGAACGAAGTGAAGGAATCTCATTATAAATTGTTCACCCGACTCAAAACTTTTTTTATCTTTGAGTATCTCCCCCCATTAATTATACATATTTATATATGAGTTTAGGAAAAAGTATAAGAATTTACCTGAAAGAGGGAAGCGTTACTGGAATAAAGTTTGCTGAACTTGTAAATAATACTATTCAAGCATTATCCTGTCCAAGGACTAAAGTTTCAGATTTGAATAATCATTTTTCAATAGCAATAAATACTCAAGGTGTTTATTTTCTTATTGGTTACAAAGAAGATACTTTAAAACCAATGGTATACATTGGTGAAGCTGAAAATGTTTGGGATAGGTTAAAAAACCATGATTTAAATAAAGATTTTTGGAATGAAGTAATTTTATTTACAAGTAAGGATGAAAACCTTACTAAATCTCACATAAAATACTTGGAAAGTAGATTGATTCAGATAGCTAAAGAAACAGAAAGATACAATTTGAAAAATGCTAACAACCCAAATCTAAATGCACTTCCTTTACCCGATCGTGACGCAATGGAAGAGTTTTTATTAAATATTAGGCTTCTTACAGGTACCTTAGGGCATAAGTTTCTAGAAAATCCAATATCAATAAAAAGTATTTCTGATATTAATATTACAAAAAGCAAAGATGTTCATTCTGACATAATGGTTAATACTAGTGAAGAATTAGAATTAACACTTAGCATTAGTAATATTTTGGCAAAAGCTATTCAAACAAATGAAGGGTTAGTTGTTTTAGAGGGGTCAATGGCTACAAAAAATCCTACTAAAAATTACGGTTATGGTAGCTTACGGGATTCATTAATTTCAGAAAACATCATTATTGATAAAGGTAATGGATACCTCTATTTTTCTAAAAATCATCTTTTCTCAAGCCCGTCTGCAGCAGCGGCGGTAATAGTTGGATATTCTATAAATGGGAGAAATGTTTGGAAGAATGAAGAAGGAAAATCAATCAAGGAGATTGAAAAAAATGAGCTTAATTAGGTCATAGCTTTAGTGTTACTTCGTCAGCATCCGAATTGCTTATAGTTTTCTAAAAGATAAAATTAAACCCTCCCAAAACCCCACTACCACTACAACCATTCACTTTGGCATATTTTATGCAAATAGGTAGATAACTGTATATATAATTACAGTTGTTTAAAACTATTTGTTATGGGAGCAACCTTACACTATCGATTTGAAAGACGTTCAAAAAACTATTTTGACTGGTTGTTAAATACCATTAAGTCTGAAAGGTATTACCAAAGTGAAGCGATGATTGTAAACGTTTCTAAACCTACCTTAAAAAAATAGTAGGCTTACAGCGTAAGCATCCACGTACGTTGTAATTTTCTAAAAAGTTTTAGTTCTTTACGTAGGATAGGCATATAGTCTTTGCCGTTGCTATGGGTATTTTCCAATCGCTCACAGTTTTTGTAGAGCATATTGGTTAAACGGTTTACAGAAGCGGCGTATTTGTGTTTTTCTTCAGAGAAGGTTTGGCTTTCGGCCTTTAAAATTTCTGGGGCTAAGTTTACAGATTGCTGTACAATGTCGCC
Source organism: Halomarinibacterium sedimenti (assembly GCF_019312585.1). Classification (GTDB taxonomy): domain Bacteria; phylum Bacteroidota; class Bacteroidia; order Flavobacteriales; family Flavobacteriaceae; genus Halomarinibacterium; species Halomarinibacterium sedimenti. The sequence goes on along the minus strand of NZ_JAHWDP010000001.1, from coordinate 66,437 downwards.
CGAGAAATAAATGTTAGGGTCTTCCTTGCCGTTGGGTTGTAAATGGCAAAGGTCGTCCACAAAGTAGTGAGAGATGCTTCGCGAAATACGAAAGATTTCTATAGCCTTTTGGTATAAAGGCGAATAGGAATACTGATGGGGCACAGGGTGGTACATGATATAGCAATAACTTTTTTTGAAAGTCACCCAAATTTACCAACAAATTAAAAATTTCTTCTTTCGATTTTAAAGTGAATGTTCGATTTTACTTTAAAATTATTATATTTAGCGTTAAAATTCCTGCTAAATGAAACATGACCCGCTTAACCGAAAAATACTCAAGTGTTTACAAACAAACGCTCGGCAGTCCAATGCCGAAATTGGACGCCAAGTAGGCCTTACCTCTCCCGCCGTAAATGAGCGTATTAAAAAGATGGAAGATGCCGGAATTATTAAAGGATATTTTGCCAATATCAATCCGTTTGAATGTGGCTATCAACTAAATGCCATAATCACTTTACGGGCTTTTATGGGAAAACTAAAACCTTTTTTGTCGCATGTAAAAACCTACGATGAGGTGCTTAACTGTTACCGTATTACGGGGAACGAAAACATCGTGATGGAAGTGGTGCTAAAAAATCAAAAGCATCTAGAAAGTTTTATAGACCAGCTTATTGTTTACGGCGAAACTAAAACACAAATTGTCTTGTCTCAAGTTGTGGAAAACAATGAGGTGAAACCAGTTTAATACGTGCTAATGGTTCGTGATCTTTTTAATAATTTTAATAGCCATAAGGTAAGCAAGGCCACCAAAACAAGCACAACAAAAAACACATACCAAGTAATGTCATATCCATAAGAATCGACAAGGTTCATGCCTCCGTTATGACCAAAGATGTGTGAAAATGAAAAACTCATGCTGTACAGCCCCATATAGCTTCCTTTTCGTCCTTTGGGAGCCATAGAAATAGCCAAAGCGTTTGAAAATGGAGAACCTATCATTTCACCCAATGTCATTAAAATCATTCCTATTACTAACACTCCTATCCAATCGCTCATATTGAGAACAATAAAGCTGAGTGCCAAAAACACTATCCCCCAAAAGGTGGCCATGGTTTTTGAAATATTGATACGTTCGAGCCATCCCACTAAGGGCATTTCAAAAACAACTATCATGAACCCATTCAGAAATAAAAGCAATCCAATAAGGTCTTCGGAAAGGAAATGCGCTTGTTCGTAATACAATGGCACCACCGAAAAATACTGAACAAACATGATTCCGTTAAAAACCATAATCGCAATTAAAAGCAAATACAGGGCGTTTTTATAGGGGGATACACCTTCTTTTACTACCACTTCTTTGGTTTCTCCAGATTGTAGCTTTTTGGGCTTTAATACCACGAAAAGCAATGCAGACGCCATGATGCATGTAAGTCCGTCAATCCAAAAAAGTGAATCATAATTAATTTTGGCAATGATAATTCCACCAATAAGCGGACCTATGGAAAATCCTAGGTTGATTGCAAGTCGAATAAGTGCAATGCTTCGGGTGATGTTTTTAGGTTTGCTATAAGCGTCACAGGCTACAAAAATAGCTGGGCGATAGGCATCTGCCACAAAAATAAGTGCAAACACGCCGGCACAAATTCCGTAGAATGTATCTAAAAACTGAAGTCCAATAAATCCCAATCCACCAAAGAATAAGCTTAGTACAATTACTTTATAATACCCAATAGAGTCGGTTAATTTTCCACCTACCCAGGTCCCAAAAAGGGATCCTACGCCAAAACTGGTCATAATCCATCCTACCTGCGGAAGGGTGAACCCTTTTTCATTGACCAAGTAAAGAGACAAGAAAGGAATTACCATAGCACCCGCTCTATTAATAAAGGTAACTAAAGAGAGTAGCCAAACTTCTTTGGAGAGTCCTCGAAAATTTTCGATATAATAAGTATAGAATTTTTTCATGGTTGGTTTCTATAAAAATAAAACGTCCCGCATAATTGCGAGACGTTTTGTTATTGATTTATGTTATGGTTATATCAATACATAGGCATCCCGCTCGTGGTTTCACAAACCTGAGTATTATTAAGGACGATGTATCTATTGGTCATTTTTTTGAATTTGAATTTCAAATGTAGTAAAAAAAAGTTTTCAATTATCTTTACGGAAACTAAAATTCTAATGAAAAAAATACTTCCTCTATTTTTTATTGTTTTCCCCTTCAGTTTGTTTGCGCAAAGTACAGACGAACTAATTCAAGAAATTGAAGCATATCAATCGTCTTTAAATGAAAAATTCATAAATCCTGAAACTAGCATTTTAGATAAAGACACGTTTAGACATTTTATGGGTTTAGAATTTTATCCCATCCATTTAAAATACCGAGTAGAAGGGAAGTTTGTAAGGACACCAGATGAAAAACCTTTCTTAATGCCTACTACTACCGATAGATTGCCAGAATATGTAAAATATGGCGAGGCACATTTTGAGATTGATGGTAAACCACTAAAACTAATGCTTTACAAAAGCACCGATTCTTGGGGAGATCCTGAAAAATATGGAGATCATTTGTTTTTACCTTTTACAGATTTAACAAGTGGCGACGGCTCTTACGGAGGGGGCAGGTTTATAGATCTTATTATTCCAGAAGGTGATACCATTATTATAGACTTTAATACTTCCTACAACCCGTATTGTGCTTATAACAGTAAGTATTCTTGTCCTATTCCGCCACGTGAGAATGACCTACTTACTAGAATTGAGGCAGGTGTAAAGGATTTTGTGAAGCATTAAAAAATCTTAATCAGCCATATCCCTAAAAACACGGCTAAAAATCCGATGGCAAAGCTAGCTATTGTATATAGGGCAAAAAGCCCGAAGTCACCATTTTTAAGAAATACATGATTTTCATACGCAAAGGTGGAGAAGGTGGTAAATCCGCCACAAAAACCAGTAGCTAACAGCAATAAAGTATTTTGAGAGATAGCTTCACTTTTGGCGGCCCAACCTAAAATAAGCCCAATAAATAAACTACCTAGGATGTTGGCTGCAAAGGTTCCATAGGGAATTCCCAATTCACCATTATTTAAAAACTTTCCGAAGATATATCGCAAGACACTTCCAGCGCCGCCCCCAAGAAATACCAAAAGAAGATGTTTCATAGATGTTAATTCCCTTCAATTAAAACATTGTCTACACGTAAATCTCTATAAATAGGGTAGTAAACTTCCGTAATCCAATCGGCTGGATTAGGAAACTCTCCAGGATCATTGGCATATACTTCAAACATGGGTTGTTTTGTATTTAAAACGAGTTTATTGTCTTTAATATAATCCATGGCTGTTTGGTGAGCTTCTCCTAAATAATTATAATTACCCTTTAGGACAACTTTTATAGCAGAGAGTGGTTCCATGTAACCGCAAAGTACGTCTCCTTCCGTAATAATAATTCTTTCACTTACAGGAATAGCAGGAGAGAAAATAGTGGTGCCGTTCATTTCATCCCATTCATTATAAATGGTGAAAGGCATGCCACTTTGCTGAATTTTATTTTGTTCCATAAACGCAGCAATTTTACCCAACATGGGACCCATTTTTTCACCCAATTCATTTATTTTACTAGCCGTAGTGGTGAATAAGTAATAACCTCCTCCGTACTGTTTAATTCCTTCGTTGGTAATGGTATATTTTTTCATTTCCTCTTGCACCACATTATTAATATTATGGAGTCCTTTTTCGTACATATCCTTAAGTACGGTCTCGAAATCATCTTTTTGAAAAGACATAAATACTTTTTCCATAAAAGAATGCTCTCCTTTCATTCCCCAAGTAACTTCTGTTGCTCCATCATTAGTAGGGCTAAATCTCCAATACACATCACTTTCACTATCTCCTAAGGGTGTATTAAATGTAATTTTTTGAAGAATGGAATCATTTTTTGCTACTTTAATAGTTTCCATAGACCCATTACCAGTGATGTCACTTTCCCATGTGTATGAAGCTCCTTCCCCCGAGGTATTATCATTAAAATTCATTTTAATATTTGGGTCACTTTCCATCCAAGGACCCCAAACTTGCCAGTTTTTATAATCGTTTACTTGTTCAAAGATTAAATCAACTGGTGCTTCTATAGTTTTGGTAGCCGCTACATTAAATTTTCCATCTTTGGTTCCAAAATATACGGCAGCACCAATAATGACAATAAGCAATAAGAAAAAAAGATATTTAAGGATTTTCATATTTTAGGGAGTTGGTTGGACTTGCTAAGATAATTAAAATGTTTGTTTACTTCAGGTTAGCAATGAGAAACAAGACCCAATTATTTGTACATTTGCAAAAATTAGAACTAATCTTATTAATTATGAAATGCCCAATACTAATTTACAAACCAACCAAGAGGAGCTATTTGGGCGTTCCATCTTCCTCTTTATCAAATATTTTATACAGATGAAACATACCTTTTTATTTACAATGGCTTTGGCTAGTATGTTCTTTTTTTCGTGTGGAGACTCAAAAAAAGGAGAGCCAGAAGTAGCTACAGTTACAGAACAAACAGATGATTTTGAATATGTAGTAGATCAATTTGCCGATTTAAAAATTCTTCGCTACCAAATCCCTGGATTTGAAGATCTAACTATTAAAGAGCAGCAATTGGTGTATTACCTCACGCAAGCTGGCCTTGAAGGTCGCGATATCATGTGGGCACAAAATTATAGACATAACCTGACCATTCGTAAGGCTTTAGAAAATGTGTATACTACCTACACGGGTGATAAGTCGACAGAAGACTGGAAAAATTTTGAGACCTATTTAAAACGAGTGTGGTTTAGTAATGGAATTCACCACCATTATAGCAATGCTAAAATTAAGCCTGACTTTAGTAGTGATTATTTAAAAACACTTTTAACGGAAACGAACACAACCCTAGAAGGAGAAGCGTTCGATGTCATTTTTAATGATAAAGATGCTAAAAAAGTAAACCTAAGTAAAGATGCAGATATTGTTCTTGAGAGCGCCATCAATTTTTATGGACCAGATGTTACTACTAAAGATGTAGAGACCTTTTACGGTGCCATGAAAGTAGATGCAAAAGAGCCTATTGAAATTGGATTAAATACAAAACTGGTTAAAGAAAACGGGAAGCTGGTTGAGAAGGTTTATAAAAGTGGGGGTCTTTATGGTGAGGCTATCGATAAGATTGTGTATTGGTTAGAAAAAGCGAAAGGTGTAGCAGAAAGTGATGCTCAAGCTGAGGCCCTAAGACTTCTAATTGAATATTACAAAACCGGAAGCCTTGATACTTGGGACGACTATGCTGTTGCTTGGGTAAATTCTACCGAAGGAAATATCGACTGGATTAATGGCTTTATTGAAGTGTATAATGATCCAAAGGGATACAAAGGTTCTTATGAAACCATTGTACAAATAAAGGATTTTGACATGTCTAAAAAAATGGCAGTGCTTTCTCAAGAGGCACAGTGGTTTGAGGATAACTCACCTTTAATGCCAGAGCATAAAAAGAAAGAAGTAAAAGGAGTTTCCTATAAAACGGTTATTGTAGCAGGAGAAGCTGGTGATGCATCGCCAAGTACTCCTATTGGGGTTAACTTACCTAATAACAATTGGATTCGTCAAGCCCATGGAAGTAAATCTGTTTCACTAGGTAATATTATTCATTCCTATAATAATGCTGGTGGTAGTGGAAGGCTTAAAGAATTTGCTAATGACGAAGAAGAAATTAAGTTGGAAGAGAAATATGGACAGTTAGCAGACAAACTTCACACGGCACTTCACGAAGTAGTAGGTCACGCTTCTGGACAAATAAACGAAGGTGTTGGTACTCCAAAAGAAACCCTTAAAAGTTACAAGTCTACTATTGAGGAAGGTCGTGCAGACTTGTTTGGACTATACTATCTAATGGATCCAAAATTACAAGAATTAGGATTGGTTGAAAATTGGGAAGAAACTGGAAAAGCCGCTTATGATGGTTATATCCGAAATGGATTAATTACGCAATTGGTGCGATTAGAACTAGGCGATGATGTGGAAGAAGCACACATGCGTAACCGTCAGTGGGTGAGTGCTTGGGCTTATGAAAGAGGAAAAGCAGACAACGTAATAGAAAAAATTACACGAGATGGAAAAACTTATTACAACATAAATGATTATGCTAAATTAAGAACCATTTTTGGTGAATTATTGAGAGAGACACAGCGTATAACGAGTGAAGGCGATTATGAAGCTGCAAAAGCGTTGGTAGAAGATTATGGCGTAAAAGTAGATCAAGTATTACATAAAGAAGTGCTTGAGCGTAATAGTAAGTTTAAATCTCCTCCATATAGTGGTTTTGTGAATCCTGTTATTGTTCCTAAAATGAATGACGCAGGTGAAATTGAAAGTTTCACAATAACACAACCTGCTACTTTTGAAGAGCAAATGTTGTATTACAGCAAAACGTATTCAAATCTATAATGGTTTGTCGTAGAATAATAGAAAAGCCTCCCATTGGGAGGCTTTTCTATTTTCAGTAGAATGCAAAATATTTATTTTACACGCGCTTGAAATTCTGAAATCACATCAGAGTAAGAACGAAGTACACGGTCCCATTCTTTATATAACTCATCTGCTTTTACACTTGTTAATGCAGAACCAGAAAATTCACTTATAAGTTTTGCTTTAAATACTAATGGATCTGTAGAAGATTCTTTCACGATAATTCGGGTTCTTACCGTATTTTGCTTAAATGCTTTTAAGGACCAAGCTGTTCTCAAATACCCCGTTTCTTTATCGGTCATCTCAATGACATCTATATAATTTAAGACAATTTGATTAATTAATTTCCAAGCAGTGTCCTTGTCCATGGTATTTACAATTAGCTCAATATCCACATTGGCAATATCGGTTTGGATTGAAGCATCATAGGAATCGTCACGCTTCATTTCGAAGTATTTAGACTTTTCCCAAATACTAGTTTTGTTATTACAAATCTCCAGTTGCTCTTCTAAGAAGCCTACTTTACGAATGGATATATTGGCACAAGAATTTTTTTCAACTTTAATTTCGGTTGAGCCTTTGGCAACCATTTTACCGTTTACCCAAATTTCTGCATCAGATTGAGATACTCCAATGGTAACTTTTTTTCCGCCAACAACTTCGGCAGCAGCCTCTATTGTTGTAAGAGTTAGAAAACAAATAGTCATTAAAATGGTGAGGGATGTTAATTTTTTTTTCATTTTTTAAATGGTTTAGTTAGTTAATTCACTTTAAATATACGTATTGTGGTTTAGTTTCGAAATGATAACTTAAGATAAAAATTAAAATAACCCCCTTAGCTCCTCTTCTAAGGAGGCTATTTTTACAACAAACTACAACCTAAAACAACGTTTCATTGTTAGGTTAAAGATGAGTAAACAATTGTCTTCTATCAATACCCAATACAGGGTATATTGAATAAAAAAAGCCCCAAAAAGGGGCTTTCTCAAACTTGGTTAGTTAATAATTAGTTCAAATAGAACTAAAGCGATAATTGAAATTGTAGGCATTGATCTTCTACTACCGTAAAGTTACCTTGCCAAGTATATCCATTACAACTCGCATTATAGGAATAGGTCCCAGGAGTTAAATTATTAAAGTTTCCTCCAGCTGCAGAATTATCACAACTAGGAGCATAAGGGAAGTATCCAGAGATAGTTGAACTACCAACACTTGTTACATTAACCGAGATATTACCGCAACCAAAGTCTTGATTAATCCAGAATTTTACATCTCCTGTGCCACTTCCTCCACCACCTCCGCCACCGGAGCCTGGAAGTAATTGTTGTCTTAAACATGTGTTTGCTTCAATGGTGACAGTTCCACTCCAATCTATTCCAGAACAAGACGCAGTATAGGAATATACCCCTGGGTCGAGATTACTAAAATTTGCTCCTGCACTTGCCCCACAGTCTGGAGTTGAGCTATAATAACCAGTAATAGTATCACTACCCACACTGGAAAGGTTTACACTAATGGGACCACACCCTAAATCTTCACCTACATAAAATATTAACGAGCCTGTATCGTTACCATTGCCGCCACCGCCATTACCTCCTCCATTACCTCCGGCATCTGAACAATCTACACCGTAACCAGTAACAATAACATCAATAGATCCATTGGCGTCTAGATTTGCTTCTAATACAAATTGAACCCCATTTATTGCAATGGTACACGTGTTGGGAGGGATATCTCCTAAATTATGCGCAAATAATGTAATATAGTTAAATCCATTGTTGGTGAAGTCGTAGTCCACGGTAATTGGATTGCTTGGACCATCTAAAGTTTGTTGATTAATGATGGTGTTTCCGTTTGCAATGATAGAAACAATATCACCATCTATTTGACCGTGATCCCAAACTTGAATTGTAGTGATACGGCTTGAAATTTCAATACAGCCTAGATAATTGTTGGGTCTTCCTGAAGTAGATGATGGAATAATTGAAGTTTCATTTACCTCAATTTCTACTTCGGGTTCTGTTTCTTCTTCTTTTTCACATGCAATAAGTGTGAAGAATATTGTAAAAAGAGTAAGGAGTTTTAATGTTTTCATGATAGTGTATTTTATTTTAGTTGTTGTAAAAATAGATTTACAACTCCTTTCATAAAATACCCGATAGAGGGGATATTTATTTTAAAGGTAATTCGATAATAATGGTGGTTCCTTTTCCTGGAGTACTATCGATATCCAATGTTCCATCCATGTGTTCAATACGTTTTTCAACACTAGAAAGCCCCATTCCTTTTTTAGAATAAATTGTTTTCTTGTTAAAGCCAATGCCATTATCTTCTACCATAATGGTTAGCATCATTTTGTGTTGTGTTAACGAAATATTAGCCTCGGCTGCATGAGAATGCTTTATAATATTGGTGATTAATTCTTGAATAATTCTAAAAATAGCTACTTCGGTGGTTGCATCAAAGATATGAGTTACCCCAAAGTCTTGAACTTCAATTTTTAATGTTCCCTGTGCCGAAGCATTTTTTGCAAGTGAGTAAATAGCTGGAAGTAACCCCTCTTTTGCCATGACGCCACTATATTTTAGGTGAGATATAGAGCGAACTTCGGCATAGGCTTGATCGATTAAAGTACTTGTTTTATAAAAAAGATCTTCCATTTCTAGGATTTGATCTTTATTTTTTGCTAGGTGGTTGAATTGTAGTTTTACAGCAGACAAAGTTGCTCCTATACTATCGTGCAAATCCATGGCAAGTCTTTTTCGTTCTTTTTCCTGTCCTTCAAGCATAGCATCAATTGTAGAAAGCTCTTGTTCTTTAAGCAGTTTTTCTTTTTTCTGAATTTCTAACTCTTTCTCCTGTTCTAAAATGCGTTGTTGACGTTTAACTCTTGTGTAAATTAGGTATGCAATAAATGAAATAAGGATAAAAATTCCGGTAAATGCGATAAGGATAATTTTATTTTCTCTTTTTTTTATTTCAATTTCTTGGTCAAAAACTAGTTTTTGTTTTAAGGCGTTTTGCTGATTAATAATACTATCTGTACTTCGTTGTTTTTCAAACTCTATTTCTTGAATTCTTTTTTCAGTTTCTGCAATATTAAGGCTATCCAAAAATTTGATCGATTCTTCATGATGGTACAGGGCTTTGGTAAAATTATTTAAAGCCTTATAACCTTGATAGAGAAAGAAATTTGCTCTGTTTTGAAGCTGAATGCTGTTTACTTTCTCTGCCGCCTCAAGCGCCTTGTTGCTGTACTTAATTAATTGAGGATAATTTTTTTGAGTATAATATAATTGAGCAATGGCAATGAGATTATTAGATTGCGAATAATAATCATTAAGGGCTTCACTTATAGAAAGACTTTGCATAAAATAGTCTAAAGCCTTGTCATACTCCTTTCTTTTTGTATAGTTAAGACCTATGTTTTGAAGGGTAATAGATTCTCCTACTTTATCATTAAGTTCTAAATTTAATTCTAAACTTTTGGTATAATAAGTCAACGCTTCATCCATCTTAAATTTGTCATTGTAAATATTCCCAATATTTACCAATGCTCTTGATTGCGAAGTTTTATCATTAATTGCGATGGCTATTTGTAAACTTCTATTATAGTAGTCCAGAGCCTTGTCGAAGTTCCAAATTGATTTATAGACACGGCCAATATTGTTAAGTGCTGTTGTAATTCCCTTAGAATCATGAAACGTTTCGTAATTTTTTAAAGCTTTTTGGTAATATTCAATGGCCTTAAGATTGTCTCCATTAACCGTAAATACATTCCCTTTCAAAATGAGTGCATCGGCTTGATGCTTAACTAGTTTCTTTGCTTGTATAAAATTTTCAAGATTTTCTATTAAAAGTAGTGCGCTGTCGGGTTTTTTATATTGGTATTCATTGAAGATTAAATTGCTTAAAGCATTAGCTCTTAAACTATCCGCAATAGATGTGTTTTTCCAAATTCTAAGTAAAGAATCTTTTTGAGTTTGACTAAATGAACTTATTCCTAATAGAATAGTTATTGCAAATGCTATTTTTATTTTCATAGATTATTTAAAAATCATATTTTTTTTCAAGCGCATATCGAAGTAACTCTCCTTTACCATTTAACCCCAATTTGTGTATCATGTTTTTCCGGTGTTTTTCTACTGTCGACACGGCAGTAAATCGAATATTGGCAATTTCACTGGTTGACTTCCCTTCGCCTATTAGTTTTAAAATTTCTTGCTCGCTTTTTGAAAGTAACGGTTTTTTATTGGTAGAAAGAGCTCCTTCTTTAATGGCTTCAATATTTAGAGAAGAATCAAAAAATTCACCGCCTTTTGCAACTGTTTCAATGGCTCTTAATACCTCTTCAAGTGGAGAGTTTTTTAATAAATATCCCGATGCACCGGCCTCTATCATCTGGCTTACAGCTTCTTCTTGATCGAACATGGAAAATGCGATTATTTTGGTATGTGGAAATTGTTTTTTAATAAGCTTAGTAGCCACAATACCATCCATTTTTGGCATTTTAATATCGGTTAGCACTACTTTAGGTTGTTTTCGTTGTACAATTTCCCATAGTGCTTCACCGTCATTTGCCATTCCTACAATTTCTATATGCTCTTCGTATTTTAAAAGCAAGGTAATGCCATCTACAAGTGATTGATGATCTTCTGCTATCGCTAGTGTTATCATATAGGTATTTCAATTAATATACTAGTTCCCTTTTTTGGAGTACTATCTACTTCAAGAGTTCCTTCAAGATGTTCTATTCGCTTTTCGATTGTTGAAAGTCCCATGCCCTCTTTTGAATTCACTTTTCGAGTATCGAACCCTTTTCCGTTATCCTCCACAATAATACTTAGCATCTCTTTATGTTGTGTAAGAGAGATATTTGCTTCGGAAGCTTCAGAATGCTTTATAATGTTAGTAACCAGTTCTTGGATAATTCTAAAAATAGTAATCTCCATCATACTATCAAGCCTTTCATCAAACCCAAAATCTTGTACTTCAATGTTTAATTGCCCCGTGACTGAAGCGTTTTTAGCTAAAGTTGTAATGGCAGGAAGCAATCCTTTTTTGGCAATTACTCCGCTATTTTTTAGATGTGCCATGGAACGAACCTCAGTGTAGGCTTTGTCTAATAAAATGCCAGTTTTATTGAAGAACTCATCCATGGTTCCCAGTTTATCCTTGTTTTTTGAAAGATGTTCAAATTGAAGTTTCGCAGCAGTTAAGGTAGCACCTACGCTATCGTGTAAGTCGCTTGCGAGTCGTACACGTTCCTTTTCCTGCCCGGCAATCATTGCGTCTATAGCGTTCAATTCTTGGTCTTTTAATATTTTTTCTTTTTTCTGAATCTCTAATTCCTTTTCCTGCTCGGCTATACGTTGCTTCCGTTTGGTGTTTTTATAAATAAGTAACGCAAAAATAGTTACGCCTATCAGGCCACCAGCAAGCCCTATTGCAATGTTTCTATTTTGTTTTTTTTGCTGTTGCTCAATAAGGATTTGCTTTTCTTTTTCGGCGGTTTGTAATTCAATATTTAGTTGTGAAATTTTTTCCTCGTTGGATTTGAAATCTTTATTCGCTTCATAAACCATTGCTTTTTCTAGAAGATAATAAGCACTGTCATATTCTTTTAAAGGCTCGTGTACATATTGTGCCTTCCATTTTTCCCAGGAGTATTGTGAATGAGCATAATTGGATTTATTGAAGTATTTTTTGGCTTGAGCTAAATAGTCCTTTGCTTGTTTTGCCTCTTGTTGTGTTGCCGCAAGGTTTGCTAATTCATATAAAGCATAGCATTTTGTTTTATTATTATAATTGCTTTCTGGAAGGAGCAGTATCTGTTGATTATAGTAGTAGGCACTATCTTTATGGTTAATGACCCTATAATATACCGCTATGTCTTCATAGAACCTCCCTTGTAACGCTGGACTAAGTTGGGTTTGATTTGTAATTTGTATTAAATTTTTTGAGGTTTCAAAAAAATCCTTAGGAGAGTGTATAGAGTTGGCATAAAAGCTATTTTCATAAAAGCTTGCTAGGGCACGGTCCATATCATTTTCGGCTACATTTGTCAGCTCTAAAATATATTCTTTATAAGAATCGGTAGAATGAACCACTTGCAATGTATACAATTCTATAATTCCTATAAGACTTAGTTTTAATAATTCCTTGTTGTTAAATTCCTTAGAGAGTGTATAGGCTTTATTAAAATATTCTATCCCTTGGAAATTATTGGTTTCATTATTTAAAGTATAAAATCCTAGTGTTAGATTATTTAAAATGGATATTATTTTTGAATTATTCTCTAACTTTATTTTTGAAACCAAAATAGAATCTACCTTTTGCATTTGTCCTCTGTGCTCCATTACTTGTATTAAGTTGCCAAACGAATTTTTTAACGTAATATCTTCTATTGAGTGGACATCTATTTTAGCCTTAGAAAAATTATGGGCCACTATTTCTTTTAATAACACATTTTGATAAAGTTCTTCCTGCCCCTTAAGAATATAAGTGGAAGAATAGAAGGTGATAAGTAAAAGTAAAATGGGCTTCAAATTAACGTAATACAAACAAAGTTGAGTTTCTACATTTAAAACCAGGCTTAAATCCTAAAATTTCGGCTGGAGAATCTGGATTAACCACTCTAAAGTCACTAAAATAGGCAGTGTCTGGAATTGTTTTCACCGCTCTTGGTAAATACCTGTTTCCATCTCTGTAAAAGAATTCGTTATCAAAAACACCATTTTTAAATGGGTTTTTGGTTTTACATCCCCAAATAGGAGCTAATTTTCGTTCCACCACCAAATAAATAGAATCCTCCGAACCAATATTTTTAAAACCTTCCATAGACTTGTCCAAGCTTACAGTGGCTGTTGGTGCTGTTTCTCCGCTAACTGAAGCTCTTAATTGGGTAGTAAGTACTATTATATATACCCCATTTTCATTTTCTTGGCGTACTAAACTACAATTAGAAATAAATTCATTATCAAATTCTAACTCTAGGATCCCTTTATAATTAATAACGGATAAGTTAATTTCCGAAATGTTTCCTTCATCATTCATTTCAAAGCTTCCATATATGCCATAGGTGGAATCATAAACCTGACCGGATTGAATAAATTGTGGTTTATTAGATGCTAGGTTTAAGTTGCTTAAAAAGTTTTCATCAATTGGTATCATTTTTTTAGATTTTAATTAGTACAATTTGTTGTGCAAGTAAAGATGGTAACAATTTTAAAGTAAATGTATCACCAATACTGGGTATTTTATAAATTTAAATTTCCTTTTTAATTCCTTAAATCTATAAGGAATAAAGCGAAGTTGCAAGTTAGATAAAATCTAAATTTTTTGTAAGACGATAAAAGTTATCCCTTCAAATAAAGCTTTGCAGCCAGAAGTAATAGGATAAAAAACACAAAACCAATAAGAATCCAAAAACTACCTTTAAATTGCTTTTTGTGAAGTTTTTTGTCCTTTTTATAACTAAAAATCATAATGGTAACAAAAACAATTACAAAACAAATAGCAAAAATAAGTTGACCTGTAGAAAACATAAATTATTGTAGTTTTACAATCACAAAAGTACAACATACCAATTTACTATGAAGAATAAAATTGCAGCCGTTCACAAATTTCACTCAGCCTTTGGATTAGGCATAAAAGAAGTGCCTACTGCCGATTTGGGAGAAGCCAAAAATCTATTACGTTATAAACTGATGAGAGAAGAAAATGAAGAATATCTGGAAGCAGCAAATAATGATGATTTGGTTGAAGTTGCGGATGCCTTAGGCGATATGCTCTACATCCTTTGCGGGACGATTATAGAACACGGGATGCAACATAAAATTGAAGAGGTCTTCGAAGAAATCCAACGAAGTAACATGAGTAAATTAGGAGCCGATGGAAAACCTATTTATAGGGAAGACGGAAAAGTTTTAAAGGGGCCTAACTATTTTAAACCTAATATCGAAGCGATCCTTAGTAAATAACCTACACCACTTTATGACGCCACTCAAAAGGATCGGCAGCCAGATTGTATTGAATATCCATTAATTCCTTTTTAAACCTTTTAGCGTAGCTATTTTCTATTTTGGGCAGATTGTATAAAGTGTTTTTATAGCTAAAGCCATTTACAAAACTAATAACGGCTGCAGTACCTGAGCCAAAAATTTCTTTTAAAGAACCATCTTTCGCTGCCTCCACTAATTCGGTAACGGTAAGTTTTCTTACATCTACTTTAATCCCATCTCTTTCAGCAAGCGCAATCACACTTTTTCGAGTAACACCATCCAGAATACGGTCACTTGTAGGGGCGGTTATTAAGGTGTCATTTATTCTGAAAAACACATTCATGGTGCCAGCCTCTTCTAAATACTTGTGCGAATTTGAATCGGTCCAAATTACCTGCTGAAATCCTTTCTCTTTTGCCAAATTAGTAGGGTAAAATTGCGCTGCATAATTTCCAGCAGCTTTTGCAAATCCAACGCCGCCGTCTGCAGATCTACTGTACTGTTCCGCAATAACTACTTTCAATTCTCCAGAGTAATAAGCACTTACTGGAGAGATGATAATCATAAATTTATATTCATTTGATGGCGATGCCGAAACACAATTTTCATTAGCAATCACGAAGGGACGAATATAAAGTGAATTACCAACTCCAGTTTGAGCCCAAGCTTTATCCATTTTTAATAAAGTTTCTAAAGCCTCAAAGAAAAGCTCCTCTGGAAATTCTGGGATAGCCAATCTTTTGGAGGAAATATTTATTCGTTTCAGATTTTCGAGAGGTCTAAATAGAAAAATAGAACCTTTTTCATCCTTATACGCTTTCATTCCTTCAAAAACAGCTTGCCCGTAATGAAGTACTTTAGAAGACGGATAAATACTCAATGGACCATAAGGTCTTATGGTGGGGTTTTGCCAAGCACCATTTTTATAGTCACACTCAAACATATGATCTGTAAATGTTGTCCCAAAAACTAAGTTTTTAAAATCAACTTGACCAATTCTGGAAGTATTAATTTTTTCGATGTTTAGAGTGTAATCTTTGGTAAGGCTCATGCGTTGTGTTTGATCGTCAAAATTAGTCAAAAAAATGGGCAATTAAAACCTAAAAAATTAATAAAATTGCAGTATATTATTAAATCGATTAAAATAAAGTGAAACAATGAAAAAAATAGCCTATTTATTACTATTGAGCCTAGCAGTTGTTGCTTGTAAAAATACTACTGAAACCAATGAAAATGAAGCAACTGCAGAAGCGGTTGTAGAAGAAGTTTCTGTAAACTACCAAAGTTTTGGTGAGCAAATAACAGATGAAGAAGTACTTACCAAAGATGAAATGATTGAAAAATATCAAAACCTTAAAGAAGGTGACACCGTTGAGGTTAAATTTTCTTCAAAAGTAAATAGCGTTTGTCAATCGAAAGGGTGCTGGATGCGTTTGGATATGGGAGACAATGAGTCTTTTGTAAAGTTTAAAGACTATGCCTTTTTTATGCCAAAGGACATAGCAGGACAAGACGTTATTGTAGATGGAAAAGCATTTGTGGAGCAAACATCTGTTGAGGATTTAAAACACTTTGCTAAGGATGCTGGAAAATCGCAAGAAGAAATTGACGCTATTACGGAGCCTAAATTAACTTTATCGTTTCTTTCTTCGGGAGTGTTGATTCCCGAAAAGCAATAAAAAATGAAACGTGAATTCCTTACCACGGGAGATGGATCTATTACTATTCATATCCCAGAATGGAATGAACAATATCACTCCAAACACGGAGCTATAAATGAAGCCCTGCATGTATTTATACAAGCAGGGCTTCGGCATTTTTTAATATCTTCTCAAAGTATAGAGGTTCAAATTTTAGAGATAGGTTTTGGTACAGGGCTTAATGCCTTTTTAACGCAACTTTTTTCAGAAAAGGAGCAAATTAATATTGAATATACAGGGGTAGAAGCATATCCTGTTTTATTTTCGGATATTGAAAAATTAAACTACCAAAAGTTACTGGAATCCTCTGAAATGATTTTTGAAAAACTTCATCAAGTCCCTTGGGAAAAGCCTACTCAGATTTCAGAAAATTTTACACTCAAAAAACGAAAACAATTCTTTTCTGAAATTGATGATGTAGATGCCTATAATCTAATCTATTTTGATGCCTTTGGAGCGCGAGTTCAGCCCGAACTATGGACCGAAGCGATATTCGAAAAAATGTATCGAGCATTAATGCCAGAAGGAGTATTAGTGACCTACGCCGCAAAAGGTAGTGTCCGTAGAGCTATGGAAGCTGTTGGTTTTAAAGTGGAGCGACTTCCTGGTCCACCTGGGAAAAGAGAAATGCTTCGCTCGATTAGGTAAGAAGCATTCGATTTTTTTCAAATGCTTCGCTCGGTTAGGTAAGGTATTGCTGTCCTTTCATTCATTGTTCAATATTCGTTAAAACCCTATTAAGGTTACGTTAATGTTTAAAACATTTAGTATCTAAAATAGTAACTTTAAAGAAAAATTGATGAGAATACTTATCGCTGGGGCAACAGGACTTATAGGAAAAGAATTAGTAGAAGAATGTTTAGATTTAGGAATAAAAATACACTATTTAACTACTCGAAAGAATAAGCTTGAAAATAAAGAGGAATACCAAGGGTTTTATTGGAACCCTTCAAAAGGAATTATTGACGATGCGGCTTTTAAGGGTGTTTCAGCAATAATTAATTTGGCAGGTGCTTCTGTTTCAAAAAGATGGACTTCTTCCTATAAAAAGGAAATTTTAAATAGTCGTACACAAACAGCAAACCTCATTTACAATACCTTAAAAAAGCAAGAGCATACTGTAACGCATTATATTTCAGCAAGTGGAATTAGTATTTATCCAAGTTCATTTACCAATTTATATCAAGAAACCTCAAACGAGGAAGCACAAACTTTTTTAGGAGAAGTAGTGAAGTCTTGGGAGACTGCAGCCGATCAATTTTCCGATTTAAACATAAAAGTTACCAAAGTTAGGACGGGCATTGTCCTTTCTGAAAATGGAGGTGCTTTGCAGCAGATGGTAAAGCCTATTAAATTGAGTGTAGGTGCACCTTTGGGAAGTGGCGAACAGTGGCAATCTTGGATACATATCAACGATATGGCGAGGCTTTATATTTATATACTAAAAAATCAACTTACTGGCGTGTATAACGCGGTTTCTCCCAATCCCGTGACCAATAAAAAAATGACCCATATAATCGCCCATTATTACAATAAACCTTTATGGTTACCAAACATTCCTAAATTTATGATTACATTAATACTGGGTGAAATGGGAAGTATCGCTTTGGAGAGTCAGTTAGTGAGTTCTGAAAAAATAGTCAAGGAAGGTTTTCAGTTTCAGTTTGTGAATTTGGAAAACGCACTTGAAGATTTACTATAAAAAAAGGCGACCCTTGAGGTCGCCTTTAAAAGTTATTCTAAAAAATATATTAGCTTTTATTGGCTACTAAATTAACAGTAAGCTCGATATCATCACTAATAAATTTTTCACCTAAGTTGTCAAATACGGTTTTTGAACCAAAATTAACACCCCATTGTGTTCTATCAATAGTAAACGTCTCTGATGTAAGTTTCAGAACATTTCCTTCCATAGAAATGGTTGCAGGAAAGCTAATGTTATGCGTTTTATCTTTAATTGTTAAATTTCCAGAAACCATTGTTTTACCTTCAGTAGTATTTACTTCTGTAATTTGGAAAGTTGAAAATGGATAGGCAGTTACATTAAAAAAGTCACCTTCTTTACCTTCAACGGTTCCTTTTAAATGGTTTTCTAAATTGGTTTTCATATCACCTTCTAGGTCTAGGTCGGTGATAGTGTTCATATCAATAGTAAATTTTCCAGCTTCAATAGCATCACCCATTACCATCACTGTTCCTGAATTTAAATTAATGGTACCATTGTGCGATTTTACAGGCTTAGATCCTTTCCAATGAATTTGCGAAGCTTCTGTATCGACAGTGTATTCTACTGCAACTGGTGCAGCTTCGGCTACTTCTTGTGCTTCTGTGGTTTCAGCTTCGTTGTTGTTTTTACAAGAAATTGTTGCAATTCCAATAAACGCAAACAAGGCAATATTTAACATGATTTTTTTCATAGTATTTAGTTTTTTATTTGAAGATGCAAAATTAGTTATTGGAAAGCCAATTCATCCTAATATTATATTAAAATTTGGTGATGACATTTTGACATTTTTACGTAATTGGCAGTACTTTTGTAATCCCTACAAAGCAAGAAATTAAATTTACACATGAGTAAGAAGAATAAGGAAAAAGTAGCTGTTGCCGAAGATGACAGCAAGGAAATAAAAGAGACGTCAAAAAAACAGAAAGAAGAAAAGAATCCTATAGACGAATTAAAAGCAGAGGTCGAAAAAGAAAAAGACCGCTATCTTCGTCTTTTTGCCGAGTTTGAAAACTACAAAAAACGTACTGGAAAAGAGCGTTTGGAATTGTTTAAGACAGCAAGTCAGGATGTCATGGTATCTTTATTGCCTGTATTAGACGATTTTGAAAGAGCCTTGAAGGAAATTGAAAAAAGCGATGATGATACTCTTTTTAAGGGAGTTGAACTTATTAGCAATAAATTTAATGAGACCCTCCGTCAAAAAGGACTAGAGGTTGTAAAAACCGAAGCTGGAGACACTTTTGATGCCGATATCCATGAGGCTATTACCCAAATTCCAGCGCCTTCTGAGGAAATGAAAGGAAAGGTTATTGATGTCATTGAAAAGGGATATTCCTTAGGAGAAAAAATAATTCGCTACCCCAAAGTAGTAATAGGAAATTAATATGAAGGAAGACTTTTACGATATTTTAGGCATTTCAAAAAATGCTACCGCTGCCGAAATTAAAAAGGCATACCGCAAAAAGGCTATTGAGTTTCATCCAGATAAAAACCCTGGGGATGCTAAAGCCGAAGAAATGTTTAAAAAAGCGGCCGAGGCTTATGAAGTATTAAGCGACCCAGATAAAAAAGCACGATACGATCAATACGGTCATCAAGCCTTTGAAGGCGGTGGATTTGGTGGCGGTGGAATGAATATGGATGACATATTCAGCCAATTTGGAGACATTTTTGGTGGTGCTTTTGGCGGTGGCTTCGGTGGTTTTGGAGGCTTTGGTGGCGGAGGTCAGCGACGAGTGAAGGGAAGTAACCTTAGGATTCGTGTAAAGCTTACCTTGGAGGAAATAGCCAATGGAGTTGACAAAAAAATTAAGGTTAAACGTAAGAAACAAGCACCGGGAACTACCTATAAAACGTGTACTATGTGTGGTGGTCACGGACAGGTAACTAAAATTCAGAATACCATATTAGGTAGGATGCAAACTTCTGCTACTTGTAGTACTTGTGGTGGAGCTGGACAAATTATAGACGCAAAACCTGCTGGAGCAGATGCACAAGGAATGATTCTAGCGGAAGAAACCGTATCTATAAAAATCCCAGCTGGTGTTGTAGATGGAATGCAACTTAAAGTTTCTGGGAAAGGGAATGAAGCTCCTGGGAATGGAATAGCCGGTGACTTACTGGTAGCCATTGAAGAAGAAACACACCCATTTCTACAAAGAGAAGGGGATAATCTTCATTACGATCTTTATATAAGCATTTCGGAAGCTGTTTTAGGAACTTCAAAAGAAATTGAAACCGTTACGGGGAAAGTTCGAATTAAAATTGAACCGGGTGCACAAAGTGGAAAAATATTGCGATTACGCAACAAAGGAATTCCAAGTATAAATGGCTATGGGTCTGGAGATCTGCTGGTTCATGTAAATGTGTGGACACCAAAATCTTTAACTAAGGAGCAAAAAGATTTTTTCGAAAAGATGAAAAACGATGACCATTTTACCCCTAAACCAGAGAAAGATGATAAATCATTCTTCGAAAAGGTGAAGGACATGTTTTCTTGAAAATCCCCTGATTAAAAGATTTTTTACCTATATTTGAAAGTCGCTAATTCTTTTAGCGATAATTTTTCTTTTTCATAGCAATTTTTTTCCCATCCCGCCACTGGCGGGATGGGTTTTGCGATTTTAAAGGGAAGCCTTTAATAAATCATTCGTAACAATTTTTAAAGTATTGCTACAAATCTTTAAAATTCTCTTAATTGCTTTACTGCTTAAAAGGGAAATTCTAACTTTACCTGCCAAACTATTTATATGGAAAACCTCCTTGTTGCCAAAAATGTTTCTAAGTCTTTTGGAACATTTACAGCCTTAAACAATGTGTCTATCGAAGTGCCTAAAGGGTCTATTTTTGGACTACTTGGACCTAATGGTGCTGGAAAAACAACCCTTATTCGAATTATTAACCAAATTACCATGCCAGATTCGGGAAGTGTATTTTTGGATGGAGAACCCTTAAGACCACATCATATTCAACATATTGGATATTTGCCCGAAGAACGAGGATTATATAAATCGATGAAGGTGGGCGAACAAGCCGTGTATTTAGCACAGTTAAAAGGACTCTCCAAAGCGGAAGCTAAAAAGAGACTTAAAATGTGGTTTGAACGGCTTGAAATAGGGGATTGGTGGAATAAGAAAATTCAGGAGCTCTCTAAAGGAATGGCCCAAAAGATTCAATTTGTGGTGACAGTGTTACACGAGCCCAAATTGCTCATATTTGACGAACCTTTCAGCGGTTTTGATCCAATTAATGCCAACCTTATAAAAGATGAGATTTTAAAACTACGAGATGACGGTGCTACTGTAATTTTTTCAACCCATAGAATGGAATCTGTTGAAGAAATGTGTGATCATATTGCTCTAATTCATAAATCGAATAAAATTTTGGATGGAAAATTAATAGATATAAAACGGCAGTATAAATCCAATACGTTTGAAGTTGCTTTAATGACCGAAAGAAAAGATGAGGTTTCAAAAATTTTAAAAGAAAAATTTGAAACTTTTCCAGCAACCTATAAAACTATTAATGATGAGCTTCAGTATAAGGTGAAAATTCCGCTTTCACATCAACCTAACGATTTGTTAACCTATTTATCGACGTTAGGACAGGTTACCCATTTTGTAGAGGTAATCCCTTCAGCAAATGATATTTTTATACAATCGGTTAAAAACAATTAATATTCAGACAGAATGAATCACCTCTCCCTAATAATAAAACGCGAGTACCTCAATAAAGTTCGGAATAAGTCTTTTATCATTATGACGTTTTTAAGTCCGTTACTTATGGTGGGGATTTTTAGTTTGGTAGCCTACCTTTCACAATTAAACAATGACAAAGTTCGTACTATTTCGGTTTTGGATGAAAGTGGTTTGTTTGCCCATCAGTTTGAAGACGATGATAACTTAAAATTTGAATTATTAAAAGGAATAAGTCTCGAAGAAGCCAAAACAAAGGCAGAAGCTGAAGAGGTGTACGGCTTACTTTTTATTCCCAAGAGCGATAACATAGATGATCTTTCAAAACGGATTGTTTTTTATTCGGAAGACTCACCCTCATTAATGGTTATGGATAATATTGAGGATGTTATCCAAAGTAAAGCCAACGCAATCAAGTTAAAGGAGGCAGGAATCGATTCAGAACTTATTAAAAATTTACGTGTTAATATTGACCCACAATTAGAAACCTTTCGTGGGGAAGAAACGTCAAAGTTGGGTTCTGGTCTCAAGCTTATTTTTGGTGGTGCTGCGGGATACTTACTTTTTATGTTTATCATTATTTATGGAAATATGATTATGCGCAGTGTGATTGAAGAAAAAACCAGTCGTATTATCGAAGTCATTATTTCTTCCGTAAAGCCTATTAAGTTACTACTTGGTAAAATATTTGGGACGTCACTCGCTGGTATTACACAATTTATGGCGTGGGTTGTTTTATTAGGTGTTTTAAGTTTTGTTGTAACCGCTATTTTTGGGGTCGACATTTCGACTATTCAATCTCCTCAACAAGAAATGATAAATCAAGTTCAAAATAACCCCGAAGGTATGGAGGGCATCATTGTAGATGTGATTAGAGAAATTAATAATTTACCCCTTACCAATTTAATTATCATGTTTTTATTCTTCTTTATTGGAGGATATTTATTGTATGCCTCATTATATGCAGCAATAGGTGCAGCAGTCGATAGTGAAACAGATACCCAACAGTTTATGTTGCCTATGTTACTCCCTTTAATTTTGGCAGTTTATGTAGGCTTTTTTACGGTAATAGAAGACCCGCATGGAACCGTGTCTCAAGTTTTTTCGTTTATACCTTTTACATCACCAGTGGTAATGCTCATGCGCATTCCATTTGGGGTACCTATATGGCAACAGATTCTTTCTTTGGTAATTTTATTTGCTACCTTTATAGGGACAGTTTGGTTTGCAGCAAAAATTTATCGAGTGGGAATATTAATGTATGGCAAAAAACCAAGTTATAAAGAGTTGATTAAGTGGATTAAATACTAAGTATGCAAGAAGAAGTAACCGAAAAAATATCGGAAGTTGTAAAAGAAGATGTTTGGGGTTCCATTAAGGAGTTTCTTAATTGGGGTGTACAATATGGGGAAGGAGAAGATAAAGTGAATATTACCATTGGGTTACTCATTTTAGTAATTATCACATTTATTGTTACCAGCTACATTCTTGTGGGTGTTAGGAAACTCTATACTCGTAAGATGAGTGAGTCGGATACACTTAAATTTAAAAGCATTTTTAAGTTTATAAAGTACATCGCTTATGTTATAGTTGTTTTTGCGGTATTAAGTGTGGCTGGGGTTAACGTTACTCCTTTTTTGGCGGCTTCTGCTGCTTTGTTGGTAGGTGTTGGGTTGGCGCTACAGGAGTTGTTTCAAGACATTATTGGAGGGATATTTATTATTGTAGACAAGTCGCTTTTAGTAGGTGATGTCATAGAAGTTAATGGTAAAGTGGGGCGTGTTATTGAAATTAAACTTCGTACCACACGTGCGATTACTAGAGATGATAAAATCTTTATTATACCAAACCATAAATTTCTTAGTGAAACCATTTATAACTATACACAAAATCATAAACAAACTCGTGAGTTTGTAAAAGTGGGGGTGGCCTATGGTAGTGATACACAATTGGTGAAAAACTTGATGCTCAAAAGTGTCGAAAACGACAAACGAATTCTTAAAAGACCCGCGCCATTTGTTCTTTTTGAAGATTTTGGCGATTCGGCATTACTATTTAGTATTTACTTTTTTATAAACGATAGTTTTATAGATCCAGGTATCAAGAGTGACATTCGGTTTAGAATTGATAGTATGTTTAGAGAAAACAAGATTAGTATCCCATTCCCACAAAGAGATGTGCATTTATTTTCCAATGATCCCAATCTTTTAAAGATGAAAGATGATAAAATAAATAACAATAATGACAGTTAAGACAATACATGAAAAAAATCATTTTTTCGAGTTTAGTTCTTATTGTGTTTATTTTTAAGGGAGAAGCTCAAGTTGCAGATTTAGCACGAATAGAATACACCTATTTTCCGCAGGATCAATCTGATAATTCTTTTAAAAGGTTTCGATCTTTTGTTCATTTTCCTATTATGTTTGGCGAAAGTGCCTATTTAGTTCCAGGTTTCGAATATAGGAATGTCAACTTGAAACTTAGAGACCCCTTTCCATTTAATACCAATAACCGAGAACGATATGAATCCTTTACGGTAACTCTCGGATTTACAGATATGATGAATAATGATTGGCGGTATGCATTTAAAGGGGGTTTAAAACTTGCTTCAGATTTTGAAGGAAAGCCAATAAAAGATGATTATATTTATGAAGCATCCGTTTTTTTAATAAAAGATAAAACAGGAGATAACGAAGCAAACCCTCCAAAAAAGCCTTGGCGATTAGTTGTAGGAATAAATTATTCAACAACCGTGGGAAGGCCGTTTCCATTACCTATAATCAATTATTACAGAGAATTTCAACCCCAATGGTCGTACACTTTAGGGATTCCAAAGAGTAATTTAAAATACGCTTTTAACAGTAAAAACTCCATACAGGCCTTTGCTACATTGGATGGTTTTTTTGCCAATATTCAGAATAATATTAATGTGCCCAATGAGGGAATGGGAGAAAATATTTCAATGACCACAGTACTTTCTGGATTGGGATACGAATATGGTCTCTCAAAACATTTATATTTATATGCGTATTTTGGGCATACTATTATAAACGATATTCGCTTAAGGGATGGGAAAGGAAATGATGTGTACACCATTAATAATCAAAACAACTTTTACGGAAGAACAGGATTAAAATTTAAAATTTAACTATGTCAAGAATATTAATCATTGAAGATGAAGCCGCCATTAGAAGGGTGCTCGTAAAAATATTAAGTGAAGAAAGCAACTCCTATGAAGTCGTGGAAGCAGAAGACGGATTAGTAGGAATCGAGCTTATCAAAAAAGAAGATTTCGATTTAATTCTTTGCGATATTAAAATGCCTAAAATGGATGGGGTTGAGGTCTTAGAAGCTGTAAAAAAGATAAAACCAGAAATTCCTATTGTAATGATTTCGGGACACGGAGATCTTGATACAGCAGTTAATACCATGCGTTTAGGAGCCTTCGATTATATTTCTAAACCACCCGATTTAAATAGATTGCTAAATACGGTTCGTATTGCTTTGGACCGAAAAGAACTTGTAGTAGAAAATACAAGACTTAAAAAGAAAGTTAGTCAGAAATACGAAATGATTGGTGATTCTGAAGCCATTTCACAAATAAAAGAAATGATCGAAAAAGTGGCTCCCACCGAGGCAAGGGTTTTAATTACGGGTCCTAACGGGACAGGAAAGGAGTTAGTGGCACATTGGTTACATCAAAAAAGTGATCGTTCCAAAGGTCCTTTGGTAGAAGTAAACTGCGCTGCCATTCCTAGTGAGCTTATAGAAAGTGAATTGTTTGGGCATTTAAAAGGAGCCTTTACTTCTGCTGTAAAAGACAGAGCAGGAAAGTTTGAAGCTGCCAACGGGGGAACTATTTTCCTTGATGAAGTAGGGGATATGAGCCTTTCTGCACAAGCAAAAGTGTTAAGAGCGCTTCAGGAGAGTAAGGTGCAACGTGTAGGTAGCGATAAAGACATAAAGGTAGATGTGCGTGTAGTGGCTGCAACCAATAAAGACCTAAGTAAAGAAATTGCAGATGGGAAATTTAGAGAGGATTTGTACCATCGTCTTGCGGTAATTTTAATTAAAGTACCACCCTTAAATGAAAGACGTGAGGATATTCCATTGTTGATAGATTATTTTACTAAAAAAATAGCCGATGAACATGGAACGGCTCAAAAAAAGTTTTCAGATAAAGCAATAAAATTGCTTCAGGAGTACGATTGGACGGGAAATATTCGTGAATTACGCAATGTTGTGGAAAGATTAATTATTTTAGGAGACAAGGAAGTAAGTGAAAACGATGTAAAACTTTTCGCTAGTAAATAAATAGTATGAAGGAAATTAAAAGTGCCGATTTTAGGATTGACAAAAATATAAGTTTAAAAGAATTAACTACCTATGAAGATTTTCAACTCTCGAAGAAGACTTTAGAGGAAGAATTAGCCAAAATACGTATTGCATTGTCAAAATTGCAAAATACTATGTACGCGCACGGGAAGTATGCCGTTTTGGTTTGTCTTCAAGGTATGGATACTGCTGGAAAGGACAGTCTCATACGGGAGGTTTTTAAAGATTTAAATGCGCGTGGCGTCGTGGTGCATAGTTTTAAAGTTCCTACCGAATTAGAGCGAAAACACGACTATTTATGGCGCCATTATATTGCGCTACCCGCCAGAGGGAAATTTGGTGTTTTTAACCGAACGCATTACGAAAATGTATTAGTTACTCGTGTGCATCCCGAATATATTTTAGGCGAATATCTACCCGAAGTAAAAAGTGTCGCAGATGTAAATGATGCTTTTTGGGATAAGCGTTTTGAACAAATCAATCATTTCGAAAAAACCATCGCTCAAAACGGCACCATCATTTTTAAATTTTTTCTGAATCTTTCTAAGGATGAACAAAAATTTAGACTGCTTAGAAGGTTAGAAAAGAAAAACAAACACTGGAAATTTTCACCAGACGATTTAAAAGAGCGTATGCTCTGGGATAAATACCAAGAATGCTACGAAGACGCTATTAATAGAACTTCAAAACCTCATGCGCCTTGGTACAATATTCCTGCAGATAATAAAGCTGCGGCACGTTTATTGGTTGCTTCCATTATACTGGAAGAATTGGCAAAATACACCGATATTAAAGAACCCGATTTAGATCCAAAAGTAAAAGCAAAAATTGATGAATACAAACAACAATTGGAGAATGAATAAAGTGATGAGAACACTCATTTTTGTAAATCTTTTCTTGCTTTTAGGTGCAGTTTCCTATGCCCAAAAAGTAAACAAGGAAGATTCTACAATGCTTCGTAAAATATATGATACTGCCTTATTGGAAGGCAAAAGCTACCAGTGGTTAGATTACTTGTCTAATAATATTGGCGGTAGGTTGTCGGGTTCTCTCGAAGCCGAAAAAGCAGTTCAATACACCAAAGAACAACTCGATAAATTAGGACTTGACAAAGTTTGGTTACAGCCTGTGATGGTGCCCAAGTGGACTCGGGGTATTCCAGAATACGCCTATATTGAAACAGCTCCCGGCATCACATCTTTGGCCAATGTATGTGCTTTGGGAGGTTCTGTGGCCACACCCGAGGGAGGGCTCAAAGCTCAGGTGATTGAAGTAAAAGGAATAGAAGATTTAGCCACATTAGGCAAGGAAAAAATTCAAGGGAAAATAGTGTTTTATAATCGTCCCATGGACCCTACTCAAATCGCTACATTTAGTGCTTACGGGGGTTGTGTAGACCAACGGTATGCAGGAGCTATGGAGGCTGCCAAGTTTGGTGCTGTAGGGGTGGTCGTGCGTTCTATGAATTTACGTAAAGACGATTTTCCACATACAGGGTCTATGACCTATGGGGACACGCCCGAAAAAAATAGAATTCCCGCCTGCGCCATTAGCACCAATGGTGCCGATTATTTAAGTAGCGCATTGAGAATTCAGCCAGATTTAAAGTTCTTTTTTAAGCAAACCTGTAAAGTATATCCCGATGTGCAATCGTATAACGTGATTGGAGAAATTACAGGAACCGAATTTCCAAACAAGTATATGATTGTAGGCGGACACCTCGATTCTTGGGATTTAGGGGATGGTTCTCATGACGATGGGGCAGGATGTGTACAATCCATGGAAGTATTGCAAATTTTCAAAAAAATGGGCTATAAGCCTAGACATAGTATTCGTGTGGTGTTGTTTATGAATGAAGAAAACGGATTACGAGGTGGAACTAAATATGCCGAAGAAGCCAAACTAAAACAAGAAGACCACGTATTCGCTCTGGAAAGTGATGCCGGCGGATTTACGCCACGCGGATTCTCATTTGACACCGACGATGCTAATTTTACACAAATAAAAAGCTGGGAGCCCTTATTTAAACCGTATCTCATTCATTATTTTGAAAAGGGGGGCAGTGGTGCCGATATTGGGCCACTTAAAAATGATAAAATAGTATTGGCGGGATTGCGTCCAGACTCGCAACGATATTTCGATTATCACCACGCAGAGAACGATACGTTTGACGCTGTAAATAAAAGAGAACTGGAACTAGGTGCTGCAACCATGACTAGTTTAGTCTATCTTATGGATAAATATGGCACCAAAACTGAAATGAGCACTCTAAAAAAATAGCCTTTTCATTTTACTAGTATAAAGTTCTAAAAAAGCCCAAATTCATTGGGCTTTTTTATATTTTACGAGGTAAATTTTCTTCGGAAGAAAAAGTAAATTATTATCGGGAGTTACCTAATTCCTTCATTTTTAGGAAACAAATCGTATATTTAAGTAAGTAAAATTGATACTTACCCTATGCGACTGTTTGCTTACATAAAGCCATTTTTCAGAATATGCATGCTGCTGGTATGTTTACTTCCCGATACTTATTTACTCGCGGGAGAGCGTCTTTATGGAGCAACCTATAAAATAACGTTACAGGAAGATGCGAAGTTTAGCGAAGACTCACTTCAGTTATATAAAGACAGAGCCATTTTTGCGGCAAAGAATAACGATTTAAAAAATGCAGCCTTTTATGCTGAAGAATATATTAAATACTCTGCCGAAACAGGCTTTGTAGAGTCCCGCTATTTTGCTAAGTTTTCAGATACTGCCGAATTTAAAGAATTAAAAGAAAAGTACGATCTTAATGTAAATTGGCTACATTTCTTTTACCTCTTTTCTGCATTGATTGGTTTTTTTATTGGAATCATGCTCCTCATCAATAAGAGCAAGGATAAGAAGGCTACGGTATTAATTTCAGTATTTGTGTTAATCCACTCGCTGTTTATCTTTCATATTTTCCTACATAGCACCAATTTAAAGTTTAGAACGCCGCATATATTATACATGTCCTCTATATTTTCATATTTGTATGGTCCTTTACTGTATTTCTATTTTAAAAGAATTACCCAGAAGTATACCTTCAAAAAGAGAGACATAGTACATCTGCTTCCTACGTTTATCATCATGGTCATCATGTTTCCGTTGTTTCTCCTTTCCAAAGAAGAAAAACTACATATTATGTTTGAAGTAGGCTCCTTTGATAGAATGCCTTATTTATACGGAATTGTAAGTACAAAAATTCTGTCATTACTCATTTATGGAGCTTTGGTGGTGTACCTTTTCTTTAAGAATAACCAGCATAAAAGCTATACTTCTGAGGCTAAGAAATGGCTTACCACACTCGTCACCTTAAGTTCCATATACGTTTTGTCCTATGCGATTTACGGGATGGTGTTGGCAGAGATTATTCCTAATATTTCGTTTTTGTTTAATTTACAAATTGTGGTGATGGCTACTATGGTGTTGTATATTGGCTATGCGTCTTTTAGAAGTCCCAATTTGTTTGCGGGGAACTTTAATTCAAACAACGATAAGTATGTGAAATCCGGACTTACCGAAAGCTATTCGTTAGAATTAAAAGATGCCTTGCTTCAGCTTTTTGAAAAGGACAAAATATACCTTCAAAACAAAGTGAGCTTGGATCAGGTTTCCGAATTACTCGGAACCACACGACATAATACCTCGCAGGTGATTAATGAGCATTTCGGACTTAATTTCTTCGAATTCATTAATAAATACCGCATTGCCGATGCCGCCGCCATTCTGGAAAAAGAACAAAACCGAAACATCATCGATGTGGCATACGAGGTAGGGTTTAACAACAAAGTGACCTTTAATAAATCCTTTAAAAAGTTTTTACTACAAACGCCTTCGCAGTATCTCAATTCGTTACGCACCTAGTTTTTTACAGGGAAATCCTTCTTTCATTATGTTAACCCATTTGGGTTTTCTACTTTTGCTGGGAAACTAACCTATTGTGCTACACCAATACACCAAAGAGTTTAAATACAACGTAAAGCTTGCCACGCCTGTTATTTTAGGGATGCTGGGGCATACCTTGGTGGCGTTTGTAGATAATATTATGGTGGGACAATTGGGGACGGCAGAACTCGCCGCCGTCTCCCTTGGTAATAGTTTTATGTTTATTGCCATGTCGCTGGGAATTGGTTTCTCCACTGCCATCACGCCTTTGGTAGCCGAAGCCGATGGCGAAGGTAACCTTGCCTACGG
This sequence comes from Halomarinibacterium sedimenti, assembly GCF_019312585.1. Taxonomy (GTDB): domain Bacteria; phylum Bacteroidota; class Bacteroidia; order Flavobacteriales; family Flavobacteriaceae; genus Halomarinibacterium; species Halomarinibacterium sedimenti. The sequence goes on along the minus strand of NZ_JAHWDP010000001.1, from coordinate 36,287 downwards.
AAAGTCTTCTTTTAAACATGGATTGTTCCTCTGTACGGTCTTAGGAGTGGCGCTCTTTCTTATGGTATTTTTTGCCAAACCGTTAATGTATATTATGAATCAGCCCGAAGAGGTGGTGGAACTGGCGATGCCGTATCTTACGTTGGTAGCGATTTCCTTAATCCCTCTCATTGTTTTCCAGGCGTTTAAACAATGTAGCGACGGACTCTCCATGACCAAGCACCCTATGTATGCCACCATCATAGCCAATGTGGTGAATGTGGTGCTCAACTATATGTTTATTTTTGGAAAGTTTGGCGCCCCTGCGATGGGCGTGGTGGGTGCTGCCATTGGTACTTTGGCATCTCGGGTGGTGATGCTCGCCTATTTGTGGTACTTAATGTCGCAGAATTTAAAGTCGAAAGACTACGTCACCAACATCAAGTTTTTTACCCTTACCAAATCCATGATTAAAAAACTGTTGGGTTTAGGCTTTCCCTCGGCATTACAAATGTTTTTTGAAGTCGCCATTTTTACGGCCGCCATTTGGCTCTCTGGAATTTTAGGGAAAAACCCACAAGCCGCCAACCAGATTGCGCTCAACTTATCCTCTATGACCTTTATGGTGGCGATGGGCTTTAGTGTGGCTGCGATGATACGCGTAGGCAACCAAAAAGGGATGAAACGCTTTAGAGAGTTACGCCGTATTGCCTTTTCTATCTTTTTGCTCTCCACCATGCTGGCGGTGCTGTTTGCGATAAGCTTTTTACTCTTAAAAGACCAACTCCCCAAAATCTATCTCGATTTTGACGATGCCAATAACATTGCCGATACGCTGGAGGTGCTCACCATTGCCTCTAAACTCATGTTAATTGCCGCGATCTTCCAGATTAGCGATACCTTACAAGTAGTAGTGTTGGGTGCCTTACGTGGGATGCAGGATGTGAAAATCCCCACGTTTATTACGTTTATTGCCTATTGGTTGATAGGTTTCCCGATTTCTTTGTATTTGGGGATGTATACCGAGTATGCCAGTGCTGGGATATGGATAGGCCTCTTAGCCGGATTAACAGCCTCTGCGGTGATGCTATTGATACGCTTCCAGTATTTAAGTAAGCGGTTGATTGTGGGGGAGTAGGTTGTGAGAAAAAGTTGGGGCTTACGAGTTATATATGGGTGTTTTGTGCAGTTTTTATTTTTCCATCATTTCGACATATGCCTCGTGGGCTAAATTATCTGTTTCGCTCAAATCTATTTCCAAATATTCATTTCTTACATAGCTCAATAAATCTTTAAAATTTTCAATCAGTTTTGTTCTAATTTTTACTAAGTAATTAAAATCTTTTTCTTCTTTATCATTTCTAAAAACATCAAATGGAATTTGAAACTTATAATATTTACTATATGGCTCAGGCAAATAATGTTGACCAAATGATAAAGATATATCTAGGTTTTTTCTAAACTCTTCTATAATTTTTAAAAGTTTCTTATCGTATAAATGAAATGAGTTGCTATCAATAATTGACGACAAACCTTCTTTATAAAAGAAAATCTTTTTCAATATTCTATCTGGTGCTTCTTCAAAGTATTCATCAAAAGTTGGAATATGAATAGATTGAAGAAGCCATTTCAAATTCATTATATCAATACGTCTCTTTTTTTCTTCAGGTGTTTCTTTTAATTTCTCTGAAGGTTTTAAGGGAGATTGATTTAAAATAGTAGTAATTCCTTGATTCAATATATTTGATAATTGATTTTTACCAGATTTATCTAGTTTATTTTCAATTTTAAATGTAGTTGCCCGATGACGGTCTATATCAAATGGTAAATCGTTAGGAAAATTGCCGTAATCTGTATTGTATAGCAAAATTATTCTTTCCCAACCTAAAGTCGAAACTGCATAACCTAATTCAATTAAGACATTTGGATTCGGAGTTTTCTTTCCTGTTTGGTCAAAGTTGATTGTTGTAACGTCACAGATAAAAATATCACAAGCATCTATTTTAGAAAAAATTGTTAACGGAATATTTGGACTTCCAGCTGTTCCCCTAGTAGCCTCATCTAATACTATTCTTATATGCTCAAACTCATTTTCAACTAAACTAGAAGCATTTCTTAAGCACTCTCTAATAGCATTTTGATTAGTTTCTTTTGGTAAGTCAGATTGCCAAGAAAAAAAAATATTATAGTTATCTTTCATTTCGGTTCACAAATTTTGCACAACGGTCTCGGCTACGAGTAGTTGCGTGGTTTAGCACGTAACTTTGTAAGTTCACACCAGACTGAAAATCCTCACGGATTTTTAGAGGTAGGCGAGAACAAGCAATTACTTATGCCATTTTTGAAAAATGTTTGTTTTAGAATGGTAAATCGTCATAGTCATCTCCGTTTGATTTTTTAATATTTTTCTCAACTCTTATATTATTGACATATTTTCTCCAAAAATACCTGCCTTTTTCTGTAAATTGGTAAAACATATTATCTGCATCGTATGCTTCCTCAACGATACCTTGAAATATATATTTTTCTTTAATTATATCGTTTATTCCGTTAGGAAAGTTTCTTTCATTTCTAATTTTGACACCTACTTCTCTGAAATAATCATACATATCGGTATTCTCAAATGCCTTAAATTGCTCGTCCAATATTAAACTTTTAGTCTCTGTTGAATTCTTTTTGTTTTCATCAACAATATTCATTAAATTCTGATTTTCACTTTTTTGTTGCTCAACTTCAGAGTTTAGAATTTTTATTGCCTCATCCCTCTCGTCGAGTTGATTTCGTAATAGCTCAATCTGGTTATTTAAGTCAGCTTTATCTCTAAAATTTGCCTTTAAGTCCTCAAGCTTGCTTTCCTCAATTGCAATTTTTTGTTTTCCTTCATAGTCAAGTAGAACTTGGTTTAAAACATTCCTTTTCCTTTCAACTGTAGATTTTTTTATTAAATAATCAACTGCCCACATAAAGTATGGCAGTATAATTACATAGACCAATGAGATGAGAAAAGGTATTAAGAAATAACTTTTGAATGATGAATAACAAGATACTATGTAATCAATTCTATTTTCGATACTTTGGTCTGAAAAAAGAAGCACGACGATTGGTCTCCAATTAATAGCCATCCAAGAAATAATAAATGTTCCTATTAGCGGGTTTTTTATTCTTTCTTTTGATGTTTCAAAGAAGGTCTTGAAGAAATCTATCATTGGTTTTATTTGTTTTACAGCTTATTATGTCCTAAGTTTTATCCTGGTTATCCGTTTCATTAAGGGGGATAACGCAAGTTTTAAATCATAATAATCTTTAATAAATTTTGTGGGGAGATACTCAAAGATAGAAAAAATTTGTTTTCAAAATTTAACTCGGTGTAAAAAGCAATCAAATTATTTTTTTAGGTTAAATGATAACATTGTTAGGTTTCTAGATAATACTTTTAGGCTAATCGATAATTTTATTAATCAATAGGCTAATACCCTTTAGGCTATCAGATAATAGTATTAGCCTAACGATGAATACTTTTAGGCTAATTGTTAATTTTATTAATCATTAGACTAATACCTTTTAGGTTATCAGATAATAGTATTCGCCTAACGATAAATACTTTTAGTCTAATTGTAAATTTTATTAATGATTAGACTAATACCTTTTAGTCTATCAGATAATAGTATTCGTCTAACGATAAATACTTTTAGTCTAATTGATAATTTTATTAATGATTAGACTAATACCTTTTAGGTTTTTAGATAATAGTATTCGGTTTTTAGATACTTTTTTTAGGTTTTACCCAATGTCATTCAGAGGGAGCGTAGCGACACGAAGAATCTAAAAAATGATTCTTCATTTGCACTTCGATACTTCGACAAGCTCAGTACAGGCAAGCTCAGTGTGACAGCTTAGTAGAGGCAAGCTCAGTGTGATAGTTTAGAATGACAAGTGTGTCTGCTATAATTAGTATCGGTTATATAAATATTGTGTAGTGAAAGAGTATAACCCTTTTCAGCAGAATAGTCGCAGAAAAGCTCCGAGATTCAGGAGCAAGGCGACGCGGAGTTTTCAAGACGGTTTTGCGAAGCAAAAATTCCTCTGAAAAGGAGTCTTTTCTTTTGGTTCGTTTTCTTTGGACGAGCAAAGAAAATGAACAAAGTATCTATAAGACCCCTAAATATGAGATTTCTCGCTTACACTTCGATACTTCGACAGCACTTCGATACTTCGACAGCACTTCGACAGGCTCAGTGTGACAGCTCGAAATGACAAGGGACACTAATCCTCATCAACCCTATTTTCATTAAGGGCAGGAGGGAGGCGTTTAAGGAAAGACTATAAAAAGCCTTTACATGACCCCGTCAAAGGCACGTGCGGCTTCGTTTAAACGTTTGGAGTTAATTTTATTGACAACTTTAAGAATGCCTTTTTTGTACTTTATATAATCTTTGGTGGCGTATAGATGGTTAATTTGTCTAGCAAACATTTGTTCGCGCTCTTGTGGTGTAAGCTCATCTAAGATTGGAGTCATATCATACATTTGAAATCGGCAGGCTTTAATGCGTTCAAAACAATGTTGGTTTTTTAAAAGAAACTCGTAAGTTTCCTTTAAATCTTGAGCTGTTTCTCCCCGATAGCCAATAAACATCGTGGCGCGCAGACTAATTCCTGCTTTATAGGCTGCATTTACAAAAGCATCTAATTTGGCAACGGTGGTTCCCTTTTTCATATCGTCCAGCAACCTTTGTGAAGCTGTTTCCAACCCAAAAGACATTCTAGTAAGCCCCGCTTCTTTTGCCTTTTTAAGGGTTTCAAAATCCAAGCCGTTTTTGTTTCTGTCATCTACATGTACCGAGCAAAACCAAATGGGATTTTCAATAATTTTGGGGAGCCCATCAATTAGGGCATTCCAAACTTGAATGTTAGAGTTTAGTTTTAAATCGGTAAAAGCAATAATATGGGTGTCAATTTGCTTACTCAATGCTTTTAAATCGGAAAGGATTTTCTCTTTAGTTTGCGATCTATAGGAGCGACCGTTAACCAACACCACGTCGCTACAAAAATTACACTTACCCCAACTGCAACCACGCCCTGTCATATAAGGGATAATCTTATTAGGATATTTATCCCAAGCAAAATCTGTAAAATCTGGAACAGGTAATTGATCTAGTTCTTTAAAAATATAAGAGTTGGGTGTTTTTTTAACCCCTTTGGTGTATACGCCAGGATAGGAGGTAATGTCTTTTTCTTGAAAAAAATCGAATAACATTTGCCCTAAGTAATTGTCTATTTCACTTCCAATGACGTAAGAGACTCCTGTTATGTCTAAAAATTGATCCACTTGTTTTAAATCGTTAAAAGCGGGTCCTCCAATAATTACAGGGATTCCTTTTTTGTGCAGGTATTCGGAAATTTTTTTACAAATACTATAATTTTCATTGTAGGTAGAAATAAGTACGAGGTCTGTATCGGGTTTAATGGCAGATATAACAGCTTTGTAAAGTTTACCTTTATTTAGAAACCGCTCTTTTATCAAGGGAATACTTTCTGCAATTGTAATAAGCCTTCTTATACTTTTTAATTGACTAAAAATTAAGCGGGTTTTATAATAATCAATTATGGTTTCCACCTTTTCCCTTTTGCGAGATTTAATTCCATTACTAAGCGGACTTATAACCTTTAAATTAAACCCAAAATCACGTATATATCTTGCAAGTAAACCCATAGATAATGTTGGGTAATGTGCAAAATTATTAAGATCGACTAAGGTTACATTAATATTTGTAGGTTGTGTTTTGTCCATTTTTATACTAAATATATGATGGTTTTAAATTAAAAAAATAATGGTGAATGGTGCTATTCATCCACTCGGTTTTCATTAAAGGCAGAGGGGAGCAGTTTAGGAATGTATTTTACCAATAGCGGGAGTAAGAGCATCCCACCGGGGAGCATAAAAATAGTAAGCGAAGGGATGGTCTTGCAGATATCCAAGAGCTGCTCCTTTACTTTGGTTTTTTCTTCGCGGGTAAGGTCGCGGGTGGTGGATTGCCCTAAGAGTACCATCAATTCTCCGCTTTCGTTGAGTTCTTGGAGCAAGCGTTTTTTGTTACGCAATACCAAGAGTTTTACAGTATCGGTACTTTGTTTGTACAATTGCTTGACAGGGTGGGAGTATTGAAACAGCTTTATTTTGTGTTCGTTGGCTTCCGAAAAGGCTTTAATATGGGCAATGCTGTGTGCCAAATACTCGTGGCTAATCCCTAAATGAAAGGCCACTTCCTTTAAAAAGGTATTTTCTGTAGCGTCAATTTTTTTATCGTCCCACACCGCTAGACAACAAATATCCAGTACAAACTGTTTTTCTAGCACGGTGCGTTCCTTGAGTTGGTCCACAATTTCGTGTGAAAAGGTATCATCGCTATGGGTGACGTATTGGGCAGATTCCGACACCATTTCGATGACCAGGGCATCGTATTTGTTTTTTTTCTGTTTGCTTTGCAGCGCCCAAATGCTAAACTGAATGAGGGTTTCTTCAAAGGCTTCCAGATAGTTTTTTAAACCTTCGGGATGCTTTAGGTAATATTGAAATGCCAATACATCGCCAAACAGCAAGGCATAGGTAAAAATAGAGGCGGCTTCAGTTTTTATAAGCGTATTCGATTCTTGAATTCGTGCCGCCAAGATGCGTTCTAAATTTTCAGAAGGACTTTTGGTAAAACTCAATTTCTGAAAAAATCCAGGCTTTCCTTTTTCAATGGTTTTGTAAAACAGTACCATGGTTTCGATGGCCTCGGGAATGTCATACGTACCCTTTTCCGATTGGTACATAAACAGCAGCGCGTGAAATAAATTGACCTTGGTATTTTCTTCTTGGGTAAGTTTTAAGTCACTTACGGGCACGTCTAAGAGTGTTTTTACCGATACCCCGTATATAAATCCGCTTTTTTTTAGCGTTTCATAAAAGGGTAACAGCCCAGTATAGCTGTCTATGAGTTCCTTTTTGGGAAACTCGTTAATAAATTTATGGATCCAACCAGCGGAAGATGGGTTCATTTTTTAATTTTGTAGGCAATTGCGGTTTTTCGAATTATTTTTACAATCTTTAAAACCATACTATTATTTTCTCCGTATATAAGGGAAAGTAAATTTAATCAAACATTCGTATTAAATGCCCAAGAACAATTTACTTTGAGACAAAAATAGATGATTATGGCATTACATCTCATATTAAAAAACTAATAATTTAAAAGATGAAAAAAACAAAATTTTATGGATTACTCGCAGTAGTGGCTCTAGGAGTCTTCTCGGTAGTCTTGATTGCGGCAGATCACATTGATTCCCCAGCAGTTGCGGGAACCGCTGTAGATATTGCAGATTTGTATGCCTTTGAAGGCAGTAATCCAGACAACACGGTGTTTATTGCCACCATTCAAGGACCCTTAACACCGGGAGCAGTAACAGAGAACGCCATTTTTGACGAAAATGTGCTGATTGAATTTAACATCGACAACACGGGAGACTTTGTGGAAGATTTAGTGATTCAAGCCATCCGAAGAGATAGTGTGATGTATTTCTTTGGTCCTTACGCTCCTGCCGAAGTGGGAATGAATAGTACCATTAACAGAGACAATCTTGCAGGCCAAGTAGAAATTTCTGGAATTGATGAAACCATTACTTCTAACAACAACGGAATGTCATTTTATGCAGGACCTAGACGGGATGCGTTTTATTTCGATTTTAACCAGTTTAACTTGGTGGTTTCTGGTGCTGCAGCACCAGAAGGATTTTTACCTTCTGGACAGGCCTCCGACTTTTTTGTAGGATTAAATGTGATGGCCGTGGTAGTTGAAGTACCTAATAGTATGTTAGGGACAGCACCCGCGCACGTTGCAGGGGCCGTGGGTATTAATGGATTGCCAGATGCATACAATGTATGGGTAACCACAAAAAGAAAACAATAATTTTAAAAAGAGAAAAAGATGAAAATTCAAAATATAAAATATATCGCTTTGTCACTTTGTTTGGGACTATTGTTTACCCAGTGTAAAGATGATGATGATAACGGAAATGTCATTGAGCAAGCTTCTTGTGACGATGGAATTATGAACGGAGATGAAGAAGGAGTAGATTGTGGTGGAAGCTGTGTTTCTTGTTTCGATTTGTTAGACTTTAGCGGAACCTACCGCCAAGAAGATATTATGGGACGCCCAGGAATCAACACCGTGTTTAGTGGAAGCGGAACGGTAAAAGATATGTTCAACACTTCTTTGGTGAGTGATAGAGCTTCTTTCCAGCCAATCTTTCAGAATACCTTAGAAGCATATCATGATGTGTATGGAGATGCTTTGGGAGTGAGTTTGGATTACGAAGCAAACATTCTAGGCTTGGATGCTGCTACCTTTACAACGGTATTAGCACAGTTTGATGCCTTACAAGTAGCACCCAATGCTCAAACTACCTATTTCGATCCTAATACAGGACTTGCCCTTACGGGAAGAACCTTGGCAGACGATGTTATTGATATTTCTTTGATTCTGATGTTTGGTGGAAATGACGGAGCACGTTTTGACGGAAATAACGGAACACCACAATTAACAAGCGATGGTGTAGGACCAGGCGATAGAGATTTTACACTTCCTTTCCCTTATTTGGAAAGCCCAGTGCAATAGATATGATTAAAAACATAAAAAAGAGCAACCTTATGTTGCTCTTTTTTTTACAAAAATTTTAAAATGATGAAAGGCTATATAATACTTTTAGGGTTGTTATTACTCGTTGGTTGTGAGTCAAAACCCAAGTATGAAAAAATAACGAAGGTAGAAGATTACGATGTTTTCTTAAACACTCAAAATACACCTACACTAGATGAAACCTTGTTGCAACAGCGATACTGGTCCAACCGATTGGATAAAGACACCACTGGGATTGGTGATATAGGTCAGTTAGCCAATGTGTATGAGCAATTATTTGCCGAAACGGGAAACATGCAACACTTATTGGCTGCCGAAACCTTATATAAAAAAGCCATCGCAATTTCGGCAGATAATTTTCGAGATGGTTTTGAAAGAGGCTTGGCAAAAAATTACATTTCCCAACACCGATTTAAAGAAGCCAACGAATTACTTCAGAAAAGTTTCGAAGGTCCTTCTCAAAAACGTCCTACGCAGTTAATGCTTTTTGATAGTACGATGGAATTGGGAGATTATGACAGAGCCTACGAATATCTTTCAGCCTTAAAGGACATGAGCGATTATAATTATCTCATTCGTTTGTCGAAGTGGAGCGATCATATAGGGGATTTGGATAGCGCTATTAAGTATATGGAAATGGCAAAAGAAAAAGCCGAATCTCACGAAAGCAAACCCCTAAAGATTTGGAGCTATAGTAATTTAGCCGACTTTTACGGACACGCTGGGAGAATTAAAGAATCGTATGCTCACTATTTAAAAACGCTAGAATTACAACCCGATAATAGTTATGTAAAACGAAAAATAGCTTGGATTGTGTATGCTGCGGAAGGAAATGCGAAGGAATCACATCGGATTTTAGATTCGGTGATGAAGAATCACCAGTTGCCGGATTATTATTTACTGAAAGCAGAATTATATGCCTTTGAAGGAAATACTGCAGCCTCCAAAAATGCGGAAGAACAGTTTGTGAATGCTGTAGAAGCGGGGCAATACGGCGGCATGTATAATACCTACTTAATTGAATTATATGCGGAAGCCGCTCCAAAAAAGGCGCTAGAAATCGCCGAAAAGGAAGTAGCCAATAGAAATACCCCTTTAATACATTCGTATTTGGCGTTCGCACAACTACAAAATGGACAAGATGCGGAAGCTTTAAAAACGATCGAGACTAATGTGGAAGGAAAAACCTTTGAACCTGTGGCCTTGTATCATAGTGCTTTAGTCTATAAAGCCAATGGTAATTCGAAAAAGGTTAAAGAATTAAAAGCTGAATTGGAAGAAGCCTCTTTTGAGTTAGGACCTGTGATGGCAAGTAAAGTAAAAGAATTATAATCTATATATTTAAGAAGTAAAAAGGGCATCCAATTGGATGCCCTTTCTTTTTGTGTAATCAGTAATTAAAATTATGGTGAAACCATTCCCAAAGTATATAATTGGGTAAGTGTTGGACTTTCACTACCACCTTCTGGCTCGAGTGTAATTCCGAAGGCCTCTGGATCTGGAATATTTTCTAGTTTAAAGACTTTAGTATTGGTGCTTTCATAATTGTCCAATAATCCAACACTTCTTGGGGTTAAAGGGTCCATAATAAGCGACCACACTTGGTACACTTTTCCAGAGGGAGGTGTGGGTAATCCGCGTGCGTCGATGTAAGCAATTTTATCTTTATCGTTATAATACACTTTGGCATACGATTCTGGCGAAACGGCTACATTTCCGGGTAGATTAATTTCTCTATAGTCTTTAGAGCGAATGATGTCTAGTAACTCTTGTGAGGAAGCCAGAGCTTCTTCGGTCGTAGAAACTTTTCCTTTTAAGACGGCATTTTGCGTTGAAGTTACTCGCACTTGATTTTCTAGGGTGTTGTTTTCTTTCAGCATCCAGAAAATTCCTAATAAGAATACAATAGCCGCTGCCCATCCTGTCATCATAGACCAATTGGTTGACTTTTTTGGGACATTCAACGTACGAACTCCTTTAATGGAATTCAACACGCCTTCCCAAACCGAGTCTGGAATGGTAAAGTTATCGTCATAGGAGAGGTTCATGAGTGCCGCTTCAATCTTTTCAACTTCACGTTTTACTTCAGGATATTCATCAAGAATATCCTCCACCTCCATCGCTTCTCGTTGGGATAAAGCACCTGTAACGTAGAGTTCTAAGGTCCCAGATTCTATAATATCTTTAATCTTTTTCATACCTCTTGTAATGTCAATTTCCGTAAATCTTTAATACAGTTTCTAGCACGTGTTTTAATAGTTCCTAAAGGAGTTTCCAGTGCTTCTGCTGTTTCATTTTGGGTGTATCCTTTAAAATAAAGTAGATCGAGTAGTTTGATGCAAAGAGGTTTTAATTTATCTACAAATTTTTGAATTCCGATGGCGTCTGTTTTTTCATTTAAATCGTTATGACCACCTATCACATATACGAAGTTATCTGTAGAAAGGTTTTTATTGGAGTTCTTAAAAGATTTCGATCGGGTTTTATCAATAGCAGTATTTCTTGCAATGTTAAGTAACCAAGTATAAAAACGTCCCTTTTCCACAGAATATGAGTTGGCATTCTTCCAAACTTTTATAAATACATCCTGTAGGACTTCTTCGGTTACTTCATCATCTCTAAGAATGACATGAATTACAGAATAGATAGCCCGCGAATACATTTCATACAATTGTGAAAATGCTTTCTCGCTTCCTTGTTGCATTTCAAGGATGAGTTCGTCTGGTTGGGTCATATAGCAATTTATTTCCTACTAAAATAGGGAAAATTATTAGATTTAAAGGGGATAGCGTTAAAGGTTCAAACGAATATGTCGTATGTTAAAAAAGCATTCATTCCTATAAAATTGTTGTGAGCTATTTCCTTTTTTAATAGATTTACAACATCCTCACCTTAAACTAACTAAATCTTAGAATTATTATGAGAAAAACTATTATGCTAATGTTTGCATTTACCTTGATTTTGGTAACCTCGGTAAATTCGCAAAACGTTAAACAAAGCATTGACCAAGAACTTGACCAACTACTAGAAAATAATAAGATTACTCAGCAAGATTTTAACTGGGTAATTACGAGTCAACACACGAGTCGTACCAGCGGTGTTTTACATGTGTATTACACGCAAACACTCAACGGAATTGAAATTAACGGAACCCAGTCTAGTATTCATATTTTTCCTAACGGACAGGTGTTAAAATCGAATAATCATTTTGTAAAAGATGTTGCACAGAAAGCTACAGGAAGAACCACGGTTTCTATTAATGCGGTGCAAGCCGTTCAGGCAGCAGCCAATTACTTTGGGTATTCTATTTCAGAAGGACTAAATGTGCTTCAGCAAAAAGGCTCTGTAAATAAGGAAACATTACTAAGCCGAGGAGGTATTTCTTTAAGTGATATTCCTGCAAAATTAGTTTACCAGATTACACAAGACAATAAACTAGCATTAGCCTGGGATCTTTCTATTGAAGAAAAAGCACAGCAAAACTGGTGGAGTGTTCGTGTAGATGCAAATTTTGGAACCGTTTTAGATCAGGTAAACTGGATGTCTAGTTGTAATTTTGAACACGATCATAGTATTCATGAAACATTAGATTACAATAAAAATCTTTATGATATACCTAATTATTGTGAGCTAATTGAAGAAAGAAACAATGAAAGTATTGCTGTTATTCCAAATAGTTATGAAGTTTTTGCACCACCTATTGAAAGTCCTTACTATGGAGCAAGAACTATTGAAACCTTACCAGCAAACCCTACGGCCTCTCCTTTTGGGTGGCATGATACTGATGGTATAGCTGGTGCTGAGTTTACGGTAACCAGAGGGAATAATACAAACTCCTATGAGGATGGAGATAATCCTGGATTTCAACCAGATGGTGGAGCTACTTTAGATTTTACGGGATATCCATTTGATCAAAATTATACGGCTGGTACACAGTATGAATCGGCAGCAATTACCAATCTTTTTTATTGGAATAACATCATTCACGATGTGATGTACATTTATGGATTTGATGAAGCTTCTGGGAATTTCCAAGAAAATAACTACGGAAATGGTGGTGCAGGAAGTGATTCTGTAAATTCTGAAGCACAAGATGGTTCAGGTACTTGTAATGCAAACTTTGGAACACCGCCTGACGGAAGTAATCCTACCATGCAGATGTACGTATGTGGCAACAAGGATGGTGATTTTGATAATTTAGTAATCTTTCACGAATACGGTCACGGAATTTCCAATAGACTCACAGGAGGTCCTAATAATACAGGTTGTTTAAGTAACCAAGAACAAATGGGTGAAGGTTGGAGTGATTGGTATGGAGCGGTTATGACTATTGAGCCTGGGGATATGGGAACAGATCCAAGAGGAGTTGGAACGTATTTATTTGGACAAGGTCCAGGTGGTGCGGGAATTAGACCTTTCCCGTATAGTACAGATGTAGCTGTAAACCCACAAACATATGATGATATTAAAACTGCGGCAGTACCACATGGTGTGGGTTCTGTTTGGGCAACGACCATTTGGGAAATGACCTGGGCACTTATCGATGAACATGGATGGGATGCAGATATTTTTAACTTTACAGGAGACCCTAATTTAGATGCTGGAAATGTTATGGCTATGGCATTAGTTACTGAAGGAATGAAACTTCAGCCTTGTAGCCCAGGATTTGTGGATGGTAGAGATGCAATTTTTGCTGCAGATGTTGCCTTATATGGTGGAATAAATGAATGTATTTTATGGGATGCTTTTGCAAAAAGAGGATTAGGAGTAAGTGCCGATCAAGGCTCTTCCGGAAGCCGAAGTGATGGTACTGAAGCATTCGATACTCCAAGTCAATTAGCGTCATTTACGGCTCCAGAAGATGTTTGTGAAGGTGCCGATGAGCTAACAGGCTTAGGAGGAGGAACGCCATTAGGAGGTGTGTATAGCGGTCCCGGTGTTACAGATGATGGGAATGGAATTACTTTCTCTTTTGACCCTGTGGTAGCAGGTGTAGGTGTTCACACAATCACCTATGAAGTTCCTGCTGGAAACTGTTCTGTAGCCTCTTCTGATACTGATGATATAGAAGTTTTGGCCTTGCCACCTGGTCCACCAACCAGTGGAGGAAGTGATTTTTGTTTGGGGGATGATGTAACTGTTTCGGCCATTCCTTTAGATCCTAATAATGTGATTCGGTGGTATGATGCTGCAACAGGTGGTACATTACTATTCCAAGGAAATGACTATACTTTTACACCTATTGGAAATACAAGCGTTTTTGCACAAGAAACACCAGATGTTCCTTTATCACAATTAGTGATTTCAGAAGTTACCTTACAGACTCCAGATCAATTAGAAATTCAGAATGTAGGTCTTGCAGCTGATTATACGGGATATGTAGTAGCTGTAAGTGACGATTATAATAATATTAATATCGCTAATCCAATTGTTCAACCCCTAGGGAATATGGGTGCCGATTCTGTGATGAATTGGAATGATAGTGGAGGTTCTGGATATTGGGGTAATAATATCTTCTGGAACGATAACAATCCTGGATGGATTATTATCATAGACGATCAAGGTAATGTCGTTGATTCAGTATTTTGGCAACATTCTGCTGCTGCAATTGCAGGTCTAAATGTTACTATTAATGGATTTAATATTACAGCTGCCAATTTGGATTGGACTGGAGATGGAGCAAGCTTTACTCAAGGTTGTACAGGATCCTATAGAAGAAATGGGGATGATGATAATGCTTCTAATTGGGCAAACGTTTGTTCGTCTTCAGATTATGGAGTTGCCAATGATGATATTAATTTAGGAGTTGATGGATGTCTAGGTGCTAGAACCGAAGAGGAAGTGACTATTGATGCCATTGCTCCAGATATTACGTGTCCTGCAGACGAAACCGTGCAAGTAAATGAAGGGGAGCAATATACACTACCAGATTATGCTTCCTCTACTACTGTAGTGGATAATTGTACTACAGATCCAATTTTAACCCAGTCTCCTGTTGCAGGAACTGATGTTGCCGTTGGAGTTCATACCATTACGATGACTGCCGAAGATGAATATGGAAATACATCTAGCTGTACCTTTGATGTAACCGTTGAAGAAATCTTAGGAACTGAAACAAATTCCTTTGAAAATGAGATTGTATTAATTCCTAATCCATCTTCTGGAGAAGTTCAATTAGTTAATTCTAGTAATGAGCAACTTAAGAAAGTAGTCATAACGGATGTCAATGGAAGAATTATAAATACAATTAATTTACAAGGGATGAATGATACTATTTCATTCTCTTTAGAAAGTTATGCAACAGGATTGTATTTTATTTCTATTGAAGGAGAAACATCCTCAGTAGTAAAAAGAATAATCAAGAAATAAATAAAGATTAATTTAATTAAAAGAGCCTTGTAATTTACAAGGCTCTTTTTTTTGGTAGGGTAAATTTGTTTTTACTGGTTTTATAGATAAATGCATTAATTACAATAAGTAAATTAAGTTTTTGGCAAACTTTTTGTATTTGAATTAATATCCAATGTAAATGAAACATAAAGTAAGAGCCCTACGCCTCCTCTAAAAAGAAACATTTGCTATGAAAAAACCGCTTTAACCTAAGGCGGTTTTTTCATTTAAGGATGAAACCAATAGATATATGCATTTAATGATGTGGCTATCCAAAGCCAAATGGCATAAGGTAAAATGAGTAAGCTTCTCCAGGCTAAAATTTTATAATATCTAAAAAGAAAAACATGAATAATAACCAATAAGGCTGTTATTACAAGTAAGCCCATAGCTATCTTATGAAAATAAAAAAAGACTGGATTCCAAGAAACATTTAAAATCCATTGAATTGTAAATAAAATGATGAGTTGTTTTTTATTCTTCACTTTCTCCGATAATAGTGCCATATAGAGTGAAAAACAAACCATGATGAAAGTCCACGCTACACCAAACACCCAACCTGGCGGAGTCCACGGAGCTTTTGGTAATGCTTCATACCATGTTGAAGATGCTCCTTCTGTAGTAAATAGACTCCCCAATGCTAATCCCCCAAAAGTTATAACAAGAAACAAAATAATTCTCTTTAACATTTATATTGGTTTTTGATTTGACGAAAAAGCTTCAGTAACTATTAATACTGTTAATAGCATTCCAAGGTTGTAAATAGTGTCTTCAATTGGGATTGTAAATAAACGAACACCAAGATTTTCAGAATTAGCATACCAGACCACTTGTTCTTCAATAAAGCTCCCTGTTAGAATTCCATTAACAATAAAAAAGGGAATTAGAATAATTAAATAGGTGGCAAAAAAATAAGGTAATACTGCTTTTTTATAATTATATGTGATGCCCAAAACCAATAATGCATAAACAAAACAAACTAATGTATACCATTTGTTATAATGATACCAAAGCACCACTATGAGCGCAGAAATTAATACAAGATAACTTATTTGGGTTATTTTTTCTGACAGAGAAAATTTTGGAAATAACGTGAGCAAAGCATAATGTGTAAAAATACAAGCGTACGGAATGCAAATAAAGAATAACCATTCTTCTATGGGTAAATTGAAAAGATAAATCCCTGTGGTGTATGCTTCATTAAATCCCCAAAAACCGTTTTGTGTAAAGGCAATATCCCACGGAATAAAAACGGCCATCATGACCAACACACCCAAAAAAAAGGAACGCCACTTTTTGTAAAACTGGAGTTTTGGATGAAAACTAAAAAGGAAGGGAATTATAAAAGAACCTATATTGAGCCAAAGGTATAGGTATTTCATTCTTTAGTTTTTGAAATATTTTAAAGGAGGGAATAACATGCCAAAACATTCACCTTCATCTTTGCCAAGGTGTTTATGATGCATTTTATGAGCCCGTCGTATCCCTCGAGCATACCAATTATTGGCATTTCTAAACATTTTAAATCGTTGGTGAATAAAAATGTCATGCACGAAAAAATAGGTAACACCATAAGAGAAAATACCTATTCCAATAGGTAGCCCAGCCAAAAACCCATAGTATTGCCAACGGACAAAACAAAAGATACTCACTGCAGCGTAAAAAAGGAAAAAGGCATCATTTCGTTCCCACCAACTTTTGTGATCTTTTTTATGGTGATCTCTATGTAAGTTCCATAAAAAACCATGCATCACATATTTATGGGTAAACCAAGCCATAAACTCCATACCGCAAAAGGTTCCAAGAAAGATTAATATCCAGTTTACTATGGTCATAATTACTTCACCAAATTTAAATGATATTTTACATAGCCACGCGTCAATAGCCCAAATTTTTCATAATTAGGAACACGAATTCTCGCATTTTTTATTTCTATGGCAGGGGTTTTATGAAGTTTTTTCAATAGCCTTTTATAATAACGATACGCCATAAACACACCAAATTTAGCTTCGGTGGGTAGTTTTAAAATGCCTTCATAACCTCGCTTAAAATCGCTTTCAATTTCATTTATAATTTGGTTTTTTGAAATTTCATCGAGTTCGTTGAGGTTGGTATTTGGGAAATATGTTCTATTTAAACCTTCGAAATCAGCCTTTAAATCTCTTAGGAAATTTACTTTCTGAAAAGCAGACCCTAAACTCATGGCTGCTTCTTTTAGTTCCTCAAATTTTTGAACATCACCTTTTACAAACACTTTTAAACACATGAGGCCCACAACATCTGCAGAGCCATAAATGTATTGTTTAAACTCCTCATCGGTTTTATATATATTTTTTGAAAGATCTAAACGCATGCTCAACATAAAGGAATCTATTAAATCTCGTTCAATGTTATATTTATGAACGGTATGCTGAAAAGAGTTGAGAATAGGGTTGAGGCTTATTTTATCTTTAAGGGCATTATCGAGATCTACTTCAAATCTATCAAACAATGTTTTTTTATCATATTCGTGAAACGAATCTACAATCTCATCTGCAAATCTCACAAAGCCATAAATATTGTAAATATCTTGTCTTATGGATGGTGCTAGCATTTTGGTTGCCATAGAAAAGGAAGTGCTATAGGTATTAGTTACCTTTTTGCTGCAGGTTTCAGAGACAGTGTCGAATAATGCTTTCATGTGGTTGTAATTTCTTTTTGAATAAGATTTGAAACTATTTTTCCTGAAATTAGCGACGGTGGTACTCCGGGTCCTGGCACCGTTAGTTGTCCAGTAAAATACAATCCTTTTGCTTTTTTGCTTTTTAATTTCGGTCTTAAAAAAGCAGTTTGCAACAATGTATTAGCTAATCCGTAGGCATTTCCTTTGTAAGAATTGTAGTCTTTAATAAAATCGTTAATACAAAAAGCTTCCTTAAATATAACGTATTTTTTAACGTCTTGGTTTGTGATTTTTTCGAATCGATTAATAATTAACTCAAAATATTCCTCTCTAACTTCCTCAATATCTGTAAGCCCTGGCGCAAGCGGAATTAAAAAGATGCCAGCTTCCTTACCTTCTGGTGCAGCATCCTTATCTGTAATGGAAGGGAAGCTTGCATAAAATAATGGTTCTTCTGGCCATTGTGGGGTATCATAAATAGCTTTAGCGTGTGCTTCAAACGGAACATCAAAAAATAGCGTGTGGTGGGATACGTTTTTCAATTTTTTACTAAAACCTACATAAAAAAGGAGGGAAGAAGGTGCAAACACTTTTTTCTCCCAATATTTTTCGGAATATTGCCTATATGATTTGTCTAGAAGAGTTTCCGTATGATGATAATCCGCACCACTTAAAATGATATCGGCTTTTATTTCTTGTGAATTGATGGTTAATGATGTTGCCCTTCCATTTACAACGTTTATCTTTTCAACATTCATATTTGCTTTAAACTGAACGCCTAACGACTCTGCGAGCGCTATCATTCCTTCAATGACACTGTACATTCCGTTTTTGGGATGAAAGGTACCCAAACCAAAATCGGCGTAATTCATAAAGCTATAAAAAGCAGGAGTATTTGAAGGTTTAGCACCAAGGAATAAAACGGGAAACTCTAAAATTGAAATGAGCTTTGGATTGGTGAACTCTTTTCGAACCTCTTTACTAATGGTACTAAAAAACTGACCAATTTTTTTCATGGTTACGGGAGTCACCAATTCGAGAGGAGAAAGACCTGGTCGATAGACTAAATCTTTAATAGCAATGTTGTAATTATCCTGCGCTTCATTTATAAATTTTTGAAGTTTAATAGAGCTTCCAGGTTCTTCTTTTTCAAATGCTTCCGTAATTTTTTCCAGGGTATCGCCTATGGTTATGGAATCGTTCTCCCCAAAATATACTTGGTAGGCTGGATTCAACTTTATGAGTTGGAAATATTGTGAAGAATCTTTTCCAAAATCTTGAAAGAAACGTTCAAAAACATCTGGCATCCAATACCAAGTAGGGCCCATATCGAAAGTAAACCCTTCCATTTTTAACTGTCGAGCTCTTCCCCCGTAGGTACTGTTTTTTTCGTACACAGTAACCAAGTTACCTTCTTTAGCTAAATACGAAGCTGCGGCAAGAGATGAGAACCCAGAACCAACGATTGCGATTGTTTTATTCATAATTTGTTTAACAAAAATACAAAATATTTAAACAAAAATATGAACTTGTTTAAAAATTTAAGATTATTTTAATGAAGTTATCTTTTCTTCCAAACTTTTTAAACTGTTTATAACAGTTACATTTTTAGGTAATTTCTTATCATCAATATCTTTTACTTTAAGTCCCATTAACCATAATTGCATATTGCTTTTAGAGCTAATTTCATTCTCAAACCGGTCGATGTATTCATAAACACTTTCGTGATCTGGTTTTACGGTAAAGTAAGATAAAAACGTAAGGGAGTTATAGTGTTTAAGTAGGTGTTTTAAACTTTCCAACGGAATATTATTACCTAAGTAGATAGTTGTAAAACCTTCTGAAAGTAATTTGTAATTGGCAAAAAGAAGTCCAATTTCATGAATTTCTTCGTGGGGTAGGTATAAAGCAAATTGCGGTGCTTTTTTTTCTTTTAGATTTTCAAGCAGTTTATGGTTTTCAACCATGATTTTTTGCCTAATGATTTCAGAAATAAATCGTTCGTGTGCTGGGTCGATACTTCCTGTAGACCATAAATTACCAATATCGGTGAGTAAGGGAATAAAGATATCGAAGAATATTTGGTTAAAAGATTTCGTTTCAGCCACTTTATTATACGCTTTAGCAAAGGAGTGATAATCAAAGTCAAACATGGCTGTTTTAAAGGCTTGTAAGGCATATCCTTCCTTATTTTCTCCCTCTTTTTCCTGAATTATTTGCGTAATTTCTTTTTCGTCGAGATTTGCAATCTTCGAAATTTTGTAGCCTTCATTGTACAAAAAGGAAACATTTAGTAAACGCTTTAGGTTTTCTAAATCGTAAAATCGAATATTGGTTTGAGTACGATCTGGCTCTAGAAGATTGTATCTTTTTTCCCAAATACGAATGGTGTGAGCCTTTACTCCACTTAGGTTTTCGAGGTCTTTTATGCTGAATTGTGTCTTAACAAACATACTAACAATTTAAGCGAAGGTACTAAAAATTGTTACTCAAAATGAAATATTGTTTATTATTATTATTGAATTATTAAACAAACAAGGAATGGATTTGGAATAAAAAAAACGCCGGGGATTCAGCGTTTTTTGTACCGAGAATGGGAATCGAACCCACACGTCCTTAGGACACATGGCCCTCAACCATGCCTGTCTACCAGTTCCAGCACCTCGGTAGGTATTGCAGTAAACTAAAAAGTCGAACCCTAAGTTCCGACTTTTTCTTTGTGACCTGGCTGGGGCTCGAACCCAGGACCACCTCCTTAAAAGGGAGGTGCTCTACCAACTGAGCTACCAGGTCATTAAAAATTTAGCGGGCTTGTCACCCGCTTCCAAACAAAAAATTTCTCTGTTTGCGGGTGCAAATATAATATCATTATGTTTATTAAGCAAAGTAAAATTAATAGAAATTTATTAATCTTTTAAATTAACCATTTTCATTAGAGATATTACGATATTTGTTAATCAAAAATGCCCATTAAATATTTAATAAACACTTCGAAGATGACTAGCTTGGGCATTGCATCTTCAGATATAGCAACTAGTATATAATGATGAAATTGGTTTTAATTGGTTATATGGGATCGGGAAAATCTTTACTAGGGAAACATCTTTCACAAGTATTGGATATTCCCTTTCAAGATTTAGATACTTATATTGAAACTTCTGAAAAAAGTTCTATTAGTCAACTTTTTGAAACCAAAGGCGAAATTTATTTCCGAAAAAGGGAGGCAATACTACTTCAGAAAATACTTTCAGAAAATTCAAATTTAATTCTAGCTACTGGAGGGGGAACACCTTGTTATGGCTCTGTTATGAAGGACTTATTGGGTAGTAATAATGTATTAACTATATATCTAAAATGTTCTGTAGATACGCTTACAGAACGCCTGTGGAAAGAGAAAGAAAGTAGACCTCTTATTTCTCATATAAAATCAAAGGAGGTATTAAACGATTTTATAAGAAAGCATCTTTTTGAAAGGAGTTATTACTACAATCAAGCAAACATTACTGTTGCATGTGATGGTCTTTCAGAAAAAGAAATTGTAGAGAAAATTCTCTTTCAGCTATTTTAAAGAAATACTGTAGTTGTTCTTTGCAAAATCGACAACCACATTTTCATTTATGGATGTAGAAAGTGAAATCCCTTTGAAATCTGCTTTTACAGGATATTTTTTGTGATTTCTGTCTGCTAGAACTGCCGTTTTAAATTGTTTTAAGGGTATGTCCAAAAAATGTTTTACTCCATAAATTAAAGTAGTACCTGAGTTAAGCACATCGTCCACCAATACTACCGACTTATTTTCAATCTCAGATAATTTTAATGAAGTTTTCACAGTGTTAATAGGATTTTTTTTATCCATAGTGACTTCACATAAAATCACTTTAAAAGGTGCTATTTTTTCAACTTGGGATTTTAGCTTTTTGGCGAGAATAAAACCATTCTCGTGTATCCCAGCAATTACAACCTCGGTTTCATTAACATTAGTTTCATAAACCTGATAGGCCATTCTTCTAATTTTATGGACAATCTCGCGATGATTTAATATTACTGTGGTTGTTTGCATACGGCAAAGATAATAAATTAGTCTTCGGTTGTGTCTGTAAAATCCTCTAGGTCTCTTCGATCTTTTTTGGTAGGTCTTCCCACTCCTTTTTTGCGATAATACTCTTTTGAGTATTTTAATAGTTCTTGATTTTTAAACGCTTCAGGTGGGGTTGTGTCAACTCTATATAGGTTTACCAACTTAGCACCAACACGGTTTTCGGGAATATCTATTACCTCAAGTGTATAATGAATTTGATCTTTTCTCACTGTAATAGTATCCCCAGGATATACCTCTCGGGAGGGTTTAACAGGCTCGTTATTTACTTTAATGGCTCCCTTTTTACATACCTGTGTAGCGATATTTCGGGTTTTAAAATATCGTGTACACCATAAATATTTATCTATTCGCATATAAAAGCGTTTAAATCTACGTTAAAGCCATTACAAAAATAGTTGAAAATTGTATCTTGCGCCATCAAAAAATTGAAGATGAAGAAATCTGTTTTTTTACTTTCCATAATAGCGGTACTACTGTTCACTGTTTTTTCTTGTAACAAGAAGGACGACGGTGTCACTTTTGTTCCTGCAAGAGATAGAGGAGAAGAGGCCCCTGTTTCTGTTGCTATTATAGAAGAGTACTTGCAAACACACTTTTATAATTACGAAGAATTTGCCAATCCTCCAGCCAATTTTGACTACAAAATAAAGTTCGATACCATTGCTGGGGATAATGCAAATAAGATTCCTTTAATAGATCAAGTATCTTCAAAAACGGTTCCAGATCGTGTGGCAGATGGAGTTAACTATACGTTATACTACTTAAATGCCCTTGAAGGCGGGGGTCAAAAGCCAACTTTTGCAGATGTAGTTACCCTTAGGTATGAAGGTAGGTTTTTAAATACTGAATTTACGTTATCGCCTTACTCAAGTTTATTTGATAGTGCAGCAAGTCCTGTGAGTTTTGATTTAACAGCCGTTGTTAATGGGTTTCAAGATGGAATGATTGAGTTTAAAACCTCACCAACAGGCCCAATTACTAATCCAGATGGTACGGTAAGTTTTGAAAATTATGGTGTAGGTGCTGTCTTTATTCCTTCAGGATTAGGATATTATGTGAGTCCGCCAAACGGTTCTCCAATACCCTTTTATTCTCAATTAATCTTTACATTTCAATTGTATACCACCAGAGTTGGTGATCAAGATGGTGATGGTATTCCAACATTTTATGAAGATTTAAATGGAAATAAAATTGAGGAAGATGACGATACAGATAACGATGGACTGCCCAATTATTTTGATACGGATGACGATAATGACGGAAGACCTACCATTCAAGAAATAACTGTTCGCGAATATATTTTAGCAGAAGGAGATCCTTATCCTGAACTAGGCGCAGATGAGTTTGAAGTAAATAGTGTCTACAATGAAAGTACCATGGAAACCACCATTACCACTTTGGAATATAAAGACGCTAATGGCGATGGTTTGCCAGATTACTTAGATAGCACCCTTTAAATCAAAAAGTCCCGCAAAATGCGGGACTTTTTGATTAGGGTACAAAAAAAGATATTACTTCCTTGTCATCACCTTCAATGCTGCTTTGGTAATAGCTGCAGCATTTAATCCATATTTTTCCATAAGTTGTTCTGGAGTACCAGACTCCCCAAAAGTATCTTGAGTAGCAACAATTTCTTGTGGTGTTGGGTTATTTTGTGCAAGGACTCTTGCAACACTTTCCCCAAGGCCTCCTAAATAATTATGTTCTTCTGCAGTAACAACACAGCCTGTTTTTTTAACGCTTTTTAGAATAGCCTGAGAATCTAAAGGTTTAATGGTATGGATGTTAATGACATCGGCAGAAACTCCTTGTTCATTTAATGTTTCAGCAGCTTTTAACGCTTCCCAAACCAAATGTCCTGTGGCAATAATCGTAACGTCATTACCTTCTTGTAGTTGTACTGCTTTTCCAATTTCGAATGATTGGTTTTCTGGAGTGAAATTGGCAACTTTGGGTCTTCCAAATCGTAAATACACAGGTCCGTGGTGATCTGCAATGGCTATGGTAGCGGCTTTGGTCTGGTTGTAATCACAGGTGTTAATTACAGTCATTCCTGGCAGCATTTTCATTAAGCCAATATCCTCTAAAATTTGATGGGTGGCACCATCTTCCCCTAATGTCAAGCCTGCGTGTGAAGCACATATTTTCACATTTTTATGACTGTAAGCGATACTCTGACGAATTTGATCGTACACTCTTCCCGTTGAGAAATTAGCAAATGTTCCTGTAAAAGGAATTTTTCCTCCAATGGTTAATCCAGCAGCAATTCCCATCATATTTGCTTCGGCAATTCCTACTTGAAAGAATCGCTCTGGATGATTTGCTTTAAAATCATCCATTTTTAAAGAGCCTGTTAAATCGGCGCAAAGAGCAACCACATTGGGGTGGGTTTTTCCGAGTTCGGTAAGCCCTGCACCAAAGCCAGAACGTGTATCTTTTTTACCTGAATCTATATATTTTTTCATCGTGTTTTTTTCCGAATTAATAATCCCCAAGAGTCACTGGGTTTTGAGAAAGTGCAATTTCTAACTGCTCGTCGTTAGGTGCTTTTCCGTGCCAATCGTGGGTATGCATCATAAAATCAACACCATGACCCATCACTGTATGCAACAATACACACACTGGCTTTCCATTTCCAGTTTTAGATTTTGCCGTTTTCATCCTGTTCATAATAGCTTCCAGATTGTTACCTTGTTCAATCTCCATTACATCCCAACCAAAAGCTTCAAACTTTCCTTTTAAGTTTCCTAACGGAAGGACATTGTCTGTAGAACCATCAATTTGTTGGCCATTATAATCTACCGTTACAATAAGGTTGTCTACTTTGTTTCCGGCAGCATACATTATCGCTTCCCAATTCTGTCCCTCTTGTAATTCTCCATCTCCGCAAAGTGTATAAACAAGATGCGAATCGTTATTCAACTTTTTTGAATGAGCTGCACCTATTGCTACAGAAATTCCTTGTCCTAAAGATCCAGAAGCAATTCGAATTCCTGGAAGGCCTTCATGCGTAGTTGGGTGTCCTTGTAATCGTGAATTTAGTAACCGAAAGGTATTTAATTCTTCCACTGGGAAGTAGCCAGAACGTGCTAAAACACTATAGAACACAGGAGAGATATGGCCGTTGGAAAGGAAGAAAATATCTTCTCCTTTTCCATCCATATTGAAACCTTCCTTTCTATCCATCAATTCTTGGAATAGGGCTACAAAAAATTCGGTGCATCCCAGTGAACCGCCTGGATGGCCCGAATTCACTTTGTGCACCTGTCTTAAAATATCTCTCCGTACTTGAATTACCAAGTCGTTGAGATGTTGCATATCTGGCATAGAGTATTTGTTTTTTCTGCTTCAAAAATACCACTTTCAAAAAGTGGGACAAAGTGAAAAATTGAGCAGTTATTAACGATTTCAAGGTTTTAGTTAACAGTTGTTAAATTTCTGAATTAGGAAAGTTCAAATCAGAATTTATAAAAGGGTATCTTTGCCAACTCAATTTACAGTATTTCATGCAATTTAAGTTAGAAGGAAAAGACGAGCAATCTAAGGCAAGAGCAGGAACCATTACATTGGATCACGGGGTTGTGGAAACACCCATTTTTATGCCTGTAGGTACAGTGGGTACCGTGAAAGGGGTGCATCAAAAAGAATTGGCCGAAGAGATTAATCCTGATATTATTTTAGGAAATACGTATCACTTATACTTACGCCCACAGACTCAAATTCTAGAAAAAGCAGGAGGTCTGCACAAGTTCATGAATTGGGATCGAAATATTTTAACCGATAGTGGGGGATACCAAGTATATTCTCTTTCAGCCAATAGAAAAATAAAAGAAGAAGGTGTCAAATTTAAATCACATATTGACGGAAGTACCCATTTTTTTACACCGGAAAATGTGATGGAAATTCAGCGAACGATTGGTGCAGATATTATCATGGCATTTGATGAGTGTACTCCTTATCCTTGCGAATATAATTACGCAAAGCGGTCGATGCATATGACGCATCGTTGGTTAGACAGATGTATTTCGCACCTTGAAAAGCTTCCGGTAAAATATGGGTACAATCAGACATTCTTTCCCATTGTTCAAGGGAGTACCTATAAAGATCTTCGGAAACAATCTGCAGAATATATCGCTTCGGTGGGAGCAGATGGGAATGCCATAGGCGGACTTTCGGTAGGTGAACCCGCCGAAGAAATGTACGAAATGACAGAAGTGGTAACCGCTATTTTACCAGAAGACAAACCCCGCTATTTAATGGGAGTAGGAACACCTATTAATATTCTTGAAAATATTGCGTTAGGTATAGATATGTTCGACTGTGTCATGCCTACACGAAATGGAAGAAACGGAATGTTGTTTACAGCCAATGGCACCATCAATATCAAAAATAAAAAGTGGGAAGACAATTTTTCAGAAATTGATGAAATGGGAATTACTTGGGTCGATACTGCTTATAGTAAAGCCTATTTAAGGCATTTATTTACTGTGAATGAAATGCTTGGGAGACAAATTGCTACGATACATAATTTAGGGTTTTACCTTTGGTTGGTTCGTGAAGCGAGAAAGCATATATTAGCAGGAGATTTTGCCTCTTGGAAAAACACCATGGTCCGTAATATGGATAAAAGACTGTAATGTTTAGTATACTCGACCGATATATTTTAAGAAAGTACTTAGGGACATTTATTCTCCTTTTGTTGCTTTTTATTCCTATTGGAATTACCATCAACCTAGCCGAGAAAATTGATAAAATTCTAGCCAACGAAGTGCCTTTTATTCAGGTAGCGATTTACTATTTAGACTTTACGGTGTATTTCGCTAATTTATTATTTCCATTGTTCTTGTTTTTGTCTATTATTTGGTTTACGTCAAAATTGGCAAATAACACGGAAGTAATTGCTTTTTTGAGTAGTGGAGTCTCCTATTATCGTTTTCTACGACCCTATATAATAGGTGCCACTATTGTATGTATTGGCGCTTTTTTCCTCGGGAATTATTTGGCTCCTACTGCAAGTAAAGGTTTTAATGAGTTTAGTTATCGATACCTCAATAAGAGTCGAGGTAAGGATCGAGAGCAGGCAAATGTGTATAGACAAATTAATGAAAACGAATATATTTATGTAAGCTATTTTAATGTGAAGGAAAAGTCTGGAAACGACTTTTCTCTTGAGCATTTTGACGGCAATAAAATGAAATACAAATTAGCCGCCAATAGAATTGTTTATAACGAAGAAGATTCTACGTATACCCTGTTTAATTATAGCAAGCGGTTTATTGGCGAAAGGGAAGATTCTATTGTTTCAGCTCCAAAAAAAGATACTATTTTTCCTTTTGAGATTGAAGATTTAACGCCTGTAGCTTACATTGCAGAAACGCTTAATTTTACTGAACTTAATAGTTTTATTGCGAGAGAAAAGGCAAAAGGATCTTCCTATATAAATAGGTACGAAGTGGTTCGTTACAAACGATGGAGCTTGCCCGTATCTGCCTATATTTTAACCATAATAGCAGTAGCCGTTTCTTCGGTAAAAAGAAGAGGAGGAATGGGAATTAATTTAGCCATAGGAATAGGCATTGGAATGATTTTCGTATTCTTCGATAAGATCTTTGGTACCATTGCGGAACAAAGTACATTTTCGCCTTTTTTGGCAACTTGGTTTCCTAATTTTGTTTTCGGTATTTTAGCCATATACCTTCTCCGAAATGCGAAACGATAAATTACTTAATTATCTACACCTCCATTTTATAGTTTTTATCTGGGGATTTACAGCAGTTATAGGGGCATTGATTTCACTAGATGCAATTCCTTTGGTTTGGTATCGCATGGGATTGGCTAGCGTTTTTGTCCTTTTATATATTGCCATTGCGAGAAAGAAAATTAGATTTCCAAAGAAAGTATTATTTGGTTTTTTTATTGCTGGATTAATCATTGCGGTGCATTGGCTTACTTTTTTTGGAGCCATTAAAGTATCCAATGTTTCAGTTACGTTGGCCATTATGTCTACAGGGGCTTTTTTTACTTCATTATTAGAACCCCTTTTTTACAAAAGAAGAATAATTTTTTATGAAGTGATTTTCGGCTTAATTGCAGTAATAGGACTCTTCATTATTTTTCAGGCAAGTATGGAATACTTCTGGGGTATTATCCTCGCATTAATTTCTGCCTTTTTAAGTGCTTTATTCTCGGTTATTAATGGGAGGTATGCAAAGCGTTACGAAGCTTCTGTGATATCGATGTACGAACTAATTTTTGGGATGCTTTGTATTTCTGTGTACCTACTATTTACGGAAAGTTTTACTGCCGATTTTTTTATTGTTTCTACTTCAGACTGGTGGTATCTTTTCTTATTAGCATCCGTATGTACAGCCTATGCTTTTATAGCTTCGGTACATGTCATGCGATGGTTATCACCATTTACGGTCATGCTTACCATCAATTTGGAACCGGTCTACGGAATTATTTTAGCTTTATGGATTTTAGGTGATTCAGAAAATATGAGCCCACAATTTTATTATGGTGCTCTTATAATTTTGGCTACTGTAATTTTAAACGGAATTTTAAAAATGAAAGCCTACAGAAAAAGCAAAGAAATACCCCTAAGCTAAGTACAAAATTTTATATTTGTAGTTCACAACAATCAAACTTCAGCAAGAGAAATTATGGAATATCTTGATTTTGAATTGCCTATTAAAGAATTGCAGGAACAGTATGACAAAGCTTGTCTTATTGGAGAGGAAAGCGATGTAGATGTATCCAATACCTGTAAACAAATTGAAAAAAAATTAGTCGAAACCAAGAAGGAGATTTATAAAAATTTAACCCCTTGGCAACGTGTACAGTTATCGAGACACCCAGACCGTCCCTACACCATGGATTATATTAAAGCCATTTGTGGGGATTCTTTTTTAGAATTACACGGCGATAGAGGATTTAAGGATGACAAAGCCATGGTGGGTGGACTTGGCAAATTAGGGGATCAAAGTTTTATGTTTATTGGTCAGCAAAAGGGTTATAATACCAAAACACGACAATACCGTAATTTTGGGATGGCAAATCCAGAAGGATATCGCAAAGCATTACGCTTAATGAAATCGGCCGAAAAATTTGGAATCCCTGTAGTTACCTTAATTGATACCCCTGGCGCCTATCCTGGACTTGAAGCAGAAGAACGTGGACAAGGTGAAGCCATTGCTCGTAATATTTTGGAAATGACAAAACTGGAAGTTCCTATTATTGTAGTTATTATAGGTGAAGGAGCTAGTGGTGGTGCATTAGGCATTGGTGTAGGTGATCAAGTGCTTATGATGGAAAATACTTGGTACTCTGTGATCTCCCCAGAAAGCTGCTCTTCTATTTTATGGCGTAGCTGGGAGTTTAAAGAACAAGCCGCGGAAGCCCTAAAACTAACGGCTACCGACATGAAAAAATTAAAATTAATCGACCATATCATTAAGGAACCATTGGGAGGAGCTCATAGTGATAAAAAAGGAGCTTATATCGCCGTTGCAAAAGCAATTGAAAAAGCATATGACGAATTGAAGAACTTATCCCCAACAGATTTGGTTGAAAAACGAATGGATAAATATTCTAAAATGGGTGAGTATAAAAGCTAATTCCAGCAATACCAACACCTTTCAAAAAACCGATAATTCAATATCGGTTTTTTTTGTGGTTATTAACAATATTTTTAACTTGTTAACAGTTCAATTGTTAACCAATGGTGAACAGCTAATTCAAAAAAATGCTCGTTGCACTTAACAATTTTTTTACATTCGCTATATGGAAAAAGTACAACCTCAAACCTCATATTCCAGCCGTTCGGCTCAGGTAATTTCTTTGGAAAAAGGAAAATTACCTCCACAAGCTGTTGATTTAGAGGAGGTTGTGTTGGGTGCAATGATGATTGATAAAAAAGGAGTCGATGAAGTAATCGATATTTTGCATCCAGAAGTATTCTACAAAGAAGCACATCAAAACATTTTTGAAGCGATTTACAAACTCTTCCAAAGTAGTGAACCTGTTGACTTATTAACGGTTTCGGCACAGCTTAAAAAGGAAAAAAAGCTTGATATCATTGGAGGTGAGTTTTATCTCATTCAATTAACCCAAAAAGTATCTTCTTCGGCACATATCGAATTCCATGCTCGAATCATTCTTCAGAAATACATTCAGCGAAGTTTAATTAAAATTTCGAATGAAATTATTGAAGACTCATACGATGAAGGAACCGATGTATTCGATTTACTTGATTCAGCAGAATCTAAATTATACGAAGTCACTCAAGGAAACTTAAAACGTTCTTCAGAAACGGCTCAAAGTTTAGTAATACAGGCCAAAAAACGAATTGAAGAAATTGCAAACAAAGAAGGACTATCAGGAATTCCTTCAGGGTTTACTCAAGTAGATAAATTAACTTCAGGTTGGCAGCCCAGTGATTTAGTGATTATTGCAGCACGTCCAGGGATGGGTAAAACGGCATTGACTTTATCGATGGCTAGAAATATGGCAGTAAATTACAATATTCCTGTGGCATTTTTCTCATTAGAAATGTCTTCGGTACAGTTAATCACACGTTTAATTTCTTCTGAAACAGGACTTTCTTCTGAAAAACTAAGAACAGGTAATCTTGAAAAACACGAGTGGGAACAGTTAAACGTAAAAGTAAAAGGACTGGAAACAGCACCCCTTTTTATCGATGACACGCCCTCTCTTTCCATTTTTGATCTTCGGGCAAAAGCACGCCGATTGGCATCACAACACGGTATTAAATTGATTATGGTAGATTACCTTCAGTTAATGACTGCGGGTGGAAGCCAAAAAGGAGGAAATCGAGAACAAGAAATATCGACCATTTCCCGAAATTTAAAAGCACTTGCAAAAGAATTAAATGTTCCTGTTATTGCATTATCACAGCTTTCGCGTGCTGTGGAAACACGTGGAGGAAGCAAACGTCCCTTGTTAAGTGACCTTCGTGAATCGGGAGCGATTGAGCAAGATGCCGATATCGTTTCGTTTATCTATCGTCCAGAATATTACAAAATTGACGAATGGGACGATGAAGAACGTACACCAACTGCTGGGCAAGCCGAGTTTATCGTTGCCAAACACCGTAACGGTGGCTTGGACGAAATTCGATTGAAATTCGTTGGTCATTTAGGTCGCTTCGAAAATCTTGAAATGTTCGATTTCCCAACCGAAATTCACTCCCGAATGAATGATGCGGCGAATGATGATACTTTTAAGCCTTCCAATTTACCCTCTCCCGATGAAGCTTTTGGTAGTTCTATGAATGACGATGTTACGCCAAGCGATGGAGATGATGGGATTCCTTTTTAAATAATTAAGAATTTCACCCAATTTGGCTCAAAATTTGTCGTTATCTTAGCACTATGAGTCGAATTATTATTACCCTTTTTATATTACTTTTTAGTTTTAAAGGTTTTGCATCCTATATCCTTATTCCAATGGATGCCGAAGGCCAAGCCGAGCATTTAAAAGCCTATGGGATTACCTATTGGGTGCTAGAAAAACAGATGAAAGCAAAGTGGTTGCTAAACTATCGCGGCGGTTCCTTTCTGTTGCCCGATACTGAAGCTATTCGGAAAGAGTGCCAAATACGAGGTGTCTCTTTTGAAGTTATGAGCGATTCGCAAACCAATCAGATTTTAGAAGAAATAAGTAGTCCTTCCCAAAATATGGAGGCGGTGGTGTTGGAAAAAGCACCAAAAATTGCGGTGTATTCGCCCAAAGGAAATCAGCCTTGGGATGATGCTGTGACCATGGTTCTTACCTATGCCGAAATTCCTTACACTACAATATATGATGAAGAAGTATTAACAGATCAATTACTATTATATGATTGGCTTCATTTGCACCACGAAGATTTTACAGGGCAATACGGAAAGTTTTATCGAGCGTATCGAACAGCGCCATGGTATATTGAACAAAAGCGAGAAGCAGAAGCATTGGCAGCTAGGTTAGGATATAGTAAAGTGTCTGAAGAAAAAAGAGACGTTGCTTTAAAAATTAGAGATTATGTAATTGGTGGTGGTTTTATGTTTGCCATGTGCAGTGCAACCGATAGTTTTGATATTGCCTTGGCAGCAGAAGGCGTAGATATTTGTGAACCAATGTTTGACGGAGACCCTAGTGAGTCGGGCTATCAAAGTAAGATAGATTATAACCGAACATTTGCTTTTAAGGACTTTACGTTAGAACGTAGTCCCAATGTATACGAATTTTCTTCCATAGATGTCACCAATACACGAAAGGTTAATAGAAATACTGATTATTTTACCTTAATGGATTATTCGGCAAAGTGGGATCCCATTCCCTGTATGTTGGTGCAAAACCATACTGCGCTAGTAAAAGGATTTATGGGTCAAACAACGGCTTTTAACCCCAATGAAGTAAAGTCAACGGTGTTAGTCATGGGTGAGAACAAAAGTAATGGCGAAGCACGTTATATTCATGGAATCCGCGGAAAAGGCTTCTTTACTTTTTATGGGGGTCACGATCCAGAAGATTATCAGCATCGAGTAGGGGATGCTAAAACCGAATTGGCGCTACATCCCAATTCACCAGGCTATCGATTAATATTAAATAACGTATTGTTTCCAGCGGCTAAGAAGAAAAAGCAGAAGACATAAAATAAAAAACCCGCTCATTGAGCGGGTTTTTTTAGCGAAATAAGATTGTTATTAAATAGGCTTCCGCCTTATTTTACTTTGTTTACAATGGCTTCAAAAGCTTCTGGGTGGTTCATCGCTAAATCGGCAAGAACTTTACGGTTCAATTCGATATTATTTGCTTTTACTGCTCCCATAAATTTTGAATAAGACATTCCGTGTTGACGGGCACCCGCATTAATACGAGTAATCCATAAGGCACGGAAGTTTCTTTTCTTGGCACGACGGTCTCTGTAAGAGTATTGCATCGCTTTTTCAACAGCGTTTTTAGCAACAGTCCATACATTTTTACGTCTTCCAAAGTAACCTTTGGCTTGCTTAAGTACCTTTTTTCTTCGGGCTCTTTTTGCAACTGAATTTACTGATCTTGGCATAATTTTAATTGTTTTTTGTAGTAGGCGGTTGAAATTTCAACACTTTAATCATACTTGGCCTATCTCCAGGGTTATTAATCTGTTTTAACCGGTTAAGCAATTACTTCATTCGAAGCATTTGTTTAACATTACTCTCGTCACTCTTGTGTACAACAGTGTCATGAGTTAAAGCAAGCTTACGTTTTTTCGACTTCTTTGTTAAGATGTGACTTTTAAACGCATGCTTTCTTTTAATCTTACCAGTACCTGTAAGCTTGAAACGCTTTTTAGCACTAGATTTTGTTTTTTGTTTAGGCATTTTTCCTACGTTTTAATTTATTTCGCTTTATTGTTATCTTCAGTAATTACGACTGAAGTATTATTTCTTTTTAGGTGCTATGAACATCGTCATTCGCTTTCCTTCTAGTTTTGGCATTTGTTCCACTTTGCCAAATTCTTCTAAATCTTGTGCCAAACGAAGTAGTAATATCTCCCCTTGATCCTTGTAAATAATAGAACGACCCTTAAAAAAAACATATGCTTTTAGCTTGGCACCTTCTTTTAGAAACTTTTCTCCGTGTTTCTTTTTGAAGTCATAATCGTGGTCATCGGTATTAGGTCCAAACCTAATTTCTTTTACCACTACTTTGGTAGCTTTTGCTTTAAGTGCTTTTTCTCTTTTCTTTTGTTCGTAAACAAACTTTTTGTAGTCCATCACTTTACATACAGGTGGTTCTGCATTAGGTGATATTTCTACTAGGTCCGATTCTAATTCTTCGGCAATCTCTAAGGCTCTTTTTATGGGGTAAACGCCCACTTCAACATTATCTCCAACAAGACGTACTTCTTTGGCACGAATTTTTTCGTTGATATTATGTTGGTCTTCCTTAATGACTCTTGCCGGTCCTCGGGATCTTTTTCTTCGTATTGCTATGGCTTTATAGGGTTTTAGTTAAACTTTATTTAAATTCTTTTATATCTTTTTTTACTTCTGCTTGAAGCATGTTAGAAAATTCTGAAATACTCATGGTTCCTAAATCTCCTTCACTGTGTTTTCTTACAGAAACCGTACCATCATTTTCTTCTTGCTCACCAACTATTAACATATAAGGGATTTTATTCATTTCTGCCTCCCTAATTTTCTTGCCAATAGTTTCGTTGCGGTTGTCAACGAGGGCGCGAATTTCGTCATTTTCAAGCAAATTTAAAACTTTTTGCCCGTATTTTTCATATTTCTCGCTTAATGTAAGGATGCTAACCTGTTCTGGCATCAACCATAACGGGAAGTTTCCTCCAGTATGCTCTAATAAAATAGCGATAAATCGCTCCATACTTCCGAAGGGTGCACGATGAATCATCACGGGTCTGTGAAGTTCATTGTCATTCCCTTTATATGTAAGTTCAAAACGTTCGGGCAAGTTGTAATCCACTTGAATAGTCCCTAGTTGCCAACTCCTTCCTAAAGCGTCTTTTACCATAAAGTCCAATTTTGGACCGTAGAATGCAGCTTCACCTTCCTCTATAATATAGTCTAATTTTTTATCTTCAACGGCATTAATGATAGCTTTTTCGGCCTTTTCCCAATTTTCAAGATTTCCAATATACTTTTCAGGCTTTTTTGGATCCCTAATAGAAACTTGAGTGGTAAAGTTTTCAAAACCTAAAGATCCAAAAACATAAAGAACTAAATCAATAACGTCTTTAAATTCTTTATCCAGTTGGTCTGGCGTACAAAAAATATGTGCATCATCTTGAGTAAACCCTCGAACACGCGTTAAGCCGTGAAGCTCACCACTTTGTTCATACCGATAAACAGTGCCAAATTCTGCAAAACGTTTTGGTAAATCTTTATATGACCAAGGTTTACTATTATACATTTCGCAATGATGAGGACAGTTCATGGGTTTTAACATAAACTCTTCACCTTCATTGGGGGTTTGTATAGGTTTAAAACTATCCTCTCCGTATTTTGCATAATGCCCAGAGGTTACATATAGTTCCTTTTGACCAATATGTGGTGAAACAACCATTTCGTATCCAGCCTTCTTTTGTGCAGCTTTCAGAAAGTTTTCTAATCTTTCTCTTAGAGCTGCTCCTTTAGGTAACCATAACGGAAGTCCTTGTCCAACTCTTTGTGAAAAGGTGAAAAGTTCTAATTCTTTTCCAAGTTTTCGATGATCCCTTTTCTTGGCTTCCTCAAGCAATTCTAAATAATCGGTTAAATCCTTTTGCTTGGGGAAGCTTATTCCGTAAACCCGAGTAAGTTGTTTATTGTTTTCATCACCTTTATAATAGGCTCCGGCAACACTTAAAATTTTAACAGCTTTTACAATACCGGTATTGGGGATGTGTCCTCCACGGCATAAATCGGTAAAGCTATCGTGGTCGCAAAAAGTAATATCACCATCCTCAAGACCTTCAATAAGGTCAACTTTATATTCGTTTTTGCCTTTGTAATAAGAAAGTGCATCTGCTTTACTTACAGAACGCATTTTAAAATCGTGCTTTCCGCGTGCAATTTCTAGCATTTTATCTTCAATAGTTTTGAAGTCTTTTTCAGAAATAGTGTCGTCCCCTAAATCAACATCATAATAAAACCCTTTATCAATTGCAGGGCCTACCCATAGTTTTACATGGGGGTATAAAGCCTCTAAAGCTTGTGCCAATATGTGCGCTGTAGAATGCCAAAATGCCTTTTTTCCTTCTTCATTATTCCAAGTATAAAGCACCAAACTTCCGTCCTCATTTAATGGAGTGGTAGACTCTATAGTGGTATCATTAAAGGAAGCAGAAATTACATTACGAGCAAGTCCTTCACTTATACTTTTAGCAACATCCATAGGAGTACTTCCAACTTCGTATTTTTTTACACTTCCGTCAGGTAAGGTAATTGCAATCATTTTTTCTGAAAATTAAGTGGCAAAGATACTATTACTTAATTCGTTTTACAATACATCAATCAATACTTTTAAGGACGATGTTTAATCTATTTTATCAATTTGATAATATATATAGGTATAGGAAATTTTGTTGCTTTTTTTAAATGGTTATTCTTGCTTATCAAGCACTTAAAAATTAGTTTAAAAAAATCATTAAAAAAGATTGAAAATATGTTTGTGAATGTAATAAACCAAATTATATTTGCACCCGCTTTGAAAGAGAAATAAGTTTCAATCTGAAAAAAGCAAAAGTTCTTTTTTAAAAAATATTTTGAAAAGTATTGCAGGGTAAAAAAATAGTATTACATTTGCACCCGCAAAACGGATGAGTGAATTAAAAACACGAGTTTCAAAGTAGCGAAAAAGTTATAAAAAGAGTTCATTGATATATTGAAATTGACAGCGTAGGAATATATATTTTAGGATATATATTTCAGACGAAAATTAAACTAGACTAAGTAAAATACCTGAGATTTTTTTGAGGGCTTTTTGTTGTGAT